>NZ_JAPRBT010000001.1:0-258619 GCF_043352485.1 Methylorubrum sp. POS3
TCATGATCCAGGCCAACGTCGCCGCCGCCGAGACCCTGGAGGCGGCGAATTCTCCGCTGATCTATCGCGTCCACGACGAGCCGGCCCTGGAGAAGATGCGGGCGCTCTTGGAAGTGCTCGCCTCCATCGGCATCAAGATCACCAAGGCCGGGGCGCTCAGGGCCTCGCTGTTCAACCGCATCCTCGCCCAGGTGGCGGAGAGCGAGCACGCCATCTTCGTCAACGAAGTGGTGTTGCGCTCCCAGGCGCAGGCCGTCTACGCCGCGCAGAATCTCGGCCATTTCGGGCTCAATCTCCGCCGCTACGCGCATTTCACCTCGCCGATCCGGCGCTACGCCGACCTGATCGTGCACCGTGCCCTGGTGCGGGCCTGCAAGCTCGGCACCGACGGGCTGCCGACCGACGTGACGGCGGGCACGCTCGACGCGGTGGCCGAGCAGATCTCGGGCGCCGAGCGCCGGGCCATGGCGGCCGAGCGGGAGACCATCGACCGGCTCATCGCCGGCTACCTCGCCGACCGGGTCGGGGCGACCTTCGAGGGACGCATCTCCGGCGTGACCCGCGCCGGCCTGTTCGTGAAACTGTCCGAGACCGGAGCCGACGGCTTCGTTCCCGCCGCCACCATCGGCGCCGATTTCTACCGCCATGACGAGACCCTGCACGCCCTGGTCGGCGACCGCACCGGCGAGACCTATCGCCTGGGTGATCCGGTCGAGGTCCGGCTCGTGGAGGCCGCGGCGGTCGCGGGCGCGCTGCGCTTCGAGATCCTGTCGGAAGGGCGCAGCCGGTCCGGCCAGAAGGGCGGCGGACGCCGACCGGGCGCGGCGACCAGGGCCGGGAAGCCGACATTCGGAAAAGCGAAGATCGAGAAGGCGAAATCCGCGAAATCCCGGCCCGGCCGGGCCTCGACGAAGCCTCCGTCGACGGATGGCGACGGATCGCGGCGTCATCGCGGCTCGCGCCGCTGAGGCGGAGCAGGTAGGATCGGGCCATGGACATCCAGGCATTTCCCCCGCCGGACGCGGCGGCCGCGACGCGCACGCGGTTGATCCCGGCCATGGCTCGCGGTTTCCTCAACCGCTGCCCGCATTGCGGCAAGGGCCGCCTGTTCGGCCGCTTCCTCAAGGTCAGGCCCGAATGCGAAGCCTGCGGCCTCGCCATGGCGGAGCACCGGGCCGACGACCTGCCGCCCTATCTCGTGATCTTCCTCGTTGGGCATCTCGTCGGCTACCTCGTGTTGGAGGTCGAGATGGGCTACGACGTGCCGCTCTGGCTGTCGCTCACCGTCTGGCCGCTGCTCACTCTCGTCCTGGCGCTCGGGTTGCTCCAGCCGGTGAAGGGGGCGGTGATCGGCCTGCAATACGCGTTCGGCATGCATGGGTTCAGCGTGGCACCGCCCGTCCGAGACGGGCTCGGCGCAGGGGAGAGGCGCGGCGGTGAGGCAGGAACCCGAACAGGTGGCGCCCCCGGCCTCGGAAACGCCTGAGATCCCCTCCCCGGCACCGGTCGTTCCGGCCAAGGCGGTGGCGCTTCGTCCCCGCGATGCGGCAACGCTGATCGTCCTCGACCGGTCCCGCAAGGCCCTGCGCGTCCTCATGGGCAAGCGCAACGCGCGCCTCGCCTTCATGGGCGGCAAGTTCGTCTTTCCGGGGGGGCGGATCGAGCGGTCCGACCGGCAGATGCCGGTGGCGGGCGCCCTCTCGCAACGCGCCGACGACGCCCTGCGCGCCAAGCTTTCCCGCGCGCCCCATCACCTCGGCCGCTCACTCGCCCTCGCGGCGATCCGCGAGACCTACGAAGAGACCGGCCTCCTCATCGGGACGCGCGATTACGGTCCGCCGGAAGCCGTTCCGGAAGGCGCGTGGCAGGCCTTCGCCGAGGACGGCGTGATGCCCGATCTCGAAGCGCTCCATCTCGTGGCCCGGGCGATCACGCCGCCGAAGCGGCCGCGCCGGTTCGATACCCGCTTCTTCGTCGTCGATCGCCGAAGCGTCGCCGCCGAGCGGACCGGGATCGTCGGTCCCGAGGCCGAACTCACCGAACTGGCCTGGGTCACCCTCGATGATGCGCGCAAACTGGATCTGCCGCGCATCACCCGCATCGTTCTCGATGACCTCGAGGCCGCCGCATCGGCCGGTTTCCCGCCGTATCGACCGATCCCGTTCTACTTCGAGCGCCATGGCAAAAGCCTGCGCGAGGATATCTAGACGCTCAGTCGCCCGTGTTGAGACGGGTGGCTGCTTCGGCGATAGGGTGATCATCGTTGGAAATGTGGGGGCGCAACACAAGATCACCCCTAGACAAAACCCATGCAACTCAAGGTTCGTCTCATATCAAACCTCGTGGTGTGGCGGCCGCGAGATTCTCTGGCTGATGATGATGGCGACGATGCTCGTTTTCTGGATGCAAAGAGTACAAAATTAGCTGATTTTTTACGCGTTCATGCCAAATGTTAAGTTCTGATTGTATGTAGGTTCGCGCGATGTTTGCTGCCCTCCGCCGGTCCGAAGCGACGGCCAAGCTCGACGCCCTCAACCGCTCCCAGGCTGTCGTTACCTTCGCCCTCGACGGAACGATCCTCGACGCCAACGACAAGTTTCTCGGCCTGATGGGCTACGACCTCGCGGAAGTGCGCGGACGTCACCACAGGATCTTCGTCGATCCTCATGAGGTCACGACGCCCGCCTACGCGGCCTTCTGGGAGTCTCTGCGAGCGGGCACGTTTCAGGCGGCGGCCTATCGGCGGATCACGAAGGACGGGCGGGAAGTCTGGATCCGCGCTTCCTACAATCCCGTGCTCGATGCCCGCGGCAAGCCGGTGCAGATCGTCACATTCGCCCTCGACGTCACCGCCGAGCGTCTCGCCGCCGCCGAAACTGCCGGCCAGATCGCGGCCATCGACCGGTCGCAGGCGGTGATCCACTTCGACTTGGACGGCACCATCCGTCACGCCAACCCGAATTTCCTCAATGCCCTCGGCTACGAGTTCGGGGAGGTCGAGGGCCGCCATCACAGCCTGTTCGTCGATCCGGGCGAGGCCAGCTCGTCGGCTTACCGTGCTTTCTGGCAGGCGTTGTCGCGCGGCGAGTATCAGGCCGGCGAGTTTCGGCGTCGCGGCAAGGACGGCCGCGACGTGTGGATTCAAGCGAGCTACAACCCGATTTTCGATCCGACCGGCAAACCGATCAAGGTCGTGAAATACGCCAGCGACGTCACGTCGGCCAAGCTCGTCGCCGCCGACATGGCGGGGCAGGTCGAGGCGGCGCGTCGTTCACAGGCCGTCGTCGAGTTTGATACGGACGGCACCATCCTCGACGCGAACGAGAATTTTCTCGGTGCGATGGGGTACACCTTGGACGAGGTGCGGGGTCGGCATCACAGCCTCTTCGTGACCGCGGAGTACGCCCGCAGCCCGTCCTATGCCGGCTTTTGGGACAGCCTGCGCGAGGGGCGGTTCAGCTCGGCCGTCTATCAGCGGATCGGCAAGGGCGGCAAAGAGGTCTGGATCCAGGCATCCTACAACCCGGTGCTCGATGCGGCGGGTCGGCCGTTCAAGGTCGTGAAATACGCCTTCGACATCACGCAGAACATGCTGGTGCGCTCCAGCGCCATCGCCATGGCGGAACAGACCCTCGGGCGCGTGCGCGACGTCGCTGCGGCCTCCGAGGAGATGCATCGCACCTCGTCCGAGATCGCCGAGCAGATGGACCGCTCGAACCAAGCGGTCGGCGAGATTCAGAGCCGAATGGTCGAGGCCGGACAACTGTCCGAGCGGCTCGGCGACGCGGCCTCAGCGATGAACGGGGTCGTCGATCTGATCACTTCCATCGCTGAGTAGATCAACCTGTTGGCCCTGAACGCCACGATCGAGGCGGCCCGCGCGGGCGCCGCGGGCCGCGGCTTCGCCGTCGTCGCCACCGAGGTGAAGAGCTTGGCCGAACAGGCGCGCTCGGCGACCGGGCGCATCACCGGCGAAATCTCGGCGATGCAGGCGGTGTCACGGGAAGTCGGACAGGCCATGGCTTCCACCGCCTCCGTCGTCGACACCGTACAGGGCTTCATCGCCCAGACCGTCTCGGCGAGCGTGAAGCAGAGGGCGACCACCGGGCAGGTCAACGCCGACATGCAGGCGACCGCCGAGATCGTCGAGAGCTTCACCAGTAACCTCGATGCGTGGAGCATCGATCTGGAAGAAAGGCGCGGCGACGTGCGAGTGCGCGTCCTCGCCCATGCCCATGTCAGTTACACGCCGCCGCGCGGCGGCAGCGAGCGGACCGTCGAGTGCGAGGTGCTCAACCGCTCGAAATCCGGCGCCAAGCTGAGGGTCGTGGGGGGCGGCCTGCCGGAACGCTTCACGCTTCAATGCACCGGTGAGGCGCCGCTCGCCTGCCAGCGCATGTGGAACACCGGCGACGAGTTCGGCGTCCAGTTCATCTGAGGCGGCTGTTGAAGGGGCACGGGTTCTGGTGGAGGTCCCACGACGGTTGGAGTGCCGAGAACGAGGCGTGCAGGCGGCTACCGGTTCAGCGGCCGCGCTCGGCATCGGAGACCAGACCGGCCAGACCCTCACGGTAGGTCGGATAGGCGAGCGTGACGCCCAGCTCCCCGCGGATCAGGCCATTCCGGACGCGCTTGTTCTCGCCGTAGAAGCTGCGTGCCATCGGGCTCAGATCCGCCGTCTCGAAATCGACGGCGGGGGGGAGCGGCAGTCCGGTGAGAGCCGCGGCATGCTCGATCACCGTCTGAGGCGGCGCGGGCTCGTCGTCGGTGACGTTGTAGATCGCGCTGCCCCTCGGTCGATCGATCGAGGCCGCCAGCGTTGTGGCGATGTCGGCGACATGGATGCGGTTGAACACCTGCCCCGGCTTGACGATGCGCTGGGTGCGGCCCTCGCGCAGCTTCACGATGGGATTTCGGCCGGGTCCGTAGATGCCCGAGAGACGGAACACCTGCACCGCCTTGCCGGTCTCGGCCCCGAGCGCCAACCACGCCTCCTCGACCGCGAGGCGCTCGCGGGAGCGGGCACTTTTCGGGGTGGCGATTGTGCTTTCGTCGATCCAGGCGCCCCCCTGATCGCCGTAGACCCCGATGGTCGACAGATAGCCGATCCACCGGATCCGACTGGCCGCGATGGCCGCCCGGTAGCGAGAAAGCGCCGTGTCACCGTGGGGCCCGGGCGGAGCCGAGACGAGGAGGATGTCGGTATCGGCCAGGTCGTCGGCGATGCCGGGATCGTCCGTTTCCGGGCCGAAGGTCCGCAGGGTGAACCCGGTTTCGGCGGCGAGCTTTCGCGCGCGATCCGCCTCGGTCACCGTTCCCCGGACGGTGGTGAAACGCGACCGCTCGGATTCGGCGAAATGGCGGGCGGAGAAGCCGAAGCCGAAGACGAAGAGGTTCATGCGGGCGAGGTCTCCGAAGCGGGCGCCCCCTGAATAGGGGTGAGCGAGAGGGCGCGCCATTCGTCTCTCACATGGGCATCCGCCTCGTCCTGGCCATGGGCCGCGTAGAGGGCCGCGAGCCGCACGGCCGGGAACAGGCGCCCGCACGCCCAGACGGCGGCCCCCCGCACGGTCGGATCCGGGTCGGCGAGACAGCGCGCGGCCTCCTCGCCGAGGGCGGCATCCCCCGAATTGCCGATGGCGATGAGCACGTTGCGGAGCATGCGGTCGCGGCCGGTCCGTTTGACCGGCGTGCCGGCGAAGAAGGACCGGAAGCCGGCCTCGTCGAGCCGGGACAGCTCCGCCAGCGGAGGGGCGGCGAGATCGGACCGGGCCGCCATGCGCGACTCCCGCGCTTTGGCGGCGAACTTGTTCCAGGGACAGACCGCGAGGCAATCGTCGCAGCCGAAGATGCGATTGCCGATGCTCTCGCGGAATTCCTCCGGGATCGGGCCCGCATGCTCGATGGTGAGATAGGCGATGCAGCGCCGCGCATCGAGCTGATACGGGGTCGGGAAGGCGGCGGTCGGGCAAGCCTGGAGGCAGCGACGGCAGGAGCCGCAATGGTCGCCTTCGGGGGCGTCGATCGGGAGATCGGCGGCCGCGAAGATCGCGCCGAGCATGAGCCAATTGCCGTGCTGGCGCGAGAGCAGCACCGTGTGCTTGCCCTGCCAGCCGAGGCCGGCAGCCTGCGCGAGCGGCTTCTCCATCACCGGAGCCGTGTCGCAGAAGACCTTCACCGGCCTGCCCGAGCGCGCGGAGAGGAAGCCGCCGAGCTCCTTCAGCTTGCCCTTGATGACATCGTGGTAGTCGCGCCTCTGCGCATAGGTCGCGATGGCGCCGCGATCCCTCCGGGCCAGAAGCTCGAGCGGGTCGGTCTGCGGCCCGGCATTCATGCCGAGCATGACGACGCTGCGGACCTCGGGCCAGAGGGTGGACGGATCGGCCCGCTGGCCGGCGCGCTCCTCCATCCAGTCCATGCTGCCGTGATGCTCGGCCGCCAGCCAAGCCGGCAGCCGCTCGCGGGTCAGCGGGATTGCATCGGGGCGGGTGACGCGGAGGGCATCGAAGCCGAGTTTGCGGGCCCGTTCCTCCACGACCTGACGCAGGGCGGAACCGGTCAGGACCGTCCGTTCGAGCTTCAGAAATCCAGATTCGCGTAATGGGCCGATGGCGGCATTCCCGGTGCCCGGTCGGCGAGGAGGGGACGGAAGGACGGGCGGGACTTCACCCGCGCGTACCAATCCTTCGCCATCTCGTCCTCGTCCCATGGCACGTCGCCGAGATAATCCACGCAGGAAAGATGGGCCGCCGCCGCCAGATCCGCATAGGTCAGGTGGTCGCCCGCCAGCCAACGGCGTTGGCCGATGAGGTAGCCGATATATTTGAGGTGATAGCGCACATTGGTGCGCGCCGCGCGGATGGCGTTCATGTCCGGGGGACCACCACCCTCCGAACTCGGCATGAAGCGCTTGTCGATCTTCTCGGTGACGAGATACTCGGTCACCTCCCCGTTGAACTTCACGAGGAACCAGTCGAGCAGGCGGCGTACCTCGACGCGGGCGGTGGTGGTGTCGGGCAGGAGGCGCCGTCCGTTCAGGCCGAGTCCCCGTGTCTCGTCCAGATATTCGGCGATCACCCCCGCGCCGGGGATCGCGAGCCCGGTCTGCTCCACCAGCACCGGCGTGGTGCCCGCCGGGTTGACGATGAGAAAATCCCGGCGTCGCTCCCAGGCCCGTTCCTCCACGAGCACCGGTTCCATGCCCATCTCGGTGAGCGCGAGACGGATGAACCGCGAATTCGGACAGAACGGAGCGTGGTGAAGGGTCGCCATTGAGGCCGTGATTCAGCGTGACGTGTGAAGAAGCCGCCGGCTCGGCAACTCGCTGCGGCCGAGCATGACCCTGGCCGACAAGCCAGGATTATGTCCGGTCCGTTTCGGCCCCGTTAACACGCTTGATGCGTCTCGGTAACCGCGCGTCAACGCTGCCGCCCCAAAGCTGCCGCACCGCCGTCGTCTTGCCCGGTGTCGCGCGCCCGCCCACACGGCGCGGAATGGGCGCCGTGCCGGCGCGAGGAGCAGCAGACCCATGGATCTCGTCCTGATCGCGAAGGCGCTTGTGCTCGCCGTGGTGGAGGGAGCCACCGAGTTCATTCCGGTGTCCTCGACCGGTCACCAGCTGTTGGTCGGCCACTTCATCGGCTTCCACTCGCCGAACAACACCTTCGAAGTGCTGATCCAGCTCGGTGCGGTGCTGGCCATCCTCTACGCCTATTTCGGCAAGCTCTGGGGCATCGCGCGCAGCCTCCCGAACGACCCGAAGGCCCGGCGCTTCGTGGCAGCCGTTCTGGTTGCCTTCCTACCGGCGGCGATCATCGGCGGCCTCTTCTCAAAACTCATCAAAGCCTACCTGTTCAACCCGTGGATCATCTGCGCCACGCTGGTCGCGGGCGGCCTCGTGCTGCTGGTCATCGACGACATGGTCGGCGAACCCAAGGCGACCCCGGCCGACGAGAGCCACACCGATACGGTGGAGGCGCCGCGCAAGACCGACGTGTTCGAGTTCAGCCTGCCGATGGCGCTCAAGATCGGCATCTTCCAGTGTCTCGCGATGATCCCCGGCGTCTCGCGCTCGGGCGCCACCATCGTCGGCGCGATGCTGATGGGTGCGAGCAAGCGCTCAGCCACCGAATTCTCGTTCTACCTCGCCATGCCGACGATGGCCGGCGCTTTCGCCAAGGACCTTCTCGACAACTACAAGAACCTGTCCTCCGACGACGCCGCCCTGATCGTGATCGGGTTCGTGGCCGCCTTCGTCTCGGCGCTCATCGTGGTGCGGACCGTGCTCGACTACGTGTCCCGCCACGGATTCTGGCTGTTCGCGTGGTGGCGCATCATCGTCGGCTCGCTCGGCTTCGCGGGACTGATTATTTTTGGCTGACGCTTCAGGATTTTGAACGGTACCTGCGCTTCCACCCGGACTAAAGTCGGTTGTCGCTCCGCCGTGGCCCGTGCAAAGGCTTGCGGCCGAGCCGCCGCTCTTACAAGGAGCGAGCCGGAATCGCCGTACCGCCAGGGTTTACGATGGAAGATCGTCCGCTTGCCGAGTTGTTCGAGCCCGCGACCCGCGAGCGTTGGCGCAAGGCGGTCGATGCCGCGCTGAAGGGTGGCGATTACGAGAAGCGGCTCGTCTCGAAGACCGCGGACGGCCTTCGCATCGAACCGCTCTACGAGCCGGCAGCCCCCGTTGCCCAGCCGGTCAGGGCCCCCGGACCTTGGCGTCTGGCGCAGCGCATCGATCATCCCGACGCCGGAAAAGCCGCCGCCCAGGCGCTCACGGATCTCGAGGGGGGCGCCGACGCTCTGGTTCTGGTCGAGGCCGGGGCTCCCGCCGCCCGCGGCTTCGGCCTTGCCCTCACCGATGCCGATGGGCTCGAAGCCGCGCTGAACGGCGTGATGCTGCCGCTCATCGCCCTGCGGATCGACGCGTGCGAGCGCGGCTTCGAGGTCGCGGCACTGCTTAAGCAAGTGGTCGAGCGGCGCGGTGACGATCCGGCCGAACTCGATATCGATCTCGGCCTCGACCCGCTCGGCGGGCAGGCGGCGACCGGCCGGGTGAGCGAGGGCTGGGAAACGCGGCTCTCTCAGGTGCTCACCGATTTTTCCCCCTATCGCGGCCGTGTGGCTCTGGCCGATGCCCGCCCCTACCACGAGGCCGGCGCCAGCGAAGTGCAGGAACTGGCCGCCGTGCTCGCCACGGCCGTCGCTTATCTCCGCGCGCTCGAGGCGGGCGGACACGATCTGGACCGGGCGCGGGAGGCGATCTCCGTGCTGCTCGTGGCGGATGCCGACGAATTCCTGACCATCGCCAAGTTCCGGGCGATCCGCCGCCTCTGGGCACGGGTCGAGGAAGCCTGCGGGCTGGAGCCGAAGCCCCTGCGGGTGCTGGCCGAGACCGCGTGGCGAATGATGACGCGCCGCGATCCCTTCGTGAACATCCTGCGCACGACCATGGCTTCGGCATCCGCGGGCCTCGGCGGCGCCGATTCGGTCACCGCCCTGCCCTACACCCTCGCGCTCGGCCTCCCCGATGCCTTCGCGCGCCGCGTGGTGCGCAACAGCCAGATCGTGCTCCTGGAGGAATCGAACCTCGCCAAGGTGTCGGATCCGGCCGCGGGCGCTGGTGGGTTCGAGGCGCTGACCGCCGAACTGACCGAAAAGGCCTGGGCGGCCTTCCAGGAGATCGAGCGGGAGGGCGGGCTCGCCCGGAGCCTCGCCTCCGGCGCCCTCGCCGGCCGGATCGAAGGCGTGCGAACGGCGCGCGAGCGTGCGGTCGCGACCCGCAAGCAGCCGCTGACCGGCGCCAGCGAGTTCCCCTCTCTCGCCGAGAAGCCGGTGGCGGTGCTCGACGTGGCGCCGCGCGAGGCGGAAGCGCGACCGGCCGGTGCCCTTCCCTCCCTGCGCGTCGCCGAGCCCTACGAAGCCCTGCGCGACGCCTCCGACGCCGTCCTGGCGCTGGGCGGCCAGCGCCCTGTCGTGTTCCTGGCCAATCTCGGGCCGGTCGCCGTTCACAATGCCCGCTCGACCTTTGCGGCCAACGCCTTCGCTGCGGGCGGGATCGAGGCGCTCGACAACGATGGCTTCTCCGACGTCGCCGCTCTCACGGACGCCTTCAAGGCGTCCGGCGCACGGCTCGCCTGTCTCTGCTCGTCGGACAAGCTCTACGAGACCGAGGCCGTCCCGGCGGCCCGCGCCCTGAAGGCGGCGGGCTGCGGTACGCTCTACCTCGCCGGGAAGCCCGCGGATGAAGCGAGCCTGCGCGAAGCGGGGGTCGATGGTTTCCTGTTCGCGGGATGCGATCTGCTCGCTCTCCTGACCGAGGCGGGGATTCGCGCGAAGGGCTGACCCGGGCGCCATTCGGACACGCCTTGACTCTCCCGGCATCGAACCAATGTTCGGCCGGGTGCAGGGCGATCCTGCCGTATGTGGACAGCCGGACCCGACGCCATGCGCCTGCCGATTCTCGCGACCTGCCTTTCCGCCGCCATCGCTGTGACGGTGGCTGGTCCGGTCGATGCCGCCCAGCGCAAGGTACAGGTACCGCACCGCTATGACGGGCGCTGGAGCATCGAGGTGGTCACGCGCGACGGTCCCTGCGATCGGGCCTACCGCTACGGCGTTCAGATCCAACGCGGCGAAGCGGTCTACGGTGGCGGCGAAGTCAATATCCAGGGGCGCGTCTCACAGAACGGCGCGGTCCGCGGGTTGATCTCCCGCGGCCAGGACTCCGCCCAGGTGGTCGGTCGATTGACCCCCGCCGGCAGCGGCTCGGGCACGTGGCAGACCGTTGGTGGCGGGCTCATCAGCTGCAGCGGCAACTGGAATGCCGTGCGCCGCGGCTGAACGGCACATGTGGCGCCCGGGCGACAGGCTGATTTTGTCTCGCACTGCGTCATGAAGCGCGGCTCAGCGCCCTAGATCTGACGATTTGTTCAGCAAAGAATGCGGGCGTTCGACACTGGTTCGAGACGCCCCATGAAAGCCGTGCTGCTCTGCGGTCTTGCCGTCGCTCTAGCCTCCTCCGCGGCGGAGGCGCGACCCGCCCGTCAGCGCGAGCGCGTGCCCGGCACGGCCCATGTCGTGTTGAGCCCCCTCGAAGACGCGGCCACGGCCTGCTTCGCCGAGACGGTGCTGTCGAATCCGAAGGCGATGCGGCTGGCCCGCGACGGTCGCTGGTACGAGGCGGCCGGGGTGATCGGCTTCCTCTGCCGTCCGGAAGTCCAGCGCATGGCGGTCGCCCATGACCAGCTCTACGGGCGCGGCACCGGTGAGCGCTACTTCAAGGGCGCCTATGCCCGGCATCTCGACAAGCAACTCGCTGCCCGCCTCCAGCCCCTGCTCGAGACGAAATCGGTCGCCAGCGCCGAACCGCCGGTGGACAAGGCGTCCGTGACGGACATCTCGGACACCGGCGCGACCGCCGAAGATCACTGAGTCATTCGGCGGCGGAGACCGATCTCGTTCAAGGCTGGAGGTTGGCTCGCTCCGCGGCCAAGGCTTCGGCACGCTTTCGCTCTTCGGGATTGAGACCGGCGGTTCCCTGGTCGAGGATCTCGTCCGGCCGTCCCTGAGCTGCGGCGGCGAGGTTCCACGCTGCCGCCTCGACGAGGTTCTTCGGCATGCCCCGTCCGGCTAGGTAAAGCCGGGCGATCCGGTTCTGTGCGATGGCATTGCCCCGCCGAGCCGCGTGCAGGAAGTAACGGCCGGCCCGCGCCTCGTCCTTGGTCACGCCGTCGCCGAGGAACAGCCGGATCGCGAACTCGACCTCGCCCGCCAGATCGCCGTTGTCGGCGGCACGCCGGAACCACTGCGCCGCCTGCACCGTGTCCTTCTGGACGCCCTTACCCTGCAGATACAGCACCCCGAGTGCGTGCTGCGCCGGCGGGATTTCGGCCTCCGCCGCCTTGCGGAAATTGGCCGCGGCCTTGATGTGCTCCTCCGGCTTCGCATCGCCGATCTGAATCAGCGCGAGGTTGTAGGCGGCGCTCGGCTCGCCGCGCTGCGCCGCCTGCTCGAGCCAACTGCGCCCGGTCTTCATGTCCTTGGGCTGGCCGCGCCCATCCATCGCCATCAGACCGAGGGAGGCCATGGCGTGCGCCTCGCCCTGTGCCGCGGCGAGGCGATACCATTCCAGCGCCCGTTTCGGGTCCTGCTTGATCCCGAGGCCCTGATTGTAGAGTTCGCCCAGCAGCGTCATGGCCGGGGCATCTTTCGGATTCGCCTCGATCCGCTTCGTCGCCTCGCGGAAGGCGGTGACGTAGCGTCCGCGCTGATAGGCGCCGTAGGCCGCGTCGGAATTGGGATCGGCTTTGGCGGGCTGCGCGCCGTCGGATTTGACGCTGTAGGGCGAGGGCAATTCGCGATCCAGGCCCTGCCCGCTCGCCTTCGGTGCGACGTCCTTGCCCGGCGGCACCGTCGCAGGCGCCTTCGGAGCCGCCCACGGCGTTCCCGGCGCGAGGAGGAGCCCAGCGAGCGCTGCGACGAGGGAGGGCCGACCGGCCCGGCCGCCGCGACGCCTCGACTTCGGAAAATCCGAAACGTTGAGAAGTATCATCGAGCCTGGTCGAGAGCCGCCTGCGCCGTCCGCACGCCCCCGGCATCGCCGAACCAGAGGGCGCTTTCGAGGCCGACGAACTCGGCGCCCGTCGCGGCGAGGGCTGCGACCTCATCAGCCTGCGCTGCCACGGCGATGCAGGGCGTCTCGAAGATTTCGGCCCACCAAGCGGCGCGCTCCCGCACGTCCGCCGCGTCGGGTGCGCCCCCATCCGCGAACAGACCACCGAACAGCAGATAATCGGCGCCGGCCTCGCCGGCCAACATGGCGGCGTCCCGCGATCCCAGCAGGCCGCCCGCCCCGAGGATGCGCCCGTCCCGAAGGCGCCCGCGCAGGTCGCGCAAGGTCTCGTCCTCGGCGCGATCGACATGCACGCCGTCCGCCCCGCCACGGGCCGACACCGAGACGAGATCGCCGGGATAGTCCGGCACGGCGACGACGACCGCCGCGCCCCGCTCCTGCGCCGGCGGACAGAGCCGCTTGAGCAGGGATACGAGGCTGCGCTCGTCGGACGGGGCCAGACGGAGGATCACCGCCGCAACGTCCCCCGCCGCGCAGGCGGCGTCGAGCGCCTCGGCGGCCGCGTCGGCCTCGGCGGGACCGAGACCGTAGGGTGACAGGAGGGCGAGGCGAGGCTTGGGGCCTGCTGGTTGTGGGTCACTCAAGGCAGAGCTCTCAGGCGTCGATACGCGGATCGAGCGAGCCGCTGGCGTAGCGCTTGGCCATTTCGGCGACCGAGATCGGACGGATCTTGCTGCCCTGCCCGGCGGTGTTGAACTCCTCGAAGCGCTGCTTGCACAGCTTGGTCATCGCTTCCATGGCAGGCTTCAGATACTTGCGCGGATCGAACTCCTCCGGGGTCTCCGTCAGGACGCGGCGGATCTGGCCGGTCATCGCCATGCGGTTGTCGGTGTCGATGTTGATCTTGCGCACGCCGTGCTTGATGCCGCGCTGGATCTCCTCCACCGGCACGCCCCAGGTCGGCTTCATCTGGCCGCCGAACTTGTTGATGATGTCCTGCAATTCCTGCGGCACGGAGGAGGAGCCGTGCATGACCAGGTGCGTCGTCGGCAGGCGACGATGGATCTCCTCGATCACGTTCATGGCCAGCACGTCGCCGTCGGGCTGGCGGGTGAACTTGTAGGCGCCGTGGCTGGTCCCCATCGCCACCGCCAGGGCATCCACCTTGGTCTCGCGGACGAACTTCACCGCCTCTTCCGGGTCGGTCAGGAGCTGATCGTGGGACAGTTCGCCCTCGGCGCCGTGTCCATCCTCGGCTTCGCCGGTGCCGCTCTCCAGGGAGCCCAGCACGCCGAGCTCACCCTCGACCGAGACGCCGGCCCAATGGGCCATCTTGGTGACGTTGCGGGTGATGTCGACATTGTAGGCGTAGTCGGCCGGGGTCTTGCCGTCTGCCTTCAGCGAACCGTCCATCATCACCGAGGTGAAGCCGTACTGGATCGCGGTGGCGCACGTGGCTTCGTTGTTGCCATGGTCGAGATGCATGCAGACCGGGATGTGCGGGTAGATCTCGACGAGACCGTCGATCAGCTTCGCCAGCACCACGTCATTGGCATAGGCGCGGGCGCCGCGGCTCGCCTGCAGGATCACCGGTGAATCCGTGGCGTCGGCTGCCGCCATGATGGCGAGGCCCTGCTCCATGTTGTTCAGGTTGAAGGCGGGCACGCCGTAGCCGTACTCGGCGGCGTGGTCGAGAAGCTGCCGGAGGGTGATGCGTGCCATGGTTCAAACCTCGTCCGATGCGGCCTTGCGCGGGCCAATCTCTTCAGGGCGTATATAGGCGGTTACGCGCCGTCAGCCTGCGCCCCGGCGTCAAAAACTTGAGCATATCCGCCGAATTCGTCGCGACCCGAACCCTTCCCGCCCGAAATCGGTACGAACCGATTTCGGCATTCGCGGGCGGTATCGGGTGGGGCCCGAAATCCGCGCGGGTAGGGGAACGGAGCGGGCGTCAGCCCTTCGCGCGCAGGGCCTCGACGCCCGGAAGCTCCTTGCCCTCAAGCCATTCGAGGAACGCGCCGCCCGCGGTCGAGACGTAGGAGAAATCCTCGCCGACGCCCGCATGGTTGAGAGCCGCCACCGTGTCGCCGCCACCGGCCACGCTGACGAGCTGTCCGGCCTTCGTGCGGGCCGCCGCATGGCGGGCGACCGCGACCGTGCCGGTGTCGAAGGGGGTGAGCTCGAAGGCGCCGAGGGGGCCGTTCCACACCAGCGTGCGGGCTTCGTCGATGGCGCCGTCGATCGTCGACATGGAGGCGGCGCCGACATCGAGGATCATCGCATCGGAGGGAACGGCATCGACCGTCACCGTCTCGTTCTCGGCATTCGCCTTGAACTCGCGGGCCACCAGTGCGTCGGCGGGCAGGATGATGGTGCAGTTCTTCTCCTTGGCCGCCGCGAGGATGCGCTGGGCCGTCTCGGCCAGATCCTTCTCGCAGAGCGACTTGCCGACATCCTTGCCCTGCGCGTGCAGGAAGGTGTTGGCCATGCCGCCGCCGATCACCAGCATGTCGACCTTGGCGACGAGGTTCTCCAGAAGGTCGATCTTGGTCGAGACCTTGGCGCCGCCGACAATGGCGATGACGGGACGGCTGGGAGATTCCAATCCCTTGGTCAGCGCGTCGAGCTCGGCTTGCATCAGGCGTCCGGCATAGGCCGGCAGCACACGGGCGAGGCCCTCGGTCGAGGCATGCGCGCGATGGGCGGCGGAGAATGCCTCGTTGACGTAGATGTCGCCGTTGGCGGCCAGCGCCTTCGTGAACTCGGGGTCGTTCTTCTCCTCACCGGCGTGGTAGCGGGTGTTTTCGAGGAGAAGCACGTCACCGTCCTTGAGAGCGCCGACGGCCGAGGCTGCGGCGTCGCCGATGCAATCCTCGCCGAAGGCCACCGGCTTGCCGACCTTGTCCGAAAGCGTCGACAGGATCGGCTTCAGCGAGTCCTTGGGGTCGGGCTTGCCCTTCGGACGGCCGAAATGCGCGAGCAGAATGACCTTCCCGCCCTTCTCGGCGATCTCGCGGATCGTCGGCACCACCCGCTCGATGCGGGTCGCATCGGTCACGCGGTCCCCTTCCATGGGAACGTTGAGATCCACGCGCAGGAGCACGCGCTTGCCCTGGAGCGGGCCGGCATCGTCGAGGGTGCGGAAATCGGTCATGCCGGTCGGATCGCTCTTACGGGTTGGTCGTGGAGGTCGGTGCCGAGCCGCCCAGGCTCGGGGGGAGCAGCTTGTCGAGATTCGCCCGCTGCACGGCGACCATCAGGGCGACGGTGAGCACGGCGGTGATGAGCGCGGTGAGCACCAGGGCGCCGGTCCCGGGGAGCCGGTTGATGCGGTCGGCCATGCCGCGCACTTCGCCGCGCAGCGAGGCGAGATCGGCCTGACGGGCCGCCTCGTTCATGCGCGAGGACGCGTTCTCCACCTTCTCCTCGACGCGCGAGAGCAGCGCCTCCGAGCGGGCATATTTGTCCTCGATGCGGGCTGTCTTGTCCTCGATGCGGGCAAGCTGATCGGAAGCATTGACCGGCGCGGCGGCGGAGAGACCGGCCTTGTCCGTTGTCGGCTTCACCGTGGAGGCCGCTGCGGGCGATGGTGCCGCGGAAGCGGGTGGGGTGGTCGGGATGAAGTCGGTCCCGGACGACTGGGTCGGCGAGGTCTCGGTCATCGCGTGCACACCTGTTTGAGGGAAGGCGAGTTCGCCCTCGGAACGCTTACGAGGCGGCCGGCATCAGGCCGGCCGCCTCGCATTCGGCGGTGATCAGGTGATTAGATCAGCTTGGCCATGGCGACGGCGGTGTCGGCCATGCGGTTCGAGAAGCCCCACTCGTTGTCGTACCAGGACAGGATGCGCACGAAGGTGCCGTCCATGACCTTGGTCTGATCGAGGTGGAAGGTGGACGAGTGCGGATCGTGGTTGAAGTCGATCGACACGTTCGGCCGGTCGGTGACGCCCAGCACGCCCTTGAGCGGACCGGAGGCGGCCGCCTTGATCGCCTCGTTGATTTCCTCGACCGAGGTCGCGCGCTTGGCCGTGAAAACGAGATCGACCGCCGAGACGTTCGGGGTCGGCACGCGGATCGCGGTCCCGTCGAGCTTGCCCTTCAGCTCCGGCAGGACCAGGCCGACGGCCTTGGCCGCACCGGTCGAGGTCGGGATCATCGAAAGGGCCGCGGCGCGCGCCCGGTACAGATCCTTGTGCATCTGATCGAGCGAGGGCTGGTCGTTGGTGTAGGAGTGGATCGTGGTCATGAAGCCGCGCTCGATGCCGACGGTCTCGTTGAGGACCTTGGCGACCGGCGCGAGGCAGTTCGTCGTGCAGGAGGCGTTCGAGACGACGAGGTGATCGGCCGTCAAACCGTCGTGGTTGACGCCGTAGACCACGGTGAGGTCGGCCCCGTCGGCGGGGGCCGAGACGAGGACGCGCTTGGCGCCGGCGTCGAGATGGGCCTTGGCCTTGTCCTTCGAGGTGAAGATGCCGGTGCATTCGAGCGCGATGTCGACGCCGAGATCGCGGTGCGGAAGTTCCGCCGGGTTGCGCACGGCCGTGACCTTGATGCGCTTGCCGTTGATGACGATGGCGTCGCCCTCGACCGCAACCTCGGCCGGGAAACGGCCGTGGACCGAATCGTAGCGCAGGAGGTGGGCATTGGTCTCGACCGGGCCGAGATCGTTGATCGCCACGACCTCGATGTCGGTGCGGCCGGCCTCGACGATGGCGCGCAGCACGTTGCGGCCGATGCGCCCGAACCCGTTGATGGCAACCTTGACGGTCACGGCGTGACTCCTTGTATGTGGGGCGCGCCAGCGCGCCGATGGGGGACCAGTGATGCGGTGCGCCGAGGCTCCGCGGCCGACGATGACGCGACCGCTCCAAGCGGGGCCGCGCTGAACCTGAGATGAACCGGGCGACGGCCCACACCCGCACGCGTCCGGACGGCGGACGGTCTGCGCGGGGAGCCGGAGAAGGGCACGGTGAGACTTCCGTTTGAACGGCGGCTCGCGAAAGGCGTGAGCGGGCCGGGCGCGGGCTCTCTAACATGGCGACCGGGGCTGTCAAAGATCGTGGGCATCGCTGCCAACAGGCTGGAATTTCGAATACGCTTGGCTGAAACGTCTTGAGCCGGGGCGGAGCGGAAAAGGATCGATCGGGCGGTATGGCGAAGACCGAGAGACAGCCGGCGACGGTCAACCTAGAGGAAGCGATCGGCCGGCTCGATGCGGCCTTGGCCCTGCTGGAGAACGCGGTGGCCCGACGGCTCGAAGCCGAGCGTAGCCGCGGTGATCGGGATACCGAATTCGCCCTGCTGGAGGAGGATCGCGCCCGGCTCGCCGCCGAACTCGACGCCGCCGGCGCCCGGCTGGCGCGCATGAACGTCACCACCGGCGAAGTCGGCCGTCGCCTCGATCGCGCCATCGAGACAGTGAAGGATGTCCTGTCCGGCCCGTCCGGCGCGTAACCGAGAGAAACTGCGTCCCATGCCCCATGTCAGCGTCACCATCGCGGGCAAGAGCTACCGGATGGCCTGCGGCGCGGGCGAGGAGAGCCACCTCGAAACGCTCGCGGGCGAGCTCGACCGGCGGGTCACCGATATGCGCGGGGCCTTCGGTGAGATCGGCGACATGCGCCTCCAGATCATGGCGGCGCTGACGCTGGTCGATGAATTGCAGGAAGCGCGCCGCCGCATCGAGGACATGGAACGTGAGGCCGCGCGAGAGGCCGGCGAGCAGGCGCGTCTGGCCGCGGGCGTCGGCGTCGCCGCCGAGCGCATCGATCGATTGGCGCGCGCCCTATCGGGACAGCCCGGGGGATAAGCTCCGTCCGAGCGCGGGAGATCGAGCCGGCACCCGATTTCTTCGCGCTTCGCGGCATTCGGCCCCTGGCGTCCGGGCCCCGGCACGTCTATCTCTCGTGGGCGGGGCTGCAGAGTTCGTCAGGAGAACTTTCCCCGGGGCCTTATCGACTCCCTAGGGAGCTGTTCCTGGCCTCGTCCGTGGACTTGGCCAACACGGCGCCCACCTACTCTGTAGGTTTCCCGGGATCGACACTCCAACGGCTCAGGTGGCTCCGCACTCTTCCCCCCGACGCGCCCACAAGGCGCAACTCCGCGCCGAGGTCCTGGCCCGGCGCGACGCTCTCTCGCCCGAGACCCGTCTTGCCGGATCACAGCAGGCCGCCGCGTTCATCGCCGGTCTTCCGGAGCTGGCGCAAGCGCCGCTGGTCGGGGCCTTCTGGCCGATCCGGAGCGAGATCGATCCGCGCCCGCTGATCGAACGCCTGTTCGCCCGTGGGCAGCGGGTCGCCCTGCCGAAGGTGACCAAGCAGGGGCTCGTCTTTCGCGAGTGGCGAGCCGGCGAGGAACTAGTGAAGGGCGGTTTCGGGCTGTCCGAGCCGCGCGACGACCTCCCTCCCCTCGATCCGACCGCATTGATCGTGCCGCTCGCCGCCTTCGACCGGGCCGGGCAGCGGATCGGCTACGGCGCGGGCTATTACGATCAGGCGATCGAGCGGCTGTCGAAGAACGGCCCGGTGCTGACGATCGGCATCGCCTTCTCGGTCCAGGAGATTCCGGAAGTCCCGGCCGAGCCGCATGACCGTCCCCTCGACCACATGGTCACCGAGGAAGGTCCGGTACCGCTCCGGCAAGTCTGAGTTCGTTCATGCGTATCCTCTTCCTCGGCGACATCGTCGGACGTCCGGGCCGTCAGGCCGTCACCGACCGCCTGCCCGGGCTGCGCGAGCGCTGGCGGCTCGATTGCGTCGTCATCAACGGCGAGAACGCCGCCGGTGGCTTCGGCATCACCGAGTCGATCTGCGACGAGATCCTCCAAGCGGGTGCCGATGCCGTGACGCTCGGCAATCACTCCTTCGATCAGCGCGAGGCTCTGGTCTTCATCGCCCGGCAGCCCCGGCTGATCCGGCCCGCCAATTACCCGCCGGGCACGCCGGGACGCGGCGCCACGGTGATCGAGACGGCGCGGGGCGCCCGCGTCCTCGTCGTCAACGTGATGGGCCGGATCTATCTCGATCCCCTCGACGACCCGTTCGCGGCGGCCGACCGCGAATTGGAGGCCTGCCCGCTCGGGGCGGCGGCCGATGCTGTGATCGTCGACATGCATGCCGAGGCCACCAGCGAGAAGCAGGCGATGGGCCATTTCCTCGATGGGCGGGCCACGCTCGTCGTCGGCACGCATACCCATGTGCCCACCGCCGACCACCGTGTCCTGCCTGGCGGCACCGCCTACCTGTCGGATGCCGGCATGTGCGGCGACTACGATTCGGTGCTCGGCATGCAGAAGGAAGAGCCGGTTCGCCGCTTCCTTCAGAAGACACCGGGCTCGCGCTTGGAGGCCGCCACCGGCCCCGGCACGCTCTGCGGGATCGCCGTCGAAACGGACGATTCTACGGGGCTCGCGAACAAGGTCTGGGCGGTGCGGCTCGGGCCGCATCTGGACGAGAGCTGGCCACGGGAATGGGATTAGCGGCCATTCCGCGTCGACGCCCCTGACGCGGGGAGGCCCGGTGACTTGATCGTCAAAGGCCAAGTCGCCAGAGTGCCGCCGCTTTTCTCCCGCGCGCGGTGCCCTCCCCCTGGCGTCGGCCCCTAACACGAGCATGGACCCGATGGCGGCCCGTCCCGCGTCTTCCTCCGACAGCCCGCCGATCGCCAAACCCGGCATGACGCTCGTCCGGATGCTGGTCTTCCTGGTTCTGGTCGGGTTTCTCGCCTTCGTCCTTTACCGACAGATCACACCGGCCTTCCTCGCCAATCCCGGTCTCAACGGGCTGATCCTCGGCGTGCTGCTGATCGCGGTGCTGCTCGCGTTCGGGCAGGTGACCCGGCTGTTCCGCGAAACCCGGTACGTCAACGCGGTCGCCGCCGGGCAGGCGCCTCGGGAGAAGCCGACGCTGCTGGCACCGCTCGTTCCCGCCATCGAGACGCGGCGTCAGGGCGTGACGCTGTCCGGGACCCGCGCCCATCTCGACACGATCGCCGTGCGCCTCGACGAGGGGCGCGAGATCCTGCGCTACAGCGCCGGCATCCTGATCCTGCTCGGCCTGCTCGGCACCTTCTGGGGTTTGATCGAGACGCTGTCGGCCGTCGGAGCGGTGATCGGCGGGATGCGTGGCGGGGGCGATGCCGCGGTCATGTTCGACGAGCTGAAGAGCGGGCTCGCCGTGCCGCTGTCGGGCATCGGCCTGGCGTTCTCGGCCTCCCTGTTCGGCCTCGCCTCGTCGCTCGTGATCGGGTTCCTCGATCTTCAGGCGGGGCAGGCCCATGCCCGTTTCCACAACGAACTGGAGGATTGGCTGGTCTCCGGTGAGGAGGAGGTGCCGACCGCCGCAGCCGCCGCCGCAGTTCGGCCTACGCCCGAGCACGATCCGGCGCTCGCTCGCGAGCTTCAGGCGGCCATCGATCGCTTGAGCGGCGTCGTCGCAGAGGGCGGGGGAGGCCGGGCCGCGACCCAGGCGATGACCAATCTCGCCGAGGGCATCCAGGGGCTCGTCCAGCATATGCGCGCCGAGCAGCAGATGATCCGCGACTGGGTCGAGGCGCAGGCTGCCCGTGAGCGTGAACTGAAGCAGGTGCTCGATCGCCTCGCCCGCGAAAAGGCCGAGTGATGGCCTCAACCCGCGCCCGCGCGCATCGCAGCCTCAACGTCTGGCCGGGTTATGTCGACGCCCTGGCGACGCTGCTGCTCTCGGTGGTGTTCCTGCTCACCGTTTTCGTCGTCGGCCAGTTCTTCCTGTCGCAGGAACTGACCGGGCGCGACGCGGTGCTGAACCGCCTCAACCGCCAGATCGCCGACCTCACCGACCTGCTCGCCCTCGAGCGTTCCAGCCGCCGGGCGCAGGAAGAGGCGGTGGCCGGCATGCGCAACACCCTGACCGCGACGGAAGCCGAGCGCGACCGCCTTCAGGCTCTCGCCGACGCCGCGACAGCCGGCCAAGGCAAGGCCTCCGACGTCGATGCCCAACTCGCCGCCGAGCGCGGAGCCACGGCGCGGGCGCAGAACCAAGTGGAGTTGCTCAACGAACAGATTCGGGCGCTCCGCCGTCAGCTCGCCGCCCTGGAGGACGCGCTGTCGGCCTCCGAGTCCCGCGACCGGGAAAGTCAGGCGCGGATCGCCGAACTGGGCAGCCGCCTCAACGTGGCGCTGGCGCAGCGTGTGCAGGAACTCGCCCGATACCGCTCCGATTTCTTCGGGCGGTTGCGACAGATCATCGGAAGCCGCTCGGACATCCGCATCGTCGGAGACCGCTTCGTGCTGCAATCCGAGGTCTTGTTCGCCGCCGGTTCCGCCGCGCTCAAGCCCGAGGCCGGCCCGGAGATCGACCGCATCGCGGGCGCCATTCTCGACATCTCGAAGGAGATCCCCGCCGATATCCCGTGGGTGCTGCGGGTCGACGGGCATACCGACGCGCGCCCGATCCAGTCGCCCCAGTTCCCATCGAACTGGGCACTCTCGGCTGCCCGCGCCATCGCGGTGGTGCAATATCTACGCACCAAGGGCATCCCGCCGCAGCGGCTGCTGGCCGGCGCCTTCGGCGAGTTCCAGCCGCTTGATTCGGGCACGAGCGACGAGGCCTATGCCCGCAATCGACGGATCGAGATGAAGCTGACGGAGCGGTGAGACGGCTCCGTCAGAGTTTCGCCTATCGTATCCGGCGCCAGGTCTGGCGCTTGCAGAGGACGCTGAGAACGCAGCCGGCGACCTCGACCGTGTCCGGGCCCTTGGGGGTCAGGCTGCCCGCATAGGTCTTCCCATCGTTGGGGTTGTAGAGGCTGCCCTCGAACGCCTCTCCGCTCGGCGTGCCGGCCGACATGATCTGCACGCCGACGAGCTTGCGTGATTGCAGGGCGGGATCGGGATTCTTCGCGTCGAGGCCAGGGCCGGGGGTCGCCGCGATCGTTCCGCAATAGCCGGCTCCGCACCGGGCGATGCGCACCGTCGAGCCTGCATTCTCGGTCTGCCACAACCCCGCGAGGTCGGTGCCCTTCTGCGCGAAGACCGGGCCACCCAGAGAGCCAAGGAGCGTCGCGGTGAGCGCGATGCGGCAGGCGCGGCGGGGTGAAACGAGCGCAAACATCGTAACAGTGACTCCTGGCAATCGTCCGGCGGCAGCCGGGGGGGGCACCGGTATGACCCTACGAAGTGGGGCGCAAGCGCTACGCTTCCGGGCGCATCTCAGCACTGGATTTCTGATGACGGTGCCTTGACTTCGCCGCGTTGCAACGTCTCAAGCGTTCAGGGTGGCCCAGGGAGGTCGGCTGGGCAGCGGCAGGAGTTCGGCGGATGCAGGTGATCGATACGGACATCCCGGCGGTCAAGCGGGTGATCCCGAAGCGTCACGGCGACGATCGCGGCTGGTTCTCGGAAGTTTTCCGGGCCGATGTGCTGGCTCAGGCCGGTATCGCCAACGTCTTCATTCAGGACAATCAATCGTTCTCGGCACCGCAGGGCACGGTCCGTGGCCTGCATTTCCAGACCGCGCCCGCGGCGCAGGCCAAGCTGATCCGGGTCCTGGCCGGGGCGATCCTGGATGTCGCCGTCGATCTCCGGTCCGACTCTTCGACTTATGGCCGCTCCGTCGCGGTTCGGCTCGATGCGGCGGGCGGTGAGCAGCTCTTCGTGCCCGCGGGTTTCGCGCACGGCTTTTGCACTCTGGAGCCGAACACGATGGTGGCTTACAAGGTCGACGCTTATTACAGCCCCGAGAACGATCGAAATCTGCGCTGGAACGATCCGGCCATCGGCATTGACTGGCCGGTCGGCGAGGCGGAAGCGATCCTGTCGGGCAAGGACAAGACTGCTCCCTTGCTCGCCGATCTCGGACGAGTGTTCTAAACCCGCGCCCCTTCCCACTTCAGGACCGACGGAGAGACCCCGCGATGCGCATTCTGGTGACCGGCGGCTGCGGCTTCATCGGCTCAGCGCTGGTGCTGCACCTCGTGCAGGATCTCGGTCACGAGGTTCTGACCCTCGACGCGCTGACCTATGCGGCCAATCCGATCTCGCTCGATCCGCTGAAGGATGATCGGCGTCATCGCCTGGAGCAGGCCGATATCTGCGATCCGGCCCGCGTCCATGCCCTCTATGCCGACTTCAAGCCGGACGCGGTGATGCATCTGGCCGCTGAGAGCCATGTCGACCGCTCGATCACCGATCCGGGCGCCTTTGTGCGGACCAACGTCATCGGCACGCAGGTGATGCTCGACGGCGCCCGCACCCATTGGGAAAGCCTCGAGGGCGAGGCCAAGAAGAATTTCCGCTTCCTCCACGTCTCGACCGACGAGGTGTACGGCTCCCTGCCGCCGGACGCGTTCTTCACGGAAGAGAGCCGCTACGACCCGCGCTCGCCCTACTCGGCCTCGAAAGCCGCGTCCGATCACCTCGCGCGGGCCTGGCACGAGACCTACGGCTTGCCGGTGCTGGTGACGAACTGCTCGAACAATTACGGGCCGCGCCATTTCCCCGAGAAGCTGATCCCGCTGATGATCCTTGCGGCGCTCGACGGCAAGAATCTGCCGGTCTACGGCGATGGCATGAACGAGCGCGACTGGATCCATGTCGAGGATCACGCCCGCGGCCTCGTCGCGGTGCTGGAGCGGGGTCGCCTCGGCGAGACCTACCTGTTGGGCGGGCGCTCGGTCCGCAACAATCTCGCCGTGGTGAAGGCGCTCTGCGCCGCCTTCGACCGGGTTCGTCCCGAGAACGGACCGCACGAGCGACTGATCACCTTCGTGGCCGACCGTCCCGGCCACGACCGGCGCTACGCCATCGACCCGTCCAAGGCGGAGGCCGAGGTTGGCTGGCGCCCGACCAAGGTGTTCGAGGAGGCTCTGGTCGAGACCGTGCAATGGTATCTCGACAACGAGTCGTGGTGGCGCCCGATCCGTGAGGGCCGCTACTCCGGTGAGCGGCTCGGCCTCTCCGCGGAGAAGGACCGCTGATGGACATCCTCGTCCTCGGCGGCGCCGGGCAGGTCGGTACGGAACTTCAGGCTTTCGCTTGGCCGCAGGGCGTCCGGATCGACGCCCCCGACCGGTCTAGCCTCGACATCACCGATGCGGCGGCTGTGACCGCTGCCCTCAATGCCCGGACCTATGCGGCGGTGATCGTGCCGGCCGCCTACACGGCGGTCGACAAGGCCGAGAGCGATGTCGCCGCCGCGTGGCGCCTCAACGCGCTGGCTCCGGCGATCCTCGCCGCCGAGACCAAGCGGCGGGGCATTCCCCTGATCCATGTCTCGACCGACTACGTGTTCGACGGCACGGGCGAGGGCTTCTACGACCCCGATGCGCCGGTGAACCCGACGAGCATCTACGGCGCCAGCAAGGCTGCGGGCGAGATGGCCGTGCGCACCGGCAACCCGCTCCACGCGATCGTCCGCACCGCCTGGGTGGTCAGCCCGCACCGGGGCAACTTCGTGAAGACGATGCTGCGGTTGGCCGCCGAGCGCGACAAGCTCACGGTGGTCGACGATCAGCACGGCTGCCCGACCTCGGCGGCCGATCTCGCGGCAGCCTTGGCGACGATCGCCCTACGGCTGGCGCAGGATCCGGCGGCGCCGACTGGGACCTTCCACTTCGTCAACGACGGCGCGACCACGTGGTGCGGCTTCGCCCGCGCCATCGTCGAAGGCTCGTCCCGACGAGGCGGGCGCTCGGTGCCGGTCGATGGCATCTCGACCACCGCCTATCCGACCCCGGCACGCCGCCCAGCCAATTCCCGCCTCTCCACGCGGAGCCTGACCGACGCGTACGGGATCACGCCCCGCCCCTGGGCGGCGGCGCTCGACGATATTCTCGACCGCTTGGTCGGGCCGGCACAGTGAACGAATAGGGTCGTTTCGATGAAGGGCATCGTTCTCGCCGGTGGATCCGGCACCCGGCTGCATCCCGCCACGCTGGCGATCAACAAGCAGTTGTTGCCGGTCTACGACAAGCCGATGATCTACTACCCGATCTCGGTGCTGATGCTCGCGGGTATCCGTGAGATCCTCATCATCTCGAGCCCTGAGCATCTCGGCAATTACCAGCGCCTGCTCGACACGGGCGAGCAGTTCGGCGTCACCTTCACCTACGCGGTGCAGCCGCGACCCGAGGGGCTGGCCCAGGCCTTCATCATCGGCCGTGACTTCGTCGGCTCCGATGACGTGGCGCTCGTGCTCGGCGATAACCTGTTCTTCGGCAACGGCATGAGCACCCTGCTCGCCCGCGCCAGTGCCCGCAAACACGGTGCGACCGTGTTCGCCTACCATGTCGATCACCCGGAAGCGTACGGCGTCGTCACCCTCGACGATGCGGGCCGGCCGCTGCGCCTCGTCGAGAAGCCGAAGACGCCCGAGAGTCCCTGGGCGGTGACCGGCCTGTACTTCTACGACAATCAGGTTCTCGACATCGCCGCCGACGTGAAGCCGTCGGATCGGGGCGAGCTGGAGATCACCTCGGTCAACCAGGCCTATCTCGAACGCGGCCAACTCCACGTCGAGCGGATGAGCCGGGGCTACGCGTGGCTCGACACCGGCACGCATGACAGCCTGCTGGAGGCCGCCGAGTTCGTGCGGGTGCTGCAGCACCGTCAGGGGCTGCAGGTCGCCTGTCTGGAGGAGATCGCCTTTCTCCAGGGCTTCATCGACAAGGAGCAACTCCAGGTCCGGGGCGAGATGTTCGCCAAGACTCAGTACGGCCAGAACCTGCTGCGCCTCGCCCGAGAAGGGCGCCGGGTCGATCAATCGTTCTGATCGACGCCACGCGGCCCGCGCTCCGCGCTCAGTCCCGCGCCATCATGGGGTGGCGCGGCGGCTCCCCTGCGGGCAGTACCCACTGTTGCCGCATCTCGCGCGCATGGTGACGACCGCCGGTGCGCTGCCAACCGGCGAGGGATCGGATCAGCGTTCGCCCCGCGCCAGGACGGCACCCGTATAGGTCTCGGCCACCTCACAGAACGGCACGCCGTCTGCCGAGAGCAACGCCTCCACCGAGAAGAGCGGCGCGTCGGGGCCCGGCATCGTCCCCTCCCCTGGGCGCCACACCATGTGGAGCGAAAGGTTGCGGCGGCTCGGCTTCAGCGGGCGGACGACCGCTCCGAACGGCGCCTGGGTGCCGTCGAGGGCGGCGTTCATCTCGGGGGTCAGCCGGCCGGGGACGTACCAATTGTCCGCCTCCGACAACACATGGGTTCCACAGGTGAGCCGCACCCGGCGATAGCGCACGCTCTCGTCCGGACCGACCGCCAGGCGCTCGCGCTGCAGCGGGGTCGGAGCCTTGTCGATACCGGGCACGCGCACCGCGAGAATGCGGGGATCGGCGGCAAGCCCCCGCTCGGCGCACCAGGCCTCCAGAACGGCCGTGGCGCTCGGCGCAGCGAGGAGACGGGCGCTGAGGGTCTCGATCACCGCGCGCGTCCCCGTACCATCCTGCGCCTCCGGCCGAAGGTTTTGCGGCTGTGCTGCGGCGGGCGCCGAGATCGCACCGGCCATCGCGAGCCCCACCGTCAGCAGTCGTGTCGCCGCACCCATCGTGCAGCGCCATACGTCGCCGAGATCGAAAGGTCCATCGTGCCCAGCGCAGAGGGGACCACATACGAAGAAGCCGCCCGGAGGCGGCTTTCTGCGGATCGAATATTTTAGAGGAGGATGGTGGAGCCTAACGGGATCGAACCGATGACCTCTTCCATGCCATGGAAGCGCTCTCCCAGCTGAGCTAAGGCCCCAACCTATCTCGCCACGACCGCTGGAGGTCTCGGCGGTGTCTCGCTTCGGGCGCTGCCCGTTGCCGACGGCCGGTTCTATAAGCGGAGGATTGGCGGGACTCAACCCCCTTCTTGCCCGGCCGCTCGCTTTTTTGCCGCCTCGGAAAATCGCTCGGTTGCAGCGTCCTCAGATGCCCGCGTACCAGGCAAAACCCAGTTCGGAGACCATGCTGCCCCGGCCCTGACCGAGGCCGGAAATCCGATCGATCGCCTCGATGCTGGCGAGGTATTTGAGCGACTTGTAGCCGAGCTGGCGCTCCACCCGCAGGCGCACGGGGGCACCGTGGGCGACCGGCAGATCACCCCCGTTCATGCCGTAGGCCAGGATGGTCTGCGGGTGGAGCGCGTCGAACAGGTCGTAGCTGTCCCACCAGCCATCGACGGTCCGGATCACCACGAAGCGGGCCTCGCGCTTCAGGCCGCAGCTCGCCAGCACGTGGGCGAGCGGCACACCGGTCCAGCCGCCGATGGCCGACCATCCCTGCTCGCAGGAATGCAGCGTCACCTGCGTGCGAGCCGGCATGGCCTTAAGCTCCGCCAGCGAGAAGGCGGTCGGACGCTCGACGAGGCCGCTCACCGGCAGGCGCCAATCGGCAAAGCCCGCTTCCTTCGAGCGCCGGTAATCGGGGTTGTCCGGATCGGTCGTGTTAATGGCCGGGAAGATCTTCGAGATCGCCTCCGGCGAAAACTCTCGGGCGAGGGGCTGATCGCGCAAGAGGAAGCGTTGGGTCGCGAGCGTCAGCGTGTCGCTCAGCCCGTAGAAACCCGCACGGCTCGGGCCGCCCTCGATCAGCTCGCAGCCGCCGAGCAGGGGGCCGAGGCCCAGCGCCGAGGAGCCGAGCAGGAGGCGGCGGCGGGAGATGTCCGGCATCAGGCCTTCTCCGTATCGCCGCCGGAGCGGCCGGTGATCATGCCCCGCATCAGACGCAGCGGGCGGTTGGCCAGGACCTGCCAGAGGTGCACCAGAAGGAAGGCGACCAGCAGCGTCGCGGCCAGGAAATGGATGGTGCGGGCCGATTGTCGCCCGCCGAACAGAGTGAACAGTTCAGGATAGGCGGCCGTCACGCCGGGTGACATGGTCAGCCCCGACAGCAGCATCACCGGGGCCAGCACCAGCAGGACGACGAGGTAGGCGAGCTTCTGCAGGGCGTTGTAGCGCGCGTGTCCGCCGTCGGACGGCACCGCTGGACGGAGTCGGAGGTGATCGCGGATCTCGCTGGCGAGATGGGCAGGATGGAGTTGGTCACGGTCCGGCGCGAGGCGGCGGAACAGGTGGCCCGACAGTAGGGCGGCGATGAGGTAGACCGCGCCGCCCAGCACGAAGATCCAGGCCGAGAGGAAGTGGAGGTTGCGACCCCATCCGGTCTGTTCGAGATTGACCGGCAGCGGCAGGACGATCCAGGCCGGAGCCTCGTTGGCGCCGGTCTCGCCCCAGAACAGGCGCGGTAGGGCGAGCAGGATCGCGAAGCCGCTGATCGTCAGCGCCAGGAAGGCGCCCGCCCCGATCCAGTGGGTCAGGCGCACCCAGAGTGGATGGCGGAGGGGCTCAGCCCGCCTCATGGCCGGACCGGAGCACGTCCAGGCGGTACTGCCCGGTGCGCTGATGGGACAGGGGGCGGCAGAACCACGACGCGCCGGCGATGAAACCGTCCACGGCCTCGTCGCCGGACAGGGGATAATCGGTCTCGCCGGTCCAGTGCACCAGCACGCACTCGCCTCCGGGCATCAGGCTCTGTCCGACCCGCGCCACGAGGCGGGCGAGATCGTCGCGATCGAGGAAATAGAGGACTTCGGACAGCACGATCAGGTCGAAGCGCCCGTCCGGCCAGATTCCCGGCACGGCGCCGACGACGAAATCGATCTGTGGCCGGTCGGCGCAGCGCTCGCGGGCCACCGCGATCGCCGAGGGCGCGATGTCCAGGGCGACGAGTTCGGCGCAACGCTCGCCGAGCTCACGGGTGAAGACGCCGATGGAGCAGCCGATCTCGAGGGCCCGGTCGTAGCAAGGGCGCGGCAGGGCCGCGAGCGTCGCCATATACTTGTCGCGCTCGTAATCGCTCGACGTGAACTGCCAGGGATCGGGATTCGACGCGTAGAGATCGACGAAGTAGCGGGCCGGGAGGGTCTGAGCGTGGCGACCGCTCATGCCTCGCATCCCTGGGAACGGACCTCCGGCCAGAGGGCATGGAGCGGTGTCTCGCAATCCAGCACGTGGGCGGCCATGCCGGTGAGCGCGAAATCGGGCGCGGGCTGGCGCAGATAGGTCGCGAGATCGCGCATCTGCGCTTCGAGCGGATGGTCGTCGAGGAATCCGGCGAGCCCGACCGAGCGCTGCGCGAGGGTCAGCACGTCGAGACCGGCCTGATCCACGGCGGCGCGGGCGAGGTTGACGCCGGCGATGACGCGCTCCGGCGGGAGCGCCTCGGCGGCGGCGATCTCGGCCGCCTGAGCAACGAGGAGACGGCAGGATTCGAGAGCGATCAGGCTGCGCCCGAACCGCGCCTGCTGGTGAGGATCGCTGCTCCGCCCCGTCGCGCGCATATGGGCACGGTGGGTCTCGACGACCGCCTCCATGCCGCCGAGCTGGACGGCGAGAAAGCGCCACGCCCCGGCGAAGAAGAACGGCTGGCGGAAATAATCGTCCGGTGCGCCGATCACCGCGCCCTCGCCGACATGCAGGCCGGAGAAATCGACCGTGCCGGTCGCGGTGGCGCGCATGCCGTGCACGCGCCATTCGCTGAGATCGGCCCGCTCGCCCGCTTTGAGCCGCAGGATCAGCATCAGGCTGCGGCCGTCCGGCATTCGCGCGGTGACGAGCGGGCGGGTGACGGAGCCGGCGCCCGAGGCGAAGCTTTTCGCCCCGCGCAGCCGCCCCGCAGGATCGAGGGTCAGGCCATTGTCCTTCGGTTCGGTGTTCCACACGCCGAACAGGTGACCGTCGAGGGCGTCGCGGGCCAGCACTTCCCGCGTCTCGGCATCGGCGTAGCGCAGTACGAGGGCCAGCGCGTTGACATGCCCCTCGTAGAGGCGCCCGACCGGAAGGCTGTCACGGCCGATCTGAGTCAGGAGCCGGCGGAGGTCGCCGACGCGTTCCGGCTCACACAAGCCCTCGCCGCCGAGCGCCGTGGGCAGGGGAGCGGAGAGGCGACCCATCCGGCGCAGACGCCCGATCGCGACATGGGGAAAGGCGTCGTCGCTCGCAGCCTCGATCGGAGGCGCGGCGAGATGAAGCGAGGAATGAGCGGACAAGGAGAACTCGCGCGTGCTGGAGCGGCTCCAATGCGGCCGTCCGCTCCATCAGCAAACGCATGGTGACGCCAGTCTGTTCAAGAGAACAAATGTTGTCCTCCCCAATCATGCTCAGCTTAGGTGCCGCAGAAGGTCCGGTAACCGACACCCCCGCCCTCCGGGGCCTCGGCGTAGCGGGCGTGCTCCGGCTGATCGTCGTAGGGGCGCGACAGAACCGCGAGGAGGGTCTCGAACGGGGCGAAATCGTCCCGCTCCATCGCCGCCTCGATCATCTCCTCGATGCGGTGGTTGCGGGGAATGAAGGCCGGGTTGACCGCGCGCATGGCCGAGGCCCGCTCGGCCGGATCGCGCGGGTCTTCGGCAAGCCGCGAGCGCCAGCGGACGGACCAGGCATCGTAGGCGGTCGGATCGACGAAGCCGTCGCGGACGAGGCCATCGGCGTCGGACGTCTCGGCCGCGGCACAGAGGCGCCGGAAGGTCAGGGTATGGTCCGCTTGGTTCTCGGCCATCACCCGCAACAGGTCTCCGGCGAGTTCCGCATCTCCCTCGCGCAGTTCGGCGAGGCCGAGCTTGCGGGCGAGCCCCCCGCGATAGGCGGCGTCGAAGCACGGTCCGAAGGTGGCGAGGGCGGCTTCCGCCTCCTTGACCCCGGCATCCTCGTCCTCGGGCAGGAGCGGCAGCAAGGTCTCGGCGAAGCGGGTGAGGTTCCAGAGGGCGATGCGCGGCTGCTGGCCGTAGGCGTAGCGCCCATGCCGGTCGATGGAGCTGAACGTGGTCCGCGCATCGTAGGCATCGAGGAATGCGCAGGGGCCGTAATCGATCGTCTCGCCGGCAACCGACATGTTGTCGGTGTTCATGACGCCGTGGACGAAGCCGACGAGGAGCCAGCGGGCGACCAGTTCGGCCTGCCGTGCCGACACCGCCGCGATCAGGGCGCGGTAACGGTCCTCCCGCCCCTCCAGCTCCGGATCGTGGCGGGCGATGACGTGATCGGCGAGCGCGCGCACGGCCTCCGTGTCGCCTCGGGTCGCGAAATACTGGAAGGTGCCGACGCGGATATGGCTCGCCGCCACGCGGGTGACGATGGCACCGGGCAACACGGTCTCGCGGATCACCGGCTCACCGGTCGCGACCGCCGCCAGGGCTCGGGTCGTCGGAATGCCGAGGGCGGCCATCGCCTCGCTGACGAGATATTCGCGCAGGACCGGCCCGAGTGCGGCTCGGCCATCGCCCATGCGCGAAAACGGAGTCGGCCCCGAGCCCTTCAGCTGAATGTCGCGGCGGCGACCATGCTTATCGATGACTTCGCCGAGCAGCATCGCGCGCCCGTCACCGAGTTGGGGCACGAAATTGCCGAATTGGTGCCCGGCATAGGCGGCCGCGAGCGGCTCGGAACCCTCCGCGACGGCATTGCCGGCCAGCATCGCCAGGCCGTCGGGACTGCCGAGCCACGCGGAGTCGAGCCGCAATTCTTCGGCGAGCGCCCGATTGAGCTTGATCAGCCTGGGGCCTGCGACCGGCGTCGGTGCCAAGCGCGCGTGGAAGCGGGCGGGCAGTCGCGCGTAGCTGTTGTCGAAGGGTATTGAGGCCGGCATGGGGACTTCTTCGGATGGGTCTATGGAGGAGCTCAGCATTCCTGTCGAACAGGCGGGGAAGCGTCCGGTTCATCCGAACCGGCGGATCACCGGCCCGGAAACCGGTCGACAGGGTTTCTGGCGAATGCTACAAGCCCCGCTTCAAAATGCCTAACCGTCTGTTCTTAAACGGTTTTAATTGGGCTTCGGCTCCCTCCGTTCCGCGTTCGGTGCTCCCTTGAGGACCCTCCTCGATCTCCTGCGGGTGATGCGCCCGCACGACCGGCGGCGCCTCGGATGGCTTGGCTTGGGACTCGGGATCGCGGCGCTTCTCGAAGTCGTCGGCATTGCCTCGGTGCTGCCGTTCCTGACCCTGGTCGGCGATCCGGCTGCGGCCGCGCGGGTGCCGGTTCTGGCAGGCCTCCGCGACGCGCTGGGTCTGACGGACCCGCGCAGTTTCCTCCTGGTGACCGGCGGCGCGGCTCTGTGTGCCATCCTGCTGACCAGCGCCGTCAATGCCGGGCTCGCCTTCGCCCAATTGCTGTTCGCCCATCTCGTTGGGTACGATTTTGCCCGGCGATTGCTGGCGCGATACGTCGATCGCGAGCGCCTGTTTTTCGCCCGGTCCAACAGCGCGGAACTCGCCAAGAACGTCCTGTCCGAGACCGACCGCCTCGTCCTCGGGGTGTTGACGCCGATCCTGGTGATCGCCTCGCGAGCAACCTCGGCATTGGCCGTGATCGTGTTTCTGATCGGCTATCAGCCGCGCCTCGCGCTGATCCTCGGCGGCGGCTTCGGCAGCCTCTACGTCTTGATCTACCTCGTGGCGCGGGTGCGCCTCGCCCGGCTCGGAACGCGGGCGGTGGCGGGCAATGAAGGCCGCTACCGCGTCGTGCAGGAAACGTTCGGGGCGCTCACCGAACTCAAGCTGTACGGTCGAGCAGAGACCTTTTCGGCCGGCTTCGATGCCCCAGCTCGCGGCTACGCCCGCGCGCTCGCCGAGAGCCTCCTCACCGGTCAGCTGCCTCGCTTCGTGATCGAAGCCCTCGCCTTCGGCGGTGTGATCGCGGTGGTGCTCTTCGCGCTGACGCAGGGTCTCGACACCGCCGGCATGCTGCCGCTGCTCGGTTTGTTCGCCTTCGCGGGCTATCGCATGCTGCCGGCCTTCCAGAACATCTTCACCTCGGTCTCGCAGCTACGCTTCTCCCTTGCCGGGGTGCGGCTCATCGTCGATGCGCTGGAAGGCGAGCGCCCGCCCGTCCCCCGCACGAGCGAGCGCCTGCCCTTCACGACGGACATCCGGCTGGAAGGTGTGGGCTTCGATTACGAGCCCGGCCGCCCGACCCTCCACGCCCTCGATCTCACCATCTTGGCCCACACGACCGTCGGTCTAGTCGGCCGCACCGGGTCGGGCAAATCGACCCTCGTGGGACTGATCCTCGGCATCCTGTCGCCGACCCAGGGCCGCGTCCTGATCGACGGCTGCCCGCTCGGCCCCGAGACCCTGCCGGCTTGGCAAAATCGAATCGGCTACGTGCCGCAGGACGTCTTCCTGATCGACGGCACGGTCGCCGAGAATATCGCTCTGGGCCTGCCGCCGGACCGGATCGACCCGGATGCGATCGAGCGCGCCGCCCGGCTCGCCGGCATCCACGAGATGATCGCGGGCTTGCCCGAGGGCTATCGGACCGGGGTCGGCGAGCGGGGCGCACGGCTCAGCGGCGGCCAGCGCCAGCGCATCGGCATCGCCCGCGCCCTCTATCACGATCCCGACGTGATCGTGTTCGACGAGGCGACCAGCGCCCTCGACGGCGAGACGGAGGCGGCGGTGATGGGCGCGTTGAGCGCACTTGCGGGTACGCGGACGATCATCATGATCGCCCATCGCCTGTCTTCGCTGCGCCGCGCCGACACGGTCTTCGTGCTGGAGGCCGGCAACATCATCGCCTCCGGCCCGCCGGCCCAGGTGATCCCAGCCCTCGAGGCGTCCGAGGCCGCATCACGCGATTGAGAGCGGCTCGCCGGCCGGGTAGCGCCGCGCGTACGGCCCCGCTATCGATCGAGGTCGAAAGCGGGGAGCGAGAATGGCCGAGTGTATCGAGATTCGGGCTGAGGATGGCACGACGGCACGGATCGCCCTACAGGGGGCCGAGCCGGTCTCCTGGCAGGTCGAGGGCCAGGAATATCTCTGGAACGGCGACCCCGCGCACTGGAACCGACATGCGCCCTGGCTCTTCCCGGTGGTCGGCGCCTCGGCGGGGGGGATGGTGCAGGTCGAGGGGCGTCCCTACCCCATGGCGCAGCACGGTTTCGCCCGCGATTGCCTGTTCACCGTTGTGGCCCGAACGGACGATTCGGTGACGCTGCGGCTTGAAGACGATGCCGGGACGCGGACGCATTACCCCTTCGCCTTCCGGCTCGACGTGACCGCTCGGGTCACCGCCCGCGGCCTCGCTTTCGATCTCACCGTCAGCAACCGGGGCGAGAAGCCTCTCCCCTACGCGCTCGGCTTCCACCCGGCCTTCCCCTGGCCCTTCGCCGGGGGCGAGCGGCGGGCTGGCGGCGGCTACGCCGTCCTGTTCGAGGCTGTGGAGCGACCCTTCGTGCCCGAGGTCGGCGAGGGCGGGCTGCTGGTGCGCTCGCAGCGGGAGGTGCCGCTCGATGGGGCGCGCCTCGATCTCGACCCGGAGATGTTCACGGAGGCGCTGGTGTTCCTCAACGCGGAGAGCCGGGCGCTCCGCTTCGTCGCGCCCGGTGGCCGGACCATCGCCATGCGGGTGGAGGATTTCCCCCATCTCGCGGTGTGGACACGCCCGACCGCGCCGTTCCTCTCCCTCGAAGCCTGGACCGGCCATGCCGACTGGGCCGGCTTCGACGGAGAATTATCGGAGCGCGATTCCCAGCGCCTGCTCGCTCCCGGCGGCCAGGCCGGACACGGCATCGCGCTGACGCTTGAAGGCTGAACTCAGTCGACGGCAATGATGACGTCGGAGCTCTTGATCACGGCATAGGCGTCCGAACCGACCTGCAGGCCCAAAGCTTCGACCGACTCGTTGGTGATCGACGAGGTCACGGTCTGGCCGTTGGCGATCTCGATCTTCACATGGGCCGTGGTCGCGCCCTTCTCGACCGATACCACCTTGCCCTTGAGGACGTTGCGCGCGCTCAGCTTCATCGGAAACTCTTTCCCGTTATCGACGAGCGGCTTCCCTGCCTCACCCCAGGCCACCGGGCAAGCGGGTGCTACCGGCTCTTCCGTCACGATTCGGCAAGCGGTTCATCCGCCTCGTCCTCCTCCTCCGAGACGAGGCGACGGCTGCCCCATTCGCTGAGCGTCGCGTTCATGTCGTCCAGCACGAAGTGACGGGCGCTGTCGCGGTCATAGCCTTCGGCGAGCAGGTCGTCGTAATCGGTGAAGGTGTGCCGGGCGAAAGCCGTGAGCGCGAGCCAAGCCGCGTTTTCCGGGAGGGCCAGCCGCAGGCCGGGACTGCGCATCGCCCGGTCGAGCACGGCTTCCGCCTCGAAGGCGGGCAGGCGCGGGGCGAGCTGCCGCAAGGCGGCGGCCACGGCGGCGCGGCGGTCGCCGGGTAGGCCTGGGGGGACGCGCGTGTTCATGCGGGCTCCCTCATCTGATGCTCTCCGGGCTCTCTGAAACGAGAAAGGGCGGAGCCTCGCGGCCCCGCCCTCCCCTGGTGATGCTTCGAACCGCTTAGCGCTTCGAGAACTGGAAGCTGCGGCGGGCCTTCTTGCGGCCATACTTCTTACGCTCGACCACGCGCGGGTCGCGGGTGAGGAAGCCCTCGCGCTTGAGCGGCAAGCGCAGCTCCGGCTCGTAATAGGTCAGGGCCTTCGACAGGCCGTGGCGCACGGCGCCGGCCTGACCGGACAGGCCGCCGCCCTTTACCGTGACGGTGATGTCGTACTGATCGACGCGACCGGCGATCTCCAGCGGCTGACGCAGGATCATGCGCAGCACCGGACGGGCGAAGTAGGTCTCGACCGGGCGGCCGTTGACCACGACGTCACCCTTGCCGGGCTTGATCCAAACGCGGGCGACCGCGTCCTTGCGCTTGCCGGTGGCGTAGGCGCGGCCCTGGGCGTCCAGCTTCTGGACGTGGACCGGAGCCTCGTTCTCGGAGTTCGTCGTCTGGGTGTTCGCCCGATTGAGATCGGCGAGGGACTGAAGGGTCGCCATGATCAAGCGCTCACGTTCTTACGGTTGAGGGAGCCGACGTCGAGCGCCTGCGGCTGCTGGGCCTCGTGCGGGTGCTCCGCGCCCTTGTAGACGCGCAGGTTGCCGAGGATCTGGCGGAAGAGCGGACCGCGGGGAAGCATGCGCTCCACGGCCTTCTCGACAACGCGCTCCGGGAAGCGGCCTTCGAGGATGAATTTCGCCGAGCGCTCCTTGATGCCGCCCGGGTAACCGGTGTGATGGAAGTAGATTTTCTGGTCGTACTTGCGGCCGGTGAACTTCACCTTGTCCGCATTGATGACGATGACGTTGTCGCCGCAATCGACGTGGGGCGTATAGGCGGCCTTGTGCTTGCCGCGCAGGCGCATTGCCACGATCGATGCGAGGCGGCCCACCACGAGCCCTTCCGCGTCGATCACGACCCACTTCTTGTCGACGTCGGCGGGCTTCAGCGAAGTGGTCTTCATGGCCGATTCCCGTGCCGGTGACGTTAGAAAGAGAGCGCCGCCGCGTCGGTGAGGACGCAGCGGCGTGCGAGAGGGCAATACTGAGGTTGCCTCGCCGCGTCAAGGCATGTCGAACACATGAAAACGCAAAAACCGCAACATATCGAGGCAGTTGCCTGATGCGGTAATTAGATACCGCTCTCTTCCGCAATCAGCCACCGGCGGGACGCCTTACGGGCGTCAGGTGCCGTGCTTGGTCCGTCGAGAAAGCCACATGCGAACGAGAAAAACCCGCCGCGGCTTGCGCCGGAGCGGGCTGAGTTGGAGATTCGTCCCGTCCTAAACGGAACAATTGGATTAACGCGTTCCCGTCGCCGGCTAATCCCGGCGCGGCTGTTTATTTCGGGTCTGGCATTATCGTGCCGTGACGAATGTCTGCCGGCAGGCTTGTGCCCAATCACGGTGCATCGGGTGCGATTCGCAGGCGCCAGCGGCTGTCGTTTCCAGCTCAGATCGCGAAAGCCACGGCGGCCCTGAACGCTCAATCTCGCGTAGAAAGAGCAATCAGGCAGGGATGCCCGCAGCGGGTATCGTCGTTGACGTCGCGATAAGCAGGAAAATTCTTGATACGTTCGTAATTTAAATTTGCCGTCTCACCGGACTAAGCAGATTATTTTGCATCATCCATTCAGGCGACGTTCGAGGCCGACTATAGGCTCTCCCTGGGGAAACGCAGCGTGGCAGCGCTTTCTGGACCCCTACGCACGAAGGGGAGCAGTTTTTAATCCGTACAATTTCATGTTTGGCTCGGAATTATTTCGCTTGCCGGCCTTGCTGGTATACCAAATAATGCATGCCACGGAGGCCTTGGGGGCATCCCTTGCGGGACCTGGACCTTGGCAGCCGAACCAAGTGCGGCGAAAGTTCATCACGTCAAACGAGTCAGGCCGGAAGTGTCGAAGCCTGATCGAGGGAGAGCGCCCATGGCAACGTCCTCTATCGCCCCAGATAGACCCGTCACATCATCCAATCGATGGTTCCAAATTGTCCTCGGCGTCGCCTGCATGGTGGCCGCGGCAAACATCCAATACGCCTGGACGCTGTTCGTCCCCGAGATCCAGAAGACCTTCGGCTGGGACCGCGCCGCGATCCAAGTCGCCTTCACCATCTTCGTCGTTGTCCAGACCTGGCTGACGCCGATCGAGGGCTACTTCATCGACAAGTACGGTCCGAGCCGCGTCGTCATGTTCGGCGGCTTCATGACCGGCCTCGCCTGGGTGGTGAACTCCTACGCGACCTCGCTGACCGGCTTCTATGTCGGCTCGGTCCTCGGCGGCATCGGCGTCGGTTGCGTCTACGCCACCTGCATCAACAACGCCCTCAAGTGGTTCCCGGACAAGCGCGGTCTGGCGGTCGGCCTCACGGCGGGCGGTTACGGCGCCGGTTCGGCCCTGACCATCCTGCCGATTGCCAAGATGATCGACGCGGGCAACTACGCCCAGGCCTTCTTCATCTTCGGCCTGATCCAGGGCGCGATCATCATCGCCGCTTCGACCATGATGCGTGGCCCGCAGAAGGACGAGGTGAAGTTCTCCAGCAAGGTGATGCAGAGCCGTCGCGACTACACCCTGGGCGAGGCGCTCTCGACCCCGGTGTTCTGGGTCATGATGGTCATGTTCACCTGCACGGTGACTGGCGGCCTGATGGCGGTGGCGCAGCTCGGCGTGATCGCGCAGGATCTGGGCGTGAAGAACTTCCAGGTGAACCTGTACTTCTTCGCCATGGCCGCCCTGCCCTTCGCCCTGATGCTCGACCGCATCATGAACGGCATCTCGCGCCCGCTGTTCGGTTTCATCTCGGACCGGATCGGCCGTGAGAAGACGATGTTCATCGCCTTCGCGATGGAAGGCATCGGCATCGTCGCGCTGGGCTACTTCGGCTCGAACCCCTGGGCCTTCGTGATCCTCTCGGGCATCGTGTTCCTCGCCTGGGGTGAAGTCTACTCGCTCTTCAGCGCGACGGCGGCGGATACCTTCGGCTCGAAGCACATCGGTAAGATCTACGGCGTGCTCTACTGCGCCAAGGGTCTGGCCGCCCTGTTCGTCCCGGTCGGCAACCTGCTGATGCAGGCGACCGGCACCTGGGCGACCGTGCTCTACACGGTGGCGATCATGGACCTCATCGCGGCCTTCCTCGCCATCGCCGTCCTGCGGCCGATGCTGAAGCAGCACCACGCCGCCAACGAGGCCCGCATGGCCCGCGCCCCGGCGCTCGCCACGGCCTAAGACAGCGACGCTTCCCGGCGACGCGGAGATCGCCTCGCCGGGAAGTCGATAGCCGAGATCAGGAGCGGGGTTCCGGACATCACTGCCGGTGCTCCCCGTTCCACCCCAACGAGAAGGCCCCGCCGATCACCGGCGGGGCCTTGTCGTTTCAGCGGTGAGCACCCTGAGGCACGGCGAATGACGGGCCTCCAGTTGTCGCTCAGACTCCGGCCCAGGCAGCATGGACGGAGCCGCGAGCGGTGTCGGGCTTGGACGGGCCGATGAAGACCACGACCGGCCCGTGAGCGTCGCGTCGAGGATCGTAGAAGTCGAGAAGGTCCGGTGCGATCTCCTGAAAGAACCGGGGGCGCACGCCGTCCTGGCGGAGAAGATGATCGATGACGACCTGATCGCCGTGCACCCCGTTCGGTACCGGGCCGCAGGATCCGGCGGCCATCCAGCGCGCGGGATCGGCCGAGAAGCGCGCGTAGAGATTTGCGAGTTCTTCGCCATTCCAGCGCAGCAAGGCGCTCGAAAGCCGCCCCTTATGAAAATAATCCTCCATAGCGGCAAGACCCGGCTCCGCGAGCCGATCGGCAGGACCGGTGAAGACGGTATCGAGGTCGCACAGCAGCGTCGTGCCCGCTGAAAGGCCAAGGCGGAATGCCTCCATCTTCGCCCACCACGCCGGCCAGTCATGGCGCAGGGCCACGCGTTCGACACCGTCGAGGACGAGCGGCATGTCGGTCAGGCAGAGAATCCGCGTGAAGGCGGGCGCATGGCGACGCACCCCTCGAGCCAGCCGCGCGACCCAGGTCGCATCGTAGCGCCCGCCGCTCTTCAGCACGGTGATCAGCGTGGCCATGGATTGGGACTCATCCTTCGACGGGGTGCAGACGCAGGCGCCCGGCCGCTTCGGCTCGCTCGAACCACGCGCGCTCGGCAGCCCACGGATGTCCGGGCCAACCATCGAATCCGAAGCCGAAAGCCTGGATCGGATCAGCATCGCTGGGCCGCTCGAGGAGAAGCGCGAGCGTCACGAGGAAGCCGGTGCTCGGGTTCGGTCGCCCGCTCGTCCCTGCTGCGAGCAGGGTACGAGCACGCTCGTGGAGCGACTCGGGCAGGATATAGATCGGGCGACCCGTCGGGCGCAGTCGCGCGAGGATCTCGCGGGTCCAGCAGATCGGCTCGGGGAGGTTCTCTTCCGGGGCGAGCATTGGGAACGGCAGGATGAACGCCTCTGCCGCCTGGATCACCGGGCGATCCAGAAAAAGTTCGTCCTCCAGCCATTCCCGCATCTGGCCGCCGCGATTGACCAGGGCGAGGTAAGTGACCCGTGAGCCGGTCCGTCCCCCGAAGCCCGCGGCATTGTTGAAGCGCACGACGCAGGCCGCCTCGTCGATGGCGCTCGCCGTTGCGCGGGGCTCCGGCGCATTGCCAACGATGGCCATGGATGCGAACGGCGGAAAGCGAGCCGGACCGGCTCCCGAGGGATCGACGTCGACGGACACTGGGGTCGGGGGTTCGCGGAGCCACGCTCGGGAACTCGCCCAGGTAAGGCGCGGCCCCCGTCCAACCAGGGTCTCGATGCGCCGCAGGGACGACAAGCCGACGTGACGACCTCTCCACGCTGCTTCGTCTGCGCGGCCGCCATGCTCGCGCCGACCGCACGGGCGCTTACCTATTCGAATGGGCGTCGGCGCCTGTTTCGAACGGCCTGCGACTCCTGCGGTGTCCTGCTCGACACGGGGGCGGAGACCGTCCGCTGCCGCACCCATCTGACGAGCGCGCTCGCGGCGCCGATCTTCGAGTCCGATCCCGATGCGCCCTATGGACTCGACCTCTACACGCTGCGCATCGCTGCCACCGGGCACGGACGCGGCGTCCGATGGCTCGACGAGGCAGGGCGGGCGGCGCTGCTGCATCCCCATTCCGAGGATGCGGCACGGGCGGAACTCTACGACCTCACCACGGCCGAAACGCGCTCCGTCTCCCTCGGCTTCCTCTGTCGACCCGAGGAGTGTGACAGCGTGCTGGCCAAGCTGCCGGCGCAGGCCAACTGGGTCGACGATGTCGCGATTCTCCTCGACGCGGATGCGGCCCCGCCGCGCGCCATTGCAGTGCCGGGATTTTCGGCCGGCGCGGTCCGGGTGGCTGCCCGCCCACTCGCCGGGCACTTCGCGGCGCAGCGCAATGCGCTGCAGGCCCTCGCCCGACATAACTGGATGCTGCAGCTCGATGCCGACGAGACGCTTCAACCCGCCACGGGACGCCTCCTCCCCGGACTCGCCGCGCTCGCAGAGACGGGTGACGTCCGCTCGATCGGTCTGCCACGGCGCAACCGCGTCGACGGCGTTCTCTCCGACATGTTTCCGGATGTGCAGTATCGATTGAACCGTGGCGAGGTGGTCTATGCCGGTCGGGTGCACGAACGGCCCCAGCTCGATGCCGGATGGCGCGAAGGCTTCATCTCCCTGCACGGGGCCATCGACCATCACCTGAGCCGCGCCCATGTCGCGGCGCGCTCGCGCCGTTACGAGGCCCTGGATCCGGGCCGCGGTCGATTGGAAGAGGAGGAGGCCTTGCTCCGTCCCTACCGCGATGAAGCCTGACCTCCCGTCAGCCTAGGACGAGCCGTTTCGCCTGCGTCGGGCCGCCGCGATCGCCGCTTCGTAGAGGGCCAGGGTTTCACGTCCGAGGCTCGCGCGATCGAAACTCCCGGCCGCCGCCAGGGCACGGGCGCGATAGGCACGCCGCAGCCCGGGATCGAGGAGAAGCGGACGCAGGGCATCGGCGAGCGCCGACCCTGCGGCGCGAGCGGCCAAGGGACCGGCTCCCGGCGCGCCGACGAAGGCGCGGGCGCTCGCATCCTCGGCACAGGCGATTACCGGCCGGCCATAGGCCATGGCCTCCTGATAGACGAGGCCGAAGCTCTCGTAGCGAGACGGTGCGAGCACCGCGTGGGATCGCGCATAGGCCGCGGCGAGCGCCGCCGCATCGACGCGGCCGCAGGCGCGGATGCGCTGGCGCGCCGCCGCGGATAGGTCTGCCGGCAGATCGCCGGGCGGCACTCCGACGAGATCGAGGTGAAAGGCCGGCAGGGCGCCTTGCGCCTGCTCCTCCGCCAGGATCGCGATGGCACCGAGCAGCAGGTCGAAGCCCTTGCGTGCCTCCGCTCGACCGACGAACAGCAGGCGCACCGGGGCGTCCTCATCCGGATAGGCAGCGGTGCGGGCGCTCTCGACGATCGCCGGCGGCAGGCTGAGACCGATCACGGCGGAGGGCTGTCGGCCGCTGAGCCCGTAGGCCCGGGCAATCACCGCTCCGTGCTCGGCGGTGTTGGCGATGAGACCGGCACTGCCCCGCGCCTGCCGACGCTCCAGGGCGTCGGCACTTCGTCCGTCCCATCGATTGCGCAGGGAAGAGGCCGGGCCGCGGGTGAGCCCGGCCGGCGTCGAGTTGCGCGTCACCAAAGCCAGATCGCGGCGCCTGGTGAGCAGCACGGCGGGGGCGTACCAGTTCGTCGCCTCGACCACGTCGAAGGGCGCTTCGGCGTGGGCGGACAGAACCGCCCGCCGGAACGCGAGCGGTGCCGCCAGATGCCCGACCGAGCCCCACCGGCGCAATCGCGCGAGCGTGCCACCGGGCGGCAGGGCGAGGCCTTCGACGGTGACGCCGCCGACCCGCTCACGCCCGCTCCGGTCGAGGGTGAAGACCGTCACCTCCTGACCGCCCTCGGCCAGACTTTCGGCGATCTCGCGGGCGGCCGTCGACAGCCCGCTCGGGTTCGGTGGATAGTCCCAGTTGAGCAGCGCGATGCGCATCAGGCGGCCAGCAGACGCTGATAGATGGCGAGATAGTCGCGGGCCATGCGCTCGGCGGTGAATCGCTCCTCGAAGCGGCGCCGCACCTGCCGGCGGTCGAGCTGCCCGATCCGCGTCAGGGCCTCTACGGCCTCGGTCTCCGACGTCACGACGAAGCCGGTGACGCCGTCCTCGACGATCTCCGGCACCGAACCGCGGTTCCAGGCGATCACCGGTGTACCGCAGGCCATCGCCTCGATCATCACGAGGCCGAACGGCTCCGGCCAGTCGATCGGGAAGAGGAGCGCTCGGGCCCCGCCCAACAACGCACCCTTCGCCGTGTCGTCGATCGGGCCGAGATAGGTGGCGTCCGGTCCGAGCAGAGGCTGAACCCTCTGCTCGAAATAATCCGGATTGCCGACATCGATCGTGCCGCCGAGGCGGATCGGAATGCCGGCGGCACGGGCGACGCGGATCGCGATGTCCGGCCGTTTCTGGTCGGTCATTCGCCCGACGAAGGCGACATGCCCGTCGGGCTCGCACCGAAGCGCATAGCGGTCCGCGGCAATGCCATGATGCACGATCCCAGCCCGGTTCGCCGGAGGAATGCCGGCCTCCTGCGCCGCCGAGATTGCCGCCACCGGGAGGTCGGGGAAGCCCGCGAAGAACAAGGCACGGTCGAGTTCGTCCACCCGCCAATGCACCGTGGTGAGGCTCCTCCGCCGACGCTCCCCGAGCAGCGCCGCATGCGCGAATTCGCCGTGGGCGTGCACGATGTCGAATTCGGGGAGCCGCAGACGCAGGGCTTCCAGTTGCAACGTGTCGAGTGCCGCCGGGACACCGGGAGCGACGCGGCCATAACGACGTTCCAAGGCATCGAGACTTGGATGATCGCCGATACGGGAGATTTCTGTCACGCTATCTGAGGATGCAAACAGCGTCACATCGACGCCGATGCCCCGCAAAGCCATCGAGAGATCGTGGACAATCCTTTCGGTACCGCCGTGATGCAGTGGGGGAACAGGAAAAATATTAGGTGCGACTTGAGCGACACGGAACAACAGCCTCACCTCATATGATGTGTACGGTGCCGCGCGATCCGATCCATAGAACCTCCTATGTTCGTTCTCCACGTCGCCTTACAGGGCTGCCTGCGCGGCAGCGACGTCGTCTACGGACTGACGGCGGATACCGGCGGCCATATCCGTTACCTGCTCGATCTCGTTACGGCCTCGGCCAAGGACGAAACCATCACGCGCATCGTCGTGGCGACGCGGCTCTTCCACGATTTGCCCGGTCCCGATTACGCCGTGCCCGAAGAGGCGATCGCCGACAAGGTCGCGCTCGTTAGGCTTGCGAGCGCGTCGCCGGGCTACCGGGTCAAGGAAGAGATGTACGGCGAGGTCGAGAGCTTTGCCGGGAACCTCATCGCCTGGATCGCCGCTCAGCCGTCGCCGCCCGACCTGATCCACGCCCATTACGCGGACGCCGCGGCGGTGGCCGGCCTCGTCGAGGACCGCCTCGGCATTCCCTTCGTGTTCACCGCCCATTCGCTCGGACGGGTCAAGCTGTCGACCCTCGGAGCCGACGCCGTACCGTCTCCGGATCTGACACGCCGGATCGCCACCGAAGAAGCCGCGCTCGCCCGCGCCGCCCTCGTCGTCGCCTCGTCACGCGACGAGGCGGAAGTGCAATATGCCGGCTACACGACCTACGATCCCGGCCGCGTACGCGTCCTGCCACCGGGCAGCGACTTGGCCCGGTTCGCGGCGAGCCGTCCCCACCCCAGGGTGGATGCGACCATCGACCGTTTCCTGCGCGAACCGCACAAGCCGGCGCTGCTCGCGCTCGCCCGGCCGGTGGCGCGGAAGAATCTCGCGGCCCTGGTCCGGGCCTACGGCGAATGTCCTGAGCTTCAGGCGCGCGCCAACCTCGTGATCGTGGCCGGCACCCGGGAGGATATCGACACGCTCGACGGCGACATGGCGGCCACCATGCGCGACCTCCTCGTGCTGATCGACCGCTACGACCTCTACGGGCGCGTCGCCTACCCGAAGACGCATCGCCCGGAGGACGTGCCGGCGATCTACGCCTATGCCCGCGAGCGCGGCGGCCTGTTCGTCAATCCCGCCCTCAACGAGCCGTTCGGCCTGACCTTGCTCGAGGCCTCCGCCGCGGGCCTGCCGCTCGTCGCCACCGATAGCGGCGGGCCCAACGACATCGTCGAGATCTGCGGCAACGGATTGCTGGTGGATCCCCGGGCCCCGACGACCATCGCAGCGGCCTGCCTGCACATCTTGTCCGATGCCGACTTCCGCTCCCGCTGCGTGTCGGGCGGATCGCGGGCGGCGGCGGCCTACGATTGGGAGCGGCACACGGCCCGCTACCATGCCCTGTTGCGCGGTCTGCTCACTCCCGAGCCACCGTTGGCCGCGCCCTTGCAATTGCTGGTGAGCGACATCGACAACACCTTGGTGGGCTGCGAGGCGGGACTGGGAATCTTTCGCCGCTGGCGCAGCCGCCAGGCCGGCTTGGCCTTCGGTGTCGCCACCGGTCGGTCGTTCCACAGTGCGATGGCGGTGCTGGAGCAGCAAGACAGCCCGCAGCCACAGGTGATGATCACCTCCGTCGGATCGGAAATCTATCACCTCGACGCCAACGGCGTGACCTACACCGCGGATGCCGCGTGGCGCACCGCCGTCTCGGCGGGCTGGGACCGGTCCGCCGTGAACGCGGCGCTCGCCGAGCTCGATGCGCTGGTGCCTCAGGGCCCTTTGGAGCAGCGGACGCATAAATTAAGCTTCTTCGGGGACGCGGTCACCGCCCGACGCGTGCGCGACCGCCTCGCTGCGGCGGGCCTGAGCGCGAACGTGATCCACTCCCACGGGCGCTACCTCGACGTCCTGCCCGCGGCGGCCTCCAAGGGCAGCGCCGTCGATCATGTCCGTGCGCTCTACGGCTTGCCGGAGCGGGCAGTCTTCGTGGCGGGCGATTCCGGCAACGATGTCGAGATGCTGCGCGCTCGAACCCAGGCGATCATCGTCGCCAATTATTCCGACGGGCTCGCGACCAACGCCGCGCTCGCCCATTCCTACGTCGCGCGCGCCTCGCATGCCCGCGGCATCATCGAGGGTGTCCTGCACTTCCGCCGATTGTCGGCCGATGCCTGTTGAAGCGTCGAGGGTCAGCGTCCTCACCCTGGTGCGCGGCCGGACCGATCGCCTACGCAACCTCATGCGGGGCCTGAGGCGGCAGAGCGTCCGCCCGGGGGAACTCGTCATCGCCTGGATGCAGCCGGACCCGGTCCGGGAGCTGCCCGATCCAGGCTGCCCCGTGCGCCACGTCGTGGTCCCGGGCGAACAGCTGCCCCTCGCCGCCGCCCGCAACCGGGCCGCCGAGGCCGCGACCGGCGATCTCCTCGTCTTCCTCGACGTCGATTGTATCCCCTCGACCGGCCTCGTTTCGGCTTACGCCGCAGCCGCGTCGGAGACGGTGGGCCTCTTCCTCGGCGAAGTCCTCTACCTGCCGCCGGACCGGCCCTCGGCGGACGCTGCCGACGACCGCCTCGCCGACGCGACGCTCGATCGACAGGCCTGCCGGCATCCGGCCCGCCCCACGATCCCAGACAACGGCATCCGGTACGAGCCCGATGCCGGCCAGCTTTGGGGCCTGTCCTTCGCCCTCGGGGCCGACGCATGGCGCTCGATCGGCGGGATGGACGAGGCCTTCGCCGGTTACGGCGGGGAGGAAACGGATTTCGCCGCGCGTTTGGCCGGGACCGGTCTGCCGACGTTCTGGATCGCCGGCGCCCGCGCCTATCACCAGCACCATCCGGTCCACGTGCCGCCGCTCCAGCATTTCGCGTCGATCCTCGCCAACGCGGAGCGGTTCCGCGCCCGGCACGGACGTTGGTGCATGGGCTACTGGCTCGGCCAGTTCGTGGAAGCCGGGCTCATCGCCTGGGACGAATCCGCCCCGGCGATCCGCCTCATCCGTTGCCCGACATCCTCCGAGCTCGCCGCTTCGCTGCGGCCCGACGCCCTGTTCTCCTGAAGGAAGCTCATGAAGAAGCCGATCGCGTTCTTCGTTCACCACCAGGGCCGGGGCCATGCCAACCGCACGATGGCCGTGGCGGCCGAGTTCGCCGCCGACCGCCCCGTCTCGGTGCTGACCGCCGGGCCGCAGCTCTTCGACGGGTTCTCCCGCGATATCGAGATCGTCGCCCTGCCCAACATGATCGGCGCCGCCGTGCCCACGCCGCGTCTCTACGCCGAGCCGACGCCGCAGGTGATGCATTGCGTGCCGCTGGGGCTGACCGCGATGCGCCGGACCATGCGGACCATCCTCGACCATCTCGACGAGCGCGGCATCGGCCTGTTCGTCGTCGACGTCTCGGCGGAGATCGCTCTGCTGTCACGGATCGCCAGTGTGCCCGCGGTGCAGATCAGGATGCATGGCGACCGATCCGATATCGGGCATCTCGGCGCCTACGAGGCCTGCGTCGGCATGCTCGCCCCCTTCGACGAACGGCTGGAGCAGGACGATTATCCGGACACCCTGCGCGCCAAGACGTTCTACAGCGGCGGTCTCTGCACCAGCCTCGACCGGGTGCGGACCCGCGCGGAGGCGCGGCAGAGACTCGGCCTCGACCCCGACCGCGAGATCATTGTCGCGGTGACCGGGGGCGGCGGCAGCGGGACGCCCTACGCCCCCCTGACCGTGGCGGCGCGGGCGGCGCCCGAGGCCTTGTGGCTGACTCTCGGACCGACCCACCGCGAGGGGCACGAGACGGATTTCGCCAATCTGCGGGAATGCGGCTGGGTCGCTTCGGTCACCGATTATCTCGCCGCCGCCGACATCGTCGTCGCCTCCGCCGGCGACAACACCGTGCACGAGGTCGCCCGCGTCGGGGGACGCCTGATCGTGATGCCCGAATGGCGCTATTTCGGCGAGCAGACCCGCAAGGCGGAGGCCCTCGTCCGATTGGGCGCCGCCGTGCAGGCCCCCGTCTGGCCCGGCGACCTGCAAGGCTGGCGCGATCTTCTCGACCGAGCCCGCGCTCTCGATGGGACCGCCCTGCGCAGCCTCTACGCGCCGGAGGCGGCGGCCCGCGCCGCCGGTTGGCTCGAAGGGCTCACCGACGAACTGTGGCGGGGCGCAGCGGACGGTGTGGCGGAGACCGCTCCGCTGCGCGTCGTCGCGACCGCCTGAGTGATCACACCCGTACCGTCCTCCTCGCAGCCGGAGCCCCTCTCGTGATGTCGACCGTATCCGTCGTGACCCTGGCTCGGGGTCGCCCGGGACATCTGCGCAACGTCCTGATCGGCCTCGAACGCCAGACGCAGCCGCCCGCCGAGTTCATCGTCGCGGTCATGCAGGATGCGCCCTACGATCTGCCGGAAACCTCGTTCCCGGTCCGTCAGATCCTCGTGCCGGGCGCCGAACTGCCCCTTGCCACCGCCCGCAACCGTGGCGTCGCGGCCGCAAGTGGCGAGACGATCGTGTTCCTCGATGTGGACTGCATTCCGTCGCCCGACCTCGTGGCCGATTACGCGCGGGGCTTGAGCGAGCTCGACGGATTGCTCATGGGCGAGGTGCTTCATCTGCCCGAGCACGCCACTTCGGGCGACTGGACCTGCGAGGGCTTCAACGGCATCGCCGAGAAGCATTCCGATCGCCGCGGACCACCCAAGACCGGCATCGAGATCTGCACCGATTACCGCTGCTTCTGGTCACTCAGCTTCGCCATGCGGCGCGCCACCTTTCTCGCGATCGGCGGCTTCGACGAGCGCTACCGGGGCTATGGCGGCGAGGACACCGATTTCGGCAAGATCCTGGACCGGCGCGGTATCCCGATCGCCTGGATCAAGGGTGCTTTGTCCTACCACCAGTATCACCGGCACCACATGCCGCCGGTCCATCATCTCGACAGCGTGGTCCGCAATGCGGAACTGTTCGAGACCAAGTGGGGCTACCGCACGATGGGCCACTGGCTCTACGCCTTCAAGATCATGGGCCTCATCGACGATACGCCCGACCGGCCGATCCGCATCTTACGACGGCCCGATGCCGACGACCTCGCCCTGACCGGGCAACAGGGGCATCAGCCCTACAACAACGCGGCGTCGGTCATCCGCCATCTGGAGGGGCAGGCGGGCGCGACGGGGCCTGCGGCCGGAACCGCCTCCGAACCGGTGACGGCGTGAGGATCGCCCTCCTCGCCCATCTCCGCCATCCGATCGCGCCGCCCTTCGCGGGGGGGCTCGAAGCCTATACCTGGCACCTCGCCGATGGCCTGACGGCCCGCGGCCACGAGATCGTTCTCTTCGCCGCCGGCGACAGCGACGGTCGCTTCACCATCGACCCGGTGATCCCCGTTCATCACGAATGCCGTTTCCCAGGGCTGGAGCATCGGGGCGATGCGGGGCTGAAGGCGCATGTCGATGCCGGCTATGCCGCCGCCTGCGATCGGATCGCCGCCGGCGGCTTCGATCTACTGCACAACAACAGCCTGAGCCGCCTCCCCCTGGAGCGCCGGCGCACCGCAGCGGTGCCAACGCTCACCTCCCTCCATGTCCCGCCCTACGATGCCCTGCGCTGGTTCGTGCAGGACAGCCTCGCCCCGAACCATCGGATCACCGCGACGTCGCAGGCTCACGCCCGCGCGTGGTGGCTGGAGGGTGCGCCGTCCGCCGTCTCGGTGCTCCATAACGGCGTCGATCCCGACGCCTGGCCTTTCCGGGAGGGGGGCGACGGCACCGCCGTGTGGTGCGGGCGCATCGCGGCGATCAAGGGGACGCATTTCGCCATCGCGGCAGCCCGTCGGGCGGGCCTCGCGCTGACCCTGTTCGGCCCGATCGAGGAGCCGGATTATTGGGACGCTCAGGTCGCCCCGCTTCTCGGCGGCGCGATCCGCTACGGCGGTCACCTCTCCGGTGCCGCGTTCGCGGCGGAGATCGGCCGCGCCTCGGTCTTCCTGTTCACACCCTGTTGGGACGAGCCGTTCGGGCTGGTGGCGGTCGAGGCAATGGCCTGCGGCCTCCCCGTAGCCGGATTCGATTCCGGAGCGGCCGCTGAGATTGTCGGCGAAGCCGGATGCCTCGTTCAGACCGGCGATGCCGCTGCACTCGCAACGGCAATCGGCGAGGCACTGACGATTCCCCGCAGCGTTCCCCGTGCCCGCGTCGAGCGTCTGTTCACCCGCGACCGGTGGCTCGACCGCTGCGAGGCGCTCTACGCGCTGCTCACCACCGCGAACGCGGTCTCCTGATCCCAACCCTCCGGGCCTGCCGGCCCAGACCTCACCCGAATCCGGGGTAAGCCATGACTCGACAGGACCTCCTCGCCGCGTTGTGGCATGGGCGCGACCCCTTCGCCGATCCGCCGGCACAGCTGCGACCCCTCGACCTTCAGGGATGGCGCAGCCACCATCCGTTCTTGGAGCAGGCGGTGGACGAGTTCCGTCCCGGTGTGATCGTCGAGGTCGGCACCTGGAAGGGCGCGAGTGCACTCCATTTTGCTCGCATGCTGGCGGATCGCGGAGTCCCCGGCACGGTGATCGCGGTCGACACGTGGCTCGGCGCCGTCGACCATTGGGCGGACGAGTCCCTGTTTGCCGAGCTCGCCACGGAGCACGGCTTCCCGAGCCTCTATCGAACCTTCCTGGCCAACGTCCTGCACGAGGGCCAAGCCGAGCGAATCCTGCCCCTGCCCCTCGATTCGGTGAACGCGGCCGAGCTGCTGCGCCTGCGCGGCGTCCGTGCCGACGTGATCCATCTCGATGCCGGCCACGAGGAGGCGTCGGTGGCCGCCGATCTGCGAGCCTGGTGGCCGGTGCTGCGGCCCGGCGGCCTGCTCATTGCCGACGATTACGATCGCCTCGGCGGCCGCTTCCCCGGCGTCACCCGCGCGGTCGACCAGTTCTGCGCCGAGTTCGACGTGAGAGGGCCGTGGCCGCTCGACGGCAAGTGCAAGTTCATGAAACGGGATTGAGGTGATTGCGCGCGCTGCCGGATAAAAGCCGTCCTACCTCTCTGCCGCGCAATTCATGTGACCCCTAGCGCGCCACGCAGTAGAAGAGGCAATCGAACCCTTTTGTCGAGAGGCTGACGGCGCAGCGCCGGTCCTGCCGAAGCTGTAACGACAGCCTTGTGTGATATTTTCAACTGGAAAACTGTCACCCCAGGCTCCGCCATAGCAAGACAATAATCGCGAAGCCGAGAATGTTGTAAGCGAGCGCCCAAGCAAGGAAGATACGCATCGCCCGGTTCGGCGGCGAGGGCCGGCGTTTGGTTGTTTCGGGCTTGTCGAGGCGGGGAAAGGCGTGCGCCTGCAGCGGGATCACCTGTGACGCCGGATCCGACAGGAACCGCGTCAGGCTCTCGGGCAGCGGACGGTGGGGCGAAGCATGATCGGCCATCGCGCCAGACTGCGTGGCGATCTTCGAAAGTGCAACGGCTGCACGATGCGGGACACCTCCTCTCCCTCCGCCCGATCGCTCTGCTCCCTCGTCGCGCCGCCGCGCCGATCGGTGCGGTCGTCATGGCCAACGGTACCTGAGCTAAGGCCCAGCGGTGTCAGGCGGGGGGCGGGGCCTGCACTTTACGAATGATCGGGTGTTTTTCCTCTCGGCACCTCTCGCAGACTCATTCTCCGAAGGCCGGCCCACATCAGAATTGCTGTTGCGATCAGGAAGGGCAGAGCCACGATCAGTGCGGCGATCGCATCGGATCCGACGAGAACCGCGACCGCATCCCGCACCGAGAGAAGCAGAAGGACGAGCGAGACGAGGATCAGCAGCACTGCTCCGCCGAACAGCAATGCGAGCATCGCGACGGCCCTCACGTTTCCGCGCATTTCGATCCGCGCCAACGCAAGCAGATCGGCCAACTGAGCACTCGCATCACGGGCGGCGGCTGCAATCAGCGAGGGGGTGCTGCGCGGGTCCGTGTCCGGTCGTACCGGGTGCGATGTAGGTTCGGTCACGGCAGCCTTCTTGGAGCATGAATGTCGGCGGGCAGTGCGGCGTCCTAACCAGCCGTCCGCACCGACACCGTATCTAGGAATGATCTCCACGCCGTCCGCCCCCAACCGACCGAAGTGTCACAGAGGCTTCAGCCGCAAGGCTCTGGACCGCTCGGCAGAGGATGTTCGACGGGCACGGCGAACACCGCTCCCTACACCACCCATTCCGCTGAATCGCCTTTGAGGTCGGACGCTGGGATGTGATGCTGTAGAACGGCGCGACGGATGAACGATGGATGAGGCAGCGCGGGCCAAAGCTATCAAGCCCGAAAACCGTGGGTGGTGTTCGCTTGATGAGCGGTTCCGGACCACATCGGCCAAACTTGTTCTTGCGGTGTTCGACCGTCTGTTGCGACCGGGATGACAACTGATTCGAATTGTCCGACGAGGCGCCATATTCGGGCCCGGCCGTGCCTTCGTCTAAGGAATCCCAAAATTATACAAAAACCAAATAGTGAAGCGATACTTATAGATAGAACTCACTGGATCAGAATAGAGGCGTTGGACTGCACGTCACGCTGCGCAACGCTGATCTATGTGCTGGAAGAAGGACAAGGCCCTGTTCAAAACTCGGAGTCGTAGTCGTCGGCAATGGGCGGAGCCTTCGGCTTCGCCGGCCAGGAATCGGCGATGGCACGCGGGGCGGCAGCCGTCCTCGGCGGATTCGAGAGCATCGTGAACCAGAAGGCGCCCGTGGCCAGGGCAAAAGCTGCCAGAAAGACATTGAGAGCACGCATCGGATTGCTCCTGCGTAGAATCACGTACCACCTGTCAGGATTACGAGCAGATGCGGGTGTGTCAATCTTCTCCGTTCACCATCGCACAGGAAGGGAAGCATGCCGCGATTGACCAGCGAGTCTCGGTGCCCCGCCTGCCGATCATGTGAATACGATTGATCGACACGAGACCAGTACGCAGGCGGACAATAAGGGAGGCGAAACGGTCTCGGAAGACCGCAACGACCTTGAAGTGTGAAGCGGCACCGTGTCGGTGACGGAACGGCTTTGTCGTGCTTCGCCCCGACGTTCGGTTCAATCGAGATGCCGAAGCGACTCTGCCGAGAGTGCATGGGTACCGAAGCGGTACAATCGCCAAAGCGGCCATTGCGAGGGTCGGTTGATCCCAAGCGATGCTGGGTGTCGAGCAGCGACGAAAAAGGCGGCGATTGGACAATGGGTCCGCTCACGCCGGGTGTCTCCTAGGGGTTCCTCCGTAGGAAACGGCGGTCGACAGGCCCGGTTCGCCTCCATGTCCATGGCAGGAGGTCTTCATGGCTTTGAAGCAAATCTTTCTCGTAAGTACGGTCCTTACAGCACTGGCAGGGGGCTACGCACAAGCGCAGCAATCGGCCGTTAGCAATCAGCGGACCACTCAAGACCAATCTGACGGACAAGGCACGCAGATCTTCGTCAGCTCGGCGGGCGTACGGCAGATTCAGCAGGCGCTGACGCAGAAGGGGTACAGCACCGGAACCGTCGATGGGCGCTGGAGCGCGCAGACCACATCCGCGGCGCGCAGCTTTCAGCAGGCGCAGAATATGGAGCCGACCGGGACGCTCACGATTCCGCTCGTCTACGGCCTGGGTCTCGAGAAGGACGTCGTTCTCGGCAATCGCGACGGACAGGACGCGGGCCAGGGAGCCGATCAGGGCACGAAGCGGGCCGACAACCAGCGTGTCGTCGTCGAACGCGCCGACAGCCGCGGCACGCCGCTCTACGTCAGCCCGGCCGGAATCCGGCAAATCCAGCAGGCTCTGAATCAGCAGGGCTGGAATACCGGACAGGTGGACGGGCGATGGGGGCCGGCGACCGTGCAGGCAGCGCGCAGCTACCAGCAGGTGCACGGTCTTGAGCCGACCGGACGGCTCGAAGTCGGCCTGATCGCCGCCCTGGGCCTGACCGATCCGATCTTCTCGTCCGGGCACGGCACCGGTCCACAGGCCGCCAATACGGCGCGGCCTCAGCCTTCGCAGGCGGCCGGCTCGGGCGGGGATCGGCAAGTCGACAATCAGCGCATTGCTATGGAGCGCGCCGACAGTCCCGGTGAGCCCCTCTGGATGAACGCCGATGGCGTGCGCCAGATTCAGCAGGTCCTCAACCAGCGAGGCTACGCCGCCGGCCATCTCGATGGCAATTGGAACAACGACACGACGATTGCTGCGACCCATTTCCAGCAAGCGCAGGGGCTGGAGCCGACCGGCACGCTCACCACGAATCTCCTCGCCTCCATCGGCATGCCCAATTGGCAGCGCGGTGAATTCATGGGCGGCATGACGGCCAACGCGAATGCGCCGGGAAATCCTAACCCGCAGACGACCGGCTCGACGTCAGCGTCTGGTACGAACTCGTCAGCCTCCGGCGGTACGAGGGACGGGCTCGCCGCACGGGACAACGCTCCCGCCGGGCGCGCCGGTGGTGAAGGGAAGAACGAGTCTGGCAACCGATAGCGCCCTGCTCGGGCGGCGAGTTCGCGACCAGCTTCGTCGATCGCCGAGCGGCATGCGTGCCGCCGGCTCTCGGCAGGAAGCGCGGTCTCGCCGCCCATCCTGTTGGATATGCGATCACCCTGCCGAATCTTCGGGTGGGGCCATCGACCAACCGTCGACCAGCAACCAGAAAAATTTCTAAGATCAACAATTGTCTATACTGGAGGCGTCATTTGTCAGGCACGTACAAATGACCATCGCGACCAGCGTCGCTTGTCTACATCGATATCGACCATTGAAATTTGGGTTTGATGATATAGTATTTAATCGATACCAATTCCTTATTGATTAAAATGTTTATCTCGGTGGCGCACGTTTGTATATTAGCCTGGCTAAGTGCGTATCATCTAACTCGTCCCGCGTCCTCTTATCGGTGCGGGGGTATGCTTTTCCAACAAAAATCAATGAATCGATCGAGCATGCCAAATGCCGAAGTGGTCAAGGCTATTACAGCCGCCATCGCGCAATGCGATTACGCATCATCGATCAACATACATGAAGGATATGACCTCACTTTGAGTTTAGCGCATTGACGCTCAAGGAAGAGATTGGCCACGTCTGGACAAGCCAGCTTGCCTGATCCGCGCATCGCTGGCCCCGTAGAATGGGCTCCTTCCACCACAACGGTCTCTGAACCTTGGAGTGGTCCATCCCGATGCAAGCCCGGAAGCGGATCAGCGTAGATACCGACGATTTCCTGACGGGTGGCGGCCAAGTGGCTCTCCGCATTCGAGAGCACGACTGGGACGCCACCCCACTCGGGCCCATCGAAGGCTGGCCCCTCGCCTTGCGGTACACGTTGAGCAGTATGCTCAATTCGGCCTTTCCGATGTATCTTGCCTGGGGGGGCAACCTCGTCAGCTTCTACAACGATGCCTACCGGCCCATCCTCGGCGCTAAGCCCGAGGCTTTGGGGCGTCCGTTCCCGGAGGTGTGGAGCGAGGCTTGGGATCAGATCGGGCCGTTGACCGATCGTGCGTTGCACGGGGAGGCAAGCTATCTCGAAGATTACACCGCCACGGTGAATCGCCACGGGGTCCGGGAGAAGAGCCATTGGACGTTCGCCTATTCCCCGGTCCGGGACGATGGTGGGCAGGTGCAGGGCGTGCTCTGCCATGTGCACGAGACGACCGAGCGGGTCAGCACGGAGGAGCGGTTCCTATCCGCCCTGCGGGAAATCGAGGCGCAACAAGCCCGGTTCGCTGCGCTGATCGAGCATCTTCCCTTCGGAGCCGGACTGTTCGGAGCCGATGGCCAGGCGGTGCTGACCAATCCGCTCTGTCGGCGGTTCCTGCCGGGCGGCAAGGCTCCCTCCGTCAGTCCCGAGCTGCGGCCGCAATGGACTGGTTTCGACACCGATGGCCGGATCCTCGAACCGAATGAATACCCGTTTGCGCGGGCGATCCGGGGCGAGGTCGTTCAGGGCACGAGCTTCCTGCACCGGACCGCCGAGGGGCATGCCTGTTGGATGCGCGTCAGCTCGATTCCGGTGCTGAAGAGCAATGGCGAGATCCAACAGGCCATCGTGGTGCTGCAAGATGTCGATCGGGAGCGGCGCGCCGAAGGGGCCCTGCGCGAGAGCGAGGAGCGCTTCCGGCGCTTCGCCGATCATTCGGCAAACGTGCTCTGGTTGGCCGATGTGGAAAGTCAGCGGCTCGATTATCTCAGTCCGGCTTTCGAGAGGATTTGGGGCATGGCCGTAGAGGACATGCCAGATATCGCCGCATGGCTGGCCAGCGTGCACCCGGATGATCGTGACGGCGCGGCACAGGCGTTGGAGCGGGTCGGTCGCGGTGAGACGCTGGTCGTGGAATATCGCATCCTGCGTGCCTCGGACCGGGCCGTACGCCGGATCCGGGACACCTTCTTCCCGATCCCAGCGGAGGATGGTCGCAGCCGCCAAGTGGGTGGGATCGCGCAAGACATCACGATGGACGCGGGTCTGCACGCCTACGTGGTCGCGACCGAGGATGAGGCCCGATTGAAACTCGCAGCTGCCCTCCAGGCCGCTGGATACGAGGTCCAGGGCTTCGACAGCGGTCGGGCCCTCCTGCAGATTGCCAATTCCCTGATGCCCGGCTGCGTCGTGCTCGACTTGGAAGAGCGCGGCGATTTCGTGATTGCGAAGGAGCTTCAGGCCTACCGCACGCACCTGCCGGTGGTGACGGTCGGCGCCAGCGCCGGCGATGTCGGCTTCGGAGTTCGCGCCATGAAGGCGGGAGCGGTCGATTTCCTCGAAGCGCCCTGGACCAATGACGCACTGATTTTTTCGGTAAAGACGGCGCTTGCGGATATCCGCGATACCGCCGATCGATCGCGGGCACGCGATGAATCTCGTGAGCGGGTCGCGACCCTGTCGGACCGCGAGCGCGCGGTGCTCGAAGGGTTGCTGGCGGGAGGCACCAACAAAACCATCGCTCGCACCCTGGGTATCAGCCCCCGTACGGTGGAGATCCATCGGGCTCGGCTGATGGAGGCGCTCGGCGCCCAAACCCTTCCCGAAGCGGTGCTCATCGCCACGGCCGCCGGTGTCCATCCCGCCGTGCAAGACGCACCGTAGAGGCGCGCTCGACCCCACTCGATCGAGCCCATCTCGCCAACGGATTGCGATTTCGCCGGGAGGGGCGGTAAGTCCGTGAAGGGACCAAGGATCTAGAGGTAACCGGCCTCGAACTCCGCAAGTTGGCGCAGCCGTCGCGGGGCGAGGATCCGGAGATGGCGGCCCTGCAACGCGATCATCCCGTCGCGCCGGAGGGTTTGCAGGACGCGGTTCATGTGGACGCTCGACAGCCCGAGAGCTTCGGCCAGATCCGCTTGGGTCAACGGCAGGTCGAACCGACCGTCGGAGGCTTGGCCGATCGATCCCAGGCGCTCCAGCAATTCGCACAGAAGATGAGCCGCGCGCTCGACACCCGAGCGGATGCCGATATTGGCGATCCATTCGCGCCCCGTTGCCTCTTCGGCGAGCCGTGCGCGTTGCAGGGCGAACGCGATCCGGGGATGGTTGTCGAGCAAATCGAGATAGGCCGCACGCGGGACCCGGGCGATCCGGCAATGGGTGAGCGTCTCGATGGCGTGGTCGAGAGGGTATCCGTGGAGAGCACCCCGGTCGCAGAGATCACCGGGGATGAGATAGGCCAGGATCTGGCGTCGGCCGGATGCGCGGCGCTTATGCCGGCCAACGAACCCTGCGAAGACGATGAGCGCATGGTCGGCCGCGCAATCCTGCTCGACGAGCACGACATGCCGCCCGACCGGGCGCGTGTAGACGGTCAATCCCGTAAGCGCCGACCGATCCTGCTCCGTGAGTGGGCCGAATGCGTCGAGCTTGCGTGACAGGGCACAACCGGACACGCTTCCATCCGGCGCCGGGGCTCGGTGCCACGGGATGCGATCGGTATCAGGCCTCTCGCGATTGAACTCGATGACGGGGATGCTCGGCTCCATAGGACTCCCTCCAGGATGCCGCTCAATTCAATTGTTCGGATCAACAAAGTACATCTGTCCAGTTCCTTAGGAATTTCCCCGGACACGCCAGTGCCCCTGCCTGCGATCGATGTATTGTGATTCTCGTAATGATCATAACCCAAGTTATTGCTCTTTTATCTGTTCGGATTTGTATCTGATGCCTATTTTTTGGGCAAGAAACCATAGAAAATGCCACGTTTTTACATAGACACAGTCAAGGGTTGCGAAGAAACGCGTGACGAAGACGGCGAGACGTATCGCGACATTGTCGAGGCTCGCCAAGCGACGATACTGGCCTTGCCTGGACTGTGCGACGGCGACCTTCCTGACGGCATCACCCAGCATTACCGGGCAATTCTGCGGGACGAATTCGGTAAAGTCTTGTATACGGCGGATCTGAATTTCTGCGGAAAATGGGAAATATAAATCTAATATTTGCGCATTAATATGGCAACTGGATTCCAAGCAAGTATGTACTGGGACTCACAAGGTGGCGGGTCAAGCGTTCCCCTATCGATTTCGTATTGGATGACTTGCGGCGCACGTTGCAGTTTGCCGACGTAAGGGCGGCACGAGTTGCCCCCCATCCGACAGCACCGGGCAAAGCCGCGGGGACCTGCGAGAGACGTGGTGCGCTGGGCAGGGCGATCCGGGCATGTCCTGAGGTCCGGCGCCGGTGCGCTGCCGACGCAGGATCGATTGCGTTCCGTCCGATGAGTGCCGCGTAGCGGAGGTCTCCTAGGGAATTGTCCGCGGGAACGCTGCGGAGATCGGGCCGGTTCGCCCCGTTGAAATCCCGACCACCATCCCGCGAGACTTCAGCTCCGATACATCCCTCGGATCTGGCTCTCGCACCTTCAGCCGATGGGAGAAGAAGGCGATGCGAGCCCTGGTTTGGCATGGGAAGGAAGACATCCGTTGCGACACCGTCACCGATCCGGAGATCGAAGACGGGCGCGACGTCATCGTCAAAGTGACGAGTTGCGCGATCTGCGGATCCGACCTGCATCTGTTCCACAACTTCATCCCAGCCATGCTGCCCGGCGACGTCTTGGGGCACGAAACTATGGGCGAAGTCGTCGAGACCGGCCGCAATCTCAACGGCAAGCTGAAGAAAGGTGATCGGGTCGTCGTGCCGTTCACGATCGTCTGCGGCGAGTGCGATCAGTGCAAGCGCGGCTACTACTCCGTCTGTCAAAAGAGCAATCGCAAGAAGCACCTCGCCGATAAGGTGTTCGGCCATACGACTGCGGGATTGTTCGGCTATTCTCACCTCACCGGGGGCTATCCGGGCGGCCAAGCCGAGTACCTGCGCGTGCCCTTCGCCGACACGACCGTCCAGAAGGTGCCGGAGGGTATTCCCGACGAAAAGCTCCTTTTCCTGTCCGACATCTTCCCGACCGGCTGGCAGGCGGCGGTGCAGGCCGACATTCACCCCACCGACACCGTGGCGATCTGGGGCTGCGGGCCCGTCGGACAGATGACGATCCGCTCGGCGATCCTTCTGGGCGCCGAGCAGGTCGTGGCCATCGACAATATCCCGGAGCGCCTGGAGATGGCGGAGGCCGGAGGTGCCATCACGATCAATTTCGACGACGAGAATGTCGTCGAGCGGCTCAATGAACTGACCGGCGGCGAGGGTCCCGAGAAGTGTATCGACTGCATCGGCATGGAAAGCCACGTCACGCTATCCATGCCGGATACGGTCTATGATCGAACCAAGCAGCTTCTGCTCGCCGAGAGTGACCGGCCGCACGTCTTGCGCGAGATGATCTATGTGTGCCGTCCGGGCGGCCTGATCTCGATACCGGGCGTTTACGGGGGCTTGGTCGACAAGATCCCGATGGGCGCGGCGATGAACAAGGGCCTGACCTTCCGTATGGGTCAGACGCACGTGCAACGCTGGACGCCCGACCTCCTCCGCCGGATCGAGGAGGAGCAGATCGATCCCTCCTTCGTCATCACCCACGAGGTCCCGCTCGACCGGGGACCGGAGATGTATCGAACGTTCCGCGACAAGCAGGACAGCTGCATCAAAGTCGTTCTCAAACCCTGACCCATCGAGAGAGATCATGACGAACATCTCAAGCCTCACGAGCCTCTCGAACATCACACGGTCCGAGGGCGATCCGAAGGTTCTACGGTCCGGACCGAGTTCGCGAGGCGTGCCGGACAGCCTTGCCAAGGGTCTCGGCTGGTTCAGCCTGGCCCTGGGCCTCACTGAACTTCTCGCGCCGCGCAGCATCACGCGTCCGCTCGGAATGGAGGGCAAGGAGGCCTTGGTGCGCGTCTACGGCGTTCGCGAAATCGGCAGCGGCATCCTCTCGCTGTCGGTCGACAAGAATCTCGGTCTGTGGAGCCGCGTCGCCGGGGACGGGATCGATATCGCGACCGTGATGACGGCGTTGCGGCACGACAACCCGAAGCGCGACAACGTCGTCGTCGCCCTCGCCCTTCTCCTCGGCATCACGGCGGTCGATCTCATCGACGCCAAAGCCCATTCGGCGCGGCACAGCCGCGATGTCGGTCGAAAGCGATCCTACCGGAATCGAAGCGGCTTCCCACGCGGCGTCCAGGCGTCCCGTGGTGCCGCGCGAGATTTCAAGACACCCGATGATCTCCGGCATGCCCCGCACCTTGCTAAGGTTTCGCCGAGAACGTCCGCCGCCTGACACAGCGGTTTTCGCAGAGCCGGCTCGTCTCGGCTGATGAGGGGACGAGCCGGCTAGCGATTGCCGGTCATAGCCCGTACGGGGGCGCCGGCGAGATCGACGGTCGAGCCGACCGTATCGCGGAGGCGCGAGCCGACATTCGACAGATGCTCGCCATATGTCTCGCGCGTCTGCGGATCGATGATGGCGACCGGAGCAGCCACCGCCAGCGCTGCACCGGTGGCCACGGTCGAGGCGGCGCCGGCCGCCGTGCTCACCAACCGATCACCGATGCCGATCTGGCCGTCCGAGATGGGCTGGCCATCGGCGAGGCGCTTGCCCAGCAGGGCCACCACATCGCCGGAGGCGAACTTGCCGTGGTTGAGGGGATCGTCGCCCTTCACCGTCGAAAGGTTGAGGACGCCGATATTCTGACGCTCGAGTTCCGTACGGTACGGCTCGGCCGTCGGATCGATGGCGCCCAACCGCACGCTGTCGCCCCAGACCAGCCGCGACACCGCCAGCGCCTGGTCATCGCCGGACACCATCAGGGTCAGCCGCGGCCGGTTCGGGCCCATATCGCGGAAGGCGGACCGGGCCAAATCGATGTCGACATCCGGCGCTGCCAGGATGACATTGCGGATCTTGGGCGCGACGTGACGGTCACGGATGGCCATCTGGCGCAGGCTTTCCAAGGTGAGCCAGTTGCCCATCGAGTGGGCCAGCACCGTGATCTCACCGACATTCGGATCCTTCGCGAGATCTCGCAGCAATGTCTCGAGCTCGTTGCGCGAGAAATTGGTGCTTTCCCGGTCGTAGCCATAGGCCAGCACGGACCCGCGCGACGGCCACGTGAACAGCACCGGCGCCACCTCGGCACCGGAATCGTGCACGATCTGCGCGAACCGGAAGACGGCATCCTCGAACTTGTTGTTGAAGCCGTGGATGAACACGAGAACGTGGCGCTTGGCCCCGCGTCGAACCGTGCGGCCCGTCCAGGCCGACACTTTCGAGCGCTCGACCGGCTCGGCGCGGAGGGCAACGAAATCGGTCGCAGGATTTCCGGGGAGCGATTTCGGCCATTGGACGGTCCCCGGCTGACGCGTCGTGTCCGGCGGGATCGAGACGGCCAGATCGGTATAGGTGACCGCGTCGCCGCGCTCGCCGGAGAAAAGCACACCGCGATCGCTTGCCGACTTGCGGGTCGTCGCCACCAGCATCTCGACCCGCGATGTGCCCGGAAGCATCCCGGTTTCGGCGATCGGGAGAAGCACTCCGGTCGGGCGGCCGGCGCAAGCGCTCAAGAGGGTCAGCGTGGCTGCGAGGCCGGCGCCCAAAAGCCTCCGCTGCTTCCCCGGATATGTCTCGAACACCAGCGGCCCCGCACCCAATCTCAATCCATGCCAGGGCCAGATGACGATTAACGAATTCTTGCCCTCGATAAAGATGCCGCGCGATTGCGGCAGTTCGCGGTCACCATGGCCTGCGTCATCCTGCCATCGGTCTTTAGTTCTCTACGGCGTTTCGCTCTAAAGGCTCCGCCTGCATCCGTCGACGCATCACAAGCGCGTGTCGACTGCGCCGATCACGCATCGGACTCGTCAGGGGAGTGCGAGCGGTTGCACGTCGATGCGCAGTTCGGCGAGCGGGGTACGCAACGTACAATGCACCCCCAGGCTGCGATAGCGAAGCGACACGCCGCCCCCGGCAAGGCCGCGCTGGATCAACCGTGAGCCGAAACCCTTGCGCGTGGGAGGCGTGACCGGCGGGCCGTCCTGCTCCTGCCAGTCGAACTGGAACACGGCATCCGCCCCCTCCCCTTGGACCGTCCATTCGATCGAGACCCTGCCCCCCGGCGCCGAGAGGGCGCCGTACTTCTGCGCATTGGTCGCGAGCTCATGCAGCATGAGGCCGAGCGAGAGCGCGGCAGACGGGCCGATCAGCAGGTCAGGGCCGGTGACCCGGAAGCGTTGTCCGGTGTCGTCGTGAAGGTTTACGGCCTCCTGCACCACCCGATCCACGCGGGCGCTGTCGGTCTGCCCGTCCAGTAGAATGTCGTGCGCCTTGCCGAGCACGATCAATCGGGCTGCCAAGGCATCGCGGGCAGCGTCGAGGCTCGATGCGTTGCGCAGGGTCTGAGAGGCAATCGACTGGACCATCGTCAGGGTGTTCTTCAATCGATGCGATAGCTCGCGGTTGAGAATGTCCTGATGGGCTTCGGCGGCCTTGCGCACTTCGATGTCGCTGACCGCGACCACTGCACCCATGGTCGCGCCTTGCTCATCCTCGATCGCCTCGCCGACGATCGCGATCCAGCGGCGTGTGCCGTCCGGGCGCTGGTACTGCACTTCGAGGCTCGCCCGCTTGCACGCACCGCTGGTGATCTGCGCCAGCGGATATTCATGTCCCTCCACGGGCCGCCCGTCGCCATGGAAGGCCACGAAACTGCCATAGGCGTTGCTGGAGGGAGCATAGAGCGTGTCGTGACCGAGAAAGTCGGCCAGCCGCCTGTTGCCCATCAGGATGCGGCCGGACGGGGCTTCGGCCAGCAGAATGCCGACCGGTACGGCTTCCATGACCGTCCGCAACCGGGCTTCACTGATGAGGCGGGCCGCGACCGCGTCACGATGGGCGGTCACATCGAGGACCACGCCGGGAAAGCGGGACGCTCTTCCATCGGCATCGTGGAAGCAGCGTCCGCGGGCATGGACCCACGAGATCGTCCCATCGCCGTGGCGCAGGCGATATTCCTCGCTGAATTCGCCCCCCTTCTCGAGAGCGAGCTGGATCCGCTCGCCGACCCATCCCCGATCATCGGGGTGGATGCCATCGATGAAGGCCGAGAGCGGCGCGCCCTTCGCCGCTTCGGTCGGATCGACACCGAACATTCGAGCGAATTGTTCGCCGGCATAGAGCCGGTCGGCCCGGATGTCCCAATCCCACCAACCGAGGCCGCCCGCCGCCGCGAAGGCGAAGGTGAGCCGCTCCTCGGAGATCCGCAGCGCGTCCCGAGCGGCCCGCATGTCCCGGTTGAGCTGCCGCTCGCGCAGCACGGTCGTGATCTGCCGCGACAGCCGCCGCAGACCGTCCGCCTGCGCGGTGGTGAGGCCTCGGGCCCGAGGCTTATGGTCGATGACACACAGACTGCCGAGCACATGCCCGTCAGGACTGCGCAGGGGGGCTCCAGCATAGAACCGGATCGACGGTTCACCAGTCACGAGCGGATTGTCGCGCGTCCGCGGGTCGGCGGTCAGGTCCGGGATGATGAGGAGATCGGGCGCTGCGAGCGCGTGGACGCAGACCGAGGCGTTCAGATCGGTTTGGCAGGCCGGAAAGCCGACCCGCGCCTTGAACCATTGCCGATCCCCGGCCACCAGACTGACCAGAGCAACCGGAGTGTTGCAGACCAATGCCGCCAGATGAGCAACGTCGTCGAATTCCGCCTCCGGCGGCGTATCGAGCAGATCGAGCGCCTTGAGGGCGTCCAGCCGGACGGGATCGAACGTGGAACTGGGGAGAGCAGGTTTGGACATCGGCACAGGTGGTTTATGCGATCGTCTCATAACCCAATTGCGCGCAATCGTCTCGCACAATCGTGGGAGTTCCAGCCGCCCGTTGGCCTGGTTTTGGTTGTCCCGCTGCTTCGGATGGTCTCGACAGGAGCGCGTAGCCGCAGCACGCGTTCTGCTCGGTCAAGGCGGCCTCCTGGCGGCTTCGCCATGCAAGCCGCGGTCACCGATTGGGCGGTGTGAGGGGGCCCGGTCAACGAGGAAATGAGCCCTATGCGCGTCGGGCACTCGGTGGGGCTGACCCGACCCATTGCGTTGTGCGCGAACGTTCCCCGCGATGGTGCCACATGAAGCAATTCGGCTCGCCTTTGCCTTGAAACGAGGTGCGAGACGGCAAGCTGGCTGAGTCGACCTATAAAATTCCTCGAATTTTTCAGCTTTTCCTCGACAAATTTACGGACCCGAACCGTCTTCGGCCGGTTCTCAAGGCGTCGTCTGCCGGTGAGCGCTCTCCTGCAGCTTTATTCAATTCTCTTTATAGGACAAATAGACATGGCCGCTAAGCAAAAGAGCTTGCAGGATGCTTTTTATGAAATGCTGAAAGACGTCTACTATGCTGAAAGGCAGTCGGTAAAGGCGCTCAAAAAATCTGCCAAAGCAGCGGAAAACGATGAGCTGCGGCAAGCGTTCGAAACCCATGCTGAGGAAAGTGCCGATCAAGTGGAACGGCTCCAGCAGGTGTTCGAAATCATCGGGAAGTCTGCCCGGGCCAAGACCTGCGAAGCCATGCAAGGGCTGACCTCTGAAATGGAAGAGGATCTTGAGGAGTTTGCCGATAGCCCGGCGTCGGACGCGGTGCTCGCGGCGTGTGCTCAGGCGATCGAGCATTACGAGATTGCCCGTTACGGTACCCTCAAGACCTGGGCGAAACAGCTCGGCTATGCGGATGCGGCCAAGTTGCTCGACCAAACCCTGCAAGAGGAAAAGAAGACCGACGCGCTTCTGAGCGAGATTGCCGAGCGCATCAATGTCGAGGGCGATCTGTCAGAAAGCGACCAGGCCGAGAGCGAGACCGCCAAAGCCGGAAGCAAGGAGCGCGGCAGCGGGCGCGGCAAGGCGGCCTAGGCGCCACCTCATACCGCTTTAGGCCCGTGATCCTGGGGCGCCCTTCAGGCGCCCCTCGATGCTGCGATCAGCTGGGTTCTTTTGCTTCGGCGGGTTCCATCATGATCCAGCGCAGTTGCCGTGGGGGCATATTGTTGCCGAACCCATCCGTCGATGAGCGCGGTATCCGGCTCGCGGATCGAGTGCTCTCAGCCTCCTGACCGTCGACCCGATTGCAGTTGCGCGACGATGCGGCGGACGCGTGCCTCATGCGCTGCCCAGAACAGCTTACTACAGGCCGGCGTTCCTCGCTGGCAGCTCGGCATGCGAACCGGACCCGCAGGCTCCACGGTCGGGCGAGCCACGGCCGCTACAGGTGCGGGTCCGACGCCGCTCGCCAGCGTCGATCCGATTTCCGCGAGATAAGCCCGTGCTCTCTGACAATACGTGACAGAGAGGGGCGTCATCGTTTCCGCCTTGTGGCCAGCGCGGTACTTCATCAGGGCGCGACACACGTCACCGCGTGCCAGCCCCCAAGCACCTGCCAAATACGCGACCCCGTAGCGGACATTCTCCGATGGCCGTGCGAGCTCTGCAATCGTGCCCTTGAAACCCAGCATCTGAGCCGTGGGATGGCGGACCTGCATGAGGCCGACCTCGCCGACCGTACCCACAACCCGCGGGTCGTACGAACTCTCGATCTGCGCAACCGCCTCGGCGAGATCCGGCGGCAAACCGCGCTCGGTCGCCGCCCGCCGGACCATTCCGACATACGTCGCACGATCACTGGGGATGGCCGATTCCTGTGCCGTCACATCACCGGCGGTCAGGGCGACCAGCACGAGCAGGTAGCTCAAACAACGCAACATACTGCCTCCGTTGGAGGCTCGAGTTACCACAAATTGGTTGCCAGTCGGTATTCGCTCATCTCTGCGACGGGCAACCCTGCTGCGCTGAAGCTGGCTGGCTGCGTTCTCTACCTCCTTAAGCGTCGAACCGTCGGGCGAAAGTCCGGGCGACAGTTCGGCAGGAGGTCGGCTTCTGCCTTTCACTGGCTCCCTTATTCGCTGGTCACACGATTGTTCGTCCGGGTGCCTAAAACAGGCGCGAAACATGCATTGAGATGAAAGGACGCAACTGGCCGACCGGAATGATGGCCGTGCGCTGGGCCGTGCTGCGCAGTTCGACCAGCGGACTGCGATCGTGATCGAGGATGCAGCGGGCCGCGCGCGCGGCCCTCCGAGAGGTAGGCGCAATGAACAGCCAGGAACATTGGATCCGTGCGCGCGATGGCGGCGCTCGCCGTCTTGTCGCTGACGCTACAGAATCGGGGCCGCTGTCCCAGTTTGCCATGCCGCAATCAGCGAATAATGAGCCCCCAGCAAAACAGGGGCATCGCGAGCTTCAAAACGAATGGCAGCAAATCAAGAAATATGAGAATACCAACTCCCATCATATTCGAATTATCGAACGGGATGTGCTGGTTCTACGGGATAACTCCGCTGAATTGTACAAGTGGATCGTTGCATTGTTTGGAATGTGCACCCTACAAGCGATCGGTCTTTTACTTCTTTGGTACTTCCGCTGAATTGGTGCACATCAATCTGGGGTGTACGTTTCATAACTGGCACGGGTAACCCTGATATCGTATGCGGCTTTGATGGATTGGCTCATATCCATTTGCCGCACTTGTCTGGCGATCGGCGCCCGCACTAAGCGTTGCAATGCACTTTCGAATGGATTGAGCAACGCGTCTCCTGCTGCTTCTTGGCCTCCATAATAAATTTCTACATGACGATAGGTATACCGAACGCATTTCGCTTGATTTGCAATACTGCGTCCGGCGATTTAAGCACAATTTCTCGCAGATAGGTGTCTCTTCTTTTCTTAGTATCACTTTTTTCGAGTTGTCAAGTCGACCTAGACCCGTCCGTCACGCTCCGTGCGGGGTTGCAGGCCAGCTGTCGCTAGGTACGCTGAAAATTGTATTTATCATACATCGTATAGTCGGACTTGCGCGCTTAGTTGTGCAGAGCGGTTTTGTGCAAGCTACACAAATCTCTTAATTCAAGTTTGTTATATGTTAACCATTTGTTAACGGAAAACGTGTCTCAAGAGACACATCTTGTTCCAATCTCACGGTATCACGTGATCGAGTGCACAATTTTCTTGTGCGAACGGATTGGTTAACGAGACTGATGCCGCGGATCCCGTGGTTGCCCATACGGGCCCACTTGGCAACATGTCTCGCTGGAAGACGCTCCCGATGGACCTGACGAAGAAGATGCGGTGGGATCCCTCGTTCAAGATTCGCCCCGAAGAGCAAGTCAACGCGCTTGAGACGTCGCCCGCTATGGCGGAGTTGGCGGCAATCTCAGAACCGAGTGCCACGCTTCCCAACATATTGCGCATCGTCCACGCGAGCCTCGAGCAAAATCCCCTTTCGAGTTCAGAGCCCCTTCCGTCATTCCAGGATTGGACCGGCCTGATCGACCGAGTGCGAGCTGCGGCCGCTCATGCGCGCGAAACAGAAGCGCAAGCGCAGGAGCAGGAGCACAGGGTTCAGGAGCTGCTGGAGCGCGTTCGCGAGGACATCAAGCGCGCCGGTGAGAGAGTGCGCGCGGCCGAGGCAAAAGTTGCCAAAATCGAGGCTGAGGCAGAATTGCGGATCCGCGCGGCCGAAGAGCGGGCGACTGCAGCCGAGGAAAGAGCGAGCATCGCGGAAAATTGGTTGAGGCGTGTGCACGAGGTCATCTCCGACGAATTCTCAAGCATCACGACGGGTGAACACAGGGCTGCGTAAAGGTCTTCAACTGTAGAAGCGGGTGTCACTGGAAGGCCACGACGATGGCCTGCGGCGTTGCACGCTGGATCGTGTCTTCTCCGATCCTCCGCGTGCCCCTGTCGTCGCCTCCAAGCCATGCAGGTTCTGCAGTGGCATCGGCATACGCCGATGCGCTCCCTTCTCGCTGTTACGCTTTCAGGACGAGCCTGGATATCAGGGTGGACCGCGCCAGTCCCAATGGCGATTTCGTGAAATTCGGTTAGACGGGTGATAATTCCGAAAGCTTTAGGCGCATCACCGAATACAATTTGAATTTCAGGTTCCGGCTTCATAATCACCTGTATTCGAGTACGTCTTATCGCTGACGCGAGACGTACGTATGAGGTATTCGACGCAAATCTACCTGTAGTTGCGGTAGCGCCATGCTCGAAGCTCGTCGTCCGGAGGGCGGGTGATCGAGGCGGGTCGATCAATAAATTGAAAATTATTTTCGGTTACGAGATTTTTAGCCTGTTGCGAAAGCCTGTGATACTGCCCAGCGAAGAGTGGGTCAAACATGAGTGCTTTGGTCGTCAGTGTATCGTCGCGTGTTGTGGCGGCATTCAGTGCTCAATTTGAAGTGATCGTATAGCGTCTGGAATAAGGTTAGAGCAATGAGCTTCCGATATACAGTCACACTGAATGATCCGTCCAAATCGGCGCAGGACGGTGCTCTGTACAACGCCGTAGCGGCAGCTGCTGAGCAATGGTCGCGATACATTCGTGGCTTCGGCGTGCTGGATATACAAGTTAACGTATCGAGCACTTTAAGTGGTCGGGCGAGCGGTGGCCCCGCCTCTGTCGTCTATGTCGGAACAGAGGGTGATCGGAAAATATATGAGCCGAATACGTCCTATGAAATGCGGACCTCGCGGGATTCCAATGGATCATCCCCCGATCTCATGATCAATGTCGATCCGGCCTATCTCAATACACTTTGGCTGGACCCCAACACGGCAGCGCCGGCCGATAAAGTTGATGGCCTCAGTGTCTTCATGCATGAAATCGCACATGGGTTGGGGGTCTCCGGCTATCGTGACACGAATTCAGGCTCTCTTCCCGGCTACGCGACGCCCTGGGACCAACTTGTTTCGATAAATCAGAACGGAAGTGCATATTTCACCGGGTACTACGCTCAAAAGAATTGGGGCGGGCCCGTGCCGGTCACGACGCTAAACAACGGCCAGCAATATTTTCATTTATTCAATAGTGACCACGAGCATGGTGGTCAGGATTTAATGAATGGCATCTATTTTTATTACCAGACCCGATATGACATATCCAGTCTCGACATCGCTATCATGCGAGATCTTGGTTATAGCGTCAATGATGGTTCGCCGTACGTCGCCAAGGATTTCAATTTCGATGGGACTTCAGATCTGCTGTGGCGAGATGCCAGCGGTCATATCAACCAATGGCTGATCGGAAGCGGCGGACAAATCTCCGCAGCGCCCAATATCGGAACGATCGGTTCCGAATGGGTTGCGCAAGGGATCGGGGATATGAACGGCGACGGCACTGGCGACATTCTGTATCGTGATGGAGCGGGCCATATCAATGGGTGGCTCCTCGACACGCATGGTCAAGTCGCCGTTGCACCCAATATCGGCACGATCGGTGCCGAATGGACCTTCCAGGGTCTCGGCGATTTCAACGGCGATGGGACATCCGACATCCTTTGGCGGGATAGCGCGGGCCACGTCAACGAGTGGCAGCTGAACAGCGACGGCGCTGTCGCGTTTGCGCCCAATATCGGCACCATCAGCGCGGAATGGCAGAAGAAGGCCATCGCTGATTTCAACGGCGACGGCAGGGCCGATATCCTGTGGCAAGATACAGCGGGTCACGTGAATGCCTGGCTGTTGAACAGCAACGGTCAGGTGGTCTCTGCTCCCAATATCGGCACGATCGGCGCCGAATGGACGTTGATTGGGACAGGCGATTTCAACGGCGACCGCGTCGCCGATCTCATGTGGCGGGACTCGGCCGGGCATGTGAACGAGTGGCTGCTCGACGCAACCGGAAAGGTTTCATCCGCGCCGAACATCGGAACCATTGGGGCTGAGTGGACCCTCATCGGTACGGGCGATTACAACGGAGATGGCACGGTCGATCTGATGTGGCGGGATACGGCCGGGCACGTCAACGAATGGCTGCTCGACGCGACCGGGCGGGTCGCCGCCGCGCCCAATATCGGTTCGATCGATTCGGGCTGGACAATCGTTGCGTAGCTCTCGGTAGTATCGGCAGGATTAAATTGATCCTGCCGATACGATCAGCTGGCGTGTTTGAGCGACCGTCGCGCGACAGCGAGGGCTTTATTCACGCAACTGACTCTGAAAGCAGTGTATGGGTCGATCTTCCGACCATCGGCCAACGTCGTACGCGAGCAGATATCCTGGTGAGCGTCGGTGCCGCGGTGAAGGTCATACTCAATGAGGCGGAACAGGAGCGCCGCCGCACTGCCGGGCGCGATGCTCCCTCTCAGCGGCGATGACAGCCGCTCTCAACGACCCTGATCAGCATGACGACAAAGGGCAGAGACCTTCGTCATTCCGATCAGTGCCCGCAATGCCGTGATCCCTCGTGGCCGGAGAGTGGGATCGTCCAGCAAGTTTCAGTGAGATGGTGAGCGCGCTGGGACTCGAACCCAGGACCTACAGATTAAAAGTCCGTTGCTCTACCAACTGAGCTACGCGCTCGCACGGCGGACCCGAGGCTGCCTCGCGGGGCGGCGGTGGGCGGTGCGTGTGGCTCGCAATAGGGGGTCGCGGCGGGAGGGTCAACACGCAGCGAGCGTCATCCCAAGCAGGCTTCCGACACGCCCTGTCATGCAGCCCCTCGGAGCAGAGAGCGAGCCGAGCAGCCGGCGTTCTTGGCATGCCGTTGGGTCTTCGAAGGTCTGGCCATGCAATGGCCGCACTCTCGTCCAGATCGGCAGGTCTACCCTCGCCGCCCGGCCAGACCGGGCGCAGGAGACGACTTGATGATTGGACGTACCCTCTTCGCCCTCGTTCTCACCACCGGCGCGGCTTGGGCCGCTCCTGCACCGGGCCAGCCGGCCGACCGCGATGCCCTGCGGCAGCACTGCACCGGCGACTATCTCAGCTTCTGCGGCGATCTCGCCCCCGACGGTCCCGAGGTGCGCGCCTGCTTCAAGACCAACAAGGCCAAGCTCTCGCCGGGCTGCCAGGCGGCGATCACGAGCTACACCAAGGCGCAGAAGCGCGCCGACCTGCGCTGAGCGTCAGGCCTTCTCGGCGGCTTCGGCACGGGCCCAGCCCTCCTTGGTCGCGCCGATGAAGTCCGCGAGCCGACCTTCGGCGATCGCCGCCCGCATGCCGGCCATCAGGGCCTGGTAATAGGCGAGGTTGTTCCACGTCAGCAGCATCATCCCCAGGATCTCGTCCGAACGGACGAGGTGATGGAGATAGGCGCGGGTATAGTCGCGCGCCGCCGGGCAGTCGGACGCTTCGTCGAGCGGGCGCACATCCTCGGCGTGGCGGGCGTTGCGCAGGTTGATGCGGCCGTGCCGTGTATAGGCGAGGCCGTGACGTCCCGCCCGGGTCGGCATCACGCAATCGAACATGTCGATGCCGCGCATCACCGATTGCATCAGGTCGTCGGGCGTCCCGACACCCATCAGGTAGCGCGGCTTGCCCGTCGGCAAATGCGGCTCCACCGTTTCGATCATGGCCAGCATCACCGCCTGCGGTTCGCCGACCGCGAGGCCGCCGATCGCGTAGCCCTTGAGGTCGAGACCGGTGAGCGCGCGGGCGCTCTCGACGCGCAGATCGGGCAGATCACCGCCCTGGACGATGCCGAACATGGCCTTGCCCGGTTGCTCGCCGAAGGCGGTCCGGCAGCGCTCGGCCCAGCGCAGCGACAGCTGCATCGCTTTCTCGATGGTGGCGCGGTCGGCCGGAAGCCGCACGCATTCGTCGAGCTGCATCTGGATGTCGGAGCCGAGACACCCTTGAATCTCGATGGAGCGCTCCGGGCTCATCCGGTGAGCGGAGCCGTCGACATGGGAGCGGAAGGTCACGCCGTCCTTGTCGATCTTCCGCAGCGCCGAGAGGGACATCACCTGGAAGCCGCCGGAATCGGTCAGGATCGGGCCGTTCCAGCGCATGAAGCGGTGCAGGCCGCCAAGACGGGCCATCCGCTCGGGGCCGGGGCGCAACATGAGGTGATAGGTGTTGCCGAGTACGACGTCGGCGCCGAGTTCACGCACTTGCTCCGGATACATGGCCTTGACGGTCGCGGCGGTGCCGACCGGCATGAAGGCGGGCGTGCGGATGGTCCCCCGCGGCATCGTGATGGCGCCCGTGCGGGCTTGGCCGTCGCGGGCATGTACCGCGAAGCGGAATTCAGGGCTGGTCGTGAGCGGATCTGTCATCGGTTCGTGGTTTAGCGCGCTTTCGGCCGAAACGGATGTCGCGTCGTTGAGAGACGGCGTAGGGGACGGACGGTGTATGGCCCTGGAGGCGCTGGCATCGGGACTGGTCCGGCGATCGAGACGCACGCGCCGGTATCAATCGCCGGTGTCGTAGGCGCGATCAATCGGACGGGGATCACTGGTCTTATCCGGAAACAGCAGGCTCGCATCCCCGTAGGAGTAGAAGCGATAGCCGTCTCGAATCGCGTGCGCATAGGCCGCGCGCATCGTCTCCAGGCCCGCGAAGGCGCTCACCAGCATGAACAGGGTGGAGCGCGGCAGATGGAAGTTCGTCACGAGCGCGTCAACCGCGCGGAAGCGGTAGCCGGGCGTGATGAAGATCTCGGTGGCGCCGGCGAACGGGTGGATCGTGCCGTCGGGATCCGCTGCGCTTTCCAGAAGCCGCAACGCCGTGGTGCCGATCGCGACGACCCGCCGGCCGCTGGCGCGCACGGCATTGAGCCGTGCGGCCGTCTCGGTATCGATGGTGCCGATTTCCGCGTGCATGCGGTGATTGGCGGTGTCGTCCGCTTTGACCGGAAGGAAGGTCCCGGCCCCGACATGCAGGGTGACATGGGCCCGTCCGATCCCGGCGGCGTCGATCGCTGCCAGTAAGGCAGACGAAAAGTGCAGGCCGGCGGTCGGCGCCGCCACGGCGCCGGGTTCACGGGCATAGACGGTCTGATAGTCGGTCGCGTCCTGCGCGTCGGTGGCGCGCTTTCCCGCGATGTAGGGCGGCAGCGGCAGGGCACCGAGCGCCATGATGGCCTCGTCGAGGGTGGGGCCGGCGAGATCGAAGCGCAGGGTGATCTCGCCGCCCTCCCCTTTGGCTTCGACAACGGCCTCGAGCCCTGTCATGCCGCAGACCTCGCCGGCCCCCTCCCCCTCGGGGCCGAACCGGATACGGTCGCCGATGGCGAGGCGCTTGGCCGGTCGGGCGAAAGCGCGCCAACGATCGGGCGCCTCGCGCAAATGCAGCATCGCTTCACAGCGCTGCCCGGTGCCGCCGGGGCGATGCCGCAGGCCCGCAAGACGGGCCGGGATGACCCGCGTGTCGTTAAAGACCAGCACGTCGCCGGGTGTGAGCAGGCCGGCCAGATCGCGCACGCCGCGATCGAGCAGGTTTTCGCCCGGCCGCACCACGAGCAGGCGGCTCGCGTCGCGCGGGCTCGCCGGGCGCAGCGCGATCCGCTCCTCGGGAAGATCGAAGTCGAACAGGTCCACGCGCATGCAGCGGCTTTGCCGCGGATGCGGCCGGGAGGCAAATGCCCGTTGATCCGGATCGGCCTTAGGCGCATGCAAACGATCAGGGGTGCCATCGACCGCGGGGATGACCGGTGTTCGAACAGATCCTCATCGTCGGGGCCGGACCCGTCGGTCTGATGCTCGCCTGCGAACTGGCTCGCTACGGGGTCGACCTGCGCCTGATCGACCGAAGCCCGGAGCCGACCCGGACCTCGAAGGCCCTGGTGGTCTGGCCGCGCACGCTCGAATTGATGGATCGGATGGGCTGTACGCGGGCCTTTCTCGATGCCGGCCTGCACGCCCGGGGCGCCACCCTGCGCAGCGGCGAGCGAGTGCTCGGCCATACGTGTTTCACCGACATCGCCAGTCCCTACCCTTTCGCTCTCATGATCCCTCAATCCGAGACCGAACGGCTGCTGGGAGAGCATCTGGCGGGCTTCGGCGTGGCAGTGGAACGGCAGGTCACCTTGTCGGGCTTCTCGCAGCAGGCCGATGGGGTGACGGTACGGCTCTGCCACGCGGATGGTCGCGAGGAGGCGATCACCACCCCCTTTCTGATCGGCTGCGACGGGGCGCATTCGCACGTCCGTCACGGTTTGGGCTTCGCCTTCGAGGGGCGGGCGGAAAGTGGCGAATGGCTGCTCGCCGATGTTCGGGTCGAGGGGCCGGACGCGCCGCCCTCCGACGAAATCGCGGTCACCTTTCATCGGGATGGGCCTCTCGTGCTGCTCCCGCTTTCCGGCGGGCGTGCACGGGTGATCGTGGCAACGGGCGAGGCCGATCCATCGCGAAAGCCGCCCGAGCCGTCCCTCGACCTGGTGCAAGCGACGCCGCCCACATTCATAGCCCGGCCGGCGGCCAGGGGATGAACACCGGCATGCTGGATGCGGTGAACTTCGCTTGAAAGCTCGCCCTGGTGCAGGCGGGCCGCGCCGCACCGGATCTCCTCGACAGTTACAGCCCCGAGCGCGCCGCCGTGGGGGATAGGGTGCTGCGGAATGCCTCCCGGCTGACGGCTGCCGCGACGCTGTCCCGGCCTTCCGCCCAAGCCGCCCGCAATCTCGCGATCCGGGCCTCGTTCGACTTCCGGGCCGTGCGGGATCGGCTCGCCGCCACCTTGACCGAGATCGGGACCGGATATCCCGACAGCATGCTGTCGGAGGGGCCTGGGGCCGGCCGACGTTGGCCACCCGAGTATGCGGGCGGGCCGCCGCCCGGCGCGGGCGACGCGCCACTCTTCGTGCTCTACGCGGAGCGTGGTTCTGACGGCGAGGCTCTGATCGCTCGTTTCCCGACCTTGCTCGCCCCGGAGATTCGCCCCTCGCCGGACGACCGCATGCATCTCGTACGACCCGACGGCTATATCGGCCTCAGCGCTCCTGCTGGGGACTGGGACGCCGCCAACCGCTACCTCGTCCGACTCGCGCATCTGTGAGGCGCGATGCAGCCAGTTTCTCACTCGCGCGTTGATCGGGGCTTCGCGATTAGTTGCGACGAGGTTCGAGCCTCCGATGAAATGGTTTGCCCTGCGTCCGCGCGATCCTGCCGATCCACGTTGGCCTTTGCGCAGGACGCAACAAGTCGATTTGAAAGCCGAAGGACCTGAGGATGCCCGCCGCCGGTTCGGCGCAGCCTATCCGAGCGAACTTTTCGGCACACCCGGCCAGCCGCTTCCCCATCGCGGCGCGGGCTCGTTTCACGGCGACGCCGAGGCGCTCCTCGTCGAGGAGCCCGAGGCGTGAGGAGGAACGGATGACACACTCGGCCAGGACCCTCCCCGAAACGCTTGATGGGCAGGCCCTTCGCTATTGGTTGAAGGAGGCGGCTCGCTTCGACGATCTCGCCGCACGGGCGAATTTCGGCTGGCTCGCACGGGGTTACGCGCGGCGCGCAGAGCGGGCTCGGGACATGGCGGAACGCTGCCGTGCCAAGGAGATCGCCCGGGGTCGCCTCCCCGCGGTATCGGCCTCCGCCGACATTCACGGCGATAGCCCGGGCTAAGACCTTTGCCGTGGCCTTCCGGGGTCGTCAGGCCTAAGGGCGTGACACCCCGTCACGCCACATCCCCCCGCCATGACCCGGACCGAGAAAGCCGCTCTCGCGAGCGCCGCCGTTGGCGTTGTCGTGACGGCGCTGAAATTTGTCGCCTACTGGCTCACCGGCAGCCTCGCGCTCTATTCGGATGCGCTGGAGAGCATCATCAATGTCGTGGCGGCGGCCTGCGCCTTCCTGGCGGTGCGCGTGGCCGCCCAGCCGGCCGACGAGGACCATCCCTACGGCCATCACAAGGCGGAGTATTTCTCCGCGGTGATCGAGGGAGCGCTCGTCATCGTCGCCGCCGTGCTGATCCTGCGCGAGGCATATCACGGCATTCTCGACCCCAAGCCCCTCGACGCGCCGGGCCTGGGCCTCGCGGTGAACGGTCTTGCCACGGTGATCAACGCCGCCTGGGCGGTCGCGTTGTTCCGCCAGGGGCGGACGCTGCGCTCGCCGGCCCTGATCGCGGATGCCCGCCACATCGTCGCCGACGTGGTCACCTCGGGCGGCGTGCTGATCGGCGTGGGGCTGGTCTACGCCACGGGGACACTCGTGCTCGACCCGGTGGTGGCGGGCCTCGTCGCCCTCAACATCCTCTGGTCCGGCTGGACCATGGTGCGCGATTCCGTCAACGGCCTGATGGATCAGGCGGCCTCACCCGAAATGATCAGCCGGATCCGCGCTCTCATTTCGACGCATGGCGAGGGTGCCCTGGAGGCGCATGACGTGCGCACGCGCCACGCCGGCAGCGCCACCTTCATCGACTTCCATCTGGTCGTTCCGGGGGAAATGACGGTCGAGGAATCGCACGCGATCTGCGACCGGCTGGAGGACGCGATCGAATCCGAGATCGAGGGCGCCGTGGTGGTGATCCATGTCGAGCCGGGCGACAAAGCCAAGGGGCGTGGGGTGCCGGTGATCTGACCGGCGTCACCGGGGACGGCGTCTTACCCGCGGCGTCGATAGGCGAGGTAGCGCGCGAGACCAACACCCACCGGTCCCGCCGCCAGAACGAAGCCTACCACTTTCCAGGCCGCTGCATCGGCCAGCATGGTGGCCAGCCCGACGAAGGTCGCTGCCGTGATGGCCATGGCGAAAATGATCGGACGCTGCGCCCAGGTCATGCCGCCCGGCTCCTTTTGCGGGGACGGCGGGCCCACCACAGCCATGCACCGTTGGCCGTGATGAACAGGGCCAGCCACGCACAGCCGGCCCAGAACAGCTTGAGCGGTAATCCGCCGTAATCTCCGAAATGCAGCGGTTGGGAAATCTGCGTCACCACGAGATACCACGGCAATTGGGTGATCTCGTCCACGCGCGCATCGACCGCATCGACGAGGGCGATCTCGAATAGCCGCTTCTGCAGGCCGACCGGGCCGACGAGCAGGATGGTGTAATGTCGGGCTGTCGAGAAATCGCTGCCGGGAAACAGGATGAAAGTGGTCCGCCAACCGGGGCGGGCTGCCTCGGCGGCTGCGCGGGCGGCGTCCAGGGAAGAGAGACCGCTCGAAAGCGGCGCCTCTCGGGCATAGGCCGCCGCGAGGCGTTGCAATTCGGTACCCTGCCAGACCTTCAATGCGATGTTGCCAAGGGCCAGCGCGATCCCCGTCGCTCCCACGAGCAAGGTCCAGCCGAGGGCGATGGTGCCGAACAGGTTGTGCAGATCGCGCTGTTGCAGCCGTCTTCCGCGCTTGCGACGGACCTCGCCGAGCGCAAGTCCCTTGATGAAGGGCCCGTAGACCACGATTCCGCTCACGAGGCAGACGACGACCAGGACCGCGATGACCCCACCGATCAACTCGCCGGGCAGATCGAGGAACCAGTTGGCGTGCAGGCGCAGAACCAGGCCGGTCGGCGTCCAGCGTGGATCGACCGACGCGACCGGCGTCCCGCGAAACAGGTCCATGGTCACGAACTGAGCCGCGTCGAACCCGCGTTCGTTCGCGGGCACGAGGGCGACCATGACCCGTTCGGGGTGATCCGCGTCGAAGACCATGCCGAGGGGGCGACGTTCCGGGGCGGTCGCCAGCGCCGCCGTGACGATCTCAGCCAGCGGACGCTCCGGCGTGCCGGGCGCGGGCGCTTCGACATGCGCGTCCTGGCCGAGGGCTTCGTCGATCTCGTGATGGAAGATCAGGATCGTGCCCGTGATGCAGAGGATGAGGAAGAACGGTGCGGCGATGAGGCCGGTCCACCGATGCAGCCACAGGGCGGTGCGAAAAGTGCGGGATGTGGTGAAGCGCGTGGCGCGCGGGGAATCGGACTGTGTCGCCTCTTTAGGAGCCGGCGTTTTCCGTGATTGCGCGGAGGTCTGCCCAATGGCGGCCGCACAGGCCGCTGGGTCCGTCGCGACGGGAGCGTCGACCGTCACATCGACGTGTTTCGACGCGATATCTCGATCCATCATCGATCGACCAGCACAGCCTCCAGCCTTCGCCCACACTCGGCACGAAAGCCTGTCTTTGATGAATGGTGAAATGCAGTTTGATCAACTCAAACTTTTTCGTCACCCGGCATTATCAATATATCCTCGAATGAGCGAAAAACTCAAGTCATTGATATAGCTTTTGGTTTTGAAATATCTGTAGTTATTTCAATTCTGATTTGCCGACTATAACCGTGCAATCGACCCAAATATGTTGCATTCAAGAGACAGGGATTGACGTCGATTGGTCGGCTCCACGCAGTGATCGTGCTCACCGGCAGGACGGCATGATCAAACGAAAATTCGTCACCACTGCACCCAGCCACCGGAATGCGACCGACCTCTTCGCCGACCGTTGGGCGAGCGATCTGTCCGAGTTGGCACCCGGCCTCAAGGCGGGCGGACTGCCGGGATTTCGCGCCGATCCGCGGCCGGGGCAGGCCGCCGCGCATCTCGGTGTGGACGGGCGGCTCGACGGTTACGGGGTGCTCGAACTTAGACCGTTGGAGGGCGCCCATACGTGTCAGCTTGAGGCGCTCGGCGCGAAACGCATCACGGCCGTCGAATCAAATTCGGAAGCGTTCCTGAAGTCGCTGATCGTCAAGAACATCGCGGGGCTTAACCGATCGACCTTCCTGCTCGGCGATGTCAGTCGGCATCTCGAGGCGCCGGGACCGCGCTACGATCTGATCTTCTGGTGCGGCATTCTCTACCACCTGCGCGATCCGCTGGAGCTAATCCGCCTCGCCGCCGCGGGCACCGATCGGATCTTCATCTGGACGCATGACTTCCGCGAGGAACGACGATCGCGAAGGCATACCAGCCACGTCGTCGAGCACGAGGGTTTGCGGCTGTCGCTGCACGAATTCGCTCATAACGACCGGGGGCTCGCGACCTTCCGGGGTGGTAACCGCGACCGCACCCGTTGGATGGAATTGCCGGACCTGATCCGGGTGCTGGCCCATCACGGGCTCAGCGAGACCACCATCATCGCCGACGATCCGAACTTCGTGAACGGGCCGGCCGTGACGGTGGCGGCCCAAAGGCCGGGGGCAACACCGCCGGCTTGACCCATCCCGCGGGCCGTCCCTACACACCGTCTATGAGGGTGCCGGTCCGGCGGCCCCGAACCGAAGTCGATGGAAGATGACCGAGCGCGTCGATCCGAAGAAGCTGATCAAGGGCGGCCTGCACGACTGGGAGGTCGTGATCGGCATGGAAATTCATGCCCAGGTCACCAGCCGCTCCAAGCTGTTCTCCGGCGCCGCCACGGCGTTCGGCGCCGAGCCCAACGATCACGTCTCGCTCGTCGATGCGGCGATGCCCGGCATGCTGCCCGTCATCAACGAAGAATGCATCGCCCAGGCGGTCCGTACCGGCCTCGGGCTGAAGGCGCGGATCAACCTGCGCTCGGTGTTCGACCGGAAGAACTACTTCTACCCGGATCTGCCGCAGGGCTACCAGATCTCGCAGTACAAGGATCCGATCGTCGGCGAGGGCGAGGTGCTGGTCGATCTGCCCGATGGCGGCGCGATCACCGTCGGTATCGAGCGGCTGCATCTGGAGCAGGATGCCGGCAAGTCCCTGCACGATCAGGATCCGACCAGGAGCTTCGTTGATCTGAACCGCTCGGGCGTCGCCCTGATGGAGATCGTCTCGCGGCCCGACCTCCGCTCGTCGGAGGAGGCCAAGGCCTACGTGACCAAGCTGCGCACGATCCTGCGCTATCTCGGCACCTGCGACGGCGACATGGAAAAGGGCAATCTGCGCGCCGACGTGAACGTCTCGGTCCGCCGGCCCGGCGAGGGGCTCGGCACCCGCTGCGAGATCAAGAACGTCAATTCGATCCGTTTCATCGGCCAGGCCATCGAAACCGAGGCGCGGCGCCAGATCGCGATCCTGGAGGATGGCGGCACGATCGATCAGGAGACGCGTCTGTTCGATCCGGGCAAGGGTGAGACCCGGTCGATGCGCTCCAAGGAGGAAGCGCACGACTACCGCTACTTCCCCGATCCCGATCTCCTGCCGCTTGAATTCGATCAGGCCTATGTCGATGCGCTGGCCGAGGGCTTGCCCGAGCTGCCCGATGCCAAGAAGGCCCGTTTCGTGCGCGATTACGGGCTCTCGGCCTATGACGCGGGCGTGCTCGTGGCCGAGCGGCCCTCGGCCGACTATTTCGAGGCCGTGGCGCGGGGGCGCGACGGCAAGGCCGCGGCGAACTGGGTCATCAACGAGCTGTTCGGGCGTCTCAACAAGGAGGGGCGCAGCATCGACGAGACGCCGGTTTCCGCCGACCAGCTCGGCGGCATCGTCGATCTCATCGGCGAAGGCGTGATCTCGGGCAAGATCGCCAAGGACCTGTTCGAAATCGTCTGGTCGGAGGGGGGCGATCCGCGGCAGATCGTCGAGGCCCGCGGGATGAAGCAGGTCACCGATACCGGCGCCATCGAGGCGGCGGTAGACGAGATCATCGCCAAGAACCCGGACAAGGTCGAACAGGCCCGGGCCAAGCCGACGCTGTTGGGCTGGTTCGTCGGCCAGACCATGAAGGCCACAGGCGGCAAAGCCAATCCGGCCGCGGTCAACGCGCTGCTGAAGGCCAAGCTCGGGATCGAGTAAGGGTTCGGCCCCATTCGGGACCGGCACCCAAGTTTCGGCGCCGTAAACAGCACAAAAGTTCCGTTTTGACGCCCCTTGCAACGGGATTCTTAACACCCGGCTGGAAGTGTCCGCTTCGTTTTGGGTCTCTCGAATGGCTGTCGGCCTCGATCGGCGGCGGCGGGAGACCTGAGCCATGATGGGTGGACCCACCGGTGCAGAGCTTCGATCACGACGCCGCCCATCCGCCTTGCCGGGCCATTCTGGACACCGGATTGGAGGAGCATCTCGACGCTCTCTGCCGCACGGCGTCCGAGTTGCTCGGGATGCCGATCGCCCTGCTCCCGCTGATTGACGAGGATCGTTTCTGGTTCCGGGCACGCTGCGGTGTCGAGGATGACGGGACCGATCGCGAAGGGGCCTTCTGCAGCCACACCATCCGCCGCGCCCGCGGACAGGCGCTGGTGGTGCCCGACCTGACCGAGGATGCACGCTTCGCTCACTCGCCCCTCGTCGTCGGGCCGCCGCAGGCCCGCTTCTACGCGGGAGTCGCCATCGGCTCGATCACAGGGCAGACCATCGGTACGTTCTGCGTCATCGATCGGGTGCCGCGCCCGGACTTCTCATCGGCGCAGGTGCGGAGACTCCAGGAACTGGCGCTCCTCGCCGAGGCCCATCTCCAACTCTACGAGCGCCGAAGCATCGCCGAAGCCGAGACGCGGGAGCGCGCGGCGGCGGAAGCGCGGCTCGTGGAGCGGGAGGCGATGCTGCGCGTCACCCAGGCCGCCCATGCCATGGCTGAGCGGACCGCCTGTTTCGGCCATTGGCGGATCGATGTCGAAGCCCGCACCATCGGCTGGTCGTCCGGCATCGCCCGCATCTTCGGGCGCAACGAGTCGCTCCCGGTGCTGCCGCTCGACACGCATCTCTCCTTCTATCATCCGGAGGACCAAGCACGGGTCGGCCACGCGATTGCGGAAGCGCTGGCGGGGCGGGGCAACGCCGATGCGGGCGGTTACGAGCACCGCTCCCGGGTGATCCGGCCCGACGGGGAGGAGCGCGTGGTCGCCGTTCATGGAATCGCCCAGCGGGATGATTCGGGCGGGCTCGTCGCGCTGTACGGCGTCTGCCTCGACGTCACCGATCTCGCCCGATCCGAGCGGCAGCAGCGCGAGGCCGGCGAATTGCTGCGCGCGACCCTGGAGGCGATGGATCAGGGATTGATGGCCGTCGGGCCGGACGGGCGTATCCGTGTCCATAATCAGCGCGCCCACGATCTGCTCGGCCTGTCGGATTCCGTGCTGCACGAGGGGGCTGTCTACAACCAGATCCTGGCGCATCAGGCTTCGTCCGGCGAGTTCCTGAATGCACCGCCGGAGGTGCGTGGCTGGCTCGAGGGAAAGCGACCACGTCCGTCCTCTAGTCAGTACGAGCGCACGCGCCCCAACGGCACCGTTCTGGAGGTTCGCATCCGGCCGATGGAATCCGGCGGTTCCGTCTGCACCTATACCGACTTGACCGAGCGTCGGCAGGGCGAGGCGGCGCTACGTGCTGCGGAGGCCGATTATCAATCGCTGTTCCATAACGCGGTGATCGGCGTCTACAGGGCCCGCCTTGACGGCGTGATCGTTCAGGCCAATCGCGCGCTCGTGCGCCTGCACGGCTACGGCGACGGGTGCGGCCTGCTCGCGCCGGAGACGGCCTTCCGTCACGACTGGTACGTCGATCCCCATCGAAACGCTGCGTTTCTGGAGTGTTTGCGACGCGACGGGCGGGTCGAGGATTTCGTCTCGGAGGTGCGTCGCCACGCGGGCGGGGAGACGATTTGGGTCTCGGAGACGGCGTGGTTGGTACCGGGTGCCGAAGGCATGCCCGATGGGTACGAGGGCACGGTCGCCGACGCCACCGAGCGCAAGCGTGCCGAGGCGCTGGTCGAACACATGGCCCGCCACGACACACTGACCGGCCTTCCGAACCGCCGCCTGTTCCAAGAGGTGCTCGGTCGGGAGATCTCCACTGTCCGCAGACGGGGGGGACGTGTGGCGATCCTGTGCTGCGATCTCGACCGGTTCAAGGCGGTCAACGATACCTTCGGCCATCCCGCCGGTGACGCGCTGCTGCGCATCGTCGCCGAGCGCCTGCGAGCCTGCCTGCGCGAGGGCGACATGGTGGCACGGCTCGGCGGCGACGAGTTCGCGATCATCCTGGCCGATCACGATGAGACCCGCCGCGTCGCCGCGGAAGCCCGGCGCATCATCCAGTCCCTCGGGCGTCCGGTCGATCTCGACGGCCTGTCGACGGCCATCGGCGTCAGCATCGGGATCGCGGTCGCTCCGGGTGACGGCGACAGCCCCGAGACCTTGTTCAAGAACGCCGACATTGCCCTCTACCGGGCAAAGGATTCGGGCCGGAACGCCTTCCGCTTCTACGAGCGGGGAATGGATGCGGCGGTGGCGACCCGCAATCTTCTCGAACTCGATCTGCGCGACGCGCTCAGGTCGGGCGGCTTCGCCCTGCATTATCAGCCGATCTTCGCCCTGAACGACGGTGGCTTGCGCGGATTCGAGGCGTTGCTGCGGTGGAATCATCCGGTGCGCGGGGCAGTGCCCCCGGGCGAGTTCATCCCCGTCGCGGAAGAATCGGGCTTGATCGCCCCGCTCGGCGCCTGGGCTCTGAACGAGGCCTGTCGCGAGGCGGCGTCATGGCCCGGTGAATTGCGGGTCGCGGTCAATGTCTCGGCGGTTCAATTCCGCAAACAGGGGCTCGAACAGGCGGTGATCCGGGCGCTCGCCACCTCCGGACTCCCCGCACGGCGGTTGGAACTGGAGATCACCGAGAGCGTGCTGATGCAGGATTCCGACGCGGTGATCGGATGCCTGCACCGTCTGCGCGCGCTCGGCGTACGGATCGCCCTGGACGATTTCGGCACCGGCTACTCGTCGCTGAGCTATCTGTGCCGCTTCCCCTTCGACAAGATCAAGGTCGATCGCTCCTTCGTCCGCGACCTCGACAGTCCGGTGGCCGCCGCGATCGTGCGCGCCATCGTCGGCATCGGCGAGCGTCTCGGCTCGACCATCACCGCGGAAGGGGTCGAGACCGAGGAACAGCTGAGCCGGTTGCACAGCAAGGGCTGCACCGAGGTGCAGGGCTTTCTTCTCTCGCGGCCGATGGCGGCGGAAGACGCCCGGGCCTTCATGCAGGAGCGGACGAGTGCTGCGGCGTGAGCGGTGTGACTTCTATCGGAATTCCGTCGGCGCGAGGCCGTAGCGGGCGATCTTGTCGTAGAGGGTCTTGCGCGGCACCCCCAGCGACTCGGCCGCGACCCGCACGTCGCCACCGGCCATGATCAACTCCTCACGGATCAGGCCGCGCTCGAACCGCTCGACTTGTTCGGACAGGGTGAGCGCCGCCGCAGGCGCCGGGGCGTCCGGCACGGGCTGACCGGCGAGCCCCAATGCGCAGCGCTCGGCGAAATGATCGAGTTCGCGCACGTTGCCCGGCCACGAATGACGGGTGAGGTGATCGCGCATCGCGCTCGTCACGGGGGGCGTATCGCGCCCGAACCGGGCGGCGGCGCGGGACAGGAAATGCCCGAACAACAGGAGGATATCCTCGCGACGCTCCCGCAGCGGGGGGATCGCCACCGTGATCACGTTGAGCCGGTGATAGAGATCGTCGCGGAACGTGCCGGCGGCGGCCTCCTGGCCGAGATCGACCTTCGTCGCCGAGACGACGCGCATGTCCACCGGGCGGCGCTCGTTCGTGCCGAGCGGCTCGACCACGCGCTCTTGAAGCACCCGCAGCAGCTTCACCTGCAGCGCCATCGGCATGCTCTCGATCTCGTCGAGGAAGAGCGTCCCGCCCTGCGCATGCTCGATGCGTCCGACCCGGCGCTTCAGGGCCCCGGTGAAGGCGCCGGCCTCGTGGCCGAACAACTCGCTCTCGACCACGCTGTCGGGCAGCGCGCCGCAATTCATCGCGACGAAGTTCTTGTTCGCCCGCCGGCTCCAACGATGGAGCGCGCTCGCCACCACCTCCTTGCCCGAACCGGTCTCGCCGAGAATGAGCACGTCGACATCGGCGGCCGCCACGTCGCGCACGAGGCGGCGCAGGCGCACGATCTCGGGAGAAATGCCGAGAAAGGCCGGATCCTCCTCGATCGCCGCGTCGAGACGGGCATGGAGGCGACGATTTTCGAGGACGAGGCGGCGGTGATCGAGGGCGCGACGCACCGATCCCATTAGGCTTTCAGCCGGATAGGGTTTGGCCAGGAAGTCGTAGGCGCCTTCGCGCATCGCCGCGACCGCCATGGAGATATCGCCGTGGCCCGTGATGAGGATGACCGGGAGATCCGGATCCTCCGCCCGCACGCGGTCGAACAGGGCTCGCCCGTCCATCCCCGGCAACCGCACGTCGGTGACGACGACGCCCGGCGGCTCCGCCCGGATCGCCGATAGCGCCGCCTCCGCCGTATCGAAGGTCTCGACCGTGAAGCCGTCGAGTTCCAGGCTCTGCCGGTTGGCACGGCGCACGTCCTCCTCGTCGTCGACGAAGACGATGCGCTCGGCGGCGTCGAAAACGGCATCCCGGCTCATAAGGTCTCCTGCACGGTCTCCCGCACGGGTTCGCTGGCAGACATCAGCTCCATCCTGAATACGGTGCCGTTCTCGCCTGAAATCACAGAAAGGGTGCCGCCGCATTCCTCGACGATACCGCGCGAAATGGCGAGGCCGAGCCCGAGACCGTCGGCCTTCGTGGTGAAGAAGGCATCGAAGACCTGGGCCCGTACCGGCTCCGGAATACCGGGACCATTGTCCGATACCGAGAGGACGATCCGCCCCTCCCCGACCTCGACCATGAGAGCGACCTGCGGATCGGGCCGTCCGGCGACGGCGTCGAGGGCGTTCTGTACGAGGTTGATGACGACCTGCTCCAGGCGCGGCCCATCGCCGAGAACGACGAGATCGGGGGCGAGCGTCGGTCGATCGAGCCGGATCCCGGCTTCCTGTGCCCGCGCGCCGACCACCTCCACAGTACCGCGGATCACTCCGGCGAGGCTCACCGGCTCGCGGCGGCCCGAAGCGCGCCGCGCGAAGCCCTTGAGTTGACGCGTCAGCCCACCGATCCGCTCGGTCAGCCGCCCGATGGCCGAGACATTCTCGGCCGCGTCCTCGATGCGTCCGCGCCGCACCAAGATGGCGGTGTTGTCGGCATAGGATCGGATCGCCGCGAGCGGTTGGTTGATCTCGTGGGCCATGCTGGCGGCGAATTGCCCGAGGGCAGCCAAGCGGCCGGCTTGGGCCAGTTCGCGGCCCAGGCGCTCGCGTTCGGCCTCGGACCGGCGACGCTCTTCCATCTCGGCCACGAGCTGACGGTTGGCATCGCTGAGCGCTTGAGTCCGCTCGGCCACGCGCCGCTCCAATTCCTCGCGCCGCGCAGCCGCCTCGGTGAAACGGGTCCGAATTCGCCGTTGCCGGGCGAGCCAAGTCGCGAGGCTGCCCCAGGCGAGACCGGTGGCGAGGAGCGCGATCAGACGCCCCTGCACCCGCTCGCGCTCCACGGCCGCCGCGATCGGCGTCAAGGTGTGGAGTCGCCAGGATGTACCGGGTACGACGGCGTCGAGCGTCAGCGCGAGCCATGCCGGACGCGCCCCGTTTCCGACCCTCACCAAGTTGCTCGCCTCGTCGGTCGGGAAGATCGGCAAGGGCGAGAGCGGCGCATCGCCGAATTCGAGCGCAACGGCGATGCGGGCCCGCTCAGCCGCATCGATGCCGCGCAGCGCCGTGAAGCGCCATGACGGCTCGCTCGCCACCAGAACGATGCCGCGCGCATCCGTCACGAAGACGCCCTCGCGGGCGGCCCTCCACGCCGCCTCGACAGCATCGAACTCGATCTTGACGACGACGACGCCGACCGAGTCCGGCAATCGCCGTGACAGGTAGTAGCCGGGGCGCCCGCTCACCGTGCCCAGGGCGAATTGCGAACCGGACCCGGTTTTCATCGCCTGCTGGAAATAGGGGCGGAAGGTATAGTCGTTGCCGACGAAGCTGCGCGCATCGTTCGCATTGCTCGCCAGGACCGTCAGACCGTCCGCGCGGGTGACGTAGATCACCGCCGCCCCGGTCGCCCGCGCGATCTCGCCGAGACGAATATTCACGCTCTCCACGAGCCCCGGCTCCGGTGCCGAACCGACGGCGCGAACGATCTCCGGATCCGTGGCGAGGGCGAGGGGAAGTGCGCTCTGTCGCTGCATCTCGGCGGAGAGCGCTGCGACCTGAAGACCGAGGGTGGATTGTGCCGTCCGGCGCAGATCGGTCAGGGCCAAGCGCTCGGCCACGCGACCGCCGAGCCAGACCGCGAGCGCCATGACGACGAGGCCCAGGATCACGAAGACCCCGGTGCGGTGGCGCACCTCAAGGCCGGGCGGCTCGCTCATCGCGTGAGGACCCGTGCGAAATCTCGGAACGCTTTCCCGGCGCCTGTGCGGAAAGCCGCAATGGAGCGGCTAACGAGGTAGAGAGAAAGTATAAAAAGCGTAATCATATCAACATGTAAGTAAAAAGTCCCTTGCCCCTTCGGACTGGCACGACGGTTGCCATTCATATCGTGAAACGCAGCCATGCCGAACCCGCAGAGCTGTGCGCCGGAAGGCCAAAAGCAAGAGTGGACGCCGCCAGATCCCTTAACGGGAGGGCGACCGATCCGACGGAACCGACCACGTTTCGCAGGGAGAAGCCCCATGGCAGCCGTACCGCCGCTGACCGCGCCCCACGCGCCGTCGGCCCCCAAGCCGATCTACCGCACCCTCTATTTCCAAGTCCTCGTCGCCGTCGCCATCGGCATTACGCTCGGCCACTTCTATCCGAAGCTCGGCGCCGACATGAAGCCGCTCGGTGACGCCTTCATCAAGCTGGTCAAGATGATCATCGCGCCGGTGATCTTCCTCACCGTCGTCTCCGGCATTGCCGGCATGACCAACCTGGAAAAGGTCGGTCGCGTGGGCGGAAAGGCGCTGGCCTACTTCCTGACGTTCTCGACGCTGGCCCTGATCGTCGGCCTGATCGTCGCCAACGTGCTCCAGCCCGGACACGGCCTGCACATCGATCCGAACTCCCTCGATCCCAAGGCGGTGGCGACCTACGCCGGCAAGGCGAAGGAGCAGAACATCGCCGACTTCCTCATGAACATCATCCCGACGACCGCCGTCGGCGCCTTTGCGGGCGGGGAGATCCTCCAGGTTCTGTTCTTCTCGGTGCTGTTCGGTTTCGGCCTCGCCTTCCTGGGTGACCGCGGCAAGCCGGTCCTCGACATCATCAAGGTGCTGTCGGAAGCCGTCTTCGGCGTCGTCAACATCATCATGAAGGTCGCCCCGATCGGCGCCTTCGGCGCGATGGCCTTCACCATCGGCAAGTACGGGATCTCCTCGCTTGCCAATCTCGCCTACCTCGTCGGCGCCTTCTACCTGACTTCGGCGATCTTCGTGCTCGGCGTTCTCGGCGCGGTCGCCCGCTACAACGGCTTCTCGATCATCAAGCTCATCCGCTACATCAAGGAAGAGCTGCTGCTCGTGCTCGGCACGTCGTCCTCCGAGTCGGCCCTGCCCTCTCTCATCGAGAAGATGGAGAAGGCCGGTTGCTCGCGTCCGGTCGTCGGCCTGGTGGTCCCCACCGGCTACTCGTTCAACCTCGACGGCACCAACATCTACATGACGATGGCGGCGCTCTTCATCGCCCAGGCCACCGACACGCCGATCACCTTCGGCGAGCAGGTGCTGCTGCTTCTCGTCGCCATGCTCTCGTCGAAGGGCGCTGCGGGGGTCACCGGCTCGGGCTTCATCACGCTCGCCGCGACGCTCGCCGTCGTTCCCTCCGTGCCCGTCGTCGGCATGGCGCTGATCCTGGGCATCGACCGGTTCATGTCGGAGTGCCGCGCCCTGACCAACTTTATCGGCAACGCGGTGGCCTGCATCGTCGTCGCCCGCTGGGAGGGTGAGGTCGACGAGGCCAAGCTGCACGCCGCTCTGGCCGGCAAGACGGTCGAGGCGACCCCGGTCGCCCCGGCTCTCCAGCCCGCCGAGTAAGAGCGGACACGCGCTCCGGACGGGTATCGTCCCACGCCTTACGCCCCGTCCGTGAGGGAGCCGCGGTGACCGAAGGGTTGCCGCGGCTTTCTGCTTTCTCGAACCGCGTCCGGCCGCTAACTCTATGCACCGATCGTGCGGGGAAAGATCGATGCTGACTGGACGCTGCCATTGCGGAGCGATCCGCTACACGATGCGGGGCGAGCCGGTTCACAACGCGTTGTGCCACTGCTCCGATTGCCGCCGGCATGCGGGCGCGCCGATCGTCGGATGGGCAATGGTGCCGGCCGATCAGGTCTCGATCGAGGGCGAGCCAAGCATCTATCACTCGTCCGAGCATGGCCGGCGCCACTTCTGCGGGCGCTGCGGCACCGGATTGTTCTACGTCAACGAACAGATGCTGCCGGGGATGATCGACGTGCAGACCGGCACCCTCGACACGCCGGACGCGCTTCCGCCGCAGGCGCAGATACAGGTGGCCGAGCGCATCGCCTGGATGGAGGACGCGCACACGCTCCCACGCTTCGAGCGGTATCCGGGCTGAGACCGATCAGATCCGCGCGAGCTTTCGGTGGACGAGGGCGAGGAAGCGATCCCGTGCGGTTTGCGTCGCGCCATCCATGCCGTTCAGGGCGATCCAGTCGAGCCGGCAACGGGGCGCGCAGAGCACGCAGATGCCTCGCCGGACCAAGCGCCAATCCGGCCAGCCCACAAGCCACAGCTGCCATCGCGGCGAGCCGTAGGTCGTCACCACGGCGATCCGCCGGATATTCGTGAGGCGCGGCTCGAGCACGCGGACGCCGCCGAGCGCGAAGGCGACGCCCGGCCGCCAGACCCGGTCGAACCAGCCCTTCAGCATCGCCGGCATGCCGAACCACCATGTCGGATAGACGAGGACCAGCATCTCGGCCCGCCGCAGGGCCGCGACATGTGCGGCGATGTCGGGCGGGAGCGCCGCATCGTCGTAATAGGCACCCCGCTCCACCGCGCTCAGCCGCGGATCGAATTGCTCGGCATAGAGATCGATGGTCTCGACCCCGTGACCGGCGGCCTCGAGCGCGGAGAGCGCCGTGTCGCGCAGGGCCGCGGAATAACTGTCGCCGCGGGGGTGGCAATGCACCAGCAGGACGCGCATCAGCGATGTCCTCCGCAGTCCATCAATCGCGCCGAAGGCCTTTGGTGGCTTCGATGGGCGCCGCAAGAGACATCCACGAACGCATCGCCGCGGCCCGGCGGCTGCCCGATCTCCCTGTGCCGCGTCATCGAAAGCTGTTTCACGGCGCCGACGCGGCAGTCCTCACCGCCTCCAGCAGGCCAGCCTCGGCGTAGCCGTCCGGCACCAATCCCTTCGTCGCCTGGAAGGCGCGGATCGCAGCGCGGGTCTTCGGACCGATCTTGCCATCGGCGCCCCCGGTCGGATGGCCGAGGGTTTCCAAGCGCGCCTGAAGATCGGTCCGCTCCTCGTTCGTCAACATTCGGTCGCCCCGGGGCCAGTCGCGGGTAAAGGCCGGAGCGCCGGCGAGCCGGTCGGACAGATGGGCGACGGTCAGCGCGTAGGCGAGCGCCGTGTTGTAGCGAAGGATCACCTTGAAGTTCGGCTCCAGAAGGAAGGCCGGGCCCCGTGCTCCCGCGGGCACCACGAGGGTGGCGCGCCGCTCCGCGCTTTCTGGAAACGGTCTGTCGCCCGTGGGCTTCAGTCCCAGCGCCGCCCAGTCCGCAAAGCTTCGCTCGGTGGTCTCGTCGGCGAACCGATAATCGAAACCGTCGGGAAGTCCGACCTCCTGCCCCCAACTCTCGCCCGAGCGCCAGCCGGAGTTCTTCACAAAATTCGCGGTCGAGGCGAGGGCGTCGGGCACCGAGCGCCAGATATCCCGTCGGCCGTCACCGTCGAAATCGACGGCGTGTTTGAGATAGGCACTGGGCATGAATTGGGTGTGACCCATCGCGCCTGCCCAAGAGCCGGTCATGCGGTCACGATCGGCGTCGCCCTGTCCGAGGATCGTCAGGGCGCCGACGAGTTCATCGCGCCAGAAGGCAGCCCGGGTCTGATCCTGACACGCGAGGGTCGCGAGCGCCGGGATGACCGGGCGGACGATCTTGGGATCGTCGAGGACGCTGCCATAGCCCGATTCGACACCCCAGAACGCCACGAGGACATGCCGGTCGACGCCGTAGGCGGCCTCGATCCGCCCGAGGATGTCGGCCCATTCGGCGAGTTTGGCGCGGCCGGTCGCGATCTTCTCCGGCGTCACGGAGGCGTCGATATAGTCCCAGACCGGCTTGACGAACTCCGCCTGAGTCCGGGTCGCCGGCAGCACGGCCGGATCGGGGACAACATCCGCCAGAGCGTCCCGCGCCGTCGTCGCCGGCACACCGCGCGCCTCGGCGAGGCCGGCCAAGCCGTTCAGGCATCCGGCGAAATCGGTTTGCGTCGCTTCGGCTCGGATTTCGCCGCCCGTGGCGGCGAGCAGGACGAGCGGAAGCAGCAGGCGCAGGGGCAGCATCGAGATTCCATTGCCGAGAAGCGAGGCGGGCGGAGCCTAGCACCGCCCGCCGCAAATCCGATGCGGCCCCCGACGCGCCCTCAGCTTCCGAAGGCGGCGGAGCGGGCGTAGGCCGCGGCAAAGCCCGAAAGCGGCACGGTGATGACCGTCGGCTCCTCGGTATCCGGCTTCTTCGCTGTCACGGTGAGGTTCTGTGCGGTCTTCATCGCGTCGGTGGCCAGCGTCGGCAGGCTGATCGGCACGAGGCACCCGTCGGCGACGCAGTAGGAATAGGGCGCGCCCTTTCCGAGGGCCCGGTCGTCCAGCTTGAACGTCACGCCGGGTTCGATCTGCAGGCCGAATGGCATCAGGATCAGCCCCTCCGTCCGGCCATCCTTCGGCACGCGCAGCTCCACGCTGAACAGGCGTTTGCCCGTGCGGCGGTCGCCCTGCGATTGGATGATGACGCAATCGGTGCGATTGTCCTCGCGGGTGCAGTTCATGGTCCAGTCGCCGTAGCTCTCGCTCACGGAGCGGGCGCCGGCGGGCCATTGCGCGGGGCCGGATGCGGCGGCCGCCGGCTCGAGGACCGTCCCGGCAGCCGCCGCAGGCTCCTTGGTGTCCTTCGCTTCCTCGGCGGGTTTGGGCTTCGCCGCGGCGGGCGGCGGGCGGCGCGGCTTGGGTTTCGGCTTCGGAGCCTCGTCGGCTGCTGCCTCGGGGGCCGCATCCTGCCCACCGTCCTGGGCGTAGGCGAGCGGCGCCAGCCCGCTCCAGGAGCCGGCCGCGAGCCCGGCGAGGAGAAGCAGCACCCGCGACGAAGCGAGCGGCAAGGTCCTGCGGGAAAGTGGCGGCATCACGGGACTCCTGTGCGTTGTCCCGGGCCGCCTAGCCCTGCCGAGCGGTGGATGCAATCTCCCCGGCTGAATTACCGCTAAGCCTGGAATCATTCCATAAATTCCGGCACATAGGTCGCGGACGGGCTCGGGAACTTTAGGTAAGTGGAGACGACGACCCCATGAGCGATATCCTCGCGCACGCGCCGCTGGACGCGCGCGGACGGCCCCATCCGTTGTCGCAATATCGCGGCAAGGTTCTGCTCGTGGTCAACACCGCTTCGAAATGCGGCTTCACTTCGCAGTACCAGGGGCTGGAGACCTTGTGGCGGCGGCACCGGAGCCGAGGTCTCGTCGTCCTCGGCCTGCCCTGCAACCAATTCGGTGCCCAGGAGCCGGGCGATGCCGACGAAATCGAGCGCTTCTGCTCGCTCACCTACGATGTGACCTTCCCCGTTCTTGGCAAGATCGACGTCAATGGGCCGGGCGCCGCTCCGCTCTACGCGGACCTCAAGGAGGCCAAGCCAGGCTTGCTCGGCACACAGAAAATCAAGTGGAACTTCACCAAATTCCTGATCGGGCGGGACGGGCGAGTGATCGAGCGATTCGCCCCGGCCACCAAACCGGTGGCGATGGAAGCGGCCATCGAACGGGCGCTGAACGAAACCTCGTGAGACCGGAGCGGCGTTCTCCTTCGTCGGACGATTGCGCTAGCGAACCGCCTTCGACCCCGGATCGATCGCCGGCAATTCCCCCGGCGGCAGGATCGGTGCGGCGGAGGCGGATTGCGGCGCATCGAGACCGCGGGCGCGGTTGGCGAGCGCCACCGTCAGGCGCTCCGCCGGCTCCGAACCCATCAGGGCCAGGACCTCGGCCATCTTGCGCGGGTTCATCGCCAGGACGATCGGCACCAGGGTCTCGAGGCTCAACCGGTCGAACACCCGCGCGGCGTCCTTCGGCTTCATCGTCTCGTACATCGTCACGATCGTCTTGAGGCCGGCCTTCTCCGCGTCGCCCTTCTTCGCGCTGCCGGCCTCGACCTTCTCCTCGGCCTCCTTGAGATCGGAGACGCCGGTCTCAAGCTTCCGCTCCGCGTCCTTGAGCATCTGCTCCCGCAGATCGAGGGCGTCCTGGCGCTGCTTCAGCGCATCCCGGCGGGCGGAGAGCTTCTCCAGCAGCGCCCGCTCGGTCGGCGAGACCGGCTCGGGCACCTGCGGTTGATAGACCGGCGGGGGGGCGGGCTCGGCCTTCTTCTCCGGCGTCGAGACGGAGCCGGTGGTGGTCGGGTCGGCGGGCTCGTAATTGCTGCGCGCATGGGCCAGCACACGGGCGAAGTCGGGCAGCGGCGTCCCGACCGGGCGCGGGTCGCTGCCGAGCAGAGTCGTCAGCTTCAGGACCAGGAGACCGATCGCGGCCAGGATCACGGCATCGATCAGGCGCAGCCGGAAGGGGCGCGCCGGCAGGCTCGCGAGCTTGGCGAGGCGGCGCGCGGGAAGGGTCATGCGGCCTTGGCCCTCAGGCGGTCGAGGGCGCGCTCGGAGAGGGCTTGGGCGGCGGCGAGGGCCGCGCCGACCCGCTCGCCATTGCCGCCCGCAGTCTCGGTAGAAACAGAACGCGGCGCCGCAGTCGTGGGCGCGGGCGTCACCGGAACGGCCGGCGGGCGAGCCTGCCCGACGATGGCGGCGATCCGGGCGATCACGCTCTCTCCCGCCGCGACATGGGCGGCGAGGTCGGTGGAGTAGCGCTCGGCGGTCCCGAGGCGTTCGGCGAGGGTGCGGTCGCACTCGTCGAGGGTGGCGCGCAGGCCGGCGATGGCCCGCTCGGCGGTGGCGCTGGCGACCACGAGGTCGCCGATGGTGGTGCGCAGCGCCGCCTCATCGGCCTTGAGCTTGCTGATGCGCTGCGACAGCCGCACCGAGGAGGCGATGGTGGCCACCAGCAGGACGGCGACGAGGATGTCGGCGGCGAAGGAGACGAAGAAGGTCATGGGAGGCCGCCGTCCTAGCCGTCGTTGCGATTCTGCATCGAGGCCTCGTAGGCCTGGAGGGTCGTGCGGGATTGGCGGAGCGGCCGGGCGATCTGCACCGCGATGGCGTCGTCGATCCGGCCGATCCGGCCCTGCGTCAGGGCCCAGTCGCCGCAGCGAACGGTGATGAGGTCGGAGGGTTTGCGGTCGAACATCAGGGTATCGCCGACCTTGAGGTTGAGCACGCGCTTCAACGGCAGCGTCACCTCGTGCAGCACCGCCTCCATCTCGAGATCCGCCTGCCAGATCTCGGTGGCGAGATGGCTCTCCCAGACCTGGTCGCGCCCGAGCCGTTCACCCATGAAGCTCTGCATGAGCAGTTCACGGATCGGTTCGATCGTCGCGTAGGGAAACAGGATCTGCATCCCGCCGCCCCGGCCGTCCATGTCGAGCTTGAGGCTGATCAGGATGGCGGCATTGCCCGGCCGCGTGATCGTTGCGAAGCGCGGGTTGGTCTCGATGCGATCGATGCCGAAGCGCACCGGCGAGAGCGGCTGGAACGACAGTTCGAGGTCGGTCAGGATAATCTCGACGAGGCGGCGCACGAGGCTCATCTCGATCGTCGTGAACGGGCGCCCGTCGAGCCGGCTCGACGAGACGCCGCGCTTGCCGCCCAGAAGCAGGTCCATGGTCGAGTAGGCGAGCGTCTGCTCGACGGTGACGAGGCCGGAGCCCTCCCAGAGATCGGCCTTGAACACGCCCAGCAGCGTCGGCAGCGGGATCGCGTTGAGGTAATCGCCGAACCGGACCGAGGTGATGTTGTCGAGGGTGACCTCGACGTTGTCTTGGAAGAAGTTGCGCAGGGAGGTTGAGAGCAACCGGATCATCCGGTCGAAGACGATCTCCAGCATCGGCAGGCGTTCGTACTGAACGACGCCCGAATCGACGATGGCGCGCACGCCCCCCGCACCCGAGGCGGAGAGTTCGCGCAGGGAGAAGCCGAGAACGCCGTCGATCTCGTCCTGATTCAGGATGCGATCGTTGCCGGCGAGTTCGGGGAGATTCTCCGTCTCCCCGTCCTCGATCATCGTCGCCCATTCGGCAGCGACGTCGCCCGCGCTCTTGGTCGTGCCCTGCTCGGCGAGCGCCGCGCCCCATTCCTCGGCAAGCGTCGCGTCGCCGCCCTCGGCGCCCTGCTCGGCGAAGGCTGCTGCCCAATCGTCGTCGAGTTCGTCCTCGGGGCCGATCATTGGACGATCACATCCTTGAACAGCACGGCCTCAACCTTCGCCGGATGAATCGCGATGTTGACGCGGCGCAGCAATTCTTCGCGCAGACGATAGAGCCCGGCGGAGCCCGAGAGATCGCTGGCGCGGATCTCGCGCAGGTAAGTCTGGAACGCGTCCTCGACCCGCGGCATCAGCGGCTTCACTTCGGACTCGACCTTGGAGTCCTTCAGTTCCAGCGCGATGCGCAGCTTGAGGGTGCTGTTCTTGGTCTGGCCGGGATCCGCGCTGAGATTGACGATCATGTCGCGCACATCGACGAAGACGGCCGGCATCTTCACGTCGACATGCGCGCCGTGCTCGGCTTCCGCCGCGGCTGCCTTCTTCTTCATGAAGACGTAGCCACCGCCCCCACCACCGAGCAGGAGCACGGCCGCGACGATGACGATGAGCTTCTTCTTGGACTTCGGGGCTTCCGCCTCGCCCCCCTCGCCTGCCGTCTCGGGCGCCTTCTTGGGCTTCTTCGCCATGTGCTGCTCGTGATGGAGAGGAGTGGCACGGAAAGGTCCGCGCGCCGGACGCGCAGCCCCGCTTCCGTTCTCGACCGGCGTGGTTAACGTCCGCTTAAGCAGGGCAGAATTTGCCGGGTCGGACTTGCCGCGAGGCTTCGGCGGTCCCAGCGCCGGAAGATGGATTCTTTGAGTAAATCCATGTTTTCATTAAGGTAAATGAAGCTTCCAGGTCTGGCACGGACCCTGCGGAGGGAGGGCATCCGCCGCCGTCATTCGAGGCCAGCCATGCAGAACGCGCTCTTCGTTGGGGTCTCCGCCCAGACCGCGCTCGCCCGCGAGCTCGACGTCATCGCCAACAACATGGCGAACGTCTCGACCACGGGCTTCAAGGGCCGCTCGGCACGCTTCCAGGAATACCTGATGCCGGTGGCCTCCGCCGACAGCTTCCAGCGGCAGGACCGGCGGGTCTCCTACGTGATCGACCAGGGCACGCCGCTCGACCTGTCCCAGGGGCCGGTCGAGCCCGACGGCAACGCGCTGCATGTGGCGGTTCGCGGCGACGCCTTCCTGACGGTGCAGACGCCGCAGGGTCCGCGCTTCACCCGCAACGGGGCTTTTGAGCTCAACCCTCAGGGCAATCTCGTCACCTCCGACGGTTACGCCGTGCAGGGTGATGGCGGCGCGATCACCATCGGCCAGCAGGAGACCGGTCTGAGCATCGCCCCCGACGGGACGATCTCCACCAATCTCGGCGTGCGCGGCCGCATCCGCCTCGTGACCTTCGCAGATCCGCAGGCCCTCCAGAACGAGGGCGGCAACCTGTTCTCCGCCCAGGCCGCCCCGCAGCCCGCCGGGCCGGAGAGCCGTCTGGAGCCGGGCGCTCTTGAGCGCTCCAACGTCAAGCCGGTCATCGAGATGACCCGCCTGATGGACGTGAACCGCACCTATTCCATGGTGTCGAGCATCGTCTCGCGCCTCGACGATCTGCGCGGCACGGCGATCCGCCGCCTCGCTGACGTCGCCTGATCGCGCCCCGCATAAGGATCGGCCCCGATGCGCGCCCTCTACGCTGCCGCCACCGGCATGGCGGCCCAGGAACTCAATGTTCAGGTCATCTCGAACAACATCGCGAACCTGCGCACCACCGGCTACAAACGCCAGCAAGCGCATTTTCAGGATCTGCTCTACCAGAACCTGCGCCGCTCCGGCTCCTCGACCTCGGATCAGAATACGGTTCTGCCCGCCGGCCTCGCCCTCGGCTCCGGCGTGAAGACCGTCTCGACCGCCCGCGTCATGTCGCAGGGCACCCTGACCATGACCGAGAAGGATTACGACGTCGCGATTCGCGGCGAGGGCTATTTCCGGGTGCGGATGCCCGACGGGCGCACCGCCTATACCCGCGACGGCTCGTTCGACCTCGACGCCCAGGGGCAGATGGTGACCCGCGACGGTTATCTGCTCGATCCCGGCATCACCGTGCCGAATACGGCCACATCGGTGACGATCGGCGCCACCGGCGCGGTCCAGGCGACGATCCCCGGTCAGACCGCGCCCCAGACCCTCGGTCAGTTCCAGATGGCCCGCTTCGTCAACAAGGTCGGTCTCGAATCGATCGGCGACAACCTGTTCATCGAGACCGCGGCTTCGGGTCCCGCCGTGACCGGCCTGCCGGGCTCGGAGGGCTTCGGCAACCTCCAGCAGAGCTATCTCGAAGAGGCCAACGTCAACGCGGTCACCGAGATCTCGTCGCTGATCGCGGCCCAGCGCGCATACGAGATGAACTCGAAGGTCGTGACCGCCGCCGACCAGATGCTCTCCACCACCTCGCAGATGTTCCGCGGTTGAGGATCATCGTGATGCACGCCCTCCGTCCGATCCGCCGCCCGACCCGCCTCGCCGTGATGCCGCCGTCCCGCGGTGCCTTCGGCCGAACCGCCCTCGCGCTCGCGCTCTTCGCGATGCTCGCCGTTTTCGCCGCGCCGCTGATGGCCGCCGATGCGACGCTGCGATTGCGCGGCGACGTCACGGCGCGCGGCGACACCCTCAGCCTCGGCGATCTCGTCGAGGGCGCGCCCGCCGATCTTGCCGACCGGGCGCTGTTCCGCGCCCCCGGCCTCGGTGCCGTCGGTACGATCCAGGCACGCCGCATCGTCGAGGCGGCTTCGTCCCTCGGGATCACCGGCATCGAGACCGGCGGCCGGGTGCAGGTGAGCGTGCAGCGCGCCGCCCGTCGGGTGGGCGCACCGGAGATCGAGGCGGCCCTCAAGCGCTCGCTGGACAGCGCCTACGGCCTCGATCCCAAGGCGCTGTCGGTCCGCCTCGACGGCGAGGCACCGTCCCTGCTGGCGCCCGTGGACCTCGACGGCCCGGCTGCGGCGGTCGATGTGACCTACGATCCGCGCACCCGCCGGGTCGCCGGGCTCATCGTGCTGGGCGAGCGCCAAGCCTCGCTCCGGGTCGCGGGCGTCGCTGTCGAGATCCGGGAAGTCGCGGTACTGACCCGGAATCTCGCCCGTGGGGAAGCGGTCGCCGCCGCCGACCTCGCCGTCGAGCGCCGCCCCCGCGAAACGGTGCCGACGGATGCCGTCGCGGCCGGTGCGCTCGCCGTCGGTCAAGTCGCGCAGCGCCCGGTCGGCGCCGGGCAGGTGCTGCGCTCGGGCGACGTGGCGCCCCCGGAACTCGTCGGCCGCGGCGATGCCGTCACCATCGTGTTCGAGACGACCGGCGTGTCCCTGGCCATGCGCGGCACCGCCAACGAGAGCGGGCGGCTGGGCGCCAGCGTCTCCGTGACGAACGGCGCCTCGAAGAAGGTTCTGCAGGCCGTGGTGATCGGCCCCGGCCGCGTTTCGGTCAGCCCTCCGGCGGCACAGCCCGTCCTCCAGGCCAGCGCGCTTCCCGCGCGGCCCGGCGTCAATTGATCCTCGTTCCGAAGGCATCCCCTCCGATGACCGCGCGCCTCCCCCGTCTCGCCCTGGCTCTCTGCGCCGCCGCGCCGTTGGCCGCTTGCAACACCGTCGACCGCCTGTCGCAGGTCGGCGCGACGCCCTCCCTCTCGGCGATCGAGGATCCGACCAGCCAGCCGGGCTACAAGCCGGTCCGCATGGCGATGCCGGATATCCAGCCGGTGAGCTACGCGCCGAACTCCCTGTGGCGCACCGGCTCGCGGGCGTTCTTCAAGGATCAGCGCGCCGCTCGCATCGGCGATCTCCTCACCGTGAAGGTCAACGTCACCGATCGGGCCAATCTCAACAACGAGACCAAGCGCTCGCGCTCGAACGCCGAGGGGCTCGGTCTGCCCAACGCCTTCGGGTTGGAGAGCAGCGCCGCCGTGGCGGCGGCGGGCATCACCCCTGGCAAGCTCATCACCGGTACTTCGACCACGTCGAGCGATGGCGCGGGCTCGGTCCAGCGGGCCGAGACGGTGACGACCAACATCGCGGCGGTGGTCAATCAGGTTCTGCCCAACGGCAATCTCGTGGTCGAGGGGAAGCAGGAGATCCGCATCAATTTCGAAGTGCGCGAACTGATCGTCGCCGGTGTGGTCCGCCCGGAGGACATCGAATCCGACAACACCATCGATTCGTCGAAAATCGCCCAGGCCCGCATCGCCTATGGCGGCCGCGGACAGATCACCGACGTGCAGCAGCCGCGCTACGGTCAGCAGCTCGTGGATATCCTGCTGCCGTTCTGATCGCTCCGAGCGGAAACCCACGCGCATCGATCTTCGCAGACCGACGGCGCAGCGACATCCCGAGCGATGAAACGCCAGACTACGCCAGCCCGCCCGCACCGTTGGTTGCAGTGCGGGCCGCGATTTCGAGGATCGACAACGATCCGATTGAAGGCCGCCCCTTGAAGCTCCGATCAAGGGCGGCACGACGGAAGGCCCCGAAAGGGCATACCGGTGGCGGCATGCTCTTTCGAAGCTTCTCGGTTCTAAGGGCGGCTGGAAGGCACAGCCCGGTCGCGCGTCAGCGCGGGCGCTCTCCCAGAATCTGCTCGATGGAGCGGGCGCCGCGCTGCTTGAATAGCAGATCGAGCGCTTCCAACATCAGCCCGTGCATCTTGGCGCGTTCGGCAAAGGCGAGGTCGCGCAGCTGGTCGTAGACCGGCGGTTCGAGATAGACCGACATCTGCTTGGCGCGCTGCTTGAGCGTTCCTGTCCCGGCCGCCGGGGGCGGTGCCGCCCTGTCGAGGCTGACGATCTCGGCGCCCGGCGACCGGGTGGGCTTCGGGGTCGCCTCCGCGACGATCGAGGCGAGGCTGAGCTTAGGCGGCCTGGACATGACCATCCGCGATCCTGTTCCGGCCAGTCAGCGGACGCGCCGCCTGCATCCGCCGCTCGATCCAGCTCCAGAGCCGGCGCACCTCGCCCGCGGCCTGACCCTTGGGGTTGAATTCGGTCACGCCCTGACCGACGCCGATGGCGTCCTGATGGTCGGTGCGGGCGACGATGTTGACGTCCGGCAGGATGCCGAGCACCGCGAGCCCGTCGGCGGCGTCGCGGATGCGGTAGGAGCGCGGCGGAGTCTGGTTCAGCACGAAGGCGAACTTCTTTTCCAACCGATACACCGCCGCGAGCGTCGGCTTGAAGGCGCGCAGATCCGCGGGGGTCGGCCGGCAGGGAATGATGCAGAGATCCGCCGCGCGAATCGCCGACAGCGTGCCGGACGAATCGACGCCGGGCGTGTCGATGAAGACGTAGTCGTAGGCCGACTCGGCCAGACGCGCCATCACGGCGTCGATCTGCGTGGCATCGATCTGGGCGACCTCCGGTCCCTCCGCGGTGCGATGATCGAGCCAGTCGGAAATCGTCGCCTGCCGATCCATCTCCAGAATGCAGACGCTGTGGCCCGCCTCCTGGGCGGCGACCGCCAGAGAGATGCAGAGCGTGCTCTTGCCGCTGCCGCCCTTTTGCGTGACGAACGTGATCGCTTTCATCGTGCAGCCCCTCTCGGGGGCCCCGGACCGAACCGTCGCGTCCTGTGATGCCGGGATGCCCTGATCCGTGATCTCACCCCAACATGGTTAATCGGGCGTTAAAGCCGTGCCGTCACGGGACTGCCGAAAAATCATACCTCAGGTTGATACAACTGATTGGACGAATTAAACGCTTTACGCGAGTATCCAATCGAAGCTAAGGCTTCCGCACGGCGGCTCTGACTGCCAAAATTAATCTCAGGTAATTTAAGCGGACGTCCGGGACGGCCGCCCCGGACGGGGCGAACCCACGTTCGAACCGTTTCGGTGACGACATGACGGCCTTCCACCCTGATCTTTCGACCGCCTTTGCTGCCTCATCCTGCATCGGGGCCTGGGCTCATGACCCGCAGAGTGATCGCTTCGCGTTGTCGCCCGCCCTCGCCCGACTGCTCATGCTGTCGGAAGATGCGGCGGTCGATGTTCCGCTGGCTCAGGCGCTCACGCGTATCGACCCGGAGGATGCAGCGCGTTTGGAGAGCATGCTTCGGGCGGCGGACGCGGATGGCTACCCGTTCGAGACGGAGTTTCGCACGCGAGACGCGGGTTCACGGTGGATTCGATTGATGGGACGTTTCGCTCGCGATCCCGCATCCGGCGCGGCCATGTCACAGGGGCTCGCATTCGACCTGACGGAAGGCTTGATCAGTGGCCCCGTCGAGTGGCTCGCCCAGCGTCGCGCCAACCGCCTTGCCGACCACGTCATCGCGATGAAGGGTCTGGTGGTCGGCCTGCGCAATCCGCCCCTGGCGCAGCTCATCGATGTCGTCGCCGTCGAGATCGGCCGCGAAGTCGCTCGACACCTTCGCGGCGACTCTCCCCCGGTTCATTGAGCGGTGCCCGAATGGTCGTGCCGTTCCGGGCGCGTAAGGGGCGATTGGTACCGACGATTTTCGCCTGCATGTCCCATCGCGGGTCGGCGTTGAAGCAGTGGCCCGTGATTTTGCGCCATATGGCGTCTTGCGCTTCGGCCAAACGAGGTGCCGAGACCGATCCCCTCGTTGACGGTGCCGGTTCCCATCCGGCATGAGCACTGCGAGTGAAAGTTCGGACTGCACATAGATCTGCGGCGACGGGGAGCATCGGGTTCGACGGGATGAGCACGGCCGAACCGGGTGTGGCCGCCCTCGCCACGGAGGGCCTCGAACGGGCCGACAACGCGTCGGCGGTCGGACTCGTCGCCGTGATCCTGGCGGCAACCGACGGCGAGCCGCGCGCCCTGACCGTACAGATTTCCGGGCAGGCGCCCGGACGCAGCAGCGCCCTACCGGCCGGTCCCTTGGTCCCCGAGCACGCGACCCTGGAACGGGGATTGCGGGCCTGGGTGGAGCAGCAGACGCATCAGCGTCTCGGCTATGTCGAGCAACTCTACACGTTCGGCGACCGAGATCGGGACGGCGGCGGTCGCGGCGTCCATCTGCTCTCGGTGGCCTATCTCGCCCTCGTGCGCGAGTTGCGCCCGGCCGGCCTCGCCGAGGCGGCGTGGCGCAACTGGTATCGCTACCTGCCGTGGGAGGATTTCCGCGAGGGCCGTCCCGAGGCGTTGGCCGCCATTGAGCCGCGACTGATGGAATGGGTCGCTCAGGGTCCGGACGCCAAACTGCGCCGCTTGCGAGAGGACCGCGTCAGCCTGAATTTCGGTCTCGGCGGGGCATGGAACGAGGAGCGGGTGCTCGAGCGCTACGAGCTATTGTTCGAGGCCGGTCTCATTCCGGAGGCACGCGGGCAATCCGGTGCGGCCGTGCCCGACGACGCGGCGGCGACGGGCCTGCCGATGGCCTTCGACCACCGCCGCGTGCTCGCGACCGCGATCGGCCGCCTGCGCGGCAAGATCAAGTACCGTCCGGTGGTGTTCGAATTGATGCCGCCGGCCTTCACGCTGCTTCAGCTCCAGCGCACCGTCGAGGCACTCTCCGGCACGCGGCTGCACAAGCAGAACTTCCGCCGTCTTGTCGCGCAGCAGGGATTGGTCGAGGAAACCGAGGACATTACGAGCGGCACGGCGGGACGACCGGCCCGCCTCGTGCGCTTCCGCCGTGAAGTCCTCCTGGAGCGACCGGCGCCGGGCGTACGGCTCACGCCCTCGCGCCGGCCGGGTTGAGAGCGGCCGGCGCGAGAAGTCTCACGCGTCTTTCTTGCGGCGAGCGCGGGGCTTCTTCGCCGGTGCGGCCTCCGCTTCAGCCTCGACCTCAGGCTCGGCCGGAGGCGGCGGCTCTGCGGCGGCTTCAGCCTCGGGACGGCGGCGCTGCTGGCCGAGGCCCAGGGCCCGCGCGAGCTCGGAACGCTGCTCGGAATAGCTCGTCGAGGTCATCGGGTAATCGCTCGGCAGACCCCATTTCGCGCGGTAGGCCTCAGGGCTGAGGCCCCGGAGCGTCAGGTGGCGACGGAGCGTCTTGTAAGGCTTGCCGTCCTCGAACGAGATCAGGAAGTCCTGACTGATCGACTTGCGGATCTCCTGCGGCGTCGCCTTCGGCGGACCGCTATCGCTCGGCTTGGCGCTGACCGTTACGGAGCGGATCGCCTCATGCACATCACCGATGAGGCGTGGCAGTTCGGCACTCTGGACATGATTGTTGCTGACATAAGCCGAGACCACATCCGCCGCGAGGGTGATGAGGCGTGCGGTTTCTGCGTCCTGTTCGGTGGTGTCCATGGCGCCGTCTTCTGAGTCTGGAGGATTACTTGCATCACGGTAAGCTCAGGGCTTTACCGGAGCAAGTCTGTTTGTCGATCTTTATTCGATCATGCATCGATCAAAATCGAAACGAGTGGGCACATCTGACATGCCCTGCCTTCCCATGAAAACGCCAAAGGGTGTATTTCGGCGACATCTGGAATGCATCCATCATAGGATTTTGAACCGAAACGAATATTTCATATGTTAAGAAAAGTTGCTGTGACGGTCGAAAAACCTGTTGGTATCAGTATGTTGGAATTCTCTCCGACATTTCCCCTGGGCGATCCCGAAGGCACAGGCCAGTGCTCCCCTCCGCACCGGCGCGGCACCATGCCCCTACCCCGGAAGCATGCGACGCCCTGCCGCACTGCTGCGTATTTTCTGTGGATGGATCGCAATGCCGAGGTTGGGGCAGCGAGTAGCACAGACTAGATTGTGCCCAACTTAGATTTGAGTTTGCGATGAAGTATCGCCTGGCGCTCAGTCATCCAGGCTCGTTGTGTGAACTCGCCCATAAATTGTCTAAATATTCGACTGGACGAGCATGAGTTGAATGATCAGCGCTTTATAGACGAAAGACCGAATCATTCTTCGGCTTTATTAAAATACAATGATGCCGAAAGTATTGAAGCCCTCGCTTGCAACCAATCCTTGACGGTCTCTAACGACTGGGGCGAGACGTCATTTACCGCGGTAGGAAGCTAGGCGCCGCCCGGTCGGGCAGGCGACGCCGTTCATCAAGCGGTTCCAGACGATCCCACCAGCCGCTCCGTGGGCGCGCAGATCGAGGTGACGTTGCCGCCCGCGCGGCGTCAGTCGAGGCCGAGCATCAGCCCTAGATTTTGGACTGCCGCACCGGAAGCGCCTTTGCCCAGATTATCGAGGCGGGCGACCAGCACCGCTTGCCGGTGCCCATCCGCACCGAACACCCGCAGTTCCAAATGGTCGGTGTCGTTAAGCGCCTCTGGCTCGATCCGCTCACGATGCGCGCCGTCCTCCGCTCCACGCACGACGCGGACCTGATCCGAACCGGCATACCAATCCGTGAGGACAGCCTCGAGATCTCCGGGCGATGGGCGCGCCGGCAGCGTCTCGAGGTGCAGCGGAATACTCACCAGCATGCCCTGACGGAAGTTGCCGACGGATGGGATGAAGATCGGACGACGGGTCAGACCGGCATAAGTCTGCAATTCGGGCAGGTGCTTATGACCAAAGCCGAGGCCGTAGAGTTCAAAGGCTGGCGCGCGTCCTGCTTCGTAGGCTTCGATCATGCCCTTGCCGCCGCCGCTATAGCCGCTCACGGCATTGACACTGATGGGCGTATCGGCGGCGATCAATCCGGCCTCCACGAGCGGCCGCAGCAGGGCGATGGCCCCGGTCGGGTAACAGCCGGGATTGGCGACCCGGCGAGCGTTCCGGATCGCGTTGGCCTGATCCCGCGTCAGTTCGGCGAAGCCGTAGACCCAGCCCTCCGCCACGCGGTGGGCGGTGCTGGCATCGAGAAGCTTCGGGCCACCCCCGGCCAACGAATCGGCGAGGTGCGCCGTCTCGCGGGAAGCATCGTCCGGCAGGCAGAGAACCGCGAGGTCGACCTCTTCCAAAATCGCCCGCTTGGCGTTCGGATCCTTGCGGCTCTCGTGCGGGATGCTGATGAGAACGACGCGCCCGTCGCGCTCCAAGCGCTCGCGGATGCCGAGACCGGTCGTGCCGGCCTCGCCGTCGATGAACACCTTCGGCCTGCTCGCCTCGGACATCGCGATCCTCGCTCGGCCGCACGCGCGGCCGGATGGTTGATGGCGCGGAGGTGAGAGCTTCCCTCGCTCCTGTCAACGCCGTTGCTCGCGCCGGTTCTATCCACTGTTGTGATGGGCCCGCGCGGAACCGACTTTGCGGCCTCCTGTTGACACCCGAATGTCAATGCACTGCAGCATGGAGTGAAACAATGGCCGAGAGCGCGAAGAAAACCGACCCGAAGTTGTGGGACAAGGTGAAGAAGGAGGTGACGAAATCCTCCAAGGGCGGGAAGCCGGGACAATGGTCCGCCCGTAAGGCGCAGATGGCGACCTCCGAATACAAGAAGGAGGGTGGCGGCTACGAAGGTAAGAAGTCCGACGACAATCACCTCAAGCAGTGGACCGAGGAGGAGTGGGGGACGAAATCGGGTAAGGAAAGCGGCAAGACCGGCGAACGCTACCTGCCCAAGAAGGCGCGCGAGAAGCTCTCGGATTCCGAATACAAGCGGTCGACTGCGAAGAAGCGGTCCGACACCGCCAAGGGGAAACAGCACTCGAAGCAGCCGGAAGATGTCGCCAAGAAGACGGCGACGGCCCGCAAGACCGGCGGCAAATCGGGTAGCACATCCGATCGCGGCGGCTCGACGAAGGCGGAGCTGATGGAGCGGGCGCGCAAGCAGGACATCCCCGGCCGTTCGAAGATGTCCAAGGGAGAGTTGGAGCGCGCCCTTTCCGCTTGAACGCTCAGAGACCTGCGGCTGCCTTCAGGGCAGCGTTGATCCGATCCTGCCAGCCCGGGCCGTCCTTCTGGAAGTGATCCAGGACGGCCCGGTCGATACGCAGTGACACGCTTTCGCGAGCGCCAGGGATCGCCGTCGGCGTCGGCGTCGGCGCCGTCGGCGCCGCTTCCGGCGCCTTCCGGGTCACGGCCTTGAAGGCGGCCTCGGCCGCCTGCCGCGGATCGCTCGGTCGCCGGGTACGGTCCATCGCCATCTCAGCTCGCGACCTTCTTGCGGCTGCGCTTCGGTGCCGCGGGCGGCTCGGCGGCCTTCGCGGCCGCCTCTTCGGCCTCCTTCGCGAGCCGCAGCGCCCGCAACTTCACCGTGCGCTCATCCACAGCCTTGACGGCCGCAAGGTGCTCGGCCATGGCCTGCGCCCCCTCGCGCGCCATGCGCTCGGACCGCTCCGCGCGCTCGGCTGCGCGGGTCTTGGCATCTGTGTCGTCGCTCATGAAAGGGTCTTTCGATGAGGGTCGTGCCACGCAAAATTTCGTGCGCGGCAAGCGGCGGCCCGGCGGAAAGCGAGACGCACGGGGCGGCAGCGGTCCTCGGACAGGATCGTCGGGACTTCGGAAGGGTTAGCACGAAAGCACCGGCGAAGACCAATTCGCTGGGCGCAGAACGGGTTATTCCGCGTCGATATGCACAAAGATCGCGCATTGCCCGGTGTTGGTAAGAGGAGACCCGCCATGGCGGTACGGCGATGGACCACGACCGACATTCCGACGCAGACCGGTCGGATCGCCCTTGTGACCGGGGCGAGCTCCGGCATCGGCTACGAGACCGCGCTGGCGCTTGCCGGCGCGGGGGCTCGGGTGATCCTGGCGGTGCGCGACCCGGCCAAGGGCGCCCGGATCGCGACGACGATCACCCGAATTTATCCCTCCGCGCGCCTCAGCGTCCGCGAACTCGACACCGCGCGGCTCGCGAGTGTCCGGGCCTTGGCAGATGCGTTGCAGCGTGACGGGGACGTGCTCGACCTGCTCGTCCTCAATGCAGGCATCGCGGCAGTGCCCCGGCGTGAGGAGAGCGAGGATGGCTTCGAACGGCAACTCGCGACCAATTATCTGGGCCATTTCGCCCTCACCGGCCTGCTCCTGCCGATCCTCCGGCCGTCGCACGAAACCCGCATCGTCGCGGTGGCGAGCCTCGCCCATCGCAGTGGGCAGATACGCTTCGACGATCCGCACTGGCGCGGCACCTACGGTCCGCAGAAGGCCTACCGCCAGACCAAGCTCGCGATGCTGATGTTCGCCCTGGAGCTTGAGCGCCGGCTTCGAGCTGCGGGACGACAGGAGCGTGCATTGGCCGCTCATCCCGGTTTGGCGCTCACCGACGTGTTCCGCCGCGGCGACCGGGCCGGATGGCTGCAGCAGGCGATCGGCCGGGCTTTGTTTACCCTCGCCGGTCAATCCGCAGCGCAGGGAGCTCTGCCTGTTCTCTTCGCGGCTACCGCCCACGAGGCGCGGGGCGGGGGTTACTATGGGCCGGACGGTGTCTGGGAGGCACGAGGCATGCCGAAGCCCGCCCGCGTCTTTCCGCATGCGGCGGATCCTTCCGACGCGGCGCGCCTTTGGGCCATGTCGGAGACGATGACGGGCGTCGCGTACGATTGGTCGGACACACCCGCTCACGCCTAAAATTTGCCTTGTGCGCAATTTAATTGGGTGTCATTGCGTCCGATCGAGAGGCGCATACGCGTCGGAAGACGTACGCAATTCAGGAGTTGCCGGATGCCCCGCTTTTTCTTCAATGTGCAGGACGGCGTCGACCTTCGCGATGAGGAAGGTATGTTGCTCCCCGATCTCGACGCGGCCCGTCGCCTCGCGATCCAGTATGCCGGCGCGCTGCTGGGTGAGAGCGGCCAAAGCATCGGCTTCGGCGACACGTGGCACCTCGAGGCGACCGACGAGGCAAAAAAGGTGGTGTTCCGCCTCGATTTCCGGGTTCGTGCTGCGGCCTAGCCCGGTCTGACCCAGGGCCCGCATCGCGGACCTTGCTGAAAAGACTTCTCAACGATGGGAAGATCACGCAGGCTGGACGCCAGATCACGTCATCGTCACGGTTCCGAGCGTCGCCGCATCTTCGATGGTGACGGCCGACGATTCCGTCACGATTCCGTCCGCGAAACAGGCCGCATGTCCCCAACGACCGACCGTTTCGTGCCTCCCTTGATCCGCCGGCTGCGGAGCACCGCTACGCTTTCGGAAACGGTGGTCGAGGCGATCAGAACGTTGCCGGTCTCGTTAGGCAGCTACGAACCCGGCCAGGAGATCCTTCGAGACGGTGAGCGGCCGGCTTGTTGTCTGGCGGTGGTCGATGGCTGGGTGTCCCGCCTGAAATTCCTGCCCGGTGGCGGACGGCAGATCATCGCCTTCCATATCGCCGGCGACCTGCCGGACTTGCAGAGCCTGCATCTCGGCGTTCTGGATCATGGCATCGCCGCGCTGACGCCGTGCACGGTGGCCCGGATACCGCACGAAGCGCTGCGCGAGCTTTCGGCGCGGCTGCCCGAACTTGCCGCAGTCCTCTGGCGCGAGAGCATGATCGATGCGGCGTTGTTCCGTGGCTGGTTGACCGCCAACGGGCGGCGATCGGCCTATGGCCGCACAGCGCATCTCCTCTGCGAACTCTCACTGCGGCAGCGCGCGGTGGGCCTGAGCACGGGACGGACCTGTCCGATGCCGCTGCGCCAGACCGACTTCGCCGATGCGATGGGCCTCACCTCGGTGCACATCGCCCGGACGCTCGGAGCCCTGCGGAAGGCAGGCTTGATCACGCTGCAAGCCCGTACGCTGACGATTCACGATTGGAATGGTCTGTGCGAGGCGGCCGAGTTCGATCCGGCCTACCTCCATCTGAAGAGCGTCGATCGCTAGACCGCCATCTTCAGGATCCAAACAAGGGCCTGAGGACACGCGATCTAAGGACGATCGTTACAGCCACTTCTTCCAGCGGAAGAAAACATAGGGCAGCACGGCGGCGACCACCATCATACCGATCGCAGCGGGATAGCCGAAGCTCCATTTCAGTTCCGGCATGGTCTCGAAATTCATCCCGTAGATCGACGCGATCAGGGTCGGCGGCATGAACACCACCGCCATGACTGAGAACAGCTTGATGATGTTGTTCTGCTCGAGATTCACGAGGCCGAGGGTGGCATCGAGGAGGAACTGAATCTTGGAGGAGAGGAACGTCGCGTGCTCCTCCAGCGATTGCAGGTCGCGCAGGGTCGAGCGAACATCCTCACGCAATTCACGCGGGGCCTTGGCGGTGCGATAGGTCGCCGAGAGCGACAGCAGGATGCGCTCCATCGAGACGAGGCTCTCGCGCTGCTTCGAAATCAGGTCGCCGTGGCGTCCGAGCGCCCGCAGCGTATCTTGCAGAGCAGTGTTCCGGGCGGACGGGTCGTCCCGTTCCTCGAAAATCTTTCGCGACAACCGGTCGATGCGCTCGCCCTGAAGCTGGAGCACGTCGGCGGCGCGATCGATCACCGCCTCGATCAGCCCGGCCAGGATCGTCTCGCCGGTGGTCGAGCGCGAGGGCCCGTTGCCGGTGGTGCGCCCGGCCCGCTGCGCGTACATCCGGAACGCCTGCGGTTCCTCGTAGCGCACCGTGGCGAGGCGATTGTCGCGGAGGATGAAGGTGATGCCGGCCAGGCCCGGCTCTTCGGAATCGCTCACCTTCGACAGCACGCGACCGGTCATGTAGCGGGCGCCCTCCTCGACATAGAGGAGTTCGGAGGGCTCGATGTCCTTCATCTCTTCGCGGGTCGGCACCTGGATGCCCATGAAGGATTCGACCTTCACGTCCTCCTCGCGGGTCGGACGGATCATGTCGATCCAGACCGTGTCCTCGGGGATCGCGTCCTGCAATTCGAGGGGGCGCCGCTCAAGCAGCGTCTGCGCGGCGCCGGCGACCGGCTGGTGAATGAAGATCAAGGGTGAACTCGAGAATGGCGTCTAGTCGAGGGCGCCGGGCGGCGGCTCGCTCGCATCCGGCACGAAGAAGTCCGGCGCAAGGGGGACACCCGCTGTGACGCGGTATTTTGAAAAGTCCGTGACACCCTGTTCCGCCAGGAAGCTGTCGTCGATGAGGAAGCGGCCCGTGAACGTCCGCGCCGGCTTCTCGAACAGGGCGTGGGCTGCATCCGCCATGATCTCTGGCCTGCGGCTCGCCCGCATCAGCGCATCGCCGCCGAGAAGATTCTGGATCGCCGCCGTCGCGATGGTCGTGCGCGGCCACAGCGCGTTGACCGCGATGCCCTTGGACCGCAATTCGCCCGCGAGCCCGAGAACGCAAAGCGACATTCCGAACTTCGCCATAGTGTAGGCGAGATGCGGCGCGAACCACTTCTCGGCCATGTCGAGCGGCGGCGACAGCATCAGGATATGGGGGTTGCCCGCCTTCTCGAGATGCGGAATCGCGTGCTTGCTGACGAGGAAGGTGCCGCGCGCGTTGATCTGATGCATCAGGTCGAAGCGCTTCATCTCGGTGTTGGCCGTGTTCGTCAACGCGATCGCGCTCGCGTTGTTGACGACGATGTCGACCCCCCCGAACCTCTTCGCTGTTTGGTCGAGGGCATCCTTAACGGCGTCTTCGTCGCGGACATCGACGACCAGCGGCAGGGCTTTGCCGCCGGCCCGCTCGATCGCCTCGGCGGCGGTGTGGATCGTGCCTTCGAGCTTCGGATGGGGCGTGTCGGTCTTGGCCGCGATGGTGATGTTGGCGCCGTCGCGCGCCGCGCGAAGCCCGATGGCGAGGCCGATGCCGCGCGAGGCCCCGGTGATGAACAGCGTCTTGCCCTGCAGGCTCATGTATCCCTCACGATCCGGAAGCGCTCCGGCCGGCTGCCATCGGCGTCGGTGAAGCCGTAAGCCTGTGCCAGATCTCCGGCATGCAGAACCTGCCCGCTGCGTTCCAGCACCTCCGGATCGGCAGCGAGCGCGGCGAGGGCGCGGCCCGCATAAAGCGGGGTCTCGGTGGCCATCTCTGCCTGTCCGGAATCGTGGACCCGTTCGGTCGCCACGAACCCGGGCGAGAGCCCCAGGGCGCAGACCTTGTGGGGCGCGAGTTCCGCCGCACAGGCGAAGGCGAGGCGGTTCGTCACCGATTTGGCGAGGTCGTAGTACAGGTCGCCGAGGTAATCCTCGGTGCCGAACGAGACGAAGGCGATCAATCCGCGCCGCGCCGATACCATGGCCGGCGCGACCGCCCGGGCGAGCAGCAGGCCCGGATAGGGACCGGAGCCGAGAAACCCGGCGAAGGGCTCTGCCGAGCGCCGCCAGAACGGGGTGCCCCAACTGGCCCCGTCGGGATAGCGCTCTCCGTCATAACCCTCGTTGCCGCCCCAGACGCTGGAGACCGCCACGTCGATCCGCCCGAAGCGCCGCAGAACCCAGTGCACCAGTTCGTCGACCTGCCGCTCGCTGCTGTGGTCGCACAGGTAATGATGCCCCTCGCCGCCCGCCGCATCGACCGCACGGGCCGTGTCCTCGATCGTCTCCGGCCGGGTCTCGGTGCGCCGGCCGGTCTCGGACGAGCGGGCGGTCACGATCACCGTGGCGCCCGCCTCGCCGAGGCCCCGTGCGATGCCGCGCCCGACGCCGCGGGAGGCTCCGGCTACGAGACAGATTTTCCCGCGCAGGGGCAAGGTCACGGCTTGCGCGCGCCCGACAGGAAGCGGCTGAAGGCCTCCTGCGCCTCGGCCGAGGCGAGGCGCTCGGCGAAGGCCTCTGCCTCGGTCTCGATCGCCGCCTCCACCAAAGCTTGATCGCCCCGCATCAGCTGCCGTGTCGCGGCCAAGGCCGCGCGCGGCAGCGCGGCGAGGCGCGCGGCCTGTTCCAGGGCATGCGCTTCGATCGTGTCCGAAGGCAGAAGGGCAGTGGCGAGGCCGAGCGACAACGCGGTTTCGGCGTTGAACGCTTCGGACAGGAGCAGCAACGCCGAGGCCCGCGCTGTACCGACTCGGCGCGGCAGCAGCAGGGATGCGGCGGCCTCCGGCACGAGGCCGAGTTCGACGAAGGGCATGCGGAAGCGCGCCTGGGGGCCGACATAGACGAGATCGCAATGGAGCGTCAGCGTCGTGCCGATGCCGACGGCGAGCCCGTCCACGGCCGCGACCAGCGGCGTGCGCGTACGGGCCAGCTGGCGAATGAAGTGCAGGGCCGGCATGTCGAGGAAAGAGCCACCTCGGGCCGTGGCGACGAAGTCGGCGAGGTCGTTGCCTGCGGTGAAGGCGCCGGGCAGCCCCGCCAGCACGACGGCGCCGATATGGTCGGAAGTGTCCGCCGCGGCCAGCGCCTCGCGCAGGGCGTCGTACATCGCGCCGGTCAGCGCGTTCTTCTTTTCCGGTCGGTTCATCCGGATCAGGCGTACGCCGTCCGGGCGGTCCTCGATGGTGACATGCTCACTCATGCGCGACCCGCTCCCCGCGCCCTGCCCCTCCCTTCCTTCGGACGGATGGCGGTGCTTGTCGAGGGGCGGGCTTTGACGCGCAGCTGGCGCGGCGACCGTGCGATCCGAATGTCGCCCGGTCGCCGCGAGCGGATCAGACCCTGAGGTCGAACCGGTCGAGGTTCATCACCTTGTCCCAGACTTTCACGAAGTCCCGGACGAAGCGCGCATGCCCATCGGTGCCGGCATAGACTTCCGTCACCGCTCGAAGCTGTGCGTTCGACCCGAAGACGAGGTCACAACGGGTGGCCGTGAATTTCGTCTCGCCGGTGGCGCGGTCGTCGAGTGTGAAGGTCATTCCCGAGTCGTCCGCCTTCTTCCACTCGTAATCCATGCTGGTCAGCACGGTGAAGAAGTCGTTCGTCAGGACGCCGACGCGGTCGGTGAAGATGCCGTGACGAGAGCTGTCATGGTTCAAGTTCAGGGCCCGCAATCCCCCCGTCAGCGCGACCCATTCGGGGGCGGTGAGCGCCAGCAGGTTCGCCCGATCCAAGAACACCTGCTCGGGCGCGACCTTGCCCTGCGTGATCTCGGCGAAGCGGTCGTCGATGTAATTGCGGAATCCGTCGACCACCGGCTTCAACCACTCGAAGCTGTCCGTGTCGGTCAGGTCCGGCCGCGTGTCCATCCGCCCCGGCGCGAAGGGAACGGTGACGTCGACACCGGCATCTTGGGCCGCCTTCTCCACCGCCGCGCATCCGCCGAGCACGATGAGATCGGCGAGCGAGACTTTCTTGCCCCCCGACGCTCTGCCGTTGAAGCTCGCCATGATGCCGCGCAGGCTGTCGATCACCGCGACGGTACGACGGTTGACCGCCCAACCGGATTGCGGGGCCAAGGCCAGACGGGCTCCGTTGGCGCCGCCGCGCTTGTCGCTCTTGCGATAGGTCGAAGCGGAGGAGAAGGCTGTGAAGGCCAGATCCGAGACGGAATGACCGCTTGCCAGGATCTCCGTCTTGAGGGCCTCGACATCGGCGGCCTCGATCAGCGGGTGATCGACCGGTGGGATCGGGTCCTGCCAGAGCAGATCGTCCTCGATCTTTGCTTCGGGACCGAAATACCGCTCCTTCGGGCCCATATCGCGGTGAGTCAGCTTGTACCAAGCCTTCGAGAATTGCAGCGTAAAGTAGTCGAAATCGCTCAGAAATTTCTGGCAGATCTCGCGATAGACTGGATCGACCTTGAGGGCGATGTCGCTGGTCATCATCATCAGCGGGTGGGTCTCGCCGGGCACGTGGGCGTCGGGTGTGCGCGGCGCGTCCGGATCGATCGGCTGCCATTGCAGGGCGCCCGCCGGGCTCTTGGTCTGCTTCCACTCGTACTTGAAGAGGTTCGTCAGGTAGTCGTTGTCCCACGTCGTCGGGTTCGGCACCCAGGACCCTTCGATGCCGTTCGTCATGGTGTGCTCGGCAGCGCCCGAGCCCTCCGGGTTGTGCCAACCGAGTCCCATGGCCTCCATCGGCGCAATCTCCGGCGGCGGGCCGATGCGGTCGGCCTTCACCATGCCGTGGCTCTTGCCGAAGGCGTGACCGCCCGCGATGAGCGCGACGGTCTCTTCGTCGTTCATCGCCATGCGGGTGAAGGTGATGCGGATGTCGCGTGCGGACGCGGCCGGATCGCCACTGGCATAGGGCCCTTCCGGGTTCACGTAGATCAGCGCCTGATGCGAGGCCGCGAGGGGATTCTCGAGGTCGTAATCAGGATCGCCGTTCTTCCCGCGCCAGCGCTTGTCGCGGTTCACCATGTCGTCGAAGGAAGCGACGTTGTTCGGGTCCCACAATTCGGGTCCCCAATAGGTGGCGTTGTCCGCCTCCCAAGCATCGCGCCGCCCGGCGGCAAAGCCGTAGGTCGGGAAATTCATGATCTCTAGGGCGACGGTGCCAGTCAGCACCATCAGATCGGCCCAGGAGAGGGCGTTGCCGTATTTCTGCTTAATCGGCCAGATCAGACGGCGCGACTTGTCGGTGTTGCCGTTGTCCCACCAGCTGCTGATCGGGGCGAAGCGCTGCAGACCTTCCCCTGCGCCGCCGCGCCCATCGGCAATGCGGTAGGTGCCGGCCGAGTGCCAGGCCATGCGGATCATCTGGGGACCGTAATTGCCGTAATCGGACGGCCACCACGGCACCGAACTCGTCAGAAACGAACGGATGTCGGCCTTGAGCTGCTCGTAATCGATGGATTCGAAGGCAGCCTTGTAATCGAAATCGGCGCCGAGCGGATCGGCCTGCGGCCCGTTCTGATGCAGCGTTTCGACCCGCAGCCGGTCGGGGTACCATTCTTCCAGGGTCGGCGGCGTCGCGAACGAGCCACCGATACGATCACCGCCGAACGGACATTTGCCCGAAAGGGCGTCTTTGTAGGTTTCCATTGTCCATCCCCTGTCTCATTGCGCGCGCGCTCGACGGGGGCCGTATGTCCGGCCCTCCGGCCGTGCAGGCGCGGGGCGACGGGTCACAGCATCGAGCTGGCCACCGCAGCGTCCTGTCGTCGAAAGATGCCGTCGGGGTCCGAGACCCTGGAACGACACGCCTCAAACGCTCACGCTCGACGATGTTCCCGGGTACGACAGCGCCATTTTAGCGCATGATTAGGACGATATTCTTGGAAATTACGGGTCCTGTGGGTCGATTTCGGCAAGCCAAGCGACAGATATTTATCAATTTATGTAGGTCGTTAGGACGCTTGAGTGGAACAACTACCGGGGAGCTTGGGAGCCGATCAGGCGACACCAGTGCGCAACAGATCGTGATAGTGGACGAGCCCGACCGGGCGCTCACCCTCGACCACCACGAGCGCGGTAATCTTCATTGCCTCTTGGATCTGTAGGGCCTTGGCCAGCAGGGTCTCCGGGGTGATGGTCCGGGGATTGCGGGTCATCACAGCGTCGACCGCCAGCTCTTCGAGGCCATTCTTCGTGAAGATCGCCCGGCGCACATCGCCGTCGGTGAGGATGCCGGCGAGCCGGCCTTCCGCATCCGTGACCAGCACCGAGCCGAACCCTTTGGCTTCGATCTCGGCGACCGCCGCCCGCATGGGGGTTCCCAAAGCCACGATCGGCAACTGCTCGCCGTCATGCATGACCTCCCGCACCTGACGGAGCGATGCGCCGAGCTTGCCGCCGGGATGGAACACCGAGAAGTCGCGGGCCGAGAAGCCCCGCGCTTCGAGGAGCGCTACGGCGAGCGCGTCGCCGAGCGCCAATTGCATGGCCGTCGAGGTCGTCGGCGCCAGCCCGTTCGGGCAGGCTTCCTTGGCTTTGGGCAAAGTGAGGCAGATGTCCGCTTCCCGTCCGAGCGTCGAGGCGGCATTGGCGGTGATCGCCACCAGCGCGACACCGTAGCGGCGGGTGTAGCCGATGATGTCGGCGAGTTCCGTGGTCTCGCCCGACCACGAGAGTGCGAGCACCACGTCCTCGGGTTGCACCATGCCGAGATCGCCATGGCTCGCCTCGGCCGGATGGACATAGAGGGCGGGCGTGCCGGTCGAGGCCATGGTCGCGGCGATCTTGCGAGCGACATGTCCGGACTTGCCCATACCGGTGCAGATCACCCGGCCCCGCCCGGCGCCGATCCGCGCGACGGCGTGGGCGAAGGCCGCACCCATCCCGTTGTCGATCGCCGCCATCAAACAGGCGAGTCCGTCGCGCTCGGTCTCGATGGTGCGCAAAGCCGAGGCAATGGCCGGCAAGCGGGCCACGCCGGCCACGTCCATTTCCTCGATTCGCTGGGCTAGGGCCATGAATGAGTCGCGTCCGTTCGTTGAAGTCTCGCTCGCGTACTGAGCCCGAAATGCGGTCGCAAGGGGGTCTGGAGGGTAGCCTGCAACGAAGGCGTGAGCTGGACGCGGGTGCCCAGCCGCCTGCACAGCCCGAAACCCCCCGTTAACCCTGTCCGGTATAGCTCCATTAACCATGGTGGACCGGCCTCGATCCGAGGGTGTCGGCGGCGGGCCCACCGGCCGCATCGAGGGAAAGAGCGCTGCCGGTGACACGCGATCGGCCGATCACGGGACAGCGCGGATGCCGCGCCGGGGCGGGCGCCATCGCTCGGCCGCGGGGCTTCGCGCCGCTGCTCGCCGCGGCGCTGCTGCTGGCGCCGAGCGCGGGCCCGACCTACGGCCAGGACGTCGATCCCGCGGTGATCGCTCCGGCGGAGGGGGCCGATTCGGGCGCCCAGCCCACTCGTCCCCGTTCCGGTGGTTCGGCCAGCGACGCCGGCTCAAGCCTCCGCGGCGGCAGCGGAGCTTCCGCTCCTGGCGGCTCGGCGCTCGGCTCTTCGGTCTTCACCCAAACGACGCCGGGCGCGACGAGCGGCAGTGGATCGGGTGCCGGTGCGAATGGTTTTGGTTCGGCCGCGTTCGGTCCGCGCAATCCCGCCTTCTCGACGAGCGAGCCTCCTTCTCCGGCCGCCACCGAGGACGACAGCGTGGCGCGCCTGCCGCGATTCCGCACGGGGTCTCCCACGACCGGCGGTGCTAGCGTCAACGGCGTGCGGCCTTCCCTCCTGCGCCAGCGGGCGGCGCCGGCGCGGCGACTCGGCTCGCCAACCAAGCAGGTCACGCAAATCCGCACGCAGCAGAGCACGACGGATCTGCGACTATCGCCGGTGATCCAGAGCCCGGTCTCGGGCATCCCCTTGCCGACCTCGATTGCACCGCTCGGCCTCGTCAACCCGGCCGGCATCCTTGGTCTGGGTCTCGGCCTCGGCTTCGGGAACGCTTTTCGTGCCGGGCCCAACGCCGTCGATCCGGCCTACGCGCCGCTCGGCTACCGCCTCGGCACCTTCACGATCCTGCCCGCCTTCACGCAGAGCCTCGGCTACGACACGAACCCGAACCAGACCGTTGCCCGCGCCGCGCAACCGTCCCTGGTCCTGCGCAGCGAGGCGGAATTGTCGGTCCGCAGCGACTGGTCTCAGGCCGAGTTCACCAGCGAGATGCGCGGCAGCTATCTCGAATATCCAGACAATCCGGATGCCAGCCGCCCCAATGCCGTCGGCGTTTCGCGGCTGCGCGTCGATGCCAATCGCGACACCCGTATCGATGTCGAGACGCGCTTCCTCGTCGACACTCAGCGCACCGGTTCGCCCGATCTGAACGCCGCCACCGCCACGCGCCCGCTCTTTGCCAGCTACGGTGCGACGGTCGGCGTGCAGCAGAACTTCAACCGTCTCCAACTCTCCCTGCGCGGCTCGATCGATCGGCAGGTGTTCGAAGATGCGCGGCTGTCCAACGGCGCGGTGATCCGCCAGAGCGACCGTGACGCCAATCAGTACGGGTTGCGGCTGCGCGCCGGCTACGAGGTCTCGCCGGTCTTCACGCCGTTCGTCGAGACGCTGATCGATACCCGCATCTACGACACGCCGGTCGACCAAGCCGGGCTGCGCCGCGATTCCGACGGCATCGCCTTCACGGCTGGAGCCAGCATCGAAATCAATCGCGCCCTCACCGCGGAGATCTCGGCAGGATTGCAGCATCGCTCCTACGTCGACCGCGCCCTTCGGCTGATCGATGCGCCCCTCGTCAACACCGCTCTTGTCTGGGCGGTCTCACCGCTGACCACCGTTCGCTTCAACCAGCAGACCGGCGTCATCGAGACGTCGGTGCCCGGCTCGAGCGGCGCCTTTACCGACGTCGCCAGCCTCGAGGTACAGCACGACCTGTTCCGAAACCTCTCGATCAATCTCGGCGCCACCTATCTCGCCAATACCTACGAGGGTGTGCGGATCCGTGAACGCGGCTATTCGGCTTTCGCCCGCCTCGATTACCGCTTCAATCGGTGGCTGACGTTCCGCGGAAGCTATATCTGGTCGACGCTCACCAGCACCGGCGCAAATTCAAGCTACGAAGGGCATGCCGTGCTGCTCGGCGTGCGGGTGAACCCCTGACGGCGCTTCGGCGGGAGCCCCCGCACGGCGCGGGCAGTTCCGGAGTGGCCGGGGCGCGTAATGCGTCCCAGATCGGCTGGGCCGTTCACCGACATCATGTCGGCTCGCTCTCTCGGTCGAGAGGGAGCGTCCCGTCAGCGGGCCAGCGACAGCTGCGCGCCGGATTTCGACAGGGCGCCGTCCAAACTGCCGCCGGCTTGGCGCAGACGGGCCGTGACGGTGCCGCCGGGCTGGTACAGGTAGACCTCACCGTCGCGGAAATCCCAGGCCGAAACCTTGGCCAGATCCTTATTGGCGCAGCCCGAGGTCGAGGCCTTGTAGAGGTCGAGGGCCGGTGCGCTCGAGAGCGAGACCCGGCAGGAACCGCTGACATCGGTAGCGTTCCACGAGCCCACCACCGAGGAGCGGCCCGTCGCGACGACGGGAGCCGGAGCGGGCGGGGGCGGCTCCGGAGCGAGTGCGGGAGAGGACGCGGCGGCGACGCTGGGCGGCGGCGGTTCGACGGGAGCCGCGCTCGCGCCGGGCGGCGGCGCCAGCGGTTCACTCGTCACGGTTCCGGCTGGCAGCGCCGGTGTGGCAGGTTCCAGGGCAGCCTGCGGTCGCGGACGGTCGCGCGGGGCGTCGAAGCGCGTCGTGCCGCAAGCACCGAGGCTCATGACAAGCGCAACACAGGCAGTGGTCGACAGAAACCCGCGCGGCATCGAGACCCCTTACATTCCCGCAAAACCTGCGGGCTCCCGTTGCTGCCAATTGCGATGCTCACAAGGCGCGACGATCACCCGACGCGGGAAAAGCGTGGCCGTTGCCGGAATTCAAACTGGTGTGGCGCCTCCGCCTCACCCAGGATTCTGGGCTACCGCGATGCGCTGTGGCCGGTCCGCAGCAGTGGTAGCGAAAGAAGCGAAGCGACCCGATCCTGCCCCGTTCCGGGCGGGATCCGTCACGATCATGGCGCCCAACCGCAACGAGGCATAACAGAGACGCGCGCTGTGAACTGCCTGCCCGCCCCGATGCCCCGGATGACGTCCGGCCGGATCGACAGCGCCCCTCCGTGCGGGCGCAGCAGCCTCTTTCTGCTGGCCGCCTTCTGCGCTGCGTCGCCCTCGGGGGTGGTTGCGGCGGACGAATCCTGTCGAGCCGGGCCGGCGTGGGTGGATCGGCTCGCCGGCCTCGGGCCCCGCGGCGAGTTGATCTTCGCATCCGGACAACGGGCGGTGCTGTCGGATGCGCGCTGGACCGATGACCCCGCGGTCGAGGCCAGCGCGCGCACTTGGCTGCTCAACTTTCGCGAGAAGCCGCTCATCCTGACCGAGCGCGGCAGCGCCGACCGCTGGGGCCGCCACCGAGTCGATGCGGTCAGCGATGGCGGCGAGCCGGAGGATCTTGCGGGAGGGCTGATCGCGGCGGGCCTCGCTTACGCCGATCCCGGCGAGGCGGATCTTCTCTGCCGTCCTGGCCTGCGGAGCCTCGAAGCGGCACCGCGCGCGGCCGGACTCGGGATATGGACGGGGGGCCCGATCGAGGCCGAAGATGCGGCGGCGCTCACGGCGCGAGCTGGACGCTTCACCGTCGTGGTGGGACGGATCCTCCATGTCGGTGAACGCAGCGCCCGGACCTATCTCGACTTCGCGCTCCGGGGAGCGCAGGGCCTCACCGTGACCGTGCAGAAACGCACTTGGCGCCGGTTGGCCGATCATGGTTTGTCTGCGGCCACGCTGAAGGGACGCTTCGTGCGAATCCGCGGTATGGTCGAGATGGGTCGGGGGCCGGTCATCGACCTGACGGGCCGGGACGCGATCGAGGTGGTCGAGGGGGAGCAGGCGCTGCGGCGCTGAACGGCATGACGGGGGATCGGCACAACGGATCGATGCGGCAAGCACGCCGTGAGGATCGGCTCGTGGCGGGCCGGTTCTCCGCGCATGCCTTCATGATCGGGCTCGTGGCCTTCCTCTCGGCCTGCGCCGCCGATCAGACGGGAAGCGTTCTGACGCCCGCCACGATTAGGGTACCGGAGCAGGCCCCCAAGACCACAGGCCGCGTTCGCATCGGCGACGATGCGGACCATTCCAAGCTCGTCGCCTCCTTCGGCGGTGAGTACAGGGCGCCGGCCGCCCACAAGCTCCTCACCGAGGTCACCGAGCGGCTGGTGCGCGCCAGCGAGCGACCGGACGAAGCCTACGCGGTCACCCTGCTCGATTCGCCCGTCGTCAACGCCTTCGCCCTCCCAAGCGGCCGCCTCTACGTCACCCGCGGGCTGCTCGCGCTCGCGACCGACACGTCGGAGGTGGCGGCGGTGCTGGCGCACGAGATTGCCCACGTGACGCTGCGCCATGCCACGGCCCGCAGCGAGATGGCGTTGCGCTCGCAACTCGTCAGCCGCGTCGTGGCCGACGTTCTGAACGATCCGGTGACCGGCGCGCAGCTCGAAAACCAGTCCAAGTTCACCCTGGCCCGGTTCTCCCGCGAGCAGGAATTCGAGGCCGATACGAGCGGCGTACGCGTGCTGGCCCAGGCCGGCTACGACCCGTTCGGTGCGAGCCGCTTCCTGGAGGCACTCAACCGCACCATGGCCCTCAAGACCGGCAACGGCAACGCGGCCGAACCGGACATGCTCGCGACCCACCCGGCCACGACCGAGCGCATCGCCCTCGTGACCCGCGCGGCGCGTCGCATCGGCGCCCCCGGTCTCGGGGTGGACGAGCGCGCCCGCTACCTCGCGGCCATCGACGGGCTCGCCTACGGCGACAATCCCGGCGACGGCATGGTGCGGGGCCGCCGCTTCCTGCATCCGGGCCTGCGCATCGCCTTCGAGGTGCCCGATGCCTTCGCCATCGAGAACACCCGCAACGCCGTGCTCGGCACGACCCCCGAGGGCAGCCGCCGCCTGTTGTTCGATCAGGTCGAGGCCAGCGCCGATCGCGGTCTCGAAGAGGTGCTGCGCGCCACCTGGAACGACGCCATCGATTCGACTTCCGTCGAGAACCGTATCATCGGCGGGCATCCGACCGTGACCGCTCTGTCGAAGGGCAAGGACTGGACTTTCCGCCTCGCGGCGATCCGCGTCGGCGAGACGACCTACCGTATGATCATGGCGGCCAAGGGCGCGACCGACCCCGATCCGGCCTTCCGCCGATGGGTCGAGAGCCTGCGCCCGATCGAGCCGGAGGAGGCAGCGAGCCTCAAGCCCGCCCATCTGCGTATCCTCACCGCGGCACCCGGCGACACGGTGGAGAGCTTTGCCCGCCGCATGGTGGCGCCGGACCGCGCCACGGACCGGTTCCTCGTCCTCAACGGCCTGGAACGGGGCGCGAGTGTGAAGCCGGGACAGAGCTACAAGCTGATCGTCGAGTAAGTTTCCTCGACGCCCCCTGTGGCGGCGGGAATGAATGGAGCGAACCTACCCGCTTACGTCCACATCCCAATCACAGATGAAGAATGGATATGGGGCGGCAACGCCACTCATTCATCGACTCATCTACACTCCCGGTCCGGTCGAACTTGTCAGAGGTGACGGAACACGACACCCGCCGAGGACGCACCGAACGGCGTCCTCTCCCACCGAGAACTTGATCAGAATTGTGCTGCGCGACGCGATGGCAGGGGGCGCTCGGCCCATCTGACTATCTTCGCCGCGCCTAGGGGGCGGTGCGTCACGCGATCTTGCGCGCGACTTCCCGCACCTGACCCGTGGCCGCATCGACGTTGCGGGTTGCACCGGCAATCAATTCGACCGCACCGGCGATGCTGACCGCTTCGCGCGAGGCCGTCTGCATACTGCTCGAGATCTGGCAGGTGATGGCCGATTGTTCTTCGACCGCGGAGGCGATGGTCGCCGAGACGTCGTTCAAAGTTCGAATCATCTTCTGAATGGAATCGATCGCGGAAACCGCGTCTTTCGCCGCCTGTTGCGTTGCCGTGATTTGCGCTCGAATCTGGTCCGTCGCCCGCGCGGTCTGCTCGGCCAGAGTCTTCACCTCGGAAGCGACCACGGCGAATCCCCGGCCCGCCTCGCCGGCCCGGGCTGCCTCGATGCTGGCATTGAGTGCCAACAGGTTGGTCTGCGCTGCGATACCCTGAATCATGAGAACAACGGCGCCGATCTGCGCCGTTTGATCACTCAGGCTCCCGATGATGGTCCCCGCATGTTCGGCCCGCTGGACCGCATCCTGCGCCATCTGGGCCGCGGAACTGACCTGCTGGCTGATTTCGCCGACCGAGGCCGAAAGCTCTTCCGTGCCAGCCGCGACCGCTTGGATCTCGTCGGACACCCGACCGATCGTGCGGGCCGCCTCGCCGGTTTGTTGGGACACGTCCACCACGGCCGATCCGATGGCGTCGAGATCGGTGCTGATCGCGCGCTGTGCCTCGGCTCGAAGCTGGCGCTCGCGCACCTGGGCGGTGACGTCGGTGGCGAATTTCACCACCTTGACGACACGTCCGTTCGCATCCGTGATCGGATTGTAGCTTCCCTGGATGTAGATGTCCCGCCCGCCCTTCGCGATACGGCGGAACTCGGCCGAGTGATACGACCCCTGCGCGAGTGACGTCCAGAAGGATCGATAGGTTTCCCCGGCCTGCTCGGCCGGATCGACGAACAGGTTGTGATGACGACCCTGGATCTCCTCTGCGCGGTAGCCTACCGCAGCGAGGAAATTGTCATTGGCTTCCAGGATCGTGCCGTCGGGGGTGAAGGCGATGATGGCTTGCGACCGGTTTAGTGCCGCGATCTGACCGGCGACATCGAGATTCTGGCGCTTTTGTTGGGTGATATCGGTCGCAATTTTGATGATCTTTACGACATTGCCAGATCGATCCCGCACGGGATTGTAGCTCGCCTGCATCCAGATCTCGCGGCCATTCTTGCCGATGCGCTTGAATTCGGCAGATCGATTGGCCCCACGACACAGCGCGGCCCAGAATTTTTTATAGTCATCGCTGCCGGCATAGGACGGCTCGAGAAAAAGGCTGTGATGTAAGCCTCTCACTTCACTGAGATCATAGCCTACGGCCGCGAGAAAATTCGCGTTGGCAGTAACGATAATTCCGTCGAGAGAAAACTCGATCATGGCTTGCGAGAGATTGAGCGCGTCGTACTTGGCGCGGACATCGTCGTGGAAGCGTCGAATCATGATGATCCGTCTCGGGCTGAAACATCGCGTGCTCAGTTACGCTGATTTTTTATAACATTTGATAAATTTCCCGACGCGTGAAATTTCTCTTCCCTTAAGCGGTCATGCACCATGCTTTTAAAGGAGGGTCGCGTGCCATGGGGGTGATGCGAACGATATCCCCCCAGGGAGGGTGCCGCCCCTCGGCTTGAGAGTTCGGCTGACGAACGATTCTCGGTTGGTGTTCCGATAACCGGGGGCTAGCGCCCATCGAGCTGCGAAGCTTGACGGTCAGCCCCGTGCCCACAACTCTTGTCTCGCCGGACGGACCGTCGCAATGGGGGCGCTGTGTCGTCCTCTGATTCCCTCTCCAGCACCGCCGTCGCGGTTGTCTTCTTTCGCCCCTCGACGGCGCAGGTCGTACGGGTCGCGGAGCGCTTCGGCGGGCGGATGCCGATCTTCGTCTTCGACAACGGTGGCATCCTGCCCGATGCCCTGTCGCAGCTCGGCACGACGCCCGGTGTGGTGCGATTGGGCGAGGGCCGTAATCTTGGCATCGGAGCCGCGCTCAACCGGCTGGCCGAGGCCGCCGCCGCAGCCGGTTTCCGCCGCCTGTTCCTGCTCGATCAGGACGCCGATGCCTCCCCGGATACGGCCAGCGCGCTGGGCTTCGCCCTGGACCGTCTGGCCGGTGCGATGAAGGGCCAAGCGCTCGTTCCCGCCCTCATCGGTCCGGCCGCCGCGCCCAATCCCGGCCACAAGGCACCGCGCTATCCGTTGAGACCGCGCACGCCCCCCGTCGGTGCCCTGCTGCCGGTGGAGTTTCTGGCGACCTCCGGCTCGCTGCTCGACCTTGCGGCCTTCGACGTGATCGGGCCCTTCCGCGAAGACTTCTTCATCGATGCGGTCGATCTCGAATGGTGCTTCCGCGCCTGGGCGCGGGGCTTTGCCTGCTGGATGGATCCGGCCACCGCGATCCCGCACAGCGTCGGGCGCGGTACGATCCGTTCCCGCTTCCTGCCTTTGGCGATGCCGGATCAGCCGGTCTTTCGCATGGCCGTCTACGTGCGCAACACCACCTATAGCTGGCGCCTGCCGCACGTGCCGACCCGCTGGAAGCTCAAGCAGATGGGTTACCTCCCCGCGCAGGTCGGGCTCTACTGGGGCCATCACGGCTTCGATCCGCGCCTGTTGGTCCGCCTCCTGAAGGCCGGGGCGGCGGGATTGCTCGGGCGGCTCGGTCGACCTGCGGACGCGCCGCCGTGACGCCTCTCGACATCGTCATCGTCAACTGGAACGCCGGGTCGCAATTGGCGGCCTGTCTTGCGAGCCTGGCGGACTGCCAAGATCCTGCATCGTTGCGCGTGGTCGTCGTCGACAATTCCTCGTCCGACGGCTCGGTGGACGCGCTGGCGCTACCGGACCTCGAACGGCGCGGCCTTGCCGTGACTGTGCTGCGGAACGCCGACAATCTCGGCTTTGCCCGGGCCTGCAATCAGGGTGCCGCCCTCGGCTCCGCCGACGCGATCCTGTTCCTCAATCCCGATACGGAGGTGAGCCGTGATGGGATCGCGCAGGCCCGTGCGGTGCTGGACGCGCAGAGCCGCACGGGGATCGTCGGCGCACGGCTCGTCGACGAGGCCGGGGAGACGCATCGCACCTGCGCGCGCACGCCCACCGCCGCCAGCCTCGTCGCACACACCCTGTTTCTCGACCGCCTCTTTCCGAGACTCGTCGCGTCGCATTTCCGGCTCGACTGGGACCATGCCGACACGCGGCCCGTCGATGCGGTGATGGGGGCTTTCCTGATGATCCGCCGCTCGCTCTTCGCGCGGCTCGGCGGCTTCGATGAGCGCTTCTTCGTCTATTGGGAGGATGCCGATCTCTGCACCCGGACGAATGCGGCGGGCTTTCACGTGTGCCATGCCGCACAGGCCGTAATCCGCCACCGCGGCCAGGGGACCACCGACGCCGTGAAGGATCGGCGCCTGTTCTACTTTCTGCGCGCCCAGGCGCTCTATGCCGAGAAGCATTATGGACGGGTCGTTTCGTTCGGCGTTCTCGCAGCGGCTTTCGTCGTGAACCTGCCGGTTCGGTTTGCACGCGCCCTGCTCCGGGGTGGTTCCGGTGACGCGGGCGCCGTCTTCAGGGCCGGGCGGATGTTGGCACTCAGCCTGCCCAAGCTGTTGACCCGGCGGCCAAGTTAGGGCTTGCCTCCCCCGTGGCCTTGCCGGTCGCCGTGCCCTCGGCCATGCTGGTGGAAGCGGCCGGGGCTGCTGAACGGGGAACGGATTGCTCGAACGGGCGGACCAGGGTTCTCGATCGCCGGATGTGTCGCCCGGCCTCTACCGGGCTGCCTTCGAGGCTGCGCCGGTTGGACTCGCGATTCTCTCGCCCGATCGCCGGACCATCCGGGCGGCCAATCCGCGTCTCTGTCGCTGGCTCGGGCTCGAACTCGGTAGCCTCGACGGTCAGTCAGCGACGTCCGTGCTGGACGGCGCGCTCGCCGTCGAAGCCGGAATCCACCGCTGGCGGCGCGCCGATGGCACCGGTATCGATCTGCGCCTGTCCCTCTCGGAGGGGGCGGGTGGCGAGACGGTGGCGGTGGCCGAGCCGGTCGATGCCGATGAGCTGGTCCGGGCCGAGCAGAATCGCGATGCCTTGACCGCAGCCGGCCTCGGCGAATGGCGCTGGGACCTTGAGACCGGCGAGATGGCCTTCTCACGCAGGGCGGCACAGATCCTCGGCTACGCGCCGGGTCGCTCCGTGACGTGGGCGGCGATGCGCGAGCGGATCGACCCGGACGAGGCGGAGCGCATCGGAATCACCGTCGCCGAAGCGATCGCGGAACGGCGCCCTTACGAGTTTCAGACGCGCTTTCGTCGCGCTACGGACGATTCCGAGATCTGGATCGGGGCCCGCGGAGAGGCGCTCCTGTCTCCGGACGGTGCGCCGATCCGCATCGTCGGTGTGGTTCAGGACATCACCACACGGGTCGAAGCGCGCGCCGCTTTGGCCGAGCGCGAGGAGCGGCTGCGGGTCGCCACCACGGTCGCCAATCTCGGCATCTTCGAATGGCACGTCCTCGATGATCGGGCGACCTGGGAAAACGATCGGATGTTCGCCCTATTCGGCCGGCGGCCGGAAGAGGGCAGCATCGGCAAGGCGACCTTTCTGAAGGAGATCCTGCACCCCGACGATCGCTCGATGTTCCGTCAGGCGATCGTGCGGGCGTTGCGGGACGACACGATCCTGCACGCCACCGGACGCATCCGCCGCCACGACGACGGCACGTGGCGCACCATCGATATGGCGGGCCGGTTCGAGCGGAGCCGCCCCGGCTCCTTGCCCCGGCGTCTGATCGGCGTCGTTGCCGACGTGACCGATCATTATCAATCCGAGGAGCGGCGGAGCCTGCTCATCCGCGAATTGCATCATCGGGTGAAGAACACGCTGGCCACGGTTCAAGCGATCGTGGGCTCGACCGCGCGCACCGCGACCAGCATCGACAACTTCCACGAAGCCTTCGTCGGCCGCATCAAGTCCCTCGCGCATACTCACAGCGTGCTGACCGAGGCGACGTGGCAGACCGCGAATCTGCGCGACCTGCTCGCCTCCGAGCTGATGCCCTACACCGAGAGCGAGACGGAGACTTCTCCGGATCTGCGCATCGCCCTGGACGGTCCCCCGGTCGATCTGCCCTCCGACATCGCGGTGCCGATCGGCATGGCGATCCATGAGCTGACGACCAATGCGGCGAAGTACGGCGCCCTTTCCACCGGGCGCGGACGCGTCGCCATCACGTGGAGCGTCGAGGCGGGCATGCTGCATCTCGACTGGCGCGAGAGCGGCGGCCCCGCCGTCGCGCCGCCGACCCGCCAGGGCTTTGGTTCACGCCTCCTGCAACGAGTTCTGACGACGCAGGTCCAGGCGAAGATCACCACGGATTATGCGCCGGAGGGCTTCCACCTGACGCTCGCCGCGCCCCTTCCGGAGCGAAACCCGGCGCTCAATCCGCTGGCGTGATGGGGCGTGAGACGCGAGCGGCGCTGTCGTGTTCGTTGAGACGTTTGGTCCATCGAGTCGATCGCGGCAACCGAACCCAGACCTTGACCCTGCAACGGCTTGAGCCGCGGCGGGCTACAAGTCACGAAGTGCTCAGGCTGCCCCGCGGGCCTCTTCGCCGCCCGCATTGACGAAGCTCTTGAGTTCATCGAGCGAGCCGAAGGTGAATCGGCCCCGCGGCGTGTCCGCCTCGATCGACCCGTCTGAGAACATCACGTAGGTGTTGGCGCCCGACGAATAGCTGCCCACCGCGTGGCGTTCGGACTCTCCGTCAGAAGTGTGAACGCCTTCCGCCGTCGCCTCTGTCGACTTCCCGTCGTCAACCTTGGTTTCGGGCTGCTGTGCCACGGGGGACGAAGCTTCCTCCGCCGGCAGATCGAGCGCCGGACGCAGGCCCAGGCCCTCGGCGGTGGGCAGGCTCGGTTCCGGCTTGGTGTTCGGCGTGGAGACTTTCTCCACGGCGTAAACTTCGTCGTCTGGCTGGACACGCTGGGGAGCCTCAGGCTCCGGCAGGAGATCGGGCAACAGCGGCTCGACCTCCCTCGAAGCCGCGGCAGCCGGCTCGGGATCCTCGAAGACGGGCTCGCTGCCCCGTCCACCGGACCGGGTGGCACTCAGAGCGCCGAGGCCTGCCAGCCCGGCCGCGCCGGCCATCGGCCCTGCGGGAGCAGCCGAAGACCCGACGGACGGCGTGGCGAGAGGGGGATCGTCGGGGGCGGCGAGCCAGGACGGGGCTTCGGTCATGCTCGGCCCGGCGCTCGGCTGCTGAAAGCCTTCCTCGCGCAGGCCGATGATCGCCCGCTGCACCCGGCGCAGCCGATCGACTACCGCCGAAAGGCCGAGCAGGATGACCCCGGCCGATGCCGCGGTCGATCCACCGATCACCATGGCGAGGCCGCTCTCCAGGCGCACGTAGGGAAAGCCCTGAACCACGGCGGCCACGCCGCCGAGAATCATGACGAGACTGAGCGCGAGCAGCGCGACGACCATGGTACTCTCGAATGACTGTCGCGGGCGGCAGGGAGCGATAGGATAACCCCCGGAACCCGCATTGCAAAATTCGCGGCGGACGTTGCACGGCCAAATCGGGCGTTTCCGCGGCTTCGCCCCTATTCTCCCACAGTTCGCGGCGCCACCGGTCGTTGCCGATCCCGAGGGATCGACTTACCTACCCGGCGTCGCCTCGCCGGCCGCGCACCGGGCCCGTCCCCCGGTACGCCCTTCGACCCACGCCCGTGAGGCCCGGATAACCCAGGAGACCCGCATGACGTTCACCCTGCCGGAGCTGCCCTACGCGTACGACGCGCTGGGGCCCTACATGTCGAAGGAAACCCTCGAGTTTCACCACGACAAGCACCACAAGGCCTATGTCGACACCGGCAACAAGCTGCTGGAAGGCACGGACCTCGCCGGCAAGAGCGTCGAGGAGATCGTCAAGGCGAGCTACGGCACGAACCAAGCGCTGTTCAACAATGCTGGCCAGCACTTCAACCACCTCCATTTCTGGAATTGGATGAAGCCCAATGGCGGCGGCCAGCCCCCGGCGGCCCTCGCTTCGAAGATCGACGAGGATCTCGGCGGATACGAGAAGTTCAAGGCCGATTTCATCCAGGCTGGCGTCGGTCAGTTCGGCTCCGGCTGGGCCTGGCTCGCGGTCAAGGACGGCAAGCTCGTCATCCAGAAGACCCCCAACGGCGAGAACCCGCTGGTCCATGGCGCGACCCCGATCCTCGGCGTCGACGTGTGGGAGCATTCCTACTACATCGATTACCGCAACCGCCGTCCCGACTACCTCAAGGCGTTCATCGAGAACCTCGTGAACTGGGAGTATGTCGAGAAGCTGTACGGCGAGGCGAAGGCCTGATCGTCTCCGTCTGAACTATCTTTCCCGGGTCGTCCCATCCGCGATGGGGCGGCCCTTTTCGTGCGCGGCGTGGCGCGGTTGTCATTGCCCCGGGTTGGCAGGACGCCTTACTGCCCACAGCAGGCGCCGCTTCGGGATCGGTCAATCTAACTATCTCCCTCATCCTGAGGTGCCGCGAAGCAGCCTCGAAGGAGGGCTCCAGAGATCGCGCGTGATCTGGAGCCCTCCTTCGAGGCCTTCGCTTCGCTGCGGCACCTCAGGTTGAGGGGGGATGATTGGATTGGCGCTGCCGATCCGGCCGCCAATCATTCAAGCGATCTTCGACGGCTCGCACAGGATCGACACCCAAACGCATGATCCGCTCGATCCTCTCCGTCGGTGGCTGGACGCTCATCTCGCGGGTCACCGGCTTCGCCCGTGACGTGGTCACGGCCGCGGTGATGGGTGCGGGGCCGATCGCCGATGCCTTCGTCGTCGCCTTCCGCCTGCCGAACCATTTCCGGGCGATCTTCGGTGAGGGCGCATTCAACACCGCCTTCGTGCCCGCCTATGCGCGGCTGGAAGAGGCGGGCGCGGCGGGCGCGGCCAGGAGGTTCGCCGATCGCGTCTTCACGCTGATGCTGCTGGTCCAGGTGGCGCTGCTGGCGGTGGCCTTGCCGGCGATGCCCTGGATCGTGCGGGCGCTGGCCCCGGGATTTGCGGACGATGCCGGACGCTTCGCGCTGGCCGTCGATCTCACGCGCATCACCTTCCCCTACCTGCTGTTCATGACGCTGGTGACGTTGTTCTCCGGCATCCTCAACGCCCATCGCCGCTTCGCCGCCGCCGCCGGCGCGCCGGTGCTGCTCAACCTCGCCATGCTCGTGGCCCTGGCGCTGGCCTTCCTGTTTCCGAACGCGGCCTACGCCGCCGCCTGGGGCGTGTCGGTGTCGGGCGTGCTGCAATTCGGTCTGGTGTGGTGGGATGCGCGGCGCGCGGCCTATGCCCCCCGGCTGGTGCGTCCGACCCTGCGCGATCCGGACATGGTCCGCTTTTTCAAGGTGCTCGGTCCGGCCGTGATCGGATCGGCCGGGTTTCAGATCGCGTCGTTCGCCGACACCATCATCGCGAGCTTCATGCCGGTCGGTGCGGTCTCGGCGCTCTATTACGCGGATCGCCTGTATCAGCTTCCCTTCGGCGTCATCGCCATCGCCGCGGGCACCGTACTTCTGCCAGAGATGAGCCGCCGGCTCGCGGCAGGCGATGCCGTCGGGGCCCACGCGGCCCAGAACCGGGCGGCGGGCTTCTCGCTCGCGCTCTCGGCCCCCTTCGCCGTCGCCTTCCTGACCCTGCCGGGGCCGATCATGGCCGCCCTGTTCCAGCGTGGGGCCTTCACCGCCGAGGATGCGGCGCGCGCCGCGGCCGTGCTCGCGGCCTATGGGCTGGCCCTTCCGGCCGTGGTGCTGCTGCGCTCGATCGTGGCGAGCTTCTACGCCCGGCAGGACACGAAGACGCCGCTCTACGCCTCACTGACCGGCATCGCCGTCAATGTCGGGCTGAAAGTCGTGCTGACCGGTCCTTACGGGGTTGCCGGTCTCGCTCTGGCGACCGCCATCGGCGCGTGGATCAACCTGGGCCTCCTCTATACCCTGGCCCTCCGGCGGGGCTGGACCGCGCCCGGACGCACGCTGCTGGTCACCGTCGGGGTGGTCGCCGGTGCGAGCGTCGGCCTCGGCCTGCTGGCGATCTACGGTTTCCCCTTCGCCGAGCGGATCGTGCCGGAGCTTCCCCATTTCCGTGGGGTCGCGGTGCTCGCGCTGGTCGGGATGGCCGGAGCGCTCGCCTATGCCGGTGTCCTGCTGGTCGCCCTGCGTCTCTTCGGCGTGCGTTTGCGCCGCAGGTAGCCATCCCTCACCGTCACCACAGATGTGCGGCATGGCCCAAACCGAACTCCTCGCCGGCAAGACCCACGCCGTTTTCGACGCCTACGGCACGTTGTTCGACGTGCATTCGGCGGTCTCCCGTCACGCAGGGGCCATCGGCCCTCGGGCGCAGCCCCTGTCCGAGCTGTGGCGCACCAAGCAGCTCGAATACAGCTGGGTGATCGGTCTGATGGGACGCTACACGCCGTTCTGGACTCTGACCGAGCGAGCGCTCGACTTCGCCCTCGCCACATATCCCGACGTCGATCCGGCCCTTCGCGAAACCTTGCTCGACGCCTATCGCGACCTCGATGCCTATGGCGAGGTGCCCGACACGCTGACGCGGCTGCGCGATGCCGGGCTGAAGACCGCCCTGTTCTCCAATGGCAATGCGGCGATGCTCGAGAGAGCGGTCGCCTCGGCCGAACTCGGCGATCAGCTCGACGCGGTGCTGTCGGTCGATCCGGTTTTGACCTTCAAGACGGCACCGGCCGCCTACCAAATGGTGCTCGACCGGTTTGGAGCCGCGCGGGAGGACGTGCTGTTCTTTTCGTCGAATTGCTGGGATATCGCCGGAGCGACGGCCTTTGGGTTCGATGCGGTCTGGGTCAACCGGAAGGGCCAGCCGGACGAGTATCCGGACCTGCCCCCGCGGGCGGTGGTGTCAGCTCTCGATGACGTTATCTGAACGGCAGCAGAAGGGCGCGTTCGCCATTCCTTAAGCACGGTCAAGCTAGCGTGGCGGCACGTTTCCCGGAGGTATGTTCCCGTGCCCGCGTCGTCCGTCTCCGTCCTCGCCCGGAAGGGCGCTTACGCGGCGCTCCTCGCCGCCGCCCTCGTTTCCACCGCCCCCGCTTCGGCCCGCGATGGCCGCAACGGCGCCCTCATCGGTGGTGCCGCTGCCGGTGTCGTCGGCGGCCTTGCCCTCGGTGCCCTTCTGAACGGCGCGCCTCCCCCGCCCCCCCGTCCGGCTCCGCGCCCGGTCTATGTCGAGGAAGAGCCCATCTATGTCGCCCCGCCGCCGCGCCGGGGCCCGATCTGCCACTACGAGCGGCGCAAGCAGTGGCTCAACGAAGACGAGTACACCTACAAGAAGGTCGAAGTCTGCGAGTGACGCTAGCCGGACCGGGATGCCGGAAGGCGGACCGGAGAGAGTTTGAATGGGCGTCCGCTTCTAGGCGGGCGCCTTTTTCGTCAGGATCCAGTCCTCGACCACGACGGCGTCGAGACCGGTCGTGTAGAACATCAGAATCGCGTCCTCCGCCGTGTGGAGGATCGGCTTCCCCATGATGTTGAAGCTCGTGTTGAGCAGGATCGGGACGCCGGTCAATTCCGCGAAAGTGGAGATCAGCGAGGCGTAGAGCGGGTTGCGCTCGGCCGTGACGCTCTGAAGCCGGCCGGTGCCATCTTCATGCACCACCGCCGGCACGCGCGCCCGCACGGCGTCGCGCCAGACCAGGGTGCGTTCCATATACGGGCTGTCGGCATAATTCTCGAACCAGTCCGGGCCGGCCTCGGCCAGGATCGACGGCGCGAAGGGGCGAAACCCCTCTCGGTACTTCACCTTGGCGTTCAAGGACTCTTTGGCATGGGCCGGTCGCGGGTCGGCCAGGATCGAGCGGTTGCCGAGCGCTCGCGGCCCGAATTCAGCCCGCCCCTGCACCCACCCGACGAGACCGCCCGCCGCCAGGATCCGGGCCGCTTCCCGGGTCACCCCCTCATGCCCGAGGCGGCGGGCGCGGGGTTCCCCTTCGGCCATACGCTCCAACGGCTCGGTCGAGACGGTGGAGCCGAGATAGGGCGTGAGCGGGCGCATCTGCGCCTTTGGGCCCATCCAATCGGGATCGTCCTCGGCCAGGGCCAACCAAGCGGCGCCGACGGCGTTGCCGTCATCGGCGGGGGCCGAGGGCACGTGCAGGCGCTCGAAGCCCGAGCGTGCGAGCACGCGGCCGTTATAGGACGAGTTGAGTCCGCAGCCGCCGGCGATCACGAGGTTTTCGGATGGGGCCAGCGCCCAGGCCTCCGCGACGAGTGCATCCATCAACTCGGAGAAGATGTCCTGGCCGCACCGGGCGAGATCGGCCCAGCCCTGCTCATCGAGATCGGCCGGCCGACGCGCCAGCACCGCTGCGGCGACGGCCTGCACGGTCTCGGCATCGGCGAATCGGATGCGGCCCTCCTCGATCGTGAAGAGACGACGCAGCAGGTCCATGAGGGCCGGATCGGTGCGTCCATAGGGGGCGAGCCCCATGATCTTCCATTCCTCGCCCTTGATCTGGTCGAAGCCGGCCAGATCCGTGATGAGGCCGTAGAGGAACCCGACCGAGCCGCGCCCACGATGGCGCCGAACCTCCTCGATGCGGCCGTCCTTCAAGCGATAGATCGCCGCCGCGCCGGTCTCGCCCATGCCGTCGACCACGAGGGCGGTCGCCTCCGCGAACGGGCTCCCCCACAGGGCGTAGGCGGCATGGGCCCGATGGTGCGCGTAGCGCCGCTGTCCAGCGATCGTCGCCCGGGGCCTGCCGCCGAAGCCGCGGGTCTCGTTGTCGAGCGCCAGCATCGTGCCGTTGCCGGCCCGCGCCTGCATGGCGTGGAGATCGGCGATGAAGACGCGTTCGGCGCGCTCCGGCACGAAGGAGCGGTTGAGGGTCGAGGGGTGAGCCGCCAGGGCCGTGAGATCGAAGGCGCCGGAGGCCGCTTGGCCCTTCAGGAACTCGGAAAATTGTTCGCCCCAGGACGAGGCGATGACGAGTTCGGCGCCTTCCGGCACGTAACGCTTGAGAAGTCCGGCCATGCGCGTGCCGGGATCAGGCTCGCAATTCGGCGCGCGCTTGTATTGCAGGTAACGCTCGGCGGCTTCAGCGAACAAGACCGTGCCGTCCGGCCCGATCAGGGCGAGCGCCGGATCGTGGAAGGTCGTCGCGAGGCCGAGGTAGTAGCGCATGAAGGCCGGGCTACACCCCGCCGAGATGCGCTGCAACGCCGCGAATAGCCTGCTCGACGGTGCAGGCTCGCAGGCGCAACGCGTCTTGTCAGGGGTTAAACGCGCTCGCGCGCCGTCCTTCGCGCAAGAAGAAGCACCCCTGCCCCGACGATTCCGGACAGCAGCGACCCGCCGAGCACCCCGAGCTTGGTCTCGGTCTCGTGCAGGCCATCGGTGAAGGCGAGCCCGCCGATGAACAGGCTCATGGTGAAGCCGATGCCGCAGAGGAGCGCCACGCCGTAGATTTGCGGCCAGCTCGCACCCGACGGACGGGTCGCGAGGCCGGTCGCGACGGCGAGACGCACGGCGGCGAAGATGCCGGCCTGCTTGCCGAGGAACAATCCGAGCGCGACACCGAGCGTCACCGGATCGAGGAGCGCGCGCGCGGGTAGGCCAAGAAGCGTCACGCCGGCATTGGCGAAACCGAAAACGGGGACGATCAGGAACGAGACCCAGGGGCTCAGGCCATGCTCCAGCCGATGGAGCGGCGAGGTCGTGTCCTCCGGCCGGCCGGGGCTCGGACGGATCGGGATGAACAGGGCGAGCAGGACGCCGGCCACAGTGGCGTGGACGCCAGAGCGCAGCACGAAGAACCACAACGCCAGCCCGGCCGCCAGATACGGCAGGAGGGTTCGGACGCCGAGGCGATTGAGGGCGAAGAGGAGCGCCAGCACGCCCGCAGCGGCGGCGAGCATCGTGATGTCGAGGCTGCCCGTGTAGAACAGGGCGATGATGATCACCGCGCCGAGATCGTCGACGATGGCGACCGCCGACAGGAAGACCTTGAGCGAGATCGGCACGCGCGGGCCGAGCAGGGCGAGCACGCCGAGGGCGAAGGCGATGTCGGTGGCGGCGGGAATGGCCCAGCCACGAGCCGTCGCGCCACCGGCATTGAAGGCGAGGTAGACGAGAGCGGGTGCGATCATGCCGGCGGCGGCGGCCAGCCCCGGCAACACCCGGTCGGGCCAGGTGCGCAAGCGTCCGTCCAGGGCCTCCCGCTTGATCTCCAATCCGACCATCAGGAAGAACACGACCATCAGGCCATCATTGATCCAGTGGAGCAGGCTCAAAGGCCCCAGGTGGAGATGCAGGGCGTGGTGATAGCCCTCGGCCAGGGGCGAATTGGCGACGGCGAGCGCCGCCGCGGCGGCGGCCATCAGCACGATCCCGCCCGCGGCGTCGTTCGTCAGGATCGTTCGGATTGCCGAGAGCGGACGCGACCGCGGGCGCAGGGCGGAAGACGGATCGTTCATGTCGCCTCGATGCCCGTCCCCGGCCGGCGCCGCAACCCAACGCGGATCAAGATCAGGCGCCCTGACCGAGCGCGGCGCGGATCAGGCCCTTGCCCTCCTCGCCCGACCATTCGGCCGGGCCCTTCATGACGCCGAGCACGCAGCCTTTCGGGTCGATCAGCATCGTGGTGGGGAGGCCTGTCGAGCCGGCGGCGGATTGCAGGGCGGGCAGGACCTTGCCCTCCGGATCGCCAAAATAGGTCAGGTGGGCGATGGCGTTGGCCTTGAACCAAGCGGGCGGCTTGTCGAGGTTGCGCGTCTCGACATTGATCGCCACTACCTGGAACCGGTCACCGCCCAACTCGGCCTGAAGCCGATCGAGGGCCGGCATCTCCGCCTTGCAGGGGGCACACCACGTTGCCCAGAGATTGACCAGCAACAGTTTCGATCCGAGGGCGGAGAGGTCGCTCGGAGCGCCGTCCGGGCCCTTGAAGCTCAGCGCCGGAGCCGGACGCGGGGTCGGCCACGCCTCGAAGGCGGCGACCGAACCGCGGGCATGGGGGGCGATGCGGGCCGCGACCGGCGCGGCCTGCGCACAGGGACCGGACGGAGCGACGCCCACGAGGTTGCCGAGGTTCGAGCCCGTCCCGTATAGGGCGAGGCCGCCGAGGAGCGCGGCGGCGAGGCCGCCGGCGATCAGGAATTTCGGGTTTGCCCTCACCGGCAATCTCCCGTGCGCGCAGTCGAGAAGGTGGAACGGGCCATGAGCAACCGGATGTGGGGCGGGCGCTTCGCGAGCGGCCCCGCCGAGATCATGGAGGAGATCAACGCCTCCATCGGGTTCGACCGGCGCCTCGCGCCCCAGGACATCCGCGGTTCGCTGGCGCATGTCGCGATGCTGGGAGCGCAGGGCATCCTGCCGGCCGCCGATGTGGCCGCGATTTCCGACGGGCTCAAGTCCGTCGAGGCCGAGATCGCGCGTGGCGAATTCGCCTATCGCCGCGACCTCGAGGACATTCATATGGCGGTGGAGAGCCGCCTGACCGAGATCGTCGGACCGTCGGCGGGGCGCCTTCACACCGCCCGCTCGCGCAACGACCAGGTCGCCACCGACATGCGTCTGTGGGTGCGCGACACCCTCGACGCGCTCGACGCCCAGGTCGCCGAGTTGCAGCTTGTCCTGGCGGAGAGCGCGTTGCGCTTCGCCGGCACGGTGATGCCGGGCTTCACCCACCTGCAATCGGCCCAGCCGGTCACGTTCGGCCATCACTGCCTCGCCTATGTCGAGATGCTGGCCCGTGACCGGGGCCGGTTCCGCGATGCCCGCACCCGCCTGAACGAGTGCCCCCTCGGTGCCGCTGCGCTTGCCGGAACCTCCTTCCCGATCGACCGGCACGCCACGGCCGCGGCGCTCGGCTTCGATCGGCCGACCGCGAACTCCCTCGATTCGGTGGCCGATCGCGACTTCGCGCTGGAATCGCTCGCCGCCGCCTCGATCTGCGCGGTCCACCTCTCGCGCTTCGCCGAAGAGCTGGTGGTGTGGACCTCGGCGCAGTTCGGCTTCGTGAAGCTGTCGGACCGCTTCACCACCGGCTCGTCGATCATGCCGCAGAAGCGCAATCCGGACGCGGCCGAGTTGGTCCGGGCCAAGGCCGGCCGGATCATCGGCGCGATGACCGGTCTGCTCATCGTCATGAAGGGGCTGCCGCTCGCCTATTCCAAGGACATGCAGGAGGACAAGGAGGGCACGTTCGATGCGCTTCAGTCGCTTTCGCTGTGCTTGGCCGCGATGACCGGCATGGTCCGCGACCTCGAACCGGTCACCGAGACGCTGAAGCGCGCGGCGGGCTCCGGCTACGCCACCGCCACCGATCTGGCCGATTGGTTGGTGCGGGAACTCGGCATGCCGTTCCGACAGGCCCACCACGTCACCGGTCGCGTCGTGGCCGCTGCAGCCGAGCGCGGCGTCGGACTGGAGGAACTGCCGCTCGCCGAGATGCAGGCCATCGAGCCGCAGATCACGGACGCCGTCTTCGCCGTGCTCGGTGTCGACAACTCCGTGGCGAGCCGGACGAGCTACGGCGGCACGGCACCGGACAACGTCCGGGCGCAGGCACAGGCGTGGCTCGGGAAATTGCAAACTGTGGAGAAGTAGCTCCGGCTCGGCGGGAACGGGCACGGAAAATGCCGCGTTCATGAAACGGCTAGGTAAGCTTGGCTATCCGGCCGCTCGTACCCGCGGAGCCCCGTCGATGAACGTTGAGAGCTGGATCACGGTCGAGGAAACCCCTGTGCTGGCGCAGGCAGCGAGGGAGGCGATCGACGCCCGCCTCGCCCGGCTCTCCGACACTGAACGTGATGCGTTCTGGGCATCGATCCGCAAGGCGTACAACACCCCCTACAACGACCCGGTGAAGAAGCCTGCGGCACCCAAGCCCGTCGAACCCGTTCCGACGGTCGAGTTGCACCTCCCCGAGGTGGATCTGCCGGCTGCGGCCCTGGCCTCAGCCGCGCTGTCGGCGGAAATTCGGGCGGTCTGATCGCACCGGGCGCGGCGGTTTTTGCGTTGATCGCCTCCGGCGGGACTTCCCTGTACCGCCCGTCGCCATCATGCTGCCGCGAGAGAAGGCGACCGGAACCGCCCGTTCGTCCGGAACCCTGAGTGAGATGACGCGGCCGATCCTCCCTTTCCTGCCCGTCTCGGGTCGGTGCCTGCCCGCCCTGCCGGTCCTCCTGGCGCCCTGGATGATCGCCGCCGGTGCGATGCTCGTTCCGGCGCCGGTCGAGCGGGCCTTCGCTCAGGCTGCGGGCGAAGCCCCCGCCGCCGAGGCCGCCCCGGAGGAAGGCCGCCGCGGACGCCGTGCGCGGCGGCAGCCGAAAGCCAGTCCCAAGAACAGCGCGCTGCCCCCCGGCATGCAACAGGCGGTCCCGCTTGCCGTCTTCGGCGATTGGAACGTGTTCACGAACGGCGGCCAATCCCGCGACAAGCTCTGCTACGCCATCGCGCAACCGACGGCGCGGAGCCCCAAATCCCTGGCCCGTGATACGGGTTACCTGTTCGTCTCCCTCGCCAAGGGCGGTGCGCAGAGCGAGATCGCGGTGATGCTCGGTTTCAAGCCGAGACCTGCGGCCGCGCAGGCCAAACCCGGTGCGGCGGCCGCGCCGAGCGACCCCTATCTCACCGTCGGCGCGAATCGCTACGGCCTCGTCGTCAAGGACGAGAACGCCTGGATCCAGAACCAGGCGGAGGAGCCACGGATCGTCGCCGAGATGAGTCGTACCCAGACCGCGACGGTGCGCACGACCTCGCAGCGAGGCAACCCGACCCAGGACGAGTACGCCCTCGGCGGTTTCGCCGAGGCGCTCAAGCGGGCACGGGAGGAGTGCAAGTAGCGGCGGGGGGCAGCTCCGGCCGCTTTCGGGTGTCCGGTTGCCCGGCCGCGAGGGCAGTCGTCGGGGCGAATTCCTATCCCTCCCGGAGAACCTGAACCGAGGACCCCGTCGCCTCGCTCTCCTGGATCGGCTCGCACATCCCGCCGAGATGGCGGGCCAGGAAGGCTTCGGCGCGGGCGAAGAAGGCGAGGCGATTTGCCGGGCGGACGAGGCCGTGGCCCTCATCCGGGTACAGCAGGTAGGTGACCGGGATGCCGCTCCGTTCGAGGGCCGCGATCATCTGATCGGACTCGGCCTGCTTGACCCGCGGATCGTTCGCGCCCTGCACGATCATCAGCGGCGCGCGGATCCGGTCGGCGAAGTAGACTGGCGACCGTTCGCGGATCAGCGTCATTCCGGCTTCGGTGTCGGGATCGCCGATGGCGCGGTGAAGCTGTGCCCGCATCGCCTCCCAATAGGGCGGGATCGTCCGCACGAGGGTTTCGAGATTGGACGGTCCGACCAGATCGATGCCGCAGGCATAGGTATCGGGATTGCGCGCAAGGCCCATCAGCGTGGCATAGCCGCCATAGCTGCCGCCCATGATCGCCACGCGTTTCGGATCGGCCACACCCTCCGCCACCGCCCAGGCGACGGCGTCGAGGAGGTCGTCGTCCATGGCCCGGCCCCACTCGCCGTCGCCGGCATTGAGGAACGTCTTTCCGAAGCCGGACGAGGACCGGAAATTGACGCTCAAGGCCGCGTAGCCGCGATTGGCCAGCCATTGATGCATCGGGTCGAAGCCGAATCCGTCGCGCGCCCATGGCCCGCCATGGACGAGGAGGACCATCGGCCACGGTCCGTCCGCACCGAGGGGGCGAGTCAGATAGGAGACGAGGTCGAGCCCGTCGCGGGAGCGGATCACAGAGGGCTGCATCGGCGCGAGCGGCGCGCCGTCGAGTTCCGGGCGGGCGCTGCCGAGGGGCCGCAGCGTCTTCGTCGTTCGGTCGTAGAGTAGGGCTTCCCCGATCCGCGTGTCGGAGAAGGTGACGACGATCCAGAATTTGTCGTCCTCGCTCCGGCTCGACGGATAATAGTCGCCGAGTCCCTGGCCTTCGAGGAAGCTGAAATCCTCGCGGAAGCGCTCGTCCAGCACGTGCCAGGAGCGACGGGCATGGGTGACCGAGTAGGCGATCGGCTCGCGGGTTTCGATATCGAGCAGCACCGTGCCGATATCGGCCTCGTCATGGGCGGCGATGGTGCGCAGCGCGCCGCTCTCGAGATCGATCTGGGTCAGCGCCGCGGTGTCGCGACCACGGCTGTCGCGGCAGAAGAGGAGGTTGCCCGCCGTGTTGAGATTCTCGGCGCCCGAGCCGCGGGCATCTTCGGCGGAGAATGTCAGCCAGCGCTTCCAGGTCTCGCCCTCCCGGATCAGAAGATTGCTCGACCCGTCCCGGCGATTCTCCGCGGCGAACCGAACGGCGTAGGTCTCGTCGATCAGAAAGCCGACGAAGCCCGGATTCTGGACGACGAGCTGGCGCTCGCCCGTCGCCAGATCGACGCTGTGCAGGTCGTGGAAGCGCGCGTCGCGATCGTTGAGGGCGAGCAAGACCCGGTCGCGGACGATGCGGCTCATGCCGACAATGCCGGCGGCGATGCCGGGATAGGGGGTCAGGTCCCGATGCGCGCCGGATTCGAGGTCGGCGGCGAAGACGTGATAGTTCTCGTCGCCGTCGGCATCCTGAACGTAGAGCAGGTGGCGACCATCATAGGCGAAGCCGAAGGTATCGACGGCCCGGCGCCGGTCGCGCGTCACCGGTGCAGCGGCGTCGAGATCGTCGAGCGGCGCCGACCAGATGTTGAGCACCCCGTCGAGGGGTGCGACCCAGGCGAGGCGCTTCCCGTCCGGGCTAATCTGATGGCCGTACCGCGTCGGGTTGCCGAACAGGTGCTGGCGCGGAATCAGATCGACCATGGCGTCTCCTCGCGGGGCTTATGCCGCCCCGCGGGGAAACGTAACGCCGCTTCAGCCGAGGACCACCACCCGGGTGCCGACCTCGACGCGGTTGAACAGGTCGATGGCATCCTGATTGATCATGCGGATGCAGCCCGATGACACGCTCTGGCCGATCGAGTGCGGCTCCAGCGTGCCGTGGATGCGGAACAAGGTGTCCTTGTTGTTCTGCCACAGATACATGGCCCGGGCACCGAGGGGGTTGCGCGAACCGCCGGCCACCCCGAGGCCGCTCTGCAGCTTGTCCACCTGTTCGGCGAGGTCCGGACGACGGGCGATCATCTCCTTCGGCGGATACCAGTCGGGCCACGCCTGCTTCGAGTTGATGGTCGCGGTGCCGGACCACGCGAAACCCTGCTTGCCGACGCCGACGCCGTAGCGGCGGGCCCGTCCACCCGGGAGGACGAGGTAGAGGAAGCGGGCGCGAGGATCGATGACGATGGTGCCCGGCGGCTCGGTGGTGCGGAAATCAACCTCCTGCCGCAGGTAGGTCTGATTGAACTTCTTGTAGGGGATGGCGGCGACGGGGAACGGCTCGCCGGTGACCGGCCCATAAGCGCGGGCATAGTCGATCGGGCCGTTGTCCGGCTGCTGCGGCGGCAGCTGCCACCCGGCCTGACCGGGACCGGCCGGGCGCGGCGTCTGGATCGGGCCGTTGGCCGGCGTCTGGTTGAACGCCTGACCGGGGGTCTCGGGCGGCGGCTCGCCGTAGCGCTCGGCCCGACGGCGGGCATAGGCCTGGGCGTCGAGGTCGGCCCCCGTCTCTGGCACCGGGCGGCCGTTGCTGACCCGGCCGTTATAGGGAACGTACTCGCCGCCGCGCTTGCGGTAGAGCTGGCCGGCACCATCCTGATAAAGCCGGTCGTCGTCGAAACCGCCGAAGCCCTGAGCTGCGGCGAGATTGGGCAACGCGACGAGCGCAAGGCTCGTCGCGGCCCCGAGAAGAAGGGTACGGCGGTTCTGCATGGACATGGATCGCTCGAAAGTAGTGCGCCGGGCCGGAACCGGATCTCGAGAGCGGATGACGCTCACGTTTGTCCGGGTCGGCTGAACTGCCCCGCTTGGATGTAACAAGGAGCTGGCCTCACGTCACGCTGCCTGCTCTCATTGAACGGTGGGCTAGCACGACGACTGTGCGAACATTGTGTCCGTATGGTTACACCCGCATCCAACAACCGATCCCGCGTTGGGCGGGTATGCGGCCATTAACGAATTTGAAAAAATCGTGCCGAAGACGGCGAAATCGTGGTGGACGACGATTGCATCCGCGCGGTCGGCCATTAGATGAAGCGTGACCGTTAGCCTCCGATGACGGACTCCTTACATCGTGCGCGCCTCGATTTTCCGCATCCTGCTCGGATCGCTTTGCCTCGCGCTGAGCTGCCCCCCCGAGGCTCTGGCCGCACGCAAAGCCAAGGCCACGGCCAAGCCTCCTGTCGAGGCTGCGGCGCCCGTCGCCCCCGCCGAGAAGCCCGGCACCACATGGACTGCTGCCGAGCCCGCGCATTGCTCCCAGGCGCGGCGCAAGCTGTGGCAGGAGAGCGAAGGCTGGATCGTCAAGACGGTCAGCGTCTGCCGCTGAGCCTGCCGGCTCAGGCCTGTTCACCACAGGAGATCGGACGCCTGCGCGGCTGACGACTCGAAGCGGGCGGCGCAACCCGCTACAACCCCGCCGCCGCACCCTTTCCTGCGGTGTCGACGGTCGGGCGGGAAGCCTCCGGTGATACGCGTCCTCCACACGGGCGATTGGCATATCGGGCAAACGCTGCGCGGATACGCGCGGGAGTGCGAGCACGCGGCCGTCTTCGCCCGGCTCGAAGCCATCGTGGCCGAGCGCGAAGTCGATGCCCTGGTGGTGGCGGGCGACGTGTTCGATTGCCAGAATCCGTCGGGCGAGTCGCAGGCGCGGTTCTACACGCTGATGGCGCGGCTCCATGCTGCCCGCCCATCGATGACCATCGTGATCACCGCCGGCAATCACGACGCTGCCGGCCGACTGGAGGCGCCTCGTCCCCTTCTCGAAGCGATCGGCGTCCGGGTGATCGGCAATGTCCGTCGCCGGGATGGAGCGATCGATCCGGGCCATCATCTCGTCCCGGTCCGTGACGCCTCGGGCGAGGTCGCGGCGCAGGTGCTCGCCGTCTCCTACCCTACCGCGGCCTGCCTGCCGCCGCTCTCCTCCCTCGGGAAAGGCGCGGGGGGCGATCCATCGCCGATCGTGCGCGGCGTGCGCGATCTCTACGGCCAGCTGTTCGAGGCGGCTCGCCCGCGCCTCGCCGGCCTGCCGCTGCTCGTCACCGGCCATCTCCACGTGGCGGGCGGACTCGAATCGGAGGGTGCCGAGCGGCGCATCCTCGTCGGAGGGGAGCATGCCGTTCCCTCCGACGTGTTCCCGGACGAAGCGCGCTACGTGGCGCTCGGCCATCTCCATCGCGCGCAGGGGCTCGGTCGCGGGCATGTGCGCTATTGCGGCTCGCTAATTCCGCTATCGGCGGCGGAGCAGCCCTATCGTCACGGCGTGACGCTCGTGACTTTGGGCTCCGGGCCGGCGGAGATCGAGCATATCGAGATCGAGCGCCCGGTGCCGTTCTTGAGGCTTCCGACGTCCGGTGACATGACGCTCGACGAACTCGGCGATCACCTCGCCGCGCTCTCGCTCGATCCGGATCTGCTGCCGGAAGCCCGGCCGTACATCCAGGTCAGGCTGGCCCGCAACGGGTTGCTGCCGGGCTACCGCGCCGAGGTCGACCGCATCGCCGATAGTTTCCCGGTGCGCATCGTCGATGTGCGCGTCGCCGTGCCGGCGCGCGTTGCCGCCGAGGTCGAGGAATTCGAGGCGCCCCCGCCGCGCCTGTCGGAGCGCGATCCCGAGGAGCTGTTCCGTCTCGCCTATCGCGCCCGCTGGGACGAGGAGCCGGGACCGCCCCATCTCGACGTGTTCCACCGCGCCCGGGCGGAAGCCTGAGCGAAACGCCATGCGCATCCTCGCGATCCGGGGTGAGAACCTCGCGAGCCTCGCCGCGCGATTCGAGATCGACCTCTCCGCCGGGCCGCTCGGCGCGACCGGATTGTTCGCGATCACCGGCGAGACCGGAGCGGGCAAGTCGACCATCCTCGACGCCCTCTGCCTCGCCCTCTACGGACGCTATCCCCGTGTCGCCGTCAGCCGTCGTGAGGACGTGCCGGACCCGAGCGGCGAAGCTCTCAGCGCCGGTGATGGTCGCGCAATCCTGAGACGCGGCGCCGCTGCAGGCTTCGCCGAGATCGATTTCATCGGGCAGGATGGGGTGGCCTATAGCGTCGGCTGGGAGGTCTTCCGCGCCCGCAATCGCGTCGATGGGCGGCTGCAGAACGAGCGCCGCCGCCTTCACCGGCTCGACGACGGCAGCGCGGTCGCCTCCGGCAAGACCGGCGTCCTCGCAGCGGTCGAGCGCCTGACCGATCTCAACTTCGATCAATTCCGCCGTACGGTGCTGCTGGCTCAGGGCGAATTCGACGCATTCCTCTTGGCGGCGGAGGGCGAGCGCGCCGAACTGCTCGAGAAGATCACCGGCACGGAGATCTATTCCGAGATCTCGAAGCGGGTGCATGCCGGCTACGAGACGCACCGGCGCACGGTCGAGACCCTGGAAGCCCGCCGCTCCGAGATCGGCCTGCTCGACGCCGAAGCGCGCCAAGCCTGTCACGATGGGCGTTCGGCGATCGAAGCCGAGGCGGCTGTGCGGCGTGAGCGGCTGGCCGCCCTGCGTGAGAGCCAGGAGCAGGCTCGACGACGTGCGACGGCCCATGATGCCCTGGGCGCTGCCGAACTGAAAAGGGACGCGGCGCGGGCGGCGCTGGCCGCCGCCGAGCCCGACAAGGACAGGCTTGCCGCGTTCGATGCCGTCGAACCCTTGCGCGGGCGCGCGGAATCGATGGACGAGGCCGCCCGCGATCTCGCCGCGGCGGAGGCCCAGGTGCTGGCTTGCGCCGAACGGGTCGCTTCGGCCCAAGCCGAGACGGAAGCGGCGGAAGCCGAGCGGGTCCTCGCCGCGGCGGCGGATGAAGCTGCCGAGAGCGTGTTCAAGGGCTTCGGTCCGCTGTGGGACCGGGCCGCTCAACTCGACAGCGCCGTCGTCCATGCCGACCAGGAAGCCGAGGCGGCCGCTAAACGTGCCGAAGCGGCCGCGATCGCTGCGGACACGGCACGCGCGCACCTTGCCGAACTCGATCGGCTTTCCGCTGTGCTTTCCGAGGCGGCGGCGGCGGAGGCTCGGCAACTAGATGCGGACGGCGACCAGGCGATCCTAGCCGACCGTCACGGCGAGATCGCACGGCGCCTCCGCGAATGGGGCCAATTGCGCAGGGACGCGGCGGGCGCTTCTGCGTCGGCGATCTCCCATCAGGCCGAAATCGCTCGCTGCGATGAAGCGGCGGCAGCGAGTGCCCGTCATATCGACGGCATCCAAACCCGCCGCGATGCGCTGGCCGCCGCGCGGGCCGAGCGTGAGGCGGCGCTCGCTGCCCTCGACGAGCCGGCGGCCCTGACCCGTGCTGGGCACATCGAAACCCTGCTCGATGCTCTTCGCGAGGCGTACGCCGTCGCGAACCGGCATGGCGGTGCCGTCGTCGACGCGGAGGCGGCCCAGCGCGAGACGCAGGCAGCCGCCGCTGAATATGCGACGGCCTCCGACGATCTGGCACGGGCACAAGTCGCTTTGCAGGCAGCCGAGTTGCGCCGAGCCGAGGTTCTGCCGCTCGCCGAGCTCGCGTCGGAGAGCGTTTCCCGCGAGGCGGCTCGGCTGCGAAGTCTCCTCGTCGCCGGTGAAGCCTGCCCGGTTTGCGGCGGCTGTGAACATCCGCACGCCCATGCGTCCAATGACGCCCTCGGCCGGCTGGCCGAGGAACTGCGCGCCCGCCGTACCGCCCTCGACGGCGAGATCGTCGAGCAGGGCCGGCGGCGTGACGACGCGCGCAGCAGGGCCGCCGCCGCCGAGGGGCGCAAGGTCGAGGCCGAACGGCGGGCCGTCGCGGCCATGGTCACGTCGCGCGAGACCCTCGATCCCTATCGAGCGTCGCTGCCTCGGCTCGTCGAAGCCCTAACTTTGGCAGGGCTAGCCGCCGCCCTGCCCCAAGCCCCGGATTCCCAATCCCTGGCGGCGGCGGGCCTCGCCGCCCGTGCCGAGCGCGAACGGATCGTCGGCACGCTCGATACCGCCCGATCCTTGCGCGGCGAGATCGACACTCTGATCCGCGACAGGGACGAGGCGGAACGGCAGAGCACCGAGGCCAGCCGCGCGCACGAGACTTGGCGCCAGAAGCGACAGGCAGCGGCGTTGGCCGCCGGCCGCGCGGAGGCGGAAGCCGAGGCGCTTTCGGGCCGTATCAGCGATCTTTCGCACGATCTATCGTCGGCGCTCCGTGCGGCCGATCTCGCCACAACCGACGTGGATCGCGATGCGGAGGCCGCCGCGCTGCGGGTCGAATCCCTTGGCGCGGCCTACGCCGCCCTTCGCGAGCGGCACACAGCACGGTTGGCCGAGTTGGCGGCTCTCGCACCCGAGCGGGCCACCGCGCTCACGATCCAGGCCGAGCGGGACGAGGCCGCGCGCGCTGCGGCGACCGACGCTGCGATCCGTGCGGCGCACTTGAGCAAGGAGCGCACGAGCCGGAGCGAATTGCTCGGTGGCGAGGCGACGGGGGTCCACCGTACCCGCATCAATGCCGAACGCTTGGCGGCCCAAGAGCAGCTGAAGCGAGTGCAGGGACGTGCAGCCGAGGCGGCCCGCGCTCTGGCAATTCAGATTTCGGAAGCCGCGGGTGCGGCGAGCCATCGAGAGCGGATCGCAGTTCGCCACGCGGCGGCGGAAGCGGCCTTCCTGGAAGCCTGCGGCGAGCGCCCCCGCGCGATCGTACTGGCTCTTCTCGCGGTTCCGACCGCCGAGCGGGCGGCGTTGCGCATCGCTGTCGATCGGCTGCTGCGCGAGGCCGCGGAAGCCGAGACCGCTTGTGCGACCCGTCGCGCCGATCTCGAAGTAATGACCCAACAGGTCGAGTTCGACGCCGCCGCGGTGCAGGAGGAGGTCGCGGCCCTCGCTGCCGCCGAGGCTGCGGCACAGCAACGCTTGGGGGCCATCGACGCCGAATTGAAGCGCGACGACGAGGCACGGGCACGCGCCGTCGACCTTGAAACGGAGATGACCTCTGCGAAGGCCGATCTGGCGATCTGGGCACGGGTCGAGGAAGCGGTCGGCTCGGCGGGCGGGGATCGCTTTCGACGCTTCGCCCAAGGGATCACGCTCGATCATCTGGTGCATCTCGCCAACGAGCAATTGCGAGCCCTGAGCCCCCGTTACCGCCTCGCCCGCAGTCCGGCGGCGGATCTGGCCCTGCACGTGGTCGATCGCGACATGGGCGAGGAGCGCCGTGCCACTCGCAGCCTCTCGGGGGGCGAGCGCTTCCTCGTCTCGCTCGCTTTGGCGCTCGCCCTATCGGGGCTTGAAGGCCGCCAATCCTTCGTCGATACGCTGTTCATCGACGAGGGGTTCGGCTCGCTCGACGCCGAGACGCTCGACTTGGCCGTGGACGCTCTCGAAACGCTTCAGGGTCGCGGCCGGAAGGTCGGCGTCATCACCCATGTCGCCGGGATGATGGAGCGTATTGCCGTACAGATCCGCGTGGAGAAGCGCGGCAGCGGACGTAGCATCGTTCGCGTAGTGGATCGCGGCGGCGCTGTCTTTTGAGGCAGCCTGGGCGTTTGCCTGTATCCTGGGCATTTGCTGCATGGGCGCGCGGCAATACCCTTCCGCCCGAGGCGGCACGATCGGGCTCTTCGCTTCATCCCCGTCTTGGCATGGCGGCTGCATAGTGTTCTTCGGCCGCCGACGAGCGGCAGCGGGGCAACGGCGCCTCGCGGTCCGGACGACGCTGGTCCGGCAACCTCTCCCGCTTGTGCGGTCGCCCTTGACTTGAACGTCCGGTGCGGTCGCCAGACAACGAGCACGCCGATGGCTTCCTTCAAGACCGTGATGAAGTCGGGCCACCCCCCGACCCTGTTTGCCGCGTTCCTCTACTTCGATTTCTGTTTCGCGATCTGGGTGCTCAACGGGGCCATGGGCCCGTTCATCACCGAGACCTACAAGCTGACTCCCGCCCAGACCGGCTTCATGATCTCGTTGCCGATTCTGGCCGGCGCGATCATGCGTTTTCCTCTGGGCGTGCTGGCCCAGTATATCGGGCGCAAGAACGCGGCGCTGACCGAGATGGGCGTCATCGTCCTGGCGATGGCCTACGGCTTCTTCTTCGTCTCGTCGTATAACGACGTGCTGGCCATGGGCGTGCTGCTCGGCATCGCCGGCGCGTCCTTCGGCGTGGCCCTCTCGCTCGGCTCGGGCTGGTTCCCCCCGGAGCATAAGGGGCTGGCCATGGGCATCGCGGGCGCCGGCAATTCGGGCACCGTGCTCGCCGTGCTGTTCGCTCCGCCGCTCGCCCAAGCCTATGGCTGGCAGGCGGTCTACGGCTTTGCCGGGATCGTGATGATCGTTCCGATCGTCGTGATGATCCTGCTCGCCAAGGAGCCGCCGGATTGCCACGGCCAGACCTTTAAGGAGCATGTCTCCTGCCTGTTCACCAAGGACGGCTGGGCCTTCTCGCTGATCTACGTCATCACCTTCGGCGGCTTCATTGGCCTGTCGAACTTCCTGCCGACCTTCTTCTACGAGCAGTTCGCCGTCACCAAGGTCGAGGCCGGGCGCCTTACCATGCTGGCCGCGCTGATGGGGTCCGGCATCCGCATCCTCGGCGGCTACTTCGCCGACCGGATGGGTGGCATCATGGTGCTGTCCATCGTGCTGCTCGCCGCGATCGGCTCGTTCCTGGCGCTGACGGCGACGCCGTCCCTGGCGGCCACCACCATCCTGTTCATGCTCTGCTTCGCCGCCCTGGGGGCCGGCAACGGTGCGCTGTTCCAGCTCGTGCCACTGCGCTGGCCCACCAACACGGCGGTGGCGGGCTCCATGATCGGCGAGGTCGGGGCGCTCGGCGGGGCGATCCTGCCGAACGTCATGGGCCTCTCGAAGCAGTATACCGGTGGGTTCGCGCCCGGCTTCGTCGCCTATGCCGTGTTTGCTGCGGTGGTCCTCGGCTGCCTGTTCCTGTGGCAGCGCAAGTGGGTCGGCCAGTGGGTCGGGCCCCGTGGGCGCGTTCTCGACCGTCCGACCGAAGCCCAGGCCGCCGCCTCCGGTCGCCTGGAACCGGCAACGGTCTGAGGAATCAGCGTTCGAATGGCAACGAGGCTCCGAAAGGGGCCTCGTTTCGTTGTGTCAGAGCGGTTCGCCCGTCACCGTCGCGAAGGTCAGAAGATCGACCCCCGTGGCCCCAGCGCGCAGGAGAGCACGCGCGGCGGCATTGCCGGTCGCTCCAGTCGTCGTCACGTCATCGACGAGGAGGATGCGCCGTCCGGCGATGCGCATTCGCGCCGCCTCCGACACCCGGAACGCGCCCTGGAGATTGAGCGATCGCTGATGGCGCGTCAGCCCGACCTGGGGACGCGTCGCACGCACGCGGTTCAGGGCTCGGACATCGCAAGGTTTCCCGGATTGTCGCGCGATGGCTCGGGCCAGCAAGGCCGCCTGATTGAAGCGGCGGCGCCAGAGGCGCAGGACGTGCAGCGGGACCGGCACGACCAAGTCGGTATCGGTGAGGAGATCGCGCCCGGCGGCGGTCATCATCCGCGCCATGGTATGGCCCAGGTCCAGGCGGTCGCCGTATTTCAGCCGATGCACGAGATCGCGGACCGTGCCGTCGTAGAGCGCGACCGCGCGGGCACGCTCGAACACGGGCGGGTCGGCGATAGCCCTGGGCGGAATCAGCGACCCGGTCCCGAGATCGAGCGCGAAGGGCGTGCCCAGGCGCTCGCAGAACGGTCGTTCGATCAGATGCAGCCCGCTCCAGCAGGTGGCGCAGAGGGCATGCGGTTCGGCGGTCGCCGCGCCGCAGCCGGGACAGGTGGGCGGATAGACGAGACCCAGTCCCGCCGCCACGGCGCGGCGAAGGGCCTGCCGGAGGGCGGGGCCCGCCGCCGCTCGCACGATGGCGGGGCCGCGTCTCAGCGGGTTGCGGGCTGGTCGCCGCCGTTCTGCACCTTGGTCTTGTCCTGCTTGTTCGCCTCGTGGCGTCCGATGGCGCAACCTGCGGCAGCACCGGCGATGCCGTGACCGACCGCGTGACCGGCGAGCCCGCCGACCGCCGCACCCTTGAGGCAGCCTTTCGCCTCAGCGGTCCCGGCCAGCGCGACCGCAGCCAGGATCAGCGCGGCGCGGAGTACAATCCGTGTCATGTGAACCTCCTTGATCGACGCCCGAAAACGGCTGCGTTCCGGTTCGGTTCCCATTCGTTTTGCCGCATCAGCTTCCGGCGGATCAATCCGGGAGGCGTCGGTTTTGCGAACCCGTCTGGCCGTCACTCCACCACAGCCCCATCTGCTCAGAGATGAACCACCCGACGCCCCTGTTCGACACCGCCCTCATTCGCCGCCGCCTCGTTCGCGCTCGGACGGCCGGCTATGCCGGTTTTCTGGTGGAGCGCATTATCGACGACACGGAGGATCGGCTCGCGGCGGTGACGCGGTCGTTCCCCCTCGCCCTCGATCTCGGCTCTCCCGTTCCGATTCTGCGCGACCGCCTGTGTGAATCCGGGCGGGTCGGTCGGCTGGTGCGGATGAGCCCGGTCCGCGAGGCGGGCGCCGATTGCGTCGGGGATGCGGAGACCTTGCCCTTCGGTTCCGGCGCAGGTTTCGACCTCGCGGTGTCGGCGCTGGCGCTCCAACACGTCAACGACTTGCCGGGCGTGCTGGTGCAGCTGCGCCGGTCGCTCAAGCCCGACGGCCTCTTCCTCGGTTGCCTCCTCGGCGGCGCGACGCTGACGGAGCTACGCCAATCCTTTCTTCAGGCGGAGAGCGAGACCGAAGGCGGCGCGAGCCCTCGGGTGGCGCCTTTCGCGGAACTGCGCGATTTGGGCGGGCTGTTGCAGCGGGCGGGCTTCGCCCTGCCGGTGGTCGATGCCGATACGATTCGCGTGCGCTACGCCAACCCGTTCGCTCTGATGCGAGACCTGCGGGCGATGGGGCTGACCAACGCACTGACCGACCGCCGCCGCACGCCCCTGCGCCGTTCCACCCTGCTGCGGGCTGCCGCGATCTACGCCGAGCGGTTCGCCGATGCCGATGGGCGTGTTCGGGCCACCTTCGAAATCCTCTGGTTGTCCGGTTGGGTGCCGCACGAGAGCCAGCAGAAGCCGCTCCGCCCGGGAACCGCCCAAACCCGGCTCGCCGAGGCACTGGGCACCGCCGAGCATCGGCTGGCGCCGGATACGGGAGACACACCATGAAGGAACCGGGACCCCACCATCCCATCACCATCACGCCGCATGAGGGCGTGGTACGGGTCCGGGCGGGCGGACGCATCGTCGCCGAGACGGCGCGCGCGCTCGTTTTGCGCGAGGCGGATTATTCCCCGGTGCTGTACATTCCCCGGGAATACATCGCCGCCGACGCGTTGCAGCCGAATGCGCGACGCACGCATTGCCCTTACAAGGGCGAAGCCTCCTACTTCGATGTCGCCGGGGGATCGGCGGCGGCTTGGTCCTACGAGAATCCTTTCCCGGCGGTCGCCCGTATCCGCCGTCACCTCGCCTTCTATCCGGACCGGGTCGAGGCCATTGAGGCATAGGATAGGCTGCCGACGCAGACCTACCGGTTCAGCAGCCCCCAGAAACCGTATTTCCGCCCATGCGACTTGCGAAGGCCTGCCACATAGGCCGCATGGTCGGGTGTCAACCGCCCCGGTTCGATCTCGTCGGCCAAGGCGGCCAGCTTCGCAAGATCGCGGGCCGCGTGACCGTAGGCGTTGGCGCGGGCGCGTTCCAGAATATCGTCGATGAGCAGGCGGTAGAGCAGGCTGGCGGCGAGCGGATGATCCGGCGCCAGGGTGTCGGCGGCAGGGGCGAGGACTTCCCAGTTTCGGCCCGACCACTCCTTGCGCCGATCCATCACGAGCCGAGCCGCACGATCGAGATTCGGCCAACCGATCAGGAAGTAGAGCCCGAAATGCGGGTCCTTGCGCGCGGCCGCCAATTCGAAAGCGCGTTCCAGCGCCTCCTCGTCCTCGAAATCCGGCAGCTTGGCGAGGTAGTCCCGCAGCATTTGCGGATCGAGGCAACGTTCGAACCGCGCCCATCGCAGCCGCTGGGCCTCGTCCCTGCGCCCGAGAGCATCGAGGATTTGCACTTCCAGGATCGTCCGGTCCGGCGCAGATGCGTCGGGGGCGACGCCACCGATCACGTCGCTGCGCGTCAGCGCGGCAGGACCGGCTTTGCGGCTGACCCAGTCGAGCGCTTCGTCTGCACGGCCAGCGGCCAGCAATCGCTCCGCCACCGCCAGGACGTCCGGCCGATCCGGTGAGGTCGCGGTCTCGAGGGCGATGAAGGCATCCACGTCGCCCCGGGCATCGGCCACGGCCTGCCGAAGCTTGGCGAGCCGCTGCCGGTGATAGCGCCGTTCCCACGCGCCCTCCCCCGTCGCGGAGGTCGCGCGGCCGGGCTTCCCCGGCGGTTTCGGCATGGCCTCCAATGCGGCCTCGAGGGCCGCGTCGAAGGTGTCGAGCCCCTCTTTCTGGAGCTTCGACACGAGCGCTTCGAGCATGCTGCCGACGAACGCGTAGCTGTCGCGGTCGAGATGTCCGACCGCGCGCGTCGCGAACGCTTCTGCCGTTTCCGGCGGCAGCGCGGCGGCGATCCCCGTGGCGGCTTCGGCGGCGGCCTCGTAGACCCCGTGGATCTGCCCGCTCGAATCATCGACCCGTTCCAGGGTCCCGTCCGCCGTCGCGAGGAAGCGCATCAGCCGGTCGAGGGCCATCCCGGCATCGAGCGGGCGCAGATCGGCCAGCATCGTGGTGACCGTGGCGTCGAGATCGGCGGCGAAGGCCCGGCGCTTCTGCCAATCGATGAACCCGCGAGCCTTCTCCAGGGCCGCGAGGCGCCGGTCGATCATCGCCGCGACCGTATCGGGCCCCTGAAGCGCGGCGAGGGCCGCCGTGACGCGTTTCTTGAAGGCCGGGCTCTGGCCGACTTCTTCGAGAACCAGGGCGATCAATCGCTCCGAGCTGAGTGCCGCCAGGGTCTCCGGCGAAGGCACAGTACTGCGCGATTTCCGAGGCTTGGCGGCAACCGGCTTCGATGTGTCAGCCGCTGCCTTCGTACGCTTCGCCATGATCCGTCCTTCGCCAGTCGGTCAGGGACCGAGCAGATCGATCAGGAAGGGGATCAGCGGCAGATCGGCCGGCGGCATCGGCAACTCGCGAAGCGCGCCGGGGCGCTGCCAGCGCAGGCTCTGGCCCTCGCGCGACTGAGGAATCCCCTCCCAGCGTCGGCAGATGTAGAGCGGCATCAGGAGGTGGAAATCCGGATAGGCATGGCTCGCGAAGGTCAGCGGCGCGAGGCACGGTTCGCGTACCGTGATGCTGAGCTCCTCCGCGAGTTCGCGGATCAAGGTGTCCTCCGGGCGCTCACCCGGCTCGACCTTGCCGCCGGGAAACTCCCAGAGACCCGCGAGGGTCTTGCCCTCCGGCCGTTGGGCCATCAGCACGCGCCCATCGGCATCGACGAGCGCGGCGGCCACGACGAGAACGAGGCGGATCGAAAGCGCGCTCATCGGGCGATCGCGAACACGGCTTCGACCTCGGCAACGGTTTCGATGCGTCCCGCCTCGATCGGTACCGCCGTACGCCCTCGCGGTGCTGCAGCCTTCGCCATCGCGTAGGGTGCCGGCCGAGACGCGTCGCCGCGCGGCGGCGCGGTGATCGAGAGGGCCGGACCCAGACGCACCCCCGCGGCCTCGGCGAGCCGCTCGGCCTGGGCGCGGGCATCCTTCATGGCGGCGCTCTGCACGGCGGCCTCCGCGGCACCCGGATCGCGCAGGCCGAAGGCGATGGCATCGATCCGATTGGCGCCGGAATCGAGCGCACGGCGCAGCCATTCGCCCAACTTGCCCATATCGGCCAAGCGCACCCGCACGAGATTGCCCGCGCTGTAGCCGTCGGCCTGTTCGCGGACGGTGCCGTCGGGCTGTGGCACCGCCTTGGTGCGAGCTTGGAGCGTCAGCGCGGTCGTGCCGATATCGGCGTCCGGGACGCCCATCTCTTTCGCCGCCGCGATCACGCCCCTGGCGGCGCGGCTCACGGCGTCCAGTGCCACTGCCGGTGTCGCTCCCTGACCCTCGACACCGACTTCGACGGAGGCGAAATCGGGACTGCTCTCGCTCTGCGCCCGGCCGACGACGCGGATACGGCCCTCTTCATCCGCCAGTGCGGGGACGGCGAGGGTCAGCATCAGCGCGGCGGCGAGGAGGGGTCTCACGAGCGGTAATCTCCGTTGATCTCGACGTAGGCCTTGGTGAGGTCGCAGGTCCAGACCCGCGCGGTACCCTGCCCGAGGCCCAGATCGACCCGCACGGTGATCTCGGGCTCGCGCATCACCGCGCTGGCAGCCTCCTCGCTGTAGCCGGGATCGCGGGCGCCCTGCACCGCCACGCGTACGTCGCCGAACCAGATGGCGAGACGGTCACGGTCGGCGGGTTCGCCGGCCTTGCCCACCGCCATGACGACCCGGCCCCAATTGGCGTCTTCGCCGGCCACGGCGGTCTTCACCAGCGGCGAGTTCGCGATCGAGAGGGCGATGCGATGGGCGGAGGCATCGCTCTCGGCACCCTCGACCCGGACGGTGACGAGCTTGCGCGCGCCCTCCCCGTCGCGAGCGACGAGTTGGGCGAGTTCGATCAGGAGATCGTCCAGCGCCGCCCGGAACCCGTCGAGGCGCGGGTCGTCGGCCCGATCGATCGAGGCGTTGCCTGCAGCCCCGGTGGCGAAGAGCAGGAGCGTATCCGAGGTCGAGGTGTCGCCATCGACCGTCACGCAGTTGAACGAAGTCTTCGTGCCCGCGCTCAGAAGCTCTTGCAGCACCGTCTGCGGCAAGGTGGCATCGGTGAAGACGAAGGACAGCATCGTCGCCATGTCGGGGGCGATCATGCCGGCGCCCTTGGCGATGCCGTTGATCGTCACGGTCTTGCCGGCGATCTCGGCGCTACGGGTGGCGAGCTTCGGGAAGGTATCCGTGGTCATGATGGCCTTGGCGGCCTGTTCCCAGGCCTGTGCCCCGGGCTCGGCGCGGGCGACGCAATCGGCCAGCACGCCGTCGAATTTGGTGGCATCGAGGGGTTCGCCGATGACGCCGGTCGAGGCGATCATCACGGCGTCCGGCGTGCAGCCGGCGGCGCGCCCGGCGATCTCCGCGGTCAATGTCACGGCGTCGCGGCCCTTGAGGCCGGTGAAAGCGTTGGCGTTGCCGGAATTAACCACGAGCGCCCGGGCGCCGACCCCGGTCTGAAGCGCGGCACGGCACCAATCCACCGGCGCGGAGGGGCAGCGGGACCGGGTAAATACGCCCGCGACCTGCGTACCGGCATCGAGGCCCACGAACAGCACATCGGTGCGCCCCTGGTAGCGGATGCCGGCCTGAGCCGTGGCGAGCCGCACACCCGCGATCTCCGGCAGCGATGGCGCCGTCTTGGGCGCGAGCGGCGAGATGGACGTGGACGACATGATGTGACGGCTCCGGTCTGGCCCCGGCGGGGACCCGAAAAGCGGCGCCCTCGCATGCGGACGCGACAGGCGCGTGAAGATCCGCTCGCGGTGCACCGGGGCGGCGCGTTGTGTTGCGCCGTCGGCGGCTCCCGTCAACACGCCGCCGCCTTCGGCGTCGCTGGCCACAGAAATGTTGCAACGCACCAGGAAGCCGCTTGAACAGCGAAGTCCGTCTGTTAATCTATCCTAATGCGAAGCAACCAGGACATTGCTGCGTCAGGGAGTTTTCGGCGTGCTGCTCGCCTGCCCGGCGACGCGCAGCGAAGTTGCTACGGCATACAGGTCCTCGTTGCCGGCCGCCGCAAGCATTGGCGGGACGACGTCAGCGCCCAGGTCCGTCGCGCGGGCTTCAATGCCATCATGGTCGATTCAGCGGTCGACGCCTTGACCGTTTTGGCCCTCGGTCTGCCTGTCGATGTCCTCGTAACCGATGCCGACCTGCAAGGCGCCCTGTGCTGCTCTCAGCTCGCTGCCGAAGCGCGTTTGATGCGTCCCAATCTCGGGATCGTGCTGGCGAGTGACATGAATGGGGGCGAAGAACGTGCCCCGCTGCCTCCGGATTGTATCGTGATGGCGGAGGGCAACGAGAGGAACGACCTCGCCCGTACGGTCCGTGAGGCTCTGGCCGTCTGCGCATCCTGAGCCAAGTCCCCGCGACGATCGGGACCGTATTGCGTCAGGCGCCCTCTATGGCAGCCTCCGGGCAAATGCCGCGTCCGAGGAGGCCGACCATGTTGATTCGTCGCCGTGATTGTCTCGCCATGCTGGCCGTTGCCGCCGCAGGCAGCGCTCGCGCGAACGAGGTCAAAGCCGAGACCTTTTCGTTCGAAAAGCCCGGCGGCGGCACCGTACCGCTGGCCGAGTACAGCGGTAAGCCGATCCTCGTCGTCAATACGGCCACCGCCTGCGGCTACGCCCCGCAATTCGTCGGTCTCGAAGGGTTATGGACGCGGTTCGGGTCCCGCGGCCTCGCGGTCATCGCTGTGCCCTCCCCCGATTTCGGCAATCAGGAGCCGCTCGACGGGGTGGCGATCGCCGAGGCGGCGCGAAAGAACCACGGGGTCACGTTTCCGGTCGTGCAGAAGACCCACGTGAAAGGTCCGTCCGCACACCCGTTCTACCGCTGGGCGGCGGAGCGCAAGCCGGGCCAGACGCCGCAATGGAACTTCCACAAATACCTCGTCGGCCGCGACGGGGATCTGCGCGCCGCTTTCGCCACGCAGGTCGATCCGAACGATCCGCGCATCGTCAGCGCGATCGTCGCCGAACTGGGCGCCGCCTGATCAGCGATTGGGGATCTCTGCCGGCGGCAGCCGGCCTTTCTCGACCGTCCGCGGCGGAAGGCGCCGCCGGCTCGGCCCGGCGCGATCGCGCTCCGGGCGCTCGACGCGCGGCGGTGCCGACGGATAGTTCGACGCGAACGGGTTGGGCGGCGCCCCCTGTGCCCAACCGGGTGAGGCGGCAAAACCGGCACTCATCGCGAGCAGGACGACGGTCGGGCGCATGAAGACTCGCAGTGGCGAAGGAGCAGGACTCGCGCGGACAGCGAGAAGCTTCCTACATGGCAGCAGAATGGCGACGGGCGGTGGTCGATCGCCCAACCTCGGGAGGACAAGCGCATGGATCCGCATCACTTCGAGCAGGATGGAATCCTCTACGAGGTTCGGTTCGAGCGAACGCCCGAGGGATGGCTTGCCCGCATCCGACCGGAGGGGGCGGCGGACGCGCATCTCCTGGCTTTCCCGGAGGGCCCAGGTTTCGACCCGGAGGACGTGCGCGGCTCGCTCATTGCCGGTTGCCGTGCTGCGGTGGAACGGCTGCCGAAGCAACCGCCGACCCGTCACTGAAAGCCGATCCCCGCAGGAGAGAACGCAAACGATTGGAACCACCCGCCCGGCCATCGGTTCGCGACGGTAGTTGTGTTGCGGCAACGCATGTTGCGGATCGAGCGAGACAGGTTTCGATGACTGAAGTCACCTATCATATCGTCGAGCATGACGGCGGCTTCGCCTACAAGGTCGGCGACGTCTTCTCCGAAACCTTCCCGAGCCGCCAAGAGGCTTTGGAAGCCGCACAGGCCGCGGCCGCCGAGCAGCAGGTTCCCGGCTCGACCGAGGGGATCCGTTATCAGGATGGAAGCGGCCAGTGGCACGACGAGACCGCGAGCGGCAGCGACCGTCCGGTCGCGAAGGTGGTGGAAGATTGAGCGACCGGTCTCATCATCCCTCGAGGGTGATGAGGCCGATCGTGCCGCCCGCTGCGGCGGTGTTGATCGTGAGCGTTCGCTCGATGGCGAAGCGAGCGAGATAATGGGGCCCACCGGCTTTGGGGCCGGTGCCCGATAGGCCGCTGCCGCCGAAAGGCTGACTGCCCACCACCGCCCCGATCATATTGCGATTCACGTAGACATTGCCGTGCGGCAGGGCCGCCGCGACCTCGACGGCGAGGGCTTCGATCCGCGAGTGTATGCCGAGGGTCAGCCCATACCCTCCCCGACGAATCTCTTGCAGAGCATCGGTCAGGCTGCCCGCCTTGTACCGGGCGACATGGAGGACAGGCCCGAATACCTCTTCCCGCAGGTCGTCGGCGCGGCCGATCTCGATGATGTGGGGCATGACGTAATGGCCCAACGGCGCTGTCCCGGCCAGATGTAGGCGGGCTTGGGGGCTGATCTGCGCGATGTAATGATCGAGGCGCGCCTTGGCCGCGGCATCGATGACCGGGCCGAGATCGGTCGCGAGATCGCGAGGATCGCCGACTCGTAGCTCGGCAGCGGCGCCGACGATGGCCGCGATCATCGTATCCGCCACGTCCTCCTGCACGAGCAGCAGGCGCAGAGCCGAGCAGCGTTGGCCGGCGGAGCGGAAGGCGGATGTGACGACGTCGTCGGCGACCTGCTCGGGCAGGGCCGTGGCATCCACGATCATCGCATTGATTCCACCGGTCTCGGCAATCAGCGGGAGGATCGCGCCCGCCCGAGCGGCGAGGGCCTGGTTGATGGTGCGCGCCGTCGCGGTCGAGCCGGTGAAGACGACGCCCGCCAGTGCCGGATGAGCGATCAGCGCGGCACCGACCTCCGGCCCCCCTGGAACCAGATGCAGCGCATCGTTCGGAACCCCGGCTTGCTGCAACAGGCGGACGGCGTGTGCCGCGATGAGGGGGGTTTGTGGGGCGGGTTTGGCGACGACGGTGTTGCCGGCCATCAGCGCCGCCGCGACTTGGCCCGTGAAGATCGCGAGCGGAAAATTCCACGGGGAGATGGCGGCAAAGATACCTCTTCCGCGCAAGGTGAGGCTGTTCGTTTCACCGGCGGGACCGGGCAAGCTCAGAGGTTCTGAAAATAACCTCCGGCCCTCCGCCGCGTAGTAGCGCAGGAAGTCGATCGTCTCGCGCCATTCGGCCAGCGCATCGTCGAGCGTCTTGCCTGCCTCCGCCTGAAGCAGGTGCAACAGCGTCTCGCGCTGTTCTTCGACGGCATCGGCGGCGCGGTCGAGACAGGCGGCGCGCGTCTCGGCCGGTGTCGCCGACCATCCGGCAAAGCCGCCGGCAGCCGCATCCATCGCCCGCGTGGCCGAAGCGGTCTCGGCCTCCGTCACGTGGCCGAGATGCGCCCCGTCGATGGGGCTCGCCACGGAACGGGTCCGCCCCGGCTCCTCTCGTCCATCGATGATCGGCGCCGCAGTGAATGGGCCGGCGACCTGAGCCAACGCCGCGATCAGGCCTCCGACGGCGACGCCATCGCCGAAGGCAAGCCCCGGGCTGTTGCGCCGTTCCGGTGCGAACAGATCGCGCGGCAGCGCGATGCCGGGATGGCGCGCCCGTTGCGGCGTTTCGATCAAGGCGTGGGGACGCGCCAGCAAACGCGCGAGCGGCACGGTCGGATCGGCGGCGTGGGCGACAAACGAGGCATTCGCCCCGTTCTCCAGAAGGCGCCGGACGAGATACGCCAGCAATTCACGATGCCCCCCGACCGGTGCGTAGATGCGGCAACCGAGATCGGGCACCCGCTCCCCGAGCCGCGCGAACAGGGCCTCGCCCATTCCGTGCAAGCGCTGGAATTCGAATCCCCGCTCGTCACCGGCCAGCGCCATGACGCTCGCGACCGTCAGCGCATTGTGGGTGGCGAATTGCGGAAACAGCCGTGGTCGATAGGCCAGCAGGCGACGGGCCGCGGCGATGTAGCTGAGATCCGTCATTGCCTTGCGGGTGAAGACGGGGAAATCGGCCAGTCCCTGGACCTGGGCGATCTTCACCTCGCCGTCCCAATAGGCGCCCTTCACGAGACGCACCATCAGCCGCCGATCATGGTGCGCGGCGAGCGCGGCGACATGGTCAATCACCGGAAGGCAGCGCTTCGAATAAGCCTGAACCGCAAGGCCGAATCCGTCCCAGCCGGCGAGCGACGGATCGGCCAGCACCGCACCGAACACGTCGAGGGAGAGTTCGAGCCGCTCAGCCTCCTCGGCATCGATTGTGACGTTGAGGTCGTAGGTTCGGGCTGCGCGGGTCAAGTCGAGAACCACCGGCACCAACTCGGCTCTCACTCGCGGCGCCTGCATCGGCGTGTAGCGGGGATGGAGCGCCGAGAGCTTGACGGAGATCCCTGGCCGCGCAGGCAGGGCCGCCGACCCGGCCTCGCGGCCGATCCGCTCGATCGCCTCGGCATAGGCGTCCCGATAGGCTTCGGCATCGGCCGCGGTGCGGGCCCCCTCCCCCAGCATATCGTACGAGTAGCGCAGACCAGCCGGACCAGCTTTCGCCCGACGCAACGCGGCACCGATATCCTCGGCGAGCACGAATTGGCCGCCCATGATCCGCATCGCCCGCTGGGCCGCCGCGCGCACGGCCGGTCTTCCGAGTCGCCGCACGAGGACGGTGAGCGTCGCTTCCGGCGTCTCGTCGGCGGAGACGAGGCGGGCACCCAGCCCTAGTGCCCAGGCGGCGGCCTGCGCCAATCCGGCCTCGCTGCGGACCTCGTGGTGAGCGAAGTCTCCCTCGCGCAGCTTATCGGCGATGAGGCGATCGGCGGTGGCGGCATCGGGCACGCGCAGCAGCGCCTCCGCCAAGCTCATCAGCGCCAGCCCCTCGCGCGTGGTGAGGGCATATTCCTGCAGGAGCGTCTCGATCGCGCCGTGTCCGGCCTCGCGCCGGATCGCGGCGATCAGATCGGCGGCGAGCGCGTCGATCCCCGCCTCGGCCGCTGCGGGCATGGCGGCCTCGCGCAGGAGCATCTCGGCCAGCGCGCCGTCATCCGGTGCGTAGGGAGCACGGAAGCGGAGATTGGACGGGGCGTCCATGGGTTAGCCTGTTGGCGGTCGGACGACGCATCCTAACCCAACCGGCCTCTCACGGGCAGGCGATGTGGGTGTCGCAGCGGCTCCGTCGCCTCCTAACCTGACCCGAAATCGAGCCGGGGCGTCCGGTTAGGCCGGCGCGCCGTAGATCGCCCGTGCCCGCCCTTCGAAGGCGTCGGTGAATTTGCGGAAGGCCCGGTCGAACATCGAACCCATCACCAGGCCGAGCGTGCGGCTCTTGAACTCATAGGTGATGAAGAAATCGACGTCGCAGCCGCCCTTGCCGTCGTCGCGGAACGTCCACCGGTTCTCGAGATGCCGGAACGGTCCGTCGATATACTCGGCGGTGATCTTGCGGTTCTGCGGGTCCAAGGTGACGCGCGTCGTGAAGCGCTCGCGGATCGCCTTATAGCCCACGCCCATCTCGGCGACCCGGATCGTCGAGCCGTTCGGCCCGTCCGCGTCGCGCAGGACACGAAGCGATTCGCAGAGCGGCAGAAACTCGGGATACCGCTCGATATCGGCCACGAGGTCGTACATCTGCGTCGCCGTGTGGCGCAGGTTCCTCGTGATGCGGAAGGAGGGCATGGCGACTCAGGCGGTGGCGGGGAGCGGGACCGGCCCGAGCTTGGCGAGGCGTGCGGCCTTCAAGCGGGCGAAATCCTCACCCGCATGATGGGAGGAGCGCGTCAGGGGGGTGGCCGAGACCAGCAGGAAACCCTTGGAATAGGCCGTGGTTTCGTACGCCTTGAACTCATCCGGCGGGACGAAGCGCACGACTTCGTGATGCTTGCGCGTCGGCTGCAGGTACTGACCGATGGTCAGGAAGTCGACATCGGCCGACCGCAGGTCGTCCATGAGTTGCAGAACCTCGTTCCGCTCTTCCCCCAGCCCGACCATGATGCCGGACTTGGTGAAGATCGTCGGATCGAGTTCCTTCACCCGCTGTAGCAAGCGCACCGAGTGGAAGTAGCGCGCACCCGGCCGCACGGTGACGTACTTGCCCGGCACGGTCTCGAGATTGTGGTTGAACACGTCCGGTCGGGCCGCGACGACGACGTCCAGCGCTCCGGGCTTCCTGAGGAAGTCGGGGGTCAGGATCTCGATCGTCGTGTCGGGGCTCGCCTGCCGGATCGCCGCGATGGTCCGGGAAAAGTGTTCGGCGCCACCGTCCTTCAGATCGTCGCGGTCGACCGAGGTGACGACGACGTGGTGCAAACCGAGTTTGGCCACGGCCTCCGCAACCTTCTGCGGTTCGCCCGCATCGAGCGCCTCCGGCAGGCCCGTGCGCACGTTGCAGAACGCGCAGGCACGGGTGCAGGTATCACCCATGATCATGAAGGTGGCGTGCCGCTTCTCCCAGCACTCACCGATATTGGGGCAGCCAGCCTCCTCGCAGACGGTGACGAGACCGTTGGCGCGGACGATGTCCTTGGTTTCGGCCCAGAGCTTCGAACCGGGGGCTTTGACCCGGATCCAGTCCGGTTTGCGCTGGATCGCGGTATCCGGACGATGCGCCTTCTCGGGATGGCGCGGACGCGCGGCCAGTTTCGGCCGAGTGTCGTTGGAGAGAAGATCGAGGACGACGGCCATGGGATGTCGGAGAGGCGTCCGGAAACCCGGCGGCGGCCCGGGCGCAACTCTGACTTAAGCCCTGGGGCGGGCTCCCGCAAAGGGGTGTGGCGACAACCCGCCGCGTGCGTAACCGCCTACGCGGCTTATGCTGGGCACCATCGCGCTTCTGACGCGCGGACAGCCGGCGCGGTCCTTACGCTTCCTGATCGGGGGCCGATCACATCAGGGACGGTTGGGCATCGAAGCGTAGCGCGCCGGTCCGGCCAGGCGCAGATCCGGCACGGTGTACTCGGCGGTCAGCGTCGGCTGGATCTGACCGGTGATCGGAAGGCCGATCATGCCGGATTGGGCGGCGGCGACCTGGAGCGGCAACACGCGACCCGAGGCCACCTGTACCACGGCGTGGGGGCGAAGCGCGGGCAGATACCCTTCGCGGTCGCTCTTCTCGTAGAACACGTTGCCGCCCGCCGCGACGACGTAGTGCATGTTCTTGTACGGGAAGCTGTAGCCGGCGGTGTGGAAATGCAGCGCTTGGCCTACCCCGTCATGGCGTTTGCCGGAGAGCAGCAGGTCGGCGACCTTTTCCAGCCGGGGACGATCCTGCTCGCGAACGGGCTTCGTCAGCACGCCGTTGGCGAATTGGCGCTTCTGTCCGACCACCTCGCAGATGCGGCCAGGATAGGCCGGTGCGTCAAGACGGTTCATCACCACCGTGCCGACGGCGAGCAGGCCATCCTCGTCCGAGCGGTTGGACTCGAAATACATCGCTCGGGCGAGGCATTCCTTGTCGGCGGCGGTCGGCGTCTGGACGATCTTGGCATTCGCCACGATCGAGCCGGTGGTCAATTCCTGCTGCGGGCGGAACAAGCCGCACCCTCCAAGGCTCGAACCGGCGACCGCCAGGGTCGCGAGGCAGGCGAGGCGAAGGTGACGGTCGTTTCGCATTCAGACTTCCCAGGGCTGGGCAGAGGGCATGGAGGACGGCTCGTACGCTCAAGCTGATCGAAATGACGGGAAGGTGCAAAGGAACGGTTAAGCCTCCGCACAGAATGCGGATCAGTGTGTCTTTTGGCACACGGAGCGGAACGGTCCGCGGAACGACCTCAAATGAACGGTCAGCCAGCTTGAGCGTTATGCTCGATTGAGCTCGTTCGGGAAGGATCAGCCATGGACAGGGCCGCGAATACGGACAAATCGAACGTCACCAGCGCGCATGCAGGGGCATTCGACGAGCGGATGCGCGAAGAAGCCGCTGCGGCCGGGCGGGCAGCCCTCGATACGGCGCTCCAACGGTTCACGACCGAGCAGCGCGATGCCTTCTGGAACGCGATCGGCCTCTACTACTCCACACGCAGGCATCCCGGCGCGAACGATGCCGCCACCGTTACTGCGGCGCTCTGAGGCTCTCGATGCGCAAAGCTGCCAAGGTCGGCCTCGCCGCCCTCGTCCTCGCTCTCGCGGGCGGAGCGGCGTTCACCCGCTTCGTGCTGTATCCCGAGAGCGCGACACTCGATTTCGCCGCAGGCACCGGACCGAATCCGACGCTGCCTGCACCGAATCTCACTTTGATGCCCACGGTGAACATTGCCCGCATCGCTCCGTGGATGCAGGGCGCGACACCCAAAGCCGCGCAGGGCCTCACCGTCGCGGCCTTCGCCACCGGCCTCAACCATCCGCGCTGGCCCTATACTCTGCCCAATGGCGATGTGTTGGTGGCTGAGAGCAACGCACCGAAATCCGGCGATAAGAGCACCGGAGTCACGGACTGGGTCGCCGACAGGGTTAAGAGCTTCGCGGGTGCGGGTGTCGACAGCCCGAATCGTATCGTCCTTTTGCGCGACAAGGACGGCGATGGGATCGCCGAGGAGCGCCACATCCTGCTGGGTGGCCTTACCTCGCCCTTCGGCATGGCGCTGGTCGGATCCGACCTCTACATCGCCAATGCCGACGCTCTGGTCCGGGTGCCCTACCGGGAGGGACAGACGACGATCGATGCGACACCGGAAAAGGTCGCGGACCTGCCGTCCGGTATCAACCATCACTGGACCAAGAACGTCATCGCGAGTCCGGACCGCCAGAAGCTGTTCGTCACGGTCGGGTCGAACAGCAATGTCGGCGAGAATGGTCTCGATATCGAGAAGGGTCGGGCAGCGATCTGGGAATACACCATCGCCACGAAGGCGATGCGCGAATACGCGACCGGCCTGCGCAACCCCAACGGTCTCGCCTTCGAGCCGAAGACCGGTGCCCTCTGGACGGCCGTGAATGAGCGCGACGAGATCGGCAGCGATCTCGTGCCCGATTACGTGACCCATGTGCAGGACGGGGGCTTCTACGGCTGGCCCTGGAGCTACTGGGGGCAGCATGCCGATGCGCGGGTTCAGCCTCCGCGACCGGATCTCGTGGCCAAGGCGATCACGCCAGATTACGCGGTCGGCACCCACACCGCTTCGCTCGGCATCGCCTTCTCGTTCGATTCGACGCTGCCGGAAGCCTGGAAGAACGGATTGTTCGTCGCCCAGCACGGTTCGTGGAACCGGCGACCCAAGAGCGGTTACAAGGTGATCTATATACCATTCAAGGACGGGAAACCGGCCGGTGCGCCGGTCGACGTTCTCACCGGCTTCTTGAATGACGATGAGAAGGCTCAAGGCCGGCCCGTCGGCGTCGCCCTCGACAAATCCGGGGCTCTGCTGATCACCGACGATGTCGGGAACGCGGTCTGGCGGGTCAGCGGGGCGACGGCCTCGAATTGAGGCCGACTCCCCTCCTGCGCATCAACAGAACGTCGCCGTGCCGATGCGCAATTGGCGATCCCCTCGATACCGGGTCGAACAGGGTGGGATCGCCATCGGCCTCAGTACAAGTAGCCGTAACCGACCGGTGCCGCCCGGTAGGGATCGCCGAACGGATCGCGGGACGGACGCGCGACCGGTGCATAGAGGTCCTCGTTCGACAGGCTGCCACGGTAGCGCAGCGGGACGCCCTCCCGCGGGCCGTAACCGCGCGCGGACATGCGTCGAACCGAGGGACGAGGCGAGGGTCGGTCCAACTCGGCAACCAGCCGGTCGCCGACACTGCCCTCGATCACCACACGGGTGTTGGCCATCTTCTGCTGCTTCACGAGCGTGAACAACGTCGCGGCGTTGCGCTGGGACAGGCGCACGCAGCCATGCGAGGCGGCACGCCCCAAGCGCCGCGTATGGGTGGTTCCGTGGATGGCGTGGCCGACCTCGGTGAAGAAGATCGCGTGCGGCATGGGCGCGTTGTCCCACTCCCGCGAGAAATGCTTCGCCTCCATTCGGAATGGCCGGTAGCTTCCGTTGGGCGTGTCGTACGCTGCGAGCCCGGTCGAAACGGGCCATGTGTGGCGGGTCTGTCCGTCCACCGCCACGCTCATCCGTTGCGCGTCCTTATCGACACTGATGAGCAGTTCGGCGCGAGCCGCCGAGGCGGAGGCGAGCAGGGCGAGACCTGCGAAAAGGGTGGCCGGGCGCAGGCGCATCGCTCGAAAACTCCCGTTTGATAAGACTTTGGAGAAAGATGCAGCACCGTTTCTCCGCTTCAACCACCCGTCGGTAATCCTCACCTCTCGGCGGCGCTGCGGACATAGCCACGGGAGATCAGACGGCTGTTCTCACGGGCCCGGCGCTCCGCCTCCAGCAGGTCGGACAACGCATCGGTGATGGCGCAGCGCAGCGCGATGTCCGCGTCCCCATGGGATGTATCGAGATAGGCCTGCGCGATCGTCTCGACCGGACATGCAGCCCCGGCAGCGATGGGCTCCTCCAGCATCATGCGCTCGGTGGGGTGACGCTCGGCATTCGGTCTCACGGGCTCGGGCATAGTCAATCTCCGACTCGAATTGAGAACGAAGATAGAACATCCGAGAACGGTTAACGAGACCTTACCGCGATCCGTCGGGCTTGTGGATGATCCTTGCGGCTGACCTCAACGCATCCCGCGCCCGTCGAACGGATCGGTGTCTGCATCGATCAACCCCGGCGCTCCCGCTATCCCGGCTCCCGTCGGTGCGCCGCCTCCGCCTCCGGTTATCCCGATGCCCGGTGATTCAAGGCGGGATAGACCCGGAGCGTTGCTGCCCGTGCCGATCCCCGCTCCCGTGAAGCCGATCGCCCCTGTCGTGAGACCGGTCTCGACATCGGTCGTGAGGCTGGTGCCGGGAATGGTGACGAGGCCGAATGAGCCGCCGCCCCCGCCGAAACTGAGGCCGCCGGGATTGGTCAGCCCATCGGTCCGTGTGGTTTCATCGGCAAATGCTGCGCCCACTGCACCGCTAATGGCAGAGCCCAATCCGCCGGGATCGGCGATACGGGCGTCACGTCGAACGGGCCCAGGCGCCCGGAGCCCGCGTTGTTTTTGAGGCTTCAGTCTGCGAAAATGGGCCGTGAAGCCGAGACGTTCACGGCCCATAGAACTGCACCCCTCTTGCGGTTCTGGCAAACTGCTCAAGGTGCCGCGAGATGCATTCCGCGTATGTCGGAATGCGTCGAGGGTATCAGGGCATCAGCACGCCGTTGATGACGTGGATCACGCCATTCGACTGCATCACGTTGGCGATGGTGACGGTGGCCGTGTTGCCCTTGGCATCGGTGACGTAGACCTTCTTCCCCTTTGTCTCCACCGAGAGCGCGCCGCCATTGACGGTCTTCAGGATCGCCTGCCCGCCGCCCTGCTTGGCGAGGGCCGCGAGGTCCTTGGCCGTGTAGGTGCCGGGGACGACGTGATAGGTGAGAATGCCGGTGAGGGTCGCCTTGTTCTGCGGCTGCACCAGCGACTCGACCGTGCCCGGCGGCAGCTTCGCGAAGGCGGCGTTGGTCGGAGCGAACACGGTGAAGGGACCGGGGCCCGACAGGGTATCGACGAGACCGGCAGCCTTCACGGCGGCGACCAGCGTGGTGTGATCCTTCGAATTGACCGCGTTCTCGACGATCGTCTTGCTGGCATACATCGGCGCACCGCCGACCATCGGGTTCTTGGCGAGCGCCGGAGCCGAGGCCGCGACGAGCGCGAGGCCGAGCGTGAGGCGGATGAGGTTCTTCGACATGCTATCTCCCTGGATACGCACCCCTTCGAAGGGGCGTCGCGGTCTCTACGGAGATGGGAGGTCGAAAAGTTTCAGGCACTTGTGCTGTTCACGCGCCGAAACACCGAAATCGTGACAAACGGCGAGGGTGTTCCCGGAGCGAGCCGGGCCGCGTCCGCTGTTCGATCTGACGTTCCGAACAGCGGCGATTGGCGATCGACCCCGGCGTCACCGGCTCAGGTGTGGATCACCCGACCATACGCGTCGAGCACGCTCTCGTGCATCATCTCGGAGAGTGTCGGATGCGGGAACACCGTGTGCATCAGCTCCTCCTCGGTCGTCTCCAGCGTCATCGCCACGACATATCCCTGGATCAGCTCGGTCACCTCGGCCCCGACCATGTGGGCGCCGAGCAACTGGCCGGTTTTGGCATCGAAGATCGTCTTGATCAGGCCGTCGGGCTCGCCGAGGGCGATGGCCTTGCCATTGCCCGCGAAGGGGAAGCGGCCGACCTTGATCTGGAAGCCGAGATCCTTCGCCTTCGCCTCGGTGAGGCCCACGCTGGCGATCTGCGGCTGGCAATAGGTGCAGCCGGGGATCTTGCCCTTGTCCATCGGGTGCGTGTGAAGCCCCTTGATGGTCTCGATGCAGAGGACGCCTTCGTGCTCGGCCTTGTGGGCGAGCATCGGCGGGCCGGCGACATCACCGATGGCGTAGACGCCGGGCACGTTGGTGCGCCCGAGCCCGTCGGTGACGACGATGCCGCGCTCGATCTTCACCCCGAGCTTTTCGAGTCCGAGATTTTCCAGATTGCCGACCACGCCGACCGCCGAGATCAGCTTCTCGGCCGTCAGGGTTTGGGTTTTGCCCTTGTCGTCCTCGACGGTGGCCGTGACCGTGTCCGAACCCTTCTCGACCTTCGTCACCTTGGCGCCGGTGAGGATCTTGATGCCCTGCTTCTCGAAGCGCTTGCGGGCGAGCCCCGCGATCTCGGCATCCTCGACCGGCAGGATCTGCGGCAGGAGCTCGATCACCGTCACTTCGGCGCCCATGGTGCGGTAGAACGAGGCGAACTCGATCCCGATGGCGCCCGAGCCCATCACCAGAAGGCTTTTGGGCATCGCCTCGGGGACCATGGCCTCGTAATAGGTCCAGATCAGCTTCTTATCGGGCTCGATGCCGGGCAGCACGCGGGGCCGCGCGCCCGTGGCGACGATGATGTGCTTGGCCGCGTAGGTGCCTGCGCCCTTGGCACCCTTGGGCGGCTCGGCGCGCTTGGTTTCCTTCACCGCGACCTTGCCGGGCTCGTTGCCCTTGGGTGCCGCCTCGATCGAGCCCTCACCCCAGATGACGTCGACCTTGTTCTTCTTGAGCAGCATGCCGACGCCGCCGTTGAGCCGGCCGGACACCCCGCGGGAGCGCTTGACGATGGCGGATGCGTCGAAGCTGACGTTGTCGGCCTTCAGCCCGTAATCGGCGGCATGCTGCATGTAATGGTAGATCTCGGCCGAACGCAGCAGGGCCTTGGTCGGGATGCAGCCCCAGTTGAGGCAGATGCCCCCGAGATGCTCGCGATCGACCACCGCGGTCTTGAAGCCGAGTTGCGCCGCACGGATCGCAGTGACGTAACCGCCGGGCCCGGCGCCGATGATGAGGACGTCGTAGGTGTCGGACATACAGGTCTCCGGAGGTTCTCCGCCGCTTTCACGGGGGGAATGAACGGTGGCGGCGGCGCGGAAAGCACCACCGCGATCGATCCCGAACCACCGCGCTCCCGATCCGCCCCTATCGGAGGGGACCGGCGCGCGGCGGTTCGAGTATCGGTCACACCAGCATTCCCATTGGGTTCTCGATCAGGCCCTTGAAGGCCGAGATCAGCTCGGCGCCGAGCGCGCCGTCGAGCACGCGGTGGTCGCACGAGAGGGTACAGGTCATGGCCTGCACCACTGCCGGGGCGCCGTCCTTCACGACGACCCGCTTCTCGCCCGCGCCGACCGCGAGGATGGTCGATTGCGGCGGGTTGATCACCGCGGTGAAGTGCTTGATGCCGAACATGCCGAGATTCGACACGGACGTGACACCGCCCTGATATTCCTCGGGCTTCAGTTTCTTCGCGCGGGCGCGGGCCGCGAAATCTTTCATCTCGCCGGAGATCGTCGAGAGCGTCTTCTGGTCGGCCTTGCGGATCACGGGGGTGAACAGGCCGCCATCGATCGCCACCGCCACGCCGACTTCGGCATGCTTGAAGCGCAGGATGCGGTCCTCGGCCCAGACCGCATTGGCCGCCGGAACGCGGGTGAGCGCGACGCCCATCGCCTTGATGACGAAATCGTTGACCGACAGCTTGAACAGCGGCTTGCCGTCCTTGTCCTTGCCGGCCGAGGCGTTGAGCGTCTCGCGCAGCTTCATCAGCGCGTCGAGCTCGCAATCGACGGTCAGGTAGAAGTGCGGAGCGACCTGCATCGCTTCGGTGAGGCGCTTGGCGATGGTCTTGCGCATCCCGTCGAGCGGCACTTCCTCGTAAGCGCCCTTCTCGTAGAAGGCCTTGACCTGCTCCAGGGTGAGCCCGGCCGGCGCGCCGCCCGCAGGGGCCGCCTTCGGCGCCGGCGCGGGGGCCTTCGCGGCCGGTGCCTCAGCGGCCTTCGGGGCGTCCGCCGGCTTGCTGGCGCCGGCTTTCGCGGTGCCGCCCTCGATCGCCGCCTGCACGTCCTTGGCGATCACCCGGCCATGCGGGCCGGAGCCCTGAACCGCCGCAATGTCGACGCCACCCTGCTTGGCGATACGGCGGGCGAGCGGCGAGGAGAAGACCCGGCCGCCAGCCTCGGCGGGATGGGCCACGCCCCCGGGCTTGGCGCCCTCGGGGGCCGTATCGACCCGGGCATAGGAGGCATGGGCGCCATCGGGCGCCGCGTTCATGTCAGCCGTTCCCTTCGGCTCGACCGGCGCGGTCTTCGCGCCTTCCGCTGCGCCGCCGGTGGGGGCCTGGACGCTGCCGGGGTCTTCGCCCTCCTCCGCAATGAGGGCGATGAGTTCGTTCACCGGCACGTCGGCCGTGCCCTCCGCCACGAGAATCTTGGCGAGCACACCCTCATCGACCGCCTCGACTTCCATGGTGGCCTTGTCGGTCTCGATCTCGGCGATCACGTCGCCGGACTTGATCGCGTCGCCCTCCTTCTTCAGCCACTTGGCGAGGTTGCCCTTCTCCATGGTCGGCGAGAGGGCGGGCATCAGGACGTTGATCGGCATGTCTCAGGCCTCGGGCGAAGCAAAGGGCGGATCGAAGGGAAACAGGTCGTCGAGCGGAAACGGAACCGCATCGAAAGGCGGGGCGGCGACGGTCTCGCCGCGCCCCACGGTGGCGGTCAGGAGCCACTGGCCTGCGGTGAGGGCGAAGCTTTCGAGGACGCCGTCCGCGAGATCGAGCAGCCAAAGATAGGAAATTCCGGCCTCGGCGTAGAGGCGCCGCTTCGGCCCGCGGTCGAGCCGGGCGGTCGACGGTGACAGGATCTCACAGATCCAGTCCGGCGGCGTGGCAATGAAGGCGGTCTCGATTTCGACCGGCATGCGCTCCCGGCGCCAAGCCGCGAGATCGGGCACCACGACATCAGACCCGAGATGGAGTTCGGGTTCGACCATGAAAATCCAGCCGCCCGGCCCGCCGCGCCCGTAACGGAACGGTCCGCCAAGGAGCGTGCCGAGGTCCGACGCTGCCGTGAGATGCCGAGGGCGCGGCCTCGGATGCGTCTCCAGTACCCCGTCGACGATCTCGGCCACGAGATGGTCGGGCACAGCCGCGAGATCGGCGTAGGTGGCGCGGCGCGTGGCAGCCTCGGCCATGGTCACGGCCTCCGCTGTGCCGGCACGTCGAGAGGACGGAGGATTGCGTCGGGACGGTCCATCGCGTCGCCTCGGCCCGCCGCTAGTTGAGGGTGTTGCCGGGATCGAGGCCCTCGGCCTCCCAACCGGCGCGGATGCGCTCGAAGGCCTCTTCCTCGGACATGTCGGCTTCCAGCGCGTAGGCGCGGGCAGCCTGGCGGGCGAGGTCGATCAGAAGCCGGCCCCAGGTGGCGGGATCGTCGAAGGCGCGCCGGAGCGCGACGCTCACGGCACCGTCGACGATGGAAGCCCGCACGATCTCGATCCCGCCCTGTTCCAGGGCGTCAGGCGGGATCTCCAATGCTTCGAACTTGTCCGACATTTACTTGTAGCACACGGCTTTGACCGCCTCGATCACTTCGGCCACGTTGGGCAGGGCCAACTTCTCAAGGTTTGCCGCGTAGGGCATCGGCACGTCCTTGCCGGTCACCCGCAGGACCGGAGCGTCGAGATAGTCGAAAGCATCGACCATCAGGCGCGCGGCGATCTCGGCGCCGATGCCGGATTGCGGGAAACCCTCTTCCACGGTGACGCACCGGCCGGTCTTCTTCACGGACTCGACGATCGTGTCGGAATCCATGGGGCGGATGGTGCGCAGGTCGATGACCTCGGCCTCGATCCCCTCCTCCGCCAGGGCCTGAGCCGCCTTGAGAGCGTAGGTCATGCCGATGGAGAAGGAGACGATGGTGACATCCGTGCCAGGCCGGTGGATGCGCGCCTTGCCGATCGGCAGGACGAGGTCGTCGATCTTCGGGACCGGGAAGGACTGGCCGTACAGGATCTCGTTTTCGAGGAAGATCACCGGGTTCGGGTCGCGGATCGCGGCCTTGAGCAGACCCTTGGCATCGGAGGCGGTGTAGGGCGCAATGACCTTGAGGCCGGGGACGTTCGAGTACCAGGCGGCGTAATCGTGGCTGTGCTGGGCGCCGACGCGGGCCGCCGCGCCGTTGGGGCCGCGGAACACGATTGGGCAGCCGAGCTGGCCTCCGGACATGTAGAGGGTCTTGGCCGCCGAGTTGATGATGTGGTCGATCGCCTGCATGGCGAAGTTGAAGGTCATAAACTCGACGATGGGCTTCAAGCCCATGAACGCCGCGCCGACGCCGATGCCGGCGAAACCGTGCTCGGTGATCGGCGTATCGACGACCCGCCTGGCGCCGAATTCCTGAAGGAGCCCCTGCGTGATCTTGTAGGCGCCCTGGTACTCGGCGACTTCCTCGCCCATGACGAACACCTTGTAGTCGCGGCGCATCTCCTCGGCCATGGCGTCGCGCAGGGCTTCGCGCACGCTTTGGGTCTCCATCGGCGAGTCCGGCGGGAACTCGTCCATGACGGGGGCCGCGGCGGTGTTCTTGATGACGGCCGGAGCAGCCGGCGCGCGCGGGGCGTCGTCCCCCGTCTTCGCCTGGGGGGCGGGCTTGTCCGCCATGCCTTCGGCCTGCATGTCCGGCGTCGGGGCGGGCGCGCCGCTATCGGCACCGTTGGGCTTGGATTGGCCGCCGCTGGCTGCTGCGGCCGAAACGTCCTCGCCCTCGGCGGCGATGATGGCGATCGGCGTGTTGACCGCCACGTTCTCGGTCCCGTCCGGTACGAGGATCTTGGCGAGCACACCCTCGTCGATCGCCTCAACCTCCATGGTCGCCTTGTCGGTCTCGATCTCGGCGAGAACGTCGCCGGATTTGACCGCGTCGCCCTCCTTCTTGAGCCACTTGGCGAGCTTTCCCTCCTCCATGGTCGGAGAGAGGGCGGGCATCAGGATGTCGGTCGCCATGGCGCTGCTCTATCGATCCTTCGTCCGGGACGGAGAGGCGGATTCCGCGCGTCCCGCGGGCTCCCGCCGGCGGAGCGAAATCGGCCCCGTGCCGCGGGAGTTCTGCGAGGTGGTGTGACGCGCCTCAGGCGCGGGCTTCGAGGAGGATGTCGGTCCAGAGCTCGGACGGATCGGGCTCGGGATCGTGGGTCGCGAAATCGGCGGATTCGTTGACGATCTCGCGGACCTTGGCGTCGATGCCCTTGAGGTCTGCCTCCGGCACGCCGTGCGCCTCGATCAGGCGCTTGCGCACCATCTCGATCGGGTCGTGCTCGTCGCGCATCTTCGAGACTTCGTCCTTGGTCCGGTATTTGGCCGGATCGGACATGGAGTGGCCGCGATAGCGGTAGGTCTGCATCTCGAGGATGTAGGGCCCCTCCCCCGAGCGGGCATGCTGGATGGCGCGGGCTGCCGCCTCGCGGACCGTGCGCACGTCCATGCCGTCGACCTGCTCCCCGGGAATGCCGAAGGAGAGACCGCGCTTTGAGAAGTCGGTCTGCGCCGAGGCGCGGGCAACCGAAGTTCCCATCGCGTAGCGGTTGTTCTCGATGACGTAGACCACCGGCAGCTTCCAGAGGGCCGCCATGTTGAAGCTCTCGTAGACCTGGCCCTGATTGGCCGCGCCGTCGCCCATATAGGTGAAGCTGACTTTGCCGTTCTTCAGATAGGCGTCGGCGAAAGCGAGCCCGGTGCCGAGGGAAACCTGGGCGCCGACGATACCGTGGCCGCCGAAGAACTGCTTCTCGCGGCTGAACATGTGCATCGAGCCGCCCTTGCCGCGGGAATATCCGCCCCGGCGTCCGGTCAGCTCGGCCATCACGCCCTTGGCCTCCATGCCGCAGGCCAGCATGTGGCCGTGGTCGCGGTAGCCGGTGATGTTTTGGTCGCCGTCTTCGCCGGCCATCTGCATGCCGACGACGACCGCCTCCTGACCAATGTACAAGTGACAGAAGCCGCCGATCAGGCCCATACCGTAGAGCTGACCCGCCTTCTCCTCGAACCGGCGGATGAGAAGCATCTCCCGGTAGGCGTGGAGATCCTCGTCCTTCGTGAATTGCGGGATATTCGGTGCGGGCCGGTGCTGGGGCGCGTCCGCGCTCGCGACGGGTTTGCCCGCCTCGTTGCCTGCATCCATCGGCGATCTCCCGAACTCGATCCGTTGGTTCGGGTTCTAGGACAGCCACCTACGGAAAGCGAGGGTAGAACTGACACCAGAGGTAGGCTGTCACTGCGACGCTTGAAGCCATGCCGACTAAGCAAGGATAAGCTTAGAAAGTGTCGTTTTTTGACAAGACAAGATCGCGGTTCAGATCAGGTCTCATCTCAAGGGTCGATGATTACCAGATCATTGGCATGGACGCGGCCGAGCACCACGCGCGCGCGCTCTTCGAGGAGATCGCGGTCGATCTGCTCGCTGCGCAGCAGGGAGACGCGATGCTCCCAGGTCGACCGTTCGGCCTTCGCGGCGCTCAGTTCCTGGGTGAGGCCGTACGCCTCGATCTTGAGGGCTCGCTTCGCTTCCAGGCCGCGGCTGCCGCTCTCCGCCTGATGCACGAAGTAGCCGACGACGAGTGCGGAGACCGTCCAGAGGACGGCGGGGACGACGATGGCGCGGACGCGGCGACGGATGACCATGGCGCAGGAAGCTTCACCCGATCAGGGTGAAGAAAGCGTTTCCAAAAAGCCCGAACTTCGTGCCTGCCCTCCATAAGGGGGGGCCTGGATCTTCGGTTCCGTCAGTGGATCGGATGGTCGAAGCGGATGCGCCTTGCCCCCGTTCCGAATGCGTTTCCGGGCGACTGGAACGAGCTGCCAAGTGCTCTGCGAAGGAGCGGATACGGTTCGAAACCGCGTTGTACCGACAATCGAAACTTGGCGAGGCCGCTTTCGGCGGCCCCGCCTTGCACCGGTGTCGATCAGCGACCGGCAAGCTGCCGGATCGCGCCGCGCCCGGCATAGAGCGCCTGGGCGCCGAGGCCCTCCTCGATGCGGATCAGCTGATTGTACTTGGCCAGTCTGTCCGAACGAGCGAGGGAGCCGGTCTTGATCTGCCCGCAATTGGTCGCGACCGCGAGATCGGCGATGGTCGAATCCTCGGTCTCGCCGGAGCGATGGGACATCACGGCCGTGTACCCAGCACGCTGGGCCATATCGACGGCGGCCAGCGTCTCGGTGAGCGAGCCGATCTGATTGACCTTCACGAGGATCGAGTTGCCGGTGCCCGACTCGATGCCGCGCGACAGACGTTCCACATTGGTGACGAACAGGTCGTCGCCCACCAGCTGAACGCGGCTGCCGATCCGGTCGGTCAGGAGCTTCCACCCCTCCCAATCGTCCTCCGCCATACCGTCCTCGATCGAGAGGATCGGGTAGGCCTCCGTCAGCTTGGCCAAGTATTCGACCTGTTGCTCGATGGAGCGGGTCTGGCCCTCGCCCTCATAATGGTAGGCGCCGTTCTTGAAGAACTCGGTCGAGGCGCAGTCCAGCGCCAGCACGATGTCGGACCCCGGCTTGAAGCCGGCGGCCTGAACCGACTCCATGACGAAATCGAGGGCGGCCTCGGCCGACGGCAGATTCGGGGCGAAGCCACCCTCGTCGCCGACATTGGTGTTGTGCCCGGCCTTCTTCAGCGCGCTCTTGAGCGTGTGGAAGATTTCCGCACCCATCCGCACGGCCTCGGACAGGGAGGCGGCGCCGACCGGCATCACCATGAATTCTTGGAAGTCGATCGGGTTGTCGGCATGGGCACCGCCGTTGACGATGTTCATCATCGGCACGGGCAGCACGCGGCCCTGAACGCCGCCGACGTAACGGTAGAGGGGGAGACCCGCCGTCTCGGCCGCAGCCTTGGCGACGGCGAGCGAGACGCCGAGAATGGCGTTGGCGCCCAGCCGCGCCTTGTTGGGTGTGCCGTCGAGGGCGATCATCGCCTCATCGATCGCGACCTGATCCTCGGCATCCATGCCGCCGATCGCGTCGAGGATCTCGGTCTGCACTGCCTCGACCGCCTTGAGGACGCCCTTGCCGTTGTAGCGACCCTTGTCACCGTCACGCAGCTCGACCGCCTCGTGCGCGCCGGTCGAGGCGCCAGAGGGCACCGCTGCACGGCCGAAGGAGCCATCCTCCAACAGCACATCGACCTCGACGGTGGGATTGCCCCGGCTGTCGAGAATCTCGCGGGCGGCGATGTTGGTGATCGCAGTCATGGGCGCTCCTTCGGTTGCGTCGCGGCGCGCCGTCCGCACGGGCTCCGGGCCCGACGCATCGGCGACGCTCTCCGAGGCGGGCTTATCGGCCAAGCGACCGACGCGGGCAAGCGCCTGCAAGCTTTGGCAAGCACTTGGCGGCCTCAACCCATCCGTTGCAGCGCCAGTGCGATCCACAAGCTTTTGTGAGCGAGCCGGCCGACCGTGGAACGCCTGCCATTCGTCAGCCGCCTAGGCGAAACCCGAGGCCCGGGCGTATAGCGCCTGTATGAGCGACATCGAAGCCCACGCCAAACAACTCGGCCGGCAGACACCGTTGCCCGACTCACCGGAAGCGGCGCAGCTCGATCGTGTGCCGAACCCGCACGCCGATACCGATTATGTGGCGCGCTTCACCGCGCCCGAATTCACGTCCCTCTGTCCGGTCACGGGCCAGCCGGACTTCGCCACCCTGGTGATCGACTACGTACCGGATCGCTGGCTCGTCGAATCGAAGTCCTTGAAGCTCTATCTCGGCGCGTTCCGGAATCACGGCGCCTTCCACGAAGATTGCACGGTCGGCATCGGCCGCCGGCTCGCGGGCCTGCTCGAACCGCGCTGGCTGCGGATCGGCGGCTACTGGTATCCGCGGGGCGGCATCCCGATCGACGTGTTCTGGCAGACCGGGGCGCCCCTCCCGAATGTCTGGCTCCCGGATCAGGGCGTCGCCCCCTATCGTGGACGCGGCTGACTCTTCGGCACCGTTGCTTGAAACGATAAGGGGCGGCCGATTTTTCGGCCGCCCCTTAATCTCTAAATCCGTGACGGCTCAGTAGCCGTCGTAGCCGTAGGCCGGACGCTGATAGCCATAGCCGTAGGCGGGACGCCGATAGCCATCGCGGTAATAGGCGTCACGAGCAGCACCGGCGGCGATCGCACCGGCCGCGAGACCGGCAATACCGAGGCCGACGGCAGCCCCCGTGCCGATGCCACGACGGCGACCACCATAGTAGGCGCCGCGTCCGTAACCGCCACCGTAATAGCCGCCGTGATGGTGGCCGTAGCCGCGCCCCGGACGCGCATCGGCCGACGTGGCGGTCAGCGTGCCGACGGAAATGAGGGCGGCGGTGACAAGTGCAAGCTTACGCATAAGATCCTCTCCGATCTGCCGACGAATTGACGGTAGAAACGTTCAGCTTGGCCGAATGTTCCTGAGCGCCCTGACGGCTTTCGAGCCTGATCCGCATTCTCGCTTCTTGGATGGGATCCGAAAAATTAACCAAGACGACCTGAAGCTAACCTACAACCGCGGTTGACAGCGTCGCTCAATCCTTGCCGCCAGCACGCTTGGTGATCCGGTCATACGCCATCAACTCCTCGATGAGCTGGGGCATACGGTGCAACGGCACCATGTTCGGTCCATCCGAGGGCGCCCGGTCAGGATCGGGATGGGTTTCGATGAAGACGCCTGCGACGCCGACCGCCACGGCGGCCCGTGCCAGCACACTGACGAATTCCCGTTGCCCGCCGGAGGTTGTGCCTTGGCCCCCGGGCTGTTGCACCGAATGGGTCGCATCGAACACCACCGGTGCGCCTCCAGTGACCTGAGCCATGATCGGCAGCGCGCGCATGTCGGAAACGAGGGTGTTGTAGCCGAAGGAGGCGCCGCGCTCGGTGACGATCACGTTCGGGTTGCCCGCCTCGGTCACCTTGGCGGCCACATGCTTCATGTCCCACGGGGCGAGGAACTGCCCCTTCTTGACGTTGACGATCCGTCCCGTCCGTGCAGCCGCCAGCAACAGATCGGTCTGACGGCAGAGAAAGGCCGGAATTTGCAGGACATCGACCGCCTGCGCCGCGCGGGCGCATTGTTCGGCTTCGTGCACGTCGGTCAGCACCGGTAATCCCAGGGTCTCGCGAATCTCTGCGAAGACCGGCAGCGCCTCATCGAGGCCGACGCCGCGCGCCGTCGCCCCGGACGTGCGGTTTGCCTTGTCGAAGGAGGATTTGAAGACGAGGCCAATGCCGAGGCCCTGCGCCATTTCCTTCAGAGCGGCGGCGATTTCGAGGGCATGGTTGCGCCCCTCCAGCTGGCAGGGCCCAGCGATCAGCGCCAGCGGCAGGTGATTGGCGAAGGCGACATCGCCGGCACGGACGACGGCGCCTGGGGAAAGATCGGTCTCGGTCATGCCGCCATTTAGCCCGCCGTCGCCTCGGCGGGAAGGCCGGCCTTGCGGCGCAGGCGCTCTCGATTTCCCTGCGGTCGGTCCGCCGCGACCCGACAGAGCGTCCCGAGACCGAAACCGTCCGGGCGGTCTCCAGGATCGCAGCGGATCACCGCGCCACCGACCCGCCCGACCTGCGGCTCCCCCGTCAGCAGGCTGTCCTGATGCAACTGCCGGCTCAGGGTCTCAACCGCCGCCTCCGGCGCCCCCGTCAGCGCGCGCGCGGCCTGCCCGATCAGCACGAAAGTGGCACCCGGCGGCTCGCGGTCGGCGGAGCGGAACAGCAAGGTGCGGGGTGATGCGCATTGGAGGCGGAACCGCTCGGCATCCGCGGCGCGGAACACGACCAACGGGCCGATGCGCCCCACCAGAGAAGCCCCGGTCGCGCGGATCAACCGAACGGTGAGGGCATCGCAGGCATCCGCGCGCGCCGGAGGGGCCAGCAGGAGGGCGGCGAGGCCGGCAGCAAAACCGGCGACAAGGGCGCGCACAGACATGGCTCTCCTCATAACACGGCCCGAAATGCGAAACGAAATCACCGTCACGCAGTCTCACCGAGCATGGCGCGCCGTTGGCGGTCGAGCTCGTCGCTGTAGCGCTTGAGCGTATGGCTCTCGGTCAGAAGCCCGATCACGTGACGGTTCTCCGCGCTGTCCAGGACCGCCAACGCTTCGCTTTCCGCCCCGTCGAAGGCCTCGGCCGCCTGCTTGGCGCTCATGTCGGCCAGAAGGAAGGCGTCGGTGTCGCGGGCGATATCGGAGAGGTGCGCGGGCTCCCCTAGGCCGATCACTGCCGCATGAGCATGAGCCTCCGGAACGAGAACGATGCCGGCATAGCGTCCGAATTGATCCACCAGCACGACCCGGGAGGGTGAGCCGAGGGGATGCGCTCTCAGAAAGGTCGCCATCGGCGTATCGAGGGAGACCGGCCGAATATCCCGCCGCATCATCCGCCCCACCGTCAGGCTGCGCATCCAGCCGATATCGTGGGCGCTGCGGATCGATTCGCCGCGCAGATGGAAGCGCCACGTCGCGAAGGAGTAGCCGAAGGTTTTGCGCACGGTGAGCGAGGACGCGATCACCGCCGCGAGCACGAGCGCTGTGACCGGGAAGCTGCCGGTCATCTCGAGCGCCAGGAAGGTCATGGTGAGGGGGCCGCCGACGATGGCCGCCGCGAAGGCGCTCATGCCGACCACGGCGTAGCCGATCGGGGCGAGACCGAAATCGGCGAAGTCCGGCCAGACCAAGGGTGCGATCTGGGCGAACAGGCGCCCGACCAGCGCCCCGAGGAACAGCGAGGTGAAGAACAGGCCGCCGCGAAACCCGGAGCCGATCGACACTGCCGAGGCGGCGGCCTTCGCCGCGATCAGGCCTGCGAGAGCGGTCACCGTCAGCGAAGTCTCGGGTGCTAGATGAAGATGGAGCGCACCATGGCCGCCGGAGAGAACCTGCGGTGTGGTCACCCAGGCGAGAAGCCCGACGCAGAGGCCCCCGAGGGCCGGCCGCAGCGGCACCGGTAGGCGCGTCGCCCGTACACCATGCTCCACCCATGTGACCCCGCGCATGAGCGCCACCGCCAATCCGGCGCAGACCAAGCCGAGCAGGAGGCAGGGGAGCGTGTCCGCGGCGCCAAGGGCGGTTCCTTTGCCGAGGGCCAGAGCGCCCACATCGATCAGCGCCGGGTTCGGTGCGAGTGCCCGCGCCACCAGGCTGCCGCACAAGGCCGCGACCACCACCGGGGCGAGCGACGCGATCGTGTAGGTGCCGATGACGAGTTCGTAGGCGTAGAAGGCCCCGGTGAGAGGCGAGCCGAAGGCGGCGGCGATCGCCGCGGCCGATCCGCAACCGACGAGAGTCCGCAGATCGGAGCGGCGCATCTCGAAGGCGGAACCGAGCCGAGAGGCGATGCCCGCGGCGACTTGCGTATAGCCGGCCTCCAGCCCGACCGATGCGCCGCATCCGTTCGAGACGATGTTCTGTGCGGCGACCTCGCCAGAATCGCGCAGGGACATCCGCCCGCCATGGAGAGCATTGGCCTCGATCGGGTCGATGGCGGCCCGCCGCTTGCGGCCATGCCCGATCGCGAGGATCAGCACACCCAGGACGAGCCCGCCCAGGGCCGGTCCCAGGAAGGGGAAGCCCAACACGGCATCCGTCGGCAGCCTGGCGAGGCTGCTGAGGCGTTCCCCGGCCGGTAGGCGGTACAGGATCTCCCGCAGTGTCTGCGCGGCAGCGCTCATTCCGGCGACGGCGAGACCGCCGAGACATCCCGTCACCGCAGCGAGGAGAACGAGGGCGATCTCGCTGCCCCGCACCCACCCGCGCAGCCGTACCGGTACGAGCCGACCCATGCCGGCGAACGGGCGGAGCGCACGCATCAAAGGGGCGAGAGCGCGAGGTCAGTCATGCTCTGGCGGTCTAGCATCCGCACGCCGCGGGCGCGATGCGGGGGAGAACGATGTGAGAAGCGCTTGAAATGCCGCGAGGCTCGCGATAAGTCCCCCCTCGCGTGCCGCCGTAGCTCAGTTGGTTAGAGCACTAGATTGTGGATCTAGGGGTCCCCCGTTCGAGCCGGGGCGGTGGTACCATCCATTTCAACGACCGAACCGGGGTCTGGCCGATGGGTCAGGCCCCGATTGCGTTTCGGTTGCTCTCTGTTTGATGCCGCGATGTCAGGCAGCAGCGCTCGCATGCGATCATCCCACGATCGGGAAGTTTCGGCCGAAGCGTTTTCGACCGCGGGACGCATGACCTCTGCAAAAGCGTCGTGGGTTCCCACGACGATCGCTGCAATCACAGTCCGACAAAGGGGAGTGGCGTCGGGCTGAGCTGCGGGATTTGTCCAGTGACTCCGGCACCGCGCGGGCGGACATCCGTGACCAATCGAATTTGATGAACCAAGGACCGCCTGTGTCGGGCGGCAAGCCGTCGGCTCCCCTCCACCCATTGCCCAGAACCGGCAGGCTCGCCATCCTCCATCCGCCCATCGGCGCACGTGCGGATGAAGCGCCGGACGAGGACGCCATACACGGTTAAGCGGCATTCGATAGACTCTCAATCGTTGATTGGGAGAACGAGATGCGGGTTGTGGTTGCGTTCGGCGTTCTTGTCGCGGTTTCGAGCATGTCGGGGACTTCTGAAGCCCGCGGCCTGCGCCTTGGGGCTCTGTGGGGCGCTCGCAATGCCGCGACGTCGCGCGCGGTCACCGTGACGCCGCTTGCCCGGCCGACCTACGTTCCCGTCATCCGCGCTCACCGAGACCTTACACCAATCGGTGCGCCCGGTGAGCGAGGTGGGGATCGGTCGCTCGACGCCTATCGAAGCTCTGCCGCAGATGCGACGGATGGCTCGGGTGCAGTCCCTCCGTCCCAAACGTCGCAGATTGCCCCGGTACCTGCCCCGCCCTGGTGTACGAGTCGGAAGGTTGTCGGGGGCTTTTGCGTCATCAACTGACGATCAAGAATCCGGGGATGATGATGGCAGATGCTCCTGTCCTCTCCGATCGGAGAGCCCGTCAACCGGTCGAGCCCCCTCCCCTCGCGGATCGCAGTCGACACCCGCGGCGCCGATCGTGAGCCTCGGGAAGCAGGCTGTTGACACGCCGATCGCACCCCCCTATACGGCGGCTCCCGACGCGGTGCCGAGACAAACCGGCCCGCCCGGAAAGACTAAACGAAGACGACGGCAAGATACGAACGGCACAAGCCGAGTTAAATTGCCGGTTGACTTTGAAAAAGATGTTCGGATATACGGACATCGCTCTTTGACAAGTTGATATCGAGAAAGAGAAACGTGGGCGGCTTGTTCAAGTCCTTGCGGGTCCGGCTGAGAGGCTGGACCGTAAGAGATGAAGCTGTCTAACGTTTCGGAAAGCTCACCGTGCCTTGAGCGGAAACGCTTGGGCTAAAGCAGCTCGATCTCCGGCGCCACTCGGTGCGCTCGCCCCGATCCCGAGGGATCTGCGTTTCCACACGGCCTCGGTGGGGAGCGGTCCCTAGCCCTTCGCACAGAAGCGGACGCTCCGCGTCCAACTCGACTCTACCGTTACGAAAGCTCCAACAGATGCTTAAAAGCAGTCGTATGAAGTACCTCCGTTTTGGTGGACATCACTCTATCGACGAAGCTGGCCCCTTGAGGGGGATGAGCCAGTGTCCGCGAAAGGTGCAGGCCGCGTGGTGATCGGGGTATGGCCCACGCGGCCTGCTGGCTGAATTTCCGTCGAGAAGGAAACGTCGAAAATTTAGCGTCTGCTCGGCGTGCAAGCGACCCGCGCGTACTGGGACGACCGGTCACCCGACCTCCAGAGGGACAGTGCGGATCTGCTTCACGCTCAATGCTCGGCATCGAAGGCTGGCAGTCGCTGACGTCGCTTGTCCATTAAGCCGCGCGGGCCGCGGCACGTCCGGCCTGGCGGCCGCTGAATAGGCAACCGCCCAGGAATGTGCCTTCCAACGACCGGTACCCGTGCACGCCCCCGCCGCCGAATCCCGATGCCTCGCCCGCCGCGTATAGGCCGGGCATGATCGCGCCATTTTGCCCGAACACCCGCCCGTCGAGGTCAGTTTCGAACCCGCCCAGCGTCTTCCGAGTCAGGATGTTCAGACGCACCGCGATCAGCGGTCCGTGAGCTGGGTCGAGGAGCTCATGGGACTTGGCGGTGCGAACGAGCTTATCGCCGAGCGACTTGCGGGCGTTGTGGATGCCCATCACCTGCGCGTCCTTGCAGAATGGGTTCGCCATCTCTCGATCCCGGGCCACAATCTCGGCACGGATGCCATCGAGGGAGAGGCGGTCGTTGTCGACGAGCGCGTTCATGCCCGCGACGAGATCGTCCAGGTTCAGCGTGAGGGTCTCGGCGACCTCCAGCTTGTAGCCCGGATCGGCCATGGTCAGGCCGAAGCGCTGCAGGATCATAGAGAGCACGAGCTGCGCTTCCTGGAGGGCGAAGCCGCGCCCGATGCAGGAGCGCATGCCGTTGCCGAAGGGCTTCCAGGCGTTCGGGGGCAGCGTCTGTGCGGTCTCCGGGGCGAAGCGCTCGGGCCGGAACGCCTCGGGTTCGTCCCAGACTGCCGGGTCGCGGTGCAGCATCGGCGTGAGGACGAACAGGGTGTCCTCCGGCGTGACCGGATAGCGGCCCGCCAGGGTGGTCGGCTCCTTCGGGGCGAGCGCGAAGGCGGGGGCGGTCGGCCACAGCCGCAGGGACTCCTGCAGGATCTGCTCCACGTAGCGCAGCTTCGACAGGTCCTCGACCTGCGGACGCTCGCCGCCGAGCACCTCATCCACGATGCCGCGCGCCTTCTCCAGGACCTTGGGGTTCTTCAGCAGCAGGTACAGGGCGAAGGACAGGAGCCCGCTCGTGGTCTCGTGACCCGCGATCAGGAAGGTCACCATCTGGTAGCGGATGTTCTCGTCCGACAGCCCCTCGCCGGTCTCCGGGTCGCGTCCTTCCAGCATCAGGTTGAGGAGGTCGTGGCGCGAGGCGGCGCCCGGAGCCGGTAGGCGCTGAACCGCTACTTTCCACCCGCCTATGACCTCTCGCAAGTCTGCTTGTCAGCGACTCATCGGCCTGGAACGGCCGAACATGGCAGTTTGCACTCGAGCGGTTCACAGTTGCCGGGGCGCGGATAGCGTACCTTTGACCTGACCGGCTGGCTTTGGACCGGGCTGATTGAGAGGATCAGCCAGGACCGAAGGAGCTGGGCATGGAGCGAGGTCAGAAGACGGGTGCGGAGCAGGTCGTGCTGAAGCTGCGCCAGATCGAGGTGCAGACGGCCCAGGGCAAGAGTTTGGCGCTGGCCTGCAAAGAGGCCGAGATCTCCGAGCAAAGCTACTATCGCTGGCGCAAGGAGTACGGCGGCCTGCAGGTCGATCAACCGGCACTGGACTGGGCTGGCGCGGGGTCGGCGTGCGGGGGATAGGCCAAACCAACGGAGCTTTTCCGACCCACCGCAAACCTTCGCACCGGCTGCTCCGCGCTTCTCTGTCCGCCCTCACACCGCAATGGCAGTAGGTTTAGGCAAGGGTCGTGAATTCGAATCCCGTTACTCCGACCACTTCAAACCGAAGGGCCGGAACGGCTTTGAGGCACGGCTTGGGATGTTTTCGCCGCCGCTCTTGTCAGCAGGGTGTTCATCGCCGACCGGCGGAATCGCTGCGAACCAAATCGGCGGTGCCGCTATCCGCGGCCGTCGCGTAGGATCTCACGTGCTTCACAGGCTGTGTCAGGCAGACTGAGCGTCGCGATCGGCAAGGATAAGTCACACCCGCAGGCGGTTCATCGCTGCGGCGAGGGCGTAGGTGGCCCGATCGCGGGCGAATTCCAAGTTGATCTTGGCGATGCGCGCCTCGGCGAGTTCGGCCACCGTGTTGAGCACGTCGATGGTGGTCATCGCGCCGAGCCGCAATTCCATCTGTCGGCCCTGCACGGCGCGGGCAATCTTGCGCACGCGCTGCTCGGCTTGGCCCACCTGCTGAATCGTCGAGCGGCGCTGGTGGAAGGCGGCGGTGACCTGGGCGAGCAGCGCGCGCTCCAGGTCGAGCGCCTCGTAGTCCTTCTGGCGCGCCCATGCGTGCTCGCGCGACAGGTTCGAGAAGGAACCTGGCTGATAGATCGGGATCAGCGCTTGGAGCAGCGTGGTGGTGTCCTTCACGTGGTAGGGCGTGTTGGAGACGACGCCGCGCCGCGACTGGGTGAAGACGAGATTGAGCTGGGGCGAGAATTGCGCATAGGCCGCCCTTGCCGTGAAGGCGGCGGAATCGGCGTTGAGTCTCGCGGCAATCAGCTTCGGGTTATTGCCGAGCAGGATACCGCGCAGTTCCTCGGCCGTACCCGGCAGGAGGCTATTGGGCACCAGCGGAAGCTGACTCGGATTCGCGCCCGGGCCCGCCAGCCGCAACAGTTCGATCTCGGAGACCGTCAGGGCGGCGCGCGCTTGTTCGAGCGCCCCCTTGGCGGCGATCACCCGCGATTCGGCGAGCGCCGCCTCGGCGTTGGTTGCGTCGTTGACCGACCGGCGCAGGGCGACGCTGCGGGCGACCTTCTCGACGTCGGCGAGCCCCGCCTCGCGCAGTCGCACGATGGCACGGTCGCGCAAAACAGCGAGGTAGGCGCTCGCGGTGTCGAGCAGGATCTGCTGGGCCTTGTCGTCCTGAAGGCCCCGGCCCGCCGCCGCGGCGCTGCGGGCGGCCTGCATGTCGTTGAAGCGCTTCAGCCCGTCATAGAGGGGCATGGTGAGTTGGAAGCCCTCGCTGTGCGGCTGGCGGCGGGCCAGCGTGTCGGTCCTGCTCGGGGCCAAGGGATCGGTGAAGAGGTCGGGCGTGTAGGTGATCTTGCTGTCGAGCCGGTGGTTGAAGGCGTAGCCGACAGTCGGCAGGAAGGCCTCGTAGCTGCCCCGGAGCTTCGCCTCCATGCCGGCCTGACGCTCGTCATCCGCCATGCGGTCGAAACTGGTGCGAAGGGCCATGCCCATCACCGCCTCAATGGGTTCGGGCCGAGCGGGGGATGCCCACAGCGCCAGGATCCCGGCGCCGACCCCGATCGCCGCGGCCCTCCGTCCGAGCCGGCCGCGCGATCCCGATCCTGTTCCCCTCGATGCCGCGGCCATGCGGAGATCCGACCCGTTCGCGCCCCATCGCGCGGTCGGATTTATCAATCATCGATCGAGGTTAATTGGGTGTGAAGCGCGGAAAGACTGCACAAAACGGGGATGCTTTGATGCAGGGTAATAAGCGGTCAGCCCAGCACCCGCATCAAGTGGAACAGTCACCGCGCGGTCTCGGGATAACCGCCCTGAGCACGCGCACCGCGCGGCCGGCAGCGCGGCGAGGGCGCTTGCCGGGCTTCTCGATCAAGTGGAATTTTCTGGCTCGGCCAGCACCAGCATCAGGGTCAAATCGGCGGCGAGCACCGAACGAACCGCCTCACCCGCCTCGGCCTCGACACTGGCCGCGAGGCGCAACGCTGCCTTGCCCTCGGGCAGGGCAGTGACGCTGGTGAGCGTAAAGGCGCCGCGCAGGCGCGTGCCCGATGGCACGGGGGCGAGGAAGCGCACCCGGTCCGCGCCGAGGTTGAGCACGGCCCGGATGCAGGGATGCGCCGGGAGGGCCTCGCCCGCGGCAGCGCCGAGGATCGACAGGGTCAGGTAGCCGTGCGCCACCGTCCCGCCATACGGCGTCTCGGCGGCCGCGCGCACCGGATCGACATGGACGAACTGGTGGTCGCCGGTGGCCTGCGCGAACAGGTCGATCCGCGCCTGATCGATCAGGGTCCAGGCGGAGGTGCCGATCCGCGTGCCGACCCGCTCGCGCAGGGCCGCCAGGAAGGCGGTCGGCCCCGGCGGGGGGAGGGCGGCCGCGGGCAAGGGGGCGGGCAAGGGGGCGGGCAAGGGGGCGGGCAAGGGGGCGGGCAGGGGGGCGGGCGAGTCTGCGTGCAGCAGGATGGGGGAGGCGCTCATCGGCTCGGTCGGCTCAGTTCAATCGACGAAGGATCAGGCTCGCGTTCAGCCCGCCGAAGGCGAAGGAATTCGACATCGCCGCCGGGATCGCCATGCCCCGCGCCGTCAGGGGAATCGCGTCGAGGGCGAGTTCGGGATCGGGGTCGTCGAGGCCGGCGGTCGGCGGAGCGAGCGCGCGGCGCATGGCGAGCACGGTGGCGACCGCCTCCAGCCCACCCGCTGCGCCCAGGCTATGGCCCGTCGAGCCTTTGATGGAGGAGGTCGGTGGCAGGGCGCCCGCCCCGAACACGTCGCGCATCGCCTGGACCTCGGTGAAGTCGTTGGCGCGGGTGCCCGTGCCGTGGGCGTTCACGTAGGCGATCTCGGCGGGCGAGAGGCCCGCATCCTGAAGCGCCGCGCGCATCGCCCGGGCCATGCCGTCCGCGGTCGGCGCGACGATGTCGCCCGCATCCGCCCCCGAGCCGAAGCCCGCGACCGCCACGTCGGGCCGCAGCCCGCGGGCCCGGGCATGCGCTTCGCGCTCCAGCACCAGCACGCCGGCGCCTTCGGCCACGACGAGCCCGTCCCGATCGCGGGAGAAGGGTCGGCAGCCGGTGCGGCTCATGATCTTCATGGCGTTCCAGGCGAGCAGCGTGCCGCGCGACAGCGGCGCCTCGGTCCCGCCGGTGATCGCCACGTCGACCGCGCCGCTGCGCACGAGGGCCGCCGCCACGCCGATCGCGTGGGTTGCCGAAGCGCAGGCGCTGGCCACGACGAAACAGGGGCCTTGCGCCCCGTAGGCGATCGACACCCAGCTCGCCGAGGAACTGCCCATCGCCCGCGGCACGGAGAAGGGATGCGGGCGCTTGCCCTGCGCGAACAGGCGTTCGTACTGGACATCGAGACTGGTAAGCCCGCCTCCGCCGTTGCCGAGCACCACCGCGACGCGCTCCGGCGCAACCGTGCCCGGCACGAGCCCGGCCTGCGTGAGCGCCTGCCCGGCGGCGGCCACCGCCAGGACGGCGTTGCGGTCACAGGCCGCCGGCAACGGGATCGGCAGATCGGCGAAGGTGCTGCCTTCCTCGACCGCGCCGACGATCACGCCGGAATCCGGCAGGGCCGCCGCCGGAACGAAGGCCGGACGGCCCGCGATGAGGTTTGCCCAGAACGTCTCGACGTCGAGGGCGCCGGGGGCCGCGACCCCCAGCCCGGACACGACGACGGTACTCACGCCGCCCGCGCCTTGGATGCGAGGGACGCGTGAATCATTTGGACGACATCACCGAAGTTCATCTCGCTAACAGGGCGAGAATTGGCGTTGAAGTTGATCTCGACGCCGAAGCGTTCTTCGATCTCGAAGACGATCTCGACGAGGTCGAGGGAGTCGACCTGTGCTTCTTCCATGGTCGTCTGCGCGGTCCAGGCCGCGTCAGGGCTCTTCAGATACTTTCGCATGATCGCCAAGAGGCCCGCCTCTACATCTTCTTCTCCATGAGCGGAAGGCATGGAAATACCTGTATTGGTGAGGGCGTTATTGGTGGTATCGGGAGTGATAGCGACAGTCATGACTGCTCCTCGCGGTGACAATGCGAGTGTCATAACCGGAACACGCCTTTGCAAGTGGTTTATCAGATTTTAATCAATCAATGTGCAGCTTGGTAAATGAATTAAACAGACTATCGGTGGAAAATTGAGTCTACGCAGTTCGCAACACTTGATCAGAGGGGATCGAAAGTCCAGTTTTGCGTCGTGGTCAGCAGATGGCCGCCCGGCGGAGCGAGGGCTGCGCCGGCGTGACAAGGAAGATTTTCATGACGAAGCTCGATCTCTCGACCCTGAAGACCGTTTCCGGCGGCACCAACAGCTCTTCGAGCTCGTCCGATCACGGCAACCATCACCACCACAAGAGCAACAGCAAGGACAAGTCGTAAGCCCTCAGGCTCGTCCTGATCGCCCCGGACGCATCGTACGGGGCCCCGCCCACGGCGTACGCTCGTGCGCCATGGGCGCCAGCAGGCCGGCCTCCGCCCTATCGGTGGCCGCGCATCGCCTCATCCCCGTGTTGGTCCCAGCCAAGCGCCCCGCCATGGGCCGAGCGCTGCCATGATCGAGGTCACCCGCAAGCAGGCCTTCGTCGCGGGCCTGCCGTTGCCGGCGCGCCGGCGCGTGTTGCGAGCCTCCTGGCGGGCGCGGCGCATCTTGCCGGGGACCCTGCAGGGGTCTGGTCGCATGGGCATCGATACGGTGCTGGAGCGGACCCTGCGCGTGTCGCGCGCGGAAAGTCTGCGCCTCGATGCCGAGGCCGTTTTCTCCGACAATCTTGTTGAGCTCGAATGGCTGGCGCTGCTCAACCGTTCGCACGACGACATCCGTGACGACCTGCGCCATGTGCGCATCCCCGATCAGGGTCTGATCGAGCGCGTGGCCGCGAGCGGCCGGCCGGTCATCCTCGCGCCGCTGCATATGGGCTGCTTCGCGCTGCCCTTCGCGGGCCTGATCCATGCGGTCTTCCGCGGGCGGCGGATGCTGATCCTGCGCGCCCGCGAGGACCATGCGATCGATACGCAGGTGATGCAGCGCATCAACGAGGCGGGCGTGGAAATGCGCTTCCTCAACGTGCGCCACAAGCAGGACTTCATCGATGCGATCCGCTTCGCTCGCTCCGGCTCGGTGATCGTCTCCTTCCTCGATCTGCCGGCGAGCTACGGTGTGGCCGCGGACACGACCTTGTTCGGACGTCCGGCCCGCCTCGCCATGGGCATCGACGGCCTCGCCCGCCTTACCGAGGGGACGGTGCTCCCGTTGTGCGTCACCTCCGATGTCCAGGGCGACACGGTCCATGTCGGCCAGCCCTTCGAGGTGGCCGACAATTCAGTCGAGACCAAGCGCCGCGTCACCGAGGACGTACGCCGTCACATCGAGGCCTCCGTGCTGCGCGCCCCCCAGCAATGGTACATGTGGCCGCGCTTGGACGAATTTCTGAGTGACGCGCCCGACCCGGTTCACGATCGCTCGGCCGGCGAGAGCGGAGCCGCGGCATGACGCCGGCCGACACGCCCGACACGCCCCCGCCCGAAGCGGCACACGACACGCCCCAGGGCGGCCCCGCCTCGCCCGAGAGCCCGGTCCAGACGATCCCCGCCGCGCGCGTGCTGGAGACGATCGACCTGCGGCAGGACCGCAGCGCGACGGTCTCGGCGCTGCTCGTCGTGGTCACCGTCGTCGCGGTGGGTGCGGGCCTGTGGTTCGGACGCTTCGCCCAGACCGAGAGCGTGCGCGGGTACGTCGCCGCGACCGGCGGCTTCGCGCGCCTCGACGCCCCGCGCTCCGGCGTGATCTCGCGCATCGATGTGAGTCAGGGCGCCGCCGTGCGGGCGGGCCAGACCCTCTACGCCCTGCGCATGGGCACCGCCGCCTCGGGGGGCGAGTCGGCGGTCGAGACGGAGATCCGCAATCTCCAGCAGACCCGCCGGGGCTATCAGGACGAGATCGCCCGCGCCGACGCTTCATCGTCGAGGCCACTCGCCAGCAGGAGCAGATCGAGGCTGACCAAGCGCCGTTCTACGCGAGCCTTGCCGAGCAGGCGAAGCGCAATCAGGCGGCAGCCGAGAAGTCGCGCATGGCGGTGCGCCGCATCGCTGCCTATGTGCGGCAGGGCGATGCCACCCGCGATCTCTTGGAGCAGCACGAGCGCACCACCTTCGACTACGAGCGGCAGGTGGCCGACCTGCATCTGCGGCGCATGGAGTATCAGCGCCAGGACGCGGAACGGAAGCGCGCCTTCCGCGAACTCATCGTCGCCAAGCAATCGCAGAAGGCCGCCGCCCAGAGCCAGATCGAGGCCACCGACAGCCGGCTCGCGGCCCTGCGCACCGAGGCGCTCCTGGAAATCCAGGCCCAGCGCGACGGCACGGTGCTGGCGCTCGCGGGCAAGGTCGGCGACTCGGTCAAGCCCGGTCAGTTCGTCGCCGCGATCGGCGATGCCGGCGCCGCGCCGGTCATCGTCGTCGAGGCGCCCGCCCGGGCGGTCGGCCTCGCAAAGGTCGGGCAGCGGGTGGTGCTGAAATACGACGCCTTCCCGTTCAAGACCTTCGGCATCCACCACGGCACGATCAGCTACATCTCGCAGGCTGCGATCCGCGGCCCGATCACCGAGGAGAAGCTCGATGGCGGCCTCGATCCGCGGCCGGTGCCCCTGCAATCGGCCTACCGCATCGAGATCGTGCCCGACCGGACCGATGTCGATGCCTATGGGGAGCGGGTTCCGATCCGGGTCGGCTCGACGCTGTCGGCGGACATCGTCGTCGAGCGCCGCCGCCTGATCGATTGGATGCTCGATCCGATCCGGGCGCTGCGCGGACGCTGAGAGCGCCCCCCGGAACGCATTCCCCACGGTGGCCGACCGCCGCGGGGACAGGGACATTCCCAGGACAGACGCCGATGTTCGCCGCCACCTTCGCCCGCTTTTCCGGCACCGCGCACAAACGTCCCGTGCGCACGGTGATGCAGAGCGAGAACATGGAATGCGGGCTCGCCTGCCTCGTCATGGTCGCCAACGCCTACCGGCACGACCTCGATCTGCCCTACCTGCGCGCGCTGTTCCCACCCTCGCGGCGCGGCATGACCTTCGCCGAGATCGTCGAGGTGGCCGGCCAGATCGGCCTCGACGCACAGGGGCTCGGGGTCTCCAATATCGGCGAACTCGCCAAGGTGAACTGCCCGGCGATCCTGCACTGGAACGGCAACCACTTCGTCGTGCTCGAGAAGGTCGTGCGCGGCGCCTTTCACATTCACGACCCGGCCTTCGGTCCACGGATCTATGCCCGAGAGGACATGGAACGGCATTTCGGCGGGGTTGCCCTCGAATTCGAGCGACGCATCGATTTCAAGGCGGTCAAGGCCGAGCGCAAGTCGCTGTTCTGGAGCGTCTACCGCTCCTGCCGCGGCATCGAGCACACGATCGGGATGATCGCCGTTCTCTCCTTTGCCGCGACCCTCTTCACGCTGGCGACCCCCGTCTTCCTGCAAACCGCCATCGATACGGTGATCCCGCAATACGATCTCGACCTCCTGACGGTGGTGATCGTCGGCCTGATCCTATTCAGCGCCTTCGAGGCGGTCTCGCGCTGGCTGCGCGACGTGATCACCCTGCGGGCGGCGACGATGTTCGAGATCCACTTCACCCGCAACATCGTCGGACACGCCCTGCGCCTGCCGCTCGGCTTCTTCGAGGCCCGCCATCCCGGCGATTTCGTCACCCGGCTGAACTCGGTCGATCACATCAAGACCTTCCTCGTGACGGGCTTCGTCTCCTCGATCGCCGACGGCACCATGACGGTCCTGTTGATCGGCATGATGTATTACTACTCGCCGACCATGACGGCGGCCTCGCTCGCCACGCTCGTCGCGGCGATCCTCGTGCGCTTCGCGACCTATCCCGAGATCGCCCGCTCGACCGCGCAGTCCCTCGAATCGCGCTCCGAGGAGCAAGCCCGGCTGCTCGATGGGCTCGGCCAGATCGCCGCCTTGAAGGTGAGCAACTCCGGCAGCTTCTTCGCGCTCAAGTGGCTGGAAAGCTTTACGCGGTTCGCCAATTCCAGCTACCGCTCCAAGAAGCTGTCCATCGACGCGGACCTGTTCCTGCACCTGATCTTCATGCTCGGCACGGTCGCGACCTTGTACATGGGCGTGACCGACGTGATGAAGAGCACCCTCTCGGTCGGCGTGCTGTACGCCTTCTTTGCCCTGCGCACCTCGTTCTTCAACAGCATGAACACGCTGATCATGAGCCTGCTGCAGCTCTCGGTGATGCGGGTGCATTTCGGACGGCTCGACGACGTGCTCGACGAGGCGCCCGAACCCGCGAGCGAAGGCGTCCACATCGCCCGGGTGATCCGGCGCAACGTCAGCCTGGAGGACGTGGCGGTACAGTTCGGGGCGGGCCAACGCCCGCTGCTCGCCGACGTGAACCTGACGATCGACATCGCCCGGAACGAGACCATCGCGATCATCGGCCAGTCGGGCTGCGGCAAGTCCTCGCTCCTGCGCATCCTGGCGAGCCTGCATCCGACCCCGCGCGGCCGGGTTCTCGTGGACGGGCGGGCGCTCGACGCATTCGGCGTGCATGAGTACCGCGCCAATATCGGCTGCGTGTTCGCCGACGACAGCCTGTTCGCGGGGACGGTGGCCGAGAACGTCGCCTTGCACGCCCCCGATGTGAGTCAGGCGCGCATCGAGGAGGCGCTCGGCTTGGTCGGCCTGCTCGACGCGGTCCAGGGATTGCCGCAGGGTTACGCGACCCTGCTCTCCGACGAGAGCCCGCTGCTCTCCACCGGTCAGCGGCGGCGGCTGATCCTCTCCCGTGCCCTGTGCCGGCGCCCGCGCCTTCTGCTGCTCGACGAGGTGACGGCCAATCTCGATCCGGCCTCGGAGGCCGACCTCGTCCAGACGCTCATTCGATACCCCGCGGCCAAGGTGTTCGTGACCCATAGCGGCCATGTCTTGCCCTTCGCCGACCGCGTCCTGAAGGTGAGCGGCGGGCGGCTCGTCGACGTCACGGCGCAGGCCAGCGAGGCGGCATGAGGCGTCCCTGACCGAACGCGTCCCGCGCGGACGTCCGCATCGGGGATGCCGAAGGGATCGGCTGTTCGGCAGATCGCTGGCCCGAGCTCGGCGAAGTCACCGTTGAGGAAGATGTGATCGTCCCTCGGTTCGTTCGGTCAGCCCCCGTGTCGGGTCGTCAACGGCATCTTCGCCCAGGCCACCGGCTTCCGCTAGAGCATCGGCCCGAAAGGTGGGAGCCGGCTTTCGGAAAAAGCCGATGCATCACAATAGCCTAGAGCATCGTGCCGGATCCGATATCCGACACGATGCTCTAGCTCGGCGTGGGCGAGACCGATCAGGCTTCCGCGCGCAGGCTCTTGATGAAACGCCGGGCGATCTCGCGCACCGCCTCGTCGTCGCGCGCCGTCCCCTCGGACCGATCCCAGAGATGGGGCAGGCTGCCTTCGAGTTCGTCGAGCATCTCGGGATGGCGACCCGCCAGATGGCGCAGGGCCCCGAACAGGATGTGCTCGACGGCCATCTCGCGGCGGCGTGCGGCAATCACCTCATCGGTGACGGGGGGAAGTGCTTTCGGATCAGTTTCGCTCATGCGCCACCAACAGGCCGATCGCGCTTCGAGTTCGCGAGCCCTGATGCCGCAGCCGTCCGTACTCCGATCGAGCGCAGACTGCCGGTCCTCTCACCACGGCACCGTCTCGCCGGCATAGTCGAGATAGGCGCAGCCGCGCTGGCCGAGTTGTCTTTCCAGCACGTTCACCATGCCCCGCGCGCTCGTCTCGACATCGAGGGTGGCGCGGCGCCCGCCGAGATCCGTGCGCACCCACCCGGGATGCATGAGGATGACGCCCCAATCCGCCCCCTTGTGCTGACCGGCGAAGGAGCGCGCGAGGGTGTTGAGCGCCGCCTTGCTCGCGCGGTAGCTGCTCCAACCACCCCCACGGTTCAGGGAGACCGAACCGAGCTTCGAGGTCATCAGGACGATGAGACCGCCCGGCGCCACCCGGCGGTGGAAGGCCTCGGCAAAGCGGATCGGGCTCACGGCATTGGTCTGGAACACGGAGCCGACGACGTCCCGCGGCAGCAGCGCCGCGGGCGTACCCGCCTGCGTGGCGACCCCGGCCACGACGAAGACGATGTCGAAGTCCGGCGCCTCCGCCAGCCGCGCGCGGAGATCGGCCACTGCGCTGTCGTCGTCGATGTCGACACCGATCTCGATCCGCAATGAATGGCCCACGGCCAGTTCGTCCAGTGCCGGCGAGGGCCGCCGCACGGTCGCGGTGACGTCCCAGCCGCGGCTCAGGAACTGGGCTGCCAGCCCGAGGCCGAGCCCCCGCGAGGCCCCGACGATCAGCACGCGACGCATCACGCGACCTGCGCTTCCGGCCCGAAGCCGACCTGCGCGGCGAAGCGGTTCCATGTTTCGATCCGCACTTGGCCGCCGGTGGCGCGGCGGTGCCCCTGGGCAAATTGATCATCCGGCCCGAGCGGCGGTGCGCGCTCCTCGAGGAAGCCGATCAGATCCGGGACGCCGAGGCTACGGACCGTGAAATGGACATAGCCCGCCCGGAAGCCCGCATTGGCGCCGATCACCACCTGCCGCCGGAGGCGGTGGATCCAGGATTGGGCGATGAGCGGATGGATCTGGCAGGGCGAGTCGCAGCGGATCAGGGCGATCGGTCCGGCAAAGAGCGGCGGGACGGTGCGGGCGGCATCGAGCGCCGCCTTCACCTCCGCCCGTGCCGCGTGCAGGGCCGCGGCATCCGGATCCGTGCCGGCGACGATGTCACGAGGGCCATCGGCCCGCAGAAGCATCCGCAGGGCCGGCCCGGCATCACCGGATGCCGAGCGCCGCGGCGCATTGATGAGGCTGACCGCCTCGCGCATGGCCTTGGCGGTGTAAGCTTTTCGCAGCGGACCCATGATTTCGGGAAAATCGCCGCTCGCCCCCCGCTCGCCGAGATCGCCCACCAGACCGATACCGGCCAGCCATGCCAGATCGTCCGCCCCGCCGAGCGCCGCGGCGCAGCGATGGGCGAGGAGGCTGGATGTCGGGATCGGCGCTTCGTCGTGACCGCTGATCACCGTGGCCTCGGCGGCGTCGGGCCAGGAACGCGGCACGTGGTGATCGATGAGCAGCGTCGGTATACCGGGCAGGATCGTGCCGGCCTGGACGCCGAGATCGGTCACCACGAGACCCGCCGGAGCGTCCGCGGCGAGCTCGTCGCGAAGCGCCGCAGACCAAGCCGATTCGCCGCGCCCGACCACACGGACAGGCCTGGGTTCGCGGCCCATACGGGTCAGAGCATGCCAGAGGATCGCGCCGGCCGACAGACCGTCGGCGTCGTCGTGACAGAGGATGGCGGGCTTGCCCGAACCGAAGCGGGTGATGGCCTCGGCGAAGGCCGCCCCGTGCGCGGAGATTGTGCTCACGCGAGCCGACCCCGACCGATCTGGCTCATGCTTCCGCCGCCTCGCGCCATCCGCGACCGTGCTGCTTCTGGGTCATGATTGCAGTCTCGGCGGGAGCCCATTTCTCGGCCTTGCCGGCGGTGGCCGACGACGTGCCGGCTGCGTCAACCCCTTCCGACTTCCGCGCCGGGGCAGAGCGGCAGTGACCGGTGTCGGACATGAGGCGTCTCTCCGGCGATGTTGGAGCCATGCGGGTCGGCAACCGGGGCCGACACGTGCGGGTTGCCGCGCCACTTGACGCATGGAGACGTCGCCAAGGCCCGGAGCGGATGCGCCAACGCCTCTGTGAACCGAAGGCATGCCTGTAAACAGATGCCGCAAGTGTCATAGGACAGGCTTGACGGGGCGCTTCCGTCGCAGGGGTCGACCGGAAACAGCCGTCTCTTACCTGAGTTAGCCGCCGGACTAGAAGACTATCCGGAGCAATGACGACATGGCTACGCCCGACATCAGCAAGATTTATGCAGGATCTCTCCGTAATACGCGCGCCCTCGAGAAGCAGGGCTTGGAACAGATGGAACGTCAGCTCTCCGGTCTTGAGCGTTACCCAGACTACGCGGCCGTCCTCCGGCACCATGTCGAGACGACGAAAGCACAGCTCGACCGTCTCGACACCGCTCTGGAGGCGATCGGGGAAAGCCGGTCGTCGCTGAAGGAAGCCGTCACGAGCGTGGCCGGTACCATCGGCGCGGCCGTCCATGCCACAGCGCAGGACGAGACCCTGAAGAACCTCTACGCGGGCTACGCCTACCAATACGATCAGATCGCGGCCTACCGCTCCCTGTCGGTGATCGCCGAGCGGGCCGGCATGTCTGATCAGGTTCCCTTCTTCCGGGCCGCGATCGACGAGGAAACGAAGGCCGCCGAGGAGATCGCCGCGCTGATCGAACCGGTCACCAAGACCTATCTCGATCTGACGCTGAGCGGTGCGAAGGCGGATAGCTAACAACCCGTTCGGAGCGGCCCGCCCAGGGGTCGCTCCGGTTTCCGAAGTTGCCAGCCGAGGCCGGACCCCATGGACGATCCTACCCCCGTCGCCGTCACCGTCGAGACCTGTCCGGACAGTTCGGTGCGCTACCGCTGGCATCTGACGGACCGCGACGGCGTTTCGGTGCGCGTCTCTCCGGAATCGTACGCCTCACCCGAGGATGCGGGCGCGGCCGGCGACGCAGCCTTGAAGGCCTTCGGGGCCGCGCAGAGCGGTTGACCGCGCGGCGACCCGTTTCCGTAACAGATCGAGCCGGCACACACGCGGTTGATCGCCGTCAGATCGCCTGAGGTGACATTCGATCACCGAGGTCGACGCGGTGAGAATGAGCCTGGAACAGCGACAGCGATCCCGGCAAGAGCGCGCAGCCCATTCGAAAACCGAGGCGGCGACGGCGTGCATCCACGGTGGATACGGCCTTATCGGCCGGCCAGCAGCGCGGCACTGCGATGCTGCTGTGCCAGGCCTCGGGAGAGGTAATCGATTGCCCCATCCTGCAACCGGCGCAGAGCCTCGGGATCAGCCTCGGCGTCGCGCCGCATGGAGACGTAGAACTCGAAACCGCCGACGACGGTGGCGCCGATCCGGTTCAGCACGAACGGAAACAATCCGAGTTGCGTGGCCCCCGCCACCAAACCGAGGAAGCTTTCCGGTGTGAAAACCCAGCAATGGCAAGATACGTAGCGGCCAGCGGCGAGTGCTGCGGACGCTTCCCGGTAGGCATGCCCCATCGCGTCATCGCCGGATAGCCGCGTCGCGCCCGCAGGATCCGCTCCGTCCCAGATATCCGCTGGCGCGATCGCGCGGACCTCGCTTGCATGGGCGAAGATCTGGCGCGGGCTCGGCCGCTCGAGATTCAGCAGATCCGCTTCGACGAGTTCCGCCAGCGTGCTGGCCGGGCGCGTCGCGTCGAACATGAACCGCTTGTCGGGCAGCGAAAGGTTGAGCACGCCGCCGGGGCGCAGCACCTCATGGATGCCGCGCAGCCAGCCGAGAAGATTCGGCACGTACTGCGCCACTTGCGCGGCGATGGCGAAGTCGTTCGGTTCCGTTCCGAGCAAGGCGGCCAGCGATCCGGAGCCGGCCCAGGCTTGATCGATCGGCATCGCGTCGAGCAGGCCGGCGCCCGCATCGAGGGCGTGGTCGATGTAGGTGACGCTCACGCCCTCGGGCAGCGGGACCGGATTATTCCCCGGACCAAGTTCCAGCCCCCGCGCTTCCGGCAGAGGCATATCGTGGGTCAGCCGCGCCAATCGCCGGTCCGCAGCCCGGCGATTCAGGAAGGCGTCGAGGGTGAGCAGACCGGGCCTCATGGCCCGGGCTGTAGAAGGGTCGAGCTCACGCGGCAAGCCACTCGAAACCGGAGGCGTCCTCCCAGGCGCAACCCGCTTCGAGGCTCAGGGCAAAGAGGCCCGCGAGGCGTGCCCGCTCCGCCTCGACCACCGGGCCATCCACCGCCACAGGGCGGCAGCGGCCGTACTCACCCGCCGGAACGAAGTCCGGATCGAGCAAGGCGCTGTCCGCACCGGCGAACCACGCGCGGCTCCCCATGTCGTAGAAGCTCTCGGCGGGCAGGCCTTCGGCGAGCAGGACGTCGTGGCGATCGAGCTCGACGTGCCAGTAGGTCACGCGCGTGGCAGGCTCGCGGGTGATGGAAGTCCCGTTGATCAGGCACATGATCGGCACCAGGACGCCGCCATTCCCGTCGGCATCGGCGCCAACGAGCACCGGATGGCCGTGCGAGAGGCGCAGGTCGCGGGCAGGCAGACCGGGGCCGAAGGCGCCGGCGCGGATGTGAACGGGCTGCTGATTGTGCGGCAACGCCGAGCCCTGAGCCTCCAGATCGCGGTTGCCGATCCAGGTGATCGGCCGCAATGCGCCGGAGGCCGTCACGGCCAGATCGCCGATGCGCAGATCCTCGACCGCGACGTCGCCGCGCGCGGTGCGGATCAAGGTGCCGGTGACGAAGCAAGGCGCCTGCTCCAGGTTGGAGAAGGTCTGAGGCGTGTTGTTCGGCAACGTGAATTGCTGGCCCGGTGCTACGACACTCGACGCAATCACCAGGTTGCCGGATAGGGACTGGCCGGAATCGAGAGCGATCGTGATGGCATCGGTCGTCTGGTAGCCAGTCTGGACCCCCGTCAATGCGGGGCCGAAACCACTGGAGATGATGACGGCACCGGGCCTGTTATCGACAGCCGGATCCGGAGACGTGACGAAGACCCGCGAGTCGGGAGGTACGTTGAGCGCACTCGCCAACTGCGTACCTGAAGTTTGAACGGTGAACGTCTCCGTATTCCCGGAGCGTACGTCAGAACCGGTCGGAAATTGTCCAGAATTCTGCAGCTCGTAGCTGTATCCGGCCGGAAACTGTGCGTACGTCATGACACTCCCCTCAATCCGTTTTGAGCGGTTATTTGCATATGCATTGAAAGTTTTTCTCAAGCCAATTTCAATTAGCTATTCGCCAATATCGAGGCGTGTTGCAATTGAGCAACTAGCACGATACGCACCTTATGATCGCCGATTACAATAAATTATGTTATGACTCGGACCATTATTCAACGGAAATTGGTCTATCACGACACGAACTATGCGATACAATAGGATATTTTAAAAAATCAATCGTGACGATTACTGGGGATAGATCGCCATCGACGCAACCGCGCCTTCCGATGCGGCTTTATAGGTTCGGCCTAGCGGCCTCGCCGTGGCGAGCGCGGCAGGCAGGCCTATGCGGTGACGGACGGAAGTCGGGACTGGCGATTGAAGCCATGGAACACAGGCCGCCTCAGGCTTGGTCTTTCGCGGAGAAACGCCTGGCTGAAAGCATAGAAAAAGGCGCCCTGGCTCAGCCAAGGCGCCTTGTGGTGGTCAGGGGGTCGGGGCGTGGATACCGTCCAGCCCCTTTCTCGCCTTACGCAGCCAGCCACTCGAACTGCGCAGCGTCCTCCCAAGCGCAATCCTCAGCAAGGCTCATCGCGAACACGCCGGCAAGGCGCATGCGCTCGGCTTCGACCTCCGGGCCATCCACCGCGACCGGGCGGCAACGGCCATAGGCACCTGCCGGAACGAAGTTCGGATCGAGCAATGCGCTGTCCGCGCCGGCGAACCACGGACGGCTTCCCATGTTGTAGAAGCTCTCGGCGGGCAGGCCTTCGGCGAGCAGGACATCGTGGCTGTCCAGCTCGATGTGCCAGTAGGTGACGTGCGTCGCCGGCTCACGGAGGATGGAGGTGCCGTTGATCAGGCACATAATCGGCACCAAGACGCCGCCGCTCCCCTCGGCATCAGCACCGACGAGCACCGGATGACCGTGCGAGAGGCGCAGGTCGCGGGCAGGCAGGCCGGGGCCGAAGGCGTCAGCGCGGATGTGGATGGGCTGCTCATTGTGAGACAGCTCTTTGCCATGGCCGTCGAGATCGCGATTGCCGATCCAAGTGATCGGGCGCAGCGTGCCGGAGGCCGTCACGGCTAGATCGCCGATCATCAGATCCTCGACCGCGACGTCGCCGCGCGCGGTGCGGATCAGAGTGCCCGTCGTGAAGCAGGGCACGGCCTGCGCGTTGTAGCTGCCCGGTTCGTTGTCATCGGCCGTGAAGCGCGTCCGCGTCGCGGGTGCTGGGGGATTTCTTCCGTATACCTGCGTGTTCGAAAGAAGGTACCGATAGTTTCCCGTCTCGGTTTCCCCGGGGGGAAGAGACCGGCTGGTGAACAGAACCATGTCCGCGTTGTCGTACTGTGTCGCAACGAGATCGATGGAACGTCCAGCAAACCCGGCCGGCGCATCGGCCCCGTAGGTCAGCGTAACCGTATCACCGACCGCGTTGACGGTTCCGTTGACGCTGACGCTGTAAGTGGACGCAGCATCGACCTGGAACGTCGCAGAGGCACCGCCGTCATCGATTCCGAGAAAACCTGCGCCGTAAGTTTTATTGTCGAAGGTGATCGGTAGTGCCACGGCCTTCTCCCATTCTCCGCTGGCTATAGTTCAGATAGCGCAGCGTTTATTTTAAGCTTGAGCGAGCCAATTGACAGCAATCGAAATATTATATCTGCAACAATTGCGTTGCTTTTCCGATACTGCCTTCGGTCGAGGCATGAGCATGCTGGGAGCGCCCGGTTATGACAATCCGTTTTGCCTGGCGCTCGACAAGAAGTATTATTTTTCGCCCATATTCAAAGATTTAGTGGCATGGCGGCAACAGTTATTGATACAAAGCATGAGACATTCGGCAATTTAGGAAAATCAGTCGGGCAAAAACGGCAAGACAAACGACCAAAAAGGCCTATGTTGTCGGGCCCGATACGCAATGGACCGATCGGTTGGTGCATCCATGCGGCCGGTCGTTGATCGCCTTGGCCCGAAAGAGATGGGCGATGCCGCATCGCCCCGCACCGGGGGATGGCCAATCCGAGCGATCACTCGATCAAGTTCGGGCCCTCCTTGATGGGTGTCGTGGCGCGGCGGGCCGGGTGACAGACGTCGATGAAGCCATCGAGGAAACGCAACTTCGCCGTCCCCCCTCGACCTTCGGCACGCGACGTCTCGGCGCCATCAATGGGTGAACGACCCCTCCGCTCTCGCCTGTGATAGGGGAGGGCGATGCATCGCCTCCGCCGATTGATCGATCCTGCGCTCGTCACGCTCGTCCTATCACTGGTCGCGGGCAGCCTGTGGCTCGGCACGCACGAGGATGACAGCGATTTCGGCGCCGGTTTCTTCGTGGGGCTGATTGCCGGTGGATCGCTCGCCTTTCTCGCCCTCGGCTCACGCCGCGGCGGCGACTGACACGCTTGTCCGCGCGTCACCGCTCACGCTTTGCGGACGTGGTACGGCGTCGCGCTCCGGAACGTGTGACCCGGCCTCGGTCTTCCCCGACGGACCGATAGGAGACCGATCACATGCGACATGCGGAATGGACGCTGGGCACGTTGTGCCTCGTCCTCTCGACCACCATGGCTCTGGCCCAGGGCAAACCCTTGCCGCCACCCGCATCGAGCGGGCAGCCGGTCATGGAGCTGACTATCGAGAAGAAGGACGGCAAGATCACCTGCGCTCCGGCCGAACTGCGCCTGCCGGCCGACACGAATGCCGAGTTGCGCGTCGTCAATCATGCCGACCAGCCCGTCACCTTGACCATCGACGGCCAGTTCGAGAACGGTCTCGTGCAGCATGTGGACGGCGACCAGGGCCATTCCGCGAGCGAGAAGGGCTACACGATCAAGCTGAACGGGAAGGCGACGCTCAAATTCCGGACGATGGCGGCCAGTGAGCGGCCCTATGGTTGCACCGGTGTGAACAGCCAGAGCGACCCCTTCGTGGGGAAATACGTTCTCGTCCCGCCGGCTGGCTGACCCCCGATCGCGCGAACCTCGCTACGACCCTGACTGGAGATGGCCTTCCACGGCTCATCTCCGACCAGCGTGCCCGGCTCCGGATGTGAGCATATCGCGCGAAAGCCACGTTTTCGGAAGCAGGAAGAATCCGGGCAAGCCGCTGTTTCCGATGGACCATGGCGGCGCGTGAAACCGGATGCGCGGCAAGTCGTGCCGTAGAGGCCGACATGCCGCGCTTCGTTGCGCCTTCTCGTCAGCCGACGCGATCACGGCTCAGGCGTGGAACAGGCCGTGATCCTGGAACTGGACATCGTCGGCAGTGAGAGCCGAGGGTGCCAGATTCTTGAGGAGGATCGTGTCGGTGCTCGAGAGCGTGATCAGCGTGTCACGACCGGACGCCGTGATCATGTGGTGGGCCTGCATATCCTGGAAGCTCGCCGCCTGCGCCGTGTCGAGCACGAGGACATCGTGCCCTGCCGACGATCCTGCCCGGAAACCGACGACCACATCCTTGCCGAAGCCTTGACCGAAGACGAACGTGTCGCCGCCGAAGCTCTTGAGTGTGTCAGTGACGTTCGCATGCGAGACCAGCGTCTGGCCCGCCTGGGACGCCGTCTGGGCGTGGGACCCGTCGGCATAGGTCAGGTCGGTCGTCGCCAGCTTGCCGTCCGCTGTGTAGAAATAGTGATCGGCGACATAATTTTTGCCGGTGACGTTGAAGTCGAACACGTCCTTCGACTTGTCGGCATGGACCTGCGTCTCTTTGACGAGCGTCCCGTTGCTGTACTGGAACGTGTCAGACAGTTCCGTCTGACCGGGGCCCTGAGCGAACTTGATCGCCTCGCTGACGAGCGTCCGACCGTCGCCCGCATAGGTCTTGAGATCGGTGGTGCCGTCGGCCCGGGTGACGAGATCGGTCTTCAGGCGACCGGCCGCGTCGTAGGTGTCGGTCGTCTTCACGTCCGTCGTGGTATCGAGGTGATAGGTGTAGTCGAGCGACTTGTCGGCATGAGTGCGGACGATGTCGGTGGTGACGCCACGACTGTCGATGGTGTCGTGTTCGGCGACGTAGCTCTTGCCGGTCACATTCGTCAGGTACACGTCCTTCGACTTGTCGGCATGGACCTGGGTTTCGCTGACGAGGATTCCGTTGCTGTACTGGAACGTATCCGACAGCTCCGTCTGGCCCGGGCCCTGGGCGAACCTGATCGCCTCGCTGACGAGCGTCCGGCCGTCGCCCGCAAAGGTCTTGAGATCGGTGGTGCCATCGGCCCGGGTGACGAGAGCGGTCTTCAGACAACCGGCCGCATCGAAAATATCGACCGTCTTCACGCCTGTCTTGGTGTCGAGGTGATAGCTGTAGTCGAGCGACCCGTCGGCATGGCTGCGGACGATGTCGGTGTTGACGCCCCGGCCGTTGAAGGTGTCGTGTTCGGCCACGTAGCTCTTGCCGGTCACGTTCGTCAGGTACACGTCCCGGGACTTGTCGGCATGGACCTGGGTTTCGCTGACGAGGATCCCGTTGCTGTACTGGAACGTGTCCGACAGTTCCGTCTGACCGGGGCCCTGAGCGAACTTGATCACCTCGCTGACGAGCGTCCGACCGTCGCCCGCATAGGTCTTGAGATCGGTGGTGCCGTCGGCCCGGGTGACGAGATCGGTCTTCAGGCGACCGGCCGCGTCGTAGGTGTCGACCGTCTTCACGCCCGTCGCGGTGTCGAGGTGATAGGTGTAGTCGAGCGACTTGTCGGCATGGGTGCGGACGATGTCGGTGGTGACGCCACGGTTGTCGACAATGTCGTGTTCGGCGACGTAGCTCTTGCCGGTCACATTCGTCAGGTACACGTCCTTCGACTTGTCGGCGCGCACCTGTGTGATCGTCACCGTACCGTCTCCGGCGACCGACAGAATTTGGGCTGCGGAAGCGATACCGAGATTGCCCGCCGCGTCCTGGGCCTGCGCTGTCAGCCGGTGCGTGCCGGCCGCCATCGCCGGGAGGGTCGCGAAGGCGAAGGCGCCACTCGCCGGATCCGCGCTCGCCGTCCCGAGAAGGACTTTGCCGTCATAGAGGAACACGGTCGCACCGGGTTCGGCGGTGCCCGTCAGGACCGGGTTCGGCAGGCCCGCCCCCCCGTCCGGGGTGGTGAGGACGAGGCTCGGCGCATTCGGTGCCACGGTGTCGAGGGTGTAGAGGAGCGATGCGGCCGTGCCGACATTGCCGGCCGCATCGGTATCCGTCGCGATCAGGGTGTGCTGGCCTTCGCCGGCGAGAGCGACGCTCGTGCTCCAGGTGCCGTCCGAGGCGACCTGAACGGTCGCGAGCACCTGCGTGCCCTCGCGGATCGTCACCGACGTCCCGACCTCGCCGGTGCCCTTGAGGATCTGACCGGCCGTCCGGACGAGGCCGCCGGCCGAGGTGACGGCGATGGTGGGCGCGACCGTATCCAGGGTCACGGAGACGCTCGCCGATCCGGTCTGCCCGTAGCCATCGGTATCGGAGGCGACGAGCCCGTGCAGACCATCGCCGCTCAGGGTGACGGAGGTCGACCACGTCCCGTCGAGTCCGACCAGGGCGGTACCGAGGACGGCCGCGCCGTCCTTCACGATCACCGTCGTGCCGGCATCGGCGAGATCGACCGTGCCGCTCAGGGTGAAGGTCGGCGCGTTGGTCAGCCCGCCCTTGTTGTCGATGGCGACCGTCGGCGCGTCGGTCGAGGGGGTGAACGACACGCCGCGGATGTTGGTCCCGGGAGCCGCGGTCACCAGAGTGGCGAAGCTCTTGCCTGCGCCGCTCGTGTCGCTGAGGTGATCGGTGATGCCGAACAGATATTTCTGGTCGATGTCGCCGACGGTCTGGTTCGTCGCGTAGAGCTGCACCGTGTCGCCGACGACCTTTCCGGTCAGACCGATCAGGCCGGTCGTGCCGGCGGCGGCTCCCGGCTGGACGATGCCGAGACCGGTCGAGAGCGTGTATTGCAGCTCCCACTTGCCGGTCGCGTCGTTCATCACCCACTTCTGCAGGCCGCCATCGCCGACGCCGCCGATCTTGGCGATGCCGCCATCGGCGACGTAGAGCGTCTTGCTGTTGGCGAAGAAGAAGTTCTCGGGATCGAGATAGACCTTCTCGCCGGCATGATTGATCGTGTTGGTCTGCAAATTCGTCAGCGTCACCGAGCGATCGAGGCCGCTGAGAACGATCGGCTTGGTCTCACCCGTCGGCAAACCGTTATAGGTCGAGATGTTGGCCGTGCCCGTCACGCTGCCGGTCTTCGGCTGCTTGCTGTCGCGGGACACGTAGAGCTGGCCGTCATAGATCACGGCGGTGCGGGTGTCGGTCGAGTGATCGATCGACGTGGCGGTCGTGGCGCCGTGCTGGGCCACGAACACGCCCTGCGTGAGATCGCCCGCAATGCCCTGGCCGGAGATGTAATAGGTCGAGCCGTCGAGTGAGGCGACGGAGCGCGGGTTGTTGCCGTCGAAGACGTTGAACAGCACGGTGCTCGAATCGACCGAACCATCGACGCCGATTTGCGCGATGACGCGGCTCACGGGCACGAACTTGGTCTGGTTGGTCAGGCTGGTGGTCTGCGCCAGCGCCGCGTCGCCGTACACGGCCGCGCCGCCGTCATTGTACTGGTAGGCGTTGATGCCGTAGCCGGCGATCAGGAGCGCCTTACCGTCGCCCGTGAGTTGCAGCGTGCCCTCGGAGGAGGAGCCGTACTCGCCGGAAATGACGGAGTTCGCACCGATCGTCGCCTGCGGCAGCACGATCTGATTCACGAACGTGCCCGATGTCGTGACCTGCTGCAGCACGATCGGAGTCGCGGCGTTGTCGTCGTACTCGCCGCTGCCGTCGCCGTTTCCGTAGATGCTGAGCACCAGATTGCCCTTCAGGAAGGTCGGGCTGGTGGGATCGAGGTCGTAGCTCAGCGGGGTCGCCGTGGTGGCGAGATTGCCGGCAGCGTCGGTCTCGCTCGCGGTCAGGCTGTGCGTGCCCGCGCCGTTCAGGAGCACGCTCGTCGCCCAGCGTCCCTCGGACGAAACCGTAGCGGTGCCGAGCACCGTGCCGCCCTCCGCGATCGTGACGGTCCGGCCCGCCTCCGACAGATCGGTCGTTCCCGAGATTACCTGCTGCCCGGTATGAACGGTGCCGCCGGTGCTGGTGAAGGCGAGTGCGGCCGGCGTGGTGTCGACGGTCCAGGCGAAGGTGGCCGCCGAGGCGGTGACATTGCCCGCCGCGTCCACGGCCTCGACGGCGAAGCTGTGCCGTCCCTCCGCGAGACCCGCAAGGTCCAGGCTTCCGGCGGTGTTCGTCGTGAAGGCACTGCCATCGACGCTGGTGAGGTAGGAGACAACGCCGGAACCGGCTCCGTCGGAGCCCGCGAAGGCGAAATGGGCGTCCGCGACGTTGGATTGAAGGGCGGGCTTGGCCGTGATCGCGACGCCGGGGGCGACGGTGTCGACCGTCCAGCCGACGCTCGCGGGCGTCGCGTCGACATTGCCCGCCGCATCGACCGCAGCGATCTGCACGCTGTGCGTCCCATCCGTCAGGCCCGTCAGATCGAGGCTCGTGGCGGTCGTGGTCGTGACGGCGCCGCCATCGACGCTGACGCGGTAGGAGGCGACGCCGCCTCCCCCGGCCTCGTCGGTCCCGGCATAGGTGAGATGGGCGCTCGTCCCGCTCGTCACCGCGGCAGGCCCGGCAGTGATCGCCGTATCGGGCGCCGCGGTGTCCACGATCCAGGCGTAGCTGGCCGGGCTGGCATCGACGTTGCCGGCGGCATCGACCGCCTTGACGGTCAGCGTATGCTGGCCGTCGGCCAGTCCATGATAGGCGACGCCGCCGCTCGACGCCGAGGTGAAGGCCCCGCCATCGAGGCTCGCGAGGAAGTCGCCGACGCCCGAACCGCCGGCGGTGTCAGTCCCGGTGAAGCCGAAGACGGCGTCGGTCGTGTTGGTGATCGCGGCCGGGTGCGCACCGATCGCCGTGTCGGGCGCGGCGGTGTCGAGGGCGACCGAGAACGGCGCGCTGTAGCCGGTGTTGCCGGCCAGATCGGTGTTGAGGGCCTTCAGCGCGTGGGAGCGGTCGCCGCTGAGGGTGATGCCCGCTGACCACGTTCCATCGCTCTGGACGATACCGGTTCCCACCACGTCGGTGCCATCGAGGATGGTGACGGTGGTGCCGATGCTGTCGGCCTTGCCGTTCACGTCGACCGTGCCGGTGACGGTCTGGCTCGCGGCATTCACGAGGCCCGAGAAGGCCGTGACGGTGACGGTCGGGGCCACCGTGTCGAGCGTGTAGGTGATGGAGCCGCTCTGACCGATATTGCCGGCCGCATCGGTCGCGGCGGCATGCAGCACGTGGTCGGCGTTGCTCGCGAGCGTCACGTCGAGCGACCAGTGCCCGGTGCTGTCGGCGCCGGCGCGGCCGAGTTCGGTCGTGCCGTCATAGACGACGACCGTGAGGCCTGCCTCGCCCGTGCCGGAAACCGTCTGTTCCGGCTGGTTGGTGAGCCCACCCGCGCTCGTGATCGACAGGACGGGGGCACTGGTATCGATGGTCGGTCCGACCGCCGCGTGACTCAGCGCGTTGCCGAGATCGACCGCGACATGCGCGCCGTCCTGGATGCTGCCGGCATTGTCCACCCCGACGATCCGGACCCCCGCGGCGTTCTCGCCGTCCGAGACGGTGGCGACGAAGACGAGCTTCGTCGCGGTCGAGAGATCCTGGCTTAGGGTCGCGATGCCGCCGTCGCTGAGGTGCAGCACCGGGGCCGTTCCCGACACCGTGACCGCCTTGTCGAAGGCGAGGCCGATGGTGAAGCTGTCCCCCGCCTTGACGGCATCCTTGGCCGCGTTCGCCGTCACGTCCTGCACGGTGGCGATCTTGTCGAGCGCCAGGATCGCGCCGCCCGCGCCGTCGGCGGTCACGCCGTAGGCATAGCCGGCCGGCGGCTGCGACGCCTCGACATGGAGCGTGACGGCTTCCGATCCGGCTTCTCCGGTCAGGGTGAGGGTGCCGCTCGACCCGTCATAGGCGACGGAGGTCTCGTTGCCGACACCGATCAAGCGCACGGTGTCACCGAGACCGAATCCTTTGAGGTGATTGGCGAAATCGTAGGTACCGCCGGTTTGCGCCAGGGCAGCCTGCTCGATCACCAGCGCCTGTGCGCCGGATCCGAAGGTGATCGCGCCGGTCCCCGCCGCGCCGCTCGCCGCGACGTCGAGGGTGCCGGCATTGAGCGCGAGGCCGCCGGCGAAGCTGTTGGCACCCGAGAGCGTGAGCGTGCCCGAGCCGTTCAGAATCAGGCTGCCCGCGCCGCTGATGGCGTCGGACAGGGTGAGCGCACCGCCGGTCTGGACGATGAGCGTGCCGGCATCGGCGATCGCACCGCCGAGCGAGGCGGAGGCGCCGAGCGTCAACGTCGCGCCGGAGGCGATGGTGATGCCGTTGGCGTAGCTCTCCGCATCGAGAAGGGTCCATTGGCCGCCCCTCACAGTGAGGGCTTCGAAATTCGCGACCTTGGCCAGGGTGCCGTTCGCCTGACCGGAAGCGGCGTCGAGATTGAGGGTGTCGCTGCCGACGCCGCCGTCGATGGTGCCGCTGACGGCCTGGCCGGTGAAGAGGTTGAGGGTATCGTCACCGCCCTCGAGGCTGATCGCGCGGCCGGAATTGCCGGTGATCGTGCCGTAATTCGTCAGGGTGTCGTTGCCTTCGCCGAGCTGGATCGCGGCCCCGTCGCCGAGGATGAAGCGGGCATTGCCGGCATCCGCCGTGCCGTAGGTCGTGCCGTTGAGGGGCCCGACCGTGTTCGGGTCCTTCGTGGTCGTCGTGCCGTTCATGTAGACGGTGCCGGCCGGGACGCCGCCATTGCCGGTGATCGTGCCGTAATTGATCACCGTGTCATCGGTGAGCGCCGCCTTGAGGCTGCCGGTCGCGGTCTTGTTCTCGGAGCGGATCGCGTAGCCGTTATCGCCGACGATGTTTCCCCCGGCCTGGTTGGTCAGGGTGAGCGCCGCCGCGCCGCTCCGGGTCTGGTCGCCGTTATTGACGTTGTTGACGGTGATGCCGAAATCGCCGCCCTCGATGGTGCCGGAATTGACGACGCTGCCGCCGCCGATATCGAGGCCTTCGGAGAAGTTCTTGCGGCCCGAGGTTCCGATACCCTTCGACTGAACGCCCCGGATCGTGCCGGAATTGGTGATCGTGGCGAGGCCGACCGTGTCGATGCCGTCGCCGTCATAGGCGCTCACCGTCGCGCCGCCGCTCAGTGTCGAGAGGCCGAGCCCCTGGATCGTGCCGGCATTCGTGACCGTCGCCGTGCCGCTTGAGACGATGGCCCCGGCGCTCTGCCCGGTGATCGTCGCCCCCGCGGCGTTGGTGACCGTGTAGTTGGCGGGCGTCGTGGCCCCCGTCGGGCTGTTGTTCGCCACATCCGAGCCCAGCGCGCTCTGCGCGCCGGTGATCGTCCCGAAATTCTTGATCGTCGCCGACTGCGCCGTCGAGATATCGATGGCGTGAATGGGTTGCTTCGCCGTCAGCGCCGAGGCGGCCGAGGCCGCGATCGTTCCGTAATTGGTGATGGTAGCGTTGTTGCCGGCCCGGATCGTATCCGCCCCCGCGGTGAGGATCTTGCCGGTGGCGCTGTTGTTGATCTCGATCGTCGACGAATACGACTTGCCGAAGCGCAGGGCTTGACTGTCGTTGGTCGTGCCGGTCGACTGGATCGTTCCGGTATTGTTGACCGTGATGGCGCCGTTGACGATGTCGTCGGCGACACGGAACACGTCGGCCTTGGTCGCGCCGCTCGCCGTGATCGAACCGTTGTTGTTGAGCGTGATCTTCGAGCCGGCGACGGTGCCGGTGGTGTCGAGGGTCCGGTCACCGGTCGAGGTGATGAGCCCGTTATTGGTGATGACGATGCCGTCGGCGGCCCGCGCGGCGGTGAGATTCATCAGGACGGCCGTCGCGCTGGTCTTCAGCGTCGCGCCCGCCGCAACCGTGAGCGCGTCATCGGCACCGGCATTGCCGTTCTTGAGGGTGACGGCGGTGGTCTGGGTGCCGGTGATCGACGTCGTGGCCATCGGTGTTTCCCCTGTCGAGCCCGCATTGGCAGCGGTTTACTCGGGGGCAACTATATGGCGCACAATTTTGAGGCAATTCGTATTACGGATTAGTCCATCGACTATATCTTATTTTTCACTGATTTACTTTAGGAAGTCAAATCTACTATAATATCCCGGATCAATATAGGTAATAATGGCAATTTGGATGCCATCCTGCCTCTGAGGTCTAGAGCGTTACGCACATCGCGCTCCGCATTGCCTCTCTTCAATGGGACATTTCACGTAATCCAGACCAAGAGGCGAAGAGCGTTGCACAGTCGCAACATGTCGAGAATCTCTCAGCGAGGCGCGATGGGCGGCGCAATAGAGATCATATTCAGCAGGGATTTTTATACTTCCGAAACAATGATTTGTCGCACCTTCGTCCGTCCATTTTGGAATCAGTATAGATTTCTTCCAACCTTGCCCATCAGTCGTTTTTCTCTTTCCTCGACCCACGGCGGATCGGTCTGCCAAACGTTCGAGAGAGGTGGAGGGCGGTGTGATGCGAGCGGTCTCCATCGATGCCCTGCATCGGAGCGAAGGCGCGAAGCTGCAGCGGTTTCTGCGTCGGACATTGGGCAATTCGGCCGATGCCGCCGATGCCGCCCAGGAAACCTATCTGCGTCTCGTTCGCGCGATCACGACGACGGATCTCGAGCACCCGCGCGTCTTCCTGTTCCACATCGCCCGCAACGTGGCGGCCACGCTGGCGAAACGGCGACGCTTCGAAACATCGCTGTTTCAATCCATGACCGATCTGGACCTGACCCAGATCGCCGACAGCCAGGCGCGGGTCGAGGCGCAGATCATTGCCCGCGAGCAGTTGCGCCTCGTGGCGGCATCCATCGACAGGCTCCCCCCACGCTGCCGCGAAGTCTTCCTCCTCAGCGCGTTCGAAGGTCTGCCCAACGGCGCGATCGCCCTCCGTCTCGGCATCAGCCAGCGCATGGTCGAAAAGCATATCGCGAAGGCCGTGCTCGACACGTATCAGCGCTGCCGCGATTTTTTCTGAGCGAAGCATCCGGTTTCCCGGGCTTCGGCGGTCTTGAGAACAGGGAAAATCCGGCACGGATGGCGAAGTGGAATGGATCAGCACGCAGCAGGTGATGCTGACGAACCCGGGCAGGATCCGATCTTCGCCGAGGCCGCTCTCTGGGTCGCCCGCCTGTCCTCGGCGGACGCGACGGAGGCGGATCGAGCGGCGTTCGAGGCGTGGCGATCCGCCGACCCGGCCCATGCGGACGCTTACGCCGAGTTATCGGGATGGCGGCGCACGATGGGCTTGGCCCCGCCCCCTCGCTCGAAGGCGCGGCGGGTTCCGAAGGGCGTCGCCCTCCTTGCGGCGGCCCTGGGCTTGGCCGGATTGATCACCCACGAACTGGGCCTCTTCGATCGCCTGCGCGCCGATGCCTGGACGGGGGTCGGGGGCTTCGAAACGACAATCCTGGCAGACGGCAGCCGGCTGGATCTCAACACCGATACGGCGGTCGCCCTGCGCTTCACGCCGAACGAGCGGGGCATCGAGCTGTTGCGCGGCGAGGCGGTGTTCGACGTGGCTTCCGATCGAGATCGACCGTTCGTCGTGAGAGGAGCGGGTCTGATCGTCCGCGCGGTGGGAACACGCTTCTACGTCCGCCTCGATGGCGCGGCGGAGATCGTCGGCGTCGCCGAGGGACGTGTCGAAGCTGCGATCGGAACCGACCATACGATGATCGCAGCCGGCGAGGCTGCCCGCAAAGGAACTGACAACCGGATCGCCCTTCAGCGCAGCGATGTCGAACAGGTCACCGCGTGGCGCAATGGCCGCCTGATCGCCGTTGGAAAACCGCTCACCGCAATCCTAGCGGAACTCAACCGCTACCGGCGCGGGCGCATCCTGTTGCTCGACGCCGCCCTGGGGACTCGGCGCTTCACCGGAACGCTCAATCTGCGCGATACCGACGACGCGTTGGCCGTCCTATCCGCCAGCCTGCGCCTGAAGGTGACGCGCGTTACCCCCTTCTTGGTCATCATCACGGCGGCGTCCTGACCGACGCCCGGAAATTTTCAAGGGTCCACGTTCGGCTTTCGGGACCTCGTCAGTCTCTCCGTATGAGGGGCGAGACAGCACGATGCGCCGACCCTCGCCTGGGACGAGGGTTGGGAGTTGGGGATGCGGATTGGTGGTACGGCCTTCAGGCTGTCGACGGCGGTCAGCGCGACTCTGATGGCGGCGATCGGCCAAACGGCATCGGCATCGGACAAGCCTTCGCCTCCGATCCTGTTGGAGGCCGGAAAGCGTATCCACATTGTTCCCGTCGCAGCAAAGGTCGTATCGCAGCGGGAGGACGCGTCCGACCAGCCCCGGCATATCTCGATCGAACCGGGAACACTCGACGCTGCCTTGAAGGCACTGGCCAAGCAAACCTCGATCACGCTGGCTTACGAGACCGCGCTCACCGCCGGTCTGACGACACGGGGCATCGCAGGGGCATTCCGTCCAATCGACGCCTTGGCCGAGCTTCTCCGCGATACGGACCTGACCTACCGTAGCGCCGGTGCCGCGACGATCACCCTGGTCAATCCACGCTATGTCCAATTGCGGGAACCCGCGCCACCCACCGGCATCCAACTGGAAGAGCTGTCGGTCGCGGCTCAGGCAAAAGACACGAAAGCAGGGCCTAGCGCATCCCGGCTTCCATCCGCCTATGCCGGTGGTCAGGTGGCGCAGGGTGCGCGGCTCGGCATGCTCGGCAATACGGACATCGCCAAGTCTCCCTTCAGCGTGACGAGCTACACCGACAAGTTCATTCGCGATCGTCAGGCGCTCACCGCGTCCGAAGCGCTCGCCCTCGACCCCTCCGTACGGGCCACACAATCGACGGGGGCTCCCTTTGATTCGTTCTACATCCGCGGTTTTCCCCTCAACGAGAACACCAGTGGCGAAGTCGCCTTCGACGGGGTCTACGGGATCGCTCCGAGCTTCCGCGTCTTCACGGACTACGCCGAACGGATCGAGGTTCTCAAAGGACCGTCCGCCGCGCTCTCGGGCGTTTCTCCCAACGGCGGCATCGGCGGCGTCATCAATATCGTTCCGAAACGAGCCGGAGAGGATCTGACGCGTATCACCCTCGATTACGGCTCGACCGCGCGGGGCGGCGGCCAGTTCGATCTGGCCCGACGCTACGGCGCGAACCGCGAATGGGGCATCCGCGTCGTTGGCAGCCTCCGGGGCGGCAACACGCCGATCGACCGGCAATCCGAAACGATGGGGGTCGGGGCCTTGGCCCTCGACTATCAAGGCGAACGGTTCCGCGCATCGCTGTACATGCTGGCGCAGACCGACCGCTTCGATGCGCCCTTGCGACCGTTCCTCCTACAATCGGGCGTTCGAGTGCCCCGTGCCCCCGACGGCCGCCGAAACGTGAGCCAGCCGTGGGAATATTCGGACATCGACGACCGTAGCAGCCTGCTGCACCTGGAATACGATCTCACTGACCAGATCACGCTATTCGGCGATGTCGGCGGCTCGCAGAGCGGTGTCGAGCGCTACTTTGCATCGGCACCGACGATCCTGAATGCGCGGGGTGACACCAGCACAAGCCCGCAATTCTACAGCCTCGGCGTCGAGCGCTACACGGTGGATGGCGGGGTAAGGGCCGGATTCGATACCGGCTTCATCCGCCATGCCTTCGTGGTGCAGGCTTCTCGCTATCAGGAAGATGCCGACCGCCGCCTCATGAGCGCCCGCGGCAGCTACCGATCCAACCTCTATGACCCGGTTCGGGCATCCTACATCGCGCCGACCGTGATCGACTCGCGGCCGCCGCTCTACGACAGCACCCTGACCGGGATTTCGATCGCGGACACGATGTCGATTCTCGATGATCGTCTGCTCCTCACGCTCGGCCTGCGCCATCAAGGCATCGGGGCGCACAACTACACCTCCAATGTCGGCACGCTGGCATCGTCCTACGACAAGAGCGCCCTCAGTCCGATGGTCGGTCTCGTCGTACGGCCTTGGGAGAACGTGTCGATCTACGGGAATTACATCGAGGGTCTGAGCCGCGGCGAGGTGGCGCCAGCGGCAGCCGGCAATTCCGGTGAAGTCCTCGCGCCCTACGTCGCGCACCAGGTCGAGGCCGGGCTCAAGGTCAATTGGTGGGGCACCCTCGGCACAACCTTCAGCGCCTTTCAAATCACGCGACCGATCGGCGAACTCAGCCCGCAACGCCGCTTCGCACAGACCGGCGAGCAGCAGGTCAGAGGATTGGAGTTCAGCGTCTACGGCGAGATCACACCTCAAGCCCGCATCCTGGGCGGTCTCACGCTTCTCGATGGCGTCCTGACGAAGACGGCGTTTACCAGCAATGTCGGCCACACTCCGATCGGCGTTCCGAGCGTCCAACTCAATGTCGGCGGCGAATGGGATCTACCCTGGATGCCGGGCCTCACGGTGAATGGCGCGGTGATCTACACGGGCCGCCAGTTCATCGATACTGCGAACACGCAGGCCTTGCCGAACTGGGCGCGTCTCGATCTCGGCCTGCGCTACGCCACCCTGGTGGGCGGATATCGGACGACAATCCGTGCCAACGTTCTCAACGTGACCGGCGGGCGTTACTGGACCGGGGTGGCATCCTTCGGAACGTTCTTTCAGGGCACGCCCCGGACCTACCTTCTCTCAGTCGCGGTCGACCTGTAGATCGCGTGCCTCCCTCGTCCCGATGACTCACTGGGCGCCGAGACAGAGATGGGCAGACGCTCCAGCGGCCCCTCCGTTTTTCAAGGCAGGAAGCCTGTGTCTCGACGCGGAGAGAACGGACCGCACCCGCTCCTCCTCCACGAAGCAGCGATTCATAATTGGAGGCTGAGGAAAGACACCCCGGCACCTCACCGCCGGGGAAAGGCGCCCGGTCCACTCGGCGGCGGCTGGTTCAGCGGTGCGCGCTGAATCTGATTGCGCACGGCGCTGTTCTCCAGCGTCTGGCGCTGCTGGAAATTGCGGTTCTGGTTCTGGATCTCGAAATTCTGGTTCATGCGGCTGGTGCCGCTGTTGCCGCCCTGGCCGAGGACCTGGGCGTCGGCCGCCGTGATGCCGACGAGCAGTGCCACGGCGGCGACGCCCGCGACTCGACGATTTCGAACGCTCAATGGAAAGGCTCTCATGGCCTCGCTTGTCCTCTGGGATGAATGGATCGGCCTCTGAGGAAGTGACGCCCGAAGGGGAGGGCCGGTTCCGCACGGGTCTCGACGGCGTTCGCCTTTTGGTCCAGGGATGCGGGCATGATGCATGACCGTGACAGAGAGCCGGAGGCCGCTCCCGCTTCGATCGCCGCCCGCGCCATGGCCGCTCTGCGCCCCGATGGCGCATCCTACCTGTCCGGCCTCAACCCCGAGCAGCGCCGCGCCGTGGAGGCGACGGAGGGTCCGGTCCTCGTGCTGGCCGGCGCGGGTACCGGCAAGACGCGGGTGCTGACGACCCGCATCGCCCACCTGATCGCCACCGGCAAGGCGCGGCCCTACGATATCCTGTCGGTGACCTTCACCAACAAGGCCGCCCGGGAGATGAAGCACCGCATCGGTGCGCTGATCGGGCCGGCGGGGGAGGGCATGCCCTGGCTCGGCACCTTCCACGCCATCGGCACCAAGATCCTGCGGCGCCATGCCGAGCTGGTCGGGCTCAAATCCGACTTCACGATCCTCGGCACCGACGACCAGATCCGGCTGATGAAACAGGTCATCGCCGATCAGAACATCGACGAGAAGCGCTGGCCGGCCCGCTCGCTCGCCCACACCATCGATGGCTGGAAGAACCGGGGCCTCGGCCCGGAGCAGGTGCCGCCGGGGGAGGCGCAGGCCTTCGCCTTCGGCAAGGGCGGCACGCTCTACACCGCCTATCAGGCGCGGCTGGCGACGCTGAACGCGGTCGATTTCGGCGATCTCCTGCTGCTGTGCCTCAAGCTGTGGCGCGAGAACCCGGACATCCTGGCCAACTATCAGGACCGCTTCCGCTACATCCTCGTCGACGAGTATCAGGACACCAACGTCGCCCAGTATCTCTGGCTGCGGCTCCTCGCGCAGGCGCGAAAGAACGTCGCCTGCGTCGGTGACGACGACCAGTCGATCTATGGCTGGCGCGGGGCCGAGGTCGACAACATCCTGCGCTTCGAGCACGACTTTCCCGGCGCCACCGTGGTCCGCCTCGAGCGCAATTACCGCTCGACCGGGCATATTCTGGCCGCCGCCTCCGGCCTCATCGCCAAGAACGAGGGCCGCCTCGGCAAGACGTTGCGCACCGAGGACGAAGCGGGTGAGCCCGTCACCGTGATGGGCTCGTGGGATTCGGAGGAGGAGGCGCGCCAGATCGCCGAATCGATCGAGTCGCTGCAGCGCAAGCAGCATCCGCTGTCCGAGATCGCGGTTCTGGTGCGCATCTCGGCCCAGATGCGTGAGATCGAGGACCGCTTCGTCCAGGTGGGCCTGCCCTACCGGGTGATCGGCGGCCCGCGCTTCTACGAGCGGGCCGAGATCCGCGACGCGCTGGCCTATCTGCGCGTCACCATGAACGGCGCCGACGACCTCGCTTTCGAGCGGATCTTCAACACGCCGAAGCGGGGCTTGGGCGACGCGACGCTCCAGACGCTGCATGCCTTCGCCCGCGCCGATCGGGTTCCCCTCCTGGGTGCGGCCAGAAAACTCATTGAGACCGACGAGTTGAAGCCCCGAGCCCGCTCGATGCTGCGCGGCCTCGTCGAGAGCTTTTCGCGATGGGCCCGGCTGATCGAGACGAAGCCCCATCCGGAAGTCGCCCAGACCATCCTGGAGGAATCCGGCTACACCGAGATGTGGCAGAAGGACCGCTCGGCCGATGCCGCCGGACGCCTCGAGAACCTCAAGGAGTTCGTGCGCTCCATGGAGGAGTTCCCCGATATGGCGGGCTTCCTGGAGCACGTCTCCCTCGTCATGGAGGCGAGCGAGGCGGAAGGGGCCGACCGGGTCTCTTTGATGACCCTGCATGCCGCCAAGGGGCTCGAATTCGACACGGTGTTCCTCCCCGGCTGGGAGGACGGCCTGTTCCCCAACCAGCGGGCCATCGACGAGAGCGGGCGCGCCGGGCTCGAAGAGGAGCGGCGCCTCGCCCATGTCGGCCTGACCCGGGCCCGCAAACGCGCCAAGCTGTCATTCGCGGTCAATCGGCGCATCCACGGGCTGTGGTCCTCGACGATTCCCTCGCGCTTCATCGACGAGTTGCCGCCCCAGGCCGTCGACGTGATCGAGGCGCCCGCGCATTTCAGCGCCGGCGCTTCGCGGTTCGACCGCAATCCGACCCCTTTCGGCTCCTCCTACGGCACGCCCGGCTGGCAGCGGGCGCAGGCCAACACCTCCGGGGGATTCGGCAGCGGGAATCGCGGGGCCGGGCGCTCGGCGGGGCCGCGGGAGATCGAGGGCGAGCTGGTGGCGAAATCCACCGCCGCGGCATCGGCCTTCGCGCACGGCGCAAGGGTCTTCCACACCAAGTTCGGCCCCGGCACGGTGGCCGGCATCGATGGCAACAAGCTCACCGTTGACTTCGACAAGGCGGGCCGGAAGATGGTCCTCGACAGCTTCGTCCAACCCGGATGAGGCGTCCGGCCGGCGGGTCCCCCGCCGGTGGCCCGCTCGCCCGAGGAGGGCGATGCCCGCGATGCGCATGCCAGGATCGTCCCGATCCATCGGCCACACCCTTTCGGGGGCGCGTCATCGCTTTTTCGCCCACCCGTCACTTTGCCGTCGCCGGCGCCTGAAAGGCTCGGGCGGGCAAACCTGCGTGGCGAAAGAGACGCATTCCACAGAGATTACGAAACCGCGTGGAACCGACTCGGCAGGGTTGGCTTTGCTCTTGCAACGACACGAACGGCCGGAGCTGCGGTGTTGTTCAGTTACGGGGAGACGAGAAGACAGTCGAGGCCGATTGAGACATCGAGGTTGAGTAAGTCACGCACGAGTCAAGGTGGAGTGTTCATCCATGAAGAGACGACGCGCACGGCTTGAACTGGTTGAGGATCGGTCGATCCGGATGCATCGAACGCGGTTCGATGAAGAACGAAACCCCGCTCCGATCCAACCCCTGACGGATAAACAGGGTCAGTACCTCGACGCTCTCGCTTCCTCTTCACAAGTCATCGTCCTCGGTCCGGCCGGCACCGGCAAGACCTACATCGCCGGCACCCGCGCCGCCGACCAGCTCCGCCAGCGCCGGATCGCCAAAGTCGTCATCACTCGCCCGAACGTTCCGTCGGGCCGCTCCCTCGGGTTCTTTCCAGGCACCCTGGAGGAGAAGATCGCCCCCTGGGTTGCCCCTCTCACCGAGACCATGAAGGAGCGGATGGGCGCGGGCGCCTTCGACGTCGCGGTCAAGGCCGGCGACATCGAGGTGGTGCCGTTTGAGGTGATGCGCGGCCGCACCTTCAAGAACTGCCTCGTGATCCTCGATGAGGCGCAGAACACCACCACCGCCGAGATCAAGATGTTCCTGACCCGCATCGGCGACGATTGCCAGGTCATCATCAACGGCGACGTCTCGCAGACGGATCTGCGGGAGACGTCGGGGCTCCGCACCGTGATCCATCTGGTCAAGAGCCGGATGATGAACATTCCGATCGTGGAGTTCACCCTCGACGACATCGTCCGCTCCGGCATCTGTGCCGAATGGGTGCGGGCGTTCGAGGAGGCGAGCCTCTAGGGGAGACGAGGGCGGCGAGGTCGATCCTCGCCGCTTGCCTTTCCACCGTCATTCCGTGGCCGCACCGTGGATCCCGGAACCCACCCGTGATGCGCGGCTGTTGGACGGTGTTGCGCCCAGTCGTGGAATCCGGGTTCGCCTGCGGCGCACCGAAACGACGGTGGTACCCTGGCCTCAGACCGATTCCCTCGCCTTGACCCGGCGGCACCGCCGGGCCAGAGAACGCCCCTTCGAACGGGATGCGAGATCGCCTCGGCCCGGCCTCACCCTGGGACCCGAGCCGATGGCCGCGTTCAACGAACTCGTCTTCTCCGGCGTCCAGCCGACCGGAAACCTGCATCTCGGCAATTACCTCGGCGCCATCAAGCGCTTCGTCGAGATGCAGGAACGCGATGCGCAGTGCCTCTACTGCGTGGTCGATCTGCACGCGATCACCCTCTGGCAGGATCCGCAGGCGCTCAAGGGGCAGATCCGTGAGGTCACGGCCGCCTTCCTCGCCGCCGGCATCAATCCGAAGCGCTCGATCGTCTTCAATCAGTCCCAGGTGCCGCAGCACGCGGAACTGGCCTGGATCTTCAATTGCGTGGCGCGGCTCGGCTGGCTCAACCGCATGACGCAGTTCAAGGACAAGGCCGGCAAGGACCGGGAGAACGCGTCGATCGGCCTGTACGATTATCCGGTACTGATGGCAGCCGACATCCTGGCCTACCGGGCGACGCATGTTCCCGTCGGCGAGGACCAGAAGCAGCACCTCGAGCTGACCCGCGACATCGCTCAGAAATTCAACAACGACTTCGGCCCGTCGATCCAGGCGCATGGCCACGGCGAGCAGTTCTTCCCGATCACGGAACCTTTGATAGGGGGGCCGGCCGCGCGGGTGATGTCGCTTCGGGATGGTACGAAAAAAATGTCGAAGTCGGACCCGTCCGAATATTCGCGCATCGCGCTCACCGACGACGCCGACGCCATCGCCCAGAAGGTGCGCAAGGCGAAGACCGATCCCGAAGCACTGCCCTCGGAGGTCGAGGGGTTGAAGGGCCGCCCGGAAGCCGACAACCTCGTGGGCATCTTCGCGGCCCTGCGCGGCATCACCCGCGAGGACGTGCTGAAGGATTTCGGCGGGGCCCAGTTCTCCAGCTTCAAGCCGGCCCTGGTCGATCTCGCAGTCGAGACCCTGGCGCCGATCAATGCCGAGATGAAGCGGCTCGTGGCCGATCCGGCCCATATCGACGCGGTGCTGGCCGATGGCGCGGGGAGGGCGGAGGCCATTGCGGCGCCGACGCTCGACGCCGTCAAGGACATCGTCGGCTTCGTCCGGCGGGGGCCGGCGCTCCGGGCGGTGTAGGCCGATGGCGATCCGGGCGCTCGTCTTCGACACGTTCGGAACGCTGGTCGATTGGCGCTCCGGCGTCGCGCGCGAGGCCGAAAGCCGGCTCCCCGGCATCGACGGCGGCGCCTTCGCCGATGCGTGGCGCGCGTACTACCAGCCGTCGATGGAGGCGGTCCGTTCCGGCCGACGCCCCTTCGCCGACCTTGACACGCTCCAGGCCGAGAGCGTGGACGCCCTTTTGGTGGAATTCGGCCATGCGGACGCCGCCGCGGAGGTGAGGCGGGACTTGGTGCTGGCATGGCACCGTCTCGACGCATGGTCTGAGGTGCCCGCCGCGATGGCGGCCCTCCGCCAGAAATTCGTGCTGGCGCCGCTCTCGAACGGGCATGTCCGGCTGATCGTGGCGCTCGCCCGCCGCAACGGCCTCGTCTTCGACGCCGTCCTCGGCGCCGAGTTCTCCCGGGACTACAAGCCGAAACCGGCCCTCTACCGCGACGCCGTGACGGCTTTGGGATACGCCGCGGCCGAAATCCTGATGGTCGCCGCCCATTCGAGCGATCTCGCCGCGGCGGCCGGGGAGGGGCTCTCCACGGCTCACATCGCCCGCCCGAGGGAGAACGGACCGGCAGGCGGCGAGACGGGGCCCGCCGTGCCGGTCACCTACGCGGCAAGCGATCTCGCGGACTTGGCGCGCCAGCTCGGGGGCTGATCAGCCCTCGCCGCGCATCACCTTGGCGCCGTAGGTTTCCATGTCGAGCACGCCTTCCTGCGCGACGCGGGCCTTGTCCTCCTCGCTGATGACCTCCTGCACGAAATCGAGGCGCTTCCACTGCGCCAGCGGCGTTTCGGCGTCGGGTTTCGGCACGTAACGGCTCTGCTCGACCTTGGTGTGCTTGTGGATGTAGCGCGGGCAGTTGACCCAGGCCTTCGTCACCTCGACCCGCACGACGTACTTCGCCTCCGCCCATTCGGAGAGCAGCGGATCGTCGCACACGATCCGGGCGGTGCCCTGGACGCGCAGGCGGTGGGGCGTCTCGAAATCGATGAACAGCAGGCCGACCTTACCCTGGCCGGCGACATTGCCCATGGACAGGAACATGCCGTTGCCGTCGAAACCGGGGAAGGCCAGTTCATTCGGCCCCAGCACCTTCACCACGCCAGTCGGGCCGCCCTTGTAGGAGACGGTCGGGTTGCCCTCGGGATCGACGGTGGAGAGGAAGAACATGTCGCGGCTCTCGATGAAGCCGCGCTCCATCTCGCCGATCACCGGTTGAACGTGGTGCTTGTCGAGGAAATCGGCGAGCTTCCGGGTCTCGAACGCGTCCTGGAGCGCACGGTGCTCCTCGCTGTAGAGCGATTCCATTCTCTTCTTCCCTACCCGTTTCCGTCCGGCCCGTCTTTTCGCGGGTGAGGCTCTTTTGGCACGTCGGCAGTTCGCTGGCGAAGGGCAAAATGCCCGACACGGCGCACGAAAAAGGCCGGCGCCGCCCTCGCGACACCGGCCTCAATCTCAACGGTCAGGCCGAGCAGAACACGGCCTGCCTGTCGCAAGAGATCAGTTCTTGGACTTGTCGACGAGGGCCTTCTCGGAGATCCACGGCATCATGCCGCGGAGCTTGGCGCCGACTTCCTCGATCGGGTGGGCGGCGAGCTTGGCGCGGGTGGCCTTGAACGAGGTCTGGCCGACCTTGTTTTCCAGCATCCAGTTGCGGGTGAAGATGCCCGACTGGATGTCGTTGAGGACGCGCTTCATCTCGGCCTTGGTCTCCGGCGTGACGATGCGCGGGCCGGTGACGTACTCGCCGTACTCGGCGGTGTTCGAGATCGAGTAGTTCATGTTGGCGATGCCGCCCTCGTAGATGAGGTCGACGATCAGCTTCACCTCGTGCAGGCACTCGAAATAGGCCATCTCGGGGGCGTAGCCCGCCTCGACCAGGGTCTCGAAGCCGGCCTTGATGAGCTCGACGAGGCCGCCGCACAGCACGGCCTGCTCACCGAACAGGTCGGTTTCGCACTCTTCCTTGAAGGTCGTCTCGATGATGCCGGCGCGGCCGCCGCCATTGGCCGAGGCGTAGGACAGGCCGAGATCGTGAGCGTTGCCCGAGGCGTCCTGGGCGATGGCGATCAGGGTCGGCACGCCGCCGCCCTTGAGGTACTCGCCGCGCACGGTGTGGCCGGGGCCCTTCGGGGCGACCATGAGCACGTCGAGATCCTTGCGCGGCTCGATCAGGTTGAAGTGCACGTTGAGGCCGTGGGCGAACAGGAGCGCGGCGCCCTGCTTCAGATTCGGCTCCAGCGACTCCTTGTAGATGTCGCCCTGCAGCTCGTCGGGGGTGAGCATCATCACCACGTCGCCCCACTTGGCGGCGTCGGCGACGTTCATGACCTTGAAGCCCTCGGCCTCGGCCTTCTTGGCGGTGGCCGAACCCTCGCGCAGGGCGATGACGACGTTCTTGACGCCGGAATCACGCAGGTTGAGCGCGTGGGCGTGGCCCTGAGAGCCGTAGCCGACGATGACGACGTTCTTGCCCTTGATCAGGTTCAGGTCGGCATCGCGATCGTAATAGACGCGCATGGCGGTGTCCTCTCTTCTTCGTGGTTTGAGGGTCAGGGTTTTGCCCGGCCGTAAAGGGCCAGGAACTGCTCGACGGCGTTCGCCGCGTCGCTTCGGATCCCGGCGGCGTCGAGGGAGAGCGCGTCGCCGAGCAAGAGTCGGATCTGGATATCGCGGCCGACCAGACCGAAGAAGGTCCGGAACGCGCCTTCCGTGTCGTCGAAGGCGAGGAGTCCGGCGGCGCGGCCCGCCTCCAGCACGGGCTTGACCCGCTCGCCGATGGCGAAGCGCCCGTTCGCCAGCACGATGGCGCCGAGATTGCTCTTGTGGGAGCCCGCATGCGCCACGGCGATCCGGTTGAGCGCGACCGAGGTCGGGCTCGCGATCACCGAGAGCCAGCTCTCGGCGAAGTCGCGCAGGTTCTTCCTCAGCGTCGCGGCGTCGAGGCTGTCGATCTCAGTGCGGCCCGCATGGACCCGCGAGGCCTGCCAGCGCACCGTGGCGGTCAGCATCCCGTCGCGGTCGCCGAACCACTTGTAGAGCGTTTCCTTGGAGCAGCTGGCGCGCCGCGCCACCGCATCCATGGTCAGCGGATCGCCACCCTCGACGATCAGCGACAGCACGGCGTCCAGCACCGCCTGCTGGCGCAGGGAGGGCTGTTCCGTCGGCGTGTCGAGGAGGGCGGCGCTCGGGGGCATATCCGGGATCGGTGCCGTACTGTACCGTACGGTTCGGCTCTCTAATACGATTTGTTGGGTGTCGCAAGGCGGATGAGCGGGTGAGCGAAACAACCGTGGTCGCCGTCGCACAAGGCGCTTTACGAGCGCCGCGACCCGACGTATACGGCGCTCACGTCGCGTTTGCGGCGCCCATGCCGACTTTCCCGGGCGGCATGTCGGGGCACGGGTGCGTAGCTCAGCGGGAGAGCATTCGCTTCACACGCGAAGGGTCACAGGTTCGATCCCTGTCGCGCCCACCACGCCCCTCTCATCGAAATCGATCCCATCAGGTGTCGGAAGGCACAGTGTCTCCACGCCGTTCGTCCACATGCGTCGGGCAGTTTTGCCTGACCGATTGCCATTGACCCGGCATCGGCTGCGCGGAGACACTGACGGCTCGTCCGCTGTCGGATGCTGTCAGGACATGCCGATGCCGCTCCGCCGTGCAATCCCCGCCACACGCCTGGGCCGAGCGAGGCTTCACCGGATCGGCGTGCTGCTCCTGACTTGCGGCTTCCTTGGAGGCTCGGTCGGTGGCGCGGAGGCGCGGCTCTCGGTGACCGACAAGCTCAGCACCTATCGCCGTGCCTCGAGCGAGGACCGCATCGATCTCGCCAACCGCCTCGCCAAGTCGTTCTCGGCACTCTCGCCCCGGCTCGACCGCGATTACTTCATCCGCTGCTTGGAAGAGACCGTGAATATCGGCGACCCGCGCGACCTCGAACTCGACGCGGCGGTCCGGCTGTGCGTGGCGGCGGTGCCGGAGTAGCGGCGCACGGCGCCCCCCCTCGACACCCTCATCCCGCGCCGATGACGCGAAGAGACGCCCTCGAAGGCGGGATCCAGAAGTCTTCGTGAAGACCGGAACCCCTTCGAGGGCGCTTCAGGACGATGGAAGCGGATCGAACAGCAGCCTCAGAGCGGGATGTTGTCGTGCTTCTTCCAGGGCTGCTCCATCTCCTTGGTGCGCAGCATCCCGAGGGCGCGGGCGATGCGCTTGCGGGTGGAGTGGGGCATGATGACTTCGTCGATATAGCCGCGCTCGGCCGCGACGAAGGGCGAGAGGAAGCGATCCTCGTATTCCTTCGTCCTCTCGGCGATCTTCTCCGCATCGCCGATCTCGGCGCGGAAGATGATCTCGACCGCGCCCTTGGCACCCATCACCGCGATCTGCGCCGTCGGCCACGCATAGTTGAGGTCGGCGCCGACATGCTTGGACGCCATCACGTCGTAGGCGCCGCCGAAGGCCTTCCGGGTGATGATGGTGACGAGCGGCACGGTCGCCTGGCTGTAGGCGAAGAGCAGCTTGGCGCCGTGCTTGATCAGGCCGCCATATTCCTGCGCGGTGCCCGGCAGGAAGCCCGGCACGTCGACGAAGGTGACGATCGGGATCGAGAAGGCGTTGCAGTAGCGCACGAAGCGGGCGGCCTTCCGCGAGGCGTCCGAGTCGAGCACGCCCGCCAGAACCAGCGGCTGGTTCGCCACGAAGCCGACCGTGCGGCCCTCGATGCGGCCGAAGCCGGTGATGATGTTGCGGGCGTATGCCGCCTGGATCTCGAAGAAATCGCCCTCATCGACGACCCGGCGGATCAGCTCGCCCATGTCGTAGGGCTTGTTCGGGTTGTCCGGGATCAGGGTGTCGAGCGACTTGTCGAGGCGATCGACGTCGTCGAAGCTCTCGATCTCCGGCACCCCCTCGATGTTGTTGGCGGGCAGGAAGTCGAGCAGGCGGCGGATCTGCAGGATCGCCTCGACGTCGTTCTCGAACGAGCCGTCGGCGATGGAGGATTTGGTGGTGTGGACCTTGGCGCCGCCGAGCTCCTCCGCCGTGACGACCTCGTTGGTCACCGTCTTCACGACGTCGGGTCCGGTGACGAACATGTAGCTCGTGTCGCGCACCATGAAGATGAAATCGGTCATGGCCGGCGAGTAGACGTCGCCGCCCGCACACGGCCCCATGATGACGGAGATCTGCGGGATCACGCCCGAGGCGGCGACGTTGCGGCGGAACACTTCACCGTAACCGCCCAGCGCGGCCACGCCCTCCTGAATGCGGGCGCCGCCGGCATCGAAGATGCCGATGATCGGGGCGCGCATCTTGAGCGCCATATCCTGGACCTTGACGATCTTGGCGGCGTGCGCCTCGGACAGCGAGCCACCGAAGACCGTGAAGTCCTTGGAGAAGAGGAACACGGTGCGGCCGTTCACCGTGCCCCAGCCGGTGACGACGCCGTCGCCGGAGATCTTCTGCTTCTCCATGCCGAAATCGGTGGAGCGGTGCTGCACGAACATGTCGAACTCTTCGAACGACCCGTGGTCGAGCAGGAGTTCGATGCGCTCGCGCGCGGTCAGCTTGCCGCGTTTGTGCTGGGCCTCGAGCCGCTTCTCACCGCCACCGAGACGGGCCTGGGCGCGACGCTCTTCGAGCTTCTCGAGAATGTCCTTCATGGTCCTGAGGAGCCTCCCTGCGGCCAAATCGTCTTTTGAATGCAAGATGAGCGGATGAGCTTGACCTTGCCTTGATCGATCGCCCTTAGCACGCGCCCCGGCCGGCGGAAACGGTGCTTTGGGGGGCCTTGCGCACCCGATCCTCACGTCTTGGCGCGTGCGGGCGCGGCATGCCATGAATTCGGTCGTTGCATCCGGAGGCGATGTATTCGGGTGTGTCGCCCGAGAACGGGGTGTCGGGTTTCGCGGAGGATCGTCAGGCCATGTCGATGAGTGCCTCCGCCGAGCCGGCAGCCTCTTACGTCGTCCTGTCGCCTGGCGATCCGGCGCCCTGGTTCGTGCAGGCCAGTCCGAGCAATCCGCGCTACATCTTCGACACGGTGGCGGGGCGCTACGTGGTGCTGGGCTTCTACGGCTCGGCCGGTCATGCACGGGGCGCAGCGGCGCTCGCGGCAATCGAGCGAAATCGAGCCCTGTTCGACGACGAGCGGATCTCGTTCTTCGGTGTCAGCCTCGATCCGGCAGACCACAGCGAGGGGCGCCTCCGCGAGATCCTGCCGGGCATCCGCCATTTCCTGGATTTCGACGGGCAGGTGTCGCGCCTCTACGGCGCCGTCTCCCGCGAGGCGGTGATCGGGTCCCGTCTCGAAATCCGGCCTTTCTGGCTCGTCCTCGATCCGACGCTGCGGGTCATCGCCCGCATTCCGTTCGCACCGGACGGCAGCGACCGCGAGACCCTGTTCGCCGAACTCGCCCGCCTGCCGCCGCCCGACCGCTTCGCCGGGTTCGAGATTCCCCCGCCGATCCTCGTGCTGCCGAACGTGTTCGAACCCGCTTTGTGCCGCGATCTGATCGCGCTCTACGAGCGTCAGGGCGGTCAGGAATCGGGCTTCATGCGCGAGGTCGACGGTAAGACCGCACTGGTTCACGACCCCGCGCACAAGCGCCGCCGCGACGTGACGGTGGAAGATCCGCAACTCGTCGGAGCGATCCAGTCCCGGATCCTGCGGCGCGTCGCCAGCGAGATCAGGAAGATCTTCCATTTCGACGCGACCCGGATGGAGCGTTACATCGTCTCCTGCTACGCGGCGGAGGATGGCGGCCATTTTCGGGCGCATCGCGACAACACCACCCGCGGCACCGCGCACCGGCGCTTCGCCGTGTCGATCAACCTCAACGATGCCTTCGAGGGCGGCGAGGTCAGTTTCCCGGAATACGGCAAGCGCGGCTTCAAGGCCCCGCCCGGGGGTGCGGTGGTCTTTCCCTGCGCGCTGCTCCACGCGGTCTCGCGGGTCACCGCCGGCCGCCGCTACGCCTTCCTCCCCTTCCTCTACGACGAGGCCGCCGCGCGCCTGCGCGAGGCGAATGCCGGTTTCGTGGGCGAGGGAAGCGGATACCGGGCCGATACGACGACGTGAACGGCGCAGCCGCCGGTTGTCGCCAGGACCGAGGCTCGGTCGGTAGGGTCTGAGGCCGCCTACCGACGAGCGATGCCGCTGGTCAGATCATCCGGGCGTTGCGGCCAAGCCGAGCGATCGCCTCTGGTCGGGAGCGATGCGTGACGCCCGGCGCGGCGGCCTCGCGCCAGAATCCCGCGATGGCGCTTCAGCGCAACTCCGCCACGGTCGCCGCCGCGTCGAACTCCGCCTTGCGATGGGCCAGCCGTGCCGCCGCCTCTTCGTCCGGCCCCCAGACGCTGGCCTGATAGGTCTCGTCCACATGTGCGGCCGCCCAGGCCGCGTCGGGGGAAAGGCGCCCGCGAAGAACGGCGAGCCCGATCACCAGCGAGCCGGTGAGCGTCGTCAGCGTGTGGAGCGCCGCGAGACGGAAGGGATCCTCCACCGCTTCGACCGCCGCGCGCAGGGCCGCAACGGATGCCTCCGGCTGCGCGACATGCATCACACCCTCGGCGAGGAACAGGCGCGCGCCCAAAACGTCGCCCGCCCAAGCGACCAGCGGATCCCAGGCCGCCGATTGCTCGGCAACAAGACGCTCCGGAGAATCGGCGCGGTAGGCGATCAGATCGGTGGCGGCGAAGGCCCCGAGATCGGCGGCGACCTCGGGTCGACGATCCGCAACGCCGTCGATCGCCGTGTTGACGAGGCGGGTCAGCGGCATCGTGCGCGGGTCGATCACCTCGCCCTGCGCCGCCCATTCTGCGGCGAGCGCCCGGCCCAGCGCCTCGCTCGGCACCGCGAGCGGGCGTCGGCCCGGCGTGTTGGCCCCGCGCCCGTCGAGGACGAGGCGATGCCCTCCCTCCACCGCGGCGAGGCCGGCTTCCTTGTAGAAGCGCTTCGGCAGGGGTGGGGCGGTGTTGGCGCGGGCCGCCCGCACGGGATCGGGAGGGGACGCGTCGCCGGGTTCACCGAGCCAGTCGCGGGTCACATCGTCGTCGGTCGTGCTCATGGTCCGCAGATAGGGTGTTTCGGCCGTCCGCGCGAGCCTCAGCGCAGACCGAGACGTTCCGTCACCGGGGCGGTCTCCGACTCGTCGAGGGGACCGGAGAAGAGGTCACCGAGCGCCTCCGCCGTATCGACCACCGTGACCGCCCCCGCGCCGAACAGGGCACCCGGCGCGTGGTAACCCCAGGAGACGCCCACGGCCGCCGCGCCCGCGTCCCGCGCCATCAGCATGTCGAAGGTGGTGTCGCCGATCATCACGGTCATGGCGGGCGAAGCCTCCGCCTCGGCCATGGCTTGGCGCAGCATCGTCGGATCGGGCTTGGACGGCGCATCGTCGGCGGTCTGGATCGTGGTGAACCACCCCTCCCAACCGTACAGGTCCACGAGATGATCGACCCCGCGCCGCGACTTGCCGGTGGCGATGCCGAGACGGATGTCGGCGCGCTCCCGCAGGCGGGCGATCAAGGCGCCCATGCCGGGGAAAAGCGGCTCCTCGTAATCGGGATCGACCCGAAGCGCCTGGAAGGCCCGGCGATAGCTCAGCGACAGCGTCTCGATCGGACCGGCCTCGCCGACGAGTCGTCGGAAGGCGTCGGGCAGCGACAGACCGACCACCGACAAGGCTTCCTTGCGCGGCGGCGGCACCATGCCGTGCTCCGAGAAGGCACGCCTCTGCGCCTCGACGATGAGGTGCTGACTATCGATGAGGGTGCCATCGACGTCGAAGACGACGAGCTTCACCACGTTCGCGACCGCCCCATCACGGCCGGCGCGCCGGTCCGGCGGCGGGGCCGGGGCGCCGCTCGTAACCGAGGCGGCACCGGATGAGGAAGCGGCGGCGGGCGCCTCCGAAAAGGTTGCGGCGGTGCGATTCGCGATTGCAGGCGGCGTAGGAGGTGCGCCGCCGCCGCTCAACCGGCCGTGCCGCCGCGGCGGCGGCGGGCGCGGGCGCCGAAGCGGCAGGCGCACGTTCCGTAGATGGGCGCTCGCTGAGATTGCGCTCGCTGCCGGCTCGCTCGGCAGGCGCGCGATCGGCGGGGCTGCGTTCGGGCGGTGCCGCCTGGGCCGGCACCGCCGCACCGCAGAGCAGGGCGGCGAGCGCGATGGACATCAGCGTGGGCAGCCTCATGCGTATCTGACCTCGATGCGGCCGCGACGGCGGCACAGGCGGGCAAGGCAGCATCGTCTTCCCCAAACTCCCGTTTCGACCGATACAATCATCTCGCCGCGCAACCGTCCACGCGGCATCGGCGACGTTTCCCTCCCGGTGTACCGAGCGCGATGCCGCGCGCCGCTTCGACCGATGGCGTGGCGGCGCCGTTCCGTGCCGTCGTCCAAGGCGGGGCGGGTGCCTCAGGCCTCCGGCGCCTCGACGATCGGGTCGTAGCGGGCGGCGTCGAATCCCAGGAGATTCCAGCTCTGAGCCATGTGCGGTGGCAGCGGGGCGCTGACATCGACCGGCTGGCCGGTGCGCGGATGCGGGATCACGATCCGGCGGGCGAGCAGGTGCAGGCGATTCTGGATGCCGCCGGGCAACTCCCAGTTCTCCACCTCGAAATATTTCGGATCACCGACGATGGGGTGGCCGATATGGGCGGCGTGCGCGCGCAGCTGGTGGGTGCGGCCGGTCACGGGCTTCAGCGAGAGCCAAGCCAGCTTCTGCGCCGCCTGGTCGACGGTGGCGTAGTAGGTCAGCGCATGGCTCGCGCCCTCGTCGCCGTGCTTGGCGACCCGCATGCGGGCATCGGCATCGGTCGGCTCGTCCTTGGCGAGGTAGGTCGAGACCCGGCCCTGCCGGGTGCGCGGCACGCCGGCGACCAGCGCCCAGTAGATCTTGCGCGCCGCCCGCGAGCGGAAGCTCTTGGCGAGGGTGGCGGCGGCGAGCCGGGTCTTGGCGACGATGAGACAGCCCGCCGTGTCCTTGTCGAGGCGATGGACGAGGCGCGGGCGCTGCCCGTCCGGTCCGGTCAGGGCTTCGAGCAGGCCATCGACGTGGCGCACGGTGCCCGAGCCGCCCTGCACCGCGAGGCCGAACGGCTTGTTGAGGATCATCATGTCCGCGTCCTCGTAGAGGATCAGCGAACGCAGGAACTCGGCATCGTTGGCAGCCTTGGCGGGGCTGCGCGGGCGATCGGGCTGCGGATCGAGCTTGAGCGGCGGCACCCGCACCGACGAGCCCGGCTCCAGCCGGTCGGCGGCCTTGGCGCGCTTGCCATCGACCCGCAATTCGCCCTTTCGCACGAGGCTCTGGACGCGGGTGAACGGAAGCTGGGGAAAACGCACGCTGAGAAAGCGGTCGATGCGCATCCCGGCCTCGTCGGGAGCGACGGTCAGCGTCTGCACGCCGCTCGCCAGCGTCGCCGAGGCGGCGACGCGCTGCTCGCGCCGGGTCGGGCCGGCTGGCGGCGCTCCGCTCCGGTCGGGGGAGGGCGCCTTGTGGGCCGATGGCCTGGAGGCCGCGGCCGTGGGGGTCGCAGCCTTGGGAGCCGGGCGCCGCGGCGGCGGCGCCTCCGCCTGATCCGGAGCCGATTTGCGGGCTCGGGGCGGACGCGGGGCAGGGGTGACGTCCGCGTCGCCCCAGGGCGCGCGCTCGCCCGCGTCCTCGCCGCGGTTGCGGGCGGCGCGCTTGGCGGCCTCGAGGGCGGAGGTGCGGGGGCCGGTGCCCGGCCGCGATGCGAAAGCAGGCTTGCCGCCGGGCCTGGACCCGCCGGGGGGGCGTTTGCCGCCGGAGCCGCGATGTGGAGGACGTCCCTTCATGGCCCGCTGCTATCATCCTGGGATGACGGCGCAAAGCCGGATGGGCGCGGGCCGCCGTTGCCGTGGACGCGAAGGGGCGGTTACAGGCCCGTCCGGGGCCCGCCGGGAGAGGTTCGGGCGCCTTCCGATCCACTCACGCCGAAGCCGGTTCGGCCGTCACCCGAGACCCGGTCCGGTGCCTGACTGGAAGCCTCGGGGGCGCCGGCCTCACGACCGGAGGTGTCGCCCGCCGTCCCGGCCCCAGCGGTCCGATGGCCACGGGCATCGGCCGCGTCCCTTGCGGCCTGAGCGAAGGCTGCACCGGAGGCGAGGCCCAGCAGAACGGTGAGAAGGGCGGTTCCGCGGCGGCGCGGCGCGAAGGGAAGGGCGTTCATCGAGCTGTCCTCGGATCACCCGACGCGGGCCGAACCTCCGAGGGGAAGCTCCTGAAAGGCCATGGCGGTTCCGACCCGCATCCTCATGCGAGGCGAGCCGCCTCCAGGGTGAGCCCGAGACCGACCGAGCCGAAGGTGTCGCCATCCACCACCCGCGCACCTGGCACGGACGCGGTGAGCGCGGCGCGGACATGCGGCAACCCGGTCGAACCGCCGGTCAGGAACAGGGCATCGATCCGGTCGGCCGTGAGCCCGGCCTGGTCGAGGCAGCGGCCGATCCGCTGCGCCATGCGCCGGGCGAGATCCTCGGTATGGGCGGCCAGGCGCGGACGATCGACGCCGGCCGACAGGTCCGGCTCGACCCAGCCGAGATCGACTTGGCCCTGTCCGGAATCCGAGGTCGCGATCTTGGCCCCCTCCACCGCCATGGCCAACGAATGCCCGCGCTCGGCCTCGACCACCCGGCGCAGGCGCGTGACGAGATCGGGCCGGGCGGCATCGCGCACCACCTCGTCGATCTCCCGCAAGGTCTTGGCGTTGTAGAGCCGGTTGATGCTCGACCACGTCGCGAGGTCGTGGAAATAGGCGTTCGGCACGGCCAGATCGCCCCGCTTCATCGGGCTGCCGAGCCCCAGAAGCGGCATCACCGCGCCGAGGCTCAGGGTCCGATCGAAATCGGTACCGCCGATGCGCACGCCGTCATTGGCGAGGATGTCGTCGGCACGGTCCTCGCGGCGGTGCCGCTCGGGCGAGAGGCGGACGATGGAAAAGTCCGAGGTGCCGCCGCCGATATCGGCGATGAGCGCGATTTCCTCGCCCGTCACCGTGCGCTCGTAATCGAGGGCGGCGGCGATGGGTTCGAACTGGAAGCGGACATGACGGAAGCCGATACTCTCGGCGATCTGTCGCAACGTGTCCTCGGCCTTGCGGTCGGCGGCCGGATCGTCGTCGACGAAGTGGACCGGGCGACCATGCACCACCGCGTCCAGGCTCAGACCGGTCTCGGCCTCGGCCCGCGCCTTCACCGCAGTGAGGTAGCGGGCAATGACGTCGCGGAAACGGATGCGCTCGCGTCCGACCGGCGTCGATTCCTCGACGAGGGCGGAGCCGAGCACGGATTTGAGTGCCCGCATCAGCCGACCGGGCGTGCCCTCGACGTAAGCCTCGATGGCGGCACGACCGATCTCGGCGTCGCGGCCGGGGGCGAAGAAGATGGCGCTCGGGAGGGTGCGATGCGCGCCCTCCAACGGGACCAGGGACGGGACGCCGCCGGAACCGATGCCGAGGGTGGTGTTGGACGTGCCAAAATCGAGGCCACAGGCCGCCATAGGAACGGGATCGCTTCTCGTCTGCCGGGAGGGCGGCCCCGTTAAGGCGCTCTGGCGGCGCGCGCAATCCTAAAGTCGGGCGGGGCTGGGTCGCGAGGGCGGAATTCACCCGAATCGGCCCCCGACGATGCGGCGCGGCGCCCCGTCCCTGTGGTGGGCCGCCCTGCATCGACCGAGAGCCGCACCGAGCCGACGGTATCAGTCCAACGGCTCTCCATGGCTTTACGAGCCGCGATCCGGCAAAGCGGTCCCCGCTTCGCCGGATCGCGCGCCCTTAGCCAGGGACCTTCTTGGCGGACGGGGGCTTCTGGGTTGCAGTCGCGAGTTCGGCCGGGCGGTCGGCCTCCCGCGTCGCCCCGGTCAGGGCCACGACGTGAAGGGCCAGAACCGGCACGAAGACGAGCGCCATCATCAGCGCCACGACCAAACCGGCCGGGCGGCTGCGCTTCGGGCGGGCCGCGCGGGAGCGGGCACGCCGGGTGGTTACGGTGGAGTCAGTCATGGCTCACCTCCGGTCGGACCAGCCGCCAAAGGCCGGTCGCGGGCGAGCCGATCGGAACGATCAGGCGCGGATCACGCGGATGGCCAGAGGCGGCGTGGTCGATCGACTACTGTCGTCGGGCATGGGGTTCGGTCGTTCCTATGGAACCGTAGAGCGGGCGCACGGCGCACTGCACGGATAACGCGCCGATGCCGGAGTCGTTCGCAAAGGTCAAGCATATTCGGGACACGGATCCCCTGCCGATACGGCAAAGCGAACGAGAAGGGGTCTGCCGCATTGTCCTGATATGCCCTCCGCTCGAATCACGTGGACACAGACCCGCTCCGCCGGGGTGCCGCTGCGACGCTTCACCGGCCAAGCCGGTGCCATTGAGGTCGGCATCGTCGAGTTCGACGGCTCGAATCGCCTGTGGACTTGGTGGAGCCCGCTCGCGGAGGAAGCCTGGGGTCACGCACAGGACGCCGAGGGCGCGCAACACGGTTTCGAAGTCTGGCTGCGCGGTTGGCTCGAGAATTTTCGCCCCTTCTTCGACGGGGCCTGACCTGCCTCAGGCCGCCACCCCAGTGGCGGGCGCCGCGTCGCGGCTGCGCCAGAGATAGCGGGCGAGAATCGAGCGGTAGGGTGCGAAGCGTGCGGCGATGGCCATCGTGTCGTCCCGCCCCGTGAGATGGCGCAGAGCCCCCACCGCCGCCACATCGCCGACCGGCCAAATGTCGGGATCGAGGAAGTGGAAGATGCCGACCATGTCGGCGGTCCAGGGTCCGACGCCGCGAATGCCGCACAACACGGCGGAGCGCTCCGCATGCGGCAGAGTTCCGAGATCGGCCCCGAGGCATCCCCGCGCCTCGGCCTCGCGGACGGCGTGGAGGGCCCGCACCTTGTTGGCCGAGACGCCGCAGGTCCGCAGCACAGCCTCGTAACCTGGCACGAAAAGGTCACGGGGCGTCGCCCCCTCGGCCTGCGCGGCGACTTCGATCCGCGACCAGATCGCGAAGGCGGCCTTGGTCGAGAGCTGCTGGTTGACGATCTCGACGAAGAGCCGCTCGGCCACGCTCGCATGGATCGGCGGCGCGATGGCGATCGGGCCGATGCGCGCGATGGCGGCGTGAAGCGGCGCACTCGTCGCTTCGGCGTCGGTCAGGAGTCGGTGATAGACCTCGGGATCGAGCATGAATGCCTCCGGCGGGACAACCGCCGAACCCGCCAAGCGATGCCGGGCACGGCATGGGGAGACGCGGTGCGCTCGATCGGTCGTGATCTCCGTGCCGCCGAGATCCCCGCCCCAACTGGGATAGGAGGATCCGCCTGATTGGGTTGCCCGGTCCCCGACCTCAAGCGTCGCCGAGATAGCGCCGCCGCAGATGCGCCAGAAAGTCCGCCGTGCCGAGCGGTCGGCCGGTGGCGGCGACCAGGAGATCGTCGGTTTCGAGCAGGCTGGCGCGGGCGTGAACGTTCTCACGCAGCCAGCCGAGCAGCGGCGCGAAATCCCCGCGGGCAAGGCCCGGCCGGATGTCCGGCACAGCGGCGCAGGCGGCGGCAAAAAGTTGGGCGGCGGCCAGCGCCCCCAGAGTGTAGGTCGGGAAATAGCCGAAGCTGCCGCCCGGCCAGTGAATGTCCTGCAGGCAGCCGAGCCGGTCGCTCGGCACGGTCAGGCCGAGGAGATCCTTCATCCCGGCATCGAAGGCACCGGGCAGGTCAGCCACCGCAAGGTCGCCGGCGATCATCGCGGTTTCGAGGCGGTAGCGCAGCAGGACATGGGCCGGGTAGGTCACCTCGTCGGCATCGACCCGGATGAAGCCGGGCTCGACCCGCGTGGCGAGCCGGTGCAGGTTGTCCGCCGTCCAGGCCGCCCCCTCGCCGTTGAAAGCCTCGCGCAAGACGGGCGCGAGGTAGGCGCAGAATTCCCGGTCACGGCAGGCCTGCATCTCGATCAGCAGAGACTGGCTCTCGTGCAGGCTCATGCCGCGGGCAAGCCCGACCGGCTGGTGTCGCCACGCCGCCGGGCGGCCCTGTTCGTAGAGAGCGTGGCCGGTCTCGTGCAGCACGCCCATCAAGGCGCCGGTCACGGCCCCCTCGTCGTAGCGGGTGGTGATGCGCACGTCGTCCGTCGCGCCGCCGCAGAACGGGTGCAGGCTGACGTCGAGCCGCCCGCGGCTGAAGTCGAAACCGGCCGCCCGCATCAGCGTAAGGCCCAGCTCCCGCTGGATCGTGACGGGGAAAGGGCCGGGCAGGGGCAGCGGCGGCGCCTCAGTGGCCTGCCGCTCGCGCACCGCCCCGACGAGATCGGGCAGGACCGCGCGCAGCTCCGAGAACAGCGGATCGATGCGGGCCTGACGCATGCCCGGATCGTAGCCGTCGAGCAGGGCGTCGTAGGGAGACAGGCCGAGCACGGCCCCCTTGGCTTCGCCGACGAGCCGCTGAAGACGCAGCACCTCCGCGAGATGGGGGCGCAGCCGCGTGAAGTCGGAATCGGCGCGCGCCTCGCGCCAGACCATCTCACAGCGGGTCGCGGCCTTCGATGCGGCGGCAACGAGATCGCCCGGCACCGCCGACGCATGGACATGGGCGCGGCGCATCTCGCGCAGGTTCGCCCGCTCCCAGGGGCCGAGGCTTGCCGCCTCCGCCTCCGCCGCATCGAGCCGCTCGGACGTGCGCGGATCGGTGAGAATCTCGTGGGCGATGACCTTGAGCACCGCCATCTGCTCGCCGCGGGTGTCGGCGGCGCCGTCGGGCATCTGCGTCTGGGTATCCCAACCGAGGATGCCGCCGGCATCGTCGAGCGCGCCCAGGCGGGCGAAGGTGGCCGAGAGGGTGGTGTAGGCCTGCATCGCGGCTCCCCGGAATGTCCGATCGGTTCGCTGGAGAGGGCGGTGTAGAGGATCGGCCCGGAGGGTGGCCACCGACATTTGCAACGAACCGGCTGCGGCGGTGTCGCCCAGATCGGCGGCCCGCGCACAGTATCGAGCCGCGTTCCTCGACCGGAAGCCGCGGTGAGGCGCGCGGTCAGGAACACAGTCCCCGACGAAAGACGCCCCGCGGCGGCCGAGCCGCGCGGGGCGTATTGCGACGCGGGCACGTTCGTCCGCCCGATATGTTGCAGATCAGTTGTTGCCGCCGCTGGCACCGCCGCCGCTGCCCTGCGGAACGGCCCGCGCCGGCTGGTTGGCGTTGCCGCCGACGGCCGAATCGGACTGGAAGGTGTCGGCACCGGTCGAGCCGAACGGAACGACGACGTTCGCGTCAGCGCCGGTGTTGTTCTGGCCGCTGGTGATGGTGCCGGTCGTCGCCGGGCCGTCGATCACCACCGGCGGGGCCGACGGATAGGCCGTCTGCGCCAGACAGGGCGAAGCGAAAGCCAAGCTTCCGGCGAGGGCGAGGCTGAACTTCTTCATGATTGCTGATCCTGAGACGATGATTTTCTCATCAACGGAGGACAGCCGGCAAATATCCACGCTTTGGCAGCGCATTGTGCCGCAGCGCACCATACCGTGATCAGTCTTGACGGCGGCGGCCAACCGAACCTCGCGAGTCGCGCCCGAATGAAGTGGGCTGGGATTTTTTCCCGCACTTTGCTCCGCCGGGCATTCCCACGACGAGCCGGCTTCCCCCCCTCGCCGAACGCGACCTAACCGAACAGCGCGCGCATCATTCCGTCGTACCAAGCTCGTCCCAACGCGGCCTCCCGCATCCGGACATCCGGTGGCGCGTCCTCCGGGCTCAGGCCGTCCGAACCGGGAACGGTCACAAGCCGGTCCCATTCGGGCTGGTAGACCCCGGAAATGGAGAACCCGTATTCGGGTGCCGCGAGGCTGTAGCAGACATTGATCAGGCGCGGCTCGACCGGCGCACGGCCGGCGAGCAGATCCGTCACCGCCTGGGCGCAGACCTGTGCCTGGGAGTAGGCCGAGAAGGCCGATTTCGGCATGGCCCCGGCGGCTGCGGCATCCCCGATGACGTGGAGGCCGGGGCGGAGCGTCGATTCGAAGGTCATGGGATCGACCGGGCACCAGCCGGAGACGTTCGTCAGGCCGGTGGCGCTACACAGGGCAGGCGCCGTCTGCGGCGGAATCACGTTGAGGACCGCAGGACGGAACAACCCCGCTTCCGCCCGCAAGGTCCGGGCGGTCGGATCGACCGCCTCCAACCGGCCGCCTTTTGCCAGGGGCACCCATTCGAGATGGTCGGGATAGAGCTTGGTCCAGGCGGACTGAAACAGCGGCTGCTTGGAGAAGCTGTCCTTGGCGTCGAGGATGACGACCTTGGAACGCGGCTTCCGGGTCTTCAGGTAATGCGCGATCAGGCTGGCGCGCTCGTAGGGACCCGGCGGGCAGCGATAGGGCAGGGCCGGCACCGTCAGCGCGACGAGCCCGCCATCCTCCATGGCGTCCAATTGCCGGGCCAGAAGGGCGGTCTGCGCGCCCGCCTTCCAGGCATGCGGGATCGTGGCGCTCGCCGCCTCGTCGTAGCCGGGGATTGCATCGAAACGCAGCCCGATCCCCGCCGAGACGACGAGGCGGTCGTAGGCGAGGTGATGCCCCCCCGCCAACGCGACCCGGCGCGCATCCGGTTCGATGGCCACGACGGTGTCGTGGACGACCGAGACACCTGACCTCCTCACGCCCTCGTAATCGAAGGTGATGGCCGAGATCGGCATCAGCCCGGCAATCACGGCGTTGCTCGACGGGCAGGTGACGTAACGCGGGGACGGCTCGACCAGCGTCACGGCGAGCCCGTTCCGGACGAGCGCGCGGGCCGCGGCGACGCCCCCGAAGCCGCCGCCGACGACGACCACGTGCGGCGGCGTGCGGGCAAGCGCCGGAGCGGCCAGGGAGAGGGCGGTCAGGCCGGTCAGCAATCCGCGGCGGGTGGTGATGACGCTCATCGGGGCGCCGCTTCCGGGCGGGCGAGCGACTCCGCGATCGCGCGAGCCTCGACGTCGGAAAAGCCCTTGGCGATGCGCGGCATCACCGTGCCGTCGCGTCTGCCGCTCCGATAGGCCGCCAGGGCTGCCTCGATCTCCTGCGCCGACAGCGCCCCGAGGTCGGGAAACCCTGATGTCGTCGCACCGCCGCGATTCTCATGGCAGGCAAGGCAGGACGCGGCACCGGGCGCCAGCGGTTCGGCCGAAGCACGGTTCGCCACTAGGAGGATCAAACCGGACGTCGCCAGAGCCGTCATGAGAGCCGCCTTGGCTCTGCATGCCAGACGATTCATGATCGGCCGCAGCCGTGCCGACGGCGGTCATGGCGGCAACACTTCGCCTTGCGAGCCAGCAACGCGCAACCCGAGCGTCTCATCGGGCGTCCCTTCGATCCTGAGCGATCTGAGTTTGCTCGCGTGTGTCGGGACCAGAATCAAGAGGCGCCCTGCTGCGACCTTCCCGCCGTCCGCCATCGGCGGCGACGCTCATTAATTGTTAACCTTGTTGCCCCCACTTCGTGTTCAAGCCGGTCGCTACGTTGTCGCTCGATCGGACACGGCCACGATGCCGGGTTTGGGTGACGCCGGATGTACGCGCACCTTCGACCCGGCCTCCGTGGCCGTTCACGTTTCTGGACGCTGCGCGCCCGCGCTTCGCTTCTGAATTGTCGGCCACCGTTGAGGCCGAGGCCTTAGAACGCGGCGGCCTGCTTGACGCGCTCGTCGGCGGCCGGGACCTTCAGCCACTGGACGGCACCGGGGAGAGCGTAGCCGCCCTGGCGGTGCACGGAGCTGGTATCGGTGGCCAGACCCTGGGTCTCGAAGGTCAGGGCGCCGACCGTCTTGGTGCCGTTCACGGTGACCGGCTCCTGGGCCAGGACGGCGGTGGTGGTCAGAACGGTCAGCGCCAGGCCGGCGGCGGCGCGCGAGATGATCTGCTTGGACATCGGTTCAGCCTCTTCGTTTGGCGGCGGGCTTCCCGTCGCTTCGTGAGGAGGAATGTGCTTTGTAGGACCCCATGAATCAAATGGGCTGATTTCATAATGCGCATCGATCACGTGCATCTTGCTCGCCTCGATCTGAACCTGCTCGTCGCCCTCGACGCTCTGCTGACGGAGCGCAGCGTGACGCGGGCCGCCGGACGGATCGGAATCAGTCAATCGGCGATGAGCCATGCCCTCGGTCGCCTGCGCGCGACCTTCGCGGATGAGCTGCTGACCCGCGGGCCGGACGGCATGCGGCCGACGCCGCGGGCCCTGGCGCTGATCGAGCCGATGCAGTCGGTTCTGGCGCAGATCCAGCAGATCACCGCGCCGCCCGCCGCCTTCGATCCGGCGAATGCGGACATCACCTTCACCCTCGGCATTCCGGATTCGACGGAGGTGCTGCTGATGCCGAACCTGATCGCACATCTGCAGGCCAAGGCGCCGGGCGTGAAGCTCCTGCTGCACACCGTCGACCGCAACCGCATCCTCGACGATCTCGACAGCGGGCGTGTCGATCTCGGCATCGGCGTGTTCGAGCAGGGGCAGACGCATCACAAGCGCCGCATCCTGAACAAGGAGAGCTATCTCTGCCTGTTCAACGCCGATCTCGTCGGCCTGACCCCGCCGATCTCCCTCGACGACTACCTGCGCTTCCCGCACCTGCTCACCAGCTTGGTGGAGAGCGCGCACGGGGTCGTGGACGACGCCCTCGCCAAGATCGGCCGCAAGCGCGTCATCGCGCTGACCTCGCCGCGGTTCGCCGTGATGCCCTTCGTGGTCCGGCAGGCGCCGGTCATCGCCACGATGCATTCGCGGCTGGCCCGCTTCTTCGCCGACAGCATGGGGCTTACGGTCAGCCCGGCGCCGGTCGATCTGCCCGACGTGTCGATCTCGATGATCTGGCACGCCTCCAACGACGACGTGCCGAGCCAGCGCTGGCTGCGCGAAACCATCGTGATGCTGCGCCGCACGACTTGATGTTCGAGGTCGGACCTCTCACCTCTCGGTCAGACCGATTCCCCCATCGCGGCGGTCGAGCCGTCCCGGCTCCCGACCGCGAGCGCGCCGGCCGCCGCGTTCGCCCCGTTCGCGCGCGGTCGGCGCGTCCTTCCTCGGGCTCGTTCGAGCACCCACACGAAAACGGCCGCGTCGTTCACTTGCGCCGCCGGGACGGCTCGCAGCCGCTCAGGGCCCGGAAGGCGAGGCGGGCGAGCGCTTCCAGCCCGGCCGAGAGCCGCCCGCCATCGGGGGCGAGGAGACGAAGCCCCAAACCGGCACCGTTCGGGAGCGGGCTCGCCCCGGCGAGACAGCCGAACGCGTCGGCTTCGGCCTGAAGCAGGCGAGGGGCGGGCAGGATCTCGGCGGGCGCGAGCAGGATCATGGTCCCGTAGGCGCGGTGGCGCCCCAGCGGCGAGGTCGCCGCCGTGAAAGCCTCGCCGTCCAGCGCGCTCCGCTCGCGCAACAGCGTGCGCCCGGCCGGGTCGGCAATGCGCAGGCTCATGGAGAGGCGATCGAAAGGCAGATCGCGGCCGGTGGGATCGTGGCAGGCGACCCCCTCCGTGAGGATGGCGCGGGCACCCGGCGCCGCCTCGATCTCCGTCGTCACGTTCAGATGCGCGCCGGGAAACAGGATCAGCGGGTCGGGCGTGTAGGCCAGGAAGGCATCCGTGCCGATCCCCACCCGCGTCTCCTGACGCGTCGGCAGCGGCCCGCCGCGATGGACGACGGTGCCGGCCTGGGTCGTGACGAAGGCCCGCGCGCCCGACCGGGCCTCGATGGCGAGGCCGAGATGGTCGGATCGGTAGAGGCCGCCCGAAGCCGATTGCAGGTAGAGCGTGGCGAGATCGGGCGCCTCGGGATGGAGGCGAAACACGCGCGTGACGTGGAACGGGTAGGGCACATGCTGGCGCGTCAGCACCGTGGCGCCCCCGCCCCGGGCGAAGACGAGGCGCGCCTCGGCGCGGCGTCCGACCGTCTCCATCGAGACCTCTCCCGAGGCGCGGGCAGCGAGGGACGACATGACGGTCAGGGCGCGAACAGCACGGCGCGGCAGATGGCGTCGGCGACTGCCGCCACCCCTTCGCCGGAGCGGGCATTGGTGGCCGCCACCGGCTTGTCGCCGCGCGCGCGTCGCGCCTCGGCGAGCATGCCGGGCAGATCGACGCCGACATGGGGCGCGAGGTCGGTCTTGTTGACCACGAGCAGGTCGCAGCGCAGCACGCCGGGACCGCGCTTGCGGGGGATGTCGTCCCCGCCCGCCACATCGATCACGAAGATCCACCAATCGACGAGATCGAGGGAGAAGGTCGAGGCGAGGTTGTCGCCGCCGGACTCGAAGATCAGCAGTTGGAGGCCCGGGAACTTCGCTTCCAGATCGTCGCCGGCCGCGATGTTGAGCGTCGGGTCTTCGCGGATGACGGTGTGCGGGCAGGCACCCGCCTCGACCGCCTCGACCCGTGCCGGATCGATCAAACCGGAGCGGCGCAGCCGCTCGGCGTCCTCCTTCGTGACGAGATCGTTGGTGACGACCGCGAGATCGACGCCGCGCCCCTGAAGTTCGGGGATCAGCCGCTCGATCAGGGCCGTCTTGCCGGAGCCGACCGGGCCGCCGATGCCGATCCGGGCGGCGGTGGCGGGTAGGGGAGTCGGAAGTTCGGTCACGGGAGCGTTCATCGCAGCATGTAGCGTTGGGCCAGGGGCAGGGTGCGGGCGGGCTCGCAGGTGGCGAGTTCGCCGTTGACGAAGACTTCGAAGGTCTGCGGATCGACCCGGATTTCCGGGCACAGGTCGTTCCAGAGCATGTCCGCCTTGGTCAGCGTGCGGGTGCCGCGGGCCGGCAACAGGCTCTTACGCAGTCCCAAATTCTCACGAAGCCCGCCTTCGATCGCCAGCGGATGGACGAAGCAGGCGGAGAGCCCCTGCTTGGCCAGCCCGAAGGCACCCCATTGCGGGCGCATCAGCATCGGCTCGCAGGTCATTAGCGAGGCCGCGGAATCACCCATGGCGCCCCAGGCGATGAACCCGCCCTTGATCACGAGCTCCGGCTTGATGCCGAAGAAGGCCGGGCGCCAGACCACGATATCGGCCATCTTGCCGGGTTCCAGCGAGCCGATATGCGCGTCGATTCCGAAAGTGCGCGCCGCATTGATCGTGTACTTCGCGATGTAGCGCTTGATCCGGGCATTGTCGCCGAAGCCCGGCTTCTCCTCGGGCAGGGCCCCGCGCTGGTCCTTCATCTTTGAGGCGAGCTGCCACGTCCGGCAGATCACCTCGTGGATGCGCCCCATGCCCTGGCTGTCGGAGCCCAGCATGGAGATGGCCCCGATATCGTGCAGCACGTCCTCGGCCGCGATGGTCTGCGCGCGGATGCGGCTCTCGGCGAAGGCCACGTCTTCCGGGAGCGCCGGATTCAGGTGATGGCACACCATCGTCATGTCGAGGTGTTCGTCGAAGGTGTTGACCGTGTAGGGATTGGTCGGGTTCGTCGACGAGGGAAGACAATGGGGCAGGCCCGCCACACGGATGATGTCCGGCGCGTGGCCGCCGCCGGCGCCTTCCGTGTGGTACATGTGGATCGTGCGCCCGCCGATGGCCGCGATGGTGTCCTCGACGAAACCCGATTCGTTGAGCGTGTCGGTGTGGAGCTGGACCTGGAAATCGTGCTCGTCGGCGAAGGCGAGGCACGAATCGATCGCCGCCGGCATCGCCCCCCAATCCTCGTGGATTTTGAGGCCGAGCACGCCGGTCTCGAGCTGCTCCTTGAGCGCGGCGGGCCTGTGGGTGTTGCCCCTGCCCAGAAAACCGAAATTGACCGGCCAAGCCTCGGCTGCCTGAAGCATCTTGCCGGTGTTGAATGGCCCGCCGGAATCGATCCCCACCGTGATCGGTCCGAGCGAGCCGCCGAGCAGAGTCGTGATGCCCGACGCGATGGCATGGTCGGGCAGGCCGGCGGAATCGAAATGCACGTGCACGTCGATGGCACCGGGGGTGGCGATCAGCCCCTCGCAATCGCGCACCGTGGTGCCCGCCGACACGATCAGGCGTGGATCGACCCCGTCCATGATCGCCGGGTTGCCGGCTTTGCCGAGGGCCACGATGCGCCCGTCCTTGATGCCGAGATCGCCCTTCACGATGCCCAGCACCGGGTCGATCACCAGGACGTTGCAGAGCAGGAAATCGAGGGCGCCCTGCGCCGCGGTGACGCCGGGCGCCAGCCCGATGCCATCCCGGAGAGTCTTGCCGCCGCCGTGCAGGCACTCGTCGCCGTAGACCGCGTGGTCGTGCTCGACCACGGCGACGAGGGAGGTATCGGCCAGCCGCACGCCGTCGCCGGTGGTGGGGCCGTAGAGGGCGGCGTAGTCGCGCCGGGGGATCGTGACCATTCTTCCGTGACTTTCCCTCAAGACCTGTCCGACGGGCTCATCCCAACACATCCCCTCATCCTGAGAGGCCGTTTGACGGGCTCGTCGCAGCATCGCCGCGGTTCGATCTCGAACGGGCGCTCATGCGCCCTTGAAGCCGCGTGCCCTGGCACGCGCCAGCGCATCGGCGCGGGCGGCATCCGAGTCGAGCTTGCCCTGCGTCAGATTGTTCAAACCGGTCAGTTCCTTGTTCCCGCCGAAGCCGGTGAGCGTGACCGTCTTGCGCTGGCCCGGCTCGAACCGCACCGCCGTGCCGGCGGGGATGTCGAGGCGGAAGCCCAGAGCCTTGGCGCGCTCGAAGTCGAGGGCGCGGTTGACCTCGAAGAAGTGGTAATGCGAGCCGATCTGCACCGGCCGGTCGCCGGTATTCGTCACGTCGATCGTCACCCGCGGGCGGCCCGCCGCCAGCTCGATCTCGCCCTCTGCCGGCAGGACCGCACCGGGTTCCAGCGTGTCGGGCTCGGCCCCTTCCGCCGGGCGGATCGGCTCGTGGACCGTGACGAGCTTCGTGCCGTCGGGGAACACGCATTCGACCTGCAGGATCGGCATCATGGCGGCGATGCCCTCCATGACGTCGCCGGTGGTCAGGATGGTCGAGCCCCAACCGATCAGATCGGCCACCGAACGCCCGTCGCGGGCGCCCTCCAGGATCTCGTCGGTGATGATGGCGACCGCCTCCGGATAATTGAGCTTCAGCCCCCGCGCCCGGCGCTTGCGGGCGAGTTCGGCCGCGGTGAAGATCGTGAGCCGTTCGAGTTCGGTCGGCGTGAGCAGCATCGCGGCCCCTTCCTCAATTCGCGAACAGGCGCAGTTCGGCCTGGGCTTGGCGCATGGCGGCGATCTCGATCAGCGGCGTGAAACCGGTCAGGACGATGTCCTCGTCCTGAGGATCGTCGACAGGATGCTCGAGGATGCGGGCGATCCGGGGCAGCGCGCCCGAGAGCACGCGCTGCGCCTCGATCGCGCCGACGAGACCGAGCCGGACGGCGGCCGAGGTCAGGCCGCTGGCGAAGGCGTAGCCCGCGACCGACGCCGCCCGTTCCTCGGACAGTCCCAGAGCACGCCACAGCGCCCCCTGCACGGTCGCGAGATGCCCGAACAGCGTTCCCGTCCGCACGGCGGCGCGCAAGGCGGCGGCGCCCGGCGTGCCGAGGCGGGCATGCGCCGCGAGCAGCGAAGCGCCGTTGCGGCGACTGCCGGTGCGCATCGGCTCGGACAGCGAGGCCGCCTCTACCGCTGCATCGATCGCCGAGAGGCGCTCCAGCGCAACGGCATCGTCCGCACCCGTCCGGTGGGCGAGGACCAGGGCGACCCGGTCGGTACCCGCCCAGCGGAAATCGAGCGCCGCCGACACATTGCGCGCCAGTTCCACCTCGCCGAAGCCCGGCTCCTGCGCGGCCAAGCCTTCGATGCCGTTGGAGAAGGCGAAGCTGCCGCTCGGAAAGGCGGTGTCGCCCTGCTGCAGCGCGATGAGATCTGCGAGCACTGGTTCGATCACCGTCTCAGCCTCTGCCCGAATCGAGGATCGCGTGACGGACGCGGCCGTCCTCGACAAGGGCACCGAGCCGGACGAGGTAGCTCTCTACCGGCCCTTCCAGGGCGACGAGGAGCGCGCCGTCGACGAAGCGGACGCGCCAGTGGAGATTACCCGCGTGATACCCGAGTTCGAGGGCATCCGCCGGGCTCGATGGCTCGAGGCGCAGCCAGCGCTCGGCGCCGACGCGGACAACGATGGCGCGATCGGCCTCCAGCAGCAGCACCGCCCCATCGAAGAGGGCCTGATCCCGCGGCAGGGCCAGCGCGATCTCCTCGCCGCCCGTCGTCACGGCACGCAGGCGCCGCCGGGCCATGTCGGTGCCGTCCACCCGAAGGATATCGACGGCACCATGATGTTCGAGATGGTGCAGACGGTCGGCCAATCCCGTGTCGAGCCGGCTTCCCAAAATCTGTTGGATCATCCGCATGCTTGGGCGGCTCCGGTACGGTGGCGGATCGAGCGGAGCGGGACGAAACGCCCGCAGCTCAAGGCGTCGCGGAGCGACAGTTCCGCTAGGAACCAACGCCGAAACTTGCGAACAGCAGGAACATAGTTTTCTTCAAGAGAAACTTGCAAGGCAGTGCGGCCGGTTTTTCTTTCCTGTGCGACCGGAAAATCGCTGCGGTAGATCGAGGACGATGTCCGATCATCCACACCATGCCCCGAAGCAATGGGTGTCGATATCCGTGGGTGCACCGCCCGAGTGCGAAGCTAGCGGTCTCGCCCAGGGATCACTGCGGCGACAGTATCGGGGCGGTGGGACCGCAGAGCGGCGCACAGGATCGCGGTGAAACGCTTCATCGGCCGACAGATCTTCCTCAGCGGTCCCTTGCCGCGACGGGAAGGCAGCAAGTCCCGGACCAACCGTGACGGGCTCCCTCGGCACCGACGACACGACCATCTCGGCGCCAAAGGTGGAAGCCCGAGGAACGGTTGCAGATTACGCCAAGCGGCCCCCCTTCTCGTCGAAGAGCTGCATCTCCGACGACATTCGGATGCTTCGAGGATACCTCAACCTGCAAGAGAGCTGAGTTCAGGACGGCTGCACCTGCCGGAGGCCGTTGTCCCCAGGTGCGATCCCACTGGCCGGCCGCCGATCCAAGCTAAGCAGACCGCACCCGAGACGAACTGGGTGCGCGTATCGTATTGCGAGAAAGGCGGAGCCCAATCGGAGGCAAAAGATGCTCCTCACGCTGGCGCAAAGCACGACATACCCAAACACCGACGCGGCCCAACGTCGCCGAGATCATAGCTCATCGACGACAAAACGAAGCGCAATCATCGCAACGCGTCACCGACCATAAAAAAGAGCTTTATTTCTAAAAACTCATCCGGTTCTGCCCAGAGCCCGACTCGGGCAACCCCATACATGTGCGATGCTTACACCCGACGTGCCGATGTCACGGTGACGCGGCAAATGGCTTCACCTCAACCAATGTCCAAGGAGCGTTTCCACCACATAAAGAACTAAAGCCAAGCTCGATACCCTCGACACCGTCGTGTCTTCCTCGTAGCAATCCCCTCAATGAGAAACGTCAATGTACCATATACGCAGAGCTCAAGCCGTCGGCGCAACGCTGCGCGTCCGTCAACGACAGGCTTGCTGCGCGACGGCGCGGAAGACCGATCTCTGCAACATCACCGAACGGTGATTGGCCGTGTCTGATAACCAAGAAATTGCATCACATTTGAAAATCTCGGTCGTTATTCCACATTTCGATGATTTGAAAAATCTCGACCGATGCCTGCAAATGCTGGAGGCTCAGACGCTCTGTCGAGAGAGCTTCGAAGTGCTGGTTGTCGACAACAACTCTCGATGCACCCTCGATCGCGTGCAGGAAGTCGTCGACGATAGAGCAGTCGTGCTTCTGGCTCTCGAGCAAGGTGCAGGGCCTGCGCGCAACGTCGGTGCTGCTGCGGCACGTGCGCCGTTACTTGCCTTCATCGACTCGGATTGCCGTCCAGCACCTGATTGGCTCTCGCAAGCCTTGGAAGCCTTGCAGACGCACGCAATTGTCGGCGGTCGTGTTGTCACCGAATCTGAGATACCCGGTTACCCCTCGCCCGTAGAAGCGTTCGAGGCCGTTTTCGCCTTCCGATTCGACAAATACATTCGCAAGAAGGGTTTTACAGGCTCGGGAAATATGGCGGTGAGGAAAAACGTCTTCGAAGATGTCGGCGGTTTTCGCAAGGCGGTCTCGGAGGATGTGGACTGGTCGCACCGCGCACTCGCGAAAAACTATAAAATCATCTACGATCCCAGTGTCATCGTCGGCCATCCCGCCCGCCGTAATTGGCAGGAATTGCGGAAAAAATTCGAAAGACTGTCTCGAGAGGGTTTCCTTCTCATAAAAGACAAACCACGTGGACGTTTGAAGTGGTTCCTACGGTCATTCGCCGTACTCCTATCGCCCTTCATTCACGTCTTGCGGGTGTTGGCGGCCCCAGAATTGCCCAGGCTCACTGACCGCCTTGCCGCGGCACGCATCCTCTTCGCGATCCGGACGTACCGCTTTTTCGAAATGAACCGACTGCTCTTCACGCGCAGAACTTCATGACACGGCTGCAGCGAGAGAACGCTGACCCGGCAATCTCTCGCTCTACCTCAATTGCGCAATCGGCATATGCCGTGCAGGCGAAGCCCCCTCGATCGCATCTTGGTCGAGGGAACAACATTCCATCGCCGCCATTACGGCAGATCCGGACTATCGTCCCCTGAACCGCAAAGCCAGTCTTCCAGCCCAGGCATTCGGCTAGTTATAGGACGATCACAACACGTTATACGTTACAGCAAGATTGGGCGGGTTCTTACAAAGCAAGAGGTGCCCCAAGAGCACTCATTTCGTTTGAACAAGCGGGGCTCGAGAGCACGGCGAGAACAGGATGCCAGGCAAACCCGGCCCCGCCAATTTGCCGGGCGATGCGGGCTGTTTGATACTGCCACGTCGAACGGAAAAGCGGCAGCTCCGCATAGCTTGCACCTCGGTAGATGAAGCGCAGGCTGTCGTCCTCGCCCTTCATTTGCCGGATCAAGGCGTCGTTCCACCCTTGCGTGCGCGCTTCAACCAGCACAATGCGGCATGTATCACGCTCCGCCACCAGCATGAGTTCAGGCGTGCCCTGAATCTCGGTCACCCGTAGCCCGTTTTTGATCAGGCGCTCTCCTATGGCGCGCCGGAGCGCGACAGGATCGCGAATATCGGGCGCTGCCTCCAGGGCGAGCTTCGTCCCGACACTCAGAATTGTGATGACGAGCAAGACCGAAGCGGCCACGGACGGCAGCGCGCGAAGACCATGCCCAATGGGCGTCGGCGTGCCGTCATTCGGCAGCTCGACGTTTCGCAGGCCCGCCCAAGAAACCATTGTGATCGCAATGAGGGACAGCCACCCGGTGACCGTGTTGCCAACGGTACCGTGTATCAGGTCGAAATGCTGTGGGTATGCTCCAATAGCAGTCAGTCGCAGGATATTGATCGCGATGACGCTGCAGCAAGCCATCAATCCCCAAAATAGGTCATGACGCCAGCTACCTCTTCCGAATAGATTGACTGCAATCATCCATCCGAGTATGGCCAGGGATACGTTGCCTAGGGATGAGCATGCCGGGTATATTTGAAAATAACCCTGGCCTCCTGGAAATTGAATGAGGTTTCCTGTTGCAGTTGTACCAAGCAATATGGCTGTGAGTTCCGCATCCGCGGCCAAGATTTGCTTAGCAGCAAACGAAAACAGAAGCCGCGTCCAGCACATAGGCATCGTCACGGCGAGCAGGATCGCGGCAGCGCGCGCGAGGCGACGCTCCGAAGTCAGAAGAGTCCATCCGGCGACGACTGTCAGAGCAAACCAACCCAAGGTACCCGAGGGCGCCAAGATCAGTATGGTCGCCAGCGCGAGCACCACGATGTCTCGCGACTGCAGGGGATCGTCCCGGTCTTCAGCAGCGGGCGAAAGCCCGAGCGCGATTCCGCAGACGACGGCAATCCATACGATCGCGCTGATGTTGAAAAGCGACGACAGAGCATCGACGAAGCCTGTCCGCTCAACGGCCAAGATGATGGCGCCGGCAAGCCCGTTGATCGCGCACAGGGCCATCGCAGCGCCGAGGATCACCGTGCGCCGAATGGGTAAAGCAGTTGGGATGGGAACGCCGATGGGCATGGAAGTGGTCATAAGCGGGGCGTCCGGAATCTCCCATTTGCCTCTTTCTGCCAGAAACCGCACGATGTGGCGAATGGGCGGAGCCAACGGACGACGTCAATGGGCAGGGCGCTGCTCGATGAACACATTGAAGGGTCACCCGCAGTACGCATCATCGTTCGAGCGCGTCGCGGCAGGCAGCACTCAATCCAACATCAGCAACCGGTAAGACGTGCCCCTCGATCACACCAATTTTGATAACAAGGCGCGAAAGCAGATATATTTTGCTTGGGTCGAGTATCAACGTCGCCCAACTTCTATGAGCGCGTACTTCGGTTACGACGTCTGCTTTGTCCCGACCCTTCTCGCGCGCCCGATCTTCCTGAAGGTTCTCCTCAGCTATCCCTGGCAGGCCATTCGGACGGCCTGGACCCTGGTGCGACAGCGGCCGGACGCGGTCTGGATTCAGATGCCTCCGAATTTCGTCGCTCATCTTTGCCTGCTTCTATGCCTTGTCTATGGCAGGAACCGCCCTCGTTTGGTTGCGGATCTCCATAACTCGGCTCTCACCCGGCACTGGCTATCGGTCCCGTTCACACGGCGCGTACTCCGAAAATTCGATCTCGTTCTGGTGCACAACGAGGACATGCGGGCGCTCGCCGTCGATCTCGGTCTCGGCGCAGGAAACCTTCACGTACTCGAAGACCGCTCGCCGAGTTTCGGCGCGATCGCGGCGACTCCTCCGGACGGCAGGCCCTGCTTTGTCGTGCCATGCTCGTTCTACAAGGACGAACCCGTACGCAACGTCCTCGAAGCAGCTCGGCTGATCCCGGACTACGACTTCATGATCACGGGACCGCGCGCCCGCGCTGCCGGGCAGGGTTTGCTGGACAACGTGCCGGGAAACGTCACCTTCACCGGCTTCCTGCCGGTCGACGAATACGACGCATTGGTCGAACGGGCGACGGGCATCCTATGCCTGACGACCCATGACGGCGTCCAGCTCAGCGCAGCGGGCGAAGCAGTCGGGGCGGGCAAGCCCATGATCGTGAGCGATAAGCCGCTCCTGCTCAGCCTGTTCACCGCCGGGCGTTTCGTCGATAATTCGGTTGAGGCTCTCAGGGATGCCTGCAGGGACGTTGCAGGTGATTACGCGCGCTATGCCGCTCAGACGATCAGCCTTCGGGACGGCGCCGAACGCAACGACCGTTGGCTCGCGCAGGCGACTCCGATACGCACCCTTCTCACAAGCGAACTGTGACGAAAGCTGGCATGAAAATTCTCGACACGATCCGTGAGAGAGCGCTGCTGTTTCGGGAACGACGCAATGAATACGAAAGCCTAGCGCTGCGGCAGCACTTCGCATCTCGCTACGACATCCAGGTCGGCCTCTACTCCTATGGATGCTTCGATCGGTGGCGTATCCCGCCCGGCACCGTCATTGGCCGCTATTGCTCAATCGCGCGATCCTCCCGCGTCCTCGATGCGAACCACCCCATGGATGCACTCTCGACGCATCCATATTTTTACGATCCGAGCTTCGGTGTCGTTGCAACCGATCGGGTGGTGAAGACACGGCTTGCGATCGAGGATGGCGTCTGGCTCAGTCACAACGTCATCGTGACGCCGGGATGTAGCCGGATCGGCAGGGGAGCGATCGTCGGTGCGGGAGCTGTCGTCACAAAAGACGTCCCGCCTTACGCAATCCTCGCCGGCGCCCCCGCCAAGATCATCCGCAAGCGATTCGACGAAGGGACGATTGCCCGGATCGACGCGACTCGCTGGTGGGAGTTGGACAAAACGGGTTTGAAGCGCCTCGTGGCGGAGCGTCCCGGTTTCGTCTTCGCGCCATCCGACACGCACGTCGCACCGTGATCCTCAAGAAATTGCAGCGCGCGGGGAGCTTCGGCAGCGAAGCCCTGGCATCCGGCATGCTTATGCCATAACATCCTGGCGACATTTCACGAAAAAGGAAGCAGGCAAAACGTGAGCTACTGCGCTATCGTTATAATCGGCTTCCGCTGTTCCAGCGATATTGCAGAATGCCTTACAGCTCTGAAAAGCCTCGAAGGTCCAGATCACGCCGTTCATATCTGTGAGAATGGCGGCGATGACTCGTATGATGAGCTTTGCCATGCTCTATCGGAACTCGGTGGGGAAACACCTTCCGCGCGCCAATCAGCTTCGCCGGGTTTCCTGACCCGGGAATTTCGTCTCGCGGGCAAAAAAACACGCGTATTCGCCCACCGTGCACCCGGAAATCTTGGCTACGCTGGTGGCATCAATGCTGTTCTTGGATACCTGAAATCTGATCCGGATTGGGATGCAATCTGGATCCTCAATCCGGATACTGCACCGGAGCCGGACGCACTCGCTGCGCTCAAGCGTCGAGCCATCGAAGGCGGGTATGGCATTGTCGGCAGCCGCATCGTTCTCAGCCACAATCAGCGCATTCAGATGTATGCCGGGCGCTGGCGACGGTGGATGGCGCGCGGCTGGAATATCGGACTGGGCGAACCCGCGGACGCCACTCCCGATACTGCGAAGATCGAGGCCGAGATGCAGTACGTATCCGGCGCATCTATGTATGTAACACGCAAATTCATAGAGGTTATTGGCCCGATGGAAGAAGGATACTTCCTCTACGCCGAAGAAGTCGACTGGTGTCTCAGGCGCGGCCATTTCAAAATTGGCTATGCACACGACTCCATCGTACTTCACGATCACGGCGCGACCATCGGCTCGAACAGCAACAGAAAGATGCGTTCAAGCTTCTCGGTGTTTCTGGATGAGCGAAGCAAGCTCCTCCTCACGCGCCGGTTCTATCCAGTGATATTCCCGATCGTCGCGATCGTAACGCTCCTTTTGACGACACAATATGCTGTTCAAGGGGCTTATAAGAATTTCGGTGTCGCTCTGGCAGGCTGGTTCAGCGGACTGAAGGGAGAGAAGGGTTTTCCAAAGCGCTTCGCGCCGCCGTCCCGACCGGCATGATCCATTAGCCGTGCCGGAAGCCAACTGAAGGGATACCTCGCTGCAACGCAAAATAAGATGTACAAAGCGATCCGTATGCCTCCAAATCGGCGTCTTTTTCGCTTAAGCGGCCTCAGTCTTACCGCTTCTGTCAAGGCTTTTGGCACGAGTGGCTTACGGTGATCCATGATTGAGACGAATGTCAGTTACGCGGTCCCGTTCCCCGAGCGGCCAAGCTTGGTCAACGAAGTCCGTGTCGTCCTATCGATCATTCAGCGGCACCTGCGGCTTATACTGGCGCTGATCTCGCTGGGCCTGTTCGCCGGTTATGCCGGCAGCTATCTGATGACGCCGATTTATCAGGCCGTCGCACAGATCTCGCTCGATCCGCGCCGCGTCGCGATCGCTCAGCCCGTCAATGCGCAAACACAGCGCCGCGACGAGCCTTTGATCGATTCCGGCCGGGCCGACACCGAAGCTGAAACATTGAAGTCCGAGAGCGTGTTGCGCGCTGTCGTGATCCAGCTCGATCTTCAGAACAATCCGGAATTTACAAATCCGCCGAAGGGCCTCGTGGCGAGGGTCAAATCCCTTTTTTCGTCATCGGAACCCGAGCAGGATGAAGAGAGCCGCATTCCCGATACGATGACGGCTGTCTCGAAGGGGCTCAAAGTCGAGCGGGTCGATAAGAGCTATTCCTTTACGATCACGTATGAATCGCGCGATCCCGAATTGGCGGCGCGTGTCGCGAACGCATTCGCCGACGTCTATATCAAGAAACAGCTCGACGCTGAGTACGAGGTGACGCGTCAAGCCGTGTCTTGGCTGAAGATGCGCACGGATCAACTCTCTCAGCAGATGCTGACGGCGGAACGGGCGGCGAGCGAATATCAAGGCCAAGCGAAAATCGCGCGCTCGGATGGCAAACTCGTCGATGAGCAGCAACTCCAGAATCTGAGCCTGCAGCTCGCCGATGCGACCTCCCAGCGAGCCCAGGCCAAAGCCCGCTACGACCAAGTCACGCGCTTCTCCTTCGAGTCCGGGGGCGAGTTGTCGGTGACGGACGCATTTCAGAACTCCGTCATCTCGAAACTTCGGACGCAATATCTCGACGTCCTCAACAAGGCTGGAGCGCTGGCATCGCGTTACGGCGAGACCCACGCGGCCGTTATCAAGCTCCGCGCGGATGCCAAGGCCATGGAGGATTCGATCCGCCGTGAGCTCCTGCGGTACAAAGAGACCTACAAGAACGAGTACGAGGTCGCCGCCTCGCGGGAAGAGTCGATCCGCACCAATCTCGACGAGCAATTCCGTCGCGCGACGGCGACGGGCGAAGCGCAGGTCAAGCTCAATGCGATGGAGGCTCAGGCGAAGGCGTTGCGCGCCTCCTACGATGCCTTCATGCAGCGCTACAATGACGCGCTCCAGCGGCAGAGCTTCCCCGTGAGCGAGGCACGGGTCATCGGCGCAGCTGTTCCGCCGACCGCCCCGGCCAAGCCGAAGAGGATCCTGTTCGCTGCGGCCGGGACCCTGCTCGGATTGATCGGTGGACTTGGCGGCGCGTTCGTCATCGAGTTGATGTACCGCAGAATCCATACGCGCGCGGAAGCGGAGGCCGCGTCCGGTGTCGAGTGCCTCGGTTACCTTCCCGAGATCCCCAAAAACGGTCGGCTTTCAAAATCGGGCGAGCGCCGTATGCCCCTCGATTATGTCGTTCGTAATCCCTTCACCATCGCCGCCGAAACGCTCCGAACCGTGCGGACGACGATCGATAGTCGCAACAGCCCAGGCGGTTGCCCGATCGTCGGCGTCATCTCGTGCGTTCCCGACGAGGGTAAGACGACAATCTCGTCCAATCTCGCTTTCCTGCTCGCTCAGAATGACCGGCGGGTCCTCCTGATCGATGGCGACATGCGGAACCCGAGCCTTTCCAACGCCATCGCACCAACCCGCAATGCCGATACGCCTGATCGCGACGCAACGCCGAGCTCTGCGCTCACCCTCGTGCGCCGGCCCGACTTGCCGTTCGATTTCATTCCCGCGCTCACCAGCAGCCGCCCCGAATTTGCGAACTTCCAGGAGGCAAACGGTGGTACGCGGGACAGCGCGCTCGTGACGGGCCTCGAGTCCGAGTATTTTCGTCGTCTGATCGAGGTCGCCCGTTCGCAATACGACTACGTCGTCGTCGACCTGCCACCGGTCGTGCCGCTCTCGGATGTCCGCGCGGTTTCGAGCTCGATCACCAACTTTCTCCTCGTTCTCGCCTATGGCAAGAGTGAGCCCAACATCGTCGGCGATGCCCTTGAATCGATCCCTGGCATCTACGAAAAGCTTGTTGGATCGGTCATCAATATGGCCGAGATGAAAGCTCTCCCGCGTTACGGCGAGCGCGTTACAACCTATTACAGCTCGAAGTACTTCTCGCATTAAGGACGGGGGGTTCCGACCAGCCACATTGCCCCTCCGCGCAGACGATCATCTGCGCGTCACGACAATCGACCTGAAAGGCGGCGGTTGATGCGCTTGGCGGCACTATCCAAGATGGGGGCGCTCGCCTTTCTCGGGGCTACGGAGATCGGCGTTCCGTTTGTGCGGATGATCATCCTCACACGGGTGCTCGGTCCCTACGAGTTCGGTTTTGCCGCCGCACTGTCGGCAACCTACGGTGCGGTCGAGCAGATCACCGACACGAGCCTGTACCGCTTCGTGCTCGCAACATCGCGGGATCGCTACCACGAAGCGCTCGCCACCGCGCATGGCATTGCGCTGATGCGAGGGTTGCTCGTCGCGGCTCTCTTCCTCGCGTTAAGCTACCCGGTCGGTTGTGGCATGGTCAGCTGCGGTGACTGGTCAGCCTTCGCTTGGCTCGCCCCACTCCCTCTGATCAAGAGTTTGGAAAATCTGGAACTGAGGGTCTACGAGCGCGACTACCGTTATAAACCGCAGCTCATTGCGTCTCTCGTATCCCATGGCTGCGGCATCGCGGTGATGCTGGCCGTCGGCTTGTGGACCGGAACGCATTACGCCCTCATCGCCTACCTGATCGTGCAGGCGATCGTGAATGTTGGGCTCACCCACATTCTCGCAACCGTGCCGTTCCGCGTGATGCTGCGGGGACCGTTGGTGGGGCAGGCGCTGCGTTATTCGCTCCCGCTGATGGCCAACGGGCTCGGCAACGCCATCATGACCCAGGGCGACCGTCTCTTGGTCGGTGCCTTCCTCGGCCTTCAGACGCTCGGCCTCTACGCGGTCGTGATCCTCACCTCGTATGTTCCGACTTCCGGCCTGTTCCGCCTGCTCGGTCCCGTTCAAATGGCGGGCCTCATCAACGCCGTGGATCGACCGGACGTCTACGAGGCGCGCCTCCGGCTCTACGCACGGGCCGTACCGATGGTCGCGGCAGCCTACGCCCTTGGCTGGGAGGTCTTGGCCAAGAGCTTCATGCCCGCAATCTTCGGCGCGCGCTTCGTCGCGTCGGACCTCACGATCCTGCTGGTCGGCCTCATCGTCTATCTCCGCGTCTGCCGAACGGAACCGATGACGGCCGTCTTGTTGCAAACGGGGGGCACGGCCAAACTGGCCGTGGCCAACCAGATGCCGATGCTCGGCCTCGCGCTCGGCGCCCTGCTGGTATGGATTCATCCGCAGCTCGAATCGCTTCTCGCCGGCATGGTCGTTGGCGAAATCGTCGCGCTGATCGCGGCCCTCACGATCGTGCGGGGACGGCTCGGTACGGCTTGGCGGGATGCCGTCACTGCGAGCACAACGTTCTTCGTTTTGCCTCTCGCGGTCGGCGTGTTGTTCGAGACGGTCCCGATGCTCGATCCGTTTCTACCGCGGCTCGCGGTCGGCATGGGCTGCGCAGTGGTTCTTCTCGCAACGGGCTTGGCGGTGCTGTCCAAGCCGGCGCGCCAAGCCTACCGACCAACGGTTCGGTCCGACATGCAACCTCCTCGGAAACAGGCAGCAGAATGAGTACGGTGACCCGGAGGCTTCCTCCCGCCGTCACCTATGTCAGCCCGAGATTGCGGCGCCTCGCGGCGAGAGGGACATCGGCCGGCTATCGTGCCAATTCCCGGCTCGCCTATTGGATTGCCTGGCTCTTCCCCGGCTCCCTCGTGGCACCGTCGTCACTGACGATCGTCGTAGGTGCCCTGACGGTGCCCCGCATCGCCCTCTTCCTGGCCAGTGTCTGGACCTTCCGAGAGCTGTGGCGAAAGCTCACCATGGGCGGCTACGTTCCGATCGCCTCGGACCTGCTGGTCCCGATCACGGCAATTTGGATGCTCGTCACGCTCGGCATCCACGAAGGCGCGAAGGGTCTTGTCGGCTACGGCGCCGTGGCGGCGATCGAGTTCGCACTCGCCTATTTCTTGGCACGGGTCTTTTTCGGAACGCCTGCCGGCTTTCAGCAAATGGTGCGGGTGCTTCGCTTCGTCGCCGCGATCCTCGTCGTGACGGCCTTCCTCGACACCATCTCGGGTCAGCACCTGATCTGGACGATCGGAAGAATCCTCTCGCGCGCGCCCCTGGACGACATCATCGTGAAACGGTTCGGCCTCGTGAGAGCTCAAGGCTCGCTCGAGCACCCGATTCTGTTCGGGGTGTTTTTCGTGATGTGCACCCTCATCATCGGCCATTCAGCGTTGCGGGCGATCGAGAAAATCGGCTGGATCGCCGTCTGCGTGGTCGGCATTCTCTTGCCGCTGTCTTCGGCGCCGGTGCTCTCGCTCCTGATGTCGATCGCGACGATCCTGTTCCTTCGCGCGTTCGACCGCTTCCCGTGGCGTATGCTCGTCCTCGCCGCCGCCGCGATCTTTGCACTCGTGACCTTCTTCGCGCTCGTCGATGACCCGCTCACAACCTTGATCCAGAATCTGACCTACGACCCTCAAACGGGTCTGTTCCGGGTGCTGATCTGGCAGTGGGTGGGTCTCAACGTGGAAAGAGCCCCCTGGATTGGAATAGGCTTTGCGGATTGGCTCCGATCAGAGGAGATGCCGAGCAGCATCGATTCCCTGTATCTGATTCAGACGATCCGCCATGGCGTGCCCGCCCTCATCCTCATGGCGCTCTCGTTTCTCTCCACCGGCGTGACGATGCCGTTGCGCCCTCAGAGGCGCTACGAAAGCGAGCGCATCACCGTGCTGCGCCAGGGTCTCGCGATTGTCATCTTCATCATCGTCTTCAACGCCTTCACGGTCCATTTTTGGGGCTCGACCTGGGCGCTGCTCGCAATCGTCCTCGGTGCGCGCGCAGGCCTCACGGAAAGCATCTATCTGCATCCGTTGACCCGGGACGACGAGCCGCCCAGTTCCGCTTTGGTCGGAAGCGTCGAAGGATCGCCGCGGGTGAAGCGGGTATCGAAGCGCACGATGACGGGGTGAGGACGCCTATCGGGCAAATCGTGCCAGCCGATTGGGCTGGCCAGCATCGGTGAACCGGCCGAACGGACCCACCTCGATATCGCTGCGGATGACCGTTGCGGGATTGCCGGCAACGATGGAGCGCGGAGGCACGTCCTTTGTCACGATGCTGCCCGAGGCGACGATGCATTCGTCGCCGATTCGGATGCCCGGCAGAATGACACTTCTGGCCCCGATGAAGCAGCGGCGCCCGATCCACGTGTCGAGGTAGAGCCCACGCGTCATGTCGTGAGCGAGGATCGCGGCGTCGAACGCGACGTAGGATTCGGCGCCGATATGCACGCCTTTGGGGTAAGTCTTGTCGAAGCGCACGCTCAGCGAAAAGGTCGCGGTTGGATCGATATCCATCCCCCAGACCTTCGTGAAGTAGAGCCACTTCAGCCTGACGAGGGCTTTGCGGAGTCCAAGGAACTTGTTGAGACTGCGCATCGACCCCGTTTGGCCTTCTGTTTCAACGAAGAGGGACCATTACATCCTTTCGCGGACTCGGTCATCCTCTCCATCCGCTCCGGCGTGTCGTTTGCCGTTTCGCTGTCCGAGGTTCTGGCTTCTTCAGACGATGAAGAAGTCCTGAGCGTGGAGGTTGGCCGGGGTGGCGAAGGTCGCCACCGTCACGGCCGCGCCGCCGCCCGTCCCGTCCGCGTCCCACAGAAGCTGCTTGTGCGCCACGTCGTGCACGAACTGGCCGTGGCCGCTCACCGT
>NZ_JAPRBT010000001.1:265141-536665 GCF_043352485.1 Methylorubrum sp. POS3
CGCCGCGCTCGTGCCCGAAGTTGCCCGAGAGGTGACGCGCGCCCGAGGCGTGTGGCAAGGGGTAAAAGGCGAACGCCGGCATCTGTCCACCGCCGAAGGCCGCCCTTTCGCGCTTCGGCCCCCGAGCGTGCCTGGGCTGCGGCAACCGTCGCGATCCGTCCGCGCTTGGCACGCGCCGACGGGCTCGGCTAAACCGCTTGCGCCAGTGGATCGCGCGAGAGCCTTTTCGACATGATCAGCCCCATTCTCCCGGTCTCCCGCAGCGAGGCGAATCCGGGGGCGTCCGGCCTCGTCGAGGCGCTGGAGAGCGGCTCGGTGCTGGTCTTCCGCGATCTCGATTTTCCCCTCGACGCCTTCGAGCGCCGCTTCGTCGAGCGGCCCTTCGCCGACGGCAAGGCCAAGAACGTCTCGATCCGGGGTGAGAGCGCCGCGCTGAAGGGGGGCGCCGGAAGCGACGAGGAGCAGGCCCGGCTTCGCGCCTTGCTGGTGCGCTACCGTCACTTCGCCCAGGACCTGATCGACACCTATCTCCCGGCCTATACCGGCAAGGTGACGCTCGCCGGCACCTCGTACCGGCCGTTCGATGTCGACAAGCGCAAGCTGAGCTGGCGGCGTGACGACACCCGCATGCATGTCGATGCCTTCCCCTCGAACCCGATCGGCGAGCGGCGCATCCTGCGCATCTTCCGCAACATCAACGCCGAGGGGCAGACACGCCACTGGCGGGTCGGCGAGGCGTTCGGCGATATGGCGGAGAAGTTCCTGCCCAAGCTTCCGGGTTATTCCGGTCTATCGGCCAGCCTGCTCGCGGCGCTCAAGATCACGAAGGCCAAGCGGTCGGAATACGACCACCTGATGCTGCACCTGCACGACGCCCTGAAGCGCGACCTCGATTACCAGGCACGCGCGCCGCAGGCCGACGTGCATTTCCATCCCGGCGAGACCTGGGTGACCTTTTCGGATTTGGTGATGCACGGCGCCATGGGCGGCCGCTACATGCTGGAGCAGACCGGCTACCTCGCGGTCGCCGACCAAGCCGACCCGGAAAAGGCGCCGCAGCGGATCCTGGCAAAGAAGCTCGGCCGGCCGCTCAAGCACTGAGCGCTTCGTGTCCCCCATCCCACCACTTCAAGATGAGCGGATGGGTGGAGAAGCCCTCAGGCCTGCTCAGCTGGCGTCGCCGTCCCCGTGAAATCCCGCCAGAGCAGGATCAGCGCGGCCATCACCGCCGGGCCGACGAACAGGCCGACGAGGCCGAAGGTCTCGACGCCCCCGAGAATGCCCAGCAGCACCCAGAGGAACGGCAGGCGGGTCGTGCCGCCGATCAGCGCCGGCCGCACGAAGTGGTCGGCCACGAAGGTCACGACGAAGCCGGACACCACCACGATGGCCGCGGGCGCCACGGCGCCCTTGGCCACCAACAGGACCGCCGCGAGACCGAAGGCGAGGGGAGCGCCGAACGGGATCATCGCGGCGACCGCCGTGAGTGCTCCGAACAGCACCGGATGCGGCACCCCCGCGAAGTAATAGACGATCCCGAGCAATACGCCTTCGCCGAGGCCGACCAGCACGAGTCCGTCGACGGTGCCGTGCACCGAGGCCGCCATCTGCCGGGCGACCCGCTCCCCGTGCGGGCCGAACAGGCGCCGGCTGGCGGTGAGCGCCTGCGTTACCAGCGTTCGGCCGTCACGGAACAGGAAGAACAGGGCGAGCAGGCAGAAGCCGACGAGGACGACGCGATGGACGACGCCCTTGCCGAGGGTGCGACCGAGATCGCGATTGGAGGCGGTGTTGAGCCGCTCGCTCAATTCGTGGGCCCAGCCGGCATGGGCGAGATGCGCGTTCCACCAATCGGTCACCGCCTGCGCGCCGTAGGGGAGATGGGCGATGAAATCCGGCGCCGGGATGCCGTTTCGCTCCGCCTCGCGGGCATAGGCCAGGAGGTCGTGCGCCTCGCGAAGGGCCTCGATCGCCAGGATCACCACCGGCAGCAGCAGGGCCAGGGCCACGAGGCCGGTGAAGAGCCCCGGCCATAGCAGATTGTGCCGCCCCGGCGGCGAGAACCGGAGCGCCTTCTCGTAGAGAGGCCATAGGGCGACGGCGAGCACGACGGCCCAAACCAGCGCCCGCAGGAAGTCTTCGAGGATGTAGAGGCCGAGCCCTAGAAGGCCGATGGCCAAGGCAGCCCGGAAGAAGGCCTGAATCCGATCGCCCTCGCGATCGGTCGCGGTGAAGGGCCGCGGCCCGGTTTCGGTCTTGGGGGGCATCCGCCGCCTCGCTCCGTTCGTCGCCGCGACGGCGGCGCGGGGCAAGTATGGCGGTCGGGCGCGCGGACCAGTCCCGGTGCGGCGGCGCGTTCAGGCGGCGCGGTCGCGGCCCTGCGCCTTGGCCTGATAGAGCTTCGCATCGGCCCGCTCGATCGCCCGCGCGAGATCCGGGTCGCCGGGCTCCCGCGTGGCGATGCCGAGGCTGACGGTGCAGGGGGGCAGATCCGGCCGGCTCTGGACGGCGCGGCGCAGGGCGTGGCGGATCTCGTCAGCGAGCCATGACGCCTCGGCGAGGCTCCGACCCGGCAGAACCGCGACGAATTCATCGCCGCCGAGACGGACGATCTCGGCATCGATGACGGGGAGCACGGCGCGGGCGGTCTCGACCAGCGCGATCAGGACCCGATCGCCCGCGCCGTGTCCGTGCTGATCGTTGATCGCTTTGAAGTGATCGATATCGAGCACGATCACCGCCGTTTCTGGCCCCAGCAGGCGAGGGGGCAAGGCCGCGAGGCCGGCCCGATTCCAGACCCCCGTCAGCGGATCGCGCAGGGCCGCTTCGCGCAGCTGCATCTGCGCCCGCTCGCCCGGCATGGCGATGAGACCGAGATTGAGCACCGCGAGCAGCAGCTGGTCGGCCAGCATCGGGATCAGCGCGGCCATGTTCACGCCCGCGGCCCCGAAGGCCTCCGCCGCGATCGCCGCGAGGAAGGCCGGAACGTAGCCGAGGAGGGCGGCTCCGGCGATGCGCCGTCCCGGCCCCCTGACTCTCGCCGAGCCGAAGACGAGAAGGCCCCCCGTGAGCGCCATCGTCGCCATGCTGCCGAGCGTGCCGCCGATCCGCGCGGCGGCGCTGTCCGCACCGACGAGATGAGCGGGAAGACCATATCCGAGCCCGGCCGCCGCGACCGGCAGGAGGAGCCAAGCGGGAAAGGGCGGCCGCCCGTCGAAACGGCGCACCCCCGTCAGCACACTGAGCGTGCTGGCCGACAGCAGCGCGTAGAGAATGCCGTCTTGAACCGGCGTATGGGCCGAGATCGTGAAGCTGAAGATGACCAAGGTGTAGAGGAGCGAGCCCCCGGCCCAGTGCAGGTAGTGGCGCTCGTCCCGACGACCGAGCCACAGGCCGGCGAACACGCCGAAAAAGGCGAGGCTCGCCAGCATGCTGCACCAGCGTAGGGTCTGGATGTCCGGTAGATCGGGCATGAATCTGGATGCGGAGACTTTCGACGACAGCCGACGGCACGGCTGATCCTGACCTTATGGGCGAAATGTAAAGAGCCCGAGCGACGGGGCATCGCCGAGTCTTGCGGTTTCGGCGATGACACGGAGAAACCGAGCGCCGGACTGCCCAAAGCAACCCTTTGGGGCACGGCGTCGCCAGAGCGATTTGCCAGCATGGGGGGCACGACGCTGTGAGATTGCGTGTGGGCCGTCGGCACGGTTCGCTGGCGTTGAACCCTCCGATGAATGCACGCCGATCCACCTTCACCCTTCACTGAGATAGGCAAAAAGGAACAGAGTACGAACGAGTCCTTGACCGCGTCGGCGCGCGGGGCCATTGTTCATGGAACGTTCCAGACCCGATTCGCCCCGGACTCGCGGTGGCGCCCAGGCAGGAGGTTCCCATGCTCGAGATCGGCTTCGACGACGACGCGCTCGACCGGGTGGCGGACGCGGTGCGTCCGGTGACGACGCGACCGAGTGTCGATCCGGACTGGCGCTTGCGGGAAGACGGGCTGGAGCATCGGGGCACCGGTTATCTCATCGCCCGCGAGGAAATGGACTACCGCCGGAGTGATGGGCTGTGGACCTGGCCGATGCAGCTGGCCGAGAAGGCGTGGTGCGCCCCCACGGGCTTCCGGCGCTCGTTCCTCGCGGCGCTCGACCATTACGGCATCGCTCCCGATGCGGATTTGGCTCGTTCCTTCGCCGTCGGTTTCGGTCTGCACGATCCCGGCCAGCGCAAGAACGACGGCTTCGTGGCGCTCGGCGAGCTGGTTCGGGCGCGCAACCCGGAGCGTAAGCGCGCGGCGGCAGGCGGGCCCCGTCGGACCGGGCGTGAACGCCCCCGCACCGAGCCGCGCATCCTGGCCCACGCGAACTGATCCGAGGATCGATCCGCGCGGTCGTTCAGAGCGACGGTTCGGTCTCGAGTCCCCAATGATGCCGCGCGATGTTCGAACCATTGCGCAGGATCGCGAGGGCGATCCGCTTGTCGCCCCCCTCGAAGGTCTTCGGATCGGCCCTGCAAAGTATGCAGAACACCGCCTGCTGCAGGATGGCCATGAAGGCGTCGGTCGTTGGTGGCGGGATGTCGATCCCCGCTTGCCGGATGCGCACTTGCGCCGTCGCGGCGGCCTCGTCCAGGGCGGCGAACACCCTTCGCATCATCGCGTCCTCGACCTCGGCACGTATCTGTCCGTATCGTCGCTGAGCTGCGGTCGGTATCGGGCACGCGCGGGTCATGATTGGCAACGCCTCCGCGGATCACCGTTCTCTCGGACGGTCGCGCCGCGTTGCGGCGGGCCGTGACTCGACGACCGAACGGGTGATGTCGCGTCGAGGTTGCCCGGTCTCCGTCGCTTCGTGTAAGGGGTCGCGATCTTTTCAAGAGCGTCATCGGGAACCGGCGGCGACACGTCAGCCGCAGGTCGGGTCAAGCCATCGGGGGCGGGCCGCGCGAAGAACCGGCGACGCCGGATACGAGAACGAGAAAGCGGCCAGCCTCCATGTCGAACGAGACCGCCACCTTCGACCGCGTCGCGGACATCATCGCCGAGACGGCGGATATCCCGCGCGACAAGATCACCCCCGAGAGCCATGCCATCGATGATCTCGGCATCGATTCGCTGGCCTTCCTCGACATCGCCTTCGCGGTCGACAAGGCGTTCGGCATCAAGCTGCCGCTCGAGCGTTGGACCCAGGAGGTCAACGAGGGCAAGGTCCCGGCCGAGCAGTACTTCGTCCTGAAGAACCTCTGCGCCCGCATCGACGGTCTGGTCGCCGAGAAGGCCGCCAAGGCCTGAGAACGGACATCCCGCGATGCGGCTCGAATATTTCGAGATGATCGATTCCGTGGTGCGGCTCGACCGTGCTGCGGGACGCATCGAGGCGCGGGCGCTCGTGCCCGATGCGAGTCCGGTCTTCGAGGGGCACTTCCCTGGCCACCCGCTGGTTCCCGGCGTGCTCCTCACCGAGACGATGGCGCAGGCATCCGGCTACCTCGTGCTTGCCCATCTCGATTTCGCGCAGATGCCGTTCCTGATGGCCGTCGACAAGGCGCGGTTCCGCTCCTTCGTCGGCCCCGGAGCCGCCCTCGACATCGAGGCGAGCCTGGAACATGACGGGTCCGGCTATGCCGTGACGAAGGCCGCCATCCGCCACGAGGGCAAGGCGCTCTGCGACGCGGAACTGCGCTTCCGCACGATGCCGTTTCCCGCCGGGCTCGACGCGCCGATGCGCGAGCGCGCCCGCCGAATCGGCCTCCTCGACGGACTTGCGGACGGATCTGCGCATGAGTCGTGACGTCGTCGTGACGGGGATCGGCCTCGTCTCCTGCGCGGGTGAGGGGATCGAGGCGCATCTCGCGGCCTTCGCCTCGCAGGAGGCGCCGCGCACGGACGCCGACAGCTTCGCCCCCTATCCGGTTCACCCGGTCGCCCCGCTCACCCTCGACGCCCAAATCCCGAAGAAATCGGATCAACGGCAGATGGAGCCGTGGCAGCGGCTCGGCGTCTACGCCGCGGGGCTCGCCCTCGACTCGGCGGGGGTGAAGAACGATCCCGCCTTCAAGGCCGCTCTGCAACTCGTCGTCGCGGCGGGCGGCGGCGAGCGCGACTACGCCGTCGACGGGGCGATCCTGTCCGGTCTGCGCAATGCCGCCGATCCCGGCGCCTTCCTCAACGAGCGGCTGCTGAACGACCTGCGGCCGACCCTCTTCCTGGCGCAGCTCTCGAACCTGCTCGCAGGCAATATCAGCATCGTCCACGGTGTGACCGGGGCCTCGCGCACCTTCATGGGCGAGGAATCCTGCGGGGTGGATGCCCTGCGGATCGCTCATGCCCGCGTCGCCTCGGGGCAGATCGACACCATCATGGTCGGCTCGTCCTACAATGCCGAGCGGCCCGACGTGATGGTCGTCCACGAGATGGGTGGCTTTCTCGACAAGCCCGTCTATCGCCCGGTCTTCGAGCGCCGCGAGGAGAATGGCGGCTTCGTACTCGGAAGCGCGGCGGCCTTCCTCGTGCTGGAAACGGGCGAGCACGCGAACGCCCGCGGCGCGCGTGCCCTGGCCCGGCTGATGCCGGTCGCCAACGACCGGATGGCGCGCAAACCGGGCAGCGTCTTGGCGAGCCTGACCCGGTTGATCGGTGAAGCCGGTATCGGGCAGCCGGACGTGGTGTTGTCCGGAGCCACCGGATTGGCCGATCTCGCGGCGGAGGAGCTTGCGGGCATCCGGGCGGCGCTGCCCGGCGCCGGCATCCGCGCCACCGGCGACATCGTCGGCCACCCGATGGAGGTCACGGCGCCGTTCGGGGCCGCACTCGGGGCCGCCCTTTGTGCGGCGGGCTCAGCCAGGGAAGTTGCCGTCACCTCGGTCGGCCATCGCCGGGGCGAGGGCGTGATCCGCGTGCTGGCCGCCTGATCCGTCCCGAACGGGGCGCCCCGCCCGCCACCGTGTCCGCCTCAGCTTCGGCGGTGCCGCCGTCGCGCGTCGCGCTGCTCGTGGGGGATGCGGATCCGGCAAAAAGGTGATTGAAGGCTCGGATGCCAGACACGCGCTCCTCGTCCACCCACGACACCCAAGGCCGACCGCTCGTCGCCGTGACCGGCCTCGGGATCGTGACTTCCCTCGGGCAGGGCGTCGCCGAGAATTGGAACGCGCTCACCGCCGGGCGCTCCGGCATCCGCGCCATCCGGCGCTTTCCCACCGAGGGCCTGCGCACCCGCATCGCCGGCACGGTCGATTTTCTCGATACCGATCCGCTGGTTGCCCCGCTCCTGTCGGAGCGCTTCGCCACGGTGGCGGCGGACGAGGCGGTGGCGCAGGCGGGCATCGGCAGCACCTTCCCCGGGGCGCTGTTCGTGGCGGTGCCCCCGGTCGAGATGGAATGGCCGCAGCGTGAGGCCCTGGCCGAAGCGGCGGGCTCGAATGACGGCGAGATCACCTATTCGGATCTCCAGCGATCGGCGGCGAGCCGCCGGTTCGACGCTTGGCACGACCTGTTCATCTTCGGCACCGTGGCGGATCGGCTGGCCGACCGCTTCGGCACGCGGGGCTCGCCGATCTCGCTCTCGACCGCCTGCTCGTCGGGCGCCACCGCGATCCAGCTCGGCGTGGAGGCGATCCGCCGGGGCGAGATGGAGGCAGCCCTCTGCATCGGCACCGACGGATCGGTGAATCCGGAATCGCTGATCCGCTTCTCCCTGCTCTCGGCGCTGTCGACGCAGAACGATCCGCCCGAGGGAGCCTCCAAGCCGTTCTCGAAGAACCGCGACGGTTTCGTCATGGGCGAGGGCGCCGCCGCCATCGTGCTGGAGAGCGCGGCGTCCGCTCGTGCGCGCGGCGCGGCCATCCTCGGCTACGTGCTGGGCTGCGGCGAGAAGGGCGACGGCTTCCACCGCACCCGTTCCAGTCCCGACGGCGCGCCGGTGATCGCGGCGATGCGCGCGGCGCTCGCCGATGCCGGTCTCACCCCGGAAGCGATCGACCACGTCAACGCGCACGGCACCTCGACGCCGGAGAACGACAAGATGGAGGCGCTCGGCTGCTCGGCGGTGTTCGGCGACCGGGTCGGGCAGCTGCCGATCTCCTCGAACAAGTCCATGATCGGCCACACCCTCACGGCCGCCGGAGCGATCGAGGCGGTGATCTCGCTGCTGACGATCCGCAACGGTCGGATCCCGCCCACCATCAATTACGCGATCCCCGATCCGGCCCTGCTGCTCGACGTGGTCGATCGCACCCGCGACATGCGGATCTCGCGGGTGCTGTCCAATTCATTCGGCTTCGGCGGGCAGAACACCTGCCTCGTTCTGGGGGACGAACCGTGAGCGCACAGGCCGCGAAACCCGTCCTCGTCGTCGGTGGCGCCTCCGGACTCGGCGCGGCCATCGTGCGCGCCCTCGCCCTGGCCGGCCATGACGTCACCTTCACCTACCGCTCGTCGGCGGCGAAGGCCGAGGCGTTGGCGGCAGAGTTGGCACAGGCCCATCCCGAGCGGACCTTCGCCGCCCGCCCCCTCGACCTGTCCGACCGGGCGGCCATCGAGCGCTTCTGCGAGGAGGCGGAGGGCGAGAGCTTCTACGGCTACGTCCACAATGCCGGCCAATCGGCGGACGCGCTGGCGGCCATGCTCGACCGGGACCGGGCCGAAGACGCGATGCAGGTCAATTTCTGGTCGCTGACCCGGATCGCGAAGGCGCTGGTGCGCGGCATGATCCGCGCGCGGACGGGGCGCATCGTCGCCATCGGTTCGGTCGCTGCGCTCCAGGCAAATGCGGGCAACGCCGCCTATGCCGCCACCAAGGGCGCGCTGATCGCCTATTGCCGCACGCTCGCCATCGAGTCGGCCAAGCGCGGCGTGACGGTCAACGTGATCGCGCCGGGCTTCATCGATACGGAGATGCTGGCCGCCTATGCGAGCCATCGCGCCGGGATCGAGCGTCAGATCCCGCTCGGGCGCTTCGCCGCACCCGACGAGGTCGCCGCGCTTGCGGCCTTCCTGATGGGGGAGGGGGGCACCTACATCACCGGGGCGGTGCTGCCCGTCGATGGCGGACTGACCGCGATGATGGGCATCCATCGCACCTGAGCATCCTCTCGATCGCCATCCCGACCCCGATGTTGCTCGCTCCGCGGCCGATCCTGACTGCCCTCATCCTCCTTGCCGCGATGGGACCGGCCGGGGCCGCCGAGCCGTTCCGCGTCGAGGGATTGCCGCGGGATGATGGGCTGACGATCCGCGAGACGCCGGATGCGAGCGCGCCGGCCCTCGGCCAGATCCCGGTCGGGCGCCGGGTGCTCGGCTTCGGCTGCACCACCGACACGCCGAGCGGATTGACGTGGTGCCGGGTCAAGTTCGGCCGAACCGTCGGCTGGGCTCGCCGACGCTATCTCACGCCGGATTGAGCGGCTGCTCCCCGAGCTGCCGGGCGAGGCTGCCGACGATCCGACGCAGTTCCACCGGCTTCTCCAAGCGCGGCACGTCAGCGAATTCCGGCGGGATCGCCTCCGCTTCGTAGCCCGTGACGAAGACGAACGGGATGCCACGCTCGGTCAGTGCCCGGGCCAGACCGAACGCGGCTTGGCGGCCGAGATTGATGTTCATCACGGCGCCGGTCGGCCGGTTTCGGTCGAGACTTCGCAACGCCGTCGCCTCGTCGGAATACGGGCCGAGCACCGTGGCGCCGACGCGATTGAGGGCGCGGGCCGTGTCATTGGCGAGATAGAACTCGTTCTCGACCACAAGGATGCGGTGACCGTCGAGGGCGGCCTGTCCGGTCATGTCGAGGCTGCCCCCGTTCACGCTCGTGGGCGGAGGCGCGTGCGTCTCGAGGATGCTGGCCCCGTTCGTGAGCGGGAACTCGAGCTGGCAGCAGGCCCCCTCCGGCGTCAGTTCGATCCTCCCGTTGCCGCAGAGCTCGTAGGGGATCAGTCCCTCGATCAGTTCGGTGCCGAAGCCGCGTCGCTGCCCCTGGCCCTGGGCCGGCTCGATCGACGCGCGACCGCCGGTCTCGGTCCACAACAGGCTCAACCAGGGAATGTCCTTGCGCTCAATGCGTTGCCAGCGCACCGTGACGCGACCGCCGCTGCTCGAGAGCGCCCCGTATTTCAGCGCGTTGGTGGTCAGCTCGTGAATCGCCAGGGTCAGCACCTCGGCGGCCTTGGGCGCCAGCTCGATCTCCAGTCCGGCGAGATCGTACTGATCGTCGTGCTCGGCCCGTGCCGCGAGTTCGTCGCGCAGGATCGTGGAGATCGCGATGCCGGCCTGCGGTGCGCGGGTCAGGCGGCTCTGAACACGGGCGAGCGTCACGAGGCGCCCGCTGACGAGAGCGGCATAATCGGAGACGCTCTCGGCCCGCTCCGCCGACCGCACCACGATCGAGCGGATCAGCGCCATGATGTTGCGGACCCGGTGCTGCAACTCCGCCAGCAGCACCCGTTGGTGGTGCTCGGCCTGATGGATGTCGGTGACGTCGGTGGTGATGCCGCCGATGCGCCGTACCCGGCCATCCTCGTCCACGATGGGGAAGGTGTGCGTGCGGAGCCAGCGGAAGGCGCCGTCCGACGGGCGCAGGATGCGGAATTCGTAGACCGCCGTCTCGCCATTGCGCACGCGTTCAAGGCGGGCGAAGGCCGCCGGGCGATCCTCGGGCACGAGATGGGTGGCCCAAACCCGGGCATCGCCGAGGGACGCGTCCGGGTCGATCCCCCAAACCCTCTGCACGGCGGGGCTCGCGAATTCGCCCTCGAAGGTCTCGGCGTTGAGGATCCACAGAAAGTCGAAGGAGGCCTGCGCGAATTGCCGGAAGCGCTGCTCACTTTCCCGTAGGCGCGTTTCGGCGCGCTTGCTCAGGAGCGCGTGCCCGATGGCGGGCGCGAGGGCTTCGGCCGCCTCCCGGTCCTCGGGCCGGTATCCTCCCGAGCGGCCGGCGAGGGCGACGACGCCGATCACCGCACCGTCCTGCTTGATCGGAAGGAGAAGGACGGATCCGGGCGATTGATAGGGGTTGCTCGGCGCCAAGTTGTGACAGGATGCCGGCTCATAGAGGCTTCGGACGGCGCCTTCGAGCGCGGCCGCAGAATGACGCTTGCCGCTGTCTTCGCAGCTCCTGAAGATGGCGAGCGTGTCGAGCCGACCGGTCCGGGGGTTGGTCGCGCCCATGAAGCCGACGGGGCTGGCAACCAGCTCGGCGGCGACCTTCAGCGCGATATCCGCCAGTTCCGATTCGGAGGCCGCGCCGAGGGTCACGTCGAAGATGTGGTTGATCGCGTTGAGAAGTGCGTTGTTGCGCCTGAGTCGTTCCTCGGCCCGGTGCCGCTCGGCGATATCGACCGACAGACTCACGAAGCGGTCCATACCGAGCGGCTGACCGGCACGGCTGGCGCCCCGATACTGGCCGTCCGTACGGCGCAATCGTACCTCTTGCAGGAAGAGACGATGCCGATCGTTCTCTTGCGCCAGGGTTTCGGCCCGAGCCCGTTCGATCGCGGTCCAGATCCGCTCTCCCGTCTCGCTGACGAGGGCGACATCCGCCTCGCTCCAGGCAAAGGCCTCGCCACGCACGACGCAGAGGGCGCCGACCAACTCGCCCCGGCTCATGAGCGGGACGGCGATCCAGGCGACGACGCCGTCCGCCGCAAGCGTCGTGCGCTCCGGCTCCGGGACCAGATCGGTGGTCCGCATATCGGCGACGACGATCGGCTGTCCCTTCCGGTAGAGCGGGACGAACCAATGCAGCACCGCGAGCGAGTAGGAACCGACGAAGGAGCGCACGCCGCCGCGCGTGTAATCCTGCTCGATGACGGCGACGCCCTCCGCCGGATGCAGGACGACATGATAGGCATGGTCCGTTCGCAGCTGTTCGCCGAGCTGCCGGCAGGCTTCGCGCTGGATCGCGACCGGATCGGACAGGGCGCGCAAGCCGTCGGAGAGACGTAGCAGGTAGGCCTGTTGAATCTCGCGCTCCTGCAGGGCGCGCTTCGCCAGAACGGCTTCCGTGGTCTCGAAGGAGGCCAAATAGAAGCCGATCGGAGTGCCGCCCCCATCGTAGAGAGGCGTCCAGCTCGATGTCAGCCACGCGAAGGGCCGGTCGGCCCGTTGCGGAAGCTCCCTGTACTGGTCGCTGCCGAGGCGAACCTTCCCGGCCAGCACCGCGGCGGTGATCTCGCTCGTCTCGCGGTCTGCCCAGATCTCGCGGAACGGGCGGCCGAGCAGCGCCGCCGCGTCGCCGCCGATGAGGTCGGCGAAGGCATCGTTGAAGAGGGTGGTCTGGTCGGCGCCCCAGCCTATCGCGGCGGGTCCGGGTGCACCGAGCATGAGATCGACGATGGACCTGAAGTTAAGCGGCCAGTGCTCGATCGGTCCAAACGTCGTAGTGGTCCAGTCAAGCGCTCGGATGCGCCGGGCCATCGGGCTCGGGACGCTCGGCCACTCTGCCATGATCCTTTCATTGCCTCCGGGGAGCATGCCTGTCGAAGACAGCGATTGCTTAGAACTATCGTTGAGGTTGTTTTGTAGACTCTAGATTAGATCAGTAATTGAGCTGACCCACCGTAGGTAACATCTGTTGTTCATGTTCACATTTTGACTGGCGACTCAAGTCAAGCTTTCCATCGAGCGCTCCTCTCGTTCGAAGGCTGCAAATGCGACGGCCGGATTGAGCCGGGGCCGATTTCGACCGATAAGCCGTCCGGCCTCGGCCCACCGATCGCGGGCGCCGAGAACCCGGCCCAGAATCCGACGGCAGATGAGACTTTCCTGATGCGAGCCCTTCAGCTGTTCGGCGACCGCGACCTGCGCGTCACCGAGGTCGAGCCGCCGACCGCGCCGGGTCCCGGCGAAGTGCAGATCCGCATCCGCGCGGTCGGGCTCAACTTCATCGACGTCTGGGGGTTTCGCGGCATGGCCTTCGCCAAGCGCAAGCTGCCGCTGACGGTAGGGGCCGAGGCGGCGGGCGAGATCTCAGCCCTCGGCGAGGGCGTCGAAGGCTTCGCCGTCGGTGATCCGGTCGTCCCCTACGGTGCCATGACCTGCGGGCAGTGCCGGGCCTGCCGCGAGGGGCGCGACAACCTCTGCGAGGACGTTTCCGGCGTCATGGGCTTCCATCTCGACGGGTTCAGCCGGGAGCTGGTCAACATGCCGGCCCGCCTCGTCGTGAAAGTGCCTGCGAATGTCGATGCGGTGCAGGCGGCCTGCGCCGGCATCGCTTTCGGCACGGTCCAGCACATGCTGTTCGACAATGCGAAGCTGGAGCCCGGCGAGTCGATCCTGGTTCATGCCGGCGGGTCGGGCATCGGCACCGCGGCGATCAAGATGGCCAAGGCCATCGGCTGCACGGTCTACACGACCGTCGGCGACGACCGAAAGGGCGAGAAGGCCCGCGAACTGGGCGCCGACCACGTGATCAACTATCGCGAGGAGCGCTTCGAGGGCGAGGTACGGCGACTGACCAAGCGCAAGGGCGTGGACGTGGTGTTCGAGCATGTCGGCGCCGAGACATGGAACGGCTCGCTGCTCTGCCTCAAGCGCGGGGGGCGGCTCGTCACCTGCGGATCGACCTCCGGCGTCTCGACGCAGATGAACCTGATGCAGCTGTTCCAGCAGCAATATCGCATCACCGGCTCGTTCGGCTGCCGCATCGCCAATATGCGCGAGAGCCTCGACAAGATGGCGGGGGGGCTCACACCGGTGGTCGATACGGTGTTGCCGCTCGCCGATTTTGCCAAGGGTCTCGAGCGCCTCGAATCCCGCCAGGTCTTCGGCAAGATCATCGTGACGATCTGAGCAAGCCTGTCTCAGGCGAAGAGGCGTTCGCCGTTGCCGGAGATCTCACGGACGCAGGCCGCCACGTGACCTGCCAGGGCCTTCGCGGCCGGCCCGGCCCCGTCGCGCACGCGCATCAGCACGTCGTAGCCGCCGAGCGGGGGCAGGGTCGTCACTCGGCGGAAGGGCCGGCGCGCGACGTTCGCCGGCAGCGGGGCGACCGCCAGATCGGCCTCGACCGCCGCGATCTGTCCCTGGCAATGCTCGCTCGAATAGGCGACGCGGTAGGGGATGCCTGCCTGGTCGAGGGCATTCAGGGCCGCAGCCCGCCACGCGCAGCCGCTGTGGCAGAGCGCCAGCGGCAGCGGGCGTCGAGTCTCGGCCAACCCGCCATCGAGGCCGATCCAGACGAGGTCCTCCGCCTGGACGACGCTGGCGTCGCGGTTCGCGCCGGCGTTGCCGGTATAGAGGACGAGGTCCAGGGCACCGTCCGTGCAGGCGTCGGCCAAGGCGCGGCTCGCGTCGAGCCGGACATCGACCTGAACATGCGGATGCGTCACGGAAAACCGGCGCAGCATCGCCGGTAGGGCGAACAGACCTGAATCGTTGGGCGCCCCGAAGCGGATGCGCCCCTCCATCGGCGGCGCATCGAAGAAGGCCACCACTTCGTCGTTCACCGCCAGCAGGCGTCGGCCGAGGCCCAGCAGCACTTCGCCATCCGCCGTCGGCACGATCGTCCGGGGGCGCCGCAGGAACAGGGCGCGACCCAAGCGCTCCTCCAGCCGCTTGACCTGCAGGCTGACGGCCGAGGGCGTGCGCCCGATCCGGTCGGCGGCGCGCGAGAAATTGCCCGTCTCGCAGATCGTCACGAAGGTGCGCACGAGATCGAGATCGAGATTGGCGGGGTTGAGGGGGCCCATGTCGCGATCATCCTCCGCGTTCGTATGAGCATCCCTCATCGATTGCATAAATTCAATTCGTTCGACTCAACGTAAAGATCCAGCGATCCTCCGCTCCTGAGAAGGAGACGGCGATGGCTCACAGGTTCGAGGCGGTGATGCGCTCCATCGGAGCCCTGGTTCGGTCACGGATGTGGGGATCGGCGACCAGAACGGGCGCGCGATACCCCCAGGCCCGTCTGTCGGACCTCGACGACCGGCTTCTCGATGATCTCGGGTTGACGCGCTCCGGCGAGCCCCTGCCGAGAGAGCCGTCGCGAAGCCGGGCGCCTCAGCGGCGCGGGGTCGGGCGCCAATCCGGCGGGGCCATCTCGAAGCCGGCGAAGTCGAAGCCGGGGGAGACGGTGCAGCTGACGAGCGTCCAGGCGCCGAGGCTGGTCGCCGTCTGCCAGTGACCGGCCGGAACGACGATCTGCGGGCGCTGTCCGCGCAGAAGGTCCGGGCCGAGATGGTGGGCCGATGCGTCGTGGCCGTTCGGGCTCAGGGTGATCACCAGGGGCGCACCCGCGTGCCAGAGCCAGATTTCGGCGGCGTCGACGCGATGCCAAGCCGAGGTCTCGCCGACGCCGAGCAGGTAATAGATGGCGGTGCCGACCGAGCGTCCGTCGACCTCGCGGGGATCGCGGAACGTCTCACGATAGTAGCCGCCCTCGGGATGGGGGCTCAGCCCGAGGGTGTCGATCACCTGGGTGGCGGTGAGGCTGTCGCTCATGACGTCTCCTGGCGGGCGATACGGATCGGTCGGCCCGGTCCTTCACCGGTGGGCTGCCGGACGCGATCGGCGTCGGTGAGGCGGATGACCGGCCTCAGGGGATCGCCCCCTGCGGCATGGGAACCGCCGGCCGCGGGGCAGAGCCTGCGGGTCGTGGCTCGGCCCGTTGCGCCGGCCTGTCGCGCTCTCGGGTGGTGCCTTTGGCGGCCTCCTTGCCGGCTTCCGCCCCGAACCCCGCGGCATCGGCCGGGGGGGCGGTCCGGCGCGGCTTCGGCGCGGCCAGGGTTCGCGCCGCGGGGGCGGTGCCGCAGGCGCGGAAGCGGAACTCCGCGAGGATATCCCCGGAATCCGCCAATACCGGCACGGTATCGGGCAGGGCGTTGAGGGATGCGTCCCACCGGATCGTGCCTCCGATCGTCCCCTCCAACACGGCAGGTCCGGCGCCGCGGCGCAGGGACAGGACATCCGGACCGTAGAGCGTGGCGACCTTGCCCCCGATCACGACCTGAAGCACCCGGGTCACGTCGGGCGTGAGCGGGCGTAAGGGGTTGTCGACGGTGATCGAGCCGGTGCGCGTCACCCACAATTCGATGCTGGCGGGATCGGCGGTCGCCTGACCGGGTTTCGCCGCCGCCTTGGGGAGACCTTCGAACCGCACCGCCTCGCCGGGCTCGCAAACGATGGACGGCGCGGCGGCCAAGGTCGGCACGGGCGCGGCGGGCGTGGCCGGGACCGATGCCACGTCGGGCGGGTCGGCCGGAGCGTCCCGATGCCGCCCGGTCTCGGGAGCGGGCGCCTGGGGGGGCGTCTCGGCGGATTTGGCGGCTTTATCATCCGCCGGTTTCTCGGCCGGCTTGGCCGGTCGTTTGGGACGCGGCTTCGGCTTGGGCTTGCGCGGCGCCTCCGGTGCGGCCTCGGCGGGCGCCTCAGAGGGTGGCGCGACATCCTGGGCCGAGGCCGGGACCACCAAGACCGCTCCGAGCATCGCGCAGAGGAGCGTGAGCAGAGTGAGAAACGGCCTCATCCGATCTGCCTCCGCCTCCCGGCGGCGTTCGGTTCGGGGGGATCGCTCCGATCCGCGATCAAGGTGCGACGGTCATCGAGAATCGTCTCGTCGAGAGCCTGGACATCGAGGATGACCGCCTCGCGATCGATCGGGCTCGCGCGTGGGGGGGTCAGCTTGCGCACCGTCCCCGCCTCGTCGTCCGCCCAAGCCTCCTCCTGCGGCAGCCGCAGCGGCGCGCGGCGCTCTGCTCGGAAGAGACCCACCATCAGGACACACACGATCAGCGTGACCGCGACCGCGGCGAGGATCACGAAGTTTTCCATACAGGGCCGACCCTAGACCGGATCAAGCGCCCATGCACGCCCTCCGGCGCCGTGACAGACTCATCCCCGGCAAGAGGTTCGAAAACACGGAACGGTCCTTGCGTCGCCGGAGGAAACGGTGAGAACCGGCTGCGCGGAGCCGAAAGGGTCGCCGGCCGCTCACATCAGGGATGCTCGATGCCGCTCGAAGACCACCGCTCGGACAATGTCGCGCCCGTCGCCCGCTCGCAGGGGGGCGCGGACACGCCGCCCGCCCTCCCAGGCAACGACCTCGAGCGCGACCTCCTCGACCTCGTGGCCCGCAGCCGTGAGCAGGCGAGCGAGGATCCGTTCCGCAATCCGGTCCTGGCGGTGACGCTGGCGATCACCCGCCGCCTCGATCGCGAGGAGATCGGCGAGAGCGATCTCGACGCGCTGCTCGCCACCCTCCGGCGCCGGGCGCTGACGGAGCGGACCGCGCGTCTGCGCGACTATGTCGGCCTCGACGGTGACGAGGCCGCCACGCTCGCCGACCTCGCCGGGCGCCTCGTCGCGGCGATCCCGCGCGGCGCCTCGGATTTCGAGGCGTTCCGGGAGCGGGTCGGTCGCACCGGCTTCGCCGTCGTGTTCACCGCGCATCCGACCTTCGGCATGCCCCGTGCGGTGGCCGAGATGATCGCCCGTGCCGCCTCGCTTCCCGAGGAAGCCGGCCGCACCCCGATTCTCGGCGAGGCCGCCGCCCGCTCCAGCCGACCCGATCCCGGGATCAGCCTCGATGACGAGTTCGAGCAGGCCTGCGTTGCCGCCAATAACGGCCGCGCGGCGATCGACGCCTTCAACGGCGCCCTAATCGATGCCGCCCGCGAGCGCTGGCCGGATCGCTGGACCGAGCTGGTGCCCAAACCCCTCGCCATCGCCAGCTGGGTCGGCTGCGACACCGACGGTCGGACCGATATCGGGTGGTGGGACACGCTGCGCTACCGCCTGATCTCGAAGCGGATGCAGTTCGATCGCATCCTGCGCGACTTGCCCGACATGCCCGCCACCCGCGTGGTGCGCGAGCTGGTCCAGGGCGCCCGCGCCGCGGTCGAGCGCCAACTCGCGGGCGCGCCGCTCCTGGGCACCAAGCCCTCCCTCGAGACCGTGCACCGCTTCGCGCTGGCCCTCATCATCGAGCGCGAGCGCGCCCAGACCGATGCCGGGCCCCTGCTCGCGGGTCTTGCCGCCGCCATCGGGTCCGCGACCACCGACGCGGATCGGCGCGCCATCGCCGTGCTGCGGTCGGGCGTTGCCGCCCACGGCCTTTCGAACGCCCTGCCGCATTTCCGGCTCAACGCCAGCCAGATCCACAACGCCGTGCGGCGCGTGATCGATCTCGAAGGCGAGCCCACCGACGCCGCCCAGCGCCGCTCACACCTCGCGGCGATCAACACCCTGCTCAACGACGTGCGCGCGGTCCCGGTCGATTTCGGGGCGCTCGCCGCCGAACGGGCTTCGGCCGCGCGGCTGATGATGACGATCACGCAGATCCTCAAGCATGTCGACGGCACCCACCCGGTCCGCTTCCTCATCGCCGAGACCGAGACCGGCTACACCCTCCTCGCCGCCCTCTGGCTCGCACGCCATTACGGCATCTCGGACAAGGTCGAGATCACGCCGCTGTTCGAGACGGCGAGCGCCCTGGAACAAGGCATCCGCGTCCTCGACGACGCCCTGCGCAATCCGCACTGGCGCGCCCATCTCAAGCGGCTCGGGCGCCTCTCGGTGCAATTCGGCTACTCGGATTCCGGTCGTTACGTCGGTCAGCTCGCCGCGACGTTCTGGATCGAGCGGCTCCGGCTGCGCATCACCGAACTGATGACCCAGAACGGGCTCACCGAGATCGAACTCGTCATCTTCGACACCCACGGCGAGTCGATCGGGCGCGGCGCGCATCCGACCTCTCTGCGCGACCGCCTCGCCTATCTCGCGCCGGAGGATTCCCGGCGGCGCGACGCCGAGGCCGGCATCAAGGTGAGGCTCGAATCGAGCTTCCAGGGGTCCGACGGCTACCTGATGTTCGGCTCGCCCCAGCTCGCGAATGCCTCCGTCGCCCGCATCGCCGAGCACCTCTTCTCCGACACGCTGGCGGAGGACGATGCCTTTTCGGACTACGCGCTGAGCGACGGCAAGGCGGCCAATCCGGCGGCGGATCCGATCTACGAGGAAAGCGACTTCGCCGCCGAATTCTTCCGCACCGTGCGCCAGGACATGGAGGCTCTGGTCGACGATCGCGGCTATGCGGCTTTGCTCGGCACCTTCGGACCCAGCCTCATCGACCGCACCGGCTCACGTCCCGTCGCCCGCCAGTCGGATTCGGGCGGTCCCGCCGCCATCACCCATCCGCGCCAGATGCGGGCGATCCCCAACAACGCGATCCTGCAGCAGCTCGGTTTCCTCGCGAACTCGCTGCACGGCGTCGGCCGGGCGGCACACCGGGCGCCGGAGACGTTCCGGCACATGCGCACCGGCTCGGTGCGCTTCTCCCGCGCCTTCGGCATGGCGCAGCACGCGGCGAGCGTCGGCGATCTCGACGTGCTGCGCGCCTATATCGATACCCTCGACCCGGCGGTCTGGCTGGAGCGGGCGCGGCGCACCCGCCGCGACGGGCGCCGTGAGGAACTGATGACGGTGGCCGCCGCCCTGGAACGCCTGAGCCTCGCGCCGGACCTGCGGCGGCTGTTCGGACGCCTGACCCGCGACTGGCTCCACCTGCAGGCGGCGGCGCCCGACCTCGCCACGATGTCGGCCCGCTTGACCCTGCTTCACGCGATCCGTCTCGCGCTGATCCATCGGATCTGGTTCCTCGCCGCCCATATCCCGGCCTTCCGGCCCCAGGCGGGCCTGACCCGCGAGATGCTGCTGGAGCGCTTCCTCCGCCTCGATATCGATGGATGCCTGAAGCTCCTCGACGAGATCTTCCCCGTCATCCCCGACCCGACGCTCGGCCTGAATTTCGGTGAGCCCCCGGGCCCGCGCGATGTCGGCACCTACGAGACCGAGCACGGCACCCTGTTCGGGCCGATCCGCCGGATGTTCGAGCGGGTGCGGGAGATCTCCGGCATCATCCAGCACGATGTCGGCGCATTCGGATAGAGCACGATGCGGAATTGGAAAATTCGTTTTTCCAAGATCATGTGCGACCACAAGGAGATCGAGCGCCCTGTCTCGGCGGAGCAGCGCGTCCGACTCATCTCCTCATCCTGAAATGCAGAGCGGCGCGAAGGCTCGAAGGACGGTCCCAGACGTCTCGGCGATCCATGGAGCCCTCCTTCGAGGCCGCTTCACGGCGCCTCAGGGGGAAGGGTGGAAGTCGGTTTCCACGTCCGACCCCCACTCCTTCCCTAATGCCGCATGATGCTCTCGATGCTGGCATCCGGCTCGACCTTGCCGGCAAAGCGCGACAGGCGCGATAGGCTCGGCTCGGCCAAGCCACCGGCATTGGCGTAGGTCGCGAGGGCGAAGCTGACGAGGAACTCGGCTTCCTCATGGGTCATCGCCCGTCCGCTCAACGTGCTCGCCGCGCCCCTCACGGCGAGGACCGCTTGGCGGAAGGCGGGGTCGTTCTTCAATTCGTCCAGGCGACTCATCGGGCGTCCTCGGGGCCGTATCTCGGGGTCCATGTCTCGTATCGGTCGGCATCCGCGCGCGCGGTGCGGGCGGGCGACGACATGAGCGAATGCTCCATGAACTCCTGCCGAACGCAATCGGTGCAACCGCGGCCCCCGGGCATCGTAACACTCGGTCTCACCTGTCGGCCCCTCGCCGAGCCGCCGGTGAGCGGTAGATGGTCCGAGCGAGACGCGGGAGATCGGATCATGGACACGAGTGAGGATACGCAGGCGCAGCGTGACCCGGCCTATGTCGAGGGTCGCGCCGCGGCCGAGCGTGGGGAAGGTGCCGATCGCAATCCCCATTCGGCCGGCTCATCGGAGTACCGCCACTGGGCGGATGGCCACGCCTCGGTGACCGCCCCCGATGCCGTCGCCGACGATCTCGCCGATTTCGCCTGAGGGCCCGGCCATGCGCGTGCTGGAGACCCCGGATGGGCGCTACATCGTCGTTCACGGGCGGCTTTGGCGCCGCCACCGTCCCGATCTGGAGCCGACGCGCCGCGACCGGCTGATCCGTGACCTCATGGATGCGCGCCGGGCCGTCCGCGCGGCCAAGCGGTCCGGTGAAGCCGCAGCGCTGCGGGAGGCACGCTCGGCGGTCGATGCCGCCAAGCACGGGCTGGGAGAGCGTGGTCCGGTCTGGTGGACGGACGGCACGCCGGATCTCAATCGCCGGATGATCGCCAACACACCCTATGCGGATTGGTATTCAGACCTGCCGGACGCCGCCAAGGCCGATCCCGATCGGAGGAAGGCGTCGGCTTAGCGATCTCCGGCTCAGCATTCGCGGCGGGGCGCCGTCATCCATGGGACATGGATGATGAGGTCCGATGGAACTCCGACCGTCTTCCGAGGCAAACGTCGCAGCCACAAGGCCGTCTATTCGGTAGCATTCATGTGCGCGAACGCACAGACCACCCTGCCGGAAGCTCCTGATCCCGTCTCACAGCGTAATCCATGGCCGGCGGCTTGCCCCATGCGATTGTCAGACCGGCCAGTTCCGACTAATTCCAGATTATGCATGCAGGTGGGGCCGTCGACCGGCCCCGATCCGGGCGCGTCCCGGCCTGCCCTGACATTCAAGAGCCGGGCGGACGCCACCTGAGGTTCCGCCAAACCGGCCGCCACGGCACCGGACCGCCCCGCCTGATCGGCGCCCGGCACCGGTCCCGCCACGGCATTCCATGGGGACGGACAGTCACGATCGGCCCTCCGGCGGAGAATGATTCGCTTGGGTGGCTCCATCCTGAAACGGCAGATGGCAGCGATGATAAAACTGACGGTCAACGGAGCCGAACGCAGCTTCGACGGCGATCCCGAGATGCCGTTGCTGTGGTACCTGCGCGACGAGCTCGGCCTCACCGGCACGAAGTTCGGTTGCGGCATCGCCCAGTGCGGCGCCTGCACGGTCCATATCGGCGGCACCGCTGCACGGGCCTGCATCACCCCGGTCTCCGGCGCGGAAGGCCAGGAGATCGTCACGATCGAGGGCCTCTCGCCCGACGGCAACCACCCGGTCCAGACCGCGTGGCGCGATCTCAACGTCGCCCAGTGCGGCTACTGCCAGACCGGTCAGATCATGCAGGCGGCCGCGCTCCTGAAGGACACGCCGAAACCCACCGATCAGCAGATCGATGAGACCATGAGCGGCAACATCTGTCGCTGCGGTACCTATCCGCGCATCCGCGCCGCGATCCATCAGGCCGCCGGCAACGCGCCCGCCAACAAGGGAGAGCGCCTGTGATTCATGAAGCCAAGATGATGGCCGAGCACGCTGCGTCGAAGGATGCCGCCGGCCCCGTGACGATCGACAATTTCAGCCGCCGCGGCATCCTCGGTGGCATGGGCGCCCTCGTGCTCGCCCTCTCGCTCTCCGACAAGGCGAAGGCGGACGAAGGCCAGACCGAAGAGCAGAAAGCCAAAAAATTCGGCGCCGACGGCATGCCGAACGGCTGGCGCGACGATCCCAAGATCTTCGTTGCCATCGCCAAGGACGGCACCGTCACGGTGACCAACCACCGTTCCGAGATGGGCACCGGTGTCCGCACCTCGATCGCCTTCACGGTGGCCGACGAGCTCGAGGCCGACTGGTCGAAGGTGAAGGTGGTTCAGGCCTGGGGCGACGAGAAGCGCTTCGGCAACCAAGACACGGACGGCTCGCGCTCGCTCCGTCACTTCTTCCAGCATTTCCGCCATGTCGGTGCCGCCGCCAAGCTGATGCTGATCCAGGCCGCCGCCAAGCAATGGGGTGTGCCGGAGAACGAGGTGACGGCCGAGAACCACGTGCTCACCCACGCCAAGTCGGGCCGCAAGCTGGGCTACGGCGATGTCGCGGAGGCCGCTGCCGCCCTGCCGGTGCCGGCCCGCGAGAGCGTCTCGCTCAAGAAGCCGGAGGCCTTCCGCTACATCGGCAAGGGCAAGGTCGGCATCATCGACAATTTCGACATCACGACGGGCAAGGCTCAGTACGCCCTCGACGTGAAGCTCGACGGGATGCTGTACGCCGTCGTGGCGCGCCCGGCCGTCTATGGCGGCAAGGTCGTCTCGTTCGACGACAGCGCGGCCAAGAAGGTCCCGGGCGTCGTGAAGATCGTCAAGATCGACGGCGGTGAGATCCCGTCGGAGTTCATGCCGCTGGGCGGCATAGCGGTCATCGCCAAGAACACCTGGGCGGCGATGAAGGGCCGTGAGGCCCTGAAGATCACCTGGGACGACGGCCCGAACGCCGGCTACGACACCGACGCGTTCCGCAAGGAACTGGAGGCGGCGGCCCGCAAGCCCGGCAAGGTCGTCCGCGTCTCCGGCGATGTCGACGCGGCGATGAAGACGGCCAAGACCAAGATCGAGGCCGAGTATTTCGTGCCGCACCTGGTTCAGGCACCGATGGAGAACCCGGCCGCGGTCGCCCGCGTCAAGGACGGCGCCTGCGAGGCCTGGGCCTGCACGCAGGGTCCGCAGGCCGCCCATGACCGGCTGATGAAGCGCCTCAACCTGCCCGCCGACAAGGTGCGGGTGAACGTGACGCTGCTCGGCGGCGGTTTCGGCCGCAAGTCGAAGCCCGACTACGTGGTCGAGGCTGCCCTGTGTTCGCAGGCGGTCGACGGCGCGCCGGTCAAGCTCGTCTGGACCCGCGAGGACGACATCCAGCACAGCTACTTCCACACCATCTCGGTGGAGCGGCTGGAAGCGGGCCTCGACGACAAGGGCATGCCGGTGGCGTGGCTTCACCGTTCGGTGGCGCCGACGATCGGTTCGATCTTCGCGCCCGATCCGAAGCACGAGCTGCCGTTCGAGCTCGGCATGGGCCTCGTCAACAACCCGTTCGACCTGAAGAACGTGCGTCTGGAAAACCCGGAAGCCGCTGCCCATACCCGGATCGGCTGGTTCCGCTCGGTCTCGAACATCCCGCACGCCTTCGCGATCCAGTCCTTCGTGGCCGAACTCGCCCACGCGGCGGGCCGCGATCCCAAGGATTACCTGCTCGACCTGATCGGGCCGGCCCGGAAGATCGATCCGACCGAGATCGGCGACGTGTGGAACTACGGCGAGGACCCGAAGCGCTATCCCGTCGATACCGGCCGTCTGCGCGGCGTGATCGAGGCGGTGGCCAAGGGCGCCGGCTGGGGCCGGAAGCTGGAGAAGGGCCGGGGTCTCGGCATCGCCGGACACTACAGCTTCGTCACCTACACCGCGGTCGCCGCCGAGGTTGAGGTCGATGCTAAGGGTCAGGTGAAGGTGCACGCCGTCGACATCGCCGTCGATTGCGGTCCGCAGGTGAACCCGGAGCGCATCCGTTCGCAGATGGAAGGCGCCGTGGTGATGGGAATGGGCCTCGCGCTCACCTCCAAGATCACCTTCAAGAACGGCCGCACCGAGCAGTCGAACTACGACACCTACGAGATCACCCGCATCGACGCGGCTCCGAAGATCGTCCGGGTGCATCTCGTTCCGACCGGAAGCTACGACGGTCCGCTCGGCGGCGTCGGCGAGCCGGGCGTGCCCCCGGTCGCCCCGGCGATCGCGAATGCAGTCTTCGCGGCCACCGGCCGCCGCGTGCGCGAGCTGCCGATCCGCGACCAGCTCAGCAGCTGACGAAAACGGGTGCCCCCGTTCCCTGAGGGGACGGGGGCACCCGCGTGCTTCTCGCCACTCTTTGAGGAGGGGCGTGCGGACAGCGTGCAACCCGCTGCGGCTCCGAAGACTTTCCGGAGGAACGCCCAGCCGATGATCTCCGCACAGGATTTTTCTTCATGATGCAGGCCCCGCGTCTGTCGCTCGCCCTTCCGCTGCTCGCCCTGCTCGCCGGGCCCGCACTCGCATCGCCGTGCTCCGACAAGATCGCCGCCCTCGACGGTCGCGTGAAGGACCAAGCTGCGGAGGCGATCTCGGCCTCGACCGGCAGCAAGACGATCGCCGCCCATCGCGAGGGGGAAGGCCAGACCGGCACCGGTGGCCAGACCGACAAGCGCGAGGCGCCACCCGAGAAATCGGCCGAGGCCGGCAAGGGCGGTGATCAGGCCCAGCAGGCCAAGGTCGCGGTCGAGGAAGCTCGCACGGCCGACGGCAAGGGCGACGCCAAGGGCTGCGAAGAGGCCGTCCAGCGGGCCGAAAAGCTCCTCGACGCCAAGCCCTGAGATTGAAACGACGTCACCTCGGGCGCGATCCTATCCAGTCACGCGCCCGAGGTCCTATTGCGGACATGCTTGCCTGCCAGGGCGCTCGCCCGAAGGGCCCCGTGTTCCGCCGACCTTGAGCCGACATCGATGACCGTGACTGCGCCGGGTGCGCTCGAACTCCGTCTGCGCCAGCAGGTCATTCTATCCGATTTCGGCGTGGAGGCTCTGCAGGCCAGCGCCCTTCTGCCACTGCTGCAGCGGGCGACAGAGCTGTGCGCCCAAGGGATGGGCGCCCAGTTCTGCAAGGCGCTCGAATACCAACCGGCGCAGGATCTCCTGCTGGTCTGCGCCGGGGTGGGCTGGGAGCCGGATTGCATCGGCAGGGCGGTCGTCGGGGCCGACCTTGCCTCGCCCGCGGGCTACGCCCTCAAGACCGGCCATCCGGTGATCTCGAACCATCTGGAAAACGAGACCCGCTTTCGGACCCCGACCCTGATGGCCGATCACGGCATCCGCCGCGCGGTGAACGTGCTGATCACCAACCGCGACGGGCATTACGGTGTGCTGGAGGTGGACGATACCCGCGAGGGTGTCTTCGGCGAAGCCGACATCGCCTTCATGCAGGGTTTCGCCAATCTGCTCGGCAGCGCCATCGAACGGCTGCGCTCCGAGGCGAAGCTCAAGGTCGCGCTGGAGCGTCAGGATCTGCTGACGCGCGAGATGAGCCACCGGGTCAAGAACAGCCTCACGGTGGTGGCCGGGCTGCTCGCCCTTCAGGTGCGGGGCACCGACAACGAGGATGTGAAGAGCGCCCTCTCCGATGCCCGCGCCCGGGTCGAGGCGGTGGCGCAGGTCCACGACCAGCTCTGGCGCCAGCCGGACATCACGCAGATCGATCTGGCCGGCTTCCTCGGGGCCCTCTGCGACAAGCTCACCGAAAGCGCCGGGGCGAATGCGCTGCGCTGCGATGCCGCTGCCCTGACGATACCGGCCGACCTCGCGATTCCCCTCGGCCTGTTCGTCAACGAACTCGTCACCAACGCGATCAAGTACGCCTATCCCCAGGGCCAGGGTCAGATCCGCGTCGAGGCATTCTCGCGGGACGATGGCGGCCTGACGGTGGCAGTCGCCGATGACGGGGTCGGATTGCCGGAGGGGTTCGATCCCGCCAAAGCCCGCTCCAGCCTCGGCATGCGGGTCATCAACAATCTGGCTCGCCAGCTCGATGGCGAACTCGTCCTGGTGCCGGGACGGGGCGCCCGCTTCGAAGTGCGGATGGCGCCCCGCCCCTGAGGTTTAACGCGATCTCAGTTGCCGCCGCCGGAGCTGCTGCCGCCGCCGCCGCTGCCCTGCGGGACGGCCCGCGACGGCTGGTTGGCATTACCGCCCGCGGCCGAATCGGTCTGCACCGTGTCCGCACCGGTCGCACCGCGGGGAATCGTGACATTGCGATCGCCGCCGGTATTGTTCTGACCGCTGGTCACCGGCGCGCCGGGCGCTGTCTGCGGCGCCGTCGTCTGGGCCAGGGCGGGGGAGAGGCCGGCCGCCGCGAGGGCGAGCGCGCTGGCGAGAATCGTGTGACGCATCCTGTGACCCTTTCGTCGAACGGAACGAGCGTCCGGCGGCTCGGTGCCGGCCGTTTTGGTTCGCGGGACAACACCGTTGGGCGCCTGTTGTATCCCTTGGGTGCTCAATCTTGGCCGCTCGACGCCGCCGCGTCTTGCCCATACCTTCGGCGGTCAGCACCATCCCGTGGGGCCATCAGATGCGATCGGAGGAAGCGGCGGAACGCTTCGGATCCGATTGACACCGCCCTGGGGCCGGCGCATCTGCGAAATGCAACAATGTTACGGTGAGGCCTGTATGGATATTTCCGAACGGGGAACGAAGCGGATCTGCCCGACCACCGGCAAGAAGTTCTACGATCTGAACCGCGATCCCATCATCTCGCCCTATACCGGCGAGGTCGTGCCGATCTCGGCCATGACGCCCCTGGCGCGGGGGGCGGCACCGGCGCTCGCTCGAAAGACCGATCCCGACGAGGACGAGGCGGAAGCCGAGGGCCCCGAACTGGTGTCGCTCGACGAGGTCGAGAGCGAAGAGGGCGGTGCGGATGACAGCAGCGATAGCACCGGCGATGACGACCTCACCGTCGAGGACGATTCCGACACGGCCGACGACGACGTCACCCTCATCGAGGATGAGGACGATGACGACACCAGCGACCTCGTCGATGTCGAGGACGACGACGAGGACTAACGCCTGACCGGCCTCGCCATCAGCAGCGCCGTCCGTACGGCGCTGCGCCGCGAGGGGAGATGTGCGTCGCGCAGGTCGGCGGCTTCCCGCTGCGTCGCGTATCGGGCGACCGATGCGGCGAGATCCAGACAATAACGGTCGCCGATCCGGTACTTTCCGGTTGCCGGATCGGCGAGGTAGGCATCGACGGCGTCGTTCAGACCCTCGATGGGGATGTGCTCCTCGGTCACGAGATCCCAGAGCGTCGGATCGCTCGAAAGCGTTTCTTCGATGGGCGGCAGCGAGCCTGGAGACCCGTTTCCCGCATCGATCGGGTCGCATCGGTCCACGAGCGAAAGGCCAGCGACCTGTTCCCCGATCCGGTCCGTATTGGCGGTCACGGCGCTCATCGTACCGCACCCACGGCGACGCGATGAACGCCACCTCCGTCGGATCGCGGCGTCACGGACATCGATGCGGACCGGCGGCATGGTCGGGAGAAGCCGGGAAACGGAGCAAACATAAGGGGATGGCCGCAGGGCAATCATTCGAACAATACACTGGTATCGAAACGCTATAACGTCACATTGTCAATCGCCCAGGTTGGTTTTCGCTTGGGCGCCGGATCGCGCCTCCACCCTCGTGCGCTCTCTTACAGCGCGACGGTAATGCCCATTCGACAGGCCGCATCGACCACCGTAACCAGGGGGATCGGTGGGGAGGAGCGGCGACGTGAGACGAGACGCGACGAGTTCGGCACGGGCCCGCATCGGTGCGGCGCTGCTTCTTCTGCTTTCCGGAAGCGTCGTCGCGGCAGGCGAGGGGGATTGGCCCGCCTTTGGACGGGATCCGTCCAACGGGCATCATTCGCCCCTGACGGCGATCGACCGGTCGAACGTCGCCCGTCTGCGCCCGGCCTGGATCTTCCAGAGCGGCGTGACCGGTTATTTCCAGGCCGAGCCCGTGATCGTCGAGGGCGTGATGTACGTCTCGACCACCGGCAACCACGTCGCGGCCCTGGACGCCAAGACCGGCCGGGTGCTGTGGACCTACACGCACAAGGCGCGCACCGAGAAGATCTTCGGCCCGCCCTCCAATCGCGGTGTGGCTGTCTCCGGAGGCCTCGTTTTCGAGGCGACCATGGATGGCCGGGTGATCGCCCTCGACGCCAAGACCGGCCGCCTCGTCTGGGATCAAGAGGCAGTGCGCCCGGAAGAGGGAGAGACCGAGACCGCCTCGGCGCTGGCGGCCACTCTCGGCGACAAACCGGTCCAGGGATCGAGCCGGCTCGGCTTCAAGATGCCGCCGCTGGTGGCGGAGGGCCTCGTCATCGTCGGCGTGACCGGCGCGGGCTACGGTCTCCATGTGGAAGACGAGAAGGGCGGGCTCGACGGCGGCTCGGTGGTCGGCATCGAGGGCGGCTATGGCCGACGCGGCTGGCTGGCCGCCTACGACGCGAAGACCGGCGCGGAGCGCTGGCGCTGGTACGTCACCAAGGAGGATGGTTGGGAGGGCGTCTTCGCCGAGACGACGCCCGACGGTATCCCGCTCAACCGCGACATCGCCGCCGAGAAGGCCGCCGCCGAGAAGAACCGCGACGCCTGGAAGGTGGGCGGCGGTTCGCTCTGGATGACGCCGGCATACGATCCAGCGCTCGGATTGATCTTCCTCGGAACCGGCAACCCGGCGCCGCAGAATTTCGGCCTGACCCGGCCGGGCGACAATCTCTACACCATGAGCCTCGTCGCCCTCGACGTGCGCACGGGCCAGCTGCGCTGGCATTTCCAGCAGGTTCCGCACGAGCAATGGGGCTACGATGTCGCCAGCCCGCCCTTCCTCGTCGAGGCGACGACGCCGGACGGCCCGGTCAAGGCGGTGGCCCAGGCGAGCAAGACGGGCTTCATCTACCTGCACGAGCGCACCACCGGCCGCCTTCTGGCGCGCTCCGAACCGCTGATCAGGCACAAGAACCTGTTCGCGCCGCCGAGCCCGGAGGGAACGGTGGTGAGCCCCGGGCCGCTCGGCGCCATCTCCTGGCATCCGGTCGCCTACGATGCGGTGTCGAACCGTGCCTTCGCTCAGGTCCGGCACGGGGCGGCGACCTATACGATCAAGACCGTACCGGCCTCCGGCAACCGCCCGGAACTCCGCTATACCGAGACGAGCGAGGCGAAGGGCGAGCCGACCTTCTCGACCCTGACGGCGATCGATCTGGCGAGCGGCAAGGCGGTTTGGTCGAAGAAGGCCGGGAGCCGGCTCTCCGGCGGGACGCTCTCGACTGCCGGCGGTCTCGTCTTCTCCGGAGAGGAGGACGGGCATCTCGACGCGCACGATGCCGGTACGGGCGAGATCCTGTGGCGCTTCCAGTGCGGCGCCGGCATCGGCGGGCCGCCGGTCACCTACGCCGTCGACGGCCGCCAATACGTCGCGGTGGCCGCGGGTGGCGCCTCCTTCACCAAGGCCTCGGGCTTCGGCACGGGCGATGCGCTGGTGGTTTTCGCCCTGCCGGATTGACGGGGGGCGACCCGCTCACCCGTGGAGGGCGGCCTCTTCCTCTTCTTCGCTCGGCATCTCCTCGACGCACTCGCCACGCCGGTAGCGGGCTTGTATCTCCGCCGCGCGGCGTGCGGATTGCGCGTGTTTGGGCGAGATCGTCCCACCCAGACCCTGCACGCCGCCGCGCTTGATCGCGAGCCAATCCGGATCGGCCCAGCGATCCAGCAACGTCTGGAATGCGGCGAGCCGCTCAGGCTCGAACGGGATGCGAGCGCCCATCATGTCCTTGTAGGGGTGCGGCGGATGGATCGCCGCGCAGGGGACGAGCCCCGGCGGGATCGGCGTCGTCGCCGCGTGGGTGCGCCCGCCCTTGAGGAGTTTCGGCAGGACGTGGGTGTGCGGCCCCTCGGGGCTGGTGCCGCCGGGGCCGGGGATCGGCGAGAACACCTCGATCCGGCCGAAGCGCGCCAGGAACACCCGATGCGGGCTCAGCCTGACGAGCTGCGGTCCGATCGGGTTCGAAAGGTCGAACAAGGGTTGCCCCAGTCCCGCCCGCAGGCAAGCGATGGCCTCCGGATCGCGGGTGCGGACACAGGCATCGACGGCCGTCAGACCCAAGCCCAGATCGAACAGCACCGCATCCCGGTCCTCGGGGCGGGCGGCCGCTTCGTCCGGTCCGAGTTCCGTGACGACCGTGCGCTGGCCCATGGCACAGCGATCTTCGGGCAGGCACAGGGCGACGGCATGGTTCCAGCCCGAGGCGAAGGCGGTCTCGTAGGCCAGGGGCCGCAGCTCCGGTAGAACTTCGAGGGCGATGGCACCGCGGGCCGTGGCCAGGCCCAAGCGACTGTCGGAGAGAGGGCTCACCGGTTCTTCAGGATCGCGCATGAATTCGGCGATGGCGCCGAAGCTGCCGAGGCTCCAGGCGGTGCCGGGATCGGCCAGAGCGTCGCGCAGGAGCGCGGCAACGGCTGCCGGATGGGATTTGGCCTGCGAGGCTGCCACCGTCATTCTCCTCCCGCCGCGCGGCCGGCGCCATCCCTCACCGTACCGGTGGCGTGCCCCGGCGCAGTGTGACCGAATAGGCAGCGATCTGCCCGGAACGTGGGCAGATATGCTGCGTTGCCTGCACGATCCGAAGTATCGGCTTTGCTCATCATCTTACAGGAAGTGAGAACGAATGCGCGACCACAGCCAATCGATCGGCCGCCTTTCTTCATCTTCGCCGAAGCGGAATGGCCGTCCCGCCGCGTCGGCTCACCGTTTGTCGGGCCTCAACAAAGCGTCGGCGGCGAGCGGGAAGACGCCCGGCCCGGCTCCGGAAACCGGCCGCGTCGTGGCGCCGACGAGCGATTTCGAGGGATTCGGCTCCTTCAGCTAAGCAGAACCGCGTTGTAGCGGCCGCTCATTCCTGACCAGGACTGGTGAGCGGCCGCAATCCGGTGACGAAGTTCCAGCGCCACCCCACCAGCACGACGAAGCCGGAAAAGAGGGTGGCGGAAGCCATGACGGCGAGGGCTGCGTGATCCATGTCCGGCCGCTTAACGGTGCGGGACTGGCCCCGCCACCGTGCGATCCGCCGCAGCGACCACGTGAAACCCGCCTGTTGCCCTTCGGCAGCAGGCGGGTTCGCGTTTGAGCGCCTTCCCGCGCGCGGTCTCAGAGAGGGTCGTTGGGCTCAGCCCTGACCGCCGAAGCCCAATCCACGGATGATGTCGCCGATCGGGTCGACGCGCTTCGTCTCGGTCGGCGCCTGAGCCGGCACCGATGGCGGCGAGGCAGCATTCGTCGCCGCTTCCTGTGATTCGAGGGTGGCATGGCGGCTGCGAACCGGTCGCTGGGCCGCCTTACGCCTCTGTGCCGAGGCCGATTTCCGTGCGGCGCTCGGCACATCCCGCTCTAGCTTCTGGGCCGCGACCGGTGCAAGGGCTTGGGACATCGATTGAGCCGGGGGCACCGATACCTCGGCGGGCTTCGCGCCCACTGTCTCGGGACGGGTCTGCGCGACCTCCGTCGCTGGTACGCTCTGCTGGCGCATCGGCGGGTTCACCCAGGCCGTCTGCTCGGCCTGCGTATCGAGACTGGCCACCGCCCGCTCCGGACGCGGCGTCGACGCGGCGAAGGGACCCGCGTGCATGATCTGGGCGGCCAGAACCAGCGCGGATATTGCAGCGGCGGTCACGCCGAGGGTGGACTTGTAGTGTTCCATGCTTGCAGAACGTATCGCCAAGCTTATCGTTCCGCTTCGCCCGGCCTTCCATTGCATGGTTTCGTCGCGGATGGGCAAGGCGAGATCGGGTGCGATCGCTTCGCATGGCGCCCGGAGCCATCGGCGTGAACCGGAATTGCTGCGTACAAAACGACTTCGGCTTCGCCGCGATCAGGTCGCGTGAAGCCGAAGGATGGTCATTGAGATGACAGAGCGAATGCTGTCCGGTGCTTTCCCGATCCTGGGATAGCAGGCGTTGGGGAGTAAATTCCGGACAGGCTGCAATCCTCGGCGAAGCGGGTCTCCGCCTCGTCGGGACGCCCCTAGAACGGGATGTCGTCGTCGAGGTCGTAGTTCGGCTTGCCGCCGCCCCCGCCACCGCCGGAAGGCCGACGGTCGCCGCCGCCCGAGGATCGACCCGAGCCGTACTCGTCGCGCCCGCCACGATCACCGCCGCGGCTGATCTGGCCGCCACCCTGATCATCCTCACCCGCGAAGTCGCCGCCACCCCCGCCGCCGCGACCGTCGAGAATCGTCATCTCGCCGCGGAAGCGCTGCAGCACGACCTCGGTGGTGTATTTCTCCGCGCCGGACTGATCGGTCCACTTGCGGGTCTGAAGCTGACCCTCGATGTAGACCTTCGATCCTTTGCGCAGATACTGTTCCGCCACGCGGGCGAGGTTGTCGTTGTAGATCACGACCGAGTGCCACTCGGTCTTTTCCTTGCGCTCGCCCGACGCCTTGTCCTTCCAGGACTCCGACGTCGCGATGCGCAGATTGACCACGGGGTCGCCCGAGGACAGGCGCCGCGTCTCGGGATCGCGCCCGAGATTGCCGACGAGGATCACCTTGTTGACGCTGCCCGCCATCTCACTCTCTCCATTCGATCCGATCTCACAGGGCCTCTCTCGCCCGCGATGGCCTGGACCTTGGCGATCCTACCTCTCCGGAGCAAGCCGTCCGCACCGCTTGTGCCCGCTTCACACCGGGGGGCCGCAGCGCGTCACGATGTTCTATCTTTGTTCTGATCACCGGGCAAGGCATCGAGCGACGAGACAGCCTCTCGTCACACCGACGCCCGGCATCGCGTCCCCCCACGGAAGTGCGCGGTTCGACCCCTGCGCCCTCCCATGGGGATCGGTGATCACGGCTCACGACACCTTCACCACCAGCTTGCCGAAATTGGCGCCCCGCAGCATTCCGATGAAGGCGGCCGGAGCCTTCTCCAGCCCCTCGACCATATCCTCGCGAGCCGTGACCCGACCGGCTTTCAGCCAACCGCCGACATCGCGCAGGAAGCCGTCATGCAACTCCGCGAAATCCCAGACGATGAAGCCGCGAAGCGTCAGGCGCTTGGTGAGCACCGCGCGCATGAGGGTCGGGGATCGGTCCGGCCCCGGCGGTAGCTCGCTCATGTTGTAGCCGGAGACGAGGCCGCAGACCGGGATGCGAGCGAAGTCGTTGAGGAGCGGAAGCACCGCGTCGAACACCGCCCCGCCGACATTCTCGAAATACACGTCGATTCCGCTCGGGCAGGCACGGGCGAGCGCCTCGGGGAAGTCGGGCGCGCGGTGATCGACCGCCGCATCGAAGCCGAGCGTCTCGGTGAGATACGCGCATTTCTCCGGTCCGCCCGCGATGCCGACGCTTCGCGCACCCTTGATCCGGGCGATCTGACCGACCAGCGAACCGACCGGGCCGGCGGCGGCGGCGACCGCGACGGTCTCGCCCGCCTGCGGGCGCCCGATCTCCAGAAGACCGGCATAGGCGGTCATCCCCGGCATGCCCAGCACTCCGAGGAAGGCGCTCGGCGCGCCGTCGGCCGGATCGAGTTTTTGCAGGCCGTGCCCGTCCGATACGAGATAGTCCTGCCAGCCGGCAGGGCTCAGCACGAGATCGCCGACCGCGAAGGCCGGATGGTGGGACGCCTCGACCGCGCTCACGGTCTGCCCGACCATCACCTCGCCGATCTCCACCGGCTTGGCATAGGATTTCGCCGCGCTCATGCGCCCGCGCATGTAGGGGTCGAGGGAGAGAAAGCGGGTGCGCAGCAGGACTTCGCCATCCCGCAGCGCGTTGACGCGGTTCTCCTCCAGGCGGAAATGCTCCGGCTTCGGTTCGCCGTGCGGTCGTGAAGCCAGAACGATCCGGCGGTTGACGACGGTCATGAGCGTCTCCGGGTGGGGAAAGGGAACCGGGCAGATGGGTCGCACGTCGTTTCCGGCAATGTGGCCGGGAGAGATGCGGTGGTGTGGAAGCGCGCGGGCCTCGCGATGTCGGCAGTGATCCTGGGAACCGGAGCATCGGCCATCGAGAGCCATCCGCTGTCACGCTATGCCGGGACCTCGCGGGTGTTGGTTGTGGCGGCGCCCGATGCCCGCAATGATCGACTGTCGGCCCAGCGTCAGGCCCTGGCTTCCGCCCGAACGGGAGCGTCGGAACGTGATCTCGTGATCGTCGAGGCGGTCGGCGACGGGCCGGAAGCGGCGGCGATCCGACGGGCGCTCGGGCTCCCGGCGGATGCGTTCCGCGCCGTGTTGGTGGGCAAGGATGGCGGGGCGAAGCTCACGTCGGCGGAGCCGATACCGCCCCAGACGCTGTTCTCGACCATCGACGCCATGCCGATGCGGCGTGACGAGATGCGGCGGTGACACGCTCGCTCGGATCGCGGGACCTGTGCCAGTAAGCAAAGGGGCCGCCCGCGGCGGCCCCTCCCGGTCGATCTTTCGTTTCGACGGTCAGTAACAGCGCTCGACCAGCACCCGGCGCGGTCCGTAAGGCGTCCAGCGCACCCGCTCCACGGTGTAGCAGCCGCCGCCGTAATAATAGGGGTCGTAGCCAACGGTGGAGTAGCCGTAGGGACCGCCGTAATAGCCGCCATATCCACCGTAATAGCCGGCGCCCAGAGCTGCACCGGTCGCGAGGCCGAGGCCGAGACCGAGGCCCACTCCGCCATAACCGCCACGGCGCCAGCCATATCCGCCGCCCCGCCAGCCATAGCCACCGTAACGCGGGCCGAAGCCGGCCGCCCGATATCCGCCGAAGCCACCGCCGAAGCGGCCGAACCCGCCGCCGAAGCGCCCTCCGCCGAACCCGCCGCCCCGGAAGCCGCCGAAGCCGCCACCGTGGAAACCACCGCCATGGAAACCGCCGAAGCCTCGGGCATCGGCGGTCGCCGGGATCATCGCCAGCGCGCCGGCCATCGCGGCCGATGCCAGAACAATCCGTTTCATCGAACCATCTCCAACAGAGAGAAAGCTCCCCCGTGCGCTCAGAACGTCCGGGATCGAGAGAGGGTTCATGCGACCTCTGGTCCCAAACCGGTGAGGGGGGGATAAAGTCGACGCGTTCCTCGCGCGCCCTCGGCCCGACGGTGCGGCTTGAATGCTGCCATGCTTTCGGGCGAGAGGGGCGTCCGTGGTCGATTCGCTGGCAAATCCTCGTTCGCCGGACCTCGGGAGCGAGGTCTCGCCAGTGATATCCGGCGGCTCCGTCTCGCCGGGACGAAAAGAGGCCGCTCCACCGACAGGGACCGTGCTGGAACCGTGACCGTGACGCTTCGCCTTCCGCTTTTCGCCCTGTGCCTTCTGCTGTCCGGTCCGAGCACGGACCGCGCCTTTGCGGAGCCGGCGCCCGCCGCGACGGGGAAGGGGCCCTGCCGGGCCGTGGAGGCCGAGGGGCAGCCCTACACCATCTGCACCGTCGATCTGCGGCGCGAGCGGGTACGGCTCTTCTGGCTCGGGCCGGACGGGCTGCCCTATTCCTCCCTCGGCAATCTCGCCGACCGGCAGGGTACCCGCCTCAGCTTCGCGATGAATGCCGGCATGTACGACAAGGGACAGGCGCCGGTCGGGCTCTACGTCGAGGAGAGTCGCGAGCTGAAGGGCGTCTCGACCGCCAACGGGCCGGGCAATTTCCATCTCAAGCCGAACGGCATCTTCTACGTGAAGGGTGACCGGGCCGGCGTGATGGACACCGCGCGCTACCTGAAAGCCAAGCCGGCACCCGATTTCGCCACGCAATCGGGGCCGATGCTGGTGATCGAGGGCAAGATCCACCCCAAGATCTCCACGGACGGCCCGAGCCAGAAGATCCGCAACGGGGTCGGCGTGCGCGACGATGGGCGTGTCGCCGTCTTCGCGATCTCCGAACAGCCCGTGACCTTCGGGGCCTTCGCGCGGCTGTTCAAGGACGAGCTCGGTTGCCGCAACGCCCTGTTCCTTGATGGCAGCGTCTCGAGCCTCTACGCCCCCGGCCTGGGACGCTCGGATCTGAGCCGACCGCTCGGTCCGCTGGTGGGCGCGGTGGCGAAGTAAGCCAGCCCCGCCACCGCGTGTCAGTTTCGGTCACCACCATCGGTCGCATGCGGCGGTCCGATGGCGACGACCGGAACGGCGATCCCTGCCGGAGGCGGCAGGGGCTTATTTCGTGATCTTGACCGAGACGGGATCGCTCGACGGGAACGTCTCTTCCAGAGCCTCGTCGAGGCGCTCGCTCGCCTTGTCCTGACGATTCTCCGGGTTCGACTTGTCGCCCTTGCCGTCCTGGCGGAAGCCGGCGGCCTCGGTGTCGTCCTTCCGGGTCGTGTCGTTCGGATTGGTCTGGTCGGTCATTTCGCGTCTCGCTCGTGTTCTCAGAGCCGCCCCTCGGGCGGCGGGGATGCTGACCAACGCGACGGACGCGCCCGGTGTTTCGTCGACCGGGCGGATTGCCGGTGACCCGTTTACCGAACGGCAGGTGATCGTCCCGCACCATCCGGCCCGGTGGCCGGCAGAGGAGCGCGCCCATGCACGTCGTGATCCTGGCCGAATTCGCCGCAGCCAGCGGCGGCGCCGAGAAGGTGGCCGTCGAATCCGCCCGTGGCCTCGCCGAAGCCGGTGCCCGCGTCACCTATATCCAGGCGGTGGACGGACCGGTCGATCCGCTCCTCGACCATCCCCGCCTGCGCCGCGTCGCTCTCGCCCTGCCCGACGTGTGGTCGCTGCCCGCATGGCGCGGGGCAGTGACGGGGATCTGGAACGCCGAGGCGGCGCGGCGGCTCGCGGCGGCGCTCGATGCGCTGCCGGAACCCGTCGATTGTCTGCATCTCCACCAGTGGAGCCGCGCCTTCTCGCCCGCCGTGCTGCCGGTGCTGCTCGCCCGGCCCGCACCGCTGGTGCTGACCCTGCATGATTACTTCCTGGCCTGCCCGAACGGCGTCTATTACCGCTTCGACCGGGATGAGCCCTGCACCGTTTCGCCGATGTCGATGTCGTGCCTCGCCGCGCCCTGCGATCCCAAGAGCCGCCTGCACAAGGCGGTGCGGGTCGGGCGCGCCGCCTCGCTGCGGATCGCCCGGGGCCGCGAGAGCCTCGACGTCATCCACGTCTGCGATGGAAGCCTTGCCCGGATGACGGGATGGCTCGGGGCCGAAAAGCTTCGCCATCACCGCATCGACAACCCCGTGCGGGTCGTCCACGGCGCCCCGGCCGAGCCGGCGCGGGGCGATGCGGTCGCCTATATCGGGCGATTGACCGTGGAGAAGGGGGCCGATCTCGTCGCCAAGGCGGCCCGCCGCGCGGGATTGCCCGCCCTGTTCGTCGGGGCCGGACCGTTGGCGGAGCCTCTGCGGGCGCAGGGGGCGGAGGTGATCGGCTGGCGCACGCCCGCCGAAGTTGGAGCCATCCTGCGGGCGCGGGCACGGGCCGTCTGTGCCCCCTCGCGCTGGTACGAGACCGGACCGCTCACGATCTACGAGGCCTTGGCGCAGGGAATTCCGGCGATTGCTTCGACCCGTTCCGGGGCCGCCGAGAAGGTGCGCCATGGCGAGACCGGTCTCGTGATCGAACCGGAGGTCGAGGCACTGGACCAGGCCTTCCGGTTGCTGCGGGACGATGCGGTGGTCGAACGGCTCGGCCAGGCGGCCCATGCTGCCTATTGGCGAGCGCCGCCGACCCTCGAAGCACACGCAGATGCTCTGCTTGGCCTGTACCATCGTTTGGCGGATGAATACTTTATGCGGCACTGCACCCAAAGCGAGTCAGCTGGAACCGACCGGACTGTCGCTGCACTGCGATGAATCGTGTTCTCTGAGGGAAAAGCGGTTGGCCGAGGAGCGGTTTGACGTTATAGTGCTGGATTGCTCGCGATCGAGGCCGCGAGACCGTCCCGCATCGATGATCATCTGATATTGCATTTGACTAAATAGCTTGTCGGTAACGAGGGACGTTGCTGGTTCGGATACTCGCTTGACTTTCATGTTGCGGTGCAACATATGGGGCGTGGGCCGGTCATCCGAACGGAGACGCCCCGCCGAAAGGGCGGCGCGCCGATCTCCCGGTCCTGAAAATCAGGAGAGCGACATGAGCACCCCGAATTTCGAGATCCCCACCGAGTTCCGCGATTTCGCCGACAAGAGCGTCGACCAGGCTCGCAATGCCTTCGGTACCTTCCTCAACGGCGCCGTGAAGACGTCCGAGCAGCTTCGCACCTCGGCCAACACGGTCCAGTCGACCCTGCACGCCGCCATGCTGAAGGGCCTCGACCACGCCAAGACCAACGCCGACACCACCTTCGACTACGCTCAGCGCGTCGTGCGCGCGAAGGACGTCCGCGAGGCTTTCGAGCTCCAGTCGGAGTTCGTGAAGACGCAGTTCGCCGCGCTCCAGGCCCAGTTCAAGGAGTACGGTGCTCTCGCTCAGAGCGCCGCCCGCTAAGGCATCCGTTCCCCGGTCCTGCCGGGGACACGAGGCATGAGCCATAGGGTCCAGTCCCGGTCCCGAATGTGTCATGCTCCGTCGCTACGCTCTCCCATGGCACCCCGGGCCCGTTCCGGGGTTGCCGGTGGGAGCGATGTCTGACCGAGGAGTGAAGTCCATGTCGTCGAGCCGCCGCAGAGGACGTTCGTCGGGATCGCCCGCCACGGGCCGCCCGACCGCTCCTGGGGACAGTGTTTCTGAGCCCGTAGTGGCCGAGGCGTCCCAGAACGCCGCGCCCGTCGATGGGATGAGCGACGACACCGAGACCGCGCCGATCCCCGAGATACCGGCCGAGATTTCACCCGAAACGGTGCGCGCTGCCGTCACGGAAAGCGTGGCCGAGACTGCCGAGCAGACCGTGGAAATGGTCGGAACGGTCCAGGACGAGACGACTGCGACCGTCGCCGAAACCACTCAACGGGCGACCGAGCACACGACCGACGCGGTCGAGCAAGTGACGGAAACCGTCGAGGCTGGGCGGGAGCAGGCGACGGCGACCGTCGAGCAAGTGGCCGAGACCGCCATGGCCCTAAGCGCCGCGCCGGCCGCCGCCGGCGAGACGAAGAGCGGCCCATCGTTCACCGGGATGGCAAGCACGCGCTTCGTCTTCGTCCCGACCTTCGAGCCGTTGAACGAGATCAATGCGACCCTGTTGGCCTTCGCCCGCGGTGAGGGCGAGGCGGCCGTGGCGCATCTTCAGGCGCTGACCAAGGCCAAGTCGCCGGCGGAGGCGATTCGCCTGCAGGTGAGCGAATTCCAACGCGCGGCCGACGCCTCCCTGACCTGCTTCAGCCATATCCTGCGCAGCGCCAACCGTTTCGGTCATCCGGCTCGCTGGAACTGATTTCTTCTCACGGCAGAGACGCCACGAAAACCCCGCACCGGCCGGTGCGGGGTTTTTGATTTTGGAAACTATTTGGAGAAGCTTTGTAAGATCGACCCTACGCCCTTTCCAATCCCCGCCCTCATCCTGAGGTGCCCGCGCAGCGGGCCTCGAAGGAGGGCTCCAGCGAAGCGCGCGCTCCCTGGAGCCCTCCTTCGAGGCTTCGCTTCGCTCCGCATCTCAGGATGAGGGGGACGGGTCGGACGAAACGAGGCCCTGCTCGCGCGGATGTGCGCAGTCAGCCACCGAACAGGCGCTTGATCCCGGCAAAAAATCCACCGCTGCGGGCGGCAGGCTCCGGGGTCGCCGCGGCCTTGGTCTCAGCCTGGCTGGGTGCCGTCTTGGCCGAAGCAGCCTTCGTCTGGACGAGGCCGAGGGCGGCCGTATCCGTGGTCGCGCGATCGATCAGGATCAGGCTGCCGGTGTCGCGATTCACGGCATAGGGATCGACGGCGATCTGGCGGTCGAGCTGCAGCGTCACGTCGCCGATATCGTTGACGGCGAGCGCGTCCGCCGGACCGGCCTGCCCGGTTTCCGGGTCGATCCGGCGATGAACCGTCGCGACCTGGGCATTGACGACCTGCGTGCCGACCTTGGCCCAGAGTTCGGCGCCCGCCGTCAATTCGCTCTCGGCGGCCCAGAACAGGCGGACGTCGAGGCGGTCGGTCAGCGTCAGCGGCGCATCCGAAGTGGCGATCACCGCGCCGCGGGACGCGTCGATCTCATCGGCAAGCACCAGCGTGACGGACTGTCCCTCGCTCGCTCGCTCCAGATCGCCGTCGGCGGTGAAGATGCGAGCGACCGTCGAGGTCTTGCCCGACGGCGCGACGGTGACACGGTCGCCGGGGGCCACCGAGCCCGAGGCGATCAGCCCCGAGAAACCGCGGAAATCGGAGTTCGGCCGATTGACCCACTGGACCGGCAGGCGGAAGGCGGCAGCGCGCTCCTCCGACTTCACCGGCACCTCTTCGAGATAGCGCAGCAGCGGAACGCCCTCGTACCACGGCGCAGCGGCACCCGGCAGCACGACGTTGTCGCCGTTCTTCGCGGAGAGCGGGATCGCCCGCACCTCGGAGAAGTTCAGCGGCGCCGCGAAGGTCTGGAAGCCCGCGACGATCTCGTCGAAGCGGTTCTGCGACCAGCCGATCAGGTCCATCTTGTTGATGGCCAAGACCACCCGGTGGATGCCGAGGAGCGAGACGAGAAGCGCGTGGCGCCGCGTCTGCCGCGTCAGGCCCTGGCGGGCATCGACCAGGATCACGGCCACGTCCGCCGTCGAGGCGCCGGTCGCCATGTTGCGGGTGTATTGCTCGTGGCCGGGGGTGTCGGCGACGATGAAGGAGCGCGCTTCCGTCGAGAAGAAGCGATAGGCGACATCGATGGTGATGCCCTGCTCGCGCTCGGCCTGAAGGCCGTCGACGAGAAGCGCCAGATCGACCTCGCCGCCCTGCGTGCCGTGCTTGCGCGAGTCGCGCTGAAGCGCCGTCACCTGATCGTCGAAGATCTGCTTGGTGTCGTGGAGCAGGCGGCCGATCAGGGTCGACTTGCCGTCGTCCACCGAGCCGCAGGTGATGAAGCGCAGCACTTCCTTGGACTGGTGCGCGCGCAGGAAGGCGTCGTAGCCGAACGCCTCGGGTGACTGATGGATGGTCATCAGAAGTAGCCCTCCTGCTTCTTGCGCTCCATGGCGCCGGCGCCGTCCTTGTCGATGACGCGGCCCTGCCGCTCCGAGGTGCGGGCGGCCAGCGTCTCGCCGATGATTTCCGGCAAGGTCGCGGCCGGACTCTCCACCGCGCCGGTCAGCGGGTAGCAGCCGAGGGTGCGGAACCTCACTTGGCGGAGTTGGGGCGACTCGCCCGGCTCGAGCGGGAAGCGATCGTCATCGACCATGATGAGCTGGCCATCGCGCTCGACCACCGGGCGCTCGGCCGAGAAGTAGAGCGGGACGATCGGAATTTTTTCCTGCTCGATGTAGAGCCAGATGTCGAGCTCGGTCCAATTCGAGAGTGGGAAGACGCGGAAGGATTCGCCGCGCCGCTTCTTGAAATTGTACAGGTGCCATGGCTCGGCCCGCTGGCGCTTCGGGTCCCAGCGATGCTGCGCGTTGCGCAAGCTGACGATGCGCTCCTTGGCGCGGCTCGCCTCCTCGTCACGGCGGGCGCCGCCGAAGGCCGCGTCGAACTTGTGCTTGTCGAGGGCCTGACGCAGGGCCTGCGTCTTCATGACGTCGGTATGCACCTCGGAGCCGTGGCTCACCGGGCCGATGCCCTTGGCGAGCCCCTCCTGGTTCGTGTGGACGATCAGATCGAGGCCGAGTTCCTTGGCGCGCTGATCGCGGAAGGCGATCATCTCGCGGAACTTCCACGTCGTGTCGATGTGCATCAGCGGGAACGGCAGGCGGCCCGGCGCGAATGCCTTGAGGGCGAGGTGCAGGAGCACCGAAGAATCCTTGCCGATGGAGTAGAGCATCACCGGGTTCTCGGTCTCGGCGACCGTCTCGCGGAAGATGTGGATGCTCTCGGCCTCGAGACGCTGAAGATGCGTCAGGCGGGTGCGCGCGGGCGCGGCGATTGCGGCGCTCATCAGACAAGTTCCCTTCTATATTCGCGTGAGGTCGCGGCGCTCGCCGGCTCCTCGAAAGCGGCGGCTTCCTGTCCCGGAGCCACGTCGCTCAAAGGTTCTTCGCTTCCTGGGGCGTGCAGGTGCAGGCCGCACTCCTTCTTGGATTCCTGCTCCCACCACCAGCGGCCGGCGCGCTCGTCCTCTCCGATCTTCACCGCGCGGGTGCAGGGAGCGCAGCCGATCGAGGGGAAGCCTCGGTCGTGCAGGGCGTTGTAGGGAATGAAGTTGTCACGGACGAACGCATCGACCTGAGCCCGTGACCAATCCGCGAGCGGGTTCACCTTGATCAAGCCGCGGCCCTCATCGGCCTCCGCCAGGGGCGTGTCGGATCGGTTGGCTGATTGCCCGGCGCGAAGTCCGGTGAACCAAGCGGCGGCGCCATCGAGCGCTCGGCCGAGGGGTTCGACCTTGCGGAAGCCGCAGCAGGCTTGCCGGGCGGCCACCGAGTGGCGGAACCCGTTGATGCCCTCGGCTGCCACGAACGCCTCCTCGGCGACCCGCTCGGGCGCGTAGGCGCGGATACGGATCCCGTAGGCGGCCTCAGTCTCGACCCACACATCGTAGGTCTCGGGAAACAGCCGACCGGTATCGAGGGTGACGATCTCGGTGCGACCCTTGTTGAGGGCCAGCGCATGGGTAAGCGCCTGATCTTCGATGCCGAGGCTGGTGGTAAAGACGAGCCGGCCCGGGATGCGATCCTCGATGAGGCGAATACGCCCCCGGAGGTCCAGCCCCGCCATGGCTTCGGCGAGGTCCCCGGCCGCCCGCACGAGGGCAGCGGTCATGTGCGTAAAATGAATTGCCTGCTTGTCGGAGTTCTGAGATGTTCGCTATAACGAACGCTGTCAAGGCGTCGCACCCGCTGCACACGCAAATCCGTGTTGCGGCGCGGGTGATCCGGCAACGGTTGCCGCGGCGGATCGTTGCCTCCCCATAAAAGATTCTTCTCGTCGGACCGGTCGGACGGCGCGAAGTCGACCCGCCCTCCGGCTCCCTCACCACCTTCAGAGAGGCCACCCTTGGACTCGATCGACCTGAAGATCCTCGCGCTCCTGCAAAAGGACGCCACCCTCTCCATCGCCGCCATCGGCGAGCAGGTCGGTCTGTCTCAGACGCCCTGCTGGAAACGCATCCAGCGGCTCGAATCCGACGGGGTGATCGACCGGCGCGTGGCGGTGCTCGACCCGGTGAAGCTCGGGCTCGGCCTCACCGTGTTCGTCTCCATCGAGACGGCCGATCACTCCAAGGACTGGCTGGAGCGCTTCGCCGACCGGATCGCGGCAATGCCCGAAGTGCTGGAATTTTACCGGATGGCGGGCGATGTCGATTACATGCTGCGGGTCGTCGTCGCCGACATGGCCGCCTACGACACCTTCTACAAGAATCTCATCGCCACGCTCCCTCTCAAGAACGTGACCTCGCGGTTCGCGATGGAGAAAGTGAAGTCCACAACCGCCCTGCCGCTGCCCGCACCCCCGCCGCGGGGCCGAGTCGAGCCGCGTCTTGCCGTGGTTGGAGAATAATCTTTCTTTTCGCAGCGCAACGACAAACAATCTCTTCTCCGCACCGGGCGTTCTTTTAAACGGACATTCCTCCGTTGACAGCGGCGCGTTCCCGGACGACATGGCACCTAAGATGTCCAAGACAGCATTACTCCCCCGCACCGCCCCCTTCGGCGATCAGGAGCGGGCTCATCTCGATGCGGCGCTCGGGACTGCGACGCCGATCCAGCGGGCGTGGCTCACGGGCTTTCTCGCGGGTCTGGACGCGGCTGCGGGCCAGCCCGCCGCCGCGACCGCTGCGGCGCCCGCCGCGCCGCCCAAGGCGGCCGAGCCGCTCACCATCTTGTTCGCGTCCGAATCCGGCAACTCTGAGAAGCTCGCCAGCGACGTGAGCAAGCTCGCGCGCAAGCAAGGCTTCAAGCCGAAGGTGGTCGATTTCGCCGAGCTCGATCTCGCCACGCTGCCGAAGGTCGGCAAGCTCGTCGCCATCGCGGCGACCTGGGGCGAAGGCGAGCCGCCGGCCCGCGCGGTCCGGGCCTATGGCGAGCTGATGGGGGACGGTGCACCGCGGCTCGACGGCGTCGAGTTCGGCGTGTTGGCGCTCGGTGACACGAGCTACGCGGAGTTCTGCGCCATCGGCAAGGCGTTGGACGCACGCTTCGAGGCGCTCGGTGCCAAGCGGGCCTATGACCGTGCCGATCTCGATCTCGATTTCGAGAAGCCCGCCGCCGATTGGATCAAGGGCGCGCTGAAGGCGCTCGCCCCGGCCGAAGCTCCGGCGGGCAATGTCGTCGCCGTCGATTTCCGGGCCGCGGGCGGCGAGGACGAGGAAGCGGAACTCAGCCGCGAGCCGGTGGTGGTCGAGGTGATCGACCACGTGAACCTCAATTCCTCGCGCTCCGACAAGGAGACGATCCACCTCGCCCTGGAATTCGAGGATGGGGCGCCGGCCTACGAGCCGGGCGACTCGCTCGAGATTTTCCCCGAGAACGATCCGCAACTGGTCGAGGAGATTCTGAAGGCCACCGGGCTTTCCGGCGACGAGGCCCTGCGCAAGGCGCTGCTCGCCGAGCGCGACATCACCACGCTGTCGCCCACCACGGTCGAGCGGTTCGCCAAGGCCACCGGGCATGCCGACGCCCAGGTCTTCGTGGACAGCGGCGAGGTGAAGGCTTGGATCGAGGGCCGCCACCTGATCGACCTGCTGGAGCGGTTTCCCGCGACGCTGACCGCGGATCATCTCACCACGGTCACCCGGCCGCTGCCGCCGCGGGCCTATTCCATCGCGTCCTCCCGCAAGGAAGTGGGCGATGAGGTCCATCTCACCATCGCCGCCGTGCGCTACGAGACCCACGGCCGCGCCCGCTCCGGCGTCGCCTCCGTGCACGTGGCCGACCGGATCAAGAACGGCGCCAAGCTGCGAGTTCGGGTGAAGCCCAACAAGCATTTCCGCCTGCCTTCGGACCCGGCCACCGACATCATCATGGTCGGCCCCGGCACCGGGGTGGCACCGTTCCGCGCCTTCGTGCAGGAGCGCCGCGCCACGGAAGCGCCCGGCCGCTCCTGGCTGTTCTTCGGCGACCGCCACTTCACCCACGACTTCCTGTACCAGCTCGAATGGCAGGACGCGCTGGAGGACGGCTCGCTGACTCAGATCGACGTGGCCTTCTCCCGTGATCAGCCGGAGAAGATCTACGTGCAGGACCGGATCGACGCACATGCCGCGGAAGTGGTGGCGTGGCTCGACGGCGGCGCCCATTTCTACGTCTGCGGCGATGCCAAGAACATGGCCAAGGACGTCCACGCCGCGGTGGTGCGGGCCTTCCAGACGGTGAAGGGGCTCTCCGCCTCCGACGCCGAGGCGCATGTCGCGTCGCTGGAACGGGCCAAGCGCTACCAGCAGGACGTCTACTGATACATCACGAAACCCTCCTCCAAAGGGGGAGGGGCCCTGGATCGGACGGGATAGGGGTGGCGCGACGACGCTGCGAATGGCGCGGCCGGGAATGGTGAGACTATTCCGGAACCGGCGCCTCCTTCTCCCAACCCCCACTGGAGCGGGGGCCGTCCTCTCCCGCAGAGGGAGAGGAACACTCCGCGTCTGACGACTTCGAATCGGATCACCGCCATGGACGACCACAAGCCGATCGATACACCTGACGGCCCGGCGCTGGAGACGCCCGGTGCGGGCGCGCGCCGCTACGAGGCGCCGCCCTCGGATCTCCCGATCACCGAGGCCGAGGCGGCCCGTCTGGCCGGGCTCGCCCATAACGAGCATCTGAAGATTGCCAGCGGCTACCTGCGCGGCGGGCTCGCCGATGGGCTGCTCAAGCACGCGACCGGCGCGATCTCCGAGGACGACGGCCAACTCGTCAAGTTCCACGGCATGTACATGCAGGACGACCGGGATATCCGGGCGGAGCGCACCAAGAAGAAGCTGGAGAAGGCGTTCAGCTTCATGATCCGCCTGCGGATCGCCGGCGGCGTCGTGACGCCGAAGCAGTGGCTGGCGCTCGACCAGATCGCGACGACCTACGCCAATGGGACCCTGCGGGCGACGACGCGGCAGACCTTCCAGTATCACGGCGTCATCAAGTCGAACCTCAAGCGGACGATGGCGGCGATCGACGCGGTGCTGCTCGACACCATCGCGGCCTGCGGCGACGTCAACCGCAACGTCATGGCCGCCACCAATCCGGCCCAGGCCGGCGCGCACAAGGTCGCCTACCAGCTCGCCAAGGACATCTCCGACTCGCTCCTGCCGAAGACCAATGCGTGGCGCGAGATCTGGCTCGACGGCGAGCGCGTCGTCGGCGGCGAGGAGGAGTTCGAGCCGGTCTACGGCAAGACCTATCTGCCGCGGAAGTTCAAGACCGTCGTGGCGGTGCCGCCCTCCAACGAGGTCGACATCTTCGCTCACGATCTCGGCTTCATCGCGATCCTCGACAAGAAGAACAAGGTGACAGGCTGGAACGTCACCGTGGGCGGCGGCATGGGCATGACCCATGGCGAGAGCGACACCTTCCCCCGCACCGCCGACGTGATGGGCTTCTGCGCGCCGCAAGACGCCCTCAAGGTCGCCGAGGCTGTGATGACCGTCCAGCGCGACTGGGGCAACCGCAAGAACCGCAAGAACGCGCGGCTCAAGTACACGATCGAGCGCTTCGGCCTGGACGCATTCCGCGCGGAGGTCGAGAACCGCATCGGCAAGAAGCTTGGGAGCCCGAAACCCTTCGTGTTCGACGGCAACGGCGACCGCTACGGCTGGGTCGAGGGGGACGATGGTCGCCATCACCTCACGCTCTACGTGCCGTCCGGCCGCATCAAGGACGTTGAGGGCGGGCCGCAATTTCTGACGGGCCTGCGCCGCATCGCCGAGATTCACGAGGGCGATTTCCGCCTGACCGGCAATCAGAACGTCATCATTGCCAACGTGCCGGCCGGCAAACGCGCCGAGATCGAGGCGCTGGTCGATCAATACGCCATGACCAAGGGCGCCGGAGCGCTCCGGCGCAATTCCATGGCGTGCGTGGCGCTGCCGACCTGCGGCCTCGCCCTCGCCGAGAGCGAGCGCTACCTGCCCGATCTCCTCACGGAGTTGGAGGAGAGCCTCGCCAGCCACGGTCTGCAGGACGAGGAGATCACGATCCGCTCGACCGGTTGTCCGAACGGCTGCGCCCGACCGTTCATCGCCGAGATCGGCCTCGTCGGTCGCGGACCCGAGCGCTACCACCTCTATCTCGGCGCCGCCTTCGACGGCTCCCGCCTGAGCAAGCTCTACCGGGAGGACGTGACGGCGGCTGAGATTCGGGGTGTGCTCGATCCGCTGTTCGCGGCCTATGCCAAGGACCGCCAGCCTGGCGAACATTTCGGCGACTTCGTCATCCGCGCCGGTTTCGTGTCCAAGACCACGAACGGGCCGGATTTCCACGAGCGCACGGGACCGCTGAAGGCCGCCTGACCGGCCTCGGCGCAAGACTGCCGGGCGCCTCAGCCCGGCAGCACGGCCACGTTGTCGATGAGGCGGGTCCCGCCGAGATAGGCCGCGGCGATCACCCGGGCCTCCCGCTCGACCTGCGCGACCGGGGCGAGCGTGTCCGCATCGCGCACTTCCAGATACTGCACCGGTCCGAAGCCTGCCGCCTCCAGCGACGCCATGCCCTCGGCCACCAGAGGGCCCGCCTTTGCGCCTGTCGCGAGCCGCTCGGCGATCTCGGACAGCACCGCGTGGAGGCGCGGCGCGATCGCCCGCTCGGTGGGGGCGAGATAGCGGTTGCGAGAGGAGAGGGCGAGCCCGTCCGCCTCGCGCAGGGTCGGCACCCCCTCGATGGTGACCGGCATATCGAGGTCGCGCACGACCGAGCGGATCACCTGCAATTGCTGAAAATCCTTCTCGCCGAACAGGGCCACATCCGGTCCGACTTGGTTGAGAAGCTTCGTCACCACCGTCGAGACACCGGAGAAATGTCCCGGACGGAAGGTGCCGCACAGGCCTTCCGCCGCCGGTCCGGGCTCGATCCGCGTGGAAAATCCCGCCGGATACATGGTCTCGACGGAGGGCAGCCACGCCGCATCGGCGCCCGCGCCCGCCAGTAGGGCGAGGTCCGCCTCGGTGTCGCGAGGGTAGCGTGAGAAATCCTCATTCGGCCCGAACTGGGTCGGGTTGACGAAGATGCTGACCACGACCCGCTGACCGATCGCCCGGGCATGGGCCACGAGGGCGAGATGTCCTGCATGGAGCGCTCCCATGGTCGGCACCAGCACGATACGCTCCCCGGCCCGCCGCCAGGTCGCGACCTGGGCACGCAGCGCTTCGACGCTTTGGAAACGGAGAGGTAGGTCGGACATCGGATTCTCGCGGGTAGAACGCAGGGTCGGAGAGGTAATCGGCCCGAGAGGGTGATGCCAGCCGCGATGGTCCAATTCGTCGATTGGGCCGCCCTCATGATTCGAGTGGCTGCTGGGAGTCCCGACCAACGGTTGTCCGCGCGATCGACTGCGTGAAGCCTTGCCAAATGTTCCCGAATTTTCCTTCCTTTTTATCCGTAAGTGCTTGTTCGAGCATCGGAAAAATGTTGCTTCAGAGGCACGCCGGGAAACGAAGCTTGAGCGTTGCCTCATAAATGGCCCGACAGGGGCTGTGGCGCGATTGTGGCGGCCACGCTTCTCGGGTGACAGTCGCATCAAGGGTCATCGGGGGCCCATGAACGCCAGATAACAAGGGCTCGGGGAATGACATTGCGAGTGCTGCGCGGCAGCTTGATCGCATCGGTTGCGCTGCTGCCGGGGCAGGTGATGGGCCAGCAGGCTGTCACGCTGGACGAAATCAGTGTCGTGTCGAATACGCCGGTCGCCTCGCCGCGCCGGGTCGTTACCGCGCCGACCGCCTCGGGCAACCGTGAGTTGACGGTGCTCGACGGAATCGAGCGCAACAAGGTGCCCCGCAACACCGACGTGTTGACCTCGGCGGACGTGAACCGCGTCGGCTTCCCGAGCGTGCTTCGTTCGCTGGACGAGCGCATCGGCTCGATCAGCATCAACAACGCGCAGGGCAACCCCTTCCAGCCGACCATCACCTATCGCGGCTTCGAAGCCTCGCCCCTCGGCGGCTCGCCGCAGGGTGTGGCCGTCTACGTCAACGGCGCGCGCTTCAACACCTCGTTCGGCGACACCGTGCAGTGGGACCTGATCCCGGATATCGCCGTTGACCGCATCGAGTTGGAGGGGTCCAACCCGGCCTTCGGTCTCAACGCGCTGGGCGGCTCGCTTGCCGTCAGTCTCAAGAACGGCTTCACCTACCAGGGCAGCGAGATCAACGTCCTCGGCGGATCCTTCGGCCGCGGCGCGGTGGCGTTCCAGCACGGCCAGCGCGTGGACAATATCGGCCTCTACGTTGCCGGCAACGTGCTCGGCGAGCGGGGCTGGCGCAAGCATTCGCCCTCGCGGCTCAACCAGATCTACGCCGATCTCGGCGTCCTGGCGGAGAAGGGTGAGTTCCACTTCAACGTCATCGGCGCGAGCAACAGCCTCACCGGCAACGGCACGGCCCCGGTCGAACTGCTCCAGGCCAAGTACAACGACGTCTTCACCTATCCCGACCAGACGAAGAACGACTTCCTGCGCTTCCAGCTGTCGGGCACCTACGACATCACCCCGACCATCACCGTGCAGGGCAACGCCTATTACGGCCTGTTCCGCCAGCGCACCGCCAACGGCGACGCCGCCGACGTGGAGAACTGCGAGGCCGACGAGCGCTTCCTGTGCTCGGAAGGGGCCGACGATCAGCAGTTCTTCCTGCGCGACCGCACCGGCAACCGCGTTCTGTCCAGCAACGTCCGCACCGCGGATTTCGGCGCCGTCAACCCGATCTTCGCCGATCGCTTCGACGAGGGCGGCCCCTTCGCCTTCCTCAACCAAACCCGGACGCGGACGAACAATTTCGGCGCGACCGTCCAGACCACCGTGCGTGAAACCCTGTTCGGCCTGCCGAACCGCTTCGTGCTCGGCGGCTCCTATGACGGCGGACGGACCCGCTTCAGCGCCGACAACTCGATCGGCGGCCTGACCCTCGATCGCGGCTTCTCGCCCCCCGGTACGGTCGTCTCCAGCGACGACGGCATCATCACCCCGGTCTCGGTGCGTTCCTCGAACGATTATGGCGGCATCTACTTCTCGAACGTCACCGACCTGACCGACCGGCTGACCCTGACCCTGCAGGGCCGGTTCAACATGGCCCATATCGTCCTGAAGGATCAGATCGGCACCGCCCTCAACGGCGATCACTACTACCAGCGCTTCAACCCCGGCGTTGGCGCGGCCTACAAGATCATTCCGGACTATCTCAGCGCCTATGGTGGATACTCGGAGGCCAACCGCGCTCCGACCCCGGCGGAGCTTTCCTGCGCCGACCCGCTGGCGCCGTGCTCGCTCACCAACTTCTTCGTGGGTGATCCGCCGCTCAAGCAGGTCAAGGCCCGCACGGTCGAGGCCGGTGTCCGTGGCCGCATCCCGGAACCCGACAGCGTGTTCGGCGGCATCCTCTCCTACAAGGCGGGCTTCTTCTCGACCCGCAACGCCGACGACATCCTGTTCGTGCCGGCCCTCGACACGATCGGCCGCGCCTATTTCCGCAATGTCGGTTCGACCAAGCGGCAGGGCGTCGAGGCGAGCCTGTACTACAACGCGCCGAACTGGTCGGCCTTCATCGACTATGCCTATGTCGATGCGACCTTCCAGACTCCGGTCGAGCTCGCCGCGCCGGGCAACCCGGCCAACAGCGCGGGCGGCGACGAGAGCGGCACGGTTCTGGTTCGTCCGGGCAACCGCCTGCCCGGCGTCGCGCCGCATCAGGTCAAGGTCGGCGTCCAGTATCAGGTCACCCCGGAATGGCGGATCGGCGCGCTCGCCCGCTTCGCCACAGGCAAGTTCCTGGTCGGCGATCCGAGCAACCAGAACAAGACCACGGGCGATTACGCGGTGTTCGGGTTCAACACGAGCTATCGCGTGAGCGAGAACATCGAGATCTACGGCTACGTCGAGAACGCGTTCAACCGCCGCTACGCCACCTTCGGCACCTTCTCGCCGGTGGACGAAGTGCCGATCATCGCGGTCCCGAACGCCTCGAACAACCGCAGCCTCGCGCCCGGCGCGCCGGTGGCAGCTTTCGGCGGCCTTCGCATCCTGTTCGCCCCGCCGCCCCCGGCCCCGGTGGTGGAGCCTCTGGTCCGCAAGGGCTGAGGCCGGCAGGCTTCCTGGGACCGCTGCGGCGGTTCCAGGCCATCGGAGACGTTCACAACAAGCGCGGCGCCGGGTCATCCGGCGCCGCGCTTGTTTGCTTTCAACGCAGTGTCGTCCACGTTGCTGGCTGTTCCCAAGTAAATGCAACCGATGCGATCCGCGCACGTTTTCGTGCGAAACCTGCCTCGATCGATTGCCAAATTATCCCGGGCAGGTTACGCAAGCATGCCGGCCAGAACGGCGGGCGCGCGGACTGCGTGCCCTGCCGGAGCCAGCCCCTTTGCCGAACCGTCCGCCCATGTGGCGGACATCCGAACAGGAGACGCATCCCACATGGCATTTCGCCTTTCCCACGCCGCCTTCCTCGCGCTCGCCCTCAGCGCCGCGCCGGCCCTCGCCGCCCCCTCCATGACCAAAGTCGACGTCGCCGCCTTCGATCCGGACAAGGACGGCACCATCGATCTCAAGGAAGCCCAGGCCGCCGCATCGGCCGCCTTCGACAAGCTCGATCCGGATAAGGACGGCACCCTCGATGCCAAGGAGCTCAAGGGCCGCATGACCGAGGCGGACCTGAAGCAGTTCGATCCGGACAGCGACGGCACCATCGATAAGAAGGAATGGCTGGCGGCCGTCGCCGCTCAGTTCAAGGCTGCCGATCCGGACAATGATGGCACCATCGACGCCCGTGAACTGTCGGGCCCGGCCGGTTCGGCGCTCGTCGCGCTGATGCGCTGATACGTCCTGTTGCGATAAAGGGCGCGGGCCGAAGGGTCCGCGCCTTTTTTTTATCCGTGCCGGCTCGTCTCTGGGGGCGGGCTCGTCCGTGTCGCGGGCGGGCGTAGCGTCGCAGGGATGAAACTTCGGCACGGCTTGGCGGCTTTCTGGGCACCCGGCTGGCAGCGGACGCTCCGGCCATGAGATCCCGGAGACAGTCCCACCATGCGCATTGCCCTCGGCCTTCCCGCCGCACTCGCCGTCCTTGTCGCGGCTGGCCCCGCCTTCGCCGTCAGCTGCAAGGACGACATCTCCACGGTCGAGCGGCGGCTGAACAGCGCCGGGGCCGAGATGGTCACCGGCAAGGAGCCGCCGGGTGGCCCCACCAGCTCGAACTCGCCCAAGGCTCTCGACAAGCCCCCGGAGGGCAAGCCGTCCGATCCGTCGACGCAGCCGAGCAAGGCCGGCGTCGAGGAGGCGCGCAAGCTCCTGGCGACGGCCAAGGAACAGGACAAGGCCGGCAAGGAGACCGAGTGTCAGAACACCATGACCAAGGTGAAGGAAGCGGCGGGCGCGCTGCCGTAATCCGCGCTGCCCCACGCTGACACGAAGAAGGCCCGGAACCGCAAGGTTCCGGGCCTTCTTCGTGGCGGCACCACCGCCTCAATACGCGCCGTCGGTCTTGAACAGGAGGGCCATCGGCGTTGTGACGAGGATCTTCAGATCGAACAGGATCGACCAGTTCTCGATGTAGTGGAGATCGTGCTCGACGCGGCGCTGGATCTTCTCGCTGGTGTCGGTCTCACCGCGCCAGCCGTTGATCTGCGCCCAGCCGGTGATGCCGGGCTTGACCTTGTGGCGCGCGAAGTAGCCGTCCACCACCTGATCGTAGAGCGTGTTGGCAGCCTTCGCCTGCAGGGCATGCGGCCGCGGGCCGACGAGGGAAAGGTCGCCGCGGATCACGTTGAAGAGCTGAGGCAATTCGTCGAGCGACGTCTTGCGGATGAAGCGCCCGACTGGGGTGACCCGTGCATCGGTCTTGGTGACGAGACGAGAGGCACCCGCGTCGCACTGGTCGACATACATCGAGCGGAACTTGAACACCTCGATCAGCTCGTTGTTGAAGCCGTAGCGCTTCTGCCGGAACAGCACCGGGCCGGATGAGCTGAGCTTCACCGCGAGCGCCACACCAAGCATCACCGGGGCCAGGGCCAGCAGCAGGCCGAAGCCCACGAAGCGGTCGAACAGGTTCTTGGTGATGACGTCCCAATCGGCCAGCGGCTTGTCGAACACGTCGAGCACGGGAACGTCGCCGAGATAGGAATAGGCGCGTGGGCGCAGACGCAGCTTGGTGGCATGGGCCGAGAGGCGGATGTCGACGGGCAGCACCGAGAGCTTGGCCAGCATCTGAAGGATGCGCGCCTCGGCCGAAATCGGCAGGGTGAACAGCACGAGGTCGATCCGGTTGCGGCGGGCGAAGGCGACGAGGTCGCTGACATTCCCGAGTTTCGGGTATCCAGCCACATCATTGCTGGCGCGCTCGTCGCCGCGATCATCGAACACGCCGACGATGCGGATGCCGCTGTCGGCGCCGGCCGCATGGAGTGCGCCGATCAATTCCTCGGCGACTTTGCCGCCACCGACGATGGCGGTGCGACGGTCGAACCGCCCCCGCGCCACCTGGATCCGCACGAAGGTCGCGAGGGCCGTCCGTGAACCCATCAGCGCGGCGAAGCCGGTCGCGAAGTAGCTGAGCAGCCAGATGCGCGAGTAATGATCGGATACCTTGGCGAGCATCATCGCCGCGGTCACCATCAGGAAGGCGATGGACCAGCCGGTGACGAGCTTGAGGGCGGTTTTCGGCAGGGTGCGGAAGGCACTGATCCGGTAGCAGCCCGAGGCCTGGAACAGGCCGATCGCCGCGAACGCCACCGCCAGGATCGCCGCCGGATAGCGCGGGGCGAGCGGCACCTTGCCGTAGAGGAGGGCCGCGTGCAGGGCGAAGCCGATCAGCACCAGTCCGCCGAATTCGGCGAGGCGCACGCTGCCGGTCAGCACCACCGCCGACAGAAAGGGGCTTGAGGGCGCTGCATTCATCGCGGCCGGCGCCTCTTCCGTCTGGCCTCCGCGGGACGGGCCATGCGCCGCGTCGTGCAGCGGCAAGGGCTGCGGCACCGGGGTCGCGGCGCCGGGTTGCCCGGCCGCCTTCAGCAGGTCGCGGACGTCGATCGCACTCATGGCGAGCTTCCACTTGTGACTTGAAACGGGCCTGCGGCCCTGGGCTGATGTCTCGAACGGGAGCCGGAACTGGCTCCCCGAATGTCGTCAGGTGCGAGCGGTGCCCGTGATGGCCACGGCCCGGTCGGAAGGGCGATTCTGCAGGGCGGCGGCGTAGCCGGAGAGCACATCGGCGCCCATGCGGTTCATGGAGAAGCGCGCGCGGATCGAATCACTCAGCGCCTTGGCACGGCCGTCCCGCACATCCGCAGGCTCGTCCAGAATCCGGGCGATGGCCGTGCTGAGGGCGTTCACGTCCCGCGGCGGCACGAGGTTTCCGGAGAACGCACCGAAGATCTCCGGGATGCCGCCGACATTCGTGGCCACCATTGGCTGACAGGCGGCAGCCGCTTCCAGCACCACGTAGGGAAGGGATTCTGCGAGGGAGGGGATGACCATGACCCGCCCGCGACCCAGCACGGGCCGGATCGGCTGCGGCGGCTCGAAGGCGATGGCGTCGCGGATGCCGAGTTCATCGGCCAGAGCCGTCAGGCTCTCGGTGTCGGGGCCGGACCCGACCATCAGAAGGCTGAGGGGGCGGCCTTCCTTGCGCAAGCGCGAGAGCGCTCGGAACAGGAACGGCAGGCCTTTCGCCTCGCGCAGCTCGCCCACATAAACGAGGTCGAAGGCCGCCGCGACGGTGCCGACGGGCTCGAATTCCGATTCGGCAATGCCGTTATGGACGATGCGCCCGAGGCGCACGGTCCCGCCCGCATAGGTCCGATGCCGCGTGGCGACGAACTCGCTCTCGAACAGGAACACGTCGGTCGCCCGGGCGAGCAACCGCTCGATACTCATGTAAACGCGATGCAGGGCGCTGCCCGGCCGGTAATTGTAGCTGCCGCCATGGGGCGTATAGGCTCGGATCGGGCTGGCACCCGGCACGGGACAGAGGCGCGCGAACACGCCACCCTTGGCACCATGGCCGTGGAGAATCGTGGCGCCGGTCGTCCGTACGCGTTCGCGCACGCCGAGCAGGACGGACAGGTCGGACGGATGCGGGTTCCGCTGCATCGGAAGGCGGACGCAGCCGAGCGCGAGATGGGGCGCGAGCTCTGCGAGAGCCCGAGCGGCACGCTCGCCGCCGGTATTGGCGTCGCAAACGATGCCGACCTGATGACCCGACGCCGCCTGGATCCGAACGAGGTCGAGCACATGCCGGAACAGGCCGCCCACGGGTGCCCGAAAGACGTGGAGGATGCGCAGGCACTCACCCTTGTGGGGTGAGCTGGGCAACGCGATGACCGGTGATTCGGACACCGGACGAGACGGCGTGATGCCGGCGGCGAGTGAGGCGACCACGGTGGTGAATCTCCGCGGGGCGAACCCGATACGGGTGCCGAACTCCACGAAGATTGGGCGCGAGCAGTCAGCGGCGGGTTAAAGGAATCCGGGCAAAGCTCTTTATCAGCCGTGGAGGGCGGCTGGCCGGGCGCTTTTCGGCAATTGGGTTAGGCTTCGGTGAACAATGCCGGCTCCTGCCCAGGCCGATCATGACTTTCTTTGAACGTCACAATTCAGTGATCGGACGCGCGGGTATCAAGAAATCGTCAATCTCACTCGATTTGACCCCGAACGTCATGACGGTTCTTACTCAGGCTACGACGATGCGTGAGCGCCTTTGAGGATCCGCGCGTTCAAACGTGTTGACGAACACGCTCTCAGAAGAACCGCTCTTTGATCACGATGGTATCACCCGGCCGAACCGGATAGGACATCGGGACGATTCCGTTGATGAGCCCGCCTGGGCCATCCCGTGTCAGCACCGCGTAGTCGCGAGCGGCACGGGGCCCGAAGCCCGCCGCGATCGCCACCGCGGATTCCACGGTCATGCCGTTGACGTAGGGATACTGGCCCGAGGTCGTGACCTCGCCGAGGATGTAGAACGGCCGATAGGCATCGACCTCGACCGTGACGTGCGGCTCGCGCACGTAGCCCGAGGCAAGCTTCCCCTCGATCAGGCGTGCGGCCTGGGCCGTGCTGTGCCCACCGACCTGGACGGTGCCGATCAGCGGCATGGCGATCCGCCCGGCACCATCGACAGCATAGATGTTGGACAGGTTGTCCTGACCGAACACGATGACCCTCAGCTTATCGCCCGCCGCCAGGATGTAGCGGCTGCTGATCGATCCGGTCCCGGTGGCATCGAGATCGGCCGTTCGAAACTCTGGACGCAGGCAGCCGCCGAGCGTCAGCACGGTCGGAAGAGCGAGAAGAAATGCGCGCCGATGCATCGTCATCGCCGTTATGGTGAATCCCTCTCTTGCGCTTAAGCCGTCATAGTTAATGAACCCTGACGGGCCGGATGATGTCGACGCGTCATTAACCTGCGCGCAACCTTAACAGGTTCTATTGTTGGCCGACGGGTCGATTGCCTCGGTCCCGGTCCTGCTCTGTGTGAAGACTGCACATGCCGCGCCTTAGGCCGTCGACCGATCCCGCCACCGCGACAGCGGCGCCATACGCCGCCGGGGAGGGGCTGTCGGTGTCGCAGATGTTCTCCGTTCTCGGCCGATCCTGGGCCTGGATCGCCGTTCCGACGCTCGTCGTCGCCCTCGGATCCGGAATCTTCGTCCAGACCGTCACGCCGCGCTACACCGGCGAGGCCAAGGTGCTCCTGGAGAGCCGTGACCCCGCCTTCGCCCGCACGGCGGCGGAGCGCGGCGAGCAGGTGCAGCCGATCGACGAGCAGGCGGTGGCGAGCCAAGTGCAGGTGGCGATGTCGCGCGATCTCGCCCGGCAGGCGATTCGCGGACTCAAGCTCGTCGGCAATCCCGAATTCGATCCGCAGGCTGCGGGGATCTCCCCAATCCAGAGAGTCCTGATGGTGCTCGGGATCGCCCCCTCGCCGATGGAGCGGTCGCCCGAGGATCGGGTGCTCGACAACTTCCTCGAGCGCCTGCTGGTCTATCCGGTCGGGAAGTCGCGCATTCTCGCCATCGAGTTCAAATCGCGCGATCCCGAACTCGCCGCTCGCGGCGCCAACACGGTCGCCGATCTCTACCTCGCCTCGCTCGCTGCCGCCTCCGTCGACACGGCGCGCTACGCCTCGACCTGGCTCGGCAACAACATCGAGACCCTGCGGGCGCGGGTGGCTGAGGCCGAGGCCAAGGTCGAATCCTTCCGCGCCCGCAACGGCCTGATCGGGACCGGCTCGTCGGCGAGCCAGCCGCTCTCTTCGCAGCAGCTCTCCGAACTGTCGAGCCAGCTCACGCAGGCGCGCACCATCAAGGCCGACCTGACCGCCCGCGCCAAGCTCCTCAAGGACATGATCAAGGACGGTCGTGCCTTCGAGATCCCCGACGTCGCCAACAACGAGCTGATCCGGCGTACCGTCGAGAGCCGCATCACCCTGCGCGCGCAGTTGGCCCTCGAGTCGCGGACCCTGCTGCCGGCCCATCCTCGGATCAAGGAATTGACCGCGCAGCTTCAGGACCTCGAAGGCCAGATCAAGGCGGCCGCCGACCGCGTCGTGCGCACGCTGGAGAACGATGCCAAGATCGCGGGCGCGCGGGTCGAGAGCCTGCAGGCTGCGGTCGACGGACAGCAGGACGTGGTCGCTAAGGGCAATACCAGCGAAGTCCAGTTGCGGGCGCTCGAACGCGAGGCGAAGTCGCAGCGCGAGCAGCTCGAATCCTATCTCTCCCGCTATCGCGAGGCCGCCGCGCGCGATGCCGAGAGCGCGACCCCGGCCGATGCCCGCGTCGTGTCCCGCGCTGTCGAACCGGAGTTGCCCTCCTTCCCCAAAAAGGTGCCGATCGTCGCCTTCGCGACGCTGCTCGCCTTCCTCTTGTCCTCGGCCGCCGTCATCGGCCGGCACCTGCTCAAGAACCCGCCCGCCCCGCGCTTCGACCGGTACGAAGCCGAGGAGACCGATGGCAGTCTGCCGCCGGACCATTTCCCCGAGCCGCCCGGCCCCCGCCGCCGCGCTCCCGAAGCCGCGTCGATGCCGGCTTCCGCCGCGGAGCGGTTCGCCCCGGCACTCGCCTTCGCCAATTCCCTGCGGGCGACCGCGACGATCCAGCAACCGTTCTTCGGTGGCGCCCAGGCGACGGGTCCGATCGGTCCCTATTCGGCGCCGCGCCCGGCCGGCTCGATCGATCTCGACCGGTTGATCGCCCGACTCGGTCTGGGCAAAGCCGGGGAGGGTGCCTGCATTCTCGTGGTCGAGACGGCGAGTGATCGGGAGCCGTCGGGCTTGGCCGCCGATCTCGCCCGGACCCTGAGCCCGCGCGCCCGAACCCTGCTCGTCGATATCAACGGTACGGCGGGAGGGCTGGTTGGCGCTGGCCTGAGCGATCTCGTGGCCGGCGAGGCTGCCTTCCCCGACGTGATCCAACCCGTTCGCGGCTCGCGGCTGCATCGGGTCCAGCGCGGCTTGACCGAGCGCGAGGTGCTGCTGGAGGAGCCGCAGGCTCTCGCGATCGCCCTCAACGCCATGGCGCAGAGCTACGACTGGGTGCTGTGCCGCCTGGATGCCTCGGGCTCCGAAGCGAACGATTTCCTCTCCGCCTGCGGCCCCTGCGCCGATGCGATCGTCATCGCCTCCAACGAGGCCGCGGACGATCCCAAGCTCGTGACCCTCTACCAGCTCGCCTGCGAGACCGGCGCCCCCCAAGTGTTGGTGGCCCAGGATCGCGAAGCCGCGCTGCGGCGGGAGATGCCGGGCGCGACGCTTCAGGAAACCCCGCTTCGGCTCTCCGCCTGAGACGGCACGCGGCGCCGCCGCAGGCGCCGCACTCTGTTCGCCACGGCGAAGAGGCGCGGCGAGTGTTTGATCCGGTGCTTCAGGCGCACCAATGCACCGGCCGCCGTGGCGAAGAGATGACCGCCGGCACTGACCGGCATGAGGGACTCGACGAGTTCGATCGTCTCGTCGCAGGTCTTGGCCTTGTAGCTCGCTTCGCCGACGCCGAGATCGAGGGCTCTCCGGCCGCGGGCGGACTGGTCCCCGATCAGGCGGTGGAGCAGGATCTCGCCGGGGCTGAAGCGCCCGAGTTCGGAGTCGGTATCGAACGAGGTCCACATCCCGCAGAAGCGGTTGCCGTCGACGGCCCCGCCGAAGGTCGCCAGCACGCGGCCGTTCTCGGTCTCGAGGCTGTGCACTTCGATGGCCGGGCCGCGTCCTTCCGAGCCCGGCGCCGTGGCGGAGGCGATGAAGCGGCGAACCGCCGGATCGGCATAGGGATCGGCGATGCCGAGCGCGGCGAAGCGCGACGCCTTCTGCGCGTAGAAGGCCGATTGGATCGCGGCCGCCTCTGCGGAGGTCGCGGCGATCCGGTGACGCACCGGACCCAGCGCCTCGACGAGTTTGCGCTCCTTCGCTCTCACCTTCTTGCGGGCATCCCCGCTGAAGACGCGCCGAAGGGTTGCTTCCGCGTCGGGCCCGAGCAGGAGGCCATAGGCGTCGCTCGGCGCCGGAAGTCCGCGATCGCTGAGGGGGTTCGGCACGCCGTCCCAGAAGCGGGGCTGATTGGCGAAGCGGAAGGCATCGATACCGGCCTTCCGCCCGGCCTGTACCAGCGCTTCGGCCAGCTGCTCCGGTCGCAAGGCGGCGGCCTCGCGGGAGGCGAAGAGCGGCATATGGAAATTGGCGTGTCGGTCGCCGACCACGCGGGCAATCCGCAACGGACCGACACGCTCGACCGCGAGCGGGATCAGCAAACGCGGTCGCGCCGCCTCGTCCTTCAGGATCAGAACGAGAAGCTCAGAGCCAGCCTCGACCTCGGCTGTCGCGTAGGCCGCGACCCAGTCGAAACGCTGATAGGGTGTCATCAGCGCCGCCGAATCGGATTCGAGCGCCCGCCACGTCGTCTCGACGCTCGCGAGATCATGGGCCATCTCGGCGACGAGGCTTCCCCGCGGCGCGACCCCATCGAGAGCGATCCGACCCAGATTCTCGGCGAGTGCCGTCATGGCGGTATGATCCCGGATGCACCCGTTCGGCCATGCGCCGATCCGATGTCCGGCCAAGCGTCGTCGGATTCCCTCAAAAGCCCGTTGACGGCGTGCGGCGAACTCCGGCGATGGGTAACGAATGCTTGTCGGCCCGGGGTCTAGGTTGCGCCCCTGACCTCCGCATTTGCCGGCTATGACGATGTCACGCCACCGCCTGTTCCGCGCCGGGTTCGCCACGATCGCCGCCCTGGGCGCCGACCGCTGGCTCGCACCGCTCGCCCGCGGGCGCGGCATCATTCTCACGTTTCACCATGTTCGGCCCGAACCGCCCGGACCCTTCGCGCCGAACGCGCTCCTCGCGATCACTCCGGCCTTCCTCGACCGGACGCTGACCCATCTCGCGCGGCGCGGCTTCGAGGTCGTCGGCCTCGATGAAGTCCCCGGACGCCTCGCCGATCCCGCGCCGCGCCGCCCCTTCGCCGTGCTGACCTTCGACGACGGCTATCGCGACAATGTCCTCCATGCGCAGCCGGTGCTGAGGCGGCACGGCGCGCCGTGGACCCTGTTCGTCACGAGCGACTTCGCCGAGGGGCGGGGCCGGCTGTGGTGGATCGAACTGGAGCGCGCCGTCGCTCGCCTCGAGCGCATCACGCTGGCGACCGGGCTCGACTGTCCGGCCCGGAATGCGGCCGAGAAGAGCGCCGCCTTCGAGGCCGCCTATCGGGCACTCCGGGCGGAACCGGAGGAGGTTCTCCGCGCCGAGATCGCGGTCCTATGCCACCGAGCGGGTTTCGCGCCCGGCGCGGTGGCCGGCGAGCTCTGTCTGACCTGGGACGAGATCCGGGCGCTCGCCCGCGATCCCGCCGTCACGCTGGGCGCGCACACGCTGACGCATCCGATGCTCGCCAAGCACGACGCCGTGACCGCATCCCGGGAGATGGCCGAGAGCCGCGCTCGGATCGAGGGAGAGACCGGCCGTCCCGTCCGCCACCTGTCCTATCCCGTGGGCGATCCGACATCCGCCGGCTCGCGGGATTTCGCGCTCGCCCGCGGCCTCGGTTTCGTGACGGCGGTGACGACGCGGCCGGGACATCTCTTCGCCGGTCACGGGGAGCATCTCCACGCCCTCCCGCGGGTCTCGGTGAACGGGCTGCATCAGACGGATGCGGCGCTGGCAAGCCTGCTGTCGGGCGTGCCGTTCCTGGCCTGGAACCGGGGAAGACGTCTCAACGTGGCGTGACGCAAGGACGGCCCGCCCTCGCCCTGTTCGGGACATGGATCAACCCGGGTGCGGGCGTCGGGCCGGAAGGCCGCTCGATCGCCGGTCAGGCCGGCAGCACCACCACCTTCGTCTTCACAGGCGTGCGCGCATACAGGTGGATCATGTCCTGGCTCAGCAGACCGACGCAGCCGCTGGTAATGCCGGAGCCGATCGATTCGGGGTCGCTGCTCGCGTAGATCGTGTAGAGCGTATAGGCGCCGTTCTGGTAGAGATGCAGGGTTCGGGCGCCCAGCGGATTGTCCAGGCCGCCCGGCATGCCGCGGGCGTATTTCGCCGCTTCGGGCTGGCGCTTGATCATTTCCTTGGGCGGGGTCCAAGTCGCCCATTCGGACTTGCGGCCGACATAGGCGTCGCCGCTCCACAGGAACCCGTCGCGGCCGACATTGGCGCCGTAGCGGGTGGCGGTGCCGTCACCCTCGATGCGGTAGACGTAGTACTGGCTCGGATCGACGACGATGGTGCCCGCTGCCTCCTTGGACGCGTAGGCGACCGTTCGACGATAGTATTTCGGATTGACCTTCCTGTAGTCGACCGCCGGGATCGGAAACTTCTCGTCCGGCATCGGACCGTAGATCGTCGCCGCCTCGGCCATCAACGCGCCGTCGGACGTCACGCAGCCGCCCAATCCCAGCGCGCCGAGACCGGCGGCGGAGCCGGCCAGGAAGGAGCGGCGGCTGAGAAACGGCCTTTGCGGCTCGAACGCAGCGATCCCGCCGACGGCACCGCGCGCGGCGTTCCCATGATCGATCGTCATGATCCCGGACTTCCCATGACCTGCGGCCCGACGCGACACCGAAACAGCCAAGCTTTAATTGTCAAGGGCTGCACCGAGGAGAAGCGCGGTTTTTGGCCCGAATGGCCTATCGCCGCCGCCGCCTGTGGCGCGAACGCGGCGCTTCCGCGCTGTCCGCCACCCCGGTGCCGTCATCGGCGGTCGCGATCGCGAAGGCGGCGCTGACCCGGCCGGAGCGGCGGCTGTAGCGGCTGCGACGGCCGCGCCGGCCCTCCTGCATCTCGGGCTCCTCGACCGCCGGAATGCCGGGGATCGTCGCCGTGGCGGCGACCGGAGCGGGTGCGCTCGCGGCGCCCCCGTCGCCACCCCCGACATTGCGGGCGGGCGGGCCGAACATCGCCAAGCATTGATTGTAGGCCAGATCGTTCTTCAGGCGCTCGCATTCCGCCATGGAGCGAGGCGCGCCCTGCGCCGCGACCGGGCCGGCAGAGGCCAGCAGGGAGCCGGCGGACAGCAGGCCGGACAAGAGGAGCGCGGAGCGGAACGGGTGGCGCATGAGGCGACAGGCGACCCTGGGTGAGGCGGCGGAAAAGCTTAGGCGTGGCAGACGTCGGGCTTTCTCGCTGCGGAGTGCGGCGAAAAAAGGAGCGTCCTGCGGTCCCGTCGCGCGCTTCGCGGCATTTCCGGCGATGAGGGGTCGGACCAAGGCTGCGAGCGGCGCCGTCCTGGCCGGAATGCGGCGCTGTCGCTCCCATCGGGCGGGATCTGCTATGGGCGTCGCGACCGCGCCGGTGTCTCAGTTCACGGCTTGCCCGGATGCGCCTTCGAAGTCAGCCATCACCGATCGGGGCGTTCCATCCAGCGGATCAGCGGCATGAGCGGAAAGATCCAGGCGATGCCGAGGATGCAGTAGGCGATCGTCTGGATCGCCGGATGCGACTCCGAGATCCGGCTGTCGGCCAGCGCCATGGCGAGCGGCGCGTAGACGATCACGAAGGCCAGAATGCCGAAGGTGCCGAGGAAGGTGCGCGTGCGCCGGCGCATGGGATCGGGTTACCGTCTCGTTGGGAACGCGTCCGGTCGTACCGGCCCTGGTCTCGGGCCGCAACGCCGGGGCGCTGCGTCACGGCCGCCTTCGGTCGATCCGGGTGACCGATCCGGCTGCGTCAAACCCGGCGCTGCTCATCCGCCGCGTTGCGCCCCGCCCATCGCTTCCCGTAAGGCACGGGACGCCCGGCCGTTCCGGCACGTAACCGCCCGATTGATCATGCGATTGTCCAGAGCCTCGACCGATCTCGATGCCGTGCCGGCAACGGCGCGCCCCGGCCAGCGTGCCGTGCGGGCCTGGCTCTATCTGCTGGCGGCCCTGGTGGTCGCCATGGTGGCCATCGGCGGCGCGACCCGGATGACCGGTTCGGGCCTGTCGATCACCGAGTGGCGGCCCGTGACCGGCGTGATCCCGCCCCTCAGCGACGCGGACTGGGCGGTGGAATTCGGCAAGTATCAGGACACGCCGCAATTCCGCATCCTCAACCAGGGCATCCCGCTGTCCGACTTCAAGACGCTCTACTGGTGGGAATGGGGCCACCGTCTGCTCGGGCGCATCGTCGGCTTGGTGTTCTTCCTGCCGTTCCTGTTCTTCTGGGCCCGCGGCTTTCTCTCGCGGCGCCTGCTTCTCGGCCTGCTCGGACTGGGATTGCTCGGGGGGCTTCAGGGGGCGATCGGCTGGATCATGGTCGCCTCGGGCCTTCAGCCGGGCATGACCGCAGTGGCGCCGCTCAAGCTCGCGCTGCATCTCACGACGGCCAGCCTGATCCTGACCGGCCTCGTCTGGCTCGCCGCCGGCACGCGGTCCGGTGGGCTCAGCCCGGCGCCCGGCCCCGTGCGTGCGTTGGCCTGCCTGATGCCCGCCCTCGTTCTGATGCAGATCTGGCTCGGCGGGCTCGTGGCGGGGTCGAAGGCGGGGCTGATCCACAACACGTGGCCGGACATGGATGGCGTGTTCGTCCCCTCGGCGCAGACGCTGTTCTCGCAGGTGCCCTGGATCGAGAACTTCGTCGACAACCTGACCCTGGTCCAGTTCAATCACCGCCTCTTCGCCTACCTCGTCGTGCTGGTGGCGGTGATTCACGCGGTGGATGCCGTTCGCCGTTCGGCGGGCGCCGCCGCGGGACGCGCCGTCGGCGTCGCCGCTCTGGCGACGGCGCAGATGGGCCTCGGGATCGTCACTCTCCTGCTGCAGGTTCCGCTCTGGGCCGGTCTGGCCCATCAGGTCTTCGCCATGGCGGTCCTCGTGATGGCGACGGTCCATGCCCGGCTCAGCCTCGGCCTCGGCGCGGCACCGATCGTGTACCGGCCGACCGTGCCGATCGGCTTCGAAGCCCTCGCCGGACGATAACCGGTGGCGCGGCCGGCGCGGGGTCGGCTCCAGCCCTGCCGAACCCTGTGGGGCACCTGCGAGCGAGTCGAGGCGCTGCCCCGCCTCCGGCGCTACGGCCGCGTCGATTTTCATCCCGTGCGCACCGACGGTCCCTGGGGCCTGTTCGGCCGCGATGGGCGCTGTCTCGGCGCCGGGCGCGCTCCCGTCGCTGGGGAGAGCCTGACGGAACCGGACCAGGTCGAGACCGGTCCGCTCCTCTTCATCGGCCTGCTGGCGCTCCATTACGGGCATTTCGTCGTCAATACCCTGCCGCATCTCTGGCCGCTCGTGGGCTGGACGGGGCCCCGGCCCAAGCTGCTCTGCCATGCCGAGCCCGGAAGCTGGCATCGGGCGCCCTTCCTCAAACGCATTCTGGAACGCCTCGGATATCGTCTCGACGATCTCGTGACCTTCGACCGGCCGGTGCGTCTCTCCGACGTGCTGGTCCCCGATCCGGCGCTCCATGAGCAGACGCGCGTTCACACGGTCTATGGCGATCTCTGCCGCATGGTCGGGGAGGGCTTCTGGGCGGCGTCGGAAGCCGATTCCGTGTCACGCCCGGTCTATCTCGCCAAGACGCGGCTCACGTCGGGCGTCACGCGCTTGGTCAACGAAATCGAGATCGCCGACGAACTCGATCGGCACGGCGTCGAGATCGTCACCCCGGAGACCCTCGATTTCGGGGCGCAGATCCGCCTGATGTCGAGCCGGCGGGTCCTGCTCGGCACGGTCGGCTCGGCTTTCCACGGTTCGGTCTTCGCGGCACCGGGCCGGCGCCTCGTCGGCCTCAACTGGCAGCCCGCGCTCAATGCCAATTTCCCCCTGCTCGACGGGCTCAACGGCACGCAGGGCCGCTACTACCATGCGCCCGGCACGGTCCTGCGCGAGCCCGGGGCCTTCGAGGTCTCCTGGGAAGTGCCCGATCCGCGCGGGCTCGCCCGCGACCTGCTGGAACGGGCCGAGCGTCTCGACCGAGGGGAGCCAGACCCGCGGACGGGCATCTGGCAGCGACGGATCCGCGGCTTTCGGTCCCGATCCTGATCCGGACGCCGGTTTCAGCCGTTGGCCCGGAACCTGCTGCGAGACGGGGGTCGGTTCATGAAAGCGTCGCGAACCGTGTCGATTCTGTCCCATCGCTCGAACGGCAATGCAGCATGAACTTCGTCTCTTCTTGCATTGCACAAGGTGGGAGTAGTCGTCGTTTGTTCACGAAGGGTGTGGAACAAGATGGAATGCGTAGTTCGCTGATGGAACGACTCGTGACGCTGAAGACTTGAGGTTCGACCAGTACGGGAGCAGAGGATGATTCTCGCTGAGGACGGCCGGCCTGTGGCTCTGACGTGGAACTACACGCCCAGTGAGATGCGGGCGGATGGTGCCGTCCATGTGGCGGGAGTCGTTCTCGGAGTTCTCGGCGCGGTTTGTCTGATTGTGACAGCGGCGCTCACGCATCTCGGTTGGTTGGAGCGGGCCTCTCTCCTTGTCTACGCGACCGCAATGGTGGCGATGCTCGGCGCGTCGGCGGCCTACAACATGTGGCCCGTCTCGCCGCGCAAATGGATTCTGCGCCGCTTCGATCACGCCTTCATCTATCTGATGATCGCCGGCACCTACACGCCGGTCGTCGCCCTGGTCGGCTCGGGGCCGGTCGCCTGGAGTCTCCTGGCCCTGGTGTGGACGGTGGCGCTCGCTGGCATCGCCATCAAGATCCTGATGCCGGGCCGCTGGGACCGCGTCTCGATCGTACTCTACCTGATGCTCGGCTGGAGCGGCGTCCTCGCCTACGAATCGGTCATCTCGGGCCTGACGCCTTCGGCGTTCTGGCTGCTCGCTGCCGGCGGTCTGCTGTATTCGGTCGGCGTCGTCTTCCACGTGTGGCGCGGATTGCCGTTTCAGAATGCGATCTGGCACGGCTTCGTGCTCGCCGCGACCGCGTGCCATTACGGCACGATCATCACCAGCGTTCTCGCTGCCGGAGCCTGAGCCTCCTCAGGCGGTCTCGGGTTCGCTGCCTTCCCCGATCGTATCCGAGGCCCGCTCGACGGCGCTGATCGCGTCGAGAAGGTGCTGAACGCTCCGCTCGACCTCGATCTGCGGGCGATTCATGGCCGCCGCCCGCTCCACCAGACTTTCGAGTTGATCCAGCAACTCCAACAAATCGCTGGCCACGGCAGCGGCATCGCTGGCAGCGCGGCGATGCGTGGCGGGTTTCAGTTTGCGGAAGGGGACAACCGTGCTCATCGAGTGTCTGTGTCGCGGATGGCGCGGCCGGGCACCACCCCAGGACCCGCGCCCATCCACATCTGCGGGGCGATTGCGGCGCGTCTGCGGGCGTTCCTGCTCGGATTGGTGAGTTTTGGGTGAGGCGCTTCTTCTGGATACGCGGCAAACCGGCAAGGTTCGGGCGAGGCGCCCCTTCACCGGAAAGCCACCGGTAAAACCGAACACTCCGATTCGTCCGTTTCACGGCACGGATTGACAAGGATGGCGCGGCGGAAGAGGTTGGAATCGTTCCGAGGGGGGCCCTGTACGGGGCTGAGAGTGGGCGCGACGCCCTGACCCTTGAACCTGATCCGGCTCGTACCGGCGGAGGGACGGGAACCTGTGGCCGGCGCGAGAGGCGTCGGCCTTCCGCACCATCGTCGGGACCACGGGTCGCCTCCCACGCCAGGAGCGACAGCGATGAACGCACCCGTCCGTCCCAAAGATTTTCCCCAAGGCACTCCCGCCAGCGTGACGACCGGACCGGTCCAGGGCTCGCGCAAGGTCTATGACGCTGTCCCCGGCCATCCCGATATCCGGGTGCCCTATCGCGAGATCGGCCTGTCCGATCCGAAGGAGGCGCCGGTGCGGGTCTACGACCCGTCCGGCCCCTACACCGAAACGGATGCCGCCATCGATCTTGAGAAAGGCCTCCCGACGGCGCGCGAACCCTGGATCGCCAAGCGCGGCTACGCGGCGGTGAAGCCCCGCGAGGTGAAGCCCGAGGACAACGGTTTCGCCTCCGCCGATAAGCTCGTCGCCCCGTGCCCGGCCGAGCGGACGATCCGCAAGGCGGCGCCGGGTCAGCTCGTGACGCAGTACGAGTTCGCCAAAGCCGGCATCATCACCGAGGAGATGATCTACGTCGCCCACCGGGAGAATGCCTGCCGCGCCCAGATGCTGGATCAGGCCCAGGCCGCCCTCGCGGACGGGCAGAATTTCGGCGCCGCGATCCCGCCCTTCATCACCCCCGAATTCGTGCGCGAGGAGGTGGCCCGGGGTCGTGCCATCATCCCGGCCAACATCAACCACCTCGAACTCGAGCCGATGGTGATCGGCCGCAACTTCCTGGTGAAGATCAACGCCAATATCGGCAACTCCGCCGTGACCTCGTCGGCGGCGGAAGAGGTCGAGAAGCTGGTCTGGTCGATCCGCTGGGGTGCGGATACGGTCATGGATCTTTCGACCGGCCGCAACATCCACAACATCCGCTCCTGGATCGTGCGCAACTCCCCGGTGCCGATCGGCACGGTGCCGATCTACCAGGCGCTGGAGAAGGTCGGCGGCGACCCGCTCAAGCTCGACTGGGAAGTCTTCAAGGACACGCTCATCGAGCAGGCCGAGCAGGGCATCGACTATTTCACGATCCATGCGGGCGTGCGCCTCGCCCACGTTCCGCTCACGGCGCGTCGCACCACCGGCATCGTCTCGCGGGGTGGCTCGATCATGGCGCGCTGGTGCCTCGCCGGGCACCGCGAATCGTTCCTCTACGAGCGGTTCGACGAGATCTGCGACATCATGCGGGCCTACGACGTCTCGTTCTCGCTGGGCGATGGTCTGCGCCCCGGTTCGATCGCCGATGCCAACGATGCCGCCCAATTCGCCGAGTTGGAGACCCTGGGCGAACTCACGCAGATCGCCTGGGAGAAGGGCTGCCAGACCATGATCGAGGGCCCCGGCCACGTGCCGATGCACAAGATCAAGGTCAACATGGAGAAGCAGCTGCGCGAATGCGGCGAGGCGCCGTTCTACACCCTCGGCCCGCTGACGACCGACATCGCGCCTGGCTACGACCACATTACGTCGGGCATCGGCGCGGCCATGATCGGCTGGTTCGGCTGCGCCATGCTCTGCTACGTCACGCCGAAGGAGCATCTCGGCCTGCCGAACCGCGACGACGTGAAGACCGGTGTCATCACCTACAAGATCGCCGCTCACGCCGCCGACCTCGCCAAGGGGCACCCCGCCGCGCAGCTGCGCGACGATGCGTTGTCCCGCGCCCGGTTCGACTTCCGCTGGGAGGATCAGTTCAACCTCTCGCTGGATCCGGACACGGCGCGCAGCTTCCACGACGAGACCCTGCCGAAGGACGCCCACAAGGTCGCCCATTTCTGCTCCATGTGCGGCCCGAAATTCTGCTCGATGAAGATCACGCAGGATCTGCGCGCCGACGTGCTCGCCATGGAGGAGGCCGGTATCGTGCTCGGCGAGGCCAAGCCTCTCTCGGAAGAGGAGCGCAAGGCCGGCATGGCGGCGAAATCTGAGGAATTCTTGGCCGAGGGCGGCAAGCTCTACGTCGAGGCGGCCGAGTAAGGACGACAGGGGGCGGTCACGAGGGCCGCCCCTTTTTCTACCAGAGGGAACATTCGCTCAAATTGTTCGGACCCTCTCAACGGACTATCGACGGTATCCCACGTCGGTAGGGGAGAGCCGCCAGCTCTTAAGACTCCGCTCACGGGAATCGCGATGTCTTGAGGTTCATGCTTCGTGCTTGAACCGAAAGGACATCTGTCATGGACCCGATCCGTCCGTTGTCCCCATCGCCCTCCGTCGGGCCTTCCAACGCCGTCACGCCGGTCCGCCCCGTCGTCGGAGCGTCGAATGGATCGGAGCCTCGGGTGCTCGATCCCGCCGTCTCCATCGATGTGCGCCCGCAGGCGGGTGACGCCAAGCCAACCGAGCCGGATCGGCGCGCCTATGTCCGCGACCGTGATAGCGCGGCACTCGTCTTCCGCGTGACCGATCCCAAGACCGGCGACGTGGTGATGCAAATCCCCGACGAAGTCGTCCTGCGCGCCCGCGCCTATGCCCGTGAAAACACGGCGGCGTTCAGCGGCGAACGGCTCGTCAAAACAGCTTGAACGGCGAGCCTCCGATCGGAAATCCCGCTCGGTTGCTCTCGCGCGGAACGGCTCGACCCGACATTTCTCGGGAAGCTCCGATGAAACACGCGCATATCACTGGCCGGTCGTCGCGATAGCGAACTCCGTCTGTGCACCTCGCCGATCAGGGGTGAGGCAAAGCTCATTTCTCGGAGAGGCGATCAGCCCATCGTGGGCCAATTCAGCAGTGCATCGCCGTCGCGCTTCAGCGCCGGCATGAGTTTGAAGACAGATGCGGAAACGCGACGTGGTTCGCTGAGCCGACGCCCCTCGAACCGGCGCCCTGCAATGCGCTCAGGCGCTCGCGCCGGGATCGCCCTGGAGGCCGGCGGCGATGTGGTTGTTCAGCGAGACGAGAGACTCGATCTTCTCGCGGTTCGGCTCGATCATCGTGTCGACGATCGTGCGGAAGACGTAGATCGACAGGCGGCTGATGCCGGTGCGGATCTCATCGGGGATCGGATTGGCCGGGTCCGTGACCGCGGCAGCGAGAATCGTCCAAACCCGTTGATTGAACACCAGGGCTTCGTTGAGGGCGGTGCCGGAGGTGACCTCGGAGCCGAGGGCCTGAAGCTTGCCTGCCGCCTTCAGCAGAACGGCAGCTTCCGCCTCACGGGGTGGAAGCGCGACATGCGCGACCTTCGCGTAGGCACTGGCCCCATACGACATCGGCTGATCCCTCGTGCGCCGGACGCATATGACGTCCGTCCGGCCCATGTGGCATCCGGTTTATTAAAACCCCGTATGCAACATGGGTTGCCGTAATGGCGCCCCGAAAGGGGGCGAGGGGTCTGTTGTGGACAGCTCGCGCCGCGATCCGGGTCCGGGACCCGACACGAATGACGAACTTCTTTTTAGGCCTCATTGCCGGCTGCATTATTGCCGGCGTCGTCACCATCTCGGCGGCGCGCAATCCCGCCGTCCAAACGCGTCTCGGGCTGATGCCCACCGTCGCTCAGGCTGCTACGCCCCCGATGCCGATGGCCCGAATCGAGCCGCCGCGTTGCCCCGAAACACGAGCGGAAACGCCTGTCGGTCGAACTGACATGCTATTCTCGCGGAGCCGTCTGTGGTCGATCAAGCCCTGAGGCTCGAGTGACATCAGACGCTGGTGCCGATCAGGAACATCACCATCGTGGTGGCCAGCGTGCAGCCGAGGAAGCCGCAGAGAGCTGCCGCGAAGGACGGACCGGTCTGCAGGGAGGCGGTCTGGGTGGAGGTGTCGGCAACGATGTTCATGACAAGGCTCCGAATCAAGCGATCTCGTTTAATTGACGATGTGGCGAACGGTCAGGCTCGGCGGTGCGTGGACGCACGTCGAGGCTCGACAGAACAAGGCTCTGCCGGGTCACGTCAGGTGATGTGTGGGTGGGGTAACGTCGCTGGCGACGCCGCCCTCAATCGCAGCGATTCAGGCGCTTGGCGACGCGGAGATCGCGAAGTTCGCTGCGGAGATCGATCGAGACCACGTCGGCCCCGCAATCCTCGAACGCATCCTGCGCCTCGTGATAGCGGTCACCCACTTCGTCGAGGGTGTCGCAGACCCGATCGTGATTTCCCAGACGCGCTTCTTGGCGCGCCTGATAGCGTAGAGCGCCCGCTTCCTCGACCTTGCGCCGGCCGTCCAGGCAACCGGGCGCCGCAACGGCGGATGTGGCGATGCTTGCGCCGACGAGAACGGCCGTGAGGCCGGCAAGAACGGTGTAACGCATGGACAAACCGACGATGTTTCGACCGAGGTCGTGGGGGGTGTAACCTTGCGAAACCGATACTCTGTCAGCTTTCGCTGCGACGCATCGCCCTCGCTTATGGTCTGATGAACGGTGCGGCTAAGCCGATGGTTCCGGCAACTTTTCAACGCCCTTGACGGAACCTTTGCGGGACGACCGTGCGCTCCCGCCTCGCCGGCGCGATGACAGAATTTCCGCCAGCGTCACGGGCCGAAGGCTCTGTGCATCGACGCCAACATCGTATTGGCGTGGGATCGGCTTGAGCCGTCCATGGGAATGTCCGTGGAGATTGATGGCGCCGCGTCCGAGGCCATTCCAAGTCCGGAACGCGTAGTGACAGAGCACCAGCCGGCGCTCGTCGACCGCAATCTCCGCGTAATGCGCCACCGATGCCCAGCCCGGCGCGGACAGCGTTGCGGCCTTGTCGTTGTTGCCGACGATGAGATGTTTGTGCCCGTTGAGGGCGGCCAACATTTCAACAATGCGTTCGGGCGGCGGCCCGAGGGCGAAGTCGCCGAGATGCCAAACCGTGTCGTCGGGACCGACGACGGCGTTCCAGCCGTCGATCAGGGCTTGGTCATGGGTCGGGAGGTCGGGGAAGGGGCGCCGGTCGATCCGGAGGATGCGCGGATCGCCGAAATGCGTATCGCTGGTGAAGAAGGTCGCCATCGAAGCGGCATGTAGTGCGGCGAGACCGGGCGCGACATGCCCGGTCTCCTGATGCAAATCGTGCTCAGTCGGTGAAGCGCATCGGCACCGTCACCGACAGGCTCGGCTGGTCGAAGCCAGCGGGAGCCGGCGGCAACGAGCCCCGAACCGCCGCGAGTGCAGCGGAATCGATCGCTGGAATGCCGCTGCTCGATGCCAGAGAGGCACTCGTCACCGAGCCGGATCGGGTCACCGTAAAGCGAACGGTCGCGACGCCGCCGCCGGTGCCGCTGGCGGCATTGCGGTTCATGCGACCCCTGATGGTCGAGGACAGCATGCTCTTCCAGGCCGCTAGGGCGTTCGGATTACCGCCGCCGCTGCGTTGGAGTTGGCTCGCCTGCTGATTCGCCTGCGCGGCACCCTGGGCGTTCTGCGTGGCTCTCCGGACCGCGTCTCGCTCGGCCTTGGCTTTGATCGCGGCCTTGCGCTGTTCCTCGCGGACCTCACGACGCTCCGCCTCACGCTTCCGCTCCAAGAGCTCCTTGCGGCGGGCCTCGGCGATCTTGGCCGGATCGGGCTCCTTGGGCTTGGGCTTCACGGGCTCCTTCGGTTTGACCACGACCGGTGGCGGGGGCGCCAGCGGCTCGGCCTCCGGCGCCTGCGAGGTAATCACCTGCTCTTCTGGGGGCGGGGGCGGAGTCTCGGGCGGTATCTCGGCCACGGCTTCCGGCGGCGGAGGCGGGGGCTCCACTTCCTCCGGCATGACCTGGGTCATCTCGGTGGGCGGCGGCGGCGTCACCTCCTGCGGTACGACCTCCGTCACCTCCGGCGGCGGGGGCGGCGGAACGGGCGTTTCCTGGGTTTCGATCGGATTCACCGTCGTCGGCTCGGCCTCAGGCTTGGCCTCTTCCGGCACGGGCTCGGCCGGCGCCGCTTCCAAGGCTTCCTGCGGCTGAGCCTCCTCCATCGGGGGAGTCAGGTCGATGGAGATTTCCTGCTCGCCCGCCGATTCCGGAGCGTGCAGATTCATGTAGGCGAGGCCCGCGAGCCCCAGCAGGTGCAGCAGCAACGCGACGGCGAAGGCGGCGACGAGCGGACCCTGGCCCCCATCGGGACCGCCGGGGGCGCGTTCAGCGTAAGCGGCCATGGTGCTACTTGGCGGCTCCGGCAGCGGGGGCGGCACCGCCCGGCGATTGGGCGATCAGCGAGACCTTGGTGAAGCCGGCCTGGGCCACGACGCCCATGGTCTCCAGGATTTTGCCGTAATTCGCGTCGCGATCACCGCGCACGAGGACGACCTGATCGGGATTCTCGCCCTTCAGCTCCTTGAGGCGCGGCAGCAGCGTTTCGGCGGTGAACGGGTCCTTGGCGATGTAGGCGTTGCCATCCTTGTCGATGGACACCTCCAGCGGCTTCTGCGCCTGCGCCACCTTGGCCGCGCTGGTCTTCGGCAATTGCACCGGCACGCCGGTGGTCATCAGCGGGGCTGCCACCATGAAGATGATGAGCAGCACCAGCATCACGTCGACCATCGGGGTGACGTTGATTTCGGACATCGGCGTGGCGTCGAGGCCGTCCTCGTCGTCGCCACCCCCGGTGCGCAGGGATCCCATGGCCATGTGTTTCGCCCTCCCGGGCCGCGCGCCTTCGCCGGCCGGGCGGAGATCGCGTTGGAGTTGGTGTGTCGGATCGTACGAAGGGCGCAACGCTGACCGGGCGGCCGTTTCAGTGGGGCCGCACCGAGGCGTCGAGGGCGGAGCGCTCAGCGACCGGCCGGAGCCGGTCCTGCGCCTGTTCGATTATTCGGCCGCGGCGGCCCGGGCCTGCGGACCGCGGTCGCGGGCGAGGCGATTGCCGAGGATCGAGATGTACGAGACGAAACCCGACTGGATGCGTGCCACGTCGCCGGAAAGCTTGTTGTAGGCCATCACCGCCGGGATCGCGACGACGAGGCCGATGGCGGTCGCGAACAGGGCCTCCGCGATGCCCGGCGCCACCACCGCGAGGCTGGTATCCTGGCTCTTCGCGATCGACGAGAACGAGTTCATGATGCCCCACACCGTGCCGAACAGGCCGATGAACGGGGCGGTGGACCCGGAGGTCGCCAGCAGCGGCAGACCTCCCTGCAGGCGCTTCACTTCGAGACTGAGGGCGCCCTTCATGGCGCGCTCGATGCGGTCGCGGCGCTCGGCCCGGCTCTCGCTGGGATCCTGGTCACGCCATGCGTCGAGTCCGGCATGGACGATGCGGCCGGCGATGCCGACCTGCTTGGTGTCCACATGGCCTTCCTTGCGGACCATCGCCTCGAACGCCTTGGCTTGGCGCTTGGCAGCGGCGAGCCGCACGATCTTCTCGAAGACGACGGTCCAACACGCGAGCGAGGCGACGACCAGGAGGATCATCACGCCCTTCACGATCGGATCGGCTTGGAGAAACAGACCGATGAACGAGAGGTCATGGCCAGCCGCAGCAGCGGCTTGCACGGGCGCGGACGTCGAATCCATCTGAAACTCCTCGTCAATCGGTGTCGGTTCGCCCCGCCCCCCGGGGCCGTGCAGCCGGCGAGCCGGCTGGTCTCAAATCAGCGGTCGAAAGCGGCCGGCGTCTTGGTGGCGGTCTCGATCCGCTCCAGGCAGGTCTCGCGGCTCGCGTCGCCCCCCTCGCAGGCCAGCACGTCGTTGAGCAGGATGCGGCCGACCTTCGGGCAGGCGAGACCGGTGAAGTCGAAGAGCCGGACGACCGTCTTCTTCTCCTGCAGCGGGCCGAGTTCCACGGCCAACCGCTTCTGCGCGACACCCTCGGTGTCGAAGGCGAACAGATCGACCTTGAGCGATTTCAACGCCGGCCCCCGGCCATTGTCGACGAGCATGTAAGTGCGGCACGCCTCGCCCGCCGGTTCGAGCCGGTTCAGCTCGATCTTGAGCGGTGCGCCTTTGGTCCCACTCTCCTGAGCCACAGCACCGGTCATCGTGAGGGTCAGGGCGATACCCGCCAGCATTCCGATCCCGCGTACCGCGCGCATCATTCCCCCGGTTCCCTGCATCACGACGCGTGTCCCTCCCTGTCGCGGCTCGGCATCTGACCGCCCGCGGACCTCACCTTCCGCTCGGATGAGCACGAGAACCTTGGATCGCTCTCGACCAATGCGGATGCTCCAGCGGACATTGTCCGCGCGGCGATCCTAAAATGTCCCGGATACGGCGAAGCCCGAGCAGCGCGCTCACCATGAGTGCATTGCCCATATTATTCGCGTGCCTATCCGAGAAACAGGTCCGGGATCAAGGCGAAGCCTGAATTTCAGAGTAATTCCAAACTGTTACTTGGGCTCAGCTTGGCCGTGAAATTATGCCGATTCATCCCGTGATTGTTTGCGCAATGTCCATGGACAGGCCTCCGAAGCGGCCGGCCCAATGGAGGGGGCGCATCTTGATCGCCGGGGATTCGCTTTCCATATCGGCGTCAAGGGTGCTGCCGTCAGGCGGGCCCGAGACTGTGAGGCGCCACCGGGATCGCGCATCCCAAGGGCCTTGCTGGAGGTTCGAGTTGACGATGACGCGGCCATCACCGTTCGGGCACCCATTCTTGCTCGGCTTCGATGAGATTGAGCAGGCCCTCGATCGTGTGGCGAAGGCAGGAAGCGATGGCTACCCGCCTTACAATATCGAGCGCGTATCCCGTAACGAGCGAGAGCCGGAGCGGCTTCGAATTACGCTCGCGGTTGCCGGCTTCACGCAGGACCAACTCGACGTCTCGCTGGAGGAGAACCAGCTCGTTGTCCGTGGTCGTCAGGTCGACGACAAATCGCGACAGTTCCTACATCGCGGAATCGCGGCGCGGCAGTTCCAGCGGGCCTTCCTCCTGGCCGATGGCATGGAGGTGCTCGGGGCCGATCTGGCCAATGGGTTACTCTCGATCGATCTGGTCCGGCCCGAGCCGGAGCGGATCGTCCGCAAGATCACGATCTCCTCGAAGGACGACTGAGGCGCGTCGCATCTCGGACGCGGCGACGCACCGCAGGCCGGGTCCTCCGAAACACGAATCGCTGTCAACAACCGGGTTTGTGGTCGCCGAAGTGCGGGACCATATCCGGCTTACGCTCTGCCTCGGAAGGAGGGCACTGATGAACGAGTTCACCATCACCGAATCAACCGTCGATACCGCTGCGACCCCCAGCATCGATCCGGCCGAGTTTGCCGCGCTCGGCGAGGGTCACATCGCCTATGTCCGCCCGATCCGTTCGGACGAGGTGCGTGCTCTGTTTCCGCAGGCGCCGGAGATGAGTCCGGGCCTCGATCTGTTCGCCCTCCTCTCGGCATCTGGCGCTCCGATCATGCTGACCGACTCGCGTGAAGTCGCGGTGGCGAATGCGATGGCCCATTCGCTCTATCCGGTCAGCCTCCACTGATCCCGCGCTGACCGCCGCGCCGGCCCTTCCGGGCCGGCGTTCGTCTCACGACGTCATCGCCGCCACTGTCCGAATCAGGAGTTCGATGTCCTGCGGACGCGAAAGGCGATGATCGGCATCCTTCACAAGGGTGAGGCGCGCGCCCTCCGCCGGTAGGCGTTCCAGGATGCGCAGGGCGTGTCCGTAGGGCACGTCGGGGTCGCGCATGCCTTGCAGGATATGGACCGGGCCTGCCGGATCCAGATCGGCGTCGAGCAGAAGGTGCCGACGTCCATCCTCGATCAGCGCCATCCGGATCGGGTCGGGCTCGGGAGCATAGTCGGTCGGGCGATACCAGACGCCGTCGCGCTCCAACGTCGCGCGGATCTCCGGCGGGAACGAGTCCCACATCAGCTTCTCGGTGAAATCGAGGGCGGGGGCGATCAGCACCATGCCGCCGAGCGTTTCGCCCCGCCGCGCGCGGTTGCGGGCCGCGAGGCAAGCAATCCAGCCGCCCATGGACGAGCCGACGAGGATCGGGCCTTCGCCCGCATGGGCGGCGATCACGGTCTCGGCATCCGCCAGCCAATCGGAGATCGTGCCGTCCTCGAAGCGGCCTTCCGATTCGCCGTGGCCGGAATAATCGAACCGGACCATGCGGCGGCCCGCCCGCGCGGCCCAGGCGTCGAGGGCGGCGGCCTTTGTCGCGCGCATGTCGGAGCGGAAGCCGCCGAGCCAGACCACGGCCGGGCCTGCGCCGTCGCGTATCCGCACCGCGAGCCGCCGGTGCCTTTCACCGTCGGTGGTCAGAAAATCCATGGGTAGATCGTCGGGGGAGGGGGGCGTCGTCGTCACGTCCGCGTTGATCCTCGCAATTCGAGCAGACCCGATGGGGTTTCGTTTACCGAACCGTAAAGCGCTTGGGTTGATTCATAGGTGATGAACGTGTTTCGAGCGACCCTCCCGCAGCCGCGGATCCGGCGATGAACGGGGTCGGCTTGTCCGGCGGCCCGGTGCGAACGGCCGAACCTTCACCTCTCGCTGGCGCCTCGATCCTGCAGATCATTCCGGCCCTTGAAGCGGGCGGCGCAGAGCGCACCACCGTCGATGTCGCCGAAGCTTTGGCCGCCGCCGGCGCCCGTGCGCTGGTCGCCACGGAGGGGGGGCGCCTCGTCGGCGAGCTTCAGGCCAAGGGCGGCGTCTGGGTGCCGTTCCCGGCCAACACCAAAAACCCGTTCGCCATGGCCCTCAATGTCGAGCGGCTCGTCCGGCTCTGTCGCCGCGAGGGCGTGCAGATCCTGCATGCCCGCTCCCGCGCCCCGGCCTGGGTCGCCCTGGGAGCCGCGCGCCGTCTCAAGATTCCCTTCGTGACGACCTATCACGGCAGCTATTCGGGCCGGACTGCCGTCAAGCTGCTCTACAATTCAGTGATGGCCCGGGGCGATGTCGTCATCGCCAACTCGCATTACACGGCCGATCTGATCCGCCGGGCCCATCCCGATCAGGCGGGCGATCGCATCGTGGTGATTCACCGGGGCACGGACCTGTCGACCTTCACCCCATCGGCGGTCGCGCCGGGCCGGGTCGAGGCCCTGCGCCGGGCCTGGGGCGTCGCCCCGCACCAGCGGGTCGTGCTTCTCGCCGCGCGGCTCACCGCATGGAAGGGGCAGCGCGTGCTGATCGAGGCTTCTTCACGCATGCGCGATCGCGGCCTGACCGATGTCGCGGTGGTTCTCGCGGGCGACCCGCAGGGCCGAGCCGCCTACGAGCGCGAACTCGATGCTCTGATCGAGGCACGCGGGCTCAAGGAAATCGTGCGCCGGGTCGGTCATTGCACCGACATGCCGGCAGCCTTCCGGGCGGCCTCGGTCGTGGCGGTGCCCTCCGTCGAGCCCGAAGCCTTCGGGCGTTCGGCGGTCGAAGCGCAGGCCCTCGGCATTCCCGTGGTTGTTTCCGATCTCGGGGCCGTGCCGGAAACTGTTCTGGCGCCGCCCGATACCGATCCCGCTCAGCGCACCGGCTGGCGCGTGCCGGCGGGCGATGCCGCGGCCCTATCGGAAGCGTTGAGCGAGGCCCTCTCCCTCGGGGCGAGCGCACGGGACGCGATGGGGCGGCGGGCTCAGGCCCATGTCGAGGCGAATTTCTCCCTCGACCGCATGATTTCGGGCACGCTCGACGTCTACGCGGATCTTCTCGGACGCGGATCAGGGCTGAAACGGTGAACCGAACTCAGTTCCACGAGTTGACTCCGCAAGAAGATTTGCCAAGTTAGCGCCGTCCGGCCGAGCCGGATCGATCGGTGGCCGGGGCTCGCTCGACGCGGGATCTTCAGGCTGCCGTTTCGTCGTTGATACAGGAGAACCAAGCCATTCGCAGACCAATGAGAGCCATGCCGGCCCCGCAGAAGGACGGGCCGCGCGCCAACCGGGACATCCGCGGCGTCCGCGAAGTCCAGCTGATCGACCAGGACGGTCAGAACCGGGGCGTCGTGCCCTTCTTCGATGCGCTCGCCATGGCCGAAGAAGTCGGCCTCGACCTCGTCGAGATCGCGCCGAACTCCGCGCCGCCTGTCTGCAAATTCCTCGATTACGGGCGCTTCCGCTTCAACGAGCAGAAGAAGCAGAACGAGGCTCGCAAGCGGCAGAAGACGGTCGAGGTGAAGGAGATCAAGCTCCGCCCCGGCATCGACAAGCACGATTACGACGTGAAAATGAAGGCCGTGCAGCGGTTCTTCGAAGAGGGCGACAAGGTCAAGGTCACCCTGCGCTTCCGCGGCCGCGAGATGGCGCACCAGGATCTCGGCCTCAAGTTGCTCGAGCGCGTCAAGAGCGAGACCCAAGAGGTCGCCAAGGTGGAGAGCGAGCCGATGCTCGAAGGCCGCCAGATGATCATGATCCTGGCGCCCCGCTAGAGAAATTCGTCCGGACCTTCGGACCAATGCGCTGCTCCCTCGGGAGCGGCGCATTTTTTTGTTGGCGGAACGCGTAGCGCATTCCGCATCCGGCGCCGCGTCAGGGCCGTTGCGCGAGGAATTCCAGGACGCCCTTGCGGTGCAGTTTGTCGCCGACGGCGGTGGAGTGGTCGCGCCCGGGCAAATCGAGGGCACGGGCATTCGGCATCAGCCGAGCGAGTTCGCTGCCCGAGCCGGCCACGGTGTCGAGTGTGCCGACCGAGACCAGGGTCGGCGTGTCGATCGTGGAGAGTTCTGCCCGCGAGAGCGTCTGCCGTGAGCAGCGGATGCAGGCGGCGAGCGCCCTGAGGTCGCTCTTCGTCTGCTCGGCGAACAGGCGGAAGGCGGCCGCCGTCGGGTTGGGCGCGGGGGTGCCGGCGGGTGCTTCGAGAGCCTCGGCAATCCCCTTCGGCAGGCCATGCCCGTCGACGAGGTGGAAGCCGAGGCCGCCGATCAGAAGGGACCGGACCGCTTCCGGATGGTCGAGGGCCAGATGGGCGGCGATGCGCGCGCCCATCGAGTAACCCATCACGTCGGCCCGCTCGATGTCGAGATGACGGAGCAATCGCAGCCCGTCGCCCGCCATCCGGTCGGCGCCGTAGGCGTCCGGCTCGTAGAGTTTCTCGCTCCGGCCATGGCCGCGATTGTCCAGCGCCACGACCCGGTAGCCGGCTTCCGAGAGGAACTTGACCCACAGGGTATTGACCCAGTTCACCGCGTGGTTCGAGGCGAAGCCGTGAATCAACAGGACGGGATCGCCCGTGCCTGCCTGGGCCGGCACGTCGATATAGGCGATCTCGACGCCGTCGGAATCGAAGCTCTGCATGACTTCGACATGCCGTCCGGCCGCCCGGAATGTCAAAGGGCCGCGGAAGCGGATTTGCTTCATCGCCCGCGACTTGCCGCGGCCCCAATCGGCTGGCATCAGGCGCGCACGATGACGGATTCTCAGCCCTACGGCACCTACGCCCCGACCGGGATCGTCGCCCGGATCGCGCGGCGGACGCAGACGCTCGACGAGCATTCCTGGCGCGGGCGGCGGATGGCCATGCTGCTGCGCCGGATCGCCATCTCGCTGTTGCGAGGCCGCCCGCTCGATGTGGAGCGCTACGGCGCGCGGATGCGGCTGCACCCCTACAACAACAATTGCGAGAAGAAGGTCCTCTTCACGCCCCAGTTCTTCGATTCCGAGGAGCGAGCCCTTCTCAAGGCACGCCTGTCGGATGACGCGGTCTTCCTCGATGTCGGGGCGAATATCGGCGCCTACACCCTATTCGTGGCGGGCTTCACCGGGCCCCGCGCCCGGATTCTGGCGGTGGAGCCGCAGCCCGACGTGTTCGACCGGCTGATCTACAATATCGGCCAGAATCCGTTCGGCACCGTCAAGGCCATCGCCTGCGCCGTGGCGGACCGGGCGGGCGAACTGACGCTGTTCATCGATCCCCGCAATCGCGGCGAATCGAGCGTGAAGATCGTCGGCACCCACAAGAGCGCGGCGATCCGCGTGCCATCGGTGACGCTCCTGAGCCTGTGCCGCTCGGAAGGCATCGAACGCATCGACGCGATCAAGCTCGACGTCGAGGGGGCCGAGGACCTCATCCTCGAACCGTTCCTCCGGGAGGCGCCGGAATCCCTGCGCCCCACCCTCCTGATCGTCGAAAATGGCACCGACCAGTGGCAGCTCGACCTGCCGGGACTCTTGGAGGGTTACGGCTACCGCCGCATTGCCCAGACACGGCTCAATCTCGTGTTCGAGCGGGTGGGGTGAGGATCGCGCTGCTTCGCGCAGGCTTCTCTGGGTCCTGTGCGGCGGGAACGGATCTCTGTCGATTGCTTGCCCCGCAGGGTGGCTCATCGGTCGGATAAGGCTCAGCCCAGGATCGGCACCGGATCCGCGATCACCACTCCCTCCGGCCCGACCGTGCAACGAACGGCGTGGGCCTCGACGCCCGCTGCCCGGGCCGCCCGGAAGGCGCGGTCGAAGGTCGGGTCGATGTCGCGGGCGACGTCGAAGGCCTCCGCCCTCATCTGAATGACCACGATCAGCATCGCCCGACCGCCGGTGGTCACGACGTTGGCCAATTCCTCCATGTGACGGGCCGAGCGGGCCGCCCTGCAATCGGGGAACTCGGCGAGGCCCGGCCGACGCATCAGGTGGCAGTTCTTCACCTCGACATGGCAGGGCGGCAATCCGCCGCCGCTCGCCAGGAAATCCACCCGGCTCGCCTTGCCGTAGGCGACCTCCGGCCGGAGCGTCTCGTAGCCGACGAGCGGCGCGAGCCGGCCCTTCTGAAACGCCTCCGCCACCAGGGCGTTGGGGCGCGCCGTGTTGATGCCGACCCATTGCGGGCCGCCCGGGAGGTCCGCCTCCACCAGCTCCCACGAGAACGGCAGCTTCCGGGCCGGATTGGTGGAAGCCGAGAGCAGGACCCGCGACCCTTCCGCGTTGAGGCCGAGCATCGCGCCGGGATTGGCGCAATGCGCCGTGACGAGGCGACCATCCGCAAGGATCACGTCGGCGAGGAAGCGCTTGTAGCGCCGCACCAGGCGCCCTTCGGTCAGCTCTGTGGGAAAGCGCATCGGTCGCACCCGTCACGCCGAGCAGGCATCGCGCGGCCGCTTCGCCTTCGCCGATCGGCGCTCTAGCTTCCAGGGCCGAATTTGCCGCCGAGGCCGCATGTCCCAGGAATCAGACACCACCCCACAGGGCACGTCCGAGATTACCGCCGCGATCCTGATCATCGGCGACGAGATCCTGTCGGGCCGCACCAAGGACAAGAACATCGGCGCCATCGCCGACGTGCTGACCGAAATCGGCATCGATCTCCGCGAAGTGCGCATCGTGCCGGACGTGAAGGAGGAGATCGTCGCGGCTCTGAACGCCCTGCGGGCGCGCTACACCTACCTCTTCACCTCCGGCGGCATCGGCCCGACCCACGACGACATCACCGCCGACAGCGTGGCCGAAGCCTTCGGTGTCGGCATCGACGTGGACGAGCGGGCCCGTGCCATGCTGCTGGAGCGGCACCGTCCGGAGGATCTCAACGAGGCGCGGCTGCGCATGGCCCGCATCCCCCACGGGGCCGACCTGATCGCCAATCCGATCTCGAAGGCGCCGGGGTTCCGCATCGGCAATGTCCACGTCATGGCCGGCGTGCCGCAGATCATGAACGCCATGCTCGACGAGATCCGACCGACGCTGGCCTCGAACGCCCCGGTCATCTCGGAGACGATCGAGGCCGGAGCGATCCCCGAGGGCAATTTCGCGGGAGCTCTGGGAGGTATCGCCGCGGCGCATGGAGGGGTGTCGATCGGTTCCTATCCGTCGATGACGCCGGAGGGGTTTCGCAATCGGATCGTCGTGCGCGGGCGCGACGCGGAGGCCGTGGCGGCGGCCCGTGCCGAGATCGAGGCCATGCTGGCGGGCTTGAGCGGGTAACACCGCCGGATCGACGGGGCGACAGCCTCACGTCAGCCAAGCGGGATAGACCCGTGGGAAGGCCAAGCCTCAGACCCACGAGTATTCCGCGATGAGCAGCCCCTTCCCCGATGCCGAGCCTCCCGCCGACCCTCTGATCGGCGAGGGCCGCAATCTCGATTCCATCCTGCGGATCCCGGTGCTGATGCAGGTGGTGCTCGGTTCTGCGACCATGCCGGTCGCCAATCTGATGAAGCTCGGCCGCGGGGCCGTCGTCCCACTCGACCATCGGGTCGGCGAACCGGTGGACGTGATGGTCAACGGCCGGGTTATCGCCCGCGGCGAGATCGTCATCGTGGAGGAGGACAATTCCCGCTTCGGCGTGTCCCTCACCGAGATCGTTGGACCGTCCGCCAGCGATCAGAACGGCTAGCGCTCCGGCAGGGTGAGGATGTCCGCGAGCCCCCTTCCATCTCCCCCACCGGGCCGTGCCGTCGCGCGCCGCCTCGATCCGACCGATCAGGTCGCCACGCTCCTGCTCGCTATGGGCAAGCCGGCGGCCGGTCGACTCATCAAATATTTCGAGCCGGACGAGCTGAAGCGCATCACCCGCTCCGCCTCGCAGCTCGGTGCCATCAGTCCCGCTCAGCTCGACGCGGTCATCGAGATGTTTTCCGCCGAGTTCTCGGCGGGCAACAGCCTCGTCGGCACCGCCAACGAGATCGAGAAGCTGCTCACAGGACTCCTGCCCGCCGACCAGATCGCCGAGATCCTGTCGGAGGTGCGCGGCAACGCCACCCGCACGGTCTGGGAACGGCTCGGTACGGTGCAGGAGAGCGTGCTGGCGAGCTATCTCGTCAAGGAGCATCCCCAGACGGCGGCCCTGATCCTCTCGAAGGTGAAGCCCGCCACCGCCGCCAAGGTGATGGGCCATCTGCCCGCGCCGCTGCGCAACACGGTGATGCGGCGGATGCTGAGCTTCAAGTCGATCGTCGACGACGTGCTCCAGGGCGTCGAGCGGACGCTGCACGAGGACTTCATGATCAACGGCGCCCGCAATTCCGGCGCCGACACCCACGCCAAGATGGCCGACATCATCAACAAGATGGAGCGGCATCAGATGGACGACGTCCTCTCCAGTCTCCGCGAATCTCGCCCGAAATCCGTGGAGATCCTGAAGGGGCTGCTCTTCACCTTCGACGACATCGTCAAGCTCTCCCCCCGCGCCCGCACCACCGTGTTCGATGCCGTGCCCAACGACCGGCTCGTGCTGGCGCTCAAGGGGACCGACGCGGAGTTCCGCGGCACCGTCCTCTCCGCGCTGTCGGCGCGCGTGCGCCGCATGGTCGAGCACGAACTCAACGGGGGCGAACCGGCCGCGCAGCGCGACGTCATGGAGGCCCGGCGCTCCATCACCGACATGGTCATGGAGATGGCCGGTCGCGGCGAGATCGAGATCAATCCGGGAGGCGAGGATGAAGCCCTCATCCGATGAGGGGCCTCTCGCCTATGCCGGGGCAGCCGCACCCCTGGTTCGAAGCGCCGGGCGGATCTGAGGCGTGGCCGAGGACACCGACAAGGAGAGCAAGACCGAAGCCGCGACCGAGAAACGCGTGCGCGACGCGATCGAGAAGGGCGACATTCCGTTCTCGCGCGAGGCGCCCGTCTTCGCGTCGATCCTCGGCTTCCTGCTGGCGCTCGCCTTCTTCGCCCGAGGGCAGACGGCACAGCTGGCCCAGGATCTCTCCCTGCTTCTCGACGATCCCCGAGGCTTCCGCCTCGAGAGCGGCGAGGATGCCACGATGCTGCTCAACCAAGTGGCGCTCGCGGCCGGCCGCTTTCTGCTGCCGTTCCTGTTGCTTCTCAGTGTCTGCAGCCTCGCGGCATCCCTGCTGCAGAACCTGCCGCGCCTCGTCGGCGATCGGATCGCGCCGAAATGGTCGCGGATCTCGCCGATGGCCGGTCTGTCGCGGATCTTCGGGCTGCAAGGTCAAGTCGAGTTCCTGAAGTCGGTCGTCAAATTCCTCTCGGTCAGTGTCGTCGCCCTCCTGCTCCTTCGCTCGGAGCGGACAAGAGCTGTCAATGCCATGTTCGTCGATCCGAGCCAGTTGCCTGAACTGATCCTGACCGTCGCGATCCGCCTCGTCTCGGCCGTCGCCATCGCGATCATCGTCATCGTCGCGGGCGATCTGGTCTGGTCGCGGCTGCGATGGCAGCGCTCGCTGCGCATGTCGCGTCAGGACATCAAGGACGAGCACAAGCAATCGGAGGGTGACCCCAGCGTGAAGGCGCGGCTGCGCTCGCTCGCCCAGGATCGCGCCCGCAACCAGATGCTCGCCAATGTCGATCGGGCCACGGTGGTGATCGCGAACCCGACCCACTTCGCCGTGGCCCTGCGCTACGAGCCCACCGAGAATCCCGCCCCGCTGGTGCTGGCCAAGGGGCAGGACCTGATCGCTCTCCGGATCCGCGCGATCGCCGAGGAGAACGGCATCGCCGTGATCGAGGACAAGCCTCTCGCAAGATCGCTGTACGAAGCTGTGCAGGTCGACCAGACGATACCCGCGGAGTTCTATCGCGCCGTGGCGCAGATCCTGTTCTTCCTGTTCGCGAGAGCCCGATGACCTCTCAGGCCGCTCCTCTCTCGCCCGGACGGCCCGGCTTGCCATCCGGGCTCGCGGCCGCGGAGGAGATCTTCGCGCACGCGCTTCGCGACTTCATCCGCGAGTTGTGCCTCATCGATGGCGGCGTGCTGATCGGCTGGATCCGGGGCCAGCATCACGGCAACATCGCCGATATGGTGGCGTCCTCCGCCGAACTCTTCTTCAACGACTCCGTCCTGACTTACGCCGACGGTGCCGACGTGTATCTCGATTTCGGTCATTCCATGCAGGTTGTGCTGGATATGGAATTCTCGGCACAGCCTCTCACCGTATTCTTCAAGCTTGTTCTCGACGAGATGTTCGCCGGCGTCGCAATCCAGCGGGTCGTCGCCGCCGACGCGGCCGCACTCTGCCTCGACGGCTTCGCCGACATTTTGACCCGGGCTCGGCTGCGACGAGCCTGAGCGTGGGAATGCAACGGTCCCGCCAAAAATTAAAATATGTTATAGTCCGAATTGACCTCATCGCCGCGCCGCGACATGGATGAAGGGCGGTCGCGAATCGGGGTTGGCGACGGCTCCCAGCCTTGAACGCCCAACCCTCCGCGACACCCGGCCGATGCCATGGCCGGATCGAGGGATGAGCCGTCGATGTACTTCATGGTCGATCCACGGGAATCGGTGAATGCCGGCTATAGGGCCAGTTTCGACCGGGAAGGTGTGTCGTCGTTCGGACTATTGCCCGACGAGTTCCTGAGCTGGATCGAGACCGCGTCTCAGACCGACCTCGACGCGATCCAGGGGTTCCTCCTCGGCGATTTCGAAGACCGCGCCAAATGCGCGACCTCCATCCGCCGCCATTCCCGCGCGCCGATCATCGCCCTCGCCGATCTGCGCTCCTTGGAGCTGACCGTTCAATTGCTCGATGCCGGCATCGACGACGTGCTGCCCAAGCCGGTTCATGTCCGCGAAATCCTGGCCCGCTCCGAGGCGATCTGGCGGCGGGTCAACGGAGCCTTGTCGTCACCGGCGGAGGCGGCTCCGGCCCCGGATCGCCTCAGGGTGTTTCACGACGGGCGCGACCCCGAGATCGACGGAACGCCCCTGTGCCTGCCGCGACGCGAGCGCCATATTCTCGAATACCTCGTACGCAACCGTGGGCGCCGGCTGACCAAGACGCAGGTCTTCAATGTGGTCTACGGCGTTTACAGCAACGGCGTCGAGGAGAGCGTGATCGAGGGGCATGTTAGCAAGCTTCGCAAGAAGCTCGCTGAGCGTCTCGGCCACGATCCGATCGAGGCCAAGCGCTATATGGGCTACACCTATATCGGCTGATCGTCAGCCGGGCTGACAGAAGGCTCGGGCGCCCGGCGTCCAATTGCCGAAGCCCGTGGCGACCATGTTGGCGATGACCCGGCAGACATAGACCTTCTGGGCCGGGTTGTTGTGCGGGCCCGCATGGTAGCGGGCCACCGCCAGGGTCCAACTGCCCTCCCTGTCCCGCAATTCCCGGAGAAACCGCGTCGCGTAATCGACGTTCTGAGCCGGATCGATCATCGCTTCGAGCGATGCGAACTTCTCGCGGTGGTAGTGGTGGTTGATCTGCATGCAGCCGAGATCCACCAGCCGCACGCCGTCGCGCTGCGCCTGACCGAGCCGCGCGATCACGTCCGCCGGACCCGAGCCGAAATAGGCTTGGCCGCCGATATTCATGGCGTAGGGCTGAAGCGAGCCGCGCTTGCCGCTCTCGGTGAGGCCGACGGCGTAGAGCATGCCGAGGGGAACCCCGTGCCGAGTGGCCGCACGCGCCATCTGCTGCTCGCACACGTTGGAGCCTGCCCGCGCGCCGCCTTCCGGCGCGTCCGCAGCGGTCGCATGACGCGCGCCCTCCACGCTGTTCGGAAGGGCCATCGCGGCGGTGACGGCGCTACAGATACACGCCGCCGCGATCACCCGCGCGAGATGCCGTGTCATGATCCTGTTCCTTGGCATGCGGGGCAGCCCCGTCCTCCTGGCGGAATGGGCGCCGGCCCGGCTGCTGGTCCGGCGCGGCGCCACCCTGGTCACGGGCCTGCCCGCCGGCCAGGCCGTTCTGCGCCGTCCCGCGCTCGGCGGTGGTCCCGGTTGCCGGATGACTGGCCTCGATGGTCAGCGATTGCGGCGCGTAGCCTGCTTCCTGCAACAAGGCGGATAGGGCGCCGCCCTCCCGGCGGAGGCGTTCGGCAGTCTCCTCGCGACCGGTGCGCAGATTCATCTCCAGGCGCCCGTCCTGAAGCCGCATCCGGACGAGCACGGTGCCGAGATCGGCCGGGTGAAGCTGCAGCGTGAGGATGCGCAGCGGTCCGGCCTCTAAGGGTATTCCGGTCCGGGCTGGGGTTGCGGGCGCAGCCGCCGGAAATTGTGCACTCACCGCATCGACGATCTGGCGCAGGGGCGAGGCCGGCATCGATGGAGCGGACGGCGCTGCCACCGTCTCCGCCGGCCCGGACGAAGCCGGGATCGCCTCTGCCGTCGGCGTCGTCCCGAAAGGTCGATCCGAAGTGATGGCCGGCTCCCGGCGTCCTTTTTCCGAAGCTTGAGCTGCCTCCGGGCGCTGAGCCGGGGGGATGGCATCCTGTGCGGATGATCGCGTGTCGAAAACGGCGTCAGACCGATCCGCCGACACGTCGACTAAGTCGCCAGCCCCATTCGGAGAATCGCTCGTCGCCGGGATTTCGGAGCCGCTTGCGGCGGGAACCCCGACGGGGCTTCCGCTGACGGGAAGGCGGCCCGAAGTGCTTGGGGATGAGGGCGTCGCGGTTTGCGAAGCTGCGACCCTTCCCACCGCCGGCCTGTCCGCGATGGACCAATCGTCCGTCGAAGCGGCATCGCCCGTGAAATCCCGTGCATCCCCCTCGCCGCGCGCGGGGGGCGAATACCCGGCGGCGCGGAGTGGACGTCCGTGACCGGCTCCGGTCTCGATGGCCACCCGGTCGGCCAATACGGCGGGTTGGGGCGAAATCTGAGGCGGGCGCTCCGATGCAGAGCCTTTGGACGCCGATGCGAGGCGGGCTTCCGTCGGATCGCCCAGGCCTGCCGAGCGTGCTCCCCGGTCGGCAACGTTGGGCACAACCGCGGCGTGCTCGTGCACGGTCCGATCGGGCACCAATCCGCGATCCGCCTGCGCCGAGAGCGCCCCGTTCGACGCGTCACCGGTACCGGTGCCGGTGGTGAATTTCGCCGCTGTGATTGGCCGATCGAGCGCGTCCGGCATCGGTGCCGACCCAATGAGACCGGCCTGGATATCGAACGCTTCTGTCTGTGGGCGGGCAGCGACGCCTGTTGCCGCTGTCGAAGGCATGGCTTGCGCGACCTCCGCAACGGCGGCGGGTCGCACGGGGGCGAAATGTGTCTCGACGCCGACGAGGGTGATGCGCAGCTCGGGACGCGGCGCCTCGGCGATGGCATTCGCGTTCCCGCGTGCGACCGCCCGCTGAACGACGGCGGCCAGGGAGGCGTCCGGCGGCACCGGAGGCGTCGCCGGCACCGGTGCGGTGAGGGCCATCAGTTCCCGCAAGTCTGCTCCGATGTTGTCGGATCCCGACACATCGCCGGTATCGGCGGGTGGGGGGGGCGGTTCCAATTCCTTCGCCTCTCCGGACACATCAGGCTCCTCGGGAGCGGAACGGGTCTCGAAAGCGTCGAGCATGGCTCCGAAATCGGGCGATGCGCGCTCTCCGGCCTCATCGCCGGCGGGCGAACGGCCAGGGTCGGGCTTCGGACGCAGCAGGGAGAGAGGATCCAGGGAGGTCATCACGTGGGAGCAGTCCACCGTCTGCCGAGAGGTCGGGTCCGAGTTGGGTTCTCGTGGCCTCAGGGGGCGAGGGCGCGTTCGGCGCGGGCCAGGGCGTCCCGGGCCCGGCCGATGGCCGGCGGTTCCGGCACGGCGCGGCGGGGTGGGGCTTCGGTGGCCGGCGGTTCGACGACACTCGGCAGCGGGCCGCGGATCTGATTGGCGGCGGAGAGGGCGGCGTCGAGTAGCTCTAGATCGCCAGCCGCCAGGGCCGCACGGTCGAGGCCGCGCAGGGCCTCGCGGCCCTCCTCGAACCGGCCCTCGGCCACGATCAGCGCGGCCCCTCGGTAGAGTCGGGCTTGGGCGGCGGCGTGGATGTCGGACCCGGCGAGACCGGCGGCGCGCTCGGCGGCGAAGAGAGCAGTCTCTCGGCGGCCCTGTTCGAGCGCGGCCCGCGCCACCAGCAGGTAGAGGTCACGCCGGCTCTCGGGCTCGATCTCCTCGAGCATCCGCTCCAGGCTCGCGACGCGCGTCCGGTCACTGTCGAAATTGAGCCGGGTCAGGGCTGCGGCGAAGCGCTGGCGGAAATTGCCGGCATAGACCGAGCGGCGGAACCGCCGCAGATACTGGATCGACAGCGCCTCGAAGCGCGCCGCGCTTCCCCCCTGCGCCACGACGAAGATCTGGCGGCGCAACGCGCCTTCCTCGACGAGGGTCCCCGGTGCCAGCAGGCGAGCCAGGTCGAGAAGCTCCAGCGAGCGGACCGGCGCGTCGCGCACCAGCAGCGCGGATTGTGTCAGCGCGAGCTGGCCGGAAAGGCTTGCGGGCATCGTGCGGGCATCGATCCCCCCGAGCTTCGCGCGCGCGTCCTTCTCCCGGCCTTCGAGATAGGCCAAAGCGCCCTGGGCCAGCGGCGTCTCAGCCTCCGTCACCTGACCGGTCGCGAGGATGTGGCGGAGCACGCCGGGGCCGCCGCCGGCCAGACCGAAGGCGACCGCGGCACGCAGATTCGCGACGTCGGCCCAGGTCTCGGGTTCGCACTCGATCAGCTTCCGCTCGATATGCGTGAGCAACTGGCGCTGGGCGAGATGCGCCTGGGTCGAGCCGCGGGCGATGCGATCCTGCAGGAGCTGAAGGGTTCGCACCAGTTCCACCGGCAATCCGTGCGGCATCACCGGCAGCGGCTCGATCACGTTGGTCGGTCCCGTGGGACTGCCATGGGAATCGGCCGAAGCGGCGGCTTCGGCAGGTGGCGCGGCCTGTCCATTGTTCTCGTCCGCCGCAACGGCGGGAAAAGTGAGGCAGACAGTGAGACAGAGGGAGACGCCGATCCGTCCTGCCGACACGCGAAGCCGGTTCATTCCGGTGATCCCCGCAGCAGGATCTCGATCCGGCGGTTCTCCGCGGCCTTCAGATCGCCGGCGATCCGGGGCAGGCGGTCGGCATGACCCTCCACACGCTCGATCCGTCCGTCATCGACGCCGCCGCGGATGAGCATGTAGGCGGCCATCTGGGCACGGGCCGAGGACAGCCGCCAATTGTCGTACGTCTCCGACTTGAAGGGTCGCCCATCGGTATGGCCGCGCACGACGATGCGGCCGGGGCGCTGGCTCAGGAGCTTGGCGATGCGCTCCAAGGCCTTCACGACCTTCGGGCTCGGTTCGGCGGAGCCGATCCCGAACATGCTGAATTGAATGGCGTCGGTGATGCTGATGAGGATGCCCTCCCCTATGCGGCGCACCTCGACATTCGGCGCCGGGCTTCCCAGAGCCAGAGGCTGCACCGCTCTCGCGATTTCGGCCTTCAGTGCCGCAACCGCGGCCGTCTCGGCTGCCTTGGCCGCATTTTCCGCCTTGGCCGGCTCGTTCATCGCAGCCGGCTTGATCTCGGGGCGACCACCCTGATCCGCATCCGGGGCGGGCATTTCGGGCAGGACGGCGGTTGCCGCTGGGACGCTCGCCGGCGCCGGTCCTTCGGCCGGTTTCGGGTCAGGCTCCTTGGCAATGGCATCCTTGCCAGCGGGCGGAGCCTCGACGGAAGCCAGTCGGACACCCGCCAGCTTCATCGCCTCCCGCAGGCTCTGCTGTGCGGCCTCGTTCGACGGATCTTTGGCACTGTCGCGTCGATCCACCTTGGGCGCCGTCCCACCGGACTGCGCTCTGGCGTCGAGGCGGGCCTCGGAGGGTGCGGCAACGGCGGTGTCGAGGGGGCCGGGCGCCTCGGTGCGCCGTCGCGGCAGCGCCGCCACCTGCCAGTAGAGCGGGTCGAACGGGTCGCGACCGGTCTCGCCGCCCGCCATACCGGGCCGGCCGGCTTCGAAGAGGGAGGCATCGGCACTCGCCGCTTCCAAGGCCGCGTCGGCTTCCGCGGCGAGCTTGGCGAGCACGGCGTAGGGGTCCTGGAACAGGGCTGACTCGCGGCCTCGGCTGCCCGGCGCACCGGCCGCATCGGGCTTGCCCCGCGCCGCCTCGCTGCTGCCTTCACCCGTTTCGCCCCCCGTGCCTCTGCCCTCCGGGGCCTGATCGTTCGGCACGTTCTGCGGGTCGTTGAGGCCCTTGCGGTCATGCGTGACCTCCGCGAGCTTCACCGGATTGAAATACTCGGCAATGGTCTGCCTCTGCTCCTTGCTGGTCGAGTTGATCAGCCACATCACCAGGAACAGGGCCATCATCGCCGTCATAAAATCGGCTAGGGCGATCTTCCATGCGCCCCCATGATGGCCGTCCTCCTGGTCGCCGTTGCGCTTGACGATGACGATCTCGGGTACGCGCTCGGTCACCTCACGCCTCCGCCACGGCCGCCGCGATCAGTCGACCCCAGGCCGAAAGCTCGGTCTCGATCACGGTCTCGCCCGCGCATACCGTCACCTCGGCGACATCGGCGGCCGTGAAGGCGATGGCTGCGGACAGGCCGGAGAGCCGCCCGGATAAGGCCGCGATGAGATCTTCGGGACCGGTGATGGCGATCGCCGACGGCTGCGGCTCGGCGAGCAGGCGCGTCACCGCCGCAGACAGGGCGTCGATCGCCTGTCGCCGCAGGGCATCGGTGAGGACGGGAGCGAGAAGCCGGGCGACGCGCTGGGACAGCGTCGCGTCGAGTTCGGCGAAGGCCGCATTCAGCTTGCGGGCGAGGGCCGCCCCCTCGGCCTCGGCCCAGTCGCGGCGGGCGCCCGCGAGGCGCTCCTCGAAAGCGACGCGCTCGGCGGCGATCCGTGTCTCAGCCTCAGCCTCGGCTTCGGCCCGGCCGGCCTCGCGACCCCGCGCCTCGGCCGCAGCGATCAGCACCGCCCGATCCTCGACCTGCCAAGCCGAACCGGAGAGGATGCTCACCGGTGTGAAGCCCGCGATGTCGGCCTCGGGTGCGTCGGGCACCGTCGCGGCGTCGGCCTCCACCGGTCTTCCGGCCCGTCGGGTCGGGCGGAACCAGTGCCGATCGAAATTCGGCGCGGCGGTCGCGACGGGAGGAGGCGCCTCGGCGAAGTCCGGAAGGAGTCTCGACAGCATCGTGGGCATCACGCCGGCTCCTCACGCATGAGCCAGCGCTTGAGGACGGCCGCGACCTGCTCCTCGTCGATGTCGATCAGCTGCTCCAACCGCTTCTGCGGCGAGCGGGCCATCTTGTCCTCGAACTCGCCGATCATGCCGGCGACGCCCGGAGCGGGCAGCTTCTGCGCCTCGGCGGCATTCGTCGCCGCCGGTGCCGCGAGGGCGGTGGCTCCCTCGGCAGATCCGGGTGTCGCGGCGAGGGCCGGCGCGGCCTCAGGGGCGGCGAGCGCGGCGATCTCCGCCTGCTGTGCCTCCGGCACGGCGAGAATCGAGCGCAGGGCGGGCCGCAGGCCAAACCAGATCAACAGGGCCGCGACGACGAGGATGGTGACGGCGTTGATGAGCGTGCCCGATTGCTTCATCAGCACGTCGCTGATGGAGAGCGGGGGCAGCGGTTCCAGCGGCTGACCGTCATTCACGAAGCCGACGGCCGCCACCTTGATCGTGTCGCCCCGCTCCTTGCTGAAGCCCGCGGCCGAGCCCACCAGTTCCTCGATCTCGGCGATCTGTTTCTCCAGAGCCGTCTTGTCGTCGGGGCCGGCGAGGGCGGTGAGCCGCGAGCGGTTGACCAGCACGGCGACCGACAGGCGTCGGATCGCGTAGCCGTCGCTCACCGTCTGAACCGTCTTCTGTGAGATCTCGTAATTGGTGAGATCTTCCTTCTTCGAGCTCTCATTGCTCGACTGGTCGTTGCCGTCCGAACGGGTCCGCTGATCGGGCAGGTTCTCCTGGGCGCTGGTCGGGCGCTGGCTGGCGCGGTTCTGCGCGTTCTCGCTCTCGCGGACGGAGCGGACCGAGCGCTCGACGCGCTGATCAGGATTGTAGATCGTCTCGTTGGTCGAGGTCTTGTCGGTGTTGAGCTGGGTCGCGACGCTGACCTCGAAGTTTCCGACGCCGAGATAGGGGGCGAGCGTGCGGCGGATATTGTCCTGCATCTCGCGGCTGACGGATTTCTCCAGGGTCGCCATCTTGCCGGTGGGGGCCGTGCTGGCATCGTCGCCGGCGAGCAGCACCGAGCCTTCCGAGCCGATCACGGTGACGCGGTCGGGCTTCATGCCGGGGATCGCCGAGGCGACGAGATGGCGGATCGCCTGCGCGCCGGACACGTCGTCGGCGGGCTCTGTACGCACCACCACGGAGGCCGAAGCCGGTTGTTGATCGCGGCGGAACGAGCCGCGATCGGGCAGAACCAAGTGGACGCGGGCGGCGCGCACGCCCTTCATGCCCTGAATGGTGCGGGCGATCTCGCCTTCGAGGGCACGCACCCGTGTCACCTCCTGCATGAAGGAGGTCATGCCCAGCGAGCCGAGATCGTTGAACAGCTCGTAGCCGGATTTCGAACTCTGCGGCAGGCCCTTCTCGGCGAGCAGCATCCGCGCCTGCGCGGTGTGCCCGTAGGACACCAGCACCGCCGAGCCGTCGGAGGACACGTCGAACGGAACGCCGTTGTCCTTCAGCACGGCGCCGATCCGGCCGACATCCTCACGCGAAAGGCCCGTATAAAGCGTCTCCTGCGCCGGACGGCTCAGGTAATAGGCGCCGACGCCGACGCCCAGGAACACCAGCAGGCCGACCAGCCCGAGGGCGATCAACCGCCTCGCGCCGAGATCGACGATGTTGGTCCACAATCTCTCGGCTTGCTCGCGACCGGGCATTCTGGGCCATCCCGAACCGGACCTGATCCTTGGTCCGATGACCATCTTGCCGGTCAGTCTTGCGCGGGGGTTGCGCGGGTCGTTGCCGTGGCGGGGTGGCCGATCAGGCGACACGGAAAGCTACGTCTATCGACACCGGTCAGGCGCGCGCTCTAAATTGCGATATTCGCCAAAGTCGCTCTCGCGCACGGTGCAGGAGGTCGGGGAATGACCAAGCGGCTGGAACAGGCCATGGACCGAGCTCGATCTCTCCCGGCCTATATGCAGGACGAGATCGCTAGCCTCGTCCTCGCCTATGCCGGTGAGGATAAGGCGGTCCTCGTGCTGACGCCCGAGGAAGAGGCCGATTTTCTCGAAGCGCGAGGTGAGATGGAGCGCAGCGAGTTCGCTGACACCGCGGCTGTCGAGGCCGTATTCGCCAAGTATCGCGGGTGAGTTCTTCGACGCGCGACCTGCGCTTCCAGGCGCGGGCGCTCCAGCAGGTCGGCGCGGCGCTCACTTATGTCCAGGCCCGCTCGCCGCAAGGTGCGGCGAATATCGAGGCACGGCTTACACATCTCGTCCAGCGTCTTCGAGAACATCCGCAACTCGGGGTCAGGACGTCGGTCGCCGGGGTACGTCGAATCTATCTCGTCCCCTACCCCTACCTGATCGATTACGTCGTGACCGATGTCGCCAACATCGTGCAGCGCTGCCGCCATACGGCACGGCGGCCCATCTCTTAGAGGTGGGGCGAACTGTCAGAAGAACGACCGCACCAGCCCGCTGACCAGCAGATTCCACCCGTCGATCAAGATGAAGAACAGCACCTTGAACGGCAGTGAGATCACCGTCGGCGGCAGCATCATCATGCCCATCGACATCACGATGGTGGAGACGATGATGTCGATGACGAGGAAGGGCAGCACGATCAGGAAGCCGATCTCGAAGCCGCGGCGCAATTCGGAGATCATGAAGGCCGGGATCAGGATGCGCAGATCGATTTTGTCCCCCGCTTCCGCCTTGGGAAAGTTGCGGCTGGCGAGATCGGTGAAGGTTTGGAGATCCTTCGGCCGCACGTGCTGGGTCATGAACTCGCGGAACGGCTCGACGATCTTGGCCAAAGCTTCCTCTTCGCCGATGCGATTCTCCTGCAGCGGCTTCACCCCTTCGTTCCAGGCGCGGTCGAAGGTCGGGGCCATGACGTAGAACGTCATGAACAGGGCCAGCGACACGAGGAAGAGGTTGGCCGGTGTGCTCTGGAGGCCGAGGCCCGAGCGCAGGAACGAGAAGGCCACGGCGAAGCGCGTGAAGCTCGTCACCATCACGAGCAGGCCCGGCGCCAGCGACAGGACGGTCAGCAGCGCGACGAGCTGAATGATGCGCCCGCTCGCCGCCCCGTTGCCGGGGGGCAGCAGCGCGTCGAGCCCCGGCACGCCGGTGACCCCGGCGGGGGCGGAACCTTGCGCGAGGGCGGCGGTGGCGGTGAGGCCGACGATGCCGAAGGCACCGAAGACCGTTGGGATGGAACGGCCGAGCCGCTGAAATCCCGCTCGCGTCGGCGAAGATCCGTTCTTCGGGCAGGCGGCTGCCATGATCGCGCTCACTGAATCACCAGCGATTCGACGATGAGTTCGCGCACCAAGCCCTTGGTGCGGATGGCGACGCGCTCGTTCAGATCCTCGCGGAGATGCTGGAGTCCGTTCGCGCCCTCGATCTGGGCCAGGGACATGGTGCGCAGATAGGCGATCGCGTCGGCGCGAATCTCGGCGATGGTGACCTCGGGATTGGGCAGGGCGCCGGTCTTGAACACGATGGACGATTCGATCCGCACCCAGGCATCGGCGGGCTCGGCGAGATTGGTCACCGCGGAGCCGACGCTGCGCAGACTGAGATCGCCCGTGTAATTCAGCACCTTGACCGCCTTGTCGGCCTCTTCACGCTTCTTGAGGTCGACGGATTTCTCGACGGTGCCGAGCAGATACATGCCGAGCCCGCCCCCCGTGCCGATGGCGACCAGCGTGACCAGGGCGAGCGCCCCGATCCAACCCAGGCCGCCCTTCTTCGCGCCGTCCTTGTCCTCGGCCATGACTTTCTTCCGTTGGGTTTCACGCTGTCCGTGAGGTTCCAGCCTCCCGACCGCACGCGACGGGCGGCGCAGCCCGGCATGTTCGGTTGGGGCGGGCCGTCGCTCGCCCTGCCGTCAGAACGGCGTCACGGTTTCGAAGATCTGCTGGCCGACGGTGGGGCTCTGCACGTCGGTGATGCGGCCACGCCCCCCGTAAGAGATTCGGGCCTCGGCGATCTTGTCGTAATCGATGGTGTTCCGGCGGGAGATGTCGCGCGGACGGACGATGCCGGCGACGTTGAGCACGCGGACCTCGTTGTTGACCCGCACCTCCTGCGAGCCGGAAATCACCGCATTGCCGTTGGGCAATACTTCGGTGACGACCGCCGCAACCGAGAGGCTGAGCGATTCCTTGCGGTCGATATTGCCCTGGCCCTTGGTCGAGGTGCCGGAGCGGATGCCGGTATCGGCGGTGGCCGAATCCTTCAGCCCCGAGACGCCGTAACCGAAATCGAAGCCCAGGAAGCTTTTCTGGCTGCGCTCGCGCTCGGTCGCGTTGTCGAACTGCGCCTTGTCGTTGATCGCGATGGCGACCGTGATGACGTCGCCGACATTGCGCGCGCGCGGATCCTGGTACAGCTCCGCGCTCGCGGGCGACCACGTGGAATGGTAGCCGTGGCGGCGGCCATAGGCGCCGAAGGCGGTCGGCAGCGGCTCCCGCGGGGCGTTGAGGCCGGTGCCGATCGGCGTCAGGACGGGCGGACGACCGAGGCGGTCGAGATCGCTCTGGCAGGCGCCGAGGCCCAGCGTCAGCAGGCTCGCAAAGGCCGTACGAAAGCCACGCATCACGACCTCTCGTTCTTCTTCTTCGCCGGCTCCGGGGTGTCCCCGGCCGGGGCGTCCCGGCGACCGGTCTCGGTCATCTTGCGGGCGAGGCTCGCCGCGCGGGATGCCTCCATCTCCGCGAGGATGGCGCTGGCGGTGCGGGCATTGAGCTTGGTGAGAAGGGCGGCGGCCGATTCCTCGGACATGTTGGCGAACTGCAGCGCCGCCGCGTCGGGTCGCATCTTGGCGTAGACGGCGACCACGCTCTCGTCGGCCTTGGCCAGGAACTCGTTGCGTCGCTTGAGCCACGCTTCGTACTCGGCCCGCTTCTCCTCCAGCGCCTTGATGCGCTCCTCGACCTGACGTTCGAGCGCGGCGAGCTGCTCCTTCTGCCAAGCGAAGCGGGAATCGGCAGCGGCGTCGGCGATATTGGCGCAATAGCCGGATTTCGCCGGCTCCTTGGCGACGAAGTCCTGAGCCGAGACGTCCTTGGGCGCGTCGCGGATCGCGAGCGCCTTGAGGGCGGCCTCCTTCGCGGCATCACTGCTCTCACCGCCGGCCGCCGATGCGGCGCCGGCGGGAACGAGGCCGAGGACGAGCCCGACGATGAGATTGCGCGCGCGGCGGCTCATTGGACGACCAGCTCCGCCTGCAGGGCGCCGGCGGTCTTCACCGCCTGCAGGATCGCGATGATGTCGGAGGGCTTCAGCCCGACTTGGTTGAGTCCCCGAACCAGGGTCTGAAGATCGGAGCCGCCGAGGATGGCGAGCTTGCCCATCTGCTCCTGGGCGGCGACTTCGGTGCGCGGCACCACCACCGTCTGGCCGTTGGAGAAGGGCGCGGGCTGGGACACTTCGGGCGATTCTGTGACCCGCACGGTGAGATTGCCGTGGGTGACCGCGACGGTGGAGATCTGCACGTTGCGGCCGATCACGACCGTGCCGGTGCGTTGGTCGACGACGACGCGGGCGGGAGTGTCGGGCTGAATCGTGAGATCACCGATCTCGGCGACCAGCCGGGTCTGGGCCATCTGGCGCCCGCGCATCACGACGACGGAGCGCTGGTCGCGGGCCGAGGCGATGCGGCGCCGGAAGGCGCCGAGCGACCACGTGTTGATCGCGTCCGCAATCTGCGTCGCGGTCTTGAAGTCGGGATTCTTCAACTCGAAGACGAGTTCGGGCAGATCGCGGAACGTGCCGGGCACTTCCCGCTCGATCAGGGCACCGTTGGGAATGCGCCCGGCCGTCGGCACGCCCTGGGTCAGTTGCTCGGCCTGCCCCTGCACGGTGAAGCCCGAGACCGCGAGCGGCCCCTGCGCCGCCGCGTAGACGAGGCCGTCGCCGCCGGTGAGCGGCGTCATCAGCAGGGTGCCGCCCTTGAGCGAGGTCGCGTCACCCATGGAGGTGACGGTCACGTCGATCCGCGAGCCGGTGCCGGTATAGGGCGGCAGATCCGCCGTCACCATCACGGCGGCGATGTTGCGGGTGCGCAGCCGCGCGTCGCGCACATTGATGCCGAGCCGATCGAGGAGCGATTGCAGCGACTGCTCGGTGAATTGCGCGTTGCGCAGGGTGTCGCCAGTGCCCTGGAGACCGGTGACAAGGCCGTAGCCGAAGAGCTGATTGTCGCGCACGCCCTTCAGCGTGGCGATGTCCTTGATGCGCGTGCCCGCGGCCCGGGCGGGACCGGCGATCAGCGCGAAGCCGAGCCCTGTGATGAGCCCGAGCAGGATGGCAAGGAGGACGCGGTTCGGCAGGCGGGGTGTCATCACTGCGCGCCGATCTTGATGCGGCCGTCCGCCATCACGGTGCCGAGAACGATGCGATTGGTGTCGGTGTTGCGCACCCGGATCGTCTCGCCGAGCCCGCCATTCTGGAGCGGCGCGCCGACGGTGGTGATGACGAGGCCGTTCTCCTCGAACACCATCTGGGTCGGGGTGCCGCGGCTCACGAGGCGGGGATCGTCGACCGCGTTGACCGGCACCGGTTCGCCCGGCAGCAGCATCCGCCGGGCCTGCCGCCCGATGATCGCCTTCGGAGCGTCGATCACCGCCGAGCGCGCCCGGAAGGTCGACGGATAGGCGCGCATCCGCAGCATCGAATCCTTGATCATGTCGCCCGCGTAGATCGTCACCACCGGCACCGGCAGCTCGATCTCGGCGGCGGCCATCTCCTCGGCGGCAAGGGTCTGCCCGGTGGCGCCCACGGACAAAGCCACGGCGAGGAACGGCAGGAGAAGGCAGCGGGCGAGAAGCGTGCGGGCCATGGGGAACGCGCCGAGACGGGAGCAGGGGAGGGGCGGGCGCGACGCGCGCGTCAGCGGATGCCCTTCGAGACGGTGCCGGCCATCTCGTCGGCGGCCTGGATCACCTTGGAGTTCATCTCGAAGGCGCGCTGGGCCGTGATCAGGTTGGTGATCTCCTTCACCGGATCGACGTTCGAGCCCTCGAGATAGCCCTGGTGCAGGCGGCCGTAGCTGACATCGCCGGGATTGCCGACGACCGGCGCGCCGGAGGCGGGCGTCTCGCGGTAGAGGCCGGTGCCCAGAGGTTCCAGGCCGGATTCATTGGCGAAATTGGCGAGGGTGAGCTGGCCGATATTCTGCAGAGCCACCTGCCCATCGACCTTGGCGAAGACCTGACCCGATTCGTTGATCGTCACTTGAGAGGTGTTCGGCGGGATCAGGATGACCGGATCGACCGCGTAACCCTCGATCGTCACCAGCTGGCCGGCGCTGTTCTTGTTGAACGAGCCGGCGCGGGTGTAGTGAATTTCGCCGCTCGGACTGGTGATCTGGAAATAGCCGCGCCCGTTCACCGCCAGGTCGAATTGATTGCCGGTATTGGCGAGCTGACCTTGCCGGTGGAGGTTGCGGATCGCGGCCGCACGCACACCGAGCCCCAGCATCGCACCCTCGGGCACGGCCTCCTGGCCGGCTTGGTTCGGCGCGCCCTGCTGGCGTTCGGCTTGGTAGAGCAGGTCGGTGAATTCGGCCCGCGCGCCCTTGTAGCCGGTGGTGTTGAGGTTCGCGATGTTGTTCGCGATGACTTCGAGATTGAGCTGCTGGGCCGACATGCCCGTGGCGGCGATGGCGAGAGCGCGCATGGTCTTGGGTCTCCTCAGATCGGCATGCGGCTGAGTTCAAGATAGGCGGCCACGACCTTGTCGCGGATCGCCACGACGGTCTGGAGGCTCTGCTCGGCGGACATCACCGCCTCGACCACCTGCTGCGCCGTGGCGTGGCCCTGGATGCCGGCGATGGAGGTGGCCTCACCCAGCCGCAGGGCGTCGCGCGCCTGGGCGGCGAACTGGGCCATGACGTCGCCGAACTCGGCCCCCGCCGGCGCCGCGGCCTGGACTGGCAGCGCCGCCCGCTGGACCGGCGCGGTTTCGGAGAAGGCGGTGCCGGCGACCTTGTCGAAGGCCGATAGCGAGGTGAGTGCCTCGATCATCGTGCTGGCTCTCAGGATTTGAGGAGATCGATGACGCCCGCGACCATCGCGCGGGCCTGCTTGATGACTTGGAGGTTCGCCTCGTAGGAGCGGTTGGCCTCCCGCATGTCCGCCATCTCGACGAGCATGTTGACGTTGGGCAGCTTGACGTTGCCGTCCTCGTCGGCGGCGGGATTCGCCGGGTCGTGCTCCGTGCGGAACGGCGTCTTGTCGGTGCCGATCTGCGAGAGACGCACCGAGGCGAAGCCGGCAGCCCGGTCGAGCTCGGCCCGGAACGTCACGGTCTTGCGGGCATAGGGATCGGCGCCCGGCGTCTCGCCGGTCGATTGCGCGTTGGCGAGGTTCTCCGAGACGACGCGCATGCGCATCGACTGGGCCTGGAGCCCGGCCACGGCGAGCCGGGAGGCGGAGAGCAGAGGGTCGATCATCACCCGCTCCGTACGGCGGTCATCAGCATGCGGTGGAACGACTTGACCACCGCATTGTCGAGGTTGCTCTGCCGGGCGACCTCGCCGCCCTTGAGCATCTCCTGCTCCAGGCTCACGCTGCTCGACGTGGCGAGCACGTCCCAGTCGCCGGCGGGCTGGGTCCGGAACGGAATCCGGTCGCTCTGCTGCGCGAGATGAGTGCGCGACGTGGCGGACAGGTCGAGCCCGGTTCGGGCCAGCACCTGGGAGAACGGCACCACATCCCGCGCCTTGAAGCCCGAGGTGTTCGCGTTGGCGACATTGCCCGCGATGGTGGCCTGCCGCACCGCGAGGTAGCGCGCGTGCTGCGAGGCAAGGTCGAATAGGTAGACGCCCGTCGTCATGGCAACGCCCCCATCCTCAAACGGCCCCTTCGATTGGTGGAGGGAAAGTGAAACCTTCCCCGTCTCCTGTGGGGTTTAGGTCGGTAATCTTGCACGAGGCTGGCTCTCGGCTTGACAGGTGAGGGCTGCCCGGTGCGCCTGCAGCCATGAGCAGGCGCGACGAGGAACGGGAGCCGCAGGGCGATGGCGGGCCAGGGGCGGTACCGGTCCGCGCGCCGGGCGCTGTCCGCTATGCCGGTGGGGCGGGGCAGGGCGAGCATCCCGGCCTGCACCTCATCACGCCGAACCACCGGTTCGCCCGCGTCGTACTCGACTTCGAGGATCTTCGGCCCGGAGCTTGGTGCTGCCTTCGCTTTGATCTCGCCTTCGACGAGGACGAGGCGGCGGGCCTCGTGGCCGACGCTGTCGCGATCGGCTTCGACTTCCTGGCGGGGGATGGATCGAGCCTCGATCTCGACCACGTGCCGGGGCTGGTGCGCAGCCTGCTCGATCCGCACGTCGCCTGGATTCCGGGGCCCGATCTCACGGACCGTCCGGTGCGCATCGGCTTCCGGATGCCGGAACAGGCCCGCGCTCTCGCTCTGACGGTACGGTCCTGGCGCAACACGGCACCCATCATCCTGTCCGACCCGGTCATCCTCGTCGGCCGGCCCGATCCCGGCCCGCCGCCGCGGCAGTGGATCCTCGACGAGAGCCCGGTCACCTTACGTTTCGCCCTACCCGACGCGGTCGGCCTCGTGCTGCGTGGCCAGATCTACGCACCGGAGCCGGATGAGCACGCCGCGCGGGTCAAGCTCGTCTACCGCGACCATGCGGGCGCGCAGATCGCACCGCCCTATCCCGGTACGGTCTCGGTTCCGGGACTGGGAGCGGTCGTGAACCTGTCGGCCGTGCCGCAGGCGCGGCGCTTCACCCTGGCGCTCCGCCCGCCCAGCGGCGCCGCGTTCGTCGATCTCGATTTCGGTCCCTGGGAAGACGCGCCACGCCCGAACGGTGCCGAATTGCTCGCCGAGCCCGAAATCGCGCTGGAGAACGATTTTCGCCTGGAGAGCCTGTGCGCCGACGATGTTCTCGACGCGCCAGCCTTCCTCGCCCGCCTCGCCGAGCGCCTCGGTCTGCCGGGAACGGCGATCGCCGACTGGGTGCCTCCGGTCGCAAGCGGAGGCGTGATCGCGCCCCTGGCCGGTGCCCGTGCCCTGAGGGCCGGGACGGATCGCGGTGCCCGGATCGATCCGACGGGGGGCGTGGCGCTCGAGCTGGCCGGCCTGCCGGTCTGGACCCTGCCCGAGGGCCAGAACTGGCGGGAGGACCCGTTCCGCTCGGTGGCTTGGCGGCTGGCCTATCAATCCCTCTCATGGCTTCTGCCCCTCGCCGCCCTGCCGCAGGGGAGGGAACGCGCTGGCGCGCTCGCCGCCTCGTGGTCGGCGGCCAATCCCTGGGGGCAGCCGAGCGATCCCCTCAGCCTGCATCCGGCGGCCCTCGCGCCGCGCGCGGAGGTTCTGGCGAATCTGCTCGATGGGGAGGGCGCGGAGCGCGCTGTGATCACGGCCGAGGCGGCACGGCACGGCTTCGCCCTGGCTGAGATCGTCGGTCAGAACACCCTGGCCCGCAGCCTCACCGGCATCCAGGCGTCGGCCGCCCTTCTGGTTCTCGCCCGGGCGCTCCCGTCCTTCCCCTTCGCCTCCTTCTGGGAGACCCTGGCCAGGCGCAGTCTCGAACAGGGATTCGGGGCGATGGTCGGCCGCGACGGTGCGTTTGCCGATCCCGCGCTCCAGACTCGCCTCTATCTGCTGAGTCACGGACGCACGGTCGCGGAGGCCCTCGGGGACGATTCGCCCGGTCCGATGATCGCTGCCCGCGTCACGGCGGCCCTTCCCGGCCTCGCCCGGCTGGTCGATCCTGGCGGGCGGTTGCCGTCCTTCGGCGACGGCGCGAGTCCCCACGACCTGGGCGGCTGGGTGACGCGGCTGACCCGTCGCCCCGATGTCGGCGCGCTCGTCGTCGCCCGTGGCGAGGTTGTTCCCGAGCCGGAGGCCTCAGGGATCTCGACGTTGCGCTACGACGCACCGGAGCGGGGTTGGGCGCAGTTCGCCTGTCTGCACAGCGGACAATCGGCTCTGGGCCACCGCGACGGCACCTCCTTCACCTTCGCGACGGGCGGTCTGCGCTGGATCGTGGATGGCGGCGGGGAGGGGACGGAGACGGGCGCCATGCGCCACTATCTGCTCTCGTCACGAGCCCACAACGTCGCGCGCCCCGATGGGCGCGAACCTGTCGCCGGGCGTGCTTGGTTCACGGCGCGTGTGGATCTCGACGGGGCACAGCTGCTGGCCTTCGCCAGCAACCTGCACGGGCCCGAATATGCCCATGCCCGTCTCTTTCTCGTCCTCGATGATCTGGCCGGACTGGCCGTGCTCGATCGCTTCGTGCGGCGCGGCGCAGCGGGACGGTCGATCTCGTTCGAGGGATTGTTGCACCTGCCCCCCGATACCCTCGTCGCCCTGTCCGGTCCGCACCGCGCCCTCGTCCGGCAGGCGGGCGGACGCCTCGATCTTCGCGCCTGGACGGTGACGGGGCAGGGGGGCGGGATGGACGTGGTGATCGGGCGCAGCGATCGGCCGGGGCGGATGCAGGGCTTCGTCGCCGCGGGCTCCGGCGGGTGGAAGGCCGCTCCGGTGCTGCGCTACGCCTTCACCGGTCGCGGCAGCGTCTGCGGCGGCATGATCGTCGCTGCCGATGCCGAGGCCGAGCGGCGTCTCGTCCACTTGCTCGGCACCGAGCGCGTGCGGCACCTGAGCGAGCCTATCGAGCCGACCGTCCCGTGACCGAATCCGGGCCGGCCGGCGAGGTTTCGTGACCGCAGCGATTGTTCGCGAACGCCGGGACTCGTCCTCCGGCCCGTGGCGACCGCTTGTCAGAAGCCGGCCAGCAGAACCGCGACGGCTCGGTCGATCGACAGGTAGAACACGCCGAAGGCGACGGCCGCCGCGGCGGCGAATTCGAGCGTCTGGTTCGGCAGGGTCTGGAAGCGGCGCATGGTCTCGCGGCCGAAATAGGCGGAGGCCCAGGCGAAGGTCAGCACGGCCGGCAGGATGAACAGGTAGGAGAGCGTGCTCTCGACCCGGAGCGGGCCGGCAGGGTCGATCAGCGCCCGGATGTTGCGTACCCAGGGCGCATTGGCCGCTGCGTACAGCGCCGTCAGCCAGGACAGCCCCACCGCCACGCCGAGATGCAGCGTGAACTGCCGATGCAGCCGCGAGAAGTCGTCGCGCGCGTCGTCGAACGTCATCCGGCAAACCCCCAAATCGAGCCGGCCGGTGATTCTGGCGTCCCCGGCCGCGGTGGTTCCGGGATGCCCGGGAAGTCTGGGTTTTTTGTGACGGGACGGGAACCTTTGGGCGGAACGCATTGCGAAGCGCGGCGCGGCCCGATCGGCGTCACGCTTCTAGTGAGGGGCCGAACACGGCTCGGGGCATGATTCTGTCGGTTCGTCGCGTCCCGTGAATCCAAGGGGCGGCATGGTTCGCGAACAAAAACGGCCGCCCGAAAGCGGCCGTTTACGTGATGTCGTCAAGCTCGGGGCGGATCGTTTCCGCCTCTCCGGCTCAGTTGTCGAGGAAGCTGCGCAGCTTGCGCGACCGACTCGGGTGCTTGAGCTTGCGTAACGCCTTCGCCTCGATCTGACGGATACGCTCGCGGGTCACCGAGAATTGCTGGCCGACCTCTTCGAGGGTGTGGTCGGTGTTCATGCCGATGCCGAAGCGCATCCGCAGAACGCGCTCCTCGCGCGGGGTCAGCGAGGCCAGAACGCGGGTCGTGGTCTCGCGCAGGTTCGACTGGATCGCCGCATCTATCGGCAGAACGACGTTCTTGTCCTCGATGAAGTCGCCGAGATGCGAATCCTCCTCGTCGCCGATGGGCGTTTCGAGGGAGATCGGCTCCTTGGCGATCTTCAGGACCTTCCGCACCTTTTCCAGGGGCATGGCCAGCTTCTCGGCCAGCTCCTCGGGCGTCGGCTCGCGGCCGATCTCGTGCAGCATCTGGCGCGATGTCCGGACGATCTTGTTGATCGTCTCGATCATGTGCACCGGGATACGGATGGTGCGCGCTTGGTCGGCGATCGAACGGGTGATCGCCTGCCGGATCCACCACGTGGCGTAGGTCGAGAACTTGTAGCCGCGGCGATACTCGAACTTATCGACCGCCTTCATCAGGCCGATGTTGCCCTCCTGGATCAAGTCCAGGAACTGAAGGCCGCGGTTGGTATACTTCTTGGCGATGGAGATCACGAGGCGGAGGTTGGCCTCGATCATCTCCTTCTTGGCCTGGCGCGCCTCGCGCTCGCCCTTCTGGACCATCGCGACGATCTTGCGGTACTCGCCGATCTGGAGCCCCGTCTCGGAAGCGAGCGTGAGAATCTGCTCGCGCAGATCCGCGACCTGCCGGCCGCCCTTCTCGACGAAGTTCTTCCAGCCCTTGCCGCCGAGCGTGCCGACGCGCTGCATCCAGTTCGGGTCGAGCTCCCAGCCCTGATAGTGGCGGAGGAACTCGTCGCGGGCGACGCCGTGGCTCTCGGCGGCGCGCATCAGGCGGCCCTCGTGGCTGATGAGGCGCTTGTTGATGTCGTAGAGCTGCTCGACCAGGGCCTCGATGCGGTTGGCGTTGAGCGACAGCGACTTCACGTCGGTGACGACGATGTCCTTCAGTTCCGCCTGCTTCTTGCCCTGAGCGGCCGTCGGCGAGCCGCCGGAGGTCTTGAGCTCGGTCTCTTCGTTCTGCAGCTTGCGCAGCTTGCGGTAGTTCGAGGCGATGTTGTCGAAGGTCTCGAGGACACGCGGCTTGATCTCGGCCTCCATGGCCGCAAGCGACACGTTGTTCTCCATGTCGTCCTCGTCGTCGCCGCCTTCCGGCGGGACGGGACCGTCGCCATCCTCGGATTCCTCGCTCTCCTCGGCTTCCTGCGGCGCGCCGCGGGCATCCGGGCCGGCATAGGTCGCTTCGAGGTCGATGATGTCGCGCAGGAGCACCTTGCCGTCGACGAGCTCGTCGCGCCAAATGATGATCGCCTGGAAGGTGAGCGGGCTCTCGCACAGGCCCGCGATCATCGCCTCGCGGCCGGCCTCGATGCGCTTGGCGATGGCGATTTCGCCCTCGCGGGACAGGAGCTCCACCGAGCCCATCTCGCGCAGGTACATGCGCACGGGATCATCCGTGCGGTCGGTCGGCTCCTTGGTGGTGGGCGTGGCGACGGCGACCGCCCGGGCGGTCGTGGTCTCGGCGACCTCGCCCCCCTCGGACGCCTCTTCGTCCTCGCTGGCCTCGCCGTTGGCCTTCGCCTCGGTCGCGGTCTCTTCGGATTCCTCGGCCTCGACGACCCGGATGCCCATGTCGTCGAGCTGCGCGAGGACGTCCTCGATTTGGTCGCCGTCGACCTGACCGTCCGGAAGGACCTCGTTGATCTCCTCGTAGGTGACGTAGCCGCGCTTCTTGGCGAGCTTCACCATCCGCTTGACCGCGGCATCCGTCAGGTCGAGGAGCGGGCCGTCCGTCGGTTGCTCCTGAGCGGCGTCCGCATCGTCCCGCTCGGTTGCCTTCGTTGCCATGCTCAGCCTATTGTTCTCGTGGCGGCGGCCGGGCCGCAGCCCGCGCGCTTCCCGCGAAGACCCGTCGCAATGTAGGGGAATGGCGCGCTTGTCGAGTGCCCGCGCCGATTCTCGTTGTTCTCGCTCTACCTCGGCGCCCCTTGACCGACCGTTAACCATAACGGCCAATTCACTGCCGTCGCAGTTGGGCCACGCTGACGCGAAATCATTCCTCCCGAGCAACCTCCGCTTCCGCTTCGGCCGCGGCGATCACCGCGAGTTGCTGCTGCACGTCGCATAGCCACGCGAAGTTGGCCTCGGACCCATCCTCGGCAAGGGCGCGTTCGGCTTGGTGAAGTTCGCTATGTAGCGCTCCCGACTGCCGGTGCAAGATCACGGCTTGATGCAGGGTATGTTCCAAGCGCTGCGGATCGGCGTGCGGGTCGAGCATCCAGCGGTCTCCGGGATTGACCAAGGCGGCGAGCCGGGCATGCGCCTCCTCCAGTCCGGAGCGGCGAAGGCGCGCCTCGAGCAGTTCCGGCTCCAGCGCCTCGACCTCCGCCGCCCGGTCGAGCAGCAGGTTGCGCAGGACCTGCGCATCCGGATTGACGAGTTCGAGCGCGGCCAGCGCCTCCTCCTCGATCCCGAGAAGCTCCGGGTGGGCCAGGAGGCTCGCGACGATCATGGCCTCGCGCTTGGCCGCCCGCCCGCCCTGCACCGGTGCCGGGGCCGTCACCTTGAGCAGCGGATTGAAGCCGGTGACGATGCGCGGCGAGGGCGGTGGATCACCGGGGCGCGGACGTCGCTGGAATGGAGCGGCACGGGGCGGGCGTGACGCGGTGGCGTATCCGCCCTCGGAGCGCTCGGGCCGTCCGCCCGAGAGCCCGCGCAGCCGTTCCGCGATCTCGTCGCGGTAGAAGCGGCGCACCGTCTCGTCACGGATGCCGGCCACCGCCTCGCGCAGCGTCTTGGCGAGGCCGGCGCGCCGCTCCGGGGTGTCGAGGGGGCCGGCCTCGGTCTCGCGCGCCCACAGCACATCAACGAGGGGTTGCGCGCTTGCGAGCACCGTGTCGATCGCCGAAGCGCCGCCCGAGCGGGCGAGATCGTCCGGGTCCTGGCCCTGCGGCAGCATGGCGACACGCAGCGACTTGCCGGGCTCCAGCATCGGCAGGGCGACATCCAGCGCCCGGAAGGCGGCGCGCTGCCCGGCCCCGTCGCCGTCGAAGCAGAGGATCGGCTCGTCGGCGTGACGCCAGAGCAGGGCGAGCTGATCCTCGGTGAGCGCGGTGCCGAGCGGCGCCACCGTCTCGGGAAAGCCCGCCAGCGTCATGGCGATCACATCGACATAGCCCTCCACCGCGACGATGCGCGAGCGGTCATGGGCGGCCTTGCGGGCCAGGTCGAGGTTGTAGAGCATCCGCCCCTTGTGGAAGAGCGGCGTCTCCGGCGAATTCATGTACTTCGCCTTGGCCTCGGCCTGCATCGCCCGGCCGCCGAAGGCGACGACCCGGCCGCGCACGTCGCGGATCGGAAACATCACCCGGTCGCGGAACTTGTCGTAGGGAACGGCGACGCCCTCGGCTGTCGCGAGCAGTCCCAGTTCCAGCATCACGTCGCGCTCGATGCCCTTGGCGGCGAGATGGTCGCGCAGGCCGTAGCGGGCGCCGCCGGCATAGCCCAGCCGGAATTGTTTGCGCGTCGCCTCGCCGAGACCGCGCCGGTCGAGATAGGCCCGGGCCTCACTGCCGTTCGGGCCGCGCAGCTGCTCCTCGAAATAGAGGGCGGCGAGTTCCATGATTTCCAGGGCGCCGGTGCGGCGGGCCTCGGCCCGTTCGCTCTCGACGGTCATCTTCGGCAAGGTGACGCCCGCCTCGCTCGCCAAGCGCTCGACCGCCTCGGGGAAGGTGACGCCCTCCGTCTCCATCAGGAAGGTGAAGATGTCGCCGTGCTTGCCGGACGAGAAGCAGTGGTAGAACTGCTTTTGGTCGTTCACGTAGAAGCTCGGCGACTTCTCCGCGTTGAACGGCGAGAGACCGCGCCATTCGCGGCCGGCCTTCTTCAGCCGCACCCGTCGCCCGACGACGTCGGAGGCGGGCAGCCGCGTGCGAATCTCTTCGAGGATGTGGGGCGGATAGCGCACGGATCTCTTTTTCGATGGCCGACCGCGGATGCCCTCCGGCGTGGGGACTCACGCTAACGTAGGCATCTTAACGGAGCCTTCGCCACGTCGGTGCGTTGGCCGGCCGATGAATCACCGTGCCTCCCCCGCTCGCGGCCTCACTCGACGGCCCCTTCTCGGCCTCGCGCTGCTGGCCCCGCTCGCTGCCCGGGCCGGGAACGCGCTCTCCGTCGTGATCGATCCGGACGCGCGGGTCGAGACCCTCTATGCCGAAGGACAATGGTGCGAGGGACCGGTCTGGATTCCGGCTCTGAACAGCCTCGTCTTCAGCGACGTGCGCCGCAACCGGATGATCCGCATTCCCGATGGCGGACGTCCAGAGCCCTTTCGCGATCCGTCCGAGAACGCCAACGGCAACACCCTCGACGCTCAAGGCCGCCTCATCACCTGTCAGCACCGCACCGGGCGGGTGGTGCGGGCGGAGGCCGACGGCGCATTCACGGTGCTGGCCGAGCGCCACGGCACGGGTCGGCTCAATTCGCCGAACGACGTGGTCGTGGCAACCGACGGGGCCGTGTGGTTCACCGACCCGACCTTCGGCATCTCGGTTCCCTCGGAGGGCGAGCCCCGTGCCTCCGAGCAGGCCGGGAGCTTCGTCTACCGCCTCGCGCCGGATGGCACGCTCACCGCCGTCGCGACCAATTTCCACGAGCCCAACGGCCTCGCCTTCTCGCCCGACGAACGCATCCTCTACGTCGCCGAGGCCGGCAAGAGGCCGGACGGCTCGGCGCCGCGGACCATCCACGCCCTCGACGTCTCGGACGGCCGATTGTCGAATGAGCGCGTCTTCGCCCGCGTGGAGAACGGCATTCCGGACGGCCTGAAAGTCGATTCCGACGGTCGGGTCTATGCCGGGACCGGCGACGGGGTACGGATCTGGAACGCCGATGGCTCGCCCGTTGGCCGGATTCCCACGGACGGCCCCTGCGCCAACATCGCCTTCGGTGGCCCGGATGGGCGCCGGTTGTACATCTGTGCCGGTCCGAAGGTCCTGGCTGTCGAGACGCGGGTGCGCGGCGCGGGGCTTCGGGGGTGAGGGCCTCCGGTCGGCGTCGTGATCGAGACAGTCATCGAGGTGGGTTTCCCACCAAACCCCCTCATCCTGTGGTGCGTAGCGGAGCGGAGCCTCGAAGGAGGGATCCAGGGATCGCGAGGCTGGGTGGAGCCCTCCTTCGAGGCCGCTGACGCGGCACCTCAGGATGAGGGGAGTGATGGGATCAATCAATCAAACAGCCGCTGAAAGATGACGGGATGACAGACATGCAACGGCGCCATCTCCTCGGCGGCGCGGCGGGGCTCTTCGCCGCGAATCTTGCCGGCTTGCGTCCAACCCTGGCCGAGCCAGGAGCTGGTCCTCTCGAACTCGCCGTCGCCGCCCGCGCGCCGACGACGCCGACGGGGCTGACGCTCGCGCCCGATGGGCGCATGTTCCTGTTCATGCCGCGCTTCGACGAGCGGACGGTCTTCACCGCGGGCGAGGTCTTGCCCGATGGCCGCGTCGTTCCCTATCCGAATGAGGCGACCAATCGCCCGGATCCGGACCGGGCGGAGGAACGCCTGTTCCATGTGCCCAACGGCGTCGTCGATGCCCGCGGCCGGTTGTGGCTTCTCGATGCCGGCTTGATGGCGTCCTCCGGCGAGCCGGTCCAGGGTGCGGCCAAGCTCGTCTGCATCGATCTCGCGACGAACGCGATCGTGCGGACGATCCCGCTGCAGGGTGTCGTGACCAAGACATCGTCGCTGAACGACTTGCGGGTCGATGCCCGGCCGGGCCGCGACGTGGCCTATGTCACGGATCAGGGGCAGGACGGACAGGGGGCGCTGATCGCCGTCGACCTGGCCAGCGGCCGGGCCCAGCGCCGACTCGCCGGTCATGCCAGCACGCAGTCGGTCGAGGGCACGGTGAAGATCATCGAAGGCCGCGTTCTTCTCAAACGCAAGGCCGATGGCTCCACCAGCCCCATCCAGGGCGGCGCCAACGGCATCGCACTGAGCCCCGACGGGGCGCGCCTCTACTACACGCCGTTGATGAGCCGCCGCCTCTACGCGGTGGACACCGCCGCCCTGCTGGATTCCGCCAAGGACGAGGCGGCGGTCGCCGCGACCGTGCGCGATCTCGGCGAGAAGGGTCTGACCGGCGGGCTCGCCGCCGATTCCCGCGACCGGATCTACCTGAGCCTTCAGGAATTCAACGCCATCGGCCGGCGCGACTCGGAGGGGCGGATCGAGGTTCTGGCCCGCGATCCGCGCCTGGTCTGGCCCGACACGTTCTGGATCACCCCGGACGGCTGGCTCTACCTCTCCGCCGCCCAGGCGAATCGCCGGCCGGAGCACAACGGCGGCACCGATCGGCAGGACCCGCCCTACGCCATCTTCCGGATGCGGATCGACGCCGGGCCGGCCTAACGGGCCGGCCTACTTGCCGGCGAGGGCGTCCTTCACCAGCCCGCTCGCCCGGCCGAAATCCATGCGGCCGGTATACTTGGCCTTCAGGGCGGCGATCACCTTGCCCATATCCTTAGGGCTCGCCGCGCCGGTCTCGGCGATGGCGTCCGCGATCGCGGCCTTGGTTTCGGCCTCGTCGAGCTGCTGCGGCAGGAAGGTCTGAATGATCTGGGCTTCCGCCCGCTCGGTCTCGGCGAGTTCGGGCCGTCCGCCCTGCTCGTAGACGCCCGCCGCCTCCTGGCGCTGCTTGATCATCTTCTGGAGCAGGGCGAGGATGTCCTCGTCGCTGGTCTGGCTCTTGCCGAGGCCGCGGGCCTCGATGTCCTTGTCCTTGAGCGCGGCCTGAATCATGCGCACCGTCGAGAGCTTCTGCTTCTCGCCGGCCTTCATGGCGTCCTTCATCTCGGCGGTGATGCGCTCGCGCAGCATGATATTCCACTCCAGGCGTGAATGAGTGCGGGTCCGGCCTGTTTTCCGCCGGGCTTGCTTGTCCAAGACGTTGCGCGAGCGTAGGGGCGCGACCAAGTTGACCCCGAAGCCGCCGGCTCGCTATGAGCCCGGCCGAGATCCCGCACATCCCCGCGGCCCTGACGACGGGCCGCGCGAGGCGGCGGACATAAGCCGGATCGGACCCATGCTGCAAGACGAACCCGCGACCCTGCGCGCCGATCCCGCGCGCAACACCCCCGAGCCGAAGATTCCTGAGCCCTGGGCCGAGCCGCTGGCCACGGCGCTGCTCGTGCTCGCCGACGGCACCGTGCTGGAAGGCTTCGGCATCGGGCAGACGGGCGTCGCCGACGGCGAGGTCTGCTTCAACACCGCCATGACGGGCTATCAGGAGATCCTGACCGATCCGTCCTATGCCGGACAGATCGTCACCTTCACCTTCCCGCATATCGGCAATGTCGGCACCAACGACGAGGATCTTGAGAGCCTCGATCAGGCACCGGCCTCCGGCGTGCGCGGTGCGGTGATCGCCTCGGCGGTCACGAAGCCCTCGAACTGGCGATCCTCCTCCCATCTCGACGGCTGGCTCAAGGCGCGCGGCATCGTCGGCATCACCGGGGTCGACACGAGGGCGCTGACCGCGCTGATCCGCGACCACGGCATGCCGAACGCCGTCATCGCCAACGACCCGCAAGGCCGGTTCGACCGCGAGGCCCTGAAGGCGCGGGCCGCCGCGCTCGCCCCGATGGAGGGACTCGACCTCGTGCCGCCGGTGACCTCCCGCGAGGCCACCGCCTGGACCCAGACCGTCTGGGCGGTGAAGGGCGGCTACGGCTCCCGCGCGGCGGGGCAGGGCCTCAAGGTCGTGGCGATCGACTACGGCGTGAAGCGCAACATCCTGCGGCTTCTCGCCGAGGCCGGCTGCGACGTGACGGTGGTTCCGGCCACGACCAGCGCCGAAGAGATCATGGCGATGAAGCCGGACGGCGTGTTCCTCTCCAACGGTCCCGGCGATCCGGCCGCGACCGGTGAATATGCCGTGCCGGTGATCCGCCAGCTTCTCGACGAGCGGGTGCCGACCTTCGGCATCTGCCTCGGCCACCAGCTGATGGGGCTCGCGCTCGGTGGCCGCACCGTGAAGATGGGGCAGGGCCATCACGGCGCGAACCATCCGGTGAAGGACCACACCACCGGCAAGGTCGAGATCGTGTCGATGAACCACGGCTTCGCGGTGGATCCGAAGAGCCTGCCGGAAACGGCGGTCGAGACCCACGTCTCGCTGTTCGACGGATCGAATTGCGGCCTCTCGCTGACCGACCGGCCCGCCTTCTCGGTGCAGCACCACCCGGAGGCTTCGCCCGGCCCCCGCGACAGCCATTACCTGTTCGAGCGCTTCGTGAAGCTGATGCGGGAAAACAAGCCCGAGAGCGCGCAGGCGGCGGGCTGACCGCATCCAATGGGGGCGGGCCCTGGCTCCGCCCCCACCGATCGTGACGGTCGATCGGACGCGACGCTTCGCGATGTTGGAAGCTCTTCGCAATCCGGACGTCGACCGATCCGATCGAGAAAGCGCCTCACACGCCTCACCGCAGCTTTGCTTGACGCCCCGTGAGGGCGGTGCGACAGGCGCGGGATACGCTGACCCGCGAGACAGGACAGACCGATGTCGCAGCCCCTCGATCTCCTCGTCCTTGGCAATGCCATCGTCGATCTCATCGCCCATGCCGACGACGCCTTCCTGGCGGATCAGGGCGTGGCCAAGGGCGCGATGCAGCTGATCGACGAAGAGCGGGCGGAGGCCCTGTTCTCGGTGATGGGCCCGGCCACCGTCGTCTCCGGCGGCTCCGGCGCCAACACCGCCGTCGGCGCGGCCCTGCTCGGCGCCAACACCGGTTTCGTTGGCAAGGTCCGCGATGACGAGCTCGGTCGCCTGTTCAGCCACGACCTCAAGGCCACCGGCGTCGGGTTCGAGACCGTTCCGGCGGGGGACGGCCCGGCCACCGCCCGCTGCTTCATCCTGGTGACGCCGGACGGCGAGCGCACCATGAACACCTATCTCGGCGCCTGCCAGAAGCTGTCATCGGACGACGTGGACGAGGCCGCGGTCCGCGCCGCCCGCGTCACCTATCTCGAAGGCTATCTGTGGGATCCGCCGGCCGCCAAGGACGCGTTCCGCAAGGCGGTGGGCATCGCCCACGGAGCCGGCAATGCCGTGGCCCTCACGCTCTCCGACGCCTTCTGCGTCGATCGCTACCGCGATGAGTTCCTCGGCCTGATCCACGAGGGCAGCATCGACATCCTGTTCGCCAATATCGGCGAGCTGCAGAGCCTCTACTCCACGGACGACCCGGACAAGGCCGTGGCGGCTCTGCGCGACGAGCGCGGCGGACATGGCAAGCATCTGCTTGGTCTCGTCACCCGCTCGGCCGACGGTGCCCTGGTCGTGCGCGGCGGCGAGGTTCGCCCGGTGGAGGCTTCGCCCGTGCGCGAAGTCGTCGACACGACGGGCGCGGGCGATCTGTTCGCTGCGGGCTTCCTGGCCGGTCACGCGCGCGGCCTCGATTACGTGGCGAGTGCGCGCCTCGGCACCCTCGCGGCGGCGGAAGTGATCGAGCATATCGGCGCCCGCCCGCAGCGCGACCTGCTGGCGCTCGCCCGTGAGCGGCGCCTGATCTGATGCGGAGCGGATCGCCGGTGCGCTTCTCGGTGCCGCCGAGGGCGCGCGCGGCGGCTTAGGCCCTCGGGTCACGTCGATTTATCAAGTGTCTTCCAGCCTTTATCGGTAGGATGACAAAACGTTCGACCTGCTCATTGCCCTGTTAACCATTATTTGTCCGGTCTGGTAGAGATTACGCGGTGCCGGATACTGATTCGGCATTCTTGTCGCGATGCCGGCTGCCCCGAGGTGGCCGCCCTCACGAAAGGCCGACCGAGTCGTGCGCCAGAACCTGCGCCAGCGCTCCCGCTTTCTCCGTCTCGGTCCGGGGGCGGTCACGGCTTTCGGCTGCGCCATCCTCATCGTCGTGATCGGTCTATGGCACGTCTCGCGGGCCTGGGACGCGGCGATGAGCGGCGCGCGGGACGACGTCGCCAATCTCAGCCGATCGCTCGCCCAGCACGCCACCGGCCTCATCGACGGCATCGATCAGACGCTCGCCGGCATGGCGGAGCGGGCGGCCGCCGATGATGCGCCCGCTTTGGCGAACTTCATCCGCCGTCGCGGGGCGACGTCGGGGCATGTCCGCTCCTTCGCCGTCCTCGACGCCGAGGGGCATTGGCTCGCCGATTCGCGCGATCCGGAGGGGACGCGTCGCACACCCGAGGCCGGTCGGGACGACATCCGTTGGCACCGCGAGCATCCTGGCGCCGAGCTTCACATCGGTACGCCGCGTCCGGATCGTCCCCGAGCCGGATCCATCATCCCGCTTTCGCGACGATTCAACCGGCCGGACGGCAGTTTCGGCGGCATCGTCCTGGCCGCTTTCGATCCCGCGATCCTCCAGGGGGTCTACGACGGCGTCCGGCTCGACGCGCAGAGCGCCATCGCCCTGTGGCGCGACGACGGGCGCCTGCTCGTACGCCGGCCCGCAATCGACTCGATCGATCGCGATTTTGCCGAGACTGACTTCTTCCGGGCGCTCGTGGCGGGAACCGGAACCTCCCACTCGTTCGAACTGCCCGGTGCCGTCGACCGCGTATGGCGGCTGACCGGCTACGAGCGCCTCGCCCCATACCCTTCGCTGATCGTCGCGGTGGGTGCGAGTCTCGACGGGCTCGTCGCCCGCTGGCGTCAGGAAGCCCTGATCGAGGCGACGGCCCTCGGGGTCTCGGTGCTCGCCCTGATCGGCCTCGGCATCGGCCTGGAGCGGCGCGAGCGTCGGATTCGGGCCGTGGAAGCCCAGACCGCCGAGGCCGAATCCCTGTTCCGTGCCCTGTTCGATCACGCGACCGATGCGCTCTTCGTCCACCGGATCGGGACGGATGACAGCATCACCCTCGAGACCCTGAACGGCCGGGCCGCGGGCATGCTCGGCGGACAAGCGAGCGATCTCAAGGGTCGGGCCTTGAGCGAGGTCCTGCCGCCGAGCCTGTACGATCAAGTGACGGCCGACCTTCGCGCGACCATCGAGAGGGGCCAGCCGCAGGCCTTCGAGCTGCGGGAGGGTGAGGAAGCGGGCGGACGCATCTTCGAGGTCGTGCACGTGCCCCTGCGGGGGCCGGACGGGCAGATTTCCCGCGTCTTCGCGGGCGCGCGCGACATCACGCATCTGCGCGCGGCCGAGACCGCGGCCCTCGATGCCAATCGCCTCCTGCTCCTGGCCGAGCAGATGGCGCAGGTCGGTCACTGGCATCTCGACGTGGTGAGCGGTCGCCTGCGCTGGTCCGACGAGGTCTACCGCATCCACGGTCGCGATCCGGCGACGTTCCGCCCGACCCTCGAGGATGGCATCGCTGCCTATCACCCAGAGGATCGCGAGATCGTCGCCGCCATGGTGGCGAATGCCATCGAGCGGCGCGGCAGCTTCGAGTTCACCCTACGGCTTGTGCGGTCGGACGGGGATATTCGCCATGTCCAGGCACGCGGCATCTGCGTGCTGGGCGGGGCGGGGGAGGACGGGGAGCCGACCGTCGTCGGGCTGTTCGGCGTGTTCTCCGACATCTCTCAGCGCGTCCGGGCCGATGCCTCGGTGGTGTCGAGCGAGGCGCGCTACCGCATGCTCGCGGATGCCGCCACCGACATGGTGGTTCAGGTCGATCCAGCGGGGATCTGCCTCTACGTGTCGCCGGCCATTCGCGATCTGCTCGGTCGCGAACCGGAAGCGCTGACGGGGAGCGCCTTCGCCAGCCTGATCCACCCCGACGATCAGGGCGAGTTCGCCGGGATCCTGGCCGATCTCGCCTCCGGCCAAGGGGACCGCGCCGTCAGCGTCAGCCGCCTGCTCCATAGCGAGGAACGCTGGATCTGGGTCGAGACGTCGCTCAAGACCCTGAGCCTGCCCGACGGTCGTTCCGGCGGCTTCGTGGCTTCCGTGCGCAACATCGACGAACGGCGCCGGGCCGACCAAGCCCGCCGCGAGAGCGAGGACCGCTACCGGCTCCTCGCCGACAATGCCTCGGACCTGATCGTGCTCGGTCATGCCGATGGGCGGCGCAGCTACTACTCGCCGGCCGTCACCACGATCCTCGGCTGGACCGTCGAGGAGGCGCACAAGATGACCATGCGGAAATGGGTCCATCCGGACGACCTCGAGAAGGCCTTCGCCGCCACGGCCGGCCTGACCAATGAGCGCCCCCACGCGAAGGTCGTCTACCGCTTGCGCCACAAGGCGGGGCATTACGTCTGGACCGAGGCGGCCTTCCGCCTCGTGGCCGGCGATGCCGGGGACGTTCGGATCGTCACGGCCATCCGCGACGTCACCGAGCGGCAGGAACAGGCCCGTCATCTCGAACAGGCCAAGGCCGAGGCGGAGGCAGGCGCGCGCATCAAGGCCGAGTTCCTGGCCAATATGAGCCACGAGCTGCGCACGCCGCTCGCCGGCATGCTCGGCACCCACGATCTCCTGCAGAGCGATCCCAGCCTCACGCCGGCCCAGCGCCGCCTCGTCGGACTCGCCCAGGAATCCAGCCGCTCGCTCCTGACCATCGTCAACGACATCCTCGACTTCTCGAAGATCGAGGCCGGCGAATTGTCCGTCGAGAACGTCTCCTTCAGTCTCTCCGATCTCGTCGAGAGCTGTCGCCGTCTCGCCGCCGAGGCCGCCCGTGCCAAGGATCTCGCGATCACCGTGTCGATCGCCCCGGATGTTCCGGACTGGCTCAAGGGTGACCCGACCCGGATCCGCCAGATCCTGCTCAACCTCGCCACGAACGCGGTCAAGTTCACCCAGGAGGGACGCGTTCTCATCGCCGTCACGCGCCAAGCCATGGAAGACGGTGTCGTGCGCGTGCGGATCGCGGTGACCGATACCGGTATCGGCATCGCCGAGGAGGCGATCCCATCCCTGTTCGAGCGCTTCAGCCAGGCCGACGGTTCGATGGCGCGACGCTTCGGCGGCACCGGTCTCGGTCTCGCGATCTGCAAGCGGCTGGTGGCCTTGATGGGCGGCGAGATCGGCGTGGAGAGCCGGATCGGCGAGGGCTCGACCTTCTGGTTCTCGCTGGCCTTGCCGCTGACCCAGCCGGAGCGGACGCCATCAGGGCAGATGGAGCTACTCGGGGCATCGCCGCGTGTCCGGCATATCCTGCTCGCCGAGGACAACCGCATCAATCAGGAAATCCTCACGACGGTTCTCGAACGGAAGGGGCACACCGTGACCCTGGTCGAGAACGGTCGCGCGGCCCTCGCCGCCGTTCAGGCCGGTACGGGTTTCGACGTGATCCTGATGGATGTGCAGATGCCCGAAATGGACGGGCTGGAGGCCACTGCGGCGATCCGGGCACTGGAGCGGACCGAGGCGCGCGTCCGCACGCCGATCATCGCGCTGACCGCCAATGCCATGAGCCAGGAGATCGAGCGCTGCCGATCCGCCGGCACCGATGCGCACGTGGCCAAGCCGGTGCATTGGCCAGACCTGTTCGTGACGATCGATCGATTGTGCCGCCCGCAGGGCGAGCCGGCGGAGATCGACGGTCCCGTGCTCGACGAGGACATGCTCGAGATGATGGCGGGCGTCGTCGGCCTCGATCGGATCAGGGACCTCCTCGCCGTGGCCATGCGCGAGATCGAACGCCGCATCGCCCTACTCTGCGAGCCGGACATCGAAGCGGCGTCCTTTGCCGCCGAGGCGCATGTCCTGATCTCGCTCAGTGGTCAGCTCGGCTTCACCGAGCTGTCGAACCTATGCCGTGAGCTGGAAGGACGCGCGACGGGACAGGACGGACGCAAACGCGTCCCCGAATTGCGGGCAGCGCTGGAACGCGCCCGCACGGCCATCTCTACCTGCCCCTACGCCCGGGCGGCGTAGGCGCAAACCGATCGGGTCGGGCACCGCCCGCCACGCGCGAGCCTCACCCCGGATCCGGTGATCCTGATGAGGCTCGCCCTGAAACGGGCGGACGAACCGGTTTAGCGCGAGCCGATCAGCTCGACGTCGAAGATCAATGTGGCGTTCGGCGGGATGACCCCACCCGCGCCGCGGGCGCCGTAGCCCAGCTCCGGCGGGATCGTCAGGATGCGACGACCGCCGGCCTTCATGGTGGCAACGCCCTCGTCCCAGCCGCGGATCACCTGGCCCGCGCCGATCTTGAAGCTGAAGGGCTGGCCGCGATCGCGGGAGGAGTCGAACTTTTTGCCCTGCTTGCCGCCGCCGGCATCGAGCCAGCCGGTATAGTGCACCGTGACCTGCTGACCGGTCTGCGGCTCGGGGCCGGTGCCGACGACTTCGTCGACATAGGAGAGGCCCGAAGGCAGGGTGACGGGCTGGGCGGAGGCGGCTGCGGTCATGGCGAGGGCGATGGCTCCGGCGATGGGAAGGATCGAACGCATGGATCTCTTCTCGACGCGTCGTTCGTGACGACGGGCCGGCGGGTTACCATGCCGCCGCGCCGAAGGCGAATGCGGGCCTGCGAGCGCCGCTCCCCCAGCTGTCTACTCGAAGAGGGCGCCTCCGACGGGGACGCGCCACAGGGTTCAGACCGTTTCGATCCGCTGCTCAGTAGCGGGCCGTGATGGCGCTTCGTTCCGCGATGCAGGCACCGGCGGCCGGGCCGACCACGAGATCGCCCTGCCGGGGGTTGTTGAGAGCGAGCGGCGCGGTGTCCTTCCGGCCGATGAAGCCGCCGCCGAGCTGCTCTTCGAAGAAGCCGTCACCGAATTGAATGTAGCATCGGTCGATGACCGCCACGGTGCCGTAGCTCGCCCGGAAGGCCGCATTTTCCGGCCCCGCCGCCGGGCCGCAGGTGAGCGCCACATCGATCCGGCCGGATTGGTGGAAGCGGATCGCCTGTGAACGGTGCGGGCGCACCGCGACCCAGGGACCGCCGTCGCGGCTGACGAGGGCCGTGTAGCCGGATCGATTGATGATCTGGCGGGTGCATCCGGCCTCGGCCGTATGGGCGGAAACGAAGCCTCCGATGAGGACCGCGAGGCCGAACGCCCCTCTCACCCCGTACATTCGTCGTCTCCTCGTCGCCCGGCTCTCACCGGCATCTTACAGTCACGCTCGCAGCGTCAACCGTTTGCAGGTGCACGGCGTTCCCCTCCATCACCACCGTCGCTTCGGTATGGAGAACGGAGTCCTGGGGGCGAGCCTGACGCGGCGCATCGCATGCAAACCAGGTTGCGACCGGACGACCCGCTTCATAAACTCAATTCATAATTCATCTGCCCGGAGCGTTGCGGGCAGCGCGAGCGCCACCGGTCGCCGTGCATGGGAGGATCCGAGATGGACCAGAGCCTGGGGCGAGAGGCGGATTCGGCCGTTCCTGTGCACGTTGCTGATCGGACAGGCTGAGGCGCGCGATGGATCATCCGCATCGCTCGGGACCGCTGACCGGTCTCCGCGTCGTCGAACTCGCTCACATCATGGCCGGGCCGGTCTGCGGACTGATGCTCGGCGACATGGGAGCCGAGGTGATCAAGGTCGAGAAAATCGACGGCGGCGACGACACGCGACGCTCGGTTCCTCCCGCCTTAGCCGGCGAGAGCGCCGCCTACATGATGATGAATCGCGGCAAGCGCGGACTCAGCCTCGACCTCAAGAGCCCGGACGGAAAGGCCGTGCTGCGGCGTCTGCTGGCGGATGCCGATGTCCTCATCGAGAACTACCGGGCCGGGACGATGGAGCGGCTGGGCCTCGGTTACGATGTACTCAAAGCCGAATTCCCGGCCTTGATCTATTGTTCGCTCTCGGGGTTCGGCCGGTCCGGACCCTATGCCGAGCGGCCGGGGTTCGATCTCGTGGCGCAGGGCATGAGTGGTCTCATGAGCGTCACCGGTGAGGGGCCCGGTCGCCCGCCGATGAAGTGCGGCCCCCCGGTCACCGACATCACCGCCGGCATCCTCGCGGCGATGGGCGTGCTCGCGGCCTATGTGCATCGCCTCAAGACGGGGCAGGGCCAGGTGGTCGACACCTCCCTGTTCGAGGCCGGCATCACCCTGACCTACTGGCAATCGGCCATCGCCATGGCCACCGGCGCGGCACCGGGACCGATGGGCTCGGCCCATCCCCTCAACGCTCCCTACGAAGCCTTCGAGACGGCCGACGGCTGGATCACCATCGGCGCCGCCAACCAGACCAATTGGCTGCGGTTGCTGACGGTGTTGGGTGCCGAGCATCTGGCCGACGATCCGCGTTTCTCGGCCAATCGCGATCGGATGGAGAACCGCACGGCTCTGGCTGCGGCGCTGGCGCCGTATTTTCGGCACGCCACCTCCGCCGACTGGCTGGCACGCTTGGAAGCGGGGGGCGTGCCCGCCGGGCCGGTGCTCGACGTGCTGGCGATGCAGACGGACCCTCAGGCGCGGGCGCGGGAGATGGTGGTCGCGGTCGATCACGCCCGCGCGGGCCGGATGGAGACGCTCGGTTTGCCGGTCAAATTTTCCGAGACCCCCGGCCGCGTGCACGGACCGGCCCCGCTGCTCGGCGAGCACAGCCGTGCGATCCTGGCCGACGCGGGTTACGCTGCGGCGGAAATCGACGACTTGATCGCCCGGGGTATCGTGGGCGAGACGAGGGTCTGACCGATCATGTCGGGTCGCGGGGGAAGGATCGTTGACCCCCGTTCCACGCACCCGTCGGATGATCACCGCTCGGCGCTCGCGGGGGCCAGGAGACGATGCGGCAGGATCATCGTCCTCTAAATGACCGGACGTTTCAGGAGCTGTTCGATGAGCATCGCCGCCGAGGCCGCACCGACCGATGAACTCCTGTTCTCGATCGACGACGCCGGGATCGCCCGCATCACCCTCAATCGGCCGCAGGCGCGCAATGCGCTGACCTTCGCGATGTATGAGGGGTTGGTCGATCTCTGCGGGCGGATCGAGTCCGACCGCTCGGTCAAGGCGGTGATCCTCACCGGCGCGGGCGATAAGGCCTTCGCGGCCGGGACCGATATCGGCCAGTTCCGTGATTTCCGCACGGCTGAGGAAGCGCTCGGCTATGAGCGCTTCATGGATCGGGTCCTGGGCAGCCTGGAGCGGCTGCGCGTGCCGACGATCGCCGCGGTGGCGGGTGCGTGTACCGGCGGCGGCATGGCCATCGCCGCCGCCTGCGACATGCGGATCGCCTCGCAGGACGCCCGTTTCGGTATCCCGATCGCGCGGACGCTGGGAAATTGCCTGTCGCAATCGACCCTGCGGCGGCTGTCGGGTCTGATCGGAGCGCCGCGGGTCAAGGATATCCTGTTCACTGCCCGCCTCGTCGGCGCTGAGGAGGCGCGGGCGATCGGCTTCGCCAACGAGGTGGTGGCCGATGCCGCCGCCGTACAGGCCCGCGCCAGCGAACTCGCCACGTTGCTCGCGAGCCATGCCCCGCTCACGCTACAGGCGACGAAAGAGGGGCTGCGCCGGCTCTCTGAGCAGGCCGGGGAGGGGCCGGCTGCATCGGGCGACGATCTGATCGTGCTCTGCTACACCAGCGAGGATTTTCGCGAGGGAATGGACGCGTTCCTGTCCAAGCGTCCGCCTTCATTCAAGGGGCGGTGAGGGCGGTCGAACGGTCTTTCAACCGTCCTCCTCGCCGTACATCGCCGCGATCACCGGCTTCTTCGAGCGGATGTGGTGGCGCATCACGGCGGCGAGCGCGTCTCCGTCGCGGGCGCGCAGATACCGGATCATCTGCTCGTGCTCATCGACGGCCTGGGACCATTGTTCGTCCGTCTGATGAGCGGTGTAGCGCGTGCGCTGGATGCGGCCGGTGAGGCCGATATAGAGGCTGCGCAGCTTGGTGTTGCGGCTCGCCAGCATGATCGCTTCGTGGATCTCGCGGTTGAGCCGGAAATAGGGCGCCTCGTCACGGGCTTTCCAGGCCTCGATCATCGCGTCGTGCTTCACGCCGATCGCCTCGATCTCCGCATCGCTGATGACCCGGCACGCGATGTCGCAAGCGGTGGCTTCCAGGCCGGCGACGATCTCGATCATCTCTTCCAGTTCGGTGCGCGAGATGCTGGCGACGCGTGCGCCCCTGTTCGGAAGCAACTCCAGCAAGCCTTCGGTGGCGAGGATCTTGATCGCCTCGCGGAGGGGCGTGCGCGAGATGCCAAATCGCTCTGTCAATTCGCTCTCGTTGACTCGCGCGCGTGGCTCCAGCTCGCCGTCATTGATCAATTCGCGCATGCGATCCGCCACCTCGTCGTGGAGGTATCGACGGCTGATCCCGATACTGGGCTCAATTCTATTCATCGAGCAGTCAAATCATTCTTGAAGCGAGACATCCCGTCTCAAGGTCTAAGGATAGGCTCGTCCGATGTCGAGGCAGTGCCCACCTCCCGACTTCGTGAGCCGGTTGAAAACTTGGTCGACCATCTTGAACCATGCCTGAGAACGAGCTTGGCACGGTTTGTATTTTTCATGCAATATCGTTCCGAGGCCTCCTGCACCCGGTGCCGAGACACAGATTTCCGATGATCGACCTGTTCAGCGATACCCAGACCCGGCCGACGCCGGGCATGCGCGAGGCCATGGCGCGGGCCGAGGTCGGTGACGAACAATCGGGCTCGGACCCGAGCACCAACGCGCTGTGCGAGCGCGTGGCAGCGATGCTGGGACTGGAAGCTGGGGTGTTCATGCCATCCGGGACGATGTGCAACCTCGCCTCGATCCTGGTTCATACGCGCCGGGGCGACGAGATCATCGTCGACGACCAGTCCCACATCTACAACACCGAGGCCGCGGGCGCGGCGACCCTCGGCGGCGTCTCGGTGCGCGCCCTCCCGACGCGGGTCGGGCTGTTCACGGCCGAGGCTGTCGCGGCCGCGATCCGCGCGCCGCAGCGCACGGCACCGCGTTCGTCGCTCGTCTCGATCGAGCAAACCACCAGTTTCTCCGGCGGCACGGTCTGGGATCTCGCCGAGATGCGCCGCATCCGCGACGTCGCGCAGGCGCGCGGGCTGGTGGCGCATATCGACGGGGCACGTCTCCTCAACGCCGTCGCCGCCACCGGCATCCCGGCGGCCGACTACGCTCGCGGCTTCGACAGCGCCTGGATCGACCTCAGCAAGGGTCTGGGCTGCCCGGTCGGTGCGGTTCTGTGCGGGTCTTCCGCCTTCGTCGAGGCGGCGTGGCAGTGGAAGTACCGGCTCGGGGGCGCCATGCGCCAGTCGGGCGTGCTCGCGGCTGCCGGGCTCTACGCCCTCGATCACCACCTGGATCGGCTCGCGCAGGACAATGCCAACGCGGCTCGGCTCCATCGCGCCGTCGCCGACCTGCCGGGCCTCGGTTTCGATCCGACGGCGGGGCAGTCGAATATCCTCTACTTCTCGGTCGAGGGCCTTGGAATCACGGCCGCCGCGTTCGCCGCTGCCTGTCTCGAAGAGGGTGTGCGCGTGCGGGCGCTCGGCACCCATCATATCCGCGCCACCACCCATCTCGATGTGAGCGAGACCGAGATCGAGCAGGCGTCCGAGGTTCTGCGGGCAACGGCACTCGCCTTCGCGGCGCGCGATTAACCGTCGAACAGGGTGGCTAGGGGCAGGCCCAGGCCCGGCGGGTCGAGATCCACCATTCCGCCGGCGGCGATCCGGGTCTCGATCAAGTCATCGGCGGCGCGGCGGTGATGGGTGATCGTGCGCCGCTTGGGATCGACGATCAGGTAATGCATCACGCTCGGCAGACGAAAATAGCCGTCGAGCTTGATTCCGTTGTCGATCCCCTTCGTGCGGGGCGACAGAACTTCGACGACGATCAACGGCGCGGGGACGGCAATCGCGTCGGGATCGAGAGGTTCACCGCAATACACGAGCGCATCCGGCTCGAAGACCGTTCCGTCATCGATCCTAACGGACAAACCGTCGGGCAACATGCGGCACGGGAGGTCGCCGACCCGTGCCGCAGACCTCAGCGCCAATTGCACGGCGAACTTGATTTCCGCGTGCCGAACACGCTCCGGCGACTTCGCCACGACCTCCCCGTCGAGGAGCTCATGGCGTCCCGGCTGTCCCTCGGCTCAGGCCAGGAACGCGTCGACATTCATGCCGGGCTTGCCCTGGACGCTCATAGGCGTAACCCTTTCACGGGACCCCTAGGTCGCGACGGCGAAATCGCTACGGCTGGAGTGCCTTGACCTCGCACTGCGCGTAGTCGGAACTCGCCTTCACATAGGCGTTCAGCCGTTGCAGATAGGCCTCCGCGAGCGGCCGGAACGCCTGAGCCTGGGCATTATAGGCCTTCACGGCATCGTTGTAGGTATAGGCTTCCCAGCCGGGGCATCCCCCCTTGGCATCGAGGCAAGCGGGTTTGTCCGGACGCTTGGGCTTCTCGGGGCGCGCCTCGGCGGGGGGCGGAGCCGGCGGCGTGCAGGGAGCGGCCAGGGCCGGATCGACGAACAGGCCGAACAGGCAGAGCGCCGCGCATCTCGGAAGCGTCATCATCGCCCTCTCCCCACCCATCCATAGTCGCCGCCGCTTTTCCCGAGCCGGGGGAAGTGCGTCAAGGAAACGGTTCGGGATCCTGCCCACGTCGTTTCAGGCGGCAGGGATCGGTCGATCCCGGAGTTGCGCGCGGGCGAGGGCGTCGATCCGCGCGGCGGCGAGGCTCACGCCGGGGTCTCCGGCCAAGCGCTGAGCGACTGCTGCCGCGGCCTCCGCCAAGCCCGGATCGGACACAGCGCGGGAAATCCGCCCGGCGAGATCCTCGGCGCCGACCTGCCGCAAGGGAACGGGCACCTCGCTCGCGCCGAGGCCTGCGACGCGCCGGCCCCAGAAGACCTGATCACCCCATTGCGGAAGGATCACGCTCGGGCGCCCGGTCTGCAGGGCCGCCGCCAGGGTCGAGGGATCGCCGTGATGCACCGCAGCGGCGGTGCGGGGGAGCAACAGCGGGGGATCGATCGCCTCGCTCCAGGCTAGGTTCGGCGATGGGCGCAGGGGAGGAGTGAATTCTCCCGGTGCGGTCCTCAGGATCGCCCGCCCGCCCCAGCGCTCAAGGGCCGATTCGATGACCGCGCGGCGGCTCTCGGCACCCCAACCCATCGGCCGGAGATCGACGTAGATCGGCGGCGGTCCGGCGGCGAGGAAGGCCTCGATCGGGTCCGGTAGCCGCGCATCCGGATGGGGCGACGCCTGCCAGAACCCGGTCATGAGGACGGGTACGGGCCAGTCGCCGGGATCGGGGCTCAGCACGGGGCTCCAGGCGGCGACGTGATGCAGACCGGCGAGATCGGCCGTCATCGGGTTGCCGAAGGCGCTCGCGGATGAGTGACCGCCGTGGCGCCGACGGATCTCGGCGAAGGAGCGTCGCCCGAACCACGACAGGAGGCGGAAGGCCTCGTAGCTGAGGCGGTTCTCGATCCGGCCGCGATCATGGCCGCCGAACAGGGCGGCCGACATGGTCCGGGTCGGCAGCATGGGATGGCGCATCACCCGTACGGCGGGCAAGCCGGCCTCGCGGGCGAGCGGCCCGACGAAGAAGGCCAGCGGATCGAACACGACGATGTCCGCGCCGCGCATCTCGATGAGACTCGTCTCGATCAGCGCCGTGAGACGGTCCTGGAGCGCGCGGCGCAAGGCACCGAGCAGCGGCAGATTCGCGAGCAGGGCGGCGGGCTCGGTCCGGCGGATGAGTTCGAAGCGCGGATCGTCCAGTACCTGTCGAAAGCCGTCCCCCGCCTCGATCGCCTCCAGTCCGGACGCCCGGATGCGCCCGTGCGGATCGCGCGTGGTGACGACGCGGACCTCGTGGCCACGTTCCACCAGCGCCTGACCCAGGATGCAGAACGGAGGCAGATCGTCGCCCGTGCCGAGGGTGATGATGACGGTGCGTGGAATGCGACCGATCACGGAAGGTCCGATCTTGTGAGGACTGCGACGGAAGCCGTGACGCCGTGGTCGTCGTTTCGTGCTGTCACGGTCCGACGGGCTGGGCGGGATGAAAATCCGGCACGGATCACGAGCGCGTCGCTGCGTCGTCAAAGAAACGTGTCGCGCGCACGGAGTGCAGCATCCGGATGCAACCCACGTCCTCCGTGCGCGTTCAGCAGTCCCGGAACGGAGATTGACCAGTCATGGGGTTGTTAAGTCTCTGTTAAGGACGTTTCGCCCGCTGGAGCGTTGGATTGCGTGAGTTACGGTGACGAAACGCACCGCGCCATCCCGGCGAAACAGATTAGGAGTTACTTAACGGTTGTGGCGGCCGAGCGGGCCCGCCGACGGAGATAAGCGATGAGCCAGCGCATCGAAGACATCAAGTTCATGGCGACGATGTCTTTCGTCACCCTCTTCGGCACCTGCCTGACCGCCCTGTTCGGCTGAAGCCTCACGTCGCGCACTCCCTTCTTAGGGCAAATCCGTTAAGAAGCCGCTTCCATCGCTCCCGTTCTGAGGGGGCCTTTCCGGGGACGGGATGTCTCCGTGTAGGACGCGGTCGTGCGAACCATCCAAGTCATCGGCATCGGTACCGGCAATCCGGAGCACCTGACCATTCAGGGCATCCGTGCCCTCAACGCGACCGACGTCGTTTTCGCGCTGGACAAGGGCGAGGCCAAAGCCGGCCTCAACGCCGTGCGCCGGACGATCTGTCAGCTCTACGCCGAGCGGCCCAGTTGCCGCTTCGTCGAGGCGCCCGATCCCGAGCGCGACCGCCGACCGACCGATTACGGCGCTGCCGTCGATGACTGGCACGCGGCGCGGGCGGCGCTCTACGAGGACATGATCGCGACCCATCTGGGCGAGGACCAGACCGGCGCCTTCCTAGTCTGGGGTGATCCCGCGCTCTACGACAGCACGCTGCGAATCTTGGAGCGCGTGAGCGCGCGCGGACGCGTCGCCTTCACGGTGTCGGTGGTGCCCGGAATCACCTCCGTGCAGGCACTCGCCGCGAGTCACCGCATCCCGCTCCACCGCATCGGCGAGCCCGTACAGATCACCACCGGGCGGCGGCTGCGCGACGAAGGCGGAGCCGTTACCGGCGCGACGGTCGTGATGCTGGACGGTGATCCCACCTTCGACGAACTCGATCCCGATCTCGTGATCTACTGGGGCGCGTATCTCGGAACGCCGGACGAGCTTCTATCGACCGGGCGTATCGGCGACGTGGCGGAAAGCATCCGTGTCATGCGCGCCGAGGCCCGAGAGCGGCACGGCTGGATCATGGATATCTATCTGCTGATGCCGCAGGAGCGACAAGGCCGCCGCGCGTGAGGCGGCAAGATCCGCTCGACCGAGCGCGATCATATTCGCGATGCGCAGCAAGTCTCGGTGGATTGGCCAAGAAAAAACGGGCCGGACCATTGTCCGACCCGCTGAAAGGTTCCGGCCGATGCACAAGGGGAATGCGGGGAGGACCAGATGGCCGGGTTGAGAGCCTAACGACCGGCCCCGGTCAGGGTTCCGTTTTTGGCTTCGGAACGGCCCGCTTTTTTCGGGCGCGAGGCATTTCTGCAACGTCCCGAATGGCCTCTCCGCGGTGCCGCAGCGCCGAATCACGCGGACCAAAGCGCAGGTAATACTGTTCTGCATCGGAGCGGCACAGTGAAGGAACCAGCCAACTCGCTGCCGCGTTGTGCCGATATCCTGTCAAGCTCCCCTCGGAGATCGCAAAGATGCTTCGGCCCGGCTTCGTTCTCTGCGTGACTGGTCCTGCTGCGATCCTGACCCTGCTCACGTTGCCGCTCGTTCGCTACGGCGCCGATGCCATGGCCGCGCCCGCTCCGGCGCCTCGCATCGCTCTCGAAGCGCCGGTCGCTTCGCCCCTGCCGGGCCTGCGTCCTTACAACACCGCCATCAGCCCGATCCACGTCGCCACGGCGCCCCGCCCGGTCCACCAGCTCCAGCCGGTGGCACCGACCCGCGCGGTGGAGGAGATCCCGGTCAAGCCGCGTCGTCTGACGCGCGAGGGATGCGAGACGCCGATCAGTTCGCTCGCGGGGCCGGAGGCCCGTCGCATGGTGCCGGGCCGCTGCATGGCCTGAGCGGCTCAGGCGGAGCCGCGCACCTTCTCGACATCCGCCGTGAGTCCGGCCGGCGTCATGCGCTCGCGGGCCACCAGTCGATCTCCGGGGCCGAACGACCCCAGCGGCACGTCCCGATCCGGCAGCACTACCGTCGTGACAGCGCCAGTGTGGACCAGCACATAGCGCTGAAGTGGTAGGGACGCCGCCGCCCACCGCCGAAGCTGATCGTGATAGGGCGCCCGCTTCCAGGAATTGGCCTGCCCCGGATCGACCTGCACATTCATGAAGCGGGTGACGGGGTCCAGGCTCAGCACCATCTTGGCCCGATCCGGACGCCATTCCGGACCCATCCACTGCTCCGTCATCCAGAGGCAGTGGAAGGCACGGCAATGGTCGGGCCGTTGCGCGTGGATACCGCAACCGCTGCCCGCCTTCAGGTGCTTGCACCAGCGCCCGGCGGGACTTTCCACCGCCGGCACCTCGTAGACCTTGCAGCACAGGGTGCACGGGCCGCATGCGCGGCCCGGGGCGGGCTTGGCGATGACGGTGGCGGGATCGAGCATCGGCGAAACGTTCCGGGCGGCCTGCGCGGGTGCAATGCCTTCCTGCGCAGGATTGCGGTCGTTAGTGTGGCGGTGTGCCGGCCATTCCCGTCGGCGAAGCCGATGATCCGCCGCCATGCTGTCGAACATCGCCGCCCGCGACGTCGAGACCCTGATCCATCCCTACACCAACCTCTCCACCTTCCGAGAGACGGGCCCGCTGGTATTGGAGCGCGGACACGGCGTCTGGGTCTACGATTCCGATGGGCGACCCTATCTCGAAGGCATGGCCGGGCTGTGGTGCACCGCGCTCGGCTACGGCAACGAGGAGCTGGTCGAGGCGGCGTCCGAGCAGATGGGCAAGCTCCCCTTCGCCCATCTCTTCTCCGGTCGCAGCCACGATCCGGCGATCGAGCTGGCCGAGACGCTCAAGGAATTGATGCCGGTCCCGACTTCGAAGATCTTCTTCACGTCGTCGGGGTCGGAGGCCAACGATGCGCAGATCAAGCTTCTCTGGTACATGAACAATGCCCTCGGGCGTCCGCGGAAGAAGAAGATCATCGGCCGCCGCAAGGGCTATCACGGCGTCACGGTCGCCACCGCGTCGCTGACCGGGTTGCCAGCCAATCACGCCGACTGGGATCTGCCGATCCCCGGCTTCCTCCACGCCGCCTGTCCGCATCATTATCGCGGCGCCGAGCCCGGCGAGAGCGAGCAGGCCTATTCCGAGCGCCTTGCGGCCGAACTGGAGGCGCAGATCCTCGCCGAGGATCCGGAGACGGTCGCGGCATTCTTCGTCGAGCCGGTGATGGGAGCGGGTGGTGCGATCGTGCCGCCGGCCGGATATTTCGCGGCGATTCAGCCGGTGTTGGACCGCTACGACGTGCGGCTCATCGCCGACGAGGTGATCTGCGGCTTCGGTCGCCTCGGTACATGGTTCGGCTCCGAAGCGCTCGGCATCCGCCCCCATACCCTGTCCTTCGCCAAGGCGCTGACCTCCGGCTATCTGCCGCTCGGCGGCATCAGCATCGACGAACCGCTCTATCGCGCGATGCTGGACGAGAGCGCCAAGCTCGGCGGCTTCGGCCACGGCACGACCTATTCGGGTCATCCGGTCGCCTGTGCGGTGGCGAACCGCGCCCTCCACATCTACCGGCGCGATCGCATCGTCGAGCGCGCGGCGGAGAAGGCGCCGCATTTCCAGGCGCGGCTCTCGGAATTGGCCGATCATCCCCTCGTCGGCGAGGCGCGGGGACTCGGCCTGATCGGGGGTGTCGAACTCGTCGCCGACAAGGTCGACAAACGACAATACCCGCCCAAGGCCGGGGTCGCGGCCCGGTGTGTCGCCTTCGCCCAAGACGAAGGACTGATCGTTCGCTTCCTGATGGGTGACCGTGTCGCGGTCTGCCCGCCGCTCGTCATCGAACGCGATGAGATCGACACGCTGTTCGAGCGGTTGCGCCGCGCCCTCGACCGCACCGCGGCCTGGATCGCTCAGGAAGGGCTCGAGCCGATGCCGGCAGTCTGAGATGATGAATTTTGAATACGCGGGCTGGCGGAGAGTACGGGCGAAGCAGCCTTCTCATCCAACACATCTTTGCTGAATGCGCTGCAAGATACGGGATGTTGCACAGCAGTATCGGTGAGCGGAAAACGTGTGGCATCGAGGCTGCTCATTTCGGCATCGTGCCCGAAAAGCAGCCTTATCGGAAACCTTAAGCTTCCGTTCAGGTGAACGGTTCGATCAATGTGGCATAGCCGACTTCGCAATCTCGCCATCAAGCGATTGTTGAGTGGGCGGCGTCCGGCCCCAAGCCGGACGGAGATCGAACCGAAACGCCCCGCCGGGTCGTCCCGCCACCGAACCAGGACAGGATCCATGTACGCCCCCAGCCGCACCTCGACGTTCGCGATACAGCCGGGCAGTGCCGCCCGCGTGTCGGTGTCCGAGGATCGCGAGAGCTTCCGTCCCGTCGCCCTGCCGGCGCTCGCCGCCGCCATGCAGGTCAATGCTGCCGCCACCGCGTCGGCCCGCGCGGAAGCCGCCGCCCGGCAGAAGTTTCGGTTCGTCCACGAGGACGAACCCGTAGAATAAGGGGCTGGGACTTGACGTGGCCGCCGGAGCGATAGCTCTGGCGGCATGCTCATCCTCCCCACACGCAGGCAGGTCCTGACAGGTTTGGGCGCTTCGGTGCTCGGCCTCGGCGCATCGACGGGCGCCTACGCTTTCGCGATCGAGCCGCGTTTCCGGCTCGTGGTTACCCCCTATTCGCTGACGCCGCCGGGCTGGACCCCGGGACTGACCCTCCGCGTGGCGGTGATCGCGGACATCCATGTCTGCGAGCCGTGGATGCCGCTCGGCCGGGTGGCCGAGATCGTGGACGCGACCAATGCCCTCGCTCCCGATCTCGTCCTACTGCTCGGTGATTATCCGGCATCCCGCACGGTCGCATGGCACAAGGTGCCGCTGCCCGATCTCGTCCGGTTGTTCGATGGCCTGAAATCGCCGTTGGGCACTTACGCGGTGCTCGGCAACCACGATTGGTGGGATGACCGGGCGGCGATGGTCGCGCGGCGTGGGCCGGTCGAATCGCATCGGCTGCTGGAGGCGCGGGGCATCCCGGTACTGGACAACGACGCGCGACGGCTCACGAAGGACGGGCACCCGTTCTGGCTTGCCGGTCTGGGCGACCAGGAGCCCTTCCTGCCCCTTGGTGATCCTCGCAGCCTTGCCGACATTCCGGGAACCTTGGCCCGAGTCACCGACGACGCGCCCGTCCTGTTGATGGCGCACGAGCCCGACATTTTCCCGAAGGTGCCGCGCCGGGTATCCCTGACGCTGTCGGGTCACACCCATGGTGGGCAGATCCGCATGTTCGGGATCTCGCCCGCCCTCCTCGGATCATCGCGGGAGCGCTACGCTTACGGCCACGTCGTGGAGGATGGGCGTCACCTGATCGTTTCGGGCGGTCTCGGCGTCAGCAAGGTAGCGGTGCGGTTCGGAGTCCCCCCGGAGATCGTGCTCCTGACGCTCGGGCAAGCATCGCCGACCGCCTGACCCTCACGGTTCGACGGCATCGAGATCGCGCAGGCCCGCCCAGGTCTTCCAGTCGCCCCAGGCCTCATTGAGCGCGGTGATCGCGCCCGCGCGGTCCTCGGCGACGCCGCCGCGCCGGAAGGGCAGGCCGCCGATGTCGAGGTTCATGCCCCAGGACCATTGCTCGGATCCGGGCCGGGCGCTGATGCAGTCGATGCGCCCGACGATGAGCGCACCGCTCGTGGCGAAGTAAGTTTCCCGCGGGTGGTCCTTCAGTCGCGTGTAGACGAGGGCCGCCATGACATCGGGTTCAGCGTCGTGCGGTCGGCGGGACGTGCAGGAAGCTGCGTTCGCCGGTAGCCGCCTCGGCGACGTGCTGGATCGTGTCGAGGAGCTGCGCGATCGGTCGGGGCGCTTCCGGTGGGGCCAGCAAATGCGGGGCGACGCGGCGACCGGCGGTGCGGCCGGCGACGATCTGCGCCTCGCTGAGGACGTCGAAACTCCGGCCGGCTCGTCGGGTCATGGCTCCTCCTGGGCTCGGCAGAATGTGCCCGATTTTTGGTAAACAGCGCGTTAATTCACGCAGCGCCGGACCGGCCTCCGAGCCCGGGAGGAGCCCGCTAACTCACTGTGAAAACAAGATCTATCGGAGCGCCTGACGCGATGCGCCGCGCCTCTCCGCATCCTCCGCCCAGAGGTGGAGCGCGGCGTAGGCCCGCCAGGGCCGCCAGGCTTGCGAGCGGGCCAGTATTGCGGTCCGACTCGGACGACCCTGGCCGCCATCGAGCGCCCGCATCAACCCGATATCGCCCGGAGGAAAGGCATCGGCCTGACCGAGCGCCCGCATGGCGACGTAGTGGGCTGTCCATGGGCCGATGCCGGGCAGCGCCGTCAGCCGCGCGACGCTCTCGTCCAGGCCGAGCCCGATCGCGAACAGGTCGGGCGCATGAAGGAAGGCTGAGGCGAGCGATTGGATCGCCCGTCCGCGGGCGCGCGGCATGTTGAGCCTCAACGAGATGTCCGCCTCCACGAGCTGGCCCGGCTCGGGAAAGACATGCGTCAGACCGGCCACGGCCATGGCGGCCGGGAGTGGCGTGCCGAAGGCGGAAACGAGACGCCCCGCCAGTTGGGTCGCCGCCGCGACCGAGACCTGCTGACCCAGAATCGCCCGAACCGTGAGTTCGAACGGATCGAATGCACCCGGAATCCGCAATCCCGGCCGCCGCTGTACGAGCTCGGCCATGAAGGGATCGTGGCTCAGGCCAGCGGCGATGGATTCGGGATCGGCATCGAGGTCGAACATTGTCCGAAGGCGCGTCTGCATCGCTCCCCGAATACCGGAAGCCCCTCGTGGCGCATCGAGCCAAACGTGAAGGGCCGTCTCATCCTCAGCGGGTGCGACCCGTAGAATGACGATGTCATCGCCGGTCCGGACCGTTCGGGCGTAAGCCTCCGCCGTGACCGTCTCGATGCCGGGCGTCGCGTGATCCGCGAGGAAAGCTGTCAGCCGGGCCCAATCGAAGGGCGCCCGGAAGGGGAGGGCGTGATCCGGCCGGCGCAACGGGTGAGGCAATCGATCCGTCACTGTCAGAGGACGGTTCTCTGGCAGAACTCACACGCGGGCAACCGGCTCGGTCGCCTCGAACTCCGCAGTGTCGCCGACGAGATCCGTGATCGAGATGGCAACGGTGCGGCCATTCTTCAGGGTCAGCACCGAATCCGGCACGAGCCAGATCGGACGCAGCGCGGCATAAGTTCCAATCAGCGTCCCATACGCGGTCACCGAGCCGGATCGGCGCTCGATGACGAGCTTGTAGCGCACCTTGGCCGGCGCCGTGCCCTCGGCCGAGACGGTGCCCCGTCCGCTGGCGACCTGGAGGACTTCGTTCGGCTCGAACATGGACGCGTGCCGCTACGCCAAAACGGGATCATGAGGCAAGATGAATTGCCTGTTGATCCCGGGTTACGGCATCGCATCCCCGCCGCCAAGGGCTCGACGCGCCGTCATCCGCGTTTTCCGGTCATGTCGCGTCCGGTTGTCACGGCTGAGGCACGTCTCGAACCACCACCCGGCCGCGCTCGACGGAGAGCGCCATGCGACCGGCCTTGAGCGCCAGCGCCTTCTCGCCGAACAGGCCGCGGCGCCAGCCTTGCAGCACAGGAGTGTCCTCGGTGCCATCCTCCGCCAAAGCTTCGAGGTCGTCGACCGTGGCAATGATCTTGGGCGCGACGCCCTCCGCTTCGGCCACCGCCTTGAGCAGAACCTTCAGAAGATCGATGAGCGCACCGTTGTTGCCGCCGCGCGTGCGGACGCGCTCCGGCATCGCGATCTGCGAGGGATCGCGGGCGAAGCCGCGCTCCACCGCGGCGAGGATTTCGCCGCCGGTGCGGGACCGTTCGAAACCGGCCGGAATGGTGCGCAGACGCCCGAGCGCCTCGACGCTGCGAGGCGCAGCCGTCGCGATGTCGATGACCGCCTCGTCCTTGAGGATGCGCCCCCGCGGCACGTTGCGGCTCTGCGCCTCGGCCTCGCGCCAGCCCGCGACTTCCATCAGAACGGCGATCTCGCGGGGCTTGCGCATGCGGCCCGAGAGCCGTTTCCAGGCGAAGGCCGGATCGGCCCGGTAGGTTTCCGGGGAGGTCAACACCGCCATCTCTTCGTCGAGCCACAATCCGCGATCCGTGCGCAGCAGCTCGGCGGCGAGCACTTGGTAGATCGTAACGAGATGGGTCACGTCGGACAGCGCGTAGGCGAGCTGCGCCTCGGAAAGCGGGCGGCGCGACCAGTCCGTGAAGCGCGAGGACTTGTCGATGCGAGCCTTGGCGACGTCGTTGACGAGCTGTTCGTAGGAGACCGAGTCGCCGTAGCCGCAGACCATCGCGGCGACCTGGGTGTCGAAGAACGGATGCGGCAACAGCCCACCCATCAGCCAGATGATCTCAAGGTCCTGACGCGCCGAATGAAACACCTTCACCGTGCTCTCATCCGCCATCAGGTCGATGAACGGCTGAAGATCGATGCCCGGCGCCAGCGGATCGACCAGGCAAGCCGTACCGTCCGGCCCTGCCATCTGGATCAGGCAGAGTTTCGGATAGTAGGTCGTCTCGCGCATGAACTCCGTATCGACCGTGACGAACGGCTGTTCGGCGAGGCGGGCGCAGGTTTCGGCAAGGGCCTGGGTGGTGGCGATCAGTTCCATCGCTTGGCTATACCGAACCTCCGGGCCGGCCGCGAGACGACGTTAAGCTGATTTTCCAGGCCGAGAGCGTCTTCATGCGGCCCGTCGGACGCCGCGCGGATATGCGGCGCGTCTTTGCGCGTCGGCTCGCGCGAGAAGCCAGTCGAGGATGCCGGTCTCGATCCGCTGACCCGTCTTCACGTCGACGAGACGACGGATGCGGTCGGCACGCAGGCCGCGATAGAGCCCGTGCGCTCTGTCGGTGCCGCCGAGGAGCGTCCTGCCGGGCCCGAGCTTGAGTTCGCGCGCGTCGAGAATGCGGGTCGTCCAGGCGCCGCGGGCATCCTCGTAGACGACCTCGAAACGGCCGGCGAGCGGGATGACCTGCCACGCGGAACGAGCCGCCGCCGGCGGCCTCGTCCGATGAGAAAAGCTGTGGAAATCCATGAGCTTCATATGGGATCGGGGGGGGGGCCGAGCAAGCGTGGCAGGTGCCGTCGGGATCCCCCCATGCCCACCGCTTCGTGCGGGGGATTCGCGCGCATTTGCGCTTCGAAATCGTCACCGAACCAAGCTAAGGTCACGCTTGTTGAAGAAGGCTCCCGTCCTCGCCGGTGCGAGGCGGGGCCGATGAGAGGCGATCATGCTCACGCGACGATTCCGGACGGCGTGTCTCGCGGTGCCGGCCATGCTGGCCCTCGCGCTCGGAGGCATTCTCGACGCGTCACCGGCTCGCGCCCAGAACTTTCAGACGGCGGCGCCGCACGCGATCCTGGTCGATGCCGAGTCCGGCTCCGTGCTGTTCGAGAAGGCCGCCGACGAATTGTTCTCCCCGGCCAGCATGGCCAAGTTGATGACGGCGGAGATCGTGTTCGGCGCCCTGAAAGAGGGCCGCCTCACCATGGACACCGAGTTCACGGTGACCGAGGACGCGTGGCGCCGGGGCGGAGCGGGCGGCGGCGGCTCTTCGATGTTCGCCCAGGTCAACAGCCGCATCAAGCTGTCGGATCTGCTGCGCGGCCTAGTCGTCCAATCGGGCAACGATGCGGCGATCACCATTGCCGAGAACATGGCCGGCACCGAGGAAGCGTTTGCCAACATCATGAACCGTCGTGCCAAGGAGATCGGCATGACGCGATCGACCTTCCGCAACGCGACCGGTTACTCGGCTCCCGACCAGAAAGTCACCGCCCGCGATATGGCGAGGATCGCCCAGCATCTAATCGATACTTATCCGGAATATTACAAGATCTACTCCGAGCGTGAGTTCACCTGGAACAAGATCAAGCAGCAGAACCGCAATCCGCTGCTGACCCTCGATATCGGTGCCGACGGTCTCAAGACCGGCTATCTCGAGGAATCGGGTTATGCGCTGACCGGTTCAGCGGTGCAGAACGGCCAGCGGCTCATCATGGTGGTCTCCGGGCTCAAGACGGCGCGTGACCGGGCGGCCGAGACGCGCAAGCTGATGGAATGGGGCTTCCGCGCCTTCGAGCCGCGTCAGGTCTTCGCCCAGGGCGAGACGGTGGCCGAGGTTTCCGTATTCGGCGGCGTGAAGGGCTCGGTGCCCGTCGTGGCGAACAAGCCGGTTCGCCTCCTGCTGCCACGGGGGTCGTCGGAGAAGGTCTCGGCCCGCGTGGTCTATCAAGGTCCCCTTGCCGCCCCGGTGGAGCCGGGTCGCGAGGTCGCCCGCCTGCGCGTCACACGGGGCGATACGCTCGCCCTGGAGCAGCCGCTCTATGCGGGTGAGGCGGTGGCGGAGGGCACGCTGACCCAGCGCGCTCTGGATGCCGCGATGGAGGTCGGCACCGATCTGATCCGGCGGGCCTTCGACAAGGCCAAGGGCGGTTCGCAGGCCGGCACGGCGAATGGGAACTCTTGAAGCCAGTCGGACAAGCGCCGGGGATTGGAAAGGTCCTCGCCCGGCGTCAGCCTCGCGACGCATGTCACCGGAGCGAGTCGCACGACGCATGTCACCGGAGCGAGTCGCACACTGAGCGAGGCTGAAGACCTTACGGAGCCGAGGTCGGTGCGTAGGCCCTGATCCCCAGGGGCAGGTCCGCGCCCGGCCGACGGAACTGGACGGAGGCATTCTCCACCGGTCGCGCTGGAACGGCGGGGCCGACGCTCATCCCGTCCCAGGGGCCGGAGAGATCGAAGGTGAAGGCCGGACGGTGCGTGCCTTCGCCGCTGGGGCGCGACGCGACTTCCGCCCGCGCCTCGATGCGGCGTCGGAGGAGGTCGAGGCGCCCGCCGACGGTGGCGGTGAGTGCGCGGGAAACGAGGCTTCCCTCGGCCACCTCGCCGACCCCGTCCGCGATCAACAGCGACAGGGTGGCATGCTCGTAGGTGGTGCGGCCGTTGCGACGAGCCAGGGCTCCCGGGGCGACGGTGCCGTTGCGCTGAAGCATGTCCGCCAGATCGAGGCCGGTGATGGCGCCATCCTCGCTGCGCAGAGCGATGCGGCCCGCGAGACTGCCAGTCAGCGTTCCGACATCGCGACCGGCCCCCTCCAGAACGAGGCTGCCGCGGGTCGTTCCCTGGACCCAGCGCTCGCCGCCGAGATCGCCCATCAATGTGCCGAGATCGATACCGTTGACATGCCCCTGTGCCTTGACGCGCGTGAGGCCGTCATCGCCCTCGTCGGAGGCGAGCACGACGCGGCCCTTGACCGTCCCGCCGCGCAGTCCCGCCCGACCGAGGGATGCCTCGATTCCGCGGGCCCGGACCATCACGCCACAGGCGAGATCGGTGACTTGGACAGGACCGAGGCGGGCGTTGCCGGCGGAAATCCGCAGGTCGAGGTCGCCGCTGGTCAGCGGCGCCAGGGCAAGCGAACGCTGGCGCCATGCCGGTGGCTCGGCGTCGCCGTCGAAGCCGCCGAGCCGCATCAGCCCAGCCAGCAGGGGCGAGAGGTTGAGGTTGTCGGCGGCGAGGGTCGCCTGAACGGCGTTGCGGTCACCCCCGAAATCGGCTGAACCCGCGCCTTCAAGCACGTTGCCGCCGGTGGTCACCTTCACGCTGGGAAATTGGATCTCCCGCGAGATCGCCTCGAAAGCTCCCTCGACGGTCAGGTCTTCGGCCAGGGGAGCGAGCGCGATGTCGCCGCCGGTCCAGGCCAGGGTCCCGGCGAGCGAGCGGATGCGCAGGGTGCCGGTCCCCGTGGCCTTGAGCCCGCCCTCGCCGAGGCTGCCGCTGCCCTCGGCGGTCAAAGCACCGGTAGGCCATGCCAGGTTGGCCGAGAATGGGCTGGACTGACCTTCGAACAAGGCGTGCGGCTGAAGCTCCGTGAGGGCGAACTGCGCACGCTCGCCGTTCCACATGAGGCCGCCGATCAGGGCGATGGTCGAGCGCCACACCACGGTTAGTTCGAGATCATTCGCCGTGAGGGGACGACCGTCGCGGGGATCGCGTCCCGTTACGGTGGACCGTGTCAGGACGAGCCGGCGGGGATGGGCGCGGTTCTCGGCGACACCTTTCGCCATGCGCTCGGCGAGGCCGGCCCAGCGGTTGTCATCCGCATCCTGCGGCAGGTGGATTGTGCCGCCGTCGAAGGTCAGCGATTCTACCGTGACGTGGCCGGTCAGGAGGGCGGCGGTGTCGAGCTGAAGCGCAAGCCGCCCGCCCGAAGCCAGGGTGGCTCCGGAGGCGGCGCCGTCGTCGAGGCGCACGTTCTCGAAGGTGATGCGGGGCAGCGGCAGCAGCACGATCTCGGTCGCACCGCTCGCGTTCAGGGACACGCCCCAACTTTCCTTCAAGCTTCGGCTGACGAAGCGCGAGAGCCCCGGCGCCTCGATGGACCATGGCAGGCACGCAGCGATCAGCCCGGCAGAGACGATACCGAGGCCGAGGGCAGAGAGGGCGCGGCGCGGCGACATGGCACTCCATGAGGGGGCGAGGCGGGAGCGGCCGGTACCGGTTCGGTGGGCAACCACTCATTCCCGCTTCGGGCGCGCCCCGGACACGGGGCTCGCCGCGGTAGCGCGATCGAACGCGCCGGGTCGGACTCTTAACGGTTCGCCGATGGGTTGTCTCGCGCGCCGCCACGGCGAGAACCGGATATGCAGAGCTTCCTCATCGACTTCACGCGACACGCGACGCCGTTCGTCGCCGGGAAATGCGTCGCAGGTTTGACGAACGCTCTGCTGCGGTGCACATCCGCGACATGCACCGATCGAGGGGCCAGCCCGCCGCGAACACATGACCGCGCCGGTGCCGCCCAGGCGATGACGGAGGGACGGCTGCGATGAAGAAGGTGTATCCGGACCCCACGGCGGCCTTATCGGGCCTGTTGCGGGACGGGATGACGATCATGGCCGGGGGCTTCGGCCTGTGCGGCATCCCGGACGAGCTGATCGAGGCGATCCGGGCCTCGGGCGTGACCGGCCTGACCGTGATCTCCAACAATGCCGGCATCGACGGCGTCGGCCTCGGCAAGCTCCTCGAAACCCGCCAGGTCGCCCGGATGATCTCGTCCTATGTCGGCGAGAACAAGGAGTTCGCCCGACAGTATCTCGGCGGCGAACTCGCGATCGAGTTCAACCCCCAGGGCACGCTCGCCGAGCGCATCCGCGCCGGCGGGGCCGGCATCCCGGCCTTCTTCACCAAGACCGGCGTCGGCACCTCCGTGGCCGAGGGCAAGGAGCTGCGCGAGTTCGACGGCGAGACCTACGTGATGGAGCGCGGCCTGTTCGCCGACCTGGCGATCGTGCATGCCTGGACGGGCGACACCGAGGGCAACCTCGTCTACCGGAAGACCGCGCGCAACTTCAATCCGATGATGGCCACCGCCGCCGCGGTCACGGTGGCCCAGGTCGAGCACCTCGTCGAGCCCGGCGCGATCGACCCGGACCACATCCACACCCCGGGCATCTTCGTCTCCCGCATCCTGCACGTGCCGGTGCGCGAGAAGCGCATCGAGCAGCGCACCGTGCGCCCGCGCCGGGCGCCCGAGACCGGCGAGGCCGCGGCCGCCGGCGGCGGCGCGATCTGATCCGGCACGCCCGCCCGACATCCGGCCGCGAGGCCTCACCGCGCGGTGCCCCGCTGGGGCCCGACGCCCCGATGGTGCCCAACGAGGAAGGAGTGCAAGCAATGGCCTGGACCCGCGAGCAGATGGCGGCGCGCGCCGCCCGGGAGCTGGAGGACGGCTTCTACGTGAACCTCGGCATCGGCATCCCGACGCTGGTGTCGAACTACATCCCGGAGGGGATGTCGGTGCAGCTGCAATCGGAGAACGGGATGCTGGGGATGGGCCCGTTCCCCTACGAGGGGGAGGAGGATCCGGACCTGATCAACGCCGGCAAGCAGACGATCACGGCGCTGCCGACGACGAGCTACTTCTCCTCGGCCGATTCGTTCGGGATGATCCGGGGCGGTCATATCGACCTGTCGATCCTGGGGGCGATGCAGGTGGCGCAGAACGGCGACCTGGCCAACTGGATGATCCCGGGGAAGATGGTGAAGGGGATGGGCGGGGCGATGGACCTCGTGGCGGGGGTGAAGCGGGTCGTGGTGGTGATGGAGCACGTGGCGCGGGCCAAGGACGGCACGGAGAGCGCCAAGCTGTTGGCCTCGTGCGACCTTCCGCTGACGGGCACGCAGGTGGTCGATCTGGTGATCACCGATCTCGGGGTGTTCACGATCGACAAGAAGGGCAGCGGCGGCATGCGGCTGATCGAGCTCGCCGACGGCGTCACCGAGGACGAGATCCGCGCCAAGACCGACGCTCACTTCACCACCGCTCTCGGCTAAATCCTCGAGCCGACAGGTCAGTGCCGGCTTTCGGGAGAAAGCCGATGCGATTCAAAAGCCTGACGAAACGTTCCGGACCTGCCATCCGGGACGTTTCTCGAGAACGCCCCTTTTCGGGACGCTCCGCCCGCTGAGCGGGCGGACATGGCTAAGCTGGCATTAAGCCGACTCGTCGAAAGCTGTGCACCGGCCGGCAAGGCGCCCCAGAGCGTCCCGACCGGAGGCACATGACGACACGAGAAGGCTTTCGCGTATGCGTAGCGTTGCGGGAACGGACAACGTCATTCCCTTTCGGCGTCCGGCGCCGGTGCGGCCGGCGGGCATGAATGGATCGGCCATCAATGGTTACGGGGGCGAGGCAGGGCCGCGCAGCCGTTCGAGGGCAGACCAGCGGAGTCTGATGGATGCGGTCTATGCCACCGGCAGTCTGCAGGTGGCAGCCGGGGACCGCGACACCAAGCTGATCGCCTCCCGCCTGCAGGTCTACGGCTTCCTCACGATCGAGGAATTGGACGAGAACGGCGCCCTGCGTCGCCTGCGTCCTTCCGAGGCGATCCGCGCGCGCTCGGAGCGCCCCTGGCGCTTGTCCAAGGCGAGCTACGGGACCAGCCTCGCCGTCACCATTCCGTCGGTCGACGACTTTCTGTTCGAGCCGACGGGCATGCCCGTCTGAGCCGACACGCGGCAAACCTGGGGCGGCTCGACGAACAACGCCGACCGCCCCGACAACCGGAACGCCGGGCCTCGAGCAGCGCATCCATCCGAAAGAGGGCAGGCCGAGCCGGCCTCAGCCCTTGTCCCGCATCAGCCGGGCCTTGTCCCGCTGCCAATCGCGCTCCTTCACGCTCTCGCGCTTGTCGTGGAGCTGCTTGCCCTTGCCGAGGCCGAGTTCCACCTTCGCCCGGCCCTTGTCGTTGAAATAGATCTTGAGCGGAATGACCGTATAGCCCTGGCGCTGCGTGGCACCGATCAGCTTGTTGATCTGCCGCCGATGCAGCAGCAGGCGACGCGGGCGCTTGGTGTCGTGGTTGAAGCGGTTCGCTTCCAGGTATTCCGGGATGTAGGCGTTGAACAGCATCAGGTCGTTGCCGGACGGGCCGGCATAAGACTCGCCGATCGTCGCCTTGCCCCCGCGCAGGGATTTCACCTCGGTGCCGGTCAAGGCGATGCCGGCCTCGATCACATCCTCGATGGCGTAGTGATAGCGCGCGGAGCGGTTGTCGGCGACGACGCGCCGACCGGGTTCGGGTTTGGGTGCCATTCTCGTGTCGTTCGGAGCCTTCGGGCGGCGGCTCCCCCATATGGGAACCCGGCCGCCCGGCGGCGAGCCTCGATCAGATCAGCCCGGCATGGGCCAGAGCCGCGTCGACCGCCTTGCGGCAGCCCTCGGTCGCCGGCACCAGCGGCAGGCGGACCTCCTCGGACATCAGGCCGAGGCGTGACAGGGCATACTTCGCCGGCACCGGGTTCGACTCGTAGAACATCTGCACGTGCAGCGGCATGAGGCGGTCCTGGATCGACAAAGCCTTGGCGAAATCGCCCTTGAGGGTCGCCTCCTGAAGATCGGCGCAGAGCCGGGGGGCCACGTTCGACACCACCGAGATGCAGCCGTGGCCGCCATGGGCGTTGAAGCCGAGCGCCGTCGCATCTTCGCCAGAAAGCTGGATGAAGCTCTCCCCAAGGGCCTGCCGCTGGAGGCTGACACGGTCGATCTTGGCCGTGGCGTCCTTCACGCCGGCGATGTTCTTCAGTTCGAACAAGCGCTTCATGGTGTCGACGCTCATGTCGACCACGGAGCGGCCGGGGATGTTGTAGATGATGATCGGGATGCCGACGGCGTCGTTGACGGCCTTGAAGTGGGCGTACAGCCCCTCCTGCGTCGGCTTGTTGTAGTAGGGCGTCACGGTGAGAACTGCGTCCGCGCCGACGCTCTCCGCATGACGCGCCCGCGCCACGGCCTCCGCGGTCGAGTTCGAGCCCGCGCCGGCGATCACCGGCACCCGGCCATTGGCCTCGCGGATGCAGGTCTCGACCACGCGATCATGCTCCGCATGGGTGAGGGTGGGGCTTTCCCCGGTGGTGCCCGTCGGCACCAGCGCGTGCGTCCCCTGCTCGATCTGCCAGTTTACGAACTTTCGGAAGGCCGCCTCGTCGAATTCGCCGTCGCGGAAAGGCGTCGCGAGCGCGGTCATCGAACCGCGAAGGCGGGCGTGGGTCTCGGTCATCCTGGCGTTCCCGGCCGTACTTCTCGTGTCCGCGCGCGGATGCAGCTCACAGGGCCGGCCGCCGACGGGACGCGCAGACATAGGCTGTCGCTTGTTCCTAGGCAAACGCTTCGAGCGGGCGGCCTTCACCGTGAAACCGAGACCCGGGGAGGGGCGACGATCCGCCAGGATCGCTCGTTCTTTCCCGGGTTGGTTTATCCCTTCTTAACGACCCGGGGGCCAGCTTAAGGCTTGGCCCACGAGTCGGGGTGTCTTCACACATGACCTTCCCCGCCCGCACCCTGCCCCTGCTCCTCGGCCTCGCCCTGACGGGCGGCGCCGTGTTGGCCGCGCAGCAGGGTCAGGCCGAGATCCGCAACCCGAATCCGGCCTCGGCCCCGGCCGTGCCGGCGAGCGACGCCACCGCGCCGGCGGCGCAGATGAAGGATGCCGGCAAGGCCGCTGCCGATCCGGTCGCGGCCGATGCCCTGCGGATCGACCCGACCGGAACGGGCGAAGCGGCGCCCGACAAGGCTCTGCCGGCGGCCGCTTCCGGCTACGCATCGACCGATTCGGATGCGCCCATCGCCTTCCCGCTGCCCGATGCCACGGTCTCGCCGGCAGCCCCCGCGCCGGAGGTGCCCGACCCCAACCGCCCGGTCCTGTCCGGCGAGACCGATCTGAGCCAGCTTCGGCAGGCGATCGATCTCTACCGAAAGGGCAAGGTTGCCGACGGTGACCGATCGGCCGCGGGCTTTTCCGATCCGGCTGCCCGCGCCCTGCTCGAATGGGTGGCGATCCGGGCCGGCGCGGGAATCGGTTTCGAGCGGGTCGTCGCCTTCACCCGCGCCAATCCCGATTGGCCGGCCGGGCCCCTGCTGCGTCGGCGTGCCGAAGAGATGCTACTGTCCGAGAAGAAGAGCCCGGCCATCGTGCGGGCCTTTTTCGCGACCTCGAAGCCGGCCAGCGCGCCGGGCAAGTTCGCTCTCGCTTTGGCGCTGCGCGCCGACGGGTTGGAGGCCGACGCCGCCACGCTCGTTCGCGACCTCTGGCGCGAGGACAGCTTCGGCCGAAACCTCGAAACCCGGGTCACGGACACGTTTCCCGGTATCCTCACGGTGATCGACCACCGTGCCCGTATGGAGCGCGCCCTCCTCAAGGAGGATTGGGCCACGGCCGGCCGCGCCGCCGATTACGCGGGTGGCTCCTATGCCAGCCTCGTGCGGGCGCGCCGTGCCGTCGAGACCAAGAGCGGTGGCGCCAGCGCCCTCAACGCGGTGCCGCCGAGCCTGCGCAACGATTCCTCCTACCTCTTGTCCCGGGCCCAGTATTTCCGCCGTGCCGACAAGGCCGAGGACGCGGCCAAGGTTCTGCTCGCCGCGCCGACCAACCCCGAGATTCTGGTCGATGGCGACGAGTGGTGGGTCGAGCGCCGCATCGTCGCGCGCAAGCTGATGGATTCCGGCGACGCCAAGACCGCCCAGGCCGTCGCCGCCGGCCATTCCGCCCGCACCACGGAGAAGCGCATCGAGGCCGAGTTCCACGCTGGCTGGATCGCGTTGCGCTTCCTCAACGATCCGGGCGCGGCCGAGCATCACTTCGCGCAGGCCGCCACCATCGCGGAGACGCCGATCTCACTGGCCCGCGCTGCCTACTGGCAGGGCCGCGCGGCGGAGGCGGCGGGCAAGGCTCCGGAAGCCAAGGGTTTCTACGAGCGCGCGGCGCTCCAGCCGATCGCCTATTACGGCCAGCTTGCCCGGGCCAAGCTCGGTCAGAACAGCCTTCCGCTGCGCCGGGCGGCGGAGTTGTCCTCCGCGGCACGGGCCGCCTTCGACGATCGCCTGTTCGTGCGCGGCCTCAAGCTGCTCGCCGCGGCGAGCCTTAAGGAATTGGCGTTGCCGCTCTACATCGACGCGGCGAAGTCGCTCACCGATGAGGCGCAGGTCAACGCCCTCGGCGAGACGGCAATTGAAGCGAAGGACGCCCGCGCCCTCGTGGCCATCGGCAAGCTCGCGACGCAGCGCGGCCTCGCCCTTGACACCCATGCCTACCCGACCATCGGAATTCCCGATTACGAGACCTTCACGGCGGTGCCACAGGTGGAGCGAGCCATGGTCTTCGCCATCGCCCGCCAGGAGAGCCAGTTCGATCCCCGCGCCCAGTCCGGTGTCGGGGCACGTGGCCTGATGCAGATGATGCCGGCCACCGCCCAGCGCACCGCCCGGCGTGTCTCCACGAGCTACGACACCGATCGGCTGACCAGCGACCCCGCCTACAATGCCCGTCTCGGGCAGGCCCATCTCGGTGAGCTGATGGAGGACTGGAAGGGCTCCTACATCCTCGCCTTCGCCTCCTACAATGCGGGCGGCGGCAACGTGAAGAAGTGGATCGATGCCTACGGCGACCCGCGCCGTCCGGACGTCGATCCCATCGACTGGGTCGAGCGCATCCCCTTCACCGAGACCCGCAACTACGTGCAGCGGGTGATGGAGAACCTGCAGGTCTACCGCAACCGCCTCGACGGCAAGAGCACGCTCGCCATCGAGCGCGACCTCGCCCGCGGTACCCGGACGGCGGTCAGCGCCGAGGCGCAACCGGCGACGCCGTAACGTCATTCCGCAGGCGCCCTGGCCGACGGAATCGGCGGTTTCGCGCTGGAAAATGGGCGGTGACCGGGACACCGGCGTCGCCCTTGGGTTAGGCTGTCCACCATCATGCCTCAGCCGTCGACCCGGTCCTCTGCCCTGCGCGCCGTCGAGGCCCGGCTCGTCGCACGGGCGGTCGCTTCGGATGACGGGGACGCGATCGTCACCGAACTCTGCGAGGGGATCGTCGCGGCGGGCCTGCCGCTCTGGCGTCTCAGCCTGTCCGTTCCGGCCATCGATCCCTTGTTTCGCGGCGCGAGCCTCGCGTGGCGGCGCGGCGAGGGGTTGTCCCTGTTTCCCGCTGCTCATGGCCCGGAAGGGGAGGCGAGCTATGCCCGCTCTCCGATCGCATGGCTGCAGGAGAATGACCGGGACCTCGTGCGCTGGTGCCTCGACGGTCCCGACGAACCGCTTCTACCGCTCCTGAGGGAGCTTCGTGCGGCGGGCGGTACGGATTATCTGCTCCACTTGGTCGGGTTCGCGCCGGGCAGCGCCATCGAGGGAGCCGGCATCTCCTTCTGTACCGATCGGACGGGCGGCTTCACCCAGGATGACTTGGACGCCTTGACGGCCCTGGTCCCCGCCATCGCCCTGGCGACCGCCAAGCTGAGCTTTGCCCATACCCTGCGCGAGGTGGCCGGCACCTATCTCGGCCCGACCAGCGCCGCCCGCGTCCTTGCGGGCGAGACGCGGCGCGGTCAGAGCGCCGTGGTGCCGGCTGCGATCATGCTCGCGGACCTGCGCGGCTTCACTGCGCTGGCCGACCGTGACGATCCGCTGAAGGTCGTCAGCTGGCTCGACGAGCATTTCGACGCGCTCGGCGAGCCGGTGCGACGGCATGGCGGTGAGATCTCGAAATTCCTCGGCGACGGCTTCCTCGCGGTCTTTTCCGTCACCGATTCGAATGCGTCGGCCTGTCCGGCCTGCACCGGGGCGCTGGCCGCCGCGCAGGAGGCCCTGGCGCGCAACGACGAACTCAATGCCGCCCGCCATCGTCGCGGCCTGCCGGTCCTGACCGCCGATATCGTGCTGCATTTCGGACCGGTGGTGTACGGCAATGTCGGAACCGACCGGCGACTCGATTTCACCGTCATCGGCCGCGCCGTCAACGAGGCGAGTCGGATCGAGCGCCTCTGCGACGCGCTGGACCGACATCTGCTGATCTCGGACGCCTTCGCGGGCCGCTGCGCCGCGCCGTTGACCGAGGTCGGCGCGTTCTCGTTGCGCGGGATCGAACGGGCGCAGCGGATCTGGGCCTTGCCTCAGGACCCGCGACCGGACACTCGTGCGGCGAGTGCGCCCAGCACGCAGCCGGCGACATAGCCGGCGAGCAGAAGGGCCGCGATCTCGAGATACAGGCCGGCGCGCCCGGGCACGGGCTCGGTCCGCGCGAGCCCCGTCAGCACGGTGAGCGCGAGGATCGGCACGGCTGCCGCGACGAGTGTCGTCCGGCTTCGCGGAAAGCCCGTCATCAGGCCGCACGCGATACCGAGCCCGAACGCCACCGCGAGGGCCGGCCAAAGCGGAAGAAGGAGGGCGGTCACGAGCGAAGGGCGAGTCCGATGCCCTGCCGTTCGGTAAGAGGGACCGCGCCCTCCGCGATCGAAGCGCGGTCGAGCGGTACGCCCGCCTTCTGCAGGTAGTCGATGACGGCGAGGGCCCGCGCCCGCGCGAGGTCGGCGCCGGTCTCGGAGGGGGAAATGTCGGGCTTATCCGCTTGAGGCGGTTTCGCTTCCGCCTTCTCGGTCTTGCCGCCCTTCTTATCGTCCTTCTTGTCGCCCTGGGCCGGCTTCGCATCCTTCCTGGGCGCCGCAGGTTTCGGCTTCGGCGCCGATTCGCGCGCCGCCTCGGCGGCAACCGGATCGGCTTCGGCCGGCTTGGCATTCGGCGCGTCGAGATGGCCGACGATCTCGATGCGTTCAGACGGACAGTCGCGGGCGAGGGCCGCCACGGCGTCGAGGACGGGATAGAAATCCGCTGCCAACGCCGTGCTGCCGGGGGCGAATCGCAGCGGATGCCCGGCGACCCGTTCGGCGAGGCGCCGCCCGCATTCCTGCGGGTCGAGCCGCACCACCGGCTCGCCGGACGAGACCGACACGGTGGCAGTCCAGCCTGTCGGCATCGCCGCCGACAGCGTGCGCGGAAGCCGCGCCGCGGCCTCCGGATAGAGGCTCGTTCCGGACAGGCGCAGGCTTGTGCCGGTGACGGTGACCTCACCGCTCGCCAGTGTCATCAGCGCATCGAGTCCGGTCGCGACCGCTGCGGCGAACCCGGCCGGTGCGCCAGGCGCGAGGCGCGACCGATCCTGGACCGATTCGCGGAAGAGTCGGGTCTGGGCCCGGTTCAGCAGCGTTTCGCGGGTGGCCCGGTCCGGCAGATGACCGCTCAGCGCTACTGCCTCCGCGCCGCGCCGAATGCGGAGGATGTAGGGGACGATCGGCCGGGCGGTGAGCGCAATGGTGCCCGCTTCGATCCCGGAGGGCAGCCCTTCGCGCAGGAGCGCCTCGATCTCGCCGACCGCGCCGTCATCCAGGGCCTTACCGGACACCGAGACGCGGCCCTGCTCGTAGGCGACGCGACCCTCGTGCAGCAGGGCAGCGATCTTGAGGAGGTGAGCGGCCAGAGTCGGGCCGTCGAGCCTCGCGCCGCGGGCATCCTGCATCCGGTCATCGACGGCGCCGCCGTCGGCGGTCTCCGCAGCGGCGGCCCGGATCGCCTCGCGCGCCTCCGGGGAGGCGACGTGCCCACCGAGTTCGAGGCTGCCGTCGGGTCGCCGTTCCACGGTGAGACGGAGATCGGCCACGACCGGCGGCAGGATCTCGACGGAGCCGAGACTGAAGCCTTCCGGCGGATGCGCCAGGGCCGTGCGGACGGCGTCGTAGGCGGCGAGGCTCGCGGCTTCGCCCCGGAACGAGATCACGGTGTCGTTGACCGTGGCGACGGAGCCGGTCGTCAAGTCGCCGAGGCGCTCGACGGCGTAGGCCGCGGCGTCGGGGAAGTCCGGGGGAGCGCCGCGGGCGGCCCGTGTCCGGTCCTCCAGGGTCGCGGCGCGAGGAAGAGCCGGCTTGAGACGCTGAGCCAGTTCGAAGGCACCGATCTCCGCCGGGCGGCTGCCCACCGATTCGAGGCGGTCGATGGCCGGTCGCTCTACGGTCCAGACGAACGGAGAGACTTCCTCGATCAGCCCGGTCCGATCGATCAGCCGTCGCGCCCCTTGGATCCCCGCGAGCCGTCCGAGGGCCGCTTCCCGGTCCGGGGCGTGCGGGGCTTCGCCCGCGGCGACGACGTCGCGGCCTTGGACCGAGACCCGCAGCCACGGTTCGGGCTGGCCGTCGCCCGTCCCGCGCGCGACCTCGGCAGCGGCGCGGGCAATCTGATCCTCGATGCTCGGGACCGCGAGATAGGCGGTGGCGACGCCGACCAGGCCGAGCGCCGGCAACCCGGCAAGCCAGCCGAACCGGGTGCGGATCCATGAGGATGGAGAAGGCAGGGACAAGCAGGCCGACCTCGCATGCCGGCGCCCGCATCGGCGGGACGCCCGAGGATGCACAGGAGCGTGAGGATACGGATGTTCGGGGCGACTTGAAGGCTGCGTGCGCAGGATATCGGCGGCGACGACCGAACCTGTGGAGCGTCGAACGCCCGAGAAAGCAAAAAACCCGGCCGTGAGGCCGGGGTCGGAGGTTCTGGTAAATGGCTCCCCCGCCCATCGGAGCGGGGGAGTTGACTTGCAGGTCCGCTTAGAAGTCGCGCTGAACGCGGAAGCGAGCCTGGTACACGTCTTCCGAGGACACCGTGAACGGATTGCCACCGCGGTTCGTGTCGAAGACGCGGCCGTTCTTGACGCCCGTCTTGATGTACTGGCCCTCGACGCCGATATCGAGATCCTTGACCGGCGACCAGATCAGGCTCGCGCCGGTGACGACCTGGTAGGTGTCGCGGAGCGCGGCGCTGTTGGCGTAGCCGAACGGGTTGGTCAGGTAGGACGGAGGCGAGTTGGCAGCGCTCTGGCCGACAATCGCGCTGGTCTGGCTGACCGCCTGGCGGGCGCCCTGCGAGAACCAGATCTCGCCGTAGCTGGCGTAGAAGGCCGAGCGCCACTCGGGCGACCAGTAGTGAAGGAACGAAGCCACCGCGGTGAAGCTGTTCGACAGTTCGATACGGCCGGTCAGCGGGTTGACGATCGCGTCCGAGAAGAACTGGTTGAACGGGTTGCCGGTGTAGACGGCGGCGTTGCTCAGGTAGCCGGCGGTGAAGCGGTTGATGCCGGTATAGAGCGAAGCGCCCTCACCATAAGCGCCCTGCAGGTACAGGCCATCGCCGGGAGCGATGAAGGGCAGGTTGAACTTCGCACCTCCCTGCACGGCCCAGCCGTATTCCGTCTGCGAACCGGCATTGATGCCGCGAGCGGCCTGCAGAGCGGCGATCTGGGCGGTGGTGAGGTTGGCGATGCCGGTCACGGCGCCGGCAGCGTTCGTCGGCGCGCCGAGGGCGGCCGAGTTGGTGATGGCCGAGTTGGCGATCGGGCCGCCGATGTTGACGTCCTTCACAGCGGCCGAGAGCTGAGCCGAACCCCAGGGGGCGTCGTAGCGCAGCGAAGCGACGAAGTCGGGCATGCGCGAGCGCTGCACGGCATCGAGGAAGTACACCGCGGTGGCGTTGCCGTTGGCGGCGGTCGCAAGGATGATCGGCGTCGGAGCGGTGGTGAACACGTTGTTCACACCCGAGAGGCCGCCGGAGCCGGGCTGCGCCGTCGCCGTGAAGGCGTCGGAGAAGAGCGGGTTCTTGCGGTAGTTCGGGTCTTCCATCGAGATCGTGGCCGACCAGCCGCCCTCGAACTTCTGCGTCCAGGCGAGGAGGTTCGTGGAGGGCAGGTTGGAGCCCAGCGACGAGCCGATGATCTCGTAATCGGCGGCGTAGAAGTCGAAGAACGAGGAGGCGCGACCGGCGGTCAGGCCGGCGAACTGCACGAACGCCTTGTCGACGTTGATGAAGTTCTGCACGCGGCCGCGCTGGTCCTGGCCGGTGCCGGAGAAGGCGTAGCCGATGCGCTCGTTGGTGCCCGAGGAGAACTTGGTGTGGCCGGTGCGGCTCGCAGCGTCGAGACGCAGGAAGGCGCGCAGGGTGCCGTAGCCGGTCTGGGTGCGGGCGTCGATGTTGAAGCGGGCGAGGCCCGTGAAGCCCGAGAGATCGCCACCGCCGGGAACGTTCCGGCTATCGCTGCCGATATAGCCGTACTCGGCGCGGGCGCGGCCCGAGACGCGAAGGCAGGTATCGGTGCCAGGGATGTAGAAGAAGCCGGCACCGTAGGCAGTGCAGACGCGGACGTACTCGATCGGAACGGCCTTCTTCACCGGCAGGTCGGCGGCCTGAGCCCCGCCCACGACGGACAGCCCCGCCGCCGATCCGAGGAGAAGGCTCTTGACGAGCTTCATTGTGGAACCTCCAGAAGTTTCGAGACCCATGGGATCGGACTTCTTCTGGGGGCGCCCGCCTCTCAGCGGACGGCACCCGCTTCGTCCTTCTGTCCCTTGGTGCTTCGGCCCTCCCCACCGGGGCTTCGGCCAAGCTTGCGCCGGGGTTCTCCCGTTCGCGAGGGCACCATGAGCGAGCGCGGCCGTACGGGCAACCGACTCGAACGTCTCAAAAGCTTCCGAAACCGGCTTCTCCGGGGGCTGTTGCAGGCCAGCAACGTATTGGTCGGCTTACAAAGGGGTTTTTCCCCAACGCGCGGTAATTACAGGACAACTTTGCTGACTAACGGCAGGCCATCATGTTGCGCTGCGGTCTCGGTGGACGTCCGGCCCCCGAATCCATCACGCGCCTTGCGCCTCTCGCAGCATCTCCAAGGTCAGCCATCGCTCCTCCGCCGTCGCGAGTTCGGTCTCGGCGGCACCGAGGAGGGCCGTGGCTTTCTTGAAGCGCTCCGGATCGCGGCCGTACAGCCCGGAATCCGACAGTACATCGCGAAGCTTGGCGATGCCTGATTCGAGTTCCGCGATCCGCCCCGGCAGAGTCTTCAGCTCGTGCTGTTCCTTGAAGCCGAGCTTGGTCTTGGTCGTATCCTTCGCTTCGGCACGCGGCGCACGCTCCCTGGGTTCGGCCCGCTCACGCGCCTTCCCGTCCTTCGTCTCCCGCGCCTCGACGCCGCGACCCCGCTGGGCCAGCATGTCGGTGTAGCCGCCGGCATACTCGACCCAGCATCCCTCGCCCTCGCTGACCAACACGCTTCCGGCCACCCGATCGAGGAAGTCGCGATCGTGGCTCACCAGAATCAGCGTGCCGGCATAATCGCCGAGCATCTCCTGGAGGAGATCGAGGGTTTCGAGATCGAGATCGTTGGTCGGTTCGTCGAGCACGAGCAGGTTCGACGCTTGCGCCAGCGTCCGGGCGATCAGAAGCCGGTTGCGCTCGCCGCCCGAGAGCACGCTCACCGGCGTGCGGGCCTGCTCGGGCGCGAACAGGAAGTCCTTGAGGTAGCCGATCACGTGACGGCTGCGTCCGCCGACCGAAACGCTGTCGCCACGTCCTCCGGTCAGCACCTCGGCGACGGTGGCGTTCGGATCGAGGCTGGCCCGTCTCTGATCGAGATGAACCATGTTGAGGCCGGTGCCGAGGCGGATCTCGCCCGAATCGGGCGCGAGCGCCCCGGTCAGAAGATTGATGAGCGTGGTCTTGCCCGCCCCGTTGGGTCCGACGATGCCGAGTCGGTCGCCGCGCGCCACGCGCAGAGACAGATCATCGACGATCGTCCTGTCGCCATACGCCTTCGAAACCCGCCGCGCCTCGGCGATGAGCGTGCCGGAGGCCTCGCCCTCCGTCGCCGTCATCACCGCCTGGCCGACCGGGCGGCGATGATCGCGGCTCTGCTTGCGCAGGTCGTGCAAGTCGGAGAGGCGGCGGACATTTCGCTTGCGGCGGGCGGTGACGCCGTAGCGCAACCAATCCTCCTCGGCCGCGATCTTGCGGTCGAGCTTGTGCTTGTCTCGCTCCTCCTCCTCGAAGAAGGCGTCGCGCCACGCTTCGAAGCTGCCGAAGCCCTGCTCGATCCGGCGGGTGACGCCGCGGTCGAGCCAGATCGTCGCCCGTGATAAGGCCGTGAGGAACCGGCGATCGTGGCTGATCAGGATCAGGGCCGAACGCGTGCGCTTCAGCTCGGTCTCGAGCCACTCGATGGCCGGAAGGTCGAGATGGTTGGTGGGCTCGTCGAGAAGCAGGATGTCGGGCTCCGGCGCGAGCGCCTGGGCCAGGGCGGTGCGGCGCGCCTCGCCGCCGGACAGGCGGCTCGGATCCTCGTCGCCGGTCAGCCCGAGGCTTTCGAGAAGATAACGGGCCCGGTGCGCGTCGTCGCCGGGGGCAAGACCTGCCTGCACGAAGTCGAGGGTGGAGGTGAAACCCGAGAAGTCGGGCTCCTGCGCCAGATAGCGCACCGTCGTGCCGGGCTGGAGAAAGCGCTCGCCGCGATCGGGCTCGGCCAGCCCGGCGGCGATGCGCATCAGCGTCGACTTGCCCGAACCGTTGCGGCCGACGAGGCAGGCCCGCTCACCCGGGGCGATGGTCAGCTCCGCCCGCTCGATCAGCGGTGTCCCTCCGAAGGTGAGGGCAACGTCTTGGAGGGTGAGGAGGGGGGGGGCGGCCATGCCGGGCTTATGGCAGCAGCCGCAGCCCGGAACAAACCCGATTCGATGGGGTGATCAGGCGATCGGGTTGGCGGGGCCCGTCGGTGTGGAGCCTGGGAGGCCGGGGGCTTCCACCGGAATCTCCGTCGGCGTGTCCCCTGGTGCCTCGGCCGGTGTGTTGCCGGGGATCTCCGGTGCGGGATCGGGCTCGGGTGCCTGCGGCGGCTCGACCGGCGGCGCCGGGTCGGGTGTCGTGGGTTGGGGCGCTTCCGGAATGGAGCCGGGATTCGACATGGGGCAACGGACCTTGCTCGTGCGGCTCCGTGGGGCCGCGAACGGGGCCAACAGCCCCGCCCCGCGCGAGTTCCGCTACTTCTTGGTGATGAGGAGGTTGTTGCCCTCGCGACCGAGGATCGTCTGAATCTTCGAGGCGAACATGGACAGGAGGAGGGGCAATCGCACCTCGACCCGCACAGAGTCCTGGCCGACATCAATTTGTCCGGTCACCGTCTGCGCCAGCGCGGTGACGGAATAGTCGAGACGATCACCGGTCCAGTTGAGGGTGTCGATGACGACGCCGCTCTTGCCCAGGGCGTCGCGCGCCTTGATCGTTCCGGTCTCGATGCGACGACGGGCTTCCTCGCGGCCGAGCTCGTGCGGGATCTCGACCACCATCGGCTTCGCCATCTCGACCTCGTTTCCTGCACTCTCGCGTCACCCACTTCGTGGGCACGGAAGAGATTATGGGAATGGGCCATCCCCTCGGCAACGCCGGCCGTAGCACGTGCCGTGAAACGGCGTTGCCGAGGAGGCTCCGCGTGGGGAGCAGGGGTGTCGAAGCTCTGCCCGGTGAGGCTTGATACGGCACGCCGCTGCGGTGCCGCGCCCATGGACGGTGAGGCTCACGACGTCCGCCGGGTGTGTCCGGCTGCCGGCGCTCAGCGCACCACGGAGAGCGAGACGTAGCTGACGCCGCCGATGCCGAGGGCCTTGGCCGAGCCGCGGGCCAGATCGATGACGCGACCGCCAACGAACGGACCACGGTCATTGATGCGCACGACGACCGAGCGACCATTGGACCGATTGGTGACGCGGACGCGGGTGCCGAAGGGCAGGCTGCGATGGGCGGCCGTCATTCCGTTGGGGTTGAACCGCTCGCCGTTGGCCGTGCGGTGTCCGCTCCCATACCAAGATGCCCGGCCGCTCTGGGCCTGGGCCGGCAGCACCGCAGCGGTGCCGACGATGGTGGCGAGGCAGGCGGCAACGGTCCAGCTGGTGACCTTCATCGTGGATCGCATTCCCTTATTGTTGCGACTTATTGCGAAGGCCGCGGAAAATGAGCCCGAACCGGGCCAAAATAAGACAGCGATGTTGCGTCGCAAAAATGCCTTGCATGCGACTAAAGACGCGATTTTCCGAGCTGCAGGATCCGATTAAGAATTGATTATTTGCCAATTCATGAGCGATCCGGCGCGCCAAATCATCAATGCTTATCGCGATAGTGTTCGAGCGGTGGTTCGGCGTGGCTCTGAAGCCTGGTGGAACCTGCAGGAATCGACTGCGAACGGAGGTTCAGGCTTGCAGCACTTGCATGGCTGCGCCCGGCAAAAACTGCCGACCCATATCGAGACGCATGATTTCGGAAACGGCAAACCCGCCCTTTACCGTGATCGCCGCATGGTCCGGTTGTCAGTCGCGTAACCGGTGTTTGCCATGGCTTCCCCGCGTACCGCGGTCGTCGGCGCCACCGCCCGGAATCAGGTCTCGCGTACCGGGCGGATCGCGTCGACGCCGCGGATGGGTCTCGCACCCTCCGTCCAGCGTCTCCCCCAACTTCCCCTCGACGACATCCTGATCGGCGATTGCATCGCCGCGATGGAGCGGCTGCCGGCCGAGAGCGTCGACTGCGTCTTCGCCGACCCGCCCTACAATCTTCAGCTGGGCGAGGCTGGGCTCACGCGCCCCGATCACAGCGTCGTCGATGCCGTCGACGATGATTGGGACAAGTTCTCGAGCTTCTCCGCCTATGATGACTTCACACGGGCTTGGCTTTCGGCCGCTCGCCGCGCGATGAAGCCGAATGCGACCCTGTGGGTAATTGGGTCGTATCACAATATCTTTCGGGTCGGGAGCGCGTTGCAGGATCTCGGTTACTGGATCCTGAACGACATCGTCTGGCGCAAAGCCAACCCGATGCCGAATTTCCGTGGAAAGCGATTCACCAACGCCCACGAAACCCTGATCTGGGCGTCCCGCTCGCCTCAGGCCAAGTACACCTTCCATTACGATGCCCTGAAGGCCGGCAACGAAGACCTTCAGATGCGCTCCGATTGGTTCCTGCCGCTCTGCACCGGCGAGGAGCGTCTGAAGGACGGGCAGGGCCGCAAGGTCCATCCGACCCAGAAGCCCGAGGCGCTGATCGCCCGGACGCTCATGGCGGCGACCAATCCCGGCGATGTGGTGCTCGACCCGTTCTTCGGCACCGGCACCACTGGCGCCGTCGCGAAGCGTCTGGGACGCCATTTCATCGGGTGCGAACGCGACCCCACCTACGCGGCGGCGGCCCGTGCCCGGATCGCTTCGGTCGAACCGCTGTCGGCAGCGTCGCTGGCCCTGGCGACGCCGAAGCGGGCCGAACCGCGTGTGCCGTTCCTCAGCGTGGTCGAGGCCGGTCTCGTGCGACCCGGTGAGACGCTGACCGACGAGCGCCGCCGCTTCAAGGCGGTGGTGCGTCCGGACGGACAATTGGCCGTCGGCCCAGCCATGGGCTCGATCCACAAGATCGGCGCGCTGGTTCAGGGACTTCCGGCCTGCAACGGCTGGACCTTCTGGCAGGCCGAGCGCGATGGTCAACTCGTCTGCATCGATGGGTTCCGCGCGACGATGCGAGAACGGGCGGAAGGCTAGACGGCGCGCCCCAGGCTCTATGATCGGTCCAACGGCGTCGCGGCCGGCACGGAGCCTGCCGCGGAAGCCCTGTCGTTGCGGAATGCCCGGCTGCCCATAAGGCAGCCCGACACACCTTTGCGGCGTCGATCCCGGTTGCGGATCGACGCTCCAGGACTTCAGGCGTCGGTCTCGTCCGGGGTCGCGGACGGCGGACGGATGCCGTAGCGGCTCTCGAGGCCCGGATTCGAGCGCGGGGCTCGCTCGGCGAATTCGCGGCGGGGACCTTCCCCAGGTGCGCGGGCCGGGCGCTCGCTCGGATCGCGCCCGATGCGGTTGGCGAGATGGGCCAGTTCCACGAATTCATCGGCTTGGCGACGCAGGTCGTCGGCGATCATCGGGGGCTGGGTCTGGATGGTCGAGACCACGGAGACCCGGACGCCCTTGCGCTGGACGGCCTCGACGAGCGAACGGAAATCGCCGTCTCCGGAGAACAGCACCATCTGATCGAGATGCGGGGCGAGTTCGAGCGCGTCGATGGCGAGCTCGATGTCCATGTTGCCCTTGATCTTGCGGCGGCCCGACGAGTCCGTAAACTCCTTGACGGGTTTGGTGACCACCCGATACCCGTTATAGTCGAGCCAATCGATCAACGGGCGGATTGAGGAATACTCCTGATCCTCGATCATGGCAGTATAGTAGAAAGCGCGAATGAGATTGTCGCGGCTCTGGAAATCCTTGAGAAGCCGCTTGTAATCGATGTCGAAGCCGAGCGCCTTGGTGGTCGCGTAGAGATTTGCTCCATCTATGAAAATGGCAGTACGTTGCCGATCGCTCATCGTTCTATCCATGTGTTTGCGTTGTCTGAAAAATCACGAAAATGAGTTCGTGGTGAAATGACTATCTTGTGACATAGACGAGCATATTTTCATCGAACAGGTTAGCAAAATGTCCCACATCTTTCGATTGAGGGATGCAGGCGTTGCCTATTTGAGGAGCATATTATCTAGCTGGTTCTTCTAAGACGACACTCACAGGGTTCGTCTGACCGAGCGCTGACAGGCTGTCAAGATGAGCGAAAGGTAAACGTTTCGTAGCGGCGGCATCGCGCCCAGTTGGGCAGAAAATGTCCCGACCCCTGGTTGCGTATTCCTGGCCGCGATCACGCAGTTAATGTCGCTGGATGATTTGAGCGACCTGAGGTTGATCGCGGCCAATCCCGCTTATCAGGGCTTGAGCATTGCACGACTACCCGGCTTGATGGCCGGAATGGCGGCGAGTTCGGGCGGCAAGGCGTCCGCCGGGTAAGTCGGAATATCGAGGGCGGCGAGCGACACCAACGGCAATCCGATTTCGCCACGGCCGCCCGAGCGATCGATCAGGCAGGCGGCCCCCACCACCTCTCCGGCCTCGTCCTTCAGGGATGCCAAGCATTCCCGCGCCGACAGACCGGTCGTCACGATATCCTCGACAATCACGGCACGGGTGCCGGAGGGAATCGTGAACCCGCGTCGCAGGGTGAAGGGACCGCCGGGATCGCGTTCGACGAAGATAGCCTTGGCCCCGAGATGGCGGGCGGTCTCGTAACCGGGGACGATGCCGCCGATGGCGGGCGAAACGACGATATCGATCCGCCCGAACCGTGCGGTGATCGCCTCCGCCAAAGCGCGGCACAGCCGCTCGGTCCGCACCGGATCGGAGAAGATCGTCATCTTCTGAAGAAAGACCGGCGAGCGCAGGCCCGAACTCAGGATGAAATGCCCCTGCAACAGCGCGCCTGCCGAGCGAAATTCTTCGAGAACATCATCCGCGTTCATCGCAACCTGCCTTCAATCCCATGCGCCGGCGCTTGTCGCAGCGGCGCGGGCAGGGTGCAAGCGGCCCACGCTCGACCGGTGTGCACTCCGCTAGGGTCAAAAGGGCGGTTCTGCCGCGAGCCTCAAGGCCCGACGCGATACGAGGGTTGCTTCGGCTGGCTGGCGGAGGGTGAAGAGCGCGGTGGAGCACGACAAGATCTTGCTTCGCGGACGGTTCGTGATCCCGTCTCACCGCGCGGATCACTCTTCGATCATGGCTTTGATCATGCCGTGCGGATCGCTCACGAATTCACGCATGATCCGGAAATGATCGGTATCCTGCAACGCGACCGGCTCCAATCCGTATCGGCTCATCCGCAGCAGATGCGCGTTCGGATACCCCATGATGATCGGGGAATGCGTCACGATCAGCACCTGGCTCTGCCGACCGACCTCCATCCGATCGAGCAGCTTCAGGAAGTCGAACTGGCGTTTCGGCGACAGCGCCGATTCCGGCTCGTCGAACAGGAAGAGGCCGGGCTTCGTGCAGCGCTCTTCGAAGAAGCGGATGAAGCCTTCCCCGTGGGAATGGGACAGGAAGTCGGCGGACGGACTCACCGCCTCGTCGAGATAGCGTGCGACGGCGAAGAAACTCTCGGCGCGAAAGAACCAGCCTCGACCAACCTTAGGTAACCAGCTCGCCCTCAGAGAACGGGCAAGGCTTCCGCCTCCCATTTCCTTCGCACGCGCATTGTCGACGGCGCGATAGCCGGGGCCGCCACCGCTCTCATCGAACCCTGCGAGAACCGCGATCCCCTCCAGGAGCGTCGATTTGCCGACGCCGTTCTCCCCGGCAATGATCGTGATCGGACGATCGAACGCGATTTCGAACGTGCCGCTGCTGAACAGGGGAAGACAGTAAGGATAGACGGAGGGATCATGAGTTGGCCCCGCGTCCAGCCAGACTTTCCGCAAGTAGGGGGGCGGCAGGGGCCTCCGAGCCGATCGCGCCACCGGGTCGTCTCCATGATCGCGTATCTCACCGCGACTGCCGCTTCGTTCGACCTCGCGGTCTTCCCACCGGCAGGATGATGAGAGCTTCCCGTGTAAGCTTTCAGCGCTCTCGACTTCAGATACAACTCAGCGGCGGCATTGCTGGAAAGTCCGCTGGTGCGCGATCCGTCGCTGGCGGAGCGGCCTTTCTACAGTTATCAGCCGGCGCCCTAACCGTTGATCCGCTCCACGCGGCTGACCGAGCGCTTGCCGCGCAAGTCAGCGACGATGGCGGTGAGGTGTTTGAGGTCCGGCACCGAGAGATCGATGGCGATGTCGGTGAAGTCCTGGGTGCGGCGCTTCATCGAGACGTTGTCGATATTGCCGTCATGCTCGGCAATGACCTGCGCGATCTGCGCGAGCGTGCCGGGCTCGTTCATCGATTCGAGAGCGATGCGGGCGGGGAAGCGCTCGTTCGAATCCTCCACGTCCCAGCGGACATCGAGCCAGCGCTCGGGTTCGTTGTCGAAGGCCGCGAGCGCCGCCGATTGGATCGGATAGATCGTCACGCCGACGCCCGGCGTCAGGATCCCGACGATGCGGTCCCCCGGCAAGGCACCGCCATTGGGGGCGAAGCTCACCGGCAGATCGCCGGCCAACCCCCGGATCGGGATCGCGCCCGGTCCGCTGCCGTCCCCGGAGAAGGTCAGGCGCATCGTCTGATCCCCGGAGCGGGTGAGACGTCCGGCCCCGCCATTCGCCGCCGCGCTGCTGGAGCGACGCTCATCCTTGAAGTCGGGATAGACCGCTTTGACCACGTCGCCGGAGAACATCTCACCGCGCCCGACAGCGGCGAACACGTCCTCGGTCGAGGCGCGGGCCAATCGGGGCAGGGCGCCCCGCAGCTTCTCGTCGGAAAAGCTCTTACCTGCGCGCTCGAAGGCGCGGTCGAGGATCTGCCGACCGAGTCCCGCATATTGGCGGCGCACGGCGGCACGGGTCGCCCGCCGGATCGCGGCCCGCGCTTTGCCGGTGACGACGAGTGATTCCCAGGCTGCAGGCGGGGCGGCGCCGTCGGAGCAGGCGATCTCGACCTCGTCGCCGTTGGCGAGTTCGTGCAGGAGCGGCGCGAGCCGACCGTTGATCTTCGCGCCCACCGCCGAGTTGCCGATATCGGTGTGCACCGCGTAGGCGAAGTCGATCGGCGTCGCCCCCCGGGGCAGGGCGATCAGCCGACCCTTCGGGGTGAAGCAGAACACCTGATCCTGAAACAGTTCGAGCTTGGTATGCTCGAGGAATTCTTCCGGCGAATCCCCTTCGGCCAGCAACTCGATGGTTCGGCGCAGCCATTGATAGGCGCCGCTCTCTGTCGCAAGCCGGGGATGCACTTCGCCCTCGCCGGCGGCGGCACCCTCTTTATAAAGCGCGTGGGCGGCGATGCCGTATTCGGCGATCTCGTCCATCGCCGCGGTGCGAATCTGAAGCTCGACGCGGCGCTGCTTCGGGCCGATCACCGTCGTGTGGATCGATCGATAGTCGTTCTGCTTGGGCGTCGAGATATAGTCTTTGTAGCGACCGGGAACCATCGGCCAGCTGGTATGGACCACGCCGAGCGCCGCGTAGCACTCCGCCAAGGTGCCGACGATGACGCGGAAACCGACGATGTCGGACAATTGCTCGAAGGCGACCGACTTGCGCTCCATCTTGGACCAGATCGAATAGGGGCGCTTGAGCCGCCCCTTCACCTGGGCCGTGAGCCCTTGGGCGGCGAGCCGCGCGGTCAGATCGTGCTCGATGCTCTCGATGACGTTGCTGGATTTGGCCGAGAGGTCTTCCAGCCGCTTGGTGATGGTGGCGAAGACTTCGGGCTTGAGCACGCGGAAGGACAGGTCCTCCAGCTCGTCGCGCATCTCCTGGATGCCCATGCGCCCGGCCAGGGGGGCATAGATGTCGAGGGTTTCCTCGGCGATCCGGGTGCGCTTCTCCGGAGGCATGAAGTGGAGGGTGCGCATATTGTGGGTGCGGTCGGCAAGCTTGACCAGCAGCACCCGCACGTCCTCGGCCACCGCCAGAAGCAGCTTGCGGAAATTCTCGCCCTGGACCGCGCGCTTCGACACGAGGTCGAGCCGCTTGAGCTTGGTCAGGCCGTCGACCAGCGCGCCGATCTCGTCGCCGAAGATGCCACGGATCTCGTCGAGGGTCGCCGCGGTGTCTTCCACCGTGTCGTGCAGAACCGCCGCAACGATGGTCGCATCGTCGAGATGCAGATCGGTGAGAATCGCCGCGACTTCGAGGGGATGGGCGAAGAAGGGGTCGCCGGAGGCACGCTTCTGCGTGCCGTGCGCTCGCATGGCGTAGACATAGGCGCGGTTGAGAAGCGCCTCGTTCGTGGTCGGGTTGTAGCGCTTGACCCGTTCCACGAGCTCGTATTGGCGCATCATCCGCCGGGGATTCCTAACACGCAGATCGCACAATCCGACCGGGATGGCCGCGACGTCCTGCGCTCAGCTTCCCGCATCAAGCGCCTTTGCGCCAGATGCAAGGCGTCGCAGACGTTGCAGTTTCGTCGTCCCGAACCCGCTTGCGGCGCATGCGTCGAAAACGACGACGCCCGCCGCTCGAGAAACGAGGGCGGGCGCGAACCTCTCGGGAAAACAGGGTCGGACTTACTCGGCTTCGTCGTCCGTCTCGGTCGGCGGAGCGAGGTTCTCCAGGCCGCGGAGCAGGTCATCCTCGCTCATGCGGTCGAACTGGACATCCTTGTCGTCCGACGAGGATTGCGGCGCCACGGCGGCGGCGGCCGGCGACGAGGAGAGCAGCGGCACGGTCTCGGCCTCGGGCTCGTCCACCTCGACGTATTTCTGCATCGAGTGGATCAGCTGCTCCTTGAGATCCTCGGCAGTGATCGTCTCGTCGCCGATCTCGCGCAGGGCCACGACCGGGTTCTTGTCGCGGTCGCGCTCGATCGTCAGCGGCGCGCCGGCAGCCAGCAGGCGGGCGCGGTGGCTGGCGAGCAGGACCAGTTCGAACCGGTTCTCGACCTTCTCGATGCAGTCTTCGACGGTAACGCGAGCCATGCGAGGCGGCTCCTTCCTCGGGCAGAACGGACGATGTGCGTGATGAACGCGTCTCCTACACCGGATGCCGCCGCGCAACAAGCGGCGCGCGGTTGACCTGTCCAGAGGTCGGGCGACGGCACGCAGCACCCTGTGGACGGTCGAGCGGGCGTTCGAGCCTGCCAGGAACATTCACGGAATCGTGCGGTTCCCACCGCACTCCGACCCGAGCCGTACGCCGGGCGCACGACCATGTCGGAGGACTTCCCCACCATCCCACCGTGGCCGGGCCAGCCGGCCCGCTGTCGACGCTTGCCCGCGTCGGCTCGCCTGCACGCACGAGGTGTCATGCTGCTGCCTACCGACGATGCCGGCCATCCGCTCGCCGAACGATTCCGGCACTTCATTCGGCAACAACCGTTCCCCTGTGTCGGTGCCAAATCTGCCCTGTCCCGCGGGCGTCTTAAGGTGATGGTCGCGCACGACATCGCGTCGGACCGGGATGACGGGCGGATCTACCCGGCGATCCTCGCCTTCATCAGCCGGTACCGAAGCCGGCCCGAACTGTTTCAGAGCTTCGCCGTCGTCTTCGAGACATCCGGGCCGCTGTCCGAGGAAGCGTTCGAGGCGGCCCTGTGGGCGCGCATGCAATCGCTGTCGGATCGTGACAGCGGTCTCGGCCACAGCCACGACCCGCGCGTCGCTGCCGATCCGGACGATCCGCATTTCTCGATGAGCCTTGGGGGAGAAGGCTTCTTCATCGTCGGCCTGCATCCGCGGGCCAGCCGACGGGCCCGGCGCTTCGAGGCCCCGGTCCTCGTGTTCAACCTGCACGACCAGTTCGCGCGGCTGCGCGAGGAAGGCCGCTACGAGCGGCTGCGCGACTCGATCGTCGAGCGCGACGTCGCCTGGGCGGGTTCGCCCAACCCGATGCTGGCCCAGCATGGCGAGCGCTCCGCGGCACGCCAGTTCAGCGGCCGGGCGGTGCCGGAGGATTGGGTCTGTCCCTACAGCCGCAGGACAGGCAGCCCGGCATACGATGCGCAACAGATCGCCGCCGATCTGCGCTCGGGCGCCTTCCTCATCGACCAGATGGAAGGCTGACAATGCGGGAAGCTGTCAGCCCGGTTGTCGATCTTCAAAGAACGGACGACGCGCGTCGCGATGCACTCTTCGCACTCGCGCAGGCGCTGCGCGAGACGGGCTATCGCTTCACGACCGTGACGCCGGCCTCCCACGGCCATGTCAATGCGCGCCCGGAAAATGCCCGCGCCCGCTCGCTGCGCGACGTGTTCGGCTGGAGCCGGCCCTTCGAGACCGGGCTGGTGCCGTCGGATCTGCTGAATCTCATGGAGCAGGCGGGCATTCTTCTACGCGACCGCAACACCGGTCTCATGCGGGCCGGGCTTCGCCTCTCCAGCCTCGATGACGCGCTGTTCCTGCACGCGGCCTATCCGCCGCTCGCCGCCGACGCCGTCTTCTTCGGGCCCGACACCGTGCGCTATGTCGGCGCGGTTCAGGCGCATCTCGATGATCGCGCGCGGGCGGGGCTGCCGGCGCCGCGACGCGGGGTCGATCTCGGCTGCGGCTCGGGGGCCGCCGGCATCCTCGTCGCCAAGCGTCTGCCCGAGGCCGAAATGGTTCTGGTCGACATCAACCCGGCTGCGCTGGACCTCGCGCAGGTGAACGCCCGGCTCGCGGATGTGAGCAATATCCGTCCCGCTCTGAGCGACATGCTGCAGGATGTCGAAGGCGGCTTCGACCTGATCATCTCGAATCCGCCCTTCATGATCGATGCCGGTGGCCGGGCCTACCGCGACGGTGGCGGAACGCTCGGCGCCGGCCTGCCGCTGCGGGTGGTCGAGGCGGCCACCGAACGGCTCAACCCGAACGGAAGCCTCGTTCTGTTCACGGGCTCGGCCATCGTCGACGGACATGACGGCTTCCGCGAGGCCGCCATCGCCTTGAGCGACCGGAGCGGTCTCGACTGGACCTACCGTGAGTACGATCCGGATGCCTATGGCGAGGAACTCGCCGAGCCGGTCTACGCGAAAGTCGAGCGCATCGCGCTCTGCGTCCTCACAGCGACCCGGAGTGCTTGAGATGGAAGAGGCCGAGAGGGCTGCATTCCTGCACGACGCCCTGGCCGGGCTGTCTCACGGTTCCAAAACACTGCCCGGAAAATATCTTTGGGACGAGACCGGCTCGGATGTGTTCGACCGGATCTGCGCACATCCGGACTATTATCCCACAGAGCGCGAGATGACGCTCTTCCCTTTAGCCTGCGCCGAACTGGCCGGCATGGTCGGGCAGGATGTAAGCGTCGTCGAGTTCGGCGCCGGCGCGAGCCGCAAGATCCGCATCCTTCTGGACGCCCTCGATGCACCGCAGGCCTACATCGCCTTGGACATTTGCGGTTCCTATCTTGATGCCGCGCTTGGCCGGCTCGCGCCCGACTATCCTGCCGTGACGATGACGCCGGTCAGTGCGGATTATTCGAAGCCGATCCACCTGCCCGCGGGCTTGGTCGGTGACAACGTGCTCGGCTTCTTCGCCGGAACCAGCATCGGCAATTTCTCACCCGACGAGGCCGGTGCTTTCCTACGCCGCACCCGAGACACCCTCGGCACCAGCCGGCTCCTGGTCGGGGCCGATCCGACCCGCGATCCGGACCGGTTGAGGCGGGCTTACGGCGCGTGCGGCGGGCTGATGCCCGCTCTCCATCTCAACATGCTGACCCGCATGAATCGCGAACTTGGGTCCGATTTCGACCTGGCCAATTTCGTCCACGAGGCGAGGGTGGTGGAGGACCCCTTCCGGGTCGAGGCGCATCTCGTCGCGCGCGAAGCTGCGACCTACCGGCTCGGCGGGCGGGATATTTTCTTCCAGGCAGATGAGAGCATCCGCACGGATACGTCCCACAAATACGCTCCTGACGCATTCCAGGCGCTCGCCAGAAGCAGCGGCTGGACGCCGGAACGCCTGTGGCTCGATCCCCAGGGTGGTTTCAGCCTTCATCTGTTGCGGGGGTAAACGTTCGATCGGCGATCATCGCTTCGACTGTGGCCTTCCGGGGGGGCATCCTCGGCTGGCCAAGTTTCTGCGGGATCGGAAAGTCGGCTGTATCGTATCGTCCGAAGCGAAGGGCCGGATGCTTCGCTTCGGAGGCTTTGGACAAGCCTTCTCCGACAGAGAACGATGCTTCGAGATTGCGTTCCGTCGCCGCGTGGAGTCGGGGTCACCTCAGACCGGCAGGCGTCCGTCGGGCGAGTAGCGGTCGATCGCCGAGGGCAATTCCCGTGACAGGCGCGCGAGGAGGGCGGCGCGGCTGAGGCCCGTCTGCTGGGTGAGGTGGTCCAGCGTCTCGGAGCCGATGGCGCGCTCCAATTGGGACTCATCCATGGCCCGGTTGTCGCCGTGATCGATCCAGGACTTCGCCGTCTCGCCATGGCCGCCGCGGGTGAAGTGGTCGACGAGTTCGCTCAGGCCACCGGCAATGAGGCCGCCGACACCGCCGGAGCCCAAACCGCCGAGCAACCCGTCCAGGCTCGAGGGGCGGTCGGAAACCGTCGCGGCGGAGGGCACCGTCGTCGGCGCGCGATCCAGGTCGGGCGCGTGCGGCGCGCCTTTGGTCTGACTGCCGAGCCATTCGGCGATCTTGTCCCGATTCTGATAGCCGGCGACCGCCAGCAGCCCCAACAGGGCAGTCATCGACGGGTATCCCTTGCTCATCGCGCTCTCCTTGACGTGTTTCGGGCCTCGCGGCCTTCGGGGGAGGACGTCCGCAACCAGTGGCGAGCTCGTGCGGCGATCATTGCGGTCAGCGGGTCCGGCGTGCGAGCCAACCGGCCGAAAAGGCGAGGGCGGCGAGTCCGATCAGCGTGCCGGCACGGTTGGAATCGGCGATGCGCAGCGCCCGTCGCCCGTAGCGGTCGCCGTGGCGTCCGGCCTCGCGGGCGAAGCGACGCCCATCGCGCATTAGGGCGTCCGCGCGCTCGCGCATCACGGTGGCGGCATGGCGACCGTCATCGGCGAGATCGTCTGCCCGGTCGCGGGCGCGTCCATAGGCGAACTGCGCGCCGCCGGCGATCTGGTTCACGGCCCCGCGCACTTGGCGGGCCGGGTCTCCGGTGAGGCCGCCGAGCGTCGTCTGGGCACGACCCTTGAGATGGCGGGACGCGCCGCGGAACTGGTCACGGTTCATGTCTGACTCCGTGTCGTGATGGGGAAAGAGCGGCGGGGCCACGGCCCCGCCGACCCGTGGGACCGATCAGCGGCCGGTGATCTTGTCGGCGACGTTCTTCACGCCGTCCTTGACTTCGCCGGTCGTCTTCTGGGCTTCGCCCTTGAGTTCCTGCGCCTTGCCTTCGGCCACGAGCTTGTCGTTGCCGGTGGCGTTGCCGATGCCCTGCTTGATGTTGCCGACGGTCTCGTTGGCGAGGCCCTTCAGCTTGTCGGTGGTGCTGCTCATCGTGGTCTCCTTCGTGTGGGTCGTGCGGGTGGGTCGTGAAGGCCCCCACCCCGCGAGGCGGGGGCCGGTGACGTCAGAGGGTGATCAGAGGCGGCGCGCGTCGTAGGCGCCGACCAGGGTGGCGGGCTTGGGGGCGCCGAGGCGACCGCCGAGGAAGGCGGCGATGGCTCCGAGCACGAGCGCCAGGGCGGCGTAGAAGGCGCCCTGCGTGGCGGCCGACTTCGTCGCGACGGCAGCGTCCTGGGCCTTCTTCTTGGCCGTTGCGACCGCTTGGTCGTACTGCTTCTCGTAGTCCTGGATCTGCTGGCGAGCCTGATCGGGCGAGATGTTCTGCGCCTTGGCGAGAGCGTCGGCAGCGCGGTTCTTGGCCTGCTCCTTCTGTGACGGATCGCCGGAGAGGACCGCGCGAACCGCAGCGACCGCCGCATCGCGCGCGGCCTGGGGATCCTGGCCGGCGGATTGTTCGCGCACGGTCTGCTCGATGCCGTCGAGCGGGTTGGTGATCTTGGCCAGCGACGGTGCCGCCGCCTGCGCGGCGGTCTGCACCGTGCCGCCGACGAGGTTGCCCGCCCCGCCCAGGGCCCCGGATACGGTGCCGAGAGCGCCGCCGAGGAGGCCGGTCGCGGCCGAGGTCAGGAGATAGAGTACGACGAGCGTCGTCACGGCCCAGGAAACGAGCCCGTGCAGGGCCGCCGCGCCCGGTAGGGGCTTGCCCGAGAGGCGACCGGCGATGAGACCACCGGCCAGCGAAGCGACGATGCCGGAACCGACGAACCACAATCCAGCCCCGAGCGAGACGGTCGATGCGGTCGGGTTGTCGGTCGCGTTGATGCCGACCGAGGCGAGGCCCGCGCCGACGCCGATCAGGTTGACCACGATCTGGGTCACGAGGGCCGTGACGGCGCCCGCGAAGATGGCGCCCCAGGACACGGTATTGAGAAGGACCGCACGGGTATCGGCATGCGCGTCCGCCGCGAGGGGCGCGGTTGCGGGCTGGATGATGGTCACACTGTTACTCCGGGTAAAAGGTCGTTGAAGGAGGGAGAAGGGCGGCTCAGTCGCGGGCCGCGTTAACGAGGAGTCCGATACCGAACCCGACGAAACCGGCGATCAGCAGAGAGGCCAGCGGGTATTCGGCGACCTGATGGCTGACCTCGCGGGTGCCGCGGCGCAGGGTGTGACCGCCGCGCTCGTAGGCGTCCTCGGCGTAATCGTAGGCGTCGTCCGCGACGTCCCGGACCACGTCCCGAGCCTGACCGTAGAGGTTCTCGGCGGTCCCTTGCGCCTCGCGCAGGCGGCCCTCGGCCGCGTCGCTCTTCGAGCCGGTCAGGTCGCCGAAGGCACCCTGTACCTTGCCACCGATCTCTCGGGCCGCGCCCGTGATCCTGTCGGTATCGACCATGTGAATCTCCTCTCGTTTCTGGGGTGGTTGCGCGACGCCGCGAGGCGCCGTTTCGCTCAGTCGGCGCGTGGCTTGGCCGCCCCGGGCGGGGGTGCCATGCGCTTCTGACGTTGGCCTTCGGCCTCGATCCGGCTGTCGCCGGTCAGCTTGCCGATGGCCTCCTTCACCGAGCCCTTGAGGTGCTCGCGGGAAGTACTTTTCGAAGCTTTGGACATGAGGCTCAGAAATCCATGGAAGGTCTTCGCCCGGTCTGCAGATGTGGCTTCTGTCGGATCTTTCAATGGTACGAAAATACCAGTTATTCGGTACTAGATACTGGTAGATGAGATCGGAAAGCCGTTCTCGCGGCCCCAGACCACGGCCTCCGTGCGACGGTGGACACCGAGCTTGCGGTAGAGCGCGGCGCCGTGGTTGCGCACGGTGTTGCGCGAGAGCCCGAGCTTTCGCGCGATGCCGTCGTCGTCGAGCCCGGAGCAGATCAGGTTGAGGATCTGCCGCTCGCGCACGGTCAGGTTCGGCACCGACTCGTCGCCGCCCTCGCGGCCGGGTCGGCGGAGATTTGCCAGCTTCTCGATCAAGCCTCGGCTGAACCACGAGGTGTCGGCCATCACCGCTTCGATGGCATCGAACAGCTCACGCTCGGTGTGCTTGCGCTCGGTGATGTCCTGCAGGACGAGGAGGACGAAATCGGTGTCGTTGATGCTGACGCGCTCGGCGGAGATCAGACAATCGAGGTTCGCTCCCTGCTCGTGGCGCAGGCAGACCTCGACCCCGAGGACGTAGCCGATGCGGGCGAGAGAACTCTCGAAGGCGATGCGCTGACTGTCGCTGACCCAGAGGTTCGCCTCGGCCAAGCTGCGTCCGACCACACCGTCCTCACCGTGCCCGAAGACGCGCGTGAAGGCCTCGTTGATGCTGGTGACCTGATGATTCTCGTCTCGTACCAGCAGCGTCGGCACCGGCGTCAGGCGGAAGGCCTTGGCAAAGCGCTCCTCGCTCTGGCGCAGAGCCGTCTCGGCTTTCCGGCGCAGCTCGAGGTCGGCGAAGGTGAAGAGCATGCAGGGCTCGTCGCCCATCGCGATGGGTTGGCCAGCGACGATGACGAAGCGGCTGCCGCCATCCGGGAGGTCGAGGCATGCCTCCATCTGCGGGATGGTGCCGCCCTCGTTCAGCCGCGCGACGGCCAGATCGCGGTTGCGGGCATTCGCCAGAAGATCGATCTCGTAGACGCTGCGACCCAGGACAGCATCGCGGGTATGGCCGGTCATCTCCAGGAAGCCGGCATTGACCTTGACGTGGCGCAGGTCCGACAGGCGCGTGATGACGGCGGGTGCCGGGTTCGCGTTGAAGGTCTTCTCGAAACGCTCCTCCGCCTCGAATTGCTCGGACACATCCTTGAGGATCAGCGCGAGGCAACTCGGCGACCCGTCGTGGTCGGTCGCCACGAGGCTCCGCAGCGAATGAACGAACTCGGTGTCCGGACGGTCGGTGCGGCGCACTTCGACCACCACATCGTGGAAGGATTCGCCTTCAACGACGCGTTCGATCGGGTAATGCTCGAGCGCGCGCTTGTTGCGGTAGCGGAGTGCGAAACGCTCGCGATAAGCGCCCACGGTCGGCCCGAGCTCATCGAGACTCTCGGCGCCGTGCATGGCGAGGGCCGCCGCGTTGGCGTAGGCGATCGTCTGGTCCGGTTCGACGAGGATGACGCCCTCGCTCAATCCGGCAATGATCTGCCTCAACTCGTGTCTGTCGACGCCCGCGGTCACCGGTCGAACCACCCTTTCGTATCACACGCCCCCTTTGAGAGGCGGTGCACAAACGGGTTGCGCGCTATCGGGTTCCGGCTCCGTTACCGGATTTTCTGGTATACCTGAACCAATGACATCATCGTGATGGACCAAGTCACGGATCGGCCCGCTCGAAACAGTCGTTCCTGCTGAGTTTATGCGGCAGCGTCCGACACAACGATCTGTCGTGCGTCCTGAGAAACCAGCGGGTTCTCCCCGGTATCGAGCAGTCCCTCGTTGAGCCGCCGCCTGACCTCGGTGCCCGGCATCGGCTTTCCAAAGAGATAGCCCTGGCCGTAATCGCAGCCCTGACTGGCGAGCCAGATGACGCTCGTTTCCGTTTCGATGCCTTCCGCCGTGGTGACAAGGCCGAGGCTGGAGCCGAGCTTGATGATCGCGTCCACCAGTTTGGCGCGTTCGTCGCCTTCGGCGATGGAGTTCACGTAGGAGCGATCGATCTTCAGCTTGTCGAAGCGCAGTTCGCGCAGGTGATAGAGGCTCGAATAGCCCGTCCCGAAATCGTCGAGGGCCACCCGCACGCCGAGCGCTTGAAGCGCGCTGAGGGTCGCCCGTGTCGCGGCGAGATCCTGCACGATCGCGGTCTCGGTAATCTCCACTTCGAGACGATGGGCCGGGAAGCTGGTCTCCGTGAGGATCGCCAGGATGCGCTGGGTCAGTTCCGGATCCTGGAATTGCTGGGGCGCGATATTGACGGCGATCTGAAGATGGCTCGGCCATGCGCGGGCATCGACGCAGGCTTGGCGCAGGATCAGATAGCTCAGTTCTCCGATCAGTCCGATCTCTTCGGCGACGGGAATGAAGGTCGTCGGCATCAGCAGGCCGAGTTCGGGATGGTGCCAGCGGGCCAGCACCTCGAAGCCGGTGACGGTCTGGCTCGGCAACTGGACGACGGGTTGATAGAACGGTTCGATCTGCCCGGTCGCGATCGCGACGCGCAGATCGACCTCCAGGCGCGCTCGGGCCTTGAGGGCCTCGTCCATCGCGTTCTCGAACACGCGATAGGTGCCGCGTCCATCGCGCTTGGCTTGCCCCATGGCCAGGTCGGCCGCCTGGATCACCGTATCGGCATTGCCGGCCGATGGTCCGGCGGCGGCGACGCCGACGGAGGCGCCGATCCGGATTTCGTGGCCGCGCCACCATACCGGGAGAGACAGGGCCTCGATCACCGCCTGGGCGAGCTTCGCCGGACTGTCGCTTCCGGCTCGGCTTTCGACGAGGGCGGCGAACTCGTCGCTGTCGAGGCGCGCCACGGTGGCGTTGGCGGGCAGCGTCCGCACCAGCCGCTCGCCGACAGTGCACAGGATCTCGTTTCCCGCCTCGTAGCCGTACAGTTCGTTCACGGGTTTGAATCGATCGAGGTCAATCACCAGGACCGTCAGCCGCTCGCCCGCTCCGGTCGCGCGGCGCTCGTTCAGGCGCTCGACGAACAGGCGGCGATTGGCGAGGCCCGTGAGCGGATCGTGCCGGGCGGTCTCGGCGGCCAAGGTCTCGGCGGCATCGCGCTCACGCATCGCCTTGCGCAGTCGGAGGGACTTGAAGGCGTTGGCGGCAACGGCCCCGAGGCCCATGAAGAAGCCGAGCTTGAACAGGTTGCCGAGGCCGTAATCGATGATGAACCTGTCGAGGGCGACGAAGGCACCGAGCTGCACGCCCATCACCCAGATGCAGGTGCCGAGCATCATCAAGCACAGGAGATCGTAGAGCTCTCCGCTCCCCCAACTGGCCTTCGGTTTGTCAGCCATGTGCCGCTCCTGCCCAACCGGATATCAGTCGTTCAAGATCCTAAAGTGGCCTTAATCCACAACAGGCCGCACAATGTCCTCCAAACCTATGGTGAGCATCCGGTAACACGACCGCCGCCGATTTCCGGAACGCGTGTCACAGCGAGTGTCCGCAACTGCGTCGTCTTTTGCCGCTGCGCCCCATTGCGAGTATCCGGCGCCGCGCACATAGTCGACGATGGACGAGCAAGGGCGGCCGGGACACCGGACAAGACCCGTTCGAGGGAGAAGCGCGGTGGTGCAGGGCACGCAGATGCGTCGGCATCTGTGCGGAATACAGACGGCCTGGACGGATGCCGGACGCGCCGAGGAGGCCGTCGAAGCTTTGGCAGGGACGATCGAGCACGACGGGCTCGGTCACATCATCGTGTTCTTCTCGCCGGCCTACGATACGGAAAAGCTGACGGCGGCCCTCGCCGCGCATTTCCCCGGGGTCGCCGTGAGCGGCTGCACGACGTCGGGCGGCATCAGTCCGGCCGGGCCGATCGATCGCGGCCTCGTCGCCATCGCCTTTCCGAGTCGGGGATTCCGCATCGTCGCCGACGTGCTGACGCAGATCGCCCGGCTCGATGTGGAAGGCGCCGCCTCGACCGTGCGCGGCCTGCGCCGCACGCTCGATCAGGGCCGCTCGGACGGGGGCACGAACCACCGTTTCGCGATCTCGCTGATCGATGCCCTCGCCAATGCCGAGGAGACGGTCGTTTCGGCGGTTGCCTGGGCCCTCGACGGCATTCCGCTGATCGGCGGCTCGGCGGGGGACGATCTCGCCTTCAGTTCCACCGTGCTGATCCACGAGGGCCGGGTCCATCGCGACGCGGCGATCATCCTCCTCGTCGAGACGGATTTTCCGATCCGCATCTTCAAGAGCGACAATTTCGAGCCGACCAGCCGCCGCTTCGTGGTCACCGCCGCCCGTGAGGAGGATCGGCGGGTGCTCGAACTGAACGCGGAGCCTGCGGCGCGGGAATACGCCATGGCGGTGGGGCTCGATCCGGAGAGCCTGACGGCGATGAGCTTCGCGGCCTATCCGCTCGCGGTGAAGATCGGCGGCGAGTATTACTGCCGCTCGATCAGCCGGGTGGAACCGGACGGCTCGCTGACCTTCTTCTGCGCCATCGGCGAAGGCGTGGTGATGACGCTGGCCCAGCCCCGCGACATCGTCGAGGCGACTCGGGCCGAACTCGCCGGTCTCGACGAGGCCCTGGGCGGGCTCGACCTCGTGATCGGGTTCGACTGCGTCTTCCGCCGCCTCGACGCGGAGAGCCGGCAGGTCCGCCACCGCATCGCCGATCTCTACCGCCGTTACGGTGTCGTCGGGTTCGAGACATATGGCGAGCAATACCGCTCGATGCATCTCAATCAGACTTTTACCGGTATTGCGATCGGCCGGGCTCAGGGGCCATAGGGCAAGGCTGAGACAGCCCGATCCCGGACATCCGGCCAGAAAATTGGCCAAGAAAACCTGGCCAAGAGAACCCGGCCAAGAGAAGCGGCCATGAACCGACCGACCCTCTGGATGGAAGCACCCTCCGAACCGGACACCGTCGAATCCCTGAGCCGCCGCGTCGCGAAGCTCGAGCGCATCAACGCGTCGCTCATGGCCCATGTCGAGCGGACCATGGACCAGCAGGGCGGCGCCTATTCGCTGTTCCAGACCGCGATCATGCTGGAGGGACGCGTCCGGTCCCGCACCGAGGAATTGACGGCGCTGATGCACAGCTTGGAGCGCTCCAACGAGGCGCTCCAGGCGGCGAAGGAAGAGGCCGAGACCGCGAACCGCTCCAAGACCCGCTTCCTCGCGGCGGCGAGCCACGATCTGCTGCAGCCGCTCAACGCGGCCCGGCTCTCCCTCTCGGCGCTGACGGATCTCGCCAAGGGGCCCGAAGCCCAGACCATCGCGCGCCAAGTCGAGCGCGGCCTCGAGACGATCGAGGATCTGATCAAGGCGCTGATCGATATCTCCAAGCTCGATGCCGGCGTCGTGCGCCCGGTCATCAAGCCGGTGCGACTCATCGATCTCGTCGCCGGCATCGAGGCGAGCTTCCGGCCCTTCGCCGAGCGCAAGGAGTTGCGGCTCGTGACCCGCTGCGACGACCTCGCAGTGGAGACCGACGGATTGCTGATGCAGCGCATCCTGCAGAACCTCGTCTCGAACGCCATCCGCTACACCGAGCGCGGCGGCATCCTGATCGCCGCCCGGCGCCGCGGCGGTGAGGCGGGGAAAACCTGCCGTATCGATGTGGTCGATACCGGTCGCGGTATCGCGGAGCACGAGCGCGCGCTCGTCTTCGAGGAGTTCTATCGCGGTGGCCGCGAGGGTGAGGATGGCGGGGTCGGTCTCGGGCTCGGCCTGTCGATCGTCCAGCGCATGGCCTCGACGCTGGGACACGACATCGCCCTGCATTCCCGCACCGGCCACGGCACGCGGATGAGTCTGGACTTGCCGATCGCGAGTCAGCGCCCGGACGCCCAGGTGCGGCTCGCGCCCCTGGCCACCACGCTGACCGGCGCGCGGGTGATGGTGGTCGAGAACGATGCCTCGACGGCGGAGGCGTTGCAGCGTCTCTTGCGCAATTGGGATGCGGAGGTGCGCACCTTCGCCGACCTCGCCGGTGTCGTGACGGCCCTGGGGGAGGGGCTCGGTCGGCCGGACGTGATGGTGATCGACTATCATCTCGATCACGGCGCCTGCGGCTTCGACGTGGTGGATTATCTGCGTCGCAACAGGGGATGGGTCACCCCGGTCATCCTCACCACGGCCGACCACAGCACCGACATCGAGCGGCACGCGCGTTCGCACGGGGCGGAACTCGTCCACAAGCCGATCAAGCCGGCGCAGTTGCGCTCGCTCCTGGCCTATATGCTGGCCTGACCGGACGGCCTTGGGCCGGGGGAGGCTTAAAGGGCGCTGAGGCGCGGAAGGCCGATCAGGCGCTCGCGGGCGCGGGCGACCAAGGCCGGTCGAATGCGCGCAACATCCTCACCGTCCATCATCGGCGAGGTGGACAGGGCGGCGAGATACGCGTCCTCGGGCTCGCGGCAGGTCGTGACCGCCTTCGTCGCGGCGAAGCTTCTGCTCGCGGTGCGGGCCTGCTCGGCGAAGGCTACGTCCAGGCACGATTGCCAAGCGGCATGCCGCGCGCCGGCACTCTCTTCGGCACGGGCGGGGGCCACGGCGAGGAACGGCAGAAGCACGAAGGGAAGAACGCGACGCATGGCGGCGAACCGTAGGCGGGACAGCGGTTATCCGGTGCCGTGCGGGGCTCCGGAAACCATCCGTCAACCTTCACCGCCGGCCCGTTAAGACCGGATAACGCGCAACCTCGCGATCCGGTCCCGAAGCGGGACGGTTATTTTCAGCGATTGGCCGCGGTGACCGGCGAGGCGTCGCGACCCAGAGCCACCCAGCCCACGGCATCCTGACTCTCGCGCTTCACGAAGGTGTAGCCGGTCTGCATCCAGGGCAGCACGGCGCTGGTCTTGTTGTCGAGGACGAGATCGCCGCGGTTGGTGACGATCGTCAGCACGGCGTGACCTTCGCCCTTCTCGTCGATCACCACCGTCATCCGCAGCGCCCGGCGGGGCAATCCGGCCTGGACCAGCAGGCGGCGCTTCAGCAGCTGGAAATCCTCGCAATCGCCCCGGCCGTCCTCGGCGAGGTCCCAGCGATCGGCGGCCCGCCAATGCTCCTGATCCGTCACTGCCTCGACCGCGCGGTTGATGCGGCGGTTGATCGTGTTGATGGTCTGCCAGAGGGCCGGGGTGAGGGTGACCGAGGCGGCCTCGGTGCGATCGACCGCGCATTCGCCCGGATAGCGCTCGCAGAACTCGGCCCAGGCGACGATCGGCCGGGCTGCACCGGTCGTCACCGCCGAGGGTCCCATCGTCGGGAGGGACTGTGCCACAGCGTCCCGCGCGTCCAAGCCGGTCACGATACCGGCGATCAGGGCGAGGCCGGCCAGGACGCCGTTGCGGAGGACGGAGAGGCGACGCTGGGCGAACTGGTTACGCATGACCCGACCCGAACTCTTAAGCTCACGTTAAGAAGCTCTCACAGCGGGCCGGCGCAGGCAATCGGAAGGTTAAAGATCGGTTAACGCCATCTGTCGCATTCGAGCGATCGCTTCTCGACGAACGCGGGCTCGCAATCGCTACGCTTCCAGCCAAACGGGGATCGGCGTTCTGCGACGGGATTCGGCAGATTTTAGACAGTACGAATCGCCTGTCGCCGGTCCGGTGCGAAGACCTTAAAGCCAAGATTCCTCATGCAGGATCCGCAACTGAGACAACACAATGACGAGCGATGCCAATCTTCCACCCGCGCCACCGTTGGAGCGCGGCGCGCCCGTGATCCGCACCATCGCGATGCCTGCGGATACGAACCCGGCCGGTGACATCTTCGGCGGTTGGTTGATGGCGCAGATGGATCTGGCGGCGGGCAATGTCGCGGCGCGTCGGGCCCGGGGCCGCTGCGCCACCATTTCCGTGGAGGCGATGACCTTTCATCGGCCGGTCGTCGTCGGCGACGAGGTCAGCCTCTACGCCTGGATCGTTCGGACCGGGCGCAGCTCGATGGCGATTCAGGTGGAGGTCTGGCGGCGGGAGCGCGAGGGCGAGACCACTATGAAGGTCACCGAAGGCCTGTTCACCTTCGTGGCCATCGGGCCGGATCGCCGACCGCGCCCGATCCCGGAGGAGGCGGAACGGTGAGCGCGGTGCTCAGTGCATCGTCAGCGTCGTCAGCCGCTTGGCTCCGGCATGCTGGTGCAGGAAGGCGCTCATTTCGGCGAGTACGGGGGCCTTGCGCCGGAAGGTGACCGAGAGGGCGAGCAAGGTGTCGGCGTGGTCGAGCCCCGGATAGACCCGTTCCTGGACGGGCACGCGGGCGCTGCGCAGGCGGGCGGCGAGGCTCTCGGTGTTGCGGGGGCGGACGACGACGTCGGCGTCACCTGTGGCCAGGAAGGTCGGCGGGGAATGGGGGCCGGCGAAGGTGACCGGCTGCGTCGCCTTCGCGTCGGGGGCCTGCCCGAACACGTCGATGGAGGTCTTCTGGTCGAAGGGCAGGAAATCGTAGGGTCCGGACAGGCCCGCCACCGCCCGGATCACGCGCGGGTCGACGCCGACCCGGCGCAGATAGCTCGGATCGAGCCCGAGCATGGTGGCGTTGTAGGCACCCGCCGAATGGCCCGCGAGCACGATGCGGGCGGGATCGCCGCCGTAGCTGCCGATATTGTCGCGCACCCAGGCGATCGCCGCGGCGCCGTCCTCCAGGAAGTCGGGGAAGCGCACCTTCGGATAGAGTCGATAGTCCGGAAGCACGGTCACGAAGCCCTGGGCCGCGAGCGCCTGAGCGGCGAAGGCGTAATCGGCCTTGCTGCCGCTGTTCCAAGAGCCGCCGTAGAAGAATACCAGCACCGGGGCTCGGTCCAGCGGGACGCTCGGGACGAACACGTCCAGGCGCTGACGGGGATCCTCGCCGTAGGCCGCATCCTTCAGGGCCAAGCGGCCGCCCTTGTCGCGGGGGCCGAGGGCGTCGAACAGGGCCAGGGGCGAACAGCCGCTCAGGCCGACGGCGACGAGCCCGAGGCAGATCAGCGAGACAAGGGAGACGAACGCTTTGATCATGTCAGCCTGGGATTGACGCGGTGCGCGCGGCGGATTCATGGCGCGGGCACGGCGAAAGGTGAGATGCGTCGGAATTGACCGGCTCACGTGCGCAGCACGATGCAGGCGCCGCCGACGCCACGGATCTTCTGGCAGAGCGTATCGGCAGCGCCGCGGGTCTCGGCCGGGATGCGCACGCGGTAGAAGGTGCGCGTGCCGCGGAAGCGCAGGCGCGTGCCGATGATCATCGGCCGTACCTCGCCGACCACGCCGGCATAGCGTGTCCGCGCCCGCTGGAAGCTCGCCAGCGCCAGCGATTTGGAGAAGTTGCCGGCGAGCTGGATGCCCCAAGGCGCCGCCGGGCCCCCCTCGACGGGCAGTGCGAAGCGGTCGCCGCGCGATGGGATGCGCAGGGCTGCGGTGACCTGAAGGCAGCTCTGGGTCTCGGCCTCGGGGGCTGGCGTATTCTCGGACGGCTTCGCGCCCTTGCCACCATTCCCGTCGCCCTTGCCCTCCGGCATCTCGACGGCGGCATTCGGACGCCACTCTTCCGCCGGGCGTCCGGTGATGGCGATGACGTAGGCGCGTGTCTCCGCCGGAAGGCCGCCGGAGCCGGCGAGCCAATTCGTCACCCGGCCCGGTCCCCCGTTATAGGCGGCCGCCGCCAGTCCGAGATTGCCGAACTGACGCTTCAGGTCGGCCAGGAAGTGGGCGGCGTGCGGGATGGCCTGCTCCGGGTCGAAGGGATCGCTCAGGCCGCGTTCCTTGGCCGTGCCCGGCATGAACTGCGCCACGCCCTGGGCCCCGGCCGGGCTCACGACGCCGACGCGAAAACTGCTCTCGCGCCAGATCAGGCGCGTCAGGAACGGCACCGGAAGATTTTGGGTTTTGGCCGAACCTTCGATCAATCGGCAGAGCGCCTGCTCCACGGTCTCGCTCTCGGGCGAGGCCGTCGCATCGGCCTCGCCGGCGATGGCGATGAACGGGAGTGCGAGAAAGGTCGCAAGGGTGGGCGAGCGGAGACGGGACACGCCGCCCATCTAGGTCGCTCGCGCGGCATGCGTAGCGTGCGCCGGTGCATGAGGTGTGGCCCTACCGGCGAATGCAGCGCGGCGGACGATTCGCGTGTTCGGGTCCGCGCGCTATAACCCAACACCCGCCGCGAGCCCTGCGCAGCCGTGGCGATCCGCGTGCATGTCTTCGGGGCCCGATGAGCGACACCCTTCTGACCGTCGAGGATCTCTCGGTCGCCTTCCGCACCCGGGAGGGTGAGACGCTGGCGGTCGACCGCGTGTCGTTCTCCATCGATCGGGGCGAGACGCTCGCGCTGGTGGGAGAATCCGGCTCGGGAAAATCGGTCACCGCGCTCTCGATCCTCCGGCTTCTCGACGGGGCCGCGCATCACCCCTCGGGGCGGATCGTCTTCAAGGGGCGCGATCTCCTGACCCTCCCGGAGAAGGAACTGCGCAAGGTGCGCGGCGCGGACATCACCATGGTGTTCCAAGAGCCGATGACCTCGCTCAACCCGCTCCACACCATCCAACGGCAGATCGGCGAGGTGCTGGAGATCCACCGGAATCTGCGGGGCAGGCAGGCGCGGGCGCGCATCCTCGAACTGCTCGAACTCGTCGGCATCCGCGACGCCGAGCGGCGGCTCGGCGCCTATCCGCACGAATTGTCCGGTGGCCAGCGGCAGCGCGTGATGATCGCCATGGCTCTCGCTTGCGAGCCGGACCTGCTGGTGGCCGACGAGCCGACGACGGCCCTCGACGTGACCGTTCAGGCCCAGATCCTCGCCCTGCTCGCCGACCTGCAGAAGCGGCTCGGCATGGCGATCCTGTTCATCACCCACGATCTCGGCATCGTCCGTCGCCTCGCGGGCCGGGTCTGCGTGATGCTGCGCGGGCGCATCGTCGAGGCCGGACCCGTCGCCCAGGTCTTCACTCGGCCGCAGCACGAATACACGCGCCGCCTGCTCGATTCGGAACCCTCGGGCCGCGCCAATCCGGTCGATACGAGCGCCGAATGGATGGTCGAGGCGGGGCCGCTTAAGGTGTGGTTTCCGCTGAAGGAGGGACTGCTCCGCCGCACCGTGGGCCACGTCAAGGCGGTCGACGGCGTGAAGATTCTCGTGCGGGCGGGCGAGACCGTGGGCGTCGTCGGGGAATCCGGTTCCGGCAAGACCACGCTCGGACTCGCGCTATTGCGTCTAACCGAATCCGAAGGGCCGATCGTCTTCCTCGGGAAGCGCATCGAGGCGTTCGGCGCCGGGGCGATGCGACCCCTGCGCAAGGACATGCAGGTGGTGTTTCAGGACCCCTACGGCTCTCTGTCGCCGCGCATGTCGGTGGGCGACATCGTCGCCGAAGGTCTCAGCGTCCAGGGGTTGGTCAAAACCTCGGCCGAGCGCCGGACGCGGGTCGCCAAGGCGCTCACCGATGTCGGCCTCGATCCGGCGGTGATGGACCGCTACCCGCACGAATTCTCCGGCGGCCAGCGGCAGCGCATCGCCATTGCCCGTGCCATCGTGCTCAATCCGCGCTTCGTCGTCCTCGACGAGCCGACCTCGGCCCTGGATCGCTCGGTGCAGGCCCAGATCGTCACGCTCCTGCGCGATCTCCAGCGCGAGCGCGGGCTGGCCTACCTGTTCATCAGCCACGATCTGAAGGTGGTGCGCGCCCTCTCGAACTACGTGCTGGTGATGCAGCACGGGCAGGTGGTCGAGGAGGGGCCGGCGGATCAGATCTTCGATTCGCCGAAGACCGAGTACACCCGAACCCTGTTCGCGGCGGCGTTCGAACTCGACGCGGCGACGACCGCCGAGCCGGTCACGGCCTGAGGATGGCGCGCGCGCTGCTCATCGTCCTCGATTCCGTCGGCATCGGCGGCGCGCCGGATGCCGCCCGCTACGGCGATGCCGGTTCCGACACCGTGGGGCATATCGCGCAAGCCTGCGTTGAGGGGAGGGGCGACCGGCCGGGCCTGCGCGCTGGGCCGTTGCGCCTGCCGAACCTCGCCGCATTCGGGCTCGGCCTCGCCTGCGCGGGCGCCACTGGCCGGGTGCCGCCGGGCCTCGGGCGGGTGGACGCCGCGCGTGCACTCTGGGGCCACGCCGTCGAGACCGCCGCGGGCAAGGATACGCCGTCGGGGCATTGGGAGATTGCGGGCGTGCCGGTGCTGGAGGATTGGGGCCATTTCCCCGATACCCGGCCGGCCTTTCCGCCGGATCTGATCGCCGCGCTCGTGCGGGAGGCGGATCTCCCGGGCATTCTCGGCGACCGGCACGCCTCGGGCACCGCGATCATCGACGCCCACGGCGCCGACCATCTCCGGACCGGTCGGCCGATCTGCTACACGTCGGCCGACAGCGTGTTCCAGATCGCAGCCCACGAGGAGGCGTTCGGCCTGGAACGTCTCTACGAGACCTGCCGCATCGCGCGACGGCTCTGCGATCCTTACCGGGTCGGTCGCGTGATCGCCCGGCCCTTCGTCGATGACGCCGTGGGCGGCTTCCGCCGCACCGGCCATCGCAAGGATTTCTCCGTGGCGCCCCCGGCCGACACCCTGCTGGACGTGGCGCAGGCGGCGGGCCGGAGCGTCGTCAGCGTCGGCAAGATCGGCGACATCTTCGCTCACCGTGCCACGGGTCTCGAGATCAAGCCCATCGGCAACGCCGCATGCCTCGACGCAGCACTCTCCGCCTTCACCGGTTTGCCCGAGGGCGGCCTCGTTTTCCTCAATCTCGTCGACTTCGACACGGAGCACGGTCACCGCCGCGACGTGCCGGGCTATGCCGCCGAACTGGAGGCCTTCGACGTCCGCCTGCCCGAGATCGAGGCAGCGCTCGTCCCCGGTGACCTCTGCATCGTCACCGCCGATCACGGCAACGACCCGACCTGGCACGGCACCGAACACACCCGCGAGCAGGTGCCGGTTCTGGCGTTCGGACCGGGGATCGCGCCGGGTCCGATGGGTCGGCGCGAAAGTTTCGCCGATATCGGCGCCTCCGTCGCGGCGCATCTCGGTTTACCGCCGCTCGGGGCTGGGCAGGCGTGGTGGTGAGCGGCTCAAGCCCGCTCATTCCGACCCAACCCTCTTATCCGAAGGTGCTGAGCGTCAGTTCAGCCCCGAACAAGGGCTCCAGTCAATCGCGCGCGAACTGGAACCCTCCTTCGAGGGCGCCGCTGCGCGGCGCCACCTCAGGATAAGGGTGTGATGGGGATTTCGGCCGCTCAGGCCTCGTCCTGCTCCTCGCCGTCGTCCTCGTCGTCGATATCAACGAGGAACACGATGTCGGCCTCGTCTTCCTCATCGTCCGCGCCGTCGCCCTGGCTCGCATGCTGCGGATCGGGCTCGAAATCACCCTCGCCCTGATCGGCGGCGATGGCCTCGTCGAACTCGTCGATCTCGTCCTGGCTCGCCGGACGGACCTTGAGCTCGGAGGTCCCGTTCCAGATCGGGTTGCCGTCGACGGTCAGCGTACGGATGTCCTCCTTGAAGCCGTCGCAGGTGAACAGGTCGCGGGCGGTCGCCTCGTCGCCATTGATGACCGCGATCGCCGTGCCGTCGATCTCGAGGGTGAACATGGGCAAGCCTTGGAAGGAGAAGGGGCTGGGGGCTTGTAGGCCGGCGGCACCGGATTCGTCGATGGCGAATGCGGTGGCCGCGGGATAATCGCCGGGATCGGGCGGGAGCGGTCCGCCTCAGCCGCCGCTGCTGCCGCGGGCGATGGCGCGCTTGACCACCGCCTGGACCTCGCGGTTCGTGAGGAACAGGTCGTGGTTGAACAGGCCGCCACCGTAGTCCGATGCATCGGCCACGCGCACCCCGAGGGCCTCCAGACGTTCGCGGTCGGCGGCGCCCGCCCGCACGACGCCGCCGGCGATGGCACCAGAGAGTTCGAGCGCCCGGTCGTTGGTGGCCGAGATCACCGTGATGCGCTTGGCGTCGGGTCCGAGCCGCTCGACGCCGTTGGTGAAGAGGTCGATGTCGATGTCGGGCGCGGCGAGGACCACCGCGCCGATCCGTGCCACCGCGGCCTCGCCCGCTTCGGCGCGCAGCATCCTCAGGGTTTCCAGTGTCAGGAGCGTGCCCATGGAATGGGCGACGATGTGGATACGCCCGCCGCTCGGCGAACTGGCGAAGGCCTTCAGCAGATCTTGGAAGGCGTCGCGCGACCAGAGCGCGCTCTCCCGGTCGTAACCGTAATCGAAGGTCGCCGCGGCCGAGGGCCAGGTGAACAGGGCCGATGCCCCGGAGAAGCGCACGCCGTCCGAGAGCCGTGCCGCGCTGACGGCGGCCGATTCGAAGCTCTCGCGATAGCCGTGCACGTAGATCAGCACGTCGCGGCCGAAAGCGGCCTGCGCGAAGGCGGAGGCCGCGCCGGGGCCGGTCGTCACGTCGCCGACCGAGCGCACGCCCCAATCCCCCGACACCACCGCCGAGACCTTCCCGATGAGCGAGCGGTCGGGCGCGGACATGCGCGCCTCGGTGAAGCTCAGGCCGCGGCCGCGGTCCGAGCCGAAGAACGGTGCCTTCGGCGGAGTGCCGGCCGCCGGCCGGCGGGTGGTGGCGACGAGCAGGACCGGGCTGACATCGAGCGCCGATTGCGTTTCCGCCACCGAGCCGGTGGCCAGACCATCCATCACGCAGCCCGAGAGGGCGGGCGCGAGGCCCGCCGCTGCGGCGAGGCTCAGAAAGGAGCGGCGGCTGGCATCGATCGTCATGGTCAGTTCGTCCCCCGGCAATGCGGCGGCTTTCGCGCATGATCTTGGCCATGGCGGGGCAGGAACGCCGAACACCTCTCGACGACCGCGTGTCGGCCCGGCATGAAGACGGCATGAGCGCCGTCCTCCCCGATATCAACACCCTCCGCGAACGCCTTCTGCGCGGTGACCGCGCCGCGCTCGCCCGCTCGATCACGTTGGCCGAGTCCCGCCGGGCCGATCACCGCGCGGCGGTGCGCGACCTGATCGATGCGGTGCTGCCGCAGACCGGGAAGGCGATCCGCGTCGGCATCACCGGAGTGCCGGGGGTCGGCAAATCGACGACCATCGACGCCCTCGGCTCGCTTCTCACCGAGGCCGGCCACAAGGTGGCGGTGCTGGCGGTCGATCCGTCCTCGACCCGCACCGGCGGCTCGATCCTCGGCGACAAGACGCGGATGGCCCGACTCTCGCACGACCGCAACGCCTTCATCCGGCCCTCACCCTCCTCCGGCACTCTTGGCGGCGTCGCCGCGAAGACCCGCGAGACGATGCTGCTCTGCGAGGCGGCGGGCTTTGACGTGATCCTGGTGGAGACGGTGGGCGTCGGGCAATCGGAGACGGCGGTGGCCGACCTCACCGACTTCTTCCTCGTGCTGATGCTGCCGGGGGCCGGCGACGAGCTGCAGGGCATCAAGAAGGGCATCCTCGAACTCGCCGACATGATCGCGGTCAACAAGGCCGATGACGGCGAGGGCGAGCGCCGGGCCAGCGCGGCGGCCTCGGAATACCGCGCGGCGCTCCACATCCTGACGCCGCCCTCGTCCACTTGGACGCCGCCGGTCGTCACCATCTCCGGGCTTCACGGCAAGGGCCTCGACGCGCTGTGGTCGAAGATCGAGGATCACCGCCAGAAGCTCACGGCCACCGGCGAAATCGAGAAGAAGCGCCGCGAGCAGGACGTGAAATGGATGTGGGCCCTCGTCCATGAGCGGCTTCACCAGCGCCTCGTCGGTTCCCCCGAAGTGCGCAAGGCCACCGCCGAGGCGGAGAAATCGGTGGCCTCCGGCGATCATTCGCCGGCCGCGGGGGCTCAGGCGATCGCGGAGCTGATCGGGTTGTGAAGCGTTTTTGATCCGCTCGCCCTGCCCATTTGTTTCCTGAGGGCTCGTGACGGGGAATTGTCGGTGGCCCGCCTGCTGATCACCGGCTTCGGCCCGTTTCCCCGGGTGCCCGACAACCCGAGCGCCCGCGTGGCGCGGCGTCTTGCCAGTTCACCCCATCTGCGGCGGATCCTCGGGGCCGCACCGGATTGCCTGATCCTGGACACCCGCTACGCGGCCCTCGATGCGCAATTGGCGCCGGCCCTCGCGCGTCAGCCTGCGGCGGTGCTGATGATCGGCGTCGCGGCGAGCCGGCGGCGCATCTGCGTGGAGACCCGCGCGGTCAACCGCGTCAGTCGGCTGTTTCCCGACGCGTCAGGTGCCGTCTCGCGAAGTCTAGCCTTCGAATCCGGGGCGCCGGCCCTGCGGCGAAGTCCGGCGACGGAGGCGGTGCGGGTTTCGCTGATGCGGGCCGGGTTGAAGGTCGTGGCCTCGCGCGATGCCGGACGCTACCTCTGCAACGCCGCGTATTTCCGCGCTCTGGCTCAAGACTGTCCGGCGATCTTCCTGCACATCCCGATGCCGGCGAGAACGAAGCGCCCGCTCCGATCGGATCGGCCGCACCATGATCCGGATGCCTGGGTCGCGGCCTTCGCGGAGGCCGCGCGGGTGCTGATGCAGCGGGCGCGGCGCGATCAGGGCGTCGCCACGTCCTCGGTCAGGCGATCGACCGAGAGCAGGTAGGCGACGAGCGCGGTCTGCTCCTCGTCCGAGAACCCCGCCGCGCGATCGGCCCAGATCATATGGCCCTCGCCGGTGACGCGGGCGGTGCGCGTCTTCTCGGAACCGGCATTCGCCGCCACCACCTTGGCACGCAGGTCGCGATCGACCAGGGCGCGCAGGCTGTTGGCCGGATCGGGCATGACGCCCGCATCGACCGTGCCGGGCACGCCCAGTTGCCGGATCGCGTCGGGACCGACCGACACCCCGGAATCGTGCAGGTAGGGCGCCGTCCAGGCGAGACCGACGAGATTCGGCACCTTGTAGCCTCCCTTGGTGCCCGCATGGGCCCAGCCGAGCTGAACCTGTTTCAGTGCATCGCCTTCGAGAGGGATCGGCACGATCTTCGGGGATTCGGGAAGCGGGAAGGGCGTATCGGTGGCGAACATCGCCGGCGGCGAGAGCCGCGCCTCCATCTTGGCTCCGGCCCGCGCCCGCGTCGGCTCCGTGCCGATCTCCTCCACGGGTATGATGCGGTTGTTGGTGAGGGCGGGGCCCGAATGGCACCCGGCACAGCCGGCCCGTTCGAACACGCCGCGGCCCGCCTTGATCGAAGCGGCGTCGCCCGAGGCAGCGTTCGGCGCCCGCAGAAGATTCTGGTATGCCGACATGGCGTTATTGGCGTGGTTGGCGGGTTCGCCGAGGACGGAGGCGAACAGCCCGTTATCGGTCATGTAATTGGTCGCGGGGAAACTCGGCAGCACCGCGTATCGGTTGAGGCCCGGCGATTCCGGCGTCGGATCGGCGGCCGCCAGCACCTCGGTCGGGCGCTTCGTCCCGGCGGGATCGTAGCGCAGGGCCTCCCGGGCGGCGCCCTGAAGGACCGTGCCGAGATAAAGTTCCGGATCCAGTCCGAACAGCGTGCGGGCGGCAGCCGTCTGCTGCGTCGTGTCCGAGTTGGCGGCGTGGACGTTGTTGTTGAGGGACGAGAGACCCTTGAACGGGCCCACCGCCTCACGTCCGCTCCAGCTATAGGGCTCACCGTAAGCGGAGAAGCTCGACGGGATCGAGGTCGGATTGGTGATGCGATCGGCCGACGAATCGAAGCTGCCCGGCGGCCAACTCCCGACCTGAACCTTGGCGGCCGCCTCGAAGCTCCGCGGGTCGGGTAGCGGTGCCTTGCCGCCGTCCGCCTGCGACACCGTCCGTGCCGGATCGCCGGGATGTGCGGCGAGATCCAGGCTCGCATGCATGAAATAGGCGCTGGCGTTCTTCGAGAGCGCCATCAGCAGGCCCGCATTGAGATCGGTGTTGGGCGCTCCCTCCACGACTTTGCCGGAGGCGGGATCGACCGCCGCGTGGCAGAGCGCGCAGGTGATGCCCATCCGCAGGGTCCCGCGGTCGTAGAAGGTGCGGATGCCGATGATGGCGGGCGCGCCCTTGGCCACGTCGAGGCCGGTCGGCACCTCCTCACCCTTGCGCCATGTCCGGTCCCCCACCGTCATGTCGCGACTCATCCGGACCTTGAGGTTGGTGGTCGCGCCACCGCCCAGGGCCAGCACCGCACGGGCGACCTCGAAGGGTGACAGGCCCCCGTCGAGCATGCCCATCACATCGGAGAGGAACACCTCGTTGCCGAAGGTTTCTCGATAGAACGCCTCGCGCCCGCGCTGGACCAGCGCCTCGTCGATGGCGACCGCACCGTTTTCCGGCGAGAGGGCGGCCCGGCCCTCCGGTGTCGCCTTCATCCGCTCCGCCTCCTCGGCCGAAACGCGCCGTCCGAGCAGATCGTAGGCCGTGCGCATCGCGTACCGGTCGCGGTTCAGTACGTCGGCCGCATCGGGCATCGGCGCGTAGCTGAAGCGCCCGAAGGCGCCCACCGCGAGAACGGCTCCGGCTGCGATACCGGAGGCGACGATGATGCGCAGCGGCCAACCCATGGGTTCCGACGGTCCCTCAATGCCGGCAGCTATGCCGTTTGCCGACAACTTCGCAGCGCCGAGATCGTTCGATCGCCGATAAACAAATATTAGTATGTGACATAATCCGTTCGTACACAGATGCGTATCACCAATCGTCTTGGAACGAGTTGTCGCAGGTCTCGAAGGTGGCTTTCGAGAACGTACTCAGAACGTAGTTGCCCTAATCTATGATGGCGCAGGCCTAGTTCATTCGCGGGACAAAGTGGGTGCGGGGGCATGCGCCCTTGCACATGTCCGTGACCGCCACAGGACCTGATGCCTAAGACTGCCCTGGCTTCTGCCATCTCACCGCTGGGCGAACCGCCCATGGTCGCCGTCGACATTCAGCACCGACTCGGCACACTTCTCGCCGAAGCCTATGCCCGAATGCCGGGGAGTCCGAGCGCCGGATCGAGCCGCTTCGATGAACTCCTCGCTCGTCTCGACACCGTGCTGGTCGCGCAGGAGGGACGCGACGAGGATTCCTTCCGCTCGGAGATCATCGCGATGACTCCGCGGCTCTACAACTTCGCCATGTCGCTGACCAAGAATCCGTCCGCGGCCGACGATCTCGTGCAGGACACCTTCCTGCGGGCGTGGCGCAGCCGCGCGCGCTTCACCGTCGGCACCAATCTCGGCGCGTGGCTGTTCACGATCATGCGCAACGCGTTCTACTCGCGTCATCGCAAGGAAGTGCGCGAGATCGCCGACAGCGATGGCGACTATGCCGACCGGCTCGCGGCGGCGCCGGAGCAATCCGGCCATGTCGATCTTCTCGACGCGCAGACGGCACTGACCAAGCTGCCCCTGCCGATGCGTCAGGCGCTGATCCTCGTCGCGATCGAGAACCTCAGCTACGAGGAGGCGGCGACGGTGATGAACTGCCGGATCGGGACGGTGAAGAGCCGGGTCTGGCGCGCCCGCGAGCAATTGGCGCAGATCCTCGGCTACGATGCGGGCGATGTCGGTTCGGACAGCATGACCCTGTCGGCGGTGGGCAGCCAAGCCTGGGTTTCGTGAGACGAGACCGCTTCCGGACGAGCTCGTTCAAAAATCCGATGACATTCCAGGGCGCGAAGCGAACCCGGAATGACGGGGGTGGAGTCTCGTCAAGCGCTCATCGGCAATTGCAGGCGCGGCAGGCCTGAGCGACGGGCCAGCCCGAACTCCTTGAGCGAGCGCACTTCGACCGGCTGGTCCCGCCGGGCCACCACGACGCTGTTGTCGGGCACCGGGGTCCAGCTCTCGTGCTCCTTGTCGAGGGGTTCGGAGACCACGACCACACCGTCCGCCGACTGACGGTAATACATGCTGTTGGCTGCGTCGTTGGCCGCGTAGCGGAAGGCGTAGAGGTCGTGCCCGTCGGCCAGGGCTGCCGTGAAGCGGAACGGATGACCGTCGTCGATGCCGCCGACCAGCTCCGTCACCCGTGCCAGCGCCCGCGCCGTCGCGGTGATCGGGTCGCTGGGCTCGGCCGAGGCCATCAGGCCCTGGCCGAGGATTGCCAGGAACAGGGCCTCGGAATCGGTCGTGCCGGAGCGGGACGGGTAGAGTTCGTCCGGGATCAGGGCTTCGATCGGCCGGCGCAACCGCGCCCAGTCACCGACATAGCCGTTGTGCATGAACAGCCATTTCCCGCAGGCGAAGGGATGGCAGTTCGGCCGGGTGATCGGCGTTCCGGTCGCCGCCCGCACATGGGCGAAGAACAGGTGCGAGTGCAGGTGCCGGCAGAGGTAGCGCAGGTTCTCGTCCGACCATGCCGGCTGGACTTCACGGAAGCGGCCCGGCTCCGGGTGGTCGCCGTACCAACCGAGGCCGAAGCCGTCCCCGTTGGTGGAGGCGGTCGATTCGAGCGCCTTGATGCTCTGCGAGACCAGCGAATGCGCCGGCTCGGTGATGTAGTGCTCCAGCGGGATCGTACGGCCTCGATAGGCGATCCAGCGACACATGGTATTCGGCTCCCACCCCGGGCATCTCGTTCACCGGCGCATCGGGGATGATCGTGGAGAATCCGCGTCACCTTAAGGGCAAAGCGGCGTCAAAGGGCGTGCCCCGTCAGACGCCGTGCGATTGGAGCCACGCCTCCAGCAGCGCCACCTGCCAGAGTTTGGAATTGCCCTTCGGCGTCAGCGTCCCGTCGGGATCGGCCAGGAGCTTGTCGACATAGGCGCGGTTGAACAAGCCGCGCTCGCGTGCCACCGGCTTGTCGAGCACATCGCGCACGAACTCCATGAACGGCCCGCGGATATGCTTGAGCGCGGGGACCGGAAAATACCCCTTCGGCCGGTCGATCACCGCCGCCGGCACCACCTGCCGCGCCGCCTCCTTGAGGATGTACTTGCCGCCGTCCCGCACCTTCAGTTCGGCGGGGATGCGGGCAGCGAGTTCCACGAGTTCATGGTCGAGGAAGGGGACCCGCGCTTCCAGCCCGCAGGCCATGGTCATGTTGTCGACGCGTTTGACCGGATCATCGACGAGCATGATCTGCTGATCGAGTTCGAGCGTCTTGTCGATGGCACCGGCACTCTTGGAATCGGCGAAGAAGCGCGCGAGGTAGTCGCGGCTGTAATCGGCGCCGATCAGGTCGGGAGAGAGCGCCTCGCGCATCTCGGCGTGGTCGCGGTCGTGGTAGACCCGCGCGTAATCGGCGACCGGATCGGTCGATCCCATCAGCTTCGGGTACCAGTGATAACCGCCGAACACCTCGTCGGCGCCTTGTCCGCTCTGAATCACCTTCACATGCTTGGCTACCTCCTGTGACAGCAGCAGGAAGGCCACGGCGTCGTGGCTCATCTGCGGCTCGGCCATGGCGTGGATCGCGAGCGGCAACGCTTCCAGGGTCTTCGAGCCGTCGACCACGAGCTTGGCGTGATCGGTGTCGAACTCCTGGGCGATGATGTCGGAATACTTGAACTCGTCGCCCTCGACGCCGTTCACCGCGTCGAAGCCCACCGAGAAGGTCTTGAGCCCTTTCTGGCCGTTGCGGGCGAGCAGCGCCACGATGATCGAGGAATCGAGACCGCCCGAGAGCAGCACACCGGTCGGGACGTCCGCGATCTGACGGCGGGCGACCGCGACTCCGAGGGAGTCGAGCACCGCCTCGCGCCAATCGGCCTCGCTCATGCCGCGATCCTCCGCGCAGGGGCCGACCGTCAGCGACCAGTAGGTCTCCTTCTTGTGCGTCCCGTCCGGCTCCAGCGTCAGGATCGTCGCCGGGTGGATCTTTCGAACCCCCTTGAGGATGGTCAGCGGCGCCGGCACGCCCGCGTGCCAGCTCATGTAGTGATGCAGCGCCTCGCCATCGATCGAGGTGTCCACATCGCCGGCCGCGAGCAGGGCCGGAAGCGAAGATGCGAAGCGGAAGCGCTTGCCCGATTCCGAGAAATAGAGCGGCTTGATACCGAGCCGGTCGCGGGCGAGCACCACCCGGCCGGAATCGCGTTCATGCACCGCGAAGGCGAACATGCCGAGGAAGCGCTTCACGCAATCCTTGCCCCAGGCATGATAGCCCTTGAGCACGACCTCGGTGTCGCTGGTGGAGAAGAACCGGTAGCCCTTGCCCTCGAGTTCGGCGCGCAGCTCCTGATAATTGTAGATGCAGCCGTTGAAGACGACCGTGAGGCCCAGCTCAGGATCGACCATCGGCTGCTGACCGGCTTCCGACAGATCGATGATCTTGAGCCGGCAATGGCCGAACATCACCGGACCTTGGCCGTGGAGGCCCGATCCGTCCGGTCCGCGGGGGCTCAGCACCGCCATCATCGCCCGCACCGCGCCCGGATCGGCCGCGCCGCCAAAGCTGATCTCTCCGCAGATTCCGCACATGACGGTGGGTGATCCTCGTCGTGGTGATGGGCCGCCGAAGCTGGGATGACGCCGGATGCTGGCTCGCCGAACTTGACCGGCAGAACGGAATCGCCGCCGGCCTGTTCCCGAAAGCCCCCGGCAAAATCACCGCAACGCGCCCGACGGTGGTCCGTATGGACGAAGCGGCTAGCGATTTTCGAGCCAGGCGGCGCTGCCGCCGGAACGCACGCCGGGGTGGAATCGCAGAAGGCCCACGCCCAATGCCATCCAGGCCAGTACGACGAGCGGCCAGAGCGGGCCGGGCCATGCCGGTGCGGGATAGAGGCTGTTGAGCAGCGGCCAAGCGAGCATCAGGCTCCCGGCCAAGCCCACGCCGCACCAGATCCAGGCTCGATGGCGCGCCGCGAACACGGCTTGGGCGAGCCCGACCGCCATGTAGACCAAGATGAGGACGAGGGTCGCCACCGTGGCGAAGGCCTCGCTGAAGGCGCGCGGGCTGCTCCAAGAGCCGAAGATCAGCAGGAAGGCCAGGGTCAATCCACCGACGAACCGGAGAGCCCGGGCGGGGACGCCGTGCGCCGGATCGAGGCGGGCGAAGCCGGCTCCGACCCCCCTGGTCCCCAGCGCGTAGAGGATGCGCGCGGCGGCGGCCGCCGTGCCGAGTGCGCAGGCCAGCGAGCTGATGCCGGCGGCGGCATCGAGGAAGATCCCGTAGCCGCGCGAGAGGTAGCGCAGGGCCAGGGTGTCGAGGGGCGCCGGATCGCGGGCGAGGTCCTCCATGCGGTCGAGTCCGTAGCCGATCACCTGGGCATAGGAGACCAAGCCGTAGAGCAGCGTCGCCGCGGCGAGGGAGCCGAGGATCGCCAGGGGGATGGCGCGGTGGGGATCGCGCGTCTCCTCCGCCACCGTCGCCGCGCCCTCGAAGCCGGCGAGGGAGAGGACGGCGAAGACCATGCCGTAGCCGAGGCCCGACAGGCCATTCGCCGGGTCCGGCCGCAGCGGCGCGGCATCGAGCGGCGTTTGAACTAGGATGACGAGGGCGAGCACCACGATCGCCAGAACGGCCAGCGCTTCGATGACGAGCATGACGGTGGTGGCGAGCCGGATCTCGCGACCGCCGAGCCCGATCACCACTCCGCCGCCCAGCAGCGCGAGGGCGAGCCAGAGCTGCGGATGGCTCACGCCGAGATGGCCCAACGCGACCGAGAGGAACCCTCCGACCAGAGCCGTCGCCGAGGCCAGGAAGGCCAGATAGGCGAGGAGCAGACCCCAGCCGGCCAGGAAGCCGAGTCGATCCCCGAGCACGGCGCCGACATAGGTCGTCGCGGAGCCCGCACTGGCGATACGCCGGCTGAAGGCCACGAAGGACAGCCCGATCAACGCCATCGCCGCGCCGCCGAGCAGGAAGGACAGGGGGGCCGCGCGCCCCGCCGCCTGGACCGCCAGCGGCACGTTGAACGCCATGGCGAGCGTCGGCGCGATGATCGCCAGCGACAGAACGAAAGCCTGGAAGGCCGAGAGCGTGGGGCGAAACGTCGTCATGCGCAAAACGCTCGCAAGGACGGCGCCGCGGGGCAAGACTGGCCGAGTGCGGCCCAGGGACCGCTGCGCCAGACCCGAAGATCGATGATGCGTCGATGTCGCGGGCCGCAAGAGCAGATCAAATCGATTGACGCGGGCCCGCACATCGCTTAACCCGCCCGCCTCACTTCGCGACAAAACCGGCAACGGAATCGACGATGCGCACGGGTCTTATCGTAACGGAAGCGCCACGGAACGGGCGGGCCTGATCGCAGGCCCGGCAGACCCGGTCGGTGGCGCATGCAGGGTCCCTCGGGGCCCTTTTTTGTTGCCGGAAACCCGACGCCACCGAGACATGAAGACGAAGACACAAAGAACGGATTGATGGAGGAGTCGATGAGCGGCGAGGTCATGACCGGAGCCCAGATGGTCATCCGGGCGTTCCAAGATCAGGGTGTGGACACTCTGTTCGGCTATCCGGGCGGCGCTGTGCTCCCGATCTACGATGCGCTCTTCGACGAGACCACGATCCAGCACGTGCTGGTGCGCCACGAGCAAGGCGCCGTCCATGCGGCGGAGGGCTATGCCCGCTCGTCGGGCAAGGTCGGCGTCGTCCTCGTCACCTCCGGCCCGGGCGCGACCAACATCATCACCGGCCTGACCGACGCAATGCTGGACTCGATCCCGCTCGTCGCCGTCACGGGACAGGTGCCGACGCATCTGATCGGCTCCGACGCGTTCCAGGAATGCGACACCGTCGGCATCACCCGGCACTGCACGAAGCACAATTACCTGGTCAAATCGATCGACGATCTCCCGCGCATCCTGCACGAGGCGTTCTACGTCGCGAGCCACGGACGGCCGGGCCCGGTCGTCATCGATCTGCCGAAGGACGTGCAGTTCGCCAAGGGGGTCTATAGCCGCCCGACCCAGAACGGCCACAAGACCTACAATCCGCCGGTCAAGGGCGATGCCGAGAAGATCCGCGCCGCGGTTGAGCTGATGGCCACGGCCCGCCGCCCGGTCTTCTATACCGGCGGTGGCGTCATCAATTCGGGTCCGCATGCCTCGACCCTGCTGCGCGAGCTCGTGGCCGAGACGGGCTTCCCGGTCACGTCGACGCTCATGGGCCTGGGTGCCTTCCCGGCCTCCGACGACAAGTTCCTCGGGATGCTGGGCATGCACGGCACCTACGAGGCCAATCTCGCGATGCACGATTGCGACGTGATGATCTGCGTCGGCGCCCGCTTCGACGATCGCATCACCGGTCGTCTCGACGCGTTCGCGCCGTTCTCGAAGAAGATCCACATCGATGTGGACGCGTCCTCGATCAACAAGGTCGTCAAGGTCGATGTCGGCATCCTCGGCGATTGCGGCGCGGTGCTGGAGGAGATGCTGGCGCAGTGGCGCGCGCAACCCAAGCAGCCCGACAAGGATCGTCTGACCGATTGGTACAACACGATCACCCGGTGGAAGGCGCGCGACTGCCTCGCCTACTGGCCGTCGGGCACGATCATCAAGCCGCAATACGCGGTGCAGCGGCTCTACGAGGCGTGCAAGGATCGCAAGACCTTCGTCACGACCGAGGTCGGCCAGCACCAGATGTGGGCGGCGCAGTACTTCAAGTTCGATGAGCCGAACCGCTGGATGACCTCCGGCGGCCTCGGCACCATGGGCTACGGTCTGCCCGCCGCCATCGGCACGCAGCTCGCCAACCCGGACGGGCTCGTGATCGACATCGCGGGCGAGGCCTCGATCCTGATGAACATGCAGGAGCTCTCGACCGCGGTTCAGTACCGCCTGCCGGTCAAGATCTTCATCCTGAACAACGAGTACATGGGCATGGTGCGCCAGTGGCAGGAGCTGCTGCACGGCTCGCGCTACTCGCAGAGCTACTCGGAGAGCCTGCCGGACTTCGTGAAGCTCGCGGAGGCCTACGGCGCCAAGGGCATCCGCTGCGAGAAGCCGGGCGAGCTCGACGCCGCCATCAAGGAGATGCTCGACTACGACGGTCCGGTCATCTTCGACTGCGTCGTCGACAAGACCGAGAACTGCTTCCCGATGATCCCGTCGGGCAAGGCCCACAACGAGATGCTGCTGTCGGACTATCTCGGCGAGACCGGGGTCGAACTCGGCGACGTCATCTCGGCCGAGGGCAAGATGCTGGTCTGATCCGGTCCGCATCGCGAACCCGGCAGCAGGGCCATGTGCGGCCTTCTCGAACGGGACGCCTCACGGCGTCCCGCGGCCCCGAAACCGTCGCGCGGCAACCGCAAGCCGTGCCGTCAGCTTCGGGATCGGCAGCGCGTCGTGGCGGCGCGGGTCGAGGCGCGGCACGCTTGCCGCGCGCTCGGCCGGCGTCCGATCGGACCGTTTGCGAAGGAGCACGAAGAATTCGTCTCCCATCGGGCGGGTCGGCTCCAGGGCGGCGCACTCGAACGGAAGCAGGCCGAGGCCGAGCACCTCCGCGAGTACGGTGCCGAAACTGAACGGAGTGAACACCGTGCAGTGGACATCGACATAGACACCGTGCTCGGCGATCCGCGCCGTGGCCTCCAGGGCCGCTTCCGGGCCACCGGTCAGCGGCCGGATCGAGGCGGGCCGTCCCTGCCAGACGGCCCGGCAGTCGATCGCGGTGGCGCGGGCGAAATGCTCGTAGACGATCGAGAGAGGTGGATGGCGCAGGCGCTGCAGATGCGCGGCCACGACCGCACCGACGCTGGTCGGCGTGCGGAAATGGTCGAAGGTGAAGCGCTTGTCCGGCACGATCAGGCAGAACAGGCCGCCCTCGCGCAGGACTTCGGCGCCCTCGGCCAGCCAGCCGATCGGGTCGGGAAGGTGCTCGACGACGTGCGAGGCGACGATGTAGTCGACCGGGCCGCGTTCCCCGAGCGCCTGCGGCAATCCCCCTTCGCCGAGCACGAGATCGACCGGGACGATGCCGTCGATGCCCTCCGGCCCCAGCGTCGGGTGGCTGCGATAGTGATGCCGCAGGGCTTCGGTCGACATATGGTCGGCGTAGAGCACCTCGCTCTCGCTCTTGAGGATGAGCGGTCGGGTGAGGGGGCCGATCTCGACGCCGATTCGTCCCCGCGGCTGGACGAAATTCAAGACACGCTGGCGCCGATCCATGGTGGGGCCGGTATCACGCCGCCGGGACACGGGTCCAGCATCCTGGGCCAATCACATTCGAAAACGAGGAACGCTCCGCGATGAACGCCATGAACACCCACTACCCCGAGCCGACGCGGATCGAGAGCGTCAATCGTCACACCCTGGCGGTGATCGTGGACAACGAGCCGGGCGCCCTTGCCCGCATTGCCGGTCTCTTCTCGGGCCGTGGCTACAACATCGAGAGCCTGACCGTCTCCGAGACCGAAGAGGCGCGTCACATCTCGCGCATCACCATCGTGACCGCCGGTACCAATGCGGTGATCGATCAGATCAAGGCGCAGCTCGATCGGCTCGTCCCGGTCCACCGCGTGGTCGATCTGACCCTGCAGGGCCAAGCCTTGGAGCGGGAGCTGTGCCTCGTGAAAGTGGTCGGCACCGGCGAGCATCGCAGCGAGGCGCTCCGCCTCGCCGCCGCCTTCGGGGCCCGGACCCTCGACGCGACGCTCAACTCCTTCGTGTTCGAGCTGACCGGCTCGACCGAGGAGATCGACCGCTTCATTCGGCTTCTCACGGTGATCGGCCTCGTCGAGATCTCGCGTACCGGCATCGCCGCCATGGCCCGCGGTTCCGAGCCGCTCTAAGGCTTTTCTCGATCCCGCGACCCAGCCGCGTCCCGAGATGTCATGCACGGGGCGAGGGGCGGTCGCGGGAGAGTACCGAACAAGGCGACCGGTTCATCCGTTGGGTCGGTCGTTGGCCGAGGGCGATGGGGGACAGGCTCCATCCTGGCCGATGCGAAGGACCAGGATGACCGCGCGCACCCTCTATTACGCCCCCGGCGCTTGCTCGCTCGCGGTGCATATCGCCCTCGAAGAGATCGGAGCGCCGTTCGAGACGGTCCGGCTCGACCTCGCCCGGGGTGATCAGCGCGCACCGGAATACCTGTCGGTGAACGAGCGGGGCCGGGTGCCGGCGCTGTACGAGGACGGCTGGGTCCTCACCGAAGCCTCCGCCATCCTGCGCCACCTCACCCGCGCCCACCCGGAAGCCCGGTTGTCGCCGGAGGATCCGCGTCAGGCAGCCATCGCCGACGAGTGGCTCGGCTGGCTCGCGACCGGGCATCAGGTGGCCTATGCGCAGGTCCGCCGACCGGAGCGCTATGCCGCCGACGAGACCGCCTTCGCGGCGATCCGGGCCAAGGGTGCCGACAGCTTCGGCGATCTCTGCACGATGACGGAGGTGCGCCTCTCCAATGGCGGCTGGGCTCTGGGAGAGCCGTACTCGATCGTCGATCCCTACCTGCTCGTGATCTGGCTCTGGGCCCGCGGGCCCGCGATCGGCTTCCCCATGGAGGCGATGTTCCCAGCCTGGACTGCGCATGCGCGGGCGATGGTCGCCCGGCCCGCTGTCCGCACCGTCCTCGACCGCGAAGGGATCGCGTTGCCGGTCTAGGACGGGTCAGGCCGCGCCGTAGCGATCGGCGACCAGCGCGTGGACGAGGCGCGCGGTCTGCACCTCGCCGCCTTCCGGTCGGCCGGGCTTCGAGGACGGATTCCAGCCGTACAGATCGAAATGAAGATGGGCTCCGGTTTTGGGGGCGAAGCGGCGCAGGAACAGGGCTGCCGTGATCGCACCGGCAAAGGGGCCGCCCGACACGTTGTTCAGATCGGCGATCTTCGAGTCGAGCAGGCTTGCGTAGGGCGGGTGCAGCGGCAGCCGCCAGACGGGATCGTGGACCTTGGCGCCGGCCTCCGCGACCGCCCGCGCCAGCCCCTCGTCCCCGGTGAAGAAGGCCGGCAGATCCGGGCCGAGGGCGACGCGTGCGGCCCCCGTGAGGGTGGCGAAATCGATCAGCAATTCCGGTTCGTCGGCCTCGGCGAGTGCCAGGGCATCGGCGAGAATCAGGCGGCCCTCCGCATCGGTATTGCCGATCTCGACGGTGAGGCCGGCGCGCGAGCGGATCACATCGCCGGGGCGGAAAGCCTCACCGGAAATGGCGTTCTCGACGCTCGGCACGATGAGGCGCAGCCGGATCGGCAGGTCATCGCCCATGATCATCTCGGCCGCCGCGAGCGCCGCCGCGGCGCCGCCCATGTCCTTCTTCATCAGCAGCATGCCGGCCGACGGCTTGATGTCGAGCCCGCCCGTGTCGAAGACCACACCCTTGCCGACAAGGGTCACACGGGGTGCGCCCTCCGGCCCCCACGTCAGATCGATGAGGCGCGGCACCCGCGGCGAGGCCGCCCCGACGGCGTGGACCAGGGGGAACTCCGTCCGCAACGCCTCGCCCGTGACGACCGAAACGGTGGCGTTGAACCGCTCACCGAGACCGCGGATCGCCGCCTCGATCTCCGCAGGTCCGAGATCGTTCGAGGGGGTGTTGATGAGGTCGCGGCCTGCGGCGACCGCCGCCGCGATCCGCTCGATGCGGGTCGCATCGACCCCGTCCGGCGCGACTAGGCGGGGCCGGGCCGGGCCGGGTTTCCGGTAGCGCTCGAACTTATAGCTGCCGAGGAGCCAGGCCAGCGCCGCTTCGGCGGGATCGGTCCCCTCGGCCGGTAAGAGGCGGTAATCGCCCGCGGGGAGCAGTCCGGGCAGCTTGCCGGTCAGGAAGCGGTCGAACGTCACCGCTGATGGATCGCCGAGGCCGAACAGCACGCGGGCCAGCGACCCGTCCTCGGCGGGGAGAAGGGCGAGCCGCCCGGCCTTGGGTGCGAAGCCGCTCGCCGAGGCGAAGCCGCGCTCGATCGGCGCCAGAGCATTCTGCAGCGTATCCCACCCGGTCTCGCTGACGAGGTGGACCGGAATCGCGTCGGCGCCGGGAGCAAGAAGAGCCTGAGACATGCGGTGCGGGCGAGCTTAACCGGTGATTAGGGTTAATTCTCTATCACCCCGGTGTCGGCAGGGCGCAAGCGCGGGCCGGCCGCAGGTATGGAGAGGTGACATGATACGGACCGTCAGCGCAGAAGCGGGCGCGGCCCGGACCGTCCGCTCCCGGCGCCTGATCGCCGCCGCCCTGATCGGCCTGGCCGCCTCGGCGTGCCAATCGCGCTCGCCCGAGACCACGGGCTCCATCGGTTCCTCCCTATTCGGGATCGCCCGTCCGGAGCGGTCGGCACGGGCGGACATCGACGGGCTCGCTGCCCGCTACAATGCCGATCCAAACGACCTTCGAACCGCCATGCGCTACGCCGATGCCCTGCGGGCGACGGAGCAGCGCTCACAGGCCGTCGCGGTGTTGCAGCAGGCGGCCCTGCGGAACCCCAAGGATCAGGCGGTGCTCGCCGCCTACGGCAAGGCGCTCGCCGATGCCGGACGCTACCAGGAGGCTAACGAGGTTCTCCAGAACGCCCACAGCCCGGCCCAGCCCGATTGGCGCGTGCTCTCGGCGCAGGGCATGGTTGCGGATCAGACCGGAGACCATGCCCGCGCCCAGGGCCTCTACGAGGCGGCACTGAAGATCGTCCCGGAAGAGCCGCGCGTCCTGTCGAATCTCGGACTGTCCTACGCGCTCTCGCGCCATCTCGATCTGGCCGAGGAGACCCTGCGCCGTGCCGCCGCCCAGCCCAGGGCCGATGCGCGGGTGCGCCAGAACCTCGCTCTCGTCCTGGGGCTGAAGGGGCGCTACGACGAGGCGGAAACCGTTCTGCGCCAGGATCTCGGCCCCGCGGAAGCGGCCGCCAACGTGCAGTCCCTGCGGGCGATGTCGGGCCGTCCCGGCGGCGTCAAGCCCGCGCGGACGGCTGGACTCGCGCCGGAGCGTTGACCGATCTCTGTTCTCTCGGCGCCGGATGTCGTTCCGATCCGGCGCGACCTTGACGAATCCGGTGCGCCTCCCCTATAGGCTCGCCACTCCCATAGGACTCCGCCGCTATCGATTGACGCGTGGGTTCGACGCCCGCGGCGCGAAAGCCGTGCGGCTTTGCCGGATACCAGAGCGCCGAGACCCGGCCAAACGTTGACAGGACTGTAACGATGTCGCGTCGCTGCGAACTCACGGGCAAGGCCGTTCAGGTCGGTCACCTCGTGAGCCACTCGAACCGGAAGACCAAGTGCCGGTTCCTGCCGAACCTCTGCAACGTCACGCTGCAGTCGGATGCCCTCAACCGTCGCGTCCGCCTCCGGGTGACCGCCCACGCCCTCCGCTCGGTCGAGCATCGTGGTGGTCTCGACGCTTTCCTGGTGAAGGCCCGTGAGGTCGAGCTGTCCCAGACGGCCCGCCTGCTCAAGCGCGACATCGAGAAGAAGCTCGCCGAGACCGCGACGCCTGCGGCTGCGTAAGCCGCGCGGGCTCCGCCGGGCCCGCGCCTCGACCGTGTTCTGAAGGCCACCGCAGGCGTACCGCGCCCCGGTGGCCTTCGCCGTTTCGGCGCGTGCCGCCACGATTCGGGGTCTTGCCGCGCGATGACCGCGCTCACCCTCATCCTTCCGATCTTCGGACTCGTGATCGTCGGCTGGCTGGCTTCGCTGTCCGGTTTGATCTCGGAGCGCGTCGGCGACGGCCTGTCGGAATACGTCTTCGCCCTCGCCGTGCCGGCGTTGATCGTCGCGACGCTGACCCGGCCGGGCCTCTCGGGCGAGATCGCCTGGGGGTTCTGGGCGAGTTACTTCGGCGGGGCCGCGCTGGCCTGGGCGGCGGGATCCCTGATCGGGCGGCGCACCAAGGGCGTGGATCGCCGCGGCGCGATCCTGCACGGCTTCGCCGCGAGCCAGTCGAACACGGTCTTCGTCGGCGTGCCGATGATCTTCCAGGCCTATGGCGAGGCCGGAGCGTTCCCGCTCTTCATGCTCCTCGCCGTCCACCTCCCGTTGATGATGGGAGCGGCGACCTTCCTGATCGAATCGGAGGGGGGCCGACCGCTCGGACAGCGCCTGAAAGCGCTCGGGCTCGTGCTGGCGAAGAACCCGATCTTCCTCGCGCTCCTCCTCGGCGGCGCGATGAAGGCGCTCGGCCTGTCCTTTTCCGGCATCCCGAAGACCCTGGTGGATGGGCTGGCCGGCACCGCCTCGACCTGCGCGCTGATCGCCCTCGGCGCGGGCCTCACCCGCTACCGGGTGCTGCACGATCTGCCGGGAGCGAGCATCGTGGCGGCCCTGAAGCTCGGGGTGCATCCGCTCGCGGTCTACCTGCTGGCGTTCCACGTCTTCACGATGCCGCCCGCCTATGCCGGCGTCGCGACCCTGTTCGCGGCGATGCCGGTGGGCATCAACGCCTACCTGCTGGCGGCGCGCTACCGCACGGAGCAGGGCTTGGTGGCCGCTGCCGTCCTCGTCTCGACGCTCGCGGCCGCGGCGACCACCGTGGGCTGGCTGCTGCTGCTCGGCCGCGGTTGAACCGCGTCGCCTCGCGTTGACCCGCGGGGCGCCCCTCCATAGGGTGCGCCCTCTCGCGCCCCGGCCGCCCCATGGGCCGCCCGGCGCCCTTGCTCCCATGCGACCGAAGCCGTTCCCGATGTCCGCCCCCCAACTCGACCCCGACATTCTGGAGGCCGCCGCCTCCGCCGCCGCATGGCCGTTCGAGGAGGCGCGCAAACTCGTGGCGCGGCTGGAGCGCAAGCCGAAGGCGGAGGTGCTGTTCGAGACCGGCTACGGCCCCTCGGGACTGCCGCATATCGGCACCTTCGGCGAGGTCGCCCGCACCTCGATGGTGCGCCACGCCTTCCGGGTGCTGACGAAGGATGCGGTGCCGACCCGGCTGATCGCCTTCTCGGACGACATGGACGGCCTGCGCAAGGTTCCGGACAACGTGCCGAACCGCGAGTTGCTTGCCGGCGCCCTCAATCTGCCCCTGACCAAGGTGCCCGACCCGTTCGGCACGCATGACAGCTTCGGTGCCCACAACAACGCAGAGCTGCGCCGCTTCCTCGACGCCTTCGGCTTCGAGTACGAGTTCCGCTCGGCGACCGAATGCTACCGCTCCGGCGTGTTCGACGATGCGCTGCGCTTGGTGCTGGAGCGCTACGAGGCCGTGATGGCGATCATGCTGCCGTCGCTGCGCGCCGAGCGTTCGGCTTCCTACTCGCCGTTCCTGCCGATCCATCCAGTGACCGGTCACGTGATGCAGGTCGCGATCGACGAGGTGCGTCCCTCGTCCGGCACCATCGTCTGGCGCGATCCCGCCACCGGCGAAGCCTACGAGACGCCGGTGACGGGCGGGCATGCCAAGCTGCAGTGGAAGCCCGATTGGGCGATGCGCTGGGTTGCGCTCGGCGTCGATTACGAGATGGCCGGCAAGGACCTGATCGACTCGGTCAAGCTCTCGGGCCAGATTGCCCGCGCGCTCGGCGCCGAGCCTCCGGAGGGCTTCAACTACGAACTCTTTCTCGACGAGAAGGGTCAGAAGATCTCGAAGTCGAAGGGCAATGGTCTGACGATCGACGAGTGGCTGACCTACGCCACCCCGGAATCGCTCGCCTTGTTCATGTACAACAAGCCGCGCGAGGCCAAGCGCCTGTTCTTCGACGTGATCCCGCGTCACGTCGACGAGTACGACAATTTCCTGGGACGCTTTCCCGGCCAGGAAGCCAAGCACAAGCTCGGCAATCCGGTGTGGCACCTCCACGGGGGCAACCCTCCCGTGCCGGAAGCCATCGACGAGGCCGGGACCACGCTGTCCTTCGGCATGCTCCTCAACCTCGTGGCGGTGGCCAATGCCGAGGACGAGGCGGTCCTGTGGGGCTTCATCCGCCGCTACGCCCCGAATGTCGGCCCGCAGACGCACCCGCGGCTCGCCGCCCTCGTGACCCGCGCGCTCGCCTATTACCGGGATTTCGTGCGCCCGCAGAAGCAGTACCGTGCTCCGACAGAGGAGGAGGCCGCCGCCCTGCGCGATCTCCTTCAGACGCTGTCCGAGCACGAGGGATCGACCGACCCGGAGGCGCTGCAGGCCGCGGTCTACGAGGTGGGGCGGCGCCACTTCCCCGACCTCTCCGGCAAGGCCAAGAGTCCGGATGGACGCCCCGGCGTGGCGAAGACGTGGTTCGCCTCGATCTACAACGTGCTGTTCGGCGAGGCGCAGGGACCGCGTTTCGGCTCGTTCATCGCGCTCTACGGCGTGGCCGGCACGCGGGCGCTGATCGAGAAGGCGTTGAGCGGTGGACTGGTGGCCGAACACACGGCGTTCTTGGAAGGGCGAAAGGCGGCGTAGGCTTCCTCCCGGCGTCATGGCTCCCAGGGATTGAGGAGGCTGGCGCCGGTTGCCTCGAAGTCGGCAACGTTGCGGGTGACCACCGTCAGGCCGTGAACGAGCGCCGTCGCGGCGATCAGTGCATCCCGCTCGCTACGTTTGTCCGGGACGTGGAGCTTGGCGCAACGCCGAGCCACGACCTCGTCGATGGCGATGATGCGGCCAACGAATTCCGGCAATACCTGCTGCTCCAACCAAACGCGGAGGCGAGCGCCCTGCGATGCGTCTCTCCGCTCGAGCAGCGAAACGCCGAGTTCGAGTTCCATCACCGAGATCGCCGACAGGAACAGGTCCGCCGCATCGTGGCGCGCCGCGTAAGCGGTCACGTTCGGATCGGCCGTGCCGAGCCGGACCTTGCGCAACTCGGACACGACGTTCGTGTCGAGGAGGTGCCTCACGAGAAATCGGCCGGTCGTGCGTCGATGGTCACGCGCGGCGGCTCGAAATCGTCGTCTCGTGTATCCGGCATCGCCAGCGCGTCGGCGATGTTACGCCGTTGCCCGGTAAGGCGCCGATATTCCTCGAAGCTCAGGAGCACGTGGGAGGGTCGGCCGCGATCCGTGATGACGACCGGGCCGTCTGCCGCAGCCTTCTTCGCCCGTGTCACGTCCTGATTCAGTTCGCGGCTGGTGAAGGTGGTCATCGGCATAACTCGAACATTCAATCGCTTCTAAATGTAGTTATGTTACTACCATGCTGGGGAACCGCAAGAGACCTTCGAGGTGGGCGGCTCATCGCATCGAGGCCCGCCGCCGCCGCGATCCCGACGGCATAAGCCAGCAGATTCCACAACGAAAACACGCGGCCCAGTAGCAACTGCCCTGCCAGTGTCAGCCGGAAGGCGTCGAGCTGCGGCGTATGGACGAGGCGGAAGAACTCGACCGCAACCGCAAGTCCCGCCGCGATGAGAGCGAGGCGATGGACCGCCATCGCCGGCCGGAGACAGGCGAGCAGCCCGTAGACCATCGCCCCCCATAACGTGGAGCCGGCATACTTCACCACACCCGTCGGCAGGCCGAGCGGCAGGTACCGCACGGCGATTCCCGATGCGATCACGGCGGCGACGGACAGGATCAGGACGGGGCGGCGGGTTCCGGCATCGACCATGGCGGGCGCTTGCGTTAAAGGGTCGGGCACGCCCGGTATCACCCGCGGCCCTCACACACGAGTTCCACACCAGATGCGCGCCGAGATCGAGCAGGCCTCGGATGCCGCCAAGCAGTCTATAGGGCTGCTGAGGAGGCATCTTTGACTGGGATACCGTTGATAAACGCCTCGCGGAGCTGAATGCCGCGTCCGAAAACCCCGACCTCTGGAACGATGCCGAGGCCGCGCAGAAGGTCATGCGCGAGCGCCAGCAGCTCGACGAGGCCGTCACCGCCATCCGGAAGCTCGAGCAGGATCTCGAGGACGCCGCGACGCTGATCGAACTCGGCGAGATGGAGGGGGATCAGGCCTCCATCGCCGAGGGCGAGGCGGCGATCAAGGCTATCGAGAAAGACGCCGCGAGCCGTCAGGTCGAGACCCTGCTGTCGGGCGAGGCCGACGGCTTCGACACCTATCTCGAAGTCCATGCGGGCGCGGGCGGCACCGAGAGCCAGGACTGGGCCAACATGCTGCACCGCATGTATTATCGGTGGGCAGAGCGGCGGAAGTTCAAGGTCGATATCGTCGAGATGACCGATGGCGAAGAGGCCGGGATCAAGGGCGCGACGCTCCTGATCAAGGGCCACAACGCCTATGGTTGGCTCAAGACCGAGTCCGGCGTTCATCGGCTGGTGCGCATCTCGCCCTACGATTCCAACGCGCGGCGCCACACCAGCTTCGCGAGCGTGTGGGTCTATCCGGTCGTCGACGACCGGATCGAGATCGAGATCAAGGAATCGGACTGCCGCATCGACACCTATCGCTCGTCGGGCGCCGGTGGACAGCACGTCAACACGACCGACTCGGCGGTGCGCATCACGCACAACCCGACCGGCATCGTCGTGGCCTGTCAGCAGGAGCGCTCGCAGCACAAGAACCGGGCGACCGCCTGGAACATGCTGCGCGCCCGCCTCTACGAGGCCGAGTTGCAGAAGCGCGAGGAGAAGGCCAACGCCGAGGCCGCCGCCAAGACGGATATCGGTTGGGGCCATCAGATCCGAAGCTACGTGCTCCAGCCGTACCAGCTCGTGAAGGACCTGCGCACCGGCACCCAATCGACCGATCCGGACGAGGTGCTCGACGGGGATCTCGACCCGTTCATGGAAGCCTCGTTGGCGCAGCGCGTCTACGGTGGCAGCGAAGCGGTCGACGATATCGACTGAACGATGCGAACGGCTCCGGTCTCGACCGGGGCCGTTCTCACATTCGGGCCCCTCAATCCGCAAAAACCAGTTCGGACCCCGCCCGGAGGAAACGCTGCGGATCGACCGGCTCGCCGTCGATCCGGGTCTCGTAATGCAGGTGGCTGCCGGTGGAGCGACCGGTCGAGCCGACGAAGCCGATGACGGTGCCGGCCTCGACCCGCTGACCGACCGAGACCGCGGTGCCCGACAGATGGGCGTAGCGGGTCACGAGACCGCGTCCGTGATCGACCTCGACCATGTTTCCGTACCCGCCGGCATATTCGGCCGCCGTCACTCGCCCGGCGGCGGTGGCACGGGCCGGGGCGCCGATCTCGGCGCGCATGTCGACGCCGGTATGAAGCGCCATCGCGCGGGTGAACGGGTCGAGCCGCGTGCCGAAGCTGCTGGTATAGGCGATCTCGCCCGGCAGCGGCTGGCGGAAGGGGAGGGCGGCGGTGACCCGGCGCAGATGCGTCTCGTCCTCGATCTGGCGCCGCGCTTCGGCGAGGCTCGTCTCGAAGCCGTCGGCCGGCAGCGGCACCAGGGGACCGCCGACGCCACCTATCGCCGGTTCGAAGCGCGCAGGGTTCAGGCCGGTCCTGGCGATCAGGTTGCGGAAGCGGTCGGCGCTGTCTCCGGCTCTCTGAGCGACGCGGGCCACAGCCCGGGATTGGCGCTCGGCCACGTGGTCCAGACTCCGCTCCAGCCGCGCCAGACGGGCCAGGATCGTCGTGTCGACGTTCTCGGCTCGGTCAACGGCGCGACCCCCGGACCATTCGCCGGAATGCATCCGCAACTCGGGCGTCGGGAACGGCTTCTGCGGTCGCGTCGGCATGGGCGGCGGCTCGACGGATGGAATGGAGCCCGTGGTGGCCACGTCGCTCTCGGCGGCCGCACCGGGAAGGCCGGTCAGGATACCCTGCCGCCGTTCGATCACGGCCTGCCGCTCGGCCAATGTGGAGAGCCGGGTCTCGATGGTGCTGCGCGTTGCCGTATGGTCGGAGGTGGCGCGGTCGAGGGCGCGCTGGAGTGTGTCGAGCCGCTCTTCGTAGGTGTATTGCATCGCGCTCTGGCGCGACACGAAGCGGGCCAGCATCTCGTCGTGGAAGATCAGGTAATAGCTGGCCGCTCCGGCCCAGGCGGTGGTGAGCGTCAAGCCAAGCCCGAGAGCCGCCACGAGACGCGTGCGCAAGACGGGCTTGAGGCTGCGCGAGGCGGAGTGGGGCATGGGCGAGGCGACCGCTTCGGAGAACGAGGCGATCACAACCCATTAAGGTTAAGGAAGGCTTCGGCCCGTCTCGCCGGTCTCTTCGCGATCGCGGTCGTCTCGTCTGACCCCATGACCGATCCGACGACGGAGGAATCCCGACTCCCGTCGCGCGGGGCGCTGCGCCCCGTTCGGGATCCAGGTGAGCGCGGCGCCGAGGGCGTCAGGCCAGGGCTCGGGCGGCCGCGAGCACCTCCTCGACATGGCCCGGCACCTTCACCTTCGGCCAGACGCGGGCGATGGTGCCTTCGCGGTCGATCAGGAGTGTGGTCCGCTCCACGCCCATATATTTGCGGCCATACATGCTCTTCTCGACCCAGACGCCATAGGCCTCCAGCATCGACTTGGCCTCGTCCGAGGCGAGGGGAAAGGTCAGGCCGTATTTCGCCCGGAATTTGTCGTGGCTCTTCACCGAATCCGGGGAGACGCCGATGACCCGGGTCTCCGCTGCCGCGAAGGCTTCGAGAGCCGCGTTGAAGCCCTGCGCCTCCAAGGTGCACCCGCTCGTGTCGTCCTTCGGATAGAAGTAGAGCACGATCTTGTGACCCCGAAGTCCCACAAGACTGACGGTCTCTCCGCCCGCACCAGGTAAAGTGAAATCGGGCGCAGGTTGACCGGGGGCGACGGACATCATGCCTTCCTTTCGGCCGATTGATGGTGTGCCCTCCTGAAGCACGGATCACCCGGCAGACGCCATGCCGGAAGGGCCGAATCCTGAGGACAGGCACCTGCGACGGTGGCCTCCGACCGGCCTCCCGGCGGCAGCAGCGAACGAGTGGATGGATCAGGAAACGGCCAGGACCCTGCTTCAGGAAGCGGTCGAGCCTGCATCCTGCAAGGCTGTCCGTCGACGGCGCCGGCCCCTGCTGTGGAGCGCCGTCGTCCTCGTCTTCCTGTCCGGGCTCGGAACGGGGCTGGCCTATCTGCGGCTGTCCCAGGGGCCGCTGCGCATCGACGGGCTGACCCAGCGCGTCGCCGAGGCGATCGCCGGCAGCGTCGGGCCTGGATGGCGCGTCACGCTGAACGACAGCGCCCTCGAACTCGACCCCGAATCGTCCCTGGCTTTGCGCGTCGGTGGGCTCGACGTCTACAATCCGGAAGGGGCGCTGGTGGTCCGCGCACCCCTCGCCGTCGTCAGTCTCGATATGTGGGGCCTCCTGCGCCTCTCGGTGCAGCCCCGGTCCATCGAGTTTCGTGACCTGCAGATGACCGCCCTCGTCCATGACGACGGCTCCATCGCCTTCGCGGCCTCCGCACCCTCCCAGGCGGACGCCGCCAAGCCGCATACCCTGCCGAGCGTCGACGCCGCCCGCGGCCAGATCTCCCCGGTCTCGGCCGCCGTCGCCTCGATCTTCGGCGTGGTCCTCGATCCCGCGGGCGTCATCGGGGCGTTGGATCGCGCGCGCATCACCAATGGGCGCCTGACGCTGGTGGACGACGACGCGCGTCACCGCGCGACTTTCGAGCAGGTCAACGGTCTGTTCCACCGGGGCGGCGGCGACGGCGCGCGGATCTTCGAACTGCGCATCGACGGGCCGAACGGCGAGTGGCGCTTCGGCGGCAAGGTCCACGATGAGCGTGAGGGCCGACGCGTCGGCATCATCACCCTCGACGACCTGCCGGTCAGCGACCTGCTGCTGCTGTCGGGCCAGTCGAAGATGCCGATCGAGACCGATCTGAAGCTCTCGGCCAAAGCCGATGTGGCGCTCCGGGGAAGCCGCATCGAGACGATGACCTTCGAGGTGAAGAGCGGGGAGGGCCTGTTCGTCGTCGACGAGAAGGATTTTAACCCCGTCGTGATCGAGCAGGTACGGGCCGAGGCGCGCTGGGACGAGGCCCGTCGCGCCCTCGACGTCACGGCGATCGACTACAGGGGGGGCGGCAACGAGGCTCACCTGACCGGTGCCTTCGCCATCGGACCGCCGGGCGCGGAGGATGCCTGGACCTTCGATTTCGCCGGCAAGGACGTGATGCTGCGCGGCGCGGCGCGCTACGACCCGTCCTTCCGTATCGGCGACGTGGCGGGTCGGGTCACCGGCCGGGCCGGCGGCGTGAACATCGATTCGTTGACGCTTTCCGGTAACGGCGTGAATGGCCGCCTCAGCGGCACGATCGGCACGGCCAAAGACGATGACGGCATCACGCTGTCCATCGTCGCTCAGAACACCGATGGCCGCACCGCTCTGCGCCTCTGGCCCGAGAACATCGCCCCGGCCGTGCGCAACTACCTCGTGGACGAGCTGCGCAGCGGGCGGCTCGACAGCGCGAACATCAAGGTCGACCTGAGCGGGAGCGAGCTCGCCGCCGCCACACGCGGCGACCCGATGCCGGATCACGGCCTCGCCGCCTCCTTCTCGGTATCGGACGCCTCGCTCACCATTTCGAAGGATGCGCCGCCGCTCAGTCATGGCCGCGTTTCCGGTGTCGTCACCGGGCGAACCACGACGATTCAGGGAGCGACCGCCGAGGTGCGGCTCTCCGAGACCCGCGCGCTGACCATCTCCGACGGGTCGTTCCTGATCCGCGACCCGCAGCCCGACAAGATCGTGGCCCAGCTCGGCCTCCGCCTCTCCGGCAGCGCCGATTCCCTCGCGGCGCTCCTCGAGACGCGGATGTTCAAGGGGCTGACCGGCACCGAGATCGATCCCAGCACGATCAAGGGCAAGGCGGACCTGCGCATCGACGTGCCGATGAACCTCAAGCACGTGCCCGACCTCGCCGAACTCCCCGTTACGTTGACCGGTACGCTGACCGATCTGTCAATGGACAAGGCGGTCGGCAAGGATCGGTTCGAGTCCGGCCGCTTCGCGATCTCGTTCGACCGCAACGGCTTTGCCCTGAAGGGCGACGGACGGTTGGCCGGAGCACCGGTCGCGATCGACCTCAAACAGTCGAAGCCCGGTGCTCCGGGCGAAGCCGTGGTGACGCTCCCCCTCGACGACGCGTTCCGGGCCAAGCGCGGCCTGCCCACAGCGCCTCAGCTCGCGGGCACGATCCCGGCCCGGGTGATCGTCCCGATCGGCCACCCGGCCTCCGCGGGAAAGCCCCCGATCCGGATCGAGGCGGACCTGACCAGGGCGTCGATCGACGGATTGCTGCCCGGTTGGTCCAAGGCCTCGGGCAAGACCGGGCGGTTGACCCTGGCGATGATCGAGGGCGCCAACGGGCAGATGGAGCTGCGCGACATCGCCCTCGACGCGGCGCCCACCCTGGCCCGGGGCAGCGCCACGATTTCGGCTGAAGGCGGCCTGGAGCGGGCCGACCTCAGCGCCTTCAAGCTCTCGCCCGGCGACGACATGAGGGTGAGCGTCGACAAGGCCGGCAACGGTTACAAGGTCGTGGTGAAGGGGGGCGTGGCCGACGCGCGCCCGTTCCTGAAGAACATGACCGGATCGGACCAGAAGGGCGGCAAGGATTCGGGCAAGGACGTCGATGCCGAGATCGGCGTCGCGATCCTGTCGGGCTTCAATGGCGAGGCGCTGACCAATGCGTCGGTGAAGGCGAGCGTGCGCAACGGGGATATCCGCACGGCCCAGTTCCGCGGCCGGTTCGGATCGGCGCCCGTCACCGCGAATGTCGCAAAGGGCGATCGTGGTCAGCCGCTGCTCATCCTCGAATCGTATGATTCCGGCGCGACGCTGCGTTTCCTCGACATCTACAAGCGCATGTATGGCGGCCGCTTGGCACTGAGCCTCTATCTCAACGACGGGCCTCAGGCCGGAGTCGTCCAGATCAAGGAATTTGCCCTGCGCAACGAGCCGGCTTTGTCGAGCATCATGGCGCAGGGCCCGGCCGACGGGCGCCGGGGTGCGCCCAACGCCAACGATGTCGCTTTCGACAAGATGCGGGCGAACTTCACCCGGGCGGGATCGCGGGTGAGCTTCACCGATGCCGCCATTTCCAACGCGGCCATGGGATTCACGGCCGGCGGCTGGCTCGATACCGCCAAGGAGCGCACGCAGATCGACGGCACCTTCGTGCCGCTCTACGGACTCAACAACGTGGTGGCGCACGTGCCGCTGGTCGGGCCGCTCCTCGCGGGCGGCAGCAACGAGGGTCTGTTCGCAGTCAATTTCAACGTGTCGGGACCGATCGCCAAGCCGACGGTGAGCGTGAACCCGCTCTCCGCCGTGGCGCCCGGATTCCTGCGCAAGCTCTTCGGGGCGGGAAACGGTGAGGCCTTCGCCAACGGCAGCCCGCCGCCGACGCCGGAGCAGTAGGCTCCGCGGTCCCTCAAAACGGATCAGCCGAACGGGTTCGCCACTGTCGTCGTGGCTTCGGGCTCCTCCGCCACCGCCTCCGGCAGCGACTCACCGTCCAGGGCCGAGACGATCGCCTCGAACAGGGCCTTGAGTTCGCGCGCGCGTTTCAGCCCCGCCTGGTCGCGGGTGATGTCGACCGAACCGTGGAGGGCGATGCGCGCCGTGCCGTTCTCGATCGTAAGATCGGCGAAGGTCCGGACGGCGGCATCGTCCGCGAAGGGGACGAAGGCGGGGTCGGCTTTGCGGCGGGTCATCGCGCCTCGCTCCATCAGAAGATCGCACGCATCACTTCGCGCCAGATGCGTTTGAGCGCATCGTGGGCCAGTTGCTTCAGGAAGTTGCCGAAGGACTCGCCGCGCGCCTCGCCCCGGGAGAATTCACGCGGTTCGGGCAGATCCATGGTCTTTGCCTTGGCGGCTTCGGAAAGGCCGGGGAAGACGTCGATTCCGGCGATGTCCTGCAGCGTGGCGAGGGAGACCGCCTTCCACGCTCCTCCGGCCTCGTTCGGGGCGAGATAGGCCCCGGCTTCGCCGGTGCGGGGATCGTAGATCGCTTTGTAGAGCTGTGTCGGCACCAGCACGCGGTTCTTGATCGTATCCACCGAGCGACCGGAAAACACGGGGCCGGTCACGACGAACACTTCACCGCGTTCGGAGGCGAGGCGTCGCACGCTCTCCTCGATGCCCGCCCAGAGGCCCCGATTGGCGGCGCGGTTCTGCGGCACGATGTTGGCGAGACTGAAGGACTGACCCTGCGCCGCCGCACTCGGCATGTCGCCCGCGGGCGCGAGATGGCCCCGGTCGAACCCGCTATGGACGTAGTCGGACAGGTTCGCACGATCGTCCTCCGGGAGGCGATCCTCTTCGTGAAAGGCGTCCTCCCGCTCAACCCGTCGGGCGGCGGCGACGCTGGCGCGGGTCAGCCGTTCCGCCGCGTAGAGCGGCGTGCGCGAGATGCCGGAATGCAGCACCGCGAAGGCGTCGAAGCAGAGTGCGGTGGTTCGCTCTTGAAGCTTCGGATTGGTCAGGAGCGGGGCGCGACCCTGCGCGAAGAGCGCGGGGCAGGCTGTCGCCGTTTCCGCGAAGGCCGGGCGCAAACCCGGCAGGTTCATCAGCAGGGCAAGGACGAGAACAAGGCGGGACACCGGCAAGGAGCGGGGCATGCGTCTGCGCCGATCCCTAGAAGCAGACCCGGACCCGACGGGGGCCCGACGGGGTATAGCGCCAGCGAATGCCGCACGGTCGGCCCAGCGCGCCCTGCTCGGTCCCGTCGAATGGTCGCACGTCTCGATCCGGCGGTCCCGGCGGACGGCGGCAGCGGATGGGCCATGCACAGGTCCGCGGGCGGCCGATCCCGGAGCGGCCGGCATCGGCTGCCGCCGCGGGTAGGACGGTTGGGATCAGGATCGCGACAGCGAGAACCGGATGGGCGAAAAGAGGAATCATCGTACCGGAACCACCCTCACGAGACGGCACGATGTTGATCGAACCGCCCGAACTTCATACTTGGAGCCCAGCAAGGCGCGAAACAGCGGGCTTCCCTTAACTGTAAGGGTGGCCCGGATGCGCGAATCCTGCGGAATGCTGGGCCGCTGTTGCAGTCGGATCATGGCATCCTGTGACCGGATCGCGTTAGTGTGCCTGTTCGAATGTCTTCTAAACTGCGGATGCGCCGCAGATCAGGGGACACGCGGGATTAGGCGGAGCGGTCCGCGATCCGGGTGCGACGCTGTTGGCGCCGCCCGGTCGGGAGCCGCCCGAGCGGCCGGGCCGCTGTGAGAGATATGGGTGACGACGTTGGCACTAGCGGACACGACGATCCTCGAGGGTCTTGAGACGCCCGACCGGCTGCGGCTCCTGCCGGAGAGCGAGCTGCAGAAGGTGGCGGACGCGGTGCGCGCCGAGATGATCGACGCGGTGTCGGTCACCGGCGGCCATCTCGGCTCGGGGCTAACCGGCTTTTCTTCATCGTCCGTCTCCTGATCGACGGACCCTAGCTGCAGAACGAGGGCAGGCCAGGGGGCAAGGTCACTTGGGTGATTCGAGCGGGCGAGGCGCCGCAGGATTTTCCGATTCCGGCTCGACACATGCTCATGATGCCCCGCCGCGGAGATCGGGACAGAACGACTGGCTGAGCGCGGACCGGTAATAAGGCCAGACAATCGGCTTAGGTCATCCTCGACAGAGTTAAGAGGTTGGGCGTTGTACCCCCTCCAACTCCTCTGCGAATGTGAGTTTGTGGAAGCGAAACGCGTTTGCCGCGTCACGTGAACTTCGCAATCGCATCGCAATCAACGACAAAAGCTGATGACGTCATCCTGCTTTTTGGTGGCATTGCCGATCGAATGCAACCTGATGCCGCGAGGGCATTCGGCAAGAAGAAAGATTCCATACTCCACAGTTCAGAAGGCGCCAAAGCAATTGCGCGCAACTGGTTTTGCGGTACAGAAGCGGGCAACCGCGGCGACGACCTCGGCTGATTCGACAGGAGGTCACGCCCGTGCTGTTTGGTACGCTTTATCTTGCTTGTGCAGCCGTCTTTCTTGAACTCGTGCAGTGGGCGCCTGATATTGACGACTTTTGACTGAGCTACAGTATCAAATATTGTAGTATATAAAAAGCTGCCCAACCGAGGAAGCCGATCCAAGCTGCGGTTGCGATCAGGCCGAGGCCGATCAACCCCAGTCCTAAAATAGACAGTTTGTCTTTCGGCTGCTCAATCTTCTCGGGATTGTCGAGCACCGTCTCAACCGCCTGCATGCGTCCCCCGCCTATTTTTTCTGCGGCCCAGAAATTATTGGCGAGGGCAGACGGTTCCCGATTGCCTCAATATGAATTCGATACGGCAAACGGATGGATTCGGAGAGCCGTTGCCGCGATCGAGCCGAGCCAGGTAAAACTCAACTCGAGGTGGTTAGTCGAGCGAGGGCCATCCAGGTTAGGCTGTCGCCGTTCTGACTGGGGTTCACCGGCGGTTTCATGCGGTGACCGATCGGCAGCGGAGCGTGCAAACGCCCTTGAGACCGACGCGCCGATCGCGACGTGATTGTACGGCCCTGCGCCGAACTACGCCTCCCGATCGGCGGAGCCGGAATGTGACATGCCGGCTGAGTTGCGCATGGAATGTCGACTCAGTCCGTGCCACCGCGACGAGGCCGGTACGGGGTCGCGAACAACCTGTCGGGCCATTCCGTACGCGGCCGACGCAGATGATGAACCTCGCTCAACCCTTCAGACAGGTGCTCATGAAGGTCTTGCGGTCGGCGCCCTTCAAGCTTTTTGCGGACGCATCCGCATTGCAGTTCTTCATCTTCGCCTGTTGCGGCGTGAGTTCCTTGTCGGGCGATGCGGTCGCCTTGCCGGCCAAGCAATCGGACATGAAGCTCTTGCGGGCATCGCCGGCGAGCTTCCGCGTTCCGGCATCCGCGTTGCAGGATGTCATGCGGTCACGCTGCGCTGCCTGCGCCGCCGAGGGGGCCTGCGTTTGAGCGGTAGCCGGCATGGACAGAGCGATCAGGATCAAGGCCGTCAGAATTGAAGCACGCATGGGAAAGCTCCACAGAAGATCACGACTGTAGCACAAATGCGTCACTCGAATGCGATCGGTAATCTGCGTTCTGCACAAGCGCGTTGATGAGTCAGCAGTGATTGGATTTGCACCTGGCGCCTCGTTTCTCCGGCGCAACAGCAGAATCACAAACAATTAGATCACTCATCACGCGATGATTAAACCGCTTCATCACCCAGATTCGCTCCCGTAGACAATCATTATCGCGGAACGACTGATTGATCCAAAATCGCGAGGTCCTCACAACTGTCAATCAATTTCCAATGCGCTTTAGTTCGATAAGTAAGCTGACAGCAAAAATTCGCAAATTATTTTGTATCTATTTTAATTAGACACTATATCCCCTACCATAACAGCAGAATCTAATATATACCGCATCTAAGCATGCCGATTTGTTACCTATAACAATCCTGCAGATTCAAATATATCTCTATCAGGTTTTGATATGATGAATTGTGCGCATCCTCGCTCATTGTCCGTATCGGCAAGTCCGCGTACGGCGCTTTGTCTTGTTCTGCTGTCGACGGTCTGTAGCTCCATGTCGAGCCATGCCTGGTCTCAGACCGTCGATACGGAAATCGAACTCGCGGAACTCCGCGTCGCCGGCGACGGCCGAGGGCGATCGCTCGGAGGAAGGCTCTATGGGCCCGGTAGTGTTCTCGGACGCGTGCCCGGCTACGTCGCAAAACGTAGCAATGTCGGGACGAAGACCGATACACCGATCCTTGAGACGGCGCAGTCGATCTCCGTGATCGGACGTAAACAGATCGAGGATCAGAGCCCCCTCACCATCAATCAAGCCCTGCGCTACACACCGAGCGTAACCACGGAGCAGCGGGGTGGATCCGGATCAACCCGCCTGGAACAGTTTTTTATTCGTGGCTTTACTGCACCGATCTTTCTCGATGGACTCGTGTTGCCTGGCAGTCGCGATGCCTCGCCGAACGTGGATCCCTTCCGGCTTGAACGCGTCGATATCATCAAGGGGCCGGCTTCGGTTCTATATGGTCAGTCGGGTCCCGGGGGAATCGTCAATCTCGTCTCAAAGGTCCCACAATTTGTGCGCCATGGTGAGATTTTCTTGCAGGGCGGCGGCTTCAGCGAGGTGCGCGGCGGCTTCGATGTCGGCGGGCCGCTCGGTGACGGCACCGGCGGCACGGCCGATCAATTCGCCTATCGGGTGATCGGACTTGGCTGGAAGGGCGACGGTCCGGTCGTCACGACCGAGGTGGAGCGTGCGTTCATCAATCCGAGCGTCACATGGCGGCCCGATGCCGACACCTCGCTGACGATCAGCGGCAACTACCAGCGCGATCCGAAATCCGGTTTCTACGGAACCTTACCTTCTGTTGGTACTGTGTTTCCCCGCAGATTCGGCAATAGTGCGATCGGGCGCTTCCCAGTCAACTTCTACGATGGAGACCGCGGCGTCGAGCGATCGGACAGAACACAGGCCTCCATCGGGTATGTGTTCGATCATCGCTTCAGCGAGAATCTACGCTTCCACTCTGCCGGCCGCTACCTCCGCTCAGATGGTGATTACCGTAGCATCTACACGTCATCCAACAATGGTGCGAACGCCAGCGGTCCATTGATCAACCGTGCTTCGATTGCTTCGCAAAGCAGTATCGATGCCTGGACCATCGACAACAATCTTGTGACGGATTTTAGCACAGGCCCCTTCGCACACACGGCGCTCGTCGGCCTCGATCATCGCATCTTCAAGAACCGGACGCTCCTTACACCATTCCCGGCGATGCCCAGCCTCAACGTCCTTGCGCCGAATTACGACATGAACCTCAGTATTCCCGGTTTTGCCACAGATGCTCGGACCACCGCGAAGCAGACTGGAATTTATTTTCAAGATCAGATTAAATTTGATCGCCTCGTGTTGACGCTCGGTGGTCGCTACGATTGGGCACATCAGTCTGGCTCAACCCGCGTTTTTGCATCCAACCGTATTACGATGCAAGACGTGCCAGCAGAGGCATTTACCGGGCGCGCGAGCCTTCTTTATCTGTTCGATAACGGCGTTGCACCATACGTGTCTTACAGTCAGGCATTTGAACCGATCACCAGCGGCCGTATCTTCGATGGAAAAGCCGGTCGCCTTCCCAAACCGATCTCCAGTGATCAATACGAAGCCGGTATCAAATACCAGCCTCCGGGCACCGACATCCTCCTGACGGCGGCAGCCTTCGACATCCGCCGATCGAATTCTCCTGCGACCGATCCGCAGAACACGAACTTTATCGTACAGCTTGGCCAAGTCGGTGTACAAGGCGTCGAATTCGAGGCCCGAGCCAATCTGTTCGAGCGGCTGACCCTCATCGGCGGCTTCTCCCTCATCGACAGTCGCGTCGTGAGGGATACGAACCGTTCCATTGTAGATCGGGTGCCGGTCCAGATCCCGAACGCAACGGCCTCGCTGTTTGTCGACTACAATTTCACCGATGGCCCATTGCGCGGACTCGGTATCGGCGGCGGCGTTCGCTACCTCGGGCCATCTTGGGGCGATACGACCAACACGTTCAAAGTGCCTGAGAGCCTGCTGCTCGATGCGCTGGTCAGTTATGACCTCAAGCACCTCAATACAAATTTGGACGGGTTTACAATGCAGTTGAACGCCCAGAATCTTCTCGATGAACGCTACGTCACCGGCTGTTTTGGTTATTCAAGTTGCTATTACGGCCTGCCTCGTACAGTGTACGCTACCCTTCGCTATCGGTGGTAGGCGTGCAAGGCGTTGGCACGACGAAGGCGGGACCGCGTACGGGACCAGTGGAAGTGGCAAGAATCCTCGCGCGAATCGCCCTAGCAACCGTTGGGGGCTATACCATTGCCGCGCTCACCACCGCGCTCCTCTCGGCGGCGCTGCCCTTGGAACGTTCCGAGGCCGTGACGACGGCGACGCTCGTCAGTTTCGCCATCATCGCCGGCGTGGTCGTGTTCGTCTTTGCCCTGCGCTCGGTACGGCGCGCCACCGCTATCCTTCTTGTCATGATCCTCGCCCTCGCTGCCAGCCTCTGGCTGGCGGTAAGCTCTGCTCTTACCGCCGGAGGCGCGCCGTGAAGGGAAGCTTCCGCCAGTCGATGGCGTGGCTGCACACCTGGGCCGGCCTCGTGGTCGGCTGGGTATTGTTCGCCGTCTTCGTCACCGGCACCGCCAGCTACTACCGCGCCGACATCTCACGCTGGATGCGGCCCGAACTGACCAAGGTCTCCCCACTCACGCACGCTGAGTTGCCGGCCGCGGCCGAGCGCGCCGTCGCCTATCTGGAGAAGCACGCGTCCGAGGCCCGAACCTGGTTCATTGGCCTGCCTCACGGCGACGAGCCGGTGCTCGACCTGTTCTGGCGGATCCGGCCCGGCGCGCCGCCTGGCCACGTCATCCTCGACGCGAGGACCGGCGCCGAGATGGCCTTACGCAAGACCATGGCAGGCGACTTCTTGTATCGCTTCCACTTCGAGTTGCACCTGCCGCCGATCTGGGGGCGCTGGATCGTCGGGATCTGCGCGATGATCATGCTGGTGGCACTGATCTCCGGTATCATCACCCACAAGCGCATCTTCTCGGACTTCTTCACCTTCCGCCGGGACAAGGCACCGCGTCGCAGCTTCCTCGACGCCCACAACGTCACCGGCGTCCTCGCCCTCCCGTACCACCTGATGATCACTTATACCGGCATCGTCACGCTCTCGTTGATGTACATGCCGTGGGGTGTGACGACGGCGTATCGGGGCGACAGCCAAGCCTACTTCTCCGAGGCCGGCTTCGTGACGACATCTCGCCCGGTTGCGAACCGTCCCGCCCCCCCGGCCCCGATCGGCCCGATGGTCGAGCGGGCGCTCGCGACCTTTCCGGAGCGGCTGGGCCGCCTGTCGATCGCTCATCACGGCGATGCCCATGCCACCGTCGTCGCGGCCTTCGAGGAGCCGCACGGACTCTCCCACGAACATCCCCAGATCGCCTTCGACGGCGTGACCGGCGCGGTGCTGGAGGTCGTCAATGGTGGCCTGAAACCCGCGGCTAAAACCTTTTCGACGATGGTCGGCCTGCATGAGGCCCATTTCGCCGGCCCGACGTTGCGCCTGCTGTTCTTCCTCTGCGGCGTGATGGGCAGCGCCATGGTGGCGACGGGTCTCGTGCTGTGGTCGCTCGCGCGGCTCCCCAAGGCGAACGAGCGCCCCTTCTTCGGGCTGCGCCTGGTCCAGGCGCTCAACATCGCCAGCGTCGCCGGCCTCCCCGCCGCGGTGGCGACATACTTCCTCGCCAACCGCCTGCTGCCGCCCGACCTCGCCGGCCGCTCGAACTGGGAGATCCGCGCCTTCTTCGCCGCCTGGATCGCGGCAGCCCTGATCCCGCTCGCCCGTCCGCATCGCCGGGCCTGGAGCGAGATGCTGGGGCTGGTCGCCGGCCTCTGTCTCGCCGTCGTGCTGGCGGATATCGCCACGGTCGAGACGCATCCGCTGCGCCGGCTCGGCGCGGGCGAGGCTCTGTTCCTGTGGTTCGACGGCGCGCTGCTCGCGATGGCCTGCCTGTTCGCGGTCGCGGCCCGCAAGGTCGCGCGCTATCAGGCTCCGTCGCGGGCCGAGCGCAGCCGGGAGGCACCACGTCCTTCCGCTGCGGTCCGCAGCTCGGAAAGGCCAGCGCCCCTTCACGCCGCGCCCCCTCCCCTCGCCGCGGCGGAGCCGGAACGCGCATGACGCCCACGATCCTCCTGCTCAACTTGAGCCTCTGCTTCGCGGCCCTCACGGCGCTCTGCCTGAGCCTGAACCGCCACCATACGGAGGTCTTTCAATCCAAGCCCAGCGCGCGGCGGGTCCTGCTGCTGCGTGTGCTCGGATGGACCGGCATCGGCCTCAGCCTGATGGTGGCCGGCGTGGCGGAAGGCTGGAATTTCGGGCCGGTGCAATGGATCGGCACACTGACCGGCGCCGCTGTCGCTCTCGTGCTGCTTCTCTCCTACCGCCCGCGTCTAATCGGACAAGCCTGCGGTGCCACCATCGCTCTGGCAGTGGCGGTCAGCGCAATCCTGCAATTCGCCTGATCGGCCGACCGATCCATCCTCTTGGACGGCGTCAGAGTTCGTCGATCGGGACACCTCACCCAGCCGATGACGATGAAGCAGTGAGGCCGATCGCGGAAGGCGCAGAGTCACGAATTGGCGCATCGACGCCCATCGAGGTCATAACGCGGCAGCCATCCGAGCCGAGTGGACGCGCGGACGAAAGGTCCGCGCGTTGCGATACGCGGGGGCTTATGCGTAAGACCACGGCGATGACCGACCATTCGACCGCACAGGGCACGCCGCCGATCTCCGGTGCTCCGGCCCGTCCGCTCCTCGTGCTCGCCTCGGCCTCGCCCCGGCGATTGGCCCTGCTACAGCAGGTGGGGATCGAGCCGGATGCGCTCCTCCCCGCCGATATCGACGAAGCGCCGCGCAAGTCCGAATCACCGCGGGAGCTCGCCCGACGCCTCGCCCGGGAGAAGCTGGAAGCCGCCCAGGCGGCGGCGCGGCGGCGGGAGGATCTCCGGTCCGCCTATCTGGTCTCCGCGGACACCGTGGTGGCGGTCGGCCGGCGTGTGCTGCCGAAGGCCGAGACCCTCGACGAGGCCGCGGATTGCCTGCGTCTGCTCTCGGGGCGGGCGCATCGGGTCTATACCGGCGTCTGCGTGCTCTCGCCGAAGGACAGGCTGCGCGAGCGCATGGTCGAGACCCGTGTGCGGTTCAAGCGCCTCTCGACCCGCGAGATCGAGGGCTATCTGTCCTCCGGTGAATGGCGCGGCAAAGCCGGCGGCTACGCCATCCAGGGTTTGGCAGGCGCCTTCGCCGTCAAGCTGGTCGGTTCGTATAGCGGGGTCGTGGGTTTGCCGCTGAACGAGACGATCAGTCTCCTCGAAGGCGAAGGCTTTCCAGTACGCGGGGCCTGGGGAGCCGCGGCGTGAGTGCGAGCCGCCCCAAGGGCGTCCCACCCTGTCCGATCTGCGGTCGCCCGGCTCAGCCCGACACGAAGCCATTTTGCTCGCCCCGCTGCGCCGATATCGACCTCGGACGCTGGCTCGGCGAACGCTACGTAATCCCGGGACCGGAAGACGACGACACGCCACGCTCGCCCGCCGAGGGGGAGGACGAGCGCAAGCACTGAGGCTGTCGCCGCTTCGTCAAAAAACCCGGTCCCCGGAGGCGAAACGAGGCTGGACACGACGGAAAGCCTTCCTTATACCCCCGCTCCGTCGCCAGCGCTCAGCGCAGCGGCCGATGCCCAGGTAGCTCAGTTGGTAGAGCATGCGACTGAAAATCGCAGTGTCGGCGGTTCGATTCCGTCCCTGGGCACCACTTTCATGAGATTTGAATTCTGACAGCAAATAGAGCGTGCACAGCGCTTTGGGGCTTTTGTTGGATTGTCTCACTGAGAATTGGACGGCCCTACAGGCAAGACCATCCCGCTTTGCGCGCTGACAACGCTCATCGATCGACAACTTGATTTCTATAAATCTCGGCGTCAGCGAGCCCTTGGCCATGTGGGCCTCGGCCTATTCGACAGCGGAACCATCACTTCGGGGCCGCGGGACGCCCGTGCGTCATCACACGGAATTTCATCCTGGGGTACATGGTTGAGGACGAGCATGCGTGAAGACGCCTTGTCCGGCTCACGGACCGGGCAGGCGTGAAACCGATCCGCGCTGAAGCCCCTTTACGTCTGGGGGGGCGCCCCAACCGACGCCGCGAGGGCCGCGGCCAGTTCCTGAATTTTCGTGCGCGCCCGACGCTCGATCTCGTCCCGGGTCAGCTTCTCGGTCGGGACGATGACGACGCCGCTGATGCGTCCATGCTCCGACAGGAAGGTGAAGTTGAAGCGGCCAGAGCGACTGCGGCGAACGACGTAGTGCGGACTCGGCACGCGAAATGCCCCCTTGCCTGAACGCAGCATGCAGGAAGCGGCATCGACGACACCGCGCCCGCATCTACGGGGCGGCGTCGGCTGAAGTTTCAGCCGGGGGCGATTTATCCGGTTCGAGGCTCAGGACCGCCAGCGCAGCTCTTGGCGGATCAACGGGTTGGCAAAGGGCCGGCCTTCGCGGGCGGCCTCCAGGATCTCGCGCTTCAAACGGAAATACCATTGCGAGGGCAGATCGCCCTGCCCGAGCAGCACCATGGTCGGTTTGCGGTCGAGCCCCAGCTGCGCGTGCTGGAGCACCTGCTGATCCTGGGTCAGGAACTGGCGCATCAGGGGGCGGGCGAGCGGCTTGAGGAGGTTCAGGGCCGGCATGCTCCAGTACAGCGCGTTGGTGAGCATGGTCCGGTTCGGGCCCATGGGGGTCGCGAACGTGTAATTGGCCACACGCTTGGTGCCCGCCGTGATCCGCTCGAGGCGAACGCCCGGCAGGCGGAACTCGATCTCCACCTCCGGCACACCGCCGAGCAGCCGATAGACCGGCGAACTCGTCGTCGTAGCGTGGCTCGTCATGACGAAACCGTGCGGCACCGGTTGGAAGGTCTTCACCTTCTCCCGCAGTTCCTTCGAGGGGCGGAACCACCAGGAATCGTGGACGAAGGCGACATGGCCGGGATCGACCAAGCTCAGGGTCGTCAGGTCGAACGAGGCCTCGACCTCCAGCTCCACCACGAGGCTCCCGGCCGGCTCGAAGGCGAGCGATGGCACGTCAGGGATGGCGGCCGGGTCCGAGGGGCCGAGATACGGATTGACCCAAAGGAACCCGGCGCTCTCGCGGATCGGAAAGCGCTGAACCGCAATCCGAGAAAAATCGGAGGCGTCGTGCGAGGAGAGGGTTGGCACGTCACGACAGCGCCCATCGGTCCCGAAGCGCCAGCCGTGAAACGGGCACATCAGCGTGTCGCCGTCGAACTTACCCTTCGAGAGGGCCATGCCGCGATGGGGGCAGCGATCCCGCAGGGCGAAGAGTGCGCCGTCCTTGCCTCGCCCGATCACCACCTGCTCGCCGTTCAGCGACACCGCACGCATGGCGTCGCCGGTGAGACGGGCGGCTTGGCCGACACAGTACCAAGCATTGGGCAGCGGCTCACGCATCGCCTTCGGATCGAGGGCATCGTCGGAGGCGCGCGGAGCGGCAGCGGAAGACATGGAGCGAACTGATGCGACCGTAGCGAACGGGCGCCCTGTTTAGGCGCTCCGGCAGCGGCGTACCAGCGGAGCCCACCCGGTTACTTTGTGCGCCGCGGCGAGACAACGCAGCGGAGAACCCCAATGGGGGCTTCCGCCCCGGGGCAAACGTCCCTACCTTCGGGTTCCCAGCAACGAACGAAAGGAGGTGATCCAGTGTCTCATTGTCATCAGCCGTCGCCGACGACCAAGACCTGGACTGTTGCCTCCGGCGTCTGCGCCTAACGCATTCGCGGGATCACGACGGGTTTCGTCGGACTGACCGGTTCGACAATGGAAAGGCCGCTCCTTCACCGGGAGCGGCCTTTCGCATGTTTGGGATGCAGCGTTGACGTCAGCGCTGACCGATCTGGAACAGGGGCGAAGCCAGAGCCTCGCAGCGGGCGCGCCACAAATCGCGCTCGGCGCGGAGATCTTCCATCTTGCTGACCTCCTCGAGGACGTGGCTGCGCAGCTCACGAAGCTCCGCCGCCAGCAGAACCTGGATCTCGTCGCGGCGCTCGGATTCGAGCCGCAGCTTCGCCTTCAGCATCATGTTCTCGGCCATGATCTCGGCGAGCTCATCGTCCGCCGCGTCCTCGCCGGCTTTCGCGGCGTTGACGAGCCGCGGCGACCAAGCGTTCCGGCTCGCTTCGATAGGGTCGGTGGTCGTCTGAACGAGATCGGCCGCCTCGAGCGGAGCTTGCGCTTGCGGCGTCTCGACGATGCGTGGCCGCGGCAGATCGATCGGACGGGCCTCGGCGGCGGTTCGCATGGCGGCGAGCCAATCCCGCAAGGGCGCGGCATTGCCGGACGCGCGTGGAGCGGGATCGTAGGCCGGAGTGTGTCGCGCGGGTTCCGACATCGGGAAGTCCTCGGGCACCTCATGCGGTGCATGGCGCTATCTGTGCCGATTATGCTTAACGATCGGTAAACTCGACTAGTCGGCTGGCGTCCGACCTTGGGTGAACGATGGCGTCCGGCCAACGAAGGGATCGCCGCCGCCCCCCTCACGGGATGCGGATATGGCTGCATCGCTTCGACTTCGCCGGGATTGACTTGCCCGCCCATCGCGCCTATCCGCCCGAATTCCATTTCGACGTATGATCGTCACGATGAGCCGCCGACCGGCCCGAGAGGCCGGAGGTCAACGCCCGACAGCGCGTCTGCGCCCTCGGGCGCACTCGTCGTTGTCGTCAGAGCGTCGGAGACGAAATCCGAGCCCGCCATGGCGCCCGCCAACGAATCCGCCCTGCGCATCGAGGATGCGGTCAACGATCTCTGCCCCTGGTCGGGCAAGCCGGTCGTTCCCGACGCCCTGACCCTGTATAACGGCGCCGTGGTCGGCTTTTGCGATCCGGAATGCCGGGACAAGTTTGCCCGCGCGGTCGCTGCCTTCGAGGACGCTCTGCGCGCCCGCCGCGTGGCCAATGCCGGCCTTCACCAGTAGCACGGGCTGATCGCGACGCATGTTCGAAGGCCTTTCCGACCGCCTTTCCGGCATTCTCTCCGGGCTCACGCGCCGCGGCGCGCTCACCGAGGCCGATGTCACCGCCGCCATGCGCGAGGTGCGCCGCGCCCTGCTGGAGGCGGATGTCGCGCTCGAAGTGGTGCGCTCGTTCACCGACAAGGTGCGCGACAAGGCGGTGGGCGCTACGGTGCTCAAGTCGGTGACGCCGGGCCAAATGGTGGTGAAGATCGTCAATGACGAGCTCATCACCATGCTCGGCACCGACGCCAGCGTGATCGATCTCAATGCCCCCGCCCCCGTCGCCATCCTGATGGTCGGCCTCCAGGGCTCGGGCAAGACCACCACCACCGCCAAGATCGCCCGGCGTCTCGCCTCGCGCGACAAGCGGCGCGTGCTGCTCGCCTCCCTCGACACCCGCCGCCCGGCGGCGATGGAGCAGCTGGCCGTTCTCGCCAAGCAGGTGGAGGTCGAGAGCCTGCCGATCGTTGCCGGCCAGAGCGCGGTGCAGATCGCCAAGCGCGCCATGGAAGCGGCCCGTCTCGGCGGCTTCGACGTGGTGATGCTCGACACCGCCGGCCGCACCACGGTCGACGAAGGCCTGATGAACGAGGCCGCCGAGGTGAAGGCGGCCACCCGGCCCCACGAGACCCTGCTCGTGGCCGATGCCCTCACCGGTCAGGACGCCGTCAACACTGCCCGCGCCTTCGACACGCGCCTCGGCGTCACCGGTATCGTGCTGACCCGCATGGACGGCGATTCCCGCGGCGGCGCCGCTCTGTCGATGCGCGCCGTCACGGGCAAGCCGATCAAGCTCGTCGGCGTCGGCGAGAAGGTCGACGCGCTGGAGGAGTTCCATCCCCAGCGCGTGGCCAACCGCATCCTCGGCATGGGCGACATCGTCTCCCTCGTCGAGAAGGCGGCGGAGACCATCGATGCCGAGCAGGCGATGCGCACCGCCGAGAAGATGCGCAAGGGCAAGTTCGACCTGGAAGACCTGTCGATGCAGCTCGCCCAGATGGAAAAGATGGGCGGCATCGGTGGTCTGATGGGCATGCTGCCCGGCATGGGACAGATCAAGAAGCAGGTCGAGGGCGCCAATCTCGACGAGAAGATGTTCAAGCGTCAGCGGGCGATCATTTCGTCGATGACCGTGCAGGAGCGCAAGAATCCCGACCTGCTCAAGAACAGCCGCAAGAAGCGCATCGCGGCGGGTGCCGGCGTGAAGGTCGAGGAGATCAACAAGCTCCTCAAGATGCACCGGACCATGGCCGACATGATGAAGGCGATGGGGTCCGGCAAGCGTGGCATCGGCCAGGCGCTGGGCAACATGTTCGGCCTCGGCGGCGGCATGCCGGGGGGGATGCCCCAGATGCCGCCGGGCATGCCCGAGCCGACGCCGGAGCAGATCGCCCAGATCGAGAAGCAGTTCGGCGGCAAGCTGCCGCCGATGCCGCCCGGCATGGGCGGTGCCAAGATGCCGGGTCTTCCCGGCCTCGGCGGCCCGAAGCTGCCGGGACTCGGTGGCTTCCTGCCGGGTAAGAAGAAATGAGCATCCTGTCCGGGCAAGGGGTCGACCCCGAACTCGCGCGGCTGCGCGACAGCATCGACAATTTCGATGCCGCGCTCATCCATCTGCTCGCCGAGCGCTTCCGCTGCACGCAGCGGGTCGGCGAGCTGAAGGCCCGCAAGGGCCTGCCTCCCTCCGATCCGGACCGGGAGGCGCGTCAGGTCAAACGCCTGAGAAACCTCGCGGTCGAGGCCAAGCTCGACCCCGATTTCGCCGAGAAGTTCCTCGCCTTCGTGGTCAAGGAAGTCATCCGGCACCACCAGACGATCGCGCTGAACGCCGATCTTACGCAGACCCCCGAAAGGAACGACTGATGTCCCTCAAGATCCGCCTCACCCGCGGCGGCGCCAAGAAGCGCCCCTACTACCGTATCGTCGTCGCCGATGCCCGCGCCCCGCGCGATGGCCGCTTCATCGACAAGGTCGGCGCCTACGACCCGATGAAGGCCAAGGACGATCCGGCCCGCATCGTGCTCGACAACGAGAAGATCCAGTCCTGGCTCGCCAAGGGCGCGCAGCCGACCGATCGCGTCCTGCGCTTCCTCGACGCCGCCGGCCTCGCCAAGCGCCCGGCCCGCAACAACCCGCAGAAGGCCGAGCCGGGCGAGAAGGCCAAGGAGCGCGCCGCCAAGCGTGCCGAGAAGGCCGCCGCCCCGGCCGAGGACGCCGCGGCCTAAGCCGTCAGCTCTCGCCCTCCCCCTCGCGGGGGAGGGCTTCCCCGCGGTCATTTCGTCGAGGCACCCTGCATGGCACGCCGCCCCGGCTCCTCCTTCCGCGGACCCGCGCGACCCGAGCCGCTCGGCGCGACGGCCGTCACCTCTGCGCGCAAACCCGCGCCCGCCAAAGCCTCGGCCCCGTCGGCCCCGCCCGCGTCGCCGGATCCCAACCTTGTCCTGCTCGGTGAATTCGGTCGTCCGCACGGCCTGCACGGCGAAGTACGCCTCAAATCCTATACCGGCGATCCCACCGCCATCGCCGCCTACGGCCCCCTGCGTCTGCCCGACGGGCGCATGGTCGAGCTGGAGGATGCCCGCCAGGCCCCGGGCGGCTCGCCCGATCTCCTGATCGTGCGGGTGAAGGGCATCACCCATCGAAGCGGCGTCGAAGCCCTCAGCCGACTCACGCTCGCTATTGCCCGTGACAAGCTCGGTCAGGCCGCGGAGGAGGATGAGTTCTTCCTCACCGACCTGATCGGGCTCACCGTTGTAGACGGCAGCGGTACCGCGCTCGGCACAATCGTCGCCGTCCCGAATTACGGTGGCGGCGATCTCCTGGAGATTCGCCCGGCTGCCGGCGGTCCGACCGCACTCCTGCCTTTCACCAAAGCGTTCGTGCCGAGCCTCGACATCGCCGGCGGCCGGATCGTCGCCGATCCGCCGGGAGATCTCTTCGCCCCGCCGGGCCCGAAGCCCGCCGACGATCCGGGTTAGGGTCGAGACGCGATGGACGCGATCAGGTAGCCCCCCGACCATACAGCCGCCGAGTTTCAGGACGAGGGCGCATGGAAGTGGACACTGCGCGCCTGTCCTGTATCGCTCGGAAGCTTACGAACGCCGAGCCGAGGTTCGAGAAGACCGGGCTCCTTCAGATCCCAGACGAGCCCGAGACGTTCGAGGCCTCTCAGGAGCCACCAGCCGGGATCAGCCTGACCCGGTTCGGTTCCAAGACGCGCCGATTCCGGCCATGCATGATGCGTCGAGTGCCAAGCCTCGCCGAAGGTGAGCCAAGCTGCCGCCGGGAGGTCGTGCCCCTGCACGGATTCACCCTCGACGATCCACCCCTGTGGTCCGTCCCGATGGGTCAGGTGCACGACGAGCCAGTGTCCGGTCAACGAGACCGCAATCCGGACGGGGATACCCCAGACAAGCCACGGTAGGCCGCCGATCGCGTAGAACAGCACGGCCCATGGCAGTTGCTGTAGCATCCAACTCGCTTCCAGCCACCGATAAAACCGATCACCCGTGATCCTCGGCTCGACAACGAACCGGGGCGGATGCGCGAGCACCAGACGGGCGTGCATCTGCAGCACCGCATCGCGCCACAGGGGGAGCCGGTTGGCGTGAAGATCGTGGCAGGCGGGCTGGCGCTGCGCCCAATCACGCATGTCATGAAGGCGGATCATACCCACCGGCCCCGCCATTCCGACCAACGTCCCCAGATAGACCAGCACATACTCGGCCCAGGGTTTTGCCGAGAAGCTGCGATGCACCAGCAAGCGATGCATCCCGACCGAATGGCCCGCACACAGCGTGACGATCGTCGTCACCATGAAGAGTGCGACTGCGCCGGGCGTGACGAACACGGGACCGAGCAGCAGGGCTGAAAGCTGCATCCCGCCGATCCACAAGGACTTGGCCGGCGACTATTCCAGGCGCCCATCCGCGGCGGATGTCTGGGCGTCGGCGATCATGCGGGTCGTTGAGGTGCATCGAGGCGCTGGAATCATGATCACCTACCTTTCGATATTTAGCAAATTTCCTAAACACCGAAAAGTAGGGGCTTGTCAATGGTTAGCTTACCGCCTAAATATTGATCGATGCAGCGTGTCTTCGAAGCTCTGGCATCGTCCGTCCGGCGCCAGATTCTAGCGTACCTGTCTCACACGGAACTCAACGCCGGCGAGATCGCGGCGCGCTTCGCCATGTCGAAGGCCTCCATCTCCCAGCATCTCTCGATTCTCGAAGCCGCCGGGCTGGTGGAAAGCGAGCGCCGGGGGCAGTTCATTTTCTACCGACAAGTGCCCGACAACTTGGTCAACGCCCTGCATGGTTTCGTGCAGGAAGCATGTCCGAAAGCCCGCCCGCTCAAGCGGGAGAGCGCAGCATTGGCGGAGAAAGGCTCTCGCACTGATAATTGATAATAGATCTTTTACATTGCCAAATCGTGTATCACGACTCTGATGCCGCGGACTTTTAATTACAAAATTGTTTTGATCGGATTTCTAACAAGACTATCGCTAGCTTTGATATCGAACCGAGCGACGGAGCCGACAAACGCATTCAATCGAAGAAGCACGCTCAGCGGATGCGCGTCGTCTCGTCCCGGCAAGGTGTGATCGCGGCCGGATCGGGCCGCTTGTCGACCGGCGGCGCCTCGAACACCGCGAGATAGCCGACGCCGCCCTTGAGCGTGGTCATGGACAGCTCGCGGTATCCGACCGCCGCCAACTCGCAGCGCAGGAGCTTCGGCGGCGTACCGTGGCGCGAGGGGATCGCGTCCGCATCGACGATGCCGACCTTTCCGCCCGGTTTCATCATCGCGGCGAGATTCCAGAGCAGGCCGAACGGCTGCGCGACCTCGTGATACATGTGAACCAGCACGGCCGCGTCGAGCGATCCCGGGGGCAGGCGCGGATCATGCGCTTCGCCCCGCACCACGGTGACGTTGGTCAATCGCTCGGCGGCGACGCGCCGTTCCAGGTCGGACAGGTAATCCGGCGTGATGTCCTGCGCGAGGATGCGTCCCTGTGGACCGACCCGAGGGCTCAACCGCATCACGTAATAGCCGCTGCCGGCCCCGATATCGGCAACCGTCTGTCCAGGGCCGATCCGCATGAGGCGCGCCACCTGCCCGACCTCGTCGGCCCGGTCTCGTTCCTTGGGGTCGGCCCATTGCGCCGCCACGATTTCCGCCACAGGTCTGTCGGGTTTCGGAAAGCGTTCGGCCGGGGCAGCGGGCGGGGCGAGCGGCTCGGCGGCTCCGGCCGGCAGCGTCAGGAGAAGAAGGGTCAGGATGGTCGAACGGATCATCCGCGAACAACCCGTGGAGACGCGGAACGTGCCCGCCCGCGACTCTCCGGCCGGAAACGGTTATCGACGCAATGGGATTGGTCCATGATCAGGGGACGCTTACCCCACCTCTTCGCCGCCCTGGCACTCGGTCTCTCCGCATCGGCGGCGCTCGCCATGCCCGGCGCGACAATCGGTATCGCCACCGGTTCGCCCGATCCGTTCGGCACAGCGAGCCGCCCTGCTCCTCCGCCGGACACGTTCCTTTCCGCGCGCGGAAGGGCAGAGGATGTCGAACGGCCTGGGGTGAAGCGGTCGAGGAAAGCGCGGCGGTTGCCTCACCGTGCGCCGTCCCAGCGTTGACCGCCCCTTCCCGCCCCGCCATCAAGCGGCATGAGCGACGGTAGCGACTCGGCCGCGGCGGCCCCCTGGCGGGCCACCGTGTTGACCCTCTATCCCGAGATGTTCCCGGGCCCCCTCGGGCTGTCGCTGTCGGGCGATGCCCTCGCTCGCGGGGCGTGGTGCCTGGAGCCGCGCCAGATCCGCGAACACGGGCTCGGCCGCCATCGCAACGTCGACGACACCCCCGCCGGAGGCGGTGCCGGCATGGTCCTGCGCTGCGACGTCCTCGGTCCCGCCATCGATGCCGCGTCGCCTGAGGGCGATCTCCGTCCCCGGCTCCTCATGTCGCCCCGCGGCAAGCCGCTGACGCAGGCACGGGTGCGCGCGCTCAGCGAGGGCCCCGGCGCGGTCATCGTCTGCGGACGCTTCGAGGGCGTGGACGAGCGGGTCATCGAGGGTCGCGGCCTCGAAGAGGTGTCGATCGGCGACTACATCCTCTCGGGTGGCGAGATTGGCGCACTCGTCCTCATCGATGCCTGCGTGCGCCTGCTCCCCGGCGTGATGGGCAAGCACGAATCCGGCGTCGAAGAGAGCTTCGAGGGCGGTCTTCTCGAATACCCGCACTACACGCGTCCGCGCGAATGGGAGGGCCGCGCGATCCCCGACGTGCTGATGGGCGGCAACCACGCGGCCATTGCCCGCTGGCGGCACGAGCAGAGCCTCGTGCTGACGCGCGCCCGCCGGCCTGACCTGCTGGCCGAAGAAGCGCCGTAGAAGAAATATCTCGTTAAAACATCTTGCCTGAACTGTCACAGCGCCTGTCACCCCAGCAACACGCGGCGGAAAATCTTAAAGAGACGGCTTGCGTCCCACGCCTTAATCGGTCATTCCCGGCGGCGGGACACCTCCCCCCAACGGGAGGCGCCCATCTGGAAGGATGGATGACATGACGGTTCAAAAGCCTGCCGCGCGTCCGCGCGTGCCTTATTTCTCGTCCGGCCCCACGACCAAGCGTCCCGGCTGGACCCTTGATGCCCTCTCCGGCGCGGCGCTCGGCCGCTCGCACCGTTCGGTCGCAGGCAAGGCGAAGCTGGCGGAAGCCATCGAGCTGACCCGCAAAGTGCTGCAGATCCCGGCTGATTACCGCATCGGCATCGTCCCCGGATCCGATACCGGTGCCGTCGAGATGGCGATGTGGTCGATGCTGGGCCCGAAGACCGTCGAGGTCATGGCCTGGGATTCCTTCGGCGCCGAGTGGGTCACCGACGCGCTGAAGGAGCTCAAGATCGATCCGATCGTGCGCACCACCGAGCACGGCATCCTGCCGGCGCTCGACGCGATCGATACGAAGAATCACGACGTCGTCTTCACCTGGAACGGCACCACGGCCGGCGTGAGAATCCCACACAGCGACTGGATCGCCGACGACCGCGACGGCGTCACCATCTGCGACGCGACGTCGGCGGCTTTCGCGATGCCGCTGCCGTGGGACAAGCTCGATGTCGTCACCTATTCCTGGCAGAAGGTGATGGGCGGCGAGGCCGCGCACGGGATGCTGATCCTCTCGCCCCGCGCCGTGGCGCGCATCGAGAGCCACACGCCCGCTTGGCCGATCCCGAAGGTGTTCCGCCTGACCAAGGGCGGCAAGCTGATCGAGGGGATCTTCAAGGGCGACACCATCAACACGCCCTCGATGCTGGCGGTCGAAGATTACCTCGACACCCTGAAATGGGCCGAGAGCATCGGCGGTCTGTCGGCGCTGCACGCCCGTGCGGATGCCAACGCCAAGGTCGTGCACGACTGGGTGGCGAAGACTCCCTGGATCGGCCATTTGGCGGTCGATCCGGCGACCTACTCGAACACGGGCGTCTGCCTTGTGCTGACCGATTCGGACGTGCTCGCCAAGGGCGACGCGGTGGTGAAGAAGGTCGCTGCCGGCATCGTCGCTCGTCTCGAGGCCGAAGGCGTCGGCTACGATTTCGGCGCCTATCGCGACGCTCCGGCGGGTTTGCGGATCTGGTGCGGGGCCACCGTCGAGGCCTCGGACCTCGAAGCGCTCATGCCCTGGCTCGACTGGGCCTTCGCCCAGGAAAAGGCGGCGCTCGCCGCCGCGGCGGCTTGATCGTTCCGTGAGTCACGGCCGGTCCCTGCGACCGGCCGTTTTCGTATCAGCCCGCGCGTTCAGCGATCCGCCGGTCCTGCCGATGGGCAGCCAGTCGCGCCCCGTCGTGGCCAGCGATCCTGCGCGCCTGCCTCACAGGTGCTCCCGTGCCCCAGCCCAAAGTTCTGATCTCCGACGCTCTCTCCGACGCCGCCGTGCAGATCTTCAAGGATCGCGGCATCGCCGTCGACTTCCAGCCGAATCTCGGCAAGGACAAGGACGCGCTCGCCCGCGCCATCGGCCAATATGACGGCCTCGCCATCCGCTCCGCCACCAAGGTGACGGGCAAGCTGCTCGCCGAGGCGCCGAACCTCAAGGTGATCGGCCGGGCCGGAATCGGTGTCGACAATGTCGACGTGCCGGCGGCGACGGCCAAAGGCGTGATCGTGATGAACACGCCGTTCGGCAACTCGATCACCACCGCCGAACACGCCATCGCGATGATGTTCGCGCTCGCCCGCCAGATCCCGCAGGCCGACGCCTCGACCCAGGCCGGCAAGTGGGAGAAGAACCGCTTCATGGGCGTCGAGCTGACGGGCAAGACGCTCGGCGTGATCGGCTGCGGCAATATCGGCGCCATCGTCGCCGAGCGTGCCATCGGACTGAAGCTCAAAGTCGTCGCCTACGATCCCTTCCTGTCGCCGGAGCGTGCACTCGAACTCGGTGTCGAGAAGGTGGAACTCGATGCGCTGCTGGCGCGCGCCGACGTCATCACCCTGCATGTGCCGATGACGGAGCGCACCCGAAACATCCTCTCGGCCGAGAACCTCGCCAAGACCAAACCCGGCGTGCGCATCGTCAACTGCGCCCGCGGCGGCCTCGTCGACGAGGTGGCGCTGCGCAAACGGCTCGATTCCGGCCATGTCGCGGGCGCGGCCTTCGACGTGTTCGTCACCGAGCCCGCCACCGAGAATCCGCTGTTCGGTCATCCGAACGTGGTCTGCACGCCGCATCTTGGCGCTTCGACCTCCGAGGCGCAGGAGAACGTGGCCCTGCAGGTGGCCGAGCAGATGGCCGATTACCTCGTCAGCGGAGCCATCACCAACGCGATCAACTTTCCCTCGATCTCGGCGGAGGAGGCGCCCCGGCTGAAGCCGTTCGTGGCCCTCTGCGAGAAGCTGGGCTCCTTCCTCGGTCAACTCACCGAGGCGCCGATCAAGGGCATCCGCATCACCTACGAGGGCGCGGTGGCCGGCATGAACACCCGGGCGCTCACCTCCGCGGCGGTGACCGGCGTGCTGCGGCCGATCCTGCAGGACGTGAACATGGTCTCGGCGCCCGTGATCGCGAAGGAGCGGGGGATCGTGGTGGACGAGATCAAGCGCGAGGGCGGCGCCAGCGACTACGAATCGGTGGTGCGGATCACGGTCGATGCCGAGGACATGCCGCGGGATGCGGCGGGCACCGTGTTCCACGACGGCAAGCCGCGCGTCATCGAGATCCGCGGCATCGACATCGACGCCGCCTTCGCGCCGCACATGCTCTACGTGCGCAATTACGACAAGCCGGGCTTCATCGGCCGGCTCGGCACGGTGCTCGGCGAAGCGGGCGTGAATATCGGCACGTTCAACCTCGGTCGCGAAACGGAGGGCGGCAACGCCATCGCCTTCGTCGCGGTGGATGCGCCGGTCTCCGCCGAGGTGCTCGAAGCGATCGCCGCAATTCCGCAGGTGAAGCGTGTCCGCCCCGTCCGCTTCTGAAACCGCCGAACCGGATCCCAACGACGACGCGGCGGCACAGGCCGCGTCCTCCCTCCCCAGCATCGAGGAGCCGCCCATGAGCCACCCGATCACCGTCCGTTGCGGCTGGGATCAGGCCGCCGGTCTCTACGTCGTCCGAGAATCGCCGGTGCCGGGCCTCACCGGCGAAGCGCCGACGATGCGCGATCTCATGTGCCGGTTGCCCGGCCTGATTCGCGACAAACTCGGTCTCGCCCCGGATGCCGCGATCGACGTCTTCATCGAGCGCGTGGCGCGCTGAGGCGGGCTGCGCAACAACCCGGGCCCTCGTCCTCAGCGAGGCGAGGGCCGCGGAAAGCGAGGCCTCGAAGAATGGGGCCTTCGAGGGCGCTGCCAGGGCAGCTCGCGGTGAGGGATACGGCTCGGTACGACGCGTGTCGTCACGCGAACGCGTCGAGCTTTCCGTGATGCTCCGCCAGCAAATAACAGAACGTCAGCCGCGACTTCGAGCGGCTGGCCTTCATCGTCATGCAGACATCCTTGATCGAGGCGTCGAGAGCGTCACCGCTCAAGCCGAGCTTCTTCTCAAGGAAGTTCTTGCGCACTGTTTCGAGCTCGGCCTTGTCGGAACAGGCCACGAAGCGTGTGTCCGGCTTCGACAGCACCAGCCGATACGTCTTCTCCAAACCGGCCACGGCCGCCTCGTTGACCGGCTTCTTGGCGTATTTTTTCACATCGTCGAGATGCGTGGACATCGCGGGACTCCTTCCGAGTGCCGCGGGGCGAGCCGACTCGCTGGCGGCAGATCGAAGGATGATCGGTTTTATGCAGTTGTCATGGTCCTGACCGGCGCGCTCCACAATTGAATACGCTGAAGGGCAATGCTGGAGACTGAGCAGTCGCAGGCACGATACCGAAACGATGCGTCCGGCTAGGCGGGGCTGGCTCCGCAAGCCGCTTCGTGCGACACGGCGATCCCATGAAGATCGACGGCCGCCACTACCGCACCATCTTCCCCGAGGCCGACGGCCGCTCCGTACAGGTCATCGATCAGACGCGACTGCCCTTCGCCTTCGAGCTGAAGCGGCTCGCGAGCCTCGACGACGCGGCGGTGGCGATCCGCACCATGGTCGTGCGCGGCGCGCCGCTGATCGGCGTCACCGCCGCCTATGGGCTGGCGCTGGCCATGCGCGAAGATCCGAGCGAAGGCGGGATCGAGCGGGCCTGCACGACGCTCGCCGCCACGCGGCCGACCGCCATCAATCTCCGCTGGGCCCTCGACCGCGCGGCGGGCCTGCTGCGCCGGGCACCCGAAACCGAGCGCGAAGCTCTCGCCTTCGCGGAGGCCGCCCGTATCGCCGACGAGGACGTGGCGAGCTGTAGGTCCATCGGCGAGCATGGCGCGAAGATCCTCGCCGAGATCGCCGCGAAGAAGAGCGGCCCGGTCAAGGTACTGACCCATTGCAACGCGGGCTGGCTCGCCACCGTCGATTGGGGCACGGCGCTAGCGCCGATCTACGTCGCGCACGATGCCGGCGTGCCGGTCCATGTCTATGTCGATGAGACCCGACCGCGGAATCAGGGTGCCGCGCTCACCGCCTTCGAGCTCAACGCTCATGGCGTGCCCCACACCGTCATCGCCGACAATGCCGGCGGCCATCTGATGCAGCACGGCGACATCGATGTCTGCATCGTCGGTTCGGATCGCACCACGGCCTCGGGCGACGTGTGCAACAAGATCGGCACCTATCTGAAGGCGCTGGCCGCCAGCGACAACCGCGTGCCGTTCTACGCGGCGCTGCCGTTCTCGACGATCGATTGGACGCTGGAGGACGGCGTGCGGGACATTCCGATCGAGGAGCGGGATGCGCGGGAGGTCACGCATCTCACCGGCCGGACGGAGGATGGGGGCTTCGCCACCGTGCAGGTGGTCTCACCCGGTAGTCCCGTGGCGAACCCCGCCTTCGACGTGACGCCCGCTCGCCTCGTGACCGGCATCATCACCGAGCGCGGCGTCTGCGAAGCCAGTGCCGATGGGCTCGCGACGCTGTATCCGGAGCGGCGCCGGGCGGCCTGAGCCCGTTCCGGACGCGGCTGCATGTAGCTGACGGTGCGACGATCAGAGGTCGGCGGAGGTCCGGTCGGCGCTCTCGCGGTCGCGTCGGATCGAGCGCTTCACCCGGATGAGCTGCCAGACGGCCAGCGCCAGGACGAGCCCGAAGGCGAGGCCGATATCGAGGGCGGCGAAGCCCGTGTCGCTCACGAAGGTGCGGAGCGGCGGAAGGCGTCCCGCTCCTCCAAGGCCTCGATCAGATCGAGGACGCGCACGGCCTGCCCGGATAGATCCCACCATGCCGGCAGTGTCGCCGGGGCGGACGGCGCCGGATGGCGCATGACCGCTTCGACGAGAAAGGCCGTCTCGGGCAGGGCCGCGTCCACCACCGTGGCGACGGGGGCCATCGGCCAAGCCGCGCGGGCGAGAAGCGCGGCCTTGCGGGCGCCCGGTACGCGGGCGCGACGCCCGACGGAATCGAGACCGTTCGCTTCCACGGCACGGCCGATCTCCGCGTAGATCAGGCGGGCGGCACGGATGGCCGGCCGACAGGACAGCGGCAGCACGGCGATGCCGGCCTCGGACCGGGCGTAGAGCTGTTCGGCCGCGTCCAGCAATCGGGCCACGACCCGTCGTAGGGCCAGCGTCGCCTGCGGATCGGCCAGGAAGGCGTCCGGCTCGATGCCCGCCTCGGCGAGCCAGTCGAGGGGCAGGTAGAGGCGGCCGGCGCGGGCATCCTCACCGACGTCGCGGGCGATATTGGTGAATTGCATGGCGACGCCGAGATCGCAGGCGCGGGCGAGCCCGTTCGGATCGCGCACCCCCATGACGAGGCTCATCATCGCCCCGACCGCTCCGGCGACACGGGCGGCATAGGCGGACAGGTCCGAGAGCGTCGCGTAGCGGCGCCCCTGCGTGTCCCAGGCCAGCCCTTCGAGCAGGGCGCGGGGCAGCGCCTCGGGAATCGCATGGACGGCGAGCACCTCGGCGAGAGCCCGGTCGGCGGGATGATCCTGCGGAAGCCCGGCTTGAGCCAGGGCGAGGCGACGTTCGAGCCGCGCCAGAGCGGCGGCACGGTCACCGCCGGCCTCATCGACGGCGTCGTCGGAAAGACGACAGAAGGCGTAGAGACCGTAAGCTGGCCGCCGCACCTTCGGCGGCAGGAGCATCGAAGCGGCATAGAAGCTCTTGGAACCGGCACGAATCGCCGCCCGGCAGACGGCGTGATCCTCGTCCGTAGGAGATGAGGTTCGATCAGACGGGAACGCGCGCATCCGGCACCACGGCATCGAGAACGCGTGCGGAGGAGAGCACGCCCGGCAGGCCGGCGCCGGGATGCGTCCCAGCGCCGACGAGGAAGAGATTGGCCACGTCTTCCGACCGGTTATGCGGCCGGAACCATGCGGATTGAGTCAGCACCGGTTCCAGACCGAAGCCGGAGCCGCGGAAGCTCAGGAAATCGTCGGCGAAGTCCTGGGGCGTCGTCACTTTCGAGGTCACGATCGCCTCGGAAAGCCCCGGCATCACCGTCGCTTCCAAATGGCGTTCGATCTTCCGCCGATAGGGCTCTGCCCGTTGCGCCCAGTCCTGCCCGCCGGCGAGGTTCGGCACCGGGGAAAGCACGTAGAACGCGTCGCATCCCGGTGGCGCCAGCAGCGGGTCGGTCGCCGTCGGTCGATGGAGGTAGAGGCTGAAATCCTCCGCCAAGTGCTTGCGGTCGAAGATGTCGACCAGAAGCTCGCGATAGCGCGGCCCCATCAGGATCGTGTGGTGATCGACCTGCGGGAATTTCCGGTTCGTTCCGAAGTACCAGACGAACAGGCCCATGGACGAGGCGGCGCGGGCCAGCCGCCGCGCGCTCCACCGACGGGTCGCCCCGCCGAGCAGCGTCCGGTAGGTCGTGGCCGAATCGGCATTGGAGACGACGATGTCGGCGGCGATGGTCTCGCCGTCCCGGAGCGCCACGCCCGTCGCCACACCTGACTCGACACGGATTCTCGCCACGTCGGCCCCGCAGCGGATCGTACCGCCCTGCCCCCGGATCAATCCGACGAGGCCGTTCACGAGGCTGCCGGTCCCGCCCATGGCGAAATGCACGCCCCACCGCCGTTCGAGATGGGCGATCAGGCAGTAGATGCCGCTCGCCCGAAACGGATTGCCGCCGATGAGCAGGGGGTGAAAGCTGAAGATCGTGCGCAGGCGCTCGTCGCGCAGGAAGCGGGCGACGACGTCGTAGACGCTGCGATGGCCGGAGAGCCGTAACAGGTCCGGGGCGATGCGCAGCATGCTCCCGAACCGGTCGAACGGCACGTGGCCGAGTTCCTCGAAGCCGACGCGGCAGACCGCTTCGCTGTGGGCCATGAAACGCTCGTAGCCGTCGACATCTTCGGGCGAGAAGCGCGCCACCTCCGCCCGCATTGCCGCGCGGTCGTCGCTGTAGGCGAAGCTCGACCCGTCGTCGAAACGGATGCGGTAGAACGGGCGCATCGGCACCAGGGCAACGTCCTGCGCCATGTCGCGGCCGCACAGGCGCCAAAGCTCTTCGAAGAGGAACGGGGCGGTGACGATGGTCGGGCCGGCGTCGAAGGTGAAGCCGTCCTGGCGGTGGACCCGAGCACGCCCGCCAGGTTGTTCCAGCCGCTCCAGGACGGTGACGCGGTACCCCCGCGCCCCGAGCCGCACCGCCGCCGCGAGCCCGCCAAAACCGGAGCCGATCACGACCGCGTGCGGCCGGCGATCCGGTCCAGACACGTCAATCGGCTTGACGGCGAGTGTCAACATTCGTTGACACTAATCCGCGTGCCGCGCGGGGCGCAAGGGGGACGTCAGGCGTTCGACGACGCTTCCCGAAGAACGATCTCGGCCACGCGCCCCGGCGCTTCCTCATGGGCCAGATGGCCGAGGCCGCGCAGCAATTCGATGCGGGCGGATGGCAGACGGTCGCGAAGGGCGAAAGCGGTGTCGGGCCGTATCGCCTTGTCCTCGCTGCCGACGACGAGGAGCGCGGGAACGCTGAGCTTCGGCAGGTCGCGGTCGAGTGCCGCGAGGTCCCAATTCGCCATCATCCCAAGCGCGCCGGAGACGTGACCGGATCGGGACAGCAGCCGACGATAGAGGTCGAGGCCGGGCTGGTCGAGCCGGGAGCCGGTGCCGTCGAGCAAGCGACGCACCGCCGCCTTGTCCGCGCTCCAGGCGAAGAGTCTGGGGGTGACCGGGTTGAGAAATAGCATCCGGGCCATGCTGGGAAACAGGAAACTGGCCACGCCCGGAAACGGCGTCAGCGCACCGTTCAGCGCCACGAGGAGGTCCGGGGTGATGCGCCGGTCGAGACACATTCGGGCAAGCACCGCGGCACCCGCCGAATGTCCGACGGCGAGCGCCGGAACGAGATCCAGATGGTCGCACAATCCAGCCACCGCCTCGGCCATACCGGACAGCGAGAGGCGACCGGGCGGCAGCGGGTCGGTGAAGCCGTGCCCCGGCAGGTCGGGGGCGACGACGCGGTAGCGTTCGGCCAAGAGCGGCGCGAGGCCGCGCCAGGAATGGGTCGCCGCTCCGGTTCCGTGCAGGAGCAGAAGTCCGGGCTTCTCCGCCTCCCCGAATTCCTGGATGTGCCAGCGCAAGCCGGCGGCCTCGACGAAGCGGCTGGCGGAGCGGTGGGGCCAATCGCGGCCGTCGCGCTCCCAGTTCGGGCGGTCGTCGTCGAGAAGGGGCATGAAAGATCCCGCGCTCACGCCGTCGCCGCCCGTACGGCGGCGCGCACGCTTCCGGCATCGGCCATCGGCAGCGGGCAGTAGCGCGCCTGAGCTGCCTCCGCGAGTGCGCGGGCCCCATCAGGGCGGGACCCGGTGTCGATCACGAGGGTGCGCAGGCCGTGGTGGCGCAGGGCCCTCCCCGCCCCCAGAGCTTCCTCACCGGCCAGAGCCCGGCCGCCGAGGCCGGAGCGGGCAACATTGGCGCGCCCGTCCGTGAGAAGCACGATGACTGGCGTTCCACCGGCGCGGCGGACCGCGAGACCGAGCGATGCAGCGGCATCCAGCCCGGCCGCGAGGGGCGTTCCACCGCCGCCCGGCAGGCCGGCCAGAGCGCGCTTCGCCCTCACCAGCGAGCGGGTCGGCGGCAGCAGCACCTCGGCGCCGGTCCCGCGAAAGGCAACGAGCGCCACCCGATCCCGCCGGACATAGGCCTCCGCGAGCAGCAACTCGACCGCCCCCTTGGCTTCGGCGAGGCGTTCCAGGGCCGCCGAACCTGAGGCATCGACACAGAAGATCGCCGTGGTCTCGCTGCGCTGTCGGTAGCGGCGAATACGGATATCCTCGGCCGCGACGACGACCCGCTGCGCCTCGTCCGTTCCCCGGCGCAGAGGCTGCCACGGTGCCGCCGTGCGCAGGGTCGCAATCAGATCGAGCCGGCCGCGGCGCGGATCGCCCGGTCGATTCCCCACCGGTCGCCCCTTGAGAGACGAGGCCGCGGCCGACCCCTTGCGGCCCGCCTCCGCCCGGCGCAGGGACGGCCCGCCCGCAAGCAATCGAGTCAGCAGATCGTCGGGAATGGCCGCCCGTGCGGCGTCCAGCACCACCTCATCGAGAGCTTTGGTCGGCGGAGAGGGGGGCGCTTCGGAGTCCTTGTCTTCCGCTGCCTCCGTTTGCTGGGTAACGGTTTCCGGCGGCGTTTCCGGCTTCTCGTCCGGGGCGGTCGCTTCGCCGTGACGGTCCGCAGCGGGAAGCCGCGTCGCTCGCGGGGCCAGCACCAGGCGGGCGGCCTCCATCAATTCGGCCTCCGACGGCTGATTGTCTCCAGCGGCGATCCGTGCCGCGCGCAGAGCCAGAAGCGGCCCGCGCAGGGAGGCGATACCGAGAGCCGTGGCGGCCGTGCACAGAACGGTGACGGGATCGTCCCGGTCGGGGTCGGACGGTGGTTCCGCCCGTTGCATTCGGCCTTCGCGAGCGTCGCGACGCATCGGGGCCTCGGATGCACGGGCTTCACGGGATGCGGCGTCATCCGGATCGGGCACCGGGTGGCCATCCGTCTCCCGCAGGCTCACACCGGTCAGATCGAGACGAAAGGCCAACCGGTCAGACAGCGCCTCGGCAATGGTCTCGTCCTCGATGCCCTCATCGAGCAGCACGAGGCCGAACCGGGCGGGAAGGCGGGCGGCGAGGCCGTCACGCTCCAGGACGACGAGGCCCGTGTCCAGGGCGTGGGCGAGGCGGGCCACGATGCCGGGATCCAGCCTTTCGGCCATGGGCACCACCACGACGCCACCATCGGCTTCCGCGAGCAGGCCGCTCTGCGCCACCGGGCGCCCCGACCGAAGCGTGGCGGGCAGATCGAGCCCGCCGATGAGGCGGTCGTCGCCGATGCCAGGGGGCAGGCGACGGATCGGACCGGTGAATCGCGCACGCAGGAGATCGAGCCAGCGGTCACGCACGGGGCCAGCACCCGCCCGCAGAACGAGACCGCCGAGCCCGTGCGGATCGGCGGTCAGCAGCGAGAGCGCACGGAGCGCATCGTCCCAGGCCGAACTCGACTCGCGCTCCGCCGGGGGGGACAAGGCGTCAGCGCCGGAACAACGGATGCTCGATCCGGTCCCCGGCCCGGATACCGAGTTTCGCCGCCGTGCCGGCATTCAATTCGAGCACGGCGAGGACCGGTTCGCCCGAGGCGATGATCTGAGTGGACAGCGGCTCGGTGTCGGCGGCGATGCGGGCGATCGATCCATCGGAGCGGATGAACACCATGTCGAGGGGGATGTAGGTGTTCTTCATCCACATGTTGACGGGCAGCGGGCGCTCGAAATCGAACAGCATGCCGTGATCGGCCGGCATCGAGCGACGATACATCAAACCCTTGGCGCGCTGCGCGTCGTTGCGCATCACCTCAACCTGAAAGGCGCGCCGCCCGTCCTGGGCGAGGATCGCGAGGGGCTCCGTTTTCGCCTGCTCGGTCCCGGTGGCCGGCGCCTCGGCGCGTGCCACGGTGAGAGGCGCGGACAGGGCCGCGAGGCAGGCGAGGATACGGACGGTCTTCGAGGGAACGCGCACGGAAACACCCCGTCAGTGAGAGGCCGGAAGCGCCCCGTCGACGAGGCGGACTTCCGCCGCCATAGCACCCTTCGAGCCGTCGCCGTAGCGCACCAGCACCGTCTCGCCGGGTTTGAGCTCGGCGATGCCGTAGCGTCGCAGGGTCTCCATATGGACGAAGATGTCCGGCGTGCCCTCGCCCCGACTGACGAAGCCGAAGCCGCGCAGGCGGTTGAACCATTTGACCACCGCCGTCTCCAGGCCGCTCGTCGGCGTCACGGACACATGCGTGCGCGGCATCGGCAGTTCGGAGGGGTGGATCGCCGAGGATTGATCGAGGGAGATCACGCGGAAGGTCTGCCAGCCGCGGGCGCGACGCACGGCCTCGACGACGATCCGTGCGCCCTCGCTCGCGGCTTGATGGCCGTCCCGGCGCAGACAGGTGATGTGCAGAAGGACATCCGGCGAGCCGTCGTCGGGGACGATGAAGCCGAACCCTTTCGACACATCGAACCACTTGATGCGGCCGGAAATCTCCAGAAGCTCGAGCGGACGCTCGCCCTCGGCAGGGTCGAGATCCTTAGCCGCCGCGGTTCGGGCAGGGCCCGAATCGATTCCGTGTTCGTTCGACATGTAAGCAACCCGTGCCGAATCGCGCCGCGCAATTCCGACGCTACGTTAACAAAGTCCCGATTCCCGGAAAGCCCGTTTGACCGGCAACGGGACACAGGCGGGAACCAATTTTGCCCGCCATGGCGGCGGCGCCTCACTGTCGGTGACGCCAGAACGAGCAGTTGGCCGCTGGGCCTTCCTCGCCCCCGTTGGATCGGGATGGTAGGGCCGCAGCATGTCCGTGCCTCTGCCCTCCACCGCCAAGCCACGCGGCCGCATCGATGCCATCGATCTCGCCCGAGCCGGAGCGCTTGCCTCGATGGCGGGCTATCACACCCTATGGGACCTGGGTTTCCTGAGGCTGACGCCGGAAAATTACGCGCTGACGCCGATCGGACGTGGCGCGGCCCACCTCATCGCCGGGTCCTTCCTGCTGCTGGTCGGTATCGGGCTCGTGCTCGCCAACCGAGGCGGCGTCCGGCTCGGCGCCTATTTCGGACGGATCGCCCGCATCGCGGCGGCGGCCGCGCTCATCACGCTCGCGACCTCCTACGCGTTTCCCCAGAGCTATATTTTCTTCGGCATCCTGCATTGCATCGCGTTGTCGAGCCTGCTCGGCCTGCCCTTCGTCTTCGCGCCCGTATGGATCACGGCCCTCACCGCCATCGCCGTCCTGGCGGCCCCCTTCTTCATCGTGCATCCGATCCTCGACGCCCCGGAACTCTACTTCCTCGGGCTCGGCCGGCTGCGGCCGGACACCAACGATTGGGTGCCGCTGTTTCCCTGGTTCGGAATGGTGCTCGCCGGCATCGCGTTGGCCCGCCTCGGCGGGTCGAATGTGTGGAGCGAGCGTCTCGGCCGCTGGCGCGCCGCGAGCGGGTTCGCCCGGGGGGCGGCCTTCGCAGGACGGCACAGCCTTGCCGTCTACCTCCTGCATCAGCCGATCCTGCTGGCGCTGCTCTACGGTCTCGTGAGCATCACCGGCCCGCATCCGCGCGCGGGAGCAGCGAGCTTTCGAGCGACCTATGCGGCGAATTGCGTCCGCACCGGCGGCGGGCCCGAACCGTGTCGGGTCGCGGCGCGCTGCACCGAACAGGCGCTCCGAAAGGAGGGATTGTGGGGATCGGGAATACCCTACAGCGCCGAGCAGAGGCTTCAGGCACAGGGGCTGTCGCAGCGTTGCTACGAGGCGGCGGAGGGCACGGACGCCGCGCCCTGATGGTAAGACCGCCGCGCCGACCGCTGCCCGTACCGGGCGGCGGTCGGCCGATTCTCGGACGATAGAGGGGCTCCGCACGGTCCCGGCTGTCGGCCCCTCCCTCATGAAAGCGAGGGGTGCAGGCTCGGGATCGAGGAGCGGCGTCGGGTCAGTCCTTCGCGCGCTCCACGTAGGAGCCGTCGGCCGTCATGATGACCACGCGGGTGCCAGCGGAGATGTGGGGCGGAACGCTGGTCTTCACGCCGTTCGACAGGATCGCCGGCTTGTAGGAGGACGAGGCCGTCTGGCCCTTCGTGACCGGCTCGGTCTCGACGATCTCGAGGATGACGCGCTGCGGCAGCTCGATGGTGAGCGGCACGCCGTTATGGGTCGAGAGCGTGACGGTCATGCTCTCCTGCAGGTAGGGAGCGGCGTCGCCGACGACATCTTCCGGAACGGCGATCTGCTCGTAGTTCTCGGGGTTCATGAAGTGGAAGCCCTCGCCGTCCTGATACAGGAAGGTGTGATCACGATCCTCGACGAAGGCCCGCTCGACCTGCTCGGTGGTGCGATAGCGCTCGGATATCTTCACGCCGTCGGTGATGCGGCGCATGTCGAGCTGGGTGACCGGCGTGCCCTTGCCGGGGTGGATGTTCTCCGCCGTCAGGATGACGTAGAGCTTGCCGTCCTTCTCGACGACGTTGCCCTTGCGAAGGGTACTGGCGATCACTTTCACGAGCGTGGACCTTAGCTTGACGAGAACGGCAGCTTCCCACAGGCCCCGTGGCCGTGAGAGCGGAATCATCCGCGAGGCCCTACCCTATCCGCGCCCCTGTTGCCAGCCGGAGACCCTTTTCGCGTGAGCAACGAGGCATCGTCCTGGTGGCAACCGGCCATCCATGCGGATCGCCGGCCCCTGCTGCTGACCCGCAACCGCATCGTCGCGGCTCTGCGGGCTCATTTCGCCCACCAGGATTTCGTCGAGGTGGACGCCGCGGCGCTCCAGATCTCGCCGGGCAACGAGGCCCATCTGGCCGCCTTCGCCACTGAGGCGCAGCTCCCCGACGGGGGACGGGCATCGCTCTATCTGCACACCTCGCCGGAATTCGCCTGCAAGAAGCTTCTGGCGGCCGGGGAGACGCGCCTGTTCAGCCTCGCCCGCGTGTTCCGCAACCGTGAGCGGGGGGCGCTGCACCATCCCGAATTCACCATGCTCGAATGGTATCGGGCCGGCGAGACGTACGAGGCTCTGATGGCCGATTGCGCTGCCGTGCTGGCGCTCGCCGCCGAGGCCGCGGGCGTGACGCGCTTGAGCTTTCGCGGCCGCCAAGCCGATCCCTTCGCCCCCTTCGAACGGCTGACCCTGGCCGAAGCCTTTTCGCGCTACGCGGCCATCGATCTGCTCGGCACGATCGCGTCCGACGGCACCACCGACCGGGAGACCCTCGCCGCCGCCGTCGTGACGCGCGGTTTGCGGGTCGCCGCGGACGACACCTGGGCCGACCTGTTCAGCCGCGTCCTCGTCGGACTGATCGAGCCGCATCTCGGCAAGGATCGCCCGACGATCCTGTGCGAGTATCCGGTCAGCGAAGCGGCGCTCGCCCGTCCGAGCCCGCACGACCCGCGGGTGGCCGAACGGTTCGAGCTCTATGCCTGCGGGGTCGAGCTCGCCAATGCCTTCGGTGAATTGACCGACGCGACTGAGCAGCGCCGCCGGTTCGAGGCCGAGATGGCGGAGCGGCTGCGCGTCTACGGCGAGCGCTACCCCATCGACGAGGAGTTCCTCGATGCGCTGGCGATCATGCCGGAGGCCAGCGGCATCGCCCTCGGGCTCGACCGGCTGGTCATGCTGGCCACCGGCGCGCCGCGGATCGACGACGTCGTCTGGACGCCGGTGGCGCGGGGGACGGGGCGTTGAGCGTGGCCCCGGCCGGAATCCGGACCAAGATTCTTGCCCCGCCTGCGGAGGAGACCGTGGGCCCGGCGGCCGGGACGGATGCGGGCTCCGCTCCGAGTGGAACGGTCGCGTCCCTCCCCCGCCATACGGCGAGGGATGGGCGTGCGCTCAAGACCGTCGGTGCCTTAGCGCAGGCCGGTATGATCCCGGCGGAGCAAGTGACCGTCTTGGAGCGCGTGGCCGCCCGCTACGCCGTCTCCGTCACCGCGGACATGGCCGAGCTGATCGACCCGTCCGATCCTCTCGACCCCATGGCCCGGCAGTTCATCCCCCGTGCCGACGAAATCGAGACGACGCCGGAGGAGCGGGCCGATCCGATCGGCGACGACGCGCACGCACCCCTGCCCGGCCTCGTCCATCGCTATCCCGACCGGGTCCTCCTGAAGCCCCTCCATATCTGCCCGGTCTATTGCCGCTTCTGCTTCCGCCGCGAGCGTGTCGGACCGGACGGTCACGGCATGCTGAGCGAGGCTGAACTCGCCGCCGCCTTCGCCTATATCGCCGCGCGACCGGAGATCTGGGAGGTGGTGATCACCGGCGGCGATCCCTTCGCACTCTCGCCGCGGCGCCTAGCGGTCATCGCGGACGCCCTCGGCGCAATTCCGCACGTAAAGGTCATGCGTCTCCACACCCGCGTGCCGGTGGTCGAGCCGGGACGCGTCGACACCGATCTCGTCGCCGCGCTCAAACGCTTTCCCGGCGCCGTCTACGTCGCCCTCCACGCCAATCATCCGCGGGAATTCACCGAGAGCGCTCGGGCGGCTTGCGCCCGCTTGGTCGATGCCGGCATCCCGATGGTGAGCCAGACCGTGCTCCTGCGCGGGATCAACGACGACGCGCCGACATTGGAAGCGCTCATGCGCCGCTTCGTCGAGAACCGGATCAAGCCCTACTACCTGCATCACGGCGATCTGGCTCCGGGGACCGGCCATCTGCGCACCACCCTGCCGGAGGGCCAAACGCTGATGCGGGCCCTGCGCGGGCGCTTGTCGGGGCTCGCCCAGCCGACCTACGTGCTCGACATCCCCGGCGGTCACGGCAAGGTGCCGGTGGGGCCGGGCTATCTCGACGAATCGCCGGGCGGGCTCCGCGTGACCGACCCGCGCGGGCATGTGCACACCTATCCGCCGAAGGACGAAGCATGACGCGCAGATTGTGGGGACGGGCAAGCTCCGGCAACGTCCAGAAGGCCCTCTGGGCGCTCGACGAGTTGGCCCTGCCCTACGAGCATATCGAGGCCGGCGGCGCCCACGGCATCGTCGGCGAGGAGCGCTACCGCGCGATGAATCCCAATGGCCTCGTGCCGACCCTTCAGGAGGACGATTTCATCCTCTGGGAATCGAACGCGATCCTGCGCTACCTCGCGAACGCCTATGGTGGCGTGCTCGCGCTGCCGGCCGCGCCGCGCGAACGCGCGCTCGTCGACCAATGGCTCGACTGGCAGGCGACCGCCTTCACGCCGGCCATGCGCGACGCCTTTCTCCAACTCGTGCGGGTCGCGCCCGAGAAACGGGACGCGTCGGTCATCGAGGCGTCGCGAAGCGCCAGCGAACGCTGTGCCGACCTGCTCGATCGACATCTGGCCAATACGCCCTACGTCGCGGGTGAAACCTTCGGGATCGCCGACATCGCGGTGGGCTGTGCGGCGCATCGGTGGCTGATCCTGCCCCTCCCCCGCGAGGAGCGCCCGAACATCGTCGCGTGGCGCGACCGCTTGGCGCAACGTTCGGCCAGTTCGTCCGTTCTGACGCTGCCGCTGACCTGAGCGAAGTGGCGGAGGTCAGCCAGTGACGGACGCCGCGCCCCGACCATCCGGACGAAAAATGTTCTTCCCGCTCTCGAAGCTGATCTTCTTCGTCATCACGCCGTCGAACTTCCTGATCCTCCTCGGACTCTTCGGCTGCCTGCTCCTGTTCACCGAGTTCGGCCGCAATATCGGGCGCGTTCTCGCAATTACCGGATTTCTCGGCTTGCTGGTGGCCGGCCTCGGGCCGTTATCGGCCTGGGTCCTGATGCCGTTGGAGAACCGGTTCCCCGCCTTCGTCGATGACGGTCAGCCGGTGGCCGGGATCATCGTGCTCGGCGGCGCGGTCGAGGCCGATACCTCGATCGGACGCGATCAGATCACCGTCAACGATGCGGGCGAGCGGGAGATCGCGCTGGGCGACTTGGCCCGCCGCTATCCCCAGGCCCGCCTCGTGTTCTCCGGCGGCAGCGGCACCATGCGCGAGCATGCGATTTCGGAGGCTGAGATCGTCAGCCGCTTCGCCGATACCCTCGGCGTGCCGCGCAATCGGCTGATCCTGGAACAGCAATCCCGCAACACCCGCGAGAACGCGGTGTTCTCATCCCGTATGACTCAGCCGAAACCGGAGGAGCGCTGGCTTCTCGTCACCTCGGCATGGCACATGCCGCGGGCCATGGGCTGCTTCCGCGAGGCGGGGTTCTCCGTCACGGCCTACCCGGTCGATTACCGCACCAGCGGACCGCGCGACGCTTACCGCCTCGCCACCTTCGCCTCGGACGGCCTGTCCGAATTCGATATCGGCGTGAAGGAATGGATCGGGCTGATCGCCTACAAGCTCGCGGGATACACCAAGGCCTGGATGCCGGCGCCGTGAGCCCTCAGCCCCTCGGCTGGCTCAAGCGATAGATCCCACGGAAATCGTCCGGGTCGGCGACCGGCTTTCCCTTTCGCACGATCTGCACCCGGCCCTCCTTGGTCAAGCGCACGGCCACGCGTCGTACCGGCTGCATCAGCGGGCCCCAGCCATCGGGATGCGGGCCGCCGAGCGCGCGGGCGACTTCGGACGGGCAGCAGCTCTTGTCGCTGCCGCGTTCGGCGACGAGGCGCAGCATCGTCTCCTCGATCTCGGCGTCACTGGCCACGGCAATCCTCCTCGGCGAGCAGGGCGGCGCGGATCGGCGAGGCGAATTGGCGCCGCCACATCACGAACACCACGCTGCCGGTCGTCAGCATCAGGACCGGCGCGCTCACGAACCAGCCGAGATAGGCCAGCGCGAACAGGAAGGCGCGCTGGCCTTTCGCGAAGTGGGAGCCCGCCGCCACATTCATCGCGGCGGCGCGCTCGGCGGCCCGACGCATGACGTCTTCCGGTGCACCGGAACCCTTCGGCGGCACCGCGCCGATCAGGATGGCGCCGTAATTGAAGAGCCGGTAGGCCCAGGCGAACTTGAAGAAGGCGTAGACGAACACGACGGCGAGCCCGGCGACCTTGATCTCCCAAGTCGCCCGGGTCGTCGCCGATCCGAACGGCAGAGCCGAGAACAGGTTGAGCACGTCGTCGCCCGAGCGGGACAGGGTCAGCACCGAGCCGAGGGCGATCAGCGACGTCGATGCGAAGAAGGCGGTGCCGTTCTGCAGCGAGGCGTTGATGGTGGTGTCGACCACGCGATTGTCGCGGCCGATCATCTGCAGCGCCCAATTGCGCCGCTGCCGATTCATGATCTGGCTGAGGCTCAGTCGGTCACCGCGCCGCCGCTGCACCGCGAGACTGTAGCCGACCCAGGCGGCAACGAAGAACACGAGCCCGGCGAGATCCAGGGGCGAGAAGGCGCGGATGTCCCACATCGTCAGCGCATCGCCTTCCCGGTCCCGTTCGCCATCGTCCCCCGGGCCGCTACAGGCCGCGGGCCCAGGCGGCAAGCCCCGATCAGGAGAGGATCTCGAAACCCTCCCCCGCGAACGGTGCGGCCTCGCTCACCGCGATGTCGTCGACCCTCGCCATCAGGGGGCCTCGGCGGCATTCGGCCAGCAGGGCGTCGACGGCGGATTCAGGCCCTGAGAACACGGCCTCGACCGTGCGGTCCGGCCGGTTGCGAACCCAGCCGACGACGCCGAGACCGAGGGCGCGCTTGCGCGTCCAAGCTCGGTAGGACACGCCCTGCACGCGCCCGGAGATGACCGCACGGATCGTTTTCGTCTGCGAAGTCAAACGGTCGGCCTCCCGCCATGCGCTGCCGTCGGGGCCTAGCATGTCCGCCCCGATCGGTCAGGCCGGTGACCGACGCTGCCAGCCCCTGATCTCCTGAAGATACGGACCCGGCAATTGCGCCGCCGCCCCGGCGGCCAGAACCGCCTCGAGATAGCCCGGCCGTGGAATGCCGGGCGGCGGGCTCCGGCCGAGATAGATCAGGGCCCGCTTGATGCCGGCCTCGGTCAGTACGGGCTGATGCGCCTTGATGTAGAGGCCGCCGGCCACGCCCTCGTACCGGTCGAGGGCGGGCACGTCGGAGAGCGCCAGTTCCCACAGCACGCCCCACACCATCGCGCCCGGCGCCCGGACCACGGAGGCCCACCCCTCCTTCATGATCACGAAGCGGTGCCGTGGCAGGCGACCGCGGCCGATCAGCCGCGAGGCCGGGCAACGCAGGGCCATGGCGGCGGCGTCCATATTGGCGCCATAGGCGAAATAGAGCGGCATGCCTTCCGAGAGATGCGAGCGATGTGCCGAGCCGCCGGACGAGCCCATATCGCGGGCTGGCGCACGACCATCGAGCGTCGAGACTCGGCCGGGACGATCGCTCGGCACAGGGAAGCGACCGCCCCGCGTCGAGAGCGGTCGCCGGAAGCGGGTCGGTTCTCGGCGATCTCGGTTTACGGTTCGATCACTCGAACTCCATGATGACCGCATCGACCGCGAGGCTGTCGCCTTCCTTGGCGGCGATCTTGGACACCTTGCCGTCGCGTTCGGCGCGCAGGACGTTCTCCATCTTCATCGCCTCGACGATGGCGAGCGCCTCGCCGTTCTTCACCTCTTGGCCTTCCGCGACCATGATCTGCTTCACGAGGCCCGGCATCGGGCAGAGCAGCTGCTTGCCGGAATTCGCGCTCTCCTTGACCGGCATCAGATCGGCGAGATCGGCCTCACGGCGGGTGAAGACGCGGGCCTCGGCCGCCGCGCCCGCATGCTGTAGGAACACGCCGTTCAGCAGCGGACGCACCTGGATCGCCACCGGCTCGTCGCCCACGGTACCGGACCAGACCGGCTCCCCGGGACGCCACGCACTACGGACCGGCACGACTGCACCGTCCGCTGCCGTCACGAGCAGATCGTTCCCGACGGTGTCGACGGTGACTTCGAAGCGCTGGCCGGACAGGACCACGACGCGCTCACGCTGGAACGCCAGCAGGCTCGGGTCGCGCATCTGGCCGGAGATGCCGCGCTTGCGGACATTGAGCTTGTGATCGATCGCCGCCGCGACCGCCGCCAACCGCAGGGCAACCTTGCCCTCGGGCTGCGGGGCCGTGAAGCCCTCCGGGAACTCCTCCTTGATGAAGCCCGTCGACAGCGCGCCCTCGCGCCAGCGCGGATGGGCCATCAGGGTGGCGAGGAACGGAATGTTGTGGCGGATGCCGTCGATGGCGAAGGCGTCGAGCGCCCGCGCCTGGGACTCGATCGCCTGAATGCGGGTCGGCGCCCAGGTCACGAGCTTGGCGATCATCGGATCGTAGTGGATCGCGATCTCGCCGCCTTCCTCCACGCCGGTGTCGTTGCGGACGATCGCCTCGCCGAACTGGCCCTCCTCCGGCGGCTGATACGTGGTGAGCCGGCCGATCGAGGGCAGGAAGTTGCGGGTCGGGTCCTCGGCGTAGACGCGGCTCTCGACCGCCCAGCCGTTCAGCTTCACGTCGTCCTGCGCCAGCGGCAGCTGTTCGCCAGCCGCCACCCGGATCATCAGCTCGACGAGGTCGAGCCCGGTGATCATCTCGGTGACCGGATGCTCCACCTGCAGGCGGGTGTTCATTTCGAGGAAGTAGAACGACTTGTCCTGGCCGGCGACGAACTCGACCGTGCCGGCGGAGTCGTAACTCACCGCCTTGGCCAGCGCGACGGCCTGCTCGCCCATCTTGCGGCGGGTCTCTTCGTCGAGGAGAGGCGACGGCGCCTCCTCGATGACCTTCTGATTGCGGCGTTGGATCGAGCACTCGCGCTCGCCGAGATAGATCACGTTTCCGTGCTTGTCGCCGATCACCTGGATTTCGATGTGGCGCGGATCGGTGATGAACTTCTCGACGAAAACGCGATCATCGCCGAAGGACGAGGACGCCTCGGACTTCGCCCGCTCGAAACCTTCTTTCACCTCATCGGCCGACTCGGCGATCCGCATGCCCTTGCCGCCGCCGCCGGCGGATGCCTTGATCATGACCGGATAACCGATCTCGTCGGCGATCTTCACGGCGTGCTCGGGGCTCTCGATGACGCCGAGGAAACCGGGCACCGTCGACACGTTGGCCTCGGCCGCGGCCTTCTTCGATTCGATCTTGTCGCCCATGGCGGCGATGGCGCCGGGATTGGGACCGATGAAGACGATTCCGTGCTCCGCGAGCGCCTTCGGGAAGGCTTCGCGCTCGGAAAGGAACCCGTAGCCCGGATGCACCGCCTGGGCGCCGGTCTGCTTGCAGGCCTCGATGATCTTCTCGATGACGAGATAGGACTGCGCGGCGGGCGCCGGGCCGATATGAACGGCTTCGTCGGCCATCGCCACGTGGACGGCATCGCGGTCGGCATCCGAGTAAACCGCCACCGTCTTGATACCCATCCGGCGGGCCGTCTTGATGACGCGGCAGGCGATCTCGCCACGGTTGGCAATCAGGATTTTTTCGAACATCGCAGCCGCTTCTTCTTGGGAGACCGTCCTGGCTCACCCCTCCCGAAGGCGAGCCCGATTTCATCCCGATAAAGCAGTTGTGCGAAGAGCGGAAGCTGTGCCGTCTTACCCTTATTGGCGGTCACACACCGTATTCATCATGCAGCGAGCGGCAGCTTGCCGGTGCGGCACTCGGGGGCTTGGCCGGTCCAGCGATTGGCCTTCAGCGCGAAGGCGATCAGCGCCTCGTCGCTCACGGTTGCCTCGCGGACGATCTCCCGGGCGATGCGGCTGCCGGTCAGGGTCGGACCCTTGCGGCCCGCGAGCGAGGCGGAGAGCCAAGCAGCGGTCTCGGGGGTGATGCGTCCGGTGGGACGCTCGCCGTAGACGGCGAAGTCGACGATGGTGGCGGTGAGGAAGGTGGCGAAATCCTCGTGCTGGTCGGCCACCGCCCGGTCGAGGGCGAGCAGCAGGTCGGCGTCGTGACGGCCCATGGGCACGTCGGCCAGGATGTCACGGGCGAGTTCGGCGACATCCGAACCGGTGATGCGGCCGGCCTCGACGATCCGGTCGCAGAACAGCTGAAGAGCAATGTTGGTCATGATCCGATGCCTCTCCGGCCAGTTGTCGCCGGTGTTTGTCCCTGTATGTCCTGACTTTACGGGGCAACATCAGCGCAAGAGGTTAATGGCTAAATCTGAACCCGTGTTCAGGTAAATGCCTGCTCACGATTGAGCCTTTCGAGATTCTTGCTGTATTGCGGTCAGACTTCGTTCACCGAACCGAGCTCGTTGCGGGAACGCACGGTTCTGGAAAGGCAACGCGCTCGCCTGCGCCGCTCACATCGGTTTCGCGCCGGCTTTCCAGAGAGGCCCGGTGCAGAGCGTGAAGGACAGTCACCGATGCAGGAGCGAGCTTATTCCCAGTGCTGGGAGCGGCTTCGACCATCCTCGGACGCGTAAAGTCATTTGCCGGGCTTGTCGCCCCGCGGCTACAACACTGTCCGGGCGAACGCCGAAACGACGCGCCCGGGAGGAATCGCCCTGAGCACTCTGTACGTCACCCATCCGAGCGCCCTCGAACACGCGACCCCGCCCGGCCATCCCGAGCAGCCCGCCCGCATGCAGGCGGTCGAGCGGGCGCTGGAGGAGGAGCGCTTCTCGGCCCTGGTGCGCGCGCATGCGCCGAAGGCCGACGCTTCGGTTGCCGAACTCGCTCACCCGGCCGCCTTTGTCGAAGCTTTGGTCGCGGCCGCGCCGACAGAGGGTCTGCTTCAGATCGATTCGGACACGCTGATGTCACCGGGCTCGCTGAATACTTGCCTGCATGCCATCGGCGGGTCGGTACACGCCGTCGATGCGGTGATGAAGGGCGAATGCGCCAATGCCTTCGTCGCCATGCGCCCGCCGGGCCACCACGCCGAACTGACCCGCGCCATGGGCTTCTGCCTGTTCAATCACGCGGCCATCGCCGTGCGGCACGCGCAGAAGAATCTCGGCGCGGCGCGGGTGGCGCTGGTCGATTGGGACGTCCACCACGGCAATGGCTCACAGGACATCTTCTGGGCGGACAAGGACGTGATGTACGCCTCGACCCACCAGATGCCGTTGTTCCCAGGCACGGGCTCGGCGGGAGAGCGGGGCGATCACGATACCATCGTCAACGTGCCGCTTCGGGCCTTCGACGACGGTGCCGTGTTCCGCGAGGCCTTCGAGAGCCGCATCCTCCCCCGGCTCGACGCGTTCCAGCCGGACCTCATCGTGATCTCGGCGGGGTTCGACGCGCACAAGCTCGACCCGTTGGCCAATGTTCAGCTCGACGAGTCCGATTTCGGATGGGCCACGCGCCGCCTCATGGAGGTGGCCGACCGGCATGCGGGCGGGCGGGTCGTCTCGATCCTGGAGGGCGGCTACAGCCTCGATGGCCTCGCCCGCTCCGTCGCCGCCCATATGGATGCTTTGATGGGTCGGTGAGGGACAATCCAGAGGCGCCTACCGGCTCGCGCGGATCGGAGTGATCTGCATGGCCGCCGTGCTCGCAAGCGCGTCGGCGGATATGCGCTTTCTGGCAAGTTTGCCGAAGTCGAGGCTGCAACGAGCAAGACGTCGGCAGCCGATGGCGTCGCCCGAAATGCGGTGGTCGCCGGCGGGACGGGGAACAGAGACCAGGCGTCGGTCACTTCCGTCGGGCGGCGACGGGGCCGCCTGACGGAGGGTAAGAACGGCTCCGCTTGGGCGCGTTCGGTCAGCTGTCCAGAGGCTCCTCGCCGACGAGTTCGATGCCGAAGCCCGAAAGGCCGACATAGGAACGGGCGGAGGACGACAGGTTGCGGATCGAGACGACGCCGAGATCGCGCAGGATCTGCGCGCCGAGGCCGACCTCCCGCCACTGGCGTACCCGCTGCGCTTCGGCTCCCTCTTCCGCGTAGCGGTTGAGCGGCACGCCCGCGGTCCCGTCGCGCAGATAGACGAGGACCCCTCGCCCTTCCGCCGCGAACCGCCGCATCACGCTCTCGATCTGGCGTCCGCCCTCGATCACATCCGCCACCACGTTGGAGCGATGCAGGCGCACCAGCATGTTGCGGCCGTCGCCGATATTGCCGTGGACGAAGGCGAATTGCTGAATCGGCTCGAACGGCGTGACATAGGCGTAGCCGGTGACCGCGCCGAACTCCGACTTCACCGGGAAGGTGCCGACCCGGTCGACCAAGCGGTCACGGGCTTGGCGATAGGCGATGAGATCGGCGACCGAGACCCGCTTGAGACTGTGGCGCTCGGAAAAGTCGTCGATCTGCGGCCCCTTCATGACGGTGCCGTCGTCGTTGGCGAGTTCGCAGATCACGCCCACGGGGGGGAGGCCGGCGAGCTTGCACAGGTCGACCGCGGCCTCCGTATGGCCGGAGCGCATCAGGACGCCGCCATCGCGGGCGATCAGCGGGAAGACGTGGCCGGGGCGCACGAAGTCGCCCGCGCCCATATTGCCGTTGGCCAGAGCACGGACGGTGTTGCAGCGCTGCTCGGCCGAGATGCCGGTGGTCAGGCCATGGCGCACATCGACCGTGACCGTGAAGGCGGTGCCGAGCGGCGCGTCGTTCGAGGCCACCATCGGATCGAGATGGAGCCGGCGGGCCTCTTCCAGGGTGATCGGCGCACAGACGATGCCGCAGGTGTTGCGGATGATGAACGCCATCTTATCCGGCGTGCAGAGCGAGGCCGCGACGACGAGGTCTCCCTCGTTCTCGCGGTCGTCATCGTCGGTGACGACCACGATCTCGCCGCGGGCGAAGGCCTCGATGGCCTCGGTGACGCTGCAATGGGGCACGGGTGTCGTTCCAGTGTTCCGGGAGGGAGATCAGGCCAGCGGGCCGATCTGCCCACGATGGCGCAGATAATGGTCCGCCAGCACGCAGGCCATCATCGCCTCGGCGACGGGCACGGCGCGGATGCCGACGCAGGGGTCGTGACGGCCCTTGGTGATCAGGTCGACTTCCGCGCCGTCGCGATTCACGCTCTGGCGCGGCGTCAGGATCGAGGAGGTGGGCTTCACGGCAAACCGCACCACCACCGGCTCACCCGAGGAGATGCCCCCCAGGATCCCGCCGGCATGATTGGCCAGGAAGCGCGGGCGCCCATCGTTGCCGGCGCGCATCTCGTCCGCATTGTCCTCGCCGCGAAGAGCGGCCGCGGCGAAACCGTCCCCGATCTCGACGCCCTTGACCGCGTTGATCGACATCATGGCGGCGGCGAGGTCCGCATCGAGCTTGCCGTAGATCGGCGCGCCGAGACCGGCGGGCACGCCCTCGGCCACGACCTCGACCACCGCTCCGACCGACGAGCCGCTCTTTCGAATCTCGTCGAGATAGGTCTCATAGCGTCCGGCGGCTTCGGCGTCCGGGGCGAAGAACGGATTGCGATTGACCTCGTCCCAGTCCCAGCGGGCGCGATCGATGGCGTGCGGGCCCATCTGGACCAGCGCCGCGCGAATGGTGATGCCGGGGATGACCTTGCGGGCGATCGCCCCTGCCGCGACCCGGGCGGCGGTCTCCCGCGCCGACGAACGACCTCCGCCCCGATAATCGCGAAACCCGTACTTGGCGTCATAGGTGTAGTCGGCGTGGCCGGGACGGTAGCTGTCGCGGATCTCCGAGTAATCCTTGGAGCGCTGGTCCGTGTTCTCGATCATCAACGCGATCGGCGTGCCGGTGGTGAGCTGCCGCCCGCCGGTCCGGTCGTCCGCGAAGACGCCCGAGAGGATCCTGACCTGATCCGGCTCGCGACGCTGGGTCGTGAAACGTGACTGGCCCGGCTTGCGCCGGTCGAGCTCGGCCTGGATTTCCTCCGCTTCGAGCGGAAGCCCGGGCGGGCAGCCATCCACCACGCAGCCAAGGGCGACGCCGTGGCTCTCGCCGAAGGTGGTGACGCGGAACAGGTGGCCGAAGCTGTTGTGGGACATGGCGCGCGTGCCTTACCGCGGGATGCCGCGAAGGACCAGTCGTGGCCCACGTCTCACGCCGCAAGCCCGCCCCGCGCCCGCAGCGCCCGGTAGGCCGCGATGCCCTTGGCGAGATCGGCCCAGAGACGGCGCTCGTCGGCGAGGTCGGCAAGCCCGTAGGTCAGACCCATGATATGCGCGGCCTCGTAGCCCTCCGGCAGTTCGCCGACCGTGCCCAACGCGATCTCCGCCACCGGCAGGGCCTCCGAGAAGTCCGAGAGGCGTGCCCGCAAGGCTGCACCGCTCGCGCGCAGATGGTCACCCGCTCGCGGCCCGTGTTCGCGGATCGCCGCCACCGTTCCCTGCGCGAGCGAGAGATGCACCACGTCGCGATGCGTCGGAAAGAGGTAGACGAGGTAGTAGCCCCGCGTCGCGCTGGTGGTCACCGCCGGGTCGAAGGCCGCCAGCCAGGGCACGGCGGCCCAGCGTGTGCCACGGCCAGGGCTGCCCTTGACCAGATAGGTGCCCCCGAGCGGAGCCAGGGCCCCCCGCAGTTCGTCCGCCGCCCCCTTGCGGATCACGTGGGCGAGCGGGTGGCCGGCGGGGGGGTCGAGACGTGCGAGGGGATATTCCTCGACGATGCGCCGCAAGGCGTGGCCAAGGGTCACGAAGGGAGGCTCATGGGTGATGCAGCACACCGCCGGGCGCCGGAGCGGAGACGCCCGTGGTGCTCGGGTAGGTGATGGGCAAGCCTTCGAGCGAGCGCAGCGCCAGATAGGCAAAGGCTTGCGCTTCCAGATAATCGGCGGACCAGCCCAGCGTATCGGCGTTCACGAGCCGATCGCCGAGCAGATCCCCCAGCATGGCCATCAGCGTCAGGTTCCTGGTGCCACCGCCCGCCACGATCCAGCGCATCGGCTGTTCGCCTGAGGAGACATGATCGAGGCTCTTCCGGATGGCCCGAGCTGCGAAAGCCGTGAGGGTCGCGGCACCATCCGCCGTGCTGAGATGGCCGGCGAGCTTGTGGGAGAACCAGTGGCGATCGAGTGATTTCGGTGGCGTCCGCTCGAAATAGGGGTGCCTGAGCAGCCAGGCGACCAGCGCCTCGTCGATTTGCCCCCCGGCAGCGCGTGCGCCGCCCGCGTCGTAGGCGACGCCCTCGCGCTCCTTCATCCAGTCGTTGATCGGCGCGTTCCCGGGACCGGTATCGAAGGCGAGAAGGTCGCCCTTCGAATCGATCAGCGTCACGTTGGCGACGCCGCCGATATTGAGGACGGCGAGCGGCCCCGCATAGCCCGCAGCCTGCGCCAGCGCCCGGTGAAACACCGGCACGAGCGGGGCACCCTGGCCGCCCCGCGCCACGTCCTCCGCGCGCAGGTCGGCCACCACCGGGATCCCGAGGCGCCGTGCCAGCGCCCCCCCGTCACCGATCTGGACCGTCAGCTTCTCACGGGGTCGGTGCAGGACGGTCTGGCCGTGGAAGCCGATGACGGCGATGTCTGCGGGTGTCAGCGTGTTGTCGGAAAGGAACGCCTCGACCGCCTCGGCATGGGCATCGGTCAGGAACGCTTCGGCTTCGGGCAGGCATCCGGGCCGGTCGGTGCGGGCCGCCACGGCCTCGGCGTCGCGAAGCGCACGGCTCAATAGGGCGCGCTCGGCCTGCGCGTATTCGCGATAGCCCGTCGGCCCCAGGGCGGCGACTTCATCGTTGCCTTTGCGCAGGACGCGCACGCTCTCCCCGTCGCTCTCGATAAGGGCCACGTCGATCCCGTCGAGCGAGGTGCCGCTCATCAGCCCGATCGCGCGCCGCATCGTCATGATCCGCCCCCGTGCCTTTCCTGTCCCGCCCTGCTAAGAGCCGGCCCGTCCGCTCGGCCGAAGGTCCGAGCTAGCACGGGCTCCGCGCGCCTGTCGCGCCGCCCCACCCTCGAGACCGACATGACCGCCGAGAGCTTCGCGCCGCAATCCGACTTCCTGAAGGTCCTGACCGAGCGCGGCTACATCCATCAGGCGTCCGATATCGCGGGCATCGATGCAGCCGCCCGCGAAGGCCGGCTGACGACCTATGTCGGCTACGATTGCACCGCGGCCTCGCTCCATGTCGGGCACCTACTCTCGATCATGATGCTGCACTGGCTCCAGGCGACCGGCGGCAGGCCGATCGCGCTCATGGGCGGCGGCACCACCCGTGTCGGCGACCCGTCCGGCCGCGACGAGACCCGCAAGATCCTGACGCTGGAGCAGATCGAGGAGAACAAGAACGGCATCCGCAAGACCTTCGACCGGTTCCTGCGCTTCGGCGAGGGCGAGGGCGATGCCATCATGGTCGACAATGCTGAGTGGCTAACCAAGCTCAACTACATCGAGATGTTGCGCGACATCGGACGCCATTTCTCGGTCAACCGCATGATGTCGATGGATAGCGTGCGGCTCCGGCTCGAGCGCGATCAGGAGCTGTCGTTCCTGGAATTCAACTACATGATCCTCCAGTCCTACGACTTCGTCGAACTGAACCGCCGCTACGGTTGCCGGATGCAGATGGGCGGTTCGGACCAATGGGGCAACATCGTCAACGGCATCGATCTCGGCCGCCGCATGGGAACGCCCCAGCTCTACGGGCTGACCTGTCCGCTGCTGACGACGGCCTCGGGCGCGAAAATGGGCAAGACCGCCGCCGGCGCGGTCTGGCTCGATGCCGGCATGCTCTCGCCCTACGATTACTGGCAATTCTGGCGCAACACGGAGGATGCCGATGTCGGCCGCTTCCTCAAGCTGTTCACGCTGCTGCCGATGGACGAGATCGCCCGGCTCTCCGCGCTTCGAGGTGCCGAGATCAACGAGGCCAAGACCGTACTCGCCACCGAGGCGACGCGCCTGATGCACGGTGCCGAGGCCGCGCAGAGCGCCGCCGTGACGGCCCGGAAGACATTCGTCGAGGGAACGCTCGCGGATTCGCTGCCGACCGTCACGGTACCGCGCGCCGCGCTGGAGGCGGGTCTCGGCGTGCTCACCGCCTTCGGACCCGACTTCGCCAAACTCGTGCCCTCGACGAGCGAGGCGCGCCGCCAGATCAAGGGTGGGGGCCTGAGGGTCAACGACGTGCAGCTCACCGATGAGAAGGCAACGCTCGGATTGGGCGATGCCACGGCGGATGGGGTGATCAAGCTGTCGTTCGGGCGTAAGAAGCACGTGCTGCTGCGGCCGGAATGAATCGTCGCCCGCGCTCGACCTGTGAGCGCGTCATGGGGTCGGAGCCTTGACCTTCGCCCTTTGACGCGCATGGTGAGGCTGAAGCGCCGCTTGGTCGCTCAAGCCTCGTTCAGCTTGGCCGCGCTACCGCGCGGAAAGCGCCCCGCGCTTGAAACATAAGGCGACGCTTCGCGTTGCGTTGGACGGGTGTCGCATGCACTTGCCGCGCTCACGGCATGTGTTACCGCCTTCTGGCTGCCCTGCGGATCTGATCGAATCGGGATTGACGGTCGCGATGGAAGATCTCTGCCAATACGCTAACCGCCCCTTCGCTTTCGTCGGGCGCTACCTCAAGCGCCGTATCGTCCCGCACCTCGTCATCCTGTTCGCCGTCCTCGGGGCCGTCTCGTTCTCGGTCTCCACGGATTACGCGCTCAAGGGTGTGGTCGATGCGCTCGGCAAAGGCCCGAGTGCGGGTCAGGTCTGGACCGCGCTCGCCATTCTCATCGGCTTCATCGCCGCCGACAATCTCCTCTGGCGCGTCGCCGCGCTCGTCGGCGCCTTCACCTTCGTGGGCGTCACCGGCGATATCCGCCGGGACATGTTCCGGCACATGACGGGACATGCCCCGTCCTTCTTCGCCGACCGGCAGCCGGGCACCCTGGCGTCGCGCATCACGGCGACCTCGAACGCGATCTTCACGGTCGAGAACATGTTCACGTTCAACGTGATGCCGCCCTGCGTCGCGGCCGTGCTCTCGATCATCTATATCGGCACCGTCAATCTCACGATGGCGCTCGTCCTCGCCGGCATCTTCGCCGCGGTCGTGCTGCTGATGTTCAAGATGGCGTCGGCCGGCAAGCCGCTGCACCACGACTTTGCCGCGAAGGCCGCCAGCGTCGATGGCGAGATGGTCGACCTCGTCGGCAACATGCCGCTGGTGCGCGCCTTCTCGGCGTTCAACCGCGAATTCGTGCGCTTCGACGGGACCATCGGCACCGAGATGCGGGCGCGCCGCTCGTCGCTCCTCTATCTCGAGAAGCTGCGCATCACGCACGCCATCCTCACGGTCGTCTCGATCCTGGGCCTGCTCTACTGGTCGATCAAGATGTGGGAGGCGGGCCAGGCGACGACCGGCCAGGTCGTGCTCGTCTGCACCCTCGGCATCCGGATCCTCGCGGCGACCCGTGATCTTGCGGTCGCCCTGGTCGATGCCACCCAGCACACGGCCCGCCTGTCGGAGGCGCTCCACACCCTGCTCCAGCCGCACGAGCTGGTCGATCACCCGGAAGCCGAGACGCTCATCGGGCAGACCGGCGCCGAGATGCACTTCGATCACGTCGCCTTCAGCTACCCCGACGGCCGAACCGTATTCTCCGATTTCGATCTGCTGATCCCGGCGGGTCAGACGGTCGGGCTCGTCGGCAAGTCCGGCGGCGGAAAATCGACCCTGTTCTCCCTGATCCAGCGCTTCTACGAGGTCCAGGGCGGACGCATTCTGATCAATGGCCAGGACATCAATCGCGTCACGCAGGAATCCCTGCGCGAGGCGATCACGGTGGTGCCTCAGGACGTCTCGATGTTCCATCGCTCCCTGCGCGAGAACATCCGCTACGGACGGCCCGACGCCACGGACGAGGAGGTGTGGAAGGCGGCCCAGGCTGCGCACTGCACCGACTTCATCCAGGCGCTGCCCGAGGGGTTCGACACCATCGTGGGCGACCGGGGCGTGAAGCTCTCGGGCGGTCAGCGCCAGCGCATCGCCATCGCCCGCGCCATCCTGAAGGACTCGCCGATCCTTCTCCTCGACGAGGCCACCTCGGCGCTCGATGCCGAATCCGAGGAAGCGATCCGCGCCGCGCTCGCGAACCTCATGAAGGGCCGCACCGTCATCGCCATCGCCCACCGCCTGTCGACCCTGAAGGATTTCGACCGGATCGTGGTTCTGGAAGGCGGCCGGATCGTTCAGGACGGATCGCCCGAGAAGCTGACCCATCTCGACGGCTTCTACCGCGAGCTGATGAAGAAGGAATCGATGTCGATGGCTCTGGCCGCCGCGTAAGGCCGGCGCGTTCCGAGCCTGGCGCCCTGAGGTTTGCCTACCGACCCTCTGAGCGGGCCGCGCAAAACCTGAAGGTCCACGAACCTTTCGGGGGCCGACCATCGCGACCGACAACATGTCCCATGACGGTGTGAAGGCGTTCCGGGTCGATCTTCGAGCCGCACCCGAAGCGACAACGTAAGGCGCAATCAGTTCATCGCGGTGACGCGGCATACGCGCTTACCAAAACTCAAGCTTTCGGTTGCAGCGCCCGCCTGCTCTTCCTAGCTTACACCGCTCGGGGTTGACCGGCTTTTCGGGCAGCCATCCTTGCATTCCTTGGCAGGAGCGTTGCGCGCCGTGCCCGAACAGCAATTTGCCAGCGACAACTATGCCGGGATTTGCCCGGAGGCTTGGGCGGCGATGGCTGCCGCCAATGCCGGCCACGCTCCGGCTTACGGGGCCGACAGTTGGACCCAGGCCGCCGCCGACGGCTTCCGCCGTCTGTTCGAGACGTCTTGCGAGGTCTTCTTCGTCTTCAACGGCACGGCCGCGAACTCGCTCGCTCTGGCCTCGCTCTGTCAGTCCTATCACAGCGTGATCTGCGCGGACTCGGCACATATCGAGACCGACGAATGCGGCGCGCCGGAATTCTTCTCGAACGGCTCGAAGCTTCTCGCGCTGCCGACAGCGGACGGTAAGCTGACGCCCGAGGCCGTTCGCGCGATCGCGGAAAGACGCAGCGACATCCATTTCCCCAAGCCCAAGGCAGTGACGATCACACAGGCCACGGAGACCGGACGAGTCTACCGGCCGGAGGAGATCGGACGCTTGGCCGAAACCTGCCGGGCGCTCGGTCTGCATCTGCACATGGACGGAGCCCGCTTCGCAAATGCCTGCGCCGCGCTCGATGCTTCGCCGGCCGACGTGACGTGGCGGGCCGGCGTGGACGTCCTCTGCTTCGGCGGCACCAAGAACGGCATGGCGATCGGCGAAGCGGTGATCTTCTTCGATACCGCTTTGGCCGAGGATTTCGGCTATCGCTGCAAGCAGGCGGGTCAGCTTGCTTCCAAGATGCGCTACCTGTCCGCACCGTGGGTCGGGATGCTGGAAGATGGCGCGTGGTTGCGCCACGCCCGCCATGCCAATGCCTGCGCCCGACGGCTCGCGGACGCCATCGTCGGGGTACCGGGCGTCTCGCTGGCGGCGCCGGTGGAGGCGAATGGCGTCTTTCTGAATCTGTCCGCGGCGGTCCAAGAGCGCTTGCGGATGCGCGGCTGGCACTTTTACGGCTTCATCGGCGGTGCCGCCCGTTTCATGTTCGCCTGGGATTCCGACCCCGCTCGGGTCGATGCCCTGGCGCGGGACATCCGCCTCTGCGCCCTGCCGGCCGCAGCCTGAGGCGCGGCCGGGAGTTTTCAGCGCTCGCTTCGGAGGGAAGCGTCCGAGTCGAAGCCAGCGCTGACCGAGCGCTCCCTCACAGGTGAGCGGACGAGAAGGGCCAGCGCCGCAGGGCGACCGGCCGAATGTTCCAGGGCGCATCCCGATCTTTGGACACCGAGCCTGCGCGACAGATCAAAATGCCAGAGATACGTCCCGATCCTCTGTGATCGGGCGCTGCTCTAGAGCATCGGCCCGAAAGGTGGGAGCCGGCTTTCGGGAAAAGCCGATGCATCACAATAACCTAGAGCATCGTGCCGGATCCGATATCCGACACGATGCTCTAGCGCGGCGTGGGCGCTCCCGACGCGTCGATCGAGTTCGGCAACCACGTCACCGGCTCGGCGGCCGTCATCGGCAATGCGGTCGTCAATCGGCTCTGGTGCAATTCGGACAGTTCCTGCGCCTGACGCGTATCGTCCTCGGTCAGGAACAAACCGCGGGCCCTCGAAGCGAGACCGAGGCGCGTGCTGCTGGTGAGGACGCTCTGGGCCGGGCTCGTCAGCAAAGCGACGGCGATCGGGGCCATCCAGGCGGCGAGCAGGGGATCGGCGGCGGCGCCGATGACCACGGCGAGGGCGAAGCCGGAAGCCACGGCATCGCTCTGCAGGCGCAGGGCCTCTCCCCACGGCACGCTGCGATCCTCGCGCGATTGGGCATCCCAGCGCACCACCCGCCCGAACAGCGTGGAGATTACGGCGCCGGCGCTGAACAGAGCCATGACGGGCCACAGCAACACCCAGATCGCCTGTTCGAGCGCGGCGCTCAGGAGCAGCGAGAAGGTGCCGCCGAAGGCGGAGCGGCGTTCGCGGGAAGCGAGGACGTAGCCGAGGCTGAGCAGCTTCGGCAGAGCCATCACCGCCACGACCAGGGCCGCGAGCCCCCAACCGGCGGCATTGGACCGATCGAATCCGTAGCCGAGCAGACCGAGCTCGTCGGTGCGCAGAGCCTGCCAAGTGCCGAGCCCGAGGAAGGCGATCCAGAGCGGGTAGACGCAGTAGCCGAGGATGCCGACACCGAGATGCCAACGGCTGGCCCCGCGCAGGCCCTTCATCGGAAGCACGCGGAGATGCTGCAGATTGCCCTGGCACCACCGACGCTCGCGGCCGAGCAGGTCGATGAGGTTGGTCGGCATCTCCTCCCAGGTACCGCCCATCTCCGGCAGCAGGCGCACCTCCCAGCCGGCACGGCGCAGGAAGGCGCCCTCGACGATATCGTGGCACAGGATCTCACCGCCGAGCGGGGGCTTCCCGGAGAGAACCGGCAGTTCGGCGTTCTGCGCGAAGGCCTCGATCCGCAGGATCGCGTTGTGCCCCCAATAGGAGCCGTCCGGACCCTGCCATGTCTCGAGGCAGCGCAAGGAGAGCGGCGCGTAGAGCCGCACGGCGAATTGCTGGATGCGGGCGAACAGGGTGTCGCGTCCGGCCGCGTAGGAGACGGTCTGGATCAGGCCGACGCGGGGGTTCTCCTCCATCAACCGCGCGAGCTTGCGCATGGCCGCGCCGGTCATGAGGCTGTCGGCGTCGAGGACGATCATGAAATCGTACTCGGCCCCGTAAGTCTGACAGAATTCGGCGATGTTGCCCGCCTTGCGGCCGATATTCTGTGCCCGGCGGCGGTAGCGGATTTGCGGCATGCCGCGCCCCTCGCGCTCGGCCCAGGCCACCGCGCGGGCGAATTCGTGCTCCTCCACGGCGCTGATCGCACCCTCACGGGTGTCGGAAAGGACGAAGATGTCGATGTCGGATCCGTCGCCACCCTCGCGCTGGAGCGAGCGGGCCATGACGCGGATTGCGGAGAAGACGGCGATCGGATCCTCGGCGTGGATCGCCACGACCGCCGCTGTGCGGCTCAGTCCCGTCGGGCGTGCCGAGATCGTGGCGGCGCGCCGCTCCAGGGGTGACAGCATCCGGTCGCCCATCGCGGCTGCGACCAGACCGTAGAGGTATTGCCACGCCGTGAAGGATTGCCACGCCATCAGCAGCGCGAAGAGAGTGAGGAGGGTGCGACCGAGCCACGTCTCCGGCGCGCCGTAGGCGGCGAGCGCGAGGGCCAGGATCGCTCCCGCAGTCACGAGCGTTGGCACCACCAGTGCCAGACGGCGCAGACCGAAGGCGGCCGGCCGCGGGGCGGGGCCGGTTCCGGAAGGCCGGACCTGAGCAATGCCCGTCTCGACGGGCGCGTCGACCTGCGGCAAGTCTGAGCTGGACATGGTCGGCGTCGGGTACTCGCGAGAGGGGCAGCGGATGAACGGACCGTCGGATAAGGACGGGGATGCTCGCGCGGATGGGGAGATCTCGCGACGGCGGATGGTGCGGATCGGGCTCGCCGGCATGTCCGGCCTCTGCATTCCTAACCTCTTCGACCTGAATGCCGACAGAACGATGGCTCAGACGCTTCCCCCAGGACAATCCGAAGCACCGTCGCAGGGGGAAAACCGACCCGTGACGCTCGACGACGTGGTGGCCCGTGCGGAAACGCTCGCCCGTAGCCCCTACCATCCCCATGACGACGATTTGCCGACCGAATTGTCGACGCTGAACTACGACGATACCCAGGCGATCCGTGTCCGGCCGGAGGGGACGGTGCCGCTCGGGCCGGGCTTTTCGTTGCAGCCGTTCCACCGGGGTGGCCTGCAGCGTCGACGGGTCGATCTCTTCCTGCAGGCGTCCGGCCGAGCACCGACGGCATTCGGCTACGATCCCAAGCTGTTCGATCTCGGCCCGGCGCTCAAAGGGCGTAGCTACCCTGCGTCGCTCGGCTATGCGGGTTTCCGCATCGCCCACGCATTCGATGCCGCGCGTCCGGACGAACAGGAAGAGTTCCTGGTGTTCCTCGGTGCCTCCTACTTCCGAGTGCGGGGCAGAAAACAGATCTACGGACTCTCGGCTCGCGGCATCGCCGTCGACACCGGCGCTCCGACCGGAGAGGAATTTCCGGACTTCACGACCTTCTGGATCGGTCCCGTGGAGGCCGGCACGATCACCGTTCTGGCCCTCCTCGAAGGGCCGAGCCTGACCGGCGCTTACCGCTTCACCGTCACTCCCGGTGACTCGTCGACCGTGGCCGTGACGGCAGCTCTATTTCCGCGCCGGGCGATCGCGGGGCTCGGCCTTGCACCGCTCACAAGCATGTTCATCGACGGGGAGAACGGCCCCGGCGCCCGGAATGCTCTGCCCTTCGACGATTTCCGACCGCAGGTGCACGATTCGGACGGACTCCTCGTACAATCCCCCGGTGACCGGCTCTGGCGCCCGCTCACTAATGGCCGAGCGGCGCCGCAGACCTCCGCCTTCCGCACGGCGCCGCTGGAGGGATTCGGCCTGCTCCAGCGCGAACGGCGATTCGCCGCCTATCTCGACGTGCAGGCCCGCCACGAGGATCGTCCGGGCCTATGGGTGCGCCCGGAATCCGGTTTCGGCACCGGTGCGGTGCGATTGTTCGAGATCCCGTCCCGGGAGGAAGCCACCGACAACATCGTGGCGGCCTTCGTGCCGGAAGCTCCGGTTGAACCGGGCCGGCGCATCGATTGCGCCTATTCGCTGGTGACCATCGGTGCGGAACCCGCCGCCGCCATCGCGCCGCCGCTGGCCCGGGTGGTCTCGACGCGCGTCGGCTCAGCCGAGCGCTTGCGCCCGACCAACCCGCCGAGTCCGAAGCGGCGCCTCTATGCCATCGATTTCGAGGGCCCCGGCCTGCCGGAGGATCCCAGGGCCGCCATCGACGTGGCGCTCTCGGCGAGCGCCGGTGCCTTCGTCGATCCCTATGCCGAGCGGGTACCCCAGACGGGCGGCTGGCGCCTCTACGCCGAGTTCCGGCCGCCGGAACCGATGCCGGCAGGTGATGTGGTGCTGCGCGCGCGCCTCAGCCATGCCGGGCGCGTCATCACCGAAACCTGGGATGGGGTCGCCTGATCTGTCTCAGCGGGTGCGGCTGTTGGCCGGCTTCTCCGGCAGGCGCCGTTGCTCGATCCGCGACACGCTCGGCGGCAAGCCCTCAGCCTCTCGGGCCGATCCCACCGATCCGGCCAGGGTGGAGCTGTCTCCGCGCTCGAACGCCCAGCCGGCATTCACACCGGCATAAAACCCCGTGAAATCGTCCGCAGCGGCAGGACCGGTACCGAGCAACAGACCGAGCCAGACGACGATCACCCCGCGCATGGAACTCGGTCCCTTCCCGTCTCGGATTGCAGCATACCGACAAACGAAAACGGCGGCCCTGAGGCCGCCGCTTCGTCCGATACTCGGTGTGTCGATCAGTAATCGACGCTGATGCTTGAGGCCTCGCGACCCTTCTGACCCTCGACAACGCCAAGGGTCACCTGCTGGCCTTCGGCCAGCGAATCGAGGCCGGCGCGCGACAGGGCTGAGCGGTGCACGAACACGTCCTTGCCGCCGTCATTGACGGAGACGAAGCCGAAGCCCTTGGCCGGGTCGTACCACTTCACGGTGCCGGTCATCTCGACCGACGGGCCGGAGGCGAAGCGACCGCCGCCGCCACCGCCGCCACCGCCGAAGCGATCGCCGCCGCTGAAGCGGTCACGGCCACCACCGCCGAAACGGTCGCCGCCGCCGAAGCGATCACCGCCGCCGAAGCGCGGGCCTTCGCGCCGGGGCGGAGCCGCCTCGGCCGTCGATGTGTCGACGCTGTTCACCGCAGTGACCTGCGGACCCTTCTGGCCCTGGGCGGTCTGCACCGTGAGGCGCGTGCCGGGCAGGAGGTCGTCGTGGCCGGCGGCCTCAACCGCGCGGATATGGAGGAAGGCATCACCGGAGCCGTCGCCGAGCTCCACGAAGCCGAAGCCCTTCTCCTTGTTGAACCACTTCACCGTGGCATCACGCTCCGGGCCCGTAGGCGCCGCAGCTGCGGGGCCGCCCCGCGACGGGCCGCGGTCGAAGCCACCGCCGCCACCACCGTAGCCGCCACCACCGCCGCCGAAGCGGTTGCCGCCACCACCGTATCCACCACTGCTCGGGGGCAGCTGGTCCGGCCACTGAGGCTCGGCACCGCCCTCGTCGAAGCCGCGCTTCTGCGGCCCCCGAAAATCACGACCACGTCCCATTGAAAGCTCGCAAAAACCGTCCGCCCGCCACGTCTCGAATACCGCGTGCGCGCTATCCCGAGACAGCCCACGCCCCGCACTATCATCCCCTCGGCAGCGGATACCGAGAGCAACGCCTCAGGTCTGACGCAATCGGGGCCGAACCGCAAGGAACTTCTAACCCCTTCGTGCTCCATACCGCCGATTTTCGTGGTGAACTGCGTAGGTAGGCGGGCGCGAAGAGACTTTTGGCGTTCAACCGAGATTGATTCTAAAGCTGAAAGTCGGGATCGCGGCGAATGTCGCCGAGCATTTTAGGGAAATGCAAACTGGGCGAGCCTAGGCTTCCCGCTCAGTCAGCCCGCGCATCGCGAGCCCGGGCCCGAGCCGCCGATGATCGCCACACCGACCTTCCCGGATCTTTCAGCTCTCGTCGTCGACGAGAGCCTCTATATTCGTCGTATCGTCCGCGACATGTTGATGCGCGTCGGCATCAAGCGCGTGCTCGAGGCACCCGACGGAGCAGAAGCGCTCGGGGTCCTTGCCGAGAGCAAGCCGGACCTGACCATCATCGATTGGGATCTGGCGATCCTCTCCGGTGAAGAGTTCATTCGGCTCGCCCGGACGCCGACTACCTCGCCCTCGCCGACCGTGCCGATCATCCTGATGCTGGGACAGCCGCGGCGCAACGTCGTGGATCGCGCGATCGCTCTCGGGGTCAACGAGATCATCGCCAAGCCGTTCTCGCCGAAGACTTTGTGGTCGCGTCTCGACGAGGTCATCAATCGGCCTCGCCCGTTCTCCCAGGTGAAGAGCCTGCTGCGCCCCCTGCCGCGCACCAACGGGTTGTCGAAGGGACTGAGCCTGGTCTGAGCCTTGTCCGCCTCAATGCCGACGCCGCGCCGGCGGGCCGATTCGATCCGGAGGCGGGGTCTCGATGTCGAAGGCCGAAAGTTCGGCGATCTTGCCGGCCGCGTCGAGCCCGCGCTCGACCACGGCGATGCGGTGCCCCGCCTGATCAGGGGTGATCGTGTAGAGATAGTAGGAGGCGCGTCGGTTCACGAGCAGCGAGCGCGCCGAGGCCGAAGGCGCACCGACGACCGGAACCAGCCGTTCATCCGGGCCTGCGATGCGGGCCACCGTCCCCACGTGATTGTGACCGTGCAGGATCAGGTCGGCTCCCGCCCGGCCAATCATGGCCGCGAACGCGCCGGCATCCTTGAGCTCCCGGCCGGAGGCGGCGCCTCCCGGATGGGGCGGGTGATGAATCATGACGACGCGGCAGGGTCGGTCGGGCGCCTTGGCCAACTCGCCGAGCAATCGCTCAGCGGCCTCGATCTGAGCCGGACCGAGCCGACCGGTCGCCGCGAAAGGCTTTGTCGGGATTGCTGAGGAGAGACCGATGAGAGCGAGCGGTCCGCGCCGCCGCAGGTAGGGAAACAGTCCGCTTCGGCCATCATCGGCCGCGGTCCAGCCACCGCAGGTGCCGAGCAGGCCCTCCAGCGATCCCCGGACATAGGCATCGTGGTTGCCCGGCACGAAGCTGACCTGGTCGGCCGGTCCCAAGGCTTCGAGGAAGATGCGGGCCGTATCCCACTCGTCCGGCAATCCGAGGTTACACAGGTCGCCGGTGCAGGCGACATGGTCGCTGCCCTGGGCCCGGAGGTCGGCGACGAGGGCGCCGAGGAGGTCCATGTCGTGATGGCGGCCGCGCCCGCGATGCCAATTCACGTAGCCGGTCGCCCGCTTGCTGAGAAGCTGGCGCAGGCGGAGCCGGGGCAACGGCCCGACATGCGGATCGGTGAGATGGGCGAGCCTGAACATTTCCGGCGACGGCATCGGGGCATCGGGCGCCGAGGTCAACACCTCGACCCGATTCGGTGCTCTGCATTCCGGCGCCCTTGCATTCTCTCCGGCGGGGGCGCCGCAACCCGGTCTCTGCCGCAACGCAGCATGAATCGGCGCATGGAAGGTTCTCGCCACGTTGCGTCTCGGCGCGGCTCGGGGCTAGACAGCCCGGCCTGGGCGGCGCCCGAATCGAAACGCGAACGACAGAGGCGAGCGGTCCGACTCCATGGGCCTGATCAAGACCATTGGGCGCAAGCCTGCCGTCCAGCGCGTTCTCGGAGCGGCTGCCTATGGCTACCTCAAGCTGGTGCAGCGCACGAACCGCTTCACCCTCGAGCCGAGGGAGGTCTACGAGCGGCTCGACGCGACCGGCCCTTTCATCGCCGCGATGTGGCATGGCCAGCACCTCATGATCTCGTTCATGAGCCGGCCACAGGACCGGGTGGCGACGATCATCTCGCGCTCTCCCGACGGGAATATCAACACCATCGCGCTCACCAAGATGGGCGTGCGGGTGATGCGGGCTTCCGGCGCCCGCGGCCGTGCGGTGCGCGACGCCCGTGCCAAGGGCGGCGCGGAGGGTCTTCGCGCCATGGTCAAGGCACTCAAGGGGGGCGAGACCGTCGCCTTCTCGGCGGACGTGCCCAAGGTCTCGCGGGTCTGCGACGCCGGCATCATCATGTTGGCGCGCTTCTCGGGCTGCCCCATCGTTCCCGTCGCCGTGGTGACGAGTCGGCACATCCGGTTCAATTCCTGGGACCGGGCCTGTCTCGGCCTGCCCTTCGGCCGCGGTGCCATGGTGTTCGGCGAATCGATCTTCGTCCCCCGCGAAATCGAGCCGGAAGCGGTCGAGGCCTTCCGCGCCCGTGTTCAGGCGGAACTGAACCGCGTCCATGATCGCGCCTACGCTCTCGTCGGTCGGCCCGACCGCGTGGTCGGGTCCCTCGACGACGCGCTGGGGCACGCGGCGTGAGGGTTCCGCCCCTCCCCGCGACCCTGCGGGCCTACCGTTACGGCCTCTATCTCGGCGAGCCCGCCGTGGCCGGGTTGCTCGCGTGGCGCTCCCGACGCGGCAAGGAAGATCCGGTTCGCCTACCGGAACGGCGCGGGCGCCCCGGCCGGGCCCGGCCCGTCGGTCATCTCGTCTGGATGCACGGGGCCAGCATCGGCGAGGCCCTGTCGCTCGTCGGCTTGATCGAGGGCATGATTGCCCGCGGCTGCTCGGTTCTCGTCACCACCGGAACCCGCA
>NZ_JAPRBT010000001.1:536765-644321 GCF_043352485.1 Methylorubrum sp. POS3
CCGCTAAGGGTGCAGGCTGTGTGAAAACGCCCTGATCTGGTAGAGTAGTTTCCGATCTGAGGAGGTCGGGATGAAGCGCTTCATTGCAGGCGAGGATCGTCAGCAGATCACGCTCCTTCCCGACTGCCTGGACGACTACATCGCCGCCGACAACCCGGTTCGCCTCGTCGAAGTGTTCGTCGATGAGCTCGATCTGGGCGCGCTCGGCTTCGCGGGTGCGATGCCGGAGGCGACGGGGCGGCCCGCCTACCATCCGGCGACGCTGCTCAAGATCTACCTCTACGGCTACCTCAACCGCGTCCCGTCGAGCCGGCGCCTCGAACGCGAGAGCCAGCGCAACAACGAGTTGATCTGGCTCACCGGCCGGCTGATGCCCGACTTCAAGACGCTGGCCGACTTCCGCAAGGACAACGGCCCGGCCATCCAGGCCGCCTGCGCGCAGTTCGTGGTGCTGTGCCGCCGGCTGAACCTGTTCAGCAAGGCGGTCGTCGCGATCGACGGCAGCAAGTTCAAGGCGGTCAACAACCGCGACAAGAACTTCACCGCCGCCAAGGTCGAAGCCCGGCTGGCGCAGGTCGAGGCGAGCATCGGCCGCTACCTCGCGGCGCTGGACCGGGCCGACCGCGAGCCGAGCGACATCGCCGAGGCGCGCACGACGCGGCTCAACGAGAAGATCGCGGGCCTGCGCGAGCAGATGCAGGTCCTCCAGGCGATGGGCCGGCAGGTCGAGGCCGCCCCTGACGGCCAGGTCTCCCTGACCGACCCCGACGCGCGCTCGATGGCGACCAGCGGCAAGGGCACCGGCATGGTCGGTTACAACGTCCAGGCCGCGGTCGATGCCGAGCATCACCTGATCGTGGCCCACGAAGTGACCAACGTCGGCAGCGACCGGGCGCAGCTCGCGCCGATGGGGCTCCTGGCGCAGGAGGCGACCGGATGCGCCACGCTCACGGTGCTGGCCGACCGGGGTTACCTCAACGGGGAGCAGGTACTGGCCTGCGAGGGCACCGGCGTGCTGCCGTGCGTGCCCAAGACCCTGACCTCGGGCCACGCCAAGCGCGGCCTCTTCACCGGCCAGGACTTCGTCTACGATGCCGAACATGACCACTACACCTGTCCCGCCGGCCAGCACCTGACCAAGGGGGCCGCTCGGTCCGATCGCCGGAGCGAGGGCGACGCGATGGATCACTATCGCAACCTCACAGCCTGCCTCGACTGCCCGCTCAAGCCGCGCTGCACGCCAACGGAGACGCGGCGGGTCAAGCGCTGGGTGCACGAGGGCGTGCTCGACGCGATGCAGGCGCGGCTCGACCGGATGCCGGACGCGATGAAGATCCGTCGCCAGACCGTGGAGCACCCGTTTGGCACGCTGAAGGACTGGATGGGCGCCACCCACTTCCTGACCCGGACCTTGGCCAAGGTCAGGACCGAGATGAGCCTGCAGGTTCTGGCCTACAACATGAAGCGGATGATCCAGATCTTCGGGGTCCGCCCGCTGCTGGCGGCCATCCGGACCTGAGGCCAAGCAGCTCGATCTCCGGCGCCACTCGGTGCGCTCGCCCCGATCCCGAGGGATCTGCGTTTCCACACGGCCTCGGTGGGCGATCGCCCGATCCAGTCGCCCGGATCAGCCGTGCCGCTCAAACAGTCCCGAAACCCTCAGGAGCCCCGAACCACCAGAGAAGGTGGACCGCCGCGCCCCGTCGGTGAGGGAGCGTTTACGGGAGCCATTGGGGCCCGTCAATCTAAAAAAACGAAAAAGTTCCGCACCTCACCACAACTGGATCACGGCGGTGTGACGGGGCGGCAGGTCCTCGCCCGCGAGGATCGGGCGCGCATCGCCGCGTCCGCCTCAATCTGGACATGCTGGACCCGGACATCCCAGCCTCCCCGGTGCAGGTCGCCGGGTCCAGGCGTTTCTGGTAAGCCTGACGCCGATCTTGGCCGGACCGGATCCAGACATCCGGTCCCGAGCGCCGATGCAGAGGAAGCCCGTGACGCGCGAGCGGCTGAAGATCGGTGGTGCATCCGGAGTGCAGAGGCGCTCGGGCAACCTGCCGCGCGGTGTCGAGCCGCCGCTCAACCTCCTCGGCGCCCATGCTCCCCAGATCGATCGGCGCGACGTCAACCTGCGTTGGCTCTGCGCCAGCGCGCTCACGGGGATCACTGGGGCGCTCCTGATCGGCGCCGCGATCCACGTCTCGCTTCAGGGCGACGTGTCGCTCGCGGCGATCTCCGACAAACCGGCGCAGATCGCCCGCCCCCAACCGGCCGAGGAGGCCGCGATCGCCCTTGCGCACAAGGGTGACCGGTTGGTGCGCAACCTGATGATCGCTTCGGCCAAGCAGAGCTTTCGTGCCCCGGTGACGGTGCGGCTCGGCGACCGCGAGATCATCAAGGTGAAGCCGTTCGTGCGGATCGCCTCGACGCTGTCGATGCAGACGGGCGTGTTCGCCGCCGACGTGCCGCGCTTCGATCCGATGAAGTTCGTCTCCGACGAGCCGCAGGAGCGCGCCCCCGATCCCGGCACGGCGGACGCGCCGGGTGCCGAGGTCAGCGTCATCAAGCGCGATCTCGGCGATGTTGCCCTCGATCCGAACGCGCCCGCCCTCTCCGACGAGGACGTGACGGCCCAGGTCGAGGAAGAGCGCCGCCTCACCGCGGAAGCCGGCCGGCGCACCGCCCTGCCTCTGGCGCCGCAGATCATGCTCTCGCGCACCCTGCGGCAGGGCTCGGCCTTCCCCGGCTTCGACGACAAGAAGAGCGGGGAGGACGGCAGCCCGTTCAAGTCGATCGAGGTCCTGGTCGTCCCCGAGAACGTCACCAAGCTCGCCAAGGTCGAGTTGCGCTCCGGCGAGGCGCCGCTGGTGGAGGAACGCGATCTCGCCCTGAAGCGCGGCGACACCGTCGAGGCGATGCTCAAGGCGACCGGCCACGCCTCGGACGCGGCCATCGCCGGCATCGTCGCTGCGCTGGGCGGCAAGGCCAAGGTGTCGGGCCTGTCGGAGGGGCAGCAGTTCCGCGTCCAGGTCGCGCCGGGGCCGAAGCCGGGAGACGGGCGGCAGGTGACGCGGGTCGTCCTCTATGGCGAGAGCGGTGTGCAGGCGATCGCCGCGATCAACGACCGCGGCGGCTTCGTCCCGGTGGCGCCCCCGGTCGACGAGACCAAGGCCCGGACCCAGCCGGCCCAGGCCGACACGCAGGACGGCGACGACGAGGAGGACGAGGGCACCGGACCGCGGCTCTACCAGAGCCTCTACGAGACGGCCGCGCGCCACGACGTACCGCGCCCCACCGTCGAGGATATCGTCCGGGTGTTCAGCTACGATATCGACTTCCAGCGCCGCATCTCGGCCGGGGACGGGCTCGACCTGTTCTACACTTACGACGAGGATGCCGGCCCCGCCGCCGCCGACCGGCCGGAACTGCTCTACGCCGCGCTGAATCTCGGCGGAGAATGGCGCAAGGTCTACCGGTTCCAGTCCCCGGACGACGGCTCGATCGACTATCTCGACGACCAGGGGCGGTCGTTGAAGAAGTTCCTGATCCGCAAGCCCATCGCCGACGGCATCATGCGCTCGGGCTTCGGCTACCGGCGCCACCCGATCCTCGGCTACGCCAAGCTCCATACCGGCGTCGATTGGGCCAACCCCATCGGCACGCCGATCGTGGCGGCGGGCAACGGCACCGTGATCAAGGCGGAATGGGATTCCGGCTACGGCCGCCGGGTCGAGATCCAGCACATCAACGGCTACGTCACGACCTACAATCACATGTCTCGGTTCGCCCGCGGCGTTTCGGCGGGGGCACGGGTGCGGCAGGGCCAGGTGGTCGGCTATGTCGGCTCGACCGGCCTCTCTACCGGCGCCCACCTCCACTATGAGGTGATCATCAACGGCCACTTCGTCGATCCCATGAAGATCCGCGTGCCGCGCGGGCGCGAACTCGACGGACGGCTGCTCGCCGAGTTCAAGCGTCAGCGCGACCAGATCGAGGGGACGATGCAGAAGTCGAAATCGGCCACCGCGATGGCCCAGCGCGACGCGATGCGGTAGCCGACCCTGGCTGCACGCCTTTCCGTCACTGGATGTTGTCGAAAATCTCCATGAGATCGATCGCTCTGATGGCGATCTTGTCCATGTCACATTCGCCGGAGAGCGCTCCGCCGAAAGAGCCACCTCGGTAGACGTGATACGACCAACCGCAGGCGTGTTTCCGGAAGTGCAACCAAGCCTGCTGGGCCTTCTTCAAATCCGCTCTGCCCTCGTCGTCCAAGGCGGCCGATAGCTGACGGTACTGACGATTGAGGATCGTGTCCCAGATCCCGCCTTCGCGGCCGATACAGGCGTTTCTGCCGAGCGTCGTGGCACCGTCCTGCGTGGCACGGCATGGGTCGACAACCAGACCGATGCACCGTCGTCGCTTTACGACCCCGATCTCCTTTTTCAGGCAGGACTCGATCGCGGCCAATTCCTGGGCATTGGGCTCCGACCGCATCCAATCTTCTTCTGCGGCCAGGACACCAGAAGACAATCCTGCCAAAATCAACAGCCATACAACCAATTTCATAATCAATAATCTTATACAAACAGCAACGATATTCAATTTAAATTGCCACGCAATAGAGTAGAAACATCAAGCGAAGTGGTGGATCTTAAATCCAAGAGTTTCGAGAACGGTATTGGTCGAAATTCCTTGGCCACGCAGATCGGCCAGCGACTGCGAACCCTTCGACTTGGCGAGCTTCTCGCCGCCCTCGTCACGGATCAGCGGATGATGATGATAGGCCGGGCTCGGCAGGCCGAGCAGGTGCTGCAACAGCACATGCAGGTCGGTCGCCGCCTCCAGATCCTGGCCGCGCACCACGTGGGTGATCCCCTGCAGGGCGTCGTCGCAGACCACCGCGAGATGGTAGCTCGTCGGCACGTCGCGGCGGGCGATGACCGCATCGCCCCACCGGGCCGGATCAGCCCACACTCGCTCCTCGGAACCGTCGGGGGCGAACCGGCGGATGACGAGGGTGCCGGGGATGTCCCGGCAAGCCGCCGCCATGTCGAGGCGCCACGTATGCGGCTCGCCCGCCTCGATCCGGGCCTCGGTCGCGCCGCGGGGTAACGCGCGACACGTGCCGGGATAGAGCGGCGCCCCATCGGGGTCGCATCGCCCCCCCTCCCCTCTCGCCCTCCGCTCGGCCACCTCCGCGGCGATGCGGCCCCGGGAGCAGAAGCACGGATAGATCAGACCGCGCGCGGAGAGGCGGGCCCGGGCGGCCACGTAATCCGCGAAATGCTCGGACTGACGGCGAACCGGGGTTTCGAACCGGAGCCCGAGCCAAGCGAGGTCGTCGAGAATACCCTGCACGAATTCCGGGCGGCTGCGGCCGAGATCGATATCCTCGATGCGCAGGAGGAGCCGACCGTCCAGGCGCGCGGCGATGCGGGCGTTGGTAAGGGCGGAGAAGGCGTGGCCGAGATGCAGCCGTCCGTTCGGGCTCGGCGCGAAGCGCAGGACCGGTCGGCTCACGGCTCTCCGGTGCCGCGCAGGCAGGCCATGGCGCCCGGCGTGCAGGCGATCCCCGGCAGCGAACAGGCGAACCCGCTCTCGAGACGGCGGCAGACCTTGCAGCCATCGCCCCACTCGGCGCAGGCCGGATCCTCGGCGGGGGCAAGGGCAGGAGGCTTCGTCCGGGCAGGTCCGAACGTACCGATCAGCACGGTCGCCGCGATGAGGCCGACGATGCCCCAGACGATGCGCTTGTCGCGGCGGGTGGTCTGCGGATCGGTGAGCGGAAGGGCGGACATGGAGTGGTCGTGACGCGGATGCGGCCGCGCTGTCAACACGGGCCCGCGCCCCGCTGTTGCCCTGCAACAACGGCAGAGCTCTCCCGCATTTCGTACCCGGCTCACGGGAACCTTCGGCACGCCGATTGCGATGTGCTTGCTCGGCAAACGATCAAGAAACGGCCCGGGAGGCGATGCTCACGACGTCACGGAGCCTCATCGCATGCTCTACGGCCTCTACTTCCTGACCTGCATGGTTTCCAACCCGACCCATTGCGTGATGCGGGTGCACCGCTTCAAAGAGGATATCGTCACCCCGCAGCAATGCCTCGCGGTGGCCCAGCCGCAGATGGCAGCGTGGCAGAACAGCCACGGCGACCGCTGGCGGGTCGCCCGCTTCCGCTGCGGCTCGCCGCCGAGGGACGACGGAACGCGGATCTGATCCGCCTCCCGTCGCCCGAGGATCTTAAGCCGAAGGCGCCGACGTCCCCGCGAGCGCGGTCGCAACCGCGCGGGCGAAGGCGACCGGATCGCGCGGCGTGTCGCCGTCCTGAACGCGGGCGAGGTCGAGCAGAGTCCCGGCCTCGGACGCGAGATCGTCGCCGGCCTCGGCCCGGGCGTCGAGCGACCGGATCAGCGGATGGCGCGGGTTGATCTCCAGGATCGGTGCCGAACCGCCGAAGCCGCGGCCGGCCCGGCGCAGCAGGCGCTGCATCTGGAGATCCGGCCCCGAGCCGGAAGCGGCGAGCACCACGGCGCTGTCGACGAGGCGGTCGGTCGTGCGCACATCCGACACGTCGGCGCCGAGGGCCAGCTTGAGCGCGGCCACCAGCTTGTCCGCGGCCGGAATCTCGCCCGCCTCACCCTCGGGCTTGAACTTCGACAGGTCGGCCGCGCCCTGGGTGACCGAGCGCAGCGGCTTGTCGTCGAACTTGCCGAGTTGCTCCGGCCAGAACGCGTCGACGTGGTCGGACAGCAGCAGCACCTCCACGCCGCGGGCGCGAAACCCCTCGAGCTGGGCCGAGTTCTTCAGGGCCTCCACGTCGTCGGCGACGAGGTAGTAGATCGCCTCCTGTTCCGGCTTCATCCGCGACACGTAATCGGGCAGCGAGGTCCAGCCGTCTTCCGTGGACGAGCGGAAGCGCAGGAGCGGCGCGATCTCGGCGCGGCGCTCGAAATCCTCATAGATGCCTTCCTTGAGGATCGGACCGAAATTCTCGAAGAATTTCTGGTACTCCTCCGCCTTCTCGGTGTTCTTGGAACGACTCGTCAGTTCGTTGATGACGCGGGTGGTGACGGCACGGCGGATCTTCTGCAGCGTCGGCGTCGATTGCAGCATCTCCCGCGAGACGTTGAGCGGGAGGTCATCGGTATCGACCACGCCCTGGACGAAGCGCAGCCAGTTCGGCAGCAGCTCGGCCTCGTCGGTGATGAACATGCGCCGCACGTGCAGCCGCACCTTGGAGCGGCGTTCGTCCTCCATTGCCATGAACGGCTTCATGCTCGGCACGAACAGGAGGCCGGTGAATTCGAGCGCGCCCTCCGCCCGCCAGTGCAGGGTCGCCCACGGCTCGTCGAAGCCGTGGCTGACGGTGCGGTAGAACTCCTTGTACTGCTCGTCCGTGATCTCGGATTTGGGCTTGCGCCAGAGCGCGGTGCCGCGATTGGCGGTCTCTTCCTTGCCCTCCTCGTCGCGGATCGCGATCGGAACGGCGATGTTGTCGGCCCATTTGCGGACCACGTGATCGAGCCGGTAGCTCTCCAGGTACTCGTCGGCGTCGTCCTTGAGATGGAGGACGATGTCGGTACCGGCCTGGTCGCGGCTCGCGGGTTCGAGGGTGTAGCTGCCCTTGCCGTCGGAGGCCCAGGTCCAGGCCTCTTCGGTGCCGGCGCGGCGGGAGGTGACGGTGACGCGGTCGGCAACCATGAAGGCGGAGTAGAAGCCGACGCCGAACTGGCCGATCAGGCTCGGGCGAAGGTCCTCGCCCTCGGTCGCCTTCTCTTCACCGGCCTTGGCTTCGCCCAGAGCCTGCGAGAAGGCGCGGGTGCCGGAGCGGGCGATGGTGCCTAGATTTTGAGCAAGATCGTCCTTCGCCATGCCGATGCCGGCATCGGAAATGGTGAGGGTGCGCGCCGCCTTGTCGGGGGCGATCAGCACCTTGGCATCGGCGGGCAGAGCCAACGCTTCGTTGGTCAAAGCCTCGAACCGCCGCCGGTCCGTCGCGTCGGCGGCGTTCGCCACCAATTCGCGCAGGAAGATCTCGCGGTCGGAATAGAGCGCGTGGACCACAAGGTCCAACAGCCGCCCGACTTCGGCACCGAATTCGTGCCGCTCCACCGTCTCACTCACGCCAATGCCTCCCCTGTTTGGACATGTCCCCGCGAAGCACCCGGTCCGAGAGCCCGGCACCCCGCCGCCCTCTCGAGGCACGGCGGGTCAGGTGAGCGCTTCGCGTGGGACACTCGAAAAAGCGGGGGCGATATGCCCATGACGGCGCGGCAATTCAATCGCCGCGGCGAGGAGGAAGACGGAAAGTTGCGGGGGACCCGCTGTCGTCAGGCGGCGAGCGCCGAAGCCGGGGCCGCCTCGATGCGCTGATGGACCGTATCGAACGCCGCGCGGATGACCGTCACCGCATCCTCGACCGCAATCAGGGTCGCCAGCCGAACATCGCCCGGCATCTCGCCGACCCGGCGGGTGGCGCCGACAACGGCGTGTTCCAGCTTGATCAAGTCTTCTTCGGCCATGGCGCCGGAGAGATCCGCAACACGCTGAAGCGCCGCTTCGAGCGCATGACGCAACACAAGTGTTCTCACGCGCTCCTGAAGAAGCGCCCGCTCATTCTGCTTCATATTACTGGATGTCCGCCGATTCGCCGCGTTGCATCATGTCATTTGCTCCACGGCTGCACAGTCCCTTTTCCGCCACATCCGGAAAAAGCTGTGCCTCCGGCGGAACCTTCTCCCGCACCATTCGGGCGAGCGGGTCGGGATCGCGGGGCATTCGGCCACTCGATGCGTGGCGTGCGCGCGGCACGGATGCCGCCGCCCCAGTTGCCGTCGGCGCCGGCGCATGGTCCTGATCCTGCCTAGGGCGCCCCGATCATCCGCAGGAAACCGAGTTCCGTTCATGCCAGAGACCCCCGTCTTCGCCCACGCGGCCGTCGCCGCACCCCACGCGCTCGCGGCCAAGGCCGGCCAGAGCGTGCTGGCCCAAGGCGGCAATGCCATCGAGGCGATGGTCGCCATGGCGGCCGCCATCGCGGTGGTCTACCCGCACATGAACGGCATCGGCGGGGACGGGTTCTGGCTCATCCGCGAGAAGGGCGGTCGCGTCCGCGGCATCGAGGCCTGCGGACCGGCGGGGGCGCTGGCCACGCGAGCGCGCTACCGGGAGAAGGAACTCGACGCGATCCCCTCCCGCGGGCCCGATGCGGCAGTGACGGTGGCGGGCACGGTCGGCGGGTGGGACTTGGCGCTGGCCATGGCCCGCGCCTTCGGCGGGCGGTTACCCCTCGACGCCATCCTCGGCGATGCGATCCGCCACGCCCGCGAGGGCTGTCCGGTCTCGGCCTCGGAGGCGCGCTACGTGCCGAAGGAACTCGACACGCTCCACGATGCGCCAAATTTCGCCGCCACCTACCTGAACGATGGCAAGCCTTACGCCGCGGGCGCGGTGCGGCGGCAGCCCAAACTCGCCGACACGCTGGAGCAGCTGGCCCATGCCGGGCTCGCCGACTTCTACCGTGGCGACATCGCCCGCGAGATCGCCGCGGACCTGGAACGCCTGGGCGCGCCGGTCACCCGGGCCGATCTTCAGGCCTACCAGGCACGGGAACGGGCGCCGCTCTCCCTGCGCCGCCGCGACGCAACGCTCCACAACTTCCCGCCGCCCACCCAGGGCATCGCCGCCCTGATCATCCTCGGAATCTTCGAACGGCTGAACGTGCGGCAGGCGGAGAGCACGGCGCATTACCACGGGCTGATCGAGGCGACGAAGCGGGCCTTCGCGATCCGCGACCGATACGTGACCGATTTCGACCGCCTCGCGGGCGATCCCTCCGTCTTCCTCGACCCGCGCCGTCTCGACCGGGAAGCAGCCCTGATCGACATGAAGCGCGCGGCGAGCATTCCCGTGCGCTCCGGCGAGGGCGACACGGTGTGGATGGGGGCGATCGACGGCGACGGCCTCGCCGTGTCCTTCATCCAATCGGTCTATTGGGAATACGGTTCGGGCTGCGTGCTGCCCTCGACCGGCATCTGCTGGCAGAACCGGGGGATGTCGTTCTCCCTGGATGCGAACGCCGTCAATCCGCTGGAGCCGGGCCGCCGCCCGTTCCACACCCTGATCCCGGCCCTGGCCGCCTTCGACGACGGCCGGGTGATGTCCTACGGCTCCATGGGCGGGGACGGGCAGCCGCAATTCCAGGCGCAGATCTTCTCCCGCTACGCCGATTACGGAATGTCGGTGGCCGATGCGGTCGATGCCCCGCGCCTGCTCTACGGCCGGACCTGGGGGGCGGAATCGCTCTCGGTGAAGGTCGAGGATCGGTTCGATCCCGCCTGCATCGCCGCGCTCCGGAACATGGGCCACGACATCGAGGAGCTCGGCGGCGCGTACATCGACTCGCTCGGCCATGCCGGCATGCTGGTGCGCCATCCCCGGGACGGCCGCATCGAGGCGACCCACGACCCGCGCTCCGACGGGGGCGCCGAGGGTCTGTGACGACAGCGGAATCCGAAGGGCCACCCCCTTCGGTGGAACCAGGGCGGAACCCTGGACGACGGCAGGACGGACGACATGGTGACCGGCAACCAGGCACAGATCGATTACTGGAACGGTGAGGTCGGACAGCGCTGGGCGGACAACCACTCGGCGCTGGATACCGCCTTCACCCCCTTCACCCAGGCCCTGTTCGCGGCCGCCGGTCTCGCTCCCGGCGAGCGTGTGCTCGATATCGGCTGCGGCGCGGGCGAGACGTCACTCCTGGCCGCGCGACAGGTCGGGCGCGAGGGTCGCGTGACGGCGGCCGACGTGTCCGGGCCGCTCCTGGATGCCGCACGGGCGCGGGAGGCGGCGGAGCCGACCGGCGGCGCCCCGATCGAATGGCTGCAGGCGGACGTTCAGAGTTACCCCTTCGAAGAACGGTTCGATCATGCCCTGTCGCGCTTCGGCGTGATGTTCTTCGACGATTCCGCGGCCGCCTTCGCCAATATTCGAGCCAGCCTCGTGGAGGGTGGGCGCCTGCACTTCCTCTGCTGGCGGGCGATGGCCGAGAACGCCTGGGTCGCCCTGCCCCGCGCGGCGGTGATGCCCCTCGTTCCCGAGTCGGAGCCCCCGGCGCCGGACGCGCCCGGCCCGTTCCGCTTCGCCCTGCGGGAGACCGTCCAGGCGATCCTGGCGGAAGCGGGCTTCCGCGACAGCGCCATCACGGCGGTCGATCACCCGATGACGATGGGGCCGACGCCGGAGGCCGCTGCGGAATACGCCGTCCGTCGCAGTCCCGTCGCCCGCCTGCTCCAGGGTTGCGACCAGACCGTGCAGGACGCGGCCCTGCGCACCCTCGCCGATCTGTTCGTGCGCCTCTCCGGGAACGGACCGGTCGAACTCGGCGCCGCCTGCTGGCTCGTCTCGGCGCGGGCCTGATCGCCCGATCCGGCGCTTTCGGCCAACCCCTGAGCGGCGCGCATCTCGACGGAGCGGCGGGCCGCCGACCATCCACTTCCATCGACGGATTGGCACATCCCTTGCGGAAGTGCCGGCGCCGTCAAGGAGTGAATGATGGATACGATTTCCAACCGGACCCGCTGGATCCAGCTCGCTTTGGGCTTGATCGTGATGATGACGATCTCCAGCCCGCAATATGTCTGGACCCTGTTCGTCAAACCGTTCCAGGCGACCACCGGGGCAAGCCTGCCCGCGGTGCAGGTCGCCTTCACGATGCTCATCGTCCTCCAGACGTTCTTCTCGCCGGTCCAGGGCTGGCTGATCGAGCGCTTCAGCGCGAAGGTGATGATCGCGCTCGGTGCGGCGCTCTCCGGTCTTGGCTGGGTCGCGGCCTCGAAGGTCGACAGCCTGTGGGGCCTCTACGCCACCTACGGCCTGCTCTGCGGGCTCGGCACCGGCATCGTCTATGTCGGCGTCGTCGGCCTCGTGGTGCGCTGGTTCCCCGAGCGGCGCGGCTTCGCCGCCGGCATCGTCGCGGCGGGCTACGGCATGGGCGCCATCGCCACGACCTTCCCGATCACCGATATGATCGCCGCCTCCGGCTACCGCCACACGCTCCTCGTGTTCGGCGCCATCATGGCCATCATCGGCGTCGTGGCCGCGCTCGGCCTGCGCAATCCCAAGCCCAGCGAGATTCCGGCCATCCCCGCCGACAAGGTCGCGAGCGCCGCCCGCGACGTGGCCCCCTCGGTCATGCTGAAGACCCCGCTCTTCTGGCTGATGTTCGCCATGATGGCGATGATGTCGACCGGCGGTCTGATGGTGGTGGCGAACTTCGCCTCCTTCGCCAAGGAATTCGGCGTGGCCGACGCGATCGTGTTCGGCTTCGCCGCCCTGCCCTTCGCCCTGACCTTCGACCGCATCACCAACGGCCTGACCCGTCCGTTCTTCGGTTGGGTGTCGGACCATGTGGGTCGCGAGAACACCATGGCGGTCGCCTTCGCCCTCGAAGCGGTGGCGATCTGCATGCTGCTGATGTTCCGCGAGAACGCCTACGCCTTCGCCCTGCTCTCGGGGCTGGTGTTCTTCGCCTGGGGCGAGATCTTCTCGCTGTTCCCCTCCACCCTCACCGACACGTTCGGGACCAAGCACGCCACGACGAATTACGGCTTCCTCTACATGGCTCAGGGCGTGGGCTCGCTGCTCGGCGGCCCGGTCGCGGCGCTGATCCACGACAGCGTGGGCAGCTGGGTGCCGGTCTTCGGCATCGCCATCGGCCTCGATCTCGTCGTGGCGGCCCTGGCGTGGTTCGTCCTCAAGCCCGCCCGTCGCGCCTATCTCGGCGTCGAGGGTCCGGCCGTTCCGGCGGTCGCCGCCCCGCTCGCCGCCCGGCCGGCGGTCTGACACGAGCGCGGGCCGACTCCAGTACGGAGTCGGCCCGCCGCCGCGGTTCGTCATAAGTCGATTTGACGGGCCGGATCGGTTGCAGGCAGGGAGAGCGATCTTGTCCCACCTCCCCCTCTCCTGAGAAGGACGGCGGGAGGCCCTCAGGCGAACAGACTACCGCGATGCCCATCCCCGTGCGGCGGCCCCGGCCATGACGGCACCGCTCGCCCCCGAGCCCGGCCGCCCCCCTTGGCTCACCATCGTCGGCATGGGTGAAGATGGCCGCGCCGGCCTCTCGCCCGCCGCCGCCGCCGCCCTCGACGGGGCGGACATCGTCTATGGCGGCCGGCGCCACCTCGCCCTCGCCGCTCCGCTCTCCGGCGAGGGCCGGCCCTGGCCAAGCCCGATCAGCGACGCCTATCCGGACATCCTGGCGCGGCGCGGTCGGCCCACCTGCCTGCTCGCGACCGGGGATCCGTTCCATTTCGGCATCGGTGCCGAGATCGCCCGGCTGGTCCCGGCCGGCGAGATCCGCGCTTTTCCGCAGCCCTCGGCCTTCAGCCTCGCCGCCGCCCGGCTCGGCTGGTCGCTGCCCGAGACGGCCTGCGTGACCTTGCACGGCCGCGATCTCCTGGGAATCGTCCCCCATCTCCAGCCGGGCGCGCGCATCCTGGCCCTGTCCTGGGACGGATCGACGCCGGGCGCGGTCGCTGGATTGCTGGCCGAGCGCGGAATGCGCGGGTCCCAGCTGACGGTCCTGGAGGCGATGGGCGGCCCCCGCGAGCGCCTGCGCGGCGACGTCGCGGAAAGCTTTGCCCTGACCGAGATCGACCCGCTCAACACCCTGGCCATCGAGGTGGTCGCCCAACCCGATGCCCGGATCGTGCCCGTGAGTCCCGGCCTCGACGACGCGTGGTTCGAGAATGACGGGCAACTGACGAAGGCCGAGATCCGCGCCGTCACGCTCGCGGCGCTACGACCGCGGGCGGGAGAGATTCTCTGGGACCTCGGCGCCGGGGCGGGCTCGGTCTCGATCGAGTGGTGCCTGCGCCACCCGGCCAACCGGGCCATCGCGGTCGAGCGGCGCGAGGATCGGGCCGACCGGATCGCACGCAATGCCAGGGCTCTGGGCGTCGCGACCCGGGTTGTCGTGATGCGCGGCGCCAGCGGAGCGACGCTCACCGAGCTGCCGCCGCCGCAGGCCGTGTTCGTCGGTGGCGGCGTGGCGGAACCGGGCCTGCTCGCCGCCTGCCGCGCCCGGCTGCCCGCGGCAGGCCGCCTCGTCGCCAACGCGGTGACGCTCGAGGGCGAAGCCGCCCTGCTCGCCGCCCACGCGGAGGCCGGCGGGCGCCTGCGCCGATTGTCGATCGCCCATGCCGCGCCGGTCGGCGGCCTCACCGGCTGGCGGCCGGCGATGCCGGTCACGCAATGGGTCTGGACCAAGCCGTGAGCGGGGTGGTCGCCGGGATCGGCTTTCGCGCCGCCACTCCGCCGGACGAGATCGCCACCCTGCTGCGCCGCGCCCTCGCCGAGGCCGGGCTCGCCCCGGACGATCTCGCCGCCATCGCCACCGCCGCCGACCGGGCGGGCGAGCCGAACCTGCGGGCGGCGGCGGCCGTTTTTCATCTGATCCCGGTCGGTCTCGACGCCGCAGCCCTCGCCGCGGCCGATCCGGCGGGCGTGACCCGCTCGGACCGGATCGTGGCGAGCCGGGGCATCGGCTCCGTCGCCGAGGCGGCGGCCTTGGCCGGCGCCGGATCGAGGGCGCGCCTCCTCCTGGCCCGCATTGCCAGCGCGGGCGCGACCTGCGCGCTGGCCCGGCGCTCCGAATGAACGGGGCATCCGTGCCGCCCTCCCCAACGCCCGGTCGGATGCTGTAAGCGGGCCGTCATGACCATTCATTTCATCGGCGCCGGCCCGGGTGCCGCCGACCTCATCACCGTGCGCGGACGCGATCTCGTCGCCGCCTGTCCGGTCTGCCTCTACGCCGGTTCGCTGGTCGCCCCCGAGATCCTGTCCTGGTGTCCGGAGGGAGCTCGCATCGTCGACACCGCCCCCCTCGATCTCGATGCGATCATGGCGGAGATCACGGCGGCCCATGCGAGCGGCCGGGACGTGGCGCGGCTGCATTCGGGCGATCTGTCGATCTGGAGCGCGCTCGCCGAGCAGACCCGGCGGCTCGATGCCCTTGGCATCCCCTACACGGTGACCCCCGGCGTCCCCTCCTTCGCCGCGGCGGCGGCGGTTCTGCGGCGCGAACTCACCGTGCCGGGGCTGGTGCAATCCGTCGTGCTGACCCGCACGTCCGGCCGGGCGAGCCCGATGCCCGAGCGCGAGACGTTGGCGGCCTTCGCGGCGACCGGTGCGACGCTGGCGCTGCATCTGTCGATCCACGTCGTCGATGCGGTCGCGGCGGAACTCGTTTCCTTCTACGGGGCGGATTGCCCCGCCGCGATCGTGTTCCGCGCCACTTGGCCCGACGAGCGGGTCCTGACGGGTCCATTGGCCTCTCTGCCCGAGCAAGTGCGGGCCGAGCGGATCGAGCGCACCGCCCTGATCCTGGTCGGGCCGGCGCTCGATCCGTCGGATTTCCGCGAGAGCGCCCTCTACGCCCCAGACTACGATCGCCGCTTCCGGCCCCGCGGTGCGGTGGGCGCCCCGGGAGACGCCCCATGACCGCCCCCGGTCTCCTGATCGCCGCACCGCGCTCGGGTTCGGGCAAGACCACGGTGACGCTCGCGCTGATGCGGGCGCTCCGCCGCCGGGGCGTGGCCGTGCGGGGCGCCAAATGCGGGCCGGATTACATCGATCCGGCCTTTCACGAGGCGGCGACCGGCCATCCGAGCCTGAATCTCGACAGTTTCGCGATGCCGGACGGCCTGCTCGATGCCTGCGCCGGGCTCAGTGCCCGGGATGCCGCCCTGGTGATCGCCGAGGGCTCGATGGGCCTGCATGACGGGATCGTCGCGGGTGAAGGTCGCACGGGGGCCAATGCCGACATCGCCGCGCGCTACGGCTGGCCGGTGCTGCTGGTGCTCGACGTGTCGGGCGCCGCGCAATCGGCGGCGGCGGTGGCGCTCGGCTGCGCCGCCTACGATCCCCGCATCCGTGTCGCGGGCGTGGTTCTGAACAAGGTGGCGAGCCCACGCCATCGCCGCCTCGTCGAGGCGGGTCTTAGCCGGATCGGCATGCGGGTGCTCGGCGCCTTCCCCCGCGAGGCCGGTCTCGTCCTGCCCGAGCGTCACCTGGGCCTCGTCCAGGCCGGCGAGACCGCCGATCTGGAGGCACGCCTGGATCGCCTCGGGGATCTGGCGGAAGCCTCTCTCGATCTCGACGCCATCGTCGCCGCCGCCGGTGGGCAGGCGCAGCCGGGCCGAGGCGCCCTCCCCCGCCCCCCGGCCCAACGGATCGCGGTGGCGCGGGACGCGGCGTTTTCGTTCCTCTACCCGCACATGCTCGCGGGTTGGCGCGCGGCCGGGGCCGAGATCGTGCCGTTCTCGCCCCTCGCCGATGAGGCGCCCGACCCCTCCTGCGACGCCTGCTGGCTCCCCGGCGGCTATCCCGAACTGCATGCCGGGCGTCTCGCGGCGGCGAACACCTTCCGCGAGGGGCTGAACCGGTTCGCGCACACGCGGCCCGTGCACGGGGAGTGCGGCGGCTACATGGTGCTCGGGGAGAGCTTGGAGGATGCCGACGGCGTCACCCATCCGATGGCGGGCCTGCTCCCGGTAGCGACGTCCTACGGGAAGCGGCGGCTCCATCTGGGCTACCGGGTGGCCCGGCTCGTCGAGACCGGGCTGCTGGGTGCGGCGGGCACGCGCCTTGTCGGGCACGAGTTCCACTATGCCAGCGAGCTGACGCCGGCACCCGATGCCGACAATGCCCTGGCGCGGGTGACGGATGCGGAGGGCACGCCCCTGGGCTTTGCCGGCCACCGCCGGGGCCTCGTGACCGGAAGCTTCTTCCACCTCATCGCCGAGACGGACGAACCCTAGAGCCGTCCGTCGCGAGCGAATTCGGGCGAACGAAGAAAAGGCCGGGGAGCGTCCCCGGCCTTTGGGCCCATCCGCACGAGAAACCCTGTCTCCGGACCGACCGCCTCAGGCGTCGAGGGCCGCGTCCTTCTTCCGATCGAGGCGTGCCGCGCTGCGCACGATCGCCAAGACCTCGCGACGGAGCTGATCGTCCTCGATCGAGGCGAACGCCCGCAGCAGGTCCACCGCGCCGTGGGCGCGCAGGAAGCCGAACACCTCGGCCTGTTCCTGGGAGGCGGGGCCGTCATTCTCGTCGAAGAACGCCGAGACCGGCACTTCGAGGAGACGGGCGATCTCGCGCAGGCGCCCGGCGCCGACGCGGTTCTGGCCTTTCTCGTACTTCTGAACCTGCTGGAAGGTCACGCCGACGGCGGTTCCCAGTGCGGTCTGGCTCAGGCCCCGTGCTTTCCGCAGCGCGGTGATCCGGAGTCCGACGAGACGGTCAACATCGGTTGTCTGTTTCGGCATCATCTTACGGTACGGTCCACTGACGATATCGCGCCCGGTCCAAGGACCTCGGATCGGCCGCGTTCGCATCCCTGCAGCGAATCCGTACGTCTTGCCCTGGTTCTGATTGCCTGAAACAACCCAGGCTTGGACATCGGCAGACAGTTGTATCGCTGTGGGGTAGCTTCTCTCCAGCTTCACCATGAGATGCATGTTGAATGCAAGAGCCTCTTTGCTGTCGGACGGGAGTTTTCAGCAATCGCGTCCTCTGCGTTCACGAAATGTACCTATAGTGAAATCATGCGACGTTGCATGATTTCGCGTGTATCGAGCTTGTTGCGCAGGGCGCGGCGATGCATCGCCACCCCTCAGACCGGACATGGGCTTCTGCCCCCAGGCTAAACTACGTATTGTGGGATTAACGTCGGCGAGGCGGCTTCGCCGACCTGGTACGACAACGGATCGGGAGCTGATCAGGCATGTTCATCGCGATGAACCGCTTCAAGGTGGTCAAGGATTCGGCGCAGGATTTCGAGCAGGTCTGGCTGGGGCGCGACAGCCATCTCGGTGAGATGGACGGCTTTGTCGAATTCCACCTTCTGAAAGGGCCGGAAGCCGAGGATCACATCCTCTACGCGTCCCACACGATCTGGCGCTCGCGGGCCGATTTCGAGGCCTGGACCCGCTCGGAACAGTTCCGCAAGGCCCATGGTCGCGTGCCGGGCACCAAGCCGCTCTATCTCGGCCATCCCCAGTTCGAAGGCTTCGAGACGATCCAGACGGTCGCGCGGCCGGAGGCGGATCAGGCGGCCTGACCCGTCGCGCCGCGGCGCGCATACGTCCGCGCGGACCCGCGCAGGGCGACGGTCGGCCTGCCCGTCGTCGCAATGCGCGCCTCCGCGCGGGAGCCGGCACTCTATCTGAGCCGCGGCAGCATCACGGCGAGGAGCCCGATCAGGGGTAGATAGGCGCAGAGCGCGTAGACCTGCTCGATGCCGATGCGGTCGGCGAGTTCGCCGAGCAAAGCCGCGCCCAAGCCACCCATGCCGAAGGCGAAGCCGAAGAACAATCCGCCCACGAGGCCGACCCGCCCCGGAAGCAGATCCTGCGCATAGACGAGGATCGCCGGCATCGCCGAGGCGAGGATCAGGCCGATCGGCACCGAGAGCGCCACCGTCCAGAACAGGTTCACGTGCGGCAGCGCCAGGGTGAAGGGCAGCACGCCGAGAATCGAGACCCAGATCACCAGCTTGCGGCCGAAGCGGTCGCCGATGGGCCCGCCGAGCAGCGTACCCGCCGCCACCGATCCGAGGAACACGAACAGGTAGAGCTGCGACTGGGCGACCGGCACACCGAAGCGGTGGATCAGGTAGAACGTGTAGTAGGACGAGAAACTCGCGGTATAGAAGAACTTCGAGAAGATCAGAGCCAGCAGGATCGCGATGGTGGCGACGATCCGCGCCCGGCTCAGGCCCGCCGCGTCGGAACCGATGGTGACGCGCGGGGTTCGCGGCGCCGCCGCAAGCCTGCCGGCATACCAGCGGCCGACGGCGGAGAGCACGGCGATCCCCGACAAGGCGGCGAGGCCGAACCACGCGACGCTGCCCTGGCCGTGCGGCACCACCACGAAGGCCGCGAGCAGCGGACCGAGCGCGGTCCCGGCATTGCCGCCAACCTGGAACACCGATTGCGCCAATCCGTAGCGTCCGCCCGAGGCGAGCCGAGCGACCCGGCTCGCCTCGGGATGAAAGATCGCCGAGCCGAGCCCGATGAGCGCGGCAGCGGCGAGCAGCACCGCATAGGTCGGTGCCAGAGACAGCAGCCCCAACCCCACCAGCGACACCGCCATTCCGGCAGCCAGCGAGAACGGCATCGGGTTTCGATCGGTCGAGAGGCCGATCGCGGGCTGGAGCAACGAGGCGGTCGCCTGGAACGCCAGAGTCAGGAGGCCGATCTGTCCGAAATCGAGATGAAAGCTCTGCTTCAGCAGCGGATAGATGGCCGGCAGCAGCGACTGTACGAGGTCGTTGAGCAGATGGGACAGGCTGAGGCCCAACAGCACCGTCAGCGCCGGCCCTGTGGCCCGCACCGACGTCCCATCGCCGCCGGACGGGACCGACCCGCGCTCAACCGCGCCAGCCTCCAAAGTCTCGGCCCGCATACCGGCTCTCATTCCGCTCTCCGTCCGACGTCCTGCGAGCCCCTTCGCCGGTTCCATGACAGCGCCACTGGGACCGGGCAATCGCCGTCTCGTTTCCGGCCCATGCGATCCGGTGCGTCGCTTGCTCGGAGTCGGTCGAGAATGGGCGGAACCACTGAAAGGTGTTCCGTTCCGGGACAAATCACTCTCCGGGCGGACGCCTTCGCGGTCGCCTCGGACAGCACAGCGCGAGACCGATGTTTCACGAGCGTCCTCCCCAGGTCTATCAGCGTCTTCCCCTCTCGCGGGCGCGGCGCGCCGTCTGGACCGCGCTCCTGCCGCGGCGAGAGCGCATGGCCCTGCGGATCGGCATCTCGTCGGCCGTGCTGGCGGCCGATTTCCTGGCCATCATGGCGACCGGCTTCGGCGTCGATGCCGCCTACTACGCCTACAGCAACGACGGCGCCCTCATCCCGCTGGCGTTGAGCCGCAACGTCCAGACAGGCGCATTCCTGGCTCTGCTCATGTTGCTGACCAATCTCGTCCGCGACGAGTACAGCATCGAGAACTGTCTCTCCCGCGCACCGCACCTGCGCCGCACCGCCACCCTCTGGCTGATGGCCTGGGCGATCGCCCTCCTGATCGGCTTCGCGACCAAGACCTCGAACGACTTCTCGCGGGTCGCCTCCGCGGCCTTCTTCCTCGTCGGCCTGCCGGCCGCCCTGCTGGTGCGGGCCGGAATGGTCGCGCTGGTGCGCCGCCACGTGACGCCAGCCTCGGCCTCGGCGAACCGCATTCATCTGGTCGGCTACGAGGAGGATATCGCGGGCTTCTACGCCAGCAACGACGTGGACGCCTTGGGCCTGCGGGTCGTCGGCACGAGCTACCTGCGCCGCTTCGATCCCAATTCCGGCGCAGCCAGCGCCGAAGCGCTCCTCGACGAGGATCTCGACCTCGCCGTCTCGGTCGTGCGCTTCCTGCGGCCCGACGACGTGTTCGTACTGGTGCCGTGGTCGCAGACCGCCGATATCGAGCGCTGCATCGATGCCTTCCTGCGCGTCCCGGCGGCCCTGCACCTGCGCCCCAGCGTGATGATGGACCGCTTCCCGGATCTTCAGGTCGCGCGGGTCGGCCGCCTGGCGGGCATCAATATCGGGCGTCGGCCGCTCTCGGCGGGCGAGGTCATGCTCAAGCGTGCCTTCGACCTCGTGGTCAGCGGAACCGCTCTGGTGCTGCTCGCCCCGCTCTTCCTCGTCATCGCCATGCTGATCAAGCTCGACAGCCCCGGCCCGGTCTTCTTCCGGCAGCGGCGCCACGGCTTCAATCAAGAGGCCTTCGGCGTGTTCAAGTTCCGCAGCATGAAGGTCCAGGCCGATGCCCCGTTCCGGCAGGCCTCCCGTGACGACGACCGCATCACCCGTCTCGGCGCGCTCCTGCGCCGGACCAATATCGACGAGCTGCCCCAGCTCCTCAACGTTCTCCTCGGCGACATGTCGCTGGTAGGGCCGCGTCCCCACGCGCTCGCCCACGACCGCAGCTTCGAGCGGCGCATCGCGCTCTACGCGCGGCGCCACAACGTGAAACCCGGCATCACCGGTTGGGCCCAGGTCAATGGCTTTCGGGGCGAGACCCGCACCGACGCGGCGATGGAAGCCCGCGTCCAGGCCGACCTGCACTACATCGACAACTGGTCGATCTGGCTCGACATCACGATCATGATTCAGACGGTGATCTCGCCGCGCGCCTACCGCAACGCTTTCTAAGGCGCATCCCGTCGAAGCGCACACCAACTCGTCGCAAGAACGCGCGGCATGACCGAAGCGCGAGAAATGCGTCCCGGCCCGAGGAGGCCGGACGCAGCTTCGATGGCCATCGACGGGCCGATCACGCAGTGAGGCAAGACGGGGGGGGCGTCGAGGCGCCCCCCGGAGAATCAACCCTCGCGGCGCCGGCGCTCGCGGCAGCTGCCGCACTCGCCCTCGACCTCCAAGATGCGGCTCGTCGGCGTGAACCCGGCCTGGGCCAGGGTCGCGTCCAAGGCACTCTCGACCGCGGGTGCGGTCATCTCGTCGATGCCGCCGCAGCTGCGGCAGATCAGGAAGACGAGGCTCGCGCCGTCGCCGTGGTCGTGCTCACAAGAGACGAAGGCGTTGCGGCTCGAAATGCGGTGGACGAGTCCCTGCTCGGTCAGAAAGTCGAGGGCCCGGTAGACCGAGACCGCCGCGACCCGCCGCCCCTGCCCGCTCATCCGCTCGGCAATGTCGTAGGCCCCGAGCGGGCGGCCCTCCGCCGCCACCACCGCCAGCACATCCCGCCGCAGCGGCGTGAACTGGAGGCCGCGCTCTTGGCACAATCGCTCGGCCCGCTCGGTCGCGCTCTCGGCGCAGCGGCCGCAGCCGTGCCGACCATCGGCCCCGTCGTGGTGGTGATCGTGACCGTGGTCCTGCTGCGCGTATGCGCGCATCCCGGCCTCCCCGTCCGGCCCGATTGAATTCGGGCCATGTTACAGTGTATCAGCCGCACCAAGATAGGCGTCCGCCCGTCATTGGGCAACGATGGCCCGCGTCGTTCGACACCTGCCCATCACCCCGATTTCTCCTTCGGAGATCCCATGAACCGTGCCGGCGGGACCGACCGTCTCCCGCGCCGCTCCCTGTTCCGCAGCGGGGCGTCCGCACGCCTCGCGGCGGCGCTGGCGCTGTCGGCGCTCCTGTGGGCCGTGATTCTGTGGGCGCAGACCGCGTGAGCCAGGGGGAGATCCGCTTCCGGGGCCTGACCCTGGGCTACGATCGGCACCCGGCCGTCCACCATCTCGACGGGGTGGTTCCCGCCGGCGATCTGCTGGCTTTGGTGGGGCCGAATGGGGCCGGCAAGTCGACCCTGCTCAAGGGCATCGTCGGCGAGGTGGCGGCCCTCGACGGCAGCATCGAGACGGGCACGCGGGCGATCGCCTACCTGCCCCAGGCCGCCGAGATCGACCGTACTTTCCCTGTCAGCGTGCTCGATCTGACCGCGATGGGCCTGTGGCGGCCGTTCGGCGCCTGGGCAAGCCTCTCGCGGCACCGGCAGAAGCTTCTCGACGCGCTCGCGGCGGTCGGTCTGACCGGCTTCGAGGATCGGCCGATCGGCACGCTGTCGGGTGGTCAGTTCCAGCGGGCGCTGTTCGCCCGGCTGATCCTGCAGGACGCGCGGTTGATCCTGCTCGACGAGCCCTTCACGGGCATCGACGAGCGCACCACCGCCGATCTGCTCGCCCTGATCCGTGGCTGGCATGGCGAAGGCCGCACCGTCGTCGCGGCTCTTCACGATCTGCATCAGGTGCGGGCGCATTTCCCCTCCACCCTGGTCCTCGCCCGCCGACCGATCGCCTGGGGCCCGACCCCGGAGGTGCTGTCGCCGCCCGTGCTGGCCCGCGCGCTCGCCCTGTCGGAGGCCTGGGACGAGGCCGCCGCGATCTGCCGCCACGAGGCGGGCCCGACCCATGACGGGAGGCACGCGCACGACCCATCCGGGCACGATCACCCGCCAGGGCATGGGCATACCCATCATCACGCCCATGATCACTCCCATGCCGGCCACGGAGCCGCCCCGTGACGCTCGCCGGCCTGTCGGACCTTCTCGTCGGCCCCTTCATCGAGTTCGGCTTCATGCGCCGGGCGCTCGCGGGCTGCCTCGCCCTGTCGCTGTCGGCGCCGCCGCTGGGCGTGTTCCTGATGCTGCGCCGGATGAGCCTGATGAGCGAGGCGATGAGCCACGCGATCCTGCCGGGCGCCGCCGCGGGCTTCCTCGTCGCCGGCCTATCGCTGCCGGCGATGACGCTGGGCGGGTTGATCGCGGGTCTCGCCGTCGCGCTCGCCGCAGGCTTCGTCACCCGCTCGACGGTCCTGAAGGAGGATGCGAGCCTCGCGGGCTTCTACCTGATCTCGCTCGCGGGCGGGGTGTTCCTCGTCTCGCTGCGGGGCTCGCAGATCGACCTGCTGCACATCCTGTTCGGTACCGTGCTGGCGCTGGACGACGACGCCTTGACGCTGCTCGGCGGAATCGCCAGCCTGACCCTGCTGGCGCTGGCCGCCCTCTACCGACCGCTCGTCATCGAATGCGTCGATCCGCTGTTCCTGCGCACGGTCGGGCGCGTCGGAGGGCCGGTGCATTCGGCCTTTCTGGCGCTCGTCGTCATCAATCTCGTTGGCGGGTTCCAGGCCCTCGGCACGCTGCTCGCCGTCGGCCTGATGCTGCTTCCGGCCATCGCCGCACGATTCTGGGCGGCGGATCTCTCCGGACTGATTCCCGTGTCGATGCTGATCTCGATGCTGGCGAGCGTAGCGGGCCTGCTCGTCTCCTATCATGCCGGCATCCGGCTCCCGACCGGGCCGGCGATCGTGCTGGCGGCGGGCGCGCTCTACCTGTTCTCGATGCTGGTGGGCCCTCGCGGTGGACTCCTGCACCGACTCGTCCGTCGCCGCCATCTGGAGGCGTGAAGTCCTCTCGCGATCCGTCAGCGAGAACGCCGCTCCCGCGGGTGCAGGCTCTCCAGACCGATGGCTGCCTTCCCGGAGCCGATCCTCCGGGACGGAGGCCCTACGAGGCGAGGCCCGGGATCGCTTGGCTGAGCCAGCTCAGCGCGCTCATGACGCTGGCGAACAGGGTGTAGACGAAGCCGATCGAGATGCCGACGCCGAGCCCGCCGATGGCGAGGCCGACCACGACGACGAGACCGTCGCGCTCCACCAGTCCCAGGCCAATCAGGGAGACCGCGAGGCCGAGCGGGATCTGGCCGAAGAAAGGCGGCGCCACGATCAGGGCAAGGGCCAGGGCCAGGATCAGCACGCCCATGCCGCGCATGCCGATGGCGGTCTCGAACACGCTCATGCGCGGCTTCGACCAGCGCTCCAGGCGCCGGAGCAGCGGAACCGCGCGGGTCACGGCCTTGGCCACGGTCTCGCGGGCGACCGATTGGCCGAGAACCCGCCGCGGCAGCCAGGGCGAGGACATGCCGGCCACGATCTGCACGGCGATGAGCAACAGGAGCAGGCCGCAGACCAGCGGGATCGGCGGCGGCATCGGCAGGCAATTGGGAAGACCGAGCAGCACCACGAGCAGCGCGAAGGCGCGGTCACGCAGCACGGCGATGATGTCGCCGACGGTCAGTCGCTCGCTCTCCTGGCTCGCCAGCAGGGTGAGAACATCGGAGGTGCGGGCAGCGGAGGTCAAACCGGCTCGGCCGTTGGCTTCGGACAGGCGCGGCTCTAGCCCAAGCCGGGGATTCCGCCAAGCGGTTCGGGTGCGCGCGCCGCGCACGGCGTGCGGAGGATCACCCGCGCAGGAATCTGCCCGAATCCCTCTTCTTGAGGTTTAATACTTGCCGCATCAATATACCTAGAGATAAGAACGGAAACAATATCAATAAATCATTGTTAATTTTCTAGCACATCTAGAGATTGTGATGCACATTCGATCGTCGACCGTGGACATGTGCGACGAAAGATGACGAGCGGCACCGCCCGAGAGTGGGGATCGCGAGGCGACGGCCGCATGGCGACGGTCCGCCGGGATGAGGTCAGGCTCGAACGTCGGTCGCGGATGCGTCTTGCCCCGTTGCGCGCGTCGATCGTCATGGCGACGCTCGCCTGGAATGCGGCCCATGCGGACGACACGACCCGGCGCACGGTTCTGTTCAACAATCTCGAAGCCGGGCATTCGGCCTTCTCGACGAGCGGCGCCAAGCTCGCCGTCGACCGCTTCGACCGGGACGGCTTCGTGGCCCTGGTGAGCATCGGCACCGGCGTCAGGCTCGAAGGCGGAGGCCGCCTTCCGGTCCTGGCAAGGGCGACCGCTCTGGGCGCGGCTCTGGGTGGCTACCAGTTCGTACGGCGCTGGGGCGTGGCGACCCTGCTCGCGGGGCCGGAATTGTCTTTCGAGGTGCTGGCCGGACTGGACGGCACGCAACCCCTGCCGCTGCGCAAAGGTCTGCGCCTGCACGGCGAGATCTGGGCACGCCCGACCGAAGCGACACTGGCGACGGCGAGCGTGATCGTGGGTTCGGCCCGGGGCGAGGCCTGGGCTCGGCTTTCCTGGGGCCTGTCCCTGTTCGGCGCTTATTTCGGCCCGGAGGTCATCGGTGCGATCGACCGGACCGGCTATCGCAAGTGGGGTCTCGGGTTGCACGCGACCGATCTTGCGCTCGGCCCATCCCGCTTCCGCCTCTCCGCGGGCTGCCAGTTCGAGGGGTCGGCACAGGAACCTCTCCGTCCCGGCCCGTATGTCGCGTTGGCGATCTGGAATCCGTTGTGAGCGGACGATCAGTTCCGACCTGAATGGTCCGCTTCAGGCCGACGCTCCAGCGAATCGAGAAAGCGCGTCGCGTCCGCCGCGATCTCCGCCCGGCGCTTGGGCCCGAACCGCTCGAGGGTTCGGTAGGGCATGGCCATGCGGGGATTGCCCGAGAGTCGCTCGGCATTCTCGATCAGGAAGTTCCAGTAGAGGTAGTTGAACGGGCACGCCTTGGGGCCGGCCTTGAGCTTCACGTCGTAATGGCAGGCGCCGCAATAATCCGACATCCGGTCGATATAGGCGCCGGAGGCGGCGTAGGGCTTCGAGCCGAGAAGCCCGCCATCGGCCCACAGCACCATGCCGTGGACATTGGGCAGTTCCACCCATTCGTAGGCGTCGGCGTAGACGACGAGATACCATTCCTCGACCTGCCGGGGCTCGATTCCGGCGATGAGCGCGAAATTGCCGAGCACCATCAGCCGCTGGATGTGGTGGGCATAGGCGTGGTCGCGGGTCTGGCCGATGCAGGCCTTGAGACAGGCCAGCTCGGTCTCACCCGACCAGTAGAACCACGGCAGGTCGCGCTCCGCCGAGAGGGCGTTGGAACGCGCGTAATCCGGCATGCGCGCCCAGTAGACGCCGCGCACGTATTCGCGCCAACCGAGGATCTGACGGATGAAGCCCTCGGCGCAATTCAGCGGCACGCCGCCTTCGCGATAGGTCCGCTCGGCGGCGGCGCAGACCTCCTCCGCGTCGAGGAGACCCGCATTCAGCATCGGCGAGATCAGCGCATGGTAGAGGAACGGTGCGTCCCCTCGCATCGCGTCCTGATAATCGCCGAAGCGCGGCAGTCCTTCGGCGAGGAAGCGGGCCAGCACCTGGAGCGCATCCTGGCGGGTGACGGGCCAAGCGAACCCGTCGAGGCGGCCGAAATGGTCGCCGAAGGCGCGCTCCACCAGTTCGATCACCTCCCGGGTGATGGCGTCGGGCGGGAAGCTCAGCCGCTCGGGCGGCTCCAGCGATTTCGGTAGGGCCTTGCGATTCTCGGTGTCGAAGTTCCAGCGTCCGCCCTCGGGCTCGCCGCCCTCCATTAGCAGGCCGGTCCGCTTGCGCATGTCGCGGTAGAAGGTCTCCATCCGCAGGCTCTTGCGACCCTCGGCCCAGGCCTCGAAGCGGGCCCGCGAGCATAGGAAGTGATTGTCCTCGCGGATCTCCAGCGGGAGGCTCTCCCGCCAATCCTGCATCATTTCCCAGACGCGCCATTCGCCGGGCTCGGTGACGACGACCCGCTCCGGGGCATGGCGCGCATAGGCCCGCTCCAATTCGCCGCCGAACGAGCCGGTGTTGGCGGGATCGTCCAGGCGGACGTAATCGACCGTGACGCCCTCCGCCTCGAGGTCACGGGCAAAGTGGCGCATCGCCGAGAACAGGAAGGCGATCTTCTGCTTGTGATGGCGGACATAGGTCGCCTCGTCCCGAACCTCGACCAGCAGGACGATGTCGGTCTCGGGATCGAGATCGGAGAGCGTCGCGATGCGGCGGTGAAGCTGGTCGCCGAGCAGCAAGCGCAGGGTCTTCACCGCCGCCTCCCTCAGCCCTTGGTGCGCAGGCGGGAGCGCCCGCCATCGACGCCGATCACCTGGCCGGTGACGTAGCCGGCCTGCGGGCTCACGAGGAAGGCCGCGAGTTCGGCCACGTCTTCCGGCTCGCCGAGACGCTGGAGGGCGTGCATGCCGGCGATGCCCGAGGCCAAAGCCTCGTTGCGGGTGATGGCCTCGGCCAAGGGCGTGCGCGTCAGCGAGGGCGCCACCACGTTGATCCGGATCGCGGGAGCCAGTTCGGCGGCCAGCGACAGCGCGAGACCCTCGACGGCGCCCTTGGCCATGGCGACGGAGGCATGGTTCGAGAACCCTTGCGCCGCAGCGACCGTGGAGAACAGCACGATACCGGCACTCCCCTCCCCCGCCCCGGCCTTGAGGGCACGGGCGGCGGCCTGCACCGCCAGGAAGGCGCCGAGTGCGTTGATGCGGAAATCCGTCTCGATCCGCTCCGGCGAGAGCTTGGCCAGCGGCGCGAGTTGGATCGTGCCCACCGCGTAGACGAGGCCACCGAGACGATCCCCCGCTTCCTCGGAGACGCGGGCGAACAGGGCCGGATCGGTCACGTCGCCGGCGGTGAAGCCGGTCTCGCCGAGCTCGGCGGCCTTCTGCTCCAGACGCCCGGCGTCGCGGCCGACGAGGTGGAGCGGCACGCCGCGCGCCCGCAGCAGCCGGGCCGTGGCGCCGCCGATGCCGCCCGTCCCCCCATAGATCACGACGCGATCCATCTCGAGCCCACCTTTCCGGCTTCACCTCTGTCCCGGATCGGCTAGCTAAGGTCCGGCGGCCCGCCGAGGAGTTGGGCCCGCTCGTCCGTCCCCGTCGCCTAAGGTCGCAGGCGCGGCGGCGGACCGCGTCCACGCATGCAAGGGTTGGCGAGGCCAGAGATGAAATTCGCCTTTGCCGGGATCGACTTCCTCGGCACCGTCTTCGACGGATTGGTCGAGGCCGGATGGACGCCGGTCAAGCTGTTCACCCGGCCCTGCGATCCGGTTTACGACCACAACGACGTGGTCGTGGCCGAGGCCCGACGCCACCGCATTCCGATCCAGCTGTCGCGCATCCTGCCCGACGACATCGAACGCCTTGCCAAGGAACACGGGCGCGACATCACGCTCGTCGTGGCGGGCTATCCCTGGCTGATCCGCGGCTGGCACGGTCGCCTGCGTTACGCCTTGAACATCCACCCCTCGCCGCTACCGACGGGGCGGGGGCCTTACCCGCTGTTCCGGGCGGTCCTCGACCGCTACGAGACCTGGGGCGTCACGGCTCACGTGCTCGCCGAACAGGGGTTCGACACCGGCGATATCCTGGCCCAGGACCTGTTCGCGCTCGATCCGCGGGAAAGTCACGAGACCCTGCTGATCAAGTGCCGGTTGGCCGCCCGGCGCCTCGCGGCCGGGCCGATCGGCCGTGAACTGGCCGATCGCTGGCGCCGGCCCGAGCCGCAGGGTGACGGGTCGTACTGGCAGCGGGTGAACGATGCGGACCGCACCCTCGATTTTCGCCAGGACGTTGACACGGTCCTGCGCCGGGTCCGCGCCTTCGGCCGGATCGAGACCATCGCCCGGCTCGGCGACAACCGGGTCTACGTGGCCGAGGCCGAGGGCTGGCGCGAGGCGCACCGCCACGCACCGGGCACGGTGATCCATCGCCACCGCCGCCAAGTCGTGATCGCCGCGAGGGACGGCTACGTGCTGCTCACCCGCTGGAGCCCGGTGCCCCTGGGCGAGGTGCCCCAGATCGGGCGGTGACGCGTGCGACCGAGCGCCGGTGATCTGCGACGATATCGGCCCCGAGGCGGAGAGGCGTGGCGCCCTACCTCCGCGCGAGCCGGCTGAACTCGAAAGACCGAATGGCCGGAACTGGCCGCGTCATGCGATCCGAAGGTTGACCCCATGCCGCCCATGCGCCGCAAAGGCGATCTCCCGCAAAAGATCTGTGCGCAGTGCGGGCGCCCCTTCGCGTGGCGCAAGAAGTGGGAGCGGGTCTGGGACGAGGTCCGTTACTGCTCCGACCGATGCCGATCCGAAGCCAAGCGCAAGGACCCGTCGCGCAATCTGGCTGGAAGCGGGACCGACCGTTGAGGTCGGCCATTCCTTCAAACGAGGCAGAGGCCGCGAAACGCCGCCTCAGCGACGACGGAACTGCTGACCACCGCGCTGCGGCGGGCGGGGACCGGTCGGACCGCGCTCGTCCTTATGGCGGAAGACCAAGCGCCCCTTCTCGAGGTCGTAGGGCGACATCTCGACGGTGACGCGGTCTCCGGCCAGGGTCTTGATGCGGTTCTTCTTCATCTTGCCGGCCGTGTAGGCCACGATCTCGTGCCCCTGGTCCAGCTGAACCCGGTAGCGCGCATCCGGCAGGATTTCGACGACCAAGCCGTCGAACTGCATCAGTTCCTCTTTCGCCATGCACTTGTCTCCGGCCGGGCCGCCTGCACGGGCGCACCGGCAAATCGATAAAAGGGTATCGTGCAGAACGCGCAGCCCTGCGGGTCCGATCCGCCGAGCGCGGTGACTCGGAGGTGGCACGCGGCGCGGCCGGGCGTCAGGTGCCGCTCGCGAAATGCCCGATGAGGCAGGTCGTCGTCCCGGCATCGGCCGGGGCGGCGGGCGTTTCGCGAAAGGCACCAGTCCTGCGACTTAAGCGTCGAAGGGCCTTCGCGCAAGAATATGCGGCGCCGCATGACGGCTTATCGCCAGCGGAAAGCGCGTCACAGCGGATTTCACAGCCTCAGGGCGCGGTTTCGGTGCCCGCATAGTCGATTCGGCCATCGGAGAGCTTTCGCCACGTCGCCACCGCGAAGGGCGGCCGGACGAGATCGCCGCGGGCGTCGAACGCGACCTCGCCGAGGACGGTGCGCGTCGTGGCTCCGCCGTGGAGATAGGTCGCGACCTTGGCCGGATCGGTCGTCCGCGCGCCCTCCGCCCCCTGCCGGATCACTTCGAAGGCGGCGTAGGCGGCGCCCGCGAACAGGTCGGCCTCCGGCGTGCGCGGCGTACGTGCGCCGCCCCTGGATTCGGGCAGGCGCGGTGGCGCGGGCGCCAGCGTCATGAGCGTCCCCTCCGCCGCAGCGCCGGCCACCTGCGCGAAATCCTTGTCGAGGAGGCCATCGCTGCCGATCAGCGTCGCGTTGAGTCCCGCTTCGCGCATCGCCCGGATCAGAAGAGCCGCCGGGGCTTGGAGACCGCCGAAATAGACTGCCTCGATCCCCAGAGCCCGCAGCTTGGCGACGAGGCCCGCCACCTCGCGATCCTCCCGCGACACCCCCTCGAACAACCGCTCGCGACCGCCGCCCGCTTTCAACGCCCGGGCGGCTTCATCGGCGAGCGAGCGGCCGAAGCTCGTCTTGTCGTGGACGATGGCCACCGGCCGATCGCGGAAGCGCTGCGCGAGCAGCGTACCGCCGATGAGGCCCTGCTGCGCATCGCTCCCGGCCAACCGGAACAGCAGGCTCGCACCCCGACGGGTCAACGGTGCCCAGGTCGCTCCGGGGGTGATGGAGACGATGCCGGACTCCTCGTAGATTGGGCTCGCCGCAGCCGCGGCCCCGGAATTGAGATGGCCGACGACGAAGCGCACATGGGCGCCGGCAAGCTTTCGAGCCGCGGCGACGGCCTGTTTCGGGTCGCCCGCATCATCCTGCACGACGAGTTGGATCTTCTGGCCGAGCACGCCACCCGCGCGGTTGATCTCGGACACGGCCTGTTCGGCTCCGAGCCGCGCGCCTTGCCCGAACCCCGCATCGGGGCCGGAGAGCGGCAGAGCCAGTCCGATCCGCAGGGGTTCGGCGGCCTGCGCGCCTCCCATGAGGGCCAGCAGGGCGAGCGCCGGCCATGCGATCCGTCCCATCGTCACAGCGGCGTTCCATCCTTGAGCAGCGCAGCGTCCTTGATAAGGCCCGGCGACGTCCTGGCAAACAGGGGGCATGGGGATCGGGAGCGGGACCGGAACCCCGCCGCATTGCGGAACGGACGCGGGCCCCTACCTCTGGGAACGGGACGCCCGGGGGCGAGCGGATCCGCTTGCGCGTTGTCCGACGAAGGGGATGCCGGTTCGTCGGAAGAATGCGCGTCGAAACACTGATTGAGCGGCGTGATCCGACCCGACGTGGCGGGGCGCGGCTCTGAGCCCGGGACACCACCATGCTCTCCACCGAGGACGATATCCTGCGCGCCGCCGAGGCGTGGCGGCACGAGGGCCGCAGCGTCGCCCTTGCCACGGTTATCGAGACCTGGGGCTCGGCCCCGCGGCCGGTCGGCAGCCATCTTCTCATCGACGCGGACGGGCTTTTCCTCGGGTCGGTCTCCGGCGGCTGCGTCGAGGGTGACGTCATCACCGAAGCGCTCGACGTGATCGGCGACGGCCGACCGCGCACGCTCGAATTCGGCGTAGCCGACGAGACGGCGTGGCGGGTCGGCCTTTCCTGCGGCGGCCGCATCCGCATCTTCGTCGAACGGGTCGATTGAGGTCTCCCCATGCGCCTCGACACTCTGACGGCCCTCAATGCGGAGCGCGCGGCGCGCCGTCCGGTCCTGCTCGTCACCGATCCGGCGGACGGACGCCAGCGCCTCGTGCGCGATCATGAGATCGACGCCGATCCGCTCGCGCCCTCTCTGCGCGAGCGGCTCGCGAGCGGGCGCAGCGGCTTGATCGCGGACGCGGAGGGGCGCCCCCTGTTCATCGCCATCCACGCGCCGCCGGTGCGGGTCGTCGCGGTGGGGGCGGTGCACATCACCCAGGCCTTGGTCCCGATCGCGGCCCAGCTCGGGCTCGACCTCACCGTGATCGACCCACGCACGGCCTTCGCGGCGCCGGAACGGTTTCCCGGCGTCCGGCTCATCGCCGAATGGCCCGACATGGCCTTGGAGGCGATCGGGCTCGATGCCTACACGGCGTTGCTGGCCCTCACCCACGATCCGAAGATCGACGACCCGGCCCTCATCGCCGCCTTGCGGGCGCGGTGCGCCTATGTCGGTGCCCTCGGCTCGCGCAAGACCCATGCGCGCCGCGTCGAGCGATTGAGACAAGCCGGCTTCGACGAGGACACGATCGCTCGCATCCACGCGCCGATCGGGCTCGATATCGGTGCCGTCTCCCCCGCCGAGATCGCCCTTGCCATCCTGGCCCAGCTCGTCGCGACCCTGCGACAAGGCCGGATCGCCGCGCGGGCGGGAGCCTAAACTATGCGCTTCGGACCGGTCGCCACGCGCGACAGCGCGGGACTGATCGCGGCCCATACGGTGCGCGCGGAAGGCGCGACCCTGCGCAAGGGCCGGCCGATTCCGGCGGAAGAGGCGCGCCTCCTCGCCGAAGCGGGCATGGGGCAGATCGTGGCCGTGCGGCTCGATCCGGACGATGTCGGCGAGGACGAGGCCGCCGCCCGCTTGGCGCACCATCTCGCGGGCGCTGGTCTCACGCCGGAGCCGGCCTTCACCGGCCGCTGCAACCTCGTGGCCACGGCGGCGGGCGTGCTTCTGGTCGATCCGGCCGGGATCGACGCCGTCAATCTCGTCGACGAGGCGATCACGGTGGCGACCCTGCCGGCCTATCGCCCGGTAGCGGCGGGCGAGATGGTCGCCACCATCAAGATCATCCCCTACGCGGTGGCGGGCGCGAGCCTGGAACGAGCGCTGGACGCGGCGCCGCACCCCCCTCTCCGGCTCGCGCCCTATCATCGGCGCCGGATCGGCGTCGTCTCGACTTTGCTGCCGGGACTCAAACCCGCCACCATCGCCAAGACCCTGCGGGTGCTCGCCGATCGACTCGCGCCGGCGGGTGCCGGCATCGTGGCGGAGACACGGGTTCCCCACGCGGCCGGCGCCGTCGCCGAAGCGCTCTCACGCTTGGCGGCCGAAGGCTGCGACCTTGCGGTGGTGTTCGGCGCTTCCGCCATCGCCGACCGCCGCGACGTGATCCCGGCGGGACTCGAGGCGGCGGGGGGCCGGGTCGAGCAGTTCGGCATGCCGGTCGATCCGGGCAACCTGCTTCTGCTCGGCACGCTCGGAAATATGCCCGTGATCGGTGCGCCGGGCTGCGCCCGCTCGCCCAAGGAGAACGGATTCGATTTCGTCCTGCACCGTCTGCTGGCCGGATTGTCCGTGACGCGGGCCGACATCGTGCGGATGGGCGTCGGCGGGCTGCTCGGTGAGATTCCGCTCCGTGGCCAGCCGAGGGCGGCAGCGCATGAGTCCTGATCCGCGCGTCGGCGCGGTGATCCTCGCCGCCGGACTCGGGAGCCGGTTCGGTCCGCAACCGAAGATGCTGGCCCACTTCGCCGGCAAAGCGATGGTGCGGCACGCGGCGGACGCTGCCCTGGCCTCTTTGGCACGGCCGGTCGTGGTCGTCCTGGGCGCCCACGCGACCGAGATTCGAGCCGTGCTCGCCGGTCTCGACCTGATCCTCGTCGAAAACCCCGATTTTGCCAAAGGGCTCTCGACCTCGTTGAGGGCCGGGCTGGCCGCTCTTCCGCCGAACACCGAGGCCGCGCTGGTGCTTCTGGGTGACATGCCGCGCATCGAGGCGGCCCATCTCGACGACCTGATCGCGGCCTATCGGAGGGCCGATCCGCGCCCGAGCGCGGTGGTGCCGGTGCACGGCCACCGCCGCGGCAATCCGGTGCTCCTCGACCTGACCTTGCTGGCGGACGATCTCGCCGGACTCACGGGCGACCGCGGCGCCGGCCCGATCCTGGGCGGGCGGAACGACGTGCTGGAAATTCCGGGCGCCCCGGCCACTTCCTTCGATGTCGACGAGCCAAGTCGATTATCGGCGCAAACTTAGCTTTCGGCGACGCCGGAACAGCGATCACCAAAGAGCTTGGGATTCGTTCACCGATCCGGGATGATCGGAAGGACCAACCCGGATCGGATGACCCGCATCGAGCAAACAGCCCGGTCTTCGGTTCACCGGGCCGAGGGGGCTATGGACCCCGGCTTACTCGACGACGATTTCGCCCTTCATGGCGATCGAGTGCGGGGTGCAGATATACTTGTAGGTGCCGGCATCGTTGAATTGCAGAGCGTAGGTCTCGTTCTGGCTCAACATCGGCCCCTGGGCCTTGTCCCAGCCCTTGGCGGGTCCGCCCCGAAGCTGCACGTTATGGGCAACCTCGTCGATGTTCTTCCACCGCACGATGGTACCCCGCTTCACCTTCACGGTGGTGGGGGCATACAGCATGTCCTTGATGTCGATCTCGGTGATCGATCCGCTCGCGGCGGAGGGGTTGGCGACGATCTCGACCGGATCGGCATGGGCAATCGCCACGGGAAGAACGGCCAGACACGCGGCCAAAACATATGCTCGCATTTTACTTTACAGCTCCTCCAATACTCGTAGCTTGACTACGATTGTGCTTCGCAGGCCTCCGACCGAAAATGTCTCGGAGAACCACGTCGATCTCCGCGTGCACGGCTTTGAATCATTGCTTGAATATCGCAGATATATTTCCCGATCAGTACAGTTGCTACCAATAGGCACGGAAGAGCAATCATCGCGTCGAGCGCGACGAATATTTCAATCCATGACACATCAAGGGTCAAAATCAGGATCCCCTTTACCACAGAGACTCCTGAATAGCGAAATAAAATGAGGAATCAAACAATATATTCATTTCTTATACTTATTAAAATTCACACGCAAGCCCCAATTTAGCAGATTACGCCCCGAGAACAGATCTACTAATCAGCATAAGAGCCGACATTGAGGAGTCCTTGCCCCTGCCTAAATGCATTCAGTAACGAAGTTGCCGATCGATTTGCCGACCCCAAACAGCGTGAAGGCGCTGCAATCAGCAGGCTTACAAAAACTTCACTACTGATTGAATACAAAATTACGCTTCACATAACTGCCAAATACCCGAATGTTTTTACTCCGATAACTAATTCTCATACTGCATACTGCAACGCTAAGCTGATCTCGCCGAAGCCACTTTATCACAAGAGCAACTTCCCGGCCTGAGACGCCCTGAGCCGACATCTGTGAGAGGGGTTGCGGAGTTCCGATATAACAACATCGAGGTGTGATCTGACGTCGCCGCGTGTCGATAGAAACCGTGCGACAGAGTCACGATGACAGGACAGCGAGGATCGCAGCGATCCCGATACGATCCTACGGGGAGGCCAACCGGTGCATTCCGACAACCCACCGGAGGTCGTGCCCGCAGCCTCGCAATGCGCCCAGCTCCATGACCTGCTTCCGACTGCAAGCGGGCTTCGGCGACTCGACACGGTTCCCATTCAGCAAATCGGTGCATCGATGTGCGAGACTGCGATCGTATGCCCGCTCAGATTGGTCGATGTGCCGCCGATGAAGAGTCTCGTGAAGACCGGCAGGAAGGGCAAGTACGTCGTGGAAATCACGACTACGACGCCGATATTACCATCGTCCAGCACACTCTTGGCGCTCGCCATGATGTCACTATCGAGGTAAGTACCGTTTCCGACGCAGACACGAACTCCACCCGCATTTTTAACAACTTGCATGATGGTTAACTGTAACGAAGAAAAGCGAATGAGCGTGTTCGCCTGGCGGGCCAAGTAGTCATCCCTGGTTTGGCGCACACAACCTTGTTGTGCAATTGGACACGAGGCGACAGCTGCCGCGATCTGGGTCGTCGATCGCTCGATCTCGCGATTGAGGCCCGAGATGTTCGCCAGATCAGTGCCGGCTGCGGCGACCATCAAGAGGAAGACCATCAGCAAAGCGAACTCGATAGTCACGCTTCCGTTCTGATCGCCGCGCAGACAAGGAGGGATTCGAAGAAGCCTCCGCATATCACGGCCTCCGAAAGACGACGGATGCCTTGGCCCAACCCTGGGGCAAGGCCGGAAAGATGCGCGGCGTCGGTATGGCGGCCCGTAAAATCATGACATTCATCGATTGACCGACCGAGAAAATACGACCGGTCACCTCTGTTTTTGCGATCGGGACCTCCGACAGGGGTGACATCTCAACCAAGAGCTGCTCCGCGCAGACGGACTTCTTGATGAAAGGGATCTTGTCGCAGATCTCGCCTTTATAGCCGGACTGATCCCCGGCGAGGATCACGGCCGGCGGCGTCGCCGCCGTGTCGAACAGGGTATTGCTCAAGATCGACTGGACGTATTGGTGCAAGGCAATCTGTAGACACATCATGACGATGGCAATCAGCGGCCACAGCACCATGGCGAATTCGACCGTTGTCGCCGCACGCACATCATGCGTGAAACGTCGAACTGTATGGCGAGAAAAGACGAAAGTCGGCATCGCTCAGGTCGCCGGACAGAAATTTTCGCAGATCCGGAGATTGTCGATCAACCCGCCATATGTATCCTCCCGGCCTGCGGCGCGCCACGTGAAGAGATATTCACCAGCGGTCGAGACGGTTACATTGATGACGCGTTCCGTCCATTCGTTCGATAGAACGCAAACGTCGATTAGATCATCGACATTATATTTTATTTCTTGTCCGTCTTTATTTTTGTCCAATTTATTGAAATAAATCTCAATGCGATTAGTCTGACCATCCTTTGTATAATAAGCGACGTCCTTGTCTTTCGCCCCGCAGATGACGTTTTTTCCAAGAGAGGAGTCGCCCTTACGAGAAACGTACCAGTAGCGAATTTGATACGTTCCGGGCCTCGCATTCACTTTATGAGATAGCGTGGAATTCGATCTGCAACTCTGATTTCCTTTGTTCGTTGCCGTCCTGCAGTCGCTATCGAGTTCAGCAAAGTAGGAACCGAACAACACCCTGCTCACGGCGATCGCCCGCTGACTGTCGATCTCGACACCGGCGCCTTCAGTGGTCCAGCCATTCCACGAATTCTTGTTGTTGTAGCCCCCGAAAACACCCCAGCCTGATCCGGTTGCGGCGACATCGTGGTTTCCTTCGAAAGACTCGCGAAAGACGACGGCGGGCTTATCCGGATTGTGGGGGAGTTTGTCGGTCGGCGTGACCGCGCAATCTTGAGACGCCGAAAAACTCAGACTGTTCGTTCCGAGAAGCCGCGCGAAGATTAACGGCATCGTCCGCTGAGCTTCCACATGAACGTTGGAGTCCGTATTCACGGTCGTTGGCGGATCACCATCCAAAACATTTTTCGCCTTGAAATTTCTGACTGCGATATCCGCCACTTCACTGGGATAGGTCAAAACAGTTACGCCATTATGGAAGTCTTTTTGCTTCCTATCATCGACATAAAGTGCTGCCTGCTTGCACGACAGCTCGACGGCGCTCGCGAGTTGCTGCCGGAAGGTCACGGCGCGCGTGAGTTCGATCGCTCCACCGGTACCGATGAGTATGGCCGGCAGCACCAGGGCCACGACGACGACGACCGTCCCACCTTCGTCCTTCCGGAACATGCAACCCTCGCCTCTCTATCAAAAGATAGGTTTAGACTCCGGTTACTAACATATTTTAAAAATCAGCCGCGCGAGCGGGTTAACGTGCGTCGCTCAGATGCCCGAACTTGACTTCGGAACCGTAGCGTTAATGCTTCCTGACCCGTTGTTTGAGCAAGCGTCATCGCTGCATTGATCTGAGGGCCAATTGGCACTTGCCCTCCATTGATGAGACGTGTTCGCGCCATTCACTGCGCGCAACCAACGCCGGATGCGGAGCTAGCAGTGTTCGAGAGGCCCACGGGGCGCCGAGACCCCTGCCATGGTTCGAGGACGCGGTTCGTTCGTCCCGAGCCGGGTCACGCGGCCCGCACCGAGCGCGTTCCGAACGAAGCGCGACGCTCCCGGTCAGGCGGTTCCGGCGCCATCAGCGCCCGAACCGCTCGAATTTCGGGAAGCTCCGGCTCATCAGGGTGCCGGCCTCCGCGCGGTGGCCGATCCACTTCTCCAGCATCGCGGCGTTGGCGATCTTCGCTTGGCCCGATCCGTCGCGCCAGGGCAAGCCCTCGGCCAGGGAGAAGACGCAGGCATCGGCGAGCCGGCTCATGCGGCAGCGCTGCAGCCGTACGCCCTTGCCGCGGGCGAGTTCGGTGAGTTCCGAGGCCGGGAAGATCAGCATCAGCTTGTCGGAGGAGCAGACGGCGACGTGGTCGCCCTCTGCCGGCACCAGCAGGACGGCCTTGGCGCCCTCGTCCAATCCCAGGATCGCCTTGCCTTTCCGGGTGTTGGCGACCAGCGCGTCGGAGGGTGCGATGAAGCCGCGCCCATCCGAGCCCGCCACCAGCAGCTTGCTTTCCGGCTTGTAGGGGAGCGCCGCGACGATCTCGGTGCCGTCGTCGAGATCGACCATCAGCCGCACCGGATCGCCGAAGCCGCGTCCGCCCGGCAGCTTCGACGCCTCGATGGTGAAGACCTTGCCGTTAGAGGCGAGCAGCAGGATCTTCTGCGTCGTCTCGCTGGGGAAGGAGACCTTCAACGTGTCGTCGCCCTTGAAGGCGACGCCGGAGAGATCGGCGACATGGCCCTTGAGCGCGCGGATCCAGCCCTTCTCGGACAGGATCACGGTGATCGGCTCGCGCTCGACCATGGCGGCGGTGAAGTCGATGCCCGCGGTGTCCGGCGGGTTTTCCAGGGTAGTGCGGCGGCGGCCCAGCTTGGTGTCCGGCCCGAACGTCTTCTTCACTGCGCGGATCTGCTTGGTGATCTCGGTCCATTGCAGCTTCTCGGACGCCAGCAGCGCCTCAATGCCTTCCTTCTCGGCGCTCAGCGCCTCGAACTCGCGCTTGAGTTCCATCTCCTCCAGCTTGCGCAAGCTGCGGAGGCGGGTGTCCAGGATGGCGTTGGCCTGCACTTCCGTCAGTTCGAACCGGGCCATCAGCGCGGCCTTCGGCTCATCCTCCTCGCGGATGATGCGGATCACCTCATCGAGATCGAGATAGACGATGAGCAGGCCGCCGAGGATTTCGAGGCGCCGGTCGATCTGGCCGAGGCGGTAGGTCGAGCGCCGCTGCAGCACGACGCGGCGGTGATCGACCCATTCGCGCAGACACTCGGCGAGCCCGATCACGCGGGGGACGACTCCGCCGACGAGGACGTTGAGATTGAGCGGGACCCGCGCCTCCAGCTCCGAGAGCCGGAACAGCGATTCCATCAGCATCACCGGATCGACCGAGCGCGAGCGCGGCTCCAGCACCACGCGAACATCCTCCGCGGATTCGTCGCGCACATCGGCGAGCAGCGGTAGCTTCTTCTCCTGCAGGAGATCGGCCAGCTTCTCGATGAGCCGGGCCTTCGGCACGCCGTAGGGGATTTCGGTGACGACGATGTTCCAGGTGCCGCGGCCCAGATCCTCCTTGGCCCAGCGGGCGCGCACGCGGAAACCGCCGCGGCCGGTGCGGTAGGCCTCGCGGATCGTCTCCGGGCTGTCGATCAGGATGCCGCCGGTGGGGAAATCCGGGCCCTGCACGAAGGAGCAGAGCTGCTCGGACGTCGCTTCGCGATTCTGGATCAGGTAGAGCGCCGCGTCGCAGAGTTCGGCCGCGTTGTGGGGCGGGATCGAGGTCGCCATGCCGACGGCGATGCCCTGCGAGCCGTTGGCCAGCAGGTTCGGGAAGGCCGCCGGCAGGACGACCGGCTCGTCCTTCTCGCCGTTATAGGACGGCCGGAAATCGACGGTGTCCTCGTCTATCCCGTCGAGCAGGAGGCGGGCGACTTCCGTCAGCCGCGCCTCGGTGTAGCGGTAGGCGGCGGGACCGTCGCCGTCGATATTGCCGAAATTGCCCTGACCGTCGACCAGCGGATAGCGCTGGGCGAAATCCTGGCTGAGGCGCACCAGCGCGTCGTAGATCGCCTGATCGCCGTGGGGGTGGAAGTCACCCATCACGTCGCCGACGATCTTCGCGCATTTCTTGAAGGCTGCGGTCGGGTTCAGCCGCAGCAGGTTCATGCCGTGCAGAATGCGCCGATGCACCGGCTTCAGGCCGTCGCGGGCATCCGGCAGCGCGCGCTGCATGATCGTGGAGAGCGCGTAGGCGTAGTAACGCTCTTCCAGCGCCGTCTTCAGTTCGACGCTCTCGATGCCGTCGCCCGGCGGCGGCAGGACGGGCTGGCCCATCGTTCACTCCAAAACCTGTCGGACCGGACGGCGGTTACGCCGTCCGCCCCCGCGACGGCGGCGATCGATCGCCGGACGCATCGCGGTGCAAAGGGAATCCGTAGGAACATAACACGAACATTGTCACCCCTGGCCAGTGCCATGTGCGACGAATCGTGCCCGCTCCTCCGGCGGCGCCAGCGCCCGCGGGCGCCAGACGTGCTGATCGAGGAAATACCCCGTCAAGGTAAACCCCTCCCGAACGTCGTGGGCATCGGGCGTGCGCCAGCCGCTGCCGGGCTGGTCGCGGTCGCGCAGGAAGGGCGGCAGCGCCAGCAAGCGGTCGCGATACGGCTCCCCGGCCGAGGCGCTGACGGCGCGCCCGCTCTTGGGCGAGACGTAGACCAGGGCATCGTTGGCTCCCGTGGCGGCACAACGCGACAGGTCGAGCCCGAATCCGAGACCGGCCAGCACCGCGAGCTCGAACCGCACCATCAGGGCGGGAGCGATCTCGGTCTCGTCGAGATGCTCGATCAGCACCTGGGCCGCCGCGTAGAGGTCGGGGTGGGGATCGCGCTCCGGCAGCAGGCGCAGCAGTGCGCAGAGATGGCCGATGCCGTAGAGCGCCAGTCCCGAGCCCATCAGCCGCGAAGCGGCGGGTCGCAGCGGCTCGATCGTGTAGGCGCCGAGCGACCCGTCGAGCCGCGCCCTCCAGGTCGCCCGCACGGTGTTTCCGGGTTGGAGCACCGGCTGCATCCGCCGCGAGCGCCCCCCATGGACAAGGCCGAGATGCCGCCCACGCTCCGGCGTCATCAGTTCGAGCACGACCGACGTCTCGCCGTGCCTGCGCAGGCCCAGCACGAGGCCCTCGTCGATCCATTGCATAGGGAGAAGATAGGGATTTTTTCGCGCCTTGGGATGGTGTGCGCCGTCTTCCCGGGGCCGCGCAGCGGAAACCGGGACCCATCCGTGACAGGCGTCGGACGCTCCATGTCGCGGCCCGTCGTCGATCACGGTTCGCTTGCGGCGCCCGGAATGGCGGCCGATGGATTGCACCGCCAGGGATGTTTCCCGTCCTGCTAGAAATGGCTACGCTTCGCCCCGACGGGGAGATTCGGCGATGCGCAGCGGCGGTAGGGTATGGGGCGCGGCTTGGCTCGCCGCCGGTCTTGGTGCCTGCACCACGGCCGCCCCGCCGCCCCCGCCCGGCGCATCCCCCGGCACGCTGCGCGAGCGCATCGCCGCGCTGGCCCTGAGGCAGGTCGAATTCGGCTCGGTCTCGCTGCTGCCCGTGCGGCTGGAGCATAGCCGGCTGGCCGGCCCGTTCGAGGATGGCGGGCGGCGGCTCTACTGCGTCAAGAGCCGCATGTTCGGCCGGACCTTCGGCAAGCCGGAACGGCCGAAGCTGGTTTTGCGCGACGATAACGGCGCGCTCAGCGTGCTGCGCGACGAGGACGAGGTGTGCGAGGGGCACCGCAGCGAGCCGTTTCCGGAATTGGACACGGCGGCATAGGGCTCAATGTCGCTCTCACCCATTCCGCTCTTCCTGAGCCGGGCAGCCGAAGGCGGAGCCTCGAAGGTGGGCTCCAGGGATCGCGCGATAGGCCCGAACCCTCCTTCGAGGCCGCTGAGGCAGTGCCTCAGGATGAGGAGGATAGGCGGCAGCGAGGGTTGCGCTGTGCCTCTCGGAATGGTCCGCTCCCGGCCCATGTCACCCCGCTCGCTCGCCCTCTCCCTCGACCTCATCACCCGCGCCCATCCGGAGAAAGTCGCGGACGACCCGACCGCCCTCGCCCTCCTCAGCGACGAGGACATGGCGCCCGACCTCGCCGCGATGCTGGCGCGGCGGCTCTCGCCCGAGGGTGGGTTGTGGGTCTTCGCCTACGGCTCGCTGTTATGGAGCCCGGAATTCGTCTTCACGGAGAAACGCGTCGGCGCGGTGCGCGGCTGGCACCGGCGGTTCTGCCTGTTGCAGCATCGGTTCCGCGGCACACCCGAGCGGCCGGGCCTCGTGCTGGCACTGGAGCGCGGGGGCCTGTGCCGGGGCGTCGCGTTCCGGCTCGACGAGGCCGACCCGCATGCCACCCTGATGCCGGTCTGGCGCCGCGAGATGAAGGGCAAGGGCTACGAGGCCCGTTGGGTGATGGTCGCGACCGAGGAAGGGCCGCTGCCGGCGCTCACCTTCGTGGCGAACCGCCGGAGCGCACGCTACACGGGCCGTCTTCCGGACGAGGCCTTGGCGGACATGATCGCGGCGGCCTGCGGCAATCTCGGGCCGAGTGCCGAATACCTGTTTCGCACCACGCAGGCCTGCGCCGAGCTCGGCATCCGCGACCGGCACCTCTGGATCCTGCAAAAGCTCGTCGCCGAGCGATTGGAGCGGCGGGCCGCGAACGGCCCGCCGGTATGAGGGCCTTACGGCCCGTCGATCATTGCCCGTCGATGCGCGCGCCGAGCAGCGCGATGGCGCGCTGGTAGACGCCGGCCGCGTTCCAGCCCTGGATGGCAGCGAAGTTCGGCTCGCCGGGCTGGTAGCCCGCGCCGCGCTGCCAGCCATGGCCCTTGAGGAAGTTCGCGGTGGAGTTCAGCGCAACCGGGGCGCTGTCGAGGCTACCGCCCACGCCGTAAGTCAGGACGTTCTTCGGCAGGAACTGGGTGTGGCCGACCTCACCGTGGGCGGCGCCGCGGGTGGACGGGGTGATGACGCCGGCATCGACGAGCTTGAGCGCGGCGTAGAGCTGGTCGGTGAAGAATTCCGAGCGGCGGCAATCGTACGCCAGCGTCGCCACCGCCGAGAGCGTGTTGACGTTGCCCTTCACGGCACCGAAGCCGGTCTCCATGCCCCAGATCGCGATCAGCGGGCCGGGGGGCACGCCGTAGCGCTGCTCGATCGAGGCGAAGAGCGCCGCGTTCTGAGCCTTGAGGGCGCGCCCGCGCGAGACGATGGTGTTGCCGCCGCGCTTGGCCAGGAACTGGTCGAGGGACAGCTTGAAGCTCTTCTGGCCACGATCGGCCGAGATCGTCGCCGTGGAGTAGGAGGTGCCCTCAAGCGCCTGAAGGCTCGCCGCGCTCGCCCGGCCGCGGGCCTCGGCGGCGAACTGGTCCTTCCAGGCCTCGAACCCGGCGGCAGAGTTGCCGCATTGCGCGGCCTGCGCCCCGCCGGCGAGGGCTGTCAGCCCGGCCGCCACGAGCATCCTGAACCCGCGTCTGGTCATCAACGTCAATCCTCCAGGCGGCACTTCCGCAGCGCCGCGACCATTTCGAACAGCTCGGCCGTTCCGTCGAGCAAGTGGACACTCTCGATCCAAAGTCGAGCCCCACTGGCCGCGGTTGACCGTGGACCGAGCACCGGAGAATCATTGAGCTGTGGCACTCGTAAGGCCAAGCTCGGGCCTTCTACGCTTCGAAGACACACTCGATACACCGTGCGCATCGAAACAGGGCGGGCGGCGGCCGGGACAGCGGAGATGTCAGTTCATCTCCACCTGCACCACGCCCGGGACCGCCCGCAGCGCACCGGCGACCTGGGGCGTCGCCTGATACTTGCCGGGGAGCTTGACCTCGACCTCCCGATCGCCCCCGTCGAGGATCAGGATGAGCGAAACCTCGCCCTCACCGCGCAGGGAGAGCTGCTTGTGCACCGAGCCGATCGGGCGGTCGTCGCGGAGATAGATGCGCATGCCCTTCTGGTGACGGGCGGCGGCCTGATCGAGGGGCTCGGCCGTGGTGATCCGGGCGCGCACATCCTCCCCCTCCGCATTCGCCTGGAGGGTCAGCACCAGCGGCCGGCCCGGCTCGAGGATGTCGCGGTACTGGTTGAGACCCTCGGAGAAGATGATCGCCTCGAAATGCCCGGTCTGGTCCGACAGCGTGACGATGCCGAGCTTGTTGCCGCTCTTGGTGCGCCGCTCCGAGCGGTCGAGCACCGAGGCCGCGACCCGCCCGACGCTGGCGGAGCCGGCCCGGACCGCCCGGCAGAAATCCGCCCAGGACTGCACCCGCAGCTTCTCCAGGATCTGCCCGTATTCGTCGAGCGGGTGGCCGGAGAGGAAGAAGCCGACCGCGTCGCATTCGCGCTTCAGCTTGTCGGTGAGCGTCCAGAATTCGTGCGGCGGGATGCGCAGGCCCACATCCGCCGAGGCGACGCCGCCGAACATGTCTGCGATCCCCGAGGTCTCGGCCTCGGCCGCCCCCTGCGCCATCTTCATCATCGGCTCGACGGCGGCCCAGGCCCGCGCCCGATCCGGCTCGATGCAGTCGAGGGCGCCCGCCGCGATCAGGTTCTCCAGCGTCCGCTTGTTGACGTGGCGCGGGTTGAGACGGCGCGCGAAGCAGGCCAGATCCTTGAACGGACGGTCGCCGCGGGCGGCAACGATCGATTCCACCGCCGAACGCCCCACGCCCTTGATGGCCGCCAAGGCGTAGAGGATCCGCCCCTCCTTCACGTCGAACACGACACCGGAGGTGTTCACGGAGGGCGGCTCGACGGTGATCTTGAGACGCTGCGCGTCCTGACGGAATTCGGCGAGCTTGTCGGTGTTGTCGAGGTCGAGCGTCATGGCTGCGGCCAGGAACTCGACCGGGTGGTTCGCCTTCAGATAGGCCGTCTGGTAGGTCACCAGGGCGTAGGCTGCGGCGTGGGATTTGTTGAAGCCGTAATCGGCGAATTTCGCCAGAAGGTCGAAGATTTCATTGGCCTTCGCCTGGGCAATCCCGCTCTCCAGGCAGCCCTTCACGAAGCGGTCGCGCTGGGCGTCCATCTCCGCTTTGATCTTCTTGCCCATGGCGCGACGGAGCATGTCGGCTTCGCCCAGCGTGTAGCCGGCCAGAACCTTCGCGACCTCCATCACCTGCTCTTGGTAGACGATGATCCCGAAGGTCTCCCGCAGGATCGGCTCCAGCATCGGGTGCGGATACCAGCTCGCCTCGTTGCCGGCGTCACGCCCGAGCTTGCGCTCGCAATAGACCGGGATGTTGGCCATCGGGCCCGGCCGATAGAGCGCCACCAGGGCGATGATGTCCTCCAGCCGGTCGGCCTGCATCTCGCAGAGGGCCTTGCGCATGCCGGCGGATTCCACCTGGAACACGCCGACCGTCTCGCCCCGGCCCATCGGCTCGTAGGTTTTTCCGTCGTCCAGCGGAATCTGGGCCAGATCGACCTCGATGCCGCGCTGCTTCAACAGGTCGGTGCAGCACCGCAGCATCGTGAGGGTCTTGAGGCCCAGGAAGTCGAACTTCACCAGCCCCGCCTGCTCGACCCATTTCATGTTGAACTGGGTCACCCGCATGCCCGTCTTCGGGTCTCGGTAGAGCGGCACCAGCTCTTCCAGCGGGCGATCCCCGATGACCACGCCGGCGGCGTGGGTCGAGGCGTGACGGTGGAGGCCCTCCAGCTTCTTCGAAATCTCCATGAGCCGGGCGACGATCGGCTCCTCCTCGATCGCCTGCTGGAGCTTCGGCTCACCCTCGATCGCCTGCACCAGCGTGACGGGGTTGGCCGGGTTCTGCGGCACCAGCTTGGTCAGCTTGTCGACCTGCCCATAGGGCATCTCCAGCACGCGGCCGACATCGCGCAGCACGCCGCGGGCGAGCAGCGTACCGAAGGTGATGATCTGCCCGACCTGACGCTCGCCGTAGCGCTGCTGCACGTAGCGGATCACCCGCTCGCGGCCCTCGACGCAGAAATCGATGTCGAAATCCGGCATCGAGACGCGCTCGGGATTCAGGAAGCGCTCGAACAGCAGGCCGAACCGGAGCGGATCGAGATCGGTGATGAGGAGCGACCACGCCACCAGCGAGCCCGCGCCCGAGCCGCGGCCGGGACCGACCGGAATGTCGTGGTCCTTGGCCCATTTGATGAAGTCCGAGACGATCAGGAAGTAGCCCGGGAACTTCATCTTGACGATGACGTCGAGCTCGAACTTGAGACGCGCGCGGTAATCGTCCTCCGTGAACCCGGGGGCCGTGCCATGCTGCTTCAGCCGCAGGTCGAGCCCGGCCTCGGCCTGGCGGCACAATTCGGTCGGCTCGTCGGCGGCGACCACCTGCACCGGCGCGTCCGCGGCCTCGGCCAGGATGTCGGCCATCGGCGCCGTCTCGCCCGCGGCGACCGTGGCGAAGTTCGGCAGAATGGGCTTGCGGGTGCGCGCCCGGTAGGAGCAGCGCATGGCGATCTCGACGGTCGCGGCCAGCGCATCCGGAAGATCGGAGAACAAGGCCATCATCGCGGCGCGCGTCGTGAAGGCGTGGCGCGGCGTCAGCCTCCGGCGGCGCTCGTCGGAGACGAGGCGGCCTTCCGCGATGGCGAGCAGCGCATCGTGGGCCCCGTAATCGTCGGGCTTGGCGAAGTAGGGCTCGTTGGTCGCCACCAGACCGAGGCCGTGGCGGTCGGCGAGCCGCAGCAATTCACGCTCGACGGCCGGTCCGTCGTCGAGGCCGTGACGTTGGATCTCGACATAGAGCCGGTCCTCGCCGAACGCGCCTTTCAGAACCTCGAGGCGACGCGCCGCCTGCTCGGCGCGGCCGGCACGCAGGCTGGTGTCGACCGGCCCCGAGAAACCGCCGGTCAGGCCGATCAGCCCCTCGACATTGCCGTCGAGGGCCGAGACGGCGAGATTGGGGGCAGCCCCCAGCGGCCCGTCGAAATAGGCCCGGCTCGCGAGCCGCAGCAGATTGCCGTAGCCGGTCTCGTTCTGGGCCAGCAGCACGATGTTGGCGCAGCCCGCCTGGGGCATGCGCGCCATCGGATCGGGCGCCTCGAAGCAGACGGTGAGCTGCAGGCCGGCGATCGGCTGGATGCCGGTGCCGGCGGCCTTCTCCGAGAATTCGAGGGCGCCGAACAGGTTGTTGGTGTCGGTGAGCGCCAGCGCCGGCTGACGGTCGGCGGCGGCCGCCTTCACGATGTCGGCGACCTTCACGCCGCCTTCGAGCAGCGAGTAGGACGAGTGGACGTGGAGGTGGACGAAGCCGACCTCCTTGAGCGTGCGCGACATGGGGGACCTTGTTCGGAGCCCGCTCAAGATCGCCGATCAATGCCTTCCGAGTCTGTCACCGAGGCACCGCACCGACCGTGATATCCACTGCTTCGCGACCCCGAGGCCGGGGCTGGACCGAAAATCGCCGTTCCCGCCTCTTTCCTGTGCGCAACCCGCTCGACACCGGAACAAAGCGCGTTCGGACGCGAACGCTTAGTGAATGGGTGCCAAGGCTACCGCCCACAGCGCAACCGCGCCGAACAGCATGCCGAAGGCGGTGAACTCGACGAGGTTGGTGAGGAACCCGCGCTTGGCCATCTGGTCGCTCCCTGGTGATGAAGCGAGTTTTGTTCTTGTTTTGTTCTTTGTAAAGCGCGGACCGGCCGAACTCGGCGAGTTGGTGAACGATGTGTTTCCAAGGCCACGCGGAGCCCCGTCGCACCCGGTCCGTCTTGAGCCTTCGAGCGGGGCCGATTCATTAACCCTCATTGACAGCGGCGCAAACCATCGGCACTCACCAACATAAATTAATTAATTCGGTCTATCGGCCGCCCGCTTTCGCAACAAAACGGCACGCCGGCCCCCGCCCCGTCCGGAACGCGGCGGGGCGAAAGAACCGCTTTTCCAGCGGGGGCAAACGCATTCATGCTTCACGGGAAGACGGTCATCGTGGTCATGCCGGCCTACAATGCCGCCAGGACTTTGCGTCGGACCGTCGCCGAAATTCCCCGCGACGTGGTGGACGAAATCGTCCTGATCGACGACGCGAGTTCCGACGATACCGCTCGGGTGGCGCAAGAACTCGGTCTGCATACCGTGGTGCACCCGATGAACCGCGGTTACGGCGGCAATCAGAAGACCTGCTATCGCATCGCCCTCGAGCGAGGCGCGGACATCGTCGTGATGCTGCACCCGGATTATCAATACGCCCCGCGCCTCGTCACGGCGATGGCGTCGATGATCGTCTCGGGCGAGTACGACGCGGTGCTGGCCTCGCGCATTCTCGGTAAAGGCGCCCTGGCCGGCGGGATGCCGACGTGGAAATACGTCGCCAATCGTGGGCTCACCCTCGTGCAGAACCTGCTGATGGGCCAGAAGCTCTCGGAATATCACACCGGCTACCGTGCCTGGAGCCGGACCGTGCTGGAACGCCTCCCGCTGCTGCGCTGCTCGGACGATTTCGTGTTCGACAACCAGATGCTGGCGCAGGCCGCCTATGCCGGATTCCGCCTCGGTGAGATCTCCTGCCCGACCCGCTATTTCGCGGAGGCCTCATCGATCAATTTCCAACGCAGCGTGATCTACGGCCTGGGCGTCCTGCGGACGTCCCTCGCCTATCGCGCTCATCGCCTCGGCCTGCACGCTTCGCCGCTCTTTGCCGAGACCTCCGCGGGCCAGCTACGCGCCGCCGGGGAGTAACGCCGCCATGACGGTGCCACCGCTCCGGCGCGTTTTCGCGCCCATCGCCCTCGGACTGATCACCGTATCGGGAACGGCGGCCGGTCTGCTTGCGCCGGAGACAGCGGCCTCCGCCTCGAGAACTGTGGCGGCAGCCTGCGACGCCGCTGGTCCGGCCGGCTGGGCCCTGCTCGTTCTGATCCAGGTCACGGTCGCGGCCAGCGGGATCCTGCCGGGCTCGCTCTTCGGAATCATGGCCGGAGCCCTCTACGGTCCGGCCCTCGGCTTCGCGCTCGCCGCCATCGGCACGCTGCTCGGCGCTGGATTGAGCTTTGCCATCGGACGATGGTGGAGACGACGGTGGAGCCGGGAGAAATCCCGCCCCTTCACGGGCCGCCTGCACCGTGTCGACGCGATGATCGTGCGGGATGGCTGGCGGGCCGTGTGCCTGTTGCGCCTGTCCCCGATCATGCCCTTCGCCCTGACGAGTTGGGCCCTTAGCCTCAGCCGGGTCTCGATCTCCGCCTACGGCTTCGGCACACTGGCTGCCCTGCCCGCCTTGTTCGTCTACGTGATGATCGGCAGCGTGAGCCGGAACGGAGTCACCGACCTCGCCCGCACGATGCTGCTCGGCCTTGGCGCGGCGGCCACGCTGGTCCTCGCCATCCGCCTCCGGCGCAGCCTCGCGCGGCAGTTGGGCGAACCGGACCTGATCGCCGAGGCGGCTTCGTGATCGTTCGCGGCCAAGCACGTGCGGACGGCGCCCGCACTTGCCTCCTCGCCTTCCTGCTGCTCGCGCTGCCGCTCGGCCTCTGGTTCGCCGTGATGACGCCGCTCGGCGATGTCGCCGACGAGCCGGCCCATCTCATGCGGGCCGCAGCCCTGCTCGACGGAGCGATCGTCGGCCATCGCGAGACGATCACCCTGCCCGATGGCCGCCCCGTCGCCGCGGCCGGAATCCTCGTCGATCCGGTCTGGGAAGCGATGAGCCGCAGCCGTGACCCGGTGGATGTCTCGCGAGTCGCCGTGCCCGCGCCCGATCCGATTTCAGGCACAGGACCTTGGGGGACCGAGCGCCGATTCCATGCCCTCTACACCATCGGCACCTATTTTCCGGCCTTCTACGCGCCGGCAGCGCTCGGTCTGGCCGCCGGTCGAATCGTCGGCGCCACTCCCCGTCAGGCTGCCACGCTCGGCCGGCTCGCCGCGTTGCTTACCTATGCCATCCTGGCCTGTGCGGCCCTGGCCCTGACGCGGCGGGGTCGGCTGCTCCTGTTCGTCACGCTCGCCCTGCCGATGTCCCTCTCCCTGGCAGGCTCGTTCAATCATGATGGCCTGATCATCGCGACTTCGGCGCTTGCGGCGGCCCTGCTCACCCGTGTCCGAACCGGCGATGCCGGGGCTAGGCTCAGGCATCCGGCCTATGGATTCGCCGCCATCTCGATCGCCCTCGTCGTGCTGGCGAAGCCGCCTTACGCCCCTCTCGCCCTGGCACTCCTCCTGCCCCTGACCCGGCTCGGCCTCCTCGCTCGCGCGGCAATCGTGCTGCTTGCGGTCCTGCCGGGCATTCTCTGGGCGGGCTTCACCATGGCGACGGTGGCGACGCCGGTGCCCCGCACCGCCTACGAGGCCGGTCCGCTCTGGCCAGGTCTGCGACCGGCGACGTTCCAAAGCACCGATCCGAAGGCGCAGCTCAACGTCCTCGCCGCTGCCCCGGCGCGGCTCCTCACCCTCCCGGCGGGCTATCTGTTCACGATCAAGCATATGATCTGGCTGGCACGAACCGGTATCGGTTGCCTCGGCTGGCTCGACCGGCCGATTCCAGCGCTCATCTACGGGCTCTGGCCGCTGGCTTTCTTCGGGGCGCTGCAGGCCGGGGGGCGGGCCCGTGCCGGGCTGCGGCGAGAGGGCCTACTCCTACTAATGGCGGGATTGGCCTGCCTATGGGCCATCTTGCTCTCGCAATACCTGACATGGACGAATGTCGGCGAGAGCCGAATCGACGGGCCGCAGGGGCGATACCTGCTGCCGCTGCTGCCGTTGATCGTGCCGCTGCTGGCTGCGGACGAAGCAGCATCGCCGACGCGCTGGCGTCGAGCGGTGGGCTGGCTCCCTTACCTTGCAGCCGGGGCCGGGCTCACTCTGATCCCCGCTTTGATGCAGTTCTAGCCGATCGTCCGTCCCGACACCGAGAGATTCCGGGCGGAACCCCAGACGACGTCACCCCACCTGCTCGATCATCCCGTCGCGGATCGTGACGCGCCGGTCCATCCGGGCGGCCAAGTCCATGTTGTGGGTGGCGATCAGCGCGGCGAGACCGGAGGCCCGCACCAGCTGGAGCAGGATGCTGAAGACCCGGCCCGACGTCTGCGGGTCGAGATTGCCGGTCGGCTCGTCGGCAAGCAGGAGACGCGGGCCGTTGGCGACGGCGCGGGCGATGGCGACGCGCTGCTGCTCGCCGCCGGACAGCTCGGCCGGGCGATGCGGCAGGCGTTCCTTGAGGCCGAGGAAGCTCAGGAGTTCGGCCGCACGGGTCTCCGCCTCACGGCGACCGAGGCCGCGGATGAGTTGGGGCAGCACCACGTTCTCCAGCGCCGAGAACTCCGGCAGGAGATGGTGGAACTGATAGACGAAGCCCATCTCCTCGCGCCGTAACCGCGTCCGCTCGCCGTCGGACATCGAGGCGGTCGGCTGGCCGCCGATATAGACCTCGCCGCCATCGGGCCGCTCCAGGAGGCCGGCGATGTGAAGCAGGGTCGATTTGCCCGCGCCGGAGGGCGCCACCAGCGCGACGAGCTCCCCCGGCCAGATGGCGAGATCGGTGCCGCGCAGGATCTCCAGCGCCCCCTCCCCCTGCGGGTAGCGGCGCTCGACGCCCGAGAAGAACAGGGCCGGCACCGGCTGCGCGGCGTCGGCTTGCGACTGTGCCATGGAGAGTCCGTACCCTGGGATACCGTCAGCCGTAGCGCAGGGCCTGCACCGGATCGAGCCGGGCGGCGCGCCAGGAGGGATAGAGTGTCGCGGCGAGCGACAACAGGATCGAGGTGACGACGATGACGGCGACCTCGGTCGAGTTCATCTCGGCCGGGATCTCGGCGAGGAAGCGCACGGTCGGGTCCCAGGCACCGGGAAACAGCGTGCGCTGGATCGGCTTGATGTTGAGGGTGAACAGCACGCCGCCGACGAGCCCGATCGCCGTGCCGACGAGGCCGATGAGGGCCCCGTTGATCAGGAAGACCCGCATGATGGTGCCCGGCGTCGCGCCCATGGTGCGCAAGATCGCGATATCGGAGGATTTGTCGCGAACGAGCAGGATCAGCCCCGAGATGATGTTGAGCGTCGCCACGATGACGATGAGGTTGAGGATCAGGAACATCACGTTCCGCTCCACCTCGAGCGCGCCGAAGAAGGTGCGGTTGGTCTGCCGCCAATCGGTCAGGAGGATCGGGCGCTCCGCCGCCATCTCGAGGGGCTCGCGCATCTCGGCCACCGTTTCGGCGTCGTCGAGATAGATCTCGATCACGCTGACATCGCCGTCGCGGTTGAAGAAGGCCTGTGCCTCCGTGAGCGGCATGAAGGCCATGGTCGTGTCGAAATCGGTCACGCCGATCTCGAAGATCGCCTTCACCGTGTAGGCCTTGGAGCGCGGCGCGGTGCCGAACGGTGTGCTCGCCCCCTTCGGCGTCTGAAGCGTGACCTGATCGCCGGCCTGAAGCCCGAGGGAATCGGCGAGGCGCCGGCCCAAGGCCACCCCGGTTCCGTCGTCGAAGCCTTCGAGCGTGCCGCTCTTGATCGCGGTGGAGACCGCGGGGACCTTGGCGAGATCCGCCTCGCGCACGCCGCGCACCAGTACGCCGGAGCCGCCATAGGGCGAGGAGGCGAAGGCCTGTCCCTGCACCATCGGCACGACGGCGCGCACGCCCGCGACCTTCTCCAGCCGCTCGGACAGATCGACGTAGTCGGTGAAGAGCTTGTCGATCGGCGCGGCGAAGACGTGGCCGTTGAGACCCACGATCTTGGAGCGCAATTCCGTGCGGAAGCCGTTCATCACCGAGAGCACGATGATGAGGGTGGCGACCCCCACCGCGATCCCGAGCACCGAGAACAGGGCGACCACCGAGACGCCGCCACCCCGGCGCCGGGCACGGAGATAGCGACCGGCGATCAGCCACTCGAAGCCTGCGAAAGGCCGCGTCGAGGCGCTCGCCTGCGCGCTGCGCAATCGGGCCAGCGCGCCCTTCCAGTCGCTGAGCGCGAGCGCCATCGCGTCCGCCTCAGATGCGCCGGAGCCGGGCCGGGAGATCGACCGGATCGAGCGTCTCCCGCTCACCGGTGGCGCGGCGCTTCAGCTCGATCTTGCCGTCGGCGAGCCCCTTCGGACCAACGATCACCTGCCAGGGCAGACCGATCAGGTCGGCGGTGGCGAATTTCGCGCCGGGCCGGTCGTCGCGATCGTCGTAGAGCACGGAGAGCCCGGCGGTTTCGAGCGCCGCCTGAATCTCGGCACAGGCCGTGTCACAGGCGCCATCGCCGACCTTGAGGTTGATCAGCGCCACGTCGAAGGGGGCGATCGCATCCGGCCAGATGATGCCCGCCTCGTCGTGGCTCGCCTCGATGGTTGCGGCCACAAGCCGGCTCGGACCGATGCCGTAGGATCCCATATGCACCGGCCGCTCCTGACCGTCGGGGCCGGTGACGACCGCCTTCATCGGCGTCGAGTACTTGGTGCCGAAATAGAAGATGTGGCCGACCTCGATGCCGCGGGCGGAGAGCTGCGCGGCCTCCGGCACCTCGGCGAAGGCTGCGGTGTCGTGCATCTCGTCGGTGGCGGCGTAATGCGAGGTCCAGGAATCGACGACGCCCTGGAGCCCAGCGACGTCGTCGAAATCGACCGACGGCGGGGGCACCGGCATGTCGAGATAGGCGCGGTCGCAGAACACCTCGCTCTCGCCGGTATTGGCCAGGATGATGAACTCATGGCTCAGATCGCCGCCGATCGGGCCGGTATCGGCCCGCATCGGGATCGCGCGCAAGCCCAGCGTCTCGAAGGTGCGGAGATAGGAGACGAAGACCTTGTTGTAGGAGTGGCGCGCCGCGGCCTGGTCGAGGTCGAACGAGTAGCCGTCCTTCATCAGGAACTCGCGCGAGCGCATGGTGCCGAAGCGCGGACGCACCTCGTCGCGGAACTTCCACGAGATCTGGTAGAGGTTCTTGGGCAGGTCCTTGTAGGAGCGGGCGCTGGCACGGAAGATCTCGGTGACGACTTCCTCCGCCGTGGGCCCGTAGAGCAGTTCGCGCTCGTGGCGGTCCTTTAGGCGCAGCATCTCCTTGCCGTAGGCCTCGTATCGGCCGGACTCGCGCCACAGGTCGGCGGCCTGGATCGTCGGCATCAGGATCTCGATCGCGCCCGCGCGGTCCTGCTCGGTGCGGATCACCTTGCAGACCTTGTCGAGAACCCGCAGCCCCAGCGGCAGCCACGCGTAGATGCCCGCGGCCTCCTGGCGGATCATGCCGGCGCGCAGCATCAGGCGATGCGAGACGATCTCGGCTTCCTTGGGCGTCTCGCGCAGGATCGGCAGGAAGTAGCGGGAGAGACGCATCTTTCGACCTTGAACGGCTGGCGCAGGCCGGCGGCGGGAAACGGGCCGGTGCGCGAGGCACACAACACATTGCGCCTGCAAAATACAAGCGCCAGGGAAGCACAGGCCGCCGCAGCTTCCGATGCCGACAGCCGTACCGTTTGGCTTCGTCGATCTCTGCGTGGAGATGGCGGCGGATGCGAAGTTCGCTGCGCCGATCGCAGTCGAGGCGGAGATCAGGGGGCGGTTTGCAGCAAGGTTTGCAAAAAAGCGCCGCGAACCGTCTCCGGCCTGATGACAAAGGGAAATCTTCTTCCTATAAGCACCCCGCGATGGTCGCCGCCCAACGAGGCGGCGCACGGTCCGAGTCTCGGGAGGAACAAGCAGCCGCCGCGCCGCAAGAAATGCGCGAGATAAAGCTAGGCTGCAAAACACTAGATTGTTTCAAAGCAAGGCCTCGTGCCTTGCTTTTTGTTTTTTGGACATCTGACACGATCCGCTCCGTGTCGCAGCCTCTACCCTCGCTCTACTCCGCTGCGACAGCGCTCGGACGGCCGAGGGCGTCGCGGGCATGGGCCAGGGCGAAGGCCGCGATGCAGAGATAGCAGAGCGCGGGGGCGCCCAGGGCGATAGCGAGGCCGTAACCGTCGGCGAGCGCCCCGGTCAGCACCGGCACGATCGCGCCGCCGACGATCGCCACGCAGACAATGCCGGCGCCCTGTGCCGTGCGCTCGCCGAGCCCCTCGATCGCCAGTGCGAAGATCGTCGGGAACTGGATCGCGTTGGCTAGGCCGACCGCGATCAGCGCCCAACCCGCGAGCATGCCCGAACTGGTCGCCGACAGGGCCGTGAGCCCCGCGGCGGCCAGCGCGACGGCGCAGAGCGCGGCTCCCGGTCGGACGGCACGCAGAACGAAGGAGCCGACGATCCGCCCGGCCAGCGCCCCGCCCCAGTAGAAACTGAGCAGATGGCCCGCCGTCTCGGGGCTCGCCCCGAGCACCCGCGGCTGTTCGAGATAGCTCACCATCAGCGTGCCGATGGCCACTTCCGCGCCGACATAGAGGAAGATCGCCAAGGCCCCGAAGGCGAGGCGCGGCCGCCGGAGAAGGTCGAGCCCGAGCCCGCCCGAGCCGGCGCTCTCCCCGGCATCCTCCTCGCGGACCCGGCGGCGCAGGAACCAGAACAGCACGGCGAGGGCCAAGAGACCCGCGGCGATGACGAGGAAGGGCGTGCGCACCACGTCCGCTTCGGCCTGCCGAGCCGCCGCCAGCGCCGCCGCATCCGTGCCCGAGGGCGTGACGGTATGGGAGAGGATCGCCCAGGCCCCGATCACCGGACCGACGGTGGTGCCGAGGGCGTTGAAGGTCTGGGCGAGCGTCAGCCGGCTTGAGGCCTGAGCCGGGTCGCCGAGGCCGGCCACCAGAGGGTTGGCCGCCACCTGCAATACGGCAATGCCCGAGGCCATCACGAACAGGGCCAGCAGGAACATCGGAAACAGGCCGATCCGCGCGGCGGGCGCGAAGAGCAGGCAGCCCGCCGCCATCACGACGAGGCCGACGACCAGACCGCGCATGGAGCCGATCCGCGTCACCATCGCACCCGCCGGCAGCGAGATCAGCGCGTAGGCGGCGAAGAAACAGAATTGGGTGAGCGTCGCCTCGGTGTAGCTCAGCGCGAACAGGCTCTTGAGCTTGGGCGTGACGATATCGACGAGGACGGTGGCGAGGCCCCAGGCGAAGAACAGGGCGAGCATGAAGGGCAGAAGCCAGCCATTGCCGCCCGCGCCGGCCTTGCTGTCAGCGGGCGCGCGCGGCCCTGCCACCATCCCGGCCATGGCGTGTCTCCCTACCGGCCCGCATGGATACCGGGGCCGTCGAGACAGGGTGCGGATCCCCTCAGGCGCCTGTCAACGCGGCGCTGCGTCCGGCCGCGAATCTTTCGGGTGTCAGGTCGCTCACAGCCGCGCGAGCGGGAAAATCAGCATCGCGGCCACGAAAGCCCCGCCGGCCAGCAGCGTGGTCAGCAATGCCTTCTCCCGCAAGCGGGGCAAGGCCGGCGCGCCGGGATCCTGCCCCGGCACCAACCGCTGCGGATCCGCCTCGGCCGCGTTGCCGAGGGGCAGGATCGCGAACAGGAAGGTCCACCACAGCACGAAGTACAGGGCGAGCGCCCCGAAAACGGTGAGGGCAAACCCCTTCACGGCGACCGCCACCAGGATCGCGACGAGGGCTGCTACCGTCAGCACGGTGAGCGGGGTCGAGGCGGCGATGGTGCGAAGGGGGGTCATGGATGGCCGTTATTCTTGACGGATCGCGCACCGCACGGATCCCTGCCCGCCGACGGGAGGGATTTCGGGGCGAGCCTTAGGAGCGAGTCTTAGGGGCGAGTCTTGGACTTGCCTGATCGGCCTTTCCCATCCACCGCCCACATCCTGAGGTGCCGCGAAGCAGTCTCGAAGCAGGTCTCCGGAAGGTTCGCGACCCCTGGAGCCTCCTTCGAGGGCCCACCGAGGCGGGCGCCTCGGGATGTGGGCGGGAATCAGGAAAGCCGCGTGCCGACACGGCAGAGAAAGCCCCGTCGGGAAGGCGCTCAGACCTGCTCCAACTCGACGAGGGTCCCCAGGAAGTCCTTCGGGTGGAGAAAAATCACCGGCTTGCCGTGCGCACCGATCTTCGGCTCACCGGTGCCGAGCACGCGGGCGCCGGCCGCCTTCATCTGATCGCGGGCAGCGATGATGTCGTCGACCTCGTAGCAGACATGGTGGATGCCGCCGGCCGGGTTCTTGTCGACGAAGCCCTGGATGGTCGAGTTCTCACCCAACGGCGACATCAGCTCGACCTTGCTGTTGGGCAGTTCGACGAAGACGACGGTGACGCCGTGCTCCGGCTGCGGCAGCGGCTCCGTCACCTTGGCGCCGAGCGTATCGCGATAGACCGCGGTCGCCGCGTCGAGATCCTTCACCGCGATGGCCACGTGATTGAGCCGTCCGATCATTGTTTGCTCCTCCCTACCCGCTGCGTTCCCCTCCCCCTCGTGGGGAGGGGGTTAGGGGTGATGCGGAAGGTACCGCTCCGGCTTCATCCTGTACCTCCCCACTTTTGGATCCTCCCCACCCGGATCGGTCCGCCCTATGGCGGCAGCTCCGTGCGGATCCCGGGCGAGCCCGGGATCCGTGGCGAGGAACGAGAGCTCAGACCTCGACCACCTGCACGTGGCAGGCGGGCTTCTTGCCCCAGGCTTCGTTGACGGCGGAGCGCACGGCCCGGTCGACCGCGTTCTCGACGGCTTCCGAATCCTTCATCTTGCCGCGCGACAGGCCGCTCAGGGTGCGGTTGACCGTATCGACCACGGTGTCGAGCAAGGGCTCCCCATCGCGACCGCGATTGGGCAGACCCATGATGTCGACCGCCGGCTCGCCGACCACCGCGCCGCGCTCATCGATGGCGATGGCCACCGAGACGATGCCGGTCTGGGACAGCTTGCGGCGCTCGGGGATCGCCCGGTCCTTGGCGTCGATCAGGACGTTGCCGTCCTTGTAGAGCCGGCCGGCGCGGACATGCTCGACCACCTCGGGCTTGCCCGGAGCGAGGCGCACGACGGCACCGTTGCGCGCCTTCACCACCGTCTCGACGCCTTGAGAGCGGGCGAAGCGCGCATGCTCGTCGAGATGCAGCGCCTCGCCGTGGACCGGCACCACCGCCTTCGGCCGGGTCCAGCTGTACATGGCCACCATCTCCTCGCGCCGGGGATGGCCCGAGACGTGGACGAGTTCGGTGCGGTCGGTGATGACCTCGATGCCGGCCTCGATCAGGTCGTTGATGATGGCGCCGACATCGCGCTCGTTGCCGGGGATCGCGCGGGACGAGAAGATCACCCGATCCCCGGCGGTCAGCGAGATCGCCGGATGGTCGTCGCGCGAGACCCGCGACATGGCCGCCCGCGGCTCGCCCTGCGAACCGGTGAGCAGGCAGACCACCTTGTCGCGGGGGATGTGGCCGTAGGATTCCGCACCGCGGAAGTCCGGCAGGCCGTCGAGATAGCCGCATTCGCGGGCGACATCGATGACTCGGTCCATGGCCCGGCCAACCGCGATCACCTCACGACCGCAAGCCTGGGCGGCCTCCGCTACGGCGCGGATGCGGGCGACGTTCGAGGCGAAGGTCGTCACCGCCACGCGGTGGGGCGATTCCTCGATGATGCGCCGGAGCGTGGCCGAGACTTCAGACTCGCTCGGCGAACGGCCCTCGCGCAGGACGTTGGTGGAATCGCATACCAGCGCCAGGATGCCCTCGTCGCCGAGTGCGGTGAACGCCTCCGGCGAGGTGGTGTCGCCGGCCACCGGCGTGTCGTCGAGCTTCCAGTCGCCGGTATGCACCACGAGGCCGAACTCGGTGCGGATCGCCACCGCATTCGATTCCGGGATCGAATGGGCCACCGGCACGAACTCGATCTCGAACGGGCCGACGGTGACCCGCTTGCCCGGCTTGATCTCGCGCAGATCGACCTTGGGCGCACCGGGCTCGGAGAGGCGGCGAGTCTCGAGAAGCTGCTTGGCGAAGCGCGTGGCGTAGACCGGCGCCTTCAGGCGCGGCCACAATTCGGAGATCGCGCCGATATGATCCTCGTGCGCGTGGGTGATGAAGATCCCCAGAAGATCCTTCTTGCGCTCCTCGATGAAGGCAAGGTCGGGGAACATCAGATCGATGCCCGGCAAACCCTCCTCACCGGCGAAGCCCATGCCGCAATCGACCATGATCCATTTGCGTGCCCGCTCGGGTCCGATCCCGTAGAGGCCCGCATTCATGCCGATCTCGCCCACGCCGCCGAGCGGCACGAAGACGAGCTCGTCCTGCCGTGTCGTCATCTTGTCGTCTATCCAGTCTCAGGCCGCCGTCGCGGCACTTCCGAAATGCACCTCGCCCGCCGTCACGGTTCGTCGTGTTCCGTCCGGGGCGAGGATCACAAGCCGCCCCCCCTCGTCGATCGTGTCGAAAACACCGGACAGCGTCGTCTCGGCGGTTCGCACCGACACGGGGGCACCCACCCCCGCCGCGCGCTCCAGCCAGAGCTGCCGGATTTTCGGAAATCCGCGCCCCTTGTTCCAGATCTGGGCCGCTTCGACAAATCGTTCGGTCAAGGATTCGAGCAGTCTGGGCGCATCGACCGCATGCGCGGGGCGAAGGGCCGCGGCCGGGTAGGGCAGATCGTCGGGGGCGGCCGCAACGTTCACGCCGAAACCGATGACGACCGCACGCCGCCCGCTGGGGAGTTGCTCGGCCTCCAAGAGGATCCCGGCGAGTTTTTTGCCGTTCATGAGGACGTCGTTGGGCCATTTCAGGCGGAACGAAGCTTCGCCTGTCCCTCCCATACCCCCATCCTGAGGTGCGAAGCGAAGCGCAGCCTCGCAGGAGGGCTCCAGCGGATCGGGCGATCCCTGGAGCCCTCCTTCGAGGCCCGCTGAAGCGGGCACCTCTGAATGAGGGTGGGGGTGGGAGGAGCGGCACACATCCCGGATCGCATCGACCAGCGCCACCCCGGCGACGAACCCCAGGGTCGCGACCATCTCCGGCGCCACGCCCTGGACCGGCCAGAGCAAGCTCGCGAAAAGATTGCCCTCGGGCGACTGCCAGACGTTGCCGCGCCGGCCCCGGCCCGCCTCCTGCAGGCGGGTCGCGACCCAGAGCGGGCCGGTCTCGCCCTCGCGAGCGCGGGCGAGAGCCTCGGTGTTGGTCGAGCCGAGGCGGTCGTGGCTATGCAGGCGGTGGCCCTCCGCGCGGGCCGCCGGGCTGAGCCGGAAGGTCATGCTTCTCAGAACAGGGACTTCGCGGCGCTGCCCGCCGCCGCCACCAGCGGCGCCGGGATGAGGAAGAACAGCACCACGACGACGCTCGATGCGGCGAGCACGATGGCCGAACCTGGCGGAATCCGCTCGTACGGAGCCTGCGCCTCGTCGAAATACATCACCTTGACGAGGCGCAGGTAGTAGAAGGCGCCGACCACGGAAGTCACCACGCCGATCACCGCCAGCGTCACCAGCCCCGCCTTGATGGCGGCGGCGAAGACGTAGAACTTGGCGAAGAACCCGGCGAGCGGCGGGATGCCGGCCAGCGAGAACATCATCGCGGCGAGGCTGAAGGCCAGCCACGGATGCGTGCGCGAGAGCCCGGACAGGTCGTCGATGGTCTCGAACATCCGGTCCTTGCGCCGCAGCGAGAGCAGCACCGCGAAGGCGCCGAGCGTCATGGCGAGATAGATCACCATGTAGATCACGACGCCGCGGATGCCCTCCTCCGAGCCGGCGGCCAAGCCGATGAGGGCGTAGCCGACATTGCCGATCGACGAATAGGCCATCAGGCGCTTGAGGTTGCGCTGGCCGATCGCCGCGAAGGAGCCGAGCGCCATCGAGGCGATCGAGACGAACACGATGATCTGCTGCCAGACCGCGGTCACGTCGGGGAAGGCACCGATGAACACGCGCACGGTCATCGCCATGGCGGCCATCTTGGGCGCCGAGGCGAAGAAGGCGGTGACCGGCGTCGGCGAGCCCTCGTAGACGTCCGGCGTCCACATGTGGAACGGCACCGCCGCCAGCTTGAAGGCGACGCCCGCCGCGACGAACACGATGCCCAGCACGATGCCGAAGCTCACCGGGCCGTCGAGCGCCGTGACGATGCCGGGAAACGAGACCGTACCGGTGAAGCCGTAGACCAACGAGGCACCGTAGAGCAGCATGCCCGACGAGAGCGCGCCGAGCACGAAGTACTTCAGGCCGGCTTCCGTGGACTTCACGTCGTCGCGGTGGAAGGCGGCGATGACGTAGGCGGCGAGCGATTGCAGCTCCAGGCCGAGATAGAGCGAGATCAGATCGTTGGCCGAGGCCATCACCATCATGCCGATGGTGCACAGCACGATCAGCAGCGGATACTCGAACCGGTCGATGCGCTCGCGCTGGAAATAGTCTCGCGAGAGCAGGATCGTGGCGGACGAGCCGATCAGGATCAGGGCCTTCATCACCCGGGCGAAGGGGTCGGCGATGAAGGCGCCGTTGAGCGTGGTGACCTGGCCGGTCTGGGAGACCACGAGGAAGAAGGTGAAGATCAGAAGCCCGAGCGCGCCGAGATTGACGCTCTCGGCCGAGCGCTCGCCGCGCCACGCGCCCCAGAGCACCAGCAGCAGCGCGCCGATGCTCAGAACGATCTCCGGCAGGACCGGCGTGATCGCCGGCAGGACGGATTGGATCGGGGTCATCGCGCGGCGGCCTCGATTTTCTGGGACTTCGGTCCAGCCATGTTCTCGGCCGCTGCGAGCTTCGCCGCCTTGGCGGCCGCTTCCGCGGTCTGCGTGTTGGCGAGCGCCGTGCGCATGTTCTGCATCAGGGCTTCGGTCGAGGGCGCGAAGGTATCGAGCACCGGGGCCGGGTGGACGCCGTACCAGATCGTCAGCGCGACGAGCGGCGCGATGATGATCTTCTCCCGCAGGTCGAGGTCGAGGATACCCTGGAGATTGGGCTTCTCCAGCTTCCCGTAGATCACCCGCGCGTAGAGCCACAGGGCGTAGCCCGCCGACAGGATGATGCCGAAGACCGAGAAGAACGCGACCGTCGGGTTGGCCTTGAACGCGCCCATCATCGCGAGGAATTCGCCAACGAAGCCCGAGGTGCCGGGCAGGCCGACATTGGCCATGGTGAAAACCATCATGGCGGCGGCGTAGAGCGGCATCCGCTTCACCAGACCGCCATAGGCCGCGATCTCGCGGGTGTGCATCCGATCGTAGACGACGCCGACGCAGAGGAAGAGCGCGCCCGAGACGATGCCGTGGGAGATCATCAGGAACAGGGCACCCTGGATGCCCTGCTCGTTCAGGGTGAACAGGCCCAGCGTCACGAAGCCCATATGCGCCACCGAGGAATAGGCGATCAGCTTCTTGATGTCGGTCTGCATCATCGCGGTGAGCGAGGTGAAGATGATCGCGATCACCGAGAGGGCGAAGACGAGGGGCGCGAATTCGGCGCTCGCGTCCGGCAGCATCGGCAGCGAGATCCGGATGAAGCCGTAGCCGCCCATCTTCAGCAGGATGCCCGCCAGGATCACGGAGCCCGCCGTCGGCGCCTCGACGTGGGCGTCGGGGAGCCAGGTATGAACCGGCCACATCGGCATCTTCACCGCGAAAGAGGCGAAAAAGGCGAGCCACAGCCACCATTGCATGCCGACGGGGAAGCGGTGGGCCAGCAGCGTCGGGATGTCGGTGGTGCCGGCCTCCCAGTACATCGCCATGATGGCCAGCAGCATCAGCACCGAGCCGAGCAGGGTGTAGAGGAAGAACTTGAAGCTGGCATAGATGCGCCGCTTGCCGCCCCAGATGCCGATGATGAGGAACATCGGGATCAGGCCGGCCTCGAAGAACAGGTAGAACAGCACCAGGTCGAGGGCGCAGAACACGCCGATCATCGTCGTTTCCAGCACGAGGAAGGCGACGAAATACTCCTTCACCCGGTGCTCGACCGAGAGCCACGAGGCGCCGATGCAGAACGGCATCAGGAAGGTGGTCAGCAGGATCAGCGGCATCGAGAAGCCGTCGACCCCGAGCTTGAAGCGGATGGTCTCGGCCAGCCACGCATGGCTCTCGACCAGCTGGAAGCTGGGGGACGCGATGTCGTAGCGGGCCCAGGCGGCGAGCGAGAGCAGGAAGGTGACGATGGTGGTGATCAGCGCCGCCCAGCGGGCGTTGCGCTTCACGGCCTCCGTCTCCTCACCCAGCGTCAGGATGAAGGCGGCGCCCGCGAGCGGGACGATCAGGAGCCCGGAGAGAATGCCGAGGCCGAACATCAATGCGCTCCTCCGACCGCCGGCACGCCGGAGACGAGGTACCACGTGATCAGGCCGGCGACCCCGACGAGCATCACGAAGGCGTAGTGGTAGACGTAGCCGGTCTGGAAGCGGACCACGCCGCGGGTGACGTCCACGACCCGGGCCGAGATGCCGTCGGGGCCGAAGCCGTCGATGACGCGCCCGTCACTTTCCTTCCAGAGGAACAGCCCGAAGTTCTTGGCCGGACGCACGAAGAGCCGGTCGTAGATCTCGTCGAAGTACCACTTGTTGAGCAGGAAGCGGTACAGGATCGGCTGCGAGGTCGCGAGACGGTTCGGCAGGTCGGGCCGGCGGAGATACATCCAGAAGGCCAGAACGAAGCCGAGCACGAGCATGATCGCGGGCGAGGCGGCGACCCAGCCCGGCGCGTCGTGGATCTTGTGCATGATGTCGTTGCCGGAATGGTGCGGCAGCGCGTGACCCCAGAACCGGTCCATGTCGTGCCCGATGAACCGCTCCTTGAAGATCAGGCCGGCGAACAGCGCACCGAAGGCTAGGATCCCGAGCGGAATCGTCATCACGAGCGGGCTCTCATGCGGCTTGTGGGCGCCGTGATCGTCGTGGTGCTCGATCGCGCTGTGCGAGGCGGGCTCCAGATCGTGACCCTTGTCGTCGTGCGCCACACCCTCATGATGGCCGGGCTTGCCGTCGGCCTCGTGCGCGAGAGCGTGGGCATGGGCCGAGGCATGATCGTCGTGCGCGGCGTGCGCGTGGTCGTCGTGACCATGGGCCCCGTGCGCGACCCAGCGCTGAGGCCCCTCGAAGGTGAGGAAGAACAGGCGCCAGGAATAGAACGAGGTCATCAGCGCGGCGATCACGGTGGCGAGGAACGCCAGCACGTGGCCGGGGCGGTCCGACATGTAGGCCGCCTCGATGATCGCATCCTTGGAGTAGTAGCCGGCGGTGAACGGGAAGCCGATCAGGGCGAGCGTGCCGATCGTCATCATCGCCGTGGTGAAGGGGATGTACGGGCGCAGGCCGCCCATGTTCCGCATGTCCTGCTCGTGGTGCATCGCGTGGATGACCGAGCCGGCGCCGAGGAACAGCAGCGCCTTGAAGAAGGCGTGGGTGAAGAGGTGGAACACGCCGGTGGCGTAGGCGCCCACCCCCAGGCCGACGAACATGTAGCCGAGCTGCGAGCAGGTCGAGTAAGCGATGACCCGCTTGATGTCGTTCTGCACGAGGCCGACGGTGGCGGCGAAGAAGGCCGTGATGCCGCCGATGATCGTGACGACGGTGAGCGCGGTCGGGGCCAGCTCGAACAGCGGCGACAGGCGGGCGACCATGAACACGCCGGCGGTCACCATGGTGGCGGCGTGGATGAGCGCCGAGACCGGGGTCGGGCCCTCCATGGCGTCCGGCAGCCAGGTGTGCAGCAGGAACTGCGCCGACTTGCCCATGGCCCCCATGAACAGGAGCAGGCAGGCCAGCGTCAGGGCGTGCCAGTCATGTCCGAGGAAGTGGAAGGTCGCGTCCTTCAGCTCCGGGGCCTTGGCGAAGATGGCGTCGAAGCCCACGGATCCCGTCAGGACGAAGACGAGGAAGATGCCCAGCGAGAAACCGAAATCGCCGACGCGGTTGACGATGAAGGCCTTCATCGCCGCGGCGTTGGCCGAGGGCTTCTCGTACCAGAAGCCGATCAGCAGGTAGGAGGCGAGGCCGACGCCTTCCCAGCCGAAGAACATCTGCACGAGGTTGTCGGCCGTCACCAGCATCAGCATGGCGAAGGTGAACAGCGACAGATAGGCGAAGAAGCGCGGCCGGTGCGGATCCTCGTGCATGTACCCGATGGAATAGACGTGCACGAGGGTCGAGACCGAGGTGACGACGACGAGCATGATCGCCGTCAGCGTATCGACCTTGAAGGCCCAATCGACCACGAGGTCGCCCGCCGTGAACCACTGCGCGACGTGGACCGTCTCGGCCCGGCCGTCCCCGGTGACGAGGAAGAAGGCGCCCCAGGACAGGAGGCAGGCGAAGGCGAGGCAGCCCGTCGTCACGAGCTCGCTCAGCCGGGCGCCGAGCGTGCGGCCGAACAGGCCGGCGATCAGCGCGCCGATCAGCGGGAAGAAGACGATGGCGTGATACATGGGGGATCGTGCCTCGCAGCAGGCGGACGAGAGGGTGGCGCGCTGGTGAGAGCGGTCAGCCCTTCATCATGCTCACGTCTTCGACGGCGATGGAGCCGCGGTTGCGGAAGAACACCACCAGGATGGCGAGGCCGATGGCGGCCTCGGCCGCGGCCACCGTCAGCACGAACAGAGCGAAGACCTGGCCGGTGATGTCGTTGAGGTGGGTCGAGAACGCCACGAAGTTGATGTTGACCGCGAGCAGGATCAGCTCGACCGACATCAGGATGACGATGACATTCTTGCGGTTGATGAAGATGCCGAGCACGCCGAGCGTGAACAGGATCGCGGCGACCGTCAGGTAGTGGCTCAGGCCGATCATGCTCAGACCTCCACGCCCTGCCGGGAGGGCACCTTGATGGTATCGACCGCCATCGCCTGAGTGCGGGCGTTCTGGACGGAAATGTTCTGGCGCTTGACGCCGGTGCGGTCGCGCAGCGTCAGGACGATGGCGCCGATCATCGCGACCAGCAGGATCAGGCCGGCGATCTGGAAGAAGTAGACGTAATCCGTGTAGAGCACCCGCCCGAGCGCCTGGGTGTTGGTCAGGCTCTCGCCGTGGGCGGCACGCCCGAGCGGCGCCTGCACGAGCCCCGGATCGATCGTCCAGCTGCCGACGACCAGCAGCAGCTCGATGAGGAACACGGCACCGATCAACCCGCCGACGGGAAGGTAGCGCTGGAAGCCTTGCCGGAGGGCGGCGAAATCCACGTCGAGCATCATCACGACGAACAGGAACAGCACCGCCACCGCGCCGACATAGACGACGACGAGGATCATCGCCAGGAACTCGGCCCCCATCAGGATGAAGAGGCCCGCGGCGTTCACGAAGGCGAGGATCAGGAACAGCACCGATGTGACGGGGTTCCTGGCGGCGATCACCATGAAGCCCGAGGCAACGGCGAGGCCCGCGAAGAGATAGAAGAAGGCGGCGGCTGCGGTCATGCGGTTTTCAGCATCGGCCGCCCTCGCGGGCGGCTCCCTTCTGCCTCGGTGGACCCTCGGCCGCAGGCGGCGGCCCGTCTATAGAACTCGGCCCTGCGGCGCACAACAGCGCACCGGAAGACCTTGGCCGGAACCTCAGCGATACGGTGCGTCGGTCGCGATGTTCCGGGCGATCTCGCGCTCCCAGCGGTCGCCGTTCGCGAGCAGCTTCTCCTTGTCGTAGAGCAGCTCCTCGCGAGTCTCGACCGAGAACTCGAAGTTCGGCCCCTCGACGATGGCATCGACCGGGCAGGCCTCCTGGCACATGCCGCAATAGATGCACTTCACCATGTCGATGTCGTAGCGCGTGGTGCGCCGCGTGCCGTCGTTGCGGCGGGGGCCCGCCTCGATGGTGATGGCCTGGGCCGGGCAGATCGCCTCGCAGAGCTTGCAGGCAATGCAGCGCTCCTCACCGTTGGGATAGCGGCGCAGGGCATGCTCGCCCCGGAAGCGCGGCCCCCGGTGCCCCATCTCGAAGGGATAGTTGATCGTGGCCTTCGGCTTGAAGAAATACTTCATGGCGAGGACGAACCCCGACACGAACTCCTTCAGGAGAAGGCTTCTGGCGACCTGATCGAGCTTCACGGCGCGATCTCCGAATGCGGTTGCGGTCAGGCTCCCGGCGCGAGGCCGGTGAGCTTGAGGACGAAGGCGACGACGATGACCGAGATCAGCGACAGCGGCAGGAAGACCTTCCAGCCGAGCCGCATGAGCTGGTCGTAGCGGTAGCGCGGCACCATGGCCTTCACCATGGCGATCATGAAGAACAGGAAGCTTGCTTTCAGCGCGAACCAGATCACGCCCGGCACCCAGGTGAAGGGCGCGAACGGGATCGGCGAGAGCCAGCCGCCGAGGAACAGCACGGTCCCGAGCGCGCACATGGTCATGATGGCCACGTATTCGCCGAGCATGAACAGCAGGTACGGCGTCGAGGAATACTCGACCATGTAACCGGCCACGAGCTCCGATTCCGCCTCAGGGAGATCGAAGGGCGGGCGGTTCGTCTCGGCGAGCGCGGACACGAAGAACACGCCGAACATCGGGAACAGCCACAGCCAGTACCAGCCGAACAGCCCGAGCGCCGTGTCCTGCGCCATGACGATGCGCGAGAGATTGAGGGAGCCGGCGCAGAGCAGCACGCAGATGATCACGAAGCCCAGCGACACCTCGTAGGAGATCATCTGCGCGGCGGATCGGAGCGCGCCGAGGAAGGCGTATTTCGAGTTCGACGCCCAGCCGCCCATGATGACGCCGTAAACGCCGAGGGAGGAGATGGCGAAGATATAGACGATGCCGACATTGAGGTCGGCGATCGCCCAGCCATCCGCCAGGGGGATCACCGCCCAGGAGGCGAGCGCCAGCATCGCGAAGACCAGCGGCGCCAACAGGTAGATCGCCTTGTTGGCGCCCGCCGGAATGACCGGCTCCTTCAGCACGAACTTCAGGAGATCGGCGAAGGACTGGAACAGACCCCAGGGGCCGACCACGTTGGGCCCCCGCCGCAACTGCACCGCCGCCCAGATCTTGCGATCCGCCAGAAGGGCGTAGGCGATGAAGACCAGGAGCGCTGCGAGCAGCACGAAGCTCTTCAGCGCGATCAGGAGAACGGTGCCGAGCACCTCGAGGAAGGTCATCGGGCCGTTCCCTATTCCGCCGCTTCGAGCGCGCGGCCCCGGGCGAGCCCGGAGCACTCGGCGAGCACCCGCGAGGCACGGGCGATCGGATTGGTGAGATAGAAGTCGGCAACCGGCGAGGAGAACGCCGCCTTCTCGGACCGACCCGGCAGCGCCGCGAGCGTCTCCAACGCCGCCATATCCGACGGCTCGACGGACCCGACCGCGGCGAGATGCGGATGGGCAGCGTACAACGCCTTGCGCAGGCCTCCGAGCGAATCGTAGGGCAGGCGCTTGCCCAGGATGTCGGAGAGGGCGCGCAGGATCGCCCAATCCTCGCGGGCATCCCCGGGCGGGAAGCCGGCGCGATTGGTCATCTGCACCCGGCCTTCCAGATTGACGTAGGTCGCGCTCTTCTCGGTATAGGCGGCGCCCGGCAGGATCACGTCGGCGCGGCTCGCACCGGCATCGCCGTGGGTGCCCTGGTAGATCACGAAGGCACCCGGTGGGATCGCCCGCTCGTCGGCGCCGAGGTTGAACACCACGTCGAGCGCACCCGGCTCCAGCATCTGCGAGAAGGTCAGCCCACCCTCCCCCGGCACGAAGCCGAGATCGAGCGCACCGACGCGGGCCGCCGCCGTCTGCAGCACGCCGAAGCCGTTCCAGCCCTCCGCGACGGCGCCGACTTCCTTCGCCAGGGCCGCCGCGGCGGCGAGCGCGCCGGGCACGCCGAGCGCGCCCTCGCCGACGATGATGAGGGGGTGCTCGGCCTTTTGCAGGATTTCGAGGAAGCTGTGCTCGCCCTTGCCCAGCGAGGTCAGGGTGTCCGCGCCCGCGCCGAGATAGGTGTAGGGGTAGGTCAGATCGGGCTGCTCGTCGAGGATCAGGCCGACGGCGAGCGGCGCCATGCGCCAGCGCTTGCGGATGCGCACGTTCAGCAGCGAGGCCTCGGTGCGTGGATTGGTGCCGACCAGGAGGATCGCGTCCGCCCGCTCGATACCGGGGATCGTCGGTCCGAACGTGTAGGCGGCGCGGCCCCAGGCCGGATCGAGTGCCTCGCCGGTCTGGCGCGCATCGAGATTCGTGACGCCGAGCGATCCCATCAGCTGCTGGAGGGCGAAGATCTCCTCAACGCCCGCGAGATCACCGACCAGCGCGCCGACGCGCTTCGGGTCGGCCCCCTTCATCTTGGCGGCGATGGCCGAGAAGGCCTCCCCCCAGGAGGCCGGACGCACGCGTCCGTTCTCGCGCAGGAACGGTCGGTCGAGCCGCTGGAGGCGGAGACCGTCGACCACGTGGCGCGTCTTGTCGGAGATCCACTCCTCGTTGATCTCCTCGCTGATCCGCGGCTCGATCTGCATCACCTCGCGGCCGCGGGCATCGACGCGGATCGCGGAGCCCACCGCATCCATCACGTCGACGGATTCGGTCTTGTGCAGCTCCCACGGGCGCACGTTGTAGCTCTGCGGCTTGTGGACCAGCGCGCCGACGGGGCAGAGATCGGCGACGTTGCCTTGCAGCTCCGAGCCCATCGCCTGTTCCAGGTAGCTCGTGATCTCCATGTCCTCGCCACGGCCAATGGCGCCGAGATCCGGCACGCCGGCCACCTCCGCCAGGAAGCGGACGCAGCGGGTGCAGTGGATGCAGCGATTCATCGCCGTGCGCACCAGCGGGCCGATATACTTCTCTTCGACCGCGCGCTTGTTCTCGTGATAGCGGGTCGAATCGACGCCGTAGGCCATCGCCTGATCCTGCAGGTCGCAATGGCCGCCCTGGTCGCAGATCGGGCAATCGAGCGGGTGATTGATGAGGAGGAACTCCATCACCCCCTCGCGGGCCTTTTTCGTGAGGCCCGAGCGGGTCAGAACCTCCGGCGGCTCGCCGTTCGGTCCGGGCCGACAATCCTTCACCGCGTAGGCGCAGGAGGCCACCGGCTTCGGCGCGCCCTTCAGCTCCACCAAGCACATGCGGCAATTGCCGGCGATCGACAGCCGCTCGTGGAAGCAGAAGCGCGGGATTTCCGCGCCCGCGACCTCACAGGCCTGGAGCAGGGTGTAATCGGCCGGGACATCGACCTCGGTGCCGTCGACGAGGATTTTGGTCATCGTGTCTTCTCGACGTTGAGCATCGGGGCGGCGGTCACTCCGCCGCCATCGGCACTGCATCCATGTGCGGGTTGGCGCTGTACTGGTCGATCCGCTTCTCGATCTCCGGCCGGAAATGCCGGATCAGGCCCTGGATCGGCCAGGCCGCCGCATCGCCCAGCGCGCAGATCGTGTGCCCCTCCACCTGCTTGGTGACTTCGAGCAACATGTCGATCTCGCGCTTCTGCGCGCGGCCGGCGGCCATGCGGGTCAGCACGCGCCACATCCAGCCGGTGCCCTCCCGGCAAGGCGTGCACTGGCCGCAGGACTCGTGCTTGTAGAAGTACGAGATGCGCGCGATCGCGCCGACGATGTCGGTCGACTTGTCGAGCACGATCACCGCCGCGGTGCCGAGACCCGAGCCGAGATTGCGGAGGGTATCGAAGTCCATCTTGGCGTCGATGATCTGCTCGGCCGGAACGAGCGGGACGGATGAACCGCCCGGGATGGAACACAGAAGATTGTCCCAGCCGCCGCGCATCCCGCCGCAATGCTTGTCGATCAGCTCGCGGAAGGTGATGCCGAGTTCTTCCTCGACGTTGCAGGGCTTGTTGACGTGGCCCGAGACGCAGAACAGCTTGGTGCCGGTGTTGTTCTTGCCGCCGAGACCAGCAAACCACGCGCCGCCCCGGCGCAGGATGGTGCCGGCGACCGCGATCGACTCGACGTTGTTGACGGTCGTGGGACAGCCATAGAGGCCCATATTCGCCGGGAACGGCGGCTTCAGCCGCGGCATTCCCTTCTTGCCCTCAAGGCTCTCGATGAGGGCCGTCTCCTCGCCGCAGATATAGGCACCCGCGCCGTGGTGCACGTAGATGTCGAACGGGTAATCGTGGATGTTCGACGGGCCGACAAGACGGGCCGCGTAAGCCTCGTCCACGGCCCGCTGAAGGGCGAACTTCTCCGCCACGTACTCGCCGCGGATATAGACGTAGCAGGCATGCGCGCCCATGGCGAAGGACGCCAGCAAGCAGCCTTCGATCAGGAGATGCGGATCGTGCCGCATGATCTCCCGGTCCTTGCAGGTGCCCGGCTCCGACTCGTCGGCATTGACGACGAGGTAATGGGGACGCCCGTCGGACTTCTTGGGCATGAACGACCATTTCAGGCCGGTCGGGAAGCCTGCGCCGCCGCGGCCGCGCAGGCCCGAGCCCTTCATCTCGTCGATGATCCAGTCCCGGCCCTGATCGAGCAGAAACTTGGTGCCGTCCCAGGCGCCCCGCTTCTTCGCCGCCTCGAGATCGGGCGAATGCAGGCCGTAGAGATTGGTGAAGATGCGATCCTGATCGGAGAGCATGTGTCGGTCCTCAGCCCTTCGTTCCGGCGAGGTCGGCGGCCTGCCGCACCCAGTTCTCGCGATCGATCCGACCTGGGAACGCGAGGTACGCACCGACCCAGGCGACCTCCTGCGGGGTCCAGGCGGCGATCTGGTCGTAATGCCAGATGCCGAGGCCGTTCAGGCGGGTCTGGTTGACCGGGCCGATTCCCCGGATCCGGGTCAGGTCGTCCGGACGGTCGTCGCGGGCAGCCGGCAATCCCGCAGGACGCTGGCCTGCCGCGTCGGCGCGCGCCTCCGGGCTCTCCGTCTCGGGCACCGCGTCGTCCGCGCCCCCGGCCACCGGGTGCTGCGGCGGTTCGGTGCGCAGAGCCGCATCTTCGGCGAGCGCACGGGTCTCCTCGTCGGGCGTCACGGTCACGGCCGGGGGTTCGCCCGCCGCGACGCGCTCGGCCGGCGAGTCGAGGGCCGAGCTGTCCCCCGGCCGGGACCCAGCGGTCTTGGCCTGCGAGGTGCCCCGCTCCGTGGCCTCGGCCTTGTCCGATTCCCGCACCGGAGGTTCACCCGCGGCGGCGCGCTGCGCCGGCCCGTCGGCGGTGCCCTGCTCGATGGGACGACCGGCCTCTGGACGGGCGGGCTTCGCCTCCGTCGCGGCCCGTGCCTCGGAGGAGGCAGCTTCCTCGTGCTTGATCTCTTCCTCGGCCTTCGTCGCCTCGAAGCGCTTGCGCCAAGCGCCGACGCGCGAACCGTCGAACAGCGTCGGGTCGGTGAGCGTGTTGACCGCGTCCTTCGGCTCGGACGAGACGCGACCGATCTGCGATCCGATCTTGACCGGGCGCCCGGCGGCGAGATCGTCCATGAGCTTGTTGAGACTCTCGGGCGTCAGATCCTCGTAGTAATCCTGATTGATCTGCACCATCGGCGCGTTGCAGCAGGCGCCCAGGCACTCGACCTCGAGCCAGGAGAAGTTGCCGTCCGCCGAAACGTGGCCGGGCGGGCCGAGGCGCGCCTGAAGCGCGGCCTTCAGCTCCTTCGCCCCGCAGCAATCGCAGGGAACCGTGCCGCAGAGCTGAATCCAGAAGCGGCCGACCGGCTCCAGCGCGAACATCGTGTAGAAGGTCGCGACCTCCAGCACGCGGATATGCGGCATGCCGAGCTGGTCGGCGACCGCCTCGATCGCCTTCTGCGGCAGCCACCCGCCGTTCTGCTCCTGCGCCTTCCACAGCAGCGGGATCACGGCGGAGGCCTGACGCCCTTCCGGGTACTTCTCGATCTGGCCGCGGGCCCACTCGGCATTCTCCGGAGAGAACGCGAAGTTCTGAGGCTGCTCGGCGGCGGGGGCGAGTCTGCGGTTGGCCATGACGTCCGACGCGTTCCTTCAGCGGTCCACTTCACCGAACACGATGTCCAACGTGCCGAGCACGCAGGACACATCGGCCAGCAGGTGGCCGCGGCACATCCAGTCCATCGCCTGCAAATGCGCGAAGCCCGGAGCCCGGATCTTGCAGCGATACGGCTTGTTGGTGCCGTCCGACACGAGATAGACGCCGAACTCGCCCTTGGGCGCCTCGACCGCCGCGTAGACCTCGCCCGCCGGGACGTGGAAGCCTTCGGTGTAGAGCTTGAAGTGGTGGATCAGCGCTTCCATCGAGCGCTTCATCTCCCGGCGCGGCGGGGGCGCGAACTTACCGTCGGTGGAGGCGATCGGGCCCTGCCCGGCAGGCTCGCGCAACTTGGCGCAGCACTGCTTCATGATCTTCACCGATTCCCGCATCTCTTCCATGCGGATGACCTGCCGGTCGTAGGTGTCGCCGTTCTTGCCCACGGGGATGTCGAAATCCATCTCCTCGTAGGCCTCGTAGGGCTGCGACTTGCGCAGATCCCACGGGATGCCCGAACCGCGCACCATCACGCCCGAGAAGCCCCATTCCATCGCCTCGTCCTGGCTGACGATGCCGATGTCGACGTTGCGCTGTTTGAAGATGCGGTTGGCCATGACGAGGTTGTCGAGGTCGTCGACCACCTGCAGGAACGGGTCGCAGAACGCCTCGATATCGTCGATGAGCGCGGGCGGCAGGTCCTGATGCACGCCGCCGGGGCGGAAATAGTTGGCGTGCAGGCGGGCACCCGAGGCGCGCTCGTAGAAGATCATCAGCTTCTCGCGCTCCTCGAAGCCCCAGAGGGGCGGCGTGAGAGCGCCGACATCCATCGCCTGCGTCGTCACGTTGAGGAGATGCGAGAGCAGCCGCCCGATCTCACAGAACAGGGTGCGGATGAGCTTGGCGCGGCGCGGAACCTCGATGCCGGCGAGCTTCTCGATCGCCAGGCAGAATGCGTGCTCCTGATTCATCGGCGACACGTAGTCGAGCCGGTCGAAATAGGGCGTCGCCTGGAGGTAGGTCTTGTGCTCGATCAGCTTCTCGGTGCCGCGATGAAGCAGGCCGATATGCGGATCGACACGTTCGACCACCTCGCCGTCGAGCTCGAGCACGAGGCGCAGCACGCCGTGCGCCGCCGGGTGCTGCGGCCCGAAATTGATCGAGAAGTTGCGGATATTGTGTTCGGACATGCCCGCGGCCTCAGCTCGACGTCTTCTCGTCGCCGGGGAGCACGTAATCCGTGCCCTCCCACGGCGACAGGAAGTCGAAGTTCCGGAATTCCTGGGTGAGCTTGACCGGCTCGTAGACGACGCGCGCCTCGTCCTGGTCGTAGCGGACCTCAACGAAGCCCGTCAGCGGGAAGTCCTTGCGGAGCGGATGCCCCTCGAAGCCGTAATCGGTGAGCAGCCGGCGCAGGTCGGGATGACCCGAGAACAGGATGCCGTAGAGGTCGTAGGTCTCGCGCTCGTACCAGTTGGCGGCCGGGAAGACCGTGATCGCGGAGGGCACCGGCGTCGCGGCATCCGTCTGCACCTTCACCCGCACGCGGGTGTTATGGCGCAGGCTGAGCAGGTGGTAGACCACCTCGAACCGGCGCGCCCGCTGCGGATAATCGGCGCCGCAGATATCGATGAAGCACCGGAAGGCGCAGGCCGGCTCGTCCCGCAGGTAGGTCAGCGCATAGACGATGTCGCTGCCCTGCACGGTCAGGGTCAGTTCGCCGAAGGCGATCGCCCAATCGGTGACCGCGGGGCCCAGGGCGCCGTCGATGCGCTCGCCCATGGCGCGCAAGGCGTCGTCGCCCTGGGGCGCCGCGACGGTGCCGCGCAGGACAATGCCGTTGGTGGTCACGGCGGCGGGCATGGCTTCGCTCATCGCCTCTCCCTCAGCGCTCGATCGTGCCGATACGGCGAATCTTCCGCTGCAGCAGCAGAACACCGTAGAGCAGCGCTTCCGCCGAAGGCGGACAGCCCGGCACGTAGATATCGACCGGCACGACGCGGTCGCAGCCGCGGACCACCGAGTAGGAATAGTGGTAGTAGCCGCCGCCATTGGCGCAGGAGCCCATGGAGATGACGTAGCGCGGCTCCGGCATCTGGTCGTAGACCTTGCGGAGCGCCGGGGCCATCTTGTTGGTCAGCGTGCCGGCGACGATCATGACGTCGGACTGACGCGGGCTGCCACGGGGCGCGAAGCCGAAGCGCTCGCAATCGTAGCGCGGCATCGACATCTGCATCATCTCGACGGCGCAGCAGGCGAGGCCGAAGGTCATCCACATCAGCGAGCCGGTGCGGGCCCAGTTGATGAGTTCGTCGGCACTGGTGACCAGGAACCCGCGATCGGCCAACTCATCGTTGATCGACAGGAACATCGGATCGCTGGCGCCGATGGGCCGGCCGGTCGCGGGATCGATGATCCCTTTCGGCTGGGGCGCGATCTCGGGCGCGCGGGAAAGGGTCGGGTTCAGGGCCATTTCTGCCTCTGAGCGAGGATAGGAAGGGCGGCGTCGGACCGGCCGTGGCCTAGTCCCATTCGAGGGCGCCCTTGCGCCACTCGTAGACGAAGCCGACGGTCAGGACGCCGAGGAAAATCATCATCGACCAGAAGCCGAACCAACCAAGTTCCCCGAACGTGATCGCCCAGGGAAACAGGAAAGCGACCTCTAGATCGAAAATGATGAATAGAATTGCGACGAGGTAAAAGCGCACATCGAACTTCATGCGCGCATCATCGAATGCGTTGAAGCCGCATTCGTAGGCCGAGAGCTTCTCAGGATCCGGGCTCGAATAGGCGACCACGAAGGGCGCAACCAGCAGGGCCGCCGCGATGAACAGCGAGACGCCGATGAACACGATAAGCGGAAGATAGTCCGCAAGCAGGCCGGTCATGCCGAACCCCTCGTTTCGTTGCGCGGGAGGATCATGGAAGTGCCCTCGCGTCGACGCCTGGCCGCGGAGAGGGTTCCTCCCGTGGAATTCCTCCAATGCCAGACTGGGCGCTGGCGAGGCTTAGACGAGGCCTCAGGACGAAACAAGGGTATTGCGCGTCGCACAAACACCCCATGCACCCCGAGACAGCCACGCTGGTATACCAGTGCATGGGCTACCTTCGCAGCACGCATGGGTTGCCCCCACGGAAGGGCGGGTCGGGCGATCCGCGCGATGGCCCATACCACTCTTCTCGCTCGATACACGTTAAACGCGTAGGCCGCGCCGAGATCTTTCCGATCGCCCTTCACCGCGCCGGAAGCCGGCCGGAAAACGAATCGCGAAAGTGCGCTTCCCTTGCTTGACAGCCCGAAGCGCCCCCCCTAAACCCCGCCTCGTCGCCGGCAGCGAGGCCATCCCCTCCGGCGACCGCCACGCGGGCGTAGCTCAGTCGGTTAGAGTGCCGGCCTGTCACGCCGGAGGTCGCGGGTTCGAGCCCCGTCGCCCGCGCCACGTCTTCTTAAGAAGACAATCTAGACCGCAAGCTGAAATCGGCACAAGCGGCTCGAACTTATCTGATCCCTTGCATCGTCGAATTCGGTCCGCGCCCTCGGGCCGGTCGGCCTGTTCGTGCGCCGGGATGCATGGCTGGCTGCGGCGCATGCGTGGCCGCGGCGCCACGGCGGCGACCGCACCGTTGCGTCTGTCCGGACTCGCCGCTGTTTCGCCGCATCGGCCGGGGATGCGCTGGGGCAACGCCTCACGCCCTCGCTCCGAATCGCCCGATGCCGATCCTGCGCCCCGTTTCCGCCGCGCTTCTCCTCGCTCTCACGCTCGCGGGCTGCGGCGGCTCGCCCGTTCTGGACGCCAGCCTTCCGACGGTCCCGGTGATTCTCGACGAGGGCGCCGCCGCCCAGGCGATCTCGCGCTACCGGGCGCAGCACGGCCTCGGACCCGTCACGATCGATTCGAGCTTGATTCGCGCGGCCTCGTTCCAGGCAGGCGCCAATGCGCGGATGGGGCGCCTCAGCCACGAGGCCGCCGGCTCGTTCGAGAGCCGAATGGCGCAGGCCGGCTTTGCCAAGCGCTACGCGTCGGAGAATCTCAGCGCGGGTTCGGAAACCTTCGATCAGGTCCTTGACCGCTGGAAGGCCTCGCCCGAGCACAATCGCAACATGCTCATGCCGCAGTTGCGCCGGATCGGCATCGCCCGGGTCGATGCCCCGGGCACCCGCTACAAGCGCTTCTGGGCGCTGGTCATGTCGGGGGATTGAGCGGCGGTCCTCGCTAGATGAGGCGGGACCGCCTTCCCGGGGCGGGCTCCGGTTACTGCGCCTGGGCGAAGAGCGGCTCGAACCGCTTCTGCGTCAGCTTATTGTGGGGGACGCTCTTGGCGGCCTCCAGGTTGTCGCGCTTGTCGCCGACGACCACGAGCGCGACCATACCCATGATGTAATGCGGCGCGCATTTGAAGCCGTAGACACCCTCCTTGTCGAACGTGACGACGGCGTCCTGGCTCACGACCGTCTTCACGTATTCCGCGCCCTCCGGCGCCATGCCCTTGATGGTCTCGACGTTGTGGCCCTTGTCGGTCTGCACGAACTTGATGCTGTCGCCGGGCTTCAGCTTCACGAAGGCCGGATCGAACACCATCGACCCGCCCGGCCCGTTGTTGAGGGCCTTGACCGTGAATTCCTCGGCCGCGGCCGGCAGCGCCGACGCGACGCCCGAGAGCAGGGTCACCGCGACCATCAGATGCTTCAACGCCATTGTTCGCTTCCTCGGAATGATTCTCATGATGATCGGCATACATCGCCGATCTTCGTCCGATATAGACTCTATTAGGAAACAGCAAATGGAGATATACTGGTATAAATTCGAATAATTAAACTTTTAAAATCAGTCGAGGCGGAGGGGGTCTCCGAGCCGGCGGGAGAGATCGCGGGGTTGGAAAACGGGCATGGCGGGGCCGCTCTTTCAATGCCGCGCGGCCGGGTGTAAACGCGGGGCTTGACGATCATCCAGGCCGCCCGATCCCTTCGGGCGCCGCCCGAAAGAGGCGGCGCGCGGGGGGTGAGCGCGCGCGAGCTAGACCTCAAGGCGCTCAATGCCGAAACGCACCGACATCCATTCCATTCTCATCATCGGTGCGGGGCCGATCATCATCGGGCAGGCCTGCGAGTTCGATTATTCCGGCACCCAGGCCTGCAAGGCCCTGCGCGAGGAAGGCTACCGGATCGTTCTGGTGAACTCGAACCCGGCGACGATCATGACCGATCCGGACATGGCCGACGCCACCTATGTCGAGCCGATCACCCCGGAGATCGTGGCCAAGATCATCGAGAAGGAGCGGCCCGACGCCCTCCTGCCGACCATGGGCGGCCAGACCGCGCTGAACTGCGCCCTCTCGCTGAAACGCATGGGCGTCCTCGAGAAGTTCGGCGTGCAGATGATCGGCGCCACGGCGGAGGCCATCGACAAGGCCGAGGACCGCAACCTCTTCCGCGACGCGATGACGAAGATCGGCCTTGAGACGCCGAAATCCGAGCTCGCCAACGCCTCCGCCGCCAAGAAGGCGGATCGCGACCGGTATCTGGCCGAGACTGCGCGAATCGAGGCGGCCAATGCCGATCCGGATGCCCGCGCGGCAGCGCTCGCCGAGTTCGAGCGGCAGTGGAGCGGCGGTGAGGGCGACCGTCGCCGTCGCTACATCGAGCACGCTCTGGGCCAGGCCCTGATCGCGCTGGCCGAGGTCGGCCTGCCGGCGATCATCCGCCCGTCCTTCACCATGGGCGGAACCGGTGGCGGCATCGCCTACAATCGCGAGGAATTCCTGGAGATCGTCGAGCGCGGCATCGACGCGTCGCCGACCAACGAGGTGCTGATCGAGGAGAGCGTGCTCGGCTGGAAGGAATACGAGATGGAGGTGGTCCGCGATAAGGCGGACAACTGCATCATCGTCTGCTCCATCGAGAACGTCGATCCGATGGGTGTCCACACCGGTGACTCGATCACGGTGGCGCCGGCCCTCACGCTGACGGACAAAGAGTATCAGGTGATGCGCGACGCCTCGCTGGCGGTCCTGCGCGAGATCGGCGTCGAGACCGGCGGCTCGAACGTGCAGTTCGCCATCGACCCGGCCACGGGCCGGATGATCGTCATCGAGATGAACCCGCGCGTCTCGCGCTCCTCGGCGCTGGCCTCGAAGGCGACGGGCTTCCCCATCGCCAAGGTGGCGGCCAAGCTCGCCGTCGGCTACACCCTCGACGAGATCGCCAACGACATCACCGGCGGGGCGACGCCGGCCTCGTTCGAGCCGACGATCGACTACGTCGTCACCAAGATCCCGCGCTTCGCGTTCGAGAAGTTCCCCGGCGCCGAGCCGACCCTGACCACCGCCATGAAGTCGGTGGGCGAGGCCATGGCCATCGGCCGCTGCTTCGCGGAATCGCTGCAGAAGGCCCTGCGCTCCCTGGAGACGGGCCTGACCGGCCTCGACGAGATCGAGATCGAGGGCCTCGGCAAGGGCGACGACCACAACGCCATCAAGGCCGCGCTCGGCACGCCCACGCCCGACCGCCTGCTCAAGGTCGCCCAGGCGATGCGGCTGGGGATCAGCCATGAGGAGATCCACGCTTCCTGCAAGATCGACCCGTGGTTCCTCGAGCAGCTCCAGGCCATCGTCGATCTGGAAAACCGGGTGAAGGCCCACGGCCTGCCGACGACGCCCGGCGCCTTCCGCCAGCTCAAGGCCGCGGGCTTCTCCGACGCTCGCTTGGCGGTTCTGGCCGATACCGACGAGCAGGTCGTGCGCGACGCGCGCCGTACCTTGAGCGTCCGCCCGGTCTTCAAGCGGATCGATACCTGCGCCGCCGAGTTCAAGGCGCCCACCGCCTACATGTACTCGACCTACGTCGCCCCCTTCGCCGGCACGGTGGCGGACGAGGCTTACCCGTCGGACAAGAAGAAGGTCATCATCCTCGGCGGCGGCCCGAACCGGATCGGTCAGGGCATCGAGTTCGACTATTGCTGCTGCCACGCCTGCTTCGCCCTGACGGAAGCCGGCTACGAGACCATCATGGTCAACTGCAATCCGGAGACGGTCTCGACCGATTACGACACGTCCGACCGGCTCTATTTCGAGCCGCTGACGGCGGAGGACGTGCTGGAGATCGTCGAGACGGAGCGGCAGGCCGGAACGCTCCACGGGGTGATCGTGCAGTTCGGCGGCCAGACGCCGCTCAAGCTCGCCCGCGCGCTGGAGGCGGCGGGCGTGCCGATCCTCGGCACCTCGCCCGACGCCATCGACCTCGCCGAGGACCGCGATCAGTTCAAGCGGCTCCTCGACAAGCTCAGCCTCAAGCAGCCCAAGAACGGCATCGCCTACTCGGTGGAGCAGAGCCGGCTCGTCGCGGCCGAACTCGGCCTGCCCTTCGTGGTGCGCCCCTCCTACGTGCTGGGCGGGCGGGCCATGGCGATCATCCGCGACGAGGCGCAATTCGCCGAGTACCTGCTGGGCACCCTGCCGAGCCTGATCCCCTCCGACATCAAGTCCCGTTATCCCAACGACAAGACGGGGCAGATCAACACGGTCCTGGGCAAGAACCCGCTGCTGTTCGACCGCTACCTGTCGGATGCCACCGAGGTCGATGTGGACGCGGTCTGCGATGGCGAGACCGTGTTCATCGCCGGCATCATGGAGCATATCGAGGAGGCGGGCATCCATTCGGGGGACAGCGCCTGCTCGCTGCCGCCGCGCTCGCTCAGCCCCGAGATCATCGCCGAACTGGAGCGCCAGACCAAGGCGATGGCCCTGGCCCTCAAGGTCGGCGGCCTCATGAACGTGCAATACGCGATCAAGGACGGCACGATCTACGTGCTGGAGGTGAACCCGCGGGCCTCGCGCACCGTCCCCTTCGTCGCCAAGGTGATCGGCGAACCGATCGCCAAGATCGCCGCGCGGATCATGGCAGGCGAGCGGCTCGACGGCTTCGGCCTCAAGCCGAAGAAGCTCGACCATATCGCGGTCAAGGAAGCGGTGTTCCCCTTCGCCCGCTTCCCCGGCGTCGATGTCCTGCTCGGGCCGGAGATGCGCTCGACCGGCGAGGTGATCGGGTTGGATGCCGGCTTCGGCGTGGCCTTCGCCAAGAGCCAGCTCGGCTCCGGCACCGCCGTGCCGCGCACCGGCACCGTATTCATCTCGGTGCGCGACGACGACAAGCCGCGCGTGCTGCCGACCATCCGGCTCCTGTCGGAGCTCGGCTTCAGCATCCTCGCCACCGGCGGGACGCAGCGGTATCTGGCCGACGAAGGCATCCCGACGGGCCGCATCAACAAGGTGCTGGAGGGCCGCCCCCACATCGTCGATGCGATCAAGAACGGCGAGATCGCGCTCGTCATCAACACCACCGAGGGAGCGGGCGCGCTGTCCGACTCCCGCTCGCTCCGGCGGGCGGCCCTCTTGCATAAAGTGCCGTACTACACCACTCTGGCGGGCGCGATGGCGGCGGCCGAGGGGATCAGAGCCTATCTCGAAGGCGACCTTCGGGTGCGGGCCTTGCAGGAGTACTTCGCGGCCTAAATACCTCCGGCGCGCGAGGTGCCCGGCGGACAGGGCGCCTCGCGGTCTGAACTGAGAGCCGTTTTCCGGCCCGGAAGGAGCTCACCGCTCCCGCCGGGCCTCTTCATTGTGGCGCGAGACCATGAGCATCGACAAGGTTCCGATTACGATCCGTGGCTACGCAGCTCTCGAGGAAGAGCTGAAGCATCGCCAGCAGGTGGAGCGGCAGCGCATCATCCAGGCGATCTCCGAGGCGCGCGCCCTGGGCGACCTGTCCGAGAACGCCGAGTATCATGCCGCCAAGGAGGCCCAGTCCCACAACGAGGGCCGGGTGCTCGAACTGGAGAGCATGATCGCGCGGGCCGAGATCATCGACACCGCGAAGCTCTCGGGCGCCAAGATCAAGTTCGGCGCGCGGGTGAAGCTCCTCGACGAGGATACCGAGGAAGAGAAGACCTACCAGATCGTCGGCGAGCCGGAGGCGGACGTGCGCGAGGGTCGGGTCTCGATCTCCTCGCCGATCGCGCGCGCGCTGATCGGCAAGGGCGTCGGCGACACCGTCGAGGTGACGACGCCCGGCGGCGGCAAATCCTACGAGGTCGTCGCCGTCGAGTGGGGAGCCTGATCCCGTTGCCGGCCCCCGGCCTCAAGGCCCTCTCGGCCCTCTTGGCCCTGGGCCTCGGCCTGTTCGCGGGGCCGGCCGGCGCCCAGGATTTCGGCCGGATCGGTGGCGTCTCCGTCGATGTGCGCCCGCTCGCCGCCTATGGCGGCGGGCCCCAGGCGGAGGCTCTGCGGGCCGATCTGACGGCGGCGCTGCGGCAGGCCTTCGGCGATCGGATCGTGCGGGGGGCGCCGACCCTGGTGGTGCGCGTGAGCGGTCTCTCGCTCAACCCCTATGCCGGGGCCCAAGGCGCGAGCCGCGGCAGCTTCGGCGGAGGCGGCGTCACCGATTATCTCGATGGCGAGGCGCTGCTGGTCGGCCGTGACGGTGCGGTTCTCGCCCGCCATCCCCAGCTCTCGGCTCTGCCGGCGAGTTCGGGCGGAGCGTGGTACGATCCAGCCTCGGAGCGGCGGCGCGTCGCGGCGCTGGCCGAGCATTACGCGGCATGGCTTCGGCGCCAACTGCCGACTCAGTAGAGTCGGCCGGTCGGGTCGGAAGCGGGACACAGTTCGGGGACGTGCGTGGCGTGAGCGGAAGCGGGCCGGTGGCGGGGGACGGCGTCGTGCCGCCCGAGATCGGGCGCGCGCGCGCCTGGATCGTGACCGACGGCAAGGCCGGCGACGAGAACCAGTGCATCGGGATCGCCCAAGCCCTCGGCCTGGATGTCGAGCGGCGGCGCATTCCGCGCGGTCGCCCGCTGACCTGGATGGCTCCCTGGGGACCGATCGATCCCCGCGACGCGCCCGGCCGGGCCGGGGGCGTCCTCGAAGGCCCCCTGCCCGATATCCTGATCGCCTCGGGCCGGCGCGCGGTGCCCTATCTGCGGGCGGTGCGACGTGCCTCGCAGGGGCGCACCTTCACGGCTTTCCTCAAGGACCCGCGGACGGGGCACGACACCGCCGACTTCATTTGGGTTCCGGATTACGACGATCTGCGCGGCCCCAACGTCTTCACGACGCTCACCGCCCCGCACCCCGTCTCCCGCGCCAGGCTCGACGCCGCCCGCGCGCAGCCGGACCCACGGCTGTCGGCCCTCCCCTGGCCGCGCATCGCCGTGCTGATCGGTGGCGACAGCCGGCACCTCAGTTACCGCAAGTCCGACACGCGCCGCCTCGTGCGCGACCTGACCAAGCTCGCCGATGGCGGCTGCACCCTGATGATGACGGTGTCGCGGCGCACGCCGCCCGATCTCAGCGCGGCCCTCGGCGACCTGATCCGCCGCAAGGGCGGCTTCCTCTGGGACGGCACGGGAGAGAATCCCTATATCGGCATGCTGGCGATCGCCGACCACATCGTCGTCACCTCGGATTCGGCGAACATGGTCGGCGAGGCGGCGAGCACCGGGGTGCCACTCCTGCTGTTCGACCTGCCGCGCACCTATATTCGGCATCGGCGGATGTTCGCGGGCCTCGCCATGGCGGGGGCCCTCAAACCCTTCATCGGCCGTCTGGAGGCCCTGCGCTACACCCCGATCGACGCGACCCCCGAGATCGCCGAAGCGATGGCCGCAGCCTACGCGGCGCATCGGCGGCTGTTCGATCCGGCGCGGCGGGTGGAAAGCCCTGAGGCGGCGGGCCCATCGGCGGTCATACCGGCGCCGAAGGGGTCCATCTGAACCGTACTCCGACGGGGCGGAAACCAATTCGTCGCGAGAAGCCGCGGCACACACGGAGCGAGGGATGCGCCCGGACTGAACGGGGTCGGGCGGCATTCTCGGACGAGGCAAAAGACGGAGATCGAACGCCTCCGGGCGGCACGGACTTCGAAACGATCAATTTCCGTGCGCTGTGCCACACTGCGCGCGAATCGATGAGGCGACGGGCCCGCTCTGCCGCGCGGGTTCGGCCGGAACCAGGAGACGGCGAGAGATGGCCCACACCCACACGAGACTCGTGATCATCGGCTCGGGACCTGCGGGCTACACGGCCGCCATCTACGCCGCCCGCGCCATGGTCGAGCCGCTGCTGATCTCCGGCTTCCAGCCCGGCGGCCAGCTCATGATCACGACCGATGTCGAGAATTATCCGGGATTCGCGGAAGCGATCCAGGGGCCTTGGCTGATGGAGCAGATGCGCCTTCAGGCCGAGCATGTCGGCACGAAGATCGTGTCCGAGTACATCACCAAGGTCGATCTGCAGACCCGTCCCTTCCGGCTGGAAGCCGATTCCGGCGAGACCTATAGCTGCGACGCGCTCATCATCGCCACCGGCGCGCAGGCGAAGTGGCTCGGCCTTCCGTCGGAGGCGAAGTTCCAGGGCTTCGGCGTCTCGGCCTGCGCCACCTGCGACGGCTTCTTCTTCCGCGGCAAGGACGTGACGGTGGTGGGAGGCGGCAACACCGCCGTCGAGGAGGCCCTGTATCTGGCCAATCTCGCCAAGTCGGTCACGGTGATCCACCGTCGCGGCGAGTTCCGGGCCGAGCGCATCCTGCAGGAGCGGCTGTTCAAGCACGCCAACGTCACCGTGAAGTGGCATCATGCCGTCGAGGAGATCTGCGGCTCCGAGGCGCCGCCCTCGGTCACGCATCTGCGCCTGAAGGATCTGCGCTCCGGCCAGATCGTCGAGCACGCCACCGACGGCCTGTTCGTCGCGATCGGCCATCAGCCCGCGACCTCCATCTTCGAGGGCCAGTTGCCGATGCGACATGGCGGCTACATCGCGGTGACGCCGGGCACGACCGCGACCGACGTGCCGGGCGTGTTCGCGGCGGGCGACGTCACCGACGACGTCTACCGGCAGGCGATCACCGCCGCCGGCATGGGCTGCATGGCGGCCCTCGAAGCCGAGAAGTATCTGGCTGCCCTCGATGTCGGCGAGAGCCCGGCCAAGGCCGCGGCCGAGTAAGGCCGCCGCTTCGCAGGTTCGTTTGGGGATAACGGTGGGCACCGGCGACCGGCGCCCATTTCCCTGTTGACGGCCCTGTGACGCAACCAAATCGCAAGCTTGCCGTCCTAGTCTGAACCATGCAGGAGCCCTACGGTTTCGCGAGGAGCCCTTCGCTCAGCGAATGACGGGGGCGCCAGCAGGGTGGATGTCGTGCAACGCCCAAGGGTCGCGGCCTCCCGTGACGGGCAGACCTCGACGGGCGGGAGTGACGGCCTTGGATTGGGACAAGATCCGGATTTTCCTCAACGTCGCGGAGGCCGGCAGCTTCACGCGGGCGGGCGACGATATCGGGCTCAGCCAGTCGGCGGTGAGCCGTCAGATCAGCGCCCTCGAGCGCGAATTGAAGGCGCCGCTGTTCCACCGCCACGCCCGCGGCCTGATCCTGACCGAGCAGGGCGACCTGCTGTTCCGCGCCGCGCGGGACATGAAGCTGCGGCTTGAGAACACCCGCGCCCGCCTCGTCGAGACGAGCGAGCGCCCGTCAGGCGATCTGCGGGTGACGACGACGGTCGGGCTCGGCTCGTCCTGGCTCGCGGGCCGCATCTCGGAATTCCTCGACCTCTACCCGGATGTCCGGGTCGAATTGGTGCTGACCAACGAGGAACTCGATCTCGCCATGCGCGAGGCCGACATCGCCATCCGCATGCGTCGGCCGGCCCAGCCGGACCTGATCCAGCGGCGGCTGTTCACGGTGCATTACCACGCCTTCGCCAGTCGCGATTACGTGAAGCGCTTCGGCGAGCCCAAGACCATCGCCGATCTCGACGAGCACCGGCTCGTCTCCTTCGGCGGAAACGAGCCCTCCTACCTGCTGGCCACCCACTATCTCTCCAGCATCGGCCGCGAGGGCGACGACCGCCGCCCGGTCCACTTCACGGTCAACAACATCACCGCCCTGCACAAGGCCATGGAGGCCGGGATCGGCGTCGGCATCCTGCCCGACTACGCGGTGGACGGCGACGAGAACCTCGTCCAGGTCCTGCGCGAGGCCGAGATGCCGACCATGGAGAGCTACCTCGTTTATGCCGAGGAAATGCGTACGGTCGCCCGCGTTCAGGCGTTCCGCGACTTCCTCGTCAATAAGGCCCAGCGCTGGACCTACTGAGGGCTCTTCCGAGTCATCTTCGCCCGGTCATTCCGGAGCACGAAGAAGGCCGGATCCGGCATCCACGACGGGCCTCGCCCCCTGCCCCAGCCGCGCATTGCGGGCGGGCTCCGGGTTAAGCTGAGCGGTCCCAGAATGACGGCACGCGTCGAAGGACGGCGTGAACGCGGACGCGACCATCGCAGGGAAACCACGACCGCCCTTGTCGCGGGCGCTCGGCCTCGTCTAAGACCGGCCCTCCCGCCGGGCGGCTCAGGCCCCCGTCGAAAGAAATCCGGCTGGCATGACCGCGATTCACTGTCTCAACGGGCCGAACCTCAATCTGCTGGGCACGCGCGAGCCGGGCATCTACGGCGCGGCCACCCTGGCCGATATCGAGCGCGACCTGCGATCGCGCGCGGATCGCCTCGATATCGCCCTGACCTTCCGTCAGACGAATCACGAGGGCGAACTCGTGACGTTCGTGCAGGAGGCCGGCGCGGCCGGAGCCGGGGTGCTCATCAACGCCGCCGCCTACACGCACACCTCGGTCGCGCTCCGCGACGCCATCGCAGGAACCGGCGTGACCGCGGTCGAGATCCACCTCTCGAACGTGCATGCCCGCGAGGCGTTTCGTCATGTCTCTCTGATCGCACCGGTCTGCGCCGGGGTGATCGCGGGCTTCGGCCCCTACAGCTATCTCGCAGGGCTCGAAGCCCTCGCCCATCTCCTGCGCGGACGGTCCCCGTCCGCTCCCTGACTGCAGAACCAAGAGCCGATGGCCAAGAACGAACCCTTCGATCCCGATCTGGTGCGCGAACTCGCCAAGATGGTCGCCGAGACCGATCTGACCGAGATCGAGGTCGAGAAGGGCGACCTGCGCATCCGCGTCGCCCGCAAGATCGAGACGGTGGCGGTTCAGGTCGCCCCGCCCGCCGCCATCGCCGCGGCGGCGCCTGCGGCCTCGCCCGCGGCGGTTCCGGCGGCTCTCGCCCCCGCGCCCGCCAAGGCCGGGGCCGGGCATCCCGGCGCCGTCCCCTCGCCGATGGTCGGCACCGCCTATCTGCGCCCCTCCCCGGAGGCGAAGCCGTTCATCGAGATCGGCACAAAGGTCCAGGCGGGCGACAAGCTGCTGCTCGTCGAGGCGATGAAGACCTTCAACGAGATCGTGGCGCCCCGCGCCGGCACCGTCACCGCGATCTTCGTCGAGGACGGCATGCCGGTCGAGTACGGCGAAGCGCTCCTCGTCCTCGAGTGATGGCTGGCGGATGTTCGACAAGATCCTGATCGCCAACCGCGGCGAGATCGCCCTGCGCATCCTGCGGGCGGCCAAGGAACTCGGTATCGCGACCGTGGCGGTCCATTCCACGGCCGATGCCGATGCCATGCATGTGCGGCTGGCCGACGAGAGCGTCTGCATCGGGCCGCCCGCGGCCCGCGACAGCTACCTCAACATCCCCTCGATCATCGCGGCCTGCGAGATCACGGGGGCGGACGCGGTGCATCCGGGCTACGGCTTCCTGTCCGAGAATGCCCGCTTCGCCGAGGTGCTGGCCCACCACAATATCGGCTTCATCGGCCCCAAGGCCGAGCATATCCGGGTGATGGGCGACAAGATCGAGGCCAAGCGCACGGCGAAGGCGCTCGGCATCCCCTGCGTGCCCGGCTCGGAAGGCGGCATCACCGACACGGACGAGGCCAAGCGGGTCGCCGCCGAGATCGGCTATCCGGTGCTCGTAAAGGCGGCCTCCGGCGGCGGCGGGCGCGGCATGAAGGTGGCCCGCACCGAGGCCGACCTCGAGCAGGCGCTGAACATGGCCCGCACCGAGGCCAAGGCGGCCTTCGGCGACGATGCGGTCTATCTCGAGAAGTACCTGACCAAGCCGCGCCACATCGAGGTGCAGATCCTCGGCGACGGTCGCGGCGACGCGGTGCATCTGGCCGAGCGCGACTGCTCGCTCCAACGTCGGCACCAGAAGGTCTGGGAAGAAGGCGGTTCGCCCGCGCTCAATGCAGAGATGCGCGCCGAGATCGGCGGCATCTGCGCCAACGCCATGCGGAAGCTCGGCTATCTCGGCGCCGGCACCATCGAGTTCCTCTACGAGGACGGGCGGTTCTACTTCATTGAGATGAACACCCGCATCCAGGTGGAGCATCCGGTCACCGAGATGATCACCGGGATCGACCTCGTGAACGAGCAGATCCGGGTCGCGGCCGGCGGCGGTTTGTCCGTGGCTCAGGAGGACATCAAGGTCGAGGGCCATGCCATCGAGTGCCGGATCAATGCCGAGCACCCGGCGACCTTCCGGCCCTCACCCGGCCTCATCACCTATTTCCACCCGCCGGGCGGTCTCGGCGTGCGCGTCGATTCGGCGGCCTTCCAGGGCTACCGCATTCCGCCGAACTACGACTCGCTGATCGGCAAGCTGATCGTGCACGGGCGCACCCGCAACGAGTGCCTGATGCGCCTGCGCCGCGCCCTCGACGAGTTCGTGGTCGACGGCATCGACACGACGCTGCCGCTGTTCCGCACCCTGGTGCGGAACGCCGACGTGCAGAACGGCCAGTACGACATCCACTGGCTCGAGGCCTTCCTGGAACGCGAGGGCCTGTCGGAGACGGATCCGAAGCGCTGAGCGGACAAGACGAGGATACGAGAGCCGGCCCTCGTCAGAGGGTCGGCTTTTTTATGCCCTCCGCGGTCGTTCCGGGTCTCGCCGAAGGAGAGAACCCGAAAACCATGACGGGGCCGCGAGGGGGCAGATTCCGCCTTGCATCCGCATCACGGGTGGAGTCCGCGTCCCGCTCCGCGGCCTTGGAATGAGGGTTGAGGATAGGGCTGGCGTTCCCACGCGACCGGAGCGACAACACTTGTCGATGCACGACAGGACTTCCGTGGACATCACGCCCGACATCCTGCTCAAGGCCTACGCCGCGGGGATCTTCCCGATGGCGGAGGATGCCGATGACCCGACGATCTACTGGGTCGAGCCGCGGGCCCGAGGCGTCCTGCCCCTCGACCGCTTTCACGTGCCCCGGCGCCTCGCCCGCACCGTGCGGTCGGACCAGTTCGAAGTCGTCACCGACCGCGATTTCGATGCGGTGATCGACGGCTGCGCCGCCCCACGGCGCGATACGGCGCGAACCTGGATCAATGGCCGGATCCGCGACCTCTACGGCGCCCTCTACGACCGCGGCGCCTGCCACACCGTCGAGGTCTACCGCGACGGGCAGCTGGTGGGCGGGCTCTACGGCGTCTGCCTCGGTGCCGCGTTCTTCGGCGAGAGCATGTTCCACGAGGCCCGCGACGCGTCCAAGGTCGCCCTCGTCCATCTCGTCGCCCGGCTGCGCCGCGGTGGCTTCCGGCTCGCCGACACCCAGTTCCTCACCGACCACCTCAGCCAGTTCGGCGTCGAGGAAGTCCCGCGCCACATCTACAAGCGCCGCCTCGCCGAAGCCGCCACCCAACGGGCCGAGTGGGGCGACCCGGCGCGGGTCTTCTCCGGCAGCGAGGCCCTGGCCGATCTCGGCTTGGGGCGCGATACGCCGGACTGACCGGCCTCAGCGCCCCCGCGCGTCGAGATCGAGCAGCCGCTCGGCGAGCGCGGCGACGGCCTCACGATTGCCGCGCAGATCCGCGCCGAGCAGCCCGTCGAGCGCCAGCACGGCGATGCCGTGGACGAGCGCCCAGCACCGGAGCGCCTCGTCCGTCGCGCGCTCGGGCGGCATCAGCGCCGCCACCCGGTGAGCAAGCACGCCGAAAGCTCCCGAGGACGCCGCCGCCAGGGCCTCGGGCGGCTCGGCCGCGCAGGTGCGAAACATCAACCGAAACAGTCCGGGATGGGCCGCCGCGAAGCCGATATAGGCGACGCCTTGAGCAACCAGCGCCGCCTGCCCCTCCCCTGCCCCACCCGCAGCCGCCGAAGTCTCGACATCGCGGCGGAGACCGGATCGGGCGTCCATCGTCTCTCCGACGGAACCCTGAACGCCTCGGTCCGGATCGTCCGCGGCCTCGAGCGCGGCGCGCAGTCGTTCGAAGCCGACCGTGGCGACGGCGGCGAGCAGGGCGTCCTTGTCCGGAAAATGCCGGTACGGCGCCATCGCCGAAACGCCTGCCCGTCGGGCGGCTTCGCGCAATCCCAGCGAGGCCGGATCACCCCCCTCCTCCAGGATGGCCAGTCCCGCCTCGACCAGGGCTTCGCGCAATCCGCCATGGTGGTAGCTAGCCTTCGCCGACGGTGATGTTGACACTGTACGCGACGATCCTATGATGACAGCGTAAACATCGAGGTGGTGCCATGCGGATCGGCCAAGCGCAAGCGACCCACGAGCCTCGTCCGGACCGGGAATCGGTCGATCTCTCCGGCTTTCCGGATCTCGTCGTGGTCTATCTCGGCTTTCGCGTCGGCACCTGGCGAGGTCTGAAGGCGCTGTTCGGGATCGGTCGTGGCCTCGTCGGTATCCAGCGCGACATGCCCGACGGGCTCTTGGCCCACGAGAACCTCGTATTCGGTCTCAACCATATCGGCATGCGCCAGTACTGGCGCGACTTCGAAAGCCTGGAAGCCTTCACCCGTTCGGAGCCGCACCGGACATGGTGGCGTGATTTCGGGCGCGATCGCTCCGGCACCGCGTTCTGGCACGAGGCTTACCGTCTGTCGGGGGGTATGGAGGCGATCTATGTCGGCCTGCCGCGCCCGATCGGGCTTGCGCGCTTCGCCGGTGCCCGCAAGCCACTCGGCCCGTTCCTGAGTTCGCGGCAAAGACTGGCGGGGTGAGTCCCCCAATCGAGCGGCCTCTCCCACCCGGCCCCCTCATCCTGAGGCGCCACATGAGCGGCCTCGAATGAGGGCTCCACTGCGCGCCGCCACCTCAGGATGAGGGGGAGTATGAGGGGTAGAGGGTGAGTGCCCCTACCGGAACAGCGCGTCGAACAGGTTCTGCGGCTCGCGGGGCGGCGGCGGGGCCGGCGCCGGGCCCTCGTTGTTCGGGAAGAACTTTCGGGACGGCTTCTGCTTGGGCTGGACCGGCACGCCGCGTGGGCCCTCGACATCGACTTGGCCGTTCTGGTTGACCTGGCTGGCGGTCTTGGTCGGATCCGTCCCCTTCTTGCGGCCGGGCTTCTCCTGGCGCGAGGCGAGGGCCGGCACGTCTTCCTGATCCTTCGCCTCGGCGATCACGTCGGTGCCGCCCTTACAATCGGTCAGCCACACATCGTAGATCGGGTGCTCGATGGCATGCAGTCCCGGGCTCGCCGCGAACATCCAGCCCGTGAAGATGCGCCGGTACTTGCTGTCGAGCGTCACCTCGTCGACTTCGAGGAACGCGGTGGTCTTGGGCGTCTCGGTGGGCGGCCGCGAGTAGCAGACCCGCGGCGTCATCTGCAGGGCCCCGAACTGCACGGTCTCGTCGATGGCGACCTCGAAGGTCACGATGCGGCCGGTGATCTTGTCGAGCCCGGAGAACACCGCGGTCGGGTTCTTGATCTTGTCGGCCGCGGCCGGCAGCGCGGCGAGGCCGAGGGCGAAGACGGCGAGCGCGGTCCGGCGCACGGCTCTGACGGGGATGCGGCTCAAGTCGCCCTCTTGAGTCATTCGAACGGCCGGTGGGCCCGAACACTGCTTCGGCCGTCTCAACACCCCAAGGGTGGTGGAAAAAGGGCGATGGCGTGCGGTTCGGTCAGTTCCGCACCGGCTTCGCCCCGATCGCCATGCGGTAGACAGTGGTCGGGAACACGATCTTGCCCGTGCCGCCGTTCATGGCTTTGCTGCGGTTCATCTGCGCCGCCGGAATCCACAGCCCCCCCTCCTCGTCGATCCACATCGCGTCGACCCATACGAGGCGGGGATCCTGCACCAGGGTGCTCTGCGTGCCGTCGGGCGCGAATTTGAGGATGCGCAGATTGTCGGTGTCGGACGCGTAGATGTTGCCATCCCCGTCGATGGCGGTGCCGCCGGTGGAGACGGTGGCGGCGAACAGCGCGACATGGCGTCCCCGCTCCTGCTCGCTCGCCCCCTTGTCGTCCAGCCACTTCGTCTCGATCCGGTAAAGCGGGCCGGTGCAGGCCTGGTAGTAGAACCATTTGCCGTCGGGCGAGACCTCGAGCTGGTCGGCGTGGATCGCGATCGGCTTCTCCTTCTCGCTGAGGAGCACCTTGTTCTCGCCGGTGAGCGGGCGCTGCGCCACCGTGGACGGATGCCCGTCGAGGACGCGGCGGAGCGAACCGTCGTCGAGGTCGAGCACGATGATTCCCGGCTGGCCGGCATCGGTCAGGTAGACTTTGCGACCGTTGAACCGGAAATCGTCGATGAAGCTCTTGTCCGTGGTCGCCCCCCCGAGCGGGTGGACCTTGCGGACGGCGTTGGTGGCGAGGTCGATCTGCACCAGCTTCGGCCCGCCGGGCAAAGGCGTGCCGCCGAGTTCGGGCGCTCCCTTGTCGACCACCCAGAGATCGCCGTCCGGTCCGATGCGGATCGCGTTGGCGCCGACGAAGGCCTTGGCCGGGTCGTCACCGGTCTTCCAGCTGTTCCAGGCCGTGTCGGGATAGGCTTGCGGCTTGCCGTCGATCCACTCGCCGAGCTGGATGCCCTTGTCCTTCTGCTGACGCTGGAACGGCGAGAACAGCCGCCCGTCCTTGGAGCGGGTGATGCCGTTGAAGACGAGGCTCTCGGATTTCAGGGCAGGGGTCAGCTCGGCCTGCGCCCGCGCATCGGCCTCCTGGGCATGAGGCGCCGAGGCCGCAAGGCATAGCAGGGCCGCCATCGTGATCGCGCGCATCCGAGTCCCTCCATCCTGTCTGGGGAGGGAAAGGCCGCAGCCCCGGATCGGTTCAGTTCAGGCGTTGCCCCGACCGATCACGGAATCGTCGGATCACTCGCCCGGCGTCCAGGGCACGTAATCGCCGGTCGCGGCCGGGCGTGCCCCCCAGGAGAGCTGCGAGCCCTTCGGCCGATAGGCGGCCGCGGTGCCGGTCATGTTCTCCTCGTGCGGCTTCTGCCACTCGCGGGGGCGGTAATCTTCCTCGCTCGGGGGGATGTCGTTGTTGTGGCAGAGCCATGCGCGCCAACCGGGCGGCACGCGGGAGGCGTCGGCGTAGCCGTTATAGACCACCCAGCGTCGCTCCGGGCCGACCGAGCGATCGATCAGGGGGCCCTGCGCCTTGTAGTACTTGTTGCCGAGCTCGTCCGTGCCGACGAACTGGCCGCTGCGCGCGGTGATGAGCGCGAGCGACACGGTCTGCCCGTTCCACCACGTGAAGATCCGCAGCAGCGTGTCCTTCAGGGCCATGGTTCCTCCCGGCGGCGCGGGCCGGCGCGATACGATGCGGGCGTTATGCGGCAGCCCGCACGCCCCGTCCAGCGAGACGGCGCATCTGTCGCATTTTCGGCACGCCCGCCCGGGTTCCAAACGCCCGTTTACCATGCCGACCGGCGGGTCGGCGCGGTTGCCTGTGAATCGAAAATAATTCGCGGTCGAATCCGACAGGCGAAAACGGCACTTAGCGGAATGGCGGCGATATCCACAGGATTATCCCTCAAACCACTACATCTAGCGCGGAACACGGGTAGCCGGCACTAGTTATTGACGTCAGAGGCAGCCGGGCGTTAAGGTTCGGGCATCGCTTCGGACGGGTCGGCGCCGGGTCACCATCCCCAGCCCGCACATCGGATCGAACGGTTTCGTGCGCGGTTTGCCGCGACACGGCCGGAGCGGACATCCTGCTTTTCATCCTGACACGGTGCGGCACCTTCCGCACCGGGCGCTTCCACGCGTCCCATGGGGAAATGATTCATGCGGTTCGATCGGCGCTACACCACGGCCGGCCAGTCCCCCTACGCATCCATCGCCTTTCGCGAGGCGGTGAGCGAGATCCGCAACCCGGACGGTTCGGTCGTCTTCCGGCTCGCCGGCATCTCGGTGCCCGAGAGCTGGAGCCAAGTCGCCGCCGACGTGCTGGCGCAGAAGTATTTCCGCAAGGCGGGCGTGCCGGCCCGCCTGAAGAAGGTCGAGGAGAACAGCGTTCCCTCGTTCCTGTGGCGCTCGGTGCCCGACGAGGCCGCTCTGGCCGCGCTGCCGGAGGATGAGCGCTTCGTCTCCGAGATCTCCTCGACCCAGGTGTTCGACCGGCTCGCCGGGTGCTGGACCTACTGGGGCTGGAAGGGCGGCTACTTCTCGTCGGAGGAAGACGCCTCGGCCTTCCAGGACGAGCTGCGCTTCATGCTGGCCCGCCAGATGGTGGCGCCGAACTCGCCGCAATGGTTCAACACCGGCCTGCACTGGGCCTACGGCATCGATGGCCCGAGCCAGGGCCACTATTACTGCGACTACCGCACCGGTGAGCTGACCAAGTCGGCCTCATCCTACGAGCACCCGCAGCCGCATGCCTGCTTCATCCAGGGCGTCCAGGACGACCTCGTCAACGAGGGCGGCATCATGGACCTGTGGGTGCGCGAGGCGCGCCTGTTCAAGTACGGCTCCGGCACCGGCTCCAACTTCTCGATGCTGCGCGCCGAGAACGAGAAGCTCGGCGGCGGCGGCAAGTCGTCGGGCCTGATGTCCTTCCTCAAGATCGGCGACCGGGCGGCGGGCGCGATCAAGTCCGGCGGCACCACGCGGCGCGCCGCCAAGATGGTGATCGTCGACATCGACCATCCGGACATCGAGGCCTTCATCGACTGGAAGGTGAAGGAGGAGCAGAAGGTCGCCGCGCTGGTGACCGGCTCCAAGGTCGTCTCGAAACACCTCACGGCGGTGATGAAGGCCTGCACCCAGTGCGAGGCGGAGGGCGACGCCTGCTTCGACGCCGAGCGCAATCCGGCGCTCAAGCGCGAGATCAAGGCCGCCCGCAAGTCGATGGTGCCCGACGCCTATATCAAGCGCGTGGTGCAGTTCGCCCGCCAGGGTTTCACCAAGATCGAGTTCCCGGTCTACGACACCGATTGGGATTCGGAGGCCTACCTCACCGTCGCCGGCCAGAACTCCAACAACTCGGTCTCGCTGACCGACGAGTTCCTGCGGGCCGTCGAGGCGGATGAGGATTGGGCGCTCACCGCCCGCACCACCGGCAAGGTCTCCAAGACGGTGAAGGCGCGGGACCTCTGGGAGAAGATCGGCGAGGCCGCCTGGGCGTCGGCCGATCCGGGCCTGCACTTCAACACGACAATGAACGACTGGCACACCTGCCCGACCGGCGGGCGGATCCGGGCCTCGAACCCGTGCTCCGAGTACATGTTCCTCGACGACACCGCCTGCAACCTGGCCTCGGCCAACCTGCTGACGATGTATGACCGTCAGGCCAAGCATTTCGACGTCGAGGCCTTCGAGCATCTCAACCGTCTCTGGACGGTGGTGCTCGAGATCTCGGTGATGATGGCGCAGTTCCCGTCGAAGGAGATCGCCGAGCTTTCCTACAAGTACCGCACGCTCGGTCTCGGCTACGCCAATATCGGCGGCCTGCTGATGACGATGGGTCTGCCCTACGACTCGGACAAGGGCCGGGCCCTCGCCGGCGCCCTCACCGCGATCATGACGGGCGTGGCCTATGCCACCTCCGCCGAGATGGCGGCCGAGCTCGGCACGTTCGAGGCCTATCCCGAGAACAGCGCCCACATGCTACGGGTGATCCGCAACCATCGCCGCGCCGCCCATGGCGAGGCCGAGGGCTACGAGGGCCTCAACGTCGCCCCGGTGGGCCTCGACCACGCCAACATCCCGCAGGCGGATATCGGCGCCCATGCCCGGGCGGCCTGGGACCGGGCGCTCGCCCTGGGCGAGCGGCACGGCTACCGCAACGCGCAGGCCACCGTGATCGCGCCGACCGGCACGATCGGCCTGGTGATGGATTGCGACACCACCGGCATCGAGCCCGACTTCGCCCTGGTGAAGTTCAAAAAGCTCGCGGGCGGCGGCTACTTCAAGATCATCAACCAAGCCGCACCCGACGCCCTGCGGGCGCTGGGCTACCGGGAGGCCGAGATCGCCGAGATCGAGGCCTACGCGGTCGGCCACGGCTCGATGGGCCAGGCGCCATCGATCAACCCCGGCTCCCTGCGGGCCAAGGGTTTCACGGACGACAAGATCGCGGCCATCGAAGCGGGGCTGAAGTCGGCCTTCGACATCAAGTTCGTGTTCAACCGCTGGACGCTCGGCGACGATTTCCTCACCCAGACCCTCAAGGTCCCGGCGGAGAAGCTGGCCGATCCGACCTTCGAGCTGCTGCCCTTCCTCGGCTTCACCAAGAAGGAGATCGAGGCCGCCAACACCCATGTCTGCGGAGCGATGACCCTGGAGGGCGCGCCGTTCCTGAAGCGCGAGCATTACGCGGTGTTCGATTGCGCCAATCCCTGCGGGCGGTTGGGCAAGCGTTACCTCTCGGTCGAGAGCCACATCCGCATGATGGCTGCGGCGCAGCCCTTCATCTCGGGGGCGATCTCCAAGACCATCAACATGCCGAACGACGCCACGGTGGACGACTGCAAGGCCGCCTACCTGATGTCCTGGCGCCTCGCCCTGAAGGCCAACGCGTTGTACCGCGACGGCTCGAAGCTGTCGCAGCCCCTCAACGCGGCGCTGATCTCGGATGACGACGAGGAGGCCGACGACGCGGTCGAGGCGATCATCCAGGCCCCGGCGGCCGCCAAGGCCTCGATCGCAGCCGAGAAAATCGTCGAGCGGGTGATCGAGCGGATCGAGCGCATCCGCTCGCGGGAGAAGATGCCGGACCGGCGGAAGGGCTACACCCAGAAGGCGGTCGTCGGCGGGCACAAGGTCTATCTCCGCACCGGCGAGTACGAGGACGGGCGCCTCGGCGAGATCTTCATCGACATGCACAAGGAGGGCGCGACCTTCCGAAGCCTGATGAACAACTTCGCCATCGCGATCTCCCTCGGCCTGCAATACGGCGTGCCGCTCGAGGAATATGTCGAGGCCTTCACCTTCACCCGCTTCGAGCCCGCGGGCTTCGTGCAGGGCAACGACGCGATCAAGAACGCGACCTCGCTGCTGGACTACGTGTTCCGCGAGCTGGCCGTCTCGTATCTCGGTCGCACCGACCTCGCCCACGTCAATCCGGCCGAGATCGGCGGAACGGTGCTCGGCGGCGGCGAGGGCGACACGACCCGCGAAGCGTCCAAGGCGGCCCCGGCCGCCTCCGCGGTGGTCTCGCGCGGCCTGCTGCGCGGTTCGGCCGACCGGCTCACTCTGATCCAGGGCGGTCCGTCGGGCGCCACCCTCGGCGTCGGCGCGGGCAGCACCGGCCAGACGGCGCCGGCCGGCGGCGCGGTCCACGCCGTGCACGGAGCGACCGCGCTGAAGGCCGAGCCGCAGGCCCTGGGCAGCATCGAGGCCCTGCCCTTCATTAAGGCGGAGCGCAGCGTCGCGGATCGCCGCGCCGAGGCGAAGATGAAGGGTTATGTCGGCGAAGCCTGCCCGGAATGCGCGAACTTCACGCTGGTCCGCAACGGCACCTGCCTGAAATGCGACACCTGCGGCAGCACCACCGGCTGCTCGTAATCCGGCAAGGACGGCTGTGATGAAAGGTTGTGTCCACCTCCATCCAGCCTTGCCTTGATTTGAATAGGTTCCAGGCTGCCCTCGAATGGCAGCCTGGAACGGTGAGGGGAACAAAACATGAAAGCTTAGCCGGGGTGTCCAGGCGAGGCCGGACAGGCATCATTGTTGTTCATGCGACCTTGTTTTTCAGTATTCGATTGCCCGTCGTCTACGGCTGGACCGAGGCGCACGCCGTCGCGGGGCATGCGGGGGCCATCACGCCTGGGGGTGGCTGCCTCAGGTGCGGGCTGGACCGGACGGGGGTACCTGATGTCCGGGTAGCGGCTTGGCCCGACGTGCAGGCCGTCGCTGTCGAGGAGCCCGCTTGCGGCGCCCACTATCAGCCGTACGGACCCATTGAGCTCGGGTTCGTCACGTCCCTGGTCGCCCAGCTGGCCCTGGACTGCCTCCTGGGGAAGGTGACGCGTCCGTGCCATAGGATTTATGCCACACGGCGTGCTTCGCTCACCGAAACGGGCGGCCGTTGGTCCGACCAGTGGCTCGATCGATACCCTCTGAACGACACCGCGGCGACGGGCAAAGGCGGCCGCGGTGTCGTTTAAACCTCGGTCCCAAACTCCGATATCCGGCGTTCCCGCTGCCGCAAGGCCGCAGGTGCTGGGTATCGTCAACCTGCCGGAGGGCGAGCCCACATCAGTTCGTTACCTGCCGTGTCGGCAGCCAGACCGTGAAGGCAGAGCCGCGTCCGACCTCGCTCTCGACGGTGATCAGGCCGCAGTAGCGCGCGATCAGCGTGTAGCTGATCGAGAGGCCGAGCCCCGTGCCGCCGTGGGTCCGGGTGGTGAAGAAGGGGTCGAACACTTTTTGCAGCCGGTCGGGCGGGATGCCGACGCCGGTATCCGCGACCTCGATCGCGACGCCGGGGGTGCCGGAGCGGTCCTCGTCCCGCGTCGCCAGCCGGAGCCGGCCACCTTCGGGCATCGCGTGGATGGCGTTGACCATCAGGTTGATGACGACCTGCTGTAATTCGGTCCGGCTGACCTCGACGGTCCGGTTTGCCGTGTCACCGCTCTCGACCGCGATATCGGCCCGTTCGAGCAGGTGGCGGACGAGCACGCGGCAGTCGCTCACGACCTCGGCGGGCACCACCGTCTCGACGTAGCCGGCATACTCGTCCGGCCGGGCGAATTGCAGCAGGCGCGTGACGATCATGTTCACGCGGTGGACCTGCTGGTCGATCAGGTCGAATTCGGTCCGCACTTCGTCCGCCGCTGAACCCAGCGCCTCGCGGGCGACTTCGAGGTTGCCCTGGATCACCGCGATCGGATTGTTGATCTCGTGGGCAACGCCGGCGGTGATCTCGCCGATCGAGGCGAGCTTTTCCGACATCACGAGCTGCCGCTGAGTCTCCTCGAGCTGGCGCGTGCGCTCCTCGACGCGGTCGTCGAGTTCGCGCGCGAAGGCGCGCAGCTCCGCGTCGCGGGCCTGGAGGCGGTCGAGCAGCTCGTCGAAGCGGCGCGCCACGATCCCGATCTCGTCGTGGCCGACGACCGTTCCAGTGCGGGCGCCGAGATCGCCGGCATCGACCGCCGCGATGGTGCGGTTCATGCGTTCCAGCGGCCGGAAGATCGCGCGGGCAACCGTCAGCAGGAACGGAAGCGTGATGACGGCCGCGACCGCGAAGGTGGCCAGCACGGCCGCCACCATTGCCCAGCGCGCGAGGCGGAACGGCCGTTCGAGGAAGCCGACATAGAGCATGCCGATCCGCCGGCCGGCGCTGTCGGCGATGGGTTCGTAGGCCGAGATGTAGCGATCGTTGACGACGAAGGCGCTGTCGAGCCACGTGCGGCCCTGGCCCAGCACGGCGTCGTGCACCTCCCGCGAGACCCGCGTACCGAGGGCGCGGCGATTGCCGAACAGGCGCACGTTGGTGGCCACGCGCACGTCGTCGAGGAACAGCGTCGCGGTGCCCTGGCCGCCGGCAGGCAAGCCGGCGGGGGCGTAGATCAGCTCGTTGAGGGTGTCGACGAAACCGAGATTGCCGTTGAGCAGCGAGCCGCCGACGAGGGCGCCGTTGCCGCCGTCGGCCAGCGGCGTGGGGCTCGCCGAATGGATGACGAGGCCGCGCGTCTCGACCGTGCGGTCAGTCTCGGCCGCCGCCGTCGTCGGCACGAGATCGAGGCGCGCCCGCGTCGCCAGGGCGGGGGAGATCGCGGTCATCTCGCCGGCCTCGAACAGGTCGAGGCCAGTCTCGGGCTTGCCGGCGAGCGCGGCGGCAACGACGCGCCAATGCGTCGGGCTCGACGGCTTGGCGCCCACGGGCGAGGCGGCCAGGATCGTGCCGTCGGGCGCCGTCAGGTAGAGAAAGTCGAGGCCGAGCGCGCTGCGACGTGCTTCGAGCAGCGCGTCGAGCCCGCCCGTGCGGGCGGCCTCGGCAAAGGCGGCGGATTGGCCGAGTGTGGCGATCTGCTCGTCGCCCCGCTCCATGATGCGGCGCAGGTACTGGCGGGCGATGATCAGGTCGTCGCGCGCTTTCGAGACCAGCAGCGCGTCGAACTCGGCAAGCCACCAGAACAGGGCGAAGCCGAGGACGATCGGCAGCACCGCCACCGTCGGCAGCAATGCGAGGGCGAGCAGGCGGACGCGGACCGAGCGCAGCCCCCAGCGGCCCACGGAAGGCTCGGAGTTCGGCTCAGAGGTCGGCGGGCGGCTCGGCATTCCATTCCGCGCATTTACGGTCGAGAGTCTTGCGCGAGACACCGAGCCGGCGCGCGGCTTCCGCCCGATTGCCGTCGCAGGCGGCGAGCACCCGCAGAATATGGCGCTTCTCGACATCGGCGAGGTCGTCGGTGCGCGGCTCGGCGGGCGCGCTGGAGCCGGGCTCGTCGAAGGTGCCGAGGATCAGGGCCCGCTCGATGCGGTTGCGCAGTTCCCGCGCATTGCCGGGCCACGGATAGGCCTCGAAGCGCTGCAGCACGCTCATGGAAATCGGCAGCGGCGGCAACGCGAGCTGGAGCGAGAGCTGATCCATGAACATCCGCGTGAACGGCTCGATGTCCTCGACCCGCTCGCGCAAGGGCGGCAGGTGGATGCGGACGACGTCGAGCCGGTAGAACAAATCGGCCCGGAACCGGCCATCCGCGACCCGCTCGGGCAGGTCGGCGTTGGTGGCGGCAATCAGGCGCACGTCGATCGGGATCTCGCGGTCCGAGCCGACGGGGCGGACCTTGCGATCCTCGATCACCCGGAGGAGCTTGGCCTGCATCGCCAGGGGCAATTCGGCGATCTCGTCGAGGAAGAGCGTGCCGCCTTGCGCGTAGAAGAACAATCCCTCGCGGGAGGAAGCGGCGCTGGTGAACGCGCCCTTCACATGGCCGAACAGTTCGCTTTCGATGATGTCGGCGGCGATCGCCCCGCAATTGACCGGCACGAACGGCCGGTCGGCGAAGGGCGACTGCTCGTGGAGCGCGCGCGCCGTGATCTCCTTGGCTGTCCCCGACTCGCCGGTGATCAGGACGGTGCTGCGCGTCGGGGCGGCGCGCAGGACGAGGTCGCGGACCGCCGCCATCTGCGGCGAGGTGCCGACGATGCGCTCGACCGCCTGCGTGCGGGCCGGCACCGTCAGCTGGCGGCGCAGGACGAAGTTCTCCCGCCGCAGGGCCGCGCGGTCGAGGCAGCGCACCACCGCGTTGAGGATCTGCTTGGTTCGGAAAGGCTTCAGCACGAAGTCGGCCGCGCCCGCCCGCACGGCCTCAATCGCGGTTTCGAGATCGGCGAAGGCGGTGATCAGGATCACGTCGGTGAACAGGCCGTCGCGGCGCAGCTCCGCCAGCCAGGCGAGGCCAGTGCGTCCGCCCAGGATGTTGTCGAGGATGATGAGGTCGAAATGGCTCGCCTCGATCAGCCGGCCCGCGGCGACGGTATCGCCGACCGCCTCGACCCGGGCGCAGCGCGGCGCGAGCGTGCGGACGAGGAAGTTGCGCATGCCCGGCTCGTCGTCGACGATGAGGATCTGCGCCGTAGCGAGCCAGGAATCGCCGGCGATCGAGGCATCGTCCGAGGCGGCGGAGCCGTGTGTCATGGAGCCGAGAATCGGTCCGGCAGGAGGGCTGCCGCGAGCGGACTCACAGCGTGAGTCTGCTTAGCGGAAGCCGTTCCGGCTGGCGATGGTCGGGCGCTGCCAGCGGTGCCTCAGTTTGACCCCAAGCGGACATTCGACCTCTGTCCGCCGGAGGTCCGGATGGGGTGGTGAGCGGCCTCCAACGCACCACCCGGAGCCGGGCATTCACGAGCAGCTCGACGACCGATCGAGGCCCGTCCGAGGCGGTGGCCTCGAAGGCGTCTGTCCCATTTCCGGGCTGATCCGACATCGGATGCGTACGGTCCAGATCCCTGCCCTGGGCCCTAAGCGGCTTGCTCGATCCTGTCTCGAGCCCCGATCGCGACGCCCTCGCCGTGCTGCTTGAGCGGGCGGTTGCCCGAGAGGCGGCGCAGCAGCACGTAGAAGACCGGCGTCAGGAACAGGCCGAAGGCCGTCACGCCGATCATGCCCGAGAACACCGCCACGCCCATGGCGCTGCGCATCTCCGATCCGGCGCCGGTCGCGGTGACGAGCGGCAGCACGCCCATGATGAAGGCCATGGAGGTCATCAGGATCGGGCGCAGCCGCAGGCGGCTCGCCTCGATCGCCGCCTGGACCGGCGAGCGGCCGGCGAACTCCAGCTCGCGGGCGAATTCGACGATCAGGATGGCGTTCTTGGCCGACAGGCCGACCAGCACGATCAGGCCGATCTGCGTGAAGACGTTGTTGTCGCCCGCCGACAGCCAGACCCCGAACATCGCAGCCAGCAGGCCCATCGGTACGATGAGCAGGATCGCGAGCGGGAGCGCCAGGCTCTCATACTGCGCCGCGAGCACGAGGAAGACGAGCAGCAGTGCCAGCGGGAAGACCCAGATTCCGGAATTGCCCGCGATGAACTCCTGATAGGTGAGATCCGTCCACTCGAACGCGAAGCCGCGCGGCAGCGTTTCGGCGGCGATGCGTGCGGCCGCCGCCTGCGCCTGGCCCGAGGAGAAGCCGGGGGCGGCGCCCGCATTGATGTCGGCCGACAGGAAGCCGTTGTAGCGCATGGCGCGCTCCGGGCCCGCGGTCTGGCGCACCTGAAGGAGGGCCGACAGCGGCACCATCTCGCCCGATCCGGCGCGCACCTTCAGCTGGCCGATGTCGTCCTGGCGGGCGCGGAACGGCGCGTCGGCCTGGACGCGCACCGAGTAGGTGCGCCCGAACCGGTTGAAGTCGTTGACGTAGAGCGAGCCGAGATAGATCTGCAGCGTGTCGAACACGTCGGTGACCGGGATGCGCAATTGGCGCGCCTTGGTGCGGTCGATGTCGGCGAAGAGCTGCGGCACGTTCATCTGGAAGCTGGAGAACAGCCCGACCAGCTCCGGCGCCTGGGCGGCCTTGGCCATGAACGCCTTGGTCGCCTCGTTCAGCGCCTCGTAGCCGAGGCCGGCGCGGTCCTCGATCTGCAGCTTGAAGCCGCCGATGGTGCCGAGCCCGTTGACGGGCGGGGGCGGAAACATCGCGATGAAGGCCTCGGGGATCGCGGCGTACTTCTTGTTGAGCGACATCGCGATGGCGGCGCCGTTCAGCGCCGGACCTTTACGCTCCTCGAAGGGCTTCAGCGTCGAGAACACGATTCCCGAGTTCGACGAGTTGGTGAAGCCGTTGATCGACAGCCCGGGGAAGGCGACTGCACTCTCGACGCCGGGTTCCCTCAGGGCGATCTCGCTCATCTGCCGGATCACGTCCTCGGTCCGGTCGAGGGTGGCGCCGTCGGGCAGTTGCGCGAAGCCGACGAGGTACTGCTTGTCCTGGCCCGGCACGAAGCCGCCGGGAATTTTTTGAAACAGTCCCACGGTCACGCCAACGAGGACGAGGTAGAGCACCATCATCGCCCCTTTACGCGAGACGACCCCGCGCACGCCGTGCCCGTAGGCGTCGGAGGCCCGTCCGAAGGCGCGGTTGAAGCGGCGGAAGAACCAGCCGAGCCCGGCGTCGAGTACGCGGGTCAGCCGGTCCTTCGGGGCGTGGTGGCCGCGCAGGAGCAGCGCCGAGAGGGCGGGCGAGAGGGTGAGCGAGTTGATCGCCGAGATCACCGTCGAGATCGCAATGGTCAGCGCGAACTGCTTGTAGAACTGGCCCGTCAGACCGCTGATGAAGGCCAGCGGCACGAACACCGCGACCAGCACCAGCGCGATGGCGATGATCGGCCCCGAGACCTCGCGCATCGCCTGATAGCTGGCGTCGCGGGGCGATAGGCCCGCCTCGATGTTGCGCTCCACGTTCTCGACCACGACGATGGCGTCGTCGACGACGATGCCAATGGCGAGCACGAGGCCGAACAGGCTCAGCGCGTTGATGGAAAAGCCGAAGGCATGCATCACCGCGAAGGTGCCGACGATGGAGACCGGCACGGCGAGCAGCGGGATGATCGAGGCCCGCCACGTCTGCAGGAACAAGATCACCACCAGCACCACGAGGGCGATGGCTTCGAGCAGCGTGTGGATCACCGCCTCGATCGAGGCGCGCACGAACTGTGTCGGATCGTAAACGATCTGGTAGTCGATGCCTTCCGGCATGTTGCGCTTGATCTCGGCCATGGTCCGGCGCACCTCGTCGGAGATCTGGATCGCGTTCGAGCCGGGCGATTGCGAGATCGGGATCGCCACCGCCGACTTGTTGTCGAGGAGCGAGCGGAGCGCGTAGTCCGAGGCGCCGAGTTCGATCCGGGCGATGTCGCGCAGGCGCGTGATCTCGCCGTTCTCGCCGGTCTTCACGACGATCTCCCCGAACTGTTCCTCGCTGGTGAGGCGCCCTTCGGCGTTGAGCGAAAGCTGTAGGTCGAGGCCGGGCACGGCCGGCGAGGCCCCGATGACGCCGGCGGCGGCTTCCACGTTCTGGGCCTGGATCTCGCGCACCACGTCGCCCGCCGACAGGCCGTGCTCGGCGACCCGCTGCGGGTCGAGCCAGATGCGCATGGAATAGTCGCCGGAGCCGAACAGCTGCACCTGGCCGACGCCGTCGAGGCGGGCGAGGCGATCCTTGATGTTCAGGACCGCGTAATTGCGCAGATACGTCATGTCGTAGCGCCCGTTGGGCGAGACGAGGTGCACGACCATGGTGAGGTCGGGCGAGGACTTCACCGTGACGATGCCGAGCTGGCGCACGATCGCCGGCAGCCGCGGCTCGGCCTGCGAGACGCGGTTTTGCACGAGCTGCTGCGCCTTGTCCGGGTCGGTGCCGAGCCGGAAGGTGACGGTCAGGGTCATGATGCCGTCGGTCGTGGCTTGGCTCGACATGTAGAGCATGCCCTCGACGCCGTTGATCTGCTCCTCGATCGGCGTCGCCACGGTCTCGACGATGACCTTCGGGTTGGCGCCGGGGAAGGTCGCGCGCACGACGACCGAGGGCGGCACCACGTCCGGATACTCGGAGATTGGCATCGCGAAGAGCGAGATCAGCCCGCCGATGAAGATCATGACCGAGAGCACGCCCGCGAAGATCGGGCGGTCGATGAAGAACTTGGACAGGTTCATGTCGCCCTCCGGGGTCGGGCATCGGGCACGAGGCGTCGGGCAGCCGCCGAAGGGGCGGTCGCGCGGGTCGGATCGGGAGTGGGGGAGAGGACTGGAGGCTACGGCGCTTCGGCGCTGGCGAGCTGGCTGGCGCCGGGCGTGCGCTGGCCCATCGCCACGGCCTCGGGCCGCAGGAGCGTTCCGGGGCGGATGCGCTGCAGGCCGTTGACGACGATGCGCTCGCCGGCCGACAGGCCGGAGGTCACGACGCGAAGGCCCTCGACGGCGCGCCCGAGGGTGACGGCGCGGAACGCGGCGCGGTCGTCCGTTCCGACGACGAGGACGAACTTCTTGTCCTGATCGGTGCCCACCGCCCGCTCGTCCACGAGGATCAGCCGCTCGGGCGCCACTTGGCCGAGCCGCATCCGCGCGAACTGGCCGGGGATGAGGTGCCCGTCGCCGTTGGCGAAGGTGGCGCGCACCCGCACCGTGCCGCTGCGGGCATCGACCCTGTTGTCGATGAACTGGAGATGGCCGCGGGCGCGGGTGCCCGCCGCCGTCACCATCTCGACCGGGATGCGGTCGAGCTTGCCGCGCGTCCCCGCGGGGCCGGCGATGGAGGCGAGCGCCTTGAGGACGACGGTCTCGTCCGCGTCGAAGCTTGCGTAGACCGGATCGACCGAGACGAGGGTGGTGAGCACCGCAGCCCCGGCGCCGGTCGCCACGAGGTTGCCCGGCGTGATCTCGCGGCGGCCGACGCGCCCGCTCACCGCCGCCCGCACCTGCGTGTAGCTCAAGTTGAGCCGGGCCGCCTCCAGGGCCGCCTTCGCCCCATCGAGGCCGGCCTTCGCCTCCCGGAACGCATTGGCGCGCACGTCGAGGTCGCGCGCCGTGACGATCTGCTGGTCGGACAGCCGGCGCCCGCGATCGAGATCGCTCGCGGTCAGCGCCACCCGCGCCTCGGCACCCGCGACCTGGGCCTCCAGGCGCTGGACCTCCGCGGCGTAGGGCGCCGGATCGATGGTGACGAGAAGGTCACCGGCCTTGACCAGATCGCCCTCGACGAAGTGCGTCGCCTGGATCGCGCCGCCGACGCGGGCCCGCACGTCGATGCGCTCGACCGCCTCCAGCCGACCGGAGAACTCGTCCCAGAGAACGACCTCGCGCGGTTCGATCGTAGCGACCGCGGCAGGTGCGGTGGGCTCGGGCTGGGGCGTCGCCGCGACCGCCGGTGTTCCCTTGAGCAGCGGACCGGAGGCGAAGTGGTAGGAGCCACCCGCGAGCAGGGCGAGGGCCAAACCGACTCCGGCGCTGCGCCGGAAGAGGAAACGGGTCAGGGAAGTGTCGCGATGAGGGTCCACGGCCGGCTCCAACATCTGTAGGGTTCACTACACATGTCGGTATGGACGCGGAACGTCAAGAGACTTATCTATCACTCGATACAAAAGTTGGAGCCGGCAGACAATGGCGATGGGACGGCCCCGGTCGTTCGACGCGGACAAGGCCCTCGACGAGGCAATGGAGGTGTTCTGGCGCCACGGCTACGACGGGGCGAGCCTCGCGATGCTGACCAAGGCGATGGGCATCAAGCCGCCGAGCCTCTACGCGGCTTTCGGCAGCAAGGAGGGCCTGCTCAAGGCCGCCCTCGACCGCTACGCGCAGCGCCGCTCGGCGCATATGCACTACGTCCTGGCGGGCCCGACGGCGCGCGAGGTGGCGGAGCGGTTTCTGAGCAGCATCGCCGAGAGCCACACCGATCCGGCCAACCCGCCCGGCTGCCTGCTGGTGCAGGGCGGGCTCGCCTGCGGCGAGGGCTCGGAGAACATCCCGTTCGAGCTCGCCGCACGGCGCGCCCAGGGCGAGGCGGAGTTGCGCGAGCGCTTCGTCCAGGCCCGGCACGACGGCGATCTCAGCCCGGAGGCCGACCCGGCGGCGCTGGCCCGCTTCCTCTCGACCGTCGCCTCGGGCATGGGCGTCCTGGCCTCTTCCGGCGCCGACCGCGAGGCCCTGCGGGAGGTGGCGCGGGTCTCGCTCAGCGCCTTCCCGAAGCGGGACGCATCGTCCTGAGGGGTCCGCCGATCAGATCGGTTGGCCGAGGATCGTGCGGCGCAGGCGCACCAGTTCGGGGTCGTCGCGGTGGCGCGGGTAGGGCAGATCGACGGGGAGGTCCGCGCGCATCGCCGCCGGGCGGTCGGAGAGCACGATCACCCGCTCGGCCAGCACCAGGGCTTCCTCCACGTCGTGGGTGACGAGGAGGGCGGTGAAGCGTGTCTCCTGCCAGAGCCGCAGGATTTCGGCCTGCAGCGCGAGCCGGGTCAGGGCGTCGAGCTTGCCGAGCGGCTCGTCGAGCAGCAGCAGGCGCGGCGCGTTCACCAGCGCACGGGCCAATGCCGCGCGCTGCGCCATGCCGCCGGAGAGCTGGTGGGGAAACACCTCGGCGAAGCCATCGAGCCCGACGAGGCGCAACGCCGCCTCGACCTTCGCTGCGCGCTCCGGTTTCGCGACGCCGCGGGCCTCAAGCCCGAGCCTCACATTCCCCTGCACCGTACGCCAGGGATAGAGCGTCGGGTCCTGGAACACGAGGAGGCGCGACGGATCGGGGCCTTCGACCCGCCGTCCATCGACGGCGATGCGGCCCGCCTCCGGCGGCTCCAGCCCGGCGACGAGGCGCAACAGGGTGGACTTGCCGCAGCCGGAGGGGCCGA
>NZ_JAPRBT010000001.1:644421-686691 GCF_043352485.1 Methylorubrum sp. POS3
CGGCCTGCAGCGCGAGCCGGGTCAGGGCGTCGAGCTTGCCGAGCGGCTCGTCGAGCAGCAGCAGGCGCGGCGCGTTCACTAGCGCGCGGGCCAGCGCCGCGCGCTGCGCCATGCCGCCGGAGAGCTGGTGCGGAAACACCTCGGCGAAGCCATCGAGCCCGACGAGGCGCAACGCCGCTTCGACCTTCGCTGCGCGCTCCGGTTTCGCAACGCCGCGGGACTCAAGCCCGAGCCTCACATTCCCCTGCACGGTGCGCCAGGGATAGAGCGTCGGGTCCTGGAACACGAGCAGGCGCGACGGATCGGGGCCTTCGACCCGCCGTCCATCGACCGCGATGCGGCCCGCCTCCGGCGGCTCCAGCCCGGCGACGAGGCGCAACAGGGTGGACTTGCCGCAGCCGGAGGGGCCGAGTCGACGCCCGTTATTTTTCATTTTATTTTGTGGGCGACTCAAAAATTATTTGCACTCGTTCCGCTAACCTGCGGACAGCGGGCCCGACAGCCGCGGCACGACATGGCAGCCATGCTCAAGCCTTCCAGACGATGATCGGAAATCAGTCGTGGGAAGCGGCCCCCTGCCGGGAGGCCCGTATCGACGGGGTCATCGATATTTATAGAATATTAGCGGATCCCGTGACGGCCGATCGTCACAATGCGCAACTCGAAAGACGCATCCGACCCACATCGTGGCCCGCCGATGTCGACGAAGATCCGGATCGCAATCTGTCAATCCAGAGAAGATCGGGCCGAAATCTTCAGCCGAAGCGCCGCCGCAGACGCCGCCAACCGATGATGATCCCGGTCACCGCGACGAGGAAGCCGGCCGAGAGCCAGAGCGCCATCACCGTGTCCCAGACCGGGCGGCGGCGCAGCACCGCGAGATCGAGGGTGTGCAGCCCGTTGAACAACCAGCGGGAGACCCGGTTCGAGCGATCCATCCGCCCGAGGATCTCGCCCGTCGTCGGATCGATATGGATCCAGGTCGCGGCCGGGTCCGCGAAGACGGCGCGCAGAACCGGCAGCGGGCGCGTCTCCCGGGGACCGTACCAGTAGGAATCCTCGGCCTCGATCCGCTCGATGCGCGGCGGCGCCTCCCCCGGCATCAGGCGAGCGAGGGCACGGTGCAGGTTCTCCGGATCCGGCGCCGCGGTGCCGCAGCAGGGGCGCGGCGCATCCTCGCCGCAGATCGCGACGGTGAGCGGGGCATCGCCGACCCGGACGAAGCGGATCTCCTTCAGATCCGGGCAGGTGCGGGTCGCCGCCTCAGGATCGAAGGCGCGCACGGCCGCCTCGGGGCCGAGATAGCGCGCCAGGGCGGCCGGATCCGGCATGGTCGGCGAGAACCAGCGGTTCGGATTCATGGACAGCCAGCCGCTGACGATGAAGGTCAGGATCGCCGTCCCGCCGATCAGACCGCCGAGATGGTGCCACGCCGCGATCCCGCGATAGGGTGTCGTCCGCCCATTGGCGTAGCGCGGGCGCAGCCGCAGGCGGGACAAGCCGAGGACGGTGCCGCTCGCCGCCACCGCGATGGCGATGCCGGAGACCCACAGGACCACATCGCGCCACAGGGCGGGCTCGGCCCGCAGGGGCGTGAGGTAGATCCAGTGCGGCACGGCGCCGAGCCAGTTCCAGAACCGCTCCGTTCGCGTGGTGTCGAGGGCGATCTCGCCGGTGCGCTCCGACAGATAGAGGCGCGTCCCGGCGACGTCGCCGAGGGCCACGAGGCGGAACGGGCGCAGCGGATCGTAGCGCTGATGCACCGTCCACTGATCGCGCAGGATCGAACCGAGATCCTCCACCGTCCGGGCGGCAGGGTGGCCGGCGGCGATGCGCAGGAGGCGATCGGAATCGACCCGCTCCATGCGCCGACCGTCGGCGGCGGCGATCATGGTGCGGGCGCCGTCGAGGGCCTGGATGCGATAGACCGGCTCGTCCCCGAGCATGCCGAGATCGATGCGCGCGGGCGGTGCGGTTTGTCGGGCGGCGGCGAAAGCGGCGTCGGGACCGATCAGGCCGGACGACAGGGCCAGCGGCGGCAGGGCGGCGCGGCGCTCGGTCTCCGTCAGTCGCGGGAAGCCGACATACATCATCACCGCTCCGGACAGGAACCAGACGGCGAAGAGAAGCGCGGTGGCGATACCGAGCCAGCGATGGCCGAGCAGAAGCCAGCGCAGGAGGCGTTTGCCGAGATTTCGCAAGGCGGGATCGATCGACGGGACGGCGAACGCCGTCAGACCGCCGGTCCATAGACCGGCGATCCGACGGTTGGGAAGTCGGGGATGCGCGGGCGCGGGCGCGTCCGGCGCGGGACCGCGTCAGCGCAGGAGCTGGAGGATGCCCTGCTGGGCCTGGTTGGCCAGCGACAGCGCCGAGATGCCCAGCGACTGACGGGTCGACAGCGCCTGGGAATTCGCCGCTTCCGCGTTGAGATCGGCGTTGGTGAGATTCGCCGCGCCGGTATCGAGGATGTTGACCAGACGCTTGGTGAAGTCCTGCCGGTTCTGCACCACCGAGAGGTTCGAGCCGAAGGTCGAGCTCGCCGAGCGCAGCGTGTCGGAGGCAGCGCCGAGGCTCAACAGCGTCGTCTTGACGTCGGCATCGAGCAGGAAGTTGCCGGTGCCGGTGGTGCCAGCGGTGATCGCATCGAGATCGAGGCCGTCCGAGGTCAGATCCTGACCCTGGATGTCGAGGTTGGCCGTGTCCTTCTCGTTGAAGGCGATGTGCAGCTTGTTGGTCGGATCGCCGTTCGAGATCAGATTGACGCCGTTGAAGCTCGAATCCTTGGCCAGCTGCGTGATCTGCGTCAGCAAGGTGTTGAACTGCTCGGCGAGCTTCTTGCGGCTGTCGACACCCGACACCGTCAGTTCCTTCGCCTGGGCCACCGTGGTGTTGGCGGTGCCGTAGTTCGGGGCCGTGCCGGAGCCGGCCGAGAAGCCGAGGGCGGTCTGGCTGGCGGTGTCCTTGAACTCGACATCGGCGCTGGCGTTCAGGACGATCTTCTTGCCAGTCGTGTCCTTCGAGAACATCGTCGAACCGGCGGAGGTGTTGAGCTTGCCGATCGCCGCGTCGATGTCGTCCGTGGCCGCCAGCGTCGTGCTCTTGGCCGTGCCGTTGACGTAGAACGCGACCGTGGAAGCGGCGGCGGTGAAGTCGTCCTTGGCCGTACCGGTGGTGGTGACCTGGGTCGACAGGGCCTGGTTGGCCGTGGACTTGGCCGAGTCGATCAGCTTCTGGATCGAGGTGATGCCCTGGTTGGCCGCCTGGATCACCTGCACGCCGTTCGAGATCGAGTCGAGCAGGCCGCCGAGATCGGCCGAGCGGTTGGACAGGGCCTGGGCGGTGAAGAAGTTGACCGGGCTGTCGAGGGCCGAGGACACCTTGAGGCCGGTGGCGAGGCGGTTCTGGGTCGTCGAGGTGAGCGAGGCGGTGTCCTGCAGCGAGAGCAGGTTCTGGCGGGTCGCGGACGAAAGGGTGATACCGGAGGACATGGGGGCGATCCTATTGGGTCTGGAAGCCGTCGTTCTGGCGGCCCCCGGACATTTCACCCTGCGTCTTGCCGAGACCTTAATCCGATCGGCTATTTCACGCGGTATCGATCGATTCAGCCAAGTCGAACCGGCCCACTCGTGATGATAGTTAAGCAATCCCCCGAGACAAGTCTCACATTCGACTCATTGAGGAACCGGTAACCATGCCGCTGCGCATCGAGCTGAAACCCAACGAACGGCTGATCATCAACGGGGCGCTGATCCGCAACGGCGATAGGCGATCGGTCTTCATGATCGAGAACCAGTGCAAGTTCCTGCGCGAGAGCGAGATCATCTTCGAGGCGGACGCCGACACCGCCGCCAAGCGCCTCTGCGTGACGCTCCAACTGATCTATCTCGCCGACAACCCGGCGGAGGCCGACGACCTGTTCGTGCAGCAGGCGAACCAGTTGCTGGAGGCAGCGCCGAGCATGGCCCCCTACATCCTGGCCATCCAGGACGAGTTGTCCGCCCGGCAATACCACCGGGCGGTCAAGCGGGGCCGCGACCTCGTCGCCTACGAGCAGAGTCTCCACGCCCATCTGGTGCACCCGGATCGCGGAGCGCAGGAATAAGAAGAGGGCCGTGGCCGGATCCCGCGCAAGCGGTACCGGCACGACCCACCGCACCGACCTCTCTCCGAGCACAACCCGAATATTGGCTCGAATTGCCTCCGCCCAAAGCCAAGATCGAGCTTATCCACGAACGTCTGTGACCCGACGCAACGATTTTGCGACAAATCGTTGTCGAGAAAGACGCATCAATATAGATTTTGCCGCAAGGCGAGCCGTACTGCGCTTGTCAGCAACCTATGTTGATGCCTCTTCGCCTGCCCGCGCATCCGAAGAGTGCTGGAGAGGCGCAAGCATCCGATGGCCGAACCGAGCCCCTCCCCTGATCGGCTCTCCGAAGTATCCCGCTTGGCCGGCGAACTGGCGGATCAGATTCTTCTGGAAAGCATGCTCGGCGCGCCGTCCGTCGCGAAGGTGACGGCCCTCGACGAGGCCGCCCACCTGCTGGAGGATTGCCGACATCCGGTCCCCGATCTCGTGATCGACGTGCTGAACCGTCTCCATGGCCGGTCGGAGACCGACGGCGCGCCGGATGCGCTGATGGACGGGGCGTCCAGCGACGGGGCCGACGAGGGGGAGGGCATGCGAGGGCGCAGCCGCTTCATCCCGCGCTTCCTCCGCTCCCTGCGCACGCCTTGATCCCTCGAACAACGCGGTAGGCTCACCGGGCGCCCTGGATGAGCCGGAAGGCCGCCATGCCGACGAGCATCGCCGGCACGAAGACCAGAATCGGCAACGCCCCGGTCGAGAGGGCCGCCACCGCCGGGCCGGGGCACAGGCCCGACAAACCCCAGCCGACCCCGAACAGGGCCGCGCCGCCGATCAGCGGCGCGTCGATCCGGCGGCGGGCGGGGAGATCGAAGCGGGCGTCGAAGACCGGGCGCGGCAGGCGGCGGGCGAGCGCGAAGCCCGCCAGCGCGACGCTCACGGCACCGCCGAGCACGAAGATCAGGGTCGGGTCCCAGGCGCCGCCCACATCGAGGAATCCCTGGACGCGGGCCGGGTCGAGCATGCCGGAGAGCGACAGGCCGAGGCCGAAGAGCAGGCCCATGGCGAGGGCGGCGGCGAGACGGGGGGCGGCGCCGGTCATTGAGGGAGCCCGCGAAGCACCGCCACCGTCACCATACCGGCGGCGAGGAAGGTGAGGACGGCGGCCAGCGAGCGAGGCGAGAGCCGGGCGAGACCGGCCACACCGTGGCCGCTGGTGCAGCCCGAGCCCAGCCGCGTGCCGAAACCGACGAGGAGACCGGCGAGCGCCAGGACGGGCAGCGAGGCCACGAAGCGCATCGTCGGCCATCCGTCGGAGAGCCACGCGAACAGGGCCGGCCCGCCGATCAAGCCGCCGACGAAGGCGAGATCGGCCCAGCGCCGCTCGCCGCGATCCTGACCGAGCCCGGCCACCACCCCGCTGATGCCGGCAATGCGGCCGTTGAGCAGCATCAGCCCGGCGACCGATAGGCCGATCAGCGCGCCGCCGGCGAGGCCGGCCCAATAGGGGTGCATCGACGTCTCCCTCAATCTCGCGATCTCAGCGTCAGAGCCCGTTCGCATCGAGCCAGCGCAGGGCCCCGGACAGGTCGAAGCCGTGGCGCGCACCGAGCTCCGGAAGGTCCTCGCGGCGCAGGCGCCCGGCGATCACCTCGCCGAGCACCCAGAGCGTCAGCGAACGCGTGCCGCTTCGGCAATGGGCCACCACCGGGCCCGGCGCCGCCTCCACGGCCGCGTGAAACGCTTCGACCGCCGCGCGGGTGATGGTCGGCCCGGTCACCGGCAGGTCGAGATAAGCGAGGCCGGCGCCTTCCGCCGCGGCGCGCTCGGCCGCGGATCCCGGCTGGCTCGGCTCCTCGCCGTCCGGCCGGTTGTTGATCAGGAGCGCGACGCCCTCCCGGCCGAGGGCGGCGATCTCGTCCAGCGAGGGCTGCCCGGCCACGGAGAATGTCGGGTCGATGATCGTGCGCTTCATGACATCCGCCTCCGGGCCCGAACGGATCGTCCGCACGGGCCGCGATCAGCGGGGTAGCCTGCGGATTCTTTCCGGGCAAGGCTTGCCAAGCGGTCATCCATCCATAAATATCGTTCTATAACAATGACTTAGCGAATATTTTGCTAGGGCGAGGAGACCGCGCGATGGAAGTCTTCCCTCACGACGGACGGACTTGGAAGAGATTTCCCGACGGGGCTGCGGCGGCCCGCCAGGGAGCGGAGCGCGGCGGGCCCGTCGGCGGAATGAGGCCGGGCGACGCCGTGATGTTCGCCCGGCTCGATCTCGCCGAGACGCTCGGCATCTGGCGCAATGCCACGGGGCGGGTCGTCGGCACGCATGCGGCGGACGGCGTGTCGGACGGCGCGGCGGACACGGTCGACGTGAAGTTCGAGGGCCACGAGACCCTGCAGGCCTACCTGCCGGCGATGTTCCGGCGCGTGAACTAGGACGCCCCTCCATGACGACCGGCGCCATCGAGGCCCGCGCGGGCCTCGACCCACTCTCCTTGCAACCTCCCCTGCGCGCCACTCACCGGGGCACGGCGGAAGACGAGGTGTGGCGGGAATTGCGGAGCGAGGCCGAGGCGGCGCTGATCGAGGAACCGCTCTATGCGGGCTTGATCCAGGCCACCGTGCTCGACCAGCGCAGGCTTTCCGGTGCCCTGGCCTACCGCCTCGCCCACCGCCTCGGCGACGGCGACCTGTCGCGGCTCACGGTGCGCGATCTCTGCCTGTCGGCCTTCGAGGCCGATCCGGATCTCTCGGCGCAGGCGGTGCGCGACCTCGTGGCCATCCGCGAGCGCGACCCGACCTGCCGGCGCTATCTCGACCCGTTCCTGTTCTACAAGGGCTTCGCGGCGCTGGAAGGCTACCGGGTGGCGCACTGGCTGTGGGCGCAGGGCCGGGCGACGCTGGCGCTCCATGTCCAGAGTCGCATCTCGGAAGTGTTCGGCTGCGATATCCACCCCGCCGCGCGGATCGGTTCGGGCGTATTCATCGACCATGCCACCGGCGTCGTCATCGGCGAGACCACGGTGGTGGCCGACGACGTGTCGATCCTCCAATCCGTCACGCTCGGCGGCAACGGAAAGGAGAGCGGCGACCGCCATCCGAAGATCGCCCGCGGCGTGCTCCTGAGCGTCGGGGCCAAGGTGCTCGGCAACATCCGGGTCGGCGAGGGGGCGAAGGTCGCCGCCGCCGCGGTGGTGCTGCACGAGGTGCCGGCCCACACCACCGTGGCCGGGGTGCCGGCCCGCGTCGTCTCGCGACTCGCCGCCGACGACAATCCGGCTCAGAGCATGGATCAATCCTTCGTCGGCTACGGGGACGGCATCTGAAGCGGAGCCGCGCGCCGATTCGAGGTCTTCCACGCTCGGATCACGGCACTTTCGAGCACGTTTCCGCAGCCGCGCCTCCGCTTTCGATGCTCCCCATCGGCCTGCCTTGTGCGTACGGAGGAGGCAGGAGATGAAATTTCCATTCAAGTATTCCTTCATGAAACGCATTGGCAAAATTTCATTCTAATTTATTGTCAATATGTAGAATTTTCATCGCATATATACGACATACCCAGCAAACTGTTCTTCGACATGGTCAAAATTGAGAATACGGTTCTATTGACGGACGTTCGGAGTCGAGCCTAGTTTTCGGCCAACCCGGATGGCCAAAACAAGTAGGGCCCGCGGGGGAACAAGACATTCCCAATCTTGAGCCGGACGCGTCAACAACAGCGCGGCACCGATGCTGGACTTCGTCCGCATCGTTGCGGACGCATGGGCGCTCGTCCCGGCACAGCGAACCGATCACGGAGACGACGACAGATGAGTGGACCGGGCCTGAGCGTGAGCGCATCCGCCGCGCGCAATCTAGCAACCGCGACCGTCACCTCGGTTCAGAACGTCGCCAACACCCCCCGCTTCCTGCTGCGGCTCCTCCCCTTCGTGGACGTCGCGGGCGGCGTCTACCGCGTCAACCGCCGTGCCGTGGTGCTGGCCAAGTCCGGCCGCATCGACCTGGCGAGCGAGGAGGGCACGCGCGCCGTCCGTCCCGGCTCGCTGCGCTCCGTGCCGCTGTTCAGCCGCCTGGGCGACGCGGAACTCTCCGCGCTCGCGGGCAAGTTCACGGAGAGCAAGCACAAGGCCGGCGAGACCATTGCCGAGGAGGGCTCGTCCGGCCGCAGCCTCGTCGTGGTGGCCGACGGGACCGTCGAGCTGACCCTGTCGGGACCCTATAAGGGACGTCTCCGCCAGGGACTGGCCACCCGCGGCGACTATTTCGGCGAGGGCGCCCTCGTCGGCGAGGCGGGTCCGGCCCCGGCCGTGAAGGCGCTGTCGGCGGTCACCCTGCTGACGCTCGATCCGGCCGCGGTCGAGGACGAGGGCATCCGGGCGCGCATCGACCAGTATCAGGAGGAGCGCGACCGGCTGAAGGGCCACACCAATTCCTACGGCGAGCAGGGCATCGAGCTACTGGCGGTCCATACCGGCGAGCCGCGCCTGCCAACCACCTTCGTCGACTACGAGATCGATCCGCGGGAGTATCACCTCTCGACGATCCAGACGATCCTCAACACCCATACCCGCGTCACCGATCTCTATTCCAATGAGATCGACCAGTTGCGCGAGCAGATCCGCCTCACGGTCGATGCCGTGAAGGAGCGCGAGGAATGGGAACTCCTCAACAACTCGCAATTCGGCCTGCTGCACGAGGTCTCGGGGCGCCAGCGCATCCCGACCCGCTCCGGCCCGCCGACCCCGGACGATCTCGACGAGTTGCTGACGCTGGTCTGGAAGAAGCCCGCCTTCTTCGTCGCGCATCCCCGCGCCATCGCGGCCTTCGGCCGTGAGGCCACCCGCCGCGGCGTGCCGCCGGTCGTCGTCCACCTGTTCGGCGCGCCCTTCATCACCTGGCGCGGCGTGCCGCTCGTTCCCAGCGACAAGCTGCCGATCGACATCGATCCGGCGACCGGGGCGCAGACCACCTCGATCCTCCTGCTGCGCGTCGGCGAGGGCGAGCAGGGCGTGGTCGGCCTGCAGAAGTCCGGCGTCACCGGCGAGATCGAGCCCGGCCTGTCGGTGCGCTACATGGGCACCAACGACCATTCCATCGCCTCGCACCTCGTGACCCGCTACTTCTCGGCCGCCGTGCTGGTCGAGGACGCCATCGCCCGTCTCGATAACGTGCTGCTGGGAAACTACCATGACTACGCCTGACGCCGGGCTCGTGGGGTTTCCGGCCCCCGGCCTTCCGACCGGCAGCGCGGGCGATCTGGCGCATGCCGATCTCGTCGGGCGTCTCGCCCGCGAGATCTACGGCCAGGGACAGGCGGCCAGCGCCCCGTTTCAGCCTCACCTGCCGCAGACGCCTCAAGTCCCCCAGGGCTTGGAGAGCCTTCCCTCCGGTTCCGGGCAGCCCGCGCTGCCCGGCGCCACCCTGAGCGCGCCCCTTGGCACGCCCTCCGTGCCGTCGGGGCCCCTCCCCGCGGGCTTCCAGCCCGACCTGTCGGCGCTGGCGGCCCGCTCGTTCGGCGCGCCGCCGGTCGGCCTGCCGGGCCTTTCCGGCCCGTCGCACGCCAATCCCGTGGGCGCGACGCCCGCGCCGGCGAGCGCGAACGTCTTCGACGTGGCGGGGATTCCCTCGGTGCACCCGCTCCCGAACCAGAACCGGTTTCCGGAATACTTCGTGCCGAGCGTACCGGACGTCGCCGCCGCGATCCCCGGCGGGCCCGACCTGCATCGCCAGATCGCGTCCGACCATCCGCGCGCCAACGGCTTCGCCCACGCGCTGGCGCCGCAGCTCGTGCCCGCCGATCCGTCGCAAGGCGGCAAAGGGGGCGGAAAGGATGTGGCGCAGGAACACTTTTCGCGCACCGGCCATCTGCCGCATCCGAGCGTGCCGGCACCCGACAACACGGGCGATTACTACTTCCTGAGCCCGGCACCCCCGCCCGCGCGTAAGGCCAAGGGTCACGCCCAGCCCCGGGTCGAGCCGTCGCGCCATCACGGCCCCGCCCCGCGGGTGACCTCGCACGGCTCGGTGCCGGCCGGCGCGCCGTTCGATGTCGAGCATGTGCGAAAGGATTTCCCGGCGCTGCATCAAAGCGTGAACGGGCACCGCCTCGTGTGGCTGGACAACGCGGCCACCACCCACAAGCCGCAGAGCGTGATCGACGCGACATCCGAGTTCTACGGTCGCCACAACTCGAACATCCACCGGGCGGCGCACACGCTGGCGGCGCGCTCGACCGACCTGTTCGAGGGCGGACGCGAGAAGACCCGCCGCTTCCTCAACGCGCCCTCGAAGGACGACATCGTCTTCCTGCGCGGCACGACGGAGGCGATCAACCTCGTCGCCAATTCCTACGGTCGCGCGAATATCGGCCCCGGCGACGAGATCATCGTCTCGACGATCGAGCACCACGCCAACATCGTGCCCTGGCAGCTCCTGGCGCAGCAGACCGGCGCGACGATCCGGGTGATCCCGGTGGACGACCGCGGCGACATCATCTTCGAGCAATACGCCGCCCTGCTCTCGGGCCGCACCAAGATCGTCTCGGTGACGCATGTCGCCAATGCGCTCGGCACGGTGAACCCGATCCAGGAGATCATCGCGCTCGCGCATGCCTACGGCGTGCCGGTGCTGGTCGATGCCGCGCAATCGACGCCGCATATCCCGATCGACGTGCAGGCGCTCGACGCCGACTTCCTGGTGTTCTCCGGTCACAAGGTGTTCGGGCCGACCGGCATCGGCGCCCTGTACGGCAAGAAGCACCTGCTGGAGGCGATGCCGCCGTGGCAGGGCGGCGGCCACATGATCGAGGACGTCACCTTCGCGAAGACCGTCTACAAGGGCGCGCCGGAAAAGTTCGAGGCGGGCACGCCGGACATCGCCGGTGCGGTCGGCCTCGGTGCGGCGCTCGATTACCTCGAGAGCGTGGGGCTCCCGGCGATCTCGGCCTACGAGCACGACCTGCTCGACTATGCGCAGGAAGGCTTGGCCGACATCAAGGGTCTGCGCCTGATCGGCACCGCCCGCCACAAGGCGAGCGTGATGTCCTTCACGGTCGATGGGCTCAAGAACGAGACGGTCGCCCACCATCTCGATGCCCACGGCGTCGCCGTGCGCTCGGGGCATCACTGCGCCCTGCCGGCCTTGCGCCGCTTCGGCGTCGACCAATCGGTGCGCGCCTCGCTCGCCTTCTACAACACCCGCGAGGATGTGGACGTGTTCCTGCGCGCGCTGCGGACCTTGCCGCGGCATTGAGGGCACGGCCCGTGCAAGACCGAGCGGCCGCCGCGATCCCGTGGCGGCCGCTTGGCGTCTGCGAACCGCTTGGCGCACCCTCACGGCGCGGCCTATCAAGCCCATCCACAGCGGAGCCGGACCAGCATGAACGCGCCGACGAAAGCGGTTTCGGAGAGCACGCCGTTCTGGTCGGCCCTGTTCACCGACCGGCGGATCGCGCCCGCGCTCGGGCTCGGCTTCACCTCCGGCATGCCGTTCCTGCTGGTCTACGGCACGCAATCGGCGTGGCTGTCCGATGTCGGCATCTCGCTCGCGACGATCGGCCTGCTCAGCGAGCTGACGCTGGCCTACAAGTTCAAGTTCGTCTGGGCGCCGTTCCTCGACCGTTACGACCCGCCGCTGCTGGGGCGCCTCCTCGGCCGGCGGCGCGGCTGGATCGTCGTGGCGCAACTCGGCGTGATGGCGATGCTGACCGGCATCGCCTTCGGCGACCCGGCCCACTGGCTCGCCTGGACGATCGCCTTCTCGGTCGCCCTGGGATTTGCCGGCGCCACGCTCGACCTCGTCATCGATGGATGGCGCATCACCAGCGTGCGCCCGCCCGAGAAGCAGGCGGTGCTCTCCTCCTGGACCGAGATCGGCTGGCGGATCGGCAACCTCGCGGCGGGGGCCGGCGCCCTGTTCCTGGCCGACCGCATCGGCTGGCGCGGCGCCTATCTCGCCATGGGCGCGCTGATGCTGGTCGGCATGGTCGCCGCCGTGTTCGCCCCCGAACCGCCCTCGGACCAAGCGCCCCACCCGCCCCGGGCCGGATTCGTCGATACGGTCTGGAGCCCGATCCGCGACCTGCTCCGGCGGCTCGGGCCGATGGCGCCGGCGATCCTGCTGCTGGTCGCGGGCTTCCGCATGCCGGGCTACGTCGCGAACGCGATGGCGGTGCCCCTGTTCAAGCATCAGGGCTTCTCCAACACCGACATCGCCACGGTCACCAAGCTGTTCGGCTTTTGGATCGGGCTCGGCGGCACCTTCCTCGCCGGTGCGCTGATCCCGCGCATCGGCATGCTGCCGAGCCTCCTCATCGGCACCGTCGCGGCCTCGGCCTCGCATCTGAGCCTGGCCTATCTCGCCGCGCATGGCGGCGACGGCGGGACGGCCTTCTGGACCTTCGCGACCGCCGTCAGCATCGACGGGTTCGCCTACGCCTTCGCCTCGGTGGTGCTGATCACCTACATGTCGACCCTGGCCTCGACCGAGCATGCCGCGAGCCAGTTCGGGCTTCTGACCTCGCTCTGCGCCTTTCCCGGCAGCGTGCTCGCCGGGTTCTCGGGATTCCTCGTCGAGTGGACGGGCTTCGCGTGGTTCTTCGTCCTCACCTCGCTGATCGGCGTGCCGGTGGCTTTGCTCGCCGTCTACGTCTGGGCCAAGGTCGGCATCTCCGACGAGGCGCCGCCGCGTACGGGGCATTGACCGCATTCCGGCGGCCGGCGCGAGCCCGAATGCCTGCGGAAACAACGACCGCCTTCGCCGTTCTCTCACCGCAAGAAGGGAGGGACGCTTGGTAGGGCGCAGGGTCCGGCGCTGGCGCGACGATGATCCCGATACGCATGGGCCGAAGCCCGATGCGCTCCCGGTCTGCCCGCTCTGCGAGCGGCCGATCCCGCGCCATGCCCGCCAGAGCGTCCATCACCTGACTCCGAAGCTGAAAGGCGGGGCCCGCGGGGCGACCGTGCGGCTCCATCAGATCTGCCATTCGGCGATCCACGCCCGCTACAGCGAGGCCGAGATCGCCCGACGGCTCGCGGAGGTCGAGGCGCTGCGGGCCGATCCCGAGATCGCCCGCTTCCTCGCCTGGGTGCGGGACAAGCCCGACGACTTCCACGCCCCCACCCGCCAGACCCGCGAGCGCCGCGGCGAGGGCCGGGCGCGCCGGTGAGGTTCGGCGGCATTAACCACATCGCCAACATTCGGTGCGGCGGCGGGGCCGGGTTAACCGCGTGCCGTCAGGGTCGGGGATGGTTCGCCCGATCACGAGGCCCGGATTTCCATGGCTGGCGCCACGCAACCCCTCCGCCCGCATCCCGAGGAAACGTCCCGGCTGGCCTGGGTCGATGTCGCCAAGGGCCTGTGCATCATCCTCGTCGTGATGATGCATTCGACGCTCGGCACCGGCGAGGCGCTCGGAGGCGAGGGCTTCATGCATACGATCGTGGCCTTCGCCAAGCCGTTCCGGATCCCCGACTTCTTCCTGCTCTCGGGCCTGTTCCTCGGCCGCGTGATCGACCGCGACTGGCGCCTGTTCGCCGACCGGCGCGTGGTCCATTTCGCCTATTTCTACGTCCTGTGGGTGCTGATCCAGTCGCTGTTCAAGGTCGGGCTGATCACCGCCGACGCGGTCGGCACGGAGGGTAAGCTCGCGGCCTTCGGCCTGCATCTGGCCGAGGCCCTGGTGGTGCCGTACTCGACCCTGTGGTTCGTCTACCTGCTCGCCGTGTTCTCGGTGGTGACGAAACTCCTGCACCGCCGGGTGCCGCCGCTCGTCCTGCTCGGCGCCGCCGCTTTGCTCCAGCTGCTGCCGACCTCGAGCCTGCCGCTCCTCGTGGACGAGTTCTGCGCCCGCTACGTCTATTTCCTGGGCGGCTACCTGTTCGCCGAGTGGATCTTTCGGTTTGCCGACCGGGTGCGCGCCCGTGCCGGACTCGCGCTCGCCGGGCTGGCCGCCTGGGCGCTGCTGGAGGCCGTACTGGTCTTCGCACCGACGGGCCTGCCCTCGCACCCCTCCGCCGCCGGCCTGCCGGTGGTGAGCCTCGCCCTCGGCAGCATCGGCGCGCTCGCCATCGTCGCCTTCGCCAACCTGATGACCCGCGCCGGCGGACCGGTCACGGCGGCGCTCCGCGCCTGCGGCCAGCGCTCCATCGTGATCTATCTCGGCTTCTTCCTGCCGATGGCCGTGACCCGCACGGTCATCGCCAAGTCGGGGATCGCCATCGATATCGGGCTCGCCAGCCTGATCGTGACGGCGGTCGCCGTCGTCGTGCCCCTCGCCTTCGAGCGTTTCGTGCGGGGGACGCGGCTGGACTTCCTGTTCCGTCGCCCGGCGGCCTTCCACATCGTCCCCGAGCCGGCGAAGTCCCGCCGCGCCTCACCCGGTCTCGCACGCCCGGAACCCGCGCCCGCCCCGTGACGGTTCTCCCCGGCGAGCGCCCGGATGGTCCGGGCCACCAGGGAGCGGCCGGAGCATGGCGGACGAGCGGATCGGTGCGGAGGGACGGATGGCGGGCGAGGCGAGCGGGGACCCTGCCGCGGTCGTCCTGAAGGAGCCGCGCGACCGCGCCTACTGGGCGCGCCGCTTCGAGGTTCCGGTGGAGCAGGTCCAGGCGGCGGTCGAGGCCGTCGGCCCCGACCCGGCTCAGGTCGCCGCCCATCTCGGCAAGCCCTGGCCCTACGAGGCGAGCGGCATCGTCTGATTTCGGACGCGCGAGGCCGCTCCGCCGAACAAGGCGAAGGGCTAGTTCCCGTCGGCGGCGGAGGCCGAGCGGCGGGTGCCGCGTCGGCTGGCGAAGATGCCGGGGGCGGTGCCGGGCACGACGACGATGCGTCGGACTTCTCCGCGCAGATAGGCCCGCAGGAAGCGGTCGTACTGCCGGAACACGACACAGCCGTTCGAGGCGCCGCTCGGCCCGAGCATGTAGGTATGGGCGAGGATGCCGTCGCGCCCGTGGATCGCCGCCGAGCCGCCCACCGGATTGAGGCGGATCGCCCGCACGCCGTGGAATAATGCCTCGCGCTCCCGCAGGTCGTAGACGCCGGGCGGCGTGGCGCCACGCATGCGCAGATGGACGTAATCCGGATTGTCCTGCGCGACGCCGAGGCCGGAATGCGCCTCCAGCACCTCGCCGCTCGGCAAGGTCACCGTCGCCGCGCTGATGTCGTAGACGGCAACGCCCGGCTCGGCCACCGGCCCCGGGACGAGCCGCCGCCGCGCGGCCGAGTCCACCGCCCCGCTCTCCAGCCCGGCATAAGCCAGGGCCGTACCCGAGCTGGCCGGCGCGGTATTCGGTGAGGATTCGCCGCCGAACAGCTTCTCGAAGAAGGAGCGATCGTCGGTCACGGCCGCGCTGAACACCTGCCGGGTCGATTCCCGGGCCTGCCGCGACGTCGCGCGGGGAATCGGGGTCGCGAGGCGGGCGGTCTGCTCCCGCGGCTCGTAGCGGAATTCGGCCGGGCGACGCACCGGCAGCGGCACGGTGAGGGCGAGACGGGCGGAGACCGGCGTCCGGGCCGTTGCCGGCTCGGGTGCCGCCATCGCGGCGATCGGGGCCGCGGTCTCGACGGCGCGACCGGCGACCTGCGTCGCGCGCGCTGCCGGCTCGGGCGTCCGGAAAGCCGTCGCGACGGACGCCGCCCGGGGCGCGAAGCCCGACGTCTGGGTGTCGACGGTCGGGTTGGGATCGAGCATCCAGGCGAGGTCGGCGGGGGCCGGCATCGCCTCTTCCGGAAGCGAAGCGGCGTGGATCGCCGGAGCGACCTCGACCGTCGCGATCTTCGGCGTCTCACCCTGGCGCAGCAGGCCGGCAAGGGCGAGGCCGCTCACCGCCGTGAGGGCGAGGGCCGCGACCGGCAGACGGTTGCGGCGGCGGACGGGCCGGGCGGGCTGGCCCTGAACGAGCGCGGCGATGTCCATGCGGGGATACTCAGCAACGCGGGGTTCCCACACGGCCGCCCGCCCTCCCCCGCGGACATGCGGGTGAGGCCCGGGAGGGCTCCGCCGTTAGGAGAGGATCTTCGTTTAAGCCTCCGTCATTGAACGGGATCTTGGTTAATGGCGACTAAAAGCACGGCGCAAAACCTTCACCCTTCGCTCACCCTGTGGTGGTCGAGGGGGCGGGCGGGCCGTCTTTCCGCAGGACGACGCTGAGATTGTTGGCCGGCATGGCGATCCGCTCGGCGAGATGCAGGCCGTGTCCGGCCGCTTCGGCGAGAACGGCCTCGAGATCGCGCACGCCCCAATCCGGATCGCGGAACCGCAGATCTAGGTCGAAGCGGGCATTGCTCTCGGCGGTGTGGCCGCCGCCGAGGCGGAACGGACCGTAGAGGAAGAGCGGACCGCCTTCCGGCAGCAGGCGGCCGGCGCCGGCGAGCAGCCCTTCGGTCGCCGCCCAGGGCGCGATGTGTATCATGTTGATGCACAGGATCGCGTCCGCCCGCGTCACCGGCCAGACCTGCGCCCGGACGTCGAGCTCGATCGGTGCCAGGACATTCGGCAGGGCGGCGGCCCGGGCATGGGCCGCGATGCTCCCCAGCGCGCGCGGCTCCGGATCGGTCGGCTGCCAACGGAGGGCCGGCAGGGCCGCGGCGAACCGGACGGCATGCTCGCCCGTCCCGCTCGCCACCTCCAGCACATGGCCGATGGGCGGCAGGATGCCGCGCAGGACATCGAGGATCGCAGAACCGTTGCGGGCCGCCGCCGGCGCGAACAGGGCCTCGTCACCGATGGGCGCGCCGCTCACGATGTCACTCTCGCAATCCTGCCTGGACTCGACCGCAGGTTCGGCCGGATACTCCCTGCTTGCGTCCCCCCGGGGCGCCGATCAAGCTCTCCTCGGCGCAATCCGCTCGGCCCGGCGCCGGCCCCTGCCGGGCTCTCCCACGCGCCATCCCGGCCCACGAAGCGGGCCCGATGGCCCCTCGCCGATCCATCGTCCCGCTCCCCGGGGCTTGCCGTCTTGAATGCACCGCATCGTGCCGATGGACCGCTGCGTCCGAGTCCGGCCCTCACCCGGCGGAGACCCGCTCGATCCTGATCGGCCTCGTCGCCATGATGCTGCCGGCCGCCTGTCTCGGCCTGGCGCTCGCCTGCCTCGTGCTCTTGGAGGAGCGCCCGCTTCAGCACGCGGCCGGGGTGAAGCGGGACGGTTGAGTCAGCCGCCGGCATGCTCCTGCGTCTCCTCGCCCGCCGGCCTGCCGTCGTCGCGGGCGCGATGGAGAACGAAGATCGCGAACACCATGGTCAGGATCAGCCCGGCCAGCACGGCGAGTTCGATCATGGAGGCCTGGAACAGCGCCTGCTTCTCCGGCGACCAATCCTTGGCGTGGGTGATCTCCGAGGATTGCAGGGTGATCACCAGCACCCGGCGGATCGAGGCGATGAGCCCGACGATCAGGAACGGTTCGCAGGTCAATCGGCCCGAGCGCATCGACACCCGCACCGTGTGCAGGATCTCGATCAGCATCAGCAGGAACAGCAGCCGATCCACCACTTCGAGGATCTGATCCGCGCCCCCGAGGGCGAGCATGGCGCTGAATGTCAGTCCTGCGGCGTCGATCAAAGCCACCAGGGCGGTGAGGGCGAGCAGGATCCCGAGTGCTGCGTAGATCGCGTGCTCGGTATGGAGAAAAACGAAGCTTGCCGCCCGCGTCAGTCGGCCTTGATCTTCCCCGTTGTCAGTCATCGCTTGCCTCCCCGATCGTTTTGCCGATCTGACAGGATCGGCGGACAATCGTCCAGCGCGACGGGAAGTCCTCGCCGCTCGTTCGGCGGGCGTGACGACACGCTTCGGAGACTTTCTCTACCGGGCGGCACAGATCGGCGCGGTGGGTGTCGGGCTGAAGCCGTGACGACACTTCACTTGATCGCCGTACCGAGCGTGGTCGGCTGCCCTATTCCGGCAATGCGGTACCGGCCAGCAAGCCCACAAGTTCGGCCTGCCGGGACACGCCGGTCTTCTGGAAGACGCGCTTGAGCACGGAGCGGGCCGTGCTGGGCGTGATGCCGAGCTTGGCCGCCGCCGGCACCGGGGCGTCGCCCGCGGCGATCAGGGCGGCGAGGCGGGCTTCCGCCGGTGTCAGATCGAACAGGCCCTGCACCACCTCCGCGCTCGGCACCTCGCGGGCGACGACGGGCGTGGCGATCAGCACCGCGCGGGCCCGGGCGAACACGTCGTGAGCCGCGCCCCGCACCGGCACGAGGTGGAGAATCACCGGCGGGCGCTCCCCCTGCGCCGGGATCGGGATCGAGCGCACCGGCATCGGCCCGGCCTGTCCGGGACCGCCAAGGGCTTCGCGCAAGAGCCGGTCGGCGGCGGGATCGACCACGGCGAGCCGGGTCGGCTGGTCGCTGAGCGTGTGCGGCATCAGCGCGGTGAGTCCGGCATTGGCCGAGAGCAGGCGGCCGCCCGTGCCGAGGACGGCGGCGGGCAGGCCGAGCATTTCGAGGGTGCGGGTGGTGGTGGCGATCCGCTCCATCTCGAGCCGCGCCGAGAGCAGGGCCGCCCGGGCGAGATGCGGGCGCAAGGTATCGAGGGCGGCGATCGTCTGGTGGTCGAAGGCTCCCGCGGCATGCGGACGCTCGCAATTGATGATGACGCTGTCGCCGCTCGGCACCATCACGGCGGTGGCGATGCCCGACCCGTAGCCGCGGGGGATCAGGAAATCCTGATAGAGGGGTTCGGTGGCGATCTCCTCCGGCGCGACCGCTTCGAGATCGGCGAGGAAGCCCGGATGACGCGCCTCCAGCAGCCGCCGGGTGCGGATGTTGTCGGGGAAGCGCTCGGTATGCGCCACCACCAAGGCATCGAATTCCGGCGATGTCGTCACCCAGTCGCGGAAGCGGGTGCCGGTCGAGACGATCAGCACCGCCTCCGGTGCTCCGGCGAGCCGGGCGAGGTCGATCAGCACCGACCGCCACAATTCCGGAACCGCCGCCGCCTCGTAGATCCGGTCGATCAGCGCCAGCGAGGCCGCCGACGGTACGGCGGACTCGAGGTCGAGATGAGGCCGGAACGGGCGCCGCGGAACGTTCATGGCGGCAGTGGCATCACCGGTTCTTCCCTGCGCGGCATCAGTGGAAGAACGGCAGGGCGTGGGGGGCGAACAGGCCGAAGCTCGCAAGCCCAAGGCCAATCACGCCGAGCAACCCGCCCGCGAAGGCGAGCGCGACGATCCCTGTGATGACCTCGGCGGAGGCCAGCACGATGCCGATCTGGATCGCCGCGGAGGCCAGTTCGTAATGGTGGTAGCGTTCGAGGGCGAGGTCGCGCCGCACCTCCGCCCCCTGCGCCTTGGCCGACAGCTCCTTGCGGCCCTCGCCCTTGGCGGGATCCGATTCCCAGCGCGCCATGGTGGCGGCCCACTCGTCGCGCTTGGCTTTGAGCGCGGCCGGATCGGCGCCCGGCGGCAGCAGGGCGAGCGCCTCGTCGGCGGTCTTGAGCACGGTGCCGCGAATGGTGCGGGCCTGGAAATAGGCCCATTGGTTGGCGGCCTCGATATTGGCACCAAGCGCCTCGGTCTGCGCGCTCTTGGCCAAGGTCTCGGCCCCGGCCAGAAACAGCGCCAGCACCGAGATCAGCAACGCGACGCGCTTGTTCGAACTCTCGACCGCTCCGTGCCCACCCGACATGCCGTCCGTCCTTCGCTTGTGAGTACCGGTTTCGTTAACCGGGAGTCACAGCCGATCTTCGACCGGAGTGCAAACCCAAAAGGCGGCTCGACGCGGCTTCGCGCGGTTGCCCGCAGCGTTGCGCGCCCGAAATGCCGGGCGATGTTTCATTCTGGATTCGGCTGGACACCATGCGCCTTCAGGTTCTCGGCTGCGGCGATGCTTTCGGCTCGGGCGGGCGCTTCCACACCTGCTTCCATGTCGAAGCGCGCGAGGGCGACGGGCACGGCGCCTTCCTGATCGATTGCGGTGCCTCGGCGCTGATCGCGATCCGCCGGTTCGGCGTCGATCCGAACGGCATCCGCACGGTGTTTCTCACCCATCTCCACGGCGACCATTTCGGCGGCCTTCCCTGGTTGATCCTCGACGGTCAGCTGGTGAGCGGACGCGAATCACCCCTGACGATCGTCGGGCCGCCGGGCCTGCGCGAGCGGTTGCCGGCGGCGATGGAAGTGCTGTTTCCCGGCTCCAGCACCGCCGAGCGGCGCTTCCCGGTAGAGATCGTGGAGATTGCGGCCGGGCACCCGGTGGAGGTGGACGGCGTGCGGGCCGAAGCCTTCACCATGCGCCATCCGTCCGGCGCGCCCGCGCAAGCCCTGCGCCTGAGTCGGGGCGGCAAGGTGGTGGCCTATACCGGCGATACCGAATGGGTGGAGGACATCGTCGCGGCCGGGCACGGGGCCGACCTGATGATCGCCGAGGGCTACACGGACACCCGCCCGGTCAAGTTCCATCTCGACTGGGCCACGCTGCGGACCCGCCTGCCGGAGATCGCCCCCAAGCGACTGATGCTGACCCATATGAGCCCGGACATGCTCGCCCGCGAGCCCGACGGCTACATCGCGGCGGAGGATGGGCTCGTCGTCGTCTTCTGATCCGGTGCCGCGGCGGCCTCCGGCGGAAAGGTCAGGGGATAGCGAATGACGCCGCGATGATAGGGAAAGCGGGCGCGCTGAAGCGGATCGGGTCCGGTGAAGATCAGGCGGACCCGGAAGGCGACCGGGCTCACGCAGAGCAGGTAGCCGCGCAGATTGCGCTCGTCGGGCCAGAACATCGCGGTGGCGAGGTAGCGTCGTGCGTCGCGCACCCAGAGCGGAATGGAGGGCAGGCGCCAGCGCCGGGCGAGATGCTCGCCGACTCCGCCGAGGAACGCATCGGGCCGGGCCCGATCGAGGAAGCCCGGATCCTCCGCGATCATCGCGAGCTGCGCCGCGCCATCACCATCGCGCGCGTAGAAGGCATCGAGGAAGTTCTGGAGGTGATGATCCCAATCGCCGTCGCCGCGGGCCCGCTCGACCACCTCGCAGAGGCTGGCGGGCCTCACGAGAGGTCCGACTATTCCGCTGCCGCTGCGAACACCGTGCCAGCTCGCGGCAGGTCCAGCGTGTCCCAGGTCTCGACCAGGGCTGCCGTCAGCGCGGCGATGCGCGCCTCGTCGTGGAACGGCGAGGGCGTGATGCGCAGGCGCTCGGTGCCGCGCGGGACGGTCGGATAGTTGATCGGCTGGATGTAGATGCCGTGGCGCTCCAGCAGATGGTCCGCCGCCGCCTTGCACAGCTCGGCATCGCCCACCATCACCGGCACGATATGGGTCTCGGTGGCGAGAACCGGCAGGCCGGCCGCGGCGAGTGCCGCCTTGGTCTGGGCGGCCTGACGCTGATGCGCCTCGCGCTCCGTGCACGACCGCTTGAGGTAGCGCACCGAGGCTCGGGCCGCGGCGGCGATGGCGGGCGGGAGCGCCGTGGTGAAGATGAAGCCGGCGGCGTGGCTGCGGACGGCGTCGCACAGGATGGCCGAACCGGTGATGTAGCCACCGACGCAGCCGAAGCCCTTGGCGAGCGTGCCCTCGATCACGTCGACCCGGTGCATCACCCGATCGCGTTCGGCGATGCCGGCACCGCGCTCGCCGTAGAGGCCGACCGCGTGGACCTCGTCGAGATAGGTCATGGCGCCGTAGGCGTCGGCGAGGTCGCAGATCGCGGCGATCGGGGCCACGTCGCCGTCCATCGAGTAGACCGATTCGAAGCAGATCAGCTTCGGCCGGTCGCCGGCCTCGATCAGGAGCTCCTCAAGATGGCCGAGATCGTTGTGGCGGAAGACGCGCTTCTCGCAGCCCGAATGGCGTACGCCCTCGATCATCGAATTGTGGTTGAAGGCATCCGACAGGATCAGGCAGTCCGGGATCAGCTTGGCGATCGTCGAGATACCGGATTGATTCGAGACGTAGCCCGAGGTGAAGACGAGGCCAGCCTCCTTGCCGTGGAGATCGGCGAGTTCACGCTCCAGATCGACCAGCGGCGAGTTGTTGCCGGCGATGTTGCGGGTGCCGCCCGCGCCGACGCCGCAACGGGCGGCGGTCTGGGTCATGGCCTCGACGACCTCGGGGTGCTGGCCCATGCCGAGATAATCGTTGGAGCACCACACCGTGATCTCGCGGGTCCCGCCCTCGGGCCGGCGCCACGTCGCCTGTGGGAAGCGGCCGGAAATGCGCTCGATATCGGCGAAGACGCGGTAGCGGCGCTCGCTATGGAGCCGGTCGAGGGCGCCACGGAAATAGGTTTCGTAATCGGTGCGCGGGCCGGCCGGGCGTGCGGCGGCCTGGCGGCCGGCTCCGGCATGAAGGTTGCAAGCGTCGATGGCGGTCGCGTCGTCCACGCCGCCGTCACCGCCCATGAGTGCATGGTCGGGGATTGCCGCCTTGGTGGCGGCACGGTCGGCGACTTTCACGGGCATCAGGTTCACGGGCATCCGTCCTCGACGCTGTGTGCTGGCCGGGCGTTCTTCTTGGACGCCTCGGGTAAAGAATCCGGGCCTGAGCCTGATCCGTTGGGCAGGTCCGGGCCGCTCGCGGTCCGACGACGAGGATCGCCCGTCCTTCGCGGGCGGCGCTTCATCAGCGCGTCATCGTCCGGCCGGCGGTCCCGCCTCACGCCGGTTCCGCTACAGCCGCGAGATTGGTCGTATTTTCGAACTGGTTCAAGGTAGGTTAGAGACATTCCTGCTTTGCATGGCCCCAAACGCGACGGAATCGCGCGTTCCACAGGTCGGGAAAGAGGCCGGTTCGGGCGACGATGCGTCGCGAGTTCGGCGCTGCGACGAACGGACGGGCGAGGAAGCCGGCCGGCTTCGGCGTGGGACGGCCACCGTGTAATCTCCTCCGCAGCCCCGCAGGCCCGGATTCCCATGTCCACGAACGATGACCGCGCCGCCCGACTCAAGGCGGCCCTCCGCGACAACCTCCGCCGCCGCAAGGCGCAGGCCCGCGGCCGCAGCCATGAGGAGCCAGCCGAGACAGCACCGCCCGCCCCATCGCCGCCGCCGGAGCGGGATCGTTCGGATCCTTGACCCCGCACGGGCAACGATCCTGCGGTGACGCTTCTTCTTTTCGCCGGACTGCGCCTATACCACCCCTTGACGACGATGCGCCGGCCCGCCGCGCATCCGCAGGACAGCGACGCGACCGCCGCGCAGCCCCCGAGGGGCGCGAGCCGAGGACCCCCATGGACCGTATCCACATCACCGGCGGCGCGCCGCTCAACGGCACGATCCCGATCTCGGGGGCCAAGAACGCGGCCCTGCCGCTGATGATCGCGAGCCTGCTGACCGGCGAGACGCTGGAACTGATCAACGTGCCGCGGCTCGCCGACATCGCCGCCCTCACCCGCATCCTCGGCAATCACGGCGTCGATCACATGGTCGTCGGCAAGCGTCCGGGCCAGACCACCGAGACCGGTCAGACGGTGCGGCTCACCGCCTCGAACGTCATCGACACCACCGCGCCCTACGATCTCGTCTCGACCATGCGGGCGAGCTTCTGGGTGATCGCGCCCCTGCTGGCGCGCTTCGGCGAGGCGAAGGTGTCGCTGCCGGGCGGCTGCGCCATCGGCACGCGGCCGGTCGATCTGCTGATCATGGCGCTGGAGAAGCTCGGGGCCGAGATCGAGATCGACGGCGGCTACGTCGTCGCCAAGACCAAGAACGGCCTGCGCGGTGCCGCGATCGACTTCCCCAAGGTCACGGTCGGCGGCACGCATGTAGCGCTGATGGCGGCGGCGCTCGCCTACGGCACCACCGTGATCGACAACGCCGCCCGCGAGCCGGAGGTGGTCGATCTCGCCGATTGCCTCACCAAGATGGGCGCGCGGATCGAGGGCGCGGGCAGCTCCCGCATCGTCGTCGAGGGCGTGGCCCGCCTGTCCGGCGCCCGCCACGAGGTGCTGCCCGACCGGATCGAAACCGGGACCTACGCCATGGCGGTGGCCATGACCGGCGGCGATCTCTCGCTGGTCAACACCCGCGCCGACCTGCTGGCCTCCGCCCTCGACACGCTGTCGGCCACCGGCGCCGAGGTCAGCGAGATTCCGGGCGGCATCCGGGTGCGCCGCAACGGCGGCGGGATCAACCCCGTGGACATCACGACCGACCCGTTCCCCGGCTTCCCGACCGATCTCCAGGCCCAGTTCATGGCGCTGATGACCCTGGCCAAGGGTCAGTCCCGCATCCGCGAGACGATCTTCGAGAACCGCTTCATGCATGTGCAGGAGCTGGCGCGGCTCGGCGCGAAGATCCGCCTCGACGGCGACCTCGCCGTGGTCGAGGGCGTGGAGCGCCTCAAGGGCGCACCGGTGATGGCCACCGATCTGCGCGCCTCGGTCTCCCTGGTGATCGGGGCGCTGGCCGCCGAGGGCGAGACCCAGATCAACCGGGTCTATCACCTCGATCGCGGCTTCGAGGCACTGGAGGCCAAGCTCGCCCGTTGCGGCGCGCAGATCGAGCGCGTGCGCGCCTGAACCATGCGATCCGGGCATCGGGCCGAAAGCCGATGCCCGACGCCGATCCCCCTTGCGGCTCGACGCTCAGCCGCGGACGGCGCCGCGCTTGACCCCGAAACCCGGAATGTCGCAGGCGCAGGGGCTGTCGTAGGGCGCGACCCAGGTCGAGCAATTGCCGCGTGGGGTGACGCAGAGGCTCGCGCGGGGATCCCCGTCGTAGCGGCGCACCCGTGCCGGCGGCGGCGGTGGCTTTCTTCCGTCATACGCGGGAGGCGGTGCGGGACGGCGGGGCGGACCGTACCCGTCGTCGTATCCATAGCCTGAGCGATAGCCCGGGCCGACCTCATGCCCATAGCCGGAGCGATACCCGCCCGGGTAACCGGAGCTGGAGCCGGGCGCATAGCGGGAGCGGTAGGCCGGCTCGTCCCCGTACCAGGATTGGGCCGCCGCCGGACCGATGGCCCAGCCGAAAATCAGAACGGCGCCCAACGCCGGTAGTCCACGTCGCATTGTTTTCCCCCTTGCAGATGCGGCGGGGAAATCTGCACAGGGATGCCTGAACAGTCGATGATGATTGAAATTGATCCATCTCTGTCGCGCGAAACCTGAAAAATGGATATTCGTGCAGGTCGGCAACGGGACTGACCGGTCCCGACAGGTGATCGGCGGACCGCGCAGGCGAAGAAAACCGGCCCCCGGCCAGTCCGGCTCACGGGTCGATCGGTGTTCGAGAACCGAGCCCGGGCACCGGTCCGGTTGCCGGGACGGGACCGCGTCGCTACCTACGCCCCAACTTCTCCCGTCATCGGCCCCTCTCGGGCGCCCGGAGCCAACGATGGAGCTTCTCAAGCTCGCTGCCCTCGATGCCGAGGATCTCGCCGTGATCTCCGCGCACCTTCAGGACGCGGTCCTCCGGGCGGGCGATCTCGCGTGGCTGCCGGGCGAGCACCGCTTCGTGCTGGCGGCGCGCCGCTTCGACCGGTCGGTCGCGCCCGGGGAGCCGCCCCGGCGGCGCCTCGCCGGGGTGCATTTCGAGCGGGTCAATGGCGTGAAGACGCGAGGCATCACCCCGGGTGCCGCCACCGACGACACCCTGAGCCTGCTCGCGATCACCTTCGAGGAGGGCGAAGCCCCCTCCGGGACCGCGACGCTCGTCTTCTCCGGCGGTGCCGCGATCCGCCTCGACCTCGAATGCATCGAGGTGCGTCTGAAGGATCTCGGCCCCGTCTGGGAAGCCGACGGCACGCCCGATCACGAGGCCGTGCGCCCCCTCGTCGAGAGCCGCCCGTGATCCCGATTTCCGCCCCCCGTCCTCTCAAGACCGGCCCCGCCCGATGATTCGTCTCGACAGCCGCGCGCCCGATTTCGCGCAAGCCTTCAAGCGCCTGCTCGGCCTCAAGCGCGAGATCGCCGAGGACGTGGACGAGACCGTGCGCGGCATCATCAGTGGCGTCGTCTCGGGGGGCGACGCCGCCCTGGTGGACTACACCCGCCGCTTCGACCGTCTCGGCCAGGATTTCTCGGAAGCCTCCCTGCGGATCACCGCCGAGGAAGTGGAGGCCGCGGTCGCGGCCTGCCCGGCCGAGGCGCGCGCCGCCCTCGAACTCGCCGCCGAGCGGATCGAGGCCTATCACCGCCGCCAGATCCCGGAGGACCACCTCTCCACCGACGATCTCGGCGTCACCGCGGGCTGGCGCTGGACCGCGCTCGAATCGGTCGGCCTCTACGTGCCGGGCGGGACCGCGAGCTACCCCTCATCGGTGCTGATGAACGCCGTGCCGGCCCGTGTGGCCGGCGTGCCGCGCATCGTCATGGTGGTGCCTACCCCGGAAGGCCAGCTCAACCCGCTGGTGCTCGCGGCGGCCCATCTCTCCGGCGTGACCGAGATCTATCGCGTCGGCGGCGCGCAGGCCGTCGCCGCGCTGGCTTACGGCACGGAAAGCATTCCACCGGTCGCCAAGATCGTCGGCCCCGGCAACGCCTGGGTCGCGGCGGCCAAGCGCCGGGTGTTCGGGCAGGTCGGCATCGACATGATCGCCGGCCCCTCCGAGGTGCTGATCCTGGCCGACGGCCACGCCAATCCCGACTGGATCGCCGCCGACCTCCTGGCCCAGGCCGAGCACGACGTCGCGGCCCAGGCCGTGCTCATCACCGATTCGGACGAATTGGCGGAGGCCACCGAGCAGGCGGTCGAGCGGGCCCTGGCGACCCTGGCGCGCGAGACCATCGCCCGGGCCAGCTGGCGCGATTACGGCGCGATCATCCGGGTGCGGAACTTCGATGAGGCGGTGCCTCTGGTCGATGCCATCGCCCCCGAGCATCTCGAGATCGAGACCGAGGACGCCGACGACCTCTCGCGCAAGATCCGCAATGCCGGCGCGATCTTCCTCGGTTCGCACACGCCGGAGGCCATCGGCGACTATGTCGGCGGCCCGAACCACGTGCTGCCCACCGCGCGCTCGGCCCGGTTCTCCTCGGGCCTCGGCGTCCTCGACTTCATGAAGCGCACCTCGATCCTACGCTGCGACCCCGAGGCGCTCCGGGCCCTCGGACCCGCGGCCATCGCGCTGGGGCATTCGGAGGGGCTCGACGGGCATGCCCGCTCGGTGGCGATCCGCCTGAATCTCTGAGGACCGCGCCGGACGCTCCCTCCGGGTCCGGTGCGGCGGCGCGCGTTTCATCAGAGACACTAAAAACTTGCCTGTGGCGCGGGCTTTCGGCTCATGTGACCGAAGCGGTGCCCCGGATTGGGACCGGAAGAAGAAGGCGGCGGCGATGAAGGCCGAAGCGGCGCGAGCGGCGGGGGAGAAACCGAGGAACCGGCTCGCGGCGGTGCGCCTCGACGAGGCCTCGATCGGCCGCGGCAACCCGGACCAGGAGCACGAGCGCGCCATCGCGATCTACGACATCCTGGAGGAGAACACCTTCACGATTCCCGATCGCGACGAGGGCCCCTACGCGCTGGCGCTCGGCCTCGTGGAGAACAAGCTCTCCTTCGCGATCACGACGGAGGCCGGCGAGCCGGTCATGACCCATCTGCTCTCGCTGACGCCGTTCCGGCGGGTCATCCGCGACTACGAGATGATCTGCGAGAGCTATTACAGCGCGATCCGCACCGCCTCGCCGACGCAGATCGAGGCGATCGACATGGGCCGGCGCGGCCTGCACAACGAGGCCTCGGAGCTGCTGCGCCAACGCCTCGAGGGCAAGGTCGATCTCGACCACAACACGGCGCGCCGCCTGTTCACCCTGGTCTTCGCCTTGCACTGGAAGGGGTGAAGCCCGGCCCGAGCGGTGGCCGCCGGTTTTCGGAGACCGCCGATGCGGCGAGGAACCACGCGCATCATCCTGCCCGCGGCTTCGCGCCGAGCGGCAGAACGTTGCGCTTTCGAGGAGCGCGGGGCGCCCCTATGACGGTAAACCCGAGACGGCCTTCGTAAGGCGGGGCATGGCGGACGACGCGATCCCGGGGAGCGGGCCGAAGAAACGGCGGGTGCAGTCCGTCCTGTTCATGTGCAATTTCAACGCGGTGCGCTCGCTCGCGGCGGAGGCGGTCGCGCGTCACTATTTCGGCAAGTCGATCTACGTGCAATCGGCGGGCGTGCGCTCGGGCGAGCCGAGCGATCCGTTCATGATCGCCGCCCTCGACGAGATCGGCATCGACGCGACCCGCCACAAGCCGCGCACCATCGAGCAGTTGGAGGATTGGGAGGGGCTGAACTTCGACCTGATCGTCACCCTCTCGCCCGAAGCCCATCACCGGGCGCTGGAGCTGACCCATACGATCGCGGCGGATGTGGAGTACTGGCCGACACCGGACCCGACGCTCAACCAGGACGGCACGCGCGAGCAGCGCCTCGACGGCTACCGCGACGTGCGCGACGGCCTCACCTACCGGATCAAGGCGCGCCTGAAGGGGTGATGCGTCAGGCCTCCGGGGTCGCCGCCAGCCGCCGGATCGAGGTCACCGCCCCGAAACTCTTCTCGGCGATCCGCGCCACGGCGACCGTGAGCGGCTCCACCGCCACCGTCATGTGGTGGCCGTTGGCGTGGATGAGGCGGTCCGCGTCGAGCATCATCCCGACATGGCCCTTCCAGAACACGAGGTCGCCGCGGCGCAAGCCTTCGAGGCCGGGGGGCAAAGCCGTGCCGAGGGCCCGCTCCTGCTGGTCGGCGTCCCGTGGACAGGGCAGTCCCGCGCTTTCCAGGCTGAGCTGGACGAGACCGGAGCAATCGAGCCCGAGGCTGGTCCGTCCGCCCCACAGATAGGGTGTGCCGACGAGGCGTTCGGCGACCGCAACGGCGTCCGGTTCGGTCCGTCCGAGCGGCACCGCGTGATCGGCGAAGACGTAGCGTCCGCTTCCCAGCCGCCAATACTCGCCCTCGCGCGCCTCGGCCGCGAAGGCGGCGCCCAGGCTCAGATGCGCGATATGTGGCCGCTTCAGATCGGGAGCGGGATAGATGAAGCTGCGCAGAACCGCGATCCGGTGGGTCGGCGCCGGGTCCGCGAGTCCGAGGGCGGCCTCGGGCAGATAGCCGACATAGCCGTCCCGCGCGATCTGGGCGAAGGCGAAGCCGTCACGGATGTCGTAGACCGTCACGGCGTCGCCCATCACCGCCTCGGTCTCGAGCCCGGCCTCCGGGTCCGGCCGGCGGCGCAAGGGGGCGGAGGGAACGACGATCCGGGCAGCGCGGCCCTCGACGAAACGCTGCGCCTCGACCTGCCCGCGCAGGCGGATATCGGCGAGATCGGGCCGGGCGGGGGTGAGTCGGGGATCGAGATCGAAGGTCATCGCTTCGATTGAACGCATGATCCGGGCGGGATTTCGACGCCGCCAAATTCAGCCGCTTCGCTGCTGCGTTGCGGCATATTGACCGGAATGGGTCGATCGGTCGCAGCTTCGGCGCTCACTTCAACGAATGTGATGGTGTCGGAACCGGCGCGGCGCGCATCCTGCATGGTCGCCGTTGGGAGCATCCACCGGGCAGCCATGCGGCCGGTGGTCCGTCACGCCCGATTTCGTTGCAATGCACAAACCGAGCGGACCATCCTAAGATCACGCATGAACACCGCGAGTCGTGCCGTGAAGAAGACGCCCAAGAGCTTCCAGGATCTGCCGCCGATCCGGGTGCGGCGCGAGCCGCCGACGATCGCCGAGGCGGTCGCCGCCGCGCAGGATTTGGCCGACGATGTCGAGCAGCAGGTCGAGATCGCCGCGGGCCTGATCGGCCTCGCTGCGGACGAGGTGCGTCCGCACGTGCTCTCGGCGGCCAAGGCCGCCTCCCGCCCGCAGCGGTCACCCGAGCAGCGCATCGAGCAGCGCATCATGTCGCCCGCGAGCCCCAACCGGGCACCGCCCCGGGCGGTGATCGTCGAGCGGCGCAGTCGCCCCGCCGTCGTGGTCGAGCGCCGCGGACGCCCCTTCGAACCGCGGCGCTGACCCCCGTCCGGTCACCAGGCCAGCGTTTCGCCGCGGTGGTCGAGATAGGCCACGTCGCGGCGCCCGGCGAAGGCTTCGATCACCGCGATCATGCCGCCGACGCTGGTTTCCACGTCGAGATCGGCCTCGGCGCCGCCCATATCGGTGCGGACCCAACCCGGATGCAGCAGCAGGATGCCGTAATCGCGCTCGGCGTGGCGTACGGCGAAACTGCGGGCGTTGGTGTTCAGGGCCGCCTTGCTGGCCCGGTAATTCTCCCAACCGCCATCCTCGTTGAGCGCGACGCTGCCGAGGATCGATGACATGAAGGCCAGCGTTCCGCCGGGTGCGAGGGTGTCGGCGAAGGCTTCGGCGCGTTTGCAACCCGGTCCAAACAGGACCAGAACCAGAACGGACTCTGGTTATGAACGGGGGCAAACAGGGGGCAAGGTCACACGCCCATCCCCGTGGGGATCGGAACGCACCGATAGATGCAGGTTGTTCCCGCCAGTCGAATGTTTAGTTCCGGCTCGACATCTCGTTGGCCCTAACGAGGGCACGGGTGGGTCAACAGCCTGGAAGCGGACCTTCTCAGGGACCGCATCGGGTGGGGAGCGGGGAGTAGCTCGACGCCTGGAAGCGGACGCAGTCCACGTTTCCCGATATTCGCACAAGGGGCGCCTACGGAACCGAGCGCAACTCAGCATGTGCGCTTCTGGACAGATCGAGACTTTCGATAAACGTTATTCTCGAAAATTTTCGAGCAGGGATTGTTGTCCTACGGTTGGCACAAGTTCTAGGCGATTGTGTAGTTTGCATCAATCGCACTGAAGCTATCAATACAGCCCTTGCAAGTACCAAGTTGAGACCCAACAACGATGTGCCGAAGCTGTTTTCATGTCTAACATATAGTCCGCGGGTGGCAATAGAAACCAATAATCTTCGCTCCGGCAATAGCGGCGGCCTCAACGTTGAAGCCCTTACGAAGGGACATTGCAATTGCCGCGGAAGACGCAATAATAGCTTCGCTACACACTTTGCTATAGTCGTACCTTCGGTCACCACCCTTGATCCGACCGCTGATCGCTGTTTAGTCTTCGTCGGCTGTCCTCCGTTCATGGGCGCAGGATGACCACGATCCGAATCAAACAGGATTGCTGGAATATACGAGACCGATAGAAGCGGCGCTGGAGCTGATTGAGTTGCAATTGTCTGAAGACGCTTCAAATTGCAAAGTCGATACTGCCAAGACATCCTACGCATCCGTGGGTTTTGCCGTCATCGTACCCGTCTACAATGAAGCCGCTGTGCTTGAGCGCTTTCTCCGCCTCATTCGCGACGGCTTGCCACCGGATGCGCAGGTCGTCGTGGCGCTGAACGGCTGCACCGATGCGAGTGCGACGATCGTCGCCAGCGTTTCGGATGCGCGCATTCGTACGGTCGAGACAATCCGACCCGGCAAGGCGCGCGGCATCCGAGCCGCAGAGGCGATCACCGACCGGTTTCCGCGCTTTTACGTCGACGCCGATGTCGAGATCCGAGGATCCGACCTCTCCCGTCTCGCTGCGCGCCTCGCCACGTCGAACGCGATGATGATTAGCCCTCGAGCGGCGTTTCGCTATGAGGGGGCGACCTGCTTCGCGAAAGCGTTCAACGACGTGTGGATCGCTTCAAACTATATACGGAACGGCGCTTTCCAGTACGTCATCGGCCTTTCCGAGAAAGGCCGGGCATGCTGGGGAGAGATGCCGGATGTTCTGGCCGACGATACATTCATGCGCCTTTCCGTTCCGCCGGAGGAGCGGATCATCGCGGACGAAATCCAGATCATTGTAAGATTGCCGACGAGATGGCGACCGATCATCCGTGTCAGACGGCGCATCGCGCTCGGTCTGCGACAGCTTCGGTCGCTCGGTTACCAACCGCGCGAGGCTGTAGCGCCATCCGGTCCGAGGATCGGTGGCTCGCAGCCTTGGCCGAAAGTCGCGATTTATATTCTGGGTGTGATGATTGGACGTATCTGGGCGTACACGACGCCTTTAAGAACGTACGAATGGGGCAAAGACCAGAGTTCGAGAGCGCATTGAATGTCGATCCCGATTTTCATCGTCGGCCCATCGCGCAGTGGTACGGAGCTGACTCGCTCGATCCTCAACAATTGCCCGTCGGTCCATATCTCGAAAGAGACGCATTATTTCGACGATTTGCGCCCGCGCCTCAAACGCCCCGATAGCGAGTGCGATGCGCAGGATGCTGGTCTCGTCACAGCATATTTCGAAGCTCTGCAGCATCACGCCTACGGCTTGCACCGATATCCGGCGGCCAGTCCGGCCCACGTGGCGATCACGCAACGGCACGGTGTCCGAGCCCGGTCCGCAGACGAGATGTTCGAAGAACATTGCAGGGCGAAAATGCCTGACTGGCTGCCGTTCTGGGGCGAGAAAACCCCACGGCACGTTTTTCGAATCGACGACATTCGACGCGCCTATCCGTCAGCTCGGATCATTTTCTGTCATCGCGATCCGAGGGGCGTCGTCGCGTCATATCGAGATTGGAAAAACCGGTGGTTCGAGGGGCAGATCCTTGACGAAGACATGAAAGGCCGGCTCAGGGCAGAAGAAGATCGGGTCCGAAAGTCCTACAGCCTCCTCATTCAGTGTTTGATGTGGAACAGCGCCGTCAAGTCGGCCGTTGCAGCCCGAACGAGGCATGGTGAGAATGCGATCTACTTTTTGAAATTCGAGGATCTGTTGAGTGACCCGAGTGGGACGATCAGACCGCTCTGTGCTTGGCTCGATCTGCCCTATTCGCCCAACATGCTCGACATCATGCAGGTGAACAGTTCCTATACGGATGCCGGCACGGTTCGCGGCGTTTCCGACGAACCGAGCCGGCGCTGGACTCGGACATTGTCCGAGAAAGAGATCGGCCTCATCGAATTGGTCACGGGCCGCACCATGGCGGCCCTTAACTATCAGGGCGGCACCGCTCAAAAGAGTTATACTTATATAATGAGCGAGCTATGCTTGCTACCGCTCAATGTTATTAGAGCTTTCCTGGCAAATCGGCACCGCATATCGAATATTAGTGATTATTTGATTTCGAGGGCACGTGGGAGATCGGTTTAGCACTTTGCATGAGATAGGCACGAACTTGACACCGCAGCCGCTGCAACCGCGCGAGGTGAGATGGGAGCGGATGGGACAGCGTCCCGTCATCGCTTGGCTGACCGGTCTCTCGGGTGCTGGCAAGTCGAGCGTCGCCAACGCCGTTGACCGGGCACTCACCGAGGCTGGTCGCAGCAGCATGGTGCTCGACGGCGATAACCTGCGTCACGGGCTCAGCCGGGACCTCGGCTTTACCGCAGCCGATCGGGTGGAGAACATTCGGCGAGCTGCCGAAACTGCTCGGCTGATGGCGGACGCCGGCCTCGTCGTAATCGTCTCGCTGATTTCGCCATTTCAGGCCGAACGACAGGCAGCGCGGGTGCTTGCGGGCGATATCCCCTTCTTGGAAGTCTTCATCGATACCCCGCTGGCAGTCTGCGAAGCGCGCGACCCGAAGGGGCTCTATGACCGGGCACGCGCCGGAGTGATTTCCGATTTCACCGGTATTTCTGCGCCATACGAACGGCCTGCGGCGCCGGACCTGACGCTATCCACTCCCGGCTTCACGGTCGCAGACACGGCACGCCCACTGTTCGATGCTTTGCTCAACCTTAGTAGATTAGAGATGCTCAAATCGTTTAGTGACGATGTAGATAACATTTTGTCAACTGGGCGCAATTGATATTAGATCTATGTGCAGTTAAGCCTCGCCGGATATTCATAAATCAAGAGTTTCGACCGACTGGGCACCACGCGCCCCGCCAGCGAGTTAGCCGTGCCGAAACTCACGGGTAAAACACCGGTGGCGCAACGCCCGTTCGGGTATGCCCAAGCGAGGCGGCGCCGTGAGACGCTTCTGTCGTCTCATGCGGGTCTGAATCAGAAATTCGAGGCACGTGATGCCAAGGGTCTAGACCGATTCGAGTCAGCCACAAGCGGACCTTAAGAGGGTCCGATTAGGGTCGGAAGCGGCGGTTCACAGCGGCGGTTCAGTACGTGCCGGCCCAAGGTCGGCTCATCGCACAATGCGGCGCCCCAAGTGTACGGGGCAAAGCCGCTATGAATCAGTGGCTTACGCTGCACCCGTGGCTAATGAGAGCGGATGCATGAAAATCGCCCTTTTCGGGTTCCCCAAAAACCTCTGCAGCACCCATGGATTAATTGGCCCTCAGGGCAGCTTTCGAAGCGCAGCGGACATCCACGGGGCAACAGTCGAAAGTCCGCAACGGGTCAGGAGTTCGCCTCCACCTTGTTCGGCTTCGCGCCATAAGAAGCCCTTCGCCTGGCCAGACCGATCGACTTGACCCTACAGGTACTTGAGCCAAGCGATGTCGCGCCTCGACGCCTTGAAGCGTGAGAACCGGGCCGTCGGCAGGTAAAGGGGCACGATCAGCCCGGCGTACCACACCACAACCCACCCGTAGTCGGCGACGCCGAACACGGTGCCCTGGGTCGCGCCCCAGATCGCGAAGGCGCCGTGATAGAGCAGCCGTAGCACCGTTAAATGGAACAGGTAGAAGAACATCGGCGCGCCGCCGAACACTGCCAGCGCCGCGACGAGCGGGCGGTTGCCGATCCGCTCCAGCGCGACGAGCAGCAGCGCCCCGGTCCCGAGGGTCAGCAGCAGGAACAGCAGTGACGGCGGATACTTCGTCAACGCGAAGAAGCTCATTGCGGTCCGCAGGGCGCTGTCCTCGACGACGAACCAGGGCGTGTCGCCGTAGCCGTTCGTCAGGCGCAGCAGCACGAAGGTGACCAGCATCGCGCCGCCGAGCACCACGAAACGGCGCTCGCGCGCGTGCGGGGCGACGCCGGGCAGGAACCACGGGCCGATGGCGTATCCGAGCACGATGACGCCGATCCAGGGCAGCACCGGATAGGTCGTCTTGGCAACCAGCCCGAGCGGAAGCGCGATGACGTCGCGCTGGTGCAGCATGGCCCAGACGGGAAACAGCGGCTGGTCGGGCCGGAGTTGGATCGGGTCGAGGAGGTTGTGACCGCACACGATCACGAGCCCGACCGCGAGGAGAACGAAGCGCGGCAGGCCGATCAGCGCCGCCAGGACGATCATGCACACGCCGATGCACCAGATCACCTGGAGCCAGAGCGTAGGGCTGGCCACGCCCCAGTACAGCTCGGAGAGGTAGAGGATCTCGAAGGCCATCAGCACGAGACCGCGTTTCACCAGATAGGTGCGCGTCTCCGCCAGGGTATGCCGGGTGCCGAACAGGTAGGCGGCCACGCCCGTCAGCGCGATGAAGATCGGCGCGCACAGGCTGACCGCGAGGCGGGCCAGATACAGGGCCGGCAGGGCGGTCCTCGCGTCGATCGGGTCGGCGACCGGCACGTGCAGGAACCACGTTTCGCGCAGGTGGTCGAGGAGCATCAGCACCATCACCAGTCCGCGCAGGGCATCGATCGAGACGATGCGGGCGGGCACGACCAGTGATCCTGCGGTGGATGACGGTGCGGACATCGGGTCGACGTGGGGAGCAATCATGCCGGCCATTGCTTCAGACGCCGCGCTGCGAGCGCCGTGAGGAGGAGGGCCGCCGCTCCGAGGCAGGCCAGGGTCAGAAACGCCTGACGCTCGGCGGCCGCGCGTGCGTCGGCGGGCGCGAAGGCCGGTACGGCGTCATAGGCGTCAAAGTCGAGGCGCGCCGGGCAACCCGCGCAGACGGGCGCTGGGGTGACGGCTTGAGCGAGGATGCGCGGCTCGAAGAAGGCGCGCAGACTTCGCCGGTAGGCGGCGGCCTCGGTGAGGAAGACCGCATGCCGCCCGGCATCGGTGCCCGAGGCGGTCTCCAGCGCGAGCGTGAGGGCGGTGGCGGGCGAGAACAGGGCGAGCCATCGGCTCCAGGCCGAGGCCGCCAGCGCCTGCGCGCACGCCGCCCGGTGATGGTCGGCCAGGGCCTCGTCGTAATGGGCGTCGCGGGCGAGGCGCTTTAGTTCGGGCACGTCGGCGAGTTCGGGCCGGCGCACGTCCTCCGGGAGCTTCGTGGCGAGCCACGCGGCCGTGACCCTCCGGGCCTCGTCCCCGACGTAGAAGCGCGCCTGCGCCTGCCGGCTCGCGTCGATTGCGGCGATCCGCGACGGGATCGGCGACAAGACATCAACCGCGAGGCCGAGCGCGGTGGGCAGGGCGACCGTAAGGCAGGCCCAGGCCAGCACGAGGCCGGCCAGCGCGCCCACCGCCCCGCGCCACAGGCTCGCCGCCAGCGCGCAGGCCGCGACCCAGAAGACGACGTAGGCCGCAAGCGCCGCCGCAAGCAGCGCCGCCGTCCACGACCAACCGGCGAAGTCGCCGAGGCCGCCCGAGAGCACGAGGGCGAGCGACGTCCCGCCGAGCGTTGCAGTGACGGCGACGAGGGCGGCGGCGGCGAACTTGGCGCCGGCCACGCGGCGCGGACCCGTGGGCTGCGCCGCGATCATCCGCAGGATGCCGCTGTCGTGCTCGGAGGAGAGCCGCGTGCCGGCGAGCGCGATGATCGCGAGCGGAACGAGGACGATCAGGACGAAGGCGAGGTCGAACGGGCCGAGCCGCAGGGCGGCGGCGGAGCCGATCTCGGTGGCGGTATCGTCGAAGACCGTGCTGAAACCGAAATCGACCTTCGTCACCGCCGGCTGCACGTCGGACTGGCCGGCGGCGAGGATGGCCAGCGGCGTCGGCGGCTTCACCGCGTAGGCCGCCATGAAGTAGGTCCGATAGCCGAAGGCGTCGGTCGGATCCTGCCAGTAGTTGACCTTGATCGCCGCCGGCCGGCCGTAGCGCAGATGCGCCGCCTTGGCATCGCGGACGGCGCGTTCGCTGTCGGCGACGGCTGCCGCCAGGGCCGTGCGTGCGGCGGCGACACGATCGGCGCCGGTCCATGCGGCGAAGCAGAGCGATGCGACGAGGGCGACCAGGATCGCCCAGGTGAGGCGCTCGCGCAGGATCAGGCGCAGTTCGGCCGCGAGCAGCCGGGGGAAGCGGGCGGCGCTCACGGCTTCAGCCTTCGGACCAGGGGGACGCACAGGCCGACGAGCCCGGCGAGCCAGAGGGCGAGCACGAGGGCCGGGACGGCGGCGTCCGCCAGCGCGCGGGTCAACGGCAGCGGCGTATGGGCGAAGGGCGGGATTTCCCCCCACAGTTCGGGTCCGGCGACAAGGGTCGTGCCGCCGTGCTGGGGGCGGTCGCGGATCTCGGTGTTCATCCGCTCCGAGATCGAGCGGCGATAGGCCTCCGCCGTCCAGACGAAGTGGGCGTGCTCGGCGAAGTCGGTACCGGCGAGCGTCTGCGACAGGGCTTGCAGAGCGATGCGCGGGGAGAGGAGGCCGGCCCAGGCGAAGACCCGCTCCCGGCCCGCGATCCCGTCGAAGAAGGCGCCGAACTCGCGGTCGTAGAGGGCGAAGTGGTGGTCGTCGTTCTCGACCATCATCAAGCCGCGCAGGTCGATGGGCAGTTCCTGGGGCTGGCTCACGCCGTAGCGGGCCAGGATCTCTCGGCTGCGGTCGTCGTTGGCCTCCGCCGTCCGGTGCGGGCGCATCTCTGCGTCGATGCGGGCGCGGACCTCGCGGTAGGATACGGCCGGCACAAGGGTCTCGACCGCGGCGGTGGCGAGGCGGGGCGCGACGATGCAGAGGCCGACCCAGATCGCGAGCGCGGCGGCCAGCGCATGGCGGGCCGTGCGGGCCCTGAGGGAGACCAGCATCGCGACGAGCAGGAACAGAGCGGCGTAGGCGAGTTGCGCCGCGATCCAGACCAACAGGCGCGGCCAAGCGTGCCAGCCCGCGGTGTCCTGCCAGCTCGCGGCGTCCCGGCCGAGGGCGGCGAGCGTACCGATCCCCAGGAGCGGCAGGCCGATAACGAGGACAAGAGCAGCCGTCAGCGCCGCGAACCGGTCGGCGAAGAGACGGCCCGGCGCGATGCCGTTGCCGAGGGCGAGACGCAGCGTGCCGCGCTCCCGGTCGGCCGCGAAGGCGGAGAAGCCGAGCAGGATCGCGGCGAGCGGCACCACAAGTCCGACGATGTCGGCGACGCTGCCGAGGCCGGCGCGGGCGAGCGGGCCTGCATCCTGAACGGCGCGGTAGACCGCGTCGTTGAAGACGTGGGCCTCCACCCGCACCATCCGGCCGGTATAGGGCTCGCTGCCGGGGTCGAGTACGGCGAGCGGCGACGAGGGCTTGAACACCCACAGGCCGAAATGGTCGGCCGAATGCGGGTTCTTGGCATCCTGCCCGAGCCAGCGCGCGCGCTCGGCGGCGGTGACGGCGTCGACCTGGGCCCCATAGCGCACGGCGTCGCGCCACGCGCCGAGCCCGGCGACGGCGAGCAGCAGGACCAGCACCGCGCCGATCCACCGAAGCCGCGCGTCGTGCAGGCACAAAGCGAGTTCCGCACCGATCCTCCTCATGCCGTGCTCTCCGCGAGCCGGTCGATGTAGAGGCGCTCCAGGGCGACGTGGTCGAGGGTCTTGGGATCTATCTCCTCGACGATCCGCCCGCCGCTCAGCACGCCAACGCGGCCGGCCATCTCGTGCACCCGGTAGAGGTCGTGGGTCGCCATCAGGATCGCGGTGCCCCGCCCGGCCGCCGCGCGGATGGTGGCGGAGAAGTCCGCGGCGGCGCTGGGGTCGAGTCCGGAGGTCGGCTCGTCGAGGAGCAGCAGCCGCGCCCGGCGCGCCAGCGCCACCGCGATGCCGACCTTCTGGCGCATGCCCTTCGAGTAGGCGCCGGCCTTCCGCCTATGGGCCTCCAGGGTGAGCCCAGCTTCGGCGAGCAGGGCGTGCGCCTCGTCCTTCGACAGATCGAGGCCGGCGAGCGTCGTGAAGTAGCGCAGGTTCTCCACGCCCGAGAGGCCGGGGTAGAGCGCGACCTGCTCAGGGATGTAGGCCACGTGCCGCCGCGCGCCGACGGGATCCGCTCCGGCATCGATCCCGCAGACCCGGACCGTGCCGGCATCCGCCTTGAGGAAGCCGAGGATCAGGTTGATCGTCGTGGTCTTGCCCGCCCCGTTCGGGCCGAGCAGTGCGAAGACTTCGCCGTCGCCAAGGCGCAGGTCGAGGCCACTCAGTGCCGTCCGGCTCCCGAAGCGCTTGACCGCGCCGCCGATCGCCAGAACTGGCGCGTCGGTGGGAGGAACGGACGCGCCCATCAGAACCGCACCGTCATCGTGCCGGTGAAGCGACGCGGCGCGCCCGGATAGACCCGGAAGCGGTTGAGCGAGCTCTCGTAATACTCGCTGTCGAAGACGTTCTCGACGTTCAGGCCGAAGCGGAAGTTCTCGTAGCGGTAATAGGCCAAGGCATCGACCGCGATATAGGCCGGCAGGCTGAACGTGTTGGCGGAGTCCGCTGCCCGCTCGCCGACGCCGCGCACGCCGCCGCCGATCCCGAACCCCTTCCACGGCCCGGCCTGCACCTCGTGGACCGCGAGCAGGCTGCCCGAGTGGCGCGGCACGTTGATGAGCGGCGAGCCCACCGGCAGGACGTTGTCCTCGGTCACCACCGCGTCGGCGAAGACGTAGCCTGCCAGCAGCTTGATCTCCGGCGTGATCTGGCCCGCAGCAGTCAACTCGAAGCCCTGGCCGCGGACGCCGCCCGCTGCCAGTGAAAAGGCCGTGTTGTTGGGGTCGGGCGTCAGCACGTTGCGCCGGTCGACCCGGAAGGCTGCCGCCGTCAGGCCAAGGGCACCGCCGAACAGGTCGATCTTCGCGCCGACATCATAGCCGATGCCGGTCTCCGGAGCGAAGGGGCCGGAGCGCGACGAGGCGGCCGCGTCCGGGCCGATATTCGGTCGGAAGCTGGTACCGACATTGGCGTAGAGGGCGAGTTCGGGGATCGGCTGGTAGACGAGACCGGCGCGCGGCGTGGCTGCGAAGTAGGTCTGGTCCACCTGAGAGCGGGGGATGCGCTCGCGGAACGATTGCTCGAAGAAGTCGAAGCGCGCGCCGACCAGCGCCTTCCATTCCGGGCTCAGCGCGATCTGGTCCTGCGCATAGAGGGCGGTGTTGGTGATCCGCTCGATGTTGTTACGAAAGCGATTGATCGGCGGGAGCGGCTGGCCGTAGCGTGGATCGTAGATGTCGATGGCAAAAGGATTCGTCGCGATGGTCGAGCGGTTGTAGACCGTCCGGCTGTCGGTGCTCTCGCGCTCGAAGCCGAGCAGCAGGGTATGGCCGATGCCCGCCGTGTCGAAGCGACCGACGACTTCCGCCTGCCCGATCGCCACGTCCCAGCGGTAATCGCGCACGTTGCGGTCGCGCGAGACGGTGCGATTGTCGGCGGCAATTGCACGGATTTCGGCGGACTCACCCTCAAGCGTGCCGGTGTTGAAGTAGGTGGCGAGCCGCATCTGCCAGTCGGCATCGAAGCGGTGGTCGACCCGTACCTGCATCGAGTTGTTGGTCTGGTACGTGCTCTGTCCCGGCTCGCCGAGGAAGCGTGAGATCGGGATGACGCCGAGCCGTCCGTTGACTGCGATCACGCCACGATCAAATACGATGCGGTTGCGCAGGAACTCGGTCTCGACGGTGATCCTGGTGTCGGGCGTGACCTGCCAGGAGATCACCGGCGCGACGAGCAGCCGGTCGCTGTCCACGAAATCGCGGAAGCTGTTCTGACGGCCCGCCGCGAGGTTGAAGCGGTAGAGGAGAGTGCCGTCCTCGTTGAGCGCGCCGCCGGAATCGACGGTGCCGCGGAACTGCTCGAACGAGCCCCACAGCCCGCCCATCTCGACGAAGCGCTCCGCGGTAGGCTGCTTGGTGATGATGTTGACGAGCCCACCCGGATCGCTGCGCCCGAACAATCCGCCGCCGGGCCCTTTGAGCACCTCGATGCGCTCGACGTTCTGGGCGTCGGGCGGGGGCGGCGTGCCGCGGTTGAGCGGGAAGCCGTTCTTGTAGATCTCCGAGGTGGTGGTGCCGCGGATGGCGTAGCTGAAGATCGACAGCCCGCCGAAATTGTTCTGCTGGGCGACGCCCGGCGTGTAGTTGAAGACGCGATCGACGCGGGTGGCGGCCAGATCGGTGATGACCTCGCGCGGAGCCACTGTGACGATCTGGGGCACGTCGCGCTGGGGCGTGTCGGTCTTGGTCGAACTGACCGCCCGGTCGGCCCGGTAGCCCGGCGTCGGTCCGATCAGGCCGATCGCGCCGGGGACCGTCGCCCGTCCCGACGGGGGAGCGTTGCCAGCTGCTCGACCCGAGCCCTCTCCGGCGACCGAGATCTCGTCGAGCGTCGTGCTCTCCTGCGCGCGGGCCTCAAAGCCCGGTGCGCCGGCCGAGAGGATCGCGGCCAGGGCGAGGCGTGGGACGCGGCGGCCTCCGGCGGAAGCCGCAGAGTTCGGGACAGGCGGGTTCGAACGAACGGTCACCGAGGCGCTCAAGGTTGTCGAGCGGCGGCCGTGCGGGTGCCCTCGCGGGAACCGGCATGTTCAGCCGGGCCCACTCCTGCGCTCCGCCGGGGCACCCCGCCCGAGAGACGTTTCGTTGCCCAAGGCAGGTCTCCTGGCTCGCGGGTCGGTGCCCCGGCCTGGCCTTCCCGGTGCGTGGCACCAGTGACCCGGACGGCAGGGGCTCGCCGCTCACAGTTGCGGGGGCAGCTTCGGCCTCGCTCCAAAGAGCCCACCGAATTCCCTCTTCGCCCACGGACCGAAATCCGCGGGAACCTTGGCAATTCGAACCTCGCCGATGAGGCTGGCCCGGTCAATGCACCGCAACGCACAATGCAACAGTGTTACATCTCTTGTGGCATCTGGGACACAGGTGTCTCGATACGCAGGGCCACACGCGTCGCGCGATCTATCACCTGGCCGGGCAGGCTCGGCCCGCCCCTTTAATGCAATACATCGTCGAGATGTTGTAACCGTCTGGACCTGCCATTCCATGCCAACGGCAACTTTCAGAAGCCAAGCGGCCATTCCAGCAGCCCCATTCGAAGACCGCTTATGGCGCGATGCGGCTCCCCGAAAGCATAGGGCAAAGACGCCATAAAACTGTGGCTCACGCTGCACCCGTGGCTCTTGAAACCGGATGCATGAAAATTGCCCTTTTCGTGCATCCACCACCTTTGAAGTCTGCAGCGTAACTCGATCTGCTGCCGGGGTAACTATAAAATTCTAGGGGACAGCAAAGTCGCGACAGCCAAAGGTCCGCTAAGGGTGCAGGCTGTGTGAAAACGCCCTGATCTGGTAGAGTAGTTTCCGATCTGAGGAGGTCGGGATGAAGCGC
>NZ_JAPRBT010000001.1:686791-687233 GCF_043352485.1 Methylorubrum sp. POS3
TCAACATCTACGACTTCTACCAGGCCAACCCGACCATGGGCCTGCGCCCCGGCGAGCAGTCCAACTCCGCCTACTTCGTGCTCTCCATGAGCGCCGACATGCAGCGGCTGGCCAATATCAGCGGCGGCACCATCAAGTTCACCCAGACCTTCTTCGGCCTGGTGCGCAACCTCAACATGGCCGCCGATATCGGCGACACCACGGTCGGCTACCAGCCGCCCTACACCCCCAACAACAACCGCCTCTCGCTCCTCACCTACGAGCAGAAGCTCCTCGACGACCGCCTCGTCGTCGAACTCGGGCGCACCCATCCCGACCGCTACTACGGCCTGCCGCCGTGCAACTCGATCAACTCCTGCTTCCAGGACCTGTTCTACTTCAACGCCGGCTTCACCTCGCCCCTCTTCGCCGTCTGGGGCGCCAACGCCGCCTACCAGTTCTC
>NZ_JAPRBT010000001.1:687333-740883 GCF_043352485.1 Methylorubrum sp. POS3
TCACCGCCTATCCCGGCCGCGTCTCGCTCACCGGCTTCGTCAACACCGCCGACCACGACGACAACTTCAAGACCATCTTCGGCACCTCCAAGGGCCTCAACCCCGGCGCCCCGGTGCTGCAGAAGGCCGGCACCTCCGGCGTCGTGCTCACCGGCAAGCAGACGGTCTGGCGCGCCGATGGCGGGCTGATCACCAAGGGCGACGTCAACCTGCACCCCACCGCCGTCTCGCTCTACACCGGCACCGGCTACGCCTTCGACCCGACCATCCCGATCCGCTTCAACTCGTTCTTCGGCGTGCTGCTCGGAGGCGCATCTCGTGGCCTACGTCGCCGGGCGGGGTCCGGCGGGGGATGCCGCCCAGGGCGAAGCAGACCTGGCCGCAATCCTGTCGGCGCATCTGGCGGCGCGTCTGCCGGCTCACCTGCGTCCGTCGCTGATCGTGGAACTGGCCGCGCTGCCGCGTCTGGCGAGCGGGAAGCTCGACCGGTCGGGGCTTCCGGCGCCGGATTGGCGGGGGCGGGACGCGGCGCCGCCGCAGGGGGCGACCGAGACGGCGTTGGCGGGTTTGTGGACGGCGCTGCTGGGCGTCGAGCGGGTGGGCCGGACGGACGGCTTCTTCGAGCGCGGCGGGCATTCCCTCCTCGCCGCAAAGCTCGTCGCGCGCATTCGCGCCGAATTCGGGCGGGATCTTCCCCTGCGGGCGGTGTTCGAGGCGCCCGGTCTGGCGGCCCTCGCGGCCCGTATCGAGGCCGCACCCGCCGTGGCGGCCGAAACGAATATGGCCGTACCGCGTGCGCCCCGCGACCGGGCCGTTCCGGCCACCGACATGCAGGCCGGGCTGTGGCACTGGCAGCGGCGCCATCCGGACAGCAGCGCCTGGACCATCTTCGGGGCGCTGCGCCTGTCGGGCCCCCTCGACACCGACGCGTTGCGGGCTAGCTTCGACCGCATCGTCGCTCGACACGAGGCCCTGCGCACCACGTTCCGGGCTGGCGCGGCGGGGCTGGAACTCGTGGTGCATCCCTCCGCGCCGATCCGGATCGAGCGCCTCGACCTGACGGACCGCCCCCGCAGCGACATCGAGACGGCGGCCCTCGGCTTCGCGCAGAACCAAGCGGAACGTCCCTTCGACATGGCGGTGGATCTGCCGATCCGCGTCGGCCTCGTGCGGCTCGGCCGTCAGGACCACGTGCTCACCCTCGCGGTCCATCACGCCGCGGGCGATGGGCGCTCGATGGCGGTGCTGCTCGACGAGTTCGGCGCCGGCTATCGGGCCTTCGCGGGCGGATCCGAGCCCGGTCTGCCCGAGCCGGCCCGGCAGGCGATCGATTACGCCGCTTGGCGTCGGGCGCAGGATCGGACTCCCGCCGCGGAGGCCCGGCTCGCCGAGACCCTGGAGCGCCTGTCCGGCCCATGGCGGCCCGATCCGGTCCCGACCGACCGACCCCGCAGGCCCGATCTCGGCATGCGCGGTGCCCGAATTCGCTTCGAGATCCCCGGAGCGGCGGTTTTGCGCCTCGCGGCGAACGCCCGGGCCTTGAACGCCACCCTGCCGATGGCCGCGATGGCCGCCCTCGGTATCGCCCTGCGCCGCCGCAGCGACCGCGATGCCATGAGCCTCGGCATCCTGGTTGCCGACCGCGGCCCGTCGGAGCTGGAGACGGTGATGGGCTGCCTCGTCGCCACCGATCTCGCTGTGCTCGAGATCGATCCAGCGCAGTCGTTCGCACGGATACTCACCGCCGTGCGCGACGAGCGGCTGGCCGCTCAGGCCGCCGGGCCGGTTCCCTACGCCCGCCTCCTCGACGCTCTCGCCCGCCGGGATCGCCTGAGCCACGCGGCGGCGCCGTTCCAAGTCCTGTTCAGCTACCTCCGGGTCGAGCCCGAGAGCGCCGACCTGCTGGCAGGCCTGCGGGCGAGGGACTTTCCGGTCGCCGATACCGACGAGAGTTTCGAACTCGAATTCGACTTCAAGGAGCGGGCCGACGGGGGGCTCGCCGTCTCCATCGGCTACCTCACCGCTCTGTTCGACTCCGCGACCGTCGAGGCGCTGGCGCAGGACCTTTCCGGTGTGCTGGAGGCCGCCGCCCGCGACCCGGACCGCCCCGCCGCACGGCTCTGGCCACCCCCGGCCCTGCCCGATGAAGCGGCCTGACCGGCCGAAGACCCTCACGGGCGGCGCTGGACGCCCCGGACAGCACAACGGAACGAGCGGGATGCGCATGACCCACAAGGAGAAAGATCTGATCGGCATCGGCTTCGGCCCGGCCAATCTCGCCCTGGCCGTGGCCCTCGCCGAGATGCCCGGCGCGAAACGGCTCGATTGGGGTTTCGTCGAGCGCCAGGACGGGTTCCACTGGCACCGCGACATGCAGATCGAGGGGAGCACCGTCCAGATCTCGTTCCTCAAGGATCTGGCGACCCTGCGCGATCCGACGAGCCCGTTCACCTTCGTGAATTACCTGCATCACAAGGGCCGGCTCGAGAGCTTCATCAACCTGAAGCAGGACGCGCCGACGCGTGAGGAATTCACCGACTATTTCCGTTGGGCCGCCGCCGCCTTCACGGATCGGGTGAGCTACGGCGAGACCGTCGAGGCAGTGGAGCCGGTGGCGCGCAACGGCACCGTGTCGCGCCTGCGGGTTCTGACCCGCGACGCGTCGGGCGCGCGCTTCGAGCGCCTGACCCGCGACCTGGTGGTCGCCGTAGGCGGGCGGCCGCGCATCCCCGCCCTGTTCGAGGGGCTGGGAGAGGAGCGGATCATCCACACCTCGTCCTATCTCTCGCGCCGCGACGACCGGATCGCCGGGCGGGGGCCCGTGCGGGTGGCCGTGATCGGGGGCGGGCAGAGTGCGGCGGAGGTGTTCTACGACGTCACCCAGCGCTTCCCCGAAGCGGCGGCGACGTTGATCCTGCGGGACCACGCCCTGCGCCCGGCCGACGACAGCCCCTTCGTCAACGAGGTGTTCGACGCCGCTTTCGTCGATGCGGTGCATGCCATGGAGGCGGAGGCGCGTCGCGATCTCATCGCCTCCATGCGCAACACCAATTACGCGGTGGTGAACCACGACCTGATCGAGCGCATCTACGCGCTGCTCTATCGCCAGCGGGTCGCGGACACCGAGCGGCATCGGGTGCTGGCCGGGCGCAGCATCGAGGCTGTCCAGGAGCGGAACGGGCTCGTCCTCGACCTGCGGGACAGCGTGACCGGTGCGGTCGCCAGCGAAGGCTTCGACCTCGCGATCCTGGCGACCGGCTACCGTCATGACAGCCACGAGCGACTTTTGGCGGGCTTGGCGGCAGATCTGGGAGGATTCGAGGTCGATCGGTTCTATCGGCTCAGAACACCGGCCTCCTACACGGCGCGAATCTATCTCCAGGGCTGCAACGAACGGAGCCACGGGCTGTCCGATACGCTGCTCTCGATTCTCCCCCTCCGCGCGGCCGAGATCGTCGGCGACCTCCTATCCGGCCAAACGGGTCGGGCATTGGCCCCGACGGGCTGATCCGGCATTGCTACTCTGAGGCGAGTTCTTGCAAGCTCCGCAGCGTGAGATGGTTTTCTCGAGGCTGTCACCGCTGGGGCACAGACGATAGCCCTCGATTGATGATTAACACTATTTATGCCGTGATCGACTACAATAGAATGGTTCTTAAAACCGTTCTAGTATTTAATCGATGCGTTGCATAACACTAGTCAAGCGTATAGCAGGCTAGGATATTGGACGATGCGTGCTGCCGGGGGGGTATTGATGGGGATGGCGGGTAGATTCCGAATGTCGGCGCTGACGGCCGGATCGGCGGCAATGCTCGGCGCGATCGGCCTCGTGACGCCCCACGATGCCTTCGCCCAGGAAACGACGCGGCTGGACGAAATCTCTGTTCAGGGCGACGGTCTCGTCCGTGGTCCGACGCGCAACGGAGCGCCCAGCCGCGCCGTCGTCTCGGTGTCCGGCGATCCCGAGGCGGGCGGTAAGGGGCCGGTCGAGGGCTTCGTCGCCAAGACCAGCACCGCCGGCACCAAGACCGCCGCGCCGATCATCGAGACGCCCCAATCGATCACGGTGATCGGGCGCGACCGCATCGAGACGCTGCAATCGACCAGCGCGAGCGAAGTGTTCCAGTATACGCCGGGCATCAACGCCGACACGTATGGCAGCAGCTCGCGCTCGGACAACTACATCACGATCCGCGGCTTGCCGGCGAACTTTTTCCAGGACAACCTGCGTCTTCCGACGACGCGGCCCTATGGCGGTTACCGCGTCGATCCGTTTATGACCGAGCGCATCGAAGTGTTGCGCGGCCCTTCATCGGTCCTCTACGGTCAGGGCGGTCCCGGCGGTACCATCAACTACGTCTCGAAACGTCCGACCCCGGTGCCCTTCGCCCTCGTGGACATGCAGGCCGGCACTTTCGAGCAGCCGCGCATCGGCCTCGATTTCGGTGGAGCGCTGAACAACGACGGTACGCTGAGCTACCGAATGGTCGGCCTCGGCCAGAACAGTCAGCTCAACGGCGGCAATCCCTTCACCGGCCAGCGCATTGCGCTGGCGCCGTCCTTCGCCTGGAAGCCTGACAATCAGACCTCTCTGATCGTGTTCGGTTCGTTCCTGCACGACGACACCCATATCGATAGCGACTTCCTGCCGGCTCAAGGCACCGTGCTGCCGAACATCAATGGGCGCATCTCTCGCCGACTTTGGACGGGTACCCGGAGCTTCGACAAGGTCATCAAAACGCAATACGCGATTGGCTACGAATTCGAGCATCGCTTCAACGATGTATTCGCTGTTCGGCAAAATTTGCGCTACGCGACCGTCAGTAATGGTATCAACACAAACTACGGCGTTGGCCTCGATAGCACCGATCCCAGCGAACGATTGATGAATCGCGCTGCGCTCGGCGGTAATGTCAGTTCCCGTGTTTTCACGATCGACAATCAGCTGCAGGCCGATTTCGCGATCGGACCGTCGAAGCATACCGTCTTGGTCGGGGTAGATTACCTCAATCAGTATAATTTCGATCGCCTGACCTATCGCGACGGCGGCAGACTGGACGTGTTTTCGGGTGCCAGCGAGCCGATTGCGGCCGGCGTGCCTTCCTTGATTCAGGATGAGAAGCAAAGAATTTCCCAGGTCGGTGTTTATTTTCAGGATCAGATCAAGTTCTTCGATCGGCTGGTGCTGACGGGAGGCCTTCGATACGACGCTGCCAACAATAATTTCAAAGATTCTGCCAGTCCCAACGAGACAGGTGTATCCAAAGATACGGCCCTGTCTCCGCGAGTCGGCGCAGTCTTTCTCTTCGACAACGGTTTGGCGCCCTACGTGAGCTATTCGGAGTCGTTCTCCGTCAATCCGGGTGGCGGCAGGTTCGCTCGTGACAATGAGTTCGTGGCGACAGGGCCGTTCCGGCCGAGCCTCGGTACGCAGGAAGAAGTCGGGCTCCGATATCAGCCGCCCGGCCTGCCGATCCTTCTCAGCGCCGCCGCCTTCGACATCACCCAGACCAACGTCGTCTCGACTTTCGGGCTCCTTTCCTACGCACAGGATCTGCGTTCGCGCGGCTATGAGATGGAGGCGCTCGTCGAATTCGGGAATGGCTTCCGGATGATCGGCTCCTACACCCTTCAGGACGTGCGGGTGATCGGCAGTCTGGATGCGCCGGAGGAACTGGGCACCCGTCCGACGGCGGTGCCAGACCGTATCGGTTCGATCTGGGGCGACTACACGTTCCTCACCGGCGATCTTCGCGGACTGAGGCTCGGCGCCGGCCTGCGCTATACCGGGGCCTCCGCCGGCTCGATCAGTCTCACGCCGATCCGGGTGCCGGAATTCTTCCTCGTCGATCTCGGCGTCTCCTACGCCTACGAGAATTGGCGCTTCTCCCTCAACATCCGCAATCTCGCCGACAGAAAGTATGTCAGCGCCTGTGGCGACCCGACGTCGTGCTTCTACGGTCAGGAACGGAAGATCATCGTCGGAGCCCGTTACACGTGGTGAGCTTTCAGGACGAAACGATCGTACCCTTCACCCTTGTTCTCGCGGACGGGCGGCGGGTCGTCGCCGAACTCGGCGACGAGAGCGCCCGCGTGATCGTGGAGGGGGGTGGCACGCTCACCCTCGCCCGGTCCGAGCCGCACATCCTCAGGGCTGTGGACGGCTTCGAGGCGGCGATGCCGCCGGAGGCGTTGCTGCCCCTGCTGGCCCATCTCTTCGCCCGGCGCCCGAAGATCGAGGTCGCGCAGTTGACCCTGCCGGCCTCCGAGGATTGGGTCCGCGAAGCGATCCGGGGCGGTATCGTCCAGTCCGCGGAGCCGGGTGAGGGCGGCCTGCGGCTCAGCGCTCACCGCGGCGCGTTCTGGCAGCATCCGGCGCTGTGGCTAAAGGGCCGTGCCAGCGGCCAGACACCGCTCGCCTACGCGATGAGCGGCGACAAGCGTCATCCCAAGCGTCCGCCGAAGCCTGTCGGCGAGGTCTATCGGCGGCACATGCCCCGCTTCAAGGCGGATTTCTCGATCCGCGCCATCGATATCGAGGGGGATCTCGCGACCTTCAATCACTGGATGAACCTCGACAGCGTGGCCGAGTTCTGGAACGAGCGCGGCGATCTCGACCAGCACCGGGCCTATCTCAAGACCGTCGAGGCCGATCCGCACATGATCAGCTTCGTCGGCTGCTTCGACGACGCGCCGTTCGCCTATTTCGAGATGTACTGGGCGAAGGAAGACCGGGTCTCGCCGTTCTTCGACGTGCAGGATTACGACCGCGGCCTGCATCTTCTCGTCGGCGATTCCCGGCATCAGGGGCCGGGCAAGGTCGAGGCGTGGTTCCGTGCCGTGCTGCACTACATGTTCCTGGACGATCCCCGAACGCAACGGGTGATCGGCGACCCGCGCATCGATCACGTGCGCTGGATCGAGTACATGCAGAAGCAGGGCTTCGTCCGGCTCAAGGAATTCGACCTGCCGCACAAGCGCTCGGAGCTGATCTTCATCGAGCGCGAGACCTTCTTCGGCCCGCCCCATTCCGGGCCGGCCTGAGCGGGCGGCGGCGCGCTCGCGGGAAGTCCGGCGCGGATTGCGTTGCGACTCCACAAGTCTGTTGCACATCCGCGCTGCGTACGGGTTGCGTGAGGCCTCGTTCCTCCCCTTGATACAGAGGCGTGTCGATCCGTCGGCAGGCCAATGAGATGATCGGGAGGAGTTTGGATGGGTTTGTCACCCCTGTCGCGTCGCGCGCTCGTCGTCGGCGGATTGATCGCCGCGGCCCTGCCGTTCGGCGCGCGCGCCCAGGCGCCGGCTTATCCGACGCGGCCCATCACGCTCGTCGTCCCCTTCGCGGCCGGCGGCTCGACCGACGTGGTCGGTCGGCTGGTGGCGCAGAAGATGTCGGACATCCTCGGCCAGCAGGTCGTGGTCGAGAACGTCGTCGGCGCGGGCGGCAATGTCGGTGCGGCGCGCGTGGCGAAGGCCGAGCCCGACGGCTACACCATCCTGATGGGCACGGTGGCGACCCATGCGCTCAACCCGCTGATCCTGAAGCGCAAGCCCTACGACCCGGTCACCGATTTCAGTCCCGTGGCCCTGCTCGCGGTCGTGCCCAACGTGCTCGTCGTCAACCCGAACCTGCCGGCCAAGAACGTGCAGGAGTTGATCGCGCTGTTGAAGGCCGATCCGAGCAAGTACAACTATGCGTCCTCCGGCGTCGGCACGCCGCTCCATCTGTCGGGCGAGCTGTTCAAGAGCCTGGCGGGCGTGCAGATGCAGCACATCCCCTATCGCGGCTCCGGTCCGGCCCTGAACGACGTGGTGGCCGGCCAGGTGCCGATCCAGTTCGACAATCTTCCCTCGGCGTCGGAATTCATCAAGTCCGGGAGCCTGCGGGCGCTCGCCGTGACGACGAAGGAGCGCGCACCCTCCTTCCCCGACGTCCCGACCATCGCGGAATCCGGCCTGCCGGCTTACGAGACCTACACGTGGAACGCGCTGTTCGCGCCGCCCAAGACGCCGAAGCCCATCATCGACGCCCTCAACGCCGCCGCCGTCAAAGCCCTGGCCGATTCGGGGCTGGCCGAGCGGATGAAGGGTTTCAGCGCCAAGCTCACCCCCTCGACCCCCGAGGCCCTGGCCGAACACGTGAAGTCCGAGATCGCCAAGTGGACGCCGGTGGTCAAAGAAGCCGGCATCCAGGCCGACTGATCCGACGCGCCAGTCGACGGACCGGACCTGTTCGTCGACTGGCGCGGCACGGCAACCATCCGGCCAGGCCCGCGGTGGATGGCGGGCCGCCGCCACGAATTCGAGCGCGACGCGCCCCGCGTGCCGTGCCAGAACGACAAAAAGGGCCGCCCCCGACGGCGGCATGATCATCTGGAGGAAACGGGAATGGACGCGCCCCTCGACGGGACGTCGTCGCGCCGCGGCGCGGTGCGGGCACCGCAGAGCTTGGTCGCCGGTCTCGGCCTGATCGGACTCGGAGTGTTCGGCGTCTGGGCGTCGAGCGATCTCGATTACGGCTCGCTCCGCGCCATCGGCCCCGGCCTGATGCCGTTCTGGCTGTCCATCGGCGTCGGGATCTGCGGATTGGCACTGGCCATTGCCGGCTTCACCCATGATGGTGCGCCGCTGCAATCCTTCAGCGTCCGCGGACCCGTCGTCATCACCCTGGCGGTTCTCGCCTTCGCCATCACGATCCGGCCCTTCGTGCTGGGCGGCATCACGACCCCCGGCCTCGGCCTCATCGTCGCCGGACCGCTTGCCATCGTCATCGCGGGTTATGCCGGCACCGAGGCGCGCTTCCTCGAATTGCTCACCCTGGCGCTGTTCCTGACCGCGGGCTGCATGCTGCTGTTCGGTGATCTGCTGAATTTGCCGATCCCGATCTTTCCCACCGCCGTCGTCCAAGCGATGACCGGTGTGCTGCCGGCTCGCACCCTGCTGCGGATCGCGGCGGGCGTCATGGCGCTGGCCGGGCTCGGCCTTCTCCTCGTGCAGCGCCGCTCGGGCCGGCGCGAACCCGTCGACGTGGCGCGCCACTCCCTGACGACCTGACCCCTCGAAGATCTGACTCGGAGCGGCCCCCTTGCCGGACCTTCTCGCAAATCTCGGCCTCGGCTTCTCGGTCGCCCTCGGCCTTCAGAACATCGCCCTGTGCTTCCTCGGCTGCCTCGTCGGCACGCTGATCGGCGTGCTCCCCGGCGTCGGGCCGATCGCCACCATCGCGATGCTGCTGCCGATCACCTTCGGCCTCGATCCCGTCGGCGCGCTGATCATGCTCGCCGGCATCTATTACGGTGCGCAGTACGGCGGTTCGACCACCGCGATCCTCGTCAACATTCCCGGCGAGGCGACCTCGGTGGTCACGACGCTCGACGGTCACCAGATGGCCCGTCAGGGCCGGGCCGGCATCGCGCTGGGCACCGCGGCGATCGCCTCGTTCTTCGCCGGCACGGTCGCGACCGTTCTGATCGCCGCGCTCGGCGCGCCGCTGACCAAGCTCGCCCTGATCTTCGGCCCGGCCGAATATTTCGCCCTCATGGTGATGGGGCTGGCCTTCGCGGTGGTCCTCGCCCACGGCTCGGTCCTGAAGGCGGTGGCGATGATCCTCGTCGGCGTGCTGTTCGCCGCCGTCGGCACGGATCTGGAAACCGGCCAGGAACGGATGACGTTCGGGTTCTCCTTCCTTACCGACGGCGTCGATTTCTCGGTGCTGGCGATGGGCCTGTTCGGCATCGCCGAGATCCTGCGCAATCTCGACCAGACCGAGACCCGCGACGTGGTGCGCGAGCGCATCGGCCGGCTCCTGCCGGGACTGGCCGACATCAAGCAGGCGGCGCCCGCGACGTTGCGCGGCACCGCCATCGGCGCGATCCTCGGCATCCTGCCGGGCAACGGCGCCGTGCTCGGTCCGTTTGCCGCCTACACGATCGAGAAGAAGATCGCGAAGGATCCGCGCCGGTTCGGGCGCGGTGCCATCGAGGGCGTGGCGGGGCCGGAAAGCGCCAACAACGCGGGCGCGCAGACCGCCTTCATCCCGCTGCTGACGCTGGGCATCCCGCCGAACGCCGTGATGGCCCTGATGGTCGGCGCCATGACGATCCACGGCATCGTGCCGGGGCCCGGTGTGATGACCAAGAACCCCAACCTGTTCTGGGGCATGATCGCCTCGATGTGGATCGGCAACCTGATGCTGCTGATCATCAACCTGCCCCTCGTCGGGGTCTGGGTGCGCCTTCTGAAGGTGCCCTACCGGCTGATGTTCCCCGCGATCCTGATGTTCTGCTCGGTGGGCATCTATTCCATCAATTCGCTGCCGACCGACGTGATGCTGATCGGGTTCTTCGGCCTGATGGGATACCTGCTGATCAAGTTCGGCTTCGAGCCGGCGCCTTTGCTTCTCGGCTTCGTGCTGGGCAAGCTCATGGAGGAGTACCTGCGACGCTCGCTCACGCTCTCGCGCGGCGATCCGATGGTGTTCCTGGAGCGCCCGGTCAGCGCGGTGCTGTTCATCGTCGCCTTCGCGATCCTTGCCGCGGCTCTGCTGCCATCGTTGCGAAAAGGTCGTGACGAAGTCTTCACCGAGGCCTGACCTCCGGGATTAAACCGGCGACGTATTTCGTTTGTCGAAGCGCGGTTTAGCGCGTGAGTTTCGAAAAACATTGGGCCTGCGGCGAGCGCGGCCGGTCCATCAAGATCAAGCAGGGGGGAACACCGTGAAGAAGGCTCTCGCGTTCGGGTTTCTGGTAGCCCTGACGGCCGTGACCGCCCGCGCCGATACCTATCCGCAGCGGCCGATCACCATGGTGGTGCCGTTCGCCGCCGGCGGACCGACCGACATTGTGGCCCGCATCGTCGCCGAGCCGATGTCGAAGGCCCTCGGCCAGCAGGTGGTGATCGAGAACGTCACCGGCGCCGGCGGCACCACGGGCATCACCCGCGCCTCGCAGGCCGCCCCCGACGGCTACACCATCATGATGGGCCACATGGGCACGCACGGCGCCGCCCCGGCCCTATTCAAGGGATTGAAATACGATCCGGCGACGAGCTTCGACCCGATCGGCATGGCCGCGGGCACGCCCATCGTCATCGTCGCCAAGAAGGCGATGGCCGCGCCCGATCTGAAGAGCTTCGTCGAGGCGGTGAAGACGGGCGGCGCCTCGATCAACCAGGCGCATGCGGGCGTGGGCTCCGTCTCCCACTCGACCGGCGTGCTGTTCGACTCGCTGATCGGCGCGAAGCCGACCCTCGTGGTCTATCGCGGCACCGGTCCGGCCCTGAACGACCTGATGGCCGGGCAGGTCGATTTCATGACCGACCAGATCGTCAATGTTGCGACGCAGATCACCGGCGGCACCATCAAGGCCTACGCCGTCGCCACGCCGGAGCGGAACCCGAGCCTGCCCGATGTGCCGACCACCAAGGAGGCGGGTCTGCCGGGCTATGAGGTCAGCGCCTGGAACGCGGTGTTCGCCCCAAAGGGCCTGCCGGAGGACGTGCGCAAGAAGCTCGTCGCCGCCCTCGACGCGGCGCTGAAGGATCCGAACGCGAAGAAGCGGATCCTCGAACTCGGCGGCACGGTGCCGAAGGACGGGGAGGCCGGCCCGGCGGCCCTGCAGAAGCTCGTCGAGAGCGAGGTCGCCCGCTGGACCCCGGTGCTGCGCAACGCGGTCGACGCCAATCCGTAAGCGGTCGGGAGCGGGCTCCGACCGATGGAGCCCGTCTCACCGATGCCGACAGCGGGGTGGACCGTCGCCGGCCAGCGAGTTCGGCACCACCCGGCCGCCAGATGCCTCGCAGGCATCGCGAAACGGCTTGTCCGGGCGGTGGAACCCCCAGATCGCGATCATGGGAGCGACCATCAGGAACACGGTCGCGCCCATGAGGAAGGCCGGTAGCCAGCCGGGAACACGTCGTGGCGGTTCCGGCCGGATCGGCGTCGGCGGGGCCAGGAAGGCCAGGAGGAGCAATCCGTCGAGGGCGCTCATCGGTCGTTCCTCAGCCGCGGGAGGCGGCGTCTTCGACAAGTCCTTATAGTCCGGTGGAGAGGGCAGCGCATCAACCGGAGCCCTCTGCCGCGACTTGCCGCAGAGGACCGGCGGCATGCGGAGGACTGGACGGTCCCGCAGCTCGGTTCGAAGCGCGGCGTCGCGGCCCATCCCGAAAGCGTGATGCGCCCGCCGTCGGGCGCTCGGTTAAACTCGTCCTAACCGGTCGGTGCGATTGTTCCCGCATTCATGGTCGGGTCCGACGCACACGGCCCTTCCGCCGGGTGCGCCTTGAAGGGCGCTGAATCGGTATGGTCGCTCATCCGCCGAACGAGTCCGAACGGCTCGCCGCCCTGCATGCGTTGCGCATTCTTGGAACCGAGGCGGAGCCGCATTTCGACGCGGTCTGCCGCACGGCCTCCACCCTGTTCGCGGTCCCGATCGCCACCGTCGCCCTGCTCGACGCGGACGATCTCTGGTTCAAGGCGAAGTGCGGAATCGAGGCGATGGGGGCACCCCGGACGGTCGCCTTCTGTGCCCATGCCGTCCTGTCCGACGAGATCTTCGTCATCGAGGACACGCTGGCCGAACCGCTCTTCGCCGACAATCCGCTGGTCACGGGTGAGCCGGGCGTCCGCTTCTACGCGGGTGCGCCGCTGATCCTGCGGGCCGGTCTCCGGGTCGGCACCCTGTGCCTGATGGACCGGCGCCCGCGTTCCTTCTCGCAGGAGGCGCGCGCGCAATTGCGGGATCTGGCGACCGTCGTGGCGGCGCATCTGCGCCTCTACGAGGATCAGGCCGACCAGAACGCCGCGATTCTCGGCCAACTCGCCGAGGGCGTGATCGTCACCGACGCCGCCGGCGGCATTACCTTCGTCAACGAGGCCGCGGCGGCGATCCACGGCATCGCCCGCCTCGATGTCGAGCCCGAGCATTACAGCGACACCTATCATCTCTTCACCGAGGACGGCCGCCCGCATCCGCCCCTCGAACTTCCGCTTGCCCGCGCGGTGGCCGGCGAGGAAGTCGCCGATGCGCGCTGGCGCATTCACCGCCCCGACGGCTCGCGCGTCCTGGCGATCGGCACCGCGCGCCCCCTGCGCAACGGCGACCGGCGCCAAGTCGGCGCCGTGTTGACGCTGCGCGACGACACGGCCCGCGAATCCGCCGAACGGGCGTTGCGCGAACTCAACGCGACCCTGGCGGAGCGCGTCACCGAGCGCACGGCGGAGCTGGAGGCGGCCCGCATCCAGGCCGAGGCGGCGAGCCGGGCGAAATCCGAATTCCTGGCGTCCATGAGCCATGAGATCCGCACGCCGCTCAACGGCATGCTCGGCTATACCGATCTCCTCCTCGACGATCCGTCCCTCGGGCCCGGCGCGCGCCTGCACGCCGAACGCGTTCGTTCCGCCGGCTCGGCCCTGCTGACCATCGTCGACGATATCCTGGACTTCTCGCGGGTCGAGGCGGGACAGATCGAACTGACTCCCGAACCCTTCGCCCTCGCCCCGCTCGCCGACGAGGCCGCCGCGATCGTTCGCGCCAGCGCCGAACAGAAGGGCCTGACCCTCGCCGTCACGCTCGGTCCGAACCTGCCGGCCTCGGTCGTCGGCGACCGCGATCGATTGCGGCAGGTACTGCTCAATCTTCTCAACAACGCCGTGAAGTTCACGCGCCGCGGCGGCGTGACCCTCGCATTGACGGTCCCCGCGGAAGGCCGGGTGTGCTTCGCGGTGCAGGATACCGGCATCGGTATTCCCGCCAGCAAGCAGCATCTGCTGTTCGAGCGGTTCAGCCAGATCGACGGCACGATCCGCCGGGAGTTCGGCGGCACCGGGCTCGGTCTCGCCATCTCGCGACAGCTGGTCGAGTTGATGGGCGGCACCATCGGCCTCACGAGCGAGCCGGAGATCGGCTCGACCTTCCGATGCGAGGTCCCGCTTCCCGCCATCGTCATGGCGGCCCCCTCCGTGGTGCCGGCGGCGGAGCCATCCCGCTCCCGCAGCTGCCGCGTGCTTCTGGTCGAGGACGTGTTCCTGAACCAGGAACTGGGACGTGCCGTTCTGACGCTCGGCGGTCACAGCGTCGATGTCGCTGCCAGCGGCGCCGAGGCGATCCGGGCGGTGGCCGAGGGCCAATACGATCTGGTGCTGATGGATATCCAGATGCCCGGCATGGACGGGATGACCGCCACCCGCTGCATCCGCGCGATGGGCGGGCCCGCCGCCGCGGTGCCGATCATCGCCATGACGGCCAACGTGCTGCCGCATCAGATGTCGGACTATCTGGCCGCCGGAATGCAGGGGCATATCGGTAAGCCGTTCAAGCGCGACGCGCTTCTGGCCACCGTCGAGCGCTGGGCAAGTCGCCGCGGCGAGCCCGCATCGGCCCGCTGCGCCTGAACCTGCTTCGCAGGGCCAACGGCCATCCATCGGGCCTACCCGATGCGGCCCATTCTGGATTCAGGCTCGGCCGAGCGCGCGCGCGCCGAGAGCGGCGGCGGCGGCCCGGTTGGTGACGCCGAGGGTCCGCAGAAGAGCGGCGACATGGACCTTCACGGTCCCCTCGCCAAGGGCGAGGATGCGGGCGATCTCCTTGTTCGAGCGCCCATCGACGATCTGTTCGAGCACGTCCCGCTGGCGCCGGGTCAGGGAGGTTAGGGAGACATCGCCCGCCTCCTTGCCCCCGCGCGCTGAGTGGGCGGGCATGGGCAGGTCGGCCAGGAACGGCGGCACGTAGATCGCGCCGCCGAGGATGATCTCCAGAGCGCTCACGACCTCCGGCGGGGATAGGGTCTTGGGAACGTAGCCGTGACTTCCGGCGGCGAGCGCCGTGAGGATGTCGTCGCGGTCGGTCGAGCCGGACAGGATCGCGGCCTTCACCGTGGGAAAGCACTCGCGCACCGCGCTCAAGGAGGCGGCGCCGGCCATGCCCGGCATCCGCAGATCGAACAGAGCGAGACTCGCTTCCGGCGTCTCGGCCAAAGCCGCCAGGGCCTCGTCGAGGGATCCCGTCTCCACCACCCGCGCGAAGCCGAGCCGGCGCACGAGCAGTGTCGTCAGGGCAAGGCGGAAGAACGCATCGTCATCGGCCACGACGGCGACCGGCCCGTCGGTCGGGGAGGGCTGCTTTGTCGGGGTGAAGGGGCTGGACATCCTGTTCGAGACTTCATGCGGTCGGAGCGGCACGGCTCAACTTCGGGAAGTTTGGCTGCGCCTGTGCGGTCGAAAGCCTCCGCATCCTTCGCCGCGGCTCCTTTACACTGTCCCGAACCGATCGTTCCCGTTCCGCCGTGCCGGTCGCGGGAATGTGCGGCGGCGAACCCGGCCGGGATCAGACCTTCGCCGTAAAGCGCGCCGAACACCCGCTGTAAAGCTGAATGAGCGCCTGGCCAGCCTGTGCCCCCATCACGAAAGCTGCCGTGGAGAGGCCGTCGGCGAGAAGTCCGCTCGGTGCCGTCACCGTCACCCGCGAGAGCGCGGTGGGCGACAGGCCGGTGGCGGGATCGAAGATATGATGATCGCGCCGATCCGGCGAGAAAGTCGTGGCGTCGTCGCCGGAGGTGGCCGCGAAGCCGGTGAAGGGCGCGATGACGTCGGACATCGCGTCGTCGCCGTGGGCGGCGAGGCCGAGTCGCCAGGGCGAGCCGTCGACATGGGCGCCGCTGGCGCCGAACTCGCCGGTATCCACGAAGGCATCGGCGATGCCATGAGCCTTGAGCGCCGCCATCACCTGATCGGCGGCAAATCCCTGGATCAGGCCGTTGAGCGTCACGCCCATCCCGGGCCGGTCGAAGTGGATGCCGGTCTCTTCCACCCGGACATGCCGCCAGCCGACCCGCGCCACCGCCTCCGCACGGGCTGACGGTCCCGGACGCTCGCCCTTCGCGGTCGCCTCGGACCAGAGCGTCCAGAGTGGCTGCACCGTCGGGTCGAAGGCGCCACCGCTTCGCTCCGCCAAGGTCAGGGCGAAGCGCAGCATATCGAGGAGCAGCGGATCGGGCGTGGCGAGCGTGCCGTCGCGGTTCAGGCGTGAGAGGGCGCTCTCGGGTTGGAAGAGGCTGCCCGCGGCCTCCACCGCCCGGATCGCCGAGAAGGCGTCTCGGAAGGCCGGCTCGAAGCGATCGGAACCGTCCGCCACCAATGTGAGCGAGACCGTGGTGCCGAAGGCGAGCCCGGCGCGCGTGGCGGCACGGCGTCCGCGTTCCTCCGCCAGGGCTCGGAACGCCGCCGGTCCGGCGGCGAGGGCGGCCAGGGCGCCGAAGCCGCCGAGCAGCACGCGCCGCCGTTCGGCGACGGGGCGCAGTCGGGGGGAGGGGGGGCTCATTCGGCGGCCACCGGCTGGAGAACGGCGCGCTTGCCCCGCTTGGCTGCCAGCACCTGGGGCACGCATTGCGTGGGATCGTGGATGATCGTCACGCAGTCCATGCACTGGAAGCACTCGGGATAATCGATCCGACCCGAGGGTGCGATGGCGCCGTAGCGGCAGCGCACCTTGCACAGCTGGCACGGCGAGCCGCATTCCGTGCGGCGGGGGATCCAATCGAGGAGGCGCAGGCGCCCGGCCACGGCGAGACTCGCGCCGAGCGGACAGAGATAGCGGCAGAAACCCTTGTAGACGAAGAGGTTGAGGACAATCAGCCCGAGCGCGTAGAGCACGAAGGGGAGCGAGCGCACGAAGTACAGGGTGATCGAGGTCTTGAACGGCTCGATCTCGGAGAGGCTGTCGGCGAGTGGCGAGCCGAGGATGGCGGCGCCGAGGATCGCGGCGAGGCCCACATATTTCACTTGGCGCAACGCGCGGTCGAGGCGCGGCGGCACGGTGATCTGGCGGATGCGCAAGGGACGGGCGAGCCAGGCGGCAAATTCCTGCAACGCGCCGAACGGACAGAGCCAGCCACAGAAGGTGCCCCGGCCCCAGATGACTAGGGTCACGAGCACGAAGGCCCAGATCAGGAGTGAAGGCGGATCGTAGAGCAGGAAGCCGAAATCGCCGGTATGGAAGGCGGCCCGCGCCGCGCCGACCAGGGTGACGATCGAGAGTTGAGCCTGGGCGTACCAGCCGATGAAGCCGAGGGTGAAGGCGAGGAAGCCGAGGCGGAACAGCGAGAAGGCCTGCGGCCGCGCCACCAGGGCTTCCTGGCGAGAGAGAACGGGCACGAGCAGGGCGAGGGCGGCGGCGATGATCCCGAGTTCGACCCCGCGGGCGCGCCAGGAATCGATCCAGCTCGGCCCGGCATCCGGCACTTCGCGGGTGAACAAATCGGGCGGCAGGCGATACTCCGTCGCGATTTCGCGGGAGACCTTCTCGGGGAAGATCTGACCGCGCTCGCGGGTGACCTTCACGGAGAGCGACCACGGAGCGGACGGATCGAAACCGGCCGCGTCGCCGATCTTCAGGATGGTCCAGGGACCGGCCGGGAGATCGGGGGCGAGATCGCGCCGCTCCCAGGCGGCGTCGCGGGCATTCACGGTCAGGCCGCCCTGTTGCAGCGTGAGCCGATCCGGCACCGAGCCGAGCACGAAATCCTCCGGCAACGGGCTCCAGCGCCCCGAGCTCACCACCATCACCGCGTGGCCGCCCGGACCGATCTCGCGCATCAGCCGGGCATAGGCCGCCTCCCCGAGAATCGTGCGGCCGATGGTGGGGACGTTGAGATAGGCGATCGCCAAGTCGGCGAAGGCCTCGTCCGCCGGACCGGGATCGGGATCGCTCAAACCGGTGCCGGCGAAGGCCGCATCGACCTCGGCGGGGGTGACGCGCCAGCGCTTGAGCCAGCCGCGCCGTTCCAACTCGGCGAGCGTCAGGGGTTCGAAATCGGGCTTGGCCTCGACCCGCAGGCCGCTATTGACCGCGCCGAAGCCGAGCTTCTCCCGCGCGACGGCGAGGGAGGCGGTGAGCATCGTCTCGTTGATCACGCGGGTCGAGGCGGTCGCCATCGAGATGCCGTCGACGGTCGTGGCGGGCGCCGCTCCGGCGGCCCGCGCGTTCGGCCGTCCGACCCGGATCGGCTGACGCGCGGACAGCCCGACATATTGCTCGACGAAGGCGAAGAGCGGTTCCGAGCCGAGGCCTTCGAGAAAGACCGGTTCGTGATGGGTGATCACCTTCGCATCGCGAAAGGTGCCGTCCGGCGCGAGGGCGATCAGCAGGTTCGGGGCCGTACCGCCGAAACCGGGGATCCGGGCGAAATCGATCGACTCGAAGGCGTAGGCGATGACCTCGTAGGAGCCCGCTTCTTGCTTTAGGATCGGCCAGACCGGGATGCGGTCGTCGCGCTCTCCGACGACGAGGGGGGGCGGAAAGTTCTTCTCCATGCCGGCGCGGCCGAGGGTGCCGGCCTGGGCAGGGAGCAGCCACAGCAACGCCGCGACGATGCCGGCCAAGAACCGCCACAGGGTCGCCCACGCGGCATCCCTGCTTCCGCGGAGGGATAAGGGGTTCACTCGGCCGCTCCCGCAGAGCGGGCATTCGCCACCGGCCGCACCGCGGCGCCCCATGGGTAGCGCCCGACCTTGATGCTGCGGATGGCCTTCAGGCTGCCGGTATCGATCACCGTCACGTCGCCGGAGACGCCGTTCGTGCTCACCAGACGCTCACCACCGGGCAGCACCGCGACGTGCCAGACCCGGCGGCCGACGAGGATATACGCCTTCACCTTGAAGCTCTCGGTATCGATCACGGCCACCCGGTCCGAAGGGCCGAGGGCGACGAAGGCGGTTCGTCCATCCTCCGACAGCGCGATGCCGACGGGTTGGATGCGGTCGCCGGAGATGCCCTTGATCTCGAAACCGATGGTCTCGATCACTTGGCGGCTCGCCACGTCGATCACCGCGACCGTGCCGCCGATCTCGGACGAGACCCAGAGCCTCTTGCCGTCCCGGGTGAACTCGGCGTGGCGCGGGCGCTGGCCGACCGGCGTGGCGTCGATCGCCTGCAGCGATCCGGTATCGATCCAGTGGACCATGTTGGTGGTCTCGGAGGTCGTGACCGCGAGCTTGCCGTCGGGGCTCACCGCCATGCCTTCGGGCTCGATGCCGACATCGATCTGCGCCAGCACCTTGCGGGCATCGGCATCGACCACCGTCGTCGTGGCGTTGTTCTCGTTGGCGATGAACAGGGTCTTGCCGTCCGGGGCCAGCGAGAACTGCTCCGGATCCTCGCCCGAGGGCAGATCGTGCAGGAGCTTGCCCGTATCCGGATCCAACACCTGCACCGCGTCGGAATCGCTGGCGCAGAGGAAGAGGCGCTTGCCGTCCTTCGAGAACGTCAGCCCGCGCGGCCGCCGCCCCACGGGAAAGGTGCGCGTCACCTCCCAGGTGGCGGAATCGATCACCGAAACGGTGTTGTCGCGCTCGTTCGAGACGTAGACTTCGTGAGCCTGCGCGCCGAGTGGCATCAACAGGGCGGCGCCGACGCAGTATCGAAGAAGACTCATCCATTGCCTCCGAAGGCGCGACAGGCGCTCTCGGGCTCGTCGAGACCGAGAGTGTCGAGTTCGGTGCGCCGGTGCAGGAATCCCTCGACCGGGGCGGCGGCGACCACGGCGCCGGGCCAGAGCACGAAGACCGGCTGGCGCAATTGGCCGTTCCAGGGCCGGAAGCTCAGCGCCCGGCCCTTGAAGCCGCCGACCTCGAACTTCTTGGACAGGAGTAGATCGCGGATCGCGGTCGCGTCGCTCGATTTGAGCTGCGTCGCGGCCTCGGTCACCGCGTGGACCGCCATCCAGCCGGCCCAGTCGATCGGGCCCATCGGCCGGCCGGCGAGCTTGGTGAAGCGCTCCTGCAATTGCACGGCGGCCCAGGCCTCGACTGGACGGCCCCAGGCGGTCGGTGTCAGTCCCTGGGTGCCGATGACAGGCCGGGGCGAGGCGGTGTTGTAGACGAGGTTGGCGCCGAACTCGCCGCGCTCGTCGGCCACGGCGACCACGTCATGCTCCGGGCCGCGGGTGATGACGGCGAATTCCTTGAGGGCCGAGTCGCGCAGATCGGCCCCGCGGGCGTCGAAACTCGCCTCGGCGACGATCCGCGCGCCGAACTTCTTGGCGCTCTTGCGCAGAGCGTCGGCGTAGAGGGTGTCGTCGGCACCGGGGCCCGAGACCAGCAGGATGCGGCCCCAGCGCTTGTAGAGGAGCAACTGCGCGAGCGCGTCGGTCAGCATGTCCCGCGACGGAAGCACGTGCAGGAGCCGGGCGCGGCAATCCCGGTCGCGCAGCCGCGTATCCGGCGCGCCGATATTGAGCGTCACCGCGTCCCGCATCTCGGGCGCGTCGGCGATGGTCAGGAGGTCGTCGGCCGGAGCGTTGACGACGACGAAGCGCAAGGGGCCGCTCTCGCGGGCCAGGGCGGCCAGCGCCGCGGGCAGATCGGCGCCCGGCTCGACCACCGTCGATTTCAGGGCAAAGGCCAATTTGACGAAGCGGCCGGTGGCATTGCCGTCGCGCAGGCCGAGTTCGGCGCCGCTGAGCCCCTCGTCGTCGGGGATCGGCGGTTCGTTGTTGAGGGGAGTCGGTCGCTCGACCCGGCGCTCGATATAGTGAATCGTCAGCGGCGGCGCGGCGGGAGGGGCGGCAGCGGGCTCCGCCTGCGTCGCGGCGGCGGCGAGGACGATGCCGGCCGCCAGCAGGGCCCGCAGCGCGTGCCGGGCACGCCCGCTCAAAGCCCTTTGGCCGCTCTCGGCGAGATCGGCACGTCTCGGCATCCTGTCCCGAACGGTTCCACCCTGGATTTTGGGGCAAGCATAGGCGCGGCCGAGTCCCCGCCGATATTGGACCAAGGTCGCAGCCCGAGCGTGTGCGGCGCGTCGTACCAAAGCACAATGGGGCGGTTCCGGCCCGCTTGCTACCGTGACGGACAATCGAGGAGTGCGGATCATGGTCCCGCTCGTCGGACACGAGCCGTTCCCCGTGCGCCCTGTGCCGCGGGGCGGCCAGGGAGCGAGACGGATATGACGACACGGATTCGGCTGGCGGGCGGGTTCCTGCTCGGCCTCGTGCTCGCGGGCGGCGCCTTCGCCCACGGCGACGTGCAGCCTCAGCCGGTCAACACCGACGGGCTCGACCCCCTCGGCACCGAGTGGAAGGAGGAGAATCCCTATCGCGGCAACGCCAAGGCGGTGGCGATCGGGGATTCCGGCTTCAATCAGAACTGCGCCCGCTGCCACGGCCTGCAGATGATCTCCGGCGGCCTCGCCCCGGACCTTCGCTACCTGCCGACCGGCAAGGAGGGCGACGAATACTTCGTCGAGCGGATGAAGCACGGCGCCGTCGTCAACGGCGTGACCAAGATGCCGGCCTTCGATGGCGTTCTCTCCCAGGAAGCCATGTGGGCGATCCGCACCTACATCGAAGCCAAGCACGAAGAGTAGTCGTGTCGCACCCCTTCACCCGGCGCGGTGCGCTGACGGCACTGGCGAGTCTCGCGGCGCTGGCCGCGCGACCCGTCTTCGCTCGACCCTTCGATGAGGTGAACGCGGACGGCACCCTGCGGGTCGCGCTCTACGGTGAGAACGCGCCGTTCTCGGAGATGCGCGACGGCAAGCCCGTCGGCATCGATGTGGATCTCGCGCAGGCCCTTGCGCAGGCCCTGAAGCTCAAGCTCGATCTGCGGCTGGTCGATGCCGGCGAGAATGTCGACGGCGATTTCCGCCTGAACCTCTGGAAGGGCGATCTGGCCGGCTCGCCGCTGGCCGACCTGATGCTGCACGTGCCGAACGACAAGCTGCTCGGCATCCGCAACGAGCAGGTCTTCCTCGTTCGTCCCTATTTCGAGCAGCGCCTCGCCTTCGCCTGGGCGCGGGACAAGATGGAGGGGCTCTCGAGCTTTCCCGATATCGAGGAGAACCAGATCGCGGTGGAAGGTGCCAGCGCCTCCGACCTCCAGATCCTGATGGCCGAGAACGGACGCTACCGGAACAACCTCAAGCATTTCCGCAATTTCGAGGAGGCGGCCAGGGCGTTCCTGGCCGGCGAGACCGCGATCCTGGCCGGCACGCGGCCCGCGATCGAGGCGGCCCTGTTCGAGGCAAAGGTCGGGCCGGACCGCTTCCCCGTGGTCGAGATCGCGCTCGGCGGTCTCGTGAAGACCAATTGGGAACTCGGCGGGGCCGTACGATCCGATTCCCGCGACCTCGGCTACGCCGTCGGGGAAGTCCTCGGTGCCATGTCGGAGGACGGGCGGCTCAAGGCGATCTGCGCGCGCTACGGCGTGACCTATACGCCTCCGAAAGGCTTCTGAGCCGACAGCGATCACCCTGACGGCGTGATGCGGAACCGGTTGCCTACTCGATGAGGCAGGACTGCGGTGTTTCGACACGCTGTAACGAAGTAAGCCTCGGAGCGCGCCCCCGCGTGGTCCGAGGCTTTTTCGTATCCGGTCTCAGTCGTTCGACTGTAGACGGCTGCAGAACTTCTTCGTCAAAATCGATTTGCTGCAATGCACCATTCTTATCTTGGACTTATGGCCAATAACCAGGCCGCCGCCCGGTGGCTAGCTTGCGATCGAGGGATGCCGCTTCAACGACCGCGACTCGATAAGGTCCGTCGGCAGCCCGCTCAAGATCAGGAGGGATGTTCCGATGAAGGTGCGTGACCGGTTCCTCGCAGCCGTAGGGGCGGCGGCGCTCCTCGCGGGCGCTTCCCAGGCCCTCGCGGCGCCCGAGGCCAAGAGCGAGACCAAGACCGAGAAATCCGCCAGCAGCGGCGGTGTGAGCAACGAGGCGATCCTCAACGACGCCAAGACCACCGACGACGTCGTCACCTACGGCCTCGGCACCCAGGCTCAGCGCTACTCGCCGCTCAAGGCCATCAACAAGGAGACGATCCAGGGCCTCGTCCCGGCCTACTCCTTCTCCTTCGGTGGTGAGAAGCAGCGCGGCCAGGAGAGCCAGGCGCTCATCAAGGACGGCGTGATCTACGTCACCGGCTCGTACTCGCGCATGTACGCCGTCGATTCCCGCACCGGCGAGAAGCTGTGGGAATACAACGCCCGTCTGCCTGAGGGCATTCTGCCCTGCTGCGACGTGGTGAACCGCGGCGCCGCGCTCTACAAGGACAAGGTCTATTTCGGCACGCTCGACGCCAAGCTCGTCGCCCTCGACGCCAAGACCGGCAAGGTGGTGTGGCGCAAGGACATCGACGACTTCAAGGCCGGCTACAGCTACACCGCTGCCCCGCTGATCGTGAACGGCAAGATCATCACCGGCGTGTCGGGCGGCGAGTTCGGTATCGTCGGCCGGGTCGAGGCCCGCGACGCCGAGACCGGCGAGGTCATCTGGAAGCGCCCCGTCATCGAGGGCCATATGGGCGAGCTGAACGGCAAGCCCTCCACGATGACCGGCAAGGTCAACGAGACCTGGCCGGGCGACATGTGGAAGTATGGCGGCGGCGCCACCTGGCTGGGCGGCACCTACGACCCCGAGACCAACCTCCTGTATTTCGGCACCGGCAACCCCGGCCCGTGGAACTCGGCCCTGCGCCCCGGCGACAACAAGTGGTCGGCCTCGCGCATCGCCCTCAACCCCGACAACGGCGAGATCGTCTGGGGCTTCCAGACCACGCCGCATGACGGCTGGGACTTCGACGGCGTGAACGAGTTCGTGCCGTTCGACCTCCAGAAGGACGGCAAGACCGTCAAGGCCGGCGCCACCGCCGACCGCAACGGCTTCTTCTACGTCCTCGACCGCACCAACGGGAAGTTCATCTCGGCCTCGCCGTTCGTCGAGAAGATCAACTGGGCCAAGGGCATCGATAAGGACGGTCGTCCGATCTACGACGACGCGTTCCGCCCCGGCGACCCGTCGAAGTCCGAGGACGGCAAGAAGGGCAAGTCCGTGTTCGCGGTGCCGAGCTTCCTCGGCGGCAAGAACTGGATGCCGATCGGCTACAGCCCCGACACCAAGCTGTTCTACGTCCCGTCCAACGAGTGGGGCATGGACATCTGGAACGAGCCGGTGAACTACAAGAAGGGCGCCGCCTATCTCGGCGCCGGCTTCACCATCAAGCCGGTCTTCGACGACCATATCGGTTCGCTGAAGGCGATCGACCCGGCGACCGGCAAGGTGGTCTGGAACTACAAGAACAAGGCTCCGCTCTGGGGCGGCGTGCTCACCACCGGCGGCAACCTCGTCTTCACCGGCACGCCGGAGGGCTTCCTGAAGGCCTTCGACGCCAAGACCGGCGAAGAAGTCTGGAAGTTCCAGGTCGGCACCGGCGTGGTCTCCTCGCCGATCACCTGGGAGCAGGACGGCGAGCAGTGGATCGGCGTCGCGGCCGGTTGGGGCGGTGCGGTTCCGCTCTGGGGCGGCGAGGTGGCCAAGTCCACCGCGGGCATCAACCAGGGCGGCAGCTTCTGGGCCTTCAAGCTGCCGAAGAAGATGGCGGCGCGCTGATCGCCGGCCGGGCCGGCCCTCTCGGGGGCCGGCTTTCGGTTCGGTTTCGGCCCATCGTCGAAAAGAAAGCCCCGGAGCGGTTGGCCGCTCCGGGGCTTTCTCGTTCAGACCGTCTTGGCGGAGGGACGAGCGTCGATCCCTTGCCACCAGGCGATTGATCCGGCCCTGGAGCGTCGTGCCGGATATCGGATCCGGCACGACGCTCTCGGTTCTTGTGCTGCATCGGCCCGAAAGCCGGCCCCACCTTTCGGGCCGATGCGCTAGGCCGTCGCCTCGCCATCGCGGGAACGTTCCCATCCGGCAAAGGCTCGTGCACGTGCCTCGTAGGCGATCCGCAGAAGGCTGTGAGGCTGGCCTTTGGCTTCCGGGCAACGGTCGAGGGTAGGATCATCGACACGCCGGTCGAGCAGCCGGGCTGCCTCCGTCCGCCATGTCGCGTCGGCTGCAGCGAACAGGATCTGCGCACTGGCCGGGCAATTCTGGTACACGGCACCGTATCTCTTCGATGAGCGCCCCTAAAGAGGGTTAATCTCCCCCAGTATCTGATGCAATGGCCACCATCGAAGCAGGTTCATCACTTCTCTCGTGTACTGCTTCATTGATGCTCCGCCGTAGCGTAATCGTCCCATGACAAGAGGCTTTTGGATAAAAAATTAAAGGCATCTGGCCGCGTTGATGGTCCGACCCTCCGCGCGATGTGACAACGTTGCAGACCTATTCGTGGCATAATGCCAAAGATCCTTTTCAAAATCGGCATGCGTCAAAAATCAGGTGGTTTAGGAGTGCCGGGAAAATTCTCCCGGTGATAGTGAACAATCAAAAAGTATCTCACGTTGATGGGTTGTTGCTCCGTGTCGGCGGAACAGCAACCGGTGTGAGGTTTCTCAGGCAGCGGTTCTTCGGACTCTCCATCCGGGCTCCGGGCGCTGCCGATGCGTTTTTTCGTGCTGACCTTCGACCGTTTCTCGCAAGACTTTATTTCTACGCTGTAGCGATCCAATCGGGCGGCTTGGAATGATTGTGGCGGGCGACATTCTGAATTAGGAGCGGATGGCTCAAGCATGCCCCATCCCCAAGTCTTGCGGGACATGGCCCTCTTCGTCGAAGTGGCCAAAAGGCGAAGACGAAGTAGGCGGAGTTGGACTGCTCGCCGGGGCGCAGGCCCATGGTCGGGTTGGCCTGGTAGAAGTCGTAGATGTTGATGTCGAAGGTCAGGCCGCGGGCGGCCATGTCGGTAGCCCAGGGGGCGAGCGGACCGACGCGGACGGGGTCGGCGGGCTTGGCGGCGATGTTGGGATCGGTGCGCGGCTGGGTCTGATCGTTGAGCTGGCCCACCGGCGAGGGCTGCTGCGCCTGCGCCGCCGTCCCGCCAAAAGCCAGACCCGCGGCCACGAGCAATCCTGCCGCCGTCGCCCTCGTTCCTGATCGGGGATGCCCCCGGTCTACCCCCTGCCCGTCGCGTCGCATCGTCGTGTCCCCTTGTTGCACCGGCCCCGATCAAGACTTGAAAGATCTTGCTCAACCCAGCCTTGTGCGCTGCACAAAACAGGCCGACCTCGATCCAAGGTCGTGCTCGGAACCAACCGTGAGCGGTATTCCGCGTGATGTTTGATTTCTGGTTATGACCGGTACCGAGCAAACCCAGGCGTCCCAGGCAGACGGTCCGTTTGGGAGGCATATTGATCAAAACTCACGCCTATGCGCAATTTTTGATCATATGCTTCCGTAATTACTAGGCTGACATCGATTCTGATATGCGGTCAACACCGTAATTGGGATTTTTGGCATTTGCGGCATACCTCCTGCACGGATGCCACACCTCGGCTGTGGACAATCGTTTTGCCGCTCACGTTGCCCCTGGAGAAAAAATCTGTCCCAGAAAGAAAATTACTCTTGACGCAGTGCGAAATCCGGCCGTAGCGTTCAGAAGCAAGATGAAAATCGATCTCTTGCAGAATTCATCGGCATGGCGGTGAAAATCCAGGCAATTGCCTAAATTTCGAGGTGACAGACATGGACCTCACGCGTCGCAATCTCTTGAAGCGGTCTTCGCTCGCTGCGGCCGCAATCGCCGCGCCGCACCTCTGGCTACCGACGGCCCGCGAGGCATGGGGGGCGACGCTGAAGAAGGGCGAGCCGATTAAGGTCGGGCTGCTCTTCTCCCTGACCGGCCAGCTCGCCGTGCCGGAAGAAGACTCCACGCTGGTGATGCAGTACGCCATCGACGAGATCAACAAGAACGGCGGTATTGCCGGCCACCCGATCCAGCCGGTCATTGTCGACGCCAAGTCCGATTTCAATGTTTACTCGGAAAAGGCCAAAGAACTCATCATCCGTGAAAAGGTCATCGCGCTGTTCGGCTGCTATACCTCGGCAAGCCGCAAGGCGATCCTCCCGGTGGTGATGTCGCAGAACAGCCTGCTGTATTATCCGACCTGTTACGAGGGCGCGGAATGCACGCAGAACACGATCTGTACGGGCCCGCTGGCCAACCAGCACTCGAAAGACCTGATCCCGTACATGGTCAAGAACTTCGGCAAGAAGGTCTTCTTCGTCGGCTCGAATTATGTCTGGCCAAAGGAATCGAACAAGAACGCGAAGATCTGGCTTCAGGAAGCCGGCGGTGAGTTGCTCGGCGAGGAGTACATCCCGCTCGGCAGCTCCGAATTCGGCCCGGTGCTCGGCAAGATCCGCGACGCCAAGCCGAACTTCATCTTCTCGACCGTGGTCGGCGCCTCGGACATCGCCTTCCACAAGCAGTTCAAGCAGGAAGGCTTCAAGGTCGATTCCATGCCGATCGCCTCGCTGACCACCGGCGAGATCGAGACCAAGGCGATGGGCGCCGAGTTCGGCGCCGGACACTTCCTCTCGGCACCCTACTTCCAGACGCTTGAGAACCCGACCAACCAGAAATTCGTCGAGAACTTCCTCAAGAGCAAGTACGGCAAGAACGGCTCCACCCATTACAACATGGAGGAGACCTACCTGTCGGCCTACGTGTTCAAGGCCGGACTCGAAGCCGCGATTAAGAAGACCGGCAATGTCGAGGAAATCACCTCGCGGATGATCCGCGACGTCAGCGGCGGCGTGCGCGTCGAGGATGCGATCTCGCCCGAAGGCCTGATCTGGATCGACGGCGACAACTTCAACACGTGGCTCAAGCCCAAGATCGGCCAGTGTCAGGCCGATGGCAGCTTCAAGATCGTGTCGGAAGCCAAGGAGCACGTCGCTCCCGATCCGTACTCAATCTATCCGAATGCCGGAAAATGCACCGCCGCAGGCCTCGTCGCTCCGGACGGCAAGAGCCGCAAGAACGTCATCTGACGCTGTCCCGTGACCCTCGAGCCGCCCCCGACCCGGTGGGTCGGGGCGTCTCGGGTTCCCCGTTGCTCCGCGCTTCTCGACGAACCGGCGTCCCCTTCGCCGAAAAAGCGCTCCCTCCGGTCGCGGACGATCCGCGGCCGGGCCACTCCCGACGGAGGCACCGTGACGTCCCTCGACATCGCACCGTTCGCCAACGCCCTGGTCCTGGGCGCCAGCATTGCCAGCATCTGGCTCATCGCCGCGATCGGCCTGACGATCATCTACGGCACCGTCGGGGTCATCAACATGGCCCACGGCGAGTTCATCATGCTGGGCGCCTACACCTCCTACGCCCTGCAATCCTTCCTCGGCCTGCCGTTCCTGCTCTGCCTGCCTGCCTCGTTCGTCGTGGTGGCGCTGGTGGGATTGGCCATCGAGCGTGGGCTGATCCGCTACCTCTACAACCGCCCGCTCGACACCCTGCTGGCCACCTGGGGCGTCTCGCTGGTGCTGATGCAGGGCGTGCGGCTGATCTTCGGCTCCGACCCGAAATACATCGCCGTCCCGGAGATCTTCCAGAGCAACGTCGAGATCGGCTTCGCCAGCCTGTCGGTGTTCCGCCTCGTCGTGATCGGCATCACGGCGCTCGTCGTCGCCGCCACCGCGTGGCTGTTCTATCGCACCCGCTTCGGCATGCAGGTGCGCGCGGTCATGCAGAACAAGGAGATGGCCGCCTCCTTCGGCATCAATGCCGACCGGGTCTACATGACGACCTTCGCCATCGGCGCCGGGCTGGCGGGACTCGCCGGCTCGCTGTTCGGGGTGCTCGCCATCGTGCTGCCGACGATGGGCACCGCTTACGTGGTGCAGGCCTTCCTCGTCGTGGTGGTCGGCGGCGGCACGCTGCTCGGCAGCGTCGCGGCGGCCGGGCTGACCGGCGAGCTCCAGTCGATCTTCGCCTTCGTGACCAACGACACCTTCGCCCGCTTCCTCCTCTACGTGCTGATCGTCGTCTTCCTGCGCTTCCGCCCGCGCGGCCTGTTCGCCGTGGCCAAGGCCCGCCGATGAGCGATCCCTCCCTCCGACGTCCAACACCGACGGAGCCTCCCTGCGGCTCCCCCTCCCCCCGCTGTTCCGAGAGCGCCTAGTCCGATGACGACGACGCAGAACCTCTACCACAGCAAGCCGGCGCAATGGGCGGTCTACGGCCTGTTCTTCTTGGGCATCGCCCTGATCCCCACCTTCGTCACCGACGGCTTCCTGCTCAACCAATTCGCCGTCTACGGCATCTACGGCATGCTCGCCCTGTCGATCAGCCTGTGCTGGGGCTTCGGCGGCATCCTCAATCTCGGACAGGGCATCGCCTTCGGTCTGGCCGCCTACGGCATGGCGATGACCATGCAGATGCAGTCGCAGGATCCGGACTCGAACCCGATCCCGCCCTTCATGCTCAACAACAGCCTGGAACACCTGCCCTGGTTCTGGCAGCCGTTCTGGAGCACCGGCGGCGGCATCCTGCTGGCGCTGATCGTCCCGACGCTGTTCTACGTCGTGTTCGGCACCCTGATGTTCCGCGCCCGGGTCTCGGGACCGTTCTTCGCGATCATGTCGCTGGCGATGCTCTCGGCCTTCGCCACGCTGATCCTCGACATGCAGCCCTACACCAACGGGGCGAACGGCATCTCGCCGCCCGCGCCCCTCACCGTGGCCGGGGCCCAGATCGACCCCTACAGCCCGACGGCCTACTGGATCGTCTGCGGCCTGCTGGTCGCCACGACGATCGGCGCCAAGCTGCTCACCCAGAGCAAGTTCGGCCTCGTCGTCCAGGCCCTGCGGGGCGATCCCGAGCGGGTCCGCTTCCTCGGCTACAATGTCGCGCTCTACGAGACCTGCATCTACGCGGTCTCCGGCTTCATCGCGGCGCTCGCCGGCTGCCTCTGGGTGATGCTGATCCAGTACGTCTCCCCGGCCCAGCTCGACACCACCTTCAGCATCGGCATGGTGATCTGGGCCGGGATCGGCGGGCGCCTGTCGCTGCTCGGCGCGATCCTCGGCGCCTTCCTGATCCAGGGCGGCCAGAGCTATCTCGGCGACCAGTTCCTGGCGACCTGGCTGCTGATGCTCGGCGCCTTCTTCATCGTGGTCGTGCGCTTCCTGCCCAAGGGCCTCGCCGGCCTCCTCGAGAAGATTCTGGGCAGCGTCGCGCGGCAGCCGGCCAAGCATGCGCGGCCCGAACCGGCCGGCCTGCCGGCCGCGGGCGAGTGAGGGGGGGAAGCCATGGGCGTTCTCGAAATCCGCGACCTGCACAAGAGCTTCGGCGGCACCAAGGTCATCAACGGCTTCAGCCTCGACGTGACCGAACTGACCCTGTGCTGCCTCGTCGGCCCCAACGGAGCCGGCAAGACCACGACGATGGATCTCATCACCGGCCGCCAGAAGCCGACATCGGGCACCATCACCCTGCGCGGCGACGACATCACCGCGCTGTCCGAGCACGAGATCGCCCAGCGCGGCATCGGCCGGAAGTTCCAGGTGCCCGCGGTGTTCCGCGAATTGAGCGTGCGCCAGAACTTCGAGGTCGCCTATTCCCGGGAGGTCAACCCGTTCCGCAACATGCTGCGGCGGCGCCCGCCGGGCTTCGCGGCCAAGCTCGACGAGGTGGTGAACCTGACCGGCCTCAAGGACCGCCTCGACGTGGAGGCCGGGTTCCTCTCCCACGGCGAGACGCAGTGGCTCGAGATCGGCATGGTGCTGATGCAGAATCCGGCCATCCTGCTGCTCGACGAGCCGGTCGCGGGCATGACCGAGGCCGAGATCGAGAAGACCATCGTCTTCCTCAACGAGCTCAAGCGCACCAACACCCTGATCGTCGTCGAGCACGACATGGGCTTCGTCCGGCAGATCGCCGACGTTGTCACCGTCATGCACATGGGCACCTTCCTGGCGCAGGGAAAGCTCAGCGAGATCGAGGCCGACCCACGGGTCCGCGAGGTCTATCTCGGCGAGGCGGAGGTCTGACGATGCTGCTCGATCTCGACCGCGTGACATCCTACTACGGCAAGACGCCGATCCTGAAGGAGATCGGCCTCGGCCTGCCCGAAGGGCAGTGCCTCTGCGTGCTCGGGCGCAACGGGGTGGGCAAGACCACGCTCCTGCGCACCATCATGGGCCTGACCGACCGCACCTCGGGCGAGATCCGTATCGGCGGCGATTCGATCGGCCGGGCGCCGACCCATGTCCGCGCCAAGTACGGCCTCGGCTACATCCCGCAGGGCCGCCAGATCCTGCCGCACTTCACGGTGAAGGAGAACATCCTGCTCGGCACCTTCGCCCGCACCGACGGGCGCCGGGAGGTGCCGGAACTGTGCCTGACCCTGTTCCCCTACCTGGCGGAGAACCTCCACCGGAAGGCGGGCCTGCTCTCCGGCGGGCAGCAGCAGCAGCTCGCCATCGCCCGGGCGCTCGCCACCAACCCGCGCATCCTGCTCCTCGACGAGCCGACGGAGGGCATCCAGCCCAACATCGTCGCCGAGATCGGTCAGACGCTCGGACGGCTCAACAAGGAGTTCGGCATCACGCTGATCCTCACCGAGCAGCACATCAAGGTGGCGCGCAAACTCGGCGACGCCTTCCTGATGATGGAGAACGGCCGCATCGTCGCCCGTGGCCCGATCCACGAGATGACCGACGAGCTGATCGACCGGCACATGACCATCTGACCGCGCTTCGCCGCGTCGCGGCGGCGGGCGCGGTTCGAGCACCGTCCGACGGAGGGACCACCGGCTCGTCGGGATCGGGTGAGGCAGAACCAGGCCCCGGAGGCGCGACGCGGCCCAACGCCGTTAGATGCACCCGGGTATTCAGCCCCAGCGTAAAAAAGGTTTCCTGCTAGGAATTATCGACTTGACGAAAGAACAAGAATCTCTCTAGTCTCATAATACAAGCAAATACTCCGATGTCGAATGTTTATATACGAACATTCGGAGGAAAAACTATCATCTAAACTTCTCGGCAAAGCGTGGATGCTTTGCCGGCAGGGGCCGCCTGCCGGATTCCCCGGCGGCTTGCACGGCCTGCAATCCCATCCGGCCGCAACGGCGCGGCGCGGATCACGAGGAGCGACGACGATGGAACCGATCCCGAGAAAGGGCACGCCGGAACGCCAGCGCCTGATCGACGCGCACAAGGCCTGCATCGACTCGATGAAGGGCGTGGCGGGCCATTCGGCGCTGCTGTGCGAGACGCCGGGCGACACCACGGTGGTGACCGGCGGCGTCCATGCCGACCCGGTGCTCAAGCGCGTGCTGCTGCGCATGCGCGGCGCGAGCCCGAAGGGCAAGCTGATCGTGATCTGCACGAAGGTCGATGCCGAGTGGCGGATCGCCCGGCTCTCGGGCATCCGCGGCGTACCGCCGGTCTTCGTCGATGACACGGTCTATACCGACGAGCAGGAGATCCAGCACACGATCTTCCTGATGCGCCTCGACGAACTCTCCGAGAATTACGGCTTCCCGGAAGACTATCACGAGGGCTGGAAGCGCAAGGACGACAACTGGCCGATCACCTGAGAGGCCGGATGTCTCGACGCGACGTCGATGAGCGGGCGGTGACCTACGCCGCCCGGCGCCCCCACGCAAGGACGCGTGAGTGAGCAGGCGCGGACCGAAGACGCTCCCAAAGGATTGACCCGATGACCACCATGAGGCTGACCGGCTACGCCGACAAGTTCGGCGTCCATCCCGGCGATACGATCCAATTCTACGTCAATTGCGACGGTCCGTCCGAATACACGGTCGAGATCGTCCAGATGATCAACGGCGACACCAACCCGCGCGGGCCGGGCTACATCGACAAGCCGGTCGATGCGGCGGTCAACGGCCGCTATCAGGGCCGCAAGCAGATCATCCACGGCGGCTCCTACGCCTACGTGCCCGATGCCAAGCCGTTCCATGTCGAGAGCTTCACGCTCCAGTGCTGGATCTGGCCGACAGCGCCGAAAACCCATCCGCGCTACTGGAAGCACGGCCCGCAGGGGCTGGTGACCAAATGGTCGAACGAGTGCGGCTACGGCCTCTTCATCAACGAGGACGGCTGCCTCGAACTGCGCATCAACGAGCACCGGATCACCACCGGCGTCCCAATCCGCGACCATGCCTGGCATTTCTGCGCGGCGAGCTTCGACGCGGCCACCGGCCTCGTCACGCTGATCCACGAGCCGCAGGTGGTCTACGCCCTCGATCCCGAGATCGCGCCGGTCGAGGCGCGCCTGAATCTCGCCATCGCCCACGCGCCGGTCCCGGTCGCCCTCGGCGCCTATGTCGAGAGGGTGGCGCCCGACGATCCGCTCGCCGCGTCCTCGAAGCCGGCCGGAATGGTCTTCGCCGGCAAGTATAACGGCAAGATCGACAGCCCGCGCATCTGCAACCGAGCGCTCACCCGCGCCGAGATCGAGATGATGAAGGCAGGGGCCCAGCCCGGCCTGACCGAGCGGCGCAATGCCGGTCCGACGGGCAAGCTCTCCGAATGCATCGTCGCCGCCTGGAATTTCTCCGTCGGCATCGACACCCTGACCTGCAAGGACGAGGGGCCCTACCGGTTCGACGCGACGCTGGTGAACTGCCCCAATCGCGGCATGACCGGGTACAATTGGTCCGGCCAGAACTTCGACTGGAAGCACGCGCCGCAGGAATACGGCGCCATCAGCTTCCACGACGACGACGTGGACGATGCCCGCTGGGTCTCGGACTTCGCCTGGTCGGTGCCGGAGACCGGGGTGAAGAGCCGGTTCTACGCCGCCAAGCTGACGACGGCGGACGGCGACGAGGAGTTCATCCCGTTCTGGGTGGTACCGCGCATCGGCCAGGAGACCGCCAAGATCGCGGTGATGGTGCCGACCATCAGCTACATGGCCTATGCCAACGAGCATGTGGCCTGCAATGCGGGAGGCGCCGAACTGTTCGTCTACCGCGTGCCGATCATGCAGCAGCAGAACATGTTCCTGTCCGAGCACCGCGAATACGGTGGCTCGATCTACGACACCCACACCGACGGCACCGGTATCTCGATCTCGTCGCGCCTGCGGCCGATCCTGTCGATCCGGCCCAAATACGATCACTTCCTCGCCCAGGCGCCGTGGCAGTACCCGGCCGACCTCCACCTGATCTACTGGCTGGAGACGATGGGCTACGAGTACGATGTCTTCACCGACGAGGACATCACTTACGACGGGCTCGCCCGCATCGAGAACTACAACGTCATCATCACCGGCTCGCACCCGGAGCACAATTCTGGCACCCAGCTCGACGCGCTCCACAACTATACCCAGCGCGGCGGACGTCTGATGTATATGGGGGCGGACGCGTGGTACTGGGTCCACGCCTTCCACCCGGCCTACGAGGACAAGGGTCGCGGCGTCGTCACCGAGATGCGCCGCTGCGAATCCGGCATCCGCACGTGGCGGGCCGATCCCGGTGAATATTACCACCAGGGCACCGGCGAGCTCGGCGGCATGTGGCGCTTCCGCGGGCGCTACCTGCACTCGGTGGCCGGCGTCGGCATGTCCTCGGAAGGCTTCGACGTGTCGAGCTACTTCTCCCGCACGCCCGACAGCCTCGACACCCGCGTCGCCTGGGCGTTCGAGGGCATCACCTACGACGAGAAGCTCGGCAATTTCGGCCTCGTCGGCGGCGGCGCGGCGGGTCTCGAACTCGACATCGTCGACACGATGCTGGGCTCGCCCCCGCACACCCTCACGGTGGCGACCTCGGCCGGGCGGCACACGGAGGCCTATCTCCTCGTCATGGAGGATTTCGGCTTCAACCAGCAGGGCCTCGACGGCACCACCCATCCGCGGGTGCGCGGCGACATCGCCTATCACGAGACGCCGAACGGCGGCGCCTGCTTCGCCTTCTCGTCGATCGCCTATTGCGGCTCGCTGCCGTGGAACAACTGCGACAACAACATCTCGCGGCTGACCAAGAACGTGCTCGACCGCTTCGCCATGGACGGGCCTCTGCCGGCCCCGCCGGCGAGCGCGATCAAGCATCGCGGCCGGGCCGATTACGATCCGAGCCCGATGGAGCATCGCAGCCGCACGGAGCGCGGCGAGCCGTTGCCCGCCTGACGGGCCCGATTGACTGACCTGCCCGCCCCCGTTCCCGCGGGGGCCGATCGGACGCTCCGCCCTCCCGGTTCCTTGGGCGGAGTCACGGTGGCAGCGCCCCCAGCCTCCAGGCGCTGCCACCGGCCCCTCCCTTCGCCAGGAAGAGCCGATGGCGCTTGCAGCCTCCTCCGCCGGCTTCGTGCCGGACCGCCCCGATCTCGGCCATCGTGCCGAGGGGCTCGACCTCGCCGATACCGCCTTCTTCGCCGACGGCCTCGATCCGTCCGCGCCCCGCCTGCTGCCGCCCGCCGCCTACCGCGCCCTCGCCTTCGCCGAACTCGAGGACGATGCGGTCTGGACCCGCGCCTGGCTCGCGATCGGCCTCGATGCCGAGATCCCCGCCCCCGGCGACCTCCTGCCCTTCACCGCCGGCCATCACGGCATCCATGTCCAGCGCGAGGCGGAGGGCGGGCTCGTCGGGCGCTTCAACAAGGCACAGCACGGCGGCTGCCGGGCGGTGCCGCTGCAATGCCGCACCGGCACCCGAACCCGCTGCTCGTTCACCGCCTGCGGCTACAGCCGCGACGGAACCGTGCTCCTCGCCGGCAGCGAGGGGCCGACGCCGGCGATGCACCAATATCTCGGCCTGCGGCCGGAACGGCTTCTCCCGGTGGCCGTGCAGGCCTGGGGGCCGCTGATCCGGATCACTCTCGACCCCGGCGCGGCTTCGTCCGAGGCGCCCCCTGCGGGCCTCGTCGCGCTCGCGGGCGAGACCCGGCGGGTCGAGTTCGCCGCCAACTGGAAGCTTGCCGCGCAAGCGCTGGCCGCGGGCGCGCCCCGCGCGACGGGCCCGCAGAGCCTGCACCTCACCGGACAGCTCGCCACCGGGGGGGCGGCATCGATCGCCTTCCATTTCCCGAACCTCGTGCTGATCGAGGCGCGCGGCGAGACCTGCGCGGTGATGCTTCAGCCCACCGCCCTCGGGCAGACGCTGCTGCGGGTCGGTCTGCTCGGCGGCGGCGGAAGCTCGCCGGCCGACCTCGAAGCGTCCTGGGCGGCATGGCAGGCCGAGATCGCCGCCCGGCTCGCCCCGGCGGTCGCGCTGCAGGCCTCGCTCGCCGGATTCGGGGAACCAATCGTCACCGACGCCGCCGGCCTCTGGCTCCAGCAACGCATCGCCGACAGCGTCCACGCACGGCCGGCGCCCGCGCAGACCCAACCCCTCTACGCCACGGCCCAGGGCCGCGGCTGCTGACCGTTCGGGAGATGATCATGACCCTTGCTCCCATGACCCTTGCCCCCGTGACCCTTGCCCCCGTGACGACCCTCGCCGCGGGGGTCGCGGCGTTCGAGGCGCGCGCCTACGACCGGGCGTGGGCCGTGTTCCGGCCGCTGGCCGAAGCGGGCGATCCCGAGGCACAGGCCTGGCTCGGAGCGCTCTATGCGGGCGGGACCGGTGTGCCCGCCTCCCTGGCACAGGCCTTCGCGTGGTATCGCCGTGCGGCCGAGCAGGGTCACGGCCCGGCCGCCACCAATGTCGGCGCCATGCTGGCGATGGGACAGGGGGTGGCCCAGGACCGGGCCGAGGGCGCGCGCTGGCTGGAGCGCGCGGCGGCGAGCGGCGACGTGCTGGCGGCCTACAATCTCGCCACCCTGCTGGCGAAGGGGGACGGCCTGCCTGCGGACCCGGCCCGGGCCGCAACGCTCTACCGGAGCGCGGCCGAGGCGGGACATTACCCGTCCCAGGCCCGGCTCGGTCATCTCTACGCGCACGGCATCGGCTTAGAGCAGGATCGGATCGAGGCCTTCGCGTGGCTCTCGCTGGCGGCTGGGCACGGCGTCGGCACGGCGCTCACCGCGCTGGAGGCGGTCATCGGCGAGATGTCGGCGGACGAGAAGCGCCAGGGGGCCGCCCGCGCCCAAGCCCGGCGCACCGAGCCCGGCCGCATCGCACCGATCCCGGCCTGAGCGGGGCGCTCGAGATGACCGCCTACAGCGTCCAGCAGATCAAGTTCGAGTTCATCAGCTACGTGAAGGAGTTCGGGGCCGATTTCACCGCCTGGTCCGTGGGCGTGGCCGAAGACGCGCCCGCCGCCCTGTTCGGCGCGCACGGCGTCGATGAGGCCCGCGACATCTGGCTGTGGAAGCCTGCCGTCTCGCCCGCTGCGGCCGCGATGGTGCGCGACTGGATCTGCGGACGCCAGGGCGCGGCGGCGCTTCCGGGCGAGGGCCGCCACGTCTTCCTGTTCCGGCGGGCCGGGTGAGGTTTCGGATCGAAATGGAAGAGGCTTGAAAAGCCGTAGATCGCTCCCGAATTGAGCGTCGCGCCTGCGGTTGGGCGCTCTACGGAGAAGATCATGCCGCACCACGACACCGTTGCCCTTGAGGGCACGATTGAACACGTCTTCGCACATCGTTTCACCCTGACGGCAGACGGTCAGACACACTTGGCCGACTTGACGCCCAAGGGACTTGAGGCGTTCCCGCTGCAGGCGGGACTGCACGTCTCGATCGCGGGCGAGCGCCGCCCCTCCGAGATCAAAGTCACCCGCATCGCCGCTGCCGGCCGTGCCCCGGTGACGATCGAGCACAAGAAGCCCCATCACGGTCCAGGCCACAAATACCCGGACATGCCTGCCGATCCGGGACATGTTCTCGGCGCGGTAAAGGCGGCGGGATGGACACCCGACCAAGAGCTTCGCCGCAAACCGAAGCATTTCGAGGTCTTGGCACGGCAGGACAACGGTCCCTGGACCGAACTGCATGTCGATTTCGCGGGCACGATCTACAAGCGTAAGCCGGCCGACGCGGAGAAATGGGGACTGGCCGTGTGATGCCCCGATTGCGAGGCCTCGAAAGCGGCCTCGCAACGCAGCGCTCGCGGTGACCCTTCATGCGGTTCGGTTGGTTGACCGCGAACGCTCGAGACTCGTCCTGGATGTCGGATCCAGGACGATCCTCCAGGCTCCTGCCCCGCATTGCCTGTTTCCGGAGGCGAGCAGGCTATGAGCATGCGCCCGCCGCTGTCTTCGAACCCGATCGCGTTGATGAAAACGACGAAGTCGAGTTCTGGAAGCCCGCCGTCTCGCCCGCTGCGGCCGCGATTGGATCTGCGCCGCTTCCGGGCGGAGGCCGCCACGTCTTCCCTTCCAAGTCGTGTAAGGCTCAGGACCGAAACCCCATTTCACCGACCCTGCGAGGGGCGGCCCTCGATTCATGCGGGCTCGCGAGAGACCCACTTCCGAACTCACCACGAGCGGACGAATCGCCCAGCTCGGTTCGGTGAACGGGGCCGGGTCTAGCTTGCCAGGAGGCCGCGCTGCGGCGCGCTGATCGTGCAGACGACCCCTGGTGCCGGGTAACGGAGATTCACGGTTCCCTCGAAGCTTCCGGCCAAGCCGCGCTCGATCAACCGTGTACCGAACCCTGTCCGCTTCGGCGCCACCACCGGCGGACCGCCCGCCTCGACCCAGTGCAACGTGACGGTCGCGTCATCGCCGCCCCCATCGGCGGTGCAGGTGATCGTGACATGGCCATCCGCGCTGGACAGCGCGCCATACTTGGCGGCGTTGGTGGCCAGCTCGTGCAAGATCAGCGACAGCGACAGCGCCGCCTTGGAGCCGACCATCACGGGCGGGCCATGGAGGCTGAACCGATCGGGGCGGTCGCGGTGGATGTCGATCGCATTCTCGATCACGTTCGCCAGCGGTGCTTTCGACAGGGACCCGCCGAGCAGGAGATCGTGCGACTTGCCGAGGGCGATCAGCCGATTGGCCAGCACATCCCGGGCGGTGTCCAGATCGGCAGCGCCGCGCATCGTCTGCGTGGCGATCGATTGGACCATCGCCAGCATGTTCTTCATGCGGTGGCTGAGCTCGTGATTGAGCAGGCGCTGCTGCGCTTCCGCCTCGACGCGGGCGATGGCCGATCGGGTGCGGTCGACGACGTTGCGCACGAAGGCGATGTCCTCGGGCGACCAATCCCCTGCCTCGGGCTTCAGCGCGTAGAACATGGCGACGAACCGGCCCTGCTCCAGGACCGGGAGATTCAGGAGCCCGCGGGCGTTGATGGACGCGAGGGCCTCGGCATCGCCCCCGGTCCGGGGGTCGCGACGGACATCGCCGATGACGACATCGCGGCCTGCTTTGAGGTCTTCGATGTAAGAGCCGTAGTCGCGGAAGCGATGGAGCCCGGAGACGTCGGTCAGGCCCGGCGCGGTCCATGCCTGCGCCACCGAGATCGTCTCCGCGTCCGGATCGACCTGTCCGTAACCGGCATGGCTCAGACCCAGCGTGCGCCCCATGATCTCGGCGGCGATCCCACTGATGTCCTCTTGCTGCGTGACGTCGCGCAATCGGTCACCGAGTTCGGTCGTCGCCGCGCGGCGCGCCTCGGCCTGCTTGCGCTCCGTGATATCGAGAAACAGCGCCACCAGCCGCCGGTCGTCCTGCTTGCTCGCGCGCACCTCGAACGCTCGACGCAGCTCGGGAATGTCGATTTCGAAATTCTCGGGCTGGCCGGTTTCCACCACGCGCGCATAGGTGTCGATCAGACCTTGCGGGATATCCGGCAGGAGATCGCGCATCGTCCGTCCGGCGCTGTCGGCGGGTAGTTCGGTCAGACTGGCGAAGGCCGGGTTCACCTCCACCAACCGGAAATCCACCGTCCCCGCGTCGCCATCGTGGATCATCTCTGCGCTGAAAAAGCCCTCCTGCATGCCCTCGAACAGGCGGCGCCAGCGTCCTTCGCTCTCCGCGAGGCGACCTTCGACGGCTTTTTGGTCGGTGATGTCGCGGGAGATCGACAGGATCTTCTCGGGTCGACCATCCGCCCCCAGGATCGGCGTGACCTGCACGTCCCACCATTTCGGCGTGCCGAGATAGGTGTCGGCGGCCCCCTGGAAGTGACCGATGCCGCCGGCCCTCGCCGCATCGAGCGCCGCGAGGGCATCAAAGTGCCCCTGGTCCTGCCAGAAGTCGGGCCACGGACAGCCCTTGATGTGATTGAAGTCGCTGACCTCCATCACCCGCATGCCGCCTTCGCTCATGAAGGTCAGGCCGCCGTCGAGGTCCAGGACTTTGATACAGTCGGCAGACGACGCCAGCACACTGCGCATGAACTCGGCATCGGCCTGATACTTGATGGCGTTGTGGCGCTCCTCCGTGCGGTCGCACATCGCCTTGACGTAACCCTGATGCGCCCCGTCCATCCCGCGCAGCGCGGTCATGTCGCCCACCGCGTAGAACCGGCCGCCATCCTTGCGCAGGTGCCAGCGCACATCCTCGGCATGGCCGTCGCGGAGAACGATCGCCATTTCCTCTTGCGCACGACCATTGGCCCGGTCTTCGGGCGTGAAGATCCGCTCGATGGCCTGCCCGCGGATCTCATCGGCCGACCAGCCCAGGATGCGCTCGGCCCCCACGTTCCAGTCGGTCACCCGACCTTCGGTGTCCGTGACGATGATCGCCATCTCGCTGGCGCTGTTGAAGATCGCGCGCTGCCGCTCCTCGCTCTCGATCCATCGCCGCCGGTTGCGGTGCGCTTCGGTGACGTCGATCTGGCTGCCGAAGCGGTAGCGCAGCCGGCCCTCGCCGTCGAAGACGGGTCCGATGAAGAGGGCGTTGACGAAGGGCGTGCCGTCGCGGCGGTGATTGGTGATTTCGGTCTTCAGGTCACGGTTTTCACGGAGAGCGGCGCGGATCTCGTCGATGCGGTCAGGCTCGGTGTCCGGCCCCTGGAGAAAGCGGCAATTGCGCCCCACCACCTCGTCGATGCCGTAGCCCGTGAGGTCGAGGAAGGCGCGGTTGGTGAAGACGATCGGGTCGTCGTCCTGATTGGGATCCGTCAGGATCATCGGCAGGCCGGTCTTGTCGACGGCGGAGAACAGCACGTCGGCATTGGCCGCGGACGAGTGCGGCCGTGGGCTGGACGTCTCCGGACCGCCATCGGGCCGCTCGCCCAGCTTCGCCCTCAGGCGCAGAATCTCGGCCTCAAGCTCCTCGCGCGAGAGCTCGTGCAAATCACTGTCCATCGAGAGTTGAGCCCGCCCCCCTGGCGATCGCCGTCGTCCCAGGAGGGTCGTGATAGCGTAGCGCCGACGCATCGTCACGTCGGAGGTGGAATCAGCGGCTATCGGAAGCGGCTCATCTAGTATCGCGCCCTGGGTGGTCGACAAAGAACCGCATTCGCGATGGGTCGACGGCTGTTGAGACGGCCATGCGTCGGCTGTCGATCGTCCGTTCTCGGATGACCGCGGCAAGGCTCGCCCCGCACCGTCAGCAGCCCTTCGCACGGTCGAGCCCATGGGGTTTGACCTATCCCGCGAGCCGGTCCAGGGCATCGAGGTGAAGCGTCGGGTTGGCGGCGGCCAGAACCCGGCCGTCGAAGTCCGGCCCGAGCGGCTGGCCCTGCCAATCGGTGATGACGCCGCCCGCGCCCTCCACCACCGGCACCAGCGCGAACACGTCGTAGATCGCGAGCCCCGCCTCGACGACGAGATCGCAATGGCCCGAGGCGAGCAGGCCGTAGGCGTAGCAATCGCCGCCGTAGCGGCGCAGGGCCGCCCGCTCGCTCAACCGCGCGACGGCGGCGTCGTCCTCGCCCTCGAAGCGGTCGGGCGAGGCGATGAACATCCGCGCCTCGGACAGCCGTCGCCGGCTGGTCCGGGCCGGGGCGTCGCCGAACCAGGTCTGCCCGCCCGCGCCGTGCCAGCGCTCGCCGAGGATCGGCATGTCGATGACGCCGAGCACGGGGCGTCCCGCCTCGGCCAGCGCGATCAGCGTGCCGAACAGGGGCAGGCCGGCGATGAAGCTCTTGGTGCCGTCGATCGGGTCGATCACCCAGGTGCGCGCGGCGCGCAGGTCGCCGCCCTCCTCCTCGCCGAGAATGCCGTGGGACGGGTAGGTCCGGCGGATCTCGGCGCGCAGCAGCGCCTCGATTCCCCGGTCGGCCTGGGTGACCGGGCTCGCATCGGCCTTGGCCTCGACGGCGAGCGGGGTGCGGAAATGCGCCCGCGCCAGCGGACGGGCGAGGTCGGCCAGGTGCAGGGCGAAGGAGAGGAGATCCGGGTGCATCGATCCGCTCACAGCCGCCGCAGCCAGCGCGCCCAATCCGAATGGTGGAACTGGGTGCGGGCGCGCATGTGCTTCCAGGTGCCGTACTTGTAGAAGTCGAAATCGAGCGTCGAGACCGCCTCCTGGATCATCGCCCAGGTGGCCCATTTCAAATCGGCCAGCGCCTTCAGCACGTTGATGCGCGCTTCCATCGCCGGATCGAGCCGGCCGAAATAGGCCTCGATCATCTCCCGCTCGACCGTCTCGGGGAACGCCATCTCGGTGAACCACAGGGCGATCTCGTAGGCGCGCTCGTTGTTCGAGGCGTATTCGAAATCGACCAGCATGATGTGGCCCCCGGGGCCGATCATGAAGTTGCCCGCGAGGGTGTCGTTCATGCAGGGCACGAGGTCGAGGCCGGCCGCCGTCAGCGCCGCCTTGGCCTCGGCGAAGCCGCGCATCAGGAAGGCGAAGTCCGGCGGCACCCGGCCGCCGACCTCCGCAACCTGCGCGACGTGCTCCTCGATCATGTCGAACACGGTCTTGGTCAGGCTCAGCGGCGCGGCGTCGTTGAAGGCGCGCAACGCCCACACGGCGTTGCGGCGGATGGCGGGATCGAGGAAGTCGAGATTGGTCGAAGCCCGGTATCCGTCGACGAAGGCGAAGATCTCGACGCCGTCCTCCGGCAGGTAGCCGTGCACGGCGGGGCCGAAGCCGCAGGAATGCGCCCGGCGGCTCGCCTCGTTGGCGTGATCGCGGGAGATGAACATCTCGGTGCCGCGGCCCGGCACCTTGACGAAGTAGTCTTGGGCCTCGCCGGTCGAGACGCGCCAGTTGGTGTTGCTGATCCCCCCCGTCACCGGGCGGTAGCGCAGCCGCCGCTCCCGCCAATCGGGAAAGCGGGCGAGCACCGCCTCGACGGCGCGTTCCGACGGGCTGCGTCCCGCCCCGTGCTCGATCCAAGTCATGGCCGCTCCCTCAGACTGCGCGCAGCCATGTCTCGAAATCCCGCTGCGCCAGGGTGGTGCGGGCGCGCAGCAGCCGCCACTGCCCGTATTTGAAGAATTCGATGCCCGGTCGCGTCGAGGTGATGGCGCGGGTGATTCCCCACAAACCCCACATCAGATCGTCGACGAAGCCGTAGAGCCGGGTGCGCGCGAACAGGGCCTCGCGGCAGCTGCCCGCGCAATGCTCGATCAGGACGCGGCGATCCCCGTCGAACTCGTAGACCTCGTTCAGCAATGCGCCGATGTCGAACCAGGGATCGTTGTCGCCGGCGAGATCGAAATCGACGAGTTGCACGCCGCCCGCGCCGTCGAGCATCACGTTCGAGGCGATGCCGTCGTTGTGGCAGAAGACAGGATCAAAACCCGCCGCCGTGATCGCCCCGCGCGCGAGATCGGACGCGGCCAGAAGCCGGTCGAGGTCGCTCGGCAACGGCGCCCCGGCGCGACGCGCCTCGCCGCCCAAGGCCGCCACGCGGTCGAAGGGCGAGACGGCGTGGCCGAACGGTCCCGATTCATGCAGCGATGCCTTGGCATCGAGCACGCGGGCCGTGACCGCATGGGGCTGGAGATCGCCGACGCGGGCGTAGCGCCACGGTTCGGGCAGCCAGTCGAGCGCCAGGACGCCCGCGCCGCCGGCGATCACCGCCGGTCCGACGCCGCAGGCGGCGGCCCGCATCGCCGCCGCCTCGGCCCAGGGCAGCACGTCGCCGGCCATGTCGTCGTGGCGGAGCTTGAGGAAGGCGGCCCCCCTCCCCTCGATCTCGACGCGCACACAATCGGCGGCGACCGCGCGATGGGTGGGCGAGGCGACCGGGGCGGCGGCGAGCGCGTAGCGGCCGGGGCGGGCGCCCCAGCCGGGAATGCCGGCAATGGCCGCCTCGATGCGGCTCTCGAACGGGTTCGACGCGCAGCCGATGGCGATCATGCGAATTCTCCCCGGAGCGCGCGGTCCGGCGACCCGGCGGCCCGGCACAGGCGGCGGGCGGCGCGCGTGAGCACCGCGACCCCCGCCTCCAGGTCGTGCGGCGCCGTCGCCTCGGCCTCGTTGTGGGCGATGCCGCCGAGGCTCGGCACGAAGATCAGCCCCGTCGGGCAGCGGTCGAGCAGGCTCAAGGCATCGTGGCCCGCCACGGTGTCGAGGCGCCGGCAGGACAGACCCTCCGCCTCGGCGCAGGCGACGACGAGGTCGCTCACCGCCGCCGGAAGGGCACGGATGCCCCGCAACTCCCGTGCCGGGATCGACACCGCGACGCCGGCCCGCTCGGCCGCCGCCGCGAAGGCGGCCTCGGCGAGGGCCGTCGCCTCGGCGAGCACCGCGTCGTCGGCCGATCGCAGCTCCGCCGCGATCTCGACCCGGGCCGGAACGACGTTGGCGGAGTTCGGCGCGACCTGGATGCGCCCGACCGAGCTGTGCAGCCGTCCCGGAAATCGGTCGGCGAGAGCGCGAAGGTCGGCGATGGCGTAGGCCGCCCCGAGCAGGGCGTCGCGGCGGTCCGCCATCGGAGCCGGACCGGTATGGGCCTGCGCGCCAACGAACACCGCATCGAGCTTGGCCGCCCCCCAGTTGCGGGTCACGGCGCCGATCACCGCGCCGGCCTCCTCCAGCACGCGCCCCTGCTCGACATGGAGTTCGAGATAGCAGGCCGGCATCGGCGGCGGGGTGTCGGTGCCGGCATAGCGGATGGCCGAGAGGGCCTGCCCGAGGGTCAGGCCCGTCTCGTCCCGGAGGGCCAGCACGGCCTGTGCGTCGCGGCGCCCGGCATAGACGCCGCTGCCCAGCAGACTCGGGCGGTAGCGCGCGCCTTCCTCCCCGGTCCAGTTCACGACGCAGAGATTGGCCGAGAAGGGCTGTCCCGCGGCCGCCTCCCGCGCCAGCGCCTCGGCGGCGAGGATGGCCGCCGCGACGCCATAGGTGCCGTCGAGGCGGCCGGACCGCGCCTGGCTGTCGAGATGGGAGCCCAGCATGACCAGCGGGGCGTCCGGATCCCGCGTGAGCCGCAGCAGCCCGAACTGGTTGCCGACCCGATCGACCCGGATCTCGGCGTCCAGGCGCCGAAGGCAGTCCCTCAGGAGATCGCGGGCCTGCCCGTCCTCGGGGCTCGCAGCGAGCCGGGTGATGCCGCCGCTGCCGGTCGCCCCGCAGGCCGAGAAGGCCGCGAGCAGCGCGTGGATGCCCGCATCAGGTGCAGATGATGTCGGTGTCATGCCGGGCGAACCGATCCGCGAAGGGCTCGGGCGGCGGCCGGTCGGTCACCAGGGTGAGGGGCGTGGCGAGGTCGAAGGTCTGGAGATTCGCCTGGCGCCCGAACTTCCGGGAATCGGCGAGCAGCACCGCCCGCCGGCTCTGCCCGCGCAGGGCCCGGCGCAGGACGGATTCGTGCTCCTCGTAGTCCATCCACCCCTGCGCGAGATCGCAGGCGGCGATCCCCATCACCGCGAGATCGAAGAAGTGGCGCCGGGCGTAGTCGACGGTGTCGTAGCCGACGAGGGCATTGTCCTTCGGCCGGAGGGTGCCGGGCGTCAGGTTGATCCGCGCCGGGCTGTCGGCGAGCAGCAGGGCAATATCCAGGGAGTTCGTGGTCACGGTGAGCTTGCGGGTGGTCAGGCGCCGGGCGAAGGCCAGCGTCGTGGTGCCGGTGTCGACGAAGATCGACATGCCGTCCTCCACCAGCCCCTCGGCGATCGCGGCGACGCGTCCCTTCTCGCGACTGTTGAGTTGGCTGCGTTCCACGAGCGGGCGCTCCTGATCGAGCCGCGGCAGCACCGCGCCGCCGTGGATGCGCCGCAGGAGGCCGCGCTCCTCCAGCATCTTCAGGTCGCGCCGGATCGTCTCGTCGGAGACCGCCAGAGCCGCCGCGATGCTGGTCACGCCGACCCGCCCGGTCTGGGCGAGTTGCGAGAGAATCTCCTCGTGGCGATGATCGGTCAGCATCCCGGCCCTTTCCGCGTTCGGGGCCAGGATAGCGGCGCGGCCGTCGTTCGGTCGCGCGCGATCTTTGCGCATTCACAAGGCAGGATGCCGCCGAAGGACGCGGAAGCGGGGCGAGACGGGTCGCGGGCATCGGGCGCGCCGCTCAGGCGTCGAGGGTGGGGGCGCGGCGGTGATGCGTCGCCTGCTCGTAGGCGTAGGCGCAGGCGAGGAGGTCACCCTCGCTCCACATCCGGCCGACGAAGATGAGGTTGAACGGCGAACCGGAGGCATAGGCCCCCGCCGGCAGCGTCACGCCGGGGAGACCCGCGATGTTGATCTCGCAGACCGTGGTCTCCAGCAGCGTCCCCGGCCCGTGGAGCGGCGGCAGCTCGGCCCGCATCTGCGGGAAGACCAGGGCATCGAGCCCGTGCGCGTCCATCACCCGGTCGAACAACGCGAGATAGGCCTCGCGGGCGGCGAGGAAGTCCGAGAGGTCCGGCGGACGCGCCGGATCGGCGAGGCAGGGAGCGAGCTGGCGCAGATTCGTGATCGGGTGCAGCACGCCGCCGGGCGCGAAGGCGTCCTCGCCCCGCGTCGCCTCGGCCAGGGCCGCGAAGCTCCTGAGGGCGACGTCGGGCCCCATCCGCTCGAGATAGAGCTGGAGGTCGAACGGCGCGGATTCGAAGCCGCGGGCGTCGAAATAGACGAGCCCCGGCGTCGGCTCGGCCAGCGCGGAGAAGCCCGTATCGGCGAAGGGGTCGGGCACCAGGGTCGCGCCGGCGGCCGTCAGTTCGTCCTGCGCCCGGCCGTAGAGGGCGGCGGCCTCCTGCGAGAGCGGCAGATCCCGCCAGCCGGGCCCGTACAGGCCGAGGCGCTTGCCCGCCAGGGCATCGGCGGTCAGGCCGGCGGTGTATCCGCCCGCCGGGCGCTTGCCGATGCCCGCGACCGTCTTGGGATCGGCGGCGCTGTAGCCGGCGAGCGCGTCGAGGGTGAGCGCGGCGTCCCGCACGCAGCGGGCGATCGGGCCGACCACGTCGCGGGTCGAGCCCGCGAGCGGCATCACGCCCGCATTGGGCACGAGGCCGAAGCTCGGCTTGATGCCGACCAAGCCCTGCGCCGAAGCCGGATTCTGGATCGAGCCGCCGGTCTCCTCGGCGAGCCCGAGGACCGCGAGGCTCGCGGCGACGGCCGTCGCGGTGCCGGCGCTGGACCCTCCCGGGATGCGGTCGGGGGCGGCCGGGTTGAGGGTGGGGCCGGCCCAGCTGTCGTTGGCGTGGCTGCCGGTATGGCTCAGCACCGGCACGTTGGTCTTGCCGAGGATGACGCAGCCGGCCTCGCGCATCCGCGCCGTCACGGGGGCATCGGTGGCCGGGATCAGGTCGACGCCGCCGGAGGCCGCGCAGAGGAAGTGCCAGCCGCCGGTGCTCGGCAGCCCGGCCATGTCCATGGTGTCCTTGATGACCACCGGCACGCCGGCGAGCGGACCCAGGGTCTCGCCCGCCGCCCGTCGGGCGTCGATGGCGCGGGCCTCCGCGATCGCCTGCGGATTCATCACGATGAGCGCGTTGTAGCGCGGATTGTAGCGGTCGATCCGGTCCAGGAAGGCGCGGGCCAGCGCCTCGGCGGTCACCGTACCCCCGTCGAGCGCCCGCCGGACATCCTCGACCGTCATCTCGACGAGGCGCGCGGCGAGAGCCTCTCCGGTTTCGGCGAAGGCTTCGGTCTCGTGTCGCGCGGTCTCTGGCATCGGGGTCTCGCCTGTCGAAGGGTCTCGATCGCGGGCGACGCTTCCCATCGAGGGCGGCGCGGTCCGCACGGTCATGTCCGACCCCGATCAGCAAGGCTTATGCCACAAAAACCACAAATCCCTCGCAGGGCCTCGGAACATGCCGGGCGGCGTCGCGAGCCATGGAACAGCGCATGGGGCCGAACCGGGCTCCCGCCGTCGCATCGCGTCGCGGCGGCACCCGCCGATCCCGAACGCTGAGTGCAGCCATCCTGCCTCGACAGGCTTTCCCCGCGGACGCGAGGCCGGCCCCGTGCCTCAATCCGCGCCAAGCTTTAAGCGCGGGGTTCCGCTCGCCATGTAGGGGCGCATGATCCGCCTGATCCCCAGCCTGCCCGCCCTCTACGTCGTCGCGCGGGTGGTGTGGCCGAGTCCCTGGCCGCTCGCGCTCAAGCTCGGCCTGACCGCCCTCCTGCTCGCCGCCTCCCAGTATCACCTGTGGAGCCGCCTCTCCTCCGGATCGGTCTTCGCGCCGGAATTCCCGCGCCCGGTGGTGATCCTGTTCAACCTCGCCTTCGGCGCCCTCGCATTGGCCTTACCCATGCTCCTCGCCCTCGATGCCGCGGCGCTGGTCGGCGCGGTCCTGCCCGGAACCGGTTTCGCGGTCCCCCTTGCCTGGCGCATCGCCGCCCTCCTCGTGGCCGTGGCGCTGGCGGCGGTGGCCGTGTCGCAGGCCGTGCGGGTGCCGCCGACGAAGGACGTCACGGCGGCCCTCCCGAACCTGCCCCCCGGCTTCGACGGCTACACGATCCTGCATCTCTCGGACCTGCACATCAGCCGCCTGTTCCCGGCGGCGTGGACGCAGGCCGTCGTCGCCCGCGCCAACGATCTCGGGGCCGACCTGATCGTGGTGACGGGCGACTTCATCGACGGATCGCTCGCGGCCCGGCGGAACGACGTCGCGCCGCTGCGCGCCTTGCGGGCGCGGGACGGCGTGTGGGCCGTGCCGGGCAACCATGAGCACTTTTTCGATTTCGACGGCTGGATGCGCCATCTCGCCGGGCTCGGGATCCGCATGCTCCCCAATGCCCACACGGTTCTGAGGCGCGGCGGCGACGCGCTCGTACTGGCGGGCGTGACCGATCGCTCGGCGCCCGCCACGGGCCATGCCGGCCCCGACCTCGCCGCCGCCCTGGCCGGCGCGCCCGCCGGTGCACCGATCGTGCTGCTGGATCACCAACCGGCCAACGCCGCTCGCGCGGCCGCACACGGGGTGGGACTGCAATTGTCGGGTCACACCCATGGCGGCATGATCCGCGGACTCGACCGGCTCGTGGCCCGCGGCAATGCCGGTTTCGTCTCGGGTGCGTACCGGATTGGGGCGATGCTGCTCTATGTCAACAACGGCACCGGGCTCTGGCCGGGCTTCGCACTCCGGCTCGGCCGCCCGTCCGAGTTGACGCGGATTACTTTGCGGGGCTCGGCTTCATGAATTCCAAACCGTTCACAGATATGAATCTATGAAAATTCATCTTCCACTTGTCGCAGCGTATAAGCTGCAAGGCCGAAACGCTGTCGATTTGACTATATTGATACACTTGTCAACTATCAGAAAGCAATACGGCACTAATAAACGATGAATATATTCGGGCAAGATCTTAAATCATCTAGGAAATTTTGAGTACTTACTCCACCACAAGAGTCATCGTACTGCACCCATTTTAGAGTAATGTGCTGTTTTTCCCAACCCTGAGCACCATCTCGCGAACGTGATCAAATTCCGTTGCACCGATCCTTGCAAACACAACCGACCGAACATCTATGTTTCGGCAGTTTTAAAAATCAATATTTATTTCAGCAGGCAATCTTGAGCACCTAACTAATGAGAATTGCACACGTCTCAGTACGCTGCTACCATATGAAAGTTGTTTTATTAAATCATATCACATTCACAAATCATTCGATAATCCTACACTCCTTTAACATAAATACGTCTCTAATTCCGCTTAGTTTTATACGGGAAACAAGTCGGTCACTTACGAACAATGTGGAATAGATTTTTTCTTCAACCCAAATGTCGAACTCATCGAGTGATTCAGCAAGTAAGGCAACATCCCCATCAGCTGCCCAGTTTTCAACAAACCAAATTTCTTTTTGTGTATCCTCATTATAAACTACAATTTCTACATTTTTACTCAAATTTGAAACGAATGTGTTTTTCTTGCAACCTAAATTAACAAAGTAATAGTCATGTGAAGTCTCAGTCTGCAAATCGGAATCTAGAATCGGGAATTTTATCAAACTCCCATTCCCTAGGTTTGAATGAAACATAATATTAGCTAAATCATGTTTTACCGCAATAAACCCACTAATCAAAAATATATCACCAATTTGATCGAACCACTTTTTTTTAATTAATGCCGCCTTCTCCGGGAATGCGCTCCGATCCAGCGTATTTCCAGATGCATATTGTTTAACAAAATCAGATCTTTCTCACTGATTATTACGCATATCGATCCAATCGCTATCCATATACTTATAACAAAGCCCTACTTTCGAACCAACTTCTGAAGATTTTGCCACGTTCGTGAAGTATACCTTTGCATTCATGCGATGCTCCAGCTCTTTCAATATTATCCAAGGCTGCTTTACAACTTAGCAAATCTATAGTAACAATGAAATTTTACAATTATTTGGCCCCATTAATATCATTGTTATTTAATATTACGGATCAACCAACTGCGCCACAACCGGATGCACCCGCACCGGATGGCACTGCACCACTTGTCGAAAGTTCTTCAGAACCGCCGTCGCCACCCACGGCGACGGCGCGATCACATCCAGCAGCCACGCCGTTTCCCCGCTCGTCCAGTCTTCCGGCTTCAGCCGGATCGGGAACACCCGGGCCTGAATCTGCTCGCGGATCTTGGCATCGACCGCGCCGGACACGCTCGCCCAGATGGCGATCCCGGCCGTTTCCTCCAGGCGCCCCTCGCCGCCCGTGCGCGCCAGGGCGATCCCGTCCCGCGTCAACGGTTCGATCACGGGGGCAGCAGATCCGACACGGCCAGGTGCTGGTATCGCGGCAGGCCGACCAGCGTAAGCGCTCGTTGTATCATTTGACGATATAATCATATCGAGTCCATCTTATAGTGTTTGAATATTTTTAAATTTTGCCTTTTTATTTCGTTGCAAAGCTGGTCAGAGATTAATATTCGCGGAGAACTCAGTTTTTTCTCCCTCCAGATACTTCTGCCACCTACGACACTGCTGTCAATACAGAGATTTTTGTATACTTTCATTGTATTATCTTCAGCAAAATATGATCTGCCGTTTGTTTTTGTGTAAAATCCAGAACTTTTTTTCGGCTTGAAGCTGTCGATGAAGTGAGAAATTGCAAATCCAAAATAATCCTTTTCAGTTTTGTTTCCGGTTTTTAGGTAGATGTTTATTGGCCAGAACCGATGCGTATTTGGCTCAAGACGCTCGATAAGAGTCTTCAAGTCGGTATCAACTGCTATAATTCGATTTTCCAGCTCTAATAATGATCCAAATTTTTTCTGCAAACTCATAACATAGAAATCGGTAGGGTACTCCTTTTCAGCGATTTTCTCCGGATCATCAATAAATTTATTGATAACATCAATAAAATATTCAGAGAACGAACTTTCATAGGCCTCTGTATGTTCGCCTCCCATAGTGCCATTGAAAATTTTTCTAATATTATCTTTCCAATGAATAAAGCTGCCCTGTAAGAATCATTGGCCAAAATTTGTTTGATTGACGAGGCCCCATGTCATCGAATCGTCCCTTCGGCCAAACAATTCAGGTGATTCTGTCACGTTTGATCAAATAACGGCTCAGCTTCGAGCGACGCCAAATCGACCAACTGCGCCACAACCGGGTGCACCCGCACCGGACGGTCCTGCACCACCTATCGGAAGTTCTTCAGAACCGCCGTCGCCACACGTTGCGACGGCGCGATCACATCCAGCAGCCACGCCGTTTCCCCGCCCGTCCAGTCTTCCGGCTTGAGCCGGATCGGGTAGGCCCGAGGCCAGTTTTGCGCCAGACAGCTTGCTCCTGCAATCATCGAGCGGAGGCCCGGTTCGGGGGGACGAGTCGTTCGACGTCCCGTCAATGGTGAGCGTGCGCCGGTGCCGGGCTGTGCATCATGTTGTGGTTCATGTTGGCCATGATCCAGACCGAGCCGCCGATCAACAGCACCACGAACAGCACACCGAAGGCCAGAGCCAGGAAGTTGCTGGTGTTGTCCGCCTGGGTAATGAGATATAGAATATGAAATCGGCAGTGAAGATCCATCAATTTCGAGACGACAATCATCAAATCTATAGATAATATCAGCGCCCATCGATCCAGGTGGTAGATCCCGCCAGTCGGTCGCGCAGGCTGTATGTAAATCCGGAAGGGCACGTCCATCCATGCTATGCCGAAGCCGGTCTTGGATGACCACGACAGGTACCAGATCGTTGCGTGATACGCGTAGAGGCAGGCGCCGAGTGCCGGCAGGGTGTGCGCGCCTGTAAAAGACGAAGATCTCCACCTCGTCCTCGACTGACAACACCTTGGACCTGCGAAGAGCGCTTCCTTTAGGTCACCACCTTCTTCGTATTGATGCGGTAGTGAGCCGCCAGCACCCTAGAGTCTGTTATGGACGTGCTGGCTGGGGGCTCAGATGATAGGTCATGAGCCAGTCCCGGAAAGTCTACCCGTCTGATGTGTCCGATGACGAATGCGCGCTGGTCGCCCCGTATCTGACGCTGGTGCGTGAGGATGCGGGCCAGGGTGCGCACCCGTTGCGGGAGGTGTTCAATGGGCTGCGCTATGTGGTGAAGGCGGGCGCACCGTGGCGCTGGATGCCCCACGTCCTGCCGCCGTGGGCGGCGGTCTACCAGCAGGCGCAGCGATGGCTGTCGGCGGGCCGCTTCGAGCGACGAGCCGAGGACCTTCACGCCGTGTTGGGCTTGGCAGCCGGATCCGAGGCCGAGCCGTCGGCGGCCATCCTCGACAGCCGAACGCTGCGGGCGACGCCCGAGAGCGGTGAGCGGGCCGGTTACGACGGGGCCAAGCGCAAGCAGGGCTCGAAGCTGCATATGGCGGTGGACGCGCTCGGCCATTTCCTGGCCCTGCACGTCTGGCCCTGCACGTCACGCCCACCAACGCCGATGACCGCGCCCAGGTCGCACATCTCGCCAAGGCCGTGCAGGCGGCCACCGACGACTGCGTGAAAATCGCCTTCGTCGATCAGGGCTACACCGGAGAGAAACCAGCCACAGCCGCGCGCAAGCACGGCATCGAACTGGAGGTCGTGAAGTTGCCCGAAGCCAAAGGCGGCCCTCATCCTGAGCCTGTCGCAGGACGTGCTGCTGCCCCGGCGCTGGGTCGTGGAGCGCTCCTTCGCCTGGGCCACTCGCTTCCGCCGGCTCGTCAAAGACTACGAGCGCTATGCCGCCTCGCCGTTCCGCACGGGCACGACAAGACCACCACCATTACCGCCGCCCTGCGCAGCGATGGCCTGTGTGCCACTGCCCTGTTCGACAGAGCCACCAACGGCACACGCTTCCGAGCCTACGTCACCGACACGCTCGTGCCCGTGCTCGGGCCCGGCGACACCGTCATCCTCGACAACCTGCAGGCTCACAAGGTCGCGGGTGTGCGCGAGACCATCGAGGCCGCCGGAGCGAGGCTGTTCTACCTCCCGCCCTACAGCCCGGACTTCAATCACATCGAGCAGATCTTTGCCAAGCCGAAGGCTCTGTTGCGAACGGCAGCTGCCCGCACGGTCTCCGACCTGTGGCACGCCATCCGACTGGCTTTTGCTCGCTTCGCGGCAGACGAGTGCCGCAACGCCCGCGCCGCCGCCGGCTACGAAACCGACTTGTGCGTTGCTACGTGAACGGGCACGGCTCTAGCCTAAGGCCAGAGCGAAGCTCGTACGATCCACGATGCAATTGGCCGGATTGGTGACATCCCCGGTGACCTTGCCCCCTGGCCTGCCCTCGTTCTGCAGCTAGGGTCCGTCGATCAGGAGACGGACGATGAAGAAAAGCCGGT
>NZ_JAPRBT010000001.1:740983-883484 GCF_043352485.1 Methylorubrum sp. POS3
TGGGCGCGGAGCAGCTGCTGGGCCAGGGCGACATGCTGTTCATGGCCGGCGGTGGGCGCACGACCCGCGTGCACGGGCCGTTCTGCTCGGACAGCGAGGTCGAGAGCGTGGTGGCGCATCTGAAGCGCCAGGGCCGGCCCGCCTATCTCGAGGCGGTCACGGCGGAGGAGGGCGAGTTGCCCTCCGGCGGCGCTCCGGCCGGCGATGGCCCGGTCTTCGATGCCGGCCAGTTCGGCGGTGGCGAGAGCGGCGATCTCTACGAGCAGGCGGTCGCCGTCGTCATGCGGGACAAGAAGGCGTCCACCTCCTACATCCAGCGGCGCCTGCAGATCGGCTACAACCGGGCCGCCTCGCTGATGGAGCGCATGGAGACCGAAGGTCTCGTCGGCCCTGCCAACCACGCGGGCAAGCGGGAGATCTTGGTGGAGGCGGAGGCGCAGGCCTACTGAAACCCGATCATCGGGGGCTCCGGCCGCCCCTGGCCGCGGCGATCAGGAACACCAGGGCAACCCCGCAGGCGGTGACGGTCGGGGTCGCCCAGCGCTCGACGAGGCCGGCCATCGATGCGCCGGCCACGTCCCCGAGATTCATCGCGGCCATGAAGATCTGGAACTGCGTGGCCGACACACCCTCTGCGCGACTCGCCAGCACGACAGCCGGCAGCAGCGCGACGTAGAGCAGGGCCGGGACGACATTCGCGAGGCCGAGAATCACCGGGCCGCCCCGCGCGTCCAATCCGCCGAGGATGAGCAGCGCGATGAGGGCGAAGGCGGCCGCGCAGGCGAGGCAGAGCCGTCGCAGGGCACGGGCCGGTCCGATCCGGTCGACGGCGAAGCCGACGAGCCCAGCGCCTACGGTGCCGCTGAGGAAGGCCAGCAGCGCCTGCAACTGCGACAGCGCCCCGGCCTCCCAGCCATGATCGCGCACCATCGCCACTGCGATGGGGACTTGGAACAGCGCCAGGGCGAAATCGATCCCGAAGCACATCGCCAGCAGCAGGGCCGCGTCCCGATGGCGGAACGAGGCGAGGACGCCCATGACGCCGCTCCAATGGGACGCGAGCGCCGCCGGCGCCGCGGTGACGAGATCCGACACCGATGGCGGACGCGGCCCGATCCGCAGAAGCGCATCGGTGGGTCGCTCGCGCACGAGGAGCGCGACCATCGCGAGGAGGGTGGTTGCGGCAAGCAGCATCGATGCGGCGCCGGGAAGTCCGATGGCCGGGATCAGCCAGCCGAACGACGCGGCGCCGAGCGCGGAGCCGGTAACGAATCCGGCGCGGGTGCAGGCACTGACGCGGCCGAGTTCCTCCTCCGGCACGCTCGCCACGATCATGCGATCCGTCGCCGTGTCCGCGAGGGAGGCGCAGAGGCTGTGCAGTAGGAGGACAGCCCCGATCGTCACCGGCTCCGGCCGGAGGCCGAGGAGCGGGAGGAGGCACAGGGCGATCTGACCCCCGAGCAAGGCGCGCACGAGCCAGACCCGGCGAGCGCCCATCGGATGAGGCGCCGCACCGTCGAGGAGCGGCCCCCACAAGAGCGGCTGCAACACCCAGGGCAGGCCGATCAGGGCGAGGAGCGAGCCGACCGCGCCCGTATCGTGCCCGGTCGCGGCGAGGTGGTTGGCGAGCGCGAGGGTCGCGAAGCCCGCGATCAATCCCTGATAGAGATAGAGCCCCGTGAACAGCCCGACGCGCCAGCGCCGGGACAACAGGCTGGGCGGGCCCGCCTCCGCGCGCGCAGGATCGTCGGGCGCTTCACGGGATGACATCCGGTACCTCCACCCGACCAGGGTGGCGCCCGCCCGAACGGCCCGCAATGGGGCAGGTTCGCCCAGGACGAGGCCAAGGAGGATCGTCGGCGATTTCAGATCCCGGACGAGCTTCCGTCTTCTCGTATCACGTCGGCTTTGTTCGAAAGCCGGTGACCCACCGTTCGGGCCGAAGCGCTAGGCGGCGAGCGCTGCCAGCACATCCAGCCCGGCCTCGCTCGCGACGTAGCGGCTGCGCTGCGTGCGCGGATCCCGGGCGGTCACCCCGATGAGCGCTGCGCCCGAAAGGCTGTCCACTGCCCGCAGCACCAGGGCATGCTCGATGCCGAAGACGCGGGCGAAGCTGCGGCTGTCGGAGGCGAGCCCGAGATGAAGACCGGCGAGAATGCCGGCTTCCAGCAGGCTCAGTTCGGGCCGCAACGCCGCGATGGTGTCGGTCGTCGCCAGGAAGGTTTCCGCATCGGCGGGCGGCTCGCTCATGCCGCCTTCGCTGCGGCTCCGCGGGCGCGCACCTGAACCAGAACCGATTTCGAGGTCGGCGTTTCCGAGAATTCACCGAAGGCCGAGAGCGGCACCAGCACGTTGAGTTCGGGGTAGTAGCCGGCCAGCGAACCGCGCGGCATGTCGAACGGCACGAGACGGAAATCTTCCGCCACCCGCTCGATCCCGTCCTCGGTGCCCACGCCGACGAGATCCACCCACTCGCCGAACTGCGCCTTCAGAACCGCAAGATCGTCCGGATGGGCGAAGACCACGCGGCGCTCGCCGTAGACGCCGCGATAGCGGTCGTCGAGGCCGTAGATGGTGGTGTTGTACTGATCGTGGCTGCGGAAGGTCTGGAGCACGAAGGTCTCGCCGAGCGCCGTCGCGCGCTGGTGTGCCGTCGCCACGGGCAGTGGCCCGCTGGAGAAATTGGCCCGTCCCGTCGCCGTGTCGAACACGCGTTCCGAGGCGAGATTGCGCAGCATGAAGCCGCGGGGGCGCCGCACCCGGGTGTTGAAGCCGGAAAAGCCCGGAATCGTGCGCTCGATCAGATCGCGAATGCGGTCGTGGTCGTCGGCGAGGCCGGCCCAGTCGATCCGCTCCGAGCCGACGGTCGCCGCCGCCATGCCGGCGATGATGGCGACCTCGGAGCGCAGATGCGCCGAGGCCGGCTTGTTGATGCCGCCGGAGCCGTGGACCATGCTCATCGAATCTTCGACGGTCACGATCTGGACCTTGCCCCGGCTGTTGCGGTCGACCTCGGTGCGGCCGAGGCAGGGCAGCACGTAGGAGACTCGCCCCGGCACGAGATGGGAGTGGTTGAGCTTCGTGGCGATGTGGACGGTGAGTTCGCAGCCGGCGAGCGCCTTCGCCACCAGCGGCGTGTCCGGCGTCGCCCGCAGGAAGTTTCCGCCGAGGCCGATGAAGGCCTTCGACGTGCCGTCGAGCATGGCGCCGATGGCGCCGAGGACGTTGTGGCCGTGCTTGCGCGGGGCGCTGAAGCCGAACTCGCGCTCCAGCGCTTCGAGCAGGGCGAGGGGCGGCTTCTCGTTGATGCCGACGGTGCGGTCGCCCTGGACGTTCGAGTGGCCGCGCACCGGGCACAGGCCGGCGCCCGGCCGCCCGATATGACCACGGAGGAACAGCACGTTGGCGATCTCGCGGATCGTCGCCACCGAGTGGCGGTGCTGGGTCACCCCCATCGCCCAGGTGGCGATGACCTTGTCGGCGCCGAGATAGACCTCCGCGGCCGCCTCGATCTCCTCGCGCGTCAGCCCCGATTGATCGAGGATCGCGGACCATTCCGTCGCCTCGACGGCGGCACGGTAATCCTCGAGCGCCAGCGTGTGGGTCGTCAGGAAGGCGTGGTCGAGGAGCGAGGGACGCCCCTCGGCGAGGGCTGCCGCGTCGCGGGCGAACACGACCTTGGCAATGCCGCGGAAGGCGGCCATGTCGCCGCCGGGCTTCGGCTGGAGATAATGGCTGGCGATGGGATGGCTCGCCCCGCGCAGCATCTCCACGCTGTTCTGCGGATCGGCGAAGCGCTCCAGGCCGCGCTCCCGCACGGGATTGAGCACGACGATGCGCGCGCCCCGCTCGGCGGCACGACGCAGGTCGCCCAGCATGCGGGGATGGTTGGTGCCGGGGTTCTGGCCGACGACGAAGACCGCGTCCGCCTTCTCGAAATCTTCCAGCAGCACCGTCCCCTTGCCGATGCCGATGGCCTGGATCAGCGCGATGCCGCTGGCCTCGTGGCACATGTTCGAGCAATCGGGGAAATTGTTGGTGCCGTAGGCCCGGGCGAACAGCTGGTAGAGATAGGCGGCCTCGTTCGAGGCACGGCCGGAAGTGTAGAATTCGGCGCGATCCGCATGGTCGAGGCCGCGCAGGACCGTACCGATCTCGGCGAAGGCCTCGTCCCACGTCACCGGGCGATAGGTGTCGGTGCCCGCGTCGTAGCGCATCGGATGCGTCAGACGGCCCTCGCTCTCCAGGGCGTAATCGGTCCAGCCGCGCAATTCGGTGACCGTGTGCTTGGCGAAGAAGCGCGGCGCGGCGCGCTTGTCGGTGGCCTCCCAGGAGACCGCTTTCACGCCGTTCTCGCAGAACTCGAACGAGGAGCCGTGGGCCGGGTCGCCCCAGGCGCAGCCGGGGCAGTCGAAGCCGTCGGGCTGGTTGGCCGACAGCAGCGCCCGGGCGTTGGAGAACGGGGCGCGGCTGCCGAGCAGGTGCTTGCCGCAACTCTTCAACGCCCCCCAGCCGCCCGCGGCGGAGGAGCGCTTGGGGAGGGATTGCGAACGGTCCATCGAGAGCCCGGTCTTCGCGGTGTCAGGAGGTTGCATCGCCCATCCCGGTCCGCCGCCTCCTCGTACGGGGCAGGGCGATTCCGGTTGTCGATAACCTCAAGCTATCATCTCGCAACTGCGACGGGATGAGCGTCGGATGCCGGGGGAGGCATTCCCTGTACGCGGTCTCATCTGGCTTGCGTGGCTGGTATATTCCTAATTCGAATAGCTAAAGAGTATGCGGCGTCGGAAGAAGGCCGAAAACTCGGCACTTTGCTGCAATGCAGGAAATTGCCGGCGATCCTCGTAGAGGGGAACGGCATTGCGCGACGCGTTCGGCACAGGGCAAGCACCACCAAGCGACGGTTGCATCGGCTCGCTCGCCGCCCTCCTCACCGCGATCCGAGGTCCCGCGCGATCACCGCCGCATCGCGGCCGACGACGGGCGCAAGGTTCGTCAGGCCCTCGGCCCGAACCCGCTCGATGAGCCCCCGCTTGATCGTCCCGACGAGCCCCGGTCCCTCGTAAACGAGGGCGGAATAGAGCTGGAGCAGTCGGGCGCCGGCGCGGATCTTGGTCCAGGCGGTCTCGGCCGAATCAATACCGCCGACCCCGATGAGCGGGATGCGATCCCCCACCCGCAGGAAGGTCTCGGCCAGGAGCCGCGTCGAGGCGGCGAAGAGCGGTCGTCCCGAGAGGCCGCCGGTTTCGGCCGCCAGCGCGGATTCGGTGAGCGTGACGGGGCGCGCCACCGTCGTGTTCGAGACGACGAGGCCATCGATGCCGCGCCGCAGGGCCGTGCCCGTCATGGCATCGAGGCCGTCGAGGGCGATGTCGGGGGCGATCTTGAGCAGCACCGCCGGCCGGGCGCCGGACGCGTCGCGGGCCGCGACGACGCGTGCCAGCAGATCGTCGAGGAAGGCCTCGCCCTGCAGATCGCGCAGGCCCGGCGTGTTGGGCGAGGACACGTTGACGGTCAGGAAGGCGACATGCGGGGCCAGCCGTTCGGTGCAGGCGACGTAATCGGCGAGCCGATCCTGCGAATCCTTGTTGGCCCCGATATTGACGCCGACGATGCCGGGCCGTCCGCTCCGGGCCTTCAGCCGGTCGGCGACGGGGTCGAGACCCTCGCTGTTGAGGCCGAAGCGATTGATGACCGCCCGGTCGCGGGTGAGCCGGAACACCCGCGGCCGCGGATTGCCGGGCTGCGGCCGAGGCACCACGCCGCCGACCTCGACGAAACCGAAGCCGAGACCGAGCATCGCGTCCGCGACCCGCGCGCCCTTGTCGAACCCCGCGGCGAGCCCGACCGGGTTGGGAAAACGCTGCCCGAACAGATCGACCGCCAGGACCGGATCGTCCGGCTCCGGGCGGCGTGGGGGCAGCAGGCTCAGGCCGCGCAAGGTCACATCGTGGGCGGTCTCGGCATTGAGCCCGTGCAGGATCGGCCGCGCCAGGGGGAAGGCGGCCTGGATCAGGGTCTCAATCATGCGCGAGCGATCCCCGTCGGGAAGACGTGGCGCCCGTCGGCGCCCAGAGGCAATTCGGCGACCGAGCGCACGGCGTTCGGGGGCAGGGCGCCGTAGAGATGCGGAAATAGGGCGCCGCCCCGGGACGGCTCGAAGCGCAGGGCCTCGCCGAGATCGTCGGCCTCGACCGCGATCAGGAGCAGATCGTCCTGGGCCGCGAAATGGCGTGCGGCGGTCTCGGCCACCTGATCGGCCGTCGAGAAGTGGATGAATCCGTCGGCGAGATCGACCGGAGCGCCGAGGAAGCGACCTTGGGCTTCCGCCTCCCGCCAGAGCGGGCGCGGACAGATCTTGTAGACGAGGGGCATGCGGCTCCTGCCGAACTCTGACGGACGCGTGCGATCGATAGGGCTGGCCTCGGTCTGCCGCAACCGCGGGGCTTCGCTCGCACCGATCGCTTACCCAGCGACCCGGCGCAGATTTGGGGCCGATGCCGCACGGAGGCCGCCGCCGCGGGGAGCTGCTCCGGCGCGGAAGGCGCCCCCTTCGGTGGCAATCTTCCGCCGAAGGTCAGGCGATGCGACAGTGCCGGGCGTTCGGCGCCATGTTTGCATTCGTCTCGTTTGCATTCGCCTGGGGCTGGTTCTAGTTTCCTAGCACTAGGCGGCTTGTCCCATCGGCGGGCGCGCCGGGCCGAGGCCGTCATGCTGTCGCACGAGCAGATCTGGGCTGCCATCGATCGTCTGGCCGAGCGCTACGGCTATTCCGCCTCGGGGCTCGCACGCCGCGCGGGCCTCGACGCCACGAGCTTCAACCGCTCCAAGCGGATCGGGCCGGACGGGCGCAAGCGCTGGCCCTCCACCGAATCGGTCTCGAAAGTTCTGGCCGCCACGGGGGCCAGCCTCGACGACTTCCTGCGCCTGGTCGAATCCCGCGAGGGGCCGGCGCGCACGATGGTGCCGTTGATCGGACTGACGCAGGCCGGCGCCGGCCGCTTGTTCACCGACGAGGGCATGCCGGCGGGCGGCCCCGGCTGGGATGAGATCGAGTTTCCCGATCTCGACGGGGAGCGAGCCTTCGCCCTGGAAGTCCAGGGCGATTCGATGAAGCCACTCTACCGGGACGGCGATGTGCTGATCGTGTCGCCGACCGCGAGCATCCGCAAGGGCGACCGCGTGGTGGCGCGCCTCGCCAACGGCGAAGTCGTCGCCAAGGAACTTCGCCGCCGTACCGCCCGCACCGTCGAGCTCATCTCGCTGAACCCGGACCACGAGGATCGCACGGTGCCGCTCGCCGAAATCGCCTGGATGGCGCGGGTGATGTGGGTTCGCCAGTAGGATCGCGATTCCGTCGTCGCCACTGTTCGCGTCGGTTCGGAGGGATCTGCGCCTCGCCGCCCCGCTCGGGCGCCGTTTCAGATGCCCGCGATCCGGTGTGCCACATCGAGGGCCACGTGGCCCGAGAGCAGGCCCCAGCCGCAGGCGATCATCGTGGCGATCATCACGAAGGGGATCGGCCGTCGCTCCAGTTTCCGTCCGCGCAGGGTGTTGCGCAGGATGATGAAGGGCGCGACGAACGCGATCATCGGCAGGGCCGCGAGGGTCGAAACGCCGCCGGCCTCCAACAGCCGGAAACTCGCCCGGCGGTTGGTGGCGCACTCGAAGGCGCTCGCCAGAAGGCCCGACAGTGCCAGACCGATGATCAGCGCCTGAAGGGATTCGAGGGAGGAAGGGCTCAGGGCCATGACGCGACGCTCCTTTTCAGGATGAGACGCGCAGTCTGACCGATCGTTTACGCCTTGTTAAGGAAGACCTTTCCTCAACGTTAACGCCGCCCACAGGGATCGCGGCGGCAGGGCCGCGGGCCGTGAAGGGCCGAGGCCGGTAGGTGCGAGGAGCCCTCTCGCCGGCCCCGCCCTCGGCGGCCCATCGAACCGATCCTAGCGTGGTGCAGGATCGGCGTTGTTCGAGGTCAGGCGTCTTCTTCCAGGTCGATGTCGAGGATCGCCATCCGGAACGTGAAGGAATCGTCGCCGTCTTCCTTGTCGTCGGCCAGCACACCGATCGACTCGTCACCGATGAACACTTCGGCGGAATCGCCGGTCTTCATCGCCACCACGCGGATATTGGTGTTGGCGAACTTGCGGCGCAGATAGCCCTGCAGCTTGGTGACCTCAGTCTTGTTCACGCGGGTTTCCTTTTTGGTGCGATGCCACGCATCCAGACCTTCACGGCCTCGGAAACGTCGGCGACAACGGTTTATTCGGTGGTCGTGGGCGGCTTGCCATGCCACGCAGGCCCAAGCAAGCGCCCGAAGCTCCGGCGAGGATCCGTTCAGATCCCGCCGGCGATGTCGACGAATTCGCTCATCGCGACGAGCTGATCCATGGAGCGGGCGGGCTCGGCACAGCCGGCGGCGCCGACCACGCGGGCCGGGACGCCGACGACGGTGGTGTGGGGCGGCACCGGGCGCAGGACTACCGAGCCGGCGGCGACCCGCGCGCAGGCGCCCACCTCGATATTGCCGAGGATTTTGGCGCCCGCGCCGATCATGACTCCGCGGCGGATCTTCGGGTGACGGTCGCCGCCATGCTTGCCGGTGCCACCGAGGGTCACGGCATGCAGGATCGACACATCGTCCTCGATCACGGCGGTCGATCCCACCACGACACCCGTGGCGTGATCGAAGAACACGCCGCGCCCGATGCGGGCTGCGGGATGGATGTCGGTCTGGAACACCTCCGACGACCGGCTTTGGAGGTAGAGGGCGAGATCGCGCCGTCCCTGATGCCAGTACCAATGGGCGAGGCGATGCGCCTGCAGGGCGTGGAAGCCCTTGAAATAGAGCAGCGGCTCGATTGCCCGCGTGGTCGCGGGGTCGCGATCCATCACGGCGAGGATGTCGGCGCGCATGCTTTGGCCGATGGTGGGATCGTCGTTCACCGCCTCGTAGAAGCCGTGCGCCACGAGGTCGGTGGGCAGCGAGGCATGACCGAGGCGCGCCGCGACGCGATGGCCCACCGCCGCCTCGAGGGTCGGATGGTTGAGGATGGTCGCCACGAAGAAGGAGGCGAGCTGCGGCTCGTCCCGCAAGACCGTCTCGGCCTCGCCCCGTATCCGCGTCCAAAGCGGATCGACGATGCCGGCGATCGCCTCGCGCCCGATCGGGCTGAGCGAAGGACTGGCGGACATGCATTCCTCCTCGACGGAAACGCTCCCGACCGCACATCGCGGTGGTCCGTAGGGCGAGATGAATTCGGCTGCTCGATGGCCTGCGCGGGAACGACCGATCTCGTCCAAGCGGCGCCGGCGCGAGAACCATCCCTACCGCGGCGCGGCATGGCCGTACAGCTTGGGTCCGAACCCGCCCGCATCAAGGGGGCGGCGTGGGGACCGCGCACCCATGGCGCGTCAATCGCCGACGATCGTCACTGGCTTCAGGACCGAAGAGACCGGGATGATCGGTCCCTCCGACGTGAGATCAACGGGGCGATCAGGCCGCCGGGCGCCTGCCGCCGTTATCGGTACCGTTGAACCGATCTTCGATGACGCCGATCACCCGCTCGGCCATGACCTCGACCGGAACGTCGGACGTGTCGACCACCGCCGAGGCGCGGGCGTAGAGCGGCTCGCGGCTCAGCAGAACGGCGCGCAGATCCTCCAGCACCGAGGTCGGATCGCCCTTGCCCTCGACATGCCCCTGATCGCGCACCCGCTGCAGGTGCTCCTCCGGCCGTGCCCGCAGCCAGATCGTGTAGAACGAGGACAGGAGCAGGTCGTAGGTCAGCGGCTCGGCGACGATGGAGCCGCCGGTGGCGAGAACCATCGGCCCCGGATGTTCCGCGAGTTGGCGCAGGGCCTTCTGTTCCAGGCGGCGATAGCCTTCCTGCCCGTAGATCGCGAAGATCTCGCCCACGGACAGGCCGTTCTCGCGCTCGATCTCGGTGTTGAGCTCAACGAATCGCCAGCCGAGATGGGCTGCCGCCATGCGCCCGAGCGTCGACTTGCCGGCGCCACGCAGACCCACGACCGCCACGCGGCGACGAACCACACGACTTTCGGCGGTAGCCGATCCCGCCAGCGCCGATTTCGCGAGGGCGATCTGCTCGGGGTTCGCCTGCTCGACGAGATCGCGGACGACCCGCCAATCCGATGAGGTTTCCTGTGCGGCCACCAGGTCGTCGAGGCGCATGCCCATGGCATTGGCCACGCGGCGCAGCAGGATGATGGACACATTGCCCTGGCCACCTTCGAGCTGGGCGATGTAGCGCTCCGACAGGCCGGATGCCTGCGAGAGCAGCTTGCGCGAGAGTCCGCGAACGGTCCGGGCGTGCCGCACGCGCCGGCCCAGCTCGTTCAGGAAATCCGCTTCTTGTTGGGCCGCGTCGGTCATGGCCTCAACTCACCTCTCGTCCGGTTCCGACGCACGTTCCGCATCACTTGTCCAAAGGCCGTTACCCGTTCAGCTCGGCCTGCTGCAACGCACGGGCCACATCTCGCGACTGCGAGAGAACGGGATTCGTCATCTGGCGCGTGAATGGCTCACGCGCAACCCATAGCGCGGGCGCGGCATCCATGCGATCTCGGCGGTGGATAAAATATTTGTTGTTTTCTTTTTTGAGTTCTGTTGCGCTCAACAATACATCTTATGGTTGTTTTGGCGTTCGATTGATCGCCCTGCGAAAGAGGCCCGTTCAACAGGGAGCGCCTCAGGGGTGGTCCAAAGGCCAATGAAGCTGCGCTGGCTCGCCCCTAGACCACGGTATGGGTGAGGGGCGCCGAGGGCAATGCCGCACGATAGCGATCCGACGTTTCGCGGAAAGAGCTGTAAGCCCATCTCCGAATCATCGGTTCGCGAGGCCGCTCGGGCGGCCGCGTCGTCGGCGCTGCCAAACCGGCGGGCGGGGCCGGACGTCTCACTGGGCGGCTCCCGCCGTCGCCCGCGCCATCGGCCGATCGCCGCCCGCAGGTTCGCGGGGGAACTCGACCCGCACGGTGGTGCCCATGCCGGGTTCGCTCTCCACGGCGATGCGCCCCTGGAGTTTCACCGTGACGAGGTTGTGGACGATGTGCATGCCGAGCCCGGTGCTGCCGCGGGATCGGGCGGTGGTGAAGAACGGATCGAAAATCCGGGCGAGATTCTCGGATGCGATGCCGGCACCGTCATCGGCGACCTCGATTCGTGCATAGGCACCCGAGGATTGGACCCTCACCACGATGGTTCCGTGGCTGCCCTGCGGCCGCTGGGCGAAGCCGTGCACCACCGCGTTGGTGATCAGGTTGGTGACGACCTGCGCCAGCACCCCCGGATAGGTGTCGACGGTGATCCCCGGAGGACAATCCGGTTGGATTCGGTGCCCGCCCTTGCGCAGCATCGGCTGGAGGCTCGTCAGGAGCTCGTCGAGCCACACATCGAGCGTGAAGCTGCGGCGCTCATCACTCGCCCGATCGACCGCGACTTGCTTGAAGCCGTGGACGAGGTCCGCCGCCCGGGTCAGGTTGGACGCGAGCAGATGCGCGCCCTCGCCGACGCGATCGACGAAGTGATTCAGGCGCGACCGTGACAGCTGGCCCGAGGCCACCACCGATTGGAAGGTTCGCGTCTCGTCGCGCACCAGCGTCGCGGTGGTCAGGGCGATGCCGAGCGGCGTGTTGATCTCGTGGGCCACGCCCGCCACCAACTGACCCAGGGAAGCGAGTTTTTCCGCGCGGATCAGGTCGTCCTGGGCTTGGCGCAGATCGTGGAGCGCCGCATCGGCCTGATCCTTGGCCCGGCGCAGGGCGCGCTCGCGGCGTCCGATCTCCGTGACGAAGAAGCTCGTGGCCCGGGCAATGTCGCCCAGTTCGTCCGTCCGTTGCGTGCCCGAGAGGCCGGTCGCTCTTGGGTCGGCGGCGAGCGCGATCATGTCGCCCTGAAGCTGGCGCAGCGGCACCAGAATCGAGCGGGCGACGGCGAGCGCCGCGAGGGCGCCGAGCAGCAGGCCGCCCGCCGCTCCGACGAGAAGGAGCTGGCGAAGGAACGCGCCGAAACGATCGGCATCTTCCAAGGCGGCGTCGTTGAGGGCGTTGGCGCTCTGGCCCATCGCGGCGGCGAGCGTGTCCATCTCGGCGATCATCGCGTTCTGCCGCTTCAGGCCCTCGATGGTCGTGGCGAGGCGGTGACGCCAACCGTCGATGGCGTCGATCATGTCGCCCTGGATCAGCGGCGCGATCGGCAGCTCCGCCGTGGTGGCCGAGAGCTGTTCACCCTCCGTCAGCATGGCGCTCGCTCCTACAGGATCGCGGCGCGCCAGGGCGTCGGCGGTGCGCTGTCCGAGTTTGAGGGCCGTGATGCTGATGTTCTGGGTCGCCTGCTGCGTTTCGTTGGCGGTGATTGCGTAGGCGAGAAGCTGCGTCACCTCGTCGTGCAGGGCGCGCTGCTCCGAGGAAACGAGCTTGAGCAGCCACTCGAGTGCCTCGGCGAGTCGCCCGTTCTCATCCGGTCCGGTCCGGCGAGCGGCGAGCAGGGGGGCGAGTTCCGTAGCCTCCCTGTCCCGGCCCGAGCCGCGTAGGGACGCGGCAAGGTTGTTGCCGGCCTCTGACAGGCCCGCAGAGTCAGGAGAGGGCGCGCTGGCCGAATCGCTCGCTGCGGGCCGCGCCTCGGCCAGATCGAGACGGGCGAGAGCGGCCGATAAGGCGTTGATGCGGGCCACCACGTCGCGGGTGGTGCGGAGCCGTTCCACCTTCAGGGCCAGCGTCCGGGCGATGTCGGCGTTCGACCCCTGCTGGCGCAAGCGCGCCTGATCCGCCAGTTCGATCAGCCGGCTCGCCCGCCGGTTCATTTCGGCGACGAGTCCGTCGTTCTCGCGGGTCAGCGCCGACAGCGCACGCATGCGCTCGATCGAACGGTCGAGCGTCCGCAGCGCCGAGGCGACGCGCTCGGCCTGTCCCTTGGTGCGGACATCGATCTGCAGGGCATCGAGGCCGCGACGAGCATCGCCGGTGAGCGTCAGGAAGCGCTCCTCGCGCGCCGCGCGTTCGGCTGGATGCGCCGCGATATAGGCTTCGCGCTCGGTCCGGGCGACGGTCAGATCGTGAAAGACGCGGGCAGCGAGCAGGGCGCCGGAGCGGGCGCGCTGCTCCTGGGCCAGCAAGACCCAGCCCGCCGCCGCGATGGCCGCGGCCACCAGGATCGGGACGCCGCCGACGAGGGCAATCTTTCGCCCGACCCGCATCCTCAACCCGCGCCGCGCTCCGGAGAGCAGAAGTGGCCAACGGGGCCGATCGTCGCCGGAATTCCCCGGGGCGACAAGGCTTTCACGCACCGTGTCCCGGCTGCCCTTCATCAACGGACGCGTCCGCCCGGATTCACGCCCCGATCAGGGAGGCGGGTCGACGCCGCCGGACCGGTGCCGTGCGGCCGGGATTGCCACCGACCGTGCTGCCGCTCGTTTTGGTGACCGAATCGCCCATGCGACGTCCGAGGAGGCGTTCCTCGTTGGTAACCGTCATCGCGGCTGGTTGGCTGCTCCGCCCACGCTTCGTCGATTGGCCCGAGCCGGGGCCGTGCAGAACTTCGCGCAGGAAGTCGAGGCTCTCGGGCGCGGCGTCGAGGAGATCCTTCGAGAAATGCGGCATCGCCCCCTCCTCAGCGCTGGGTCAGGGCGATGATGCGCACCGGGCGGCCCCGGGCGTCGCAGCCCGACGCCAGCGGAGCCCAAGCCTGGGCCGTGCAGGCCGGTGCGGGGCGCGCCTCGGTTCGACGCTCGACGGCGACCGGCGCCGTGACGGCGGACCGGGCCGGCGGGTCGCTCCAGGTCGCCGTCGAGGGGGGCGCGGCCGGGGCCGCCGTCGCATCCGCGGCCGCGCGTCCGGCCACGAGGCCGGCCGAGAGCACCGCACTCACGGCCACGATCGAAATCCATCCCTGCATGACATCCCCCGCGGCTTCGCCGTCGTCGATAGGAGCCTTGTAGGGAGACCGCATGTCCGGGGTTTTGCGTCGCCCGTCACAGGATCACCGGATCCGGGGCTTCTGTTACGTCGGCTCAGGAATCGACGAAACAATTCGGTCATCCGCCCTGCGGCCGAACGCGATCAGTCCCCGTCGGGGCGGAAGACGTAGCCCAGGCCGCGCACCGTGCGGATGAATCGCGGATGGGCCGGGTCGGGTTCGACCTTCTTGCGGATACGGTTGATCCGCACGTCGATCGCCCGATCGAAGGCATCGGGGTCGCGGGCATCGGCGAGGTCGAGCAGGCGCTCGCGCGAGAGCGCCCGCTTGGGATGATCGGCAAAGGCTTTGAGCAGCTCGAATTCCGAGCGGGTCAGCGGCTGCTCCACGCCCTGGTCGTCGCGCAGGCGCACGGCGTCGAGTTCGAGCCATTTCGTCCCGAACCGGATCCGGCGCGCGGGCAGGTCCGGCGTCTCGGGCTTGGCCTGCACCGGGGCGGGCGCGCCCTGCGCCCGACGCAGCACCGAGCGCACACGGGCGACCAGTTCGCGCAGCTCGCAGGGCTTGGGCAGGTAATCGTCGGCACCGAGTTCGAGCCCGACCACCCGGTCGATCGGACTGGCGGTCGCCGTAAGCATGATGATCGGAATCCGGCTGCGCGCCTTCAGATCGCGGACGATCGACAGGCCGTCTTCCTGCGGCATGTTGAGGTCGAGCACGATCAGGTCGGGTGCGCGTCCGGCGAGATGCGCCCGAAGCGCCTGTCCACCGTCGCAGAGCGCCACGTCGAAGCCGTGCAAGCGGAGATAATCGCCGACCATCGCTCGGGCATCGGGCTCGTCGTCCACGACGACGATATGAGGGCCGGAGCCGGATGATTCCGTCATCGCGGCACGATCCCGCATGGTGAAGCGATGTCGCGCGTCATCGGGCTGAAGGTTTCCCTGCTCGCAATGCTTCGCATGCTCGGTCTCGGTGTGGATAGACCATTTGCATTTCGGACGATGCCCGAACCATCACCGTATGGCGACCTGTTTGGTTCCGCATTGCACAGAAGATCGTTATTTCTTCGATGCATCGTCTGGAGCCGCCGTCAGTGATCGAGCACGCTACGTACACAGGAAACGGATCAACACGGCCTATCTTTCACCACGATTTCTTCGCCTGTTCGAACTCTCCCGCTGCATGCGGTATCGAACTGCATGGAAGACGCGCATCGATCAAGACACGGCCGATGTCCGGGGGTCTCACGAGGCTGAAAGCGACGATGGACGACGATCTGCTCCACCTCGTGCCTGACGAGGAGCCCGCCGTCGGGCCCCGCGTCGGTGCATGGACCATCGCTCTGGTCGACGACGATCCGGCGGTGCACGAGGGCACCCGCTACGCGCTGTCGGGCTACGAACTCGATGGGCGGGGGCTCGAGATCCTGTCCGCCTATTCCGCCGCGGAGGCGCGCCTCCTGCTGGCCGAGCGGCGGGACGTCGCCATCGTCCTGCTCGATGTGGTGATGGAGACCGACGATGCGGGGCTGAAGCTCGTCGACTACATCCGCAGGGAATTACGGGAGGAGACGACCCGCATCATCCTGCGCACCGGGCAGCCGGGGCAGGCCCCGGAGCGACGGGTGATCGTCGATTACGACATCAACGACTACAAGGCGAAGACCGAACTGACCGCCGACCGGCTGTTCACCAGTCTGACGGCGGCCTTGCGGGCCTATCAGCAGCTGAAGCGCCTCGACGAGACGAGGCGCGGGCTCGAAATCATCATCGATGCCGCCCCGATGCTGCTCGATCAGAAATCGATGCAGCGCTTGGCCGAGGGCGTGCTGACCCAGGTCGCCTCGCTGCTCAATGCCGATTGCGCGGGTATCCTGGTGCTGCGCGAGGGCAATGAGGCGGATCATTCCGCGAGCCGCTTCAGTGTGCTGGCCGGATCCGGCCTCTATGGCGGCTATGTCGGGCGGACGCCGGACGCGCTCGCACCCGATATCCGGCCGGTGGTCGAAGAGGCATTCGCCGCCCGCCGTCACAGCTTCGGCGAGCATTGGTCGACGCTCTATGTCCATACCGCGAGCGGCAGCGAGATCGTGGCGCTGATCGACACCGATCGCCCGCTCTCCGACACCGACCGGGCCCTGATCACGCTCCTGACCGGCCGGCTCTCGATCGCCTTCGACAACGTGATCCTCTACGAGCGGCTGCAGCGGGCCAACGTCACCCTGGAGCAGCGGGTGCTGGAACGGACCGCGGAGTTGATCCGGGCCAACCGGCGCCTCGCCCTGCAACGCTCGGACCTGCGCCGCGCCAACAATCTCAAGACCGAGATTCTCGGCACCATCGCCCACGATCTGAAGAACCCGCTCGCGGTGATCCTGGGACGGTCCGAGATGCTGACCGACCTGATCGGGATGGAGCCCGAAGCGGGCCAGCCGGCTCCGCCCCCGGCGCGGGCCGCGATGGCGACCCAGGTCGAGCATGTGCGCGCCTCCGCGACCCGGCTGATCGACATGATCGACAGCTTGATGGCGGACGCGATGAACGATGCCCTCGACATCACTCTGCGGCGTGAGCCCGTGGACCTCGCCGGCCTGGCGCGGGAGGTCTGCGAGGCCAACCGCCCGCTGGCCGAAGCCAAGGGGCAGCGCCTGACCACCGCGTTGCCGGCCGAATTATTCGTGTGCGGCGATGCCGAGCGCCTGCGGGAGGCCGTCGACAATCTCGTGTCCAACGCGATCAAGTATTCGCATCCCGGCGGCGCCATCGCGGTCGCGGTGCGCCAGGAGACCGGGGCGACCGTCTGCGCCGTCACGGACGAGGGGCCCGGCCTGTCCCCGGAGGACGCTGCCCGCCTGTTCGGCCGCTTCCAGCGCCTGTCCGCGAAGCCCACCGGCGGCGAGGGCTCGACCGGCCTGGGCCTTTCCATCGTCAAGCGCATCGCCGAACTGCATGGGGGCCGAGCCGAGGCGTTCTCGGACGGGCCAGGCCAGGGGGCGACGTTCCTGGTGCGGCTGCCGGACGAGGCAATGTGATGTTATAAGTCGGGTTTCCGTAAAAATTGTAACTTTCACAAATATATGTGGAATTATCAGCTACTTTTTCAGGTGCGGAGCGATTGTGTACTGGCGGAAAAACTTCTACGATCGAAAGTAGCTTCCCGGTCGTTTCTCGACAAATGTATTACTGATTGCTCAATGGCGCGAAGTCCCTCACTGGTTACACCGCTGCTTTCCCGACGATCATGCAAGAGCGACGCATTCGGAGTCGCTGAGAGGTCGCGCACGCGTTGGATGCGAACGGATCGTTGCGGTGCCATCGAGCGAACCGTGGTCCATCGCTGTGCGGAACTCGTCGAGGGCTTCGCCGACCCGATCCAGTTCAGCCCGGGCGCAGCTTTCTGCCATCGAACGGGCGACGTGCGGAATTGATGAAGCGGCGAAAGCCTTTGACCGGCGCATGCTCCAGCGTGCGATCGAGCACGCCCCATGCGCGCCGACGGGATCGGCGTGCGCCATCCCGTCTTTGTCATTCGAGACGCCAATTCGGCGTGAACGATCGGAGAGAGGGATGAGGGGAGCGGCGCGGATCATCGACGGAATTCGGAGGGGAGGTCTCAGGGGCCTCGTCCTGGGGAGTCTTGCGCTCGCGCCCGCCGGGGCGGTGGCGGCAACTTATACCGGGACCGGCGGTGGGCCGGAGACCACGGTCAATGCGCCCTATCGCGCGGGCACGGGACAGACCGTGCCCCCCGGCCGTGCCGCCGCGCCCGAGGCCGATCCGACCGAGCGCACGGCGCGCCAGAAGCGTCTCGATGGCGTGTTGGACAGCATCTGCCAGGACTGCCGCGACGCGCGCTGAAGCCAGCGGCGATGCACAAGGTTGGACGGTCCTTGGGAAACCTGGAGCGCGAGCCCCCCATCCTGCCGAGGGCCGCGGCCCGCTCGAAGAATGCCCGACAATCCGAAGGCCGACGGCTGTGACCGGTAAGGTCGGGCATCGCTCTAGCGGTGGGCGCGCTCGCGGGTTAGACCGTGCGGGGACCGCCCTGAGAGCGCGAGACGGGGCGAGAGCAGGAATCCGAGATGGCCGACAAGGGCGTTCCGCACTTCCACAATCAACCCGGCTTGCGGGTGGTCGCGGTGGGCTCGAAGGAATTCATGTGCATCGGTGCGCTGCCGCCGTTCGACCATCCGCACGTCTTCCTCGATATGGGGGCGGACACGGAGATCATCTGCCAGTACTGCTCCACCCTGTTCCGTTACGACGCTCAATTGAAGCCCGGCACGGCGGAGCCCGCCTCCTGCGTCTGGACCGAGGCGGCGGACGGGATCGGCAAGAGAGAGAAGGCGGCCTGAGCGGGCCGTGACGGGCCGTACCATCGCCATCGTCGGGGCCGGCATCGGCGGGTTGACCGCGGCGCTGGCGCTCGCCGGTGCGGGACACACGGTCACGCTGATCGAGCGCCGCACCGGCTTTTCCGAGGTGGGGGCGGGGCTGCAACTCTCGCCCAACGCCAGCGCTGTCCTGATCGGGCTCGGTCTCGGCGCCGCCTTGCGACGGGCGGCCGACGAGCCGCCGGGGGTGCGGGTGCGATCGCTCGCGACGGGGCGGACCATTGGCGGGATCCGCCTCGGCGCCTCGATCCGGCAACGGCACGGCGCGCCCTACTACGTCATCCACCGGGCCGACCTGCAGACGCTGCTTCTCGATGCCGTGCGCGGGCGCCCCGGCATCCGACTCTGCGTCGGTCGCGAGGTGACCGCCCTGAGCGAGACGGCGGATGGGGTCGCGCTCACCATGTCGGGGATCGACGGCGGCAAGAGCGAATCCTGGCGCGCCGATCTGCTGATCGGCGCCGACGGGGTCCGTTCGTCGCTCCGCGCCCGGTTCGACGCGCGTCCCCTACGGCTGCACCGGCAGGCGGCGTGGCGCGCCCTGATCCCGAGGGAAGCCGCACCCGAGGCGTTCCAGGGGGAGGAGACGGGTCTGTGGCTCGGCCCGGGCCGGCACGTGGTCCATTATCCCGTCGGCGGCGGCAAGCGGCTCAATGTCGTCGCCATCGCCCCAGAGCGCGACGGCGACGAGGATTGGGGCCGCATCGGCGATCCGGCAGCCCTGCGCGACCATTTCCCCGACGCCGCCGCCCCCTTGGCGGAGTTGCTCGGCACCCCCGATGCCTGGGTGGTATGGTCCCTCGTCGACCGTCCCGCCGCCCGGCCCATGGCACGGGGCCGGATCGCGCTTCTGGGCGATGCCGCTCACCCGGTCCTGCCGTTCCTGGCTCAGGGCGCGGCGCTCGCCATCGAGGATGCGGCGGTGCTGACCGCGCAACTCTCCGCCCATGCGGAGGTGCCCGCCGCGCTGGACGCCTACGCCGCCGCCCGGTCGGACCGCGTCGCGGCGGTGCAGCGAGCGGCCCGCGGCAATGGCCGTGTCTACCATGCCGGTCGCCTGGTGGGGTTCGCCCGCGACAGGGTGATGGCCCGCCTCGGCCCCGAAGGCATGGCTGCCCGCTATGCGTGGCTCTACGGCTGGAACCCCTCTGCCGCTTGATCTGACCCCGGTGCCCCGCTACCGCTAAGCCGGCGCGGACGTGGCGGAACCGGTAGACGCACGAGACTTAAAATCTTGCGGCCCCACGGCCATGCGGGTTCGAGTCCCGCCGTCCGCACCAATCCCTTGAAGATGCAAGAAGCTGTCCTGAGCCGCGCCCCATATGGCGCTTGTCGCGCTCGTCAGGGCATCCGAGAGGAACATGCGCGCGACCGACAAGGCGGCCGTTTGCGACTTAGGAGCCCGTATATCCCAATGCGGCAGCGGCATCCCTCAGGCGCGGCATGGACGCGGCGTAACGTGCCGTCAGCCCCTCTTTGTTCGAAAGCGCGCGCTCGATGCTCGCGTTGTCCTCATTGTCGGATAACTTGATGAGAATGGCCCCGAGGCTTCTCGTTTCGATGAGGGCACTGATACGCTCGGCGTAGTTCATGGGTTCGTCCGTCTTCGTGAGGAGGCGAACCATCTCGATTACGGCGGGGGCATAGCCTGCACGGATCAAATCATCGGCTGATGTCGGTGTATCTTCGAGCACGTCGTGAAGGTAGGCCGCCTGTAGCACGTGCTCAGGATTGATCCTGAGGCCATCGACTTCAAGGGCATGGCGAGCGCGCTTGTCAGCAGCGGCAGCGACGCGATTGATGTGCCTTATGTAGGGTTTGCCACGTTTGTCCACTTGGCCAGCGTGCGCCTGAGCCGCGAACTGATGTGTGTCGAAATTCGTCGGCGGCACTGAACCTCTCCGCTTGCGATGGCAGGTCTCTCTCCCATCCGTTGGCTGCCAACGTACCCTGATAATTACTTATTTTCTGTGCGCACTTGGGCGCATACATCCATGCCACCAAGGATAGCACGTTGACAGAAGCACTCTGCTCTCGAATAATTGATGATAACGCTGGTGCACGGTGAGCATCACCAGAGTGATGCTTAGCGCTGAGGGGCGGCCAACGCGTTTCCCGTCCTTCGCCAGCCGCTCCGAGACCCCCGGTCGTAGTCTTGCGGGTATTTCGAACGACGGTTCGAGCGACATCAACAGCTTGCGATGTATTCCCCGCGCCCTGCGACGCTTGGAGTACGCGTTGTCCCGTTCACCCGAAGGGCGTGCAAGCCGTTGGAATTGCACGCCCTGCCTTGCCTTTCTCCACAACCTGTCCACATACTGGAACGAAACACGAACGCTTATCTCGGTCGATTCGGTGAGGAGGGACAGGCTCGCAATGGCTCGCTACCGTTTTCATGCGACGAACGGCACCGAATGCGTCTTCGATTCCACGGGGAAGGACATTCGTCTTCCCGAGCGCGTGGTGCGGCGCGCCGATGAAGTGGCGCGCGAGGTCATGCGGAGCCTCGACGACCGGGAAGATTGGGAGGAATGGCACGTCAGCGTCCATGATCTCTCTGGCCGACGCGTCTTGGTGCAGCCTTTCCTGAGAGCCACGGAAGACCGCGTCTGACGGGATTGGCCGGAGATCCGGCTGTCTGCGGGGTTTCGCTCGGCAGATCGCGGTAGCCGCACCGGCCAATCGCAGCCGCCGAAGTTTTCGGGGGTGCCTGGATCCGTCCTGCTGTCACCGAAATCAGAACGTTTGGTCCTTTGCTGAACGGATCCCGCCCGGTTTCGTTGAACCGGTGGAGATCTCAGCATGAAGAACCCTGCGCTCGGCCTGTGGCTGTCGTCGGTCAATCGGGTGGCCGGCTTCTGGATGGGGCACGGCGCCAATACGCTCCGGCGCCAGCAGCGCCTGATGCTCGCCGAGATGACGAAGGCTGCGGCTGGCCAGGCTGCGAAGCCCAAACGAACGAAACGGCGTTCGACGGCCAAGCGCAAAATTTCCTGAAGTCAGTTCAGGGGATGCGGAACGATGTGCGGCCAATCTGCCGCACGGCACAGACCATGGTCTGGCACTGTTGACCTCCAAACAGCCATCCGAAGCGTCTCGCGAGCCTTTCGGGCAAGGCGCCGCCCTCAACGATGAGCGGCGCAACCCCACGAGGACAGCGTGATCGGCGCTCCGGCTGCCGTGCGGAGGGGAGCTGACGTGACGCTTGCCGCTGTCATCATGATCACCGGTGCGATCGGCGCGATCGCCCTGACGATTGCGGCACGCCCGAGTGCCGACCGTTTCATCAAATGGTGAGGGGCCCGCCTGAACTTATGGCGCCCTGCGACGTTCAGTCTGCCGAGACTGTGGAGGAGTGTCGCGTGGCGGTGGCGGTGATGATGGCGGGCCTAGTCGGGGCCGCGGCGACCCTGGCGTGCCTGTTACCCGGTTTCGACTCGTTCTTCGAGTGGTAGCCGTTTTGACTTGACAGCTTCGGTCGTGATCGTGAAACCGCTGGGGCGTCCGTGGTTTGGGACCAACCGCGCGTCTCGGACCTGCGTTGCTGTACCCGAATAGACCTTTGATGGCCGACACTGGTGAGGCCGTTTCAGCCGCTCGCTGATATCTGGATCAGGCATGTTCGGGGACACGGTACTCTGAATGCCCGAGAGCCCGGCCGCATCTTAGTTCGATTCGAGGGCCGGATCGGTGAAGGGCCGGCAGCACGCGTATCGCGCATCGATCCCTCTCCTGTGATGACAAGTCCAGGATTCGAGGCAACTGATTTTTATAAAACGGAAAGATGATCGATGCGCCTCGGTTTCGAGGCTGCGTCCCCATCGTATCGGTCGTCGAGCCAATATCTCCTGGGGCGGGACGATTTCGGTCGAAACAGCGGCCCGGACCCTCATTTCAATCGGGCGTCCGGACGGGAGCGGCAACCAACGCTGAGCCCTCCTCGTCCCGTGCTGGGGACCGGGAAGATGGTGTCCTCCCGGTCCGCTCGATTACATGCGGTGCATCATGCGATGGCGCATCATCCGGTGGTGGTGATGGCGGTGCATCATCCGCTTCCGCATCATGTGCCGACGCATCATCATCCGCTCGCCGGGGCTCATCCGCACGGGCGTCACACCGGTCTCAGCCTGAAGGCCAGCCGGGGCGAGGGGAGCCGCCGAAGCCGAACCGGAAGCGAAAGCGAGGCCGCCCAGCAGGACCGCCAGCGCGAGCGTGGTCTTCTTCATCTCTGTCTCCCAGGGAACGTATTGCCGTCCCAGGCCCGATAGGAAGAAGGATTTTGCGGTCAAGGTTCCCGGTAGAGCGTAGATTTCTTCTGTCGGCGCCGGCCTCGGCGAACGATCTATTCCCCGAACCGCTCGGTGCGGATCGTGGCCGGCCGCACGCCGGCATCGACCAGCAGATCGGCCACGGTGCCGACGAAGGCGTTGCTGCCACAAACGAAGCTGTGGCGCGGCATCCCGAGACACTCGATCGCCGTATCGATCATCACGCGGTCGATGCGTCGGCCCGTCGTCGGGCCCTCGCGGGTCAGGAGGAGCGTCAGGTCGAACCCGGTCTCGTCGCGGGAGCGTGCCGTCAACTCGCCGCGGGCGATGGCCTCGGCCGCCGTTCGTACCGAATAGAGCAACAGCATCGGCACCTGCGGTGCGCGCAGCGCCCGCTCACGCACCATGGCCAGCAACGGCACCACGCCCGAACCGCCGCCGATCAGCAGCACCGGGCCACCGTCACCGGCCTCCCAGGCAAAGGACCCGATGGGACCACGGATCTCGATCGTGTCGCCGACCTCCGCGATCGCGTCGAAGAAGCCGGAGACCTCACCGCCTTCGAGCCGTTCGATCATCAGCTCCAGGCCGCGCGGATCGCCCGGTGCGGAGGCAATGGAGTAGCTCCGCTGCGCTTGGTAGCCATCCGGCGCTGTCAGCCGAACGTCGACATGCTGACCGGCGCGGTGCGGCGCACCGAGGGCGTCGAACCGGAAGCTCTTGACCCGCGGCGTCGCGGGCGTGATCGCCCGGATCGTCGCGTCGCGCCAGCGGGACGGGGCGGCCTCGGCCACGGGATCCTCTAATCGTCGGTGAAGCGCTGCTCGCGCCAGGGATCGCCGTACATATGGTAGCCGCGCAATTCCCAGAAGCCGGCCTCGTCGCGCTCGGTGAATCGCAGGCCCTTCACCCACTTCGCGCTCTTCCAGAAATACAGGTGCGGCACCAGCAGGCGCGCCGGGCCGCCATGATCGGGCTCGATCGGCTTGCCGTCGTAGAGCGTCGCCACCATCGCCTTGCCGCCGACGAGATCCGCCACCGGCACGTTGGTGGTGTAATCGTCGTGGCCCTCGGCCAGGACGAAGCCGGTCGGCGCATCGAGTCCGGCAGCGGCCAGCAGGTCGTCGATGCTGACGCCCTCCCAGGCGGTGTCGAACTTGGACCACTTGGTGACGCAATGGATGTCGCCGCCCCAGCGGGTGCGGGGCAGGGCCTGAAACTCCTCCCAGGTCCAGCTCACCAGGGGCCGGGAGCCATGACGCAGGGTGAAGCGCCAGCCATCGGTCGAGACCCGCGGCGTCGGCCCGAGCTGAAGCACGGGAAAATCGTCGGTGAGATACTGGCCCGGCGGCAGTCGCTCGCGGATCTCCGCCGCCGGTGGGCGCCCCGTGAAGCCGCGCGTCGCCATGTCATCCTCCGCTTTGGCCGGGAACACCGCCCGTTAACACCATCGGCGGGCCTGCCGATCCCAACGTCGTCTGGCACGGGCGGGTCTGCGCCGCAACGATGCCCGCCTGCCACTCAGCCGGGTTGGCGCCGCCTTGGGCGCGGCGTAGAACGTTCGCAACGCCAGTCACGCACGAAATTCACGAGCCGAGCCCAGTGAGCCGAGACCAGACCGCCGAGGCCGGGCGCCGTGCGCCCGAGCCGCCGATCCACGGGCCCGAGGGGTTCGAGGGCATGCGCCGGGCCGGGCGCCTCACGGCGGAGGCGCTCGACCTGTTGATGGAGGCGGCGCAGCCCGGCGTGACGACGGACGAGCTCGACAAGCTCGCCTACGAGTTCGGCATGGATCACGGCGCCTATCCGGCGTCCCTGTTCTATCGCGGCTACCGCAAGTCGATCTGCACCTCGATCAATCACGTGGTCTGCCACGGGATTCCCAACGACAAGCCGCTGCGCGAGGGCGACATCGTCAACCTCGACATCTGCCTGATCCTCGATGGGTGGCACGGGGATTCGAGCCGGATGGCCTATATCGGCGAGGTGCCGCGCAAGGCGCAGCGCCTGTGCGAGATCACCTATGAGGCGTTGATGCGCGGCATCCACGCGGTGAAGCCCGGCGGCTCGACCAACGACATCGGCCGGGCCATCCAGAGCTATGCGGAGGCCGAGCGCTGCTCGGTGGTGCGCGATTTCTGCGGCCACGGGCTCGGCCGGGTCTATCACGATGCGCCGACCATCCTGCATTACGTCGAGGCGAGCTACGACGTGCCGCTGAAGGCTGGGCAATTCTTCACGGTCGAGCCGATGATCAATCTCGGGCGCCCGGCGGTGAAGGTGCTCGCCGATGGATGGACCGCGGTGACCCGCGACCGTTCGCTCTCCGCCCAGTTCGAGCACACCGTGGCCGTGACCGAGACCGGTTTCGAGATCTTCACCCTCTCGCCCAAGGGGCTCGATCAGCCCAAGCCCCAGTTCTGACGGAGCGGACCGGGGAATAGCCGTCCGCGATGGCCCGTCGGCCGCCCGATCCCGCCGCAACGCTGCCGGGGCTCGCCGAGGCTGCACCCGCGGAGGCGCCGCATTATCACGGCCACCGCGAGCGCCTGCGGGCACGCTTCGCCGAGGCCGGCGCCGACGCCCTGCCGGACTACGAACTGCTCGAACTCGCCCTGTTTCGGGCCATTCCCCGGCGGGATGTGAAGCCGCTGGCCAAGGCGTTGATCCGCCGGTTCGGCTCGTTCGCCGAAGTGCTCTCCGCCGAGCCGGCGCGATTGGCCGAGATCGAGGGCGTCAGCGCGGGCGTGATCGCCGATCTCAAGCTGATGGAGGCCGCCGGTCGCCGACTGGCCCGGGGCGCGATCGCGGCCCGTCCGCTGCTGGCCTCCTGGAGCGCGCTGCTCGAATACCTGCGAGCCACCATGGCGTTCTCGGCGCGGGAAGAATTCCGGGTCTTGTTCCTCGATCGGCGCAATCACCTCATTGCCGACGAGGTGCAAGGCCGTGGCACCGTCGATCACACACCGGTCTATCCCCGCGAGGTGGCGCGGCGGGCGCTGGAACTGTCCTCCACCGCGATCATCCTGGCCCACAATCATCCTTCGGGCGATCCGACGCCGTCGGGCCCCGATATCCGCATGACCCGCGAGATTGTCACGGTCCTCGATCCGCTCGGCATCGTGGTCCACGACCACGTCATCCTCGGCCGGGATGGCCATGCCAGCCTGAAGGGCCTCAAACTGATCTGAGCGATGGTCGTAGGTTTCGAAAGACAAGTCGTTTCGTGGGTTCAGGGCGAAGCCCTGTTTTGAAGGAATACCGGGGCTCGGCCCCGGCGCCCCGCCCGAGGACTTTGCCCTTTGGGGTCGCCTGACTAGCGCTGGCGGGCCGGATTGCCGACGACGGTGGCGCCCGCAGGCACGTCGCGGGTGACGACGCTGCCGGCGCCGATGATGGCGTCGTCGCCGATGGTGACGCCCGGCAGGATCAGGGCACCGCCGCCGATCCAGACATTCGCCCCGATGCGGATCGGGCGGCCGAATTCGAGCATTTGGCGCCGCTGAGCCGGATCACGCGGATGGTCGGCGGTCAGGATCTGCACACCGGGGCCGATCTGGGTCATATCCCCGATGGAGACTGCGACGACGTCGAGGATGCAGCAATTGAAGTTCATGAATACGCCGCGGCCGAGGCGGATGTTGTAGCCGTAATCGCAGGTGAAGGGTGGTCGGATGTTGCAGCCCTCGCCGACATCGGCGAACGCCTCTTCCAGCAGGGCCTGCCGCTCGGGCTGGCTCAGGGTGTTGGAGGCATTGTAGCGGTCCATCCATTCCGAGATGCGCCGGATATCGGCGGCGAGCTCGGGGTCGTCGGCGACGTAGAGTTCGCCCGCCAGCATCCGCTGCTTCTGCGTCTTGATCGTCATGGTTGATGGTCCGAGCCCGCGAGAAGGGGAGGGCTTCCGTTGCCGGAAGCGATGCGTACATATGTACGCATCCTCCCCGGATGCCAATCGCCGGTCTCGCTTGCCCGCCGCCCGCCGTTACGACCCGGATCGCCGCGCCCGTATCCTGCGGGCGACCCTCGACGTCGTCGCCGAGCACGGCGTCGCCGGTGCAACGCATCGCCGGATCGCGGCGGCGGCCGGCGTGCCGCTCGGCTCGATGACCTATCATTTCGAGGGGATGGAGTTGCTCCTGACCGAGGCGTTCACGCTGCTTGCCGACACGGTGGCGGCCCGGTTCACCGAACGGCTCGCGGCAGCCTCGAACCGTGACGAGGCCCTCGAGGCGGTCGTCGATCTCGTGGTCGATGAGAGCTGGGCCAGGCCGCGGACCATGCTCCTGAGCTACGAACTCTACGCCTTCGCCGCGCGCCGTCCGGCGCTCCAATCGGTCATGCGGGACTGGATGGACAAGAGCCGCGCGGCGCTCGGCCGCCACTTCGCACCGGAGACGGCGAAGGCGCTCGACGCGATGATCGAGGGATTGTCGATCCACCGCTCGGTCGATCGCGACCCGGCCGACCGGGCCGCAGTGCGGTCCATCGTCGAGCGGCTGGTGGGGGAGGGCACTGCCGTGCGGAGTTCTGTTGGTTCGTCCATCGACACCTCACCCTGAGGTGCGGAGCGGCGGCTGGAAGGAGGAATCCAGCGAAACGCGCAAGTCACCGGAATCCTCCAAGGCCGCTGGCGCGATACCTCAAGTGAGGGGATGGGGACCGGTGACGGCTACCGCTGTGGCCCGTAGGGCGGGCGCGGGATCGCCCGGTGCGCCGCGCGCAAAGCCGCCGACCAGCGCTCGCGCAGATCGTGAAAATAGCTCTCGCCGGCCTCGATCCGGTAATTCACCTCGAGGTCGAGGGCCTCGCGGCGCAGGACCGCGATATCGATCGGCAGCCCCACGCCGAGATTGGACCGCATGGTCGAGTCCATCGAGACGAGACCGACCTTGAGGGCGTCGTAGAGATCGGTCTCGAAGGTGACCGCTCGGTCGAGGATCGGCTTGCCGTATTTGTGCTCGCCGATCTGCAGGAACGGCGCGTCGCGGCTGCACTCGATGAAGTTGCCCGCGGAGTAGATCATGAACAGCCGCATCGGCTCGCTGCCGATCTGGCCGCCGAACAGGAACGAGACCTCCATGCGCAGGTTGGCCGCTTCGGCTCCTGCCTTCTCGATCTCGCGCACCCGCCGGATCGCCCGACCGACGAGTTGAGCTGCCTTGAACATGGTCGGCGCGTCGCGAAGCCGCGGGGGCGGACCGTCGGTCTCCTCGTCATCCACGCCTTCGTGCAACATGGAGAGGACGGATTGCGTCATCGAGAGATTGCCGGCCGAGGCCAGCATCATCACCCGCTCGCCGGGGGCATTGAACATGTGGAGCTTGCGGTAGGTCGAGATGTTGTCGAGACCCGCATTGGTGCGGGTGTCGGCGATCATCACGAGCCCGTCCTCGACGAGCACTCCGACGCAGTAGGTCATGGCGGCGCTGGGCCTCGAAACAGAAGAGCGCGCCGGATGGCACGGCACGGGTTCGGCCCGCAAGCCGATCTTTCGAGCAGGTGTGCCGGGCCGTGGCCCGAAACAGCGGATCCCGGACCCTCGGTCTATCCGCCCTGGGACTGGCTCTGCGCCTGGATCGGGAGGTTGGGACGATGCACCGGAACCGTGCTCTCGCCGACCTGTAACGTCACCGTGAGCGTCTCGGTGCCGCCGCCGGTGCGGCTGCCCCGGATCGGCGCTGCGCCCAGATAATCGAGGCCGGTGGCGACCCTCACATGCGCCTCGGTGGTCGAGAGTCCGTAGGCCGGGTCGAACCCGACCCAGCCGAGATCGGGGACCAGAGCCTCGGCCCAGCCATGGGCCGCATCCTCCTCCTCGTCGCTGCGGCGGACATAACCGGAGACGTAACGGGCGGGGATATCGAGATGCCGCGCGGCGGCGAGGAAAACATGCGCGAGGTCCTGACAGACACCGCTGCCCGCCTCGAAGGCTTGCGACGCCGTCGTGCTGGCGCTGGCGGGGCCGGGGGCGAAGGCCACCGCCTCGGGCACCGCGCTGAGCAATCGATGCAGCACGGGGAGCGGGCCGGCGTCACCCGCGTCCGCGATCCGCCGGGCAAACACCTGAAGCTCGGGGCTCGCCTCCGTGAGCGGCGTATCGCGCAGATAGAACAGATCGGGCAGTCGTTCGACCGCGCCGCGCACGATGCCGTCGGTCTCGAAGGTCTCGACTTCGCCGGTGACCCGCACGGTGAGCGCGTCGGTCGGATCGTCCGCCGAGAACCAATGGATCAGGTTGCCGAAGCCGTCCTCCCGCGCGGTCAGCCGTCCATTGACCGAAGGCTCGATGCGCCACTCCCGCACGTGTTGCCCATCGTGATCGCGGGGCGTGAGCCGCATCAGCTGGATCAGGCCGCGTGCCGGCTGCTCGTAGGTGTAGACGGTGTCGTGGACGATGCGGATACGCATGTCGGGAATCCTGCCTCGGCGCCTCGGCGCACGCTAGGGCCACGCTGGCGATTCGGGAATCGGGTCGAATGCCCAAAGGCTTGGCAGTCGGTTGCCGCCTCGCCGCCCGCACGGCAAACCGGCGCCGCGCGGATGGAGAGGGTCTAGCGATCCGTCATCGCGACCGGAAGCCATGGATCGCATCGTGCGGCGCTCGCGATTGCCCCATCGTGCATCGGCCGCGTCACACGAGATATTGCTCGCTGATCGCCGCACCGAGGGCGTTGTTCTCGCCGATGAAGCCCTGGATGAATTCGTGCAGGCCGGAGGCGAAGATGCGCTCGATATCGGCGCTGCCGAGCTTCGCCCGCATCTTGCTCGCCAAGCGCTGGCTCTCGCCGCGACGCCCATAGGCATCGGCGATCAGATCGAGATGCTCCACCAGCATCCGGTAACAGCTCGCGAGCGAGCGCGGCATCTCGGGGTTCAGGATGAGCAAGTCGGCGACCAAGAGCGGCTTGATGCTCTCGCGGTAGACCCAGTGATAGGCGTTGAAGGCCGAGACCTCGCGCAGGATCGTGGTCCATTGAAAGTAATCGAGCGAGCCGCCGACGCGCTCGGAGGCCGGCAACAGGATCTGGTACTTCACGTCGAGGATGCGGGCGGTGTTGTCGGCCCGCTCGATCGCCGTGCCGGCGCGGGTGAACCAGTAGGCGTCGTTGCGCAGCATCGTCCGGTAGGCCGAGCCGTCGAATGTCAGGGAGACGCGCTTCACCCAATCGAGGAACTGGGTGAACTCCTCCCGCGACAGGTCGCGGCCCTCGTAGGAGCGCAACTCAAGCCAGGCCCCGTTGATCGTGTCCCACATCTCGGTAGTGAGTGCGGTGCGGATCGAGCGGGCGTTCTCGCGGGCGGTGGCGATGCAGGAGCGGATCGAGGACGGATTCTGGGCCGAGAACGCCAGAAAGTTGCAGACCGTGTGCTCGTTGACCGTGTCGTAGAGCGTGCGGAACAGTTCCGGATCGCCCGCCGAGGACAGGGCGGAGGCCCATTCGTTCGATTCGCGCCCGCCATAGCTCGACGGCAGGGCGGCCAATCGATGGGCTGCATCGAGGATGCGCGCGAGGAAATCGGCACGCTCGGCGTAACGCGAGAGCCAGTAGAGATTGTCGGCAGTCCGGGACAGCATGGGGGTTCAGCTCGCAGGCCAGCTCTTAGACATTTCGGCGATCGGCGCGGCATCTGCCCGGTTACGAGGCAGAGCCCTGCGACACCCCGCGGAAAAATTGCTCAACAGGTGATCGAGATGCCTAGGCATCCAGCACCCAAGTGTCCTTGGTGCCGCCGCCCTGGCTGGAATTGACCACCAGGGAGCCTTCCTTGAGGGCGACGCGGGTCAAACCGCCCGGCACGATGCGGATCTCGTCGGCGCCTGCCAGCACGAACGGGCGCAGATCGACGTGACGCGGGGCCACGCCGGAGGCAACGAAGGTCGGGCAGGTGGAGAGCGAGAGCGTCGGCTGGGCGATGAAGTTGTCTGGCGCGTGCCGCAACTTCTTGGCGAACTCGTCGATTTCGCGCTTCGTCGCGTGCGGCCCCACCAGCATGCCGTATCCCCCCGAACCGTTGACCTCCTTCACGACAAGATCCTTGAGGTTTTCCGTGACGTAGGACAGGGCCTCCCGCTCGCGGCAGCGATAGGTCGGCACGTTGTGCAGGATCGGCTCCTCGCCGGTGAAGAACTTCACGATCTCCGGCATGTAGCTGTAGACGGCCTTGTCGTCCGAGATGCCGGTGCCGACGGCGTTTGACAGGGTCACGTTCCCGCGCTCATAGGCGTTCATCAAGCCGGGCACGCCCAGGACCGAGTCCGGGCGGAAAACCAGGGGATCGAGGAAATCGTCGTCGAGGCGGCGGTAGATCACGTCGACCCGGCGCGGCCCTTCCGTCGTGCGCATGTAGACGACGTCGTCCTTGGTGAAGAGGTCGCCTGCCTCCACGAGTTCGACGCCCAGTTTGTCGGCCAGGAACGAGTGTTCGTAGAAGGCCGAATTGTAGCGCCCCGGGGTCAGCAGCACGACGGTGGGGTCGCGCGTCGCCGATTGTGGCGCGAGGCTGCGCAGGGTCGCCAGCAGCGCATCCGGATAATTTTCGACCGGGGCGACGCGGTGGCGCGAGAACAATTCGGGGAAGAGCCGCATCATCACCTCGCGGTTCTCCAGCATGTAGGAGACGCCGGACGGGGTGCGGGCATTGTCCTCCAGCACGAAGAAGTCGTTCTCACCGGTGCGGACGATGTCGATGCCGGCGATGTGGACGTAGAGATCGTGCGGCACATCGAAGGCCCGCATCTCCATCCGGTAATGCGGGTTGCGGTAGACGAGGTCGGGCGGGATGATGCCGGCCTTGATGCACTCCTCGGCGCCGTAGATATCGTTGATGAAGGCGTTGAGGGCCGTGACCCGCTGCTTCAGCCCACGCTCCAGAAAGTCCCATTCCGGTTTGGTCAGGACGCGGGGAATGATGTCGAACGGGATGAGCCGTTCGGTGGATTCGTTGGCGCCGTAGACCGCGAAGGTGATGCCAATGCGCCGGAACAGCATCTCGGCCTGGCTGCGGCGGGTGTTGAAATGCTCGGGGGAGGTTTTGTCGAGCCAGGCCTTGAGGATGTCGTAGGCCTGCCGCACGGTGGCCGGATCGGGCTGACCGGCCCCGCCCCCGTTCATTTCGTCGAACGCCGTGTGCGCCATCCGCGCCACCCCTCCCATCATTGTCCGTCTGCCGGAGCAAGAGGCAGGCCACGGCGACGGTTCGGGGTCCAGCCCCGTCCCGTCGCCCGCGCTCCGTGCGGCGACGTTTCCGGGAAATAGGGGATCGCGCGGGGCGGCCCATCCCCGCGACGGCGATCTGCACCTGTCGGTTCAGCCCGATCCGTCGGCGCCGGCCAGAATGTCGGCGACGAAGGCCGGCACGGTCGCACTTGCCGGCCCGAGCCGCGTGCGCGCGAACATGCCGGCATTGTCGGCGGCTTCCAGATTGAGCGCGAGTGTCGGGATGCCGAAGGCCTGCGCCTGTGCGACGTAGCCCGCCGCCGGATAGACCGCCCCCGACGTGCCGATGGCCACGAAGAGATCGGATTTAATGAGGGCGTCCTCGATGGCGTCGAGATGTTTCGGCATCTCGCCGAACCAGACCACGTCCGGCCGCATCCGACCGGCCACGCCGCAGCTCGGACACGGCGTCTCCACCGTCAGATCCTCCCGCCAGGGCCGCCCGTTCCCGCAGGCGAGGCAGCGCACCCGCGACAACTCGCCGTGCATATGCACGACGGCGCGTGAGCCCGCCCGCTCATGCAGATCGTCGACGTTCTGGGTGCACAGGAACAGGTTTCTGCCCTGCGCCGCGAGCCCGGATTCGAGTTGTGCGAGCGCCGTATGGGCCGCGTTGGGCTGCGCGTTCAGGGCATCGCGGCGCCGCATGTTGTAGAAGTCGTGCACGAGTACGGGATCGGCGGCAAAGGCTTCCGGCGTCGCAAGCTTCATCGGATCGAAGCGGCTCCACACGCCTCCGCGGTCGCGGAACGTCCCGAGACCGCTCTCGGCGGAAATGCCGGCTCCTGTCAGTACGAAGACGTTCTGGATGTCCATCCTGCCCCGGCAACGGCAATCTGCATTCGGCCAGAGGCCGTACCCGTCAGGAGGCTGACGGAGATGAGAAGGACCTGCAAGACTTCGGCCGCCGGTTTCGCCCGTTTGTAGTCTCCGCCCACAAGACGGAGAACGTAGCCTTAATTCGTGTACCGTTGGCCGAGCTCTGGCTGAACCATTGAATCCACGGTTCAACGCTGCAAAGCGGGCCTTCCCTGTCCGGCCTCGGCGCGAGAACGGTATTTCTTGAACGATCGAGCTGCGCCGCGGACGATCGGCCCGGCTGTTCCGCAGCCCATTAGAACGGTCGCGGACGCAACAGCCTCGATGCCGGGTCGGAGGTTCGATCGGGGCTGTGCAGGGCGCGCCGGTGCCATAATCGGGTGCCGGATCGGCATGCCCCTGAACTGTAAGCCTGCGGATCGTGCCCGGCCCGAACGGGGCCGGCGACCATCGCCGGTTCCCGGTCGCGGCAGGTCGTTAGACCTCCTCCAGCCGCTGCGCCAGAACCTTGTCGATGCGGCGTCCGTCCATGTCGACCACTTCGATGCGCCACCCCTGCGCCTCGATGAAATCACCTTCGGTGGGGATGCGGCCGAGTTGAACGATGAAGAAGCCGGCGAGCGTCGAGAAATCGTCCGAGCGCGGCTTGTCGGTGAAGCCCAGGCGGTCGAAGGCATCCGTCGCCGACATCATGCCGTCGATGAGGAGCGAGCCGTCCTCGCGCTCCGTCACCATCTTCTCCTCGCCCGGTTCCGGGATCTCGCCGGCCATGGCCTCCAGAAGATCGGTCTGGGTGATGATGCCCTCGAGGCTGCCGTACTCGTCAACCACGATCGCCATACGCACGGGCTTGGTCTGGAACATCTCCAGCACCTTCAGGATCGCCAGCCCCTCATGGACCACGATGGGTTCGCGGGTCGCCGCCTTTACGTCCAGCGGCTTCCCGTCGAGGAATTGATCGAGAAGATCCTGCTTGCGCAGAACGCCGACCACATCGTCGATCTGGCTGCGGCTCACCACGATCTGCTCGTGACGGCAGGCGCGCACGGCCTCGATCATCTCCTCCTGAGAATCGTCGAGATCGACCCAGTCGACCTCGTTGCGCGGCGTCATGATTTCGCGGATGCGCCGCTCGCCGATGGCGAGAATGCGCGCCACCGCATCTTCCTGGGCTTCGTGCAGCAGGCCGGCCTCGTGACTTGCCGTGACGAGGAGGCTGAGTTCGGCCGGTGAGGGCAGGTTGCCATCGCCCTCGCCGGGGCGCAGGCCGAGCAAACGCAGCACGCCGTTGCCGAGCCCGTTGAGGAAGTGGATGGCGGGCCCGAACACCAGCAGGAAGAGGCTGAGCGGGCGCACGATGACCAGCGCGGTCCGCTCGCTGCGCTGAAGCGCCAGGCTCTTCGGAGCCAGCTCGCCCAGCACGATATGCAGCGTGGTAATGATCGCGAAGGCCAGCACGACCGCCAGCGTATGGGCGGTGAAGCCGGAGGCCATCGGCGGCATCCAGGTGAATGCCGGCTCGATCAAATGGGCGAGAGCCGGCTCGCCGACCCATCCGAGTGCGAGCGACGAGAGCGTGATGCCGAGCTGGGTCGCGGCGAGATGCGCGTCGAGGCGGTCGGTCGCCCGCTGCAGCGCCTTGGCGTTGAGGCGGCCCTCGTTGACAAGTTCCGCAATCCGGCTGCGCCGCACCGCGACCAGGGAGAACTCCGCCGCGACGAAGAAGCCGTTGGCGAGGACGAGGGCGACGACGGCGAGCAGGCCGAGCGCCGAAGACCAGAGACCGTCGGAAATCGTGCCCTCCCGGGGCGATGCCGCTTCAACGACCGCACGTATCGGCGGCAGGCAGCATTAAGGCCGAACCTGGGGGCGGGGGAAGGGGGCGGACCGGAGCAATCGCGCGAAGTGCGCTGCCTTTGGGTCTCTGCGACGCGGCATCCGCTCGCACCGACAGTCCGCGATCTTGTCCCGTCGGCCAGCGGGTATTCGCCCAAGAATGTGTATCGGCCGTCGCGCGCCAACCCGTGCGGGGCGCGAACTACGAGAAAATCGCCTCGCGCGATGGCTTCGGACAGCGATGGCCAGCACCGAGGGATGCGCCGCGCCGAAGCCATTTTTCGCTCCCAGATTCCCCTACCGTCGATGTAGGAAACGGGCCGATGCAAGCCGCTTCGAAGGATGGGTCGTGATCAGACTGCCGAGGATACTTCGGCGCAATCGCCGCGATGCCGTTGCGGTGCGATCCTTCTTCGATCCTCAGTTCTATCGAGCGGAATATCCCGACGTCGCCGCCGGCGGGATGGACCTGCTGCTGCATTACCTCGATCATGGCTGGCGCGAGGGCCGCAATCCGTCGGCGGTGTTCTCGACGCTCTACTACGCCGACCGGTACCTGTCCGAGGGTGCACCCCAGAACCCGCTGCTGCATTACGCGCGGCTGTCGCCCGCCGAGCGGCTGCGCAGGCCGACGCATCCGGGCGCTGATTTCTTCGCGTTGCAGGCGGAGGTCGTCGCACCGTATTTCGACGCCCGCCACTATGCGGGCGCGGCCGGCCTGGAGGCGGGCGGGGAGGATCTCCTCCTCCACTACCTGACGACGGGCTGGCGGCGCGGGCTTGCGCCCAACGACAGCTTCGACGGCGCGGGCTACCTGTTGCGCCACGCCCATGTCCGTCGCCTCGACGTCAGCCCGTTCTACCACTTCGTCTCCACCCAACGCCTGATCGCTTCGGACGGCCAGCCGCTGAGGCCGGCGGCAGAACGGGCGACCCGGCTCCCGTCCGACCCGTCACAGGCGACCGATCGACAGATCTACGATGCGGTCGCCGCCGCGTTCGACCAAGCGTATTACCTCGATCGCAATGCCGATATCCGGGATTCCGGCATCGATCCGATCCGGCATTTCCTCGACCACGGCGCGCGTGAGAATCGCGATCCGAACCCGCATTTCTCGATGCGCTTCTATCGCGCGCATTACCGCCGCGAGATCGCCCCCGGGCTGAACCCGTTCTTCCATTACCTCACCGTCGGTCGAGAGCGAGGCTTCAAGCCCGACCCCTACGGACGCGGACAATGGCCGCCGCAAGTCGCGCCGCAGCCGGACGAGTGGGATCGGGCGCACCCCGCCGCCGATCTCGAATTCGCCAGCGTGGTCCTGATCATGCCGGTCTACAAGGGCATCGACGACACGCTGCGGGCGATCCACTCGGTTCTGACGACGCGTCAGCTCACGCCCTTCGCCCTGTTGGTCCTCGACGATTGTAGTCCCGAGCCCGCCCTCTCCGCCGCGCTGGCGAAGCTCGCTGGCCGCGGCCTCTTCAGGCTGGAGCGCAATGCCGAGAATCTCGGCTTCGTCCGGACGTGCAATCGCGGTCTCGATCTCGCGGCGGGCCGGGATGTCGTGCTGCTGAACGCCGACATCGTCGTTTTCGGGGACTGGCTCGACCGGCTGCTCTGGCACGCTGCCGACGACCCGAAGGTCGCGACGGTTACCCCGTTCTCCAACAATGCCACGATCTGTAGCTACCCGGTCTTCTGCGTCGACAACCAAGCTCAGCTGGAAGTCGGCCCGGCCGAGATCGATGCCTTTGCCAGCCGTTGCAACAGCCGGACCAGTTCACCGGTGCCGACGGGGGTCGGGTTCTGCCTCTACATGCGCCGGGACGTCATCGACTCGGTCGGCCCCCTCGATGCCGAGACTTTCGGGCGCGGCTACGGGGAAGAGAACGATTTCTGCCTACGCGCACTCAAGGCAGGATACGCCAACATCCTCGCCCATGACGTGTTCGTCTTCCATTCGGGCAGCGTCTCCTTCGGGGCGCTGTTGGCCACCAAGGGGGCGGACATCTTTCGCACTGTGCTGACCAAGCACCCCGACTACCAGCGCCGGGTCGAGACCCACATCCAGGTCGATCCCGCCCGCTCGGCCCGACAACGCCTCGACTATTATCGCTTCGCCCAGCGGGCAACGGCCAAGCCGGAGCGCCGCACCGCCCTCATCGTCACCCACGATCTGGGTGGCGGCATCGAAACCCATATCGAGGGGCTGAGCGCACGCTTGGCCCCAGTCGGGCTCGATGTCGTCTATCTGCGCACCGACGCGCTGTCCCAGATCCGTGTCGATCTGCCGGGAACGAGCGCCATCGATTTTCCGGCACTGGTGCTCTCCTCGATCGCGCTGGCACACGAGGTCGACTTCGTGGCCGAGTTGATCTCGTGGCTGGATCCGGCCCTCGTCCATGTCCACTCGCTGGCCGGCCTCGACGAGCGCTCGACGCGCGCCCTGATGGATCTGATCGTCAGCCTGCCCTCCGGCTACGACGTGACGCTGCACGACTATTCCGCCGTCTGCCACCGCAACAATCTCGTGCGGCCCGAGGGTTTCTATTGCGGTCTGCCCGAGCCGTCGGCCTGCCGCACGTGCATCCGTCTCGACTGCGACAAGGAGAGTTCACCGCCGGATCCGGCGGAGCGGCGCCGTGCCTGGGCCGGTTTCCTCTCCGGTGCCCGGCGGGTCTACGCGCCGTCGCGTGATCTCGCCGAGCGCATCGGCTCGGCACTCGGCCTCTCGGGACTGACGCTCCGCCCGCATGAGGAAGTCGTGCCCAAGGTTCCGCCGCGACTGGCTCAGCGTCGGGACGGGCCGATGCGCGTGGCGCTGATCGGTTCGATCGGAATCCATAAGGGCTTCGACGTCGTCCACGACCTAGCCTTGGACGCACAGCTGCGCGATCTGCCGATCAGCTACACCATCATCGGGCATAGCTACGCCACCAAAACCCTGGAGGCCGTTGGCGTACGCGAGAGTGGCCCGTATGCCAGCGATGCTTTGGCGCTCGCCGAGTTGGCGCGGCTCGATCCCGATGTCGTCCTACTGCCCTCGCTGTGGCCGGAAACCTATTGCTACACCCTCTCCCTGGCGCTCGCCGCAGGCGTGCCGCCGGTCGTGTTCGATCTCGGGGCGCAGGCCGAGCGGCTGGCGGAGATCGGGTGCGGCTACCGCCTCGACCCAACGTTGGCCCGCGATCCGCAGCGGCTCAACGCGGCGTTGCTGGCGCTGCCTCTGGACGCGCTCAGAGCCGAGCTGCCCGCCTTCCGGCCCGCTGTCTACCCGCGCATCCTCGAAGATTACTACGAGCTTCCGGCCACGCAGCCGACCGCCAGTCGCGGGCAGGCGGACCGGGTTCCGGCTTGATTGGGATCGGCAACCTTAACATCCGTTCATGGACGGACCTCGTATCCCGGGGTTACAACGGTCAAGCTTGGCGAGTCGCGCGCGGCCTCGCCCAGCCGTTCGTTGCAAGCCAAGGGGACTCCCATGACGACGCAGAACATCACCGTGACCGCTCGCGAGCGTGACACGCTCCTGGCGGCGTTGCGCTATTACCAGTTCTACCGAATGCAGGGTCACCCGTTCGACCCTCGGAAGGACGACCTGATCGACACCATCGCGGCGACGAGCGGCGATGCCCTCGATCAGGCGGAGGTCGACGACCTCTGCGCCGGCTTGCGCGGCAACATGCATGCACTCGCCGCGACGGGATGAGGGACGCGAGGCTCGCCCGCTAGAGCCGGGGCCCGTCAGCTCGTCCGACGCCTGAAGGAAAGGTCAGGCGAACAGGGCGTTCACGATCACGGCCCCACCAAGGCCTGCAAGAAACACCGCGGCGAGAAGGGGCGCGTCCGCGGTGGTCAACGGGAGGCTCCGCCCGCCGAGAAGCCGACGAGGATCGGCCGGCGGGCGTCGAACAGGCGATCGCCCGCATCTGCCGTCTCGATCCGGACGCTGACCGGGGTCGCGCCCCCGGCCTGGGGCAGACGATGGGTGAAGGTCTTGGCCTCGCCCCGGGCGGGTGCCGCCTCGATCATCGAGGGCACCAGGGCCGCGTAGGCGCTCAGCACCGCTCCGGCTGCCGCGATCTTGAACAGGTCCCGCATGATGTCCACCCCTCGCTTCGGAGCCTTGTCGGCCCTCGTGTGCGTTCGGGTGTAGACCGCTCAGGTTGCCGGTGCATTGCGCGAGCGCACATGGCGACGGTGCGGAGCAGCTGCCACGCAACATTCAAGAAACAGGTTGAATGAAACCTTGCGCCGGGCATGTCGGGCCCGACCGTCGGGATGATGTGGAACGGTCGGAGGCCCCTATCCCGGTCGAGCGAGTTCCGATTTTCGAAGCCTCTGGGCTGCATCGGTTCATTCTGGAAGCTGGCATCCATCTCCCGTGCCGATACTCTCCTCCTGGGCGATCAGGCGTCCGAAGCCACTCCGACTGTCTGATCCGATTCCGGGCCGGCCTGCGCCAGCTCAGCGCCGAAGCGTTCGGCGGCGTATGCGTCCAAGTCGAAGCGATCGTCGGGCAGCTGAAACATGAAGCGCTCGGCCACCTGCCCGATTACGAGGTCCGGCCGCACGCGCGTCAGGTAGCCCCAATCGAGGGACGACGACCACACGAAGTGCACCTCGGCGAAGGTCTCGGCGATGAAGGCGGTCAGCATGATCGGCGCGAAATGCGCGTAGGAATCACCGAACAGGACCACCCGCCGCGGGTCGATCCCCGGCGTTTCGTTCCGGAAGACCACATGCGCGCCGACATGGAGCGTGTCGGCCCGGCCGGTCTGCTCCCGCAGGCGTACGATCGGACTCGCATGGATCCGCTCCGCATGGTGTTGGATGCTGCGGATCGACCACAGCTCGGTTTGCGGCGGCGTCAGCTTGCTGCCGAGATCGCCCGCCATCTCCCGCCGCTCCTGCGGCTCGCTCGATAGATCCCTCGGCTCCGCGCCGCAGGCCGCGCAGATCAAGCGGTAGGCGGCCGCACAGCCCTCGAACGACCAATGACTGTCGGTCCGGTAGTAGAGGTCGCGGGCATCCCGGAGCGAACGGAAGGTGCCGACGAGGTCGAGGCAGGCGCGGCGGGCGCGCCGATGCCAGAACAGGGAGCGGCGCAGGCGCCAAGCCGGCGAGAGGCGAACCTTCACGGCGAGCCCCTCGGAGAGCTTATGATCGTAGACCGTCAGCTTTTCCGGCACGATCACGTGGAGGTATTGCGCGCCGAGGGCGTCGCAGCCGCGCAGGCGGGACAGCAACAGACGCTTCCACCCCCGCACGCGCCGCGCCATCAGCCGCGAGCGGCTGAACTGCCCGACGACGTTGTTGCTGCCCGCCGTCAGGAACAGCCAGCCGTCTCGGCCGACATGGACGTGCTCCGTCCCGAGGCTTTCCATGCGAGCGGGCTCAGCCCCCGAACACGGAGGTGAGCACCTCGCCGCCGCGGTTGATCGAGACTTCCCAGAGGCCGAAGCTGCGCTGGGTCAGTCGATCGAGATCCTTGGTCGAGGCCACCGGGATGCCGTTGATCGCCACGATCACGTCGCCCTTCTTGAAGCCGGCGCGGTTGGCGAGCGAGCCGTCCTCGACCGCGCTCACCGCCACGCCTTCCTCCGGCAGATCCGCCTGCAACTCCTCGCCGACCGCGGGCGAGGTGTTGACCAGGGTCGCCCCCGCGAAGGGCGTGCGGGCCCGGACCTTGAGGGCGTCGCGCGGACGCGTCTCCGGCGCCGGGCTGAGCTTGACGGCGAGGGTCTGCCGCCGCGTGCCGCGCAGAATGCCGAATTGCGTGGTGCCGGAGATGCCCTTGAGGGCGAAGCGGTACCCGAACGCCTCCGGATCATCGACCGATTGCCCGTCGATCGACAGGACCACGTCGCCGCGCTTGAGGCCGGCCTCTTCCGCCGGACTCTTGGCCTGCATGCTGGCCACCAGCACGCCGGTCGGCCGATCGAGCCCGACGCTCTCGGCGATATCCGGCGTCACGCTCTGCACCCGTGCCCCGAGCCAGGGCCGCCGCACGAGGCTGCCGCCGGTCTTGGCGGCCTCGACCACAGCACGGATCATGCTGGCCGGAATGGCGAAGCCGATGCCGTGGCTGCCGCCGGATTGCGAGTAGATCGCGGTGTTGACGCCGACGAGCCGGCCCTGGAGATCGACCAGGGCACCGCCGGAATTGCCCGGATTGATCGCCGCATCGGTCTGGATGAAGAACTGGTAGTCCGACGAGCCGACCTGCGTGCGGGCGAGAGCCGAGACGATGCCCTGCGTCACCGTCTGGCCGACGCCGAATGGGTTGCCGATCGCCAGCACCACGTCACCGACCTCGAGATGGTCGGAATCGCCGATCGGCATCGGTGCGATGTCGGCGGGCGTCTTGATCTTGAGGACGGCCAAGTCCGTGCGGGGGTCGCGCAGCACGATCTGCGCCTCGAACTCGCGCTTGTCGGCGAGCGAGACCTTTACCTCGTTCATCTCGGCGATGACGTGGTTGTTGGTGATGACGAGCCCGGATCCGTCGACGATCACCCCCGAACCCAGCGAGCGCTGGGCCCGCTCGCCCGGCATGCCGCCGGGGCTGCGCCCGCCTCCGGGGCGGTCCTCGCCGAAGAAGCGGCGCATGAACTCGTCCATGGCGCTCGAGCGGGCGGTGCGCTTCTCGACATGGGTCGCGTAGACGTTGACCACCGAGGGCGCCGCCCGTTTCACCACGGGGGCGAAGGAGAGTTGAATCTCGCCCTTGGAGAGCGGCACCGTCTTCTCGGGTGTCTGCGCCATCTGTGCCGCGACCGGCGTCGCGGCGAGCAACAGCACGGACAGAAGGCCGGCCGGCCGAAGCGGCGAGAAGGGCATGGTTGAGTCTCCCGGAGAAGGCTGAAGTCCGGGCTATGTAGCCCCGGCGGCCGCCGTGGGCGAGGGGCCGACGATCCGAGTGGGACGGTGTTCCGCGCTGGGCGGTGACGGGACGGAACGCCATGACGACGACCCGAACGCGTCAATTCGACGTCGCCGAGCGGAACCGCGAACCCGTTTTCGGAGCCACTCGAAGCGGCGGATATTCGATGCCCGCTTCGGTGTCAGCCCCGGGCTGATGGACGCAAAGCGAGACTCAGTGCCGGAAATCCTGGCCCCGTAGATCGAGCATGAAGCCCTTGCCGCGCACCGTGGTGATGATGGGTCCGCCCAACCGCACGAAATCCGACAGCTTTGAGCGCAGATAGCCGACATAGACATCGACGACGTTGAGCGACAGGCCGCCCTGACTCGCCCAGAGGCGGTCGAAGATCTCGCCGCGCGAGACCGGACGATTCACCTCCTGCATCAGCAGGGCGAGGAGCTCGGCCTCGCGCGGGGTCAGCCGGGCCGAGGCCTCGCCGAAGCTCACTTGGCGGATGTTCACGTCGAGGGTCAGACGGCCCGCCGTGAAGACCGTGCGCGGCGTGTCGGCCTCCCGGCGGCGCAGCAGGTGGACCTGCAACCGGGCCAGCAGCTCATCGAACACGAACGGCTTGACGATGTAATCGTCGGCGCCGAGCGCGAGGCCCTCGGCCCGGTCACGCACCTCGTCGCGGGCGCTCAGAAACAGGATCGCCCCAGGATAACCCCCTTCGCGCAGCGAGCGGCAGACGTCATGGCCCGAACCGTCGGGGAGGGTGATGTCCAGCACCACCGCTTCCGGCGCCGCCTCGCGGGCGGCGCTCAGGGCATCCTCGACGCGGCCGGCGACGCCCACGTCGAACCCCTCGGCTTCCAGACCGCGGGCCAGCATGCCGCGGATGTCGATGTCGTCCTCGACGATCAGAACGCGCGTCGTCATACGGCGTCGATCCTCTCCCGTGCCGCCCCGTGTCTCTCCGGCCCGGCCGCCAGATCGAACGCGGGCAGGTCTAGGACCACCCGCGCGCCCGCGCCGTGCCCGGCTTTGCCGAGGCTGATCGTTCCATCATGACGCTCAACGACCCAGCGCGCCAGAGCCAAACCGATGCCGAAGCCGGGCTCCCCCGAATGATTGTCGCGGCGAAACCGTTCGAACAGCGCATCGGCGTTCTCGGGGAAGCCGGGCCCGTCATCCTCGACCAGGATGAGCGCCCGCTCGCCCTCGGCGGTGACGCGCTCGCCGACCGAGACGACGACGCGCGTCAGTCCGCTGGCGTGACGGAAAGCGTTGTCGATCAGGCTCTCGATGACTTGGCGCAGCCATTCGGGGTCGGCGGAGAGTTCGAGATCGCGATGCCCGGGCTCCAGCACCAGTTCGATCCGGCGGCGCGCCGCCTCGGAGGCGAGATCGTCCACGGCATCGCTCGCGATGGCGACCGCCGAAACCGGGCGCCGGTCCAGCTCGATCTGCCCGGATTCCGAGCGCGCGACCCGCAGCAGATCCTCCACCCGCCGCTTCAGGCGCTGCGCCCGCTTCCGGATGGTGCCGAAGACGGGGGTGAAATCGCTGGGGCGCGGCGTCCCTCGCTCGATCGAGCGTTGGGAGAGATCGCACTCGCCCAGGATGACGGTCAACGGCGTGCGCAGCTCGTGGCTCACATCGGCGAAGAAGCGGCGCCGCGAGCGGTCGACCATCTCCAACCGCTGATTGGCGGCGCGCAGATCGGCGGTGCGGGCCTGGACCGTGTCCTCCAGGGCGGCGCGGTCGGCGGCGAGCCGGCCCTCGCGCCGTGACAGGCGGGCGACCATGCGGTTGAAGTTCGCCACCAGCACGCCGAGCTCGTCGCGGGTCTCGACCGAGAGGCGGGTGTCGAGCGCTCCGCTGCCGACGGCTCCCGCCGCGCGGCGGATCTCGGCAATCCGCGCTAGGGTCGGGCGGGTGACCGTCCGGTAGAGCAGGCCGACGAAGGCGAGCGCCAAGGCCATGGCGGCCAGCGACGCGGCGGTGAGGCGGTGCGACAGGGTGCGAGCATCCTCCGAGCCCACCTGCATGCTGCGACGCTCGGCCTCGATCAGGAGCGAGAGGGGCGGACCGGTCATTGCGCCGAAGCCGTTGAGCGCGCCCTGCATCGCCGTGCGGCGGCGCTCCGGCTCGTTCTCGCGCTGGGCGATCAGCACTTGGCGGTCGAGCATCGCGCGGGCGGCGCGCACGCTCGCGAGCGGCCGGGTCCGGGCGAGATACTGGATGCGGTCCTGGGGATCGCTGCTCGAACCGAGCCCCCGACCGAGGGCGTCGTCGACGGTCGTCAAAGCCTGATCGACCCGGTCACGGGTCACCGAAAGAGCCTCGGGCGGGGCTTCCGGATTGTTCACGCTCTCGATGGCCGCCAACCCGTACTGCGCGAGCCGACCCGACAACTCGGCCATCAGCTCCAGCCGATGCTGGGCGGCCAGCGTCCGCTCGATCACGTGCTCGGACAAGCGCGTCGACCACAGCACGCCGGCCGCGGCCATCAGCGCGATCAGCGCCGTTCCGCCGAGCAACAGGGCGAACCGAACCTTGAGCGAACGCATGGACTTGCTTGTTCCCACCGCTTGAGGCGGCCGGTGGACCCTGCCACCGCGGAGCGGGGGGCTCAAGCGCGCGTAAGCCCACAAGTTCGGTTGTTCGCCCCATCCCCCGCCTCACGCCGTCTTCGCGAAGCGGAGCCGAAGTGATCCAAGGTGGGACCTTTTCGGACAGAGCGAGACTACGCCGACGAGGGGGTTGCCCCGACGAATGCTCTGGTCAGCGCAGAGCGCTGGATTGCATCAATCTCGCCTCGCAATGATGGGAAGGCAGCCGGACCGTCTCACGTCTTGTCCGGCACGCTGCCCTTCGGCGCGCAGCGCCAGCTCTTCACGTGCAGGTCGGGATGCTCCTCCTGCCACGCGGCCAGCGTCGCCTGCGAATTGCGCAGGCAGAGAAACGGGTTCGGATTGTCGAAAGTCAGGTTGATCCGCTCGTCGTGGCACTTCGTCGGCTCGGCGATGAGACAGACGGACAGGAGCAGGAACATGCCGCAGACCTCGTAGGGTGAGCGCGGCGTGAGGCTTCCACCCGCACACCGCCTCGAAGCAAAGTGGGAGGAAGCGGCAGGGCGGCAAGTGATTTTATGCAATGGGTGATGGGTGTTGCTGCACGATCGTGCCGCGTCCGAAAGCCCCAGGCGTCATGCCGGGCCGCCGCAGGCGAACCTGCAATCGACCTGTGATGCGCGATTGCGGACGATGTCTTAGCCCATCGTGGATTCCGGGTTCCGCTGCACGGACCCGGGATCACGGCCTTGGAAGACGCCTGAGACTTCCGGCCTCAAGCTGGTACGAACATCTCGCCCTTGCCGAGCGTCGCGAGGTCGCCCGAATAGCGCCGCAGCGCCCCGCCGAGCAGTCCGGCTTGCTGCGCGCCGAGGCGCTTGAGCGTCTGGGCCAGCAGCCGCACGTAGACGAGGTCGGGCGTGCCGGTCTCGACGAAGGTGGGAAGCAGGGCACCGTGGCCGCCCGCGATCAGGGTGCCGCGCCGCATGCCGTAGCCCGGATGGTCGCCGATGCTGCCCGAGACCACGATGGTGCCCGCGATCATGCGGGAGGCGGTCTGTGCACCGGCCGAGCCGGCCAGGATGATCCCGCGGCGCATGCGGTCGCCGAGTTGGTCGCCCGCCTTGCCCTTGATGATCAGGATCGCACCGTCGAGCCCGGCCTTGGCGGCGTAGACGGCACCGCCGGCGTGATCGCCCGCATCACCCTCGATGGTGATCGTGCCGCCGGTGGCGCCGGTGGCGGCGAATGGGCCGGCCGAGCCGGAGACGATGAGCGTGCCGCCGGCCATGCCTTCGCCGAGGCGTTGACCGACATCGCCCTCCACGCGGATCGCACCCTCCGAGAGGGCCGCGCCGACCCGGTCGAGCCGGTCCGAGCCGCCCTCGATCACGAGCGTATCGGATCCGTCGAGGGAGATGTCGAACAGGTCGCCGAGGCTCACGCCGCGACGGCTGGTGCCCACGGTGAGCTTTCCGGCCTCCGCCTCCGACAGACCCTTGAGCGCCAAAGGCGTGACGTTGAGGAGGTCGATCCGCTCCGGCGGCGCCCCGCGCAGTCTCAGCGTGCTCATGCGGCGGGTTTCTCCAACAGGTCGCGGAGGTGGTAGTGGTGCCGGCCGAGATTGCCGCCGTAATTGCCGGCGGTGACCGCGACGAGCCCGTATTTGGCGCCGATCTCGGTGGAAGCGTGGAGCGCCGCGCGCATCGACTCGGCGACGCCCTGCGAGGTCAGGGCGTCGATGACGATCTCTAGCACCACGCCGCATTCGGGCGGCAGCGCCGAACCGGCTCGGCCCTTGAGGGTCGGGCAATAGGCGTCGTTGGTCGAGGCCATCATGCCCTTGGTACGGCCACCGACCTTCGAGCCGGAGCGGACGATGCCGCCGGGGAAGGGCAGGATCGCGCCGGGCACGGCTTTGGCCGCCTCGACCGCGACCTCGGCGACGATGAGCGTGTCCGCGTGCTTGCGGCCGAGGAACAGCAGGTTGCCGCCGCCGACCGCACCATCGACGGCGCGGGTCGAGTCCTCGCACAGGAACTCGCCGTCCATGACCGGGATGCGCCAGTAGCGGCGCATCTTGCCGGTCGCGTCCGGCAGCCGCTTGGCGACCGCGAAGCCGTCGCCGAAGTAGCGGATGGCGCCGCCGAGCTTGATCTTGTGGGGGCCCTCGACACCCGCGTAGCAGGCGGTGCCGGGGCAGGTCAGGATGCACTGGCCGACGCGCTTCAGGAGCTGGTCCTTGAGCCCGTTCGGCTCGAAGCCGAACAGCAGGATCCGCACGCCGGGGCGTCCGTCCGGGGTCTCCTCCGGGGAGAGCTCGGCATCGATGCCGGCCTCGGCGCCGCAGCCGATCACCGAGGTGGCGAAGCCGGTCATCACCGTGGCCGCGATCATCGCCCATTTCGGGGTGTCGTTGGTCACGATGATCGCGGTGCCCGCGACGTCGAAGGCCTCGGCGAAGGTGTCCTCGACCTTGATGCCGTTGAGGGTGAGGTCAGCCATCAGTTCAGTTCCCTCACGCCCGGCATGCCACGTCTTCGAACGTCCCGGTGTTTTCCGGGAACGCGGCGTCCGGCACCGCGAAGGTGTCGAGTCCGGCGCCGAAGCGGTCCTGCAGGTAGCTCTCGGCGCGCTTTTCCATGCCGGCATCGGCCTCGACATCGAGCGACAGCGTCTTGCCGGAGATCCAGGCCACGACCTCGCCGTCCTCGACGATGCGACGGCCGTCCTTGAGCACCAGTTTGGCGTGGGAGAACATCGCCGTGCGATCCTTCTGATCGCGGTAGACGGCGATATCCGCCTTGGCGCCCTCGCGCAGATGGCCACGGTCGGTCAGCCCGAGGAGCTTGGCCGGGCCCGAGCGGGTTAGCTGGGCGATCTCGCTCAAGCTGTACTCGCGCTCGATCTTGGGCAGGCCGGAGCGCTCGCCGACGACGGCCGGCAGCGTCGCGATCTCCTTCGCCCGCTCCTCGGCATCCATCAGCAGGTGGATGATGCGCGGATACTCGGTGAAGACGCCGCCATTCGGGTGGTCGGTCGTCAGGATGGTGCGCTCGGGGTTCGACGACAGCAGCATCAGCTCCAGGCCGATCGCCCATTGCAGCGAGGAGACCGGGCCGCGCGGCCGGTAGAGGAACGGCACCACGCCGCCGCCCTCGGCATCGCCCGCCGTGAGCACCCACTTCTTCGGCTTGGCGCCTTTGCGGCCGCCGAACTGGCGCAGGATGTCGAGGGAGATCGTCACGGTCTGGCCGAACACCACCTGACCGACGTCGTAGGTCGCGTTCGGGTGGGCCTCCATCGCGGCGTTGATCCGCTCGGCCGCCGAGCGGAAGCCGCCGGTCATCGGGTTCTCGGGATCGGCGACGCCGTAGGCGTAGAACTGGGCGTGGGCGAAGTGGATGCGCCGGCCCTCCGCCGCCTCCAGCGTCGCGACGAGCGAGTCGTCGGCGCCGGGAAGGCCGAGATTGTTGCAGTGGACATGCAGCGGATGCGGCACGCCGATTTCCTCGACCGCATCGAGCAGCGCCGACATGATCTTGCGCGTCGAGAGACCGTAGCAGGGGATCTCGTCGTCGAGGCTGAGCTTGAGGACGCCGTCCTTGAAGGCCGAGGCGCCGCCCGCATTGATGCACTTGACCCCCAGGCCCCGGGAATGGGCCAGCGTCTGCTGCACCAGATCGCGCACCGCCGCCTTGCCCTCGCCGTCGCGCAGGAATTGGAGCAGGTGGTCGTCGTTGCCGAGCACCGCGAGGCCGCCGCGGTCGAGCAGCGGAATGTCGGCGAGTTCCAGATGGGTCGCCAGCGCGTTCGAGGGCGGAAGCGCCGGCTCGACCGCGGTGGTGTAGCCCATCCGGGCGTAGTTCGCACCGACCCAGCTGCCCGAGCCGCCGGCATGGGCGAAGGGATGGCCGTTGGGCGCGGATTCGCTGACGTAGAGGTCGGGCAGGAGCAGGCGGCTCATCACCACGTTGCCGCCCGCGATGTGCGAGTGAACCTCGACGCCGCCGGCCATCACGACGCAGCCGGTGGCATCGATGGTCTCGTCGGGCGCGCGGTCCGAGGGGGCGACGATGCGGCCATCCTCGATCCACACGTCGCCGACGCCGTCGCGCCCGGCGGTCGGATCGACCACCCGTCCGCCATGGATACGGGTCAGCATGAGACACCCTTCTCGATGAGGCGGTCGCGGATGCGGGCGAGCACGCCCGCGGCGGTCTCGGCCTCGGATGGGGCGGTCGCGTCCGCGTAGGCGATGACGCCGCGCCGCTGGTTCCAGAGCGCGCCGCCGACGGTCTCGCCCGGCACGCCGACGGTGATGACGATCTCCGCGGTCTCGCCCGCGGCCTCCGTCGAGCCTTCGCCGACAATGGCGATCGTGGGGAGCTTGCCGAGCCAGTCGGGGCGCGGCGCGGGAAGCGCTGCGAGCCAGAGCGCGGCATCCGCCTCGCCGGAGGCGATCTGGCGGGCGCTGTCGAAGCGCCAGGGATCGTGCTCGGGCAGAGAGCGGCCGAAGCCGACCCGGGGCGCCTGACCTGTGGTCCAGGCGGAGAGCTGCACCGCGGCGCGACCCTGGAACGGGTCGGCGAGGGGCAGGCTGAAGAAGCGGGTGCTCTCGTTGAGATCGCGGATCAGGCCCTGGAGCATCTCCACGCCGATCTCGCCGACCTCTTCCGCATCGTAGATCACGACGCCGTACTGGGCCGTGAACAGGCGCCTCGCGAGGTCGGCGAAGGCGGCCTCGCCGGCGAGATGCCCCTTGGCGAAGGCACGCAGATGTCCGAGCGAGACGGCGAGGCCGCCCTCGTCGGCGCCGTAGGCGACGTGGCGGATCGCCCCGTTCTGCGGACCACCCAACGAGAGCAGGGCGCGCTCCGAGCCGGTCGCCCGGCCGCGGCGGATCGGAGCGGCGGCGATCTCGGCGATCAGGTCGCCGTCCCAGGGGCGGTTGCCCAGGATCAGCACCACGTCCGCGCGGGCCTCGGTCTCGGCACGGGTCGTCGTCATGGCGCCGCCCGCACTGAGCGCGCCGAGTTCGGCATAGATGCTGTTGCCGGCGACCGGATCGAGCGAGGCGCCGAGCGTCTCGGCGAGCCGATAGGCCGCCCGCAGGCCCGCGACATCCGCGTTCAGGCCGGCCAGCACCGGCACGCGTGCGGCGGCCAGCAGGTCGGCAGCGGCCGCCACCGCCGCGTCCACATCCGCCGCGCCCCCCTTCACCCAGGCTGCCATGATTCCTCACCGTCGTTTCTTCGGGCATCCCCGCGATACCCGAAGGACGGGCGGCGGGGCGAAAGACGGCCGTGTCCGAGGGACGCCGGAGAGGACGCCCTTGGTGGAGCCTCGATGTCCCGTGCCTGCGACAGGCGATGGGCAGATGCTCGGACCGGCTCCGGGAAGGAGCGAGGTGGTTTTGCATCCCTGAAACCGAGCCCGCAAGTCCCGTCGCGGTTCCGGCCCAGGATTTCCGGCCCATCCCGCACCATTCCTACCCTGCGCGCATGACGCGGGCGGCGCGGCCCAACCCCGACGCCACATTCTCGGCGCTCGGACGTCCCGCGCCTTCGAGGTTGTCGCGGGCCCCGCAGCATGGGACAAGCCGCCCGCCGGGACAGGCCGCCCGCCGCCGCCGCATCGCGGAAGGCTCGTTTTCCGGCCCGATATCTTCAGAGGGGAAAGCGACGGTGGCCGAGGTCCCTCAACGCACGGGTGAGACCGCGACCCGAACCGCCACGGGTGTCCGCGTCCGCGCTCCGGCGCGCCTGCATTTCGGCTTCCTCGATCTCAATGGCGGCCTCGGGCGCCGCTTCGGCAGCATCGGCCTCGCCCTCGACGCGCCCGCGATCCAGCTCGTGGCGCGACCGGCCAAGCGCGTCGCCGCGAGCGGTCCCGAGGCCGAGCGGGTTCGGGCCAATCTGCTGGCGGCCTCCGCCTATCTCGACGTGCCGGACACGGTGGCGGTGGAGGTCGAGGAGGCGATCCCGCCCCATGCCGGGTTCGGCTCGGGCACGCAGCTCGCCCTCGCGGTCGCCGCCGCGCTCGCGCGCCTCAACGGGAAACCGTTCGCCCCAGCCGATTTCGCCGATGTGCTCGACCGCGGCAATCGCTCCGGTGTCGGACTCGCCGCTTTCACCGAGGGGGGGCTGATCATCGATGGCGGTCGCGACGGGTCCGGCGCGCCGCCTCCGGTCATCGCGCGGTTGCCCTATCCCGAGGCTTGGCGGGTGGTGTTGATGCTCGACGAAGCCATGACGGGTGTGCATGGCTCGCGCGAGACGGAAGCATTCCGCGACCTCCCCCCCTTCGACGCGGCTCAGGCGGCGGAGATCTGCCGGATCGTGCTGATGCAGATCCTGCCCGCCGCGGCGACGGCGGAGCCGGACGGGTTCGGCGCCGGAATCACCGAGATTCAGAAGCGCGTCGGCGATCATTTCGCCCCCCATCAGGGCGGCCGCTACGCCAGCCCCGCCGTGGCCGAGGCGCTGGCGGCGGTCGCGCAGAGCGGCGTGCGGGGCTACGGCCAGAGTTCCTGGGGGCCCACCGGCTTCGCGCTGATGCCGTCGCAGGCCGAGGCGGAACGGCTGGTCGGGGCCCTGGAACGCCCGGGTCGCTTGCGCTTCGTCATCGCCTCCGGGCGCAACGGTGGCGCCTCGGTGACCGATCTTTAGATTTTTTTCGCTAAGACCCGTTTCGATAAACCTGTGCTTGACCAGCACGGGTCCGATCGGCTTTGCACCTGAGGTGGTCCCGCGGGACCGCGATCACGGGAGACGAACACCATGACCCGCTCGATCCTGCACATGCTGACGCCGCTCAAGCATATGAGCCCGTTCGACGTGAACATGGCGGTCGATGCCGGCTTCGAGACCCTGATCACCTATACGGGCGTCGATCTCGCCGACGTGGTCTCGCTCACCCAGGATTCGATCTTCTCCCGCGCTCCGCAGGACGGCGTGCGCACCGGCATCTTCATCGGCGGCAAGAACGCCGAGACGGCCCTCGACATGGTCGATCGCGCCAAGAAGGCCTTCGTGCCGCCCTTCGCCAACCACGTCTTCGCCGATCCGGCCGGCTCCTTCACCACCGGCGCGGCGATGGTGGCCGAAGTGAACCGGGCGCTGAAGGCAAAGTTTGGCACCGATCTCAAGGGCAAGCGCATCGTCATCTTCGGCGGCGCCGGCGTGGTCGCCTATGTCGCGGCGGTGATCGGGGCGCTGGAAGGCGCGAAGACCGTGCTGGTGGGCCATGATGGCGAGGAGCGCGTCTCCAAGATCGCCTTCACGATGAAGTGGCGCTTCGGCATCGATGTCGGCGCGGTCGACGGCACGCTGCCGGAAGCCCGCCGTGCGGCCATCACCGATGCCGACGTGATCCTCTCGGCCGGTCCCGCCGGCATCCCGATCCTGACGGCCGAGGATCTCGAATCGGCGCCGAAGCTCCTGGTCGCCTCCGACGTGAACGCCGTGCCGCCCGCCGGCATCGCCGGCATCGACGTGAATGCCAAGGACGTCCCCCTGCCGGTCGGTAAGGGCGTCGGCATCGGTGCGCTCGCGGTCGGAAACGTCAAGTATCAGACCCAGTGCCGGCTGTTCCGCAAGATGCTGGAGGCCGACCAGCCGCTCTGCCTCGATTTCCGCGACGCCTACACCCTCGCCGTCGAGATCGCCGGCTGACCGCGCCCCGCATCGTCGAGGGCGGCGCGGTCCTGATCGCCGCCCAATCCGGCCGGGCGCTGGCCCAGGCGGCCCGGCGGGCCGGGCTGAAGCCCTACGTGCTCGATCTGTTCGGCGACGAGGATACCCTGGCCCTCGCCGAAGCCCATCGTCCGTTGCCCGGACGCTTCGGCGCCGGCCGACGCGACCGCGACGCCGTGCTCTCCGGGCTCGCCGCGCTGGCCGAAACGGCGGGTGGGGTGGTCGGCATCGTTCTCGGCAGCGGCTTCGAGGGCGCACCGGATCTGATCGCGGATATCGCGGCCCGTTTCCCGCTCCTCGGTGCGTCGGCCGCATCGATCGCGGCCCTGAAGGATCCGGCCGGCTTCGCCGCCCTGTGCGCGCGCCTCGCCATCCCGCACCCGCCGCTCCATGCCGGCCCCGTGGCGGAGCGGAGCGCGTGGCTCCTCAAGCGCGCGGGGGGCTGCGGCGGCTCGCATATTCGCGTCAGCGCCACCGGTACCGCCCCGCCCGGACATTATCTCCAGGCCCGCATGCCCGGCCGAGCCTTCGCCCTCAACTTTCTGGCCGACGGCCGGCGCATCGCCGCTTTGGCGCTGACGGAACAGTGGCAGGCGCCCTCGCGGCTGCGGCCGTTCCGCTACGGCGGTGCCCTGGCTCGCGGCCGGGACGAGGCCGGGCCGGTCGCGCCCGCTCTCCGCGAGGCGGTGACGGAGGCCGTCGGCCGGATCGTGGCCGCCACGGGCCTCGCGGGTCTGGCCAGCGCCGATCTGCTGGTCGAGGGTGAAGGTTGGTGGCTCCTCGAGTTCAATCCGCGCCCCGGCGCCACCCTCGACGTTCTGGACCGGCGCCCGACGCCCCTGTTCTTGGCGCATATCGAGGCGAGCCTCGGATGCATGGCGGCGCCGGAACCCTCGCCGCCGGATGCGGCCGGCGCCGAGATCTGTTACGCGGCGCGGGGATACGCGGCTTTGCCGCCGCTCGACTGGCCGGCCCATGTCCATGACCGACCGCGGGCCGGCAGCCGGGTGGGGCGCGACGCCCCGCTCTGCACGGTGACGGCGACCGGGCCAGAAGCGGCGACGGTCAAAAGGAATTTGCGGGTGCGGGCCGATGCGCTACGCGCTCGCCTCGACGACACGGAGAACAGGCATGAGTTCCAACACGACCGTCCCGAGCCTCAACGCGCTGGCGGGACCGCTGGTCGAGAGCCTCGTCGCTGATGCAGCCAAGCTCCGGCTCGTCGTCGCACAGGAGAACGGAGCGCGCACGGTCGATGCCGGCGCCAATGCCCGCGGCTCGATCGAGGCGGGTCGGCGCATCGCCGAGATCTGCCTGGGCGGCCTCGGCACCGTGTCGATCGCCCCGACCGGACCGATCGCCTCCTGGCCCTACAGCGTCGTCGTCCACTCGTCCGACCCGGTGCTCGCCTGCCTCGGCAGCCAGTATGCCGGCTGGAGCCTCGCCGACGAGGAGGGCGATTCCGGCTTCTTCGCCCTCGGCTCCGGGCCCGGCCGCGCGGTGGCCGTGGTGGAGGAACTCTACAAGGAGCTGAATTACCGCGACAACGCGACGAAGACCGCCCTGGTGCTGGAATCCGCCAGCGCCCCTCCGGCCTCGGTCGTTCAGAAGGTCGCCGCCGCCACGGGCATCGCGGCGGAGAACGTCACCTTCATCTACGCCCCGACCCAGAGCTTGGCGGGCGCGACCCAGGTGGTCGCCCGCGTTCTCGAAGTGGCCCTGCATAAGGCCCACACGGTGGGCTTCGACCTCCACCGCATCCTCGACGGCATCGGTTCGGCGCCGCTCTCGCCGCAGCACCCGGACTTCATCCAGGCGATGGGCCGCACCAACGACGCCATCATCTATGGCGGCCGGGTGCAGCTCTTCATCGATGCCGACGATGCCGATGCCAAGCAGCTCGCCGAGCAGCTGCCCTCCACCACCTCGGCGGATCACGGCGCCCCCTTCGCCGAGATTTTCTCGCGGGTGAACGGCGACTTCTACAAGATCGACGGTGCCCTGTTCTCGCCGGCCGAGGCGATCGTGACCTCGGTCAAGACCGGCAAGACGTTTCGTGGCGGCCGGCTGGAGCCGCAGCTGGTCGAGGCCTCGTTCGCGTAGAGCGCAAGCGCCAAAGAACCCTCCTCCTCCGCGGGGGAGGGAGAAAAACGGAAGAATCCATGCGCATCGGGCTCGCGGCCGATAACGGCAATTGGCACAAGGCGCGCCTGCGTGCGGCGCTGCGCTCGCTCGGCGTCGAGCCGGTGCTGTTCTCGCTCGCCGACGTGGCCGTCGTGACCGGCGGTGGCGAGCCGCTGCAGGTGCCAGGCTTCGCGGACGGCTTGCCCGACGGCGTCCTCCTGCGCACCATCGCGGGCGGCACCTTCGAGGCGACCACCATGCGGCTCGGCGTGCTCCACGCCTTGGTCGCCTCGGGCGTCACCGTCTGGAACGGGCCGGTGGCCATCGAGCGCTCGGTGGACAAGGCGGCGACCTCGCTGCTGATCGCCCGCGCCGGCCTGCCCACTCCCGACACCTTCGTGGTCTCAAAACGCGAAGCCGCCGCCGAGATCGTCGCCCGCGAGGCCCGACCCGGCCGGCCGATCGTTCTCAAGCCCCTGTTCGGCTCGCAGGGCGAGGGGCTGATGCTGCTGGAGACGCCGGACGACCTGCCGATCCCTGAGGCGGTCAGCGGCGTCTATTATCTCCAACGCTACGTGCCGCGCAGCGACGGGCTGTGGCGCGACTATCGCGTCTTCGTCTGCGAAGGCCGGGCCATCGCCGGCATGATCCGCGAGGGCGATGGCTGGATCACCAACGTCCATCGCGGCGGTCGGCCCCATGCCTGGGACGTACCGGCCCGCGCCGCCGAACTCGCGGAAGCCGCCGCCGCCGCGGTCGGCGTCGACTATACCGGCATCGACCTCGTCGAGGACGGGGAGGGCGGCTTCCTCGTACTCGAGGTCAATTCCATGCCGGCCTGGTCAGGGCTCCAGCAGGTCACCGAGGTCGATATCGCCGGCGCGGTCGCCCGCGGCTTCCTCAACGCGGTCCGCGCCGCCCGCCCGCCGCGCCTCGTCTCGGCCCTCGGATGAGGGCGGGATTGCCCGCCGCGACGGTGGCCGATCTCTATCGGGCCGCCTGTCTCGCCGAACTCGACGCGCTCAAGCCCGGCAACGTTCACGCCTATGCCTCCGGCCACCGCATGGTGACGGCCGATTTCGTCACCAGTGCCGACGTGTCGGCCCCCCTGCTCGCGGCGCCGGGTGCCCGGGTCGGCGCACGGGTGCACGGCGGCGTGGAGGCGACGATCGCGGCCGTCGGCCAGAACACCAATCTCGGCATCCTGCTCCTCTGTGCGCCGCTGGCCCGCGCCGCGGAGGCCGGTGGGACGTTGGCGGAGGGCCTCTCGACGGTCCTCAGCGAACTCGATGCGTCGGACGCGGCCGATGTCTTCGCCGCGATCCGCCGAGCCAATCCCGGCGGCCTCGGCAAGGCCGCGCGCCACGACGTCACCGAGACGGCTTCCGTCCCGTCGCTGTCGGAGGCGATGGCCGAGGCCGCCCCGCGCGACCGCATCGCCCGCGCCTATACCGACGGCTTCCGTGATCTGTTCGCGATCGGGCTCCCGGCGCTCGAGGTGGCCCGGGGGCGGGGACTTGTCGCGCCCTGGACGACGACGGCCGTCCATCTGGCCCATCTCACGACGGTTCCCGACAGCCACATCGCCCGCAAGCACGGGGCCGAACGCGCGGAGGCCGTGCGGGCGGAGGCCGCGACCCGCCTCGCCGGGCTCGACCTCGCCGAACAACCCGTCGCGGCCCTGCTCGATTACGACAGCGCCCTGAAGGCCGACGGCCTCAATCCGGGAACGAGCGCGGATTTCACCGTTGCGACGCTGTTCCTCGATGCCCTGCTCGCGGCTCGCGACGAGCGGATCTGATCCCGCGCCCGCAAAGGAACGAAATCCCGTCCCGTCAAGGACCCGGCCGGTCCAAAAAATCGCCGATTTCAGGCTCTTGCGCGGGTTGTTCGGCGCAAAGGCCCGCTGTAGGGTCCGCCCCGCTATCCGGGCTAACCGGCTCGGCCCCCTGCCGGGCGCCGCGAACAAGGATGGCTTCCGGCCCCGCCTCCTCTCAGGGCGGGCCTTTTTTCAGGAATGCAGGGAGAGACCCCGAATGGCAAAGATCAACAAGCTTCAGGTCGGTGAGGCCCTCGTCGGCGACGGCAACGAGGTCGCCCACATCGATCTCATCATCGGCCCGCGCGGCTCGGCCGCCGAGACGGCCTTCGCGAACGGCCTGATCAACAACAAGCACGGCTTCACCAGCCTGCTCGCCGTGATCGCGCCGAACCTGCCGTGCAAGCCGAACACGCTGATGTTCAACAAGGTCACCATCAACGACGCCCGTCAGGCCGTCCAGATGTTCGGCCCGGCCCAGCACGGCGTCGCCATGGCGGTGCAGGATGCGGTCGCCGAAGGCATCATCCCGGCGGATGAGGCTGACGACGTGTTCGTGCTCGTCGGCGTGTTCATCCACTGGGAAGCGGCCGACGACGCCAAGATCCAGAAGTACAACTACGAGGCCACCAAGCTCTCGATCCAGCGCGCCGTGAACGGCGAGCCGAAGGCTTCGGCCGTGACCGAGCAGCGCAAGTCGGCGACCCACCCCTTCGCCGCCAACGCTTAGATCGGACACAGTCCTGGGCAGAGCGAGCCTCCGCCCGCACCGCGGGGCCTGCTCCAGCGACTGGCTTCGATCTTCCTCGGACGTTGATGGATTGGGACGGCTTCGGCCGTCCCTTTCTTTTTGTGCGGTGAGCCGCGGGCGCCTCATCGGTCTGCCGGCCTCCGACTTTCGGCCGTCCGCGAGGCTTCGTCGGGCCCCGTCCGCAGCGAGCGGCGCAGGGTGGCACCCGTGACGTGGAGCCCGCGCAGCAGACCCTCCTTCGCCTGGCTGGACGCGGGACGGGCTGTAAGCCCAAAGCGGATACTCATGCCGGTCCCGGCCCGAACATCGCGACGACGCTGTGCGGTGCGTCGACCCCGAAGAACCGGGTGAGGTTCTGCGCTGATATCGCCGCGATCGCGGCGCTGCGGGGGAACAGCTCGCGCTCGTATGCGCGGAGCGCCGTATCGAGATCGTCGGGTGTCGCGACGATGGCTCTGGCGAGATCCGCTCCGTCGTAGAGCGCGAGATTCGCCCCCTCGCCGGCGAACGGCGACATCAAGTGCGCCGCGTCGCCCAGCAGGGTCAGGCCCGGAACATGCTCCCAGCAGTGACCGACCGGTAGCGCGTGGATCGGGCGAAGGACGGGCGCGACGTCGGTGGTCGTGATGAGGGCGGTCAGGTGTGGCGCCCAGCCGGAGAACTCCGTCGCGACACGGGCCAGGAAGGCCTTCCCATCACGGACGGGGATGGCGTCGAACCAGGGTTCAGGCCTGTCCAGTGCCGTGTAGGTTTGTAGGGCTCCGTCCGCATGCCTGTGAACCAGAATGCCCTGACCCGGCGCCACAGCCATGAGCGTGCCAACGTCGACCGCATCCGCGCTGGCCTTGAGGCGTGTCACGCCGTGATGGATTCGTGTCTCGACGAACGAGACGCCCGAATAGGCGGGCAAGGCCGCTGAGAGCCGGGGGCGCACCTTCGACCACGCGCCGTCTGCGCCCACGAGAAGGTCGGCTGTGACCGTCGCGCCGTTCGTGAAGGTCACGGCGTGCTGCCCATCGCCGCATCCCATGACCGCGACGGCTCGATGGTCCCACCGGATCGTCCCCTTGGGAAGTGAGGCGATGAGCAACCGGCGCAGATCGCCGCGATCGATTTCGGGCCGAGCACCGGCCGCGTCGCCAAGCCTTTCGCAGAGAGTGGTTCCACGCGCATCGACGACGCGCTTGGCGTCTTCGCCGGGTCGCACGAGGCGGAGGAACGCGTCGTGGAGTCCAGCGTCCCGCAAGGCGACCTGTCCGGTCCGCTCGTGGATGTCGAGCAGGCCGCCCTGGGCCCTCGCATCGGCCGATGGCTCGGCCTCATAGATTGTTGCCGTGATCCCGTGGAGGTGAAGGATCCGGGCGAGGACGAGGCCGCCGAGGCCAGCGCCGAGGATCAGGATTGCGTGTCGCATGGCTGCGCTCCTGCGACCGTACGCGATCAGCACCGCTCAGTGCCGAGCACCACGGTTGCCCGAGATCGTCGGGCGGTTGCTTTCGGAGACGCTGGTCAAACCACCTGAACGGCGTGGATGACGTGTATTCGACCGCCTCGGGGCGGCCGTTTTTCGCGACATCGCCGAGGTTACCCCCGGCCCCCCGTTTCGGCAACGGCCCGGCTCACGGCAGCCGAAGAGCACCGGATTCAGCGCTGAGCAGTCCGTCACGCGATCAGGTCGATCAGCGCATGACGGTCGCGTCGAAACTCATCACCGTGACCGCGAGAAGGATGGCTTTCGATTTTGTTCGGTCCTGTGAAATGGCCCGTGCGCGCTCCCGCACTCGACGGAAGACGGGCGATGGGGCCGTCGGGTTTCCATTCGGCAGAAGCTTTCCGGGAACGTGGAAGCTCCCGGTTCTCGCATGCCTATCCACCCGCACCCGTTCCCTAGAAGCGAGACAATTCCGCGAGGAGGCCACAGGCCGAGGCCGATGCGATCATGAACGGGGCGCGTCTTCGCTCGCGTTCCATTCGTCGCTCAGTCCACCCAGCAAGGGGTGATACATCTCGTCCCCCGCGTGCTGCGTGAACTCGAGATTGAGATTGTCGTCGCCAAAACCGAGAATGTCCCGGCAGGCTTCGAGCAGCAGGCGGGCCAGTTCTGCGCGCTGCTCCGCCGGGCGCCCCCGGCGGATGTCACACATCAACAGGCCGGCCGGCCGAAGCTCGTCCCGGCTGCAGCGCCAGATCCCGTCCTCGCCCAGCACCCGGATCGCGACCGTCACCCGGTTGACGTCGGCCTGCATCTCCCGCGCGTAAATATCGCCGAGGCGCTTGGCCAAACGCCGCTTGGCGTCGGACGAGCATGCGAAGGGGGTGTCGAGCTGGAGGTACGGCATCGTTTGCGTTCCGCGTCAGGCAGCGCTGGCTGGGGTGAGGCCGTAGCGGCGCGACGGCTTGGCGTTGTTGAATTTCGGGCTGATGGAACGTCGACCTTCCTCCCAGCGCTCCCAATCCTCGATGTCCTGCAGGCCCGGGATGGTGACGCGTTCGCCCTGATTGAGGCCCGCGAGCGCCGCATCCACCAGATCGGCGGCCGACATCGTGATTGATGAGGTCTTCTGGGCCGCATAGCCGGCCACGTCCCAGAACTCGGTCGCCGTCGCGCCGGGCAGCACGGTCTGAACGCGCACGCCTTTGTCAGCCAGATCCCTCTGCAACGTGTGGCCGAAGCTGAGCACGAAGGACTTCGAAGCGCTGTAGACGCCGTTCAGCATCTCGACCGCGACGCCGACGACGGACGAGATGTTGATGATCGTACCCGCGCCGCGCGACGCGAAGGCCGGAGCGACCGCGTAGGTGAGCCGGGTGAGCGCGGTGATATTGAGGAAGATCATCGCCTCCATCGCGTCGATGTCCGCCTTGAGGATCGAGGCGACGGAGCCGATGCCGGCGTTGTTGACCAGCATGGTGATGCTCGAATCGTCGCGCAGGCGCGCTTCGAGCCGAGCGAGATCCTCCTTGCGACCGAGATCGGCCTTGAATGGCTCGACCTTCCGCCCCGTTTCCCGGGTCAGACGATCGGCCAAGGCGCGGAGGCGCTCCTCATTGCGGGCGACCAGCACGAGGTCATAGCCACGTCTCGCCAGGCGATCGGCATAGATCGCGCCGATGCCCGCCGAGGCGCCGGTGATCACCGCGACGCCCCTGTTCTGCTCACTCATCGCTTCTCTCCGTGTATCCGTTGATCCGATCAGCCCTGGGTGCAGGCGCGCCGAGGGGCAAAGGTCGCCGTTGCGCCATCGCCGGATGCCGGTCGCGCCGCTCTGGGCCGTGCGACCGGACATCGTCGATCATCCGCCTTCCCCCGTTCTGGCTGGGACCAGCCTCCGATGAGTGCAGGCTATCTTTGACCCATCATGACGCAAATGTCATATATGCGTCGTTTTCAGACGTATGGGGTCAGCATGCAGCGCGTCGGCTTCGTCATCTTCCCCGGCCTCTCGATCATGGGGCTGGCGGCCGTGCCCGCCTTCGAGCTCGCCAACTTGGCCGATGAGCAGACGCCCTACGACATCCGCTTCATCTCGGAGCACGGCGGGCCGGTCCGCACCTCCGCCGGCATGAGCGTGGAGACCGAGCCCTTCGGCGAAGCGGCGTTCGATACCCTGGTCGTCGGCGGGGGCACGTCCGTCCTTCCCTCCACGCCGGGGCTGCTCTCGCTGATCCGAGAAGCGGCGCCGCGGGCGCGACGCGTGACCGCGATCTGCACCGGATCCTTCGTCCTCGGCGAAGCCGGTCTCCTCGCAGGCCGCCGTGTGACGACGCATTGGATGCATGCCCGCGAGCTGCAGGCGCAGTGTCCGGACAGCACGGTGGACATGGACCGCATCTTCATCAACGACGGGCCGATCTGGACCTCGGCCGGCATGAGCGCCGGCATCGACCTAGCGCTGGCCCTGATCGAGGACGATCTGGGCCACGACGTCGCCCAGGCGATCGCCAAGAAGCTCGTGCTCTACCACCGTCGCGCGGGGGGGCAGTCGCAGTTCTCGGCCCTGCTCGATCTCGAACCGAAATCGGACCGCATCCAGTCCGCCCTGACTTACGCCAAACGAAACCTGCACAAGCCGCTGACGGTCGAGGAGTTGGCGGGCGCGGCGCATCTGAGCCCTCGGCAGTTCAGCCGCGTGTTCCACGCTGAAACTGGCCAATCGCCGGCCAAGGCGATCGAGAACCTGCGCGTCGAGGCTGCGCGGGTGATGATGGAGAGCAGTCGGCATCCGATCGACGTCGTTGCCGATCAGACGGGATTCGCCGATCGCAATCGGATGCGGCGCGCGTTCTTGCGCGCCTTCGGGCAACCGCCCCAGGTGATCCGCCGCAATGCCCGCGGGGCGTTGGCATCCACCGAGCCGTAATACCGTCGCCGAGAAACTCGTTTGCAAAAATCCATCGCATTGGGGTGAGGCTCGGAGCGGACATTCGCCGCGAGCCTGCCGAACGTCCGCAACCGATCCCTGAGCCGTCCGTCGCGCGATCAATTCGATCGGCTTTCGCCGATCGGGTTGGAACCTCATGACCTTAGACCGCCCGCAGGTCGTCTTTCACTTCCGCGCGGAACAGCGGAACGTCGACGTTCCGGCACGCGCAGCGTGCCCTTGCCTGCGTACGGGCCGCCGGCCCGAACGCGCCATGGCGGGGCTTGCCGTGATCCTCGGTGGACTACCCCCCACGTCGGCAGCCGAGCCGCCGTTAAGAAACATGCAACCATTGTGCGAGCCAAAGGATACCAACCGGTGCGTTGAAGGTTTACGCGAATGCATGTCAAGAATCTCATCCCACCTGCTCGGGCGAATAGCCTGAGCTGACAGGACGCTGCGGAACTGTATGAGGATGATGTGGCATGTTCTGGAACACGCGTATTGTCCGCATTCTTGTTGGGCTGGCGCTTCTAGCTATCGCTATCCTCGTGATGCTGCCGGGCCTGACCGGCTATACGAGTCTCGACGGCACCGTGAACGCGCGCTTCGCGGTGGTGTCGGCGCCGATCGAGGGGGTCGTGTCCGATACGCCACCGAAGGTCGGGACGGCCCTGAGCGAGGATTCCGAACTCTTCCAGATCAGCAATGATCGCATCGCCCGCACGACCGAAGCGCAGCTCGATGCCGATCTCGGCGCTGCGCGCGAGCGCCTGAAGGCCCTCGAAGCGCAGTTAGGATTGCTCGCTTCCCTCAAGGCGGAACTTGCCGCGCGGCTCGGTGACTATCAAAAGGCAAGTCTGCAAAGTATTCAGCAGGAAATCATCATCCGCCAGCAGCGGATCAGCACGGCACAGGCCAACCGCGTCTCGGCAGAGGCCGATCTCAGTCGCAAGCAGACACTGGGTGTCTCCGGAGTGGTCGCCAACAGCTCGGTCGAGGCTGCTCGGGCCGCGGCCATCGCCTCGGGCAATGAGGGAACGATCGCGAAGGCCGAACTCGACCGTCTGCATCAGCAGCTCGATGCCTTGAAGCGCGGGACCTTCGTCGGCGAGGGGCGCAACGACGTGCCTTACTCGCAGCAGCGCGGCGATGAAGTCACGATCCAGCTCGCCAATGTCGAGGCCCAGGCCAAGATCGAGCGGGCCCGCGTCCAGCTTCTGGAACGGCAGCTCATGATCGAGCGCAGCCGGAACGATCGATTGTCGAGTGCGTCCATCCGCCTTCCGTTCCGCGGCGTGATTTGGCGCAACAACGTCGTGGGCGGATCGAATGTCGTGGTCGGCAACGAGCTGATGCGTCTGCTCGACTGCCGTGACCTCTTCGTCGACATCCTGCTCGACGAGGTCGATTACGATGAGATCACGCCCGGCGATCCGGCGGAGGTGCGCCTGCTCGGCACCTCGGAGGTGATCGCGGGACGGGTGATCTCCGTCCGGGGATCTAGCGCGGCGGTCGAGGAAGTGACGCTTGCGGCCATGCCGCCGAAGAGCCGGGGCAAGAACGCCCGCATCCGGGTCACCCTCGACCAGAACCCGATGCACACCGACTACGAGAACTTCTGCCATGTCGGGCGCACCGTGCAGGTTCGGTTCGCGCGATCGGCTGCAGCGCTGCCTCTCGTCAATTGGGTGAAGAGCCTGTGGTTCAGTATCTCCTAGAATTGGAGCTCGGACCGATGGCTCCGACCCTGGTGGTCGCAGCCGTCTTTCTCGTCTTCATCACGAACTGGCCGCGGCAGCGAAGTTGGTCCCGCGCGATCGCCTGCGCCTTCGTGCTCGCGGTGGCCATTCGGTATCTCCTCTGGCGGTTCTTCTACACCGTGCTGCCGCATCCGGCCGACGGGAGCTTCGCGTTCATCTGGACCTGGACCGTGTTCTGCGTGGAACTCGGTGCCTTCGCCGACATCCTGCTCTTCCTCGTCGTGATGAGCCGTTCCGTCGACCGGAGCGCCGAGGCGAACCGCCGAGAGAAGAGTTTTTTCGCGCGCCCGACGGAGGAGTTGCCGACGGTCGACGTCTTCATCCCGACCTACAATGAGCCGCTCGACGTGCTGGAGCGGACGATCATCGGCGCTCTCGCGCTCGACTATCCGCGGGACAAGTTCACGGTCTACGTCCTCGACGACAAGCGGCGCGATTGGCTCAAGACGTATTGCGAGGAAAAGGGCGCCATCCACGTCACAAGGCCGGACAATTCCCACGCTAAAGCCGGCAATATGAATAATGGTCTGAAGGTGTCGTCGGGTGATTTCATCGCGATCTTCGACGCCGACTTCGTGCCGTACCGCAATTTTCTGCGCCGCACGCTGCCCTTCTTCACCGATCCAACGATCGGGATCGTTCAGACCCCGCAGCACTTCTTCAACAAGGATCCGGTCCAGTCGAACCTCTCGCTCGAGAAGGTCTGGCCCGACGAGCAACGGCTGTTCTTCGACGAGATGGCGGCGAGCCGCGACGCCTGGGATGTAAGCTTCTGCTGCGGCTCCTGCTCGATCGCCCGCCGTGCGGCCCTGGATGTGATCGGGGGCTTCCCGCACGACTCGATCACCGAGGATCTGCTCACGACCCTCGCCATGCTGAACCGGGGATACAAGACCCGTTACCTGAACGAGCGCCTTTCGATGGGCCTCGCCGCGGAAAATCTGAAGGGATATTTCGTCCAGCGGGGCCGCTGGTGCCGCGGCGGCATCCAGACGATCTATCTGCATAACGGGCCGCTGCGTGGACCGGGCCTGACCCTGTTTCAGCGGGTGATGTTCCTGCCGCTGTCATGGCTGATGCAATATACGACGCGGTTCATCATTCTCGTGGTTCCGGCGGTCTATCTCTGGACTGGCGCCGCACCCCTCTTCTTCACCGGCACGCAGGACATCGTCTCGTATCAATTGCCCGTCGTCGCGGCCTACTTTCTTCTGGTGGGCTGGCTGACCCCGACCCGCTATCTGCCCCTGGTGTCGAGCGCCGTGGGCACCTTCGCGACGTTCCGCATGCTGCCCGTGGTGGTCTCCAGCGTGATCAAGCCCTTCGGTGTGCCGTTCCGCGTCACGCCGAAAGGCTCCGGCAACGAGGAGAATGCCTTCGACGCCTATACCTTCTTCTCGATCGCCTTCTGGATCGCCGTCACCGCCCTCGGCCTCGTCATCAACATCGTGCCCGAATGGTCGCGCATCGGCGACAGCGAGTTCTCGCTCGTCTCGGCCTACTGGGCCGCGCTCAATATTCTTGTCCTCCTGGTCGCGGCGCTGATCTGTTTCGAGAAGTCGCGCCCGCTTCTCGACAGTTTCGCAACCGACGAGCCGGCGCGGATCGTCGCCTCCGAACAGGCTCTCTCCGCCCGGATCGTCAGCCTTTCGCTCGATCGGGGTGTCGCGGCGTTCCCGATCGACCCCGGCCTGCGCAAGGGCGACCGGATCTGGATCGAGATGGAGCGGTTTTCGCATCTCGAAGCCAAGGTCGAAGGCATGGCGCCCGGCACGCGTCGCAGGTCGGCCTGCATCAGGTTCTCCTACGCGCTCGGAGGGGCCTGCCGCGATGCGATGATCGTCCGGCTCTATACAGGCCAGTACTCGCAGGACATCGACGGCATCGACAAGTCGGCGATTTTCGGGGGCCTTTGGAGCCGCCTTTTCGGACGCTCCCGTTCCTACGATCCGGCCTGAATTGCGATCCGTTCAGAGCAGGCCTTCATCGCAGCGTACCGTCATGGATGGCTGAGGCCACCAGGGCACCTGCAGCGTCGGCTTCCGTCAGGCGCGCCACATCCTGCGGCCCGCGCACGCCGCCCGCCGCGAAGATCGATCGGTCTCCCGCCCGGTCCACCGCCTGCGCGATCCGAGTGAGATCCGGGCCGGTGCCGGTGCCGACGCGGGCCAGCGTCATCACGATGACCTCATCGGGCCACGCGCCGGCATCTTCGTGCAGCCCGTCCGGCCCCAGCCGCTCGTCGCCCCGGCTGTCGAGGGAGAGGACGGCGCGGTTGCCCAGCATCCGCACGAGGCTTTCGTCGCGCTGGCTCTCGCTGCCGATCACCGGCCGGCCGAGCCCCATGCCGAGGAACCGCTCGACCCCGTTCGCGTCGGCAAATCCGGCATCGACCCACAGCCCGACGCCGGGACAGGCACGGGCGACGGCCTCCAGACTGGCCCGGTCGGGCGCCGTGCCATCCATGATCGCGTCGAGGTCGGCCACGTAGAGCGTGTCAGCGGCCACCGCGTCGAGAAGGCCGCGGGCGATGTCGGCCGGAGCCGAACCCCTGGCCAAGGGGGTGACGATCGGGGCATAGGCATCGCGCTCGCCCGCACGGGCGCGCACCACCACGCCGCGGCGCAGGTCGATCACCGGTACGAGCCGGAACGGCGCCGCCCGAGCCTTGAGAGCGTGAGACATCGCGTGAACCGGACCAAGAGCAGGATCGTCGGGTGGGATCTCGGCGGGGTGCATGTCAAGGCAGCACTCGTCGAAGATGGCCGCGTGATCGAGGCGGTGCAGGCGGCTTGCCCGCTCTGGCGCGGCGTTCCGGCCCTGGACAAGACGTTCTCGGAATTGCCCGAGTGGGCGCGGGGCGAGGCCGACCACGCCGTCACCATGACGGGCGAACTGACCGATTGCTTCGCGGACCGTGCCGACGGTGTCCGGAAGCTCTCGGACTGGGCCGCCGCGACGCTGACAGGCCGTGTGCGCATCTATGCCGGCAGCGCCGGCTTCGTTTCGCCCGCGAATGCGGGGGACGTTTCGGACAGGATCGCCTCCGCCAATTGGCACGCCACCGCCGCCCTCGTCGGTCGCTGCCGGCCCGAGGCCCTTCTCGTCGATATCGGCTCGACCACCGCCGACCTGATCCCGATCGTCGGCGGGAATCCGGCCGCCACGGGCTACAGCGATGCCGAGCGACTGGAGACGGGCGAACTCGTCTATACCGGCGTCGTGCGGACCCCGATCCTGGCCTTCGCGACCCACGCCCCCTGGCGTGGCCGGCGCACCGCCCTGATGGCCGAGACCTTCGCCACGGCTGCCGACATTCACCGCCTGACCGGCGACCTGCCCGACGGCGCCGACCAGCAGCACAGCGCCGATCTCAAGGGCAAATCGCTCGCCGAGACCGAGACCCGCCTCGCCCGCATGGTCGGCCGGGATCGGGGGGAGGGCAGCGCGCAGGAATGGCGGGCGCTCGCCGCATGGTTCGCCGAGGCGCAGTTGCGCCCCCTGCACGATGCGGCGTCGGTGCTGCTGTCCCGGCCGGATGTGCCGCCGAATACGCCCCTCGTCGTCTGCGGCGCCGGCCGATTCCTCGCCGAGCGCTTGGCTCGCCGGCTCGGACGGGAATCGCTTCCGCTGACCGACCTCATCGCCGAAAGAATTCCCCCGTCGGGACGCGAATGGGTGTCGACCTGCGGGCCGGCCGTGGCCGTGGGGTTGATCGCGTGAGGAACGGCGCCCGTCCCGCGCGTTACCGGAACTGAAATGAGGAGAGGGGAAGAATGAGCGCAGCCCAGAAACTCACCCGTATCCTGGCGACCCGGACCGGGCCGGATGTCGAGTTGGCCTTCGTCACCGAGGACGGCCGCACCACCCGGGTTCTGGTCAGCGAAGATCAGGTCGACCGGCTCGTGGACGAGTTGGAGGACATCCTCAACTCACCCGCAGAGGGCGATTCCGGCGAGCCGCCGGCGGCGGCCTGAGCGCCGTTTCCTCGCGCTCGTGATCGAGCGGTCTCCCGCTCACACTCTTCCAGGGATGCGCCGCGGAAGCGGAGCCCTCCTTCGAGGCCGCTTCCCGGCCTCTCAGGATGAGGGGATTGAACGGGTGGGGCCTACCTCAAGAAATCCCCGAACGCGCGCGGGCCGTCGCCGGTCTCGATCGTGCCCGTGATCTTGAGGCTCGACGGGTCGATCAGGCTCAAGCTGTTGTCGCCCCAATTGGCGACGACGATCACCGTTCCGTCGCGCGTCGCGGCGATTCCCTCCGGATGGTCGCCGACATCAATCGTGCCGAGCTTCGTCATCGTGGCGGCGTCGAACGCCGTCACGGTGTTCGAATACTGGTCGGTGACGAAGCCGCGCTGTCCGGCGAAGGCGATGACGTAGGGGCGCTGGCCCGTCTTGACCCGGCCGGTCTCACGGCCGGCGGCGATGTCGATTGCCGACACGTCGTCGGACAGGACGTTGGCGGTAAAGGCGCGGGTGGCGTCGGGCGAGAGCGTCAGGCCGAACGGGTGTGTGCCCACCGCGATGCGCCGCCTCTCCGTCCGCGAGGCCACGTCGATCACCGAGACCGAGTCGGATTCGCGGTTGGCCACCAGCAGCGTCGCCCCGTCCGGAGCCACGGCGATGCCGGAGGGCGACTTACCGGTGGCGATCTCGCCATCGAGCGTCAAGCCGTCCTCGGTCGCGCGCAGGGCGAACACCCGCTCGCCGAACCAATCGGCGACGTAGACTTCGCCCGATACGGGATTCACGCCGATGCCGAGGGGGCCGCCGGGCAGGCCCAGTTCGGAGACGACCTTTCGGGCGGCGAGGTCGATCACCGTGACGCCGTGCCCCTCCGGCCGCGTGATGTAGGCGCGGGTCCGGTCAGGCGAGAGCGCGATGCCGGCCGGGGCGCCCGCGACGGGAATCGATTGCAGGATTTTCTTGGTGGCGAGATCCACGATCTCCACCGCGTTGCCGAGCTGCGCCGTGACGATGGCTTCCTGGGCCGGGGCAGGGGTGGCCGCGAACAGAAGCAGGCACAGGCCGAACCAGCGCGCAATCGCCGCCCTGCTGCGAAGCGGGGTACCCCCGGGATGCGCAGGCGAGGGGAGCACCGGTGCCGCTTGGCCAGCCTCGACCCTTATCCCCGGGACGCCGGGTTCTCCCTTGCCCGACATCCCCCGAGGGGCACCCTTCCCCGCAAGGAGGGAAGGGGAGGGGCGGCACGCCTGTCCGATCACGACCATCGAGCGCGCCGCCTGCATCATCGAAGACCCTACGAACCCTTCTCGGCCTTGTTCTTCACGTTCTCGAGGCTCGCCTTGTAGAGACCGCTGACGGCGCTCTTGGCAGCCTCGTCGTTGAGGTCCGGCGGCGGATCGTTGTTCATGTAGCCGCGATAGAAGGCGCCGCGCCAAGTCAGCTTGGTCTTGTCGCCGTTGCCCTCGACCTCGACGGTGGAGGAGTAGTCGTTCACCGGGAGGGTCTTCGGATCGACCTTGGTGATCCGGTACATGAAGGTCTTCTTCTCGGCGTCGTACTTGGCGAGCTCTTCCTCGACCGTGGCGCCGCCCTTGAGCGTCAGCGTACGGGTCGCCTTGACCTCGTTGCCGCCCTTGCCCTCGGTCTTCTCCACCGGCGGAATCCAGCTGCCGTCCTGGAAGTTGCCGACGATCTGCCAGACCTTGTCGGCGGGGGCGTTGATCTCGATCGATTCCGAGACCTTCTGGCGGGTCGGGCCGTGGGCCTGGGCCGCGAAGGTCACCGTCGCCAAAGCCGCGACCGCGGCGAGCGTCCTGAACTGCATCGTCTCTTCTCCTCCCCTGCGCCACGGTTGGCGGCGCGTCCTCGACGTGTCACCCCACACATTGCCCGCCGCAACGGCTTAGCCAGGGGTCGGCGCAGGCCATCACAGCGAATTTTGTGCAGGCGTGTCGGGCAGCCCCTCAGGAACCGCCCTTCTCAAGCCGCGCCTTGAGATTTTCCAGGCTGGCGTGAATCCAGTCCCGCACCGCCTTCTCCGAGTTCTCGTCGTTGAGGGCGGGCGGGGGATCGTTGTTGGGGTAGCCGCGATAGAAGGCGGCCTTCCACTCGACGCGCGCCGCCCCCTCGCCCTCGGGCACGACCGAGAGGGTCGCCGAGTAATCGTTGGCCGGCAGGTCCGCGACGTCGTTCTGAGTGAGGTAATAGGCGAAGCTGCGCGCTTGCGCATCGAGCTTGCGGGTTTCCTCGACGAGGGCATGCCCGTTGTCGAGCGTCAGACGGTAGGTGGGCTTGGCCGCATCGGCCACGCGCTCGGCCCCCGTGACATGCGCGATCCAAGTGGCGTCCGCGGGGTTGCCGACCACGGTCCAGACCTTGTCGGCGGGCGCCGCGATCGTCACGCTCTCGACCACCTTGCGGCGGGTCGGCGCGTGCTGGGCATCGGCGGCGGTGGCCGTGGCGGCGAGCGCGGCGGCGGCGAGGAGGAGGGTTCGCATCATCGTGGAAAGCATCTCCTGCCCCATCAGGCGGGGCGGCCCACATCCTTGAGAACCCGTTCGCTGCGCCCGAGGGCGGCGGCGACCTTGTCCTCAATCCAGTCCCAGGCCTCGCGCTCGGCGGGGCCGGCCGTCTTCTCGATGGCGATGGCGTGGTAGGCCATCTCCGTCAGAACCTTCTCGGGTTCCAGCATGTGGAGCCGCGTCGAGAGGATGGCGGCCTCGATCACGGCTGCCTGCGCCCGATTATAGCCGATGAACGGCACGTGGCTCTGCGCGTGGACCATACGGCCCCGGTAGCGCGGGCGGGTCTCGTCCTCCGCGATGGAGGCGACCTCGAACTCGGCATGGCCGAAGCAATCCGCGAGGCGTTTGCCGGGGATCCTGTCGCAATCCACCACCGGCCAGTCGCGGCGGCCGGTGACGATGCCCGCGATCACCCGCACGTCGCTCGGTGCGGAGGCGCAGAAATAGGGGCGTTCGGCGAGGTTCGTGATGGTCGGCGAGGGGCGGAACGGCGCGAGCACGAAATCCTCGCCGTCGCGGATCAGGCCGAACGGCACGAGGTGCATGGCGCCTTCGGCCGAAAGGGTGGTGACGACGGTCTCGAGGATCAGCGGCATGGCCGGCTCCTAACCCCGCTCCTCGTCCGGCACCAGCCGTCCGCAGACGATGCGCCCGCCGCGCGGTTCGCTGAGTGCGTCGCGCGCCGCGTCCGAACCCGTACCGGTCTCGATCTCGGGCGCCTGCGCGTCGCGCTCCGGCGGGATCGCCGCCGCCTGCGCGGCTTCCGGCGCCGCGGGGCCGCTGTGGCGCGTATGGGCCGCGTTGCCCCCCTTGGTCGGCCCGGCCTGCTTGAAGGCCGTGGTGTCCTCCTGGGCGCGATCGGCGGCGCAGCCCCAGTCGAGCGGCTCGTCCTGGACGTAGCGCTTGCCCAGGCGAAACGCCGTCTCGGCCTTGGTCAGTTCACCCCCGAGATAGAAGGCATGGGCGCCGTCGCTCTCCACGCCCAGATCGGGGAAGAACGCCATCGCGTCGGTGCCGGTCTTGTGGATGTCGCGATTGAAGACGTGGATGCCGTCCTCGGCCACGGCGATGCGGTAGTTGGGATCACGCACATCCGCCGCCTGCGCCGCGATCTCGTCGGGCGTCTGCACGAAGGGGCGCTTGTCGTGAAGGGCCAGGAGCTCCCGGCCGTAGCCCTTCGGCAGGGCGGCGTCGGCCTTGGCCGCGTACATGATCCGGCGAGCCGCGTCGTGCTCCTCGACGGTACGGCGGGTATGGTTGGAGACCTGCACGATCAGCACGTTGCGGATCGCCAGCTCCGAGCACATCCCCACCAGCAGGGCCGTGACGCCGAGGCTGTCGGCCTCGGTGAGTTCGGTCAGGTTGCCGGTGCCCATCATCATCTCGATGTCGGGCCAGCGGGCGCGGGTGTCGCGGTAGCGGGCGATCGAATCGACGAAGCCGAAATGGATCGGCTCCAGGATCGGATCCGCCAGGAAGGGCTTGCCCGCCTTCACCATCCGCTCGATCGCGCGATCGAGCGAGGGCAGATCATCGGGACGCATCGGCACGAGGACGGGCACGGCGTCGGTCTCGAAGGCGAGGTCGAGCGTCTCCTCGTTGAGACTCAGCAGGTAATCGGCCCCGGCCTTCGCCCCACGAGTCAGCTCGTCCAGCGAGAAGGAATCGACGCTGACGGTCAGACCGGCGGCCTTCAGACCGCGGACGCTCTCCTCGAGATGGGGAAAGGCGGTGTCGGGCAGGCCTCCGAGATCGATCACGTCGGCGCCCTTGCGGGCCAGTTCCACGCCCTTCGCGACGATCTGCGCGGGCGTCATCTTCGAGGCATCGACGATCTCGGAGAAGATGCGCAACTCGTGGCGGGAGAGGTCCACCTTGCGGGCGGTGAGACCGAGATAGGCCGGCAGATCGACCACCTCGTCCGGCCCCCGCTCCACCGGCAGGCCGAAATGGAGGCTCAGCGCTTCCGGGTTCGCCCGGCAGCGTCCGGGCAGGACGATGCGGGTCGCCCCGTCGGGCATCCGGACGCGGCGCTTGATGATCTCTTCCGTCATCAACGCGGCGACCTTCACGCCGGCATCGGCGATGGACCAGACGTAGCGCTCCGGCGGCAAGGTCGCGGCGACCTTTTCGAGGCGGGCATGGGCCAGCTTGCCGGTGATGAAGACGAGATGTTCGGGCGCGCTCATGCGGCCTGTCCCAGGGCGGAGGGGCCGCGCACCACGATCTCGCCGGCAAAGGCCGCGGCGAAGCGCGGGAAGGCGGCGTCCACCACACCGGCGGCGGCAAGCTCCGCCGCATCGGTGGCGATCACGGGCGCGGATTTCTCCAGGATGCAGCGGCTGGCGCCGAGCCGGCTTGCGAGCCAGAGCGCCAAGCTGTCGGACGTGACCTCCCAACTCTCGGGGATTTCCGGGAAACCCACCTTCAGCGCGGCCGGGTCCCAGACGATGGAGCGACCCTCCCTGAGGGCCTGCGTGAGATCCTCAAGGCGGACCGTGGCGGTCAGGCGCGGTTCGAGACTGCAGAAGATCTCGGCCATGCGGCCCATGGCGTCGAGGGCGAGACGATGGGCGAGGGCGTCGTCGAAGCCGAGGGCGGCCTGAGATGCACGCACCGCGTCGGCGAAGGGGCCACCGCCAGGGACGACCGCGACGGGGCCCTCGACCACGCACGCGGCGAGGACGGCGCGCAGGCGCTCGCGATCCGAGACCAGGCTGCCGCCGATCTTGACGACGCACACCCCCCCTCCAGCGTCGCGCGCCGGGGCATCGGCGGAGGGAGCCGAACGGGAGAGGGAGGATCGGGCGGCGTGCATCGTCAGGCGGCGTCGGCGCGGCGCAGCACCCGCACAGCCGCGACGGCTTCGGCGATGCGGGTCTCGTCCAGTCCCTGCCGCCGGTCGTCGGCACGGCAGAGGCCGCCGCGGAAGCCGAGATAGTCCGGACCAAGACCCGCAAGGGCCGGGATGTCGGCGCGCCGCAGGGAGCCGGCGAGGCCGCTGATCAGTCCGAAGGACCGACAGGCGGCGACGAAGGCGGAGAGGTTCGAGGCGGACAGTAGATCGCGAAGGCCGATGCCGTGCTTGCCCCGCGTATCGATCATGGCACCGGAGAAGCCCGCCGCCGCGAGCCGTGCCGGGAGATCGGGCAGGTCGAGCGCATCCTCGGCGAACACGACGCCGATCAGGCGGCCCGGAGCCGCGTCGGCAGCCTCGGCCAGTTTGTTGTCATGTGCCACGCCGACCGCGATCTTGATCCAGCGCGGCCCCGCCTGCGCCATCGCGGCAACGGCGCTCGCAAGGTCGGTACCGGTGCCATCGCCGGCCACCGCACTGGTGACCGCCCGACCGGCGATCGCCTCGACGATCGCCCGCACCGTGGCGACCGGCAGGGCGCCGAGCGCGCCGCGCTCCGGGTCCTTGGCATCGATCAGATCGGCGCCGGCCTGCAACGCAAGGCGCGCCTCCGCGACGTCGCGGACGCTGACGAGGATGGACGCGCGTTCGGGCTTCAAGGTCTGAGACACGGGAATGCTTAAACGCTCGGACAGGGCGCCTGTGCAAGCCCCGCTGGGGATGGCCCTGTCATCGTCCGGCGCACGGCACCGCTGCGGCGGCAACGGATCTTGGAGAGGCGGCAGAGGTCAGGAGCGGGGAGGGAGCGGTTCCGCCAACAGGCGATTCTTCACGATCCAACGCATGGCGTGGGACCAGTCGTCGTCGGTATTGGCCCTGATCACCACCTGGCCCTGACGCAGCACTTTCCCACTCTCGGCTTCGCTGATGGTGACGACGAGACTGAACAACTGGTTGGCACCCTTGTCGGCGAACGCCGTCACGGCGAGCTCGGCACCGAGTGCCTTCGCGATCGGCCCGGTGCAGCCGTTGCATTTGTAGAGCGGACTCTCCTTGCGGATTTCCTCCGCCTGAGGCGCGAGATCGACGCTCTGGATTCCGGCTTTCTCGGTGAGCTGGTCCTTCAGCACATCCGTGACGAGGCCGAGCCGTTTCTGATCGGCCGGCAGGTTCTTGCGGCCATAGGCCAGGGTCGGATCGTTCATTTCCGCTGGGAAGATCGCGGCCTTGCGCGCCTCGTCCGCCATGGCTGTCCCGCCGAATACCGGCAACAGCGCGAGCGCCGCCAGGGCATGACGGCGGAAGGCCGGGTGGGCGCGCGGTCTCATGGGGCGAAGCCTCGACGAAGTGTCGCGGCCAGGACTGCCGCGGGATGAAATATCTCGGGCGTTCGGTGAATTTGGCAACGGCGGACCCAAGAGTTGCCCGCGCTGCGGATCGTCCCCCCGAAGGGTCATGTCTTAGAAAAATCTTATGTTTTCGCCGTTGAGGCGGGCGGTCCAATGTTGCTAGCGTGGTGCCCGCATGCGCGTTTTCCCATCCTACCTCCTCGCCCTCGCGTTCTTCGCGGGAATCCCGGCCGCCGCGGCGCAGGAGCCGAAGGCGGCCACCGGCGAGCCGTCGCCCGGCACGCCGAATGCCCAGGCGGCCCAGCCCGGCGGGAGCGATACGCATATCGCGATGATCTATCGCCCGGTGCCGTCCCCATCCTCCTACGACGCGGAGGCCGAGCCCGAGGATCTCGGCGTCGCCGGGGCCCGGATGGCGGTGAAGGACAACAACACCACCGGCCGCTTCACCAAGCAGACCTACACCCTCGACGAGGTCGCGCTCGAACCCGGTCAGGACGCCGTCGCGGCGGCGAAGGAACTGGCCGCCAAGGGGGTCAAGTACTTCGCCCTCACCCTGCCGGCCGACGAGGTGCTGGCGGTGGCCGACGCCCTCAAGGATCAGGATATCGTGATCCTCAATGCCGGCGCTCCGGACGATCGCCTGCGCGGTGCCGATTGCCGGGCGAACGTGTTCCACACCCTCCCCAGCCGCGCCATGCAGACCGACGCGCTGGCGCAGTACATGACGCTGATGCGCTGGCGGAAGATTTTCCTGATTATCGGTCCGACCGAGCGCGATAAGGCCTATGCCGAGGCGCTGAAGAATTCGGCCAGGAAGTTCGGCCTCAAGATCACCGCGGAGAAGCCCTGGACCTTCGGGCCGCTGGCCAAGGCGCGGGGCGACACGCCGACCCGCGCCGAGGCGATGGTGTTCACCCGCGGCCTCGATTACGACATGGCGATCGTCGCCGACGAGGAGGGCGATTGGGGCGACTACGTCCCGTTCCGCACCGTCGATCCCCGCCCCGTCGCCGGCACCCAGGGGCTGATCGCCACGACCTGGCACCCGACGCTCGAGACCTGGGGCGCGGCCCAGGCGCAGAACCGCTTCCGCCGCCAGACCGGCCGGTTGATGAAACCCCTCGATTACCAGGCCTGGGCCGCGGTGCGCACGGTCGGCGAAGCGGCGACGCAGAAGAAGTCGACCGAAGTCGGGGTGATCCGCCCCTATCTGACGACGCCCGAATTCTCGCTGCCGGCCTACAAGGGCGTCTCGCTCACCTACCGTCCGTGGGATCACCAGCTGCGCCAGCCGGTGATCGTGGTGCAGCCCAAGGCCATGGTCTCGGTGGCGCCCGAGCAGGGCTTCATCCACCAGCGCACGCCGCTCGACACGCTCGGCACCGACGAGCCGGAGACGACGTGCAAGCTGAAGTGAGCGCGACGCTTGCGGCGCGCCGCACGGGGTCCTACCGTCCGGGCATCGCTTTTTTAGGCGGGCAATTCCATGCAGGCTCCGGCTCAGCTCACCGTCACGGTGCATCACGACGAGGCGGCCCAGCTCTGGTACGTCCATGCCTCGGAACTGCCCGGCCTTCATGCCGAGGCGTCGACACTCGATGCCCTGGTGGCGATCATCGAGGATGTCGCCCCCGACCTCATCGAAACGAACTTGTCGCGGGGTGCCGACGGCGCCGCTCCGCCGACCGAGTTGCGGGTGCAGCACGTCTTCAGAGCGAAGCCTGCCCGCGCCGCATAGATGGGCGGCAACCTCTACCCCGAGCTCGTGCGTCTGCTTCGGGAGGCGGGATGCCTGTTCGTGCGGCCGGGCAAGGGCTCGCACGAGATTTGGTACAGCCCACGGACCAACCGCCGGTTCACGGTGCCTCGCAACACGGCCATGACGCACACGGCCAACGCCATCCTCAAGGATGCCGGGCTCGAAAAGGCGTTCTGATCAGAGCGCCCAGGATGCCCTTGCGGCAATCCACCGCCCGGTGTGGGACGGCGCGGACACCGATTTTCCGTTTGTGCCGCGCGCCCTAGATGGCCATGTCGCTTCAAGAGATGATTCGAACCAAGGCGCGGCCAAGCGCCGGAACGACAGGGAGGAAGCCGATGGTCGCTCGCTTCAGGGCGGGGATGGGTTTGGCGGTGCTTGCGGGCGCCTGGGTCGCCGGGGCTGAGGGCGCTCAGGCCTTCACCGCCTACGTCACCAACGAGAAGGCCAACACCGTCTCGGTGATCGATACCGCGACCATGGCGGTGACGGCGACGTGGAAGGTCGGACGCCGTCCTCGTGGCGTCACACTCTCGAAGGACGACAAGGAGTTGTTCGTCTGCGCCAGCGACGACGACCGCATCGACGTGCTCGACACTGCCACCGGCAAGGTGGTGCGCTCGCTGCGCTCCGGCCCCGATCCGGAGCAGTTCATCCTCGATCGCAGCGGCAATCCGCTCTACGTCGCCAACGAGGATGACAGCCAAGTCACGATCCTCGACATCGAGAAGAACAAGGTGCTCGCCGAAGTGCCGGTGGGCGTGGAACCGGAGGGAATGGGCCTGTCGCCGGATGGCAAGATCCTGGTCAACACGTCCGAAACCACCAACATGGCCCACTTCATCGACACCAAGACCTTCGAGGTGATCGACAACGTGTTGGTCGATGCCCGGCCCCGCTTCGCGGAGTTCTCCGGCGATGGAAAGATCCTCTGGGTCTCGGCCGAGGTCGGTGGCACGGTTTCGATCATCGATACCGGGACGCGCAAGGTCATCAAGAAGATCACCTTCAAGATTCCCGGCGTCACCGATGAGCAGATCCAGCCGGTCGGCGTGCGCCTGACGGCCGATGGCAGCAAGGCCTTCGTCGCCCTGGGCCCCGCCAACCGCGTAGCGGTGATCGATGCCAAGACCTACGAGGTGCAGAAATACCTGCCCGTGGGCCAGCGCGTGTGGCAGCTCGCCTTCACGCCGGACGAGAAGCAGCTCTTCACCACCAACGGCACGTCGAACGACGTGTCCGTAATCGATGTCGAAGCTTTGAAAGTGGTGAAAAGCATTCCCGTGGGCCTGCTGCCCTGGGGCGTGGCGATCTCGAAGAAGTGAGCCGGACAACAAGAAAAGACGTACGGCCCTAGGAGGAAACGACATGGCATGGACCACGCGCCTCGGCCTCGCCGCCGCGGCCCTAATGCTCGCCGCTGCCCCGGCCGGGGCCCTCGACCTGACCAAGAAGCGTCAGAATTTGCCAGACCTCGTCCTCGGCAACGAGGAGGGCAACGACTTCGTGGTGGAGAACAAGGACATCGAGCTGGAAGCCGGCAAGGCTTACCGCTTGCGGATCGTTGCCAAGGGTCGGCAGGAATACAAGTTCTACGCGCCGGAATTCTTCCGCTACATCTGGCTCAACCAGATCGTCATCGAGCACAAGGAGATCCATGGCGGCGGCCCACCCGATCACCTCGAATTCGACGATCCGGGCGAGATCGCCATCGAGTTCGTCGCGATCAAGCCCGGCGAGTACCGGTGGTACGCGCAAGGGCTCGAGGAGAAGGGGATGGCCGGCAAGATCTCGGTGAAGTGAGGGATGGTGCTCATGAACCCCGCAAGCCGGATACGCTGCGCCCCGCGCGCTGACATGCACGTGCAGAGTGTGCGATCGTCGTCGCCGCGCTCGGTCCTGGCCTCTCTGCCCGGTCGTCTTCTCCCCGCGACGGGGACGGCGGGCGCCTGGGCGGTCGCGGCGGTCCTTCTGACGACTCCCGCTCTCGCCGACGACAAGGCGGCCTGCAGCGCCGGGATTGCCGACATCAAGGCGAAGGTCGCGGCCCTCGCCCCCGACGCCGTCCCGCAGAAGCTCAAGAAGGCCCTCTGGGTCGCCGAGCGCGAGCAGGGCGAGGGCGAGTACGACGAGTGCGTCGAGGCGCTTGAAGACGCCAATCGGGCTTTGCCGCGATGAGCGCGGCTCTGGAGGTCGCGGGCGTCAGCCACCGCTTCGGCCAGCGCGCCGCGCTCTCCGATGTGTCGATCACCGTCGAGCGCGGGCACTTCATGGCGCTGCTCGGCCCCAACGGGGCGGGTAAGACCACCCTGTTCTCCGTGATCACCCGGCTCTACAACAACCAGGAGGGGCGGGTGTCGATCCTGGGCCATCCCCTCGATCGCGAGCCGTCGCGGGCGCTCGCGCGGTTGGGCGTGGTGTTCCAGGCCCGGACTTTGGACACCGATCTCACCGTCGCGCAGAACCTGCATTACCATGCGAGCCTGCACGGCATCGGCCGCAAGGCCGCCCGCGCCCGCATCGAGCAATTGCTCGCCCGCGTCGGTTTGTCGGAGCGTCGGGACGACAAGATCCGCACCTTGTCGGGCGGTCAGTCGCGCCGCATCGAGATCGCCCGCTCGCTGATCCACGAGCCGCGCCTCCTGCTCCTCGATGAGCCGACCGTCGGGCTCGATCTCGAATCCCGCGCCGACATCGTTGCCATCGTCCGCGCGCTGGTGCGCGAGGAGGAACTCTCGGTGCTGTGGGCAACCCATATCTTCGAAGAGATCTCCCCCGAGGACGATGCGGTCGTCCTCCACCGCGGTCGCATCGTCGCCCGCGGCAGGGCCGGGGAGATCGGTGCCCCGGGCGAAACCTTGGAAGCCGCCTTCCGACGGCTCGTGGCGGATCCGGGCAAGACCGCGGGAAAGGTGGCCGCATGACCGCGCCGTTGAACATTGCCGTCGCGGAAGGCGCCCGGCCGGTTCCCCATGCCGGTCGGCTCGACGCGGTCGGCTATCTGATCGCGCTCGGCGGCATCGTCCGTCGTGAACTTCTGCGCTTCTTCAATCAGAAGGAGCGCTTCTTCTCGGCGCTGGTACGCCCGCTCGTCTGGCTGTTCATTTTCGCGGCGGGCTTCCGCAACACCCTCGGCGTCTCGATCACGCCGCCCTACGAGACCTACGTGCTCTACGAGGTCTACGTGGTGCCGGGGCTGGCGGTGATGATCCAGCTGTTCAACGGCATGCAATCCTCGCTGTCGATGGTCTACGACCGCGAAGTCGGCTCGATGAAGGTGCTGCTGACCTCGCCTTATCCGCGCTGGATGCTGCTGCTCGCGAAGCTGATCGCCGGCGTCTGCGTCTCGATCGTCCAGGCCTACGCCTTCCTGGCGGTGGCATGGTTCTGGGAGACCGACATCCCGACCATCGGCTACCTCGCTGCGCTCCCCGCCTTTCTGGCGGCGGGCATGATGCTCGGGGCCATCGGCCTGTTCCTATCCTCGCTGGTGCGGCAATTGGAGAACTTCGCCAGCGTGATGAACTTCGTGATCTTCCCGATGTTCTTTGCCTCTTCCGCCCTATATCCGCTGTGGCGCATCCGGGAATCGAGCGACACGCTCTACTGGATCTGCCAGGCCAACCCGTTCACCCACGCCGTCGAGCTGGTGCGCTTTGCCCTGTACGGGAAGTTCGAGCCGCTCAGCTTCGCCGTCGTGATCGGCACCGGCCTCCTGTTCTTCACGCTCGCCGTGATCGCCTACGACCCGGGCCGCGGAATCATGGCCCGTCGCGGCGGACCGGCCGGCGAGACACCGTGAGAGGAAACATGCGCGCGACCCTTCCCCTGACCCTCCTGCTGGCACTGGCCGCCGGGCCGGCCCTGGCGCAGCCGAAACAGGATCCGGATTGGCCCTGCGCCCAGCGCCGGGTGCCGACGATCGGCTACGGTGCGGTCTGGACCGGCCCGGATCCGGCCGAGGCCGGTGATTGGGGCAGTGACCGCGAGGCGGCGCAACTCGCCCGCAAGCTGGCCTCCCGTCGGACAGAGCTGCGCGAGGCCGATAGCCTCATCGACGAATTCGTCGAGAAGGCCGATCCGGCGGAGAAGGGAAAGCGCCTGACCCGCGTCTTTGCCGGCGTCTTCGAGATCATCACCGGAGAGCGCAGCACGGTGATGAACGGGATCGTCCGCTACGCCCAGGGACAGCGCCGGCTGGCCGAGCGAATTCGCGACGAGGCCGACAAGGTCAGCGAACTGCGCGATGCGCCGGAGAACGACACCACGAAGGTCGCCTCGAAGGACGTCGCGGAACTGGAAACCAAGTTCAACTGGGATCGTCGCATCTTCGACGAGCGCAACCAATCGGTCTCCTATGTCTGCGAAGTGCCGACATTGCTGGAGCAGCGTCTCGGCGAGATCGCCAAGCGGATCCAGGCCAAGCTCTGACCCGTCATTCCCACCAAAGTCCCTCATCCGTCAAGGCTGCTGCGCAGCATCTCAGGACAAGGGTTGGGGTGGGACGACGCCTTTGATTCAAGGGCAGTAGCGCAGGGGACGACCGAACGGATCGTCGTATCCGGGACCGGGGCGGAAGCCGTAATAGCTCGGCTTCCCGAGGCCGTAGGCCGACCCGACATAGCTCGGGTCGTCCGGGGCATCGGTCGGCACCGGGGCGATCCGCGGAGCGCAGCCCGCGAGGCGTCGCGGCGAGGGCAGGCGCTCGACGATAGAATCGCCTTCCGCGCGCGGGAAGAAGCGCGGCGCCTGTGGGCCCGGCACCGTCTCGTAACGTTCGAGCAGATCGGCGGCAGAGGACGGCGTCGCGACGAGCGCGAGAAGGGCACAGGCCCAGAGCCGTCCACTCGTCATGACCGCCTTCCCGTGTAAGAACCCAGGAAGCCGTCGCAGTTTATGGTGAACGGTCCGTTACCGTGGCGCTTCCGGCGAGGCATCGCATACAGGCTGCCCGGCGGCATCCGCAATGACGAGACGGGAGCCGGGCCGAGCGGGTCTCCCTACCCCCGCGGATAGACGATGATCGACAGATAGGTGGACGGCGTCTTCAGGAGCTTTGCCGGCCCGTGCAGGCCGCTGGGGTCGAACATCAGCGCATCGCCGGGATGGAGATGATAGTCGAGACCGGAATGGTGATAGACCACCTCGCCGGTCAGCATGTAGATGAACTCAGTTCCGACATGGCGGAAGCTGGTATAGGCCTCCGCCTCTTTCTGAAGCGTGATGAGATAGGGCTCGACGACCACGTCGCCGCGGATGCCCGCCCCCAGCAATTCGTAGATGTGTCCGACCTTGGTGCCGCGCCGCTCGATCAGCACGCCCTGGCCGCGCTTCACGTGGGAGCAGTCGCGGGTTTCCTCGAACGCCGCGAACAGGGCCGTGATCGGAACGTTGAGCGCGGAGGCGATGGCGTTGATCGAGGCGAGCGAGGGCGAGATCGCCCCGTTCTCGATTTTCGAGATCATGCCCGGAGAGATGCCCGCCGCCGCTCCGAGATCGGCCACCGACAGGTCGCGCTCGCGCCGCAACACCCGCACCTGATGGCCGAGCGCCTTCTCGAGCGGACGCTCCTCGGCCACCGGAGCGTTCGAGGCGGTATTCAGTAGAGTTCCCGCAGTCACCGTGACTCGCTCCGGTCGGCACAGACCCAATATGGCGCGCGATGACTGAGGCTGCCAGTCGGAAGCCGGCGGCAGATCCGGCTTCGCGGGGGGAGTTTGGGGCCACGGGAAACGTCAGTTTCCCTTCAAGAAATTTTAGTTCCCCATAATTGACAGCATCGGCGGCCCATGCGAGCAATCCGACCACGGGCGAAGCGGCTCGCTGAGGGTGAAGGCGATGTGCGGGATTGTTGGGCTCTTCCTGAAAAATCCGAAGCTGGAGCCGCAGCTCGGAACGCTGCTCGCCGACATGCTGAAGACCATGACGGATCGCGGGCCCGACAGCGCCGGTTTCGCCGTCTACGGCTCCGACGGGACGGGCGTGAAGCTGACCCTGCGCGGACCCGACGCCAAGACCCTGGCCGGGGCGGTTTCCGGCCTCGAAGCGGCGCTCGGCGGTGTCGTCGGCACGACGGCGCGCGACACCCATACCGTGATCGCCCTGGAAGCCGACCAGGAGACGGCCGCCCGTGATTGGCTCTCGGCCAACGCGCCCTGCATCGACGTGGTCAGCGCCGGCAAGCGCATGGAAATCTACAAGGAGACGGGCCTGCCGGAGAACGTCGCCAAGCGCTTCGATCTCTCGAAGATGACCGGCACCCACGGCATCGGTCACACCCGCATGGCCACCGAGAGCGCGGTGACGACGAACGGCGCGCATCCCTTCTCGACCGGTCTCGACGAGTGCCTGGTTCATAACGGCTCGCTGTCGAACCACAACGACATGCGCCGCCGCCTCCAGCACGAGGGCATCACCTTCGCCACCAAGAACGACACCGAGGTCGCCGCCGGATATCTGAGCTGGCGGATGCGCGAGGGCGCCTCGCTGAAGGACGCGCTCGAATCGAGCCTGACCGACCTCGACGGCTTCTTCACCTTCGTCGTCGGCACCGAAACGGGCTTCGCCGTCGTGCGCGATCCGATCGCCTGCAAGCCCGCCGTGATGGCCGAGACCGACGATTACGTCGCCTTCGGCTCCGAGTACCGGGCGCTGATCGGGCTGCCGGGGATCGACAAGGCCCGCGTCTTCGAGCCCGAACCAGCACGCGTCTACGCGTGGGAACGCCAAACGGGGGAGCGCCACTGATGCCCGTCTACGATCTGAGAAGCGCAGGCCTGCGCGACCTGAACCGCCAGCTGCATGCGCTGCGGCCCGACACCAACGAGACCCACTGGACGGTCCAGAACCCCGACGGCGCCCACGCCATCGCGGCCGGGCTCGACGCCCCGGTCACCGTCGAGATCGAGGGCAATGTCGGCTATTACTGCGCCGGCATGAACAAGCTGGCCAATGTCGTGATCCACGGCAGCGCCGGCACCGGGGTCGCCGAGAACATGATGAGCGGCTTCGTCCACGTGAAGGGCGATGTCAGCCAGTCGGCGGGTGCCACATCCCATGGCGGCATGCTCGTCGTCGACGGCAATGCGGGCGCCCGCTGCGGCATCTCGATGAAGGGCATCGACATCCTCGTGAAGGGGTCGATCGGCCACATGTCGGCCTTCATGGCCCAGGCCGGGACGCTGACCGTTCTCGGGGATGCCGGCGAGGCGCTCGGCGACTCGCTCTACGAGGCGCGCCTCTACGTGCGGGGCTCCGTGAAGAGCTTGGGGGCCGACTGCATCGAGAAGGAGATGCGCGACGAGCACCGCGAGCAGCTCTTCGCCAAGCTGAAGGCGGCCGGGCTCGCGGGCGAGGTCGATCCGTCCGAGTTCCGTCGCTACGGCTCGGCCCGCACGCTCTACCACTTCCATGTCGACAACGCCGGAGCCTATTGATGGCCGAGAACGCTAAGGGCCCCCGTACGGCGCCGCGCTATTCGGCGACCTTCACGCCCGAAGTGATGTCCGAGATCCGCCGCGCGGCGGCGACCGGCATCTACGACATCCGCGGCGCCGGCGCAAAGCGCAAGCTGCCTCATTTCGACGATCTGCTGTTCCTAGGCGCCTCGATCAGCCGCTACCCGCTCGAGGGCTACCGCGAGCGCTGCAGCACCGAGGTCGTGCTGGGCTCGCGCTTCGCCAAGAAGCCGATCCACCTCAAGACGCCGATCACCATCGCCGGCATGAGCTTCGGCTCGCTCTCGGCCAACGCCAAGGAGGCGCTCGGCCGGGGCGCGACGATCGCCGGCACCTCGACCACCACCGGCGACGGCGGCATGACGCCGGAGGAGCGCGGGCATTCCAAGACGCTGGTCTACCAGTACCTGCCGTCCCGCTACGGCATGAACCCGGACGACCTGCGCCGGGCCGACGCCATCGAGGTCGTGATCGGCCAGGGCGCCAAGCCCGGCGGCGGCGGCATGCTGCTCGGCCAGAAGATCACCGAGCGCGTCGCCGGCATGCGCTGCCTGCCCGCGGGCGTCGATCAGCGCTCCGCCTGCCGCCATCCGGACTGGACCGGTCCGGACGACCTCGAGATCAAGATCGGGGAGCTGCGCGAGGTCACCGAGTGGGAGAAGCCGATCTACGTCAAGGTCGGCGCCTCGCGGCCCTATTACGACACGGCCCTCGCGGCCAAGGCCGGTGCCGACGTGGTGGTGCTCGACGGCATGCAGGGCGGCACCGCCGCGACGCAGGACGTGTTCATCGAGCATGTCGGCCTCCCCACCCTCGCCGCCATCCGTCCCGCCGTGCAGGCCCTGCGCGACCTCGGCCTGCACCGCAAAGTGCAGCTCATCGTCTCCGGCGGCATCCGCTCGGGTGCCGACGTCGCCAAGGTCCTGGCGCTCGGGGCCGATGCGGTGGCCATCGGCACCGCTGCGCTGATCGCGCTGGGCGACAACGATCCACGCTGGGAGGAGGAGTATCAGGCGCTCGGGACCACGGCCGGCGCCTATGACGACTGGCACGAGGGCAAGGACCCCGCCGGCATCACCACGCAGGATCCGGAGCTGATGAAGCGCCTCGATCCGGAACTCGCGGGGCGGCGCCTCGCCAATTACCTCGCGGTGATGACGCTGGAGGCCCAGACCATCGCCCGCGCCTGCGGCAAGAGCCACCTCCACAACCTCGAGCCCGAGGATCTGGTGGCGCTCACCATCGAGGCCGCCGCCATGGCCCAGGTGCCGCTCGCCGGCACCAGCTGGGTTCCGGGCCAGACCGGGCTCTAAGAGGACCAGGGCCGCCCTGATCGGAGGGGCGGCCTTTTTCTTGAATGCGGGGCCTGGAGCGCGAGGCTCGGCCCACCGGACGGGAGGACATCGTCATGCCCCTGGATCTCGAGAGCGCCGCCAAGGAACGCGGCATCAAGTATTTCCTCGTCTCCTACACCGATCTCTTCGGCACCCAGCGCGCCAAGCTGGTGCCGGCGGCGGCCATCAAAAGCACCTGCAAGAACGGAGCAGGCTTCGCGGGTTTCGCCACCTGGCTCGATATGAGCCCGGCCGATGCCGACCTGTTGGCGGTGCCCGATCCCGACGGCCTGATCCAGCTGCCCTGGAAGCCCGAGGTCGGCTGGCTGCCGGCGGATCTCGTGATGGATGGCAAGCCGGTCGAGCAGGGACCGCGCAACATCCTCAAGCGCCTGATCAAGGACGCCGCCCGCGACGGCCTTCAGATGAAGACCGGCGTCGAGTGCGAGTTCTTCCTGATCACGCCCTGCGGCTCGGAGCCGGCCGACATGGCCGACAAGCAGATCAAGCCCTGCTACGACCAATCGGCTCTGATGCGCCGCTACGACGTCATCACCGAGATCTGCGACGCGATGCTGTCGCTCGGCTGGAAGCCCTACCAGAACGACCACGAGGACGCGAACGGCCAGTTCGAGATGAACTGGGACTATGACGATGCCCTCGTGACCGCCGACCGGCACGCCTTCTTCAAGTACATGACCCGCTCGATCGCCGAGAAGCACGGCCTGCGGGCGACCTTCATGCCGAAACCCTTCATGGACCTGACGGGCTCCGGCTGCCACGCCCACGTCTCGGTCTGGCGCGACGGCCGCAACGTCTTCGCCGATGCCTCCGACGAGATCGGCATGTCGCAGGACGGCTACCACTTCATCGGCGGCCTGATCCACTCGGCGGACGCGCTCGCCGCGATCACCAATCCTTGCGTGAACTCCTACAAGCGCATCAACGCGCCCCGCACCACCTCGGGCGCGACCTGGGCGCCCAACACCGTCACCTATACGGGCAACAACCGCACCCACATGATCCGCATCCCGGATGGCGGGCGACTCGAATTCCGCCTCGCGGACGGCGCGGCCAATCCCTACCTGCTCCAGGCGGCGATCCTGGCCGCGGGCATGGACGGGATCCGCAACCGCCGCGATCCGGGCAAGCGCCTCGACATCAACATGTACACCGACGGGCACACGGTGGAGGGCGTGAAGCGCCTGCCGCTCAACATGCTCGACGCCATGCGGGCGCTCGAGCAGTGCGACGTGCTCAACGACGCCTTCGGCTCCTTCGTGCCGAGCTATCTCAAGCTCAAGACCGAGGAGTGGAACAGCTATTGCCGCCACCTGACCCAGTGGGAGCGGGACACCACGCTCGATTGCTGAGGATCCGCTCGCACCACATGAGGCCGCAGCATCGATCCGGTCGCTGCGGCCGCTCGCCGAGAGCCTGCTCGACAGGCACATCCCACTCAATCCCCTCATCCTGAGGTGCCGCGAAGCGGCCTCGAAGGAGGGCTCCAGACATCGCGCGATCCCTGGAGCCCTCCTTCGAGGCTCAGGCTTCGCCCGAGCACCTCAGGATGAGGGTGAGGATTGGAGTGATCGCAGCATCGAACCAGTCTGATCTTGAGGAGACAACAGGTCGCCGAGACCCCCCGCGGCGACGGGCCACCGCTTCACGTCATCCTCAGACGAGGCGCCGGTCGAGCCGGATGATGCGGCAGAGATCGCCCGCCTTCGCCGCCGGCGCGTGCGGCGCGCGGACCAGCAGGGCTTCGCTCGCGCCGAGCACCGACAGCATCGACGAATCCTGGCGGTTCTCGGGATGTACCACCGGCAGGCGATCCGGGGCCGTGTCGAGGCGGGCGCGCAGGTAATCCTGGCGCTGGTCGTTGCCCGGCATATCGCGTCCGAGCACGGCCGGCTCGCTGCGATCCGCACCGGCCGCGGGATCGCCGAGCAGCGCCCGGATCGCCGGGACGACGAAGAGCAGGCCGCAGACGATCGACGAGACCGGATTGCCCGGCAGGCCGATCACCGCCATGGCGCCGAGCCGCCCGAACATCAGAGGCTTGCCGGGCCGGAGGGCGATGCGCCAGAACCCGAGTTCGAGCCCCTCCTCGCGCAGGGCCGCCTGAACGAGATCGTGGTCGCCGACCGAGGCACCGCCCAGGGTTACGACGAGATCCGCGCCGGCCTCCCGGGCGCGCCCGATGGCCCTTCGCAAGGCATCCAGATCGTCGGAGACGATACCGAGGTCGATCGCTTCCGCACCCGCCTCGCCGGCAAGCGCGCTGAGCGCCAATCCGTTCGAGGCGATGATCTGGTCCCAGGCCGGCGTCTCGCCCGGCCGCACCAGCTCGTCGCCGGTCGCGATGACCGCAACGCGCGGACGACGGCGCACCGGCACCACCGCGTGACCGGCCGCCGCCGCGAGGGCGAGGCGGCGGGTATCGAGGGTCTCGCCCGCCCGCAGCAGCGTCTCGCCTTCGGAGAAATCGAGCCCGGCCCGGCGCAGGAAGCGGCCGCTCGCGACGGATTCGCGGGCGATCACCGTGTCGCCGGCGGCGTCGGCATTCTCCTGAATCAGGATGGCGTCGGCGCCCTCGGGAACGGGAGCCCCGGTGAAGATGCGCACGGCCTCGCCCGGCCGGATGCCCTGGGCATAGCCATGGCCGGCGGCGCTGGTGCCGACCACGCGCAGGGTCGCGGGCACCTGCGCCACGTCGGCCGCACGCACGGCGTAACCGTCCATGGCCGAGGCGGGGAAGGGGGGCTGGGTGCGCCCGGCGGCGAGATCGGCTGCCAGCGTGCGTCCGGCGGCCCGGCCGACCGGGACCGACTCGGGCTCGACCGGGCCAGGGATGGCCGCGAGGATCTTCGTGAGGGCTTCGGCGACGGGGAGGAGACTCATGCGTGGCGCTTCCCGCGGCGCGCCGCACCGGGACGCGCGCTCACGCCTCCTCCTCCGCCCGCCACTGCCCGGATTTCCCGCCCTCCTTGGACAGGAGGCGGATGCCCTCGATGCGCATCCCCCGATCGGCGGCCTTCACCATGTCGTAGACCGTCAGGCAGGCGACCGAGACGGCGGTAAGTGCCTCCATCTCGACCCCGGTCTGGCCCTGAACCCGCACCTCCGCGGTGAGCCGCAGGCCGGGTAAGGCTGCATCCGGCTCGCAGGCGATCTTGACCTTGGTCAGCAGGAGCGGATGGCAGAGCGGGATCAGCTCATGGGTGCGCTTGGCCGCCATGATGCCGGCGAGCCGCGCGGTGCCGATCACGTCGCCCTTCTTGGCGTCGCCCTCGCGGATCAGCGCCAGGGTCTCCGGGTGCATCACGACGACGCCCTCCGCGACGGCCGTCCGCGACGTGGCGGCCTTGTCCGAGACATCGACCATGTTGGCCGCGCCGGTGGCATCGATATGGGTGAGGCGGCCCTCGCTCACTTACTTCTCGTCCCCGAACAGCAAGGCCCGCGTCGCGGCGGTCACGTCCGCCTGCCGCATCAGGCTCTCCCCGACCAGGACGGTGTCGAGACCGTGCGGGCGCAGCCGCCGAACGTCGGCATGACCGCCGATGCCGCTCTCGGCCACCGCGATCCGGTCCGCGGGGATGCCGGGCTTGAGCCTGATCGCGGTCTCGAACGAGACCTCGAAGGTCTTGAGATTGCGGTTGTTGACGCCGACCAAGCGTGTGCCGAGCGGCAGGGCCCGCTCCAGCTCCTCCGCGTCGTGGACCTCGACCAGCACATCCATGCCGAGATCGTGGGCGGTCTCGACCAGGGCCGCGGCCTCCGCATCGTCGAGGCAGGCCATGATGACGAGGATGCAGTCGGCGCCCCAGGCCCGCGCCTCGAACACTTGGTAGGGCTCGAACAGGAAGTCCTTGCGCAGCACCGGCAGGGCGCAGGCCGCGCGGGCCGCGACGAGGAATTCCGGAGCGCCCTGGAATGAGGGGGTGTCGGTCAGCACCGAGAGGCAGGTGGCGCCCCCCGCCGCGTAGGCCCTGGCGAGCGCCTCGGGATCGAAGTCGGCCCGGATGAGCCCCTTGGAGGGCGACGCCTTCTTGATCTCGGCGATCAGCGCCGGTCGCCCTTCCGCGATATGCGCTTCGATGGCGGCGGCGAAGCCCCTCGGCGCATCGGCCTTCGCCACGAGCTTCTCGAGCTTGGCCAAGGGCAGCCGCAGCTTCGCCTCGGCGACCTCGCGACGCTTGTAGGCCTCGATCCGGGCCAGCACACTCGCGCGCTGCGGTGCCGGGGGGCTCGCGATCACATCGGCCACGATGTCGTCCATCGGTCGATCCTCGGTGTCCTGCACACGGCCCTGTTGGGGCCTTATCACGCCTGGGATGCCGCGACGAGCCGGGCAAGGGTCGCCCGCGCCGCGCCGGAATCGATGGCGGCCTGCGCCCGCTCGACACCCTCCTTGAGGCTGCCGGCGGCACCGGCCACGACGAGACCGGCGCCCGCATTCAGCACGGCGATGTCGCGATAGGCGTTGCGCTCCCCCTCCAGCACGGCGCGCAGGGCCGCCGCGTTGTGCTCGGGATCGCCGCCGCGCAGGTCGTCGAGGGTGGCGAGCGGGACGCCGACATCCTGCGGGTGGATGGTGAAGCGGGAGAGCGCACCGTCCTCCAGCGCGACCACCGCCGTCGGGCCGGTGGTAGTGATCTCGTCGAGCCCGTCCGCGCCGTGCACGGTCCAGACCCGGCGGCTGCCGAGGGTGCCGAGCACGCGGGTCAGAGGCTCGGCCCAGGCGGGGCGCGAGACGCCGAAGACCTGGGCGGTGACGCCGGCCGGATTCGAGAGCGGGCCGAGCATGTTGAAGATCGTGCGGAACGGCAGTTCGGAGCGCGTCGGAGCGACGTGGCGCATGGCGCCGTGATGCGTCTGGGCGAACATGAAGCAGAGGCCGGCCTGCTCGAGGCAGCGCTGCAATCCTTCGGGTTGGAGCCCGATGGTGACGCCGAGGGCGGCCAGCACGTCGGCGGCGCCCGAGCGCGACGTGGCCGCGCGGTTGCCGTGCTTGGCGACCGGCACGCCGCAGGCGGCGGTGAGGATCGCGGCGAGCGTCGAGACGTTGTAGCTGCCCGAATGGTCGCCGCCGGTGCCGACAATGTCGATGGCCCCCTCCGGCGCCGTCACGGGCAGCATCCGCGCCCGCATCGCCGAAACCGCGCCGACGATCTCGTCCTCGCTCTCACCGCGCACGGCGAGCGCGGTCAGGAAGGCGCCGGCCTGAACCGGCGTGACGTCGCCCGAGAGCAGATCGTCGAAGGCGGCACGCGCCTGATCGCGGGTCAGCGCGGTGCCGGTCGCGACCGTGGCGAGATGGGTCTTGAAGGCGTCCATGACGGCTCGCTCGTATCCTCCGTTCCCCTCGCCCTGTTCGGAAGGGGAGGGGTGGTGCAGAAGGCACCGAAGCGACCTCTTCTGAACGACCCCCCATCGTCCTCTCTCCGCGGGCGGGAGAAAAGCCAGCGCCGTCAATGCACGGCGAACCCGTCCTTGTCACCCGCGGGCGCCGGACTCCGCCCGCCACGCGGCGGCGATGTCGAGGAAATTCCTCAGGATTTGCGTGCCGTGGTTCGAGAGGATGCTCTCGGGGTGAAACTGCACGCCGTGCACCGGCAATGTCCGGTGCTGCAATCCCATGATGAGGCCGTCCGCCTCCGCCGTGACCGCGAGATCGTCCGGGCAGCTCGCGCGGTCGACCACCAGGGAATGATAGCGGGTGGCGTCGAACCCCTCGTTGATGCCGCGGAACACGCCCTTGGCCTCGTGGCGAATGGTGGAAACCTTGCCGTGCATGGGGGCAGGCGCGCGCACCACGTCGCCGCCATAGGCCTGTCCGATGGTCTGGAGCCCGAGGCACACGCCGAAGATCGGCACCTCCGCGCCGAGTTCCCGCACCACGTCGAGGCACACCCCGGCCTCGTTCGGCGTGCAGGGCCCCGGCGACAGCACCAGGGCGTCCGGCGCCCGCTCACGGATCCCGGCGACGTCGATCTGATCGTTGCGCACCACGTCGATCCGGCCGCAGAGCGGGCCGATGAGGTGGACGAGATTCCACGTGAAGGAATCGTAGTTGTCGATGACGAGAACGTTGGACATCGGGCAAGGCCTTGCGGCGAAATCGGCGGACCTGACTCCGACCCAAATCCTCATCTGAGGTGCCGCGGTGCGGTCTCGAAGAGGGCTCCAGCGCGCTCGTGACTTCTGGAGCCCTCCTTCGAGGCCGCCGCTGCGCGCCGGCACCTCAGGATGAGGGGGTGGATGGGATGGACCGTGCTGACGGCGTGGCGACCCACTTGGGCCAAGTCAAGCCCGCCGCTTCTCGGAAAAAGGAACACGGGGTGGCCGAAATGTGCGGCAACGCGCATTCACGAAACTGTTCGAATGGGAATGCTGCGTTTATTGATAAATCAACTAATGGACGTGGCTGTGGGCATCTTTATTGTTAGACAGCGATGGCTGCATATCATATTTGCTATCTTATTATTCTGGCTATCAGGCTTTGAGTTCTGGAGGAGGGAAACGTTCACGGTCCCCCTTGATCAGCCAATCTCGTTATCGACAGCGGGAAAGTTCGAAGATGATTTTCGCGTTCGAGTTGATACTACCCACGAGCTGACGATCCGCTTTTCCAAAGGAACGCGTTCGCGCGAGGAAGCGATGCGGCTCGTCGGTAGTCGGTGGGACTGCCGAGAAAAGACTTTAAAAACAGACTGCGACGCATCTGTTCCTCTTCGATGGATCCTTACGGACCAATTCGGGAAGGTCGTCGTCGCAGGCGAGGGTGAAACACATGGCATGACGGGTCATGCATCGGATGAGTTTTGGCGCACCGTCGTGCCGTCAATTTACGTCCAGGCAGGCCACTATCATCTCAGTGCGACAATCCTTCGTGACGTGCCGGAATTTCTCGGAATGACAGCACACCTGTCGTTCGCCTTGCCAGGCGGCAAACGATCGTTCGGCTGGCAGAGCGACTTGGCCTTCTGGGGTGGCTTGATAAATTTCTTTGTTCTGATTCCCATGACAGGCAGCTTCGGCATGATTTTGATTGGACAGGGGCTCGGTGCCTGGGTTCGAAGCCGTCGTCGGGTCGGCCCCTGATCGGCTACTGTCCCCGCCGCGCCCGGCTCGCGAACGACACCGCGTCCTCCGCAGCCCGGAACAGGGCCTTCGCCTTGTTGACGCATTCCTGCTGTTCGGAATGCGGATCGGAATCGTAGACGATGCCCGCCCCCGCCTGCACGTGCATGCGCCCGTCCTTCACGATAGCGGTGCGGAGCACGATGCAGGTGTCCATCTCGCCGCGGGCGCCGAAATAGCCGATACAGCCGCCATAGGGGCCGCGCTTCTCGCGTTCCAGCTCGTCGATAATCTCCATCGCCCGCACCTTCGGGGCGCCCGAGACCGTGCCGGCGGGAAAGCCCGCCGCCAGGGCCGACAGCGTGTCGTGCGCGGGATCGAGATCGCCCTCGACATTCGAGACGATGTGCATGACTTGGCTGTAATATTCGAGGAAGAACGATCCGGTCACCCGAACACTGCCGATCTTCGACACCCGGCCCACGTCGTTGCGGCCGAGATCGAGCAGCATCAGGTGCTCGGAGCGCTCCTTCGGGTCGGCGAGCAATTCTTCCGAGAGCGCCTTGTCCTCGGCGGGCGTTGCGCCGCGGCGGCGCGTGCCGGCGATGGGGCGGATCGTCACCGTTCCCTCGCGGACCCGCACGAGGATCTCGGGGCTGGAGCAGACGACCTGGAAATCCTCGAAATCGAGGTAGCACAGGAACGGGGCCGGGTTGGTGCGGCGCAGGGAGCGGTAGAGCGCGAAGGCCGGAAGGGTGAACGGCGCCTCGAAGCGCTGGGACAGGACTACCTGGAAGATGTCGCCCGCGACGATGTACTCCTTGGCCTTGGCGACCATTTCCAGGAACGCGTCCGGTGGCGTGTTCGAGACCGGAGAGGGCAGGGCGAGGCTGCCCGCATCCGCTCGGGTCTCGATCGGCAGCGGTCCCTCCAGGGCCGCCGCCACCCGATCCAACCGGTCCTGGGCGGCCTCCAGGGCGATGCCCGCGCTCACGCCCTCGACCGGGCGCACGGGGGTCACGACCGTGAGGGCGTCGGCCACCGCGTCGAACACCACCATGGTCCGCGGGCGCACGAGAATGGCGTCCGGCACGCCGAGCGGGTCGGGGTTGGGCTCCGGCAACCTCTCCATGTCGCGGACCATGTCGTAGCCGAGATAGCCGAACAGGCCCGCCGCCATCGGCGGCAGCGTCGCACTGCCGGGCTCGTCGCCGATGGCACTCTCCGCGATCAGAGCACGCAGCGATTCCAGGGGCGGGCGGTCGTCGGGGACGAAGGTCGACAGGGTCGCGTCCCGTGCGATCTCGGCACGGCCGTCGCGGCACCGCCAGATCAGGTCGGGATCGAGCCCGATCATCGAGTAGCGCCCGCGCACGGCGCCGCCCTCGACCGATTCCAGCAGGAAACCGGGGCCGGCATGCCCTTCCTTGAGCTTCAGGAACGCGGCGACGGGCGTCTCCAGATCGGCGACCAGGGTGAGGCCGAGCAGGCTCGGACGGCCCGCCTCGTAGGCGCGCACGACCGAGACATGAGCGGGATCGGTCATCCTGGCCTCAATACTCGCCGCCGAGGGCGCGTCGGAACGCGGCCTGGTTGACACTCACGCCCGCGCTCTTCTGCACTTCGGTCAGGAACTCGCCGAGCACGTCGTCGGCGAGCGCCGTCCGCAGCGAGTTCACGAGCTGCGTGTCGGTCGGCGTGCCCGGCACGAAGGCCGGCATCGTCGCGGCCGTCACCTTGAACACCGCGCGACCCTCGCCCGAGGGGGCCGAGGCGGCCTTGCCGACCGGGGTCACGAAGATGCGCTCGACGGTCTCGTTCGAGAGGTCGTCCTTGGACTGGTTGCGGCCGAGATCGGTCACCTCCTTGACGGTGAGTCCGGCCTCCTGGGCCACGGTCTCGATCGCGTCGCCCTTCTCCAGCCGCTCGGTCAGCTCCTTGGACTTGGCGACGAGCCTTTTGTCGGTCTCGGCCTTGGTCCAGCCCTTCACCGCCTCGTCGCGCACCTCGTCGAGGGATTTTTCCCGCGAGGGCGTGACCTTGACCACATCGTACCAGATCGAGCCGCCGTCCTTGGTGCGCAACGCCTCGGTGTCGTTGCCGACATCGGCCCGGAAGGCGGCGGCCAGCGTGGTGTCCTTATCCGGAATGCCGGCCACCGGATTCCCGGCCGGATCCAGCCCGCTTGCATCGACCGCCGGGATCGAGAGCATGGTCAGGCCCTGTTCGCCCGCGATCTCGGCGAGCGGCTTGGCGGCGGCGCGGGCATCCTCGATGGCGTCCTGCGCTTGCTGAAGGCCCGTCTCTCGGGCGCGCCGCAGGGCGACTTCCTTGCGAACCTCGTCGGCCACCGCCTCGAACGGTTTGACGTCGCCGGGTTCGATGCCGGTGACGCGCAGAAGCACGGTGCCGAACCGGCCCTTGACCGGCTGGCTGACCTTGCCCTGCTCCAAACCGAAGGCGGTGTCCGCCACCGCCGGATCGAACAGCTCCGACTTCGACAACGTGCCGAGGTCGAGCTGCTTCGGATCGAGGCCGCGGGCGGCGGCGATCGCCTCGAACGGCTGTTCGCCGCTCTCGATCTTGGCCCGCGCGTCCTGGGCGGCGGCCTCGTCGGGGAAGGTGATCTGCTGGATCGTCCGGCGCTCCGGCTTGCCGAACCGACCCTTGTTGGCGTCGTAGGCGGTGCGAGCATCGGCTTCGCTCACGGAATCGGGCTTGGCGAGCGTCTCGGGCTCCAGCACCAGCAGATTCAGGTTGCGGTATTCGGGGGCACGGAAGCTGCCCTTGTTCGCCTCGTAATAGGTCTTCAGCTCGTCGTCGGTCGGCGCCGGGATCTCGCCGACGGCCGAGGGCGCCAGCGTCAGCACGGCGGCCGAGCGGCGCTCGGTCGAGTAGCGATGCACCGCCTCGCGCATCACCTGCGGCACCGGGAGGTCGGCGACGGTCGCGTCGGCCAGCTGGAGCCGGGCGATGACTGAGCGCTGCTCGCGCACGAACAGGGCCTCGTTCAGGCCCGCGCGCTGGAGCGTCTGGTAGAACAGGGTGCGGTCGAAGCTGCCATTGGCACCCTTGAAGCTCGGTTCGTCCTGGATCGCCCTGAGCACCGCGGCGTCGGAGACGGCGAGGCCGAGATCGGCGGTCTTCTGATCGAGGGCGGCCTCGGTGATGAGCTGCGACAGAACCTGCCGCTCGAGGCCCAGGGCGCGGGCCTGATCCGGCGTCAGGGTGCGCTTGAGCTGCTGCTGATAGCGCTGGAGCTGGTTCTGATAGGCGGTGCGCACCTCCTCGGCCGAGATCGGCGTCTTGCCGACGGTGGCCACCGTGGTGCTGGAGCCGCCGCGGAAGAATTCCTCCACGCCGAAGATCGCCACGCCCGCGATGAGGAGCGTGAAGATCACGCTCAGCACGATCTTGCCGAGCCAGTGCTGGCTGGCGCTGCGTATGGACTGGAGCATCGGACGTCCGGACCTGCAAACCCTGATCGCCCCAGCGCACAGCGTGGGGCATCTGTCGAGGCTCGCGATAGACGATCGGGGCGTCTCCCGCAAAGGGCGGGTTCACGGCAATCGCGTGCGGCGAGCACCCTCCGCCTTGTCGCGATGCTGTCTCAAGCGTCGATGGTCGCGTCCGGTCGTTGAGGTTCCGGCGCCGAAGCCGTTGGCCAAACCGCTCTCCGCTCCCTGACATGCGGCACGATCGCTTCCCCCGGATGGTCTGGAAGGTTTGCGCGCCCAAGCTTGCTCTGCTAGGTCCGCCCCCATCGGATTGCAGGTGCGAGGGGGCCGAAACGCCATGGCGAGCGAGGGACGACGTCCACTGGTTGCCGGCAACTGGAAGATGAACGGCCTGCGCTCCTCGATCGCGACCGTCGAGGCGATCCGGGACGGTTTGTCGCCACAGCTTCTTCAAGACATCGACGTGCTGATCTGTCCGCCCGCGACGCTGATCTCGGCCTGCGTCGAGGCGACGAGCGGTTCGCCGATCGCCATCGGCGGCCAGAACCTGCATGCCCGGCCGAACGGAGCCTTCACCGGCTCGATTTCGGCGGAGATGTTCGCCGATCTCGGCGCCTCCTACGTCATTGTCGGCCATTCCGAGCGCCGCGCCTATCACTACGAGACCGACGACGGCGTCCATGCCAAGGCGCTCGGCGCCCGCCGGGCGGGCCTTCGCGGCATCATCTGCGTCGGCGAGACCATGGAGGAGCGCCAGCAGGGCCGCGCCCTCGACATCGTGCGGGCGCAGCTCGCCATCGGTATCCCGAAGGGCGCGACCGCCGAGGATACGGTGATCGCCTACGAGCCGGTCTGGGCGATCGGCTCCGGCCGGACCCCGACCCCGAAGGAGATCGCCGAGGTGCACGCCTCCCTGCGGGAGATGCTCGACAAGATGGCCGGCAACGAGGGCGCCAAGATCCGCATCCTCTACGGCGGCTCGGTCAAGCCCGGGAACGCCCGTGAGCTGATGTCGGTCGAGAATGTCGACGGCGCCCTGGTCGGCGGCGCGAGCCTCGTGGCCGAGGATTTCCTGGGGATTTGTCGGGCCTACGAGAAGTAGGTCCCTCCTCAACCACCCCCTCATCCTGAGGTGCCCGCGCAAGCGGCCTCGAGGGAGGGGGCAGCCGGCTCACGATCCCTGGAGTCCTCCTTCGAGGCTGCGCTTCGCTCCGCACCTCAGGATGACGGGGGAAGGGTTGGACCGCCGGGAGCACGCCGCCTTGAAATGATGGCGCGCGACTTCAGGCCGGCGTCTTCGCCACCGCCTCTTTCGTGCGCTCGATCATCGACAGCACCGCCACGTAGAAGGCCTGATGCAGCGGGCTCATCTGGTCTGGCCGGATCGTGTCCGCGAGCGCCGCCTGCAGCCCGTCCATCGCCGCCGCACGGCCGGCCGGATCGGGCTTCTCGAGGGCGATCCGCAGCAGATCGGTCTGAACCGCCGCGAGCTCGTCGCGGTCGGCGCGGTCGATGAAGCTGCGCAGGCGCGCGGCGTCGGTCTCATATTCGCTCATGCGTCCTCCTCGCATGCTGTCATCCGCCTGGCGAGTGGCGATGCGCAGAAACGCGTGCGCCGGCCACCCTCATGCGGCCGAGGCCGGTTGGCGCGGCTGGGCAAACGGTGTAGGAGCCCCCACTTCGTGCAGCGGCCTCCGCGAGCGCGCCCCTTGCGCGCGATCAACGGCGGTCAGGCACCGAGAGGCTCCGTCGACGGGCGGACACCGGAAACACCATGCAGACCCTCCTGATCGTCGTCCACCTCATCATCGTACTGGCGCTCATCGCCGTGGTGCTGCTGCAGCGCTCGGAAGGCGGCCTGGGACTCGGCGGCGGCGGCAGCGGCGGCGTGTCGGGCTTCATGACCGGCCGGGGACAGGCGAACGCGCTCACCCGCGCCACGGCGATTCTGGCGGCCCTGTTCTTCACCACCAGCATGGCGCTGGCGATCATGGCCCACCGCTCGGCGGCGCCGCGCTCGATCCTCGACGGAACCGGCCAGCCGCAGGGTCAGGCCGAGCAGCCCAACAAGCCGGTGAACGCCGACAACCTGCTCGACACGCTCCGCCAGGGCAGCCAGAACGCGCCTGTGGGTCAGCCCGCAGCGCCGCCGTCCACCGCGCCGGCCGCCCCGGTCGAGAGCGCGCCGCCCGCTGCCCCGACGCCGTTGACCCCCGAGGCGCCGCAGTCCCGCTGATCTCCCCACGTCGCCGGTGCTCCATCGGCGACGGAAAAGACTTCACCGAAAAAACTCTCGCACCGGCGCGAGGCTGTTAGGCCTGCGCCGCGCCCCGTTCGGCTGACGGGATGCGGCGACCGTTGCGGTTTGGCGAATCGCTCGAGCCCCTTTATGGACCGAAGCCCATGACGCGGTACGTTTTCATCACCGGCGGCGTGGTCTCCTCGCTGGGCAAGGGTCTCGCCTCGGCAGCCCTTGCCGCCCTGCTCCAGGCACGCGGCTACCGCGTCCGTCTGCGCAAGCTCGATCCTTACCTCAACGTCGATCCGGGGACGATGAGCCCGACCCAGCACGGCGAGGTCTTCGTCACCGACGACGGCGCCGAGACCGACCTCGATCTCGGCCATTACGAGCGCTTCACCGGGCTCCCGGCCTCGCGCGCGGACAACGTCACCACGGGTCGGATCTACCTCGACATCATCACCAAGGAGCGGCGCGGCGACTATCTCGGCGCCACGATCCAGGTGATCCCGCACGTCACCAACGCCATCAAGACCTTCGTCCTCGACGGCAACGACGAGTACGATTTCGTCCTCGTCGAGATCGGTGGCACGGTCGGCGATATCGAGGGGTTGCCGTTCTTCGAGGCGATCCGCCAGATCGGCCAGGAGCGTCCGCGCGGCAGCGTCTGCTACCTGCACCTGACGCTGCTTCCCTACATTCCGTCGGCCGGTGAGCTGAAGACCAAGCCGACCCAGCACTCCGTCAAGGAGCTGCGCTCCATCGGCATCCAGCCCGATATCCTGCTCTGCCGCTGCGACCGCCCGATCCCCGAGGACGAGCGGCGCAAGCTCGGCCTGTTCTGCAATGTGCGGGAGAGCGCGGTCATCGAGGCGCGCGACGTGGACACGATCTACGCCGTGCCGCTCTCCTACCGGGAAGCCGGCCTCGACCGGGAGATCCTGGCCCATTTCGGCATGGAGCCGCCCCAGGAGCCGCAGCTCGACCGCTGGAAGAAGATCCTCGACCGTGTGCGCAACCCGGAGGGCGAGGTCACCATCGCGATCGTCGGTAAATATACGGGCCTCAAGGACGCCTACAAATCACTGACCGAGGCGCTCACCCATGGCGGCATCGCCAACAACGTGCGCGTCAACCTCGAATGGATCGAGGCGGAAGTGTTCGAGCGCGAGGATCCGGCGCCGTTCCTGGAAGGGCTGCACGGCATCCTCGTGCCGGGCGGCTTCGGACAGCGCGGCGCCGAGGGCAAGATCCGCGCGGCCCGCTATGCCCGCGAGCGGCGCATCCCGTATTTCGGCATCTGCTTCGGCATGCAGATGGCCGTGATCGAGGCGGCGCGCTCGCTCGCCGGCATCGAGAACGCCAATTCGACCGAGTTCGGCGAGACCTCCGAGCCGGTGGTGGGCCTGCTCACCGAGTGGATGCGCGGCAACGAGCTGGAGCGGCGGGCGGCGGAGGGCAATCTCGGCGGCACGATGCGGCTCGGCGCCTACGGGGCGACCCTGAAGGCCGGGACCAAGATCGCGGAGATGTACGGGGAGACCGAGATCTCGGAGCGCCACCGCCATCGCTACGAGGTCAATATGGCCTATCGCGAGTGCCTGGAGGCCAAAGGCCTGCGCTTCTCCGGAACCTCGCCGGACGGCCTTCTGCCCGAGACGATCGAGCACGAGGGGCATCCCTGGTTCATCGGCGTCCAGTTCCACCCGGAGCTGAAGTCGCGTCCCTTCGAACCGCACCCGCTGTTCAAGGGGTTCGTCGCCGCCGCGGTCGAGCAGAGCCGGTTGGTCTAGGTCGCCGCGGCCTCCGATCGCGCCCGAGGGATAGGCTGCCGTCTCGGCCGAATTCACCGTGACGGCAGAAGCGAGATCGATTTTGGCGCTTTCAGGCCAGGATCGCCCGCGGCATTCCGGGTGTCCGGTTCAGCCGGGAAGCCGACGAACCGTTTACGGGGATTGATGGCCGGTTCGTGCCCGATCTGATCGGGTTGCCCTCACGGGCGGATCGGACCCGATACACCACGTATAAAAAAAGGGCCGGAATCACCCGGCCCCCTTTCCTGAATGCGTTGGCTTAGCGGCCCGCGGCTCCGCCCGCGGCACCCGCGCCACCAGCTCCCGTTCCGGTGCTCATGCTTCCGCCAGCGGTTCCGCCCGCCGCACCGGGGGCCCCGGGGGCCATGCCGGTTCCGGTCGATCCGGTGGTCGCACCGGTGGCGGAGCCGGTCGAGCGCTCCATGCCCTTCTCGGAATTGCTCTTCACGCTGCCGGGATTGTTCATGTTGCCCTCGGCACTGCCGCCGCCGGCCGCTGTCTGGGCGAAGGCCGCACCCGAAAGGGCGAGGCCGAGGGTGGCCGCGAGGGCGATCGTGGTGGTCCGCATGGTTCGTTTCATCCCTGATGGTTGTCTCGAGGGTAAACCGGCGACCATCGGCAATGTTCAGAACATTCTCCTCCTCGGCAGCGGCGTGCCGCTCGGTAGGCCCGCGACGCTCGGTCCGCGCTGTGCCGGAACGCTGCGGCCCTATATCAGTACGGCCGTGACCGAGATTCTGTTCTACCACCTTCAGCGTCAGCCCCTCGAAAAGGTGCTGCCGAACCTCCTCGAGAAGTCGCTGGAGCGCGGCTGGCAGGCGGCCATCCAGGCGGTGAGTGAGGAGCGGTTGCAGGCCCTCGACGACGGCCTGTGGACCTATACGGACGAAAGTTTTCTCCCCCACGGCACGGACCGGGACACCGACGCCGCGACCCAGCCGGTGGTGCTGACCCTGCGCACCGAGAACCCCAACGGCGCCTCGATCCGCTTTCTCGTGGAGGGGGCGGATCTGCCTGAGGATGCGGGTGGCTACGAGCGCATCTGCATCCTGTTCGACGGCACCGACACCGACGCGTTGCTGCGCGCTCGCGAGCAGTGGCGCGGCGCCAAGGAGGCCGGTCATACGGTCGCCTACTGGCAGCAGGACGAGTCCGGACGCTGGGCCAAGAAGGCGTGAGGCGGCCTTCGCCGGCTCCGCGTCGAACCTCCCGTTCCGGGCTTCGTCGCGGGGACGGGCCTCTCGATCTCAGGCTTTCCGCGGCTCTGATCCCAGGGCCGGCAACCACCCTTCCGGCCGGTGCTCGGATCCGCAGCGGTGAACGATGGTAGAGACGGATACGAGCGCATGATGCATCCGACCACGCGCCTTCCCGCCGGGGCGGTTCGCGCCTGCCTCGCCGGCCTCCTCGCGGTCTGCCTCGGCCTCGCGCCGGCGGTCGCCCCGGCTCAGCCGGCTTCCGCGCAAGGACAGTCGCGCAAGGCACCCGAACGCGAGGGACGGCGCCTGCCGCCGGACGCCACCACCGAGCATCGGATCGATCTGGGTGAGGGCCGTACGCTCGGCTTCAAGGCCACCGCCGGAAGCCTTGGCCTCGTGGACGAGGACGGCAAGCTCCAGGCCGAGATCGCCTTCATCGCCTATCTGAAGCCCGGCACGGCGGAAGAGAGTGCGGCGCGCCCGATCACCTTCGCGGTCAATGGCGGGCCGGGTGCGGCCTCGGCCTATCTCAATATCGGCGCCATCGGTCCCTGGCGTCTGCCCACCGACGGCGGCACCATCAGCCCGTCGCAGCGGCTCGACCTTCAACCCAACCCCTCGACCTGGCTCGATTTCACCGATCTGGTGTTCCTCGATCCCGTCGGGACGGGCTATAGCCGCGCCGCCGACGGGGACGGCAAGAAGTACTGGAGCGTCGAGTCCGACGCCTCAGTCCTGGCGGCGACCATCGCGCGATACCTGCGCCAGAACGATCGGCTCGCCTCGCCGAAATTCTTCGTCGGCGAGAGCTATGGCGGCTTCCGCGGACCGCTCATCGCCCAGAAGCTTCAGGACGATGTCGGAATCGGATTGTCCGGTCTCGTGCTGCTCTCGCCGGTCCTCGATTTCGGCTGGCTGCAATCGCCGCGCACCACGCCCTGGGGCTACGTCACGCGGCTGCCCTCCTTCGCCGCCGCTGCCTTAGAGCGTGCCGGCACGACCCCCGACCGCACCCTGATGCGCGAGGCGGAGGCCTACGCCGCGGGCGACTATCTCGCCGACCTCCTGAAGGGGCCGTCCGACCGCGAGGCGGTGGCGCGGCTCACGGAGAGGTTGTCGGCCTTGACCGGCCTCGATCCCGAGACCGTACGCCGGCAGGCGGGCCGCATCTCGTCATCGAGCTATCAGCGGGAGATCGGCCGCGATGTCGGGCGGGTCGCGTCGGCCTACGACACCGGTGTGACCGGCTGGGATCCGGATCCGGGCGCGGCCCATTCCGGCTTCGAGGATCCGGTGCTGACCGCACTCCAGGCACCGCTCTCGGGGGCGATGGTCAGGCTCTACACCGAGCGTCTCGGCTGGCGCGTCGAGAACATGCGCTACGAACTCCTGAACAATGCGGTCAACCGCGGCTGGAGTTGGGGCTCGGGCCGTTCCGCGCCCGAGGCGATGGGAGCCCTCAAGGACGTCTTGGCGCTCGACGGCACCCTGCGCGTTCTGGTCGTTCACGGCTTCACCGACTTGGTGACCCCCTACTTCACCTCGAAGCTCCTGATCGACCAGATACCGGTCTACGGCGAGGCCGACCGGCTGAAGCTGTCGGTCTATCCGGGCGGGCACATGTTCTACACGCGCCCCGACTCGCGGAAGGCGTTCCACGCGGACGCCGCCGATCTCTATGCCCGTGCCCTGCGCGCCCGCTCCGATGGCAGCGCGGGGGGAGGGGGCGCGGCCGACCGGCCGAGGCCGACGCCGTGAGGGTGTTGGTCTTCCTCGCGGCGCTCGCGGCCCTGTCCGCCTGCACCGCCACGGAGCGGGCGGCCCCGTTTCCCGCGCCGCCGCCGCCCAGTGCCGTCCTGCCGAAGGCGCCCGCCCCGTCGTACGGGCCCGTCCTCGACGGGAGTGGCGCCTGCACCGGGTCCGCTCCGGAAACGGCCGCCGCCATCGAGCCCGGCATCGGCGAGTGCGATCTCGTTCGGCTCAAGGGACGTCCACCCACCGATGTCCTGATCGGCGAAGGCCGCTCCGGCCGCGAGGTGCAGGTGCTCTACACCGAGCCGGGGGCGAAGGAGCTGTATTTCTTCGTCAACAACCGACTCGACCGCATCGTGCGTTAGAGCCTTCGGGAAACTGGACAGCGGATTGCTTGCGGCGCGTGGTGCCCGGCATTCCGTCCGGAGAGCGGGAGGCAGACGGCGCGATGGCCCACGAGTACCGGTTCGGGATCGAGGAGGAATTGTTCCTGGCGGATGCCCGCACGCGGGCGGCGCCGCAGGAATCGGTGGCAGCCTTCCACAAGGCCGCCGGCCACCGCCTCGACGGGGTCGAGCGCGAATTGCTCGAGAACCAGGCCGAAATCTCCTCCAAGCCGTCGGCGAGCTTCGCCGAGGCGGAGGATGCCCTGGCGAGCCTGCGCACCGGTTTGTGCCGAATCGGGCGCGAGCACGGCCTCAAGGTCTTCGCCGCCGGTACGCATCCGACCGCGATCTGGGCCGAGCAGCGCGAGACCTCGAAGCTGCGTTACCGCAAGATGATCGACAATCTTCAGATGGTGGGGCGCCGCTCCGTCGTCTGCGGTCTGCATGTCCATGTCGAGGTTCCGGAGCCCGGCGAGCGCATCGCCCTCATCAACCGCCTGATGCCCCACCTGCCGGTTCTGCTCGCGCTCTCGACCTCCTCGCCCTTCTACGACCGGCACCGTACCGGGCTCGCCGGATATCGTCTGCGCGCCTATGCCGAGCTGCCCCGCACCGGCCTTCCCGAACTCTTCACGGACGCCGCCGATTTCGACCGCTACGTCCGGGTGATGACCCGGGCCGGCGCCGTCGAGGACGCGACGTATTTCTGGTGGCACATCCGTCCCTCCATTCGCTATCCGACCTTGGAGCTTCGGGTGGCCGACAGCTGCACTAGGCTCAAGGACGCGCTCGCCATCGCCGCGCTCTATCGCTGCCTCGTACGACTCTCTGTGCGCCGGCCGGACCTCGCCCCACCCCTGACCGGGGCCAGCCGCGGGATCGTCATGGAGAATCTGTGGCGGGCCGAGCGCGATGGCGTGAACGCCAATCTCGTCGACGAGGCGGCGGAAGAGACCGTCCCGGTGCGCCGCCTCGTCGAGCGGCTGCTCGACCTCACCGCGGAGGATGCGGCGGCCCTGGGCTGCGCCTCCCAGGTCGCCCACGCGCTCACCATCGCCAGCTGCGGATCGAGCGCCGACGGGCAGATCGCGGCCTATGAGAAGGCGCTCGATGCCGGCGCCGGCAAGCGCAAGGCGCTTTCCCGCGTCATCGACTGGCTGGCCCAAGAGACGGCGGATTGCGGCCGGTAGCCCCTCCAGGACGGCAGGAATCGGGAATCCAACGCTCGGCTCCCGCCACCTGCGCGGGAGCCGCCGAAGGAATCGCGGTGCACTGACCGAGACGCGGAGATCCGGTGACAGCCGCGCTGGCACCGAAATCGCGTTGCAACCTCAACCATGACCTCCACCATGAGCTGGGCAAGCCTTGCTTTGACCGGCGAAGTGACCACTTTCGGCGGATGCTCGACGAGGACGCCCCGAGACCTGCCCCGACCGCCCTCGCTGACGGGTCGGAAGCCGAGGACGTGCCTTTCGGCGCGCTCCAGTCCTGTGTCGGCATCCGCGACTGGCTCCTGGGCGAGGGTGCCCGGCTTCCGAAGGCCGACGACCTGCTGTCCGGCCTGGCGCAGCGCCTCGACGAGATCGGCGTGCCGATCGATCGGGCGACGACCGCCATCGACACGCTGCACTCGGAATATTCCGGCGTCGGCCGCCGCTGGACCCGTGAGGAGGGATCGAGCGTTCGCCTGTTCCCGCACGGCGAGGCCTCGGAGCGGGCCTATCGCGAGAGCCCGTTCTACACGGTGCACCAATCGGGCGAATGGCTCGTACTCGATTTGGCCCGAACGCCCGACACCGCCTACGCCGTCATCCCCGAGCTGAAGGCTGCCGGCTACACCCATTACATCGTGGCGCCGCTGATCTTCACCAACGGCACGCGCAACGGCATCACCTTCGCGACGCGTGCGGCGAGCGGCTTCCGCGACGAGGACATCGCGATCTTGCGCTTCGTCATGCCGACGCTGGCCGCCGTGATGGAGATGCGGCTCCTCAACAAGCAGCTCGATACGGTGCTGCGCATCTATGTCGGCGACGAACCCCACCGGGCGATCCTGTCGGGCGACATTCGCCGCGGGCAGGTGCGGCGCATCCGCTCGGCCATCCTGTTCGCCGACATGCGCGACTACACGCGCCTGTCCGCCGACCTGACGCCCGAGGGCGCGGTGGATCTCCTCAACGCCTTCTTCGACTGCCTCGTCCCGCCGATCGAGCGCGAGGGCGGCGAGGTGCTGAAATATCTCGGCGACGGCCTTCTCGCGATCTTCCGCGAGTCCGGGGACGATATGGGCAGTGCCGCGAAGGGGGCGCTCACCGCCGCGCAATCGGCGCTCGCGGCGCTCACCGAGGCCAACGCCGTCGGTCGCTTCTCCGGCAAGGTGGTCGATGCCGGCATCGCCCTCCATCATGGCGAGGCGGCCTATGGCAATGTCGGCTCCGGCACCCGGCTCGATTTCACCGTGATCGGCCGCGACGTGAATCTTGCGAGCCGCTTGGCACGGCTGAACCGCGTGCTCCAAGAGCCGCTGCTGATGTCGAAGCCCTTCGTCGATTTCCTCTGGGGCGACCCCGAGCCGCTGGGCAGCCACCCGCTCGACGGATTCCCCGAGCCGATGGCGGTGTTCCGGCCCGAGAGGAAATCGAAGCCGCTGGCGAAGGCAGGCTGAGGCCGCCTCCAAAGCCTATCGGGGTCGGCCCGGCCTCGCTACGGCCAGCGGAAGGCACTGCCTCGCGCCGAACGGAGCGAGGCAGTGCGTCTTCGGCGCCTTATTTCAACATCGAGATTTGCACGTCCCCGACCCGGCGCGTCACCGCCACCGTGACGTCGTGCCCGTGACGGTGCAGGCGGATATCGGCCCGCGAAGCGCCGAGCTTGAGGTTGTACAGCTCCACCGCCTCAAGGAACTTCGGCAGAACCGGGTTGCGGAAACGGATGCGGTTGCGGGCGTGATCGAGTTCCAATCCCAGACTTGCCGCGAGGAACGCGAACGGAGCGGCGGCGGCCCAGGCCTGGGGTGAACAGGCGACCGGGTAGCTCACGGGGCCGCGCTGGCGCCGCCGCATGAAGCCGCAGAACAGCTCCGGCAGGCGCTTCTGGTCGTAGTAGAGGCTGGTGTCGAACATGCCTTCGAACACCCGCGCGGCCTCGTCCTTGAGGCCGTAGCGGGCCAGACCCATGGCACAGATCGCGTTGTCGTGCGGCCAGATCGAGCCGTTGTGGTACGACATCGGATTGTAGCGCGCCTCGCCCTTGGCGACGGTGCGAATGCCCCAGCCGTTGAACCCGTCATTCGACAGGAGCTGCGCCGCCACCTGCGCCGCCCGCTCCGGCAAGGCGATGCCGGTGAACAGGGCGTGGCCGGTGTTCGACGAGCGCACCGCGCAGGGACGCTTGGCGCCGTCGAGCGCGAGGGCATAGGTGCCGATCTCCTCGCACCAGAATGCCTCATCGAACTTCTTCTGGATCTTCTCCGCATCCGCCGTGAGGCTTGCCGCGAGATCGTCCTCGCCGAGCAGGCGCGCGAGCTTCGCCGCGCCCTGCTTAGCCGCGAAGACGTAGCCCTGCACCTCGCACAGAGCGATCGGGCCCTTGGCCATGGCGCCGTCGGAATGGAAGATCGAATCGTGGCTGTCCTTCCAGCCCTGATTGGCCAGCCCCTGCTCGGTCTCGCGGGCATATTCGACGAAACCGTCGCCGTCCCGGTCGCCGTACTGATCGATCCAGGCAAGCGCCAGTTTGAGCTGCGGCCAGATCGAGCGGATCGTGTCCAGATCGCCCGTCACCTCGTGGTACTGGGCGGCCAGCATCACGAAGAGGGGCGTGCCGTCGATGGTGCCGTAATAGTGGCGGAACGGCACCTCGCCGAGCATCGCCATCTCGCCGCGGCGGGTCTCGTGCAGCACCTTGCCGGGCTGAGCATCCGCGGCCGGGTCGACCTCCTTGGCCTGGGTCGCCGCGAGGAAGCGCAGAACGCCCTTGCCGAAATTGGGGTCGATCCAGAGCGCCATCATCGCGGTGATGATCCCGTCGCGCCCGAACACGGTCGAGTACCAGGGGATGCCGGCGAACGGGTAGACGCCCTCCTGGGTTCGGGTCGCCAGCATGTAGAGGTCGGCGGTGGCCCGGCAGAGCCCCTCATTGAACTGGTCGTTCGAGGAGATGATCGTGGTGATGCCGGCGGTGAGCTCGCGCAGATCCCGGCGATTGTCGCGATAGGCACGGGCGAAGATGCGGCCCTCGCTCAGGGAGCGGTCCGGCCGGTCGGCAAGGCTGCCCGCCGCGCGCGAAAGAGCGGCGGCGGCAGCCTCACCGGCCTTCTCGGGGCCCGGGGCCTTGGTGAAGGCCCGGTGCGACTCGAAGGCGATGCGGATGAACAGCGAGGTATGGGCACCGGGGGCCAGCTCGACCAGGAATTCGGCCTTGCCCGGCTCCAGCAGGTGCGGCTTCGGCCCCAGATGCACCGAGGTGGTGCGCACGATGTCGTCGAGCCCCGCGTAGCGGAACTGCACCTCGGTGTCCGAGCGCCGCTCGACCGTGCGCTTGCCGCGGTTCACGCGATCGGAACCGCGCACCTCGAACAGATCGCGGAAATCGGCGTCGAAGGTCACGCCGATCCGAAGCTTGCGACGCCGCGTGTCGTAGTTGCGCAGTCCGATCCGGTCGTAGCAGGTGCCCTTGAACAGGAACTTGGTCCGCTCCAGCGCGATCAGCTCCCGGGGGATCGCGGTCTCATCGCCCGCATCCAAGCGGATGTCCGGCGTGGTGAGATCGACCGAGAGCGCGCCGTTGTCGTCCTGCATGGCCGAGGACAGCATCATCGGCCGCTCGTCCTCGACCGTCAGGGCGAGGCGGGAGAGATAGCGCGTGTCCTGGAAATACAGGCCGTCGGCGCCGGGATACCAGCCGATATCGCCGTAGCTGTCGAGAACGGCGAAAGCCTCGCCGTATTTCAGCGAGCGCAAGGGGCGCTCGACGAGCGAGGCCTGGGCCTCGATGTGGTATTGCGGCAGGGCCTCGTCCGCGTCCTGGAACCCTGCCTTCGCCGCCTGTCTGGTCTCGTCCTCGGCGTGCCGGGCCTTTGCCGCGTCGTCCTGTGCCGCCATGCGAAGCGCCTCCTGCCGATGATCCGTGCGAGCCGGGTCCGATCCCTCGCAAGGTCCGGACCTTCGAATCGAAAGCCGCCGGTCGTGTGTCACGACCGGCGGCGCGGTGAGGATCGTTCAGTTAGGCGCCGCGCCGCCTCCGGCGAGGGGGCTACGACGGGTTTCGTGCGGCGGTTTAGGCTGGCATCGCGGCGATGTGGAGCGGCGCGCCGGCCTTGCCGTTGAGTTCGCCGTACTGGGGCGAGAAGGCGCCCGCCGCCGGCATCTTGATGAGGTTTCCCTGGCCGGCAAGGAGCTGCTCGTAGGCCGAGACATACTTGCGGACCATCACCTCGGCGGTGAAACGGCCCTCGAAATGGGCACGGACGCCGGTGCGGGGCAGATCGCGTACCTTGCGGCACGCCTCGATCGCCTCATCCATCGAGTTGACGATGTAGCCCGACACGCCGTCCTTGATGACTTCGGGGACCGAACCGTTGCCGAAGGCGATCACCGGCGTGCCGGCCGACATCGCCTCGATCATCACGAGACCGAAGGGCTCCGGCCAATCGATCGGGAAGGCGAGCGCCAGGGCGTTGCCGAGGAAGTCCTTCTTCTGCTCCTCGTTGATCTCGCCGATATACTCCACCAGCGGGTGGTGGATCATCGGCTCGATCTTCTCGTCCCAGTAATCCTGATCGGCCTTGTCGACCTTCGCGGCGATCTTCAGCGGCGTACCGGAGCGGATCGCCATCTCGATCGCGCGGTCGGGGCGCTTCTCGGGCGAGATGCGGCCGAGGAAGGCGAGGTAGCCGCCCTTGGCCTCCGGGTAAAACGGGCAGTTCTCCTTGGGCAGGCCGTGATGGATCGTGGCCAGCCAGTTCGAATTCTCCGGCATCGGCTCGCGCTGGTTGTCCGAGATCGAGACCAGAGGCATCCCGGTGAACGTGTTGTAGACCGGCATAAAATCCGGCACGTCCAGGCGACCATGCATGGTCGTCAGACACTTGTGGTAAAGATCTTCAAACATCGGATACTGCAGAAGGTCGATGTGGAAGTGGATCACATCGAATTCGTGCGCGCGGCGATGGACGTGATGCAGCATCGCGAGGTGGCCCGCGGTGTGATCGCGGTAGCCGAGAAGGCGCAGGCCCTCCGGATGACAGGCTGCAAGCTTGGCCGAAGTCTGGGAATCGCCGCTCGCGAACAGTGTCACATCGTGTCCCTGACGGACCAGCTCTTCCGTGATCCACGAAACGACGCGCTCGGTGCCGCCATAGAACTTCGGGGGAACAGCTTCCGCGAGAGGAGCAACCTGGGCAATGCGCACGAAGACGTCTCCTGTGACCGAATAAGGATGTTGGAGAGACTATTGAACGACGCGGTCTGAGCGGGACATGAACGAAACCGACGGCCAAGGTTTATGGTTCCGCACCGCCCCTGGCGCGATGGGGAATCTTTGCAAGCCCACCGAATGCAGGCTTTCCACAGTCTTCGTGGGTGCGCGTGTGGGGAGGCTTGACGGCGCGAGGATGTGGTCGAGCCATGCGATTTCGGTCGATTGAAACCCGCGGATGTTTCTGCCATAAGCCGCCCGCGTCGAACCGCCCGGCCGATAGGGCTGCCGTGGCGGTTCCCGTTGCTCCAGCAGCATCACAGCGCAAGGCACCGGCTCTCCGGCCGGCCCGCCGTTGCGTCAGGAGAGCCAAATGCCCAAGCTGAAGACCAAGTCGGGCGCCAAGAAGCGCTTCAAGATCACCGGCACCGGCAAGGTGATGTACGCCCAGGCCGGCAAGCGCCACGGGATGATCAAGCGGACCACGAAGCAGATCCGCAACCTGCGCGGCACCACGACCCTGTTCGAGGGCGATGCCGCCAACGTGAAGAAGTATTTTCTGCCGAACCAGCGCTGATACTTCGTCCCAAGCGAACCTGCTTTTCTAAAATCCGAGGAGATCTCCCATGGCCCGCGTCAAGCGCGGCGTGACCAGTCACGCGAAGCACAAGAAAGTTCTGAAGGCCGCCAAGGGCTATTACGGCCGGCGCAAGAACACGATCCGCATCGCCAAGCAGGCGGTGGAGAAGGGTCTGCAGTACGCCTACCGCGACCGGAAGAACAAGAAGCGCACCTTCCGCGCCCTCTGGATCCAGCGTCTCAACGCGGCGGTCCGCGAGCATGGCCTGACCTATTCCCGCTTCATCGACGGGCTGGCGAAGTCGGGCATCGAGGTGGACCGCAAGGCCCTCTCCGAACTCGCCATCCACGAGCCGGCGAGCTTCGCCGCCGTCGTCGAGAAGGCGAAGTCGGCCCTGCCCAAGGCCGCCTGATCCGCGTACCGCCCCCGGGCGGAGCGCGACCCTTCATCAAGGCGCGGCGCTTCATCGAGCGCCGCGCCTTTTCGTTTCCGGACGGGCCCGGCCCGTTCTGCCCGCCCGGGGCCTCCTCGCGATTTGCACGGATGCGAACGTTTGCGCGCTTGCAGGACGGCAAACGACGCGCGCAAAAGGCAGCCCGCGACGACCGGCTAAGGACAGACCATGGATCTCGACGCTCTCGAACGCGACCTCCTCGGCCAGGTCGAGCAGGCCGGTGACGAGGCCGCCCTCGAAACCCTGCGCGTCGCCGCCCTCGGGAAGAAGGGCAGCGTGTCCGAGCTTCTGAAGACGCTGGGCGCGATGACGCCGGAGGAGCGCAAGGAGCGCGGTCCCCTCATCAACGGTCTGCGCGACCGGGTGCAGGGCGCGATCCTGGCCAAGCGCGAGGCTCTGGTCGAGGCCGCCCTCGACGCGCGGCTGGCCGCCGAGCGCATCGACGTGACGCTGCCCCTGCGCGAGGCGCCGGAGATCCGCGGTCGCATCCACCCGATCAGCCAAGTGATCGAGGAGATCACCGCGATCTTCGCCGATCTCGGTTTCTCCGTGGCGGAAGGTCCCGATATCGAGACCGACGAGTTGAACTTCACCGCGCTCAACTTCCCCGAGGGCCATCCGGCCCGCGAGATGCACGACACGTTCTTCCTGGCGCCCGATCATCTGGGACGGCGCAAGCTTCTGCGCACCCACACCTCGCCGGTGCAGGTGCGGACCATGCGGGCCAAGCAGCCGCCGATCCGCGTGATCATGCCCGGCCGGACCTATCGGCACGATTCCGATCAGACCCACACGCCGATGTTCCATCAGGTCGAAGGGCTGGTCATCGACCGCTCGGCCAACATCGCCAACCTGAAATGGGTGCTGGAATCGTTCTGCCGTGCCTTCTTCGAGGTCGACAGCGTGACGATGCGCTTCCGGCCCTCGTTCTTCCCCTTCACCGAGCCGTCGGCGGAGGTCGACATCCAGTGCTCGCGCAAGGGCGGTGAGCTGCGCTTCGGCGAGGGCACCGACTGGCTGGAAGTGCTGGGCTGCGGGATGGTGCATCCCAACGTGCTGCGGAACGGCGGCCTCGACCCGGATCAGGTCCAGGGTTTCGCCTTCGGCATGGGCATCGACCGCCTCGCCATGCTCAAATACGGCATGCCGGACCTGCGCCCGTTCTTCGAGGCGGATGTGCGCTGGCTCGACCATTACGGCTTCCGGCCGATCGACGTGCCGAGCCTGGTCGGCGGGCTGACGGCCTGACCCTGTCGCAACGATTGTGGATTCCGGCTCGGTTCGCCCCGGCGGCCGCGAGGATGTTCTGAGATGAAATTCACCCTCTCCTGGCTCAAGGACCACCTCGACACCGAGGCTTCGCTCGACGCGATCAGCGAGACGCTCACGCGGATCGGGCTGGAGGTCGAGGGGATCGAGGACAAGGCCGCCGCCCTCAGGCCCTACGTGATCGCGCGGGTGATCTCCGCCGAGCAGCACCCCAACGCCGATCGCCTGCGCGTCTGCCAGGTCGATGCGGGCGACGGGCAGCCGCTGCAGGTGGTGTGCGGGGCGCCGAACGCGCGCACCGGCATGCTCTCGGTCTTCGCGCCTCCCGGCACCTACGTTCCCGGCAAGGACATCACGCTCTCGGTCGGCACGATCCGCGGCGTCGAGAGCCGCGGCATGCTCTGCTCAGGGGCGGAGCTCGGCCTCAGCGAGGATCACGACGGCATCCTGGATCTGCCGGTGGACGCGCCGGTGGGTACGCCCTACGCCGTCTGGGCCGGGCTCGACGACCCGGTCATCGAGATCAACCTCACGCCGAACCGCGCCGATTGCGCCTCGATCCACGGCATCGCCCGCGATCTCGCCGCCACCGGCATCGGCACCCTGAAACGCGAGCCGCTGCCGCCGGTGCGCGGGGAGGGCCCATGCCCGACCCAGGTTTCGCTCGCCTTCGACGCCCATGACAAGGGTTTGTGCCCGCTGTTCGGCTTGCGCCTCGTGCGCGGGGTCAAGAACGGTCCCTCGCCCGAATGGATGCAGAAGCGGTTGCGTGCCATCGGCCTGCGCCCGATCAACGCGCTCGTCGACATCACCAATTACCTCACCTTCGATCGCGGCCGGCCCCTGCACGTGTTCGACGCCAACAAGGTCGCGGGCGGCCTCGTGGTGCGCCGGGCCGAGGAGGGCGAGAGCCTCGTGGCTCTGGACGGCAAGACGTACCGCCTCGACGGCGACGTGATCGTCATCGCGGACGCGAACGGGGTCGAGTCGATCGGCGGCATCATGGGCGGTCAGGCCTCGGGCTGCGACGAGAACACCACCGACGTGCTCATCGAATCGGCCCTCTGGGACCCGCGCGCCATCGCCCGCACGGGCCGGCGCCTCGGCATCGTCACCGATGCCCGCTACCGCTTCGAACGCGGCGTCGATCCGGCCTTCACCCTTCCGGGGCTCGATCTCGCCACCCGCCTCGTCCTCGACCTCTGCGGCGGGACGCCGAGCCAGGCGAATGTCGTGGGCGATGTGCCCGAGCTCTCCCACGTCATCGATTTCCCCTGGACCGAGGTGCGGCGCCTCGCCGGCATCGAGCTGTCGCGGGCGGAGATGAAGGTCACGCTCGAAGCGCTCGGCTTCCACATCGCCGGCTCCGGTGACCGCGTGAAGGTGCTGCCGCCGTCCTGGCGGGCCGATGTCGAGGGCAAGGCCGATCTCGTCGAGGAGATCGTCCGGATCGCCGGGCTCGACCGGATCGAGCCGAAGCCGCTCGCCCGCGTCGAGACGGTGGCGAACGAGCCGATGCTGACGGTGCTGCAGCGGCGCACGCGCCTCGCCCGCCGGGCACTGGCCGGCCGGGGCTTGATGGAGGCGGTGACCTACTCCTTCATTGCCGCCGAGGATGCGCGGCTGTTCGGCGGCGGCGGGGCCGATCTGGCCCTGGCCAACCCGATCGCGGCCGACCTGTCCGACATGCGCCCGAGCCTCGTTCCGGGTCTGCTGCGCGCCGCGCAGCGCAATGCCGACCGGGGCTTCCCGGACGTGGCCCTGTTCGAGGTCGGGCAATGCTTCGCCAGCGACGAGCCGGAGGGGCAGAGCGTGCGCGCCGCCGGCATCCGCCGCGGCACCGCCCGTCACGGCGGGGCCGGACGTCACTGGTCCGGCGCCGCCGCGCCGGTCGACGTGTTCGAGGCCAAGGCCGATGCCCTCGCCCTCCTCGGCGCGCTGGGCGTGCCGACCGGCGGCCTCCAGGTCGTGGCCGGCGGACCCGCGTGGCTGCATCCCGGCCGCTCCGGTACATTGCAGTTCGGGCCCAAGACCGTCGTCGGCCATTTCGGTGAACTGCACCCGCGGCTTCTCAAGGCGATGGACCTCAAGGGCGCGCAGGTCGGCTTCGAGATCGTCCTCGACGCCCTGCCGCTGCCGCGCCATCGTCCGACGAAGGCCAAACCCGCCCTGGCGCTCTCCGGCCTGCAGGCGATCTCCCGCGACTTCGCCTTCGTGGTGGCGCGCGAGGTGACGGCTGCGGATATCCTGAAGGCCGCCCAGGGCGCCGATCGCAAATTGATCGCCGGCATCGACGTGTTCGACCTGTACGAGGGCGTCGGCATTCCGGATGGATCGAAGTCGGTCGCCGTCGCGGTCCGTCTTCAGCCTTCGGAACGGACCCTGACCGATGCGGAGATCGAGGCGGTCAGCGCCAAGATCGTCGCCGAGGTGGCCAAGAAGACCGGCGCGACGTTGCGCGCCTGATCGGGAGGGGCGGCCATGGATGCGGATCTCATCGCGGTCCTCACCGAGGAAGATCACCTCCCGACCGAGGCCCTGAGGCGGGCGATCGCCGATCCCGAGGCGATCGCCGAGCCGGTGCTCGCGCTTCTGGCCCGGGCGGGGGACGATGCCGACGCGATCGAGGACGAGGAGGCCAACCTCCTGTTCTGGGGGCTCCACGCCCTGGCCGCTTCCCGCGACACCCGGGTCTTCCCGCCGCTGATGCGGCTGCTGCGGCAGGACGGCGAGGCGGTCGAGGGGCTGCTCGGAGACGCCATCACCGCGACCCTGCCGAAGGTGATCGCCTCGACTTACGACGGGGATCTCACTGCCCTTGTCCCATTGAGTCTCGACAGCAGCGGCGACGCGTTCGTGCGCGGTTCGGTCCTGACCGCGCTGAGCTTCCTGACGCGTCAGGGACGGATTCCTCTGGAGGAAGCCCGCACCCTCTTGATGCGCTTCGACGAGGCGCGGGCCGATATCGAGGGGGGACCGGTCTGGAGCGCTTGGGAAGAGGCGATCGCCTATCTCGGGCTGACCGACCTCGCGCCACGGGTCGAGGCAGCGCGCCGCGACGGCCGCATCACGGACGAGTTCAGCGATCTCGCGTGGTTCCGGAAGGCGCTGCGGCAGGCCTCCGCCGAGCCGCCGGATCTGAGCCTCTTCGACACGCGCCAATACGGCTATCTCGACGATCCGGTCGAGGCCCTCGACTGGACCTCGGAAACCTACGGCCAGCCGGTCAAGAACCCCTACAAGGATGTCGGCCGCAACGATCCCTGTCCCTGCGGCTCGGGCAAGAAGTACAAGAAATGCTGCCTCAGCGCCCTTGAGGCGAAGGGGGAGACGCGTCCGGGTCCCTCACGGCTGCCGGGCCTGTCCTGACGCCGTTGAGCGGGTTGTCCGGATCCCAGGCATAGCCCAGCGTCTCGAACCGCATCGAGCGGGCATCGACCATCAGCAGACGCCCGACGAGGGGCTCGCCGAAGCCCGCCGCCGCCCGGATCACCTCCATCGCCATCAGCGAGCCCATCACACCGGCCAAGGCGCCGAGAACCCCGGCTTCGGCGCAGGGGGCGACCGTGCCGGGCGGCGGTGGATTCGGGAACAGGCAGCGATAGGTCGGGTTCGGCTCGCCCTCCGGGCTCGTCTCATGGGCGCGGATCGTGGTGAGCGAGCCGTCGAACGCCCCGAGCGCCGCCGTCACGAGAGGTTTCCCGGCGTGGAAGCAGGCGTCCGAGACGGCGTAGCGGGTGGCGAAATTGTCGGAGCCTTCGGCGACGAGGTCGTAGTCCGTCATCAGCGCTACGGCGTTCTCGGGCGTGATCCGGACCGGATGGGCGACCACGCGGACATGGGGGTTCAGCCGGGCGACCGCCTCCGCCGCGCTCTCCACCTTGAGCCGTCCCACGTCGGGCGTGCCATGGATGACCTGACGCTGCAGATTGGACAGCGAGACCGCGTCGTCGTCGACGATGCCGATCGTGCCGATGCCGGCGGCGGCGAGATACTGGATCAACGGGGCACCGAGCCCGCCCGCGCCGATCACCAGGACGCGGGCCGCCTTCAGCCGGGCCTGACCGGGCCCGCCGACCTCCCGCAGGACGATATGGCGGGCATAGCGTTCGATTTCGTCCGACGAGAGTGCCATGCCGGCCATGTAAGCCGGCGAGGGGCGGAGCGGAAGCGGCGGTTTTCGCGAGGCGCGGCGGCGTGCTAGCGCTGGCGGACGATGCGACGGTCGCCCTCCTCCCCAAGCCCCTTATCCTGAGGCTCTGCTTCGCTTCGCCCCTCAGGATGAGGGGGGATGGGTGGGTGGACGCGTTCGTCCGTCCCCGCGTTCACGGTGTCGCCTTGTCCGAAGCCTCTCCCCTCTCCCTCGCCCAATCCCTGATCCGCTGCCCCTCTGTCACCCCGGAGGAGGGCGGTGCGCTGTCCTTCCTCGATTGCGTGCTTGCCGAGGCAGGCTTCACGGTCGAGCGCCCGGTTTTCTCCGAGCCCGGCATGCCGGACATCGAGAATCTCTATGCCCGGATCGGCACCGACGGTCCCGTCCTGCTGTTCGCCGGCCATACCGACGTGGTGCCGCCGGGCGAGGTGACCGCCTGGACGCACAGCCCGTTCTCCGGTGAGGTCGCCGATGGCATCCTCTACGGGCGCGGCGCCGTCGACATGAAGGGCGGCATCGCCTGCCTGCTGGCGGCGACCCTCCGCTTCCTGGAGGCGCGGGGACCCGCGTTCGGCGGCTCCATCGCCTTCCTGATCACCGGTGACGAGGAAGGACCGGCGGTCAACGGTACCGTCAAGCTGCTGGATTGGGCGCGCGCACGCGGCGAGCGCTTCGATCATTGCCTGTTGGGCGAGCCGACCAATCCCGAGCGCTTGGGCGACATGATCAAGATCGGCCGGCGCGGCTCGCTCACCGGGCGCATCACCGTCCATGGGCGCCAGGGTCATGTCGCCTATCCGCACCGGGCCGAGAACCCGATACCGGGTCTCTTACGACTCGCCACCGCTCTGCTCGCCGCCCCGCTCGACGGGGGCACCGCTCATTTCGACGCGTCGAACCTGGAATTCACGACGATCGATGTCGGAAACCCCGCGACCAACGTGATCCCGGCGACGGCGCTCGCCGTGTTCAACGTGCGCTTCAACGATGACTGGACCGCCGAGACGCTCGGGACCGAGATCCGCCGTCGCCTGGACGAGGCGGCGGGCAACGCGGTCCGCTTCAGCCTCGATCTCCAGCCCTCGAACTCACCCGCCTTCCTGACCCGGCCCGACGCCTTCGTCGATCTGGTGGCCGATGCGGTCGAGGCCGAGACCGGCCGGCGCCCGGCCTTGTCGACCACCGGCGGCACCTCGGATGCCCGCTTCATCAAGGATGCCTGCCCGGTGATCGAGTTCGGCCTCGTGGGGCAGACCATGCACGCGGTCGATGAGCGGGTGGCGGTCGAGGACCTCGAACGGCTCACCGCGATCTACGGGCGCGTGCTCGAAGCTTACTTTTCCGCGTAATCGACGCCGACGAAGGTCAGACCGCCGGCCGGCGCCAGCGGGCCGCAGCGATGCTTGGCTTTCGTCGCCAGAATCTCCGCCACGTCGTCGGCGGAGAGGCGCTTGCACCCGGCCAGCATCAAGGTGCCGGTCATGGCGCGAACCTGATGATGCAGGAACGAGCGGGCCGAGGTCGCGATCACTATCTCCTCGAACAGGCCCATCCGCGTGCGCGTCACGTCGAGCTGTTCCAGGGTGCGCACCGGGCTGTTGGCCTGACATTCGGCGGCGCGGAAGGCGGAGAAGTCGTGGCGGCCGAGCAGACGCTGGGCGGCTTCCTGCATCAGGTCGGCGTCGAGGGGCCAAGGCACGTGCCAGACATGGCCCCGGGTGAGCGCCGCGGGGCTGCGTCGATTGAGAATGCGGTAGCGATAATGCCGCCGGATCGCCGAGTGGCGGGCATCGAAGTCCGGTCCGACGATCTCGGCCGTAATCACCGAAACCGGCTGCGGACGCAGATGGGCGTTCAGGGCATCGCGCACCGTATCCGTGCGCCACGCCTTCACCAGATCGAGATGAGCGACCTGATGGATCGCATGCACGCCCGCATCCGTGCGTCCGGCGCAGGTGAGGCGGACGGTTTCGCCGGAGAAGTGCGTCACGGCGTCTTCCAGGGCCGCCTGCACGGTCGCGTCTTCGGCCTGCCGCTGCCAGCCGCAGAACGGTGCGCCGTCATACTCGATGACGAGTTTGTAGCGGGGCATGTCAGGCCGTTTCCGCGTCGCGTCCGTCAACTCGGCGCGGGAGACGATCCGCCGAGCCACGGGGCGTCACAACAATGCGCTCGCGCTTCACGCGAGCGTCGCTCCGAGAGGAAGCCGCGCCCCGCGCAGGAATTCCTCGCCGCTCGCCGCTCCACCCTTGCCGGCCCGGCGCAGTTCGAGGAGGCGCACTGCACCGATCCCGCAGGCAATGGTACAGGCTGAATCAAGGAGCGTGCCCGGCTCACCCGAACCGTCGGTCTGCAGCGCTCGCAGCACCTTCACCCGTTCGACGCCCCTTCCTAGATCCACCTCGACATAGGCGCCCGGGAATGGCGAGAGTCCGTTGATGTGGCGCGCCACGTCCATGGCCGGCCGCGACCAGTCGATGCGCGCCTCTTCGTTGGTGATCTTGTGGGCGTAGACCACGCCCTCGGCGGCCTGCGGTGTGAAGGTGAGACCCTCCGCCTCGAGCCGAGCCAGTGCCCGCCCCATCAAATCGGCCCCCGCCGGCATCAGCGCATCGTGCAGTTCCCCGGCGGTCATGCCTTCGGTGATCGCCACGCGCACCTCCATCGCCACCGGGCCGGTATCGAGTCCGGCCTCCATGCGCATCACCCCGACCCCGCTCTCGGCATCGCCCGCCATCACCGCCCGCTGGATCGGCGCCGCGCCGCGCCAGCGCGGCAGCAGCGAGCCGTGCAGGTTGAGGCAGCCGTGGCGCGGCAGGTCGAGGATTCGTTGCGGAAGAAGCATGCCGTAGGCGACGACGACCGCCACATCGGCCTCGTGCCCGGCGAAGGTCGCGACCGCCTCCTCGGTCTTCAGGGTGCCGGGCGTCAGCACGGGGAGTCCCAGGGCTTCCGCGCGAGCATGGACGGGCGATGGACGCAGGGCCATGCCGCGCCCGGCCTTGGCCGGCGCGCGGGTATAGACCGCCGCGATCACGTGCCCGTCGGCATGGAGGCGCGCGAGGGTGGGCACGGCGAAATCCGGCGTACCCATGAAGACGACGCGCATCGTGTGAGGCCTTAGGCGGCGTCGCGCTTGGCGGCCTTGGTGAACTTCTTCAGCACCCGGTCGCGCTTGAGCTTCGACAGATGATCGATGAACAGGACGCCGTTGAGGTGGTCGATCTCGTGCTGGAGGCAGGTGGCGAGCAGGCCGTCGGCTTCCTGCTCCACAATCTGCCCATCGAGATTCATGTAGCGCACCCGCACCCGATCGGGCCGCTCGACCTCGCCGTAATAGTCCGGAATCGACAGGCAGCCCTCGTCGTAGACGCGCTTCTCCTCGGACGACCAGACGATCTCGGGATTGAGATAGACAGTCGGGTTCCGGGCCGTCTCGTCCTTCGACGCGTCGATTGTGACGACCCGCTTGAGCACGCCGATCTGCACCGCCGCGAGCCCGACGCCGGGCGCATCGTACATGGTCTCGACCATGTCCGCCGCGAGCGTGCGGATCTCATTCGTGATTTCGGTGACCGGCTCGGAAACCAGGCGAAGCTGCGCGTCGGGCAGGATGACGAGGGGACGGACGGTCATGGCTTCCGGGCTGGGATCGGCGCGAGGGCAAACGCGCCCGCTGTCAGGCGCTTCTGGACCCGGAAATAGGCAGAGCGGCAAAGACGGTCAAATGCGATCCCGAAGCAACGTCCCGGTGTCGGTGCTGCCAATCCACCGGGACGCTTTGGGCCGAATCTTCCTCAGGCGGCTTGAACGGGCGCCGATGCGCGTGTTTGGGGGGAGGGGGCGCCTGCGATGGCTCTCGCGGGTTCCCGCCGGAGAATGATCCAGATCAGAGCCAGCAGGGCGATCAGCATCGGGCCTGCCAGGGACAGACTGATCGGGGATGGCGGGTGCCATCCGGCCACACCACCGTTGAGCGTTTGGATGATGAAGCCGTAGGCGCTGCTGCCCCAGCCCAAACCGAACAGGAGCGCCTGTTCGTGGCGACGCGCCCGTTGGAGTAGATCGGGCAAGAGCAGAGCGAGGCCAATCCCGTAGATGGGCAGATCGTAATCGTAGGCATAGGGGCTCATCAGGAGTCCCGCCATGACGGCAATGCCGATGATCTGCCGTTGGGGCAGGCGCTTCCGAACCGCGAACAGGACGAATCCCAGGGCTGTGACGGCGACCGCGCTCTGCGCCAGAAGGGCCAACGTCGCCGGTACGCCGCTGCTGCGCAGCCAAGCGTAGACGGAGATCATCCGGTGGAGCGGATAATGGCCGGCCGCCAAATTGGCCGAGGCCTCGTTCGCCCCCCTCAAGAAGGCGCTCCAGATTGTCGGACCAAGTACGAGGGTCGCGATACCTGAGGCGAGCAGGGTGGTCCCAACTGCCGCGGCCAAGCAGGTCCAACGCCGCATCACCAGTGCACCGGCCGCGAGACCCACGGCCAGATGCGGCTTGATTACCATCAGGCCCAACGGCAGCCCCGCGCTGCCTCGCTGCTTCAACAATCCGAGGCAGGTGAGCCCGATCAGCGTGCCCGTCAGAAAGCCGTTCTGACCGCAGGCGATGGTGAGCATCAGGCTTGGGAACAGGGCGAGTATGACTGCCGGGAAAAGCAGACCGGAAATTCGTCGCAGCACCAGCAAAAATGCGATCAGCGTTGCGCCGATGAACAGCAGAAAGGCCAAGCCGATCGGCAGCGGCGCAAACAGGGCCATGACGAGGTTGAAGGGGGGCGGGTAGGCCCACGGGAGAAGCGCTTCCTGTCCGGTCAATTCCCGCATGACCCGCAAAAGATTCGGGAGATGGTAAGCGTCCGCAATGTCGCCCCTCCACACCATTTGACCCGCAATGTGGAGAACGTTGAAATCTGTAAGATCCAGGCGCGGAAGGAGACCGCTCAGACGGGCCGCCCATGTGAGGATCACTGCAACGACGGCGACGATGAAGGCCCGCGTCACGAACGGCGTGGCGAGCTTCTCGTGAAACATTTGCGAGTTGTGCAATACAATATCAGCTGAATCGGATGCGTCTTCCAAAGTTGGTCTCCCAGAACAGAAAATTTAATATTATTCTAGGTTTTGTCGCTATAATTATAATTGACACGATCGTCCTAAGGAAGAGTTATCCCTATCTCATCCTCGAATGTCGTTGATCGATCCCATATTTCGAGGCAGCCATCCCCTAAAACACCGTCCGGCTGCGGATCGCCGCCGTGAGGGTGCCTTCGTCGAGATAGTCCAGCTCCCCACCGACCGGCACGCCATGGGCGAGCCGGGTGATCGTGAGCCCGAGGGGCTTCAAGGATTCGGTGACGTAATGGGCCGTCGTCTGGCCGTCGACGGTCGCGTTGAGCGCGAGAATGATCTCCTTCACGCCCGGTTCGCTGGCCCTTTCGACGAGGCGGGCGATGGTGAGGTGCTCCGGGCGAACGCCGTCGAGCGCCGAGAGCACGCCGCCGAGCACGTGGTACCGCGCCTTCACCGCGCCGGACCGCTCCAGCGCCCAGAGGTCGGACACGTCCTCCACCACCACCAGGGTGGTCGGGTCGCGGCTGTGGTCGGCGCAGATCGTGCAGGGGTCGCGGGTGTCGACATTGCCGCAGGAACTGCACACCACGATCCGCTCGGCGGCGACACGCATGGCGTCGGCGAGCGGGGCCAGCAGCGTCTCGCGCTTCTTGATGAGTTGGAGCGCGGCCCGACGCGCCGAGCGGGGCCCGAGGCCCGGCATGCGCCCCAGAAGCTGGATCAGGCGCTCGATCTCCGGGCCGGCGACGGCTTGGGGCATGCGGGTCTTCAACAGATTCCGTGGATGGGGCGCAGGAACGCTGCCCTCACATAATCCCTGCCGGACGCTTTTGCCCATTCAGCGAAGCGACAGACTGACCTCGTCATTGATTGCCGAGAGCGTCAAAAAATATTGGATCCCTCCTAAAGTTTAGTTGACGCTTTGGCTGGGCATCGGCCCATTTGAACGGACGGGCCGGCGAACCGGCGTGCGACGGCCCTGAACGACCGCACGGACGGCCCAGGACGATGCCAATTCGGCGCAGGCTCTCCGGCCTCGCCTTCCGCGATCAGGGCCGCCTAGGGAGACAGACCGTGACACAGACCGGCGACTTCAACGCGGCCCATGGCCCGGAGGCGATCGGCCTCCGCGACCTTGCCGCCGTCCACTGGAATCTCGAGACGCCCCGCCTCTACGAGGAGGCGCTGAAGCGCGGCGAGGCGCAACTTGCCCGTGGTGGAGCGCTGGTCGCAACCACCGGAAGCCATACCGGGCGTTCGCCCAAGGACAAGTACGTGGTGCGCGATGCCGCCACGGAGAATGAAATCTGGTGGGACAACAACGGCTCGATCACCCGCGAGCAGTTCTCCGTGCTCCTCGAGGACTTCCGGGCCCATGCCCGCGGCAAGGAATTGTTCGCGCAGGATCTGTTCGGGGGCGCCGATCCGGCCCACCGGGTGCGCGCCCGCGTCTACACCGAGTTCGCGTGGCACTCGCTGTTCATCCGCAATCTGCTGATCCGGCCCGAGCGCGACGCGCTGGCGTCCTACGTGCCGGAATTGACCATCATCGACCTGCCGAGCTTCCAGGCCGATCCGGCCCGGCACGGTTGCCGTTCGAAGACCGTGATCGCCATCGATTTCGCGCAGAAAATCGTGCTGATCGGCGGCTCCGCCTATGCCGGCGAGATGAAGAAGTCGGTCTTCACGTATCTCAACTACGTGCTGCCGGGCGCGGGCGTGATGCCGATGCATTGCTCGGCCAATGCCGCGCTCGACGCGTCCGGTGATTCGGCCCTATTCTTCGGCCTGTCGGGCACCGGCAAGACCACCCTGTCGAACGATTCTTCCCGTCAGCTCATCGGCGACGACGAGCACGGTTGGGGCAAGGACGGTATCTTCAACTTCGAGGGCGGCTGCTACGCCAAGACCATCCGCCTCTCGCGCAATGCGGAGCCGGAGATCTACGCCACCACCGAGCGCTTCGGCACGGTGATGGAGAATGTCGTGATCGATCCGCAGACCCGCGCGCCCGATTTCGACGATGCCTCGCTGACCGAGAACACCCGCTGCGCCTATCCGCTCGACTTCATTGCCAATGCGAGCGCCACCGGCCGGGCCGGGCATCCGAAGAACATCGTGATGCTGACCTGCGACGCCTTCGGCGTGATGCCGCCGATCGCCAAGCTGACCGGCGCCGAGGCGATGTATCACTTCCTGTCGGGCTACACGGCCAAGGTCGCCGGCACCGAGCGCGGGCTGACCGCGCCGGAGGCGACCTTCTCGACCTGCTTCGGGGCGCCGTTCATGCCGCGCCACCCGAGCGTCTACGGCAACCTGCTGCGCGACCTGATCGCCGAGCACGGCGTCGATTGCTGGCTCGTCAACACCGGCTGGACCGGTGGCGGTGTCGGGACCGGTCGGCGCATGCCGATCCGCGTCACGCGCCGCCTGCTCACCGCGGCGCTAGACGGCTCGCTCTCGCAGGTCGAGTTCCGTCGCGATCCGTATTTCGGCTTCGCGGTGCCGGTGGAGGTGCCGGGCGTCGAGACGCAGGTGCTCTCGCCGGTGGAGACCTGGACCAACAAGCCGGCCTTCGCCGAGACGGCGACGAAGCTGGTCACGATGTTCCGCGAGAACTTCAAGCGTTTCGAGAGCCACGTCGATGCCGACGTGCGGGCCGCGGAGCCGGTGGCCGCCCCGATCGCGGCTTGATCCGAACGACACCCCCTGCCGCTTCGGTCACGCGGCGGCAGGGCTGCGATCGTCACGAGCGAAGAATGCAACGGACGGTCCCGCCGACCGGGAGTCAGGCCGGCGGGACCTGCCGTGCCGCCATTGGGGGGCAAGTTCGGCCCGGCCCCGTGACCATGATCCCGTCGACGAACGAGCGCCTTAACATGGTTTGCTCTCCATGCGCTCGGGCTGGGGAAAGCCGGTTCGACCTCACGGCGCGAGGCCGATGCCATCGAGGAAACGGCTTTACCGGTGCCGCCGGACGACGGCGCTGCGCGCCGTCATCCGTGCGGTTCTCCCCCGCGGCGTGCGAAGCCCCGATCGGTTCAGCTTCGGCTCCACGGCGGGTACGGGGGATGGCTCGGTGGGAGACCAATCAGAACGGCAGCTTCATTCCGGGCGGCAGCGGCAGGCCCTTGGTGAGTTCGGCCATGCGCTCCTGGGCGGTCGCTTCCGCCTTGGCGCGGGCATCGTTGCAGGCTGCCACGATCAGGTCCTCGAGGATCTCGCGCTCGTCGGCGACCATCAGGCTGGGATCGATCGACACGCCGAGCATCTGTCCCTTCGCGGTCATGCGGACACTCACGGCATCGCCGCCGGCGGCGCCCCGCACCTCGACCGTGTCGAGTTCGGCCTGAAGCGAGGCCATCTTCTCCTGCATGGCCTGGGCCTGCTTCATGATGCCCATGATATCGCGCATGGCGGGTCGGCTCCGATGTCTCTTGGAAGGATCTCCTCGCAGACTTAGGCGTCGGCGCGGGCTACCGCCAGGGTGCCGGGTCGGCTCAATCGGCCGAAGATACATGGCTCCACGCTTCGAACGGTCGAAGCGCCTTGAGTCCTCGGCCTCGATCGGACTGTCTGGCGTTCGACGGACCCAGGCCGCGGAGGCCCTCTCCGACATTCGAGCGCGCGATCGGAAGGATGCTCACGCCTCGTCGTCCGGTTCGTCGGGCAGGGCCTCGACGGGACCGGTCGCCACCGTCACACCGGTCGCTGGACCGGCATCCGCCGCCTTGTCGCGAACATCGACGATCTGCGCGCCGGGGAAGCGCGACAGCACCTCGCGGACCAGGGGATGGGCCGCGGCATTCTCGTGCCGCGTCTGCTCGGCCGCGCGGGAATCCTGCTCGAGCGTCGGCGCCCCCTCGTCCTTGGACAGAGCCACGATCCAACGCCGCCCGGTCCACTCGTCGAGCGCTCGGGCGAGATCGTTGGGGAGGCTCGGGCGGCCGCCCTGAGCGAGGCGGAACTCGATGCGACCCTCCTCGAAGCGCACGAGATGGACATCCCGCTCCATCGCCACCTTGAGGGCGATGTCGCGCTTCGCCTCGGCGAGGGCGACCACGTCCTCGAAACGCCCGAGGCGGGGTCCGGCGGGAACCGCGGCGGGGCGGGCGGCCTCCGGTGCCGGATTGGCAGAAGCCAGCACCGGTCGGGGCGGGGCCGAGGCCCGCGGAGCGGCGAGCGGGGCGCTCTCGCGGGCCAGGGCTGCCGAACCGATGGCCGCGGAACGCGGGGACGACCCACCGGAGATCGAGGAGCCGGAGGCCGGCATGCCGGCGCTCGCCGGTGAATCCTCGCTGCGCAGGCGCCTCAGGGCCTCGTCCGGGGTCGGCAGGTCGGCGGCGTAGGCCAGACGCACGAGGGCCATCTCGGCGGCCGGGAGCGGACGGGGCGCGACCTGCACCTCGGGCAGGGCCTTGAGCAGGATCTGCCACGCCCGCGACAGGGCACGCACCGGCAGCCGGGCGGCGAAATCCGCGCCGCGGACACGTTCGGCCTCGCTCAGCGTCGGATCGGCGGCGGCGTCCGGCACCAGTTTCAGGCGGGTCACGAGATGGGTGAAGCCGGCAAGGTCGGAGAGCACCACCGCCGGATCGGCGCCCGAATCGTACTGTGCCCGCAATTCCGCGAAGGCCGCGGGGATGTCGCCGCGCATCACCGCCTCGAACAGATCGACGATGCGCGCCCGATCGGCCAAGCCGAGCATGTCGCGCACGCTCTGCGCAGTCACTGTGCCGGCGCCGTGGGCGATGGCCTGATCGAGGAGGGAGAGCGCATCGCGCACCGAGCCCTCCGCGGCGCGGGTCACGGCCGCCAGCGCCTCGGCCTCGGCGCTCACGCCCTCCGCGGCGCAGATCTTCTTCAGATGGGCCGAGAGGGTCTCGGCCTCGACCCGGCGGAGGTCGAAGCGCTGGCAGCGCGACAGGATCGTGACCGGGACTTTCCGGATCTCAGTCGTGGCGAAGACGAACTTGGCGTGGGGGGGCGGCTCCTCCAGCGTCTTCAGGAAGGCGTTGAACGCCTTCTCCGACAGCATGTGGACCTCGTCGACGATGTAGACCTTGTAGCGCGCCTCCGTCGGCGAGTAGCGGATGCCGTCGATGATGCCGCGGACGTCGTCGATGCCGGTATGCGAGGCCGCATCCATCTCCAGCACGTCCATGTGCCGGGATTCCATGATCGCCCGGCAATGGCGGCCGAGTTCCGGCATGCTCACCGTGGGGCCGGTATCGGGATGGCCGTCGCGGACATAGTTGAGGCCGCGGGCGAGGATGCGGGCCGTCGTCGTCTTGCCGACCCCGCGCACGCCGGTCAGCATCCAGGCCTGGGGGATGCGATTGGCCGCGAAGGCATTGGCCAGCGTGCGCACCATGGCCCCCTGGCCGATCAGATCGTCGAAGGTTTGGGGGCGGTATTTGCGCGCCAGCACCCGGTAGGGTGTCGCGGGGGCGGGCATGCCGGGCAGGCCCGGCTCGTCGGGGAGCGTGCCGTGCGTCTCGTCCATGCCGCCGTCGAATTTTTTGGATTGCCGGCCGCCGAGCCCGCGCGGGGCACGGGCGGCGAGGGTGGGAGGCTGGACAAAGACCCGCTCGGTCTCGTTAGGGCTGCTTCCTTCCGGACCTGACCCGGTTGGCGAGTGAAACGTCCCTCGCCAACCTCCCGAGGCCGTATATGACGGTCCGCGCGACCGGATGCAAGCCGGGCGATGGCGGGTTCGACAGGGCGATCCTGCGCCCGGGCAAGTCCCTGCGGTGGCGCCGCTCGACGAGGCTCGCAGCCCGGTTGCGCGCGCCGTAGGCTCCGGCCATGTTGCTCCGCAACGAGGAGGTCTCATTGCGGACGACGACGATACACGTGTGCCTCGCGGCGCTGTCGCTCTTCACGTTTACTCCCCTAGCTGCGGCGGAGGGGGCGAGCGGGGGCTGGCAGGGCCGATACCGCTACGAGCACGATGCCGGCCTGACCGAGGGTGGCTCCTCGGCCCATGTGACCTACGACCTCGTCATCGGTCCCGACGGCGCGCGGGGCGGCTGCGTGCTCACGGCACGCGGCTTCCAGACCGACGAGCGGATCATCTGCCACGCGCGTTCGGACGGCTCCATCCTGGCGGTGAGCTTCCACCGCTACGAGGATGGTCGCACGGTCAACAAGTACGGTGTCGCCGTCTACAAACCGGGCGAGACACTCTTCACCCTCTCGCGGGCGGCGGAGGCCGGCCTTCTGACGCGCTGGGGGGCTCTGGCGCCGGATGGCGAAAGCGTTTCGGAAAGCGGCGCGTTCTTCTCGCAATTCCGGTAGCGCCGGGCTCGCTCCGTCCGGCGCATCGATGTCTCACTCGGCTTCGCGCTTGACGATCTCGAACGTCTTCGGATCGAGCTTCAGATCGAACTGCTTGCCGTTGGCATCGATGGCGTCGTCCACCTCGATCATGCCGTCATCGAGCTCGATCTCCTTCCACTTGGTGAAGCCTTCCTTCTTCAGGATGTCTTCGACCTTGGTCTGCTGCTCGGGCGGAAGCTTCTCGTCGGCGAGCGCCGGTCCGGTGAGCAGGGCGGCACCCAGGAGGGCGGCGGCGAGGGGGCGAAACGACATTCAGGCACTCCGAGACGCATGATTTGCGGGTGGGGTTCACCCATCGAACGACCGGTCCTCCGCACGGTTCCGACGTCCGTCGTCCACCTTTCTCGCATTGCGCCGTTTCCCGCGCGACGCGCGGGCTCAGCTTCTGATTGTCAGCCTTCGAATGCCCGCCTAGGCTGCAATGTCCGGGACTGGAGACTTTTCTATCGCATGGTGACCCGCGTTGCCACGGTCGCGTTCGAGGGGATCGAGGCGCGGGCCGTCGACGTCCAGGTTCAGATCGCTCCCGGAGCTGTTGCCTTCACCGTCGTCGGCCTGCCCGACAAGGCGGTGGCGGAGTCGCGCGAGCGGGTGCGCGCGGCGCTGATCGCCTCGGGTCTGGCACTGCCGGCCAAGCGCATCACCGTCAATCTCGCGCCGGCCGACCTGCCGAAGGAGGGGTCGCATTACGATCTGCCGATCGCGCTCGCCGTCATGGGCGCCATCGGTGCGCTGCCCGAGGATGCGCTCAGCAGTTACTGCGTGCTGGGCGAATTGGCGCTCGATGGATCGATCACCGCGGTCGCCGGCGTCCTGCCCGCCGCGATGGCGGCCAATGGACGGGGGCTCGGCCTGATCTGCCCGGCCGCGACCGGGCCAGAAGCGGCATGGGCGGCGGGCGACATGGACGTCCTGGCGCCGCGCTCGCTCATCCAACTCGCCAACCACTTCAAGGGCAGCCAAGTGATGGCGCGGCCGCATCCCGCCATCGCCGCGCCGGCGGGCACGATGCCGGATCTCCGCGACATCAAGGGGCAGGAAGGCGCCAAGCGCGCCCTGGAGATCGCGGCGGCCGGTGGGCACAACCTCCTGTTCAACGGTCCTCCGGGAGCCGGGAAATCGATGCTCGCCGCGCGGCTTCCCTCGATCCTGCCGCCGCTGGACCCCCGTGAGCTGCTCGAAGTCTCGATGATCCAGTCGGTGGCCGGACAACTCAAGGACGGGGCGCTGTCGAACCGCCGCCCGTTCCGCCAGCCGCATCACTCCGCCTCGATGGCGGCCCTCGTCGGAGGAGGCCTCAATGCCCGCCCCGGCGAGGTCTCGCTGGCCCATGGGGGCGTACTGTTCCTCGACGAATTGCCCGAGTTCACGCCCCAGGTGCTCGATTCCCTGCGCCAGCCGATGGAGACAGGCGAGGTGATGATCGCCCGGGCCAACCATCGGGTCACCTATCCGGCCCGGTTCCAACTCGTCGCCGCGATGAATCCCTGTCGCTGCGGCATGGCGCTCGAACCGGGCTATACCTGCCGTAAGGGGCCGAACGAGCGTTGCGCCGCGCAATACGGCGCTCGCATCTCCGGACCGCTCCTGGACCGGATCGATCTGCGCATCGAAGTCGCCGCGGTCACCGCTTTCGACCTCATCCTGCCGCCGCCGGCGGAAGGCTCGGCGGAGGCCGCCGCCCGGGTCGCGGCGGCGCGGGATCGGCAGAGCGCCCGGTTTGCCCGCAAGGCCTTGCCGGCTTCCACCACCAATGCGACCTGTCCGGCCTCCCTGATCGAGGAGGCGGCCGCGCCCGATGCCGAGGGCACCGCCCTGATCCGGCACGCGGCCGAGACGATGCGCCTCTCCGCGCGCGGCTTTCACCGAACCCTGCGCGTGGCCCGAACTTTGGCCGATCTCGATGGCGAGGAGAGGGTGCGCCGGCTGCATCTGGCCGAGGCTCTCTCGTATCGCGGCCGTACGGAAGGGGTGGCCGCGGCGCGGCCTATGCCCTCGCCGACGGCCTGAAAGCGGCTACGCGCCGATCCGTTTCGCGGGAAAGTGAAACGTCATCCGAAGGCCACCGGACGGGTCCCGATCGAGATCGCGCTGTCCGTCGAGTTGGCGCACGAGCATATCCAGCAATGCCATGCCGTCGCCGTTGGCCTCGGGCCAAGCGGAGGAACGCTCATCCTCGACCCGCAACACCACACCCGAGTCGGATCCAGCCAGACGCACGGCGAGGCGGACCGGCCGATGCGGGACGGCGCGGCGAAGGGCGTGCGAGACGGCTTCGCTGAGGACCAGGGCAAGGGGCCCGGCCGCGTCCGCCCGGATCGTAACCGGCGCGAGGTCGAGGTCGAGGGTCACGTCGTCCCGGCCCGAAGCGTCGACCAGGGTTTCGGCGACCTCCCGGGCAAGCTCGGCGAGATCGTGCCCGCCATCGCCGCCGGGCGGCATTCGGTAGAGCGCCGCCAGGGCATCGATCCGGCCGATCGCCACGGCGAGGGCGTCCCGCACGGCCGGGTCGGCGCTGTCTCCGCTCTGGAGAACCAGCATCGCGCTGATCATCTGCAGGTCGTTGCGCGCCCGGTGTCCGACTTCGCGCAGGAGCAGGGCGTTCGCATCCGACGCCGCCTGGACCCGGTCGCGCTCGTCACGCAGGGCATAACGGTCGCTCACGTCGAGCTGCGAGGCGAAGAAGAACAGCAGCGTCCCGTCCTCGTCATGGACGGGGCTGACGTACAGAGCGTTGTGAAAGGTCGAACCGTCCTTGCGGTAGTTCAGCAATTCGGCGTGAATGTCCCGCTCGGCCGCGATCGCATCGCGCACCCGAGCGACCTCGGTGAGATCGGTGTCCGGTCCCTGGAGGAAGCGGCAGTTGCGGCCCGTGACCTCCAGCCGCGTGTACCCCGTCAGGGCCAGGAACGCGTCGTTGGCGAAGACGATGGGATTGTCGAGACGGCGCGGGTCGGTGATGATCATCGGCATGCGGGTCGCCCGCACGGCCGCGGCGAACGGATCCCCTCTGCCGGATTGCGTGCTCGCCCGCACCCGCTCCGTGAGCTGCCACCCGTCTTCGGATTCCATCCGCTCCTGAACGCCTCCGTTCTGCCGCCCCGCATCACGGGCGCGGAGTGTCGTCAAATCGCTTGCCGACGACCATATAGTGCGAAACCGATCCACGACATGGATCGGCGCACGCGATCGAGGGAACAGCCATGTTACTTTTTCGCAAGCGGCCCGAGATGCCCGCGCCCTCCGAAGCCCTTCCGGGCCGGCCCGAGCCCCTGCCGACCGCCGAGCGTCATTTCGTCAACGGCAACGCCTTGAAAGGTCCGTACCCGGACGACATCGAGACGATCGTGCTCGGTCTCGGCTGCTTCTGGGGGGCCGAGCGCAAGTTCTGGCAATTGCCCCGCGGCATCCATGTCACCGCGGTCGGCTATGCCGGCGGCTTCACCCCGAACGCGACCTACGAAGAGGTGTGCACCGGGCGCACCGGCCACAACGAGGTCGTGCTGGTTGCCTACGATCCGGCTGTGTTGCCGCTGACCGAGGTGCTCAAGGTATTTTTCGAGAGCCACGACCCGACGCAAGGGTACCGGCAGGGCAACGATGTCGGCACGCAGTACCGTTCCGGTATCTACACGGCCGATGAGGCGCAGGCCGAGACCGCGCGGGCCGTGCGCGATGCCTATGCCCCCGCGCTGCGGGCTCGCGGTTATGGACCGATCACCACCGAGATCGAGCCGCTGGACGTGTTCTATTTCGCGGAAGCCTATCACCAGCAATACCTCGCCAAGAATCCCGGCGGGTATTGCGGCTTGGGCGGCACCGGCGTCTCCTGCCCGGTCGGGACCGGCATCGCCGCGGAATGAGATCGACGCCGGGGTTCGCCCCGGCGTGAGGGACGCTTCCCGCATGGCCGGCGCAAGCTGAGCCGTCTTGCATCGCACCGGGGTCGGCCCTGAACGTCATCGGCGGGTCGCGAGGCGGAGGCATAAGCCCCTCGCCCCAGAATGACGCCGCCGGACATGCCATCGCCGCAAGCCCGTTTCGCCGCTGCCCTGATCACGCTCTGCGCCGCACTCGGGGTCATGGCGGGGTTCTGGGCCGTCCAGGGTCGGACCGGCTCGGTGCCTGGCGCGATCTGGATCATGCTCGCCTATTTCACCAACCTCACCGGCTTGGTCGTGACGGGCCTTTTTGCTTGGCTGGCTCTGGGTGGGGGCCTCTTCGCTGATCGCCGCCGCGGCTCCTGGTTGGTCGCCGGGACGGCGCTGGCGACGCTTCTCGTCGGGCTGGTTCAGCGATTGCTGCTCCAGGGCCTGCGCATCCAGCAGGACGGCGACCTCGTGGCCGATATTCTACTGCATAAGGTTGTGCCGGTTCTGGTGCCCCTCTTCTGGCTCGCTTTCGTTCCGAAAGGATATCTGGTTCGGCGCGATCCGCTGCTCTGGGCCTGCTATCCATTGGCCTACCTCGCCTGCGCCTTGATGCGCGGTGTGCGGGAAGGGCATTATCCGTATCCGTTCCTGGATATCGGCACCATCGGCGGGATGGCGGTCCTCGCCTATACGGCGGCGATCACAGCGGCTTTCCTCATCGTGGGATGGGGCATTGTCGCCCTCGACGGGGGGCTCGCCCGGCGCCGGGCCGCTTGAACGCCTCCGCTTCGACGATCCGCTGTGCAACCCTTTCCCGCCCTGGTGAATTTCGGCCCCGATCGCGTGCCTTCCTTCGGGGAAGGGACGCCCTAGTTTCCCCGCCGTGCTCCGGTCCAGCTTGCCCCCTCGCTCCCCCATCCCGTCCCGCGTCGTCGCGAGCGTCGCCACAAGCGTCTTCGAGCGTTTGCCCTTGCCCAATCTGTCCGCGCCCGTCTGGTCGGGCGCAGCGTTCCTCCTCATCTCCGCCCTGGCCGGACCCGCGGGGGCGGCGTCGAAGGGCAGCGCCTCGTGCTACCCCACCGGAGGTGGCAGCTTGGAAATCTGCCGCTCGGACGACGAAGCCGAGGGGGTCTACGCCCTGCCGCCGTCCTGCCGCTTCGTGCATGACGTCCAGATTCTCCGTCTCAAGGATTCCGGACCCCCAGGGCCCCTGCAGGTGATCTATCGCGGCGAGCCGCCACGGAAGGAGAGCCGTCGCGGCGATGACGCGTGCCCGGCCGATCTCCAGGCCGACGATCCGGCCGCGGGCGGCTCGGTGCGGATCGGGCGGCAGGTCGATGCGCTCGCCACGACCCTGCCGCAGACCGATCCCCGCTTCGTCGCGGCTGCCACGGAGGGTGCCGCTCCCACGCAGCAGGCGCGAAAATCCCGCCGCAACAGCCGTGAGAGCCGGCGTGCCCGGCGCGAGGCCCGGCGCGAGGCGCGAGAGGCGCGCGAGCAGGGGCAGATGACGTTCAAGCCGCGGCCCAGCGTGAACGAGGGAGACGCGTCAGGCAGCGCCATGATGGTCGCCGGGCGCGACTGGGCGGGTGACCCCTATTACGCGATCCTCACCACCGCCACCGAGCCGGTCGATGGGGGGCATCGGCGTGTCTTGGTTCAGGCCCGCACCTACGATTTTCAGGGCCTCGATCTGCGCATCGAGGCCGATCCCGGCACCGCCTGGATGCCGTTCGGCGGCGCGCCGCCGGAGGGCGAGCGCGACCGCCGTCGCCGGGGTGCTCGGCGCGCGGCGGCGATGCCGAAGCCGGCGCCGGTCCTCGATGAAACCGGCAAGGCGATCACCGGCAATTGCGCAGCGCCGGGCTTCGAGGCCCGCGGTCTCTCGGGCTCGATCGCGGTCGTCGATCGCACCTACCACTACTTCTACACCGACGTGCTGCCGGCCGATTGCGGCGCCCCGATCGAGAAGCGGCGCATGGGCCTCTACCTGCGCACCAGCCGCGACCCGCTCGGCGAGCGGAGCTGGACGGCTGCGGCGACGTTGATCGAGGGGCTGCCCGCCGACACTCTGGTGCGGGTCGCCAAGGCCCGGGGCATGGATCGCTGGGCGGTGGCCTATTCCTGCTCGCGACCGGTGACGGTCTCGGGGGGGCCGATTGCCGATATCTGCCTGCACTACACCACCGATCTCTCACCCGGCAGCATCAGTGCCCTGTCACTGTTCATGGAGCCGGTCGCGGCCGGGCACTCGACCGCCTATCTGGGTCTACGGTCCGGCGGCGACGCCCTCGGTCGTGTGACCCGCGACGGCTTCGGCTGGATGACCGACCGCTACGGAAATCTCGATGCGCCCGGCATCTATCCGGACAAGGGGGGCTTCCTGACTTGGCTCGACCGACGGGCGCCCCGCGCCGACGGCGGCGATACGTCCTCGCTCTACGGGCGGCCGGTCTTCTGGGCGACGTGGACGGTTCGACCGAAGACGCCTTAAGGCATCATCTCCCGCGCCGATCCGCACGTCCGGGGCAATTCCTGCCGCATCGGTTGACCGACCGCATCCTGGCCTCGTCCGCGCTGTAGAGCGCAGACACCAATAAAAAGGGCGCCCGGCGGTGAAGCCGGGCGCCCCTTTCGTTACGTCCTGCGGAAAGCTTAGTAGGTGCCGAACTTGTAGTTGATGCCGGCGCGAACGATATCGCCCTCGGTCCGAACCCGTGTCTGGGTCGCCGCGACCGGCGTGCCCGAGGCGGGAATGATGTCGTAGAAGCCGGTGACGGTGCGGCTGCCCAGATCGAAACGGAGATATTCGATCTTGAGCGTCACCGCGCTCGACTTGAAGAAGTTCAGGAAATTGTCGGTCGGCAACGCGTATTCGATGCCGCCGCCATAGGCATAGCCGGTGAGGAAGTCGTCGAAGCTGCCGGTGATGCTGGCGGTCGGGAAGGTGGTGAAGCCACCGAGCGTGTTGCCGATGTTGAGGACCGACGAGTACCGGGCCTGCCCATAGGCGAAGCCACCGGTTCCGTAGACCAGGAACCGGTCGAAGGCATAACCGATGCGCCCGCGCACGGTGCCGAGGAACGACAGCTCGCTCCGGGTCGCGCTCGACAGCTCCACGTCGTTGACGCCGGGAAAGCCCGGGAAGCCGACGATCGTCGCGGTGGAGGCGGTGCGACGGTTCAGGTCGGTATAGGCGGCATCCGCCTCGATACCGACGACGACGCCCGAGCCCGGCGTGAATTGGTAATTGTAGCCGATCTGACCGCCGCCGGTGAAACCACCGGAATCGCCGCGACCGGTACCGGTGCCGAGCGCCGCGAGATAGTCGGCGGTCGGGATCTGGGTGATGCCGAGATCGGTCACCACTTCACGACGACGATCGCTCCAGGCGTAGCCGGCGTTGAAGCCCGCATAGAAGCCGGTCCAGGTGAAGACCGGGACGGGGGTGAAGATGGGCGGCGGTGCGGCGCGGCGCGGAAGATCGGCGGCGCTGGCCGCACCGATCGCCAGAAGGGACGCGCCCCCCGCCAGCAGAGAACGTCTGATCATGATGGAGACCCAACTTTCATTCGAGAGCACAAGGCGGCTCCCGGGGCGGCGCGGAGCCGCCCCGGTTGCGCGAGATCAGCGGATCGTGCCGTTGAGGCCCGACGGGAAGAAGCCGCCCGGCTGCGTCGACGTGTTCAGGTAGACGATGTTGAGCACCTGGCTCGTCGTGCGGGCATAAGCCTGACCGTTGGACGGATTGGTCAGCGAGATATTGGCGATCGTGCTGGTGCCGATCCCCTGATCGAGATCGGTCGAGCCGTCGAGCGAGTCGCGGGCGTCCGAGATCTTCAGGGCCTGGTCGAACAGGCCGCGGCTGTAGAGAACCGTGCGGATCGTACCGGCGTGATAGGCCTCCGCCGACAGGATGCCGCCGGCCGCAGCCAGAACCGACTTGCTGGTCAGGAGCGGAGCCGCGCCAAGATAGGCCGACACGCCGACATCCTCGAAGATGTAGGCGGCGAGGAGGAACGAGGTCTCGTCGGCGAAGGCGTCGAACGTCTGTCCCGAGGAGATCAGGCCCGCGGCCTGGGCGGCTGCGGTGAAGGAACTCGTCAGGTTGATCGCCGGGCGGGCGACCCGGGCCGAGCCCAGCGCGCTGCGCAGGAACTGGACGTGAATGCGCTCCTCGCTGGCGATCTCGACGGCGTAGTTGCGGATCGCGGCGGTGGCGAAGTTCACCTGCCGGCCGCCGGTGACGGCGCCGAGGGCACCGGTGCCGGTCACTTCGGAATCGCTCAGACCACGGCCGGTGGCGCCGCGCAGGTAGAACTCGGCTTCGAGATATTCGAGGTTGAGCGCGAAGTTGAGGATATCGGTATCGGTGACGGTCTGGGCCGCCGCCGGGCTGAAGCCGGCCGAGCCGACCAGTGCCGAGCCGGCCATGCCGAGGCCGACGCTCTGAATGAACGCGCGCCGTCCGGCGGCGAGATCGACGCCTGCCGGCGCCGAAAGGGCGGGGCCGGCCTTGCCGCCCGCGCGAAGGAACTTGAAGACCACTGTGACGCTCCCACCCATTGTTTGGCTTGCGGCAGCATCTTGTTCAGATGTCTGAACCCTGCAAAGCAAAATGGCGATGGAATAGAGCGTAGTTATGCCAATGTGCGATGTTGTTGCAAATCAAGCACATCCAGAGATAGAAATTTGTTGATTTAAGATGGATTGCGGGCTGTGATGCCCCGCTTGGATAAAGGTTTCGGCAAACGAATACACATTATCGTGAACGGCCACGCTTCTGTGCGGTGGTGATTCGGTGTGGATCGAGGGGGAAACACGCGCCTCCGTAGCGCCATCCAGCCTTGAAATCCGTCAGACCCCATCGCCGCGGGTCGCGGGTGATCCGGTGTCGGCAACGTCGGGGTGAATACAGGTCGCGGGAAGGCCCCACGTTCGGGACCGCATCGGCCGATCGCGACGATGACGACCGCCCTCGGGCGCCGCCTCGCGGCTTACGGCGCGCATGCCCGAGACTCTGCCGCATCCGGGTGTGGAGACGGCCGTGCGGCCAAGGGTACTCGGGCCCGAGCGATAGAACGATGAAGGCTGAGATGCCGCCGTTTCGAAAGGGCGGCGAAGGCCCTGGGCTCTGCGGCGTTCAGCGCTCGGCGGCGTCGCTCATGGCGCTGGCATTGATCACGGGACCGGTGGCGGGCGGCGTCTCGCTTCCGGTGGTACGCAGGATTCCGCGAATGTCGGCGCCCTCCGCACCGAACCGCGCCCAGGCCGCACGGCAGCGGCGCTGGTCGGAATCGGCCTGGAAGTAGCGTTCCTGTTCGTCCAGCAGGGTGGCGTAGACGGCGGCGCGCACGCCCCGCTCCTCACCGACATAGAGATGGTAGATTCGGCCCCAGAACGCTTCGTCGATATCCCACTCGCAGCGGCCGGCCGCCTTCATGAGGGCGAGCTTGCGCAGGCTCTGCCGCTCGGCATGGGGCATGGTGAGGAAGCCGAGCTGCGCCTTGATCGCCCGGCCTCCGGCCTCGTAGCCGCTCTCGCTGGACAGCGCCCAGCCGAGATACAGGCTGCCGCAGCCGAGCAGGCCGCCGACGAGGAGCAATGCTCTGAGAGGGGTCATGGGCAGGCCCTGATTCGCGGATCCGAGTCGGCCCGCGAACCTTGGCGGCATCAAGGACGCCCGGATCGGCAAGACCGTGTCAGGCCTTGCGGGCGACGGTGAAGCGCGCGGCGTCCTTGAGCACCTGTGCGCGCGCCCCCCAGGGAGCCACGGCCTCCTCGCACACGGCGACCAACCGGTCGCACTCGGCGCGCGCGCCGTCGAGGCCGAGGCGGTCGACCAACGTGGCCTTGCCGGCATCCTTGTCCTTGCCGGTCGCCTTGCCCATCGCCTCGGGCGAAGCCTCGCGGTCCAGGATATCGTCGGCAACCTGGAAGGCCTGACCCAGGGCCTTGCCGTAGCGCAGGAGCGCCGCACGCTCGTCGGCGCTCGCATGGCCGACGAGGGCGCCCGCCTCGACCGAGAAGGCCAGGATCGCGCCGGTCTTCATCGCCTGCATCCGCAGGGTGTCGTCGATGTCGAGATCGGTCGGGCCGAACCGTCCTTCCGCCGAGAGGTCGAGGAGCTGGCCGCCGACCATGCCGCCGAGGCCGGAGGCGCGGGCGAGGCCCAGGACCAACTCGGCGCGGATGCCGGCATCCGGCTGCCAGCGCGGATCGGCGGTCACCTCGAAGGCCAGCGTCTGGAGCGCGTCGCCGACGAGGATCGCGGTGGCCTCGTCATAGGCCTTATGCACGGTTGGCTTGCCGCGGCGCAGGTCGTCGTCGTCCATGGCCGGCAGGTCGTCGTGGACGAGGCTGTAGCAATGGACGAGCTCGACACCCGCGCCCGCCGCCAGGGCCGCATCCTCCGCGCCGCCGAGCATCCGCGCGGTCTCGATGGCGAGGAACGGGCGCAGCCGCTTGCCGCCGCCGAGGACGGCATGGCGCATCGCCTCCATCAGGCGCGGCGGGCGGGCGATCTCGCCGGGCTGCAGGTTCGGCCCGAGCAGCTCGACGAGAAAACGCTCGACGGTGTCGGCGACCTCGGTGAGCCTGTGGGTAAACGGGTCGCTCGACGCGTCCGGCTTGACCGAAGGGGTGGGAGCCTGCGTTGAGGTCATCGAGACTGGCCTGGATCGGGGAGGGGCAGAGGCGCCGTGCGCTTGAGCGATGAGAGCGAGACGGAGCCGCGCGGGCGCGACCTGAGAACGGTGGCCCGACCGAAGCGGCGCAGCGGGGTACGGCGCATCGTGACGCTCATGACCCTCGCTCCCATTCTGGTCGTCGCCCTCATGCTCACGCTGGCGCTCGTCTATAGCCTGGCGACCCCGCCCTCAACCCTGATGCTCGGGCGCTGGCTGACGTCGCAGCCGACGCAGCGGGACAGCGTGCCGCTCGAAGCCATCGCACCGGTTCTCGTCCAGGCGGTGGTGGCCTCCGAGGACCAACGGTTTTGCCTGCATCAAGGGGTCGATTGGGGGGCGCTGCGCGACGTGGTCGATGACGAGGAGGGCCCGAGCCGCGGCGCCTCGACCATCACCATGCAGACGGTCAAGAACGTGTTCCTTTGGCCGGGCCGTTCCTACATCCGCAAGGCCCTTGAGATTCCCCTGGCGCTGATGGCCGAGGCGATCTGGGGCAAGCGCCGTGTGATGGAGATCTATCTCAACGTGGCCGAGTGGGGGGAGGGCGTGTTCGGTGCCGAGGCCGCCGCCCGCCATTGGTTCCGCAAGAGTGCCCGCGACCTGACACGAGGCGAGGCGGCTCTGCTCGTTGCGAGCTTGCCGAACCCGATCCTGCGCAACCCTGCGAAACCGAGCCCCGGCCTGCGCCGGATCGCCGGGCGCATTCAGGGCCGGATGGGGCAGGTGGATGGGTTGATGGGATGCCTGAAGCGCTGAGGGCATCGACCACAGAGGCTGGGAGAGAACGAAGCCGCCGGCACGCTCCCCGCGATCGCGGCACTGTGCGATGGACAATCCACGCTTCGAGCGGGACAGATTCGTTGTCTCAGCCCTTTTCCGCCTCGCACAGTCGGGTCACTGCCCGCTCGTAGCCTTTCGCGTCGAACTTCTTGAGCGAATTCTCGCTCTGGTAGCGCACGCTTCCGAAGATCTTCCGGGTCTGCCACGGGCGGTCATGCAGGCCATAAACCCAGGCAACGTTGGTGAACGAGTTTGCGTCGCGCCCGTCGAGAAAATAGCGGTTGTTGAGCCGCAGGGTCACCGCAAAGCCCTCTTCCGGCGAGGGTGACCATTCGAGGATCTTCTTGCCCCAATACATGCGCAACTGGTTGTGCATGTAGCCGGTCTCGCGCATCTCCCGCATCGCCACGTTCCAGTAATGGTCGTGGGTCTTGCCCTCGGCCAATTCGGTCTCGGAATAGAGGCGGGGACGGGGATCGTCCGCATGCTCGGCGAGGGTTTTCTTGGCCCAATCGGGGAGGGCGGTTTCGTAGGAATCGTACCCGTCCGTGTGGAACACATGGTTCATGGCGAGTTCGCGACGAACGATTAGTTCTTCGAGATAGGCGGAGCGGTCGTCGGTATCACCGGACTTCGCGGCGCGGACCGCGAGGGCGATCTCGACCGGCGAGATCTGCCCGAAATGCAGGTAAGGGCTCATATGCGAGGCGGCGCCCGCCTCAGGCTTGTTGCGTCCGGCGCCGTAGCCTTCGAACGCCTCGTTCAGGAAGGTTGTGAGGCGCCGTGACGCCTCGCCATGTCCACCCTTGAATCGTCTCACGGGGCCGACCGTGGCGTCGAGGGTCAGCTTCTTGAGGAGCTTGTCCGGATCCGAGACGTCGAGCCCACCCTTAAGCTTCGGTATCGGGCCGGACTTCTTGACCTTGCGCGGCCGCAGCACGTCCAGAAACTCGTCCCACTTGCGATTCAGCTTCGGTCGAAGCGTGCGCGCGGCATATTCATGTTTCTGCGAGGCCGTCTCGACCGGCACCACGACGTCGCCCTCGACTTGGAGGAGGTGGCATTCCACCCCCTTCTCGATCTCGGCGTACCACCGGCGTTGGATGGTCAGATAACCCCGGTCGAGCACGAGCAGGGCAGCCCGTTTCGCGAGATCGATGGCCACCTCCGAGGGCGTGCCGCGTCGCAGGAGGAAGGTGATGCCACGCTTCTCCAACGCCGCCGCGACCTCGCTCAGTCCTTGCAGCATGAAGGCGTAGTGCCGGACATTGGCCTCGGGAAAGCCGTTGGCGCCGTCGAGCAGCCCGAAGCAGACCAGCACCGGCAGGCCGAGGCGGTTCGCCTCCTCGATGGCGAGCTCGAGAGCCGGATTGAACGCGGCGCGCTGCGATTGCTGCATCAGGTAGAGGACATAATCCGCGTCTCCGCCCGGCGGCTCGTCACGCAGGACGCGGATACGGTCGGATTGAATAGCCATGCCTCAGCGGTTCCGGAGCGGGCGGACTGATTCGGCATGGCCGAGCGCCCCAGCCCGGAGGAAGCGCTGCGGCGTCGAATGCGCAAGTCGGGCGAAGGTTGCTCCGGCCGTCATCACGAGCTCTGGACGACGGGTGCCGGGGCCGCAGCCCGGCACGAAAACGTGAGACCGATCAAACGCCTGACGCGGCCGGCCCGAGATCAGGCTCGGCCGTTCTACTGTATCCGGGCCGTCGTGACCTGGCTCCAGCCTCCCCCTTATGGATGAGGCATTTCGGATACAGATGGTATCGATGTGCGCCAAAGCACCGATGGAAACGACAATTGCCGATGCCGCGACTTGAAAAAATTCGAGGCAAGCGCATTTTGTGCATTGCGGGAGCGCGGACGGCGTCCTCGGTCCCGCTGCCCTCCTTGGGCGTTTCCTCCCTAGACTTCGGGCCGCCTCGCAAGGGCGGCTTTTTTTTGCCCAGCGGTGCTCAACCTCGGGCGCGGGCGCGGATCATGAAGTTGTCGTAGGTGTACTCCGCCACCTGAAACCAGAGGTATTCCTCGTTCCGGAAGGTTCGGAGCGCGTCGTAGACTCGCTTGAAGTCGGGATTCTTCGCCGAGAGATCGGTATAGACCTCGTTCGCCGCCTTCCAGGCAACCTCCATCACGTCCTGCGGGAACGGCCGCAACTGCGCGCCGCCGGAGACCAGCCGACGCAAGGCCTGCGGGTTGCGGGCATCGTAGCGGGCCTGAACCTCCGTGTTCACCTGCGCCGCCGCCGCCCTGAGGATCGCCTGATAGGCCTTCGGCAGGCCTTTCCAGGCATCGGCGTTGATCCAGAAATGCAGCAGCGTGCCGCCCTCCCAGAAACCCGGGTAATGATAGATCGAGGCGGCCTTCTGCAGGCCGAGCCGCTCGTCGTCGTGCGGGCCGATCCACTCGGCGGCATCGAGCGCCCGACTTTCCAATCCTTGCAGGATCTCCGGTCCCGGCGTCGCCTGAACCGCGGCGCCGAGCTTGGCCATCACCGTGGCACCGAGCCCCGTGATGCGCAGCTTGAGCCCCTGAAGATCGTTGACCGTCTTGATCTCCTTGCGGAACCAGCCGCCCATCTGCGTGCCGGTATTGCCGCCCGGCAGGGCCGTCAGACCCTGTTTGGCGAAGATCTCCGAGAAAAGCTCCGCCGCGCCGCCCTGGAGCCACCACGCGTTCTGACCGCGGGCATTGAGTCCGAACGGCATCGCGGCGGCAAGGGCGAAGGCGGTGTTCTTGCCCATGCCGAGGGTCGCGGGGGCGTGACCCATCTCGACCTTGGCGGCGGAGACCGCATCGAGCAGACCGTCGGCCGCCACGCTCTCACCCGCCGCCGAAACCTGAATCTGAAAGCGCCCGTCGGTCGCCTCCGCCACGGATTTGGAGAGGCTCTCGGCCGCGCCGAAGAGGATGTCGAGATTGCGGGCAAAGCCCGAGGCGAGACGCCAGCGCACCTCCGGGGCGGATTGTGCGCGGGCGGGGGCCGCGAGTGCGGCGGTGCCGAGGCCTGCGGCGAGGAGCGCGCGCCGGGGCAGGGTCCGCTGGGGCATCGTGTCGTCCGGCCTCGCATCCCTGCGGCGATGGCCGCCGCCCAGATCCCTTACACGCCCGGTGCCGTACACGCGAAGGGGGAGGGCCGGAAAACGTCGCCTTGCAGACCGTCTCGTGCTAGGCTGATCCCGTGCGTAGCGATCAACTTCACCTCCACACCGTCTGCGGCCTCGACGAACTCGTCGAGCACGAGGCACGGGGCGTCAGTCACGTGCTGTCGATCCTCGATCCCGATAGGGCCGATCCGACAGCCTTCGCCACCTACGGAACCCATCGGCGCATCACGTTGCGCTTCCACGACGCGATCGAGGCGGCCCCGGGCGTCGTCCTGCCGGAGCGCGAGGATGTGGAGACGATCCTGGCCTTCGGTCGCGACGCGGCGGCCTCCGGTGGCGAGGTCCATATCCTCGTCCATTGCCATGTCGGCATCTCGCGCTCGACCGCCGCTCTGGCGAGCCTGTTCGCGCAGGCGGAACCGGAGACGCCGGCCGAGACCCTGATCGCCCGCCTGCATGATCAGCGGGAAAAGGCGTGGCCGAACGCCCGGATGATCGGGTTTGCCGACGACATTCTGGGGCGAGGGGGCAGCCTGAGCGAGGCGGTGCGCCAGCTTCACGGGCTTCAGCTTCGCAAGCGCCCGCATCTCGACGCCATCATGCGCGATCTCGGCCGCGGCGCCGAGGTCGACGCGGCGTTGCGGGGTTAGGCCGGGTCCGAGGCCGTCGCCTCAATTCCCCTTGGCCGGCGTGAAATTCCCATCGCGCCAGACGTAGAGCACGTAGCCCTGGGCGGTGATATCGCCCTTCGCATCGAAACCGACCGTGCCGAGCACGGTGTCGAAGCGCTCGCTGTGCAATGCCTTGGCGATGGCGGCGGCGTCCGTGCTTTGGGCAAAATTGCCTGCAGCCACCAAGACTTGAAGCGCAGCATAGCCGTAGATCATCGAGCCGTCGGCATCGATCCCCTGCGTCTTGAACGCGGCGACGACACTCTGCGCCTCCGGCTTGCGGCTCGGATCGAGGTAGAAGGTCATCAACACGCCGTTGCTGGCACCGCCCGCGATCTTGGCGAAGTCCGGCGTGGCGATGGCGGATGTGCCGAACCATTGCGGTCGGAAGCCCCGTTCGGCGGCGATGCGCACCAGCCGTCCCATCTCGCTCGCGTCGCCGCCGTAATAGACGACGTCGATCCCCGCCGCCTTGAGCCGGTCGGCCAGGGCGGCGTCGTCGGCATCGCTCGCCTGGAAGGCGGTGAACAGGGCTTCGTTAACGCCGATGCGGTTGAGATTGTCCTTGGTGGCCGCGGCGAGCTGGCGCGAGGCCGGCGACAGATCGTTCAGGATAGCGATCCGCCGATCGCGGAAGCGCTCAGCCAGGATGGCGGCCGACAGCTTGCCCTGATCGTCGTCGCGGCCGCTGACCCGGAAGATCGTCGGGAGCGAGCGATCGGTCAGCTTGGCGGCGACCGAGGCGGCGGTGATCATCACGATCCCGTGGGCAGCGTAGACGTCCGAGGCGGCGAGCGAGGCATTGGAGCACACATGCCCCACGACGAGGCGTACATTGGCCTGCACGTAGTGATTGGCGACGCCGACCGCTTGATTCGAGTCGCAGGAATCGTCCTGGACGTCGAGCACGATGGTCTGGCCGTCGAGGCCGCCTCGGGCATTGGCGTCGCGGGCCGCCGCCTGCACGCCGCGCAGGACCTGCTCGCCCACCGCGACGTAGGGGCCGGTGCGCGGCACCGCCACGCCGACCGTGATCTCCGCGGCGGCGGGCGCGGCGGCCACCATGGCAAACCCGGTCAGCAGAGTGCCGAGGACGAGAAGGCGTCGGACCGTCATGTCGCCTGTTTCCCAGCCGGCCGCGCCTTTGCCAAGGTCCATCGGCTCGGTTCCTCGCCGCCGTTCAGGACGACGATCCTGTTTCGCGTCTCTCCTCCGTGTCGGTCCGACCTGACATCGGGAGGCTCCCCGCCCTATGGAACGATGGGCGCGGGCCTTTTGGCAAGTCGATCTTTTGGATGAGACGGGGAGAACCTGATCGGACGATGATCCTAGGCCGCATCCTATCGCGTGACGGTGTAGATGGAGGCGGCGGATCCGACGGGGGAGGCGATGGTGGAGACGACGCTGAGCACCTTGGCCACCTCGGAGAACGGCGCGCTCGACACGTAGAGCAGGTCGCGGTTGC
>NZ_JAPRBT010000001.1:883584-885181 GCF_043352485.1 Methylorubrum sp. POS3
CGCTCGTCGTCGGCAACATCATGTACGTCCACACCCCGTTCCCGAACATCGTCTACGCCCTCGACCTCGATCAGGGCGCGAAGATCGTGTGGAAGTACGAGCCGAAGCAGGACCCGTCGGTCATTCCGGTGATGTGCTGCGACACCGTCAACCGCGGTCTGGCCTATGCCGACGGCGCCATCCTGCTGCACCAGGCCGACACCACCCTCGTCTCGCTCGACGCCAAGTCCGGCAAGGTGAACTGGTCGGTCAAGAACGGCGACCCGTCCAAGGGCGAGACCAACACCGCCACCGTGCTGCCGGTGAAGGACAAGGTCATCGTCGGCATCTCCGGCGGCGAGTTCGGCGTGAACTGCCACGTCACCGCCTACAACCTCAAGGACGGCAAGAAGGTGTGGCGCGGCCACTCCCAGGGTCCTGACGCCGACATGATCATGGATCCCGAGAAGACCACGTCTCTCGGCAAGCCGGTCGGCAAGGACTCCTCGCTGAAGACCTGGGAAGGCGATCAGTGGAAGACCGGTGGCGGCTGCACCTGGGGCTGGTTCTCCTACGATCCCAAGCTCGACCTCTTCTACTACGGCTCGGGCAACCCCTCGACCTGGAATCCGAAGCAGCGTCCGGGCGACAACAAGTGGTCCATGACCGTGTGGGCGCGTAACCCCGACACCGGCATGGCCAAGTGGGTCTACCAGATGACCCCCCACGACGAGTGGGATTACGACGGCATCAACGAGATGATCCTCACCGATCAGAAGATCGGCGGCAAGGATCGCCCGCTGCTGACCCACTTCGACCGTAACGGCTTCGGCTACACCCTCGATCGCGCGACCGGCGAACTCCTCGTCGCCGAGAAGTACGATCCGGTGGTGAACTGGGCCACCAAGGTCGACATGGACCAGGGCTCCAAGACCTACGGCCGTCCGCTGGTCGTGTCGAAGTACTCGACCGAGCAGAACGGTGAGGACGTGAACTCGAAGGGCATCTGCCCGGCCGCTCTCGGTTCGAAGGACCAGCAGCCGGCGGCGTTCTCTCCGAAGACCAACCTCTTCTACGTCCCGACGAACCACGTCTGCATGGACTACGAGCCCTTCAAGGTGACCTACACCCCGGGCCAGCCCTATGTCGGCGCGACCCTGTCGATGTACCCGGCCCCCGGCTCGCACGGCGGCATGGGCAACTTCATCGCCTGGGACGGCGTGAACGGGAAGATCAAGTGGTCGAACCCGGAGCAGTTCTCAGCTTGGGGCGGCGCCCTGGCGACGGCGGGCGACGTGGTGTTCTACGGCACGCTCGAGGGCTACCTGAAGGCGGTGGACTTCGCGGCGGCCACCCCGGCGCTGGCCAACGACAGCGTCCTCAAGTCCATCGCCAACCCGGCGGAGCAGGCGCTCCAGACGGTTGACTATGCCAACACCCGCTATTCCAAGCTCGACCAGATCAACGCCGGCAACGTCAAGAACCTCCAGGTCGCCTGGACCTTCTCGACCGGCGTGCTGCGCGGCCACGAGGGCTCCCCGCTCGTCGTCGGCAACATCATGTACGTCCACACCCCGTTCCCGAACATCGTCTACGCCCTCGACCTCGATCAGGGCGC
>NZ_JAPRBT010000001.1:885281-886062 GCF_043352485.1 Methylorubrum sp. POS3
ACACCACCCTCGTCTCGCTCGACGCCAAGTCCGGCAAGGTGAACTGGTCGGTCAAGAACGGCGACCCGTCCAAGGGCGAAACCAACACCGCCACCGTGCTGCCGGTGAAGGACAAGGTCATCGTCGGCATCTCCGGCGGCGAGTTCGGCGTGCAGTGCCACGTTACCGCCTACAACCTCAAGGATGGCAAGAAGGCGTGGCGCGGCTACTCCGTCGGCCCGGACGATCAGTTGCTCGTCGATCCTGAGAAGACCACCCATCTCGGCAAGCCGATCGGCAAGGATTCCTCGCTCGCCACCTGGGAAGGCGATCAGTGGAAGACCGGCGGCGGCTGTACCTGGGGCTGGTTCTCCTATGATCCCAAGCTGAATCTGATGTATTACGGCTCGGGCAACCCCTCGACCTGGAACCCGAAGCAGCGTCCGGGCGACAATCGCTGGTCCATGACCATCTGGGGCCGCGATGTCGATACGGGCGTGGCCAAGTGGGTCTACCAGATGACCCCCCACGACGAGTGGGACTTCGACGGCGTCAACGAGATGATCCTCACCGATCAGAAGATCGGCGGCAAGGATCGCCCGCTGCTGACCCATTTCGACCGTAACGGCTTCGGCTACACCCTCGATCGCGCGACCGGCGAACTCCTCGTCGCCGAGAAGTTCGATCCAGTGGTGAACTGGGCCACCAAGGTCGACATGGACAAGGGCTCCAAGACCTACGGCCGTCCGCTGGTCGTGTCGAAGTACTCGACCGAGCAGAACGGTGAGGACGTGAACTCGAA
>NZ_JAPRBT010000001.1:886162-886738 GCF_043352485.1 Methylorubrum sp. POS3
GCTTGGGGCGGCGCCCTGGCGACGGCGGGCGACGTGGTGTTCTACGGCACGCTCGAGGGCTACCTGAAGGCGGTGGACTCGAAGACGGGTAAGGAACTGTACAAGTTCAAGACCCCGTCGGGCATCATCGGCAACGTGATGACCTACGAGCACAAGGGCAAGCAGTACGTGGGCGTCCTGTCGGGCGTCGGCGGCTGGGCGGGCATCGGCCTTGCGGCTGGCCTGACCGACCCGAACGCCGGCCTCGGCGCGGTGGGCGGCTACGCGGCCCTGTCGAGCTACACCAACCTCGGCGGCCAGCTCACCGTCTTCGTCATCCTCAACGACAACGACATGTCGATCGCGCCCCCCGTCGGCGCGATGTCGGCCTATCTCGCCCGGCTCGCCTCGGGCGGCACCTACCGGTCGCTGCGCGAGACCGCCAAGCAGCTCGGCAAGCTCCTGCCCAAGGCGATCTACCAGCGCGCGGCGGCGGCCGAGGAATATGCCCGCTCGCTGATCGTCGGCGGCGGCACGATGTTCGAGGAGATGGGCTTCCACTATGTCGGCCCGGTCGACGGGCACAATCTCGACCAC
>NZ_JAPRBT010000001.1:886838-935392 GCF_043352485.1 Methylorubrum sp. POS3
GTCCGTGACAGCGACCAGGGCCCGATCCTGCTGCACGTGGTGACGCAGAAGGGCAAGGGCTACGGCCCGGCCGAGGCCTCGGCCGACCGCTACCACGGCGTGGTCAAGTTCGACGTGCTGTCGGGCGTGCAGGCCAAGGCCAAGGCCAACGCCCCGGCCTATACCCGGGTGTTCGGCGAGAGCCTGATCAAGGCGGCCGATGCCGATCCGAAGGTGGTGGCGATCACCGCGGCGATGCCCGGGGGCACCGGCATCGACCTGTTCGGCCAGGCGCATCCGGACAAGACCTTCGACGTGGGCATCGCCGAGCAGCACGCGGTGACCTTCGCGGGCGGCCTGGCGACGGAGGGCTACAAGCCGTTCGTGGCGATCTACTCGACCTTCCTGCAGCGGGCCTACGATCAGGTGGTGCACGACGTGGCGCTGCAGAACCTGCCGGTGCGCTTCTGCCTGGACCGGGCCGGTCTGGTGGGGGCGGACGGGGCCACGCATGCGGGGGCGTTCGACCTGGCCTATCTGTGCTGCCTGCCGAACATGACGGTGATGGCGGCCTCCGACGAGGCCGAGCTGGTGCACATGGTGGCGACGGCGCATGCCCACGACGGACAGCTACCAGGACCACGACAAGCCGGAGAAGATGTACGCCGAGGCCGGCCTCGACGCCGAGGGCATCCTCAAGGCGGTGCGCGCCGCGTTGCCCGACCAGAAGAAGGGCAGCCGCACCGGTCGCCTGCGTCTGGCTTGAGCCGTTGATTACCGGCGCGGGCGCGGCGCTTGCCGCACCGCGCCATCGATGAGAGAAGCGCCGCACCGTCCTGAACCGCCGAATCGGCGATCGGGGCGGCAGCGGCGTTTCCGTTCGCCCGAATCCCCGCCGACCGGCGGGCCTGGGCTTCCCGGTCGATCACGCGAGAACCATGACAGAGCCGACACGAAGCGGCCCATTCGAGGCGGGGCCGGTGCTCATCACCGGCGCCAGCGGCTTTCTCGGAGCCGCCCTGGTGGACGTGTTCCGCGCCGCCGGCTTCCGCGTGCGCATCTCGGTGCGGGCCTCCTCGCCGCGCACCAACCTGACGTGGCCCGATGTCGAGATCGTCGAGGCCGACATGCGCGACCGGGCGGCGGTGGCATCCGCCATGCGCGGCCAGCGCTACCTCGTCCATGCGGCGGCGGATTACCGGCTCTGGGCGCCGGATATGGAAGAGATCGTCCGCACCAACCGCGACGGCACCCGCATTCTGATGGAAGAGGCGCTGAAGGCGGGCGTCGAGCGGATCGTCTACACGTCGAGCGTCGCGACCATCAAACCGCATGACGACGGCACGCCTGCCGACGAGACCCGCCCGCTGACGCCCGAGACCGCCATCGGCGCCTACAAGCGCAGCAAGGTCGTGGCCGAGCGCGTGGTCGAGGAGATGGTTCTGCGCGACGGCCTGCCTGCGGTGATCGTGAACCCCTCGACGCCGATCGGCCCCCGCGACGTGAAGCCGACGCCCACCGGGCGCATCATCCTCGATGCCGCCCAGGGCAAGATCCCCGCCTTCGTCGATACCGGCCTCAACCTCGCCCATGTGGACGACGTGGCCGCCGGCCATCTTCTGGCGCTTCGGAAAGGCCGTGTCGGCGAACGCTACATTCTCGGCGGCGAGGACGTGATGCTGGCGACGATGCTGGCCGACATTGCCGGCTTGGTCGGCCGCAAGGCCCCGATGACGCGGCTGCCCTACGCCGTGATCTATCCGATCGCGTTCATTTCCGAGCAGGTCGCCCGGCTGACCGGCAAAGCTCCGCTCGCGACCATCGACGGCGTGCGCATGTCGAAATACCGGATGTTCTTCTCCGACGCGAAGGCACGCTCCGAACTCGGCTACATGTCGCGGCCCTACCGCGACGGGCTGTCGGACGCGATTTCCTGGTTCCGGCAGGCGGGATACATGAAATGAGCGCCGGTCTTCAGACCGCCACCGATGCCCGTACGGGCAAGGGCCAGCACGACGAGAACTTTCCCGTCGCCTCGCACCTGATCCATCCGCGCAATCGCGGCGCGATCCTCGCGTTCTACAATTATGTCCGCGCCGGCGACGATGTTGCCGACCACACCGGATTGTCGCCGGAGCGCAAGATCGAGCTTCTCGACGCGCTCGCCGATGCGCTGACGGGCAAAGGCGGGTCCGATCCGTCGGTCGAGCCGCTCAAGCGCGAACTCGCCGCGCATGGCTTGCCGCCGACCCACGCCCTGGAACTCCTCGACGCGTTCCGGATGGATGCGCGCAAGAACCGCTACGCCGACTGGGATGAGCTGATCCACTACTGCCGCTACTCCGCGATGCCGGTCGGGCGCTTCGTGCTCGACGTGCATCGCGAGGATCCGGCGCGGGTCTGGAAGACCTCGGACGCGATCTGCGCGGCTCTCCAGATTCTCAATCACCTCCAGGATTGCGGCAAGGATTTTCGCAATCTCGACCGGGTCTACATTCCCCTCGACGTCATGGCGAAGCACGGCGCCGACCCGTCGATGCTGGGGCGGGACAAGGCGACGCCCGAATTGCTGGCCGTGATCCGGGAACTCGCTCAGCGCACCCTCGATCTGCTGGAGGAGGGCAAGCCGCTGCCCGGCCTGATCGACGACCTGCGCCTGAGCCTCGAAATCGCGGCGATCCACCGGCTCGCCGTCGTTCTGACCCGAGGCTTGCTCACCCGCGATCCGCTGTCGGAAAAGGTCCATCACGGCAAGGCCGGCTTCGCCCTCACCGCGCTCGGCGGTATCGCGGCGACGCTGGTACGCCGCCCCTTCCGGCCCCGCGCCGCCACCTCCGGAGCCGGCCGATGAGCGCCGTCGCGACCTCCATGCCGGCCGAAGCCGGGCCCGCTCTGCCGGCGGCCGGCTCCTCGTTCTACACGGCCATGCGCCTGCTGCCGAAGGAGCGGCGGGAAGCAATGTATGCCGTCTACGCCTTCTGCCGCGCCGTCGACGATGTTGCCGATGACGGCGGCCCCCGCGATCTCCGCGCCGCGGAATTGGACAGCTGGCGCGCCGATATCGACGCGCTCTATGCCGGCCACCCGCCAGACCGTGTCCGTCCGCTGGTCGAGCCGGTGCGCCGGTTCGGCCTGAAGCGCGACGACTTCATCGCCGTCATCGACGGCATGGCGATGGACGCCGCCGAGGACATCGTCGCCCCCACGGAAGCGAATCTGGATCTCTATTGCGATCGGGTGGCGAGCGCGGTCGGACGCCTCTCGGTGCGCATTTTCGGCATGCCGGAGGAGGCGGGCGTGAAGCTCGCGTGGCACCAGGGACGGGCGCTTCAGCTCACTAACATCCTGCGCGACATCGACGAGGATGCCGAGCGCGGCCGCCTCTACCTGCCGATGGAGAAGTTCCACAAGATCGGCTTGATGAACCCGACGCCGGAAAGCGCGCTTGCCCATCCCCGCCTCGGCGAGGTGTGCGAGGCCGTCGCCGCGGAGGCGCAGGAGCATTACCGTCAGACCTGGGCGGTGATCGCGCGGAGCCCCCGGCGCGCGACGAAAGCGGCCCGCCTGATGGCCGCGGCCTACCGGCTCTACCTCGACGCCGTGATGCGCCGTGGCTGGGCGCCCCCGCGCGAACGGGTGAAGCCGGGCAAGCTCTCCCTTCTCCTCGTCGCGCTGCGCCACGGGATCGTGTGATGACGGCTACGGTTCACGTCGTCGGGGCCGGGCTCGCCGGTCTGTCCGCCGCCGTCTCGCTCGCCGAGACCGGTGCCCATGTGGTGCTGCACGAAGCCGCCAAGCAGGCCGGCGGGCGCTGCCGGTCCTATTACGATCCGGCTTTGGGCCTGACGATCGACAACGGCAATCACCTGCTGCTGTCGGGCAACCGCTCGACGCTGGACTTCATGGCGCGCGTCGGCGCGCCGGCCGATGCGCTGACCGGTCCGGACGAGGCCGCCTTCCCCTTCGCGGATCTCCGCACCGGCGAGCGCTGGACGCTCCGCCCGAATCCCGGCCGTCTGCCCTGGTGGGTGTTGCGCGCCGGGCGCCGGGTGCCGGGAACGCGGGCCCGCGACTATCTCGCCCCGCTCTCGCTGATGATGGCGGCGTCGGGCAGTGCGCCGGGCAAGAGCGGCACGATCGGCGAGAAGATGTCCTGCGAGGGGCCGCTCTACGAGCGGCTCTGGCATCCAGTGCTGCTGGCCGCGCTCAACACCGAACCGCGCGAGAGCGATGTCGGACTCGCCGCCACGATCCTGCGCGAGACCCTCGGGGCGGGCGGACGTGCCTGCCGGCCCATGGTGGCGGTGGAGGGCCTGTCGGTCGCCTTCGTCGAGCCGGCTCTCCGCTTCCTCGCCGAGCGCGGTGCGGAGATTCGCTACGGGCGCCGCCTGCGCGGACTCACGCTGGCCCCTAGTCGGATCGAGCGCCTCGACTTCACCGACGAGCCGACGGTGATCGGCCCGAACGATTCGGTCGTTCTGGCCCTGCCGCCCTGGGTGACGGAGGATCTCCTCCCCGGCACACCGACACCGAAGACGTTCCGCTCCATCGTCAACGCGCATTTCGCGATTCGCCCGCCTGAGACGGCGCCGCTGCTGCTCGGCGTCGTCGGCGGTCTGACCGAGTGGCTGTTCGCCTATCCGGACCGGTTCTCGGTCACCATAAGTGGCGCCGATCGGCTGCTCGATGCACCCCGCGAGGAACTGGCTCGCCAGATCTGGCTTGAGATCGCGGAACTCAATGGGGTAGCACGGGAATTGCCCAGCTGGCAGATCGTTAAGGAGAAGCGGGCGACCTTCGCGGCCACGCCTGCGGAAGCCGCGCGGCGGCCCAGTGCCGCCACGCGCTTCCCGAATCTCGTTCTGGCGGGTGATTGGACGGAAACGGGTCTTCCCTCGACGATCGAGGGGGCGATCCGATCCGGAACGATGGCGGCGCAGGCGCTGTCCCGTAGCGGGATGTGCGGGCGGGCACAGGCACAGGGAGTTGCTTGAAGCAATGACGACGGCATCACGACAGTCCGACGAGGCGACGGCGATGCGCGAGGCAGCCGGCAAAGTTGAGCAGTTGCACCGTCCGAAGACGCGCGACGTCTCCCTCGCCGACGTGGAGCGCGGCGTGCAGGATGCCGCGCGCGCGCTGACGGCGATGACCCACGCCGATGGACATATCTGCTTCGAGTTGGAGGCGGATGCGACCATCCCCTCCGAGTACATCCTGTTCCACCAGTTCCGCGCCACCGAGCCGCGTCCCGGCCTGGAGGCCAAGATCGGCAATTACCTGCGCCGCACGCAGTCGAAGGCGCATGGCGGTTGGGCCTTGGTGCATGACGGACCGTTCGACATCAGCGCGACGGTCAAGGCCTACTTCGCCCTGAAGATGATCGGCGACGACATCGAGGCGTCGCATATGCGCGCGGCCCGCAAGGCCATCCTCCAGCGGGGGGGCGCCGCCAATGCCAACGTCTTCACCCGCATCCTGCTGGCCCTCTACGGCGAAGTGCCGTGGCGTGCCGTACCGGTGATGCCGGTGGAGGTGATGCACCTGCCGAAGTGGTTCCCGTTCCACCTCGACAAGGTCTCGTACTGGGCCCGCTGCACCATGGTGCCGCTGTTCGTGCTCCAGGCGAAGAAGCCGCGGGCCAGGAACCCCCGCGGGATCGGCGTCGCCGAGCTGTTCGTGACGCCGCCCGACTCGGTGCGGACCTGGCCCGGCTCGCCCCACGCCACGTGGCCATGGACGCCGATCTTCGGCGCGATCGACCGCGTGCTCCAGCAGACCCAGGACCGCTTCCCCAAAGGCATCCGTCAGCGCGCCATCGACAAGGCCGTGGCCTGGACCAGCGAGCGCCTGAACGGCGAGGATGGCCTCGGCGCGATCTTCCCGGCCATGGTCAACTCGGTGCTCATGTACGAGGTGTTGGGCTATTCGCCGGACCATCCGCAGGTGAAGATCGCCCTCGAGGCGATCGAGAAGCTCGTGGTCGAGAAGGACCATGAGGCCTACGTCCAGCCCTGCCTGTCCCCGGTCTGGGATACGGCGCTGAACAGCCATGCCATGCTGGAGGCAGGCGGCGCCCAGGCGGAGGCCAATGCCCGCGCCGGTCTCGACTGGCTCAAGCCGCTGCAGGTGCTCGACATCAAGGGCGATTGGGCCGCGACGAAGCCGAATGTCCGGCCCGGTGGCTGGGCCTTCCAGTACGCCAACCCGCATTATCCGGATCTCGACGACACCGCCGTCGTGGTGATGGCGATGGACCGCGCCATGCGCCAGCATGGACTGGTGAGCGGGATGCCGGACTATTCGAACGCCATCGCCCGCGCCCGCGAATGGGTCGAGGGGCTCCAGAGCGCCGATGGCGGCTGGGCGGCGTTCGACGCCGACAACAACCATCACTATCTCAACCACATCCCGTTCTCGGACCACGGTGCGCTGCTCGACCCGCCGACTGCGGATGTCACGGCCCGCGTCGTCTCGATGCTGTCGCAGCTCGGCGAGACCCGCGCGACCAGCCGCGCCCTCGATCGCGGCGTCACCTATCTGCTCAACGACCAGGAAAAGGACGGGAGCTGGTACGGCCGCTGGGGCATGAACTTCATCTACGGCACGTGGTCGGTGCTGTGCGCGCTGAATGCGGCCGGGGTCGATCCGCAGAGCCCCGAGATCCGCAAGGCCGTAGCGTGGCTGATCCGCATCCAGAACCCGGATGGCGGCTGGGGCGAGGATGCCTCGTCCTACAAGCTCAACCCCGAATTCGAGCCGGGCTATTCGACCGCGTCTCAGACCGCCTGGGCGCTGCTCGCCCTCATGGCGGCGGGTGAGGTCGACGATCCGGCCGTGGCAAGGGGCGTGAACTACCTGCTGCGCACGCAGGGCCAGGACGGTCTGTGGAGCGAGGAACGCTACACCGCGACGGGTTTCCCGCGGGTGTTCTACCTCCGCTATCACGGCTACCCGAAATTCTTCCCCCTCTGGGCCATGGCCCGCTTCCGCAATCTGAAGCGCGGCAACAGCCGGGAAGTGCAGTTCGGGATGTAACTCCGGAAATCCCTCCCCCTCATCGGGGGAGGGCGCCTCGCGGTTGCGAGGCGCGATCGGGGAGCAACGCGGCGGTGGCCTTGCTCCCGACCTCGATTGTACTGCCATCTCGAAGCCGCGCTTCCCCTCTCGTCCCCTCAGGGGCTCCTCTCCCCGATCAGGGAGAGATCAGGCAGTGCGTTTCATGATCCCCTGGGAACATCTCGACACCGCCCCGATCCCCGGCGAGACCGGCAGCCTGCGCCTGATGCGGCGTGGCGCGGAATTCTCGATTCAGCTCGACCGCAACGAACTCATGAACAGTCGGCTGTTCGGCTCGGAGGAGGCGCTGGCGCGCCTTGCCGCCGAGCGGATCGCGACGATTGCCGCACCGCGGGTGCTGATCGGCGGCTACGGCATGGGCTTCACGCTCCGCGCCGCCCTCGGCCATCTGCCGCTCAAAGCGGCGGTGACGGTCGCCGAGATCGTTCCGGCCGTCCTGGCCTGGGCACGCGGGCCGATGGCGGAATTGACCGGACCATGCCTGGACGACCCTCGGGTCGCCATCCGCGAGGCCGACGTGGCGGCGGTGATCGCCGAGCGGGGAAACGCCTACGACGCGATCCTTCTCGACGTCGATAACGGACCCGACGGCCTCACCCGCGTCGCCAACGACCGCCTCTACGATGCCGGCGGCCTGGCCGCCGCGCGCGCGGCCCTCCGCCCCGGCGGCTTACTGGCGGTCTGGTCGGCCCATCCCGACACGGCTTTCTCCCGGCGCCTCGGACAGGCAGGGTTTGCCGTCGAGGAAGTGGCGATCCGGGCACGGGGTAAGCGCGGGGCGCGGCACGTCATCTGGCTGGCCGGACGGCGCTGACAGCCAGATCAGGGCGAACGGCATGAAGCAATCGCAGGCGAGAGCGGCGAGGAGTTCATGCTGAATGACGAATACTGCGCGATTGCTCTGTACAAAGGTCGATGAAGAGGTCGCCCTTCCTCTCCGAACTTCGCCCAGAGATGGACCTTCTCTTCAAGTTTCAGTGACGGACCTCCGACAGCTTCTGTCATAAAACGGTGCCTCGCTCTTTCTCAGCGACTGCGCCATCTCTGTAGAAAGGCTGAGCGAAGGTCGCTGAGGGAGCGGGACCCGCATCGGCAGAAAACGCGTCGAGGGACGGGTATGTCCGTGCAGGTGGACGTTGCGGTGTCGAGCGCGGCCGGCATCGGGAGCGCGGTCGAAAGCCTCCGGTGGATCGGCGTTCTGCGCGTCGCCGGTGCGGCGCTCGTCGCTTTAGGTGTCGGCCTCGAATTGATCGGCGAGGTGCTTGGCCATCCCTCGGAGCAGGCGCTGCGAGCGGCGCGCGAAACGGAGATCGCCGGCCTCGCCGCCCAGGTCGAAGAGTTGCGGCGCATGGCGCCGAAGCTGTCCGCGTCCTGCGCGATCGCTCCAGCGTCGGATCCGATCCAGGCGTGCCCGCTGCCGGAGGAATGAGACGACGGAGAGCTCAAGCCCCCCGTCGCGCCATCAGCTGCTCGATCAGGGTGGCGCCTGTCTCCAGCGCCGCCAGCTCATCGGCGACCGCGGCGACGGTCTCGGCGATCTGCTCGGGTGTATGCTCCGAGGTCATGAAGAAGCGCAGGCGCGAGGATCGCTCCGGCACCGCCGGGTGGATGATCGGCTGCACGTTGATGCCGCGCTTGAACAGGCGGTCGGACAACGTCACGGCTTTCAGCGAATCCCCGACGATCACCGGAATCACGGCGAGCCCCAGGCTCGTACCGGTGTTGAGTCCGCGCTTCTTGGCCCCCGCCAGGAAGAGGTTGCCGTTGCGGCGAAGACGCTCGACCCGCTCCGGCTCGGCATGCAGCGCGGAGAGCGCAGCCTCGGCGGCGGCGGCCAGCGGCGGGGACATGCCGACGCTGTAGAGAAAACCGCCCGCCGTGCATTTCAGGTACTCGACGAGCACCGCCGGCCCGCAGACATAGCCGCCGCAGGACGAGAGCGTCTTCGAGAGCGTGCCCATCCAGATGTCGATATCGGCCGCGTCCACCCCGCAATGCTCATGCAGGCCCGCACCCGTGCAGCCGAGCACGCCGAGGCCGTGGGCGTCGTCCACCATCAGCCAGCAATCGTAGCGGCGCTTCAACTCGACGAAGGCGGCCAGATCCGGCGCGTCGCCGTCCATGCTGTAGAGGCCCTCGATCACGATCAGCGCCCGACGATGCTCGTGGCGCGTCGCCTCCAAGAGCTTTTCGAGCGCGGCCGGATCGTTATGGGCGAAGGAGCGGCGCTGCGCGCCCGAGAGCTGGGCGCCCGTCACCACGCTGTTGTGGATCAAGGCATCGTGGAAGATCACGTCCGCCGGCTCCAGGATGGCGCCGATGGTGGTGACGTTGGTGGCGTGACCGCTCACCATGACGACGCAGGCTTCCGTCTCGTAATGCGAGGCCAGCGCCTGTTCGAGCTTCAGGTGCACCGGCCGCTCGCCGGCCACCAGACGACTGGCGGAGGCGGAGGTGCCGTAGGTCTCGATCGCCTTCCGCGCCGCTCCGCTCACCGCCGGGTGACCGTTGAGGCCCAGGTAGTCGTAGGACGAGTAATTGGCGAAGGTCTTGCCCTCGATGCGCGTGGTCGCCGCCGCACGGGATTCGTGGACCCGGAAGAACGGATTGTTGAGGCCGATCAGGTCGGCGGCCGAGCGCTGGAGCCGGAGTTCGCGGTAGCCCGTCAGCTTTTCGAAGCTCTGATTCTCGGACTGGACGGGCTTGCGGGTTTCCGTCGCCGGTTCGGGCCGGGCCGCGTTGGCACGCCCGAGTCGGTTGGTGACGAAGCTCGCGAGAGCGGCACGGCTGTCCTGCGGACGTGACGGCTGGGTCATGGCAGGATCTCTTTGATTTCCGCGACGTTCTGCTCGACGAGTTCGTTGAACGGCACCAGCGTCGCCGCGTCGAGGTTGCTGACATGCTTCGAGGAGAGGCTCAGCGTCACACCCGCCGCCTCGTCGACCGGCGCGGCGACCGCCTGGATCAGTGTCTCGGTCAACTCGTTGACGGTCAAGCCGGACGAGATGCCTGCGGGTGGCGCGTCGAGGGCGAAGCGCTCCTGCAAGCTGGCGCCCAGTTCGACGCCCATCAGTGAATCGAGACCGATCTCGGAGAGTTGGCGGACGCGGCTGATATCGTCCTTGGGCAGGCGCAGGATGCGGGCAATATCCTCGACGATGGCATCGGCCACCACCTTGCGGACCGCGTCGATGTCCTGCGCGCGCAACAGGGCGCCGATATTGATCGTCGTGACCGCACCGGATTCTGCCTGCTGATCGGTGCCGAGGCTGCCGTAGCTCGGCGAGCGCAGGGTGGCGAGACGTTCGCGCGCCTTGCCCCAATGCATGGCCGCGATGGCGATCACGCCCTCGTCCGCATCGGTCCCCTGAGCCTCCAGCGCCTCGGCCATGAGGTCGAGGCAGCGGCGCGCCTCCATGGGCGTGACGCCGACGCGGGACGCCAGCGTGTCCATCACGCCCTTGTTGCGAGCGAGCACGCCGACATCGCCGATGGCGCCCCAGGCGACCGCGAGCGCGGGGAGACCCGCCCGGCGCCGCTGACGGGCCAAGCCTTCCATGAAGCCGTTGGCCGCGACGTAGCTGCCCTGACCGGGATTGCCGATGAAGGTCGTCGCCGAGGAGAACAGCACGAAGTAGTCGAGCGCGCGGTCCCGGGTCGCGGCGTCGAGATGGGTCGCGCCGATCACCTTGGGGGCGATCACCGCATCGAGGGTGTCGGGCTCGATGGCCGCGATCAGGCCGTCCTGCAGGACCATCGCGCCGTGGATCACGCCTGACAGCTTGTCGCCCTCGGCCTCGATGCCCTGGATCAGGGCATCGACCGACCTGCGGCTGGCGATGTCGCAGGCCTTCGTCTCGACGCGCACGCCGCGGGCGGTGAGCTCGGCGATGACCTCCCGTCCCTCCGCGCTCGGCACGCCGGAACGGCCGACCAGCAGGATGCGCTGGGCGCCGCGATCCGCGAGCCAGCGGGCCGCCTCAATGCCGAAACCGCCGAGACCGCCGGTGACGAGATGGACACCGTCCGGATTCACCGTGAAGGCTTGGTGCTGGAGGCGAGCGACGCTGCCGGGGGCGGGCGGCGTGACGACGATCTTTCCGACATGCCCCGATTGCTGCATGAGCCGGAACGCGTCCGACGTCTCTTCGGCGGCGAAGGGCTGATAGGGCAGGGGGCGCAAGCCACCATCGGCGAACAGCGCCATGACCTCGCGGAACATCCGCGCGCCGTCCTCGCCCTGGTGCTGGATGACCTGATCGAGATCGACGCCGAAATAGGACAGGTTCCGGCGGAACGGCCGGAGGCCGATATGGGTGTTGGCGACGTAGTCGCGCTTGCCCAATTCCACGAAGCGTCCGAACGGCCGTAGGCAGTTGAGCGAGCGCTCCATCATCTCGCCGAACAGCGAGTTGAGCACCACGTCGACACCGTCGCCGGTGATGCGGCGCACGTCGTCCACGAAGGCGAGCGAGCGGGAATCGAGCACGTGCTCGGCGCCCAAAGCTTCGACCAGCGCGCGCTTTTCCCGCGAGCCGGCGGTGGCGATGACGCGGGCGCCCCTCCACTTGGCGATCTGGAGCGCGGCGAGACCCACGCCTCCGGCGCCGCCATGGACGAGCAGCCACTCGCCCTTGCGCAGGCGGGCGCAGGTGCAGAGCGCGTAATAGGCGGTGAGGAAGGCGACCGGCACGGTGGCGGCGGCCGAAGGGTCGAGACCCTCGGGCATCGGCGCGACGACCATCTCGGGCACGACCACATGGGTGGCGAAGCCCGATTGCGCGAAGGCGACGACCGCATCGCCCACCTTGAAGTCGACCACGCCGGCACCGATCGCGGTGACCCGGCCGGACACTTCGAGACCGAGCCGCGGACCGGCGAAACCATCCTCCAGGATCTCCTCCGGGAGCATGGAGAGCGCCCAAAGCACGTCGCGGAAGTTGAGGCCGGTGGCCGCCACCGCGATCTCGACCGCGCCGGGGCCGGGCGCAACGCGCTCGGCCGGACCCCAGACCATCTCGTTGAGGCCGCCGGTGTTCGATCGCTCCAGCCGGGCTGCCGGGGCCGGATCGCCGCCCAACCGCGCCGAGCGGCCGGAATGGAAGCGGACCACGCGGGTGGCGTCGGCATCGAGGACGATCTCGGTCTCGGGCGTGCCCGAGAGGATCAATGCGCGCAGCCGCTCCGCCGCGAGCTTCGACGATAGGGCCGGGGCCAGATCGACCCGGCGAATGTCGAGATTCGCCGCTTCGTTGGCGAGGGTGCGGCTGAAGGCCCAAACGCCGGCCTCGACGGCGGCGGCCTCGCCACCCGCGTCGCGGGTCGCGCCGGGGGCGATCACCCAGAGACGGGTCTGGCGGTTGCCGAGATGCTCGGCGCAGCGCTTGAGGCTGAGGCACCGATTGCGCAGGCGCGCGGCGGTCTCCCCGTCAGGCGCGTGTTCCTCTCCGGTGAAGGCACCGGCCAGGAACACCACGGTGTCGGGGGTTTCACGCTCCAGTTCCAGCAGCGATTGCTCGGAATCGAGGATGATCGAGACATGGACGCCGCTCGCGATCAGCAAAGTCGCCAGCGAGGAGGCGGTTTCGGCGCCGAAGGCATCGTCCGAGCCGACGACGAAGGCGAAGCTCTGACCATGGCCGGAGATCGGGCGGGCCGGGGCCTCGGCGACGAGCAGCAGGTCGCCGCCATTGGCCGAGATGGCCCGGTCGGCCGAGACGCGCACGAGGCCGGTCGCGCTGAGCGTCCGCTGCCATCCCGCGACATCCGGAAGCCGCGAGAGCGGCTGGTCGGGCACGACTTCGCTGAACCAGTCCGGGCGCAATCCGAAGACGAGGTCGCGGAACAGCGAGGCGCCGGGCTCGACGGCGATCAGAAGACCGCCGGTGGCCAGCGAAGCACCGATCCGGGTGGGCAGGTTCGGCTCGGCCCGGTGAAGGACATCGCTCGCGAGCACCAGATCGAAGGCGTTGGCCGGCAGATCGTCGGCCGCCTCGGTCACGCTGACCCGAGCGGGGAGGCCGAGCCGCGCCCGTTCGGCCAAGCGGCGATCGGTTTCGAGCACAGTGAGCGACGCACCGGTCTCGCGCGCGAACGCAGCCGCACGGGCCGAGAGCGGGCCGAAGCCGACTTGCAGGATGCGCAGGGCACGATCCTGGGGCAGGCGCTCGCGACTGCGCTCGACGATCTCGGCGACGGCGGCCGCGCTGGCACGGGCGGTCGCGCTGCGCAGGTGGAAGGCATCGAGGGCGGCGGGCGGCAGGCTCGCCGTGGCGATCGTCTCACCCGCAAGCAGGCGCGAGACGAGGGCGGTGGTGTCGGCCAGCAGCACCAGCTCAGCGGAGAGCTCCGGGTGGTCCGACGCGATCCAACGCATCGTCTCTTCCGGGGCGGGCAAGGTCACGTCCCGGCGCAGGTGCCAGGTTCCGCCCTCGCGACCGCGCGCCTCGTGGGTCGCAAGTCCGCTGCTCTCCAACGCGTAGAGGGCGTTCACCGCCCACGGCCGCAAGACCGGAGGCAGCCGCGGGTCGGCGAGATCGATCGTGCCGTTGCGACTCAGTCCTCCCGCGAGACGGTAGGCGAGCGCCGTCGCCCAGCCCTCCAGCAGCAGATGGCCCGGACCGAGCTCGGCATCGTTCGGGGCGGTCGCCGCCGCGAGGGCGGGGCGCAGACGATCGCCGAAGGCTGGTCGCCGTTCCAGCGGCAGGGCCGTCGGCTCGGTGGCCAGTTCGCGCGTTTGGGTGATGGCGAACGCATCGAGATCGCTTCCGCCCTTGGCCCGCAGCGCCTGGAACCGGCCCTCGCGGATGGTGGCGATCACTTCGCCCTCGGCGTCGAGGAGCGTGAAGTCGGCCAGGATCGAGCGTTCGTTGCAGCGACGGGTCCGGATCTCCGCCCGCGCGATCACGGCGCCCGGCCGCAGCAGGCGGATCTCGCCGAAGCGCACGGGTACATACGCCTTGGTGGCGCTCTCACCCATCAACTCGGCGAAGAGCAGGATCAGTCCGTGGAAGCACGAATCGAGGCGGGACGGCACGAGGCCGTAGCGCGCATCCAATTCTGCCGGGAGCAGTTCCGAGACGATGGTGGTCTCGTCGATCCGCGCGGAAGCCGCGACCTGCCGGAAGCTTTCGCCGAAGCCGAGTCCTGAGGCGAGGGCCCGGCGGTAGAGGTCTTCGCCCGGAATCGCGTGATCGGTGGGGAGGCTCACCTCCCGTGCCGTGGGCGCCGGAAAATCGCCCTCGATGATCTTCGCGGAGGCGTGAAGTTGCCAGGCGGCCTGGGTCAGGCGCGGCCGACTGAGGATCTGGATCTGGTGACCGGCGAGGCGCACCAGCACCTCGCGCAGGGCCTCCTCGGCGAACACCATGGGGGCCACGATCTCGACATCGGCGAGCGTTGCGATGTCCGAGCGCAGCGCTTCGCGGGCGACGTGAAGCGCCATCTCGACGAAGGCCGCACCTGGCAGGATCACCTGCCCGTCGATCACGTGGTCGTCGAGCTCGGGCACGAGCGCCGGATCGAGATGGCCATGCCATTCGAGCCCATCGGACGAGCTGCGGGCGCCGACCAGCGGATGCCAGGGGCGCGGCACCACCGCACCCACCACCTCGGCCGTCTCGGACAGCCGGAAGCTGCGGCGCTGCCACGGGTAGAGCGGCAGGCTGACGCTTCCCGCCGGATCGTCGCCGAACAGGACGGTTTCATCGACGCGTGCACCCGCCACGAGGGCGCCGGCGACCGCCTTGGCGATCGGGTCGCCGCCCACGGGCTTGCGGTGCAGCACGCCGACGGACGCGACCTCGATGCCCAGCGGCTCCACGGCGTCGCCGATATGCGGCAACAACGTCGCGCGCGGGCCGACTTCGACGAAGACACGCGCGCCCTGGCGCGTCGCCTCCTGCAGGGCGTCGCAGAAGCGCACTGGCTCACGGATATTGCGCCACCAGTAGCCGGCGCCGAAGCGAGCCCCGGGCAGCACCGTGCCGGTCACCGTCGAGACCATGGCGGTGTGCCCGGCCGATGCCGTCAGCCCGTCGAGGTCGCGCAGGAGCGGACGCTCGGTCGGGTCCATCAACCGACCATGGAACGGGTATTCGAGGTCGAGCTTGCGCCCGCGGCGACGCTTGCGCGTCAGCGCCTTCATGGCCGCCTCGATTGCGGCCTCGGGGCCGGCGACGGTGATCGCTTTCGGGCTGTTATAGGCGGCGATGTCGAGGGTGGGGTACTCGGCGAGGAACGTCTCCATCTCCTCGACCGGGCCGAGCAGCACCGCCATGGTGCCGAAGCCCCGCGTCGTCTCCTGGTGCTTGCTGCGGAAGAAGATGACCCGGACGGCCTGCTCGAGGCTGAGGATGCCGGCGGCTTCCGCCGCGGCGATCTCGCCGACGCTGTGGCCGAGGACGAAATTCGGCGTCAGGCCTTTCGCGCGCAGAGCCGCGGTCGAGGCGCTCTGAATGGCGAAGATCAGCGGCTGCGAGACCCGCGTCAGCGACAGGCGCTGGTCGAGGTCGGCGGCGAACATCGCTTCCTTGAGCGACCAGCCGGACAGGGGCTCGAAGAGCGCATCGGTGCGATCGAAGCGTTCGCGGAACGTCGCGTTGCCGTCATAGGCCTCGCGGCCCATGCCGACCCATTGGCTGCCATTGCCCGAATAGACGAAGGCGACATCGGCGGCGCGCTCGACCGCCTGCCCGACGACCGCCGCGTCGTCCTCCTCACCCTCGGCATGGGTGCGCAAGGCCGCGGCGAGGTCGAGACCGGTCCCGAGCGGCGCGGCCAGACGGAAGGGAAGGCGCTCCCGGCGGTGAGCGGCGGCCGCGGCGACGCGGGCGATCTCCTCGGGGGAGGTGGAGTCGAGACGCGCGGCATAATCCGCGGCGAGATCGTTCAGCGCCGCCCGGCTCTGGGCGGAAATCAGCAGGATTTCCGGCGCATGGCCTGTCGCGGCCGGAACCGCCGAAGCCGTCGCCGCGCGGGCCGGGTCGGTCAGGACCACGTGGGCATTGGTACCGCCGAAGCCGAACGAGTTGACGCCGGCGAAGCGCTCGGTGCCGCGCGACAGCGTCAGCGGCGTGCGATTGACCGCGAGGTTCAGGGTTTCGAACGGGATGTCGGGATTCAGCTCGGACGCGTGGAGCGAGGCGGGGAACAGGTCGTGCTCCAGGGCGAGGCTCGCCTTGAGCAGGCCGGCGAGACCCGAGACCGGCTCGGTATGGCCGATATTGGTCTTGATCGAACCGATCGGCAGCGGCGCCTGCCGCTTCTTGCCGAGCATGCCGCCGATGGCGCTCGCCTCGATCGGATCGCCGACCGGCGTGCCCGTGCCGTGCGCCTCGACGAAGGCGACGCGATCCGGATCGATGGCGGCATCGCGATAGACCTGCTGCAGCAAGGCGCCCTGGGCGCTGCCGGACGGCAGGGTGATTCCGGTGGTGCGTCCGTCCGAGTTGACGCCGCTCGCCGCGATGACCCCGTGCACGATCCGTCCGCCGCGGGCGGCGGCTTCGGCCGATTGAAGGATCAGGACGACGCCGCCCTCGGCCCGCACATAGCCATCGGCATTGGCCGAGAAGGCTTGGCACAGGCCGGTGCGCGAGAGCATCTGCGCATTGGAGAAGGAGATGAAGTTGAACGGGCTGACCAGCAGGCTCGCGCCCGCCACCACCGCGGTATCGACCTGACCGGCCTCGATCGCCGTGATCGCGGCGTTGAGCGCCACGAGCGAGGACGAACAGGCGGTATCGAGCGTGAAGCTCGGGCCTTTCAGGTCGAAGATGTAGGAGATGCGGTTCGAGATGATCGAGAGCGTGTTGCCGGTCGCCGCGTAAGCGTCGCTGGAGGCCGGATCGAGGACGCGCAGGTTGCCGTAATCGAGGGAGGAGGCGCCGACGAACACGCCGATATCCGAGCCCGCGACCGCGGACGGGCGCAGGCCCGCATCCTCAAGGGCTTCCCAGGTCAGCTCCAGCAGCAGGCGCTGCTGCGGATCCATCTGCTCGGCCTCGCGGGGCGAGATGCCGAACACGCCGGGGTCGAACGACCAGATGTCGTCGAGAATGCCCGCCGCCCAGGTGTAGCTCTTGCCGCGCTCCTGCGCCCGCGGATGCGCGTAGGCCGGGAGCGACCAGCGATCTTCGGGAATCCGGGAGACGGCACAGCGGCCCTCGGTCAGAAGCTGCCACAGACCCTCGATGCTCGACGCTCCGGGGAGGCGGCAAGCGCGGCCGACGATCGCGATGTTTTTGCGGTGAGTCACGTCGATCCGTTACGCTCGTGATTCCGGTGCGGGCCCCAACCTCGGGTCGACCGCAGAGCCGAAGCTCTAGTACGGTCCCCAGGCTGCTCCAACCCGCGCGGTCGCCACCACCCCCTTAATCCACGAGATGGGGAGAATGTGTGGCGCGTATTCATCAATCGATGGCTGGGTGTATGTCGCACAGGGATTCGTCAGGACTGGCAAAGGATCACCTTGGCCGTCGCAGTGTGATCAAGTTTGGCGACGTTCACCGATAGACTGACCACAAGACTTCGAACAATTGTGCGCGCCGAACGACAAGCACGCTTCCGTCGCTCTGCCGATGTAGCTGGAGCTCGAAGACGCCGCTCAAGTCATTGCTTGCCTACCGAATTCATACTGCATTGCAAAACTGGCGATCATGCGCCGCCAAGTTGTGTGCACGGCGATCGCTTGCCCATTCCGGAATCGTTCTAAGCAACATCAATGCCAGCTGTCGCAGCGATCGGACGCGGCTGCGGGCATGTGGCAATGCCCGAGCTGATACCGGTCCCGTTGTGTCCGTCGCTGATCGGCACGGGCATTCCCGGATAAGTTGTGCAAGCTCCGGTCAAGCGAGGACACGTATCGACCGTCGACCTCACGTGGAAGAGCGAGCGACGATGCAGGATGAGGCGGCCATGTCCGAGCGGGCAGGGGCGTTCTGGGACGGCTGGGAGGCATGGCGGCGGGCTCAGCCGAACCGGATCCGATGGAACGAATCCGCCGAGATCCTCCGCCATATCAACAGGCGCATCTGCGGCCGCCCCGTCGAGGGCTTCAATCAGGGGCTGATCGAGCGTTTGAAGGAGATGGCGGGGCCAGACTTGCCCCTCGTACGCGGCGTCTCAGTCGGCTGCGGCAATGGCGGCAAGGAAATGACGCTGCTGCAGCAGGGTCTCGTCGGTCATTTCGATCTCTACGACGTCTCGAAGACCTCGCTCGATGCCGGGGCCGGGCTCGCCGCGGCGTGGAGGCTGACGGAGCGCACGACCTTCCTTCACGGCGACGCCTTCGCGCGGCCCGGCGATGGGCGCTACGATCTCGTGTTCTGGGACAATGCGCTGCATCACATGTTCGACGCCCGTGCGGCTCTGCGATGGAGCTACGATGCTCTGCGGCCCGGCGGCTGGCTCGTCATGAACGATTTCGTCGGGGCCGATCGCTTCCAGTTCCCTTGGAGCGCGCTCATGCTGGTGCGCGCGGTGCGCACCCTTCTTCCCGCCCGCTACCGCCGCAACCCGAATGATCCCGCCAATCCCTACCGCCCTTTCGTTCCGCGCCCGACCTTGGCCGAAATGGAATACGACCCCAGCGAGGCGGCCGACAGCGAGGCCATTCTACCCGGCTTGCGCGACATCTTCCCCGATGCCTGGATCCGGTCCGTCGGTGGCACGGTCTACCACCTCGCGCTCAACGACATCCTGACCAACATTCCGGATGGCAGCCGGCTGCTCGCGCTTCTCTTACGGCTCGACGACCTGACCGATTTCATTCCGCATTTCGCCGTAGCCATCGCGCGCAAGCCGCCCTCCGGCTGAGCCCGCTCGCGGCGCCTCACAGGCGGAAATGCGCCGAGGCCCGGGACAGGTTCGGATTGTAGTAGGGATCGGATCGAAGCTCCGCGCCCCAACGCTCGCGCATGACCCGCGCTTCCGCCTCGAACCGGGCCCGCTTCTCCGGCGTGTCTTCGAGCCCGCGGCTCTTCGATTCATGGTGCGTCAAACGGGCGAACGGCGTCCAGATGTTGCGGTAGCCAGCCGCCCGCAGGCGCAGGCACAGGTCGACGTCGTTGAAGGCAACGGCGAGACATTGGGCATCGAAACCGCCGATGGCGGCGAACACCGTGGAGCGGATAGCCAGGCAAGCCCCGGTGACGGCCGAGACCTCCTGGGTCAGTTGCATCCGCGCGAAATAGCCCGGCGCATCGCCGGCGATGCCGAGATGGCTGTGGCCGGCGATCCCGCCGATGCCGAGGACGATGCCGCCGTGCTGCAGGGTGCCGTCGGGATAGAGGAGTTTCGCCCCTACCGCGCCGACATCGTCCTCCCACGCGATCGAGACGAGTTCGGTGAGCCAGCCCGGCTCCAGCACTTCGATATCGTTGTTGAGGAACACGAGCACATCGCCCCGAGCCTGCGCCGCGCCCTTGTTCGACAGGTCCGAGAAATTGAACGGACCCGACACGGGCAGCACCCGCAGCCGCGGCTCCGACGCGTAGCCTCTCAAGAGGGCGCAGGTCGCGTCCTCACGGCTGTCGTTGTCGATCACGAGGATTTCGATGGCCGGATAATCCGTGGCCGACAGCACGCCGTCGAGGGCGACCGCGAGCAGCTCCGCCCGGTCCCGGGTCGGGATGATCACGGAGACCAGGGGCGCGGGTGCGGGCAGGGGCCGCACAAGCCGATTGAAGCCCTGCGGACCGCGCTCGGCCTTCGCCCCACGCCGAGCCGCAACCTCATTGAGCGCGCGCAGGCGCGCATCCTCGGCCCGCGTCAACGCTCGGTCGGAGAAGGTGCCGGAGCCGGCGGCGGCACGCCAGTGATACAAAATTTTCGGGATATGATGGATCGCGTCACGCCGCAGATTCGCGACGAGGCGCAGGAGAAGGTCGTGGTCCTGGCTCCCCTCGAAGCCCGGACGCAAACCGCCCAGCGCGCGAAGGCGGTCCGTGCGCACCGCGCAGAGGTGGTTGACGTAGTTCTGGCCGCTCAGGAGTTCGCGATCGAAGTCGGATTTGAAATGCGGCTCGAAGCGGCGGCCGCGGCCGTCCACCTTGTCCTCGTCGCTGTAGATCAGGACGAGTCCCGGATCGGTGCGTACCGCCTTGGCGACCTCATAGAGCGCCGTTTCGGCTAGCAGATCGTCATGGTCGAGGAATAGACAGTAGGTTCCGGTGGCGAGGGCGAGTGCATCGTTCGTCGCGCGGGCGATATGACCGTTCGTCCCGCGCCGCATCGCGCGGATGCGCGGCTCCTGACCGGCATGGCGCGCGATCAGGCGAGTGATCGCAGGATTGGTCGACGCATCGTCGGCGATGCACAATTCCCAGGCCGGATAGAGCTGATCACGCACCGAGCGGATCGCCGCATCGAGCACCTTCGGATCGGGGTCGTGCACCGGCATCAGCACGGAGAGACGGGCGGGCGCCGGCCAGACGGCGATCTCGTCGCGGATCCGCGCGCGTTCGGCGGGCCTAAGCCGACCGAAACGGGCGATCCACGCGGCGTAGCCGGTCTCGGAACGGTGCGCCAAGGCTTGAGCGAGGAGGCCGCGCCCACGCAGCTTGAGGCCGAGCAGGCGCCAGTAGACCGCGCGCGTCGTCAGATGCGGCTCGCGCCGGGCGGCCCGAAGCACCAATGCGATGCGCGAGCGACGATGCAGGGTCAGATCGGTCAGGGCAAAGGGCGCGTTGCGCGAGAGCGCGGTGAAACGCAGAGCCACGATCCCCTCCGGCAGGCGGCCGGTCCAGGCAAAGCCGTCACCCGTCGTCGGTTCCTCGGCAAGCGTCGTGACGACACCGTCACCGGACAGGGCGCTGATCAGGGCACGGGGAATGCCGCCGCTTCCGATGTCGCGCCATGTCAGCGTGATCCAGGCGCCGGCGAGCGCTCGATCAGCGAGATCGATCCGGTGATCGAGTCCGTCGGATGCCGTCACCGGCAGCCTTCGGCCGGCGCCCCAAGCCACGGCTCAGTCCTGCCAGCTCTTGGAGACCGAGGCGCGGACCGCGTCGCTGAGCACCATGTCGAATTCGATCCAATCCCGAAGGAAGCGCAAGCCGCGCAGCCTTTCGGCGAGTTCCAGGGTTCCGTTAGGGATCGGTAGGGGCAGCGGGATCGGGGCGTTGATCTCTAGGCGGTCGAAGACGGTTGCCATGAAGGCTTCGAAATAGTCGCGGTGTCCGACGATGCCGATGCGGGATAGGACCTCCACGGCGATGATCGAGCTGCCCGGAACGATCCGATCGTCGGGGACGTGCGTGCTGAGCTGGCGGGTCAGGGGATTGTAGAGCAGGTGGTAGGCCGGCTCCGGCAGCATCCGGAACAGCCGTTTGAGGCTTTTCGCGTCGGCGAAGTCGTAATCGGCCGTGAAGGCGGCGGCCTCGGCGAGGTGGCCGAGTCGCCAGCTCTGGTTCGGGTCGGCGCCCATGCCGGCGCGTTCGCGCAGCCAGGTCAGGCGGCTCGCCATTTCCACGTAGGGATCGTGCAAGAGCATCATCGTCACGGCATTGCCCTGGACGAAATGCCCCTCGTAGCGCGGGAGGATGATCGACCCGACCATCAGGCACGATGTGAGCGTGTCGGTATCGAAGATGGCGTGCAGGATCTCCTCCGGGAAACGTCCGATCCCGAAGTAGCATTGCTGGAAATGGGGAAAGAGCGCGGTCTGGATGACCGTCTCGGGCCGGATATGCGCGTTGATCAGCACCGCTTTCGGCGTGGCGAGCCCGACCTTGGGCACGCGCCGATGCACCAGAACGTTCGTGTCGACGTCGAAGATCTCGAGCCGCTCGATCCCGGCGAGGCCGGGGATGTGATCCTCGCGGACCTCGTAATGGCACAGGCCGGTGGCGTGCCAGCCATACTGGATGAAGGTCGGATCGGCATGGATCGCCGAGACCTCGGCCACGCGCCGGCCCTCGACGGTGACGTAGACCCGGCTGATCGCGGTCGGATCATCCGGCACCACCCAACCGCGGATGATCGCCCCCTCATCGGCCGACAGCAGAAACCGCATCCTCGTTCGTGATCCCTTCGGCGCATCTCGGCTACGGAAGCTGCGGGGCTTCCGGACGCAAAGCGCCCCGGCTTACCCGATTTCGGTTCGGCACGCAGCGGCCCCGACTCGCCCCCGAAATCATGCCATCCGGCGACGGTCCGATCGGCTCTCCCCGAGGCCGGAACAGGCCCCGGCGTGGCCGACGAAAAAGGTCGAAAGAAAGCGCGACAGGTCGCTTGCAGAGCCGCCGGCTCCAGGCTATAGCCGCGGCCTCGCAGGAGCCAAGCGCTTCTGCCCGGGCGCGTAGCTCAGCGGGAGAGCACTACCTTGACATGGTAGGGGTCACAGGTTCGATCCCTGTCGCGCCCACCACTCACCCCAGTGATGTCAACGACCGTATGGTCGGCATTGGGGTAAGCTTGCGGAAAAGCGAGTGAGAGCATTGGTCCTACCGATGCGGCAGCACAGCATTTTCTGTGCGTAGCCCGATTGCAGTCTCAATTGATGAACTTCACTGCCGCTCGGTGACGTTCGTGACGCGCCGCGATAAGCGTCTAATGTTCGAACCTCAAGAACTCTCGCTACAGCTTATGAGAGACACAGGGCGAAAGCATTTCGCATGATGATCGGATAAAAATCTTGCCGCACAAAATGCAGCACGGTATTGAAATATAAAAATATAGGTCAATATCGTATTAGATATTTTTTCCCGTTGGCCTGATTCGGCTGATGTTTCTGCACACTTGATGCGATGCAGCCAAAATCGCGTCAGCGTTCTGTAGAGCCCAATCGATTGATACCGTGCGGCGCGAGGAAAAGCGCTGCTGCCTCTCGACGAAGATCGCACGGTGCGAGTGGCGCAACACAACTCAGGCTACCGATTGCAGGAAAAACGCAACAGCCTCGTTCAAGGCTTCTGGCAGCGCAGCCATATGTGTTCTTCTCGGGATGATTCGAAAATCAGCTGAAAATCCATGATCCCGTTTCAGTCGGGAGGTCAGATCACGCGCCTGCTGAGGGATCTGTGCCGAATCTAATTCAGTCCGAATGTTCTCTCGCTCTATCTGCTGCGTGTAGAAAGGCGCAGGTTCCTCCTCATAAGCTCCCGCCAGGAGGAGAACCCGCTGTCCACGATAAGGTCGGTCCTTCGAACCTGCGAAGCTATCGAGAAGCACGCGATCTTCCCAGTAGATGGATGGGCTCGCAGCGATCCAGTGCGAGAAGACCGATGGCGCCTGTGCAAGGGCATAGAGGGTGAAGAGCCCGCCGAAGGAATGGCCGAACAGGGCCTGACGCGCATGATCGATCCGACAGCGGTGTTCGATGGTCGGCTTCAACGTGTCGGTGATGAAGCGCAGAAATTCGGCGGCACCCCCTGTCCGTACAGGGGGCGCACCCGGCTGATGCGATGGATAGGTGCGACCTGGGGGCGGCGTGTAGTCCCAACAGCGTCGGACCACATCGTAGGCATCCGCCGTGGGGTAGCCGATTCCGACGACGACAAACCGAGACGTAATCCCCGTCGCCTCCGGATATGAAGCCTGAACACGTTCGATATCGATGGCTGTTGCCGTGACCGCATTGCCATCGAGCAGGTACAGGACGGGCCAACCCGCTGCCGGCGCATCACCGGGCGGGACGTAGAGCGTGATCCGCCACGGCAGTTGCCCGTCCCGCCCTCCCAGATCGAAGCGGATTGCGCCAGGGATCTGAGCGGGCACATCTGGCTCGATCGGGGCTCCGATGGATCGGTGGGCGTTCACGACGCTGGCCGCCAAGACGAGTGCCATCATGGCGCGCCGGGAGATGTGATCGCCCATCTGCGTCACTCCCCCGATCCTGGTTTCCGGACAGCAGAATTGCCTCACCACCGGTAGATCAGACTACCAATGACCGTTGCGGGTGCCCCACGAAAACAAAACGCTGCTTGGCAACTCACAAATCTGCGGTCAAAAACGTTCGAAGCATTGATTTGTGCTTTGACTCCGCGAAAACGCGGATTGAGCGCGGATAGGTCATAGGAAATCATTGCGTCGAACAGCGACACTGTCTCGTTTCTCACCGTATTTTCATCGTCGGCAAAGCTCGTCCCGATATACCGGAAGCCGCCCCCAACCTGTAGTCCTGCCAGGGCAGACGAAGGAGGGAATTGATATGTGGCAAACGCCCTGAAGCTATTGCCAGGGACACCAGAGAGCGCATTGCCATCAATCGGAGCATTGGTGCTCGATGACGTTTGTTGGAGGAAGCGAAAATCAAGATGCGTGTAAGCGAGTGTCAGGTTCGTGCCTGGCCCGAAATTGGCCGCAAGTTCTGCCTCGAACCCTCTCGATTGTACGGCTCCGGTTGCGATCTGAAATGCGATGTTCGTCGGGTCCGTGCGCACTAGGGAAGATTGTACGATATCGAAGCCCGCGAAGGCCGCCGTGATGTTCGTTCCGGGTACGGCATATTTGACGCCCGCTTCGATTTGATCGCCCGTTGCGGGTTTCAATGACCGCAATTGCGCGTCGACGCCGGTTTGTGGCGTAAAGGTCGTCGCGTAACTGGCATAGGGAACGAACCCGGGTGCCAGAACATAATTCAGGCCGACACGACCGGTGAAGGCATGGTCGTTTCGGGTGCGTGCGACGTCGGGAACGCCTCCATTGATGGCCTGAGTGGTCTGCTGAACGAAATCCTGCCGGCCCGTCAGCGTGAAAATGAAACGATCCCATCGAGCCTGCTCTTGCAGATAAACACCGATCTGATCTTGATTTTGACGGGATCCATTTGTGAGAGCAGGATTTGGAATAAACGTGCGATAGCGGAAATTAGCAAAGTCGCGAACGCCGGACAAATCCAGCGGCGGTACGTAATATCCGAGGCCAAACTGGCTTTGATAATCATAATGTAGATAGTCAATTCCTCCGAGCAATGTGTGGTTGATCGGGCCGGTTTGCACGCGATGTTCGATTTGGTTGTCTAAGGCAACGTATTTCAGTTTATCGACAGCCAGCGCGGCATATCGATTTGCTAAAAAGCTCGTGATGCTTATAATGGATGTGTAGCCATACTCGCTGTCAATATCTTCATAACGGAAGTTTTGCCTAACGATCGTGTCAGGGGAAAAGCGATGCTCTAAAGAATAGCCGATGCGATACTGGCGCTGTAAATATTTATTAAATCCGGGGTCTCCTTCGTAGAGATGGGACGCCACGAATTTCGCAAAATTATAGAAGGAAGACGTGGCCGGCAGTCTTGAGTCTTGAAATTCCGTCAACAAAGTAAAGGTCGTATCAGCTGACGGCTTCCACGTCAGTGAAGGTGCGATACTGACGCGATCATCGGTTCCGCCGGGGAAGAAATTACCCGATCGGCGAACGATGCCCGTGACCCGGTATGCGAAAGCGTTGTCAGAGCCTTCCACCGGGCCGCCGAAATCGAAGCTACCCTGATAGCGATCATAGTTTCCGGCTTGAAAAATCGCTTCACCAAAGCGCGTGAACAGCGGACGCTTCGAGGTTGCATCGACGATACCTCCGGGCGAGCCGAGGCCGTAGAGGCCAGCCGATGGACCTCTCAGTATGGTGACGGCATCAGCCCCGTAGGATTCGATATGCGGCACGGCGATACCGACGGCGACCCGACGTAGGCCATCGCGGTAGACGCTGTCGAAGGTTCCAAGAAATCCCCGGATATAGAAAGAGTCGAATCCCGGATTAAAACCGAACGTGTCTGTCGATGCCCCTGGAGCGTAGGTGATCGCCTCGTTCAGCGTTTGAACGGCGCGATCATTGAGTTGCTCACGCCCGATGACCGTCACGGATTGAGGTGTTTCAAGCAGCGCGGTGTTGGTCTTCGTGGCGGCCGGGCTGACCTTAGTCGTATAGCCGACGATTCCGCTCGGTCCGCCACCGCCGCCGCTGGTCGCTGATCCGTCCTGGCCTGAGGCGGTCTGGGCCTTCGGTACGCCCTCGACCGAGAGTTCTTCGAGCGTGACAGCATTCGTGGGCTCGGCACCGAGCTGCACATATCGCGGATTGACGAGGGTGATCGTCGTTGGGCCGGCGGTTCGGTAGGTCAGACCCGTACCGTCGAGGAGCTTGGCCAGGGCCTCGAGCGGCAAAAATTCCCCGCTCACGCCGCTGGTCCAGAGGTTCTCCGTCAGCGTCGTCTGATAGGCGAGTTTGAGGCGCAACTGCTTTGCAAGGGCAGTCAGCGCCGGCTCGAGCGGCCCGGACGGTATCGAAATGGGAGGGCGCAAGGTGCCGGCACCGGCTGCCGGAGGGATCGACGTCGCCGAAATCGGTACGATGCTGATTTTGCCGGTCATAGGAACGGTCAGGCGGTCCTCGACACGATCTTCGGCCGCTGCCGCGCAGCTCAACGCCGACAACGACGCGCCTGCCAGAGCTGCAAACCGCAGCCGCTTGCCCAAACCTGTCTGCTCCCGCACGCCCATCGTTCGCCCCGACCTCGTCACGTAAAGGGGCGAAGGCGCATCGCGCTCACTCGTCCCTGCGATGGTAGATCGGCGAACGAGAAATCTCCTGACGTCCGAAATGCAGATTTTCTCGAGTGGGGGCGGTGTGTCAGGTTGCGGGCCGCACGAGCACCAGCAGGGGCGTCACGCGGGTGATCTGCACGCCCATCGTGGCCGCCAGCACGTCGAGCGCCTCGTCGGTATTGCGCGGGTCGAGCGTGCCGCTGAAGCGCTTGGCCGCGACGGATGGGCCGAGGATGACAATGCGCCCCCGTCGATAGCGCTCAAGCTCGACGAGGACCTTGGAGAGGGGCTGTCCCGAGAAGAGCAGCGTACCGTCCCGCCAAGCCATGGTTTGCGCGACATCGCTCCGCTCCGCCTCCGGTCGGCCCGCAGCATCCTGGGTTGCGATCTCGCCAGCCTGGAGAGTCGCTTGGCCGGTATCCGTGGTTACTTCGACCTTCCCTTCGGCAACGCCGACCGGGCTCGCGGCCCCATCGACACGGACGAAGAAGCGGGTGCCGACCGCGCGGGCGCTGATTCCGCCCCCGCGCACGACGAACGGTCGTTGCGGATCCGGGACCACATCGAAGGCGGCCTCGCCGCGTAAAAGCGTGATCCCGCGTTCGCCGCTGGTGAAGTTCAGTGCCAAGGCCGTATCGGTGTTGAGATCGACCCGGCTTCCATCCACCAAAATCTCGGTCCTGATCCCTCCCACCTCGGTCCAAGCATCGGCCCGGAGCCGATCGAAGAGACCGATGTGCCGGCCCGACAGGCCGACCAAGCCGAGAGCCACGGCAAAGGCGACGATCTTCGGCAGCGCGCTCCCGCGTCGACGGGGGTCGGGAACCTGCCCCATGGTCCTGCGCCACCCATCCATCTCGGCATAGGCTTCGGCATGCGCAGGATCGGCAGAGAGCCACGCCTCGAAGGTCTTTCGGTCGGAAGCCGTCGTGTCGGGTGAGGAGAGGCGGACGACCCAGAAAGCGGCCTGCTCGTAGACCGGATCATCGTCGGGGTCGTTCGATGCTTCGGGAGGCGGGGATTCGGTCATGACGCTCTGCGGGCAGCCGGACACGCTCCGAAAGGGCATCGCGCTCCGCCATGTCCTAAGACCGGCGACCCGGCAAACTCCGGATATGTCGATCTAAAAAAAATCGCGGCAGGTCCGTCGCGTATGCAGGAGCGCCTTCATCAGGTGCTTCTCGACCATGTTTTTGCTGATGCCGAGGCGGCCCGCGATCTCGCCATTGCTCAACCCGTCGAAAGCGCTGAGGAGAAACGCTTCCCGACGGCGGGGCGGCAGCGCATCGATGGCGGCGGCAACCAGGCGGAGTTGCTGGCGGGCGATCACTTGCTGCTGAATGCGGACCCGCTCATCTGTGATGTCGTCGAGGGAAACCTCCGAGGCGGATCGAAACAGCTGCGCCTCGAAGCGGCGGCGCTTGCCGAGCGTATTGGCGACATTGCGCGCGACGAAGAACAGAAAGACGCGTGGTTGCTCAATCTCGGTTTGGCTGAGCGCTCTCACCATGCGCAGGTAGGTTTCCTGGCGAGCATCGGCGGCGTAGTCCGGATTGCGAAGCAGTCGCTGCAAGAAGCGTTGAAGAGCGGCACCCTCGCGCCGATGCAACGCCTCGACCGAAACTGCCCCCATGACTCCCGCTCCAACCGACCTGGATCATCGCATCACCGATCGATCTCTTCGAAATTGAGCAAACGCGCCTCCGGTCGATTATGCAAGCATTTCAGCACATTTAAATTACTCCAGATTAGATATGACTGTGCGACTAAGTCCTTGAGTTCAAGAATGAATCACAGTTTCGTTCAATCATCTCCAATATGTATGCTGCGTGATTTGCTCAAGGCGATAACGACGTTGTAAACATGCGACACCCTATGTTTCGCCGTTAACTCAACAGCGCGATCGCGTAGTAAGTTTGTATTTAATCAATAAATGCCAGTCTCGATCGGCAATACTAGTTATTAGATTTTTGATTTGAATGCACGACACAAATAAAATCTTAATGCGCACAGCGTTGTTCGTCGCCTGCGTCACAATATATGCTTTAAAATGAGGTAAGCGTCAGCCGTCTCGGAGAGCAAGCCTCGTTCGAAACGCAGGCCGAATACGCGGTCGAGGACTGGCGCGGCGGCGACCGTGGTGGCGGCGTCGTCGAGGACGATGGCGCCGCGATCGAGCAGCAGAAGCCGGTCGCAGTCGAGCGCCGCCCGCTCGATATCGTGCAGGATGACGACGACGATGTTGTGCCGGGCATAGGCGCGCAGGCGGCGCATCAGGTCGAAACGGTGCCCGATATCGAGGCTGGCTCCGGGCTCGTCCGCGAGCAGGATCACGGGCTCGGCGATCAGCGTCGCCGCGAGAAGCGCCCGGGCCCGCTCGCCGCCGGAGACTTGCGACCAGCGGCGCTCTGCGAGGTCAGAGAGTTCGTGATCCCGCAGCATCTCGGGAATGCGGATAGCCGCCCCCGCACGGCGGCTCGCCCCCAGTTCGACGATCTCGCGGATCGTGTAGTCCCAGGTCGGCTGGAAGCTCTGCGGCAGGTAGCCGATCCGGCGGCCGCGTTCGCGGATCGGAAGGTCGGTCAAGGGGTTGCCGTCGAGCGTCACGACGCCCTGATCCGGGGGCCGAAGTCCGGCTAGGCAGCGCAGCAAGGTGGATTTCCCGGCGCCGTTCGGGCCGATCAGTCCGACGAGGGCACCGGGTTCGAGATCGACCGAGACGGCTTCGAGCAGCCGGCGCGAACCGGCGGTCACGACCAAGTGTTCGGCGCGCAGGCGGCTCATGTCCGGATCCGCCGACGGAGCAGCAGGAGAAAGAAGGGGCCGCCCGCCGCCGCCGTGACGAGGCCGAGCGGGATTTCGGCCGGTGGGAGCGCGGCGCGGGCGAGGCCGTCGCAGACCATCACGAGGATGGCGCCGAGCGCGGCCGAGACCGGCAACAGGCCGCGATGCCGGGGTCCGATCCACCATCGTGCGATGTGGGGCGCCGTCAGCCCGACGAAGGCGACGAGGCCGCCATAGGCCACGGCCAGGGCGACGATCGCCGACCCGATCAGGATCGCCCGCGCGACGAAGCGATCGGTGTCGAGCCCGAATGCCTCGGCCTGTCCATCGCCGAGGCCGAGGAGATCGAGGCCGTGCGCGAGGGTCATGCTCAGAGCGGCGGCGAGGCCGGACAGGCCGGCGAGCCACGCCAGCCCGGACCAGGTCGGGGTCTGGATACCGCCCAATGTCCAGCTGAGGACGACCTGCAGGCTCACGCTCTCGTCCGAGAGGGCCAGCATCAGAAACGAGCGGACGGCGCCGAGCATGGCCGCGACGGCCACGCCGGCCAAGAGCAGGCCCGCCGCATCGCGGGCCCCCGCGCCACTGGCGACGGCGAGGACGAGCAGCGTCGCGCCCCAAGCCCCGGCGAAGGACAATCCCCCCAGGATCAGGGAGGACGGCAGACCGAGGGGGACGAGCAGGGCCACCGTCGCGCCGATCGCCGCGCCGCCGGCGGAGCCCAGAAGGTAGGGTTCGGCGAGCGGGTTGCGGAACACGCCCTGATAGATGGCGCCGCCGAGCCCCAGCAGGGCGCCGACGATCCCGGCGGCGAGCACCCGGGGCAGCCGCCATTCGAGCAGCAGGCGGGTGCTCAGATCGGTTCCGCCCTCCCATGCCCGCGCCAGCCGGGCAGGGCCGGCCCAATCGTGGCCCGCACTGACGCCGAAGACGAGGGCGAGAAGCAGAAGCGGGAGGAGGCGCGTCGCGGCGCGCAGGGTGGGGGTCACGGCCTATCCGATCGGTGTGGGTGCAGAAGATCGGCCAAGCGCTCGATGCCATCGACCGTACGTGGACCGGGGATTAGAAACTCAGCCCGTGGGAGATGATGGGCGCGACCGTCGCGGACCGCGCGCATCTCCCGGAAGCCGGGCCGATTCGTGAGCGCGTCGAGTTCGGTCGCGGTACCGGCGAGGAGGAGGATGTCGGGATCGGAGGCCAGCAGGGCCTCCGGCGAGATCTGGGCCAGGCCGCCGCGGCCGGTGAGTGCGAGGCAGCCGCCGGCCAAGCGCACGGCGTCCGCGGTGTAGCTGTTCGCCCGTGCCACGAGGACGAGGCCGTTGCCGAGCATTCCCGTCACGAGCACCGCACGCGGGCACGGTCGGTGCGCGACTCTCTCGGTCACCCGAGCGAGACGCGCCGTCAGCGCTTCGGCGAGCCTTGCCCCACGTTCCGGCTCGCCCGAAGCCGCGCCGACCAAGCGAACATTGCCGATCACTTCGGCGAGGCTCTGGCTGGTCAGAACGAGAATCGGCACCCCGAGCCGTTCCATCGGGGCGACGAGCTGATGCGCCGCCTGCCGGGCGGGCGTGACCAGCACGAGGTCGGGCTGCTGAGACACTACCGCATCCACGGAAAAGCCGAGGCGTCCCCCCACGATCGGCTTACCGATCACCTCCGGCGGCTCACGCGTGTAGGCATCGATGCCGACGATGCGCTCGGAAAGCCCGAGCGCCGCGACGAGTTCGGTGTTCGAGGAGAAGATCGTCACGATGCGCCGGGGCGGCCCTGGTAGGACCACCGTCCGACCGAGGGCATCGGTCAGACGGATCGGGTCCGCGCAAGCGGGATGCGCCGCGACCAGCAGAGTCGCGAGCCCGAGGATCGCGGCGCGCATTCAGAAGCGGGCCTGCAGGCCGATCTGCACGTCCCGGCCCGGCGCCGAGGTGCCGCCGCTGCCATTGTAGAAGCGCAGGTCGGCCAGGGTCGGCTGCTGCCCGGCAATGGCGATGAAGAGCGGGTGGTAATTCACATCGAAGAGATTGCGGACCTGCGCGAACAGCTTCACCCCTGGCATCAGATCGACCTCGCCGCGGAGGTTCACGAGGACAAACGGATCCTTGCGCCAGATGTATTCGCGGTACGGCTCGGCCGCCGGCACGCGCAGGTTCTCCTCGGTGTTGTACCAGACCGGACCGTTGAGCACGCCCTGCACCTGGATCGTCCATGGATAGGGAATGTCGACTTGGCCGAAGCGGGTGCCGAGGGCGAGCTGATACTGGTAGACGCGCTCGACCCGATGCGTGTTGGCCGTCGCTACCTTCAGTGTGCCCTCGTCCTTCATGTCAAAATTGTAATTGCCGTTGACCGAAGCGCGCCAACGCCAAGTGCCGGCCTCCCAGCCGAACATCCGCACCATGTCCGTGTCATACTGGACCTCGATGCCGCGGATCACGACGTCACCGGAATTGTTGACGTAGTCGGAGGTGTTGCTGTTGGCGCCCCGGGAACGGGTGATGATCCGGTCCGAGATGATGTTCTGGAACAGGGCGACGTCGACGCGTGAGACCGCGTTCGTCAGCGTCGTCCCGATCTCGATCTGCTCGCTCGTTTCGGGGCGAATGTTCGGGTTGCCGAAAATGCGGCCGCCCCCGAGGGTGTTGTAATCGGCGGCGATTTCCGTCGCGGTCGGAGCCCGGAAGCCCGAGGACGCCCCGATGCGGAAGGCGGCCCAATCGGACGCCTTGAAGGTCGCGCCGGCCGAATAGGTGGTCGCCTCGTAGGGACGCGAGCCGGTGATCTGGCCGGTCAGATACGGCGTCGTGTCGAAGCTCGTGGTGCCGTAGGTCTGGCGCACGCCCGCGCGCAAGGTCACCCGGTCGTCGAACAGGCGCTGGGTGTCCTCGACATAGAGGCCGTGAAACTGATCGGTCTGATTGTTGTCCTGCGGCGAGACCTGGGCGAGCGTGTTGCCCGGAACGCCCTGGCGGAAGCGATCGGAACGCAGGCGGCTCGTTTCCCAATCCCAGCCGAGCAGCAGATCGTTGCCGGCGAACAGGCTGGCGCGTGGCTGGAGACGCGTGCCGAGGATGTCGAGGTTGCGCGTGTTGAAATCCGCGCGGGTTACCCGCACCGGCTGCCCCGAACTGCCCCGCTGGACCGGCGAAGCCCATTTGAACCGATCTTCGTCGGTGACGCTGTAGAACTGGGCGAACAGGCTCGCGCGCCCGTCATCGGTCCGGCCGGTATAGCTCGCATCGAACGAGCCGTTGATGCGGTTGTCCCGGCTGTAGAGATTGCCGCCGGAACCGCGGAAGCCGGCATCGTAGATGCCATCCGTCCTGAGCGAGAAGTCGAGCCGCTGATTCGGATCAATCTGGAAACCGAGCGCCCCGGTGATGCCCATCCGGTTCCATTGGGTGTTGGCCATGCGGTCGCCCGAGCCCGCGACGTAATCGTCGCGTCGTCCCCCCGAGATCCCGAGATAATAGTCAAACGGTCCGACGACCCCGCCGGTCTGGGCGCGCCCCTGCGCCAAGCCCCAGACGCCGCCGATGCCCTCGACCAGAGTGCCCGGCGCGCTCCGCCCCGTCTTGAGAATGATGTTGATGACGCCGCCGATGTTCTGGCTGCCATAGATCACCGAGGAGGGCCCGCGCACGATCTCGATGCGCTCGACATCGGCGACCGAGAGCTTGGACAGATTCGCGGTGCCGGCGCGGCGCCCGTTCATCAGCACCAGAACTTGGCTGCGGAAATCCTTGCCCTGCCCATCGGTGGCGCCGCCGCGAATGTTGATCGAGGTCTGGCCCGGCGTCCATTCCGAGAAGAAGCCGACGGCGTTCTCGGCCAGAAGATCGGTGACCGACCGCGCCGTCGAATTCTCGATCACCGTGCGATCAATGATTTGAACGGTGCCGGCGATCTCGGAGCGCGGCTCCGGGCGCCCGGTGGCGGTGACCACGAGTTCGTCGAGGCTGATCGCGGGATTCTCCTGGGCATAGGCCGATGACAGCAGCACGCAGCCGCTGGTCAGCGCGAGCGCGAGGAGACGAAGACGGCACGACATTACGAAGCTTTCCTCCAGACGAGCAGGGCAGAGGTGCGGGGAACGGAGAGGCGATGCCCGCCGGGCACGGGTTCGGCCTGGGCGGCGAGATGCGCGCGGAGATCGCCGCGGCGGACATCGCCCGGTGCCCAGCCGAGACGATCGGCGAGGAAGGCGGCGGTCCGCTCCAGGTCGGGAACGACGGCGCTGAAGGTCCAATGCGCTTGCGCGACGATGGCCGGCTGATCCTGCGCCGTCAGGCTGCGACGAACCAGATCGACGCCCGGCGTCTCGTCCTCTCCGTGCCAAGCGCGGGGAAGGCAGCCCGCGAGACACAGGCCGCGCGGACCGTGCTGGGCCGGAACCACCCAGACGATGCTGCCGCGTGACCAGACGCGGCACTGACGGAGAAAGGCTTGGGCCTCCGTGAGGGGGGCCGCGATATTGGCGGCCAGCACCGTGTCGGCGCATCCCGGTGGCAGATCGGCCTGCTGCCAGCCGAGCGGCAAAACGTACGGCGACGGGATGAGGGCATGCAGGCGCCGTTGCATCCCCGCCGCCGGCTCGATTGCGGTCCAGGTGCCATGCGGATCGCGCACGGCCCGACCGAGTTGCCCACCCCCGGCCCCGATATCGAGCAGGTCGCCGATCTGCGGCACTGCCGCGCGCACAAGCGGAGCGACGCGACCGACGTAATCGGAGGTGTCGATGCCCGCCGCGTAGAGTTCGAGGGGATCGACCGCCCTCGTCTCCGGCGGTGCAACGCCGGACAATCCGGCATCATCGCCCATCAGTTTCATCGGTCCTTCCCCAAACCTTGTCGGGGGACCAATGGGCGCAGGACGGCATCGCTCTGCCGCGACGCGCGTTCATGCGGCCCGTTGGGACACCCCGCCCACGAGACTTCGTATGGTCAGGGCAGGTCTCCTGGCCCACGGGTCACAGCCAACCGTCTGGCCTTCCCGGTGATCGTCCACCAGTGACGCAGATCGACGGATGGCTCGCCGCTCACAGTTGCGGGGGCAGCTTCGGTGCAGGCGCCTCACCGAATTCCCTCTTAGCTCTCCAGACATGCCGGCGAGAACCTTTACCGTGCTCAGGAGCCAGACGGTGCGAGGCTTGTCAACTGTTGAGGACCTGCTTCTGAAAAATTACTAAAGCTTCTGACTTTAGTAAGCGCCGAACTTATATTGAATTTATTATGGTGTTTCGTCGGATTATGTTGGAATATCTCGCATTTGATCGATCGACGTTTGGCGGATCGCGGTCAGGATCCGCGCAGCCCTATAAATATGGTCAAGAAACAACGCTGCTAAGCCTGCAGTTGAGGCTCCCTCCAGAGATCGAGGGCTCGCTTGAAATCTGGTGATTGCTCATAGGGACATGTAACAATATAACGTTTCATAAATGTCAAGCGCGATAGGGGTGTGGTCACATTTTCGTTTTTATGTGCACGACACGCAGTGACGCTGCAAAAATCTGGGCAAATCGCGGGATTGCAGGACAGCTAATTGAAGTACGTGCTCGACGAAGGCAATGCTTAAAAACAAAGAGCCGATGTGCATTTTGTTGCTCTATAGAAATGAGGTAACAAATATGAAATCAAAACTATGCCGCTTTTTGGGGCTAGAGGGTGGTATATAACGACTTGGGGCCTGTCGGTGGCGGTGTTCTGTGCTGAATAGCTCGCGCACTGTCCTTATTGCCCAGCGCAAATTCGATATATGCGCAGGCAGCCAAGGCCGCGACCGCAGCCAGACCGGCCAGGGAGTGATATCCGATGGCCAGGCGAACGTACGCCGACTCCACCAAGGCCCTCCACATGGTCGTCGGTCACGGCTTTCGCCTCGAAGACGATGGCAGACGATAGGGACAGGCCCGGAGTTCAGGCATCCAACGTCGAACAGGCGAGGGGAGGGCGCGTCGCCCCTTGCCTCAGACCCGTCCCGCCGCTACTCGTGACAAAGGTATCTGTCGCCGCTTCTCTAGCCCAATCCTTGGCCGATGATTGGCGCACGCGAAAGGTGCCGACAGATATGACAATGGGCCTGTAGCTCAATGGTTAGAGCCGACCGCTCATAACGGTCTGGTTGCAGGTTCGAGTCCTGCCGGGCCCACCATATTTCTCGAGATGGGCTTCAACAAGAAGCGCTTGAGCAATCTCAGCCTAATCAACCGTGCACCCACGATTGCAGCAAGAGCTACATATCTAGCTGAGATTTCGATCATACAATCGCCAGTGGTTAAGCGGAATCAATAAGGTGGCGATTGGGTGGTATTGAATATCGGTGAAGAGGCGGATTTCGAGAAATTTTGCTTTAGCTCGATAACTTGGTGCAGCCTGTCAGATCCGATATCCAATACAATGATTTTGACAGTACAGTACGGCGGTGGATAGGGGAAATACCAGCATCCGTTTCGGTTTCCGGCTGCTGGCACCGCGCTTTTCATTCTTCATCGAATCTGTGGTCTAATGCCGCCCAATCATTGCGGCCGCCCCCGGACGCGCTCTTGCCGAGAGACTGCGCGTCCTCGCTGACGCTGAAGCGGTATGGTCCATCCATCCCGGCGCGCGATGATGGCTCCGCTCCGACCGCCGCACAGCAGCGGCGAGAGGGTGCCATGGACGGCTTCCTCATACCCAATCCGGTCGATCCCTTCGGAATGGCGGATTTGAGTTTCGCTCGGTTGCCGCGCTGGCTCGCCTCGCCGCTCCAACCGAGCGGAAGCCCTATCAGATGTCGCGTACCGGCGCTTCAGGGTGATCGCGGAGGCGCTGACGCGCCACCACCCGTCCGCGTGGCTGGTTTCTTCCACGGCACGTACCGCGTGATGCCGAGCGTCAGCTCAATGCGCGGGAACGGCCACCACAGCGTGAAGGGAACGACGCGCTCGATCCGCAACTCCCTCGGCTGCTTCGTCACGCGGTGATAGTGGAGCATCGCGGCCTGCGACGGACCATGGCCCTGATCGATGATGCGTCGATGCTTGGCCCACATCAACTCGATTATGAGCGTGCCGGGTCGGTGAACAATCGTGTAGCCGCCGACCCGCAGAGCGTCCGTCCCCCAGCCTCCCTCCTTCCTGACCGTTCGCTCGGAACCATCCGTCACGTTGCCGTGGCCGGATGCGTAACCCTCGACGCCGCGCGATCTGTCCGTTCCCGTGTAGCTCCAGCGGAACGGGATACCGGGCTTTGTCAGCGGTACGCCCGCGATGAGCATGGCGGCATCGGCTTCATCGAACGTGTCGGCCTCACCCAGCAAGCGTTCCAAGGCGGCATTGAGCGCGAAACGATCGATCATGGGCGTCTCGTGGGCGAGGGAACGTGATCGGCAGGGGGTTGAAAGCGGACGGTGTTTGATTGGCCTCGAAGATCCGTCTCGGGCACTTCACCCCGCCTTTCCGACGAGGCCGCCGATGCCGGCGGTCACGGCCATGGCGAGCGCACCCCAGAAAGCCACGCGCGCCGTGGCTCTCAAAACCGGCGCTCCGCCGGCTCTGGCGCCCAGGGCGCCGAGGACAGCCAGGAAGATCAGCGATGCCGCGGAGACGGTGTAGAGCGTGATGGCAGGCGGCGAGACAACGGCGACGAGCAGCGGAAGAGCGGCACCGGCCGAGAAGGTTGCGGCGGATGTGAGGGCGGCCTGGACCGGACGTGCCGCGGTGATTTCGGACAGGCCGAGTTCGTCGCGTGCATGGGCGCCGAGCGCGTCCTTGGCCATGAGCTGTTCGGCCACCCGGCGCGCAAGGTCGGCGTTCAATCCCCGTTCGACGTAGATGCGGGCCAGTTCTTCCTGCTCGGCCGCCGGGTCGGTCGCCAATTCGCGCCGCTCCCGTTCGAGATCGGCCTGTTCGGTATCGGCCTGGGAGCTGACGGACACGTATTCGCCCGCCGCCATCGACATCGCTCCGGCGACGAGACCGGCACATCCGGCAATCAAGACCTCGCCGGAGCCGGCAGCGGATGCCGCGACGCCGACGATCAAGCTCGCCGTCGAGACGAGGCCGTCATTGGCTCCCAGCACGGCGGCGCGCAGCCAGCCGACCCGGTCGATCAGATGCTGTTCCGCATGAATGGCACGCATGATCGCAAAACCCTGACGGTGGGTCCGATGCGGACACCGCTTCCCGGAAATGAGAATGACGGTAGATCGCCTGCACCCTCAAACCCTCGATAAGTCCAATCGATGTCGATGTCGCGGACCAAATTTGAGGGCTGGAGACAATCGAACAAGTCTTAATTCTTATCTATAATAAGTAAGCATTGCTCAGCCAGCTTCCAGCGCTCGATTGTCGACCGTCACAGGCTCTCCGACGCCGCCGGCAAACGCGGAGGCGCTTCCTGTGTGCGGGGCGTCCCGGCATCGTGGCAGACGATGGTGAAGCGGGCGCCGCCTTCGGTGGATGTGCCGACTTCGATTCCGAAGCCGTGCAACTGGGTGATGGCGGCGACGAGCCCGAGACCCAGGCCGTGGCCGGGCGTCAGACGGGCCCTCTCGGCGCGATAGAAACGCCGAAACACGCGCTCCCGCTCGCCAGCGGAAATGCCGGGACCGGAATCCGCCACCGAAACGACCGGCCCCGTACCTGAGACGACCAGTTCGATGCGGACGCGACCTCCCTCCGGCGTGAACTTCACCGCATTCTCGACGAGGTTCGAGAGCGCCTCGAACAGCAGATCGCGATCTCCGTGAATAGGTTTCACCGCTGGAGCGATGGCGAGCTTGAGGACGACCCTCTTGTCCTCGGCGAATGGTTCGAAAAACTCGAAGACTTCCTGGACCAATTGCGGAAGCTCGACCGGGGCGAAGCCGGCGAAACGACGTTTGTGCTCGATTTCGCCGATGCGGAGCACCGCGGTGACCATCGTCAGCGTCTGGTCGATCCAGGCCAGGCCCTGATCGATCGCGTCGCGAAATTCGGCGACGCTGACCGCTCCATCCCGGGTCCGTTCCAAGCGCGCGCGCAGCCGCGTCAGCGGCGTTCGAAGGTCGTGGGCGATGGCGTCGCCGACGCTGCTCACCTCGCCGAGAAGGCGCTCGATCTCGTCGAGCATGCGGTTGACGTTGCCGGCCAGCCGATCGAATTCGTCGCCCCGTTCGCCGATCGGCAACCGCTGCCGGAGATCGCCCTGCATCACCCGGTCCAAGGCAATCTGCGTCGCTCCGAGTCGGCGTCGGGCGCGGTCCGCGAGGATCAGCCCGCCTAGACTGGACACGATCAGCGTCGGCAGCAGGCCGAGGCCGAGGGCGCGCAGGCTCGTCGCCCGCACCCGGTCGATCTCGTCGGTGTCATGGGCGATCACGACGATGCGTCCATCCGACAAGGCGAGGGCGGTCGCCCAGACTTCGTCGTCGATCACGCGTTCTCCGAGATCGACCCGTGCCCGAACACGGTAGGCGTCCCCATCCGGCGTCAGATTCATCGGCAGGACCGGAAGATTGCCCGAGATCCGCTGCCCCTTCGCCGTGAACAATCCTCCGGCATGCCGGGCGTGGAGGTCCATCGCGATCCAGGCATCGACCCGCCCCGCGGCGGCATCGGGATCGGCCGCGGTAGCGCGGACTTCGAGCCGGAGCGTCTCGGCCAGTTCCTCGCGCAGGAAGCTCGCGGTCTGCCAGTAGACGAAGCCGAAGGTGGCGAGCGCCAGCAGGACGGACCAGAGCGCGATACCGCCGGCCCAGCGGGCACGTGTGGAGCGGAGGAGACTAGTCATCGGGCATGAGCGCGAAGCCGATGCCGCGCACGCTGTGGAGCACCGTGGTCTCGCCCTCGGATTCCAGCTTCCGCCGCAGACGGCCGACGTGAACGTCGATGAGGTTGGACTTCGGCGTGAACCGGTAGTTCCAGACCTCTTCGAACAGAAGCGCGCGGGTCACCACCTGGCCCGGGCGGCGCATCAAGTATTCGAGGAGCTTGAGTTCACGCGGCAGCAGATCGAGCGCGCGGGTTCCGCGACGGCCCGTACCGGCAATTAGATCGATTTCGAGATCACCCACCCGCAGCAGCGTCGCTCGGGTGTCGGCGGGACGACGCAGAATGGCTTCGAGGCGGGCAGCGAGTTCCGCCAGCACGAAGGGCTTCGCAAGGTAATCGTCCCCGCCGGCCCGCAATCCGCGGATGCGCTCGTCGACCGTGCCGAGGGCGCTCAGCACCAGGGCCGGCACGCGATGTCCCTCGCTGCGCAGATCCTGCAAGAGACTGAGACCGTCGCGTTCGGGCAGCATTCGGTCGAGGATGAGCGCGTCGAACGGCTCGGCCCGTGCGCGGGCGGCGCCTTCCAGCCCCGTATTCGCCCAGACAAGGCCGTGGCCGCGTTGGGTCAGGTCACCGAGGATCGCATCGGCCGTCTCGGCATCGTCTTCGATCAATAAGAGTTTGGCCACGGTCTCCACCGCCTTCGCCGGATCAAAACTGCTTGTCGCAAATCGACGCGACTGTCTGCGGCTACAGCCGATCATGAACCCGAATTTAATGGCGCCGCCGGGTGGAGCGCTTAGGTCCTCGGCCATGTCAACGAAGTGGGGCAGGTGCGGTCGTGCTTTTGACCGTGGAGAATGTCGCGCGGGCTACTTTGGCGAGCGACCCGCGCCCTGACGACTCGAACCGAGCGGAGACTGATCCGCATCCCCGCCCACCCGGCCGCAGACCGGGCGGCGCGCGTCCGGAACGCGCCGTGGTCGCGCTTCTTGCTGGGCTCGTCGTCTGTGGTCTCGGCTGGATGTATCGCGCGCCGATCATGGCTCGGCTCGGACCGACCGCATGGGAAGCGAGCCGGCCCGTCGCGGAGGATCCCGCCGAGGCCGCTTCCGACCCGAATGTCGTGACCCTCGACCGTGCCGGGCAGGCGCGGATCGGGCTCGCCTTCGGCGAGGCGAGGATCCGGCCGATCATTCTCCCGGTGCGCGCGCCCGGCACCGTCGCCTTCGACGAGCGCCGCGTCACACGCCTCAGGCCGCGCACCCAGGGGCGCGTCGTCGGTCTCGCGGTCCAACCGGGCGATGCCGTGCGCGCCGGACAGACGCTCGCCACCCTCGACGCTGCGGGCGTGCTGGAAGCGCGCAGCGGTCTGGACGAGGCCCGCGCCGCGCTCGTCGAGACGCAGGCGACGGAAAGGGTCGCCGAGACCAACCTACGGCGCGGCCAGGATTTGCTGAAGATCGGCGGGGTCGCGCAGGCGGAGGTCGATCGGCGTCAGGTCGATCTCGCCAAGGCGCATGCCGCGGCGCTCTCGGCTCAGGCCAAGGTCGATCTCTACCGGGCACAATACGATCGGCTCGCACCGGAGCCGGGGGCCGGGTCAAGCGTGAGCGCCATCGTCGTGCCGATCGATGGGGTGGTGACGAATGCGAATCTCACCCTCGGCGAGGTCGTCGAGAGCGAGCGCGATGCCTTCACCGTCGCGGACCTCTCGCGGGTGGTGGTTCTGGCCAATCTCTACGGCGCTGACATCGCCAGGGTGAAAGCCGGTGACGCGGTCACCGTGCAGGCACCGATCCCCGACCATCTGCGCTTCGAGGGGCGGGTGCGGTCGGTGAACGCTGCGGTCGACCCGGCGACCAATACCGCTCCGGCTCGGATCGAGATCGCCAATCCGGACGGCTTGCTCCGCGCGAATATGTTCGTCTCGGTCGAGATCGCCGCCGATTTGGGACGTTCGGGCGTGACGGTCCCGGCGGCCGCTTTGCAGCAGACGGAAGCGGGCCCCATCGCGTTCGTCCGCACGGCGCCCGACCGCTTCGAGAAGCGGTCGCTGATCCTCGGCGTCCAGCGTGCCGATTGGGTGGAGATTTGCTCGGGTATCACTGTGGGCGAAAGCGTGGCGACGCAAGGAAGCTTCGGGCTCAAGGCGATCCTCCTGCGGGCGCTGCTCGGTGGGGCGGAGTGAGGGCGCGATGACGGCTTGGTTCGCGCTTCTGATCCGCCGCCGCTGGCTCGTTCTGGTCCTCGCGGTGTTGGGAACGGCGGGGGGCATTGCCAATATCGAGGGCCTGTCGATCGACGCGGTCCCCGACATCTCGCCCAAGCAGGTGATGATCCTCACCCTCTCGCCCGGGCTCGGACCGCTGGAAGTCGAACGGCTGGTGAGCTTTCCGGTCGAGAGCGCCATGGCGGGAGCGCCGGGGCTCCTCAATCTTCGCTCCACCTCGCGCTTCGGCGTTTCGGCCGTCTACGTGACGTTCGAGGAGAGCGTGCCGATCACGCAAGCGCGCGATCAGGTGTTCCAGCGCCTGCCTCAGGCGAAGGCGATGATGCCCGCGGGCGTCGGCGAGCCGCAGATGGGACCGATGGCGACGGGCCTCGGCGAAATCTACCAATTCGAGCTGCGCGGGCCGGCCTACCCGCCGATGGAGCTCAAGCGCATCCTGCAATGGACGATCGCGCCGCGGCTGAAGCTGACCCCCGGTATCGCCGACGTGAACATCTATGGCGGCGAGATGCCGACCTACGAAGTGCAGGTCTCGGCTCAGGCGCTCCATCAGTACGGCGTGACCCTCGCCCAGGTCTACGCGGCATTGGCCGAGAACAACATGGCCCGCGGCGGGGCCTATCTGGAGCATAACGACCAGCAGCAGGTGATCCGCGGGCTCGGGCTCGCCAAGGATCCGGCCGATATCGCCACTATCGTGGTCACCACCCAGGCCGGGGGGGTGCCGGTGACCGTGGCCGATCTCGGCGCCGTGGTCGAGGCCCCAAAGGTGCGGCTGGGCGCGGTCACCCGCGACGCGGCCGGCGAAACCGTGGTCGGCATCGCCATGATGCAGCAGGGGGAGAATGCGAGCGCCGTCGTGAGCCGGGTGAAGGCCACGATCGAGGAATTGCGCCCGCAATTGCCGCCGGGCATCGAGATCCGGCCGTTCTACGATCGATCCAGCTTGGTCGACCGGACGATTCACACGGTCGTGCTCAACGGAACCGAGGGTGCCGTCCTCGTCATCGTGGTGCTGCTCCTCCTGCTCGGCAACCTTCGCGCCGGGCTCGTCGTCGCCGTCGCGATCCCACTCTCCATGCTCATCGCCTTCGCCGGGATGCGGGCGCTCGGCCTGTCGGGCAATCTGATGAGCCTCGGCGCGATCGATTTCGGTCTGATCGTCGACGGTGCCGTCGTCATGGTCGAGAACGTGATGCGCGCCCGCGGGGAGCATCCGGAGCGCCCGGCCCTCGACGTGATCCGCAATGCCGCCGCCGAGGTCGCTCAACCGATCCTGTTCGCAGTGGCGATCATCATTCTGGTCTATCTGCCGATCCTGGCGCTCGACGGCGTGGCGGGGAAGATGTTCCGGCCGATGGCCCTGGCCGTGATCCTGGCGCTCGCCGGCTCGCTCGTCCTCACCATGACCCTGATCCCGGTGCTCGCGGCGCTCGCCCTCGCCGGGCCGGGAATCGGCGAACGGGAAACGCGCCTCGTCCTAGGCTTGCGGTGGCTCTACGCACCGATCCTGCGGTGGGCGGAGCGGCACGCCGGTGTCACGGTTCTGGTGACGCTCGGTGTGTTCGGGGCAAGCTGCCTCGTCGCCACCCGGCTCGGCGGCGAGTTTCTGCCCAAGCTGTCCGAGGGGTCGATCGTCGTCACGTCCGAGAAACTGCCCGGCATCAATCTCGCCGCCTCGCTCCAGACGGTGCGCCAGATCGAGGCCGTGCTCAAAACCTTCCCGGAGGTGAAGCGGGTGGTCTCGCTGACGGGCAGTGCCGAGATCCCGACCGACCCCATGGGGGTCGAAGCGACCGACAGTTTCGTCACGCTTACCGATCCGCGGACCTGGACGACCGCGACGACGCAGGATGGCCTCGTCGCCGCCTTCGCGAAGCGCTTGGCCGAGGAAGTCCCGGGCGTGGCCTATTCCTTCTCGCAGCCGATCCAGATGCGCATGGACGACTTGACCGAGGGGGTACGCGGGGACGTGGCGATCAGCCTCTACGGGGATGACCTCGCCGTCCTGAAGGAGCGGGCCGATGCCATCGTGCGCACCGTGTCGGCCATTCCCGGCGCCGCCGATGTGAAGGCGGAAGCGCAAGCGGGCATGCCGGCGCTGTCGATCCAAATCGACCGTAGCGCCGCTGCCCGCTACGGCGTCAACGTCAGCGAGGTGCTCGACACCGTCGAGGCGATCGGCGGCCGTACCGCCGGAATGGTCTATCGGGACGACAACACCATCACCGACATCGTCGTGAGGCTCGCCGCGGGCGACCGCGACGATCTCGAGCGCATTCGGGCCCTTCCGGTGGGGCGCAACGGCAGGGCGCTCGTGCCGCTCTCGCTCGTCGCCAGCGTCGAGGTCACTTCCGGCCCCGCTCAGATCAGCCGCGACCGGTTGCAACGACGCATCTCGGTCCAGGCCAATGTGCGTGGGCGGGACGTGCAGAGCTTCGTCGCCCAGGCTCAGGCCGCCGTCTCGGCGCAGGTTTCCCTGCCGCCGCGCTACGCCCTGGAATGGAGTGGTCAATTCCAGAATCTACAGGCGGCGACCGCCCGCCTGTCCGTGGTCGTGCCGGCGGCCATGGCGGCAATCGTCGTGCTTCTGGTCGTGATGTTCTCCGATATCCGTCTCGCCGGGCTGATCTTCCTCAACGTGCCGATGGCGGCCACCGGTGGCATCGTTGCGCTCGCTGTGCGCGACATGCCCTTCTCCGTCTCAGCGGCGGTGGGCTTCATCGCCACCTTCGGCATTGCGGTTCTCAATGGCGTGGTGCTGGTGAGCTATATCCGCGACCTCGAACGGGCCGGCCTCGGTCCCCGTGCGGCGGCGATGCGCGCGGCGGAGATGCGCCTGCGGCCGGTCGTGACGACGGCGCTCGTGGCGACGCTCGGCTTCCTGCCGATGGCCCTCTCGACCGGTGCCGGCGCCGAGGTGCAGCGCCCGCTCGCCACGGTGGTGATCGGCGGCCTGATCACGGCGACCATCCTGACCCTGATCGTCCTACCGACGGTCTATCCCGCCGTCGCTTGGCTGCGCCTGCCGTTCTTCGACAGGGCAGAGCGTGAGCGGCGCTCGCGGACCCCCGCCGGACAGGTCGCGTCCGACGCCTGAACCCCATGGCCGACCATGGCACTGCCGGATGCGGGCCCCACGGCGCCCAAAGGCTTCACGCTTCTGCGGCGCCTTCAGCCCTCGCCTTTTCGGCCCGCCGAGACACGCCCGCCATTCAGGCGGCGGAGCGAGACCTGAAGGCGAGCCTCTGCGGCCTTGACCTCGTTGAGGGCGCGGTGGGTGTAGTGGATATGCGCTTCCGCGGCTTCGGCCGCCGCCGCCCCATCACCGGCCATGATGGCCTCGTAGATCTCCCGATGCTGCGCCCGCAGGCGATCGCGCGTCTCCGGCCGCGCGAACAGAGTCTCGCGGTTCTCGATCACGCCCCGGCGCAGCAATCCGGAGAGGGCCCGCATCGTGTGCAGGACGACGAGGTTGTGGCTGGCCTCGTAGAGCGCGATGTGGAAATCGATGTCGGCTTCGGCCTCGTCTCGCGCATCACCGCCATCGTGTGCCTGGTCGATACGCGCCATGCAGGTCGTCAACCGTTCGCAATCGACGGCGTTGGCCCGCTCGGCAGAGAGCCGCGCCGCCATCCGCTCCGTGGTCGCCCTGAACTCGAGGTAATCGTCCACGACCTCCGCATGCGAGGCGATGAGCGCGATCAACGGATCGGCGATGTCCCGCCCGAGTGGCGCGATCGAGCGACCCGACGATGTCGCGACGATGAGTCCTTCCTCCTCAAGCATCCGGATCCCTTGGCGCAAAGTCGGACGAGAGACATTGAGTTGCTGCGCGAGATCCCGCTCCGACAGCAGAAGATCGCCGGGATTGAGCGCGCCTTCGACGATCAGCTCTTTCAGATGGCGTGCCGCGCTCTCCGCGACGCTCGCCCCTCTGAGACCGTTCTGCTCCATGACCCGCACCACTGTGATCGGCTTCCTCGCGAGGAGGCCTGCCGCAGGATAGCCTGGGTAAGTCAGAGATCCAATTGACGCCTCTGGTCAAATCATTTTACCAAGACGGGAGGCGTCCGTGCCGGTTGGTTCGCCCGAACCCGTCGCCGGCGCGATGAGACGTGTGAACGTTGGCGACCGAAGTGCGGGGATTCGAGACCGTGGAGGGCTGCGGGGCGGTTGACCAAGATGTCGTCGAGGCAACGAGCCTGGGGGGAGGGCGCCGAGAGGCAGCAACCTACCCGTCGCCGACATTCCGAGTCACCGCGTCTCTCAAATTTGGCCGCTCTCGGACGTCTTCCGCGGTAGACCGGCGATGCGTGAGATTTGGATGCCGCTCTACACGATGATCGGTGCAACCGTCGTGCCGTGACGTTTTCGGGCCGGATGCGAGCTTCTGCGACCGGCCTCCTTTCGATCCGACGAGGGCGCGTTGCGCCCGCAGGGACCCGTGATGCGACTGAGCAGCTGCCACAACTTCCACGACTTCCGGCGGATGGCGAAGAGCCGTCTGCCGGGACCGATATTCGATTACATCGATGGGGGGGCGGACGACGAGGACACCTACCGGCGCAACACGACGGCGTTCGATGCCTGCGATCTGATCCCGAACGTGCTGCGCGGCGTCGGCAACATCGACATGTCGGTGACGGTCATGGGCCAGAAGCTCGCCATGCCGGTCTATTGTTCGCCCACGGCCCTGCAGCGGCTGTTCCACCACCGTGGGGAGCGTGCCGTGGCGGCGGCGGCGGGCAAGTTCGGGACGATGTTCGGTGTCTCTTCGCTCGGAACCGTCAGCCTTGAAGAGGCGCGCCGCCTCAGCGGCGGTCCGCAGGTCTACCAGTTCTACTTCCACAAGGACCGTGGCCTGAACCGGGCGATGATGGCCCGCGCCAAGGAGGCGGGCATTCAGGTGATGATGCTGACGGTGGACAGCATCACTGGCGGCAATCGCGAGCGCGACAAGCGGACCGGCTTCTCGATTCCCTTCCGGCTCACGCTGGGCGGCATGATGCAATTCGCGCTCAAGCCGACCTGGGCCATCAATTACGCGACCCATGAAAGCTTCAAGCTGCCGCAGCTCGACGGCCACGTGGATATGGGCGGCGGTGCGCTGTCGATCAGCCGCTACTTCACCGAAATGCTCGATCCCAGCATGTCGTGGGACGACGTCGCCGCAATGGTCCGGGAATGGGGCGGCCAGTTCTGCCTGAAGGGGGTCATGTCGGTGGAGGATGCCAAGCGCGCCGTCGAGATCGGCTGCACGGGCATCATTCTGTCGAACCACGGCGGTCGGCAGCTCGACGGCTCGCGCACGGCCTTCGACCAACTCGCCGAGATCGTCGACGCGGTCGGCGACCGGATCGATGTGATCATGGATGGCGGCGTGCAGCGCGGCACCCATGTGCTGAAGGCTCTCTCCGTCGGGGCGAAGGCCGTCGGCCTCGGCCGCTATTACCTCTTTCCCCTGGCGGCGGCCGGCCAGGAGGGCGTGGAACGAGCCCTTGAACTGATGCGTACCGAGATCGAGCGCGACATGCGTCTGATGGGATGTGCCTCGATCGATCAGCTCTCGCGGCAGAATCTCCGCTTCTCGTAACACCAAGCGAGAGCCAGGGCATTCGAGGCGTCGGGCCTGAACAGCATCGAAAGCCCGTCATCGCGGCGAGCGAGTGTTTCGCTCGCGCGAGGCTTCGGTCGCATTCGTGCTCCGCCGGCGGAATGCGAAGTTATGGTAACCTTTCGGTAAACAGACATGCCTAACATCGTCTTAGGACATCGGACCGGATCGCAGCATCGCTCGTGAGGCGTGGCGAATGCGCGGAGGCCGCTCTGACGACTCGCGTGCGGCGGCGATGCGGCTCAGCGAGCCCGGCCGGACCCCACGCTGTGCAGATCGTGCATCAGGAAAGCCAGGGTCATGGCGGAGACGGTCGGATCGGACAAGGCGGCCTCCACGGCCAAGGTTTCACCGGAAGAGATGCTGAAGCAGGCCGTGACTGCGGCGGCCGCGAAGCCGCCCCTGGCGGAGAGCGTGCCCGCGGCCCCGATGCCGACGCGCCGAGCCTTCCGGCTCGGGGTCAACGGTCGCCTCGCTGCATTCTCCGGCGCGGCGCTGATCGTCGGGATCGGCATCGGACTGGGTGTGGCGCCCCCGCCGCGGGAGCGATCCGGTGAAGCGCTGTCGCATCTGCGGGCCGGGATCGAAGCCGGACGCGCCGAGACGCTTCGGCTGTCGCAGGATGTGGAGCGTCTCGCCCGCACGACATCGGCCTTGCGCGAAGCGAGCGAGGCTGTTCGAACCGAGACCAAGACGCTGAGCGGGACGCTCGGCGATCGGATCGGCCGCTTGGAGCAGGGACTCGATAAGCGCTTGGCGAACCTGTCTGAGACCGTCGCCCAATCCGAGCGCGACCAGAGCGCACGTCTCGCCGGCCTGACCGGTCTCGTGGACAAGAAGCTTCAGGCAACCGCCGCCGTCCTTCCCAAGCCCGAGACAAAGGTCGAGAAGGTGGAGACGCGGTCGGATCCGGTGCAGACGGGCAGCCTGCCGGATCGGCCGAAATCCGAGACCGTCGACAGTTGGGCGTTGCGCGACGTCTACGATGGCGTCGCCATCCTCGAAGACCGGCGCAGGCGTTTGGTCGAGGTCGGCGCTGGAGATACGGTGCCGGGACTCGGGCGGGTCGAGACCATCGAGCGCCGGGGTCGCAGCTGGGTCGTGGTCACGCGACAGGGCGTGATTACACCCCAATCCTGGTGATCGAACGACGGAACTAGACGGCGGGCGCGATATCGCGAGCGTTGAACGTCGCGAGCGTCGTGCCCGGGACGGCCGGAGCCAACTCCGCGAGCATCGTGGTCCGCTCGATCCGAGCCCTTCCCCTCTCGCGCGCTTCTTCGCGGGCCGCAGGCGTCGGGTGGAGAATGAGCGCGAGGACGTCCAGGTCCTCGTCGTGTGCAGGCAAAGTCTTCGCTTCGAAGATGGGCATGACCGGCTCCCACCCCTGAGCGGGGCATGCGGCCGCCGAGCACAGGCCCGACTTGGTGTGAAGAACGTGGAAAGCAGGCGTAAGTTCCGCTCACTCTCCACATTTTTACCGCAAATTCATCATTGCGCCGCCGAAGGCCTGATTGCAGTGCGAATTCACACGCGGGGCGGCGAATAGTTCGCTTGTGCCGTTCAGCAATTGGCACAGACGGTCGGCGGCGCACCTTCAGCGCCGCGTCCAGCCCGATCCGGGCGGGTTTTTCTTGAAATCACTGC
>NZ_JAPRBT010000001.1:935492-997706 GCF_043352485.1 Methylorubrum sp. POS3
GCTGATGAGGCCCGAGCACATCAGCGCCATCACGATCAGCGCGGCGTAGAGGTTGGCGTAGGCCGCCCAGCCTTGGGCCTATTGCAGGTACCACTCCCGACGACCTTGCCGAACATGCAACGGAGAACGCCGTAGGGGTCGACCGGATAGTGGGCCGATAACGCGAATCCCTTCGTGCTTGCCGATTAGACGCTCGCGAGCGGGGGGCCGCGTGAAGCGTCTGCTCTCGGTTCCGGAACCGATGCTCGGAGCCGTGACGCACCGAATCGACAAGGTGCGTCAGGGCCGCCGGGGCGGTCAGCTCGCGCTTGCGTAGGCTTCGAGTTCCTCCCGCAGATACGCTGCCGTGCGGCTTGCCCGCGCCTTCGCCACCACCTCGGGACGGCCGGCCGCCACAACCGTGCCGCCCAGGCCTCCGGCGCCGGGCCCCACATCGATGACGTGATCGGCGCTCGCCACGACGCGCATGTCGTGCTCGACCATGACGACCGTGTTGCCCGCATCGACCAAGCCGTTGAGCTGAAGCATCAGACGGTCCACGTCGGTCGGGTGCAGCCCGGTCGTCGGCTCGTCGAGGACGTAGAGCGTGCCCCCGCGCTGGCCCCGCTGCAATTCGGTCGCGAGCTTGATGCGCTGGGCCTCGCCGCCGGAGAGTTCGGTCGCGGGCTGGCCCAGGCGCAGATAACCGAGGCCGAGATCGCGCAGCACGGCCAGTGGGCGCAGCACGGAGGGCTCGTCCGCGAAGGCCGCGCAGGCGCGCTCGACGGTCAGCCCGAGCACGTCGGCGATCGAGAGCCCGTTCCAGGTCACCTCCAGCGTCTCGGGCGCGTAGCGGGTGCCGTGGCAGGTCGGGCAGGGAGCGTAGACGCTCGGCATGAACAGCAATTCGACGCTGACGAAGCCCTCGCCCTCGCAGGCCGGGCAGCGGCCCTTGGCGACGTTGAAGGAGAAGCGGCCGGCGTCGTAGCGGCGGCGTTGCGCCTCGGGCGTGCCGGCGAACAGCTTGCGCACGGCGTCGAACAGGCCGGTATAGGTCGCGAGGTTCGAGCGCGGCGTGCGCCCGATCGGCTTCTGATCGACCTTCACGAGGCGACGGACGCCCTCCATGCCGCCGACGATGCGCCCCTCGGTCGGGCCCGGCGCCGCGTCGAGCGGATCGTCCGGCTCGTCGTCGGTCTCGACCGGGCGCCCGAGGCGGTCGCCGACGAGTTCGAGCAGGGCTTGGCTGACGAGGCTCGACTTGCCGGAGCCCGAGATGCCGGTCACGGCGGTGAGGCAGCCGAGGGGGAACGCGGCCGAGATCCCGTTCAGGTTGTTGCGGACGATGCCTTCCAAGCGCAGCCAGCCCGAGGGTTCGCGGCGCGGGCGCCGGGGCGGCTCGGCCAGTCCGAACAGGTGCAGCCGCGTGCGCGACGCTTCGATGTCCCGAAGCCCCTCCAGCGGGCCGCTGTAGAGCACGGTGCCGCCGTGCTCGCCTGCGGCCGGGCCGACATCGACGAGCCAGTCGGCCCGGCGCATCGTGCCGATGTCGTGCTCGACGACGAACAGCGAATTGCCCGCGGCGAGGAGCCCGGCCAGCGCATTGTGCATCGCGTCGCCGTCGGCCGGGTGCAGCCCGGCGGTCGGCTCGTCGAGCACGTAGGCCACGCCGAAGAGCTGCGAGCGCAGCTGCGTCGCCAGCCGCAGGCGCTGCAGCTCGCCCGAGGACAGGGTCGTGGTGACCCGGTCGAGCGAGAGGTAGCCGAGGCCGAGTTCGGTCAGCGTCCCGATCCGGTCGACGAGGTCGGCAGCCAGCCGCTGGGCGGCGAGGCGCTTCTCGATCGAGAGATTGGGCGTCACGCGCACGTCCGGCGCGCCTTTGTGCGCCGAGGCGCCCGCAGCGGCACGTCGGGCGCGGTCCTGCCGGGCGGCGTCGCGGTCGAGCGTCGTCGGGGTGGCGTCCTCGTCGGGGAGCCGGTCCTCGGCCGCGGGCCGCATCGCCTCCGCCAAGTCGGACAGCGTCATGCGCGATAGCTCGCCGATATCGTACCCGGCGAAGGTGACCGAGAGCGCCTCGGGCTTCAGGCGCTTGCCATGGCAGGCCGGGCAATCCTCGCTCACGAGATAACGCGCGGCGCGGCGGCGCATGAGCGCACTCTGGGAGTTGGTGAAGGTTCCGAGCACGTGGCGACGGGCGCTCGTGAAGGTGCCCATGTAGCTCGGCTCCAGCCGGCGTCGGCGGGCGGCCTGCGTCTGCGCAGGGGTCAGTCCGGCATAGACCGGCTCCTGCGGCTGCTCGTCGGTGAACAGGATCCAGTCCCGCAGCGCCCGCGGCAGGTCCTTCCAGGGCGTGTCGACATCGACACCGCGGCTGACCAGGATGTCGCGCAGGTTCTGCCCGCCCCAAGCCTGCGGCCAGGCCGCAACCGCCCGCTCGCGGATCGTCAGCGAGGGGTCGGGGACCATCGAGGCTTCCGTCGCCCGATAGATCCGCCCGAGCCCGCCGCAGGACGGGCAGGCGCCCTGGGGCGTGTTGGGCGAGAAGTCCTCCGCGTAGAGCATCGGCTGGCCCGGCGGGTAGGTGCCGGCGCGCGAGTACATCATCCGTACGAGGCTCGACAGGGTGGTGACGCTGCCGACCGAGGAGCGGGCGCTCGGCGTGCCGCGTTGCTGCTGGAGGGCGACCGCGGGGGGAAGCCCCTCGATGGCGTCGACGTCGGGCACGCCGACTTGGTCGATCATTCGCCGTGCGTAGGGTGCGACCGACTCGAAGTAGCGCCTTTGCGCCTCGGCGTAGAGCGTGCCGAAGGCCAGCGATGATTTGCCGGAGCCGGAGACGCCCGTGAACACCACGAGGGCGTCGCGCGGCAGTTCTACGTCGACATCGCGCAGATTGTGCTCCCTGGCGCCCTTCACCGTGACGTAACCCGGCCGTCCCGCGCCTGATCGAGCGATCCTGACCAATTCCCTAGGCTTCGGCTGGTCCATCAATTTCCTCTCGCCGGGTCCCATCCCGCCAGCGACCGGATGTTGCGCGCAGTCTGCCTGAGCCCGGTCGCTGCTCCTCCATCGGTGTGATCAGCCTTCGCATCACCGGATCGTCAATGGGTTTGAGCGAGCCGTGCATGCGGCCCTCTCGAGACACTTGCCCGCTCTGTGCCCGGTTCGGCAGGGGCTCCACTCCGAGAGGCCGTCCGGCTCTCGAACGCCGACGAGCGCCACGTTAGAGCGCCATTGAACTCAATTGAGGCCGTTCGCCCTAAGCGACGCCTCCGTCTGTCGAGGTAACTCCAGATGGTGTCGGCTGGCCGGCGTGGTACCTGGATCGATCCTACGTGTGATGCCGGACGGACGAGCCATCAGGGCACAAACCAAAGCATCACCGACCCGCCGGCAACCTGCCGGCGGGTCGCAGGCACGGGTCAGTGCAACAGGATCGCCGCCTTCTGGATGGTGATCAGCACGCCGGCCGCGAGCGGCAGGCCGACGGCGGCCCAGGCCAGCACGACGAGAGCCGGCGCGGACGTGCGCTCGGCCATCGGCGTGGCGGCGAGCGCACCCTGCGCCTCGGGGCCGGTGGCCACGGGCGCCGTCTCCTCCGCCATGTAATGCCGGGCCGCCACCGGGCGGATCAGCAGGTTGCAGATCAGGCCCAGCACCAAGAGCCCGGCGAGGATGTACATGGTCTGATTGTAGGCCTGCGCGTTGGGGAGACCCGCCGCTAGCTGGTATTCCCGCAGATAGTTCACCAGCACCGGGCCGAGGATGCCCGCGGTCGCCCAGGCGGTCAGCAGCCGGCCGTGGATCGCGCCGACCATCTTGGTCCCGAACATGTCGGCGAGGTAGGCCGGCACCGTCGCGAAGCCGCCGCCATACATCGAGATGATGACGCCCATGGCGAGCACGAAGAGCAGCGTCGTGCCAAGCCCCGCCAGCGTCGGCACTGCGGCGTAGAGCACCATACCGAGCAGGAAGAAGATTGCGAAGGTGAGCTTACGACCGAGCCGGTCCGAGGAGGTCGCCCAGAGGAAGCGCCCGCCGATGTTGCACAGGCTAAGCAGCCCGGTGAAGCCGGCAGCGATCGCTGCGATCTGCGCCTTCTGCGCGGCTTCGAGCTGACCGAAGGGCACGTCGAGGCCGAGGAGACGGCCGCCGAACACCTCCTGCAGCATCGGCGAGGCCATGCCGATGACGCCGATACCAGCCGAGACGTTGAGGCAGAGCGCGGCCCAGATCAGCCAGAATTGCGGCGTGCGCGTCGCGACGCCGAGATCGACGTTGCGCGACGAGACCATCGCGCTTTTGGCGGTCGCGGGCGGGGTCCAGCCCGCGGGCTTCCAGCCCTCCCGCGGCACCCTATAGCCCAGCGCCCCGGCCGTCATGAACATGGCGTAGATGACGGCCATCGCCACGAAGGTCTGCCACACGCCCACCGAGGTCGGGCTCGCGAACTGGCGCATCAGCCAGTCGGCCAGCGGCGCGCCGATCATCGCGCCGCCGCCGAATCCCATGATCGCCATGCCGGTGGCCATGCCGCGCCGGTCGGGGAACCACTTGATCAGCGTCGAGACCGGCGAGATGTACCCGAGCCCGAGACCGATGCCGCCGATCACGCCGGAGCCAAGCCACAGCATCCAGAGCTGGTGCCAGTAGACGCCGAGTGCGGAGATCAGAAGGCCGCCGCACCAGCACAGGGCCGAGACCAGGCCGGCCTTGCGCGGCCCGGCGCGCTCCAGCCAGCCGCCCCAGACCGCCGCGGAGCAGCCGAGCAGCACGAAGAAGAGCGTGTACATCCAGCCGAGCTGGCTGATCTTCCAGTCGCAGTTCGAAGCGACGAGACCGGCGAGGAAGCCCATCTCGGCCGGGCAGGCAACCGGCTGGGTGATGCCGACGGCGCGCGAGAGCGGCAGCCAGAACACGCTGAAGCCGTAGGCCATGCCGATGCAGAGGTGGATCGCCAACGCCGCCGGCGGTACCAGCCAACGATTGAAGCTCGGCGCGGCGACCGTGCGCTCGCGACTGAGAAAGCCTGGGCCCGCTGCGAGACTGACCGACATGTGTCCTCCTGGCGTATGTTCTCGGGTGCGGTCTCTGCCGCATCACGAGACACCCGTGAGCAATGTCCAAGCCAGACTATCAATTCCGATTTTATGAAATATATCCAACATCTTAAAAGATTTCGCGAGACGCTGCTCACGGACATTTTGTCCATCACTAGATGTTGTCCCGGGGTGGGATTTGGACATTTCGACCGCCGACCGTGCCGCCCGGCCGCGTCGGATTCGCGTGCGATCGCTCCGACCAACGGCGTGCGCCTCTCTGGTTCGACCCGCGTGATCATGAAGCCGATGCAACGTCTTGTGACGATGAGCATGAGGTAGGTCGCAGCCGCGGAGCCCCGGCCCAAGCAGCTCACTGACCCGTAACAGATCGCTGGTCGAGGCCTCAAAATGGATCGGGCCGAAACTGCCGAGCCCGAACCGCCACTCGATGTCGCGCGCGATCTTCGTCGCTCGCGCGAGATCCGACCCCGATCCCAAGCCGACTGCGATCGAACCGGTATCGAACGCAATCTCCTCCGCCACGCGTCCGACCAGTGCAATTTCGAGGATGGCATCGAGTTGCGGCAGTGTCGCATCGCCGCCGATCGCGAGCTCCAGCATCAACTCGCTTCCGCCGTCGTGGATGGAGAGATCGATGATGGACCCGATGTCGAGCGCGCGGCTGACGACCGCATGACTAAATTCGTGGATCGCGGCGCGGTGAGGGGCCGCATCCGTCGGTGGCACGCGCCCCTGCCGGATTTCGGCCAGGATGTCGTCGAGGACGCGTGCGCGCGCCTGCCGCCTTGCCGCGCTTCGGGCACGCCACGCGCTACGACCGCTCGGCGACCAATGATTTTGCCGCCGTTGGCCTCGCCGCAACCGTCAGCGACTGGTTGTGAGTCCTGAGCCTACAGCCCGCGAAACCTGTCACGCAAACAAGAAATGCTCAGTGTCTGTCTCGGCCATACGGATGCTGACGCGTTTTGCGTGATTTTTTAACGGAGGGCGTACCTTCGGCGGTGCGGAATGCCCGCGACACTCCCTCTCAAGGCCTGCCGCGCAGGGAGGCCGGCTGGCCCGGCAGTGTGAGGCGGAAGCCCGTATCCCGGATCGCATCCCCCTCGATGCGGTACACGCCGAGACTGCGATCGGTGTAGTTGCCGATATAGACGTATTCCCCGCTCGGATCGAAGGCGATGCCCTGGACCACGGCACCGGCCGGGGCCTCGCCGAGGAAGCGCAGCCGTCCCTCGGGCCGGATCGCCACCAGCACGGCGGCGCTGCCGGGCGTGTAGGCGGGGCTCGCCTGTGCCGCCGCGGAACCCTTCACGACGGCGATGGCCGCATGACGCCCGTCCGGGCTGATCGCGAGGGTCTCGGCGGTATCGCCGACCCCGAGGTGATCGAGCACAACCGGCCGCGCGGGGTCGGTCCGGATCAGCGCGACGGTGTCGGCATGGCCGTCGCTCGGCGCGGGGCCGGTGTTGCCGGAGAGCGCGAAGGCCCCGTCCGGCGTCACCTCCAGGCCGTAGGTGCCAGGCCCCACCGGCATGTCGAGGGCGGGATCGTAGCGCCACTGTCCGTCCGTGAGGGTGAGGACGCCGATCGTGCCGGACTTGTTCTTGGCCACATAGGCGCGCCGTCCATCCGGCGTCAGGGCCACGGCGGCGGCCTCCGCCCCGACATCCACCTCGGCCACGACGCGCACGGTCCGATCACCGATCGCCAGGACCGACACGCTGCGGCCCTCCCGGTTGGCCACCAGCGCGACACCGCCGGCTCTGGCGATCGCCAGACCCGAGGGCTGCCGGCCGACGCGGATCGTCTCGATCAGCACCGGCGGCTCGGCCGCGAGATCGACCACGTGCAGGCGGTCATCGGCCTGCGCCCACCAGTTCTCGCCCTCCTGCCGCATGGTCACGGGGCTGGTGATCAGGCCGAAGCGGCCGTCCGGTGTGATCTGCAGGTTGGTCGGCGGCCCGTAGACCGAGGTGTCGAGCCCCAGCACGTGGGCGAGACGCGGCCGAGCCGGATCCGAGATGTCGATGACGGCGAGCCCGTCATGCCCGTTCGGCCCGTTCACGGAGCCCTCGGGCCGGAAGAACGTCTTTCCGTCGAGGCCCGCGATCAGGAAGGCCCGCCCCTCCGCGGCCCGGGATTCCCCGGCCAGCAGAAGGACCGAGAGCAGGCCCATGGCCCAGAATCCGCCGCCCCGCATCGCTTCCCCCTGCCGGCCCGCCGGAACAGTCTTCTCCCTGTCTTTGTGCCGGCCTGCGGCCCGACCGTCGACCGCCGCGCCTTGCGGCACCGCGACGCCTCAAGGCGCGACGAGCGTCGTGAGCAGATAGCAGCCCGCGGCGATTCCCGCGGCGGCCGGCAGGGTGACCACCCAGGCGATCACGATGTTGCCGGCCACGCCCCAGCGTACCGCCGAGGCGCGCCGCGCCGCGCCGACACCGACGATGGCCCCCGTGATGGTGTGGGTCGTCGAGACCGGCACACCGAGCCAGGTGGCGAGGAACAGGGTGATGGCGCCGCCGGTCTCGGCGCAGAAGCCCTGCATCGGGTTGAGCCGGGTGATGCGCGAGCCCATCGTGTGCACGATGCGCCAGCCGCCCGAGAGGGTGCCTAGTGCCATCGCGGATTGGCAGGCCAGCACCACCCAGAGCGGGACGTGGAAGTCGTTCCCGAGATGCCCCTGCGCGTAGAGCAGCACCGCGATGATGCCCATCGTCTTCTGGGCGTCGTTGCCGCCATGCCCGAGCGAGTAGAGCGAGGCCGAGACGAATTGCAGCCCGCGAAACGTGCGATCCACCCCGAACGGCGTCGCCCGCACGCAGGCCCACGACACGGCGAGAACGAGCAGCAGCGCCAGAATGAAGCCCAGCAGCGGCGAGAGCACGATGGCCGCCACGGTCTTGCCGAGACCGGACCAGACGACGACGCTCGGACCCGCCTTGGTGATGCCGGCGCCGACGAGGCCGCCGATCAGGGCGTGCGAAGAGCTCGACGGAATTCCGAAGATCCAGGTCGCCACGTTCCAGACGATGGCGCCGATCAGCGCGCTGAGGATCACCTGCGGATCGACGATGCCGGCATCGACGATCCCCGTGCCGAGCGTCTGCGCCACGTGCAGGCCGAAGAACAGGAACGCGATGAAGTTGAAGAAGGCCGCCCAGAGCACCGCGTATTGCGGGCGCAACACGCGGGTCGAGACGATGGTGGCAATCGAGTTCGCCGCGTCGTGCAGGCCGTTGAGGAAATCGAAGAGCAGTGCGATCCCGATGAGGGCGATCAGGTAGGGCAGCGCGAGCGTGGCGGTGTCCATGCGCGTCACACGTTCTCGATCACGATGCCGCTGATCTCGTTGGCGACATCTTCGAAGCGATCGACGACGTCCTCCAGATGTCCGTAGATCTCGGCCCCAATGATGTAGGCCATAGCGTCGCCGTCCCCGCCATCCTGGCGATGGGCTTGGTAGAGGCGCTTCAGGCCGCGCTGCTCGAGGTCGTCGGAGCGACCCTCGACTCGGGTGATCGCTTCGGTGATCTGGTTGATGCGGGCCGCGTGGGTGCCGACGGCGCTGAGCAACGGCACCACTTCGACGGTGAGCCGCGCGGCCTCGACGACCGTGCCGCCCATCTCCTGCATCAGCGGATCGAACGACCGCAATTCGTAGAGCTGGATCGCCTTGACCGTCTTGTTCATCTGGTCGACGGCGTCGTCCATCGACTGGATCAAGTCCTTGATGTCACCGCGGTCGAAGGGGGTGATGAAACTGCGGCGCACGGCGAGCAGAACCTCGGCGGTGATCGCGTCGGCCTCGCGTTCCTGTTCGACGACGGTCTGGCAATGGCGCGACACGTCGTTTCCACCCTGCAACACGCCGTGCAGTGCCTCGGCGGCGGCGATCAGGGTGTGAGAGTGACGCTCGAAGAGGTCGAAGAAGCGATCCTCTCGCGGCATCAAAGCGCGAAACCAGCCCAGCATTCCCGACCTGCGCCTCCGGCGACCCTGGGGCCACCATATAGAAGCCGGCTAACGTCGAGCGAGGGGTGGGATTCGGTGCGGATCCGGTGGCTCCGCAATGCGGAGCCCCACGACGCCGGGAAGGGGCGGAGCGAAGCCCTGCCGCCCGCCCGAAGCTCCGTCGCTCAGGCCGACGGCGCGGTCTCAAGCGGCCTGTCGTCGTGCCGCGATTCCGGCGGCCTCGGCAGCGATCTCCGGCAGGGGGGCGAGGCGACCGGTGGCGTGCAGCACGCCCAGGGCGCCGTCGAGGGCACCCGGCGCGAGATCGAGCCCGAGGAAGCGCGCGCGCTCGAACGGGCCGGGCATCGCGAGTTCGGCCACCCGTTCCGGCGCGAAGCCGAAGCGGGCGTAATAGGGCGCATCGCCCACGAGCAGCACGGCGCCGTGGCCGAGATCGGCCGCGCGGGTGAGCGCCCTGCGCATCAGGGCGCCGCCGAGGCCTACGCCCTGGAGAGCCGGATCGACCGCGAGCGGGCCGAGCAGCAAAGCCGGACGGCCGCAGCCGGTCGCGACGTCCCACAAGCGAACGGTGCCGACGAGGGTTTCGCCGCGCGTCGCGGTCAGGGCGAGGCCCTGCGCGGGCAGACGGCCCTCGCGCAGGCGCTGCGAGGTCTTCAGGACGCGTGCCGGGCCGAAACAGGCATCGAGCAGGCGCTCGCGCGCGGCGACGTCCGAGGCGATCTCATCACGGATCTGGATCATGGCCGTACCCTCCCAAACTCGCCGTTCGGCGGGAAGAAACAGCCCTCGCACCTGCGCGGGGCGCAGGCCGTCCGGGACACGTCGATGGCGCGTCCCGTGGGACGCGCGGGCTTTCTGACGCGGAACGCGTGAACGGAGGCTGAGCGCGGGCTCAGATCACGATCTGCTCGAGGGGCGGGAAGCCGTTGAAGGCCACCGCCGCGTAGGTCGTGGTGTAGGCGCCCGTGCCCTCGATCCACACCTTGTCGCCGATCGAGAGCGAGACCGGCAGCGGGTAGTGGTTCTTCTCGTAGAGCACATCGACCGAGTCGCAGGTCGGACCGGCGACGACGCAGGGGCTCATACGGTCCTCGTCGTGGTCGGTTCGGATGGCGTAGCGGATCGACTCGTCCATGGTCTCGGCGAGACCGCCGAACTTGCCGATATCGAGATAGACCCAGCGCACCTCGTCCTCGGCCTCGGACTTCCGGGAGACCAGCACCACCTCCGCCTCGATCAGCCCGGCATTGCCGACCATGCCCCGGCCCGGCTCGATGATGGTCTCGGGAATCCGGTTGCCGAAATGCTTGGTGAGCGCGCGGAAGATCGCGTCGCCGTAGGATTCCACGCCCGGCACCGCCTTGAGGTACTTGGTCGGGAAGCCGCCGCCGAGATTGACCATCGACAGGCTGATGCCGCGGAGCGCGCATTCCTGGAAGATCATCGACGCGGAGGCGAGCGCCCCGTCCCAGGCTTCCGTGTTGGCCTGCTGCGAGCCGACATGGAACGAGACGCCGTAGGCATGCAGCCCGTGCCGGTGGGCGTGCTCCAGCACGTTCACCGCCATCTCCGGCTCGCAGCCGAACTTGCGCGAGAGGGGCCAATCCGCGCCCGCGCCGTCGCACAGGATGCGGCAGAAGACCTGCACGTCGGCGGCCGTCACGCCGGCCTCACCGGCGGCGCGGACGATCTTCTCCACCTCGGCCTGGCAATCGACGGCGAAGAGCCGGATGCCGAGCTTCAGCGCGCGCACGACGTCGCGCTCCTTCTTGATGGTGTTGCCGAAGGAGATGCGCTCGGCCGTAGCACCGGCGGCGAGCGCCATCTCGATCTCGGCGACCGAGGCGGTGTCGAAGCAGGAGCCCATCTCGGCGAGCAGGCGCAGCACCTCCGGGGCCGGGTTCGCCTTCACGGCGTAGAACACGCGGGTATCCGGCAGGGCGCGGGCGAACTGCGAGAAGTTTTCGCGCACGACCTCAAGGTCGAGCACCATCACCGGACCCTCGTCGCGGCCGAGGTCACGGCGCGCGCGCAGGTAATCGCGGATGCGATCGGTCATCGGTCGTCCCCACCACAGGTTCGAGGCGCCATCCGTGGGCGCGAGATCGAATCGAGACGACCCGTCGGGATCGTCGGCGTCAGGGGGCGATGCGTCGCGTCCGTCCACGCGCTTTGGAGACGCGGGATCGGCCACGAGTGCAGAGCACCCGGAAGCTGCCGTGGATTGGATGGGGAAACCCCAACCGCACGCCGGGCAAGGAGAAACAAGCCTCTTCGGTGTCGGCCTTTGGAGGGCCGACGAGACCAAAAAAGCCCGTTCGTCGTTGCTTTAAGCTGCGTCCCCCGTGGAGAGCGGGGTTCGCCGGTTTCGCCTCCGGCTGCCGGTTGTTGTTAGGGTCTGGTGTTGCCACCCGGATGCCGGCCGTAGGGATCCACCCCTTGCGACCATCGATCCTTTAAGACCCCTGGCGGCTGTCCGGCAGTTGACCGGATGCCCACCAACCGGCACGCGGCCACAGGCACGTGCGAAATTGGGCGAGGCGGATATACGCAGCGCAGCGGGGTGAAACAAGTGGCTTCCCACACCTTTAGCCGGCGTTTCCCCACAGCCTCACGCGATTGTGGCCGGCCCGCATCAGTCGGTGTTTCGCCGCTGGGCTCACGCGTCGGCGGCCACATCCCACGGCTCAGAGCCTCGCGCTCCGCTCGACGGCGGGGCAGAGCCGACGCTGCTGCGGCGCTCGCCCGAACATCGGCGCTGCCGCCCGATCCATGGGCATGGCCCCGCAGCGTTCGGTAGCAGCCCTTTCCAAGGACGCGCGGACGGTCCATTGAACCGGGCCGAAGCTTGGCCCGCATCGTCATACGGGCCGACATGCCGAGCTGCAGGGAGTCATGACCGAGCCGTCCCGCCGCGCCGTCGTCTCAGGCCTCGCCGCCGGCTTGGCCGGTCTTCCCATCACCGCTCTGGGGCAGGCACGGCCCTTCAGCTTCGCCACGGTCGAGGACGAGGCCCGAAGCCTCGCCGCCGCGCCCTACGACGCGACCGTGCCGCCCCTGCCCGACATCTTGGCCAAACTCGATTACGACGCGTGGCGCGACATCCGCTTCCGGCCGGACCGCGCCTTCCGGGTCGGCGCCGACGGGCGCTTCCGGCTGCAGCTGTTTCATCTCGGCTTCCTGTATCCGCGCCCGGTGGCGGTCAGTCTCGTGCGCGACGGAACCGCGACCCCGATCACGTACGATCCGGCCCTGTTCGATTTCGGACGGACCAAACTCGACGCGCCGCTGCCGGGCGATCTCGGCTTTGCCGGCATTCGCCTCCACACCGCCCTCAACCGTCCCGACGTGATCGACGAGCTGATCGTCTTCGTCGGCGCGAGCTACTTCCGCTTCCTCGGCCAGGACCAGCTCTACGGCCTCTCGGCGCGCGCCCTGGCGGTGAACACAGAGGCCGCGGGCGGGCCCGAGGAATTCCCGGTCTTCCGCGCATTCTGGATCGAGGCGGACGGCGAGCCGGGCACCTGCACGATCCACGCGCTTCTCGACGGGCCGTCGCAGGCGGGCGCCTACCGCTTCATCGTACGGCCGGGCGCGCAGACCACGGTATCGGTGACCGCGACGCTGTTCCCGCGTCGGCCGCTGGCCAATGCCGGCCTCGCGCCGCTCACGTCCATGTACTTCATCGGCGAGACCGACCGGGGACACAGCGACGATTACCGGCCCGAACTGCACGATTCGGACGGTCTCCAGATCGCGGCGGGCTCCGGCGAGTGGCTCTGGCGGCCGCTGGACAATCCAGGGGGACGACGGATCTCCACGTTCTCCATCGCCTCGCCGCGGGGCTTCGGCCTGATGCAGCGCGACCGATCGTTTGCCAGCTATCAAGATCTTGAGGCGGGTTACGAACGCCGCCCCGGCTACTTCGTCGAACCCGAGGGCGATTGGGGCGAGGGCAGCGTCGTCCTGATGGAGTTGCCGACCGACAACGAGACCGCCGACAACATCGTCGCCTTCTGGCGACCGAAGATTCCCTTCCCGCCCGGTAAGCCGGCACGCTTCGCCTACCGGATCCGAGCGATCGGCGCCGGCGATCTCCATCCCAACGGTCAGGTGGTCAACACCTTCCTGGCCACCCCTGCCGCCAGCGGCGCCCCGCGCAAGGAGGGCGATCCGGATGGCCGCCTCGCCCGTCGCTTCCTCATCGATTTCGGCGGGGGCAGTCTGGATCGGCGTGCCGCAGGAGCCCCGCCGCCGGAGGTCGTGGCGAGCGCGAGCCTCGGGCGCATCGTCGCCACCTCGATCGTGCCGAACCCGCATATCGGCGGTTTCCGCGTCGCCGTCGACATACGCCTCGATGCCCCGGGGACGACGGAGTTGCGGGCCTTCCTGCGCGACAAGGGAGGCGAGGCGCTGACCGAGACATGGACCTTCCCCTGGAGCGCCGCGTGAGCCGCAACGGCCATGCCCCCGCCGAGCTCGACGTGACGATCCGGCCGGCCCGGCTCGCCGATCTCGATGCCCTAGTGGCCCTGGAACACGCGGCCTTCGCCACCGACCGGGCCGAGCGTCGGGCGATCCGCCATGCTCTCGGCTCGCCCAGCATGAGCCTGCTGGCGGCGGTCGCGCAGGATGCGGGCGAGGAGATCCTCGTCGGCGCCGCGACCCTGGAGCGGCGGCGCACGAGCCTCGTCGCCCGGCTCTCCTCGATCGCCGTCTCGCCCGCGCGGGCCGGCCACGGCCTCGGCAGCCTCCTGCTCGACGCGGCCGAGACCGATACCCTCGACCACGACCGCAGACGCCTGCGCCTGGAGGTGCGGGCCGACAACGGAGCCGGCATCCGCCTCTACGAGCGGCACGGTTACACCCGCTACGGCACCAAGCCCGACTATTACGAAGATGGCATGGAAGCGTGGTGCTACGAGAAGGTGTTGGCCCCGCGCTGAAGCGGCGCAGGGGGAACCGCCCATCAGGATCGGGCTTTCATCCCCATTCACGCTGCACGGCAACCGACAACGTGCGCCAGCGCACTGGCATCCCTCACCGATGGGGCCACGTTGCGGGTATCTACCCGCGTCCCCGGCTGCCCGCCGGTGTCGTCCTTGATTCAAAGAGAGCCGAATGCCGAATCTGTTCGACCCGATCACCCTCGGTGCCATCGAGCTGCCGAACCGCATCCTCATGGCGCCGCTGACCCGCGGTCGCTCCACCCGCACCCACGTGCCCACCCCGCTGATGGCCGAGTACTACGCCCAGCGCGCGGGTGCCGGCCTCATCATCTCCGAAGCCACCGGCATCAGTCAGGAAGGGCTCGGCTGGCCCTACGCCCCGGGCATCTGGTCGGACGAGCAGGTCGAGGCCTGGAAGCCGATCGTGAAGGCGGTCCACGATGCCGGTGGACGCATCGTCTCGCAGCTCTGGCACATGGGCTACCTCGTCCATCCGGATTTCCTGGGCGGCGAACCGCCGGTCTCAGCCTCGGAGGCGACGGCACCGGACGAGGCGCATACCTACGAGGGCAAGAAGCCCTACGGAAAGGCCCGCGCCCTGCGTGAGGACGAGATCCCGCGCCTCATTGCCGATTACGAGCGCGCCGCCCGCAACGCCGTGGCGGCAGGCTTCGACGGTGTGCAGATCCACGCGGCCAACGGCTACCTTCTCGACGAGTTCATCCGGGACGGCGTCAACAAGCGCTCCGACCGCTACGGCGGCTCGGTCGAGAACCGGGTGCGGCTGGTGACCAAGGTGGCCCAGGCCGTCGCCGGCGTCGTCGGCGCCGAGCGCACCGGCATTCGCTTCTCGCCCAACGGGGCCATCCAGGGCGTGGATGATTCGAACCCGCACGAGACCTTCGGCCTCGCCGCCGAGATGATGGAGCGTGTCGGCCTCGCCTTCATCGAGATGCGCGAGCCCGGACCCGACGGTACCTTCGGCAAGGCATCGGTGGCGCCCGTCGCCCCGGTCGTGAAGGAGCGCTTCGGCGGTCCGGTGATCCTCAACTGCGACTATGACGGTCCGCGCGCGCAGGCGGCGGTGGAATCGGGCGAGGCCGACGCCATCGCCTTCGGCCGCCCCTACATCGCCAACCCGGACCTGCCGGAGCGCATCGCCAAGGGTCTGCCCTTCGCCAAGGACGACATCAAGACCTGGTACAGCCAGGGCCCGGAGGGCTATGTCGACTACCCGACGCTCGGGAAGCAGGCCGCCTAAGCACCCCGGATCGGTGGATCGAATGGACGGCCCCGCGCGAGCGGGGCCGTTTTTTGTCGGCTGGGAGCATTGTCTTGCACGGCGCCCTCGCCGAGGCGGCCCCCGCTTCGCCCAAGGCTCGACGTGCCCTCCCGGTGCGAACCCGTGGGCATGCTCCCCGCGGCTTGCCGGATCGAGCCAGCAGAGTCCCGGGCACGACGGACAGTCCAGCGAGGCACGGAAGGCCCCGTGCGGAGAGCGACAACATGGGACGGACCTTCCGAAGAGACAGCTCTGCGCCCGAGGGGATCGCCGCATGGCGAGGCGCATCCGATCACGCGGCAACACCGGGCGCGGTGGACCGGGGGTCGTGTCCGCGCCGCCGGCAGCCCATCCGTCATAGGCCGTTCGCGTGAGCCATCCCCCCTATCGCCTCGTCGCCTTCGATTTCGACGGGACCCTCGCCGACACCTTCCCCTGGTTCTGTTCGGTGCTGAACGGGGTGGCGGACCGCTACCGCTTCCGCAGGGTCGAGGCCGACGCGGTCGAGCGGTTGCGGATGTTGGGCGCCCGCGCGATCATCGCGGAGCTCGGCATCCCGGCCTGGAAGGTGCCGCTGATCGCCCGGCACATGCGCGGGCTCGCCGCGCGCCACGCCGAGGCGATCGCCCTGTTTCCCGGCGTGCCGGCGATGCTCGACGCGATCGATGCGGCGGGGATCGGGCTCGCGGTGGTCAGTTCCAACGGCGAGGCGACCGTGCGCCGGGCGCTCGGGTCATCGGGCATCGGCATCCGCCACTATGCCTGCGGCGCCTCGCTTTTCGGCAAGGCACGCCATCTGCGCGCGGTCGCACGGGCGGCAGGGATCACGCCGGAACGGATGCTGGCGGTGGGCGACGAGATTCGCGACGCCGAGGCCGCCGCCGAGGCGGGCTGCGCGTTCGGCGCCGTCGCCTGGGGTTACTCGGCGCCCGCTGCGCTTGCAGCCCGGGCGCCGGCCCATCTGTTCGGAGGGCCCGACGACATCGTCCGGGCCCTGACCGGCGCAGCGGCCTACTGACCGGCGCGGGCGCCGGGGACGATCGAGGTGCCGGCGCCGCTTCCGAACGGCTCGTAGCGGGTCAGACCGCGGAAGAGCTGGCTGAGGAAGGCGCGGTCGGCACCGCTCGACGGGGTCCTGCGCTCGATGAAGTCGAAGACGCGTCCATCCTGCAGGCCGTAGAGCGCCACGCGCTCCACCTTCATGCCGGGATTGAAGTAGACCGCCGTCACCTTCTGATCCTGCACCTGCTCACCGAGGAACAGCACCGTGCGGCTCGTGGTTTGGCTGATATAGTACCAGGACTTGTTGCCGACCGTGGAGACGGTCGAGGGCGTGCCGAGGATCTGCAGCACCTGCTCGGCGCTCATCCCCGGCTTGACGGTCGCGAGGGCGGCCTGGTCGATCTGGTAGCCGTGGCGGATTTCCTCGCCGATGCAGCCCGAGACGCCGAGCGCGATCGTGCCGAGAACAGCCACGCGGGCGAGCGACGAGACGAGACGGCGCGACATCGGCCCCCCTGTTTCCATCATGCGGGACGGGTCCGCGGCACGATTTCGCTCGTGCGTCTTCGGACTTGCACCCTGGTCGAGGGTTGCCGTACCGCGGTGATATGGCTTTGACAAGGCAAGCTCGGCCACAGGCCAGGCCGATCCGGTGGACCGCATGATCGCAGGGTTTTTTCGCCGTGCCGGGGAGCGCCGCCGGACGATCCGAACGCTGCATCAGCGGATCGGCGAGGCGGCGCGCCGGCCCGATCTGTACGAGGCGCTGGGCGTGCCCGACACCGTGGAGGGCCGGTTCGAAGCCCTGAGCCTGCACGTCATCCTCGTGCTGCGTCGCCTCGGGCATTTGCCGCCGCCCGCCGACGACGTCGCGCAGGAGCTGATCGATTCGGTGTTCGTGCAGCTCGACGAGAGCTTGCGCGAACTCGGCGTCGGCGACATGGGCGTGTCGAAGCGCATCAAGAAGCTTGGCGCCTCGTTCTACGCGCGGGCCGGGGCCTACGGCACCGCCCTCGACGAGGGCGACCTGCAGGGTCTGGCCGCAGCCCTCGCCCGCAACGTGCTGGCGAAGGACGAGGCGGACGCCGCCCAGGCGCTCGCGGCCTACGTCGCGGCCAGTGCCGATGCCCTCGCCGGGCAGGATCTCGATGCCCTGCTGACGCAGGGTCCCCGTTTCGCCGCTCCGGCCCGCGCGCCGCAGGAGGCTTGAGATGAATGCCGCCCCGACCGGACCGCTCTCCCGCTGGGTCAATGTCGAGCGCCTGAACAAGGATCGCTCCGAGATCACCGTCGAGGCGAGCCCGGAGGAATGCGCCGTGCTCGCCCGGGACTTCAAGATTCCCGCCATCCGCGACCTCGTCGGGCGCTTCCGCCTCAGTGGCTCGCTCACCCGGCTGCATGTCGGCGGCAGCGTCAAGGCGATCGTGACCCAGGTCTGCACGGTGACGCTGGAGCCGTTCGAGGCGAAGGTGGAGGAAGCGGTCGATGTCGAGTTCACCAATGCCGACATCCTGAACGACACCGATGCCGAGGATGTCGAGCTGCCCGATCCGATCATGAACGGGCGGATCGATTTCGGCGCGCTGACGGCCGAGTTCCTGGCGCTCGGGCTCGATCCCTATCCGCGCAAGCCCGGCGTCGCCTTCGAGCCGGTCAGCGCGGGGGAGGAGCCGCTGCCGTTTGCCGACCTCGCGGCGCTCAAGGACAAGCTCGGCGGAAAGGCGTAATCGCCCATCGCGTCGGAAAATTCTCAGTTTTTGTTTGCCCGGCGGGGCGGCCTCGCTATTTTGCGCGCCGCCGAACCGGGCCCGTCGGGCCCTCTCCGCCCGCATGCAGGACGCCCCGCGGCGTCCGGTCCAGGGAATCATGTCGAACCGCGTTTGCATCTCGCTCGACGCCATGGGCGGCGATCACGGCCCTTCGACCGTCGTGCCCGGTGCGGCCATCGCCCGTGAGCGCCACCCCGAAACCACCTTTCTCATGTTCGGCGACGAGGCGGTCATACGCCCCCTCGTCGAGGCCGAACCCCGCCTGAAAGGGGCGGTGGAGATCCGCCACACCACCGTGTCCATCGCCATGGACGACAAGCCGAGCCAGGCGGTGCGCCAGGGCCGCGGCAAGTCCTCGATGTGGCGGGCGATCCAGGCGGTGCGCGACGGCGAGGCCCAGGCCGCCGTCTCGGCCGGCAATACCGGCGCACTGATGGCGATGTCGAAGATCTGCCTCAAGACCATGGCGGGGATCGAGCGCCCGGCCATCGCCTGCCTGTGGCCGACGGTGCGGGGCGAGAGCGTCGTGCTCGATGTCGGGGCCACGATCGGCACGGATGCCGAGCACCTCGTCGAGATGGCGGTGATGGGCGCGGCCATGGCCCGCATCGTGCTCGATCTCGAGCGTCCGACGGTGGGCCTTCTCAATGTCGGCACCGAGGAGATGAAGGGCAACGAGGCCGTCAAGGAGGCCGCCCGCCTCCTGCGCGAGACGGAGCCCGCCCATTTCCACTATTACGGCTTCGTCGAGGGCACCGATCTCGGGCGCGGCACCACCGACGTCGTCGTGACGGAGGGCTTCACGGGCAACATCGCCCTGAAGACCGCCGAGGGCACCGCCAAGCAGATCGGCAGCTACCTGAAGGCCGCCATGGGCCGGACGCTCTCGGCCAAGATCGGCTACCTGTTCGCGCGCCAGGCCTTCGCGGCCCTGCGCGAGAAGATGAATCCGAGCCGGGCCAATGGTGGTGTGTTCCTCGGGTTGGAAGGCATCGTCATCAAGAGCCATGGCTCGGAAAACGCGCAGGGCTTCGCGTCGGCGGTCGATCTCGCCCACGACATGGCGCGCCACGACCTGATGCGGACGATCCGGGATATGCTGGAGCAGACGCCCGCCGTCGCGCCAGCCTGAGAAAAGATGCGGCTCGGATGAGCCGTCGAGATTGAGGAAGGGACGGATCCGATGGCGCTTCTGCGCTCCGTCGTGGTCGGGTGCGGTGCATACCTGCCCGAGAACGTGGTCACCAACGCGGCCCTCGCCGAGCGGGGGATCGAGACCTCGGACGAGTGGATCGTCCAGCGCACCGGCATTCGCCAGCGCCACATCGCCGGCCCCGACGAGACCACCTCGGTGCTGGGCACCCGCGCGGCTCAGGCCGCCCTCGACGAGGCCGGCCTGTCGCCGGCCGACATCGATCTCGTGCTGTGCGCCACCTCGACGCCCGACCACACCTTCCCTTCGACCGCGACCCAGATCCAGGCAGCGCTCGGGATCGAGGGCGGCTTCGCCTTCGATCTCCAGGCCGTCTGCGCCGGTTTCGTCTACGCGGTCGCCACCGCCGATCGCTTCCTCTCCACCGGTGGGGCCAAGCGCGCGCTGGTCATCGGGGCCGAGACCTTCTCGCGCCTTCTGGACTGGGAAGACCGGACCACCTGCGTTCTGTTCGGCGATGGCGCCGGGGCGATCGTTCTGGAAGCGCGCGAGAACGACGCGTCCGACCGGGGCGTCCTCACCAGTTGCCTGCGCTCGGACGGCCGCCACCGCGCCAAGCTCTACGTCGATGGCGGTCCGGGCTCGACCGGCACCACGGGCAAGCTGCGCATGGAAGGCCGCGAGGTGTTCCGCTTCGCGGTGGGCTCCGTCACCGACGTGATCGAGGAGGCGTTCCGCGCCTCCGGCACCACGGCGGACGATCTGACGTGGTTCGTGCCGCATCAGGCCAACCGCCGGATCATCGAGGCCTCCGCCGACAAGCTCGGCATCGCCCGCGAGAAGGTGGTCCTGACGGTCGATCGCCACGGCAACACCTCGGCCGCCTCGATTCCCCTGGCGCTGGCTGCCGCCCGCCGCGATGGACGCATCCAACAGGGCGACCTCGTGATGATCGAGGCGATCGGCGGCGGGTTCACCTGGGGCGCGGCGCTGATCCGCTGGTAGAGCGGGCGGTTCGGCGGGGGCGCACGGTCGATCCGGCAAGATGTCCGGATCGCCGGGCACGTAGAGCGCGGCCAAGACCGCATGATGGGGTGAGCCTCGGCTTTGGCCGAGGCGTCTCGCGGAGTGAACCGTCCGAGGCGGCGGATACGGCCGCCGGCGGGGGGCGGGACAGAACACGGCATGATCGCTTCGCGCGATCGAGCGCTGTCAAGACGAAGGTTCGGTTGACCCTGGGCGACTCGCCGATTAGCGTGTCCGATCATAGAGATACGCGTTAGGCCGAAACACGGCCGGGAGGGGAGCGCATGGCGGGAAGGACGGTCACACGCGCCGATCTGAGCGAGGCCGTCTACCAGCAGGTCGGCCTCTCCCGCTCCGAATCGGCGGCGCTGGTCGAGACGGTGTTGTCGGAGATCTGCACCTGTCTGTCGCAGGGCGAGACGGTGAAACTCTCCTCTTTCGGTTCCTTCGTCGTTCGCTCGAAGGGCAAGCGGATCGGCCGCAATCCGAAGACCGGCGTCGAGGTCGAGATCGAGCCGCGCCAGGTCATGGTGTTCAAGCCTTCGAACGTGCTCAAGGCACGCATCAATGGCGGGACCGTCAACGGTCACGACACCGACGAGGATTGACCCCTTCGTTGAAGCCCGGTGGTTCGCGCGGGCGCCGCTGCCGACGCGATCCCGCACTCCATTCGATCCAGGCCGTCACAGGGATCCGCCCATGGGGCTTCCGCTCGCATCCGAGGACGACCGCACCGAGAAGCGTCCCGGCGCCTTCCGGACCATCACGGAGGTCTCCGAGGAACTCGGCGTACCCCAGCATGTCCTGCGCTTCTGGGAGAGCCGGTTCAGCCAGATTCGGCCGCTCAAGCGGGCGGGCGGACGGCGCTATTACCGGCCCGACGACGTCGATCTCCTCAAGGGTGTGCGCCGGATCCTGCATGGGCAGGGCTACACCATCCGGGGGGCGCAGCGCATCCTGAAGGAGCACGGCGTCCGCTTCGTCCAAGCGATCGGCCGGGGCGAGGCCGAGCCCGGCCCGCCCCTGCCCCAGGATCGCGACGAGGATGCTACGGTGGGCTTGGTGTCCGGCCGGGCCACGTTGGAGGCGGTCCTGTCGGAATTGCGCTCCTGCCGGGCGCTGCTGGCCGACCTCGACCAAGCCGATCCGGAGCCGCACGAGGCCGTCTAGGGCGCATTGCGACGAAGCGGATCCGGTTCGTCGAAAGGCTGCGCGACTCGACGTGGGCGGATGGCAGGTGCGGGTGCGCTACAACGATCCAAGACATCGCCGGATTCCGGAGGCGTAGGCCTTACCATTCCAGCCCGTGCGCTCGAAACGAGGCGGCTGGCGCCCGGATCAACTCCCTTGTGCGCAAGTTATTGCCGAATCTCGCGGTTTTGTGTCCGCGCGGCCAATGTTGCGCGAACTTTATCGGCACAGGGACGTTGAGGCGCCATGCCCCCACGCGCCCGGATGTCGCCGACCCAGGAACTGATCGCCCGCATGATGCGGATCGTGCGCGCTTGCCCGGAGGCCGCCAACGAGGTGCTGGAGCTGATGTTCCTCGTCAGCCAGATCGAAGCCTCGACCACTGTCGACCGGGACTATCGCGACGCCCGCCGCGTCATCAGTCGCTTGCGGGCGCCCCTTTGGGAAATGGGTCCGGCCGACCGGGAAGCCCTTCTCAAGGCTGCGGAAACGATTCGCCGGGCCTGCGATTTGTCCGACGCTGACATACCCGCGATGCCCGGAGCCGACCTCGGCGAGCGCGCCCGGATCGAGGCCGTGCTGTCCCAGACGCTGGCGGGGGAATTGAGCGCGGCCCAGATCGCCCGCGTGGCGGGTGCCGTCGCCGCCGCGATCCAGCACTGAGCCGGCTCCACCCGAACCTTTGCGTGAGGAGCCTCGACGCAAGCGGCTTCCATTCCCACATGCGCCCTTGCCGATGCAAACCTGCGCCCGCATCGGGCCGGATTCCCCGCATGCCGGATCGGGCGCGGCGCGACGACGAGGAAACGCCGATGATTGCGACGATCTCCGCCCTCCGCCCGGCTCCGGCCGCGACCCGAGCCCTCGTGCTCGTGGCATCGCTCGGCCTTGCCGGAGCCGCCGCGGCGCAGACCACCGTGACCCGCAGCGAGACGGTCCAGGCCGGCAAGGGGGCCCGCCTCGTGATCGTGCCGAACCTCAAGAAGGATTGCTCGACCGGGCCCATGCCGGAGATTCGCGTGACGACGCCACCGAAATTCGGCTCGCTCATCACCAAGGGCGGCAAGCTGAAGACCCCGGCCAAGTACCGTTGTCCGAACAAGGACGCCGAGGCCCAGGCGATCTTCTACCAGGCGAATGCTGGCTATACCGGCCCCGATACGGTCGTGGTCGAGGTCAAGAACTCCGACGGCGAGATCGAGAAGCGGGATATCCGCATCACCGTCGAATCCAGCAAGGGCGACGACAAGGCCAAGGACAAGAAGGACACCACCGACCTGTGAGGTGATCCTGCCCACGTCCCGTGACGTGGCGCATGCTGCAGCGCGAAAAGCCGGCGGTCTCCGCCGGCCCGACAGGCATGGTTTGAGGGGTGCCGGCGGCGATCACGGACAGGCTCGTCGGCTGCTAACTCGTAGCCTGGGTTAGAGTGTGACCCGTTTGCGACGCTGGCCTCTACGCATATTCGCGCTGCGACAAAACCCGCAATGTCAGTTGCATCCGAGGCGAGACAGGATGAAGCTGTCATCAGCCTGAAGGGGGTGTTCGAATGCCGCTGCACTCGACGAACGACCTGTTCCAGAGCTTCGCGCGCGGCTACGAAGCGCGCCGCGACACGGAGATGACCCTCTCCGAATATCTCGAGGCGTGCCGCGACAATCCGCTGATGTATGCCTCCGCCGCCGAGCGCATCCTCGATGCGATCGGCAAGCCGGAGATGGTGGACACCGCCAAGGACGCGCGCCTCGGCCGCGTGTTCATGAACCGCACGATCCGGGTCTACCCGGCCTTCTCCGAGTTCTACGGGATGGAGGAGACGATCGAGCGGATCGTCTCGTTCTTCCGCCACGCCGCCCAAGGGTTGGAGGAGCGCAAGCAGATCCTCTACCTGCTGGGCCCCGTCGGCGGCGGCAAATCCTCCCTCGCGGAGCGCCTCAAGGCCCTGATGGAGGTCCATCCGGTCTACGTGCTCAAGGCCGGCGACGAGGTCTCGCCCGTCTTCGAGAGCCCGCTCGGTCTGTTCGATCCCGAGGTCATGGGCCGCGAGATCGAGGAACGCTTCGGCATTCCGCGCCGCCGCCTCACCGGCCTGATGAGCCCTTGGGCCCTCAAGCGGCTCGACGAGTTCGACGGCGACATCTCCCGCTTCAAGGTGATCAAGGTGCGGCCCTCGCGCCTGCGCCAGATCGCCATCGCCAAGACCGAGCCGGGCGACGAGAACAATCAGGACATCTCGTCCCTCGTCGGCAAGGTCGACATCCGGCGCCTCGAGACCCTCTCCCAGGCCGATCCCGATGCCTATTCCTATTCGGGCGGCCTCAACCGGGCGAACCAGGGCGTTCTCGAATTCGTCGAGATGTTCAAGGCGCCGATCAAGATGCTCCACCCGCTGCTCACGGCGACGCAGGAGGGCAACTATGTCGGCACCGAGAATATCGGCGCGATCCCCTTCACCGGCGTGATCCTGGCCCACTCGAACGAGGCCGAATGGCAATCGTTCAAGACCAACAAGAACAACGAAGCCTTCATCGACCGGATCTACGTCATCAAGGTGCCCTACTGCCTTCGCGTCACGGAGGAGCAGCGCATCTACGAGAAGCTGATCTCGAGCTCCGAACTGTCGCAGGCGGCCTGCGCCCCTGGGACGCTGGAAATGCTGGCGCGCTTCTCCGTTCTCTCGCGTCTGCGGGAGCACGCCAATTCCAACCTGTTCTCGAAGATGCGCGTCTATGACGGGGAGTCGCTCCGCGAGGTCGATCCCCGCGCCCGTTCGATGCAGGAATACAAGGACACGGGCGGTGTCGACGAGGGCATGGACGGGATCTCGACCCGCTTCGCCTTCAAGGTGCTGGCCGCGACCTTCAACCACGACACCACCGAGGTCTCGGCCGATCCGGTGCATCTCATGTACGTGCTGGAGCAGGCAATCCGGCGCGAACAGCTGCCGCCGGAAACCGAGAAGCGGTACATGGAGTTCATCAAGACGGAACTCGCCCCGCGCTACGCCGAGTTCATCGGTCACGAGATCCAGAAGGCCTATCTCGAATCGTATCACGATTACGGCCAGAACCTGTTCGATCGCTACATCGACTACGCCGACGCCTGGATCGAGGATCAGGATTTCAAGGACGCGGAAACCGGGCAGCTGCTCAACCGCGAACTCCTGAACCAAGAGCTGACCAAGATCGAGAAGCCCGCCGGAATCGCCAATCCGAAGGATTTCCGGAACGAGGTGGTGAAGTTCGCTCTGCGCTCCAGGGCGCAGCACGGCGGCCGGAACCCGTCGTGGACCTCCTACGAAAAGCTGCGCGAGGTGATCGAGCGGCGGATGTTCTCCCAGGTCGAGGAGCTGCTGCCCGTCATCTCCTTCGGCTCCAAGAAGGACAGCGAGACCGAGAAGAAGCACGGCGAGTTCGTCGACCGGATGACCGACCGGGGCTACACCGAGCGTCAGGTTCGGCGTCTCGTGGAATGGTACATGCGGGTGAAACAGGCGGGGTGAGGCGGGCCGCCCCATCTCACGCATCCGCCGCACTCCCGCACCTTTGTCCTTGAACCAGGGACGTGACACCAGGCGCTGAGCGACACCGGATGCACATCGTCGATCGTCGGCTCAATCCAGGCGGAAAGAGCCTCCCGAACCGCCAGCGCTTCCTGCGCCGGGTGAAGGACGTCGCCCAGCGGGCGGTGCGCGAATCCGCCCGCGAGAAGGATATCAAGGATCTCGGGAAGGACGGGCGCATCACCGTGCCGGGCGACGGCGTGCGCGAACCGCGCTTCTCGCGCCAGCCCGGCACGGGCCATCAGGACTACATCCTGCCGGGCAACAAGACCTACGTGGAGGGCGACCGCATCGAGCGTCCGCCCGGCGGCGGCGGAGGGGGCGGCGGCGCGGGGGAAGGCGGCGACGGGTCGGAGAACAGCGAGGATGCCTTCCACTTCGTGCTGACGCGGGAGGAGTTCCTCGACCTCTTCCTCGAGGATCTCGAACTGCCCGATCTCGCCAAGCGGCGTCTCGCCATCGTCGAGACGGAGGGACTGCGCCGGGCCGGCTACACCGTCTCCGGGTCGCCCGCGAACTTGGCGCTCTCGCGCACCCTGCGCAATTCGATGTCCCGGCGCATCGCCCTCAAGCGGCCGAAGCTCGAAGAAGTCACCGCCCTGGAGGAAGAGGTCGCGAAGGCCCGCGAAACGGGCGATCCGGCCCTGCCCGATCTGCTGGTGAAGCTGGAGGCCTTGCGCGAGCGCTCCAAGCGCATCCCCTACGTCGATCCGATCGACCTGCGGTTCCGCCGCTTCGAGCCCTATCCGAAGCCGATCGCCCAGGCCGTCATGTTCTGCCTGATGGATGTCTCGGGCTCGATGACCGAGCACATGAAGGATCTGGCGAAGCGGTTCTACATCCTGCTGCACATCTTCCTGACGCGCCGCTACAAGCATGTCGAGATCGTCTTCATCCGCCACACCGACCGGGCGACGGAGGTGGACGAGGAGACGTTCTTCGGCTCCCGCGAGACGGGCGGCACCCTGGTCTCCTCTGCCCTGGTGGAGATGAAGCGGATCGTGGCCGAGCGCTACTCGCCGGACGACTGGAACATCTACGCCGCCCAAGCTTCGGACGGCGACAACGTCTCCTCCGACGGGCCGACCTCGACGGAATTGCTGCGGGCCCACATCCTGCCGGCCTGCCAGCACTTCGCCTATCTCGAGGTCGGCGACGAGAACGGCCCGCGCGCCGGCTTCGTCGAGCACCGCACCACCCTGTGGCGGACCTACGAGGCCCTGGCCAAGGCGGGCGAGCCGCTCGCCATGCGGAAGGTGAATCACCGCCGCGACATCTACCCTGTCTTCCGCGAACTGTTCGGCCGCAAGGACGCGAAGGCGGAAGCGTGAGCTATGTCCCCTCCCCTTGCGGGGAGGGACGAACGCGTCGAGGAAAGGGCCGACATGGTCGCGAGCCTGAGCCGCACGAAATCCGCCGCCCCTCAGCCGGGCGAGCTGCTGTTCACCGGCAATGACTGGGACTTCCACACCATCCGGCGCATCCACGACGCCTGCGAAGCGGTGGCGGGACCGGAACTCGGCCTGTCCTGGTATCCGAACCAGATCGAGATCATCACCGCCGAGCAGATGCTCGACGCCTATGCCTCGATCGGCATGCCGCTGTTCTACAAGCACTGGTCATTCGGCAAGCACTTCGCCCAGCAGGAGGCGAGCTACCGGCGCGGCCTGATGGGGCTCGCCTACGAGATCGTCATCAACTCCGATCCGTGCATCTCCTACGTCATGGAGGAGAACACGGCGACGATGCAGACGCTGGTGATCGCGCACGCCGCCTTCGGCCATAACCACTTCTTCAAGAACAACTACTTGTTCAAGCAGTGGACCGACGCCGAGGGCATCCTCGACTATCTCGATTTCGCCAAGAGCTACATCGCCCGTTGCGAGGAGCGCTACGGCCACGGGGCCGTCGAGCAGGTGCTCGACGCCGCGCATGCCCTGATGAGCCAGGGCGTCCACCGCTATCCCCGCAAGAAGCGCCCGGACCTCGCCAGCGAGCAGCGCCGCGAGCGCGAGCGCGAGGAGCACGGCGAGCAGATCTACAACGACCTCTGGCGCACGCTGCCGGCCAAGACCGGCGCGGCCAAGGGCGACCCGGCCCTGGAGCGGCGCAAGGCGCTGCTCGAGCTGCCGCAGGAGAACATCCTCTATTTCCTGGAGAAGGTCGCCCCGCGCCTGCGGCCGTGGCAGCGCGAGATCCTGCGGATCGTTCGGCTGGTGGCACAGTATTTCTACCCGCAGCGCCAGACCAAGGTCATGAACGAGGGCTGCGCCACCTATTGCCACTACCGGATCATGAACGCGCTCTCGCAGAAGGGGCAGCTCAGCGAGGCGGCCTATCTCGAGTTCCTGACCTCGCACACCAACGTCATCCGTCAGCCGAACTTCGACGACCGCTCCTTCGGCGGCCACAATCCGTATGCGTTGGGCTTCGCGATGATGCAGGACATCGCCCGCATCGTGGAGAACCCGTCGGACGAGGATCGCGACTGGTTCCCCGACATCGCCGGCACGGGCGATGCCATGTCGGTGCTGCGCGATTGCTGGGAGAATTACCGCGACGAGAGCTTCATCGCGCAATTCCTCTCGCCCAAGCTCATGCGCGACATGCGCTTGTTCCACGTGGTGGACGACCCCGACGAGCCGGAGATGCGGGTCGAGGCGATCCACGACGAGCGCGGCTACCGCAAGATGCGCCGCTCCTTCGCCCGGCAATACGACGTGGCGTGGCTCGATCCCGATATCGAGGTGGTGGACGTCGATCTGGAGGGCGACCGCAAGCTCATCCTCCACCACAAGGCGCTCAACCGCATCACCCTGCAAAAGGAGGACGCACGGCGCGTGCTCCAGCACCTCGCCGACCTATGGGGCTACGACGCGGTGCTCAAGGAGGTCGACCCGGCGAGCGGCGCGGTGCTCGTGGAGCACAACGCGAGCGCGCGGCCGATCTTTTTCTAGGACATCTCCCTTCACACCCCCTCATCCTAAGGTGATGAGCGTCAGCTCAGCCTCGAAGGAGGGCTCCAGCTCGCGATGCGATCCCTGGAGCCCCCCTTCGAGGCCGCTGCGCGGCAACTCAGGATGAGGGCCCTGGTGGGAGTGGCGTCGTCAGAGCGAGAGCAGCGCAGCGCTCGCGTCGCGCGCGGCCTCCGCGAGGCGCACACGGCCGCCATCCAGAACAGCCCCTCCCCCCGCGATCAGGGCGAGCGCCGCCGGGTAGAGCCGGTGTTCCTGCACGATGACGCGGGCGGCCAGCGTGTCCGCGTCGTCGCCGGGCAGAACCGGCACCGCCGCCTGGGCGACGATCGGCCCGGCATCGAGCTCCGGCACGACGTAGTGGACGGTGCAGCCATGGAGCCGCACGCCGGCTTCGAGGGCGCGCTCGTGCGTATGCGTGCCCTTGAACAGCGGCAGCAGCGAGGGGTGGATGTTGATCATCCGCCCGGCCCAAGACTCGACGAAGGCGTCGGTGAGGATGCGCATGAAGCCCGCAAGCACGATCAGCTCGATGCCGGCAGCCTCCAGCTCCCGTTGCAGGGCGGCATCGAAACCCGCGCGATCGGGATAGGCCTTGTGGTCGATGGCACGCGCCGGGATGCCGGCTTCCCGGGCACGGTCGAGACCGGCGGCATCGGGGCGGTTCGACAGGACGAGCACGATCTCGGCCGGGTAGTCCGAAGCGCGGGCCGCCTCGATCAACGAGACCATGTTGGAGCCGCGGCCGGAGATCAGGATCGCGACGCGTTTCCGTGTGTTCTGGGTTTGGGCGGACATGGGCGTTCCGGGCAATCTCCGGTCATCCCATCATTCCCCCTCATCCTGAGGTGCCGCGTCAGCGGCCTCAACGGCGGGATCCAGGAATCGCGGGACTCTTGGAGCCCTCCTTCGAGGCCTCCGCTTCGCTACGGCACCTCAGGACGAGGTGAGTGGATGGGAGCAGGCGGCCTTGCGCGGCTACAGCGCCAACCGCCCCGTGAACGTCACCGGCTCCGCCCCCCGCTCGGTGATCCGTCCGAGACGCACCGGCGCCTCGCCGGCTTCCGCGAGCGCGGCGGCGACGGCATCGGCCGCATCGGCGGCGGCGACCACCACCATGCCGATCCCGCAATTGAAGGTCCGCAGCATCTCCGGCTCGGCGACGCCCCCCTCTCGTGCCAGCCAGCCGAAAACCGGCGGCACGGAGATCGCGGACAGATCGACCTCGATGCCGACGCCCTCGGGCAGGACGCGGGGCAGGTTGTCGGGGAAGCCGCCGCCGGTGATGTGAGCGAGGGCGCGGATGCCGCCCGCGCGCTTCAGGGCGGCCAGCAGCGGCTTCACGTAGATCCGCGTCGGCTCCAGCAGAGCCTCTCCCAGCGAGCGGCCCGGCGCGAACGGCGCGTCGGCATCGTAGGAGAGGCCGGTCCTGGCTACGATCCGGCGCACCAGCGAGAAACCGTTGGAATGGACGCCGGACGACGGCAGTCCCAGCACCGCATCACCCGGCAGGATGCCCGGCCGCGGCAGCAGCGTGCCGCGCTCGGCCGCGCCCACCGAGAAGCCGGCGAGGTCGTAATCGGAGCCGTCGTAGAGGCCCGGCATCTCAGCGGTCTCACCGCCGATCAGTGCGCAGCCCGCCTGTCGGCAGCCCTCGGCGATGCCGCGCACGATGTCGGCGCCGACGCCCGGAACGAGCTTGCCGGTGGCGTAATAGTCGAGGAAGAACAGCGGCTCGGCGCCCTGGACGATGATGTCGTTGACGCACATCGCCACGAGGTCGATGCCGATCGTGGCGTGTCGCCCGGTCTCGATGGCGATCTTCACCTTGGTGCCGACGCCGTCATTGGCGGCGACCAGGATCGGATCCTTGAAGCCCGCGGCCTTGAGATCGAACAGGCCGCCGAAGCCGCCGATCTCCGCATCCGCCCCCGGCCGGCGCGTGGCGCGCACCAGCGGCTTGATGGTCTCCACGAGCGCGTTGCCCGCGTCGATATCGACGCCGGCCTGCGCGTAGGTGAGCCCGTTCCCGTCCTGCGCCGTCATCGCCGTCCCGTCGCACATCCACGATTCATGGACATGCGCTGCCACATCGCGGCGCGAATGGCCACTACCGCGCGCGCAAAGCACCGCATTCGGGCACAGCATCCTGCACCGGATCCGACATCGACCGGATGTGGCCAGGACGCGGCGCCTTGACCCACAGGGCCACGCTTCCCACACTTCTGCCACGGCGACGAGACGTAGGGAGCCTCGATGCGCGCACGGGCCATCATCGGGCTTTCGATTCTCGCGGTCCTCATCTTCCTGCTCTACGAGCTGCGCGAGGTGATGCTGCCCTTCGTGGCGGGGCTCGCGCTCGCCTACCTGCTCGATCCCCTCGCCGATCGGCTGGAGCGGCTCGGCCTCGGGCGGCTCGCCGCCACGCTCATCATCCTGGCGGGTTTCGTCGTCGGCTTCGTGGTGCTGCTCATCCTCGTGGTGCCGCTCGCCGCGGGACAGATCGCGGCCCTCGTCAACACCCTGCCGGGCACCGTCTCGCGGCTGCAATCGATCCTGGTCGAGAGGGCCGGGCCGCTGCTGGAGCGGCTCGGCGGCAAGGAGGTGGTGGGCGAGCTGCAATCCTCCGTCGGCACGCTGGTCGGCCAGGGCGGGACATGGTTCCTCGCCTTCCTCAAGTCGCTCTGGACCGGCAGCCAAGCTCTGGTCTCGATCGCCTCGCTCCTCGTCGTCACGCCGGTCGTCGCCTTCTACCTGCTGCACGACTGGGATCGGATGATCGCAGCGCTGGACCGCTGGGTGCCGCCGCGCCACCGCCCGACGGTGCGACGGCTCGCCGGCGAGATCGACGGCGCCGTGACCGGCTTCGTGCGCGGGCAGAGCCTCGTCTGCCTGATCCTCGGCTCGTTCTACGCCATCGGCCTGTTCTTCGTCGGGCTGAACTTCGGCGTCCTGATCGGGATGATCTCGGGCTTCCTCACCTTCATCCCCTATGTCGGCACGCTCACCGGCTTCATGCTGTCGGTCGGCGTCGCCCTGGCGCAATGGTGGCCGACCGGCGACTGGCTGCATATCGGGCTGACCGTCGGCGTGTTCGTCATCGGCCAATTCCTCGAGGGCAACGTCATCTCGCCGAAGCTCGTCGGCGACTCGGTCGGCCTGCATCCGGTCTGGCTGATGTTCGCGCTGCTCGCCTTCGGCTCGCTGTTCGGCTTCCTCGGCCTGCTGCTCGCCGTGCCGGTCGCCGCCTCCCTCGGCGTGCTCGTCCGCTTCGGCATCGAGCGTTACCTGGAGAGCCGTCTCTATCGCGGCGACGGGCCGGTGCTGATCGGCGAGACCGAGGCCGCCCGTCTGCCGATCCGCGATTGACAGGTCCGTCACTCGGCGTGCGGCCCGGCGCGCTATATGCTGTCCCCATGCGCGATACCGCCCCCCCGAAGCAGCTGACCTTCGACCTGCCGCTCGACCCGCGCTACGGCGCGGAGGATTTTCTGGTCAGCCCCTCGAACGAGGAGGCCTACGGCCTGATCGAGGCGTGGCCGGACTGGCCGGACACTGTGTTCCTGCTCAAGGGCCCACCGGGCAGCGGCAAGAGTCATCTCGCCTCGATCTGGGCGAGCCGGGCCCAGGCCTGGACCGTGACCGCCGCGTCGGTCGGGAGCGGCGACGTGGCCCACCTGATCTCCAACGGCGCCCTGGTGGTCGAGGACGTGGACCGGGCGGAGGGCCGCGACGAGGCCGCCCTGTTCCACCTGCTCAATCTGGCCCGCGAGCGGCGCTTCCCCGTGCTCCTCACCGCCTCCGGGCCCGTGGACGGCTTCGGACTCAAGGTCGCGGATCTGCGCTCGCGCCTGCGGCTCGCACCGGGTGCCGAGATCGGTCCGCCGGACGACGCGCTGCTCAAGGCGGTGATCGTCAAGCTGTTCGTCGATCGTCAGCTCGTGGTCGATCTGTCCGTGGTCGAGGCCCTGGCGCTTCGCATCGACCGTTCGCTGGCCCGCGCCCGCGAGGTGGTGGCCGAGCTCGATCGCGACGCCCTCGGCCGTCGGCGCCGCATCTCGAAGCCGCTCGCGCTCGCCGTACTGGACCGGATCGGCGGCGAGCCCGCGATGGAGGAGGACGGGCCGTGATGCGGCGTGCGGCGCACCTGCTGCTCGCGCTCCTGGCCTTCGGGCCGGCAACCGCGCGAGCGGCTCCGGGGGGTGTGCCGCCCGGCGGCATCGACAATTGGTCCGACCTGCGGAACCTGTTCGTGCGATGCTGGACGGTCCCGAAAGGAACCGAAGGCTCGCTGATCGCCTTCCAGTTCCTGCTGGCCCCCGATGGCGGCATGCGGGGTCCACCTCGCGTGGTCGGCAAGCGCCTGACCGGGGATGCGGATGCGCAGAAACGCTTCTCGGACGCGGCCTACGCGCCGTTCTCGCGCTGCCTGCCCGCGCCGCTGACGCCGGGGTTCAAGGCGTTGCTCGGCGAGACGCTGATCCATCTGAGCTACGTCAACGGCCCCCGCATCAAGGCCCGCAATCTCGGCGCAGCCATGACGATCTTCGCCGAGGAGGCGCGACGCGAGGCGGAATAGGCCGCGCCGGTCAGTCCGGCCGCCGCCGTCACGAAACTGTCAAACAAGCGCGGGCCGCTCATGCTACGGAGCCGGCCGCGATCGAAACGGAGAGGAGCCCGCGCGTTGTCGGAAGCCGAGACGGACGGTCTGGTGCAGGACGCCGAGGCGCTGGAGGCCGAAGAGACCAGCCTCGCCACGGAGAGGGGCGTTCGCAGCGAGACGGCGCGCGCCCGCACGGCGCGGGCCGCGCGCATCATTGCCGCCGAGAAGGCCGCCGAGAAGCCCCCGGAGCCGGAAGCCGGCACCGATCCCACGGCGACCGTGGCCGCCCGCGAACCGGTGATCGAGGCGGGCCGCGCCCTGCGGCACTCGCCCGAGCGCTTCGTCAACCGCGAGCTGTCCTGGCTGCAATTCAACCGCCGGGTTCTGGAAGAGGCCTCCAACCCCAACCATCCGCTGCTGGAGCAGCTGCGCTTCCTCTCGATCTCGGCCAACAACCTCGACGAGTTCTTCATGGTGCGCGTCGCCGGCCTGCATGATCAGGTTCGCGCCGGCCTCACCGTGCCCTCGCAGGACGGGCTCTCCCCCGCCGAGCAGCTCGTGCGGATCGGCAACGAGGTGTCGCGGCTGGCCCTCGACCAGCAGGAACGCTGGCGCCAGCTGCGCGCGGAGCTGAACGTCAACGGCATCCACCTCGCCGAGCCGGCGGAGCTGTCGGCCGAACTCCTCGCCTGGCTCGAAGACTACTTCCTGGCCCATGTCTTCCCGGTGCTGACGCCGCTGGCCATCGACCCGGCCCACCCGTTCCCCTTCATCCCCAATCTCGGCTCGACCATCGCCTTCATGCTGGTGCGCCCCCGCGACGGGCGGACCTTGCGGGCGCTGATCCGCATGCCGGCGGTGCTCGACCGATTCGTCCGCCTGCCCGATCAGGACGGCGACGCGACGGCGCGCTTCATCGCCATCGAGCAGGTGATCGTGAAGTTCGCCGCGCGCCTGTTCCCCGGCTACACCCTGAAGGCGCAGGGCGCCTTCCGCGTCGTGCGCGATTCCGACCTCGAGATCGAGGAAGAGGCCGAGGACCTCGTCCTGCACTTCGAATCGGCGATCAAGCGCCGCCGCCGCGGCGTGGTGATCCGCCTCGAAGTCGAGGCCGGCATGACCGAGGAGCTGCGCGCCTTCGTGGCCGACGAGCTGGAGATTGCCCCCGACGCGATCTTCCTCGTGGAGGGGACGCTGGCGCTCAACGAGCTGTCGCAGATCGTCGGGATCGACCGGCCGGACCTGAAGTTCAAGCCCTACAATCCGCGCTTCCCCGAGCGCATCCGCGAGTCCGGCGGCGACGTGTTCGCCGCGATCCGCCAGAAGGATTTCTGCGTCCACCACCCCTACGAGTCGTTCGATTCGGTGGTGCAGTTCCTCTACCAGGCCGCCCGCGATCCGAACGTGGTGGCGATCAAGCAGACTCTCTACCGCACCTCCTCGAACTCACCGATCGTCGCGGCTTTGGCCGAGGCGGCGGAGGCCGGCAAATCGGTGACCGCCCTGGTCGAGCTGAAGGCCCGCTTCGACGAGGAGGCCAATATCCGCTGGGCGCGCAATCTCGAGAAGGCGGGCGCGCAGGTCGTGTTCGGCTTCGTCGAGCTGAAGACCCATGCCAAGCTGTCGATGGTGGTGCGCCGCGAGGGCGACCGGCTCGTCACCTACTGCCATGTCGGCACCGGCAATTATCACCCGATCACCGCACGCATCTACACGGACCTGTCCTTCTTCACCGCCGATCCGGCGATCGGCCGGGACGTGTCGCGCATCTTCAACTTCGTCACCGGCTATGCCGAGCCGGCCGAACTGGAGCGCATGGCGGTCTCGCCGCTGACGCTCAAGCCGCGCCTGCTCCAGCACATCGAGGAAGAGATCGCCCACGCCAAGGCCGGGCGACCGGCGGCGATCTGGATCAAGTGCAACTCGCTGGTCGACAGCCAGATCATCGACGCGCTCTACGACGCCAGCCAGGAAGGCGTGCAGATCGATTGCGTGGTGCGGGGCATCTGCTGCCTGCGCCCCGGCATCCCCGGCCTCTCCGAGACGATCCGGGTGAAATCCATCGTCGGGCGCTTCCTCGAGCACGGACGCGTCTACGCCTTCGGCAACGGCGCCGGGCTGCCGCATCCGAAGGCGACCGTCTACATCTCGTCGGCCGATCTGATGAGCCGCAACCTCGACCGCCGCGTCGAGGCCTTGCTGCCGATCACCAATCCGACTGTGCATCAGCAGGTGTTGGACCAGATCATGCTGGCCAACCTCCTCGACAACCGGCAGAGCTGGCGTGTACTGGCCTCAGGTGCCTGCGAGCGGATCGGCCCTGCCGAAGGGGAAGAGCCGTTCAACGCGCACAAGTATTTCATGACGAATCCGAGCCTGTCCGGGCGCGGCAAGTCGTCGAAGAAGTCGAGCCCGCGGGCGCTCAGCCGCCGCGCACATCGCTCGTGACCGACAGGCTCCGTGCCGGAGCAACCACGCCCCGGCGCGTCACCATCGACGAGCGCGCCGCCGGGCTCGCCCCGGGGTGCCTCCCTGGCAAGGGGATCGCATGGGTCCGCCCCGTTCGCACCTGACGCTCGCCCACGATGCCGAACGGCCGGGGCCCATGACGAGCACCATGACCGCACCCGTCGCGATCATCGATATCGGCTCGAACTCCGTGCGGCTCGTCGCCTATGACGGGCTGCAGCGGGCCCCGACGCCGCTCTACAACGAGAAGGTCCTGTGCGGCCTCGGCCGCGCGGTCTTCTCCACCGGGCGGCTCAACGACGAGTCGGTGCAGCGGGCGCTCACCGCCCTTCGGCGCTTCCGCGTCCTGTGCGACACCATGCGGATCACGCGCATCTTCGTGCTCGCCACGGCGGCGGCCCGCGACGCCGCCAACGGTCCGGCCTTTCTCGACGCGGCCCGCGCCGCGCTCGGGCAGGAGATCCAGCTCCTGTCGGGCCGACGCGAGGCGGAATTGTCGGCGCTCGGCGTCGTCTCCGGCTTCTACGCCCCGGACGGCGTGGTGGGCGATCTCGGCGGCGGCTCGCTCGAACTCGTCGATGTCCACGGCGTCACCGTCGGCTTGGGCGTGACCATGCCGCTCGGCGGGCTGGCGCTCCAGGACCTGTCCGAGAACTCCCCCAAGAAGGCGCGGAAGATCGCCCGCGACCACCTGCGAAAGGCCGAGCCTCAGCTGGAGACTCTGCGCGGCCGCACCTTCTACGCCGTCGGCGGCACGTGGCGGGCTCTGGCGCGGCTGCATCAGGCGGCGCGCGGCTACCCGCTCCACGTCATGCACGGCTACACCGTCGAGCCGTCCGACGAGTTGAGCTTCCTCGAAATGGTCGAGACGACCGATACGGCGACGCTCCAGGAAGTCGAGACCATCTCCGAGGCGCGCCGGCCGCTGCTGGCCTACGGTGCCGTGGTGCTGGAGGAGATCATCCGCCTGGGCCGGCCCCGCGAGATCGCGATCTCGGCGGGCGGCGTGCGCGAGGGACTCCTGTTCGAGCAACTCGACCGCGAGGCCCGGGCCCTCGATCCGCTGATCGTCTCGGCCCAGGAACTGAACGACCAGCGCGCCCGCTCTCCCGGCCACGGCGAGGAGCTGCGCGCCTGGACCGACCGCTTCGTCGAGACCCTCGACGGGCCGGAGACTGCGGGGGAGCGCCGCCTGCGCCACGCCGCCTGCCTGTTGTCGGATATCGGCTGGCGCGCCCATCCCGATTATCGCGGCGAGCAGAGCCTCAACGTCATCGCCAACGCCGCCTTCACCGGCATCGACCATCCGGGACGGGCCTACCTCGCCCTCTCCGGCTACTTCCGCCACGAGGGCGTCGCCCCGGAAAAGGCGAGCCCGATGCTGCGCGGGCTTGCCGGGCCGCGCCTCTTCGACCGCGCCCGGCTGATCGGTGCGCTCCTGCGGGTCGCCTTCCCGGTCTCGGCCGGCATGGCCGGTCCCCTCGCGCGGATGCCGGTGGCAGTGGAGGACGGGAAGGTCGTCCTGCGGCTGCCGCGCGAATGGGAGGCCTTGAACGGCGAGCGCCTTCTCAACCGCGTCCGCGGCCTCGGCCGGGTGATCGGTCTCGACGGACGCATCGACGTCGCCTGACGGATCCCGGCCCGGACGCTCAGCGAAGCGTCAGCGGAAAGCTGAGCTCGGTATAGCCTTCCAGCGTCAGCAGGCCGGGCGGCGGCGGGGCGAACGGACCCGCGGCCTCGACGGCACGGCGCGCCCGTTCGCCCAGGGCCGGATTCCCCTCCTCGATCGCCACCCCGTCGAGGGCGCCGTCGGCGCCGATCCGCACCCGCAGGGTCACCGGGCCGCCGCGCCCCGGCGCGACCCGGTCCGCCGCACCGATGCGGCTGACGACGGTGGCGACCCAGGCGCGGGCCTTGGCATCGACCCGCGGTGCCGCCGCCGCGGGCGGCATCGGCAGCGCGAGGAGCGACAGGACGAAACAGCGCGTCAGAAAACGGAACGCCACGCGACACCACTCCGGCGGCCGGGCTCGAAGCCGGCCCGTGAGAATGAAACGATAGAGCCGATCGGAAGAGGCAGCCGCATCCGTCTGGAGCGACCGGACGATGATGGTTCGTGCCGGCAGCCCGCGCCGCCGCAACAAAAAGGGCGCCCTGGGGCGCCCCGAACGCAAGACCGGGACCGATCACATCGTCGTGTCGGTCACGGTGACGCGTCTCACATGCGGTTCTTCTTGGACTTCATCTTCTTCGACTTCATCGGGCCGCTGCCGGACATCTTTCCGCTCATCTTGCTGTCGGGCTGCACGCCGGTGGCGTTGGAGCCGGTCATCTGTGCGGTGTTGCCGCTCTGGGCCGAAGCCGGGGTGGTGATCGCCGCCGCACCGAGGATGATGGCGGCAGAGAGAGCGATGGCGTGCTTCATGGGGCGTCTCCCGATTTGTCGTTGCAGACTTCCGAACCGCAACGACAACGAGGTCCTGCGGCCGAGGTTCCGCCCGCGGACCGACCGCCTTGTCACTGCGCCGCAACACGAATTCGGCGCGAGCCCCATCCCTGAGCCGCTCAGATCGTGGCCGCCGCACCCCGCCGCAGATGCTCGTCCAAGCGCGGCATGATCTCGACGAAGTTGCACGGGCGGTGGCGGTAATCGAGCTGGCTCGCCAGGATCCCGTCCCAGGCATCGCGGCAGGCGCCGGGCGAGCCCGGCAGCACGAAGATGTAAGTGGCGCCCGCCACCCCCGCGGTCGCCCGCGATTGCAGCGTCGAGGTGCCGATTTTTTCGTAGCTGATGCGATGAAAGATCGCCGAGAACCCGTCCATCCGCTTCTCGAACAGCGGCTCCAGGGCCTCCGGCGTCACGTCGCGACCCGTAAAACCGGTGCCGCCGGTGGTGAGGATCACGTCGATCCCCGGATCGCGCACCCAGGCCCCGACCCGCTCGCGAATGGCGCCGACCTCGTCCGGCACGATGTCCCGCTCCGCCAACCGATGCCCGGCCTCGGTCAACCGTGCGGCGAGCGTATCGCCGGACTTGTCGTCGGCGAGCGTGCGCGTGTCGGACACCGTCAGCACGGCGATCGAGAGGGGGATGAAGGAGCGGGCAGGTTTTGAGTCGGACATCGGCGTCTCGCGGGCGTTCACGGCGGATGCTGCCGCATATGGCGTCGCCCTGTCGACTTGTCCCGTGAATGTCCGGCGGGCACGGCAGGGGCGCCGGGGAACGCGTTTACGCTCCCTCCCGCCCCATGCTAGGCGCCGTCGCAAATCGCGCGTCCGGACGAGGCCTCGAACAGCATGATTCCCCGTTATTCCCGCCCCGAGATGGCCGCGATCTGGTCGCCGGAGAGCCGGTTCCGGATCTGGTTCGAGATCGAGGCCCATGCCACCACCGCGCTGGCGAACATCGGCGTCGTCCCGAAGGAGGCCGCCGACAAGGTGTGGGAGAAGGGCCGCGACGCGGTCTTCGACGTCGCCCGCATCGACGCGATCGAGGCCGTGACGAAGCACGACGTCATCGCCTTCCTGACGCACCTGGCCGAGATCGTCGGGCCGGAGGCGCGCTTCGTCCACCAGGGCATGACCTCCTCGGACGTGCTGGACACCTGCCTCAACGTGCAGCTGACGCAGGCCGCCGACATCCTGATCAAGGATCTTGACGCGCTGCTCGCCGCCCTGAAGCGGCGCGCCTTCGAGCATAAGCTGACCCCGACCATCGGCCGCTCGCACGGCATCCATGCCGAGCCGGTCACGTTCGGCCTCAAGCTGGCCCAGGCCTATGCCGAATTCGACCGTGCGAAGGAGCGCCTGATCGCGGCGCGCAAGGAAGTCGCGACCTGCGCGATCTCGGGTGCGGTCGGCACCTTCGCCAACATCGATCCGCGGGTGGAGGAATACGTCGCCGAACAGATGGGACTCCAGCCGGAGCCGGTCTCGACCCAGGTGATCCCGCGCGACCGCCACGCCATGTTCTTCGCGGTGCTCGGCGTGATCGCGAGTTCGATGGAGCGGCTCGCCATCGAGGTGCGTCATCTCCAACGTACGGAAGTGCTGGAGGCCGAGGAATTCTTCTCCGAGGGGCAGAAGGGCTCGTCCGCCATGCCCCACAAGCGCAACCCGGTGCTCACCGAGAACATCACCGGTCTCGCCCGCATGGTGCGCGGCTACGTGACCCCGGCGCTGGAGAACGTCGCGCTCTGGCACGAGCGGGACATCTCCCATTCCTCGGTCGAGCGGATGATCGGTCCGGACGCCACCGTCACCCTCGACTTCGCGCTGGCGCGGCTCACGGGGGTGATCGACAAGCTGCTGATCTACCCGGCCAACATGCAGAAGAATCTCGACCGGCTCGGCGGCCTCGTCCATTCGCAGCGGGTGCTGCTGGCCCTCACCCAGGGCGGCGTCTCGCGGGAGGATTCGTATCGGTTGGTCCAGCGCAACGCGATGCCGGTCTGGCGCGGCGAGGGCGATTTCCTGACGCTGCTCAAGGCCGATCCGGAGGTGACCGCGGTGCTGAAGCCGGAGCAGATCGAGGAGTGCTTCGACCTCGGCTATCACCTCAAGCACGTCGACACGATTTTCTCGCGCGTGTTCGGGGCGGCCTGAGCGGGGCTGTCCAGCACGGAATCTGCTTCTCCACGCGACGACGGAACGCCCGAGACCTCCGATGACCCGCACCGCCTACCTCAACGGTGAGTTTCTGCCCCTCGACGAGGCCCGCATTCCGGTGATGGACCGCGGCTTCCTGTTCGCCGACGGGATCTACGAGGTCGCGGCGGTGCTCGGCGGCAAGCTCGTCGACAACGCCGCGCATCTCGCCCGCCTCGACCGCTCGCTGTCGGAGATCGGCATCCGCAATCCGCATTCCGCACCGGAATGGGAACGGTTGGAGACGGAGCTCGCGACCCGCAACGGGCTCACGGAGGGGCTCGTCTACATCCAGGTCACGCGGGGCGTGGCCGAGCGCGACTTCTCCTTCCCGAAGGAGGACGTCGCGCCGACCGTGATGATGTTCACCCAGGCCAAGAGCATCGTCGCCAATCCCCTGGCCGAAACCGGGGCGAAGGCGATCACCGTGCCGGATCTCCGCTGGAAGCGCCGCGACATCAAGTCGGTGGCTTTGCTGGCGCAGGTCATCGCCAAGCAGCAGGCGGCGGAGGCCGACGCGGCGGAGGCCTTCATGGTCGAGGACGGCGTGGTGACGGAGGGGTCGTCCTCCTCGGTCTTCATCGTGACCAAGGCCGGCGCGATCGTGACGCGCCCGCTCTCGCACGCGCTGCTGCCGGGCATCACCCGGGCCGCCGTGCTGGCCCTCGCCGCCGAGACCGGCCTCGCGTTCGAGGAGCGGCTCATCAACGCCCGCGAACTCACCGAGGCGGCGGAAGCCTTCTACACCTCGGCCTCGGCCTTCGTGATGCCGGTGGTCGAGATCGACGGCCACACGCTCGGCGATGGCCGGCCGGGGCCGGTGGCGCGGCGCCTGCGCGAGCTCTACTTCGCCTTCGCCGAGGGCCGGGGGGGATAGGCGTGCGGAGATCCGAAGAGGACCGCGAAGAGGAACGTCCATGGGGGCGCCCCCGTTGGTCCGGGTAGGATCGACTGAGGACGCTATGACTTTCGGAAAGACGATGTTCGGTGCCGCCGCCCTGTTTGCCGCCTTCGCCGGCACGGTGGCGCTCGCACAGGATCCCTCCGTGCCCCAGCGCGGGCAGGACAGCGACCCCAAGCTGCCGGCCCCCAACGACCGGGTCCCCGAGAAGGTCCGGCCGGAGGGCGATACGACCGGGACCACGCTGAGCGACAAGCTCGAGAAGTCGGATGGCGTGATCAAGCCGCCGGCCGGCGTCGATCCCGAGATCCGGACCATCGCGCCGGATCCGACCCCGAACTCGACGCCGGTCATCAAGCCGCCGGGCAACGCCAAGTAGTCGCTGGAGACGCATTCGAGCACGGCAGCCCCGCGGGCAGCGGGGGGCCGGTCCCCAGCCGGAACGGGCCGCTTCGCTTGACGGGCCTGCGCAGATCGCCGAAGACGCCCCGTATCTTTGATCCCCCGGCGCAACGCCGGGGTTTTCGCGCGTGGCGCACCCGCTTGGCGCTCGCGCGGCGATATCGGCCCGAAGGGTGATTGCCGGCTTGGCTTACGGCCGCGGCAAGGCATCGACAGGCCGGGGCACCGTTCCGGAATCGTTTCGGGGCGAGGCGCCGGCGATTACGAGACAGGTCACACGCGCATGGCGAACGTCGTCGTCGTAGGCGCCCAATGGGGCGACGAGGGCAAGGGCAAGATCGTCGACTGGCTCTCCGAGCAGGCCGACATCGTGGTGCGCTTTCAGGGCGGCCACAATGCGGGCCACACGCTGGTGGTGGGCAACGCGGTCTACAAGCTGTCGCTGCTGCCCTCGGGCGTGGTTCGTGAGAATACCCTGGGCGTCATCGGCAACGGCGTCGTGCTCGATCCCTACGCCCTCGCCTCCGAGATCGATCGCTTGGCCGGACAGGGCATCACGGTCACGCGGGAGAATCTGCGCGTGGCCGACAACGCCACGCTGATCCTCTCGCTTCACCGCGAACTCGACGCCCTGCGCGAGGATGGGGCTCCGGGCACCAAGATCGGCACGACCAAGCGCGGCATCGGACCGGCCTACGAGGACAAGGTCGGTCGCCGCGCCATCCGGCTGATGGATCTCGCCGAGCCCGAGACCCTGCCGCCGAAGATCGAGCGCCTGCTCGCCCACCACAATGCGCTCCGCCGCGGCTTCGGCCTCGAGGAGATCGCGGAACAGACGATTCTCGACGAGCTGACCGGCATCGCCGACCGGGTGCTGCCCTATCAGGACACCGTCTGGCACCTGCTCGACGAGGCGCGCCGCAAGGGCAGCCGCATCCTGTTCGAGGGCGCCCAGGGCGCGCTCCTCGACGTCGATCACGGCACCTATCCCTTCGTCACCTCCTCCAACACCGTGGCGGGTCAGGCCGCGACCGGTTCGGGGCTCGGGCCGCGGGCGATCGGCTACGTCCTTGGGATCGCCAAGGCCTACACCACCCGCGTCGGCGAAGGTCCCTTCCCGACGGAGCTCCACGACGCGATCGGCCAGCGCATCGGCGAGCGCGGCCACGAATTCGGCACGGTGACCGGGCGCAAGCGCCGCTGCGGCTGGTTCGATGCCTGCCTCGTGCGCCAGACCGTGCAGACCTCGGGCATCGACGGCATCGCGCTGACCAAGCTCGACGTGCTCGACGGCTTCGACGAGATCAAGGTCTGCACCGCCTACGACATCGACGGCAAACGCTACGAGCACCTGCCGGCGAGCCAGGCCGCGCAGCAGCGCGCGGTGCCGGTCTACGAGACGATTCCCGGCTGGCCCGGCACCACCGCGGGCGCGCGGTCCTGGGCGGACCTGCCGGCCCAGGCGATCAAGTATGTGCGCCGGATCGAAGAGTTGATCGGGGCACCGGTGGCGCTCCTCTCGACCTCGCCGGAGCGCGACGACACGATCCTCATGCACAATCCCTTCGAGGATTGAGCGCAGGATTGGACCGGTAGAGCCGGCGGACAGGACAGGCGGATCCGGGCACGATGGCCGACTATTATCCGTTGCTCGCGCGCGCGCTCGAAGCCCTGCCCGATCGTACGCCGGCCTTGCGCAAGGCGGTCTACGACCGGGCCCGCAGCGCCTTGATCGGGCAGTTGCGCAATCTCGATCCGCCGGTGCCGGAAGCCGATATCGAGTTGGAGCGCAAGGCGCTCGACGCGGCGATCGGGCGGCTGGAGATCGAGTACGGCACCACGCCCGCGGCCCCATCGGCGGCGCCCGCACCGGCTCCGGCAGAGCCGTCGGGTCGGCCCGAGCCCAGAGCGGAGATGCCGGCGGTGGCGCCCGCTGCGCCGCCTCGGCCCGAGGCCGCTTCGCCCAAGCCCGTCGAGGCGAAACCGCTGCAGGCCGATTCTGTCGAGCCCGCGACGCCGATACTGCCGCCCGCTGAGCTGCGCGCGCCCGAGCCGGTGCCGGAGGCGGCGCTCACCTCCGATCATCTGCCGGAGCCCGGCCCGCCGGTCGACGCGCAACCCTTCGTGCCGCCCCCGCGCCGACCGAAGGTCGAGGAGCGGCCCGAGACGCCGGGCTTCATTCCCGTCGCGGCGAATGCCGAGAGCGACGAAACCCCGTCGAGCGATCCCGCGAACGGCCGCCAGCGGCCGCGTATCGACGTGGTGGCGCCGTCGGGTGGTCGATCGCGCCTCCTGCGCAATCTGTTCGTCGGCGCGGTGCTGGTCAGCGTGATTGCCCTGATCGCCGTCGCGGCCTTCTTCCTGCGCGACCAGCCGTCCGAGCTACAGCGCAACACGGCCGAGACCCAGGAAGGGACCCCCGCCGAGACGCCGGACGCGAAATTCGCCGACCGGGTCGGCGGCGAGGCGGAGTTGCGTCCGAAGCCGGCGGCCCCCGGCGCAGCACCGGCACAGCCGGAGATGACGGTCTCGCAGCGCGCGGTTCTCTACGAGGAGAACACCGCCGATCCGCGCGCCCAGCCCAATGCCGTCGGCGGCCACGCGGTCTGGCGGCTCGACACCGTGAGTGGCGAGCAGGGTGAGCCGCTGCAAACGGTACTGCGCGCCACGATCGAGTATCCGGAAGCCGGGCTCACGCTGACGATGACCCTGCGGCGCAACCGCGACGCGACCCTTCCGGCCTCGCACACGATCGAATTGGCCTTCACCAATTACGGCTCGGGCGCCAAGCGTTCGGTGCAGAATGTCGGCCTGCTTCAGCCCAAGGAAGAGGAATCGGCCCGCGGCTCGCCTGTGTCAGGCCTTCCGGTGCGGGTGCGCGAGAACCTGTTCCTGATCGGCCTGTCGTCACTCAAGAGCGACGTCGACCGCAACACCGATCTGTTGCTGCACCGGAACTGGTTCGACCTTCCTGTCTCCTACGCATCGGGCTCGCGGGCGATCCTGACCTTCGAGAAGGGCAGCGCGGGCGCCCGCGCCATGCAGGCCGCGTTCGACGCTTGGAAGGACTGAGAAGTCCGGGTTTCCGAAGGGCTCGCCCCGCTGGCGGGGCGGGGGGTTGCCCCCCGCCTTCCCGAAACCTTACGCCCGTGCCTCGGTACGGGGCAGTTCGCGCGTGGCGAGATTGCGCTTGACCGCTTCCTGCACCTTCTCGAAGGCGCGCACCTCGATCTGACGCACGCGCTCACGGGAGACGCCGAACTCACCGGACAGATCCTCCAGCGTGATCGGGTCGTCGGCGAGCCGCCGCGCCTCGAAGATGCGGCGCTCACGGGCATTGAGCACGCCGAGAGCGTCGCGCAGGGCCGAGAGGCGGTTGCGCCCCTCCTCCTCGCGGGCCAGCACCGTCTCCTGGCTCGGGCTGTTATCGACCAGCCAGTCCTGCCACTCGCCCTCGCCCTCCTCGCGCAGGGGCGCGTTGAGCGAGGTATCACCGGACAGGCGACGGTTCATGTCGACCACGTCCTGCTCGGGCACCCCGAGCGAAGTGGCGATCGACTTGACCTGATCGGGGCGAAGATCCCCCTCGTCGAGGGCCGAGATACGACCCTTGGCCTTGCGCAGGTTGAAGAACAGCTTCTTCTGGTTGGCGGTGGTGCCCATTTTCACGAGCGACCAGGAGCGCAGGATGTATTCCTGGATCGCCGCCTTGATCCACCACATGGCGTAGGTGGCCAAGCGAAAGCCCTTGTCCGGATCGAAGCGCTTGACCGCCTGCATCAGGCCGACATTGCCCTCGGACACCACTTCGCTGATCGGCAATCCGTAGCCGCGGTAACCCATGGCGATCTTGGCGACGAGGCGCAGATGCGAGGTGACGAGCCGGTGCGCGGCCTCGCGGTCGCCGTGGTCGCGCCAGGTCTTGGCCAGGGTGAATTCTTCCGCCGGCTCCAGCATCGGGAACTTGCGGATCTCGTCGAGGTAGCGCGAAAGGCCTCCCTCGTTGGCAAGCACGGGTAGTGCGCCAGCCATGTGCACCTCCTTCAACAGCCCCCCTGTCGGGCGGGCTCCAAGCGCGGCCGCTCCTCTTGAGCCGGCCATGCCGCATCCCATCTTAGACGGGTTCCGCCATGCCCGGTAGCGACCAACGCTGTTCACGCGGGGTCCAACGCGCGAAGCGGAGTCCGGGTTTAACGTGTCACGCGGGCGCACCCATCGCGGTGCCGAAACGCACCTTTTCGCCTTCGACCGGATCAAGCCTCCAACGCTCTGAGCAGATTTGAGAAATCCTCGGGCAGAGGGCTCTCGAACCTCAGCCGTTCGCCGGTGCGCGGATGCAGAAATCCGAGTTCGGCCGCGTGCAGCGCTTGGCGGTCCAGGGCGGCCAGGGCGGCCCGCGGCGCCTCGCTCAGCCGGGCCGCCTTGGTCTTGAAAGCGGCGCCGTAGGTGGCATCGCCGAGGAGCGGATGGCCCCGATGGCTCAGATGCACCCGGATCTGGTGGGTTCGCCCCGTCTCCAGACGGCAGCGCACCAGGGCCGTGAGCCCGTCGCCGCCCGGCAGATCCTCGACCCGGTAATGGGTGACGGCATGGCGCCCCTCTCCGTCCCGCACCACCGCGATTTTTTCGCGGTTATGGCGTGACCGTGTGAGGGACGCTGTGATGGTGCCGGCGCGGGGCTCCGGCACGCCCCAGACCAGGGCGAGATAGGCCCGCTCCAGCGCCCCGCTGCGGCCGTGGTCGGCGAATTGGGCGGAGAGCCCCTGATGCGCGCGATCGTTCTTGGCGACGACAAGGAGCCCGCTCGTATCCTTGTCGAGCCGATGGACGATGCCGGGCCGCCGCACACCGCCGATCCCCGAGAGGCTGTCCCCGCAATGGGCGATCAGCCGGTTGACCAGCGTGCCGTCCTCATGCCCCGCCGCCGGGTGGACGACGAGGCCCGCGGGCTTGTCGATGACGATCAGGTCGTCATCCTCGTGGACGACGACGAGCGGCAACGCCTCGCCCTGGGGCTCGGCGGGAAGCGGCGCCGGCACCAGAACCTCGAGGCGGCTCCCACCCGCGATTTTGCGCGACGGGTCGCGGATCTCCACATCGTCGCAGCGGACGTGGCCATCGCGGGCGAGCGCCTGAAGGCGGGCACGGGAGAGATCCTCGAAGCCCCGGGCCAGGACGCGGTCGAGCCGCTCGGGTGCGGCCCCCGGTTCGACGACGAGGCTGCGGACGGTCGTATCGTGAGTCACCGAACTTTTCTCGCTGCAGCGCCCGAAACGGCTTGCCCGGGCGCGGAGGCCTCGCTATAGCACCCCTCGCCGGCCCGGAAGCTCCCATCGTCTAGCGGTCTAGGACGTCGCCCTCTCACGGCGAAAACAGGGGTTCGATTCCCCTTGGGAGCGCCACCGGTCGAACAAGCCCCTGACGGGGCTTATTTTTTGCCTGAACGCCTTCTATCCAGACGCACCGGGCCCATCGGCTCGGTCAGCGCCGTGCCGGCTTGCCGTCGTGGACGAGGCGGCGCGCATTCAGGCGCATCCTCGTCCTAGGTTTGTCAGGCCGCCTCGGCATCCGCGTAGGAGCGGCAATGTTCGAGGTAGCCGACCTCGTGGCGACCAGCGAGATCGACCACGCTCGACCACAGCCAGGAGGGCGCGCCCTCGGCTTGCGAGATGCCGCGGGTGACGTCGCGCCGCCAGTTTGTGCGAACGGTCGCCTTCATCTGACGGCCATGGGAGGCACCGACCACGTGGGCGAGGTAGCGCGCCGCCCGCACCGCTTCGCCGCGACCGAACTGATCGACATCGAGCTTCAGGTCCTGCGGCAGCAATTCGCGCACCACGACCGGCTTCCCGAGAATCCGCGCGGGCAGCATGCGCTCACCCAGATTCGGCGACAGCGCCCGGGCGCCCGCCACGACGCGCTCGGCCGGGTTCTTCGGCATCTCGACGCCGGGCGCCGGCGGTGCCGCGGCGGCGACCGCCTCCTTCAGATCGACCAGCGCCAGCCTCGGCTTCTCGCCGCGCTCGTCGATGCGCAGCAAGGCGGCGTAGCGCAGGAAGCCCAGCGAGGAACATCCCTTCATCCAGTACGCGGCATCGAGCAGGCGCACGCGGGCCTCGCTCGCCTGGCCGTTCAGCGACAGGACGAGGTCCCGCACCCCCTCCTCGCGAAACAAGGTCTCGAGGGCGTCGCGCTCGTCGGCATCGAGGGCCCAGAAGCGGCGACCGAGGGGAATCCTCGGCTCCACATCCCTGAGCCGCTCGCGGGCGAGGTGCTTCCAGTGCCGGCCGAGCGCCCGGCGGCGGACGGTGCGGACCGCATCGGGCTCCGGCGGTTCTCCGTCGCCGTCCGGCGCCGCGAGACCCTCGGCATAACCCCGCACCATCTCCTCTAGCATCCGCGCGGTGACGACGCCGGGCAGGTTGGAGCCGCGGGCGGCGCTGGCCAGCGAGAGCCCCAGCCGGACGAGGTCGTGCGCCGGATTTCCGATCACCGTCTGATCGAGGTCGCGGATCTGAATCGCGACCGCCCCCTCCGCATCGGCCAGCGGCCCGAGATTGCCGAGATGACAATCCCCGCAGATCCAGATCGGCGGTCCCTCGGGAAGCGTGCCGCGGGGCAGGCCGTCGAGCCACTGATAGAACTTCAGGGTGTTCCCGCGGACATAGGCATGGGCCGATTTCGCCATCTTGAGCGCCCGCTGCCGCTCCAGCGTGGCCTCGCGGTCCGCCCGTTCCACCGATCGATGCGACGTCATCCGCTTCCCTTCGTGCCCCGCATCGCGCCATCCATCCGGCGTGCCAAGCAAACCGACAACGCGGCGCCGCCGGGAAACCGTGGCGCGGCTCAACGTCCCGGTATGGATGAGATTCCTTTCAGGAACGTAGAAGGGCTGTGCCGCCCGGCTCCTATCGACTGAGGCGGCGCCAGCATTTTATCGGGAATAGTGCCCGTCGCGGTTGCGTTCAGCTATGGCGAGATCGCACCGAAGCCGACAGAGCAGCGGGCCGATTCTCGGAAACGACTTTCGGCACAACCATGCCTGCGCGGCGACGATCACGCCCCTATCGGGGCCATTGGGAGCCCGGCGCGTTGCTGGCAGAACGGTTCGGTCTACGTCGACTCATCGCCGCGCTGTTCGCAGCGCCTGAGGAGGCCACGCCCCCTGCACGATCTGTGGCTTCGGCGCCGAAAATCCGACCACCCTCGTCCCGCCCGGAGAGCCGCCGCGGCCTGACGCCCGCACACGTCATCGGCCATCGCCAGAGCGCCGAGGGCCTCGTGATCGTCGATCACACCGACGCACCGGACTGGGATGCTTGGATCGACGCGGAGTCGGGCGGCAACTTCTACGCCGCCAAGCCCTGGGGCACGTACAAGGCTCGGCTGAACTGGACGGTCCGGCGCATCGCGGTCCAGGACGGCATCGGACGTCCCCTCGCTTTCGTGCAGGTACAAGAGCGCTGCATCGGGCCCGCGCGCTTCGTCCTGGCACAGGGCTGCCCCGTTTTGACCGCGGCCGGAAGAACGCGGGCGGAAGCCGCGCTGAGCGCCCTGCGCGATCACCTCGATCTCGGCCTCTTCGATCTCTTCGGCGTCAATTTCCAGGAATTCCAGGACAACGAGGCGATGTCGGCCTTGCTGGCACTCGGTTTCGTCCCTGTCGTCTCCGCCCGCCAGCACACGCTCGAACTCGATCTGACCCGCCCGATCGCGACGATTGAGGCCGAGCTCGACCCGAAATGGCGGCGCAAGCTCGCCAGGGCCCGGCGCAATGCCGATCTCGAGACGCGAATATTGACCGGAGCACAGGAGCGACTGCGCGCCTTCGACGTCTTCACCGAGATGTATGCCGCGCTCCGGAACCGTAAGGGCTTCTCGACCACCTTCGACCCGCAGGCGTTCCGGGACATCGCCGCCACCGACCCACGCCTCGTCATCCTCGAAGTGCGCGAGAACGGATCACCGATCATGGTCCGGATCGCCCACCGGGCCGCCGCGCGCTGGACCGACTTTTTCGCAGCCTCCAACGAGCGCGGACGGGCCACCAACGCCGCCGCCCTCTCGGTCTGGAGCTCGATTGAACGGGCGAAGGACGAGGGCTGCCCGATCTACGACCTCGGCGGCATCGATCCGGCGGGCGATCGCGGGGTGTTCGATTTCAAGCGCGGGATCAGCCGGCGCGTCGTCCAGAGCACGCCGCTCTGGCTCTACGGGCGCTCACGCCTCGTGCGCTCCCTTGCTGCCGCCTTCCTGGCCCAGCGCTGAGCGACGGCGACGGCACCCGGTCGCAATCCTCGACATCCTCTCCCGCCGCTCAACCCTGCGATCCATCCGGCACGTGCGCGACGAGCGGCGAACACGGCACTGCATCGCGGCATCGTCGACGAGGGGTCTCCGCCGCCGGGTCGGTTCTATGTAATTCATTACGAGTCGATAAAGGCTGTTGTTACACCGTAATTTAGTCCAAGACTGCGAAGGTCGGTCTCATGTTTCGGCGTGAGGCGGGCTTTCGCGGCTCATAACAGGTCGCTTCCCCTCTCGTCGTCTCTCAGGTGAGTCTCCCGTAGTCGGTCTCGTCCTTTCATGAGCCAAACATCCCGTTTCGGCACAGAGTTCGAGGGCACGCCGCTTGCTGAAGAGTCATCCATCTCATCATCCCGTCCCGCTGATCCGAGACGAGCAGGTGAGCTCGCAGTATCCTGAGTTGGCGCGTACCGAGGACTACGATGAAGACTGCTCTCATCACCGGCATCACGGGTCAGGACGGCGCGTACCTGGCAGAGTTGCTTCTCGGCCGCGGCTACCAGGTGCACGGCATCAAGCGCCGCTCCTCGAGCTTCAACACCGGTCGCATCGACCACCTGTATCAGGACCCGCATGAGGAGGACGTGCGCCTCCACTTGCATTACGGCGACATGACCGATTCGGCCGCCCTCACCCGCATCATCGCGGATGTGCGACCGGACGAGATCTACAATCTCGCCGCGCAGTCACATGTCGCCGTCAGCTTCGAGACGCCGGAATACACCGCCAATGCCGACGCGGTCGGCCCGCTCCGCATTCTCGAAGCCATCCGCCAGCTGAGACTGACCGAGTCCACCCGCTTCTATCAGGCCTCGACCTCGGAGCTGTACGGCCTCGTCCAGGCCGTGCCCCAGCGCGAGACGACACCGTTCTATCCCCGCTCGCCCTACGGCGTGGCCAAGCTCTACGCCTACTGGATCACGGTGAACTACCGGGAGGCCTACGGCATCCATGCCTCCAACGGCATCCTGTTCAATCACGAGAGCCCGATCCGCGGCGAGACCTTCGTGACCCGCAAGATCACCCGTGCCGTCGGCCGCATCGAGACCGGTCACCAGGACTGCCTCTGGATCGGCAATATCGACGCCCAGCGCGACTGGGGCCATGCGCGCGACTACGTCGAGGCGATGTGGCTCATGCTGCAGCAGGACAAGGCCGACGACTACGTCATCGCCACGGGCGAGACCCGCTCGGTGCGCAGCTTCATCGAGGCGGCCTTCGCCGAGGTCGGCCGCACCATCGTCTGGGAAGGCACGGGCGTGGATGAAGTCGGGCGCGATGCCCGCACCGGCGACGCCCTGGTGCGGATCGATCCGCGCTTCTTCCGCCCGACCGAGGTCGAGCTTCTCGTCGGCGACGGCACCAAGGCGCGCGAGGCCCTCAACTGGACCCCGCGTACGACGTTCCAGGAACTCGTGCGCGAGATGGTGGAAGCCGATCTGGAAGAGGCGCGGTTCGAGGCCGAGACGGCTTTGCGCCGTCCGCGTCATCACGGCGTGCCGCTGCGCTTGGCCGCCGAGTGAGCCGAGCCATGGCGAGCGGGACCATGCGCTACGCACTTTCGGGCAAGCGGGTCTTCGTCGCGGGCGCGCGCGGCATGGCGGGGTCGGCCCTGGTGCGCCGTCTCGCGCAGGAAGGCTGCGAGGTTCTCGACCACGGCCGCGAACGCGTCGATCTGCGCGATCTGGGATCGGTCGAGGCCTATTTCGCGGATACCCGCCCGCAGGCGGTGTTCCATGCCGCCGGCACCGTCGGCGGCATCCAGGCCAATGATCGCTACCCGGCGACCTTCCTCTACGACAATCTCGCCATGGCGGCGAACGTGATCCATGCCGCCCACAACCGGGGCGTGGAGAAGCTTCTCTATCTTGGCTCCTCGTGCATCTACCCGAAGCACGCCGCCCAGCCGATGACCGAGGACGCGCTGCTCACCGGCCCCCTGGAGCCGACCAATCAGTGGTACGCGGTCGCCAAGATCGCGGGGATCAAGCTGTGCCAAGCCTATCGCCGGCAGCATGACAGCGATTTCATCGCGGTGATGCCGACGAATCTCTACGGACCGGGCGACAATTATCACCCCGAGAACTCGCACGTCGCCGCCGCCCTGCTGCGCCGCTTTCACGAGGCGCGGGCGGCGGGAGCGCCCAGCGTGACGATCTGGGGCACGGGGACGCCCTGCCGCGAATTCCTCTACGTCGACGACCTCGCCGATGCCTGCGTCTTCGCCATGAAGGAATGGTCGAGCGAGGACATCCTCAATGTCGGCACCGGCACGGATGTGACGATCGCGGATTTCGCCCGAACCGTGGCCCGCGTCGTCGGCTACGAGGGCGAGCTCGTGTTCGATGCCGACAAGCCGGACGGCACGCCCCGCAAGCTTCTCGACGTGTCGCGCCTGGCCGGTCTCGGCTGGCGGGCCGGCACCGGTCTCGAGGAGGGCCTGCGCCGCGCCTATGCCGACTTCGTCTCGGGCGGAGGCCGGAACCGATGAGCGCCCGCATCCTCATCGTCCACAATCAGTACCAGATTCGCGGCGGTGAGGATGCCGTGGTGGAGCGCGAGGCCGCGGCCCTCGCCCGCGCGGGCTGCGCGGTCGAGACGCTGATCTTCTCCAACGACGACATCCAGGGGCCGGTCGATCGCCTGCGTGCGGCCGTCGAGGCACCGCATGCCCGGCGCGGGATCCGGCGCGTGGTCGAAGCGGTGCGGCGCTTCCGGCCGGATGTGGTCCACGCCCACAACACCTTTCCGCTGGTCTCCCCCGGCATGCATGCCGCGGTGCGGGCGGAGGGGGTGGCCACGGTCCAGACGCTGCACAATTTCCGCCTGACCTGCGCGGGCGCCATGCTGATGCGCGACGGGCAGCCCTGCGAGACCTGCGTCACCGGTTCGCCCTACGCGGCGGTGCGCCACCGCTGCTACCGCGGCTCGCGCCTCGGCAGCCTCGCGGTCGCGCGGATGATCGACCGCCACCGCCGCATCGGCACCTGGACCCGCGATGTCGACGCCTTCGTCGCGCTGACCCCCTTCGCACGGGGCCGCTTCGTCGCGGCGGGCCTGCCATCCGAGCGCATCGTGGTGAAGCCGAACGGTCTTCCCGATCCCGGCCCCCCCTCCGAGATCGCGCGGGACAGGATACTGTTCGCCGGGCGGCTCAGCCGCGAGAAGGGCGTCGAGATCCTGAAGGACGCGGCGGCCCGGCTCGGACGGACCATCGACGTCGCGGGCGAAGGCCCCTTGCGCGGGACGCTGGACGGAGCACCGAACCTCGCCCTGCTCGGCAGCCTGCCCGGCGCCGAAATCCAGGCGCGGATGGCCCGTGCTGCCGCCCTCGTGGTGCCCTCGCTCTGGTACGAGGGCCTGCCGATGGTGGTCGCCGAGGCTTACGCCGCCGGCACACCCGTGATCGCCTCGCGCATCGGCGCCCTCGCCGACCTCATCGAGGACGGCGTGACCGGCCTCCTCGTCACGCCCGGCGACCCGGTCGATCTGGCGCGGGCCATGGACCGTATCCTCGCCGATCCGTCGGCGGCCCGCCGGATGGGCCTCGCCGCGCGGGCAGCCTATCTGCGCGACTGGACCGAAGAGGCGACGACGGCCTCGCTTCTGGCCATCTACCGGCGCGCCTGCACCGCCCGCGCCGCCCTTCCCCTCCCCCTCTCGCCGTCCGTTCTGGAAATCGTCCGATGAGCCACGACCCCGCGGTCGCCCGGTTCCGCCTCGCCGGCACCGGCATCTCCGCCATCGATATGAAGGGCCTGGTCGCCTCGATCCGGCGCCGCCTCGAATGCGGGCGAACGCGGCCCGGCACCTTCGTGGTGTTCCGCGATGCCCACGGCATCGTGCGCGCCACCGAGGACGAGCGCCTGCGCGCCGCGCACGAGGCAGCGATGCTGGTCTGCCCGGATGGGCGCCCGCTCTACTGGCTCGGTCGCCTGCGCGGAATCGACGGCATCGGACAGGTGCCGGGCATCGAATCGGTCGAGGCCGTGTGCCGGGCCGGCCTTTCGGCGGGCTGGCGCCATTACTTCCTCGGCGGCGGCGAGGGCGTCGCGGGCGCGCTCGCGGAGACGATGGCGGCACGATTGCCGGGACTGCAGGTCGTCGGCGTCGAGACCCCCCCTTTTCGCCCGCTGGACGAGGTCGAGACCGCCGCCATGTACCGGCGCATCCGGACCTCGGGGGCGCAGATCCTCTGGATCGGACTCGGTACGCCGAAGCAGGAATTGTTCATGGCCGAGCATGCCCCGCACCTGCCCGGCACCGTGGCGATGGGCGTCGGCGCCGCCTTCGACGTCCTGACGGGGCGCGTGCCGCGGGCACCGAAGGCATTCCAGGTCATCGGCCTCGAATGGGCCTATCGCCTGCTGCGCGAGCCGCGCCGGCTGACCGGTCGCTACATTCACACGATCCCGCGCTTCCTGGCCCTCGTGGCCGCCGATCGCCGTCATCGCCCGGCACACATCGCGGAGAAGGTGCGGCACGGGTAACGCCGTCGCCCCGTCCACGCACCCTCCCAGCCTCCCTCAGGGCTTCCTTTCCCCATGCCCGCCGTCGGAGACGGTGGGCATTTTTGTTCGTCCTGCGGCGGGCGGCCGCGGGTCAGTTGAAAAACCCGATGCGGGGCAATGCCCTGAGAGTGATGTTACGCCCGTAACGGCAACCGCACAGGGGCGTCCGAGAAGGGAATTGGCAACATCGCTCACGTCTTCTTGGGAAAAAACGGCAATTTGGGTCTTGCGGGCGGAGCCGGACTGGGCGATATACCTCCCGCGCTGAAAATCGGTGCACCGTCAGTATCTTACGATCTTCTTAGAGTGGTGATCGCGAGGCTCTGACGTCCTATAATTTTCGAGGAGAGACACCATGAAGTGGGCTGCCCCGGTCGTTTCCGAGATCTGCGTCGGCATGGAAGTCACGAGCTACGAGTCGGCTGAGATCGATACCTTCAACTAAGAAGGTTGGAGCCGGGCCTGGGCGATCGCGGACGAGCGGGTAGCTACCATGCATGTCGTGATCCTCGGCTCGGCGGCGGGCGGCGGCGTTCCTCAGTGGAACTGCCGCTGCTCCATCTGTTCCCTGGCCTGGGCCGGTGATCCCAGGGTCAAGCCTCGCACGCAGTCGAGCATCGCGGTCTCCCCCGACGGGGAACGTTGGCTCCTGCTGAACGCCTCCCCCGACATCCGCCAGCAGATCCAGGCGAACCCGCAGATGCATCCGCGGGAGGGTCTGCGCCACTCGCCGATCCACGCCGTGCTGCTGACCAATGGCGACGTCGATCACGTCGCGGGTCTTCTCACCCTGCGCGAGGGGCAAGCGTTCACCCTCTACGCCACGCCCGGCATCCTCGGCTCCGTTTCCGAGAACCGCGTCTTCGACGTGATGGCTGCCGACGTGGTGAAGCGGCAGACGATCTCGCTCAACGAGACCTTCGAGCCGGTGCCCGGCCTCAGGGTCACGCTGTTCTCCGTCCCGGGCAAGGTGCCGCTCTGGTTGGAGGATGCCTCGATGCAGATTGGGGCCGAGACCGAGACCACCGTGGGGACGATGATCGAGGCCGGGGGCAAGCGCCTCGCTTACATTCCCGGCTGCGCCCGGGTGACCGACGATCTCAAGACGCGCGTCGCGGGGGTCGATGCTCTGCTGTTCGACGGCACGGTGCTCGAAGACGACGACATGATCCGCGCCGGCGTCGGCACCAAGACCGGCTGGCGCATGGGCCATATCCAGATGAACGGTGAGAACGGTTCGATCGCGTCCTTCGCCGATGTCGAGATCGGGCGGCGCGTCTTCGTTCACATCAACAACACCAATCCGGTCCTCGTCGAAGATTCGCCCGAGCGCGCGAGCGTCGAGGCACGGGACTGGACCGTAGCCCATGACGGTCTGACGCTCGACCTCTGAGCCGAAGTGGGCGGTGGTGGGCCTGGAAGTTTGGGCCCCGACCTAATATATTTTGCACGATACAATCGTGCGGTGGCCGTCCTGTCCTTCGAGGACCCGGTTGCCCATTTTAAAAAAGCTCCAGGAAACGCGACCAAGCCGGGGAGAGTCCGACGCCATGACCGCCCAATTTCCGCCCCCCGTCCCTGAAGCCGAGCAGCGGCTGTTGAGCCACGAGGAGCTCGAGGCGGCGCTCCGCGATATCGGCGCCCGCCGCTATCACAACCTGCACCCGTTCCACCGCCTGCTGCATGACGGCAAGCTGTCGAAGGATCAGGTTCGGGCCTGGGCGCTCAACCGCTACTATTATCAGGCGATGATCCCGGTGAAGGACGCGGCGGTGCTCGCCCGCCTGCCGGACGCACAGCTGCGCCGCATCTGGCGTCAGCGCATCGTCGATCACGATGGCGACCACGAGGGCGACGGCGGCATCGAGCGCTGGCTGAAGCTGGCGGAAGGGGTGGGATTCGAACGCGAGTACATCCTGTCCACGAAGGGCATCCTCTCGGCGACGCGCTTCTCGGTCGATGCCTACGTGCATTTCGTCTCGGAGCGGTCGCTGCTGGAGGCCATCGCCTCCTCGCTCACCGAGATGTTTTCGCCGACGATCATCTCGGAGCGCGTCGCCGGGATGCTGAAGAATTACGACTTCATCACCAAGGAGACCTTGGCTTATTTCGACAAGCGTCTCACCCAGGCGCCGCGCGACGCCGACTTCGCCCTCGACTACGTGAAGCGGCACGCCACCACGCCGGAGCTGCAGCGCGCCGCCATGGCCGCGCTGACCTTCAAGTGCAACGTGCTCTGGACGCAGCTCGACGCCCTGTACTTCTCCTACGTGGCACCGGGCATGATCCCGCCGGATGCGTGGCAGCCGGGCGAGGGACTCGTCTCGGCGGGCAGCCCGGCAGGGGCGCCCGCTCCCTTCCAGGGTGGCGACGTGCCGCGGCTGCCGCGGGGCGTGCGCCTGCGTTTCGATGAGGTGCGCGACAAGCACGTCCTGCTCGCGCCCGAGCGCACCTTCGACCTCGACGACAACGCGGTCGCGGTCCTCAAGCTGGTCGACGGCACCAGCAGCGTGTCGCAGATCGCCCGGACTCTCGGCGAAACCTACGACGCCGATCCGGCCGTCATCGAAGCTGACATCCTGGTGATGCTGGCCGGCCTCGCACAGAAAAGGGTCCTGGAGCGATGAACGCACCGACGCCCGGCCTCTCCCCCAGCGAAGTGATCCCGGCGCCGGTGGGTCTGCTCGCAGAGCTGACCCATCGCTGCCCGCTTCGCTGCCCCTATTGCTCGAATCCGCTCGAACTCGACCGACGCTCGGCCGAGCTCGACACGGCGACGTGGCTGCGGGTGCTGACCGAGGCGGCGTCCCTGGGCGTGCTCCACGTCCATCTCTCGGGCGGCGAGCCGACCGCCCGCCAGGACATCGTCGAGATCACGGCCAAATGCGCCGAACTCGGTCTCTACTCGAACCTGATCACCTCCGGGGTCGGCGGTGCCCTGGGCAAGCTCGACGCGCTCTACGATGCCGGGCTCGACCACGTGCAGCTCTCGGTTCAGGGCGTCGATGCCAAGAACGCCGAGAAGATCGGCGGCCTCAAGAACGCCCAGCCGCAGAAGATGCAGTTCGCCGCCCGCGTCACGGAGCTCGGCCTGCCGCTGACGCTGAACTCGGTGATCCACCGCGGCAATATCCACGAGGTTCCGGGCTTCATCGAGCTTGCGGTCAAGCTCGGCGCCAAGCGACTGGAGGTGGCCCATACGCAGTATTACGGCTGGGCCTACGTCAATCGCGCCTCGTTGATGCCCGACAAGCGCCAGGTCGACGAGTCGATCCGCATCGTCGAGGCCGCGCGCGAGCGGCTGAAAGGCCAGCTCGTCATCGACCTCGTGGTGCCGGATTACTACGCCAAGTATCCGAAGGCCTGCGCGGGCGGCTGGGGCCGCAAGCTGATGAACGTCACCCCCCAGGGTAAGGTGCTGCCCTGCCACGCCGCCGAGACCATCCCTGGCCTCGAGTTCTGGTACGTGAACGACCACTCGCTCGGCGACATCTGGGCGAAGTCGCCGGCCTTCGCCGCCTATCGTGGCACCTCCTGGATGAAGGAGCCCTGCCGCTCCTGCGACCGGCGGGAGAAGGATTGGGGCGGCTGCCGCTGCCAGGCCTTGGCGCTCACGGGCGATGCTGCCAACACCGATCCGGCCTGCTCGCTCTCGCCCCTGCACTCGAAAATGCGCGATCTTGCCACCGAAGAGGCTGCCGAGAACCCGCCGGACTATATATACCGCACCATCGGGACGAATGTGCAAAGTCCTTTGACCGAGAAGGCACCCCTTTGAACCGTACCCTCCTGCTGGCCGCGCTCGCCGCGGCTTCCCTGACCGTGACCGCCGCGCGGGCGGCTCCCGACGCTGCCACTCCCGCGCCGACCCCGGTCGCGACCGATGCCACGACGCCGAGTGCGGGCGATCTGCTGTTCGAGCGGCCGCAGATGAAGAACACGGCGCCGGGCAGCACGATCACCTACGATTACCTGCGCCGCAGCGGCATCGTGCGCGGTCCCTACGGCCCGCCGATCAGCGACGAGATCAAGTTCACGATCGAGCCGGGCAAGAGCGCCGAGAGCCGCGACGTGCGGGTCCAGATGTTCTCCGGCGGCAACCGCATTCCGGCGGGGCCGTTCGTGGACATGCCGGGCAATCCTGTGCTGAGCTTGTTCCTCGAGAACCATCTCAAGGGATTGGCCGGACTTCTGGAAGCCAATCCGCGCTATCTCAAGAATGCCATCCGCAAGGGTATGCGCGAGAAGGCCACGATCACGAAGACCGAGGTCGAGTTCAAGGGCCGCAAGGTCGAGGGTTGGCGCATCGAGATGCAGCCCTTCGTCGGCGACCCTCTGACCGACCGCATGCGCGGCTTCGACAATCTCACCTACACCTTCGTCACGTCGCCGGACGTGCCGGGCGAGATCGTCTCGATCCAAGCCCGTGCCACCAAGCCGGATGGCGGCGAACTCCTCGAAGAGAGGCTCGATTATGACCAGAAGGATTCCTGAGGCCCTCGCCGCGGCTCTGCTGGCTGCGGTTCTGGCGGCTCCGGCTCAGGCCGAGGAAAACGACTACCCGACGGATGCCCGCGCCGATTACGTGTTCGGCTGCATGGCCGCCAACGGGCAGACCCGCGAGGCGCTGGAGAAGTGCTCCTGCTCCCTCGACGCGATGGCCGCGATCCTGCCTTACGACAAGTACGTGCAGGCCTCGACCATCCTGTCGATGCGTCAGGGCATCGGCCAGCGCACCACCGCGTTCAAGTCGACCAAGATGTTCGATGACCGCGTCGCCGATCTCCGCCGCGCCCAGGCCGAGGCCGAGATCCGTTGTTATCGCGGCGCGAGCTGAAACCGTCTGCGCCGGGGGCTGGTCTCCCGGCGCCCGAGAGGCTAGGCCCGGCCGGCCCCGATGTATTCTAACCCGGTCCGATGTCCGCCACTTCCCCTCCGACGAGCCGCCTGACGGCGTTGCTGCCCGATCTGGGGCGGCGCACCTTGGTGATGGGCATCCTCAACGTCACCCCGGACTCGTTCTCGGACGGTGGCCGGTTCGAAGGCGTCGAGGCGGCCCGCCGGCAGGCCGACACGTTGGTCGCAGAGGGTGCTCAGATCCTCGATATCGGCGGGGAATCGACCCGGCCCGGCCATGTGCCGATCTCGGCCGAGGAGGAGCAGGCCCGGGTCCTGCCGGTCATCGCAGCGCTCGCGCCGCATCTGGCCGTCCCGATCTCCATCGACACCTACAAGGCCTCGACGGCCGAGGCTGCATTGAGGGCGGGCGCAGCCCTCGTCAACGATGTCTGGGGCCTGCAGCGGGAGCCGGAGATCGCCCGGGTGGCCGCCGCGCACGGTGCCCCCGTCATCGTCATGCACAATCGCGAGACGATCGACCCGAGCCTCGACATCGTCGAGGACATGAAGCGGTTCTTCGCCCGCTCCCTCGACATCGCCCGCCGCGCCGGCATTCCGGACGCCGACATCGTGCTCGATCCCGGCATCGGCTTCGGCAAGAGCTGGGATCAGCATCTGGAGGCGCTGCGGCGCCTGCCCGAGATCCGTGCCCTCGGGTTCCCGCTCCTGGTCGGCGTCTCCCGCAAGAGCCTGCTGGGACGGCTGCACGATCGGGAGACGGCGCCGCGGGATCGTCTGATCGGGTCGATCAGCGCCCATGTGCTGGCCGGTACGCTCGGCGCCGACATCGTCCGAGTCCACGACGTCGCGCAGCATATCGAGGCGCTGCACGTGCTCGACGCGGTGATGCGTCCGGAATCCGCACGTGGCTGACCGCATCCTCGTCCACCGCCTCGCGGTCTTCGCCCGCCACGGCGTCCTGCCGGAGGAGGAGCGGCTCGGCCAGCGCTTCTACATCTCGCTCGAATGCCGCCTCGACCTGTCCGAGGCCGGGCGAAGCGACGATGTGGCCACGACCGTGAGCTACGCCGATCTCGCACAGATCGCCGTCGAGACCGCCACCGAGCGGCGCTTCGCGCTCATCGAAGCCTTGGCCGAGGCCATCGCCGAGACCTGCCTCGCCCGGTTTCCACGGATCGAGGCGATCCGGGTCCGGATCGACAAGCCGAGCGCCCCGATCCCGGCGATCCTCGATTACGCTGCGATCGAGATCGAGCGGGAGCGCCGCACATGACGTCCGCCTATCTCGGCCTCGGCAGCAATATCGGCGATAAGGCGGCAATGCTCTCGGCCGCCGTCGCGCGGCTGGCCGCATGGCCCGGCATCCGCCTCGTCGCGCGCTCCGCCGATTACCGGACGCCACCCTGGGGCGATACGGATCAGGATTGGTTCCTCAACGGCGCAGTCGCCGTCGAGACCGACCTCACACCGCACGAATTGCTTGAGGCCTGCCTGTCGATCGAGGCGGCCCTCGGCCGGGTCCGCGAGCGCCGCTGGGGCCCGCGCGTGATCGATATCGACGTGCTGTCCTACGAGGGCGCCGAAGTGTCCGACGAGCGGCTGGTGTTGCCGCACCGTTTCGTGCGGGAGCGGGCCTTCGTGCTGGTCCCACTGGCCGAGATCGCCCCCGACCTCGTCATCGGCGGCGAGACCGTCCGCGACGCGCTAACAAAGCTCGACGCAACCGGGATTGAGCGGAACGAATGAGACAGGGCCCGGATGCATCGCGCATCCGGGCCCTGTTTCTCACGATCGACCGAAGACCGCCTCAGGGATCTTTCGCGTCGCCGCTCGCTTCGAGGAGCTTGTTCTCCTCGGCGGCGAGCAGGGGCACGCCGTAATCGCGCAGCACCTTCTCGATGTCGTCCTTGCGCTTTCGCAGAACGGTATTGATCGTGCGCTTCCAATCGTCCTCGTTGTGGCGCACGCCCATGGAGACGCGGAAGGTGAGCGCCGGACGACCCGGCTCGTTGAGCAGCGGCACGACATCCATCGGCACGCCGCTTTCCCGCGCCAGCCAACCGGCGGACGGCCCCCACAGGATCGCGACATCGACCTTCTTCTCGGCGAGGTCGGCGATGACCTCGGCCGCCACCGTCTGGTGCTTCCGGTCGGCGGCGAAGGTGTAGGGCGCGTAGGGAATCAAACGATCGCCCGCGAGGCCAACCTCCGTCAGCCGGGCCACCGGCGGCGTGCCGGCGATGATGCCGATCTTCTTGTCCTTCAGCCGAGGGTCGTCGAGCCCCTTCAACCCATCCACTTCGCCCTTACGGGTCACCACCGCATAGGCCGAGCGATAGTAGGGGTTGGTCGGCTGGACCACCTCGCCACCCGAAGTGCCGATGATCAGGTCGCACAGCCCAGTGCCGAGGGTGTTGCGGACAAAGCCCGGTCCCTGGGTGAGCCAGTAATACCGCAGCTTGACCTTGAGTTCGTCGGCGACGATCTCGGCGATCTTGTTCTCGAAGCCGCCGCCCTTGCGCTGCGAATACGGCATGTTGCCGGGATCCGAGCAGACCCGCAGGACATCGGTGGTGACGAGGTCGGGCAGGTGCTGGGCCCGAGCGTCGCGCGCTCCTGCTGCGATCAGCAGGAGCGCGACGACGGGAAGGAGGGAGTGGCTGCGGGGCATCAGCCGCCCAGGCACTCCGCCTCCGCCTTCTTGTAGGCCTCCGGCTTGTCCTCCTTCTCGCCCGGACGGGCGCGGCCCCAGGCGCCGGCGGCGCGGGCACGGAGATACACGTAGAGGTCGTTGGCGTAGCACATGACGTTCTTGTTGTCGCCGAAGGCGGGCATCACCTGGTTGGCGGTGTTGTTCACCTCCTGCTTGCCGCCGGCGAGGATGCCGTAGAACTCCTCGTAGGAGAGGCGCTTCAGCGAATCCTTGAGGGCCGGGGCGTAGGTCGAACCCATGCCATCCGGGCCGTGGCAGACGTGGCACTCGGCGTGATAACGGCGGTAGCCGGAATAGGTGTACCAATCGACCTTCTTGCCGTCGTTGGTCACGCGGAAGGTCGGGTGGCCGTCCTTGTCCGTGTACTTGCCATCCTCGTCCTTCACGGCCGTGGCGGCCTTGAGGACCGGCTCGTCGATTTCCTTGGCGTTGGGATCGAGCTTGTTGGCCAGCTCAGGCTTGGCATCCTGCGCGGCGACGAGAGTGGCCGTGGGAACCGTGCCGATGACGGCGGCGCCGACGAGACCAAGCAAAGCGAGGGTTTTCATTGAGGACAACGACGTTTCTCCCGAGACCACGATGTTGCACCGCAACGTAAATCGTGCGGTTACCGCAGCGTCTTACATGCTTATCATAAAATCATAAAGATGCCGGCGCGGGAACCGCGCCGGCATCTCTTTGCATGGGCTGGCCATGCGACCGAGCGTCTCTTGCGACAACTTCCGGTTTAAGGAAGGACTTCCCGCCGGATCTTGCGACCGACGAGAAGTGTCGTTGAGACTTAGTTGTTCGGCAGGGAGAAGACGGTGAGCTGGCCGCCGAGGTTGGTGTAGCTCGACAGGGCCGCGTAGCCGCCCACCGCGCCGAGGCCGGCGTTC
>NZ_JAPRBT010000001.1:997806-1061017 GCF_043352485.1 Methylorubrum sp. POS3
GCGCACGACGCGTCACACCTCACCGCCCACCGCGGTGCCCCCCACATTCCCTCGATCGATCCGATCCGGCCCCGACGCTCACGCCGACCCGGCCCGACCCACACATACCTTCCGCGGGGTGGAGCAGCCCGGTAGCTCGTCAGGCTCATAACCTGAAGGTCGCTGGTTCAAATCCAGCCCCCGCAACCAAACACAACACCATCACCGAACCGACACGCCAAGGCCCGCGCCCCCACAGCGCGGGCCTTGGCGCGTTCAGGGGTATGGATCGTCATGCCGGGACGCCCCGACGCTGTGGTGAGCGGTTCGGCGGGCTTTTGCCGGTCCAGTGCCAGTGACGCGGCGCGGCGATCCGGGAGGGCAGGGGAGGGCGCTCGGAGGCCCACGGACACTCTGTTCGTGTGGGGGCGTCTGGGCCCTCAGATCACGTTGGGTGACCAGCCTCGTTCCCACCGCCCCTGTGGCCACCGAAGGCAGGGCCGCACCGAGATGAGCCCGGATGGGCTGCTTCGCTTCGTCAGGATACGGACCGGCATCGCGTCGACATGAGAAAGCCCTGCCAACATGTCGGCAGGGCTCGAAGCATTCCAGTTTCCAGCGAAACGGGCCGTGATGGTACTGAACCACTGCCCGCTGTGTCGCGGTGCGACGGAACCCGGAGCGGCTGGACCGCTCCGGGCGATCTCCGTCAGCGGGCTCGGGCCAGCCACGTCATCATCGGGCGGGATTGCCAGCGCATCGCCGCCGCGAGGTAGATGAGCGAGGCGATATGGCCCGCGGTGACGGCCGCGGCCGCGCCCGTGACGCCGGCATGGTTCATCAGCGGCACCACGACGGCGAGCGAAACCACCATGCTCACCCCGAGGGATTCGAAGATGACGCGGGTGTTGTGCTTGGCCCGGAAGTAATGGGCCGCGAGGTCTCGCACGAGGATCACCAGCACCCCGACCGAGAGGATCCGCAGGCAACCGGCATAGGCCGCGAATTCCGATCCGAAGATCAGGGTCAGCCACAACTCGGCGGGGCCGGCGAGAAGCGCCAGGATGGCCACGATCGGTGCGCCGAGACGGATGCCGGCGCTCACCAGATAGGAACGCAGCGCTTCCTCGCCGCCCTCGCTGTGCGCACGGGCGGCGCGGACCGGCAGGACGTTCTCGGTGGCGCTGAGCAGGATCAGCACCGTGCCGACGAGGTACTGCGCCGCCCGCAACCCCCCGAGGGCGTCGAGGCCGAGGGTGGAGCCCGCCACCATCCACACCACCTGCTCCTGGGCGAAGGTGACGAACACGATCGGCAGAAGCCAGCGCGCGATGGGAGTGTGACGCCGGCTGACCGCTCCGAGTTGCACCGAGGACGGCGCGCGCAGGAGGGGGCGCCCGACCGCGATGATGAAGGGCAGGCTCGTGACGAGCGAGGTCAGCGCCAGCATTCCGACATAGCCGTTGACCCCGACGGCTCCGTGCTGGAGCCAGATGAACCCGGCCGCGAGCGGGAAACTCGCCGCCCGCGCGAGATCCATGAACAGCGCCCGCACGCCCTTGCCCCGTGCGAACAGGAGACGGCGCAGGGTGAATTGCAGGTTCTGCGTGAACATCAGCGCGCAGGCGGCGGTCAGGGCCGCAGGGGTCATCTGACCGCTCAGCATCAGGGCGAAGACCACGAAGACCGCGCCGGGAACCGAGAGCAGAAAGGCGGCGATCAGGATATTGGCGCCGTAGACGCGGGAGATCGAACCGCGGGCACCGGCCAGTGTCATCATCGGTGCCGTGATGAGGGCGTTGTGCAGCCCCTGGGCAAAGGAGATCACGATCAGGATCATCGCGAAATGCCCGAACTCGACGATGCCGAGAAGGCGCGCGGCGGCGATGCCGCTGATGAATCCGAAGCCGCTGACGAGGCCTTGATCGGCGAGCGAGACGAGGGCGGCCGGCGGTCGGCGGGCGAATTGGCCGGCGCGTTGGCGCAGGCGCAGACTGAGCGGAAGGATCGCGGTGTCGTGCATGGGATGCGCCCCGCTCAGAGGGAAACTGGGGGGGATGCGGCCGTGACGGTCGAGACCCTTGGCCATCCGGCTGTCCGCGGCCGGGTCGGTCTGTGCCATCCGGGTTCGACGCCCGGGGGCGAGATCGTCCAATGACCCGTCATGAACATCGCTTCTCTTCGCCTGTCCCGGTGAGGGACAGATGCTGCGTACGTGGCCGATCCGGGGCAATCTATGGGCCAACGGATACAATCATCCAGAGCCAAAGAGATCAATGCAGACATTTATTGCTGAGTTAACCACTTGAGGTTAAACCGGCTTGCGGCTGTCTGCAGAAATGAACCGAAACAATGTAAGGGAGATGGTACGGCGAGGTGAGCATGTATCACTGGGTCAAAACCACATTGCGCGATACGCCGGGCCTGCGTGAATTGGCCCTTCGCGGCGGCTCTCTACTGCGGTCGCTCGCTTGCGCGGAGCCTGGACTCTATACACTCTGCTATCATCAGATACCGGCATCGCTTCAGGGGCGTTTCGCCGACCAACTCCGCCACCTCTCCGCGCACGGCGATTTCATCGACGCCGATACGGCTTGCGAGCGGCTCGCCGCCGGTTGGCCCGCCCGCGACCGGGCCTTTCTGATCTCGTTCGACGACGGCTATGCCGACAATCGCGATGTGGCGATGCCGGTGCTGACCGCCTTGGGCGTGCCGGCCATCGTCTTCCTCGTCAGCGACTGGATCGATGCGCCGCCTCAGCAGCCCGGCGAGCGTCTTTATATGAATCGCGCCGACGTGGCGGCGTGGCTGGACGCTGGCCTCCAGATCGGCTCGCACGGTTCGCGTCATCTGCGCCTGAGCGGCCTTAATGCGGAGGAGATCGCCGCCGACCTGGCCCGCTCCCGCCACCAGCTCTCCGCCCTAACCGGTCGGCCGGTCGAGCACTTCGCCTGCCCTTGGGGCGTGGCGGTACATGATTTCGATCCCTCGCGCGATCCGGCCCTGGTGCGGGAGGCGGGTTTCCGCACTTTCTTCACCACCCGCCGGGGCCATACCCGCAGCGCCGAGGATCTGTTCCTGATGCCGCGCCACGTCGTGGAGCCGCATTGGTCGCTGTTCGAATTCGAAGCCCTGCTGGGCGGGGCGAAATGGGGAAGGTCGATCGATGGGACGGCCTGAGCGCGTGCCCGTTCTTCCGCCGGCAGGAGCGCGCGACGGACGACCCGTCGTGATCGTGACCGGGGCGCTCGCGCCCTATACCCATGTCCTCTACGAGCGTCTGGCCGAACGGCTCGACAGGCCGCTCCATGTCCTGTCCTGCACCAAGCGGGAAAGTGCCCGGCAATGGGTGGTGGAGGCGCCGCGCCTGTTCCGGCACGAGGTGCTGCCGGGCCTGCGCTGGCACCGGGACGCGGTGCGCAACCTCTATGTGAACCCCGCCGTGGTGACGCGGCTCGCCGCGCTTCGCCCGGCGGCGCTGGTGCTCAACGATTTCTCGCCGACGATGCTGATGGCGGCGGGCTTCGCCCAGCTCCGGCGCATCCCGTATCTGATTCGGACCGACGGCGTGCCCGAGACCGATCCGGGGCAGCGCTCGGCTCCGCATCGCTGGCTGCGCCGGGCCATCGTGGCCAGCGCCCGCGCCGGCATCGGCCCGAGCCTGGGCAGCGCCCGGCTCCTCGCCCTCTACGGCGTTGCGCCGGAGCGTTTTGCCACGAGCCCGCTCTTCCCGGCCTGGTCGCCGGCGGGGCCGCCGCCGCCGGATGCCGAGCGGCCCTACGATGTCCTGTTCTGCGGCATCCTCAACGAGGAGGTGAAGGGCGCGCGCTTCTTCACCGACGTCATCCTCGCTTGCGCCGCGCGGGGCCGACGCCTTCGGGTGCGGGTGGCCGGCGACGGCCCCCTGCGGGCGGAGATGGAAGCGCGCTTGGCCGCAGCCGGGATCGAGGCGCAGTTCGACGGCTACCTGACGCAGGCCGCGCTGCCGGCGGTCTACGCCTCGTCCCGCCTGTTCCTGTTCCCGAGCCGCGGCGATGTCTGGGGCATCGTCGTGCACGAGGCTTTGCAGAGTGGAACGCCGGTGCTGGCCTCGCCCCATTCCGGCATCGCCCGCGAGCTTCTGGAAGGACATCTTTGCGGCGAGGTGCGCCCCCTCGATATCGAGGACTGGGTCACGGGCACCCTCGACCTGCTCGACAACACCGAACGACGCGCGGCCCTGCGCGAGGCGGCCCGCAGCGCGCTGCCGCGCTTTACCGCGGATGTGGCGGCGCAGGGATATGTCGAAGCTCTGGGCGCCGTCCTGAAAGCCTGACGCCGTCTCGAAGCGACCGCCCCGGCCGTCAGTCGCGCGTCGGCTGAGACGGCTGGGTGGGGCCGGACGCGCGGGCCATCGCCTCGATCGACAGGGGAACGGACACCCGACGCGCCTTGAGGAAGGCAGCCAGAGCGCGCGGGTCGCCCGTGACCGCCCGCGTCAGATCGGGTTGGGTGGCCTCGCTGTTGAGCATGATCGTCTGCCGGCGCGGATCGGCTTCCTGCTCGGTGAAGAGCGGCCGGCTGTTGAGAGAGAGATTGCCGACGATCTGATTGTCGCGGGCTACCGTGGGTTCGTTGGTCAAAAGAGTCGCGAGACGCGGAAAGCGCTCGCGCCAGCGCGGCGAGGTGACGGGCATCGCCGCGTAGGCCGTGCGGATCTCCGATTGCGGATCGTTGACCGCGCCTTCCATCCACGTTTGACCCCGCGAGTCGAGGCTGATCGCGGGGCTCGAATTCACGAACACATTGTCGGACACGATGTTGTCGCTGCCGCCGCCGATGAAGACCGGCTTCTGCACATTGACGAACAGGTTGCGCTCCACCGTGAAGCCGCTCGCCATGTCGTCGAGATAGACACCCTTCACCTCGAAACCGGGTGCGGGCTCGATATCGTGGACGTAATTGTCTCGGATCGAAGTCCCGCGCGCCGTCCAGTCCCGTCCCGCATAGATTGCGCCGGAATCGCTCAGGCCGTTCATCAGGCGGGCGACTTCGTTTCGCGCGAAGAGATGATCGTTGCCGCGGAAATGGATCGCGTAGCCGATCGCATCGTGGAACAGGTTGCCGGTCACCTGAACACCGACGCCCTCCGCCTGCACGGCGGGGTTTTGGGTCTGCGACAGGCGGGCGAAGCGCGTGAGTCGGGTGTTGCGCACGAACAGTCCGCTGGGCAGGAGCCGGACCCGGTCACCCCCGGACAAGCGCACAGCCGTCGCGCCGATATCGCGGATCACGCTCTCCGTGATGCCGCCTCCGGCCACGTTCTCGAATACGGCGGCCCGTCCTGCGCCCCAGGCGAAGGTGCTGCGGCTGATCGTGATGTCGGAACCGCCGGTCACCGTCACGAGGTCACGCCGTGCCCGCTCGAATTGCAGGTTCTCCACGCGCAGATGTCGCGCGTTCTCGATCCGCAGCAGAGTCTCGGCCAGGCCGATTTCGAGATCGACCTTGCCCTCGCGGGGCCATACGAGCAGCAGGCCCCGCTTGCGATCCCGCCACCACTCGCCTGGTGCATCGAGTTCGCACAGGGCATGCAGCAAAGCCGCGCGACCGCCGGGGCGCTCGCCCTCGTAGGGAATTTGGGCGAGTCCGATCCGGCCACCGCGTGGGCCCGCTCGCTCGACCGGGATCGTCTCCAGCAACCAGTCCCATTGCCAGAAGCCCTCGGCCCAGAGCTCGGGCTCCTGGTCCCAGGCGCATCCGGACGGGGCCTTGAAGACGAAGCCGGTGCGGTCCGAACGGCCGCCGAGCACGACATCGGCATAGCCCTGGTTCGGCCATCGCGCCGGCTGCAGGGCCCCGATCCCATCGAACACCTCGGTCACCAGGGGGGCCGGATCGTTCAGCATCTTCGGTTCGCGGAACTGCGGTTCGCCGGCGATCCGGTCGGGCAGTCGATAGGCCCGCACCTTGTCGCGGGCAGCCGGCGGGAGGCGGGCCAGAAGATCCGGCGGGAGTGACGCGGAACGCAGCGCGCGACTGCCGGTGAGCCGGGACGAGCCGTCGGCGGCGCCGCGGATCACGAGCGGTCGATCGGCCGTCCCGGACAATTCGGGGCCGATCCGAACCGGTTGATCGAGCCGATGGAGGCCGGACTCGAGTTCGACCACGATCGTCGAGCCGTCCCGACGCCGCCATTCGGCGGCCTTGGCGAGGGCTGCGGCCAAGGTCGAGAAGCGGCCTTCGCCGATTGCCGGAGCACCGTCCGGGACGACCTTGAGGATGCGGGTTCGCGCGGCGACATCGGTCGATGCCGCTTCTGCCGGCCATGCGAGACTGGCCAAGCCGACGAGAAGACTGACGCGCATCACGTCAATGCCGGCGCTCCATTTGGCCCGCATGAACCCGTTCCGAAACGATGGCTCGACAGTGCGAGGCTTCATGCGATGAGCATTAAGCCGAAAGGTTGCCGCTGGCTTTCGATGGAAGCCGATACAGCACAGACCCGTCCAGAAATGTCAGGGCCGCGTCCGGATACCGCATCCAAAAGGCTTGCGGTCTAAAAGGAGTGGAGAACACCCGTAATCCACAACTTGCGGCGAAGTCAGATTTGCGAATTTATGAGACACGTAATTGGGCTCCGCTATCCGTAGAAAGACACGAGTCCGTGCGCGCAACGGGAAGGACATTCTCTCCGCTGGTTCGGCTCTTGCTGCCATTCCGGTCGAGAAGGCCCGATCGGAGGCCGATGTCGCGAAACGGGACGCCTTCGTGCGGATCCTGGGACGAACGACACGGAAGCCGGTCCCATTCCTCTCTTTCTGGACGGCGGAGACGATAGTGACAGCGCATACTCCGAGACCGATGTTTCATCAGAGCTCGGGTTCGTTCGAGGCGACTGCGCCGTTCGGTCCCTCCGCCCCCGTGCTCGATCTGCGCGCCCTGTTCACCAATCTCAGGCGGCAGAAAGTCTGGATCCTGCTGCCGGCGATCTCGGCCGTCCTGCTCGTCCTGATGGTCTACCCGCTCATCCCCCTGCGCTTCCAGGCGAGCACGCAGCTGCTGATCGATCCGCGCGGGCTCCAGATCATCGACAAGGAACTCTCGCCGGGCGCGCAGAGCGGCGAGGCGAGCCTCCCGCTCGTCGAGAGCCAGTTGCGGGTCATCACCTCCGAGCGGGTCCTGCGCGATCTGATCGCCCGGGAGAACCTGCAGAACGATCCGGAATTCATCGAGCCGTCCGGCCTCGTCTCCCAGGTCCTCGGCGGCATCAATCGAATGCTCGGCGTCACCGAGACCCGCGAGGATCCGATGCTGCGCGCCCTGCGGACCGTTCAGCGCCGCGTCAGCGTCCGCCGCACGGAGCGTTCCTACATCATCGATATCTTCTTCGAGGCCTCGACCGCGGCGAAGGCGGCCCATCTCGCCAACGCCCTCGCCACCGCGTATCTCGAAAGCGACCTGGCCGCCCGCAACGACGTCGCCAAGCGCGTCGAGCAGTCCCTGTCGGGCCGCCTCGCCGAACTGCGCAATCAGGTTCGCGGCGCGGAGGAGAAGGTCGAGACCTACAAGGCCGAGAACAACATCATCGGCGCGTCCGGCCGTCTCATCAACGAGCAGCAGCTTCTCGAACTGAACACGCAGCTCGGCGCCGCCCGCGGTCGTTCGGCCGAGCTGAAGGCCCGCACCGATCTCATCGAGAGCGCCCGCCGCAGAGGCGCCGATCCGGCGGCGATCAGCGAGGCGGTTCAATCGCCGACGATCGGCCAGATGCGCGGTCAGTATCTCGAGCTCAAGCGTCGCCAATCCGACGTGATGACGCTGCTCGGCGCACGCCATCCCGACGTCATCACCCTGGAGGCGCAGGCCCGCACGGTCCGCACCCAGATCAAGGAGGAGCTCGACCGGATCGCCCGCGCCGCATGGGTCGATTACCAGCGATCCAAGTCGAAGGAGATCGCGCTGGCGCGCGATGTCGAGTCCCTGAAGGGCGAAGCCCTCACGACGAACCGGGCCTTCGTGCGGTTGCGCGAATTGGAGCGCGAGGCGGAAAGCAGCCGCGGCGTCTACGAATCCTTCCTGCGTCGAACCAAGGAGGTCGGCGAACAGCAGGCGATCGACAGCGCCAACCTGCGCGTCATCTCCCGCGCGGTCCCGCCCCGCGAGGCCATGAACCTGCCCCTGGCCTTCCTCCTGGTCGGTGCGATCGTGGCCGGCCTCGGCCTCGGTGTCCTGTTCGTCTGGCTGCGGGACATGCTCTCTACCCCCGCACCGCTGAGAGAGCCCAACCGTCGGGCGTCGACGTTCCAGTCGGCCTGAGAACAGGGTGCCCGCGTGAGCGCAATTCAGAATCCGGCCCTTCAAAATCGGGCCCTGCCCGACGACCCTCGGATCGGTTTCTGGACCGCGCTCCTCATCGCGGTCGTTCTCGTGGTGTGGCGGTTCAGCAGCATCGACGCCGAGGGCGGCGGTCAGATGAAGTACATCCTCTACCTGCTGCCGTTCTTCTGCATCGCGTTTCAGGCGCTGCTGCGGAACCTCGTCGTGCCGTTCCATCCGCCCGGCGCGCAGGCCGTCGGCCTGTACGTGCTGGCTGCGGGCGCCGCGATCCTGGCCGGCCGCAGCAGCAATCCCTTCCTCGTCCGCGACCTCCTGATCATCGGCACGTACCTGATGATGTTCTCGGTGGCGTGGTCCGCCACGCATCGTGAGGTGATGATCGTCGCCGCCACCTGCTTCGCCTGCATGCTGATCGAGGCCCTTCAGGAGGGGATCAGCCTGAACGTCGATATCCTCGCCTCCGACGGCATTCTCGAATCGGTGATGGCGTTCCCGCTTGGGGTCATCGTCCTCTACGCCTTCCGCACGCGGCGTCTCGTCTTCGGGCTGGTGACGGGGATCCTGTTCTTCGCGGCCTACAAGCGCATCGCGATCATGGCGGTGATCGCCGTGCTGGCCTTCGAGTGGGCAATCGTCACCTTTGGACTCGCCCGGCGGCGTCGGGCGCTGGCGATCCTACTGGTGATCCTGCTCTCGCTCAGCTCCCTGTTCTCGATGCAGCTGTTCGAGTACGGCGCAAAATTCGTCGGCGGCGAGAATGTCTCCGCCAACAGCCTGTCGCTCGGGCGGTTCGAGTTCTCCGTCGCGATCTGGCGCGAGGTCGAGGCCGCGCCGATGGCCAAGCTGCTGTTCGGGCACGGGCCCGGCTCGGCCGACACCATCGTGCAGACCGCTGACGACCATGCGAGCAATCCGCACAACGACTGGCTCAAGATCTTCGTCGATTACGGCGCGTTCGGCTTCGTGCTGTTCCACCTCATCCTGCTGCGGATGTTTGCGGGCAGCCCGTTCGGAATTCTGATCTACCTCTACACCGCCATCGTGATGACCACGGACAACTCGCTGATCTACACCTTCCACCACGTCATCGTGCTGGTCGTGCTGCGCGCCGCCGCGTCCATGCCGCTTGCGGCCACCGCGCCGCTGCGCTGGTCCACCCATCGCCACCCACCGGTCGCGGCACCGAATTAGGGAACCGACGCTTCCCGGGGGCGATCTCTCCGCGCCTCCTGCGCGGCGACTTCTCTCGGCATTCGAGCAGCCGCGCCCGATGGAACGAGGCGTCGATGGCGAGCGCAGGGGTGCCCGTCGCGTCCCTTCTCGCCGCAGTCCGGTCCGACGAAAAACCCCTCCCTCGCCGTGCGAAGGAGGGGTTCGAGCCGATCGAGCAGAGGGCGCTCCGCCTCATGCCCCGAACAGAACGATCTCCGTGTAGGACAGGTCGCCCGCCACCGGCGGGTTGGGGCCGCGGGCGAATTTCGGGGCGCGGCCGGGAAAGTAGCGGCCGGGAATGTCGGCGCACCGCTCCAGCGCGTCGAGGACGAACCATGGCATCCCCCGGCGCAGCATCAGGTGCCGACCGACCGCCCCAAGGCAGGCGGCAAGATCGAGATTCGGCGAGTGGTAGACGAGCTGAAGCCCGGGGAAGCGCAGCCACGCGAACCGGCCCGGCAGCACCTTGATAGCGCGTCGCTGGAACAGCAGCGCGCCCGCCACCGGCCCGTGCGACCAGACGAGTCCGAGGCATCCGTAAGAGACGTGATCGGCGACGAGCCGCGCCTCCGCCGGGGGGAGCAGCGCCAGGGTCGCGGGCGAGACGGCGCGTGCCCGGCCCCGATGTCGGCCGAGCAGCGGCACGGCCAGCATCTGGCCGGCGCAGATCGTCTTGAATCCGCGCGCCTTGTGCATCGCCCAGGTCTGCGGCGCGGGCGAAACGTTGACGTAGGTCACCGAGCGGTCGCGCATGGCGAAGCCGTCGAGCAGGGTGCCGAGCGATCGGTATTCCGGCTTCACGTACCAGCTCGACAGATTGCAGCGCAGATGCGTCCCGGCTTCGTCCTCGATCACCCGATAGAGCGCGAGCAGCACGCCGACGGCCTCGCCGTCCCGTTCCATCAGGTAGCCGTAGCGCGGCACGCCGTCCGGCAGGGGCTGGGCGCGGTGATGGGCGAGCCCGTTGCGCCAGTAAGCCTCCGAGCGGTCGGCGAAGCCGGCCCGCAGCAGCCCGATCACCGCATCGAGATCGCTCTCCTCGATGATCCGGCAGCGGGTCTTGGCGCGTTCGGGCTTCGGCGCGGCCGGGGCCGGATCGGATCCGGAGAAGACGGGGACTTCGTGGGATTCGGACAGGGCTAACATCGGCGACACTCTCGGAGCTTCGCTGAGCTTGGGACCCAGGGCCGGATGCGGGGCGGCGTCCGTTCGGATCGGGGGTCAGGTCGGCGGGTGGGCTGGGTCTTGGCGAAGGGCGGGAGAGGGGGGATCGGACCGGATCAAGCCGTGCTGCCGGCGTCGATCGTCAGCACGGTGCCGGTGATGTTGCGGGCCTTGTCCGACATCAGATACGCGACGGCGTCGGCCACATCCTGCGGTTCGGCGAGGCGCTTGAGGGCGCTGCGATTGGCCACCCGACCGCGCTCGGCCTCGTCCATGCCATCGGTCAGGGCCGTCTCGATGAAGCCCGGCGCCACCGCGTTCACCGTGACGCCGAGACGTCCGACCTCGCGGGCGAGGGATTTCGTGAAGCCGATCATCGACGCCTTGGTGGCGGCGTAGACCGAGAGCGCGTTGTAGCCGGTGAAGGCGATGATCGAGCTCACATTCACGATGCGGCCCGCGCCCGCCGTCATCATCCCGCGGGCGAGGTACTTGGTCAGCACCATCGGGGCCACGGTGTTGAGGTGGACGAGTTCGGTGATCTTGCTCGCCGGCATGGTGGTCAGCAGGCCGGGCGTGCCGATGGCGGCGTTGTTCACGAGGCCGTAGACCGGTCCGTGCTCCGCCTTGATCCGCTGGACGAGGGCCTGGAGCGCGTCGATCTCGCCGAGATCGGCGGGCATGAATTGGATCGCGCCGAACGGGGCGGCCTCGCAGGCTGCTTCCAGAGCTTCGCTTGGGCGCCGGGCCAAGCCGACCACGCGATAGCCTTCCGCCGCGAGCGTCGAGGCCATGGCGAGACCCAATCCCCGGCTCGCCCCGGTGACGACGACGAGGCGGCCTTCTCGGATCTCGCTCACGGCATCCTCCGCACCAGCTTGCCGCCCGAGGTGAGCGGCAGATCGTCGACGAAGCGCACGCTCGCCGGCACCTTGTGGCCGGAGAGGCGCGGGCGGCAATGGGCGATGATCGCCTTCTTCAGGGCAGCCGGGTCGGCGGCGTCGGTGCCGGCGCGCAGAACCACTTCGGCCTCGACCACCGCCCCGAGGATGGGGTTGGGCCGCGCCCGCACCCGGGACATCGACACGCTGGCGTGCAGGTTGACGACGGCCTCGACCTCTTCGGGCTGCACCTTGGCACCGCCGACATTGATGACGCCGCTGCGCCGTCCGAGGAAGTGGAAGCGGTCGCCCCGCCGCTCGACGAGGTCGCCTGTATCCACGAATCCGTCCTCGGCCATCAGGGGCTCGGGCGCGGCGCCGAGATAGCGCCGGCCGGTGCGGTTCGAGCGCACGTAGAGGGCGTCGTCCCGCACCGCGATCTCGATACCGGCGCGCGTGCCGATCAGCGAGGCCGGGAAGCCTTCGCATCCGTCCTCGACGGTGAATCCGACGCCGCCCTCGGTCGAGGCATAGGCGTGGGCCATCCGCGCGTCGGGGAAGGCGGCGCGCAGGAGATCGAGAACGGTCTGGTCGGCGATTTCGCCGGAGAGGCGCACGTAGCGCGGCGAGAGCCGGCTCAGGGCGTTGCTCATCAGGGCGAGCCGCCAGTGCGAGGGCGTACCCAGGATGTGGGTGACGCCCGCATCCCCGGCGCGAACCAGAAAGTCGCGTACGGTCTCGTGCCGGTCCGACAGCACGAGCGAGGCCGGAGCCAGCATCGCGCGGAGGAAGACCTGGAGGCCGCCGTAGCGGCGGATGTCGTAGAAGGTCGACCAGACCGTGCCGGGCTCCGGCGTGGCGGCTGTGTTGATGCCGCCGGCCAGCCCTTCGAGGGTGTGGGCGACGAGCTTCGGGGCGCCGGTGGTGCCGGAGGTGGCGAGCGCCCACTCCGTCTCCCGTCCCGTCCCGGCCGTGGCCTCGAAGGAGGCCCTGGACGCGGCCTCGACATCGATGCGGGGCAGACCCGGCAGGGCGTCGTCGGGCAGTCCCTCGGCATCGCAGACGGCGATCTCGGCGTCCGAATCCGTCGCGATGCGGGCGACGTGTTCCGGCGCGAGGCCCGGGGGCACCAGGGCGAGGCGCGCGACGAGGCCGTCGAGGGCCAGCATAGCGCGGGCCGCCGCCATCTGCCCACCGACCGCGAGCAGCACGCGCTTGCCGGCGAGTTGCTCGCTCACCGATGTGTCCCGCGGGCCGCCGATGATCCCGGCGAGATGTCTGTGCTCGCGATGGTCGGACAGGAACAGGCCTTCGAGCCCGCAACTCCGAAAGAGTCTCTCGCGCAGGATCATGGCGGTCAGGCCGCCAGCTTGGCCGCCGCGCGGTCGTAGAGGGCGACGAGGTCGCCGACCGTCACGGGCAGGTCGTCCGCCTCCATCTCGGAGAACGGATCGGCGCCTGTCAGGTCCTCCATCCGAGCAACCAGGAGGGCGAAGCAGAGCGAATCGAACTCGGTCTCCAGCATCACGAGATCGTCGGTGATCGGCGGCATCCGCTTCTCCTGCTCGGCAGCGACGGCGGCGATCTCGGCGTGGATGGTGGAACGCAGGGACATGGGGAACTCCACGGGTCGAACGGTCAGGCGTTTGGAAGGGGCGCGCGCAGCGCATCCGAAAAACCGCGCGCGATGTCGGAGAGGATCGGCCGGGAGCGGGGCACGAGGCGCCCGAGGCCGTAGAAGAAGTGGATCATGCCGTCATGCCGGGCATGGACGACCGGCACGTCCGCGCGGGTCAGCCGCTCGGCGTACGCTTCGCCGTCGTCGCGCACCGGATCGTACTCGGCGGTGTGGAGATGAGCCGGCGGCAGGCCCGTCAGATCCTCTTCGCGCAGCGGGCAGAATCGCGCGTTCGGCAGGGCTTTCGGTCCGCAGGCGAGGAGATCGCCCTGGATCGTCGCCTCGTCGAGAAAATAGCCGCGGGCGAAATCCCGGCGCGAGGCGCCCATGCCGTGCACGTCGAGGACCGGGCAGATCAGCAGCTGCGCCGCCGGACGTTGCCCGGTTTCGCGCAGCTCCTGACAGATACGGGCGGCGAGTCCCGCCCCGGCGGATTCACCGCCGACGGCGAGCCGGGCCGGATCGATGCCGACCTCGTCCGCATGCTCCGTCACCCAGCGGGTCGCGGCGAGCGCGTCGTCGAGCGCCGCCGGAAACGGGTGTTCCGGGGCGAGCCGATAATCGACGGCCACCACCCGCATCCGGCCCGCATCGCACAGGGTGCGGCACAGGGCGTCGTGGGTGTCGAGATCGCCGGTGACGAGGCCGCCGCCGTGCAGGAAGACGAGGCCGGGGCCCGGCTTCTCGCCCTCCGGCGTGTAGAGGCGAAGGGACAGGGCGCCGCCGGGGCCCGGCATGGTGAGGTCGCGGGTCGCAATCGGCCCCGTCGCGAGGCCGGCGGCGGCGAGCCGCGAGAGTCCGCGCAGGCCCTCGCGACGGGCGGCGAGATCGATGCCGTTCGAGCCCCCGAGCGCCATCATGTCGAGGAAACGGCTGACATGGGGGTCGAGGGCCATCGCGATCGCTCAGAGCTTCAGCGCAGCACGGATCGAGTCCGGCCAGTCGGCGATGGTCTCGCCGTGGGTGGCGAACATCGCGACCGCCAAGCGGTCCATCCCGAACGCGACGCAGCCGGTATGGGCGGGCTCGCCGTCGGCGAGATGGAGGCCCCAGGTCGTGCCGAAATGCTCGCGGTGATAGTTGAAGCTCATGCAGGCGGTGCCGGCAGCGGCACCCCGCAGCGGAATCAGCAGCTCGAACTTGAGCGCCTGCTCCAGCTGGCTGAAGGCCATGATCTGGCCGAGGCGTCCGAAGAACGGATCGCTCGCGGTCTCGACCGTGTAGGTCAGGCCGAGTTCGTCGGCCATGGCGGTGGCGGTCTTGATCCAGCTCTCGCGGAAGGCGACGATCTGCTCCGGCGTGCCGATCCGGACGTATTCGCGCATCCGGAAGGATTGCAGCCGGTCGAGATGGCGCGAGGGCTCGCGGCGGAAGCAGTCGCAGGCGACGTCGAAGCGGTAGCCGCTCTCCGGCACCGGTCCGCGCGCGGCGGCGATCGGGTAGACGGGATAGCAGGCGGCCGGCGTCAGCACGAGATCGGCGGTCTCGAGGCCTTCGGTCCAGTCGCCGCCCGCGAGATGACGGTCGGCATAGCTGCGGATCTCGGTTTCCGAGCCTTCCAGGCAGGAGACGCAGCCCAGGAGATTCGGAAAGCTCTTGAGGTAGCCGTGGCGCTCGAGATGGGCGCGGCTCATCACCGGCGGGAAGCGGAACACCTCCGTGCCCTCGTCGCGGCGGGCCGAGATGAAGGCGGCGAGCGCCTCGACCACCGACTCGTAGGCGCCGGTGCGGGCATAGACGCCCAGCGCGTTCATCGGCTTGAACATCGCGTCGAACAGGGAATCGAGCGGATCGGTCGCGGGCGGGGCGGCCGGCGCGTTCATCACGGGCATGTTCATGGCGGGAAACTCTCGGGCAGAGGGCGAGGGTGGCGGGTTCAGGCGCTGAGCGAGGCGGCGACCGGGGACATCAGGGTCGCGGTGGCGAGGTTGGCCACGATCCGGTCGTTGTGGATCATGATCGGCGCCGAGAGAATGTCGCGCAGCGCGCGACCGATGCTGAAGGCGCCGTCCTGGCGGTAGCCCGCGAGCCCGTTGGCCCGCATCGCACTCGACACCGTGGCGACCGCGAGTTCCGAGACCTCGACCTTCAGCATCGTGATCGCGGTCTGGAAATCGAGGGCGGCGAGCGCCGCCGCGTCGTCGCCCGCGGCCTCGAACCGGTCGAGCCCCTGCACGATCAGGGCGCGGGCCTGCTTCAGGCTGGAGACCGCGCGGGCATAGTGGAGCGCACCGGGCGGTGCGACGCCGCCGGCCCCGCGCATGGCGGTGCGGGTGAAGGCCTGGGCCCGATCCACGGCGGAGGCCGCGATGCCGGCCCAGGCACTCGACCAGAGGATGTGGGAGACCGGCGTCATGGTCTGGTTGTGGACGTCGCCGTAGCGGGCGGAGAGCACCTGTTCGGGGCGCCCCTTCGCCACGAGGCGGAAGCCGCTGCTGCAGGTGCCGCGCATCCCCAGCGTTTCCCAGCCGCTCAGGCGTTCCAGGGTGTAGTCCTCCTTCAGGAAGACGCAGAGCACCTGATCGGAGGCGGCGGCCTCGGCGTTGCGGCGGGCCACGGTGACGACACCGTCGGCCTGGGCGCCGTACGAGATCACCGTGGCGGCCCGCTCCAGGCTCACGCTCTCGCCGTCGCTCTCTACCGCGGCCGCCGAGGAGCGGACATTGCCGCCGCCCTGACCTTCCGTGGTCGAGGACGCCATGAGCAGCTGCTCGTCGGCGATGCGCCGGATCAGGCCGTCGCGCCACGGGTCGCCGCGGCCGTGCCGGATCAGGCAGGCGACCTTGGTCTGATGCATGGCGAAGATCATGGCGGTCGAGGCGCAGGCCCGGCCGAGTGCGTAGGCGATGTCGGCGAGCGCCCGGATCGCGGCGCCTTCCCCGCCGAGTTCGATCGGCACCATCGCGCCCAGCAGGCGCTGCGACTTGAGGGCGGCCAAAGCCTCCTCCGGGAAGCGCCCGTCGCGATCCACCGCCTCGGCGTGGAGGGCGGCGATCGCGGCGACCGCCGCCGCGCGGGCAGCGAGGTCGGTGGCCTCGGCGGTCTCATCGGGACCGGACATCGACTGCATGGTCATGGCTGGGCTCGGCGTGTGAGGCCGGCCATGCCGGCGGTCGGGCTGGGGTGAAATCAGGCGGACGGCGCCGCGCGCACGGTCTCGACCATGTGGGCGATGGTTTCGATCGAGTAGAAGTTCTTCGGCGTCAGCGCCGTCGGCGGAATCATGATGTCGAACTCGGCCTCGACGGCGATCATCAGATTGACCAAGTCCAGGGAGGATAGGCCGACATCGACCAATGCATCACCCGGTCCGAATTCTGGTTTGATCGCGTGCCGACTGGCGATCTCGTAGGCTAGGCCCATCGTGCGGTTCGCTACGGTCTGCGTCATCGTCTCTGACATGGTGGCTCGCGCTGGTTCGACTGTTCTAGGTTGTCTGATTTGCGCTGCGATCTGATGGGTCGCAATATCATCATGATCTCAATAAATACCCTTCTTAGTTTTCGAATCAATTCGTTTGAGATCATTAATGACTTGATAGGTTAATCGAGTGGTGACGGCACGTATTGAAAAATCTTAAGGTTCGGCTCGTCCGTCGGGGCTGGGCAAATCATGAAATCTGCCGCGACCGTAGACCAGCGCGCCGGACTCCGCGCCGAGCCGCACCTCGCGCACGGCACCGAGCAGGATGGCGTGACTGTGCCGCTCGATGACCTCTTCCAGGTCGCAATCGATGATCGCCTGTGCGCCGGTCAGGCCGGACGCGCCCGAGGCCATGGTGGTCCATTCGGAGCCAAGGTAGCGGGCCGGACCGCGCAGGGAGCCGATCCCGGCAAAGCGCTCGGCGATGGAACGGTGCCCGTCGGCCAGGATGCTGACGCAGAAATGTCGGCGCTGGACGATCACCGGCCAAGTCGCGGAGGCGCGATTGACGCAGACCAGCATGGTCGGGGGATCGACGGAGAGCGACACGGCCGAGGTAGCGGTGAGCCCGACCCGATCCTCGCCGCTGCCCGCCGTCACCACGACGACGCCGCCGACGAGGCGGCGCATCGCCTGCTTCAGGAGGCCGGCATCGGCGATCGGCGGGGGGACGCGATCGACGGCCAGGCTCATCGCCCCCTCGGGCGGGGTGAGCCGGAGATTCGCTGCGAGGGAACTCCGAACCGCATCCATGGCATCGACCACTCGAAGGGCAGTGAATTCAGATCAATCCGGATCGATCGAGGCCCGCCGCGATCCGTTTCGAAACCGGACGTTATGGGTTCTGGCCTATGACGGCTCCGGTCTTCGGAGGCTCTTCTGCAAGTGAAGGGCCCAGCCAGAAGGGCCGATTTCTGTCCGGACGTGGCACGATTCCCATCCGAGGCGGGGGGACGTCCTGATCCGGGACAATGTGTTGAGTGGATCTTCCCGAAGAGGTTCGAGTGATGTCTGAAGAGGCCGCGAGACCGCTCCCCCGAACCGCCGCCCAGGCCCTGGTCGATCAACTGGTCGCCAATGGCGTCGAGCATGTCTTCGCGGTGCCCGGCGAGAGCTACCTGCCGGTGCTCGATGCCCTCCACGATTCCGGCATCGCCATCACCGTCTGCCGTCAGGAAGGCGGCGCGGCGATGATGGCGGAGGCGCATGGCAAGGCGACGGGCCGGCCCGGCATCTGCTTCGTGACCCGCGGTCCTGGCGCCACCAACGCCTCGGCCGGCATCCACATCGCCCAGCAGGATTCGACGCCGATGATCCTGTTCGTCGGTCAGATCGAGCGGGGCTTGCGCGACCGCGAAGCGTGGCAGGAGGTCGATTACCGCGCCGCCTTCGGGCCGATCTCGAAATGGGCGACCGAAATCGAGACGGGCGCGCGGGTGCCCGAATACGTCTCACGCGCCTTCCACACCGCCTGCGGGGGGCGGCCCGGTCCGGTGGTGATGGCGCTGCCGAAGGACATGCTGAAGGATCCAGCGCCGGGGCCTATCGCGCCGGCCTTCGCGCCGGTTGAGGCCGCGCCCGGGATCGAGGACATGGAGCGCTTGGCCGCCCTCCTTTCGGAGGCCCAAAACCCCTTCCTGCTGCTCGGCGGCAGCCGCTGGGACGAGCGGGCCTACGCCGATCTGCGCGCCTTCGCGGAACGCTTCGATCTGCCGGTCGCCACCAGCTATCGCCGCCTGCCCCTGTTCGACCCGCTCCACCCGAATTACGCGGGCGATCTCGGCCTTGCCGCCAATCCCAAGCTGGTGGCACGGGTCAAGGCGGCCGATCTGTTGATCGTGCTCGGCGGGCGCCTCGGCGAGGTGGCGAGCCAGATGTACGCGCTCCTCGATATTCCGGCGCCGCGCACGCGCCTCGTCCACATCCATCCGGGACCGGAGGAGCTCGGCCGGGTCTACGTCCCGCATCTCGCGATCAACGCTGCGCCGACGCGCATGGCCGCCGCCCTCGCACGGCTGCCCGCGCCCGCGTCGAAGCCCTGGTCGGAAGCAACGCGTGCAGGTCACGCCGAGTATCTGGCCTGGAGCGAGACGGCCACGCCGCAGCCCGGCGCGGTCAATTTCGGCGCGGTGATGATCCAGCTGCGCGAGGCGCTGCCCACGGACGCGATCCTGTGCAACGGCGCAGGCAATTACGCCGCCTGGATCCACCGCTTCTACCGCTTCCGCCGGCTCGCCACCCACATGGCGCCGACCTCCGGCTCGATGGGCTACGGCGTGCCGGCCGCGGTGGCGATGAAGCGTCTTCATCCCGAGCGGATCGTCATCTCGCTCAACGGCGACGGTGATTTCCTGATGAACGGCCAGGAATTCGCGACGGCCGTGCAGTACGGACTGAACATCGTCTGCATCGTTGCCGACAATGCCAGCTACGGCACGATCCGGATGCATCAGGAGCGCGATTTTCCGGGCCGCGTCTATGCCACCGACCTCGTGAATCCGGATTTTGCCGCCTATGCCCGCGCCTTCGGCGGCGTCGGCTTTACGGTCGAGCGGACCGAGGATTTCCCGGCGGCGCTCGACGCGGCGCTCGCGGCCCATCAGCCGGCGATCATCCACGTGAAGATCGCCGTCGACGCGATCGCGCCGGGCTCGACGCTGACGGCCATCCGCGAGAAGGCGCTGGCGGGACAGTAAGGACATCCTCCGCCCCTGCGGAGGGCAGGGGGCCCGCGAGTACGACGCGGGGGGAAGGCCGAGCGCTCAGCTCAATCCATCCGCCCGTGCGCGAAGTCCCAGTACAATTGCCGCGCCATGCGGAACATCGGACCCGGCTCGAACCGCACGTCGTCGAGCCCCGTCACCGGTGCCACCTTGGCGAAGTTGCCGGCGGTGAACACTTCGTCGGCCTTGAGGAAATCGTCGTAGCGCAGCGTCTTCTCGATCACCGCGACGCCGGCCTTCCGCAGAAGCGTGATGACCCGCGCGCGGGTGATGCCGGCCAGGAACACCCCGTTCGGCACCGGCGTGTAAACGATTCCGTCGCGGGCGAGGAACGCGTTGGCATTGGCGAATTCGGCGACGTTGCCGAGGCCGTCGAGCATCAGGCAATTGCCGAAGCCGCGCGAGAGCGCCTCCGTCAGCGCGCGGGCGCCGTTCGGGTAGAGGCAGCCCGCCTTGGCATCGACCGGGGCGACCTCGATCGAGGGGCGGCGGAAGGGGGAGAGCGTCGCCCGCACGCCGGACGGCAGCGGCATCGGCGCGTGATAGATCGAGAGGCACCAATTGGTGGAGGCGGGATCGAAACGCACGCCGCCGGCGAAGCCGCTCTCCGCCCAGTACATCGGTCGGATGTAGAGTTCGGCGTCGGGCGCGAAGCGCGACAGGCCCTGCGCGACGAGATCGCTCCAGCCCTCGACCGTCACTTTCGGTTCCAGGCCCAATGCGACGGCCGACCGGTTGACCCGGGCGAGATGAAGATCGAGGTCGGGCGTCACGCCCTCGAAGGCGCGGGCGCCGTCGAACACCGTGGAGCCGAGCCACGCGCCGTGGCTGCGCGGACCCATGATCCGGACGTTTCCGGGGTGCCATGCACCCTCGAAGAACGTCCAAGTGTCGATCGTCGCGTCGATCTCCGGCGTCGTCATGGCGTGTGCCTCGAAGGGGGAGAAGCGGGGCCGGCGTGGCGGCCCCGAGGCTGGGCGCGCTAATCAGGCCGCCTCGAACAGGCCGCCGCCGACGGTCGGCGAGGACTTGCGGCGCAGCATCTTCTTGACCTTGTTGAATGCCCGCAGCGCCAGCGCGAGATATTTCGGCTGGGTCTGACGGCAGAAGGCGACCTTCCGCACGTAGCTCTCGACATGCCAGTGGCACACGGCGCCGCGGGGAATGAACAGCACGTCGCCCGCCACGAAGGTCTTGGCCGGATTGATGCCGTCGCTGATCGTGGCCGATCCCTCGAGGAAGTGGATCGTCTCGTCGATGTCGTAATGCCACTCGAACTTGCCGGCGGTGCAATCCCAGACCAGCGTCCAGGCCAGCCGGTCGGCGCTGCGCGACAGCATGGTGTTGCGCGCGATCGGCATCCCCTCGTGAATCCAGCTCGGCTCGATCGGAGCCGACCGCAGATCGCCCGTCGTCACGGACGGAATCATCGGGGTGGTAGACACGTCTTCCTCGCTTCGGGTCGTCGGGCGTCCAGGACCACTCCGGAGGCGCCTCAATCAAGCAGCACCACAAACGTCTTGTTCTTGCAAGATGCTCTATCCAATATGGCTAACGCAGATACGGTGAAGATTGCAATTGAGGCTCAAGGGTGACTTGGCTCTGAAGTAGAGTGATCGAAACGGCACGTCTGCTTCACGGAGAGACGCTGAATCTACGCAGAATTTCGCAACCATGCGGCTCGAAAATGCCTCGATGACCTGTGCGTTCTCAGGCCATCCCACTGATCTTTCGGAAAAATCAACCGGCGAGCGGGACAGTATCGGCCTCGCCGGGCGCCGCGGATCGCGTGCCGTTTCGGCACATCTCGGCGTGGTCCCGGCCTTGCGGCTGGCCCGCCGAACCTTGGGTTCCAGGGACGACACGTCACCATGCGCAGCGAAACGATCGCGGTCCACGCCGGCTTCGAGCACGATCCGACCACCCACGCGGTCGCCGTGCCGATCTATCAGAGCGTCGCCTACGCCTTCGACAGCGCCGATCACGGCGCCGCCCTGTTCAACCTTGAGGAGGAGGGCTTCCGCTACAGCCGCATCGCGAATCCGACCGTCGCGGTTCTGGAGCGGCGCGTGGCGGAACTGGAAGGCGGCCATGCGGCGCTCGCCGTCGCCACCGGTCAGGCCGCGCTCCATTACGCCATCGCGACCCTCGCCGACCACGGCGGCAACATCGTCTGCGTGCCCCAGCTCTACGGCACGACCCACACGCTGCTCGCCCACGTGCTGCCGCGCCAGGGCATCACCACCCGCTTCGCCGCGAGCGACCGCCCCGAGGACATCGAGAAGCTGATCGATCGCCAGACCCGCGCGGTCTACTGCGAGTCGATCGGCAACCCGGCCGGCAACATCTGCGATATCGAGGCGCTGGCGAAAGTGGCGCACGCCCACGGTGTGCCGCTCGTCGTCGACAACACCGTTCCGACCCCGATCCTGATGCGGCCGATCGATTACGGGGCCGACATCGTCATCGCCTCGCTCACCAAGTTCATGGGCGGGCACGGCACCACGCTCGGCGGCATCATCGTCGATTCCGGTCGTTTCGACTGGAAGGCCGAGCCCGAGCGCTTCCCGCAATTCTCGACGCCGGACGTGTCCTATCACGGTCTCGTCTACGCCGATCATTTCGGCCGCGGCGCCTTCGCCGCCCGGGCCCGCAGCGTCTACCAGCGCACCACCGGCGCGGTGCTTCCGGCGATGTCCGCCTTCCTGCTGCTCCAGGGCATCGAGACGGTGGCGCTCCGCGTCGAGCGCCACGTCCAGAACGCCCGCAAGGTCGCCGAGTACCTCCGCGCCCATCCCGGCATCGACTGGGTGAACTATGCCGGCTTTCCCGACAGCCCCCACCACGCCATGGCGACCAAGTATCTCGGCGGCGAGGGCTCCTCGCTTCTCACCTTCGGCGTGAAGGGCGGGTTCGAGGCCGGCAAGACCTTCTACGATGCGCTCAAGCTGGTGAAGCGCTTGGTCAATATCGGCGACGCCAAGTCGCTCGCCTGCCACCCGGCCTCGACCACCCATCGCCAGATGACGCCCGACGAGCAACGGATGGCGGGCGTGCTGCCCGAGACCATCCGCATCAGCGTTGGCATCGAGCATATCGACGACATCGTCGCCGATCTCGATCAGGCGCTGGCCGCCGCCCGGCCCCTCGCCCGCGCCGCCTGAGGCGTCAGCCGGGCGCGCCCGGTCCATCCCGTCCCGTTTCGAGAGGAGAGACCCATGCTGGAACACGGTGGCTCCGGTGCGGCCTACGGCGAAACCGGTCTCGTCGACACCGTTCCGCCGTCCCTGAGCGAGGCGGCGGCCCCGGCGCCGCGCCTGCGGATCGGCCTCCTCAACAACATGCCGGACACCGCCCTGGTCCAGACCGAGCGTCAATTCCGGCGCCTGATCGGTCCCGAGGTCGAGTTGCGCTTCTTCAGCCTCGCCTCGGTGCCGCGCGGACCGCTCGCCCGCGCGCATCTCGATCGGTTCTACGCACCGCACACCGCCCTGCCGACGGCGGGCCTCGACGCCCTCGTGATCACCGGCTCCGAACCGAAGGCCGCCCGCCTCGATGCCGAGCCCTATTACGCGGATTTCACCGCCGTGGTGGACTGGGCCGCCCAGGCCACCACCTCGACGCTGTTCTCCTGCCTCGCAGCGCATGCCGCCGTGTTGCATCTCGATGGAATCGAGCGTCGTCCGCTGCCGGCCAAGCATTCGGGCGTCTATCCCTGCGCGGCGTCCCAGCCTCACCCGCTGCTCTCCGGCATGGCGCCGGTGATGCCGGTGCCGCATTCCCGCTGGAACGATCTGCCCGAGGGCGAACTCGCGGCGAAGGGCTACACGGTGCTGCGCCGCTCGGAGGCCGTGGGCGTCGATCTGTTCGTGCGTGAGGGCGCGAGCCTGATGGTGTTCCTCCAGGGGCATCCGGAATACGAGATCGATACCCTCGCCCGAGAATACCGCCGGGACATCGGCCGCTTCCTCGAGGGTAGCCGCGACACCTGCCCGGGAATTCCTGAGAATTACTACAGCGACGACGCGATCGAGCGCCTCGAAACCTTCGCGGAACTCGCCCGGATCAAGCGTGCGCTCTCGCTTCACGCCGATTTCCCCGGCATGGCGGCGACGCCGCCCCGCCCCGCCGCCTGGCAGGACGGGGCCGCGCGCCTCTTCCGCAACTGGCTGTCCCTGGTCGCCGCAAACCGCGCCCTGCGCGCGACCGCCGAGGCGGTCGCCTGAGGCGGGCAATATCCCCGCGAGGGAGAAGCGCGGCCGCCTTCGGCGCGATCGAATGGACATCGCATGACGACCCTGCAGACCGATCTCTCCCCCACCGCGATCCCGCCGCGTGTCTCCTCCACGGCGGGTTGGATCGGGGCGCTGGCGCGCACCGCCCGCATCGACGCGCATCCGGAGCGGATCTTCCCCCTCGTCCTCGATGCCATTGCCGCCGAGCGGGCGGGCGCGCCCGCCCTGATCGGCACCGACGAGACATTGTCCCACGGCGATCTCGCGGCGCGGCGGCATCGCTACGCCCGCTGGGCCCTGGCGCAGGAGTTCTCCAAGGGCGACACGGTCGCGCTGCTGATGCCCAACCGGCCCGATTATCTCGCGATCTGGCTCGGCCTGACCCGCATCGGCCTGCGCGTGGCGTTGCTCAACATCCATCTGCGCGAGCGGGGCCTTGCCCATTGCATCGATGCGGCCGCGCCGCGCCTCGTCATCGCGGCGACCGATCTCGCCGAGGCGCTCGAGGGCGCGTGGCCGCACCTCGTCTCGCAGCCTGCCTTGTGCTGGCAGGGCGAGGGGGCCGAGACCTCGCTCGCGACCCAGAGCGCCGGTTTCAGCGGCGAGCCGCTCGGCCCCGAGGAGGCGCCGACGGTGACCCTGCGCGATCCCGCGCTCCTGATCTACACCTCCGGCACCACCGGCCTGCCGAAGGCCGCCCATGTGAGCCACCATCGCATCATGATGTGGACCCACTGGTTCGCCGGCCTGGTCGATCCGGGGCCGGACGACCGGATGTACGATTGCCTGCCGCTCTATCACAGCGTCGGCGGTGTCGTGGCCCCCGGCAGCGTGCTCCTGGGCGGCGGCTCCGTCGTCATCCGCGAAAAATTCTCGGCGCGCCGGTTCTGGTCGGATGTCGCCGAATCCGGCGCGACCCTCTTCCAGTATATCGGCGAGCTGTGCCGCTACCTGACCCTGGCCCCGCCCGACCCGCAGGAGCGGGCGCATTCCCTGCGCCTCTGCACCGGCAACGGCCTGCGCCCGGAGGTCTGGGAACGCTTCCAGGCGCGGTTCGCCATTCCCCGCATCCTCGAATTCTACGCGGCGACCGAGGGTACGCTCTCGCTCTACAATGTCGAGGGTCGGGTCGGGGCGGTCGGCCGGGTGCCGAGCTTCATGGCCCGCCGCTCGCCCGCCCTCATCGTCCGGCACGACGTGACGACCGGCCTGCCCCTGCGCGACGCCGAGGGCCGCTGCGTCCCGGCCGCGTTCGGCGAGGCCGGCGAACTGCTCGGCCGCCTGTCGGACAAGGCCGAGTACACGTTCGAGGGCTACACCAATGCCGCCGAGAGCGACCGCAAGGTGCTGCGCGACGTGCTGAAGCCGGGCGATGCCTGGATGCGCACCGGCGACCTGATGCGGCGCGACGCGCAGGGCTATTTCTACTTCGTCGACCGCATCGGCGACACCTTCCGCTGGAAGGGCGAGAACGTCGCCACCACCGAGGTCGCGGAGGCGCTGGCCCGCAGCGAGGGCGTCGCGGAGGCCTGCGTCTACGGCGTCGCGGTGCCGGGCGCCGACGGGCGCGCCGGCATGGCCGCTCTCACGGTCGGGCCCGGCTTCGATCTCGAACGGCTCCATGCGGACTTGGTCGAACGGCTGCCGTCCTACGCCCGGCCGCTGTTCCTCCGCCTCACGGAAGAGCTCGGCCATACCGAGACCTTCAAGCAGAAGAAGGCGGTCCTTGCCGAGGAGGGCTACGATCCCGCCCGCACTGGCGATCCGCTCTTCCTCGATCGCGACGGTGCTTACTGCGCGATCGATCCGGCCCTCTACGCTCGGATCGCGGCCGGCACCCTGCGGCTCTAGGCTTGGGGGACGCCCATAACGCTGTCGTCAATCCGCCACATCTCCACCGCTTCCTGAGTCCCGGACGCCCGCGGCACCGCCAGCAAGCTGGACGGGCCGCGCACGTTCGCGCTTCTTGGATCGGCCGGGCGCCTCAGCGCCAAAGCGGAAAGCGACAGTGCAGGCAGGGGCGCACAGCACGGACGAGGGCGGGGGTGGCGACCTCCTCGCCTTCCTGCGCGCCCGCCACGGCGCCGAATCCGGTGAGGCGAGGGGCACGCGGGCCGGTGCGGGCGCGGCGGAAGCGATCTGGCGCGAGGGCCGACTGCCGCCGGGCGATCTGGCCGACGCCATCGCGGCCTTTCACCGTCTGACGCGGGCGGACGCCCGGCGCATCGCCGAATGGCCCCATCTGCTCGACGGGCTGTCGCGGCGCTTCCTGCGCGAGGCCTTCCTCTACCCGGTCTCGGAAGCCGGCCGCCCCCTCCTATGCGTGGCCGATCCGTCGCTCGTCGAGCCGATCCAGGCGGCCAGCCTCGCCCTCGGCGGATCGGTGGCGCTCGCCGTGCTCTCCTTCGAGGAGATCGAAGCCCTGTTCGAGCGCGGCGGCGGAGAGGCCGCGGCCGAGCCGGAGGAGATCCCGGCCGAGATCGCCTTCTCCGACGATGTCGAGACGCTTCAGGACCTCGCCCGCGGCGCCCCGATCGTGCGCGCCATCGACGCGATGCTGGAGCGCGCCGTCGAGCAGGGTGCCACCGATATCCATATCGAGACCGGCCGCGAGGATCTGCGCGTCCGCTTCCGCATCGACGGCCACCTGCGGGCGCAGCAGACCCTGGCCAAGCACATGGCCCCGGCCATCCTGTCGCGCGTGAAGATTCTGGCGGGGCTCGACATCGCCGAGCGGCGCCTGCCGCAGGACGGGCGCACCAACGTCAAGGTCGGCTCGCAGGAGGCCGATCTGCGCGTTGCGGTGATGCCGACGCTCTACGGCGAGACCGCCGTCCTGCGCATCCTGCTCAAGGACACGCGGCTCCTCGAATTCAAGCGCATCGGCATGTCCGGGCGCGACCAGCGTGCGATGGAGAGCCTGCTCGCCGAGCCGCACGGCATCCTGATCGTCACTGGTCCGACCGGGTCGGGCAAGACGACGACTTTGGCCACCGCCATCTCGATGCTGAACGATCCCTCGCGCAAGATCGTCACCGTCGAGGATCCGGTCGAGTACCAGTTGCCGGGCATCCATCAGACCCAGGTGAAGCCGCAGATCGGCCTGACCTTCGCGACCGCGCTGCGCTCGTTCCTGCGCCACGACCCCGACGTCATCATGGTCGGCGAGATGCGCGATCGCGAGACCGCGGCGATCGGCATCCAGGCCGCGCTCACCGGCCACCTCGTCCTGACCACGCTGCACACCAACACCGCCGCCGACGCCGTGGTGCGGCTCGCCGATATGGGCGTCGAACCGTACCTGATCGCCGCCTCGCTCCGCGGAGTGCTCGGTCAGCGGCTGGTCCGCCGGCTATGCGAGAAGTGCAAGGTACCCGACCCCCGCGCCGCGGAGGCGGCCGTCGAGATCTGCGCCCGGCGGGGCACGCCGGCACCGGAGCGGCGCGACTTCTTCAAGGCGGCCGGCTGCCCGCATTGCGGCGGCACCGGCTATCGCGGCCGGGTCGGCGTGTTCGAGGTTCTGACAATCGACGCCGAGATCGAGCCGCTGGTGCGGCGCGAGCCAGACCCCTCGCGCATCGTCGAGGCGGCGCGGGCGCGCGGCATGACCACCATGCTGGACGACGGCATCACCAAGGCGGGGCAGGGTCTCACCTCCCTCGACGAGGTGATGCGGATCACCGGTTAGCGGGGTGGCGATGGCGGCCTCGGCCCGAACGGCGGCACGAATCACCGCGCAGATGGCGGCCGTGCGAGGGCGCCTCGGTGCCTCTGCGCCCGTCGCGCGGATCGGCGGCGTCGTCTCGCTCCTGCTCGACGCCTTCGTGGCCACCGTCGAGCCGCAGCTCGGCCGCTTCCTCGATCGCAGCCGCCGCATCGCCGTGGCCGAGGGGGACGGGCTCGTCCTCTACGAAGTGCGCGACGGACGGATCGACCCGCGCGGGCGTTTCGATGGTACGGCGCCGCAGAATTTCGCCGGGCGCGGCCTCGAGCTCCGCCTGCCGCCTGAAGTGTTTCTTTCCCGCACCCTGCGCCTGCCGGATGCCGGCCGCGACTATCTCGGCCCAATCCTGTCCCATCGCCTGGAGCGCCTGACGCCCTGGAGGCCCGATCGGGTGCTTTACGGCTACGACGTGCCCGAACCGGCCGGGGCCGACGGCACCATCGCGGTCGATCTTCTGGCGACCTCCGCCGACCTCGTCGCACCCCATCTCGACGCTCTCGCTTCTGCCGGGCTCAAGGTCACGGCCCTCGGCAGCTCGGCCGATCCCCTCGAGGCACCGCTGGCGATCGACCTCTACCGGGGCCGCCCCGGCACCGGCGGGACGAGCCCGTTGCGCCGGCCGGTCGCCCTCGCCGCCGCGCTCGCGCTCGGCATCCTCGCCCCGGCTTGCCTCGCGAGCGCGCTGCTGGCCGCTTCCGCCGAGACGGAGCAGGTCGAGACCGAGGCGCACCTGTCCGCCCTCCGCTCCCGACTTGCCGCCCGTACCGGGATGGGCGGAACGCGGGAGGCGGGCCTGCTCGCCGCCAAACGCCCGGAGGCGAGCGCTCTCGTGCTGATCGATCGTCTCAGCGCGGCGCTTCCCGACGGAACCGTCCTGCGCGAACTCGATGCCGACGGCGCGAAGGTGCGCCTCGTCGGCCGCTCGGACGACGCCGCCGCCCTGATCGGGCTGCTCGAAGGGCAGGGCGGCTTGAGCGCGGTGCGCTTCGCCGCCCCGGTCATCCGTGATGCCGAGCGCCGAGAGGCCTTCGACATCGTGGCGAGCCGGGCTCCGGGCCCGCGCGCGGAGGCCGGGCGATGAGCGCCGATCCGCAGCCTCTCGCGACCGTGCCGCCGAGCTTGCGTCGCTGGCTCGGTCCGATCTCCGTCGCGGTCTTCGTCGGGCTGCCGCTGCTGCTCGCCGCTCTCACCTTCGATCGCCTCGCCGCATGGTGGGAGGCGGGATCGACCGCGGACGACCATCGCGTCCGCATCGGCCAGATCGAGGCGCGGATCCGCCGCCTCGCGGCAGAGCAGGCCAAGGCGCGCGCGGGCGACGCGTCCGAGGGCGGGGAAGCGCCGACCCGCTCGGTCTTCCTCGACGCCGTCGCGCCGGGCCTTGCCCGCGCCGAGATGCAGCGCCGTCTGAGCGCCATGGTCGATGCGGCCGGTGGCCGGCTCATCGAGGTCCGCGGCGAGGACGAGGCCGATGACGGCCGCAGCGTTCTCCTGCGGGCGAGCCTCGACATCGCCAATGACGGCCTGTTCGATCTGCTCGCCGCCATCGAGGCCGGGATGCCGCTCCTCACGGTCGAATCGATCAACATCCGTACACAGGCCGGCCGGGGCGCAATCGTGGACGATCCGCAGCCGACCCTGCGGGTTGCGCTCGCGATCCGTGGGCATCGCCGGGAGGGCCGCTCGTGACCGTCCCGGGATTGGCGCGCGCGCTGCTCGTGCTCATCGGGATGGCGGGCCCCTGCCTGGCCGGCAGCCCGTTCGGCTCGCCCGCCTGGGTCCGTGAGCAGGAGGCCCTGCGGCAGGCTGAGGACGCGCGCCAGCGGGCACGCAAGACCGGGCCGCTTCCGGCGGCCGGATCGGCCGCGTCCGATTCGTCCAGAGCCGTGCCGGCACCGGAAACGGGGGCGCCGGGGCTCGTCGAAGCCATACCGGCCGAAGCGCCCGAACTCCCGATCCCCTCGCTCGTACCCTCCGCCAATCCTCTGAGCCGGATGGCGTTCAAGGATCTCGGCACCTTCCGGCAGCGCCCGCTCTTTGCGCCCTCGCGCCGCCGCCCGGACCAACCCCTGGCGATTACGGCTCCACCGCCCGCCGACATACCCGCGAGTCCGCCGCCCGAATTGCGCCTCGTCGGTATCGTCGCCGGCGTCGACCGGGCCGTGGCTTTGGTCAGCCGGCAGGAGGGCGGCTCGCTGAGTCTTCGGGTGGGCGATCAAGTCGATTCCTGGCGGGTCGACCGAATCGCGCCCGACCGGGTCGTGCTGCGCGAGGGCGAACGGGAGCAGACCTACCGCCTTTTCGCGCTGCCCCACGGTTCGACGCCCGGCGCGCAGCTCCCCGCCGGAGCCATCGTTCGCGTCCCTTGAGCGAAGTGCTCGCGATTCCGTGACTGCATTGGCCGCCGGCCTGTCTGGAATACGCTGCGGTTAACGTGTGCTTTAAGAGCTTGCCGAGCTTTGCCGAATTGTGTGTCATATCGAGCACTCGGTGATTGAAACCGGTGATCTGGACGAATGCCGTCTTGGGTAGGAGCGGGCCCCGCCGGTAAGCTTCGCGTCGGCTTCATCAAGAGAACCCGATGCATCCGCTCCGGCGCGCCTTGATTCCCTCCCTGCTGCTCGTGCTGGCCTCGCTCGCGCCGGCTCTGGGTCAAACCATGCCGCGCACGGGCCTGACCGGGCCGGAGGTCGGCATGGATCTCTCTGCCAAGCCGATGCGCGGAGGCGGGGCCGCCCGCCCGGCGTCCGACGCCGTCACCCGCCCGGCCAAGGGCGTGGGGCGCAGCCGCTATTTCGGGCCCGACGATGTCGACGGCACGGCGGGGACCGGCCTCGGCGGCCTGTCCGAGCAGGCCGAGGCGATCGAGATCGGCGGCGGTCCGGCGCAGGATGCCACCAATGGCGGCGGCTTCCGGCTCAATTTCGAGCGGGCCGAGATCAAGGACGTCGTCCACGCCATTCTCTCCGATACCCTCGGACTCAACTACACCATGGGTGCGGACGTCTCGGGGCAGATCACCATCTCCTCGCCCCGTCCGCTTTCGCGCACCGAACTTCTCGGCTCGCTCGAGAGCGTGCTCGCCGGCCAGGGTTTCTCGATGAGCAAGGCCGGCACCGGCTACCGCATCGTGCCGGCGGCGGCGGGCCTCGGCACGGTCAATCTCGGCGCGGGTGGCCCCGGCTACGGCGTCTCGGTCGTGCCCCTGCGCTACGTGTCCGCCGCGACGATGTCGAAGCTCGTGTCCGGCTTCGTCGCCGATGCCGATGGCCTGCGGTTCGATGCGACCCGCAACACCATGATCGTCAAGGGGCCCGGCCCCAAGCGTCAGGAGGCGGTCAGCGCGATCCTTGCCTTCGATGCCGACTGGATGCGCGGCCAGACGGTGAGCCTGTTCGAGCTGAAGCGGGCGCGGCCCGAAGCGGTGGTGGCGGAACTGACCCAGCTGTTCGACACCGGGGAGAACGGGTCGGGCCAGGGGCTGATCCAGTTCAAGCCGATCGGGCGGCTGCGCGCGGTGCTGGCGACCTCGAAGAACGCGGGCCTCCTGCGCCGCGCGGAAGGGTTCGTGCGCGAGCTCGACGGCACGGCGGAGGCCGCCGAGGAAACGGTGTTCGTCTACAAGGCGCGCTACCGCAATGCGGTGGAGCTCGCCCGAGTCGTCAACGGCCTGTTCGGCGGCGGCGGTTCCGGCCTGATGAGCGGCCTCGGTTCCGGACTGCCCGGCGGCGGCGGCCTCGGCGGCGCGCGGTCCGGCCTGTCGAACCAGGCCGGTTCCGGGCTCGGCGGGACCGATGGCGGAATGGCCTCGGGCGGGATGTCCTCGGGGAATTCGGGTCTCGGCGGCACGAGCGGCGGCGGTCTCGGGGCGGGATCCGGCGGCGGGCTGAACCAGAACGGCGGCAACGGCGCCGACCTGCTCAAGGCCCGCTTCGCCTCGGCCTTCGGCGATCAGGCGGGGCAGGGCGGCCAGGGAGGCGGCGCCTACGGCGAGAGCGGCGCGATGATGGGCGGGGGCAGCCTCGACCTGACGCAGCGGTCGAGCGCCAAGCGCGTCAACATCAGCGCCGACCCGGCCCAGAACGCGGTCGTGACCTATACCGACGGCGAGACCTACCGGAAGATCCACGCGGCGCTCCAGCGCCTCGACGCGACCCCGGTTCAGGTCGCCATCAACGTCACCATCGCCGAGGTGCGGCTGACCGATCAGCTGAAATACGGCGTGCAGTACTTCCTCGATTCGACCCGTGTTGGCATCGGTAGCAACAAGGGCTCGATCGGCTTGCTCAGCGCCGCAGCGGGCGCCTCCGGCGGCGTGGTGAACAAGCTGACGCCGGGCGGGGCCGGCTTCAACTTCCTCGTCGGCGGCTATTCGGGGCCCGATATCGTGATCTCGGCGCTCGACGGCTTCACCGATGTGAAGATCCTGTCCTCGCCCTCGCTCGTCGTGCTGGAGAACCAGCCGGCGACCCTGCAGGTGGGTGATTCCGTGCCGATCACCACGACCCAGGCGACCAGCGTCACCGTGCCCGGTGCGCCGCTCGTCAATCAGGTCGAGATGCGCGACACCGGCATCATCCTCAACGTCATCCCGCGCATCGGCCAGAACGGCGCCGTGACGATGCAGATTGAGCAGGAGATCTCCGCGGTCGTCGATGCGCAGAAGACGCTCACGCCGACGATCTCCAAGCGGCGGGTCGCCAGCATGATCTCGGTGCCCAACGGCCAGACCGTGCTGCTCGCGGGCCTGATCCAGGAAAAGAACCTGCGCGGGCGCGACGGCATTCCGTTCCTGAGCCGACTGGCGAATGTCGGCGAGCTGTTCTCCTCCACCGACAACGCCGCCGACCGGACCGAGCTCGTCGTGTTCATCCGCCCCGTCGTCGTGCGCTCGGGCCGGGATGCGCAGCGCGTGGCCGAGGATTACCGCGGCCAGCTCTACGACGCCGCCGCCCGCCGGGGCGGTCGCGTCCCCGCCGCGGCGCGGCCCGTGGTCGTGAAGCCGTGAGGCCCGGATGGCTCGGCCCGTCACCGCCGACGATTACGGACCGGCCTGCCTGCTCCTGACGGGCGTAGGCGCGCTCGCCGTCCTAGTTTGGGGAACAGGGTCCCTCGGACTCACGGCGGCCGGGACGGTGCTCGCCCTGCTGGTCGCCCGCATCGCGTGGCAGGACCTGACCGATTTCACCATTCCCGACAGCGCCACGTTGGCGCTCGCAATCCTCGGGGCGATCTGGCGGATGGCGACCGCTGGCGCGTCGGGGGAGAGCGTGACGGAGGAACTCACGCTCCTGGCCCTCGATGGGCTCCTCTGCTTCGGTGCCCTCCTGATCCTGCGGGAGGTGTACTTCCGCCGTCGCGGATATGACGGGATTGGGCTCGGTGACGTGAAGCTCGCCGCCGCCGGAGGTATTCTCGTCGGAACCGGTGGCTTCGCGTGGTGCCTGTTCGGCGCGAGCCTCGTCGGCATCGGTTTGCTCGTGGGACGCCGGGCCCTGGCCGTGTCCGGGGGCGGAGGCTCTGAGGAACGCTTGGCCTTCGGTGCGGTCCTGGCGCCGGCCCTGGCGCTGGGCTGGCTCGCCGCCGCGATCCCGGCCGGCTGATGCCCGCCTTCGAGTATCAGGCGCTGGACGCGGCCGGGAAGCTGCTGTCCGGGACCATGGAGGCGGAGACGCGCGCCGAGGTGATGGCGCAGCTCGACCGCAGCGGTTGGACGCCGATCGCCGCGAAGCCGAAGGCCGTGAGCGCCGGCCGGTCCTGGCGCGACCTCCTTACCCCGGAGCCGCGGCCGGAGGACATCACCGCCATGACTCTCGATCTCGCCATGCTGCTGAAGGGTGGCGTGGCGCTGAACGAGGCGCTGGCGATCCTGATCCAGATGGAGGGCAAGGGCTGGCTCGTGGCGGTTCTGCGCGAACTCAACGTCGCCCTCTCCCACGGCAAGAGCTTCTCCCAGGCGCTCGGGGGGCACCCGAGGCTGTTCCCGCCGATCTACGTGAAGATGGTGGAGGTCGCCGAGACGGCGGGCCGTCTAGAAGAGGCGTTGACGGCCCTCGCCGCCGAGCGCCAGCGCGGCGAGCGGCTGAAGAAGCGCTTCGTCTCGGCGATCTCCTACCCGCTCTTCCTCGTCGGCGCCGCGATCGCCGTGCTGTTCTTCGTCCTGATCTACCTGATCCCGAAATTCGAGGTGGCGCTTCAGGGCTTCCGTGAGCGGATCGATCCGAGCGCGCTCGTCGTGTTCAACATGTCGGCCTTCCTCAACCGCAACCTCGACGCGGTGGTGATCGGCATGGCGGCGCTCCTCGGCGCCGCCATGGTGGCGAACCGGCTCGGGCGCGAGCGGGGCCTGTGGCTGCGGCTCGTGGCGGCTCTGCCGCTCTCCCGCTCGGTGCTGGCGCACGAACTCACCGTCACCTTCTGCCGCACGCTCGCCATCCTGGTGCGCAACGGAGTCGACATCTCGACGGCGTTGCGCCTCATCCGCGGGGTCGTGCGTCTGCCGGGTGCGGCCGTCGAGATCGACCGGGTGACCGCCGACGTCCGCCAGGGCAAGCGCCTGTCCGAAGCGTTGACGCGGGGCAAGCTGTTCCCCCGCCACGTCGTGCAGATGCTGCGCGTCGGGGAGGAGGCGGGCGATCTGGCCGACAGCGCCGGCCGGGTCGCGGTGTTCTACGAGGCCAAGCTCGACACCGCCCTCGGCCGGGTGATCGCGGTGGTGGGCCCGGCGGTGATGGTGGTGGTGAGCGTGCTGATCGCGTGGCTGATCATCTCGGTGATGACCGCGCTGATGAGCATCAACGACATGCTGATGTGATGAGTGATCGCCCGATGCCCCTCTCCCGCTTCCTCACGGCGCTCCGTCGCGACCGGCGCGGCGCCCGCGATGTCCGCGGCGGCTTCACCCTCGTCGAGCTGCTGGTCGTGCTGGTCATCCTCGGCCTCGTCATGGGGCTCGCGGGACCTCGGGTGCTCGGCTATCTCGGCAGCTCGCGGGAGAAGACCGCGCGGCTCCAGATCGAGTCGTTCTCCTCGGCGCTCGACCTCTACTTCCTCGACAACGGTCGCTACCCCTCCACCAGCGAGGGGCTCGACGCTCTGGTCAAGCGTCCCCCCGCCGCGGAGGCCTGGAGCGGGCCCTATCTCAAGCAGAGCAACGTCCCGGCCGATCCCTGGGGCCGCCCTTACGAGTACCGTGCCCCGGGCAAGGCCGGCCCCTACGCCATCGTCTCCCTGGGGGCCGACGGCCAGCGCGGGGCCGGGATGATCGGCAAGGAATAGGGTTTCGGAAGGGAGGGCGGCTGCGGCATGAGACGCGCCGGCCGCGAGGGTTTCACCCTGATCGAGGCGCTCGTCGCCTTCGCGATCGTGGCGGCGCTGAGCCTCGTGGTGCAGCGCGGTCTTGTTCAGTCGCGGGTCGGCTGGGCTGCGGTGGAGGATCGCACCGGTGCCGAACGGCTCGCCCGCACCTTGCTGGAAGAACCGCTGACGCCGGTGGCCGTCGCCGCCGGCGGTCGTGAGGGCGTCACCGACGGACGCCGCTGGCGCATCGGCCTGCAGAGTCTCGACCTGCCGCTGCCGAGCCCGCCCGCTCCGGAGAACGGCGTCGGCGGAGCGCCGCAGACGGCGCAGGACGGCCCCCGCTGGCTGCCCCTGCGCCTGCGGATCGAGGTCGCGACCGCGCGCGGTCGGCCGGTCGAGGTCGAGACGGTGCGGCTCGCCCCGTTCCCGGCTCAGGCGCCCTGACGCTTCGGCTCCCGGCGGAAACTTCGGACGATGCGTGGGCCGCTCGGGTCAGCCCGACAGCCGGGCATGGGCGATGCCGATCTCGTGCTGGGTATGCGAGAGCAGGTAGGCCACGCGCTCCGCATCCAGATTGGCATCCATCAGCTTGCGGCGCAGTTCGCTGTCGTAGACATGGGCCTCGCCGCGCAGCGGCGCGGGCAGAAGACGCTGCAGCATCGGGCTGGTGATTTCCTTGCGGACGAGGCCGCGATGGTTGGCGAGCCGCTTGAGCTGGATCGCGAGATCTTCCAGCTTCGCCTCGGGCAAATAATGACGGGCCGCGCTGCGCTCACCGGTGCGAGACATGGGGTCGGCTTTCCTGCGATCGAAGGCTGCAGGATGCGCGAAATGCGTCAGCACTTCGTTTCGCAAATTTGGAATCCGCGTAATTCTTGCCCGACGCGCCGAACACTTTCTCGATAGGCTCAGGCGCGAGGGTATTGGGTGGGCCATGCGCCGGAGTCGCGGTTCCTGTTCCCCGCGCTTCCAACACGCCTGCAGCCGCTCGGCCCACTAAGCCTCACAGGTTTGGTGCAGAGAACTGGTCCGCCCCACCCCGTCACTGCCGGCCCCGCTGCCACGCCGGCCCGAGAGGGCTCGCGAAACCATCGGGCGCATCGGCCGCGGGGACGGCCGATGTAGAGGGCCGCGCCGCCGTGGGCAACCGCCCGCGCGGCGACGTTTCGCCCATCGCCGGATAGGGAACACAGCACAGGATGAGCCGTAGGCCTGTTGCGAGCGCGGCCCTTCGGTCGTTGCTCCCGCTCTCACCCTCATCCTGGGGCGCGGAGCGAAGCGAAGCCTCGAAGGAGGCCTTCAGTCGCCGTTGTGGTCCCTGGAGCCCTCCTTCGAGGCCGCTGCCGTGGGATCTCAGGATGAGGGAATCGGTGGGTACAAGCCGGTTAGCCGGCTTCGATCATGCGTGTCGCGGGCGCTTCTCGCGCCCGCGACGAAGCGACTTACCGGAGCGAGCCGCAGAAGCGCTGGATGCGCCGGCAGGCCTCTTCCAAAGCCTTGTTGGAGGTGGCGTAGGAGATGCGCAGGTTGGGGCCGAGGCCGAAGGCCGAACCGTGGACCGCCGCGACCCCTTCCGCCTGAAGCAGTTCGGTCACGAAGTCCTCGTCGGTCTCGATGGTCTTGCCGGTCTCGGTCTTGCGGCCGATCAGCTCGGCGCAGGACGGGTAGACGTAGAAGGCGCCCTCCGGGGTCGGGCATTTTAGGCCGCTCGTCTGGTTCAGCATCGAGACGACGAGATCGCGTCGCTCCTGGAATGCCGCCTTGAAGCGGGCGAGGTGCTCCTGAGTGCCGTCGAGCGCGGCCACCGCCGCCCATTGCGAGATCGAGGAGGCGCCCGAGGTCTGCTGGCCCTGGACGAAATCCATCGCCTTGATCAGCTGCTCCGGGCCCGCGGCGTAGCCGATCCGCCAGCCGGTCATGGCATAGGCCTTCGAGACACCGTTCATGGTGAGCGTGCGCTCGTACAGGCCGGGCTCGACCTGGGCCGGGGTGACGAATTCGAAATCGCCGTAGGTCAGGTGCTCGTACATGTCGTCGGTCAGCACCCAGACATGCGGGTGCCGCATCAGCACGTCGGTGACCTTCTTCAACTCGTCACGGCTATAGGCCGCGCCCGAGGGGTTCGAGGGCGAGTTGAGGATGATCCACTTGGTCTTCGGGGTGATCGCCCGCTCGAGATCCTCGGGCTGGAGCTTGAAGTCGTGGGCCATGTCGGTCTCGACGAAGACCGGGGTGCCGCCGCACAGGACCACCATCTCCGGGTAGGACACCCAGTAGGGGCGGGGGATCACCACCTCGTCGCCGGGATTCAGGGTGGCGAGCAGGGCGTTGTAGATGACGTGCTTGCCGCCGGTGCCGACGATGGTCTGCGAGGCCTTGTAGTCGAGCCCGTTCTCGCGCTTGAACTTCGTCACGATCGCCTCGCGCAGCGGCACGATGCCGGAGACGGGCGGGTACTTGGTCTCACCCCGGCGGATCGCCTCGATCGCCGCTTCCTTGATGTGGTAGGGCGTGTCGAAATCCGGCTCGCCGACGGACAGGCTGATCACGTCGACGCCCTTGGCTTTCAGCTCGCGGGCCTTCTGCGTCATCGCGATGGTCGCGGAGGGTTTGACGCGCGAGAGGGCGTCGGCGAGAAAGCCCATGGGAATGCTCCGAAAAATCTGAATCTGCGTGCCGGGGTCCAGGTGTCGGCTTGGAGGTGTCGGCTTGGAACCCGCGGCCCTCGTAATCCCGCCCTGCCGGAGCGACAAGACCGGGGAAGGGGTGCCCGTCCCACGAATCTGGCATTCATCACACCAGCCTGTCGGCATTGGCCGCCGCATCCGATCGAGACCCGACACGACAAAAGCCGACTTCCCACCGCATCCCGAGCTTCCGCAATTTTTCTGATCGGTGGCAGAAGAGTTTTTCAGGCGTGCGCCATCAGAGTTTTGCGGTATTGTCCTGAGCAAGCAGTGCATTTTCTTGCAGCGCCGAAGTTCTTCGATGCGCCGCAACAGCGAATGCATTCAAAATCCAGCCGATCGCGCGGGCCGGAAGCTTCCGGGTCGCGGGGTCGGCCTGCATCGTTTCGGGTGGAACGGCGAGAGGTGGAGAACCACCCGCCGGGCCGGAAGACGCGGAGGAATGCGGTTTCCATGAAGAAGAACAAGGTCATCACGGCGGAGGAGGCGATCGCGCTGATCCGCGAGAACGACGTCGTGACCACCACGGGCTTCGTCCAGAGCTGCATCCCGGAGGCGTTGCACGCCGCCCTGGAAAAGCGTTTCGTCGAAACCGGCTCGCCGCGGGGACTGACCCTGATCATGACCGCGGGGGCGGGCGATTCGAAGGGACTCGGCACCGGGCGCCTGCACCATGACGGGCTCCTGTCGCGCGTCATCGCCGCCAATTTCGGGCGCATGCCCAAGGTCGCCCAGGCCGCGCAGAACAACTTGATCCGCGGCTACAACCTGCCGCAAGGCGTCATCTCGCAGCTCTACCGCGCCTGCGCCGCGGGCCAGCCCGGTCTGTTCTCGAAGGTCGGCCTCAAGACCTATGTCGATCCGCGCCACGGCGGCGCCAAGGTCAACGATCTGACCACCGAGGATATCGTCAAGCTCGTCGAGGTCGATGGCGAGGAATGGCTGTTCTACACCGCGACCAAGATCGACGTGGCCTTCATCCGCGCCACCTCCGCCGACCCGTCGGGCAACCTTTCCTTCGAGAAGGAAGCGCTCACGCTCGACTGTCTCGCCCAGGCGATGGCGGCCCGCAACAACGGCGGCATCGTCATCGCCCAGGTCGAGCGCATCGTCGATGACGGCTACCTGCTGCCCAAGGACGTCCGCGTCCCCGGCATCCTCGTCGATTGCGTCGTGGTCGCCGAGCCCGAGATGCACCGCATGAATTACGGCGTCGTGTACGACGCCGCGCTCGCGGGCGAGATCCGCGTGCCCGTCACCGGCATCAAGCGGATGGCGCTCAACGAGCGCAAGATCATCGCCCGCCGTGCCGCGTTCGAGCTGCCGCCCAACGGCGTGGTCAATCTCGGCGTCGGCGCGCCGGAGGGCATTTCCTCCGTCGCGAACGAGGAGAAGATCACCCCCTACATCACCCTGACGACGGAAGCGGGCGCCGTCGGCGGCGTGCTGGCCTCGGGATCGAGCTTCGGCGCGGCGACCAACGCCGATTGCATCATCGACCAGAACCAGATGTTCGATTTCTACGACGGCGGCGGCCTCGACATGACCTGCCTCGGCATGGCCGAGTGCGACGAGGCCGGCAACGTCAACACCTCGAAGTTCGGCGGCAAGCTCAACGGCTGCGGCGGCTTCATCAACATCTCGCAGAATGCCCGCTCCGTCGTCTTCGCCGGGACCTTCACCGCGGGCGGCCTGGAGATCGCCGTGCAGGACGGCGTCGTGAAGATCATCAAGGAGGGCAAGGCCCGCAAATTCGTCACCGCGGTCCAGCAGAACACCTTCTCGGGACCCTACGCGGTCGAGCGCTCGCAGCCCGTCATCTACGTGACCGAGCGCTGCGTGTTCCAGCTGACCCGGGAGGGGTTGGAGCTGATCGAGGTGGCGCCCGGCATCGACATCGAGCGCGACATCCTCGCCCATATGGATTTCGCGCCGGTAGTACGGAATCCCGTGCCGATGGACGCCCGCATCTTCCGCGAGGAGCCGATGGAGCTGATCTCCGATCTGCTCAACCTCGATCTGAAGTCCCGCGTCAGCTACGACGGCGAGCGCAACATTCTCTTCATCAACTTGGAAGGCTGGTATTGCCGGGTGAAGAGCGACATGGACGAGTTGCGCATGACCATCGTCGAGGCCTGCCGCAAGGCCGGGCAGCGGGTCAATGCAGTGATCAACCACGACGGGTTCCGCCTCAACGAGAACCTCTACGACGATTACGCCGGGATGGTGCAGTATCTCCAGGCGAACTACTACGCGACGACCACCCGCTACGCGACCAGCGCCTTCCTGCGTCTCAAGATGGAGGAAGCCCTGACCAAGCGCGGCGTCGCCCCTCACGTCTTCGAGCGCAAGGAGGAGGCGCAGGCCTTCGTCGGCACCACCGAAGACAAGCGCGCCCGCAAGAAGATCTCGCCGGCGGTGGCCTCCGCCGCCTGAGCGCCATGGATGTCGCCCCCGTCCCCAGGGGCGGCGATTCCAGGATGCGTGGAGACGGCTGTCACCTCAAAAGGTCGCATCTCCGCCCGTATAGACCCTGTCGGCGCGTTCGAGCCGCTCGCGCAGCAGGGTGAGCAGCTTGCGCGTCGCTTGGATGTCGTCCGGATTCAGTCCGTCCGACAGCGCGTTCACCCACGGCGCCCGTAGACGCATCGCATCGTCGTAAGCCTGCTGCCCCTGCTCCGTCAGAACCACGAGATGCGCCTGCCGATGGTGGGGGTTGGGCTGGAACCGCACATGCCCGTCCCGCTCCAGATCATGGACGATGCGCTGCACGTTCTGGCGGTTCGCTCCCATGCCGCGGGCGAGCCAGGCGACGGGCTGGGGATGCTGGGCGTCCACGATCGTGCCGAGCACCTGCCATCGCGCGCTCGTTTGGCCGAGTCCGGCCACCAGCCTGTCGCCTGCAGCGAGCAGACGGTTGTTGAGTCCAGTGAGGGAGACCAATGCGGCCTTCCGAGTCGCTTTCGAGCGTCCCGAGTTTCGTGCCAAAATTGGGAGATACCCGTCCACCTGCGTGGTCCGGCCCCACCTCTTCCAGAAGCTCGCCGTCGCCGGAATCTGCACGGCCTGATCGGCGGATCGTCTCCAGGCCATCGGTGCCGCGTACGCCGTCCGAACGCCCGCCGGCCCGATCAAGGGAGCGGTCGGAGCTTCCGCCCCGCCTTGCGCTTCCCGCCCACCTCTGGTAACGCCCCCGCCCATTCCACACGCGGAGTCGGCCTCATGCCTGAATGAGGCGTTTCCGGTGGCCGGTCACGAGCCGGCTGCACCCTCCGCGGCGGTATAACCGGAGAGTACAAAGATCATGGCCGTCGATTTCTCTATGCGTCAGCTCCTCGAGGCCGGCGCCCATTTCGGACACCAGTCGCACCGCTGGAACCCGAAGATGCAGCCCTACATCTTCGGCACCCGCAACAACATCCACATCATCGACCTCGCCCAGACGGTGCCGGCGCTCCACGCCGCCCTCCAGGCGGTGAGCGACACCGTCGCCCGCGGCGGTCGCGTGCTGTTCGTCGGCACCAAGCGCCAGGCGGCCGATTCCATCGCCGAAGCCGCCAAGCGCTCGGCCCAGTACTACGTCAATTCCCGTTGGCTCGGCGGCATGCTGACCAACTGGAAGACCATCTCCGGCTCGATCCAGCGCCTGCGCAAGGTCGATGAGACGCTCGAGGGCGGGGCCGTCGGCCTCACCAAGAAGGAGCGCCTCATGCTGACCCGTGAGAAGGATAAGCTCGAGAAGGCGCTGGGCGGCATCAAGGATATGGGCGGCGTGCCCGACCTCCTGTTCGTGATCGACACCAACAAGGAGCAGCTCGCCATCAAGGAGGCCCAGCGCCTCGGCATCCCGGTCGCCGCCATCGTCGACACGAACTGCAACCCGGACGGCATCTCCTATATCGTCCCGGCCAACGACGATGCCGGCCGCGCCATCGCGCTCTACTGTGACCTGATCGCCCGTGCGGCGATCGAGGGCATCGGCCGCGGCCAGGGCGCGCTCGGCATCGATGCCGGCGCCTCCGAGGAGCCGACCGCTGAGGAGCTCCCGGCCAACGACGACGTCGCCGCTTCCGTGGCGTCCGACGCGATCGCCCCGGCGGACGTGGCGGCGCTGGCCGAGTCGACCGAGCATTTCGAGCAGCTCGCCGCCCCCCGCGGCGCGCCGGACGACCTCACCAAGCTCAGCGGCGTCGGCCCGCAGCTGGTGCAGAAGCTCAACGATGCCGGCGTGTGGCATTACTGGCAGATCGCCGCCATGCAGCCCGAGGACGTGTCCAAGCTCGACGCGGACCTGAAGCTCAACGGCCGCATCGCCCGCGATGGCTGGATCGAGCAGTCCCGCGCCTTCGTCGACGCCGCTGCGGCGTAAGCCCCATCGCTCGGCCGCCGGGTTCTGTCCCGGCGGCGCGATCGTCATCGTCCTGCAAAGCCCGGTGCTTTCAACGAGCGCCGGGCTCGCTCACTTCAAGACCTGCACTTCAGCCTCAAGAGGATCGCCATGGCCAACATCACCGCCGCTCTCGTGAAGGAGCTTCGCGAAAAGACCGGCGCCGGCATGATGGATTGCAAGGGCGCGCTCAACGAGACGAACGGCGACCTTGAGGCTGCGGTCGACTGGCTGCGCAAGAAGGGTCTTGCCAAGGCCGCCAAGAAGGCCGGCCGTGTCGCCGCCGAAGGCCTCGTCGCCGTCGAGTCCGCCGGCCGCCATGCCGCGATCGTCGAGGTGAATTCCGAGACCGACTTCGTCGCCCGCAACGATGGCTTCCAGTCCTTCGCCCGCGAAGCCGCCAAGCTCGCCCTTAACACCGACGGCACCCTGGAGGGCCTGGAGGCTGCGACCTTCCCCGGCTCGTCCGCGACCGTGAAGGACACGCTCTCGAACCTCATCGCCACCATCGGCGAGAACATGACGCTGCGCCGCGTCGCCAAGCTCGAGGTGAGCAAGGGCGTGATCGCCTCCTACGTCCACGGTCAGATCAGCGAAGGCCTCGGCAAGATCGGCGTGCTCGTCGCGCTCGAGTCCGAGGGCGACGTGGAGACCCTCTCCACCCTCGGCCGCCAGATCGCCATGCACATCGCCGCGACCAACCCGGTGGCGCTCGATGCCTCGGGCATCGATCAGGCCGTGGTGGAGCGCGAGAGCAACATCCTGCGCGAGAAGAACGCCGGCAAGCCGGACCACGTGATGGCCAAGATCGTCGAGAGCGGTCTGAAGAGCTACTACAAGGAGGTCACCCTCCTGGAGCAGCCCTTCGTCCATGACGGCTCCAAGACCATCAGCCAGGTGCTGAAGGAAGCCGCCGGCAAGGCCGGTGGCGAGGTGACGATCAAGAGCTTCGTCCGCTACGCTCTCGGCGAGGGCATCGAGAAGGAAGAGGCCCCGGACTTCGCCGCGGAAGTGGCCAGCATGTCGCGCTGAGCGCGGCAGAGACACGACGGACGGAACAGGGGGCGGTGGCAGCGATGCCGCCGCCCCTCGACGTTTGGCCCCCCGTCTTGCTAGAAGCCGGCGCCGCACCCCCGAGCCGAGCGAGGATCCGATGCCGGAGACGACGCCCTACCGCCGTGTCCTCGTCAAATTGTCGGGTGAGGCGCTGGCCGCCCCCGACGGCTACTGGTTGCATCCACCGATGCTGGCCGCGCTTGCCGAAGATATCCGCGAGGCCATCGCCCACGGAATCGAGATCGCGATCGTCGTCGGCGGCGGCAATCTGATCCGTGGGGCACGCATCTCGCAGGCCGGCTGGATCGACCGGGCGACCGGCGATTCGCTCGGCATGATGGCGACGGTGATGAATTCCCTCGCGATCGAGACGGCGCTCAACGCCGCGGGCGTGCAGGCCAGGACCATGTCGGCGGTGTCCATGCCGACGATCTGCGAAACCTATGCCCGCCAGCCGGCCCTGCATCACCTCGACAAGGGGCAGGTGGTGGTTCTCGCGGGCGGTACGGGGAATCCCTACTTCACCACCGACACCGCCGCGGTGCTGCGCGCGGCGGAATTGCGCTGCGACGCCGTTCTCAAGGCGACGCAGGTCGACGGGGTCTACTCGGCCGATCCGAAGCGCGATCCGGAGGCGATCCGCTACGACAGCATCACCCATGACGAGGCCATCGCCCGCGATCTCAAGGTGATGGACACCGCCGCTTTCGCGCTCGCCCGCGAGAGCCGCCTGACCATCGTCGTCGGCTCGGTCCATGCCCCGAGTTCGGTCACGGCGATTCTCACCGGTCGATCGGTCTCGACCCGCGTGGTGCCGTAGGCGGAACGCACGCGGCCTCTATTTGCGGCCCCAGGATTTTTCGTTCATGTAGCGCCACCGCGACGGGGGCCCCGCGCCCTCGTGCCGATCTGCCACCCGAACGCGTCGGGATTTTTGCACCTATGGCCACACCGGATTTCGATCTCGGCGACATCAAGCGCCGCATGCAGGGCGCCGTCTCCTCGCTCAGCAAGGATCTCGGCTCGCTGCGCACGGGGCGCGCGACGCCGAGCCTCGTCGAACCGATCAATGTCGAGGCCTACGGTGCGTCGATGCCGATGGCGCAGGTCGCGACCGTGAGCGTGCCCGAACCGCGGCTGCTGTCGATCTCGGTCTGGGACCGCTCGATGGTCACCGCCGTCGAGAAGGCGATCCGCGAGTCCGATCTCGGACTCAACCCGATGACGGAGGGTCAGACCATCCGCCTGCGCGTGCCGGAGATGAACGAGCAGCGCCGCAAGGAGATGGTCAAGGTCGCTCATAAATACGCCGAGGAGGCTCGGGTCGCCGTGCGCCACGTGCGCCGTGACGGTCTCGACATCCTCAAGAAGCTCGAGAAGGACGGGGCCATCAGCCAGGACGACGAGAAGCGTCAGGCCGGCGATGTGCAGAAGGCCACCGACGACGCCATCGCCGAGGTGGATCAGGTGCTGGCGTCCAAGGAAAAGGAAATCATGCAGGTCTGAGAACCTGTTCGATCGCTGGGACGGGGTTCCCGAAGGGCAAATCCTTCGGAGATGTGCCGGGGCGGAGCCCCGGCTGGACGGGGGAGAGACGAGTGGTTCGCTCGGAAGGCGCGCGGCAGATCGGGGAGGCCGCGGACGCCGCCCCCGCCGGGACGGCGCGTTCCGCATCGCCTCCTGCGCCCCGTCACGTCGCCATCATCATGGACGGCAACGGGCGCTGGGCCGCCCGCAAGGGGCTGCCCCGCTTCGAGGGGCATCGCCGCGGCGTCGAGGCGGTGCGCCGCGCGGTCCGTTCGGCGATCAGCCTGGGCATCCAGTACCTCACCGTCTACAGCTTTTCCTCCGAGAATTGGCGGCGCCCGCCCGCTGAGGTCACCGAGCTGATGGGCCTGCTGCGCCTGTTCGTGCGCGGCGATCTGGCCGATCTCCACGCCGCCAATGTGCGCGTGAAGGTGATCGGGGCCCGCGACGATCTCTCCCACGACATCGCGGCCCTGCTCGACGAGGCCGAGGCGCGCACCCGTGGCAACACCGGCCTGACGCTCGTCGTCGCCTTCAATTACGGCGGTCGCCAGGAGATCCTTCGTGCGATTCGCAGGATCGCCGATGCGGTCGCGGAGGGCCGGTTGCGGCCGGAGGAGATCGACCTCCCGACGATCACGGAGGCCCTCGACACCGCCGGGATCCCCGATCCCGATCTCGTGATCCGCACGTCCGGTGAGCAGCGCCTGTCGAACTTCCTGACATGGCAGACGGCCTATGCCGAATACGTGATCGAGCCGGGCTTCTGGCCGGATTTCGACCACGATGCCTTCGAGGCGGCGCTCGCCGAATATCATCGCCGCGACCGTCGCTTCGGTGGCCTCGGTCCTGGAGCCGGCTCATGAGCGCTCCCGACCTCGCCCGCCCGGCGCGCTCGCCCTTCGCCACCCGCGAGTTCCGGCTGCGTACGGTCTCCGCTCTGGTCCTCGGCACGGCGGTGATCGGCACGCTGGTGATCGGCGGCTGGGCCTTCGCCCTGGTCTGGCTGATCGCCGGCATCGTCGGCGCCGCCGAATGGCTCGCCATGACGCGCTCGGAGCCGCTGGTGCCGCTCCTCGGCGTCACCGGCGTCACGCTCGCGGCGTTGGCCGCCGCCGCACTTCTCGATGCGCCGGCCTATGTCTTCCTCCTCGTGCTGCTCGTCGGTATCGCCGGTCTGGTCGCCCTCGGTCGCGGGATCACCCGTCGCAAGGCGGTGTGCGGCCTCCTCGGGGGCGCCGTGGTTGCGCTCGTGCCGACGCTGCTGCGGATCGACCCCGCCATCGGCCTCGTCGGACCGGCCTGGATGTTCGCCGTGGTCTGGTCCACCGACATCCTCGCCTACATCACCGGCCGCCTCGTCGGCGGCCCCAAGCTGATGCCGCGGGTCAGCCCGAACAAGACGTGGTCGGGAGCGCTCGGCGGCCTGACCGCCGGCATCGTCGCCGGTACCCTGACCGCCTATGCCGCCCGACATCACGGCTGGGACGCCTTGCCCGCCGTCTCGCTGCCGGTAGTCGCCCTGTTCAGCGGCATCGCCTCGATCCTGTCGCAGGGCGGCGATCTCGTCGAATCCTCTCTGAAGCGCCGCTACGGCGTGAAGGATTCCGGCCGCTCGATCCCCGGTCATGGCGGCGTCATGGACCGGCTCGACGGCTTCTTCGCCGTCGCGCTGCTGGCCGGCTTCTGTCTCGCTCTGCTGCGGCTCACCGCCTGATTGCCGGACGCCTGTAAGGAACTTTCGTCGTGAGCCTCACCGTCACCGTCCTCGGCGCCACCGGATCGATCGGTCGCTCGACCACCGACCTGCTCGCCCAGCATGCCGGCCGCTTCCGTGTCGGTGCGCTGGTCGGCGGTAAGGATGCGGCGGCCCTCGCCAAGCTCGCCCTGGAAATGCGGCCGGACTTCGCCGCGCTCGCCGACGCGAGCGCCGGGCCGGCTCTGGCCGAAGCTCTGTCCGGCTCCGGCATTCCCAACGGGGCGGGGGAGGGCGCTGTCCTGGAGGCGGTGGCCCGCGAGGCCGACATCGTCGTCGCCGCGGTGAGCGGGGCGGCGGGCCTCAAGCCCACCCATGCGGCGCTCCGTCTCGGCCGCACCATCGCGCTCGCCAACAAGGAGAGCCTCGTCTGCGCCGGCGACGCCTTTATGCGCGATGCCGCCCGCTACGGTGCCAAGATCCTGCCGGTCGATTCCGAGCACAACGCGTTGGCTCAGGCCATGGGCGACGGGCGTGTCTCCGACATCGCCAAGATGACGCTGACGGCGTCGGGCGGTCCGTTCCGCACCTGGGCGCGGGAGCGCATCGCCGCCGCGAGCCCGGCCGAGGCCGCCGCCCATCCGACTTGGTCGATGGGAATGAAGATCAACATCGATTCCGCCTCCCTGATGAACAAGGGGCTGGAACTGATCGAGGCCCATCATCTCTTCGCCATCGAGGCGGAGAGACTCGACGTGATCGTCCATCCGCAATCGATCGTGCACGGGCTGATCGCGTGGCGCGACGGGGCGGTGACCGCCGGCCTCGCCATGCCGGACATGCGGGTGCCGATCGCCCATTGCCTCGGTCTGGGCGATCGGCTGGAGATCGCCCGCGGCCGCCCGCTCGATCTGGCCGCCACCGGAAGCCTCACCTTCGAGCCGGCCGACGAGGCGCGCTTCCCGTGCCTGCGCGTCGCCCGCGCGGCGCTCCGGGAGGGCGGGGCGGCCCCGACGGTGATGAACGCCGCCAACGAGATCGCGGTGGCGGCCTTCATCCGCGGCGCCATCCCGTTCTACGGCATCGCCGACCTCGTCGAGCGGGCCTGCGAGCGGTTCGCGACGGTCCATATTCGCGCGCCCGAAGATGTGGAGGAAGCCCTCGCCATCGACGCCGAGGTGCGGGCCTGGAGCCTCGAGGCCGTACCGGCCGCCCGGGCAGTGGGCTGATCCTCGGCATTAACCCTGGCACGGGCTTGCCGGGGACCGGCTGGACCGACACGAATCGGATTTGTCGAAAAGTCTCGCGCCGGGGCCCGCGGCATGCGACGATCCGCGGCTTGCGGCTCGTGGGGTCGCCCTGTCAGGGCGAAGGTGAGTCGATCGCGGCCAGAAAGGTGCCGGAATGGATTTCCTCAGCAGCATGGGCGGTAACGCGGCCGGTTTCTTCGGCGCGGTGATCCCGTTCCTGTTCGTGCTGACCATCGTGGTCTTCGTCCACGAGATGGGGCACTTCCTCGTCGGTCGGTGGTGCGGCGTCGGCGTCAACGCCTTCTCGATCGGCTTCGGTCCGGAACTCATCGGGTTCAACGACCGCCGCGGCACGCGCTGGAAGCTCTGCGCGATCCCGCTCGGCGGCTACGTGAAGTTCGTCGGCGATGCCAACGGCGCCAGCGTTCCCGATCCCGAGGCGGTCGCCCGGATGAACCCGCAGGAGCGGGCGATCAGCTTCCCGGCCCAGCCGGTGGCCAAGCGCGCGGCCATCGTGGCCGCGGGCCCGATCGCCAACTTCATCCTGGCCATCGCGGTGTTCGCCGGCGCGATCTATGTCAGCGGCCGCTACGAAACCCCCGCCCGCGTCGAGGCGGTGCAGCCCGGCAGCGCCGCCGAGCGCGCGGGATTCCAGTCCGGCGACGTGATCCGCTCGATCGACGGGCAGGCCATCGCGACCTTCGGCGAGATGCAGCGCGTGGTCTCGGGGGCGGCCGGCTCCTCCCTCTCGATCGTCGTCGATCGCGGCGGCGAGGCGAAGACGTTGACCGCGGTGCCCGACCGCATCGAGGATCGCACCCCGTTCGGCCGCCATCGCTTCGGACGGCTCGGCATCAACGGTCCGCGTGCCGACGCGGCCAAGCTCGTGCATTACGGTCCCTACGAGTCGCTCAAGCTCGGTGTCCACGAGACCTATTTCGTGGTCGAGCGCACCTTCGACTACATCGGCAAACTGGTCACGGGCCGCGAATCCGCCGACCAGCTCTCGGGGCCGATCGGCATCGCCCGGGTCTCCGGCGAGGTCGCCCGCGTCGGCGGTGTCGGCGGACTGATCGGGCTCATCGCGCTCCTGTCGGTCTCGATCGGTTTGCTCAACCTCTTCCCGATCCCGCTTCTCGATGGGGGGCACCTGCTGTTCTACGCCTTCGAGGTGATCCGCGGGCGGCCCTTGAGCGAACGGGCGCAGGAGATCGGGTTCCGTATCGGCCTGGCCTTCGTGCTGATGCTGATGTTGTTCGCGGCCTGGAACGATATCCTCAATCTCGGTGCTTCGTTGAGCCGAGGGACCTGAAAACGGTTAGCCTGACGTGCCTCGAGGCCCGGCCCTTCGGCCGGGCCTTTTGCGTGGATGAGGGCCATGATTTCGATTCGAAGACATGGTTAACGAGGCCTAAGGACGGTCGAGTCCCGTTCCGAAAAACCCTTCTGTGGGCCGCATTTACGCCTCATTCACCTTAATTTGCGATCCTGTGGGCAAGCGCTGCGCCGTTAAGTGGCGCGAAGGCCACGACCCCCCAAAATCCCTTAACGACGAACCTCCCCCGCGTTGCGTCGCAGGGGAATCCCGATACAAGCGTGGCTGGGACCAGAGGGCGGTCCGTCTCACAAGGACGGCTGCCTGCGGGTGCGAACCCGTGCTGAGATAAAAAGAGACGGGCGATTACATGATGTCGATGACGGGTAAGCGCCGGCGTAAGTCGGCGGAGCGGGCCATCGTTCTGGTCGCGACCGCCGCCGGCGTGATCCTCGGCGGCGAGGTCGCGCAGGCCCAGCAGATCGTCGTTGAAGGCAACAAGCGCGTCGATGCGGGCACAATCCGCTCCTACGTCACTGGCACCGCCTCCGGCTCGCCCGAAGAAGCGCGCCGCAATCTCCTCTCCACCGGCCTCTTCTCCGACGTGCAGGTTTCGGCGCGCGGCGGCACCACCGTGGTGCGCGTGCGCGAGAACAGCGTGGTCGGCCGCGTCTTCTTCGAGGGCAACAAGAAGGTCGAGAAGGCGACGCTCGAAGGCATCGTCGAGTCGAAGGAGCGCGGCGCTCTGAGCCAGGCGGTGATCGCTGCGGACGTCGAGCGCATCCGCGACGTCTACAAGCGCTCCGGCCGCGGCACCGCCAAGGTCAGCTACCGTCTCGTCGACCTGCCGAACGGCCGCTCCGACGTGGTCTTCACCATCGACGAGGGTGACAAGACCGGCATTCGCGCCATCAACTTCGTCGGCAACCGCGCCTACTCGGAATCGACCCTGCGCGGTCTGATGACCTCGACGGAGATGAACTTCCTCTCCTTCATCAAGACGTCCGACGTCTACGATCCTGATCGCATCGCGGCGGATGTGGACCTCGTACGCCGCTACTACCTCAAGAACGGCTACGCCGATTTCCGCGTCGTCAACGCCGATGCCCGCTACGTCGAGAGCGGTGACGACAACACCGGCTGGGTCGTCACCATCACGGTGGACGAGGGTGAGCAATACACCGTCGGCGCCGTGGCGGTGGATCCGCGCATTCCCGGTGTCGATCGCGAGGCCCTCGACGGCCAGATCCGCGCCCGCGTCGGCGACGTGTACAACGCCGAGGATGTGGAGAAGTCCCTCGTCGGCGTGACCAACGAGGTCAATCGCCAGGGCCATCCCTTCGCCCAGGTCCGCCCGACCGGTCAGCGCGACCGCGCCTCCCGCCAGGTCTCCCTCGGTTTCGTGGTCGAGGACGGCCCCCGCGTCTACGTCGAGCGCATCAACATCCGCGGCAACACCCGCACCCGCGACTACGTCATCCGCCGCGAGCTCGACCTCACCGAGGGCGACGCCTACAACCGCGTGCTGGTGGACCGCGCCGAGCGCCGCCTCAACGGTCTCGGCTTCTTCAAGAAGGTGCGCTTCTCCAACGAGCCCGGCTCGTCGCCGGACCGCGTGGTCGTGAACATCGACGTTGAGGATCAGCCCACGGGCTCGTTCTCGGTGGCGGGCGGCTACTCCACCCAGGACGGCATCATCGGCGAAGTCTCGGTCTCCGAGTCCAACTTCCTCGGCCGCGGCCAGTACGTGCGCGTCGCCGCCCAGGGTGGCCAGTACGCCAAGGGCTTCGACTTCTCGTTCACCGAGCCGTACTTCCTCGGCTACCGCATGGCGGCCGGCTTCGACGCCTTCTACAAGTACTCGGATCTGACCCGCTACTCGCGTTACGAGACGACCGTCTATGGCGGCCAGCTCCGCGTCGGCCTGCCGATCACCGAGGATTTCGGCGTCACGTTCCGCTACTCGCTGTACAACACCGAGCTGACGATCCCGAACAACATCAAGCGGCCGTACAACGACTGCTCGGCACCGATCCCCGGCTATACGCTCGGTCAGGACGGCAAGCCGATCACGCAGCCGGGTCAGTTGGCGCTCTATCCGAACTGCGCCTATGACGGCGAAGCGTCGATCGCGCTCAAGGGCTCGACGGGCTCGACCCTCACCTCGCTCGCGGGTGTGACCCTGGCCTACTCGACCCTCGACAATCTGCAGCGCCCGACCAACGGCTTCTACGGTGAAGTGAAGCCCGACGTTGCCGGTCTCGGCGGCGACTCCAAGTTCTTCCGCGTGACGGGCGATGCCCGCTACTACAAGGAATTGTTCTTCGAGGACGTGATCGGGTTCGTCCGCCTCCAGGGCGGTCACATCTCGGCGCTCGACGGCAACCCGCTGCGCATCACCGACCAGTTCTTCCTCGGCCCATCGCTGGTCCGCGGCTTCGCCCCGAACGGTCTCGGCCCGCGCGACGTCGGCATCGCCGATGCCCGCTCCAACGCCATCGGCGGCACGACCTATATCGGCGGTACGCTCGAAGTTCAGTTCCCGATCCCGGGCATCCCGAAGGATCTCGGTCTGAAGGGCGCCGTGTTCGCCGATGCCGGTACGCTGTTCGGCTATTCGGGGCGTCGCAACTTCGACGTGAACCGCGACGGTTTCATCAACGGTACGCCTGACGGCCGCGGCGCGACCTGCAACTACAACAGCTTCGGCGCCGGCGCGATCACCGTCGAGCCGGAATGCGTGAACGTCCGCGACAGCGCCAAGATCCGGTCCTCGGTCGGTGCCTCGATCCTGTGGAACTCGCCGCTCGGTCCGATCCGCTTCGACTACGCCTATGCCCTCACCAAGGACGAGGGTGTGAACAACGGCTTCGGCCGGGTCGGCAAGGATCAGCTCCAGGCCTTCCGCTTCTCCGGCGGCTCGCGCTTCTGACCCTATGACGCGCCGACCCTTCGCGGGTCGGCGCGTTGTTGCCTCATGTCCGATCCCGTTTTCATCACACCGCAGACTGGCCTGAGCCTCGGCGATGTCGCCGAGGCTTGCGGCGTTTCCCTGCCCGAGGGCGCCGATCCGGCCCGCCCCGTCACCGGCGCGGCCCCCCTCGAATCGGCGGGGCCGACCGAAATCGCCTATATGGACAACGCCCGCTATGCCGAGGCGCTCTCCACCACCCGCGCACTCGCCTGCCTCGTCTCGCCGCGCTTTGCCGCCCGCGTCCCGGAAGGGACGGTCGCCCTGGTGCTGCGCGACCCCTACCGCTTCTATGCCGGATTGCTCGCGCGACTCTACGGCGAGGCGATGCGGCCGGGATCGCTGTTCGCGGCGAGCGGTGTCTCCCCCGGCGCCCACGTTCATCCGCAGGCTCGGCTTGAGGACGGTGTGCGGATCGATCCCGGTGCCGTGGTCGGGCCGGGTGCCGAGATCGGCTCCGGTACGGTAATCGGTCCGAATGCCGTGATCGGACCGAATGTGCGGATCGGGCGCGACTGCTCGATCGGCGCGGGCTCAACCTTAACCCATGCCCTGGTCGGCAATCGCGTGATCGTTCATCCCGGTGCCCGTCTCGGGCAGGACGGGTTCGGCTTCGCCATGGGGCCCGGCGGCCATCTCAAGGTTCCGCAGATCGGCCGCGTCATCGTTCAGGACGATGTCGAGATCGGTGCCAACACCACGATCGACCGGGGCGCGTCCCGCGACACGGTGATCGGGGAGGGGACCAAGATCGACAACCTCGTGCAGATTGCCCACAACGTGGTGATCGGCCGCCACTGCGTCATCGTCTCGGGCGTCGGCATCTCCGGATCGACCACGCTGGAGGACTACGTCGTCCTGGGCGGTCAGGTCGGCGTCGTGGGACACCTGCGCATCGGGATGGGATCGCAGATTGCTGGTTCGTCCAACGTCAATCGTGACGTTCCGCCCGGATCGCGCTGGGGCGGTACCCCGGCAAAGCCGGTGCGGGCATGGTTCCGCGAATTGACGACGCTCGCCCGTCTGGCCGAACGCTCCGGCAGCGATCCGAAAAGCGACGGTTAGGGTTCCTCGAAGGGCGAGCCCCTCGGTATGAAAACGCGGCGGGGTCCCTGCTCACTCCCGCCGCAACAGCCGATCGACCGCGAGATCGGACCAGAAGCCCGCCCGAAAATCCCGCTTCAGCGCCTCCGGGTCGTAGCTCGTCTCGACCCATTCCGTGAAGCTCTGGCCGCGCGGTTCGCCCTCGCGCAGATAGGTCGCGAAGAACGCGTCGAGGATGCCGGTCTTGGCGAAGCGGAAATGGCCGTAGCGCGGCGAGAGCTGGCGCAGGGCTTCCCGCACCGGCCGGCCCTCGTGCAGGATCAGGAACAGGGTGGCGGCCAATCCGGCCCGGTCCGCGCCGGACTTGCAATGCATCACCGCCGGGTACTCGATCCCGCCGAAGAAATCCTTGGCAGCCAGGAGCGTCTCCCGCGACGGGGCCTCGCGGGAGCGCAGCACGAATTCCACGAGGCGCAATCCCTGCCGCTCGCAGGCTTCCCGCTGCAGCGGCCACGACCCGTGCTCGCGCCCGCCGCGGAGCGAGACCACGGTGCGCACGCCCTGGCGCTTGAACCACGCCAATTGATGCGGACTCGGCTGGGCCGAACGCCAGACCAGTCCGGTGCCGATGCGATGGCGGTTGAGATACGCGAGCCGGAACACGCCGTGATCCACGAGCAGCATGTTCGCCCAGGCTTGGGCGCGCGCGACGGGCCCGGCGATCGGCTGCTCGAACTTCGCGAGGCGCGCCCTGCGTCGGGCGAGGCGCGTCTCGGGGGAAAAGAGGCGGTTGAACACAGGACGCCGGAATGGCCGGAGGGAACGCTCCTCTAACAGCCGGTGATTCGAGCGACAACGCGCGTCGCTTCCGCACCCGTTTGGCCGTTGCCGAAGTGCGGCCTTTGCCGGCATCATGGCCGGCGATCCCCTCAGCGGAGCCGGCTATGGCGACGAACACGGTGAGCATCCGTCGAGCCCGAATGGCGGATGCGGCGGGGCTCGCGGACGTGTTCGACGCGTCCTGGCGGGAAGCCTATCAGGGCGTGATTCCCGGCGTGGCCCTGGAGCGCTTCCTGGCACGGCGCGGGGGCGCTGTTTGGCGGGGCATGATCGGGGGCGGGCGGGGGCTCGCGGTGGTCGAGTTCGGGGAGCGGATCGCGGGCTACGCCGCCTATGGTCGCGCGCGCGAGCGGACGATGCGGGCCGAGGGCGAGATCGATGAGCTCTACATCGCCCCCGAGTTTCAGGGGCTCGGCTTCGGCACACGTCTGTTCCGGGCGGTGCGCAACGATCTGATCGACCGCGGGATGAGCCGCATCGGCGTCTGGGCGCTTGCCGACAACGCCCGCGCCTGCGCCTTCTACGAGGGACTCGGGGGCGTTCCGGGGCCGGAGGGATTCGAGCGTGTCTCGGGCTTCAGCCTGCCCAAGATCGTCTACCTTTTCACCTGAAAGTCCATGCGCGGCAGCAACACTCGCGGCTTCCTGTCCGAACGGCCGATTTTCTTTCGCCGCGTCGCGCCCTAAGACAGCGACCGGGTGCCGCGCCCCGACAGGATCGGTCTCGCGCGGCCAAACTCAAGAAAGCGGACGCCATGGACATCAACGCCATCTCGATCGGCAAGACACCGCCGCACGACGTCAATGTCATCGTCGAGGTGCCGATCGGCGGTGAGCCGATCAAGTACGAGATGGACAAGGAGGCCGGCGCCCTCGTCGTCGACCGGTTCCTCTATACGGCGATGCATTACCCGGGCAATTACGGCTTCATCCCGCACACCCTGTCCGGTGACGGCGATCCCTGCGACGTGCTGGTGGCCAATACGCGCGCCATCGCGCCGGGCGCGATCATCAGCGTACGCCCGGTCGGCGTGCTGGTGATGGAGGACAATGCCGGTGAGGACGAGAAGATCATCGCCGTCCCCTCGCGTCACCTGACCAAGCGCTACGACCGGATCGAGAACTACACCGATCTGCCGGACATCACGCTGCATCAGATCCAGCACTTCTTCGAGCACTACAAGGATCTGGAGCCCGGCAAGTGGGTCAAGGTCGTCCGCTGGGGCGACAAGGAGGAGGCCCACCGCCTGATCCTCGAAGGGATCGAGCGCGAGAAGGCCAACAAGGCCAAGGCGTAAGTCCAGGTTTCGAAAGGACGAGTCCTTTCGCGGGTCCAGGGCGGGGCCCTGAAGAGACGCCGGGGCCTCGCCCCGGCACCCCGCCAGAGGGATGATTCCTTCGGGAGCCCGACCTCAGAGCGCTTCGCCGCGGAGCAGGCGCGGGCCTTGTGCCCGCCGGCCCGCGGCCTGGCCGATGAAGAAGGTCTTCAACCCCGGCAGCCGATCGACCAGGCCGAGCCCCAAGTCGCGGGTGAGGCGCAGGGTCATGCTGTCGTTCGAGAACAGCCTATTGAGCCCATCCGTCGCGGCGGCCATCGCCACCGTGTCGAAGCGGCGCGCCCGCTCATAGGTCTTCAGCACATCGTCCGTGCCGGGATCGAGGCCGAGCCGCAGGGCCTCCGTGACCGCCTCGGCGAGCGCCGCCGCACCGGCAAGCCCGAGATTGAGCCCCTGTCCCGCCACCGGATGGATGACGTGGGCGGCATCGCCCAGCAGGGCGAGGCGCTGCGCCCTGAAGCTGCGCGCGATGCCGAAGGCGAGCGGATGGGCCGAGGGGCCGTGCTCCAGGTCGATCCGGCCGAGTTCCGCCCCGAAACGCCGCTCGATCTCGCCGAGCGTCTCAGCCGCATCCCCTCCCAACAAGGCCGGCACATCGGCGCTGCGCTCGGTCCAGACGATCGAGGAGCGATGGCCAAGCTCACCCCCGGCCCGGAGCGGGAGGATCGCGAAAGGGCCGCTCGGCAGGAAATGTTCGAAGGCACGGCCCTCATGGTCGCGGCTATGCCGAACCGTCGCGACGATGCCGGATTGCGGGTAGGACCAGCCGACCCAGCCGATCTGCGCCGCCTCGCGCAGGGCCGAGCGCGCCCCGTCCGCGGCCACCACGAGCGATACCTTCTCGGACGTCTCGTCGCCGAACATCGCGCGGATGCCCCCGGCTTCCGGCACCGCCGCGCGCAGGCCCCTCGGTACGAGCCGCACGCCGGCGTCGCGGGCGGCATCGAGCAGGGCCGCCGCCATGGGCTCCGCCTCGACCATATGGGCGAAGGGTTCGCCCTCGATGGGGGCCGCGTCGGTGCCGTCGCCGAAGGTGAGGAAGACCGGTCGCACCGGATCGCCGACCCGGCTGTCGGTGATGACGAGGCGGCGCATCGGCTCCGCCGCGGGGGCGATGCGCGCCCAGAGGCCGAGCCGTTCCAGCATCCGCCGCGGGCCTGCCGCGACCGCGTAGGCCCGCCCGCGATGGCGCGTCGCACCGGCGGGAAGGCCGGGGTCGCAGACCGCGAGGTCGAGGGCCGGTCCATGCGCCTGCTTGAGGGCCACCGCGAGCGTCAGGCCCGGCAAGCCCGCACCGGCGACCACCAACCTGCGGCTTCCGGAACGGCGATCCATCTCGCCCATCGGCGACTTCTCCCTGGCGGCGTTCCGGTCTCATGCCCTTGCCGTGCGCCCGCGTCGAGTGATAGCCGCGCCGCGGCCCATCCCCCGCGCGTCGTTCCACCGCTTGAGATCCGCCATGTCCGATCCCGTCGACACCCTCCTCGCGATCCTCGACCTGGAACGACTGGAGACCGACCTGTTCCGCGGTGTCAGCCCGCCGATCGGCTGGCCGCGGGTGTTCGGCGGGCAGGTGGTGGCTCAGAGCCTGGTGGCGGCCTCACGAACCGTGGTCTCCACGCGCGCGCCCCACTCGTTGCACGCCTATTTCCTGCTCGGCGGCGATCCCGCAGTGCCGATCGTCTACGAGGTGGAGCGCATCCGCGACGGCGGCAGCTTCACCACACGCCGGGTCAAGGCGATCCAGAAGGGCCGCGCGATCTTCGCGATGTCGGTCTCGTTCCACGAGATGGAGGCCGGCTTCGATCACGCCGCCGAGCGTCCGGACGTTCCCGGACCCGAGGCGCTCCGCGACGCCCGCACCCTCGCGCGGAGCGAGGGCAGCATCGTTCCTCCGCCGATGCTCGCCTACTTCACCCAGGCTTGGCCGATCGAGCTGCGCCCGGTCGAGACGGACAGGTACCGCGACCGCACGCCGAAGCCGGGCCGCTATCATGTCTGGATGCGGACAACGAAGGCGCTGCCGGAGGATCCGGCGATCCACCGGGCCGTGCTGGCCTACGCCTCGGACATGACGCTGCTCGATGCCGCCCTGATTCCGCACGGGCGCACCGTGTTCGATTCCGACATTCAATCGGCGAGCCTCGACCACGCTTTGTGGTTCCACCGACCGTTCCGGGCCGATACGTGGCTGCTCTATTCGCAGGATACTCCGACGGCCGTGGGCGCCCGGGGTTTCACCCGTGGAACCCTGCACAACGAGGCCGGCGAGCTCATCGCCTCGGTCGCCCAGGAAGGGCTGATCCGCGCCCGTCACTAGGTGATCATTCGGACGCCAATCTTCGAGCTGTTCCAGTCTCAGATGCAGCTTGGCAGCAAAATTAAGCAGAAATCTGCTGCTAAAGTCAGCTTATTGCATATTTTATGATCATTTTGTCCGTCGGTGCTGCCCGTCTTGCGCGCGGCCGACGCTTACCCCTTGGGCAGAAACGCGGCTCCGCAAAAGGTTCCGCTTGGCATGGTCCTTGAATGAGGGCGCTCGGTCGCAGGGTCATTCCGATCCTCGCGAGCCGCTGGGTCTCGGCCGGTGCGCGGCCGGATGAACGAACAATCAGGGGGCGCCGCCCATGAAAATCGTGATGGCGATCATCAAGCCGTTCAAATTGGAGGAGGTTCGCGACGCCCTGACCGGCATCGGCGTCCACGGTCTGACCGTGACGGAGGTCAAGGGTTATGGCCGGCAGAAGGGTCATACCGAGATCTATCGCGGCGCCGAATATGCCGTGAGCTTCCTGCCCAAGCTGAAGATCGAGGTGGCGGTCGCGGCCGACCTCGTCACCAGCGTCATCGACGCCATCGCGGGTGCCGCCCGCACGGGCCAGATCGGCGACGGGAAGATCTTCGTCATGCCGTTGGAGAAGGCCGTCCGCATCCGCACCGGCGAGACCGACGTCGACGCCCTCTAACGCCACCCCGTTTCGGCGGCCGGGTTCGGCTGCACGAGTTCATTTCGCAACGCTCTCGCACAACGCGATCAGGAGCTTCCCGTCCCATGAAACTTCGTAACCTTCTCGCGCTCGGGCTGGGAGGTGCCGCACTCGGCCTCCTCCTGGTCGAGCCGTCGCTGGCTCAGACCCCCGCACCCGAAGCCGCGCCGGCCGCCGCAGCCGCCGCGCCCGTCCCGAACAAGGGCGATACCGCCTGGATGCTGCTCTCCTCGGTGCTGGTCCTGCTGATGACGGTGCCGGGCCTCGCCCTGTTCTACGGTGGCCTCGTGCGCACCAAGAACATGCTCTCGGTCCTGACCCAAGTCTTCGCCATCGCCTCCATCGTGTGCCTGCTGTGGGTCACCTACGGCTACAGCCTCGCCTTCACCAACGGCGGCGGCCTCAACGATTTCATCGGCGGTTTCGGCAAGGCCTTCCTCAAGGGCGTCGACGCCAATTCGGTGGCTGCGACCTTCTCCAACGGCGTCGTGATCCCCGAATACGTCTATATCTGCTTCCAGATGACGTTCGCGATGATCACGCCCGGTCTCATCGTCGGCGCCTTCGCCGAGCGGATGAAGTTCTCGGCCCTGATCGTGTTCTCCATCCTGTGGGTCACGCTTATCTACTTCCCGATGGCCCACATGGTTTGGTACTGGGGCGGCCCGGACGTCTTCGCCGACGCGGCGCGCAAGCTCGCGGACGCCACCGACAAGGCTGCGGCCCAGGGTGACTACGACGCCGTGCTGGGTGATGCCGGCATGCTGTTCAAGTGGGGCGCTCTCGACTTCGCGGGCGGCACCGTCGTGCACATCAACGCGGGTATCGCCGGCCTCGTCGGCTGCCTGATGCTCGGCAAGCGCATCGGCTACGGCCGCGATCTGCTCGCCCCGCACTCGCTGACCATGACCACGATCGGCGCCTCGCTGCTCTGGGTCGGCTGGTTCGGCTTCAACGCCGGCTCGAACCTCGAAGCCAACGGCACCACCACCCTCGCCATGATCAACACCTTCGTGGCCACGGCCGCGGCGGCCGTGTCCTGGCTCTTCGTCGAGTGGGCCGCCAAGGGTAAGCCGTCGCTCCTCGGTATGCTGTCGGGTGCCATCGCCGGTCTCGTCGCCGTGACGCCGGCCGCGGGCTTCGCCGGCCCGATGGGCTCGATCGTGCTCGGCCTCGTCGCGGGCGCCGCCTGCTTCGTGATGTGCTCGACCGTCAAGAACGCCCTCGGCTACGACGACTCGCTCGACGTGTTCGGCGTCCACTGCGTCGGCGGCATCATCGGCGCGCTGGCCACCGGCATCCTGGTCTCCCCCGATCTCGGCGGCGCCGGCATCCCGGACTACACCACGAAGCCCGGCGAGCTGGTTCTCGGCGCCTATGACATGACCGCCCAGCTCATCACCCAGGCCAAGGCGGTCGGCTTCACCATCCTGTGGTCGGGTATCGGCTCGGCGATCCTCTACAAGCTCGTCGATCTGACGATCGGCCTGCGCGTCACGCAGGAAGAGGAGCGCGAGGGTCTGGACATCGCCGATCACGGCGAGCGCGCCTACAACTACTGATCTGACGAACGAACACATCACCCTGGATCATGCATCCAGGGTGATATTCTGAAGATACAACAAGGGTCTCGGTGCATTGCACCGGGACCCTTGTTGGTTCGGTCAGGCCGAATTCATGACCAGTGATAGCAGGGGACGGCTCCTCTACGTCACCCTAGGCCCCGTTGGAACGCAGTATAGGCTCGGATCTGCAGTCTCGGCGGTGACTGCGAATGTGGTGGTTCGGCAACAGTTCCATGTGATCGCCCAAGCTCGGCCGTATTTGCCTATGTTTTGGGCAGTTGCCTCAAACTTCATTTTGCGATGCGGGGCGCTCTTCGGCACCTTGGCCGTATCAACGAATTTGGGGCTCGACCGATGACCATCCGACTGAATCTGAAGGCCTCTGTGGCCGCTTTGGCCGCCGTGGCGGCGGGCCCGGCGCTCGCCGCCGACCTTCCGATGAAGGCGGCTCCGATCATTGCCGTCGAGCACTGTAAGGCCGCGATCTCGACCCCGGCCTTCGGTGGTCTGATCAAGGCGAACCCGAACCCGGCCTGCTTCACCACCGGCATCGGCGACATCTATGTCGGCGGCGCGGTCACGGGCTTCGCCTACACCCAGACCAACGCCTTCGGCATCCTCTCCCCCGGTGGTGAGGTGGATCGCTACGGACGGGTCGACTTCACGAACCTTCAGGCGTGGATCCAGAAGGCGGACGGCCCGTTCCAGTTCTACGTCCATACCGGCCTGTACTCGATCCCGGCGCTCGGCCTGCCGCTCTACTCGTCCTTCGAGCAGACGGAATCGCTCTTCGGCCCGGTGCCGGTCGCCTACGGCAAGTGGCAGATCAACGATGAGTGGTCGTTCCAGGCCGGCCGTATGTTCACCAATATCGGCTCCGAGCTCCTGTTCTCGTACCAGAACCTGAACATCTCCCGCGGCCTGGTGTTCAACCAGGAGAACTTCATCAACCAGGGCGTCCAGGTGAACTACGCCAGCGGTCCGTGGGCGGCCTCGCTGTCGGTCAACGACGGCTTCTATTCCGGCCAGCTCAACTGGGTCACGGGCCTCATCACCTACAAGCTCGACGACTTCAACACGATCGGTGTCAACGGCGGCACGCATTTCAGCGACTTCGACGCCTCGACCCGCAGCCCGCGGTTCCAGTTCGCGACGATCAACTCGCTTCAGAACAGCAGCATCATCAGCGTCAACTATACTTACGCCAACGGTCCGTGGATCGTGACGCCGTACTTCCAGTACACCAACGTCGCGACCAAGGCGAACTACGCCACCCCGATCGTCGGCGCCGAGACCTATGGCGGCGCGCTGCTCGCCGGTTACTCGTTCACCGAGAACTTCGGCCTCGCCGGCCGCGTCGAGTACATCAAGCAGTCGGGCACCCGCGGCGACTTCGCCGGCCTGAGCGCGACCAACGTCCTCTACGGCCCGGGCAGCTCGGCCTTCTCGTTCGCCATCACCCCGACCTTCACCTGGGACCGCTACTTCATCCGCGGCGAGTTCGCGACGGTGCAGGCCTACGACGTCGCCAAGGATTTCGGGCTCGGCGTCGGCGCGGGCTTCGGCCGCACGGGTCTCAAGAATTCGCAGGAGCGCTACCTGCTCGAGACCGGCTTCACCTTCTGAGGAAGCCCTGCCCGACACCCCGCGCCGCCCGGCGCGGGGATGGTGTCACGAAAGAAGCCCCGGATGGTCTCCGGGGCTTCTTTCGTTTCAGGGCCCCGATGCTTAGCCCCCCGTTAACGGGGTCGCGTTAGCCTTACCGCACCGTTGCCATCGGTCCGGTATCCCATGCGTTCCCTTCGCCGCTCCGCGTCGCCCTACGACACGTTCGTCGACAGCCTGCGGCCATTCCTGGCCAAACGGCTGACGGAATGTGGCGGCCTCATTCTCTTTGCCGGCGCGATCGCGCTCACCGTCGCGCTGGCGACGTGGTCGATCGACGATCCGAGTCTCAATCACGCCACCGACCACCGGGCGCACAACGTGCTCGGGCGGCCCGGCGCGGTGGTGGCCGATCTCGCCATGCAGCTCTTCGGCCTCGGCTCGATCGCGCTCGCCCTGCCGCCGGCCCTCTGGGGCATGCGCCTCATGCGGGAACGCGACCTGCCGCATGGGGGGCTTCGCCTCGTGCTGTGGATCGTCGGCGTCCTCTGCGTCTCTGCGGTGGCCAGCGCCCTGCCGCCGACGGCACGTTGGCCCCTGCCGACCGGACTCGGCGGTGTCACGGGTGACGCCTTGCTGGCGGGCACGCGGAGGGTCATCGGCCCGTTCGCGGCTTTGGCCGGTTTCGTCTTCGCCGGAATCGCGATCCTGAGCCTCACCGCCGCCTGCCGCGTCGCCAAGCCGGAACCTGAGGACGAGGAGGAGGTGTCCTACACCCCTTCACGGGCATCGGCGCGGCCCTCGCGTGCTTACGACGAGCGGCACGATGCCGACGAGCCGAGCCTCGGCATCCTGTCGCTCGGCGCGCTCGCCCATGCGGTGATGCGCGGCCGTTCTTCGCTGCGCGACCGGGTCGAGGCCTGGAAGTCGCCCGCCGACGAGCGGGACGGCCTCGCCTATGCCGGCGCTTCGCCCGCGCTCGCCGCCCGCCGCGCCTTCGAGGCCGAAGAGGCCCCCTGGGCGTCGCATGCCCCGGCCCAGACCCCCGGCCATTCCCATGCCGGCCGCCGCGAACCGGTCTTCGAGAGCGGAGAATCCGACGAGGACGAGGAGCGCCCCGCGCCCCGTGCCGCCGCGGCACCGCCGCGCCCGGCCGCTTCGATCGAGGACGATGAGGCGGACGACGACGCGATGCCGGTTTCCCGCGTTGCGCGGCCCGCGCCCCAGGCGCCGCCGGCCCGGCCGCGACCGATGCCGGAGTTTCGCCCCGAGCCCGGCGCCTATCAGCCCCCGGCCCTCGAATTGCTCGCCCGACCGCGCGAGGCGGCGCCGGGCTCCGAGGTCTCGGCCGAGGCCCTGGAGCAGAACGCCACCATGCTGGAAGCGACGCTGCAGGATTTCGGCGTCCGCGGTGACATCCTCGCCGTCCGCCCCGGCCCGGTCGTCACCCTCTACGAGCTGGAGCCCGCGCCCGGCACCAAGTCGAGCCGCGTCATCGCGCTCGCCGACGACATCGCCCGCTCGATGGCGGCCGTCTCCGCCCGCGTCGCCGTCGTCCCCGGCCGCAACGCCATCGGCATCGAGCTGCCGAACATGAAGCGGGAAACGGTGTTCCTGCGCGAACTTCTGGCCTCGGCGGATTTCGTCGAGACCAAGCACAAGCTCGCCCTGTGCCTGGGCAAGAATATCGGCGGCGAGCCGATCATCGCCGACCTCGCCCGCATGCCGCACCTGCTGGTGGCCGGCACCACGGGCTCGGGCAAGTCGGTCGCCATCAACACCATGATCCTGTCGCTGCTCTACCGGCTGAAGCCGGAGGAGTGCCGCCTGATCATGGTCGATCCCAAGATGCTGGAACTGTCCGTCTATGACGGCATCCCGCACCTGCTCTCCCCCGTCGTCACCGACCCGAAGAAGGCGGTCATCGCCCTCAAATGGGCCGTGCGCGAGATGGAGGAGCGCTACAAGAAGATGTCCAAGGTCGGTGTGCGCAACATCGACGGCTTCAATGCCCGCCTCGAAGAGGCCCGCACCCGCGGCGAGACCCTGACCCGGACCGTGCAGACCGGCTTCGACCGCTCGACCGGCGAGGCGGTCTACGAGGATGAGGTCATGGACCTCAATCCGCTGCCTTACATCGTGATCGTGGTCGACGAGATGGCCGACCTGATGATGGTGGCGGGCAAGGACATCGAGGGGGCGATCCAGCGTCTGGCGCAGATGGCGCGGGCGGCGGGCATCCACCTGATCATGGCGACGCAGCGTCCGAGCGTGGACGTGATCACCGGCACGATCAAGGCGAACTTCCCGA
>NZ_JAPRBT010000001.1:1061117-1285724 GCF_043352485.1 Methylorubrum sp. POS3
CTGTCCGCAGGTTAGCGGAACGAGTGCAAATAATTTTTGAGTCGCCCACAAAATAAAATGAAAAATAACGGGCGTCGACACCGCAGACTGCACGTTGGAGGCACTTCCATGCATGATCGTTCCATGCCGATGAACCGTCGGCAGCTCATCGGCGGCGCGCTCGCGGGCGCGGCGGCGACCGCTCTCCCCGGCGGCCCGCTCTTCGCTGCGGGCGAGGCCCGCAAGGTCGACGTGCTGCTGATCGGCGGCGGCATCATGAGCGCGACGCTCGGCGTGTGGCTGCGCGAACTCGAGCCCGGCTGGTCGATGGAGATGGTCGAGCGGCTCGACGGCGTGGCGCTGGAGAGCTCCAACGGCTGGAACAATGCCGGCACCGGTCACTCGGCGCTCGCCGAACTGAACTACACCCCCGAGGATTCGAAGGGGAACGTGAAGATCGAGAAGGCGGTCGAGATCAACGAGGCCTTCCAGGTCACGCGCCAGTTCCTCGCGTGGCAGGTCCAGCAGGGCGTGCTGAAGAACCCGCGATCCTTCATCAACTCGACCCCGCATATGAGCTTCGTCTGGGGCGACGAGAACATCGCCTATCTGAAGAAGCGGCACGAGGCGCTCAAGGCGAGCCCGCTCTTTGCCGGGATGGAATATTCGACCGATCCCGAACAGCTGAACAAGTGGGTCCCCCTCATGATGGAGGGCCGGGATCCGAAGCAGACGATCGCCGCGACCTGGACGCCGGTCGGCACCGACGTCGAGTGGGGCGAGATCACCCGCCAATACGTCGCCTCGCTGGCAAGCCGCCCGAATTTCTCGTTGCGCACCTCCACGGAGGTGGAGAGCATCGAGCGCAACAAGGACAACACCTGGCGCATCACCTCCAAAAACCTGAAGGACGGTTCGCGCCAAGTCGTCGACGCCAGGTTCGTGTTCATCGGCGCGGGCGGCGGCGCGCTGCACCTGCTCCAGGCCTCGGGCATCCCGGAGGCGGCCGATTACGGCGGCTTCCCCGTCGGCGGTTCGTTCCTCGTGAACGAGAACCCGAGCGTGGCCATGCGCCATCTCGCCAAGGCCTACGGCAAGGCCTCGGTCGGCTCGCCGCCGATGTCGGTGCCCCATCTCGACACCCGCGTGCTCGGCGGCAAGCGCGTGATCCTGTTCGGGCCGTTCGCGACCTTCTCGACCAAGTTCCTGAAGGAGGGCTCGTACTTCGATCTGCTGACCTCCACCACCACCAGCAATGTCTGGCCGATGGTGCGGGTCGGCGTCGATCAGTATCCGCTGATCGAGTATCTCGCCGGTCAGGTGATGCTCTCCGACGAGGACCGCTATCAGGCCCTGCGCGAGTATTTCCCCAACGCCAAGAAGGACGAGTGGCGCCTCGTCCAGGCCGGCCAGCGGGTGCAGATCATCAAGCGCGATCCGGAGAAGGGCGGCGTTCTGAAGCTCGGCACCGAGGTCGTCGCGGCCAAAGACGGCACCATCGCGGCGCTGCTGGGCGCCTCGCCCGGCGCCTCGACCGCCGCGCCGATCATGCTGACCGTGCTGGAGAAGGTCTTTGCCGATCGGGTGAAGAGCGCCGAGTGGCAGGAGAAGATCCGCAAGATCGTCCCGAGCTACGGCACCAAGCTCAATGCCGATCCGCAGAAGGCCTACGAGGAACTCGCCTATACCAGCGAGCACCTGCAGCTCACCCCGCCGCCGAAGCCGGCCGCCGTCACCGTTCCGGTCAACGCCGCCCCCGAGACCACGGGCGGCGTGGTGAAGGCCGTGCCGGACATGGCGCCGTAAGCGCTCCGGCTCTCACGCCGCCCCCTGCTGCGGGGGCGGTGACGGGCGCGGGACGCTCCGCGGTGCCGCCGGCGGCACCCCCACCCTGACCTCTCCCCACAAGGGGAGGGGACAGGCTGCGTTTCATCATAAATCAGCCGCGTTGTGCGCCGCATGATCGGCGTTTCGGGCGTTGAGGCCCAATCGCCCCGGGTTCCCGCGCAGGCTCGATGAACGCCATCCTGATCAAGCTGTTCGCGACCGCGCTGACGCTGAGCCAAGTCACGACGCGGCCCGACGCCGTGCGCACGCAGTTCGACCCGGCGACCGACGGGCCGGAGGTGGTCCGCATCCTGCGCGACGGCTGCGCGCATATGCGCAAGAGCTTCGACATCGAGGACATCAACCTCGATGAACTGATCACCACCGCCATGGAGGATCCGAGCGCAGTCGCGGGCGACAATGCGCCCAAGATCCTGCACGGGCTCGACATCAACGAGCTGAACACGAGCTACAAGCAGTTCTGCAAGGGCGAGAGCCCGGCCAATTCCCCGTTCGAGGCGGGGGCGGTGATCGCCTTCTACAACAACGCCGTGAAGGACCTGCCCTCGGCCGAGGCCCTGCGCGACATCAAGCTCGCCAGCGCCAGCGTGATCCTGGATGCGGCCGGCAAGCCCTATTCGGAGACCTTCGAGCCGAACGGACGGCGCCTCGTCGTGCCGATCGAGGGCGTGCCGGACCTCGTCCGACAAGCCTTCGTCGCCGCCGAGGACAAGCGCTTCTACACCCATCACGGCATCGACGAGCGCGGCGTGATCCGCGCCTTCGTCGGCAATCTCGCCTCGCCGGGGCGCCCGGCCGGCGGCTCCACCATCACGCAGCAGGTGGTCAAGAACCTCTCGGTGGGCGACGACGTCACCTACGAGCGCAAGATCCGCGAGATGATCGTGGCCTCGCGCCTGGAGCGCCTTCAGACCAAGCCCAAGATCCTCGGTCTCTATCTCAACGGGATCTACCTCGGACGCGGCGCCTACGGCATCGAGATGGCCGCCCGCTCGTGGTTCGGGAAATCGGTGGGGCAATTGACCGTTCCGGAGGCGGCCCTGCTCGCCGGCCTGCCCAAGGGGCCGAACTACTACAGCCCCGACAAGTACCCGGACCGCGCCCGCGAGCGCCGCGCCTACGTGCTGACCCGCATGAAGGAGGACGGCGCGATCACCGAGGATCAGATGAACGCGGCGCTGAGGAGCGACCTCGGCATCAAGCCGCCGGACACGGCGCGACGCGAGTCCGGCTTCTACCTGGTCGATCATCTGGCGCGGGAATCCCGCACCTTCGCCGGGCTAGAATCGCTGACGAACGCCTCCTACACGGTCCATGCCACGGTCAATGCCGGGCTCCAGAGTGCGGTCGAGGGCGCGATTCAGGAAGGACTCTCGACCTATGAGCGCGGCACCGGCCGCGCCCGCTACGAGGGGCCGGAGCTGAACCTTGCCGACGCCGTCAAGCGCTTCGAGGCCGCCGCGCCGGTGGCCGAGCCCGCGCCGGAGACGGCGCCCGCCGTGCCGCTGCCCAAGGGCGTGAAGGGGGCCAAGGCCCTGCCGGTGGCGAAGGCGCCCGCCGTCAAGCCCGCGTGGCAGCGGGCGCTGGAATCGACGCGGGCCCCCCTCTACGATCTGCGCTGGCCGCTCGCCGTGGTGCTCCAGACCGGCAAGAACGGCATCAAGGTCGGCTTGGCGGACGGCCGGGTCGCGAGCCTCGACCCCGGTCCCGCCCGCGGAAGGCTTCAGCTCTACGACGCGGTGCGGGTGCGCCTGCGAGAGGGCAAGGGCAGCCTGCGCGCCGACCTTCGGGTGCGTCCCTCGGTCCAGGGCGCGGCCATCGTGCTGGAGAATCGCACCGGAAAGATCCTGGCGATGACCGGGGGCTTCTCCTATCCCCTGAGCCAGCTCAACCGGGTGACGCAGACCGTCCGCCAGCCGGGATCCACCCTGAAGCCGCTGACCTATCTCGCCGCGCTGAATGCCGGGATGCAGCCCAACACCCTGGTGATGGACGCGCCCGTGACGCTGCCGCCCATCGGCGGCATCGGCGCCTCGTGGTCGCCGAAGAATTACGACGGCGGGGGCTCGGGGGCGACGACGATCCGGCGCGGCCTCGAATTCTCGAAGAACCTCGTCACCGCACGCCTGCTGGAAGGCGGCATCGCTAAGAACGCGCCGCAGAGCCTGCAGCGGGTCTGCGACATCGCGCTCGAAGCGCAGCTCTACGCCGAATGCGAGCGCTACTATCCGTTCGTCCTCGGCGCCCAGCCGGTGCGGATGATCGATCTGGCGAGCTTCTACGCGGCCATCGCCAACGAGGGCGCGCGGCCTTCAGCCTACGCGCTCGAATCGATCGAGCGCGACGGCAAGCCGGTCTACGCCCGTCCCCCCAAGGCGCCGGTGCGGATCGGCTCGGCCGACCGGGTCGCGTTCTATCAGCTCAAGACCATGCTGCAGGGCGTGACGCAGCACGGCACGGCGGCTGCCCTGTCGGGCGTCTCCGCCTATGTGGCAGGCAAGACCGGCACCTCGGAGAACGAGAACGACGCATGGTTCGCCGGCTTCTCCAACGAGATCACCGTGGTGGTGTGGGCCGGCTACGACAACGCCGACGGCGTGCGCAAGACGCTGGGCCGTGGCCAGACCGGCGGGCATGTGGCCGTGCCGATCGCTAGGGCGATCTTCCAGGCCGCCTGGGCGAACGGCGTGGCGCGCACGCCGCTGGCCCCGCCCTCTCCGGAGGCGAAGGCCCTCATCGCCGATCTGCCGATCGAGCCCCGCAGCGGCCAGCGGGTCGCGGGCGGCGGCTTTATCGAGCATTTCCGGCTCAAGGACGGGCGCGTCGCCGACACGCAATATGCCCTGGTGCCCCGCGAGACGCTCTACGCCATGCGCCCCGATGCGGAGGACGGCGATTTCGGCAATTCGGAGGACGGGGCGGACGTGGCCGGCGACATCCTCGGCAACATGATGGGCGAGGGCCGGCGTGACGCCTACGACCCCTATGGCCGCGAGTCGCGCTCCGCCGATCCCCAATATCCCGATCGGCGCACCGACGATCCCTGGGGCCTGCGCCGCGACCGGCGCGAGGAGGAGCGCCCCTGGCCCGGCCGCGACCGCTACGGGCAGGCCAATCCCTCGCCGTTCGGCTCGCCCTTCGAGGACGAGCCGCGCCCCCGCCAGCGCCGCCGCGATCCCGACTACTTGTTCGGCGACGACCCGCGCTACTGACGCGGGCCCGGTCCCGCCTCCCATCGTCTTCCCGAGGTCCGTTGTGTCCAGGCATTTCCCGGCAACCCTGCTCTTCGCCTTCGCCCTGGCAGGCCCGGCCCACGCGCAGGAGGCGGCCAAGGGAGCGGCAACCGGCGTCCCGATGCCCGCCGCGATCTCCGAGCGGGTGAAGGATGTGGCGGCGCTCAGCCCCGCCGATGCCACGACCCTCAAGCCCGGCACGGTGCTGTTCCGCGATTCCCGCGAAACGGCGTCCACCAATCCCGAGAACGGCCTCATCGCCTTCGAGGCATGGCGGAAGGCCCGCCCCGCGGAGGCCGCCGCGCTGTCGCCCTGGCCCAATTACAGCGAGCCGGACTACGTCCAGACGGTCAACGGCGTGACCAAGCAGCGCCACGAGACCCTCAAGGTCTACGTGGCGGAGGGCCGCTTCGTGGTGGCCAAGCCGGCCTCCGCCATCGACCTCTCGGCCTTCGCCAATCTCGACTTCCTCGCCAGGATGGACCCGGTGATCCGGCACAAGCGCCTGGAGCCGGCGGACGCCACGCCGACCAAGGATCCGGCCGCCAGCTTCGCCAAGCGCCCGGACCGGCCCTGGTGCGGCGGGGGCGGCAGCTGCATCGAGTCGCGCTACGATCTGGAGGGTAAGCTGCCCCTGGGGGTGAAGCTCGCCAACAAGCTCGAACTCGGCTCGTCCAAGAAGATCGCCGAGTTCGTCTCTTTCCAGAGCGAATTGCGGGTGCTGCCGCCGGCCGAGGCGGCGGGGCTGACCGCACTCACCCGGATCGAGACGCCGGTGGCGGGCGGGCTCGAACAGACGATCTTCTGGGTCAACCAGATCCTGCGCTTCGGCAAGTTCCTGGCGGTGCTGCAACCGGTCCCGAACGATCCGAACGCGACCGTGGTGACGACCTACATGGCTCTGGCCATCAAGGCCGACGTGCTCGACCGCAAGCAGGAATATGCCCGTGTCCCGGTGCTCAAGAACCTGCTGCCGGTGCAGGTGCTGATGGGCAATTCCTCGTTCAACACCGGCTCCTCGATCAGCGCGGGCGTGCCGACCTATGCCCGCAACCGCATCGTCGCCTTCGCCGACGCCCTGGCGAAGAAGTAAGTGCCGCGGGACGGGTCGTGGCACGGCTGAGTATCCGCATCGATCTCGGGCCGGATCACCGGCTCGGGCCGGGCAAGGTGCGGCTCCTCGAGGCCATCGCCGAGCATGGCTCGATCTCCGGCGGAGCGCGGGCGCTGGGGATGTCCTACCGCCGCGCCTGGATGCTGGTGGAGGCGATGAATCGCGGCTTCGGCGCGGCGGTGGTCGAGTCCCAGGCCGGCGGCCGGGCCGGGGGTGGTGCGCGCCTCTCCGATCTCGGCACCGAGATCGTGTCGGCCTACCGCGCGGTCGAGCAGGCCGCGGAGGATGCCACGGCAGCGGCGCTCCACCGGCTCACGGCGGCGTGCCGGGTGGGGCAGGCGAACACGGAAACGTGAGAAATCGTTCCGAATGTTACTCCGGGCGGTGGACGCCTACTGGTATATTGCATACTGTTCCCGCACTCGTTCCTGAGACCGCGAGTCACCTCAACCGGCGCGCCCTCGATCGGCGCGCCGTTTTTCGTGGTGCTCACCGGCTCCCGGGGCCCTGGGCGAGGCCGGCCAGCGTGAACAGATCCACCGAGAGCTTGGCGCCGACGACCAGCGCGTCGGGAATGTTCCGGGTGCGGTACGGGAAGCGGGTCTGATCCGGGTTGACGATGTATTGCAGATTCGGCGTCAGCCGGATCGCCGGCGTGACCTGGATCCCGTAATTCAGCTCCATCATGATCTGGTGCTCGGGGATGTTTCGCGCCACGCCGAGCGAGGCCTGGGCGGCGTAGATGTTCGAGAGCGCCAGCGGCGAAAACTTCTGCGTATTGATGACGAAGCCGACGGTGTCGTAGGGCCGCCCGGCGAAGGTGCCGGTCTGCAAGGCGCCGATCTCCAAGAAATAATCCTCGACGAGCCGGCCCCCGGTGCCCGTCATGGCGACGCCGAACAGGGTCAAGCCCTGAATGGCGGTCGGGTCGGGGCGCCAGACCATCTGGTCGAAGCGGGCATACACACCGGAGCGCCCGAACCGGGTGCGCGGATCGAGCCCGGTCAGCACCGCGCGACCGCCGGTCACGTCGCGCACGGGGTCGGGATAGTCGGAGCGGTCGATCCAGCCGCCGACGCCGTAATTGCGCGGCAGCACATCGTTGGCGAACGTCGTCGTGTAGCCCAGTTCGAACGGCACGATCGCGCCCGTGGCCCCCTTGGTCGAGAAGTCGAGGCCGTTGTCGCCGGGCTGCTGGTGCAGCGGGTTCACCTCGTAGGCCCCGACATGGAAGAACACCTTGTCGGTCAGCCATGCCTTGGCGTGTCCACCCCAGCTCGACACCGGCCAGAAGGTGAAGTTCGAGGTCTTGAACACGAAGGTCGGGTTGCCGCAGGCCGAGTTTGTCTGAAAATTGCAGTAGATCGGCGAGTTCAGGAAGTTGATGTTGGCGACCAAACGCCCGACCTCGATGTCGAGGCGGTTGTCGAACAGCTTCTGCTGGTAGGACAGCAGCGTGAGGCGGGTGGTCTGGCCACCGCCATAGATCTCTTGGACGCTGGTGTTGTTGCCGATCAGGTCCTGGGCCAGGCTGCGGCCGTGGCGATTGGTGACCGCGATGTGGACGGAGGCACCGTCGAGCCCGGCCAAGCGGTTGAGATCGGCGTCGATGCCGAAGAACAATTGGCCCGCCCAGGCCGTGCCCTGACGGATACCGCCGACCGGATTGGCCGCACCTTGGCCGGTGTAGTTCAAGAGAAACGACAGGCCATTGCCGAGATCGAACGTGCCCGGCGGCAGCGTCGGGGGCGTCGCGCTCTGGCCGAGCACGTCGGCGGCGGCCGCCGCGCTGCCATCGTCGCCGAAGGTGCGGCGGGGGGGAGCCCGGCGCACGACGCGGCGGAGCGCCGGGCGACGCAGGGCGGCGGGACCGGCGACGGAGGCGACGGCGAGGGCGGGTGACGGGTCGTTGGGCGCGGGCGCAGCCTCCTGAGCGTGAGCCGGTCCCCCGAGCACGGCGCCGAGGCCGAGCATGGCCCAAGCTGCTGTCACCGCCTTCATGTCGTCCCCCTCACGTAAGCGAGTTCTTGCGTTGATGTGTAAGAGTTCCCGATCTGTGCCGGATGCTCTGATGATAGCGGGCGATGGGCGCGGTACGTGTCACCTTCGCCGGACGTCCCAAGCTGTCTCGGGCGTGAGGGCCAACGGCTCCGGTTGCCGCGTCCACGATCGCGGCGGATAGGCCGCTCACCGTTCCGGGCGGGGTTGAGGGAGGCGCCTGGACGGTGCCGCCCCTCAACGGGCCGGTTTCACCTCGCCTTCCCTCGGTGGGAGATGTTTACGCCGCCCGTTTCTTGAGGAGGCCCACCAGCAATCCCGTCACCAGCGTGCCGGCGACGAGGGCGATGAGGGCGCCGGGCAGGTTCGTGACCGCGTTCGGGATCGGCAGGACGAACAGGCCCCCATGGGGCACCTTCAGGGTCACGCCGGAGGTGAGCGCGATGGCGCCCGCCACCGCCGAACCGGCGACCATGGAGGGGATCACCCGCAGCGGGTCGGCGGCGGCGAACGGAATGGCGCCTTCGGTGATGAAGGCTGCGCCCAGTACGGCGGCCGCGCCGCCGGCCTCGCGCTCCGGCTTCGTGAAGCGGTTGGGGAACAGGCGGGTGGCCAGCGCAATCCCGAGCGGTGGGGTCATGCCGCCGAGCATCACCGCGGCCATCGGGGCGTCGACGCCGGATGAGAGCAGCGCGGCGGAGGAGGCGTAGGCCGCTTTGTTGATCGGTCCGCCCATATCGACCGCCATCATGCCGCCGAGGACGAGGCCGAGCACGAGGGCACTCGCCCCCTGCATGCCCTTGAGCCAGTCGGTGAGCGCGGCGAGCACGGCGGCCACCGGCACACCGACGACGTAGACCATCAACAGGCCGGTGATCGTGGTGGCGAGGAGCGGCAGGATCAGGACGGGCTTCAGCCCTTCGAGGTTCCGGTGCAGGCGGATCTGCTTGTTGAGGAAGGCGGTGACGGTGCCGGCGATGAAGCCCGCCGCGATGCCCCCCAGAAAGCCCGCCTGAAGATTGGCCGCGAGCATGCCGCCGATCATGCCAGGCGCGATGCCGGGCCGGTCGGCGATCGAGTAGGCGATGTAACCGGCCAGCGCCGGGACGATCAGGGCGAAGGCCGCCTTGGCGCCGATTTCCCCGAGCGCGTAGCCGAGCGTGCCGGCATTCTCCGGCTTCATCGCGTCGATGCCGCCGAAGGCGAAGGCCAGCGCGATCAGCAGGCCGCCCGCCACCACGAAGGGCAGCATGAAGGAGACGCCGGTCATCAGGTGCTTGTAGGCGCCGGCCTTCTTCTCGGCGGCGGCCGGGCGGGCCGGGCCGGTGGCTTCGGCGGCAGCGCCCGTATCCTGAAGCTGCGCTTCGGCCAGCGCGGTGGCGATCAGGCCCTTGCCGTCCCGGATCGCCGCCTTGGTGTTCGTGGCGTAGAGCCGTTTGCCGGCAAATCGCGCGCGGTCGACACCGGTATCGGCCGCGATGATGACCACATCGGCGGCCGCGATTTCCGTGGGGGTCAGGGCATCGCGGGCGCCGACCGAGCCCTGCGTCTCGACGCGGATGTCGTGGCCGAGGGCCTTGGCGGAGGATTGAAGCCCCTCCGCCGCCATGAAGGTGTGGGCGATGCCGGTGGGGCAGGAGGTGATCGCGACGATTCTTTTGGGGGCGGCGACCGCCGCCGCGCCCGGCGCCGCGGATGCTCCGGCGAGGAGCCGGTCCAGCACGGCGTTCACGTCGGTGAGCACGTCGTCGATGGCGGCCCGCGCACGGGTCAGCGCGCCGAACCGCCCCTCGCCGAGATCGCCCTCGCCGACGAGGAGCACGGCCCTGGCCTGCGCGATCGTCGCCTCGGGGATCGGGTTGCCCCCGCCCTTGCCGCGGATCTCCAGCGCCAGCGGCGCGTTGCGCCGCCCCGCCGCCTTGCGCAGGGCTTCGGCCGCGAGAACGGCGTGGGTGGAGAGGTCACCGCCTCCCACCACGGCCAAGAGCTGTGCCATGGGTTCCTCCTGTCGCCTGTCGTTCGTGCGGGGCGTTCGCCGACCGCCGGGTCCATCGCGCCCCTGAGGGCGGCCTTGTTCAGTCGAGAGGGTCGACCCGGATCTCCCGGGCGATGCCGTCCACGGTCTCGCGCCCCGGGAGGTTGGCCCCCGTGCGGCTGAGCTTGCCCGCGGCGAAGGCCAGGGCCCGGCGGGCGAGGTCGGGCAGCGGCAGGGCGTCGTGGAGGCCGGCGACGAGGCCGGCGACCAGGGCGTCGCCCGCGCCGACGGTGCTCGCCACCCGTGTCGCCGGGGGGAAGGCATGCAGCGCGCCCTCGCCTGAGACGAACAGGGCGCCCGCCTCGCCCAGCGACACGCAGACCAGCGCAATGCCCGAAGCCTGAAGCCGTCGGGCCGCGTCGAGCAGGGCGGCGGGCTCGCCGAGCGGGCGGCCGGCCCATTCCTCGAGCTCGTGCCGGTTCGGTTTGATGGCGTAGGGGAGGGCGCCCGGGCCGGCGGCCAGAGCCGCGGCCAGGGCTGGGCCGGAGGCGTCGAGCACCACGCGGGCGCCGCGGGCCCGCACTTCGCCCGTCAGCCGGGCATAGGTCTCGGGGGGCAGCGAGCGCGGCAGACTGCCGGCCAGCACCACGAGGCTGCCGTCGCGGGCAAGATCCAGGAGAACGGCCCGCACCGCCTCGAGCGTGGAAGGGCCGATATCGAGACCCGGCAGGTTGATGTCGGTGGTATCGCCCGTGCCGGCGTCCAACAGTTTGAGGTTGGTGCGCGTCTCGCCCGGAATCCAGACGAAGCGGTCGTCGATGCCTTTGGCCGAAAGAGTCTGGGTGAAGGGAGCGGCGTTGTCCTGACCGAGGATGCCGGTCGCGGCGACGGGCAGGCCCCAATCGGCGAGGCAGCAGGCGACGTTGACGCCCTTGCCCCCGGCATCCGACCAGACCGAGCGGGCGCGGTGGACCGATCCGGGCTTCAGGGCGTCGAGGGTAACGGTCTGATCGATCGCCGGGTTGAGGGTGAGGGTGGCAATCGCCATGGCTCAGGCTCCCGGCGCGAGGGAGGCGTCGAGGGCGCGGACAGAGGCCGCGTCCTCCTGCTCGCAGGCGCGCAGGGCGAGCGCCTTCAACGCGGCCATGTCGGAGGCCCGCAGCCGCGCCTTCACGCCGGGCAGATCGCGGGGCGTCATCGACAATTCGTCGACCCCGAGCCCGGCCAGGAGGCAGGCTCCGAACGGATCGCCCGCAATGCCGCCGCAGACACCGACATAGCGTCCGTGCCGCGCCGCGCCCTCGCAGGTCATGTGGATGAGCCGCAGCACCGCCGGATGGAGCGAATCCGCCTCCGGGGCGAGGTCGGTGTTCTGCCGATCGATGGCCAGAGCGTATTGTGTCAGGTCGTTGGTGCCGATCGAGAAGAAGTCGCAGTGCCGCGCCAGTGCGTCGGCCTGGATCGCGGCGGCGGGGACTTCGATCATGATGCCGAGGGGCACCGGCGGCGCGCCGACCTCGCCGCGGATGCGCTCGCAGATCTCGCGGAGCTTCAGCACCTCGGGCACCGAGGTGATCATCGGCATCATGATGGAGAGCGGCGCGTCCTTGCCCGTCGGTGCATCGGCGGGCACGTGGTCTTTGGCGGCGCGGTAGAGGGCGCGCAATTGCGGCTCCATCAGATCGGGCCGGCGCAGCAGGAGGCGGGCGCCCCGCACGCCGAGGAAGGGGTTTTCCTCCTTCGGCAGGTGCAGGTGGGCGACCTGCTTGTCGCCGCCGATATCGAGGGTGCGCACGATCAGCGGGCGCCCGGCAAGCGCCTTCAGCATGGCCGCGTAGGTCTCGTACTGGTCGTCCTCCGAGGGCGTGTCGCCGCGCTCCAGGAACAGGAACTCGGTGCGCATCAGGCCGACGCCCTCGGCACCCTGATCGAGGGCGAGCGGCACCTGATCCGGATTGTTGACGTTGCCGCCGATGGCGATGCGGTGGCCGTCGCGGGTCTCGGCGGGCTTGGCCCGCTCCCGCGCCTCGGCCTCGGCCTGTTCGCGTTGCCGGGTCCGCCACGCCTCGGCCGCGGCGATGTCGGCCTCGCTCGGATCGAGGTAGAGGCGGCCGGTGGTGCCGTCGAGGATCGCGCGGGTGCGGTTCTCGACCGCGAGCAGGCCGGGGCCGCCGGCCACCATCGCCGGGATGCCCAGCGTCCGCGCCAGGATCGCGGTATGCGAGGTCGGTCCGCCCTGGGCGGTGGCCAGCCCGATGACGCGGGTCGGGTCGAGTCCGGCGGTGTCGGAAGGGGCGAGGTCGGGAGCGATCAGGATGCAGGGCACGTCCGGCAGGTCGTGGCCGCTCGTCAGGGCCGGGTCGATCTGCGCGAGCACCCGGCGGCCGACATCGCGGAGATCCGCGGCGCGGGCGGCGAGCACGGGGTTGCCCAGAGCCGCGAGCCGGTCCGCCATCCGCTCCACGGCTTCATTCCAGGCAAACGCCACACCGTGGCCCTCGACCATGAGCTGGCAGGCGAGCGTGATGAGGTCGGTGTCCGCGATCAGCTCCGCCTGCGCGGAGATGATGCCGGCATCCGCCTTGCCGAGGCGGCGGGCGGTGTCGTCGGTGAGCGCCTCGAGCTGGCCGCGGGTGACGGCGAGCGCCCGGTGCAGACGGTCCGCGCCGGAGGTCAGGGGCTCGGGCGCGTCCGGCACCACGATCTCGGCGGCGGCGAGCACGTGAACCGGCCCGATGGTGAGGCCGGGGCTCGCCCCGATGCCGGCCAGGGTCTGCGGCCGATCCGACGGGTTCCAGCCGGCCACCGGGGCGGCGGCCTTGGCCGCGGCCTCCGCCGCGCGCTGCGCCGCCGCCTTCTCGCCCGCACTCAGGCCGGTCACCGCGGCGCAGATCCTGGCGAGGGCCCCGGCCTCGTCGTCGCCTTCCGCCGAGATCGTCACCTCGTCGCCGCAACGCAGGCCCAGTTGGAGGAGCGCGATCAGGTTCTTGGCATCGGCCACCTGATCGCCGTGACGGACTTGGATGCGGGCCGGGCAGGCCCGCGCCGTCTCGACCCAGTGAGAGGCGGGCCGGGCATGCAGGCCGGTCGGATAATCGACCGTCCAGTCGAAGCGCTGGCGCAGGTCGGTGGCCGGGCCCGTGCTGGCGGGCGCCGCCGAATCCTCGGTCAGGGCCGTCGCGATCTCCGCTTCGCTCGCGGTGGAGCGCAGGCGTTCCAGCCGGTCCTCGTCCTGGATCAGGCGGGTGAGGCGGCGCAGCACGGTGATGTGGGCGTCGGACTGCGCCGCGATGGCGACGATGAGATGGGCGATGTGCCCGTCGTGCCATGCGATGCCGCCGGGCACCTGCAGGACGGCCAGCCCGCTCTCCCGCACGAGATGACGGTCGTCGACCATGCCGTGCGGAATGACGACGCCGTGGCCGAGATAGGTGTTCGATACGCCCTCGCGGCGCAGCATGCTCTCGCCATAGGGCGCTTCGATGCAGCCGGCGGCCGTCAACAGCGCGGCCGCCTCGCGGATCGCCGCTTCCTTGTCGGCAGGCGCGGCGCCCAGGCGGACGAGTAACCGCGGGCTTGTGCGGAGGCTCGGAAAGTGCGGCGTCGGTGCGAGCATGGCGTGCTCTCCTCCCTGTCGCACCGGGCGGCACGGAGGCCGTCGGCGTTGTTGTGCCGAATGAAAACGTTTTCACAAGCTGTGTCAAGCGTACTCAGCATGAAAGTGCAGGGGGACCGCTTGCTGCGCCAGTCACGGGGTGGCAGAACGTCGGTATGCATCTGAAAACGTTTTCCCGCGGATGACCGTCGGTATCCGCGATGTGGCCCGCGCGGCGGGCGTCTCGACGGCGACCGTGTCACGGGCGCTCGGCCGCGGCCCGGTCAGCGATGCGGTGCGCGAGCAGGTCGAGGCGGCGGTGCGTGCTACCGGCTACCGGCCGAACCTCTCGGCCCGGCGGCTGCGCTCGAAATCGGCGCAGACGATCGGCCTGATCGTGGCTGACATCCGCAACCCGTTCTTCACGGCGGTGAGCCGGGCCGTGGAGGATGCGGCCTACGCGGCGGGCATGCGGCTGATCCTGTGCAACACCGACGAGGATCCGGCCCGCGAAGCCCTGTATCTCCGCCTGATGGAGGAGGAGCGCGTCACCGGCGTGATCTTCGCTCCCACCAAGGCGACGGCCGACGCGCTGACCTCCGAGAGTCTCGGCTTCCCCACCGTGTTCATCGACCGCTCGGGCCTGCCCGGTGCCCATGACAGCGTCGTGCTCGACAATGTCGCTGCGGCGGCGGCTCTGGTCGATCACCTCGCGGCCCAGGGCTTCTCGCGGATCGGCGGCCTGTTCGGCTCGACCAGTTCCACCGCGCGCGAGCGTCAGGCCGGTTACGAGGCGGCCATGAGCCGTCACCGCCTCGCGCCGCTCGTCCGTTCGGTCGCCCCCAATGCCGCCGCCGCCGAGGCGGAAGCCACCCGCTGGCTCGGCCAGTCCGACCGGCCGGAGGCGCTGATCCTGTCGAACGGCCTGATCCTGATGGGTGCCGTCCGCGCCGCCCGCGCCCGCGGCCTCGCCGTGCCGCAGGACCTCGCCCTGGCCGGTTTCGACAACGAGCCCTGGACCGACCTCGTCGAGCCCGGCCTCACCGTGATCGAGCAGCCGGTCGCGGAGATCGGCGCCCAGGCGATGCGCCTGCTGTTCGAGCGCATCGAGAGCCCGGACCAGCCGGTGCGCAAGGTGGTGCTGAGCGGACGGGCGGTGTTGCGGGGGTCGACGCGGCGGCAAGCCTGAGCAAGGCGACCGACGGGAGATTGTGGATTGGCCGATTTGGCGTGTAGATTTAAATACACACGAGACGGCCATGCCGAAGGTTGAGACCAGCTTCAGGGCCATCATCGACCGCTTGATGGCGGAGGGCTGGGTGAGCGAGGGCGGAACCAAGCACGAAAAGTTCGCCCATGCCGCCAAGCCTGGCATCAAGATCATGGTGCCGCGCCACCGCGTCCTGTCGCCGGGTGTCGCCCGCACTATCGCCAAGGCTGCCGGTTGGCTCTGAGGAGGGAGCGATGGCCCGCTATATCGCACTGATCGACGGGGAGGCGGGCGCCTACGGCGTCGCCTTTCCCGATTGTCCCGGCTGCACCGCCATGGGCGAGACCGTGGACGAGGCTTTGAGCAACGGGGCGGAGGCTCTGCGGGAATGGATGATCGACCGCGTCGCGGCCGGCCTCGCGCCGACCCCTGCGCGCTCCGCCGATGCGATCCTGGCCGATCCGATGGAGTCCGAGATGGTTGAGGGCGCCGTCATGGCGAGCGTGCCGCTGTTCCTCGACGCTGGTCGCGCCGTGCGGGTCAACCTCTCGCTCGATGCGGCAGCCCTCGCCATGATCGACGAGGCGGCGGGCAAACGCGGGCTCACCCGCAGCGCGTTCCTCGTCTCCGCTGCGCGCGACAAGGTACTGGCAGAGGGTTGAAAGCCTGTCGGACAGGCTCATCCCATCCATCCGCTCATCCTGAGGGGCCCGCGTGTTGCGGGTACGTCAGGATGAGGGTGGGGGATTGGAGTTGGCGCAGCATCGCACGGATCTGACCTCGGAAAGGCAGCCGCAGCGGCTCCGAGACGCCTCCCGCAGCTTTCCCTCTGACCTCAATGCGCCGAAGCAGGGGAGGGCGCCTGCATCGGTGCGCGCTCCGCTGCCACCGGACGGCCCGGCTGGCGCCGGGAGAAGGTCAGGATCAGCACCGGCAGCACCAGCAGGATCAGCAGCGGCGCGAGGCACATGCCGCCGACCACCACCAGCGCCAGCGGCTTCTGGACCTGGGAGCCGACGCCCTGCGAGAAGGCAGCGGGCAGGAGGCCGACGCCGGCCACCACGCAGGTCATCACGACGGGCCGCATCTGCGTGTAGCAGGTGCGCAGCATCGCCGGCACGCGCTCGACCCCCGCCGCGATGAGCCCGTTATAGTGGGTGAGCACGATGATGCCGTCCATCACCGCGATGCCCAGCAACGCGATGAAGCCGATCGCCGCCGAGACGCTGAACGAGGTGCCGGTGACGCTGAGGGCGACGATGCCGCCGGCCATGGCCATCGGAATCACGCTGAGCGCGAGCAGCGAGTCGATCACGGACGAGAAGTTCATGAACAGCAGGATCGCGATCAGCCCGATCGCCACCGGCACGGTCACCGAGAGCCGGGCGATGGCGCCCTTCATGTTGTTGAACTCGCCCACCAGCTCCAGCCGGTAGCCCGGCGGCAGCGGCACCTCGGCGGAGACCCGGCGCTGCGCCTCCTCGATGGTGCTGCCGAGATCGCGCCCGCGGACGGAGAACTTGACCGGCAGGTAGCGCTCCTGGCCCTCGCGATAGATGTAGGCGGGGCCGGAGACGAGCTGCACGCTCGCCACCGCACTCAGGGGCAGTTGCACCGGCGGTCCGCCGCCGGGATTCTGGCCGGCGATGCGGAGGTTGGCGATCGCCTCGATGCTCTGCCGGTATTGCGGGGCGAGGCGCACGACGATCGGATAGTGGCGCTCGGAGCCCGGATCGTAGAGATCGCCCGCCGAATCGCCGCCGATGGCGGTGCGCACCGTGGTGTTGATGTCGCCCGGCGTCAGGCCGTAACGGGCGGCCCGCACCCGGTCGACATCGATCTCGATGGTCGGCTGGCCGAGGGACTTGAACACCGCCAGATCCTCGACACCGTGGATCGAGGCCAGCACCTTCTCGACCTGCTTGGCCGTCTCGGTCAGCTTCCGCAGATCGGGCCCGAACAGCTTGAACGAGTTCTCACCCTTGATGCCCGAGACCGCCTCGGCGACGTTGTCCTGGAGGTATTGCGACAGGTTGAACTCGACGCCGGGGAAGGCGGCCTGCAGCTTCTGCAGCATCTCCTCGGTGAGCTTGTCCTTGTCGATGCCGGGGCGCCACTGCTCCAGCGGCTTCATCGGGGCGAAGAACTCGGCGTTGAAGAATCCGGCGGCATCCGTGCCGTCGTCGGGGCGCCCGTGCTGGGAGACGACGCGCTCGACCTCCGGGATCTGGGCGATGATCTTGCGCATCTCGTTGACGTAGCCGTTGCTCTCGCGCAGCGAGATCGTCGCCGGCATGGTCGCGCGGACCCAGAGATTGCCCTCCTCGAGCTTGGGCAGGAACTCCGAGCCCAGATTGCGGGCGGCGACGCCGACCCCCACCGCGATGAGCGCCACGATCGCGACCGTGACGAGGCGGGCGCCGAGGGCGGCGCGCACCGCCGGGCGATAGAGCCGGTCGAGCACGCGCACGAGCAGCGTCTCGGTCTCCTTCACATGGGCGGGCAGCAGGTAGGAGGCGAGCGCGGGCGTGACCGTGAAGGTGGCGATGAGGCCGCCCAGCAGCGCGTAGGCGTAGGTCGTCGCCATCGGCCCGAAGATGTGGCCCTCCACGCCGGTGAGCGTGAAGAGCGGCAGGAAGCCGGTGACGATGATGGCGGCCGCGAAGAAGATCGAGCGGGAGACGTCGCTGGCGGCCAGCGCGATGCGCCCGTCCTTCTCGCCCAGCCCCTGCGGGGGATAGCCGGGGATGCCGTGGCCGGAGAGGCGCCGGAAGATCGCCTCGACCATGATGACGGTGCCGTCGACGATCAGGCCGAAATCGAGCGCGCCGACCGAAAGGAGATTGGCGGATTCGTCGCGCGCCACGAGGATGATGACGGCGAAGAACAGGGCGAAGGGGATGGTGGCGACGACGATCAAGGCCGAGCGGAGGTTGCCGAGGAACAGCCACTGGATCGCCAGGATCAGCAGGATGCCGACCACCATGTTGTGCAGCACGGTGTGCGTCGTCACCGCGATCAGGTCGGCGCGGTCGTAGATGCGCTCGATCTTGACGCCGGGCGGCAGCAGGCCCGCGGCTTCGATCTCGGCGACCTCGGCCTTCACGGCCTCGATCGACGGCGTGCTCTTCTCGCCGCGGCGCATCAGGACGATGCCCTGGACGATGTCGTCCTCGTCGTTCATGCCGGCGATGCCGAGCCGGGGCTGATGGCCGATGGTGACGGTGGCGACATCCTTGACCAGCACCGGCGCGCCGCCGACCTGAGCCAGCACCGTGCCGTTGATGTCGTCGATGTCGCGAATGAGACCGACGGCGCGCACCACCGCCGACTGGCCGCCGATGGCGACGCGGTTGCCGCCGACATTGAGGTTGCTGTCGTTGAGGGTCTTCACCACGCCCGACAGGGTCAGGCCGTAGGCCATCAACCGATCGAGATCGACCGACATCTCGATGGTCTTGGTCTTGCCGCCCCAGCCGATGGCGTCGATCACCCCCGGCACCGAGCGGAAGCGCTTCTTCAGCGTCCATTCCTGGAGCGTGCGCAGGTCGAGCACGCTGTAGCCGGGCGGCGCGGTGAGCTTGTAGCGGAAGATCTCGCCGATCGGGCTCATCGGCGAGATGGTGGGCTTGGCGCCCGCGGGCAGCGGATCGAGCTGCTGAAGACGGTTCAGCACCTGTTGCTCGGCCTGGAGGTAGTCGAACTCGAAGCCGAATTGCAGCTTCACGTCGGACAAGCCGTAGAGCGAGATCGTGCGCACCTGCTTCAGGTTCGGCATCCCCGAGGTGATGAGCTCGATCGGGATGGTGACGTAGCGCTCCATCTCCTCGGCGGAGAGGCCGTCGGTCTGGGTCACGACATCGACGAGGGGCGGCGTGGGGTCGGGATAGGCCTCGATGTTGAGGCTCTGGAAGGCGGCGACGCCCCCGACCACGAAGAGCAGGAAGAACAGGACCACGAGGGGGCGCTGCCGGAGCGCCAGGGCGACGATGCCGTTCATGCCGTTGGTTTCCGAAGCTTATGCCCGAACCTCGCTCCGCGAGGTCGGGCAATCTTTTAGATTCTGGCCTCAATCGCCGGCGCCCGCCTCCGCGGGCTCAGGCTCTCGCTCCGCCGGATGTCTCGGCTGATGCCGAGGGCCGCCTCGCGCGGCGCTCTTCGCACCGTGGGGCCGCTCGCGCGGCACCGGAATCGTCCCATCGTGTCCGCTCTCAGCCGGGATCGACCATTCCGTCGATGAAGAGCGAGCCCTTCGAGATCACCCGTTCGCCGACCGAGAGCCCGTCCGTCACCTCGATGTCGTTGCCGTCGACGAGGCCCGTCTTGATCGCGCGGCTCTCGACCGCGTTGTCGGCCTTCAGCACCCAGACCCGCGCCTTGTCGCCCTCGAAGATCACCGAATGACGGGGAATCGCGCGGGAGACGTTCTCGCGCTCGTTGATGATGTGGACGCTGGCATACATCTCGGGCTTCAGCAGGCCCTTGCTGTTGTCCACCTCGGCCCGCATGTAGATGCGTCGGCTGTTCGGATCGACCGAGGACGAGATGAAGTTGATCCGGCTTTCGAAGGTCTGGTTGGGATAGGCCAGCACCTTGAAGCGGATGCGCTCGCCGAGATCGACCTTGGCCGCGTCGGTCTCGCGCAATTGCGCGATGATCCAGACCTTCGACAGGTCGCCGATGATGTAGGACGGATCGGAGCCGCCGGTGTTGACGTACTGGCCCGGGCCGATCTTGCGCTGGATGATGGTGCCCGACAGCGGCGCGTTGATCGTCGTCTCGGGGTTGATCGCGCCCTTGGTCTGGAGCGCCGTCATGTCGTCGTCGCGAAGGCCCAGGATGCGCAGACGGTTGCGCACCGCCTCCAGGCCGACTTCGGCCGTCTTGGCGTCGTTCTGCGCTGTGGCGAGATCGTTCTGCGCGGTCTGGAGCTCGCGCAACGTCGTGACGCGCGAATCGTAGAGGTCGTGCAGCCGCTTCTCGGTGTTGGTCGCGTAAGAGAGCTGCGAGCGCGCCTTGTTGAGCACGTTGAGGGCGGCCAGGTAGTCGTTCTGTGCCTGGACCATCTCGTTGGCTTGGAGCGAGAACAGCTTGTCGCCCTGGCGCACGCGCTCGCCGGAGCGGGCGAAGATCGAGATCACCCGGCCCGGATAGGGCGAGAAGACCGGGGTGGCCCGGTATTCGTCGACGCCGATCTTCCCCTCGGTGGCGATGTCCTCGAAGAACAGGCGCTGCTCGACCGGCGCGGTGGTGACGGTGGCGAGCTGGGTGGGATTCAGGACGAACCGCCCGTCCGCATTGGCCCCGGCGGTGACGGCGGCGGGCGTCGGCACCGCCGCGTCGACCTCCTTCGGACGACCGTACCAGATTGCGGCTCCCGCGCCCGCGCAGAGCACGAGCGCCACGACGATCTGCGCCGGCCAGCCCATGCGCTTCGGCGTCAAGCTCTCGGCCGTCAGGTTCTCTTCCCCGTGCGATCCGCTCATCGACCCATCATTCCCGGCTGATCCGCCTTGGGGTAGCCGATTCGCTCGGCCATTCGGTTGTGCGCGACCGAAGCTCTCGAATTGCGCCGTTACCGTGGCGACTTGACGGGCGCATGACGACGCCTTTCGCGTCGTGCGATCGACCGAGCCACCGCAGGACGGATATCAGGACATATGAAGCGTTTTCGGACCGTTGACGATCAGTATTGAACCGTCGCACGCAGCCCGAAGACACCGGCATTGCGCAGGCGCCCCCCCTGCGGGTCGCGCGGATTGGCGATGCCGCCGCCCGGATGCAGAATCAGCTGCACGTCCGGCTGCAGGGTGAAACCCGGGACCACGACCGCCTGATAGGTTGCCTCGATCACCGTCTCGGCCCGCCGCCGTGGCATCGGCATGCCGCTGAAGACGATGGCGTCGGTGTCGGACCGGCGCGCGTCGTCGGAGATCCGGGCATGGGCGAGGCTGATGCCGATCGTGTCGTTGTCGCGACCGGGGAACAGGCCCTTATAGGCCAAGCCGGTATCGACATAGGCCGAGATCAGGCTAGAGCGGGTCGGCGACCACGCCGCGCGCACGAAGAAACCCAATCCCTCGTCATCCTTGCCGGTTTCCCGGAAGAGGGTCTGATCGTAGACGGCGTAGATCCCGGCATTGCCGCGCAGGGGGCGGCCGATGCCGGTCGAGTTCGGGTCGGCGAGCGGCAGGCCGGTATTGTCGAAACGCAGGGAATCGAAGCGCCCGAAATGCTGCCAGCCGCCGAGCGTGATGTCGCCGGGCAGGCCCTTGGCGCCGTCCTCGGTGTTGAAGGCGTAGGTCGCCTCCGCGACGATCAAGGCCGGGTCGCGCGTGCGGAAATTGGTGCCGGTGCGGTCGAGGCGCTGGGCTTCCGGGTCGTCCCCGGGCCGGTTGGCCCCGGCCGGATCGCCGTCATAGAGCCCGGCCTGGAGCGAGAAGCCGTTGCCCGGCACGTATTTGGCGCGGATCGCGGGCGCCGCCAGCGGATAGGCCGGGCCGCCGCTCGGCAGGTCGAGCCCGGTGATCGCCGGCCAGCCGAAGGTCGCATTCACGAAGAGCGTCGCGGTCTGGCTGACGAAGAACTCGGTGTCGGCGGCCTGCTGGCCGATGCGGAGGCCGAGCTTGCCGTCGAAGAGCTGCTGGTCGAGCCACAGCACATAGAGGCGCGAGGAAGGGAGCGCCTCGATCACGCTCGTGGTCAGCAGGTTGCCGACATAGTAGCGCGACAGGCCGGTGCCGTGGATGAAATAGGCATTGGCATGCACCGTCGCCCCATCCCAGCCGGCGAGTTTCTGTAGGTCGAGGTTGAGCCGCAGGTTCAGGCGGTCCTGCACGATCGCCCCCTGGCGGATGCCGCCGAAGGCGTTGCCGAGGGTCTCGGCGATGTAGGTCAGGCTGTACTCGATGCCCTTTTCCTTGAGCACCGGCCGCAGGCCGAGCGGATCGCCGAAGGGTCCGAGCGAGGGCTCGATCGAGCGCACGTAGCCCCCGGAGGCTTGGCTCGTGGATTCCGGCTGGGAAACCGAGATGCGCGGATCGCCGCCCGCACCCTCGTAGACGGGTTTGCCGGTCGGTTGCGCCAGGGCCGGACCGGTGACGAGGGCGGCGACGAGGAGAGCAGGAGCCGAACTTCGGAACACGGGGCGAGGCCTCACGGGGAGGGCGACGCGGGAGTCTTACGGAGTGCGGCTCAGAGCTGCCAGAGCGTCAAAACAGGCTGTCGCAGACAGCGCGTCGTCGGCCGCTCTGCGTTGCCGGTTTGCGACACCTGCATGGCCATCGTGAGGTGGAGCCGAAACGAGGGTGTCGGGCGACGTTCTCGGGACGCGTCGCTCTTCGTGTCTTCCACCCCAGACCCTCATCCTGGGGTGCTGCGAAGCCTCCGCTGCGCTCCAGCACTCAGATAAGGGGGAAGGGCTCCCCCCGATCAATCGTCCATCTTCAGCGCGGCGATGAACGCCTCTTGCGGAATCTCCACCCGGCCGAACTGGCGCATGCGCTTCTTGCCTTCCTTCTGCTTGTCCAGAAGCTTGCGCTTGCGCGAGATGTCGCCGCCGTAGCACTTCGCGGTCACGTCCTTGGACAGCGCCCGGATGGTCTCGCGGGCGATGATCTTGCCGCCGATGGCCGCCTGAACCGGGATCTGGAACAGGTGACGCGGGATCAGGTCCTTGAGCTTCTCGCACATGGCGCGGCCGCGGGATTCCGCCCGGGTGCGGTGGACCAGCATCGAGAGGGCATCGACCGGCTCGGCGTTCACGAGGATCGACATCTTCACGAGGTCGCCCTCGCGGTAGTCGGAGACGTGGTAGTCGAACGAGGCGTAGCCCTTCGAGATCGACTTCAGGCGGTCGTAGAAATCGAACACCACCTCGTTGAGCGGCAGATCGTAGACCACCATGGCCCGCTTGCCGACGTAGTTGAGGTCGATCTGGATGCCGCGCCGGTCCTGGCAGAGCTTCAGCACGCCGCCGAGGTAGTCGTCGGGCGTGAGGATGGTGGCGCGGATCCAGGGCTCCTCCACCGTCTCGATCTTCATCGGATCGGGCATGTCGGCGGGGTTGTGCAACTCCTTAAGCTCGCCGTCGCGCATCAGCAGGCGATAGACCACCGACGGGGCCGTCGAGATCAGGTCGAGGTTGAATTCCCGCTCCAGCCGCTCCTGAATGATTTCCAGGTGCAACAGGCCGAGGAAGCCGCAGCGGAAGCCGAAGCCGAGGGCGGCCGAGGTCTCCATCTCGTAGGAGAACGACGCATCGTTGAGGCGCAGCTTGCCCATGGCGCCGCGGAGCGATTCGAAGTCGGCGGCGTCCACGGGGAACAGGCCGCAGAACACCACCGCCTGGACTTCCTTGAAGCCGGCGAGCATCTGCGTGGTCTGGCGCTTGTCCTCGGTGATCGTGTCGCCGACGCGGGTGTCGGCCACTTCCTTGATCGAGCCGGTCAGGAAGCCGACCTCGCCGGGGCCGAGTTCGGCGATGTCGGACATCTTGGGGCGGAACACGCCGATGCGGTCGACGCCGTAGGCGGCGTCCGCGCCCATCATGCGGATGGTCATGCCCTTCTTGAGCACGCCGTCGACGATGCGCACGAGCACCACGACGCCGAGATAGACGTCGTACCAGCTGTCCACCAGCAGTGCCTTGAGGGGCGCGTTGCGGTCCCCCTTGGGCGGCGGCAGCCGGGTGACGATGGCCTCCAGCACCGCCTCGATGTTGAGGCCGGTCTTGGCCGAGATCGGCACCGCCTGCGAGGCGTCGAGGCCGATCACCTCCTCGATCTGCTCCTTCACTCGGTCGGGCTCGGCCGCCGGCAGATCGACCTTGTTGAGGACCGGCACGATCTCGTGGCCGGCATCGAGCGCCTGATAGACGTTGGCGAGGGTCTGCGCCTCGACGCCTTGGCTGGCATCGACCACGAGGAGCGATCCCTCGCAGGCCGCGAGCGACCGCGAGACTTCGTAGGCGAAGTCGACGTGGCCGGGCGTATCCATCAGGTTGAGGATGTAGGTCTTGCCGTCCTCCGCCGGATATTCGAGGCGAACGGTCTGCGCCTTGATGGTGATGCCGCGCTCCTTCTCGATATCCATCGAGTCGAGCATCTGCTCGCTCATGTCGCGCAGGGCCACGGTGCCGGTGGTCTGGATCAATCGATCGGCGAGCGTCGACTTACCGTGGTCGATATGCGCGACGATGGAGAAGTTGCGGATCAGGTCGATGGGCGAGGTGGTCATGGATCTCTCCGGCACGGCGCGGCTCAGCGGGGCTCGCGCGGCGCACGGCAAGGCTGTCGGGAATGGCAGGGCGGGGAATAGCAGCGGCGAGCGGGCGCGCCAAGGCGGGGCGTCGTCGCGGCGTCTCCACCTCGACGAATCTCCAGCGCCCATCCCCGTGAGGCCGTGACCTGAACCGGGCACCGTGCCGGAAAGCGGTCCTTCGCCTCGCCGCTCCTGGGCATGTCCGCCGGGCAGGGTATCGATGCCCCGGAGTTTCCGCTCCGACGCGGTCGGAGCGGAGCGACGTCAGAGATGGGCAATCAGGGCGGAAACCTCGATGGGCTCCACGCCGACGAGCTCGTCCATCGCGCGGCCGACGAGGTCGCGGGCCACCTGGCACCGGCGCAGGGCCTGCGCGCCATCATCCGCCATGAGCCCGTCGAGGGCGGCGGCGAGATCGATGAGGCCGAAGCGGCGCGCCCCGGCGGCGATGGTGGCGGCCTCGGTCCGAAGGGTCGCCGGGTCGGCGAAGGTGGCGTCGAGCAGGGCGAGGAAGCCCCGGAGCGCCCGGCGGGCGCTGTCGCCTCCGAGCGAGGCCGCGAGCCGATCATAGGCAGCCCGGTCGATGACCGGGATCGGGCCGGGCTCGCTCGCCTGGGCCGACCGCTCGACCGGCTTCTCGGCCATCATCACCGCCGGCAGGTGGTCGGCGATCATCCGGCGCATCTGGGCCCGGTCGATGGGCTTGGCGATGTAGCCGTGCATGCCCGAGTCCCGGATCGCCTGCACCTGATCGGGCATGATGTTGGCGGTGAGGGCCAGGATCGGCACGTGGCGGCAGGGATGGGCCATGGCACGGATGCGGCGGGTGGCCGTGAGCCCATCCATGCCGGGCATCTGCACATCCATCAGGACGAGGTCGTAGACCCGTCTCTGCACCGCCTCCAGGGCGGCCGCGCCGTCGTCGACCACGTCGACCCGGCAACCATCCTGTTCGAGGAGGCGGCAGGTCAGCTCCTGGTTGATCGAGTGGTCCTCGACCAGCAGGATCTGGGCGCCGGCGATGTTCGCGCGGGCGGCGGGGAGGACGACCGAGGCTGCGGTGGTGGACGACGCTTGGACCTCCGGCCGTTCAGCGGCGGGCGCGGTCGGTTCGAGCGGCCCGGCGACGGCCTCCGGCGCGGCGAGGGGCGGAGCGATCTCGGCGACGGGCAGGCGCAGGCTGAAGCGATAGCTCGACGATTCCCCCGCGATCGACATCGTCTCCAGCCGCCCGCCCATCCGGGCGATGAGGCGCCCGGCGATGGCGAGGCCGAGACCGTCCCGTTCGGTCGGGCGGGCATGGCCGCCGCTCCCGGTCACGGCGAAGCTGATCCGGTTCTCCTCGCCGTGCGGGGCATAGAGCGAGAGGGTGACGAGGCCGCCTTGGCGCTCGCGCAGGTTGACGTTGAGTAGGTTGAGAAGCGTTTGGCGCAGGCGCCGCGCATCGCCGCGCACCGCCTTCGGCAGGGTCGGGTCGATGCTGAGCCCCAGCGTCAGGCCCTTCTCGGCCGCCGTGGGCCGGACGAAGGCCGTCACGCTCTCGATCGTCTCGACGAGCCCGAACGGCTCTTCCCGGAGCTGGAAATCGCCGGATTCGATCCGGGCGAAATCGAGGATGTCGTCCACCGCCGTCAGCATCGTCCCGGTGGCCTCGCTCACCAGGGAGAGGCAGCGTGCCTGGTCGCCGCTCAGGGGACCGCTCGCACCGAGAAGCTCGGTATAGCCGCGGATGGTGGCCAGCGGCGTACGGATCTCGTGGCTCACCATCGCCAGGAATTCCGACTTCGCCCGGCTGGCATTCTCGGCCTTCGCCTTGGCAAGCTCGGCCATGTCGCAGGCGATGCGGAGTTCGTCGGCCTGCTGCAGGCGCGCGGTCACGTCCCGCATCACCGCGATGGCCAGGGGCTCGCCCGGTGCCGCCCCGGCGATGCGGCTGCTCACGCATTCGAGCCAGAGCCAGTGGCCGTCGCGGTGGCGGACACGGAACAGGCCGGTGGCCGGGGATTGCCCCTCGGCCAGGGCGGCGCGCATCTCGTCCACGACCCGGCCATCCTCCGGATGCACGACGGCCGTGGGTGTGAGAGTGGCGCAGGCCGCCTCGTCGTAGCCGAGCATCCGTTCGAAGGAGGGCGACACGTCGACGATCGAACAGGCCTCGCCGCCGAACAGGACGATGATGTCGCCGGCATTGTCGGCCAGCATCCGGAAGCGGTTCTGGGTCGATTCGGCCCGCGCGGCCAAAGCCGCCTGCGCGGCGTCGAGGGTGGCGCGCTGCTCGGACAGGGTGCGCGAGGCCGAGGCCAGGGCATGCTCGATGACGTGGATCTCGCGGATCGCGCAATCCTGGGCCGTCACGATCTCACCCCGCCCGATCGCTTCGGCCTTTCCGGCGAGCCGGGCGGCGGCCCCGGCGAGGCGGCGGGCCATGCCGAGGGCGAACCAGCCGCCGAGTCCGATCAGGGCCAGGGCGACGATCAGGAGCAGCAGCAGCGAGCGCTTGAGCGGCGCCTCCAGCGCATCCCGCGCGACCCCGGCCGTGAAGCGCCATTCGGACAGGCGCGAGGTGCCGTCGATCCGCAGCACGCCGCCGGTGCCCGCATCCGCGGTCGAGGCGGGAGTGGCGCGGTCCGCGCCCTGATCCGCCGGGTCACTCTGCCCGATCTGAGCCACGACGGTGCCGTCGCGGTCGCGGACGCTCGCCCAGTAGGGGGCGGCGATGTGAGGGTTGCGGATCAGCGCCTCGAAATGCTCGGCGAGCGTCACCAGGGCGACCGTCTTCACGATCACGCCGTCGCGGATCACCGGGGCGACGACTTCGACGATCGGACGCCCGGTCAGGCTACTGACGCTCCGGCCGGAGATCACCGGCCGGCGGGTCGCCAGGAGTTGCGCGAGCAGTTCCGGCTGCGCCATGGTCGGCAGCGCCGTGTCGTCGGGGGCACGGGTGTTGACGAGCTGGCGTCCATCCAGCTCGGCGAGGGTCACGGTCGTGTCGTCGGGCCCGACGCTGGCCAGAGCCTGGGATCGGAACGCGCGCAGATCCGGGCCGTCGATCGCGGGCGAGGCCGCCAGGGTCCGGGCGATGGCCTCCATCCGGGCGAGATCGTGATCGATCCGGTCGCGGATGCCGTCGCCGATCAGCGCGAGGGTATGGCTCACGCGCTCCTGCTCGCTCGCCATGTACCAATGGGTGGCGACGATCGCGACGGCCACCGGGGGCACCATCAGCGTCAGCACGAAGCGTGCAAAGGACACGATCAGCGGTCGAGAGCGCATACCTCCGGTCATCACGCGGCCACGCCATCCCTCATTGCGATCCGGAGGCGCTTCTACCCGAGCAGCCGTTAACGCTTCGCCCTCCGGTGGTGGAGGCCCGCCCCGATGACAGCCCGGAGCGCGCGTGGAGCGTATTCAGGCCGGTTTCAGGCCCGCCCGGACGCTGTCCTTCGCGGCCCCCAATCACCCAAGGTTGCGACATCGCCGGGCGCGAGGCGCTCGTCGAGGGCCGGCAGGCCGGGATGCTCCGGACCCTCCGCGATGCCGGCGGCGGCGAGCGCCCGCGCCACCGCCGGATCGGCGCGCATCGCGGCGAGGCGCGCCCGGTCGAGGCCGACGAGGCGACCCTGCTCGAAGCGAGCGAAGACCCGCCCGCTGTCGTGCTCGGCGAAGCGCACCACCGCGAGCCGGCGCAGGATCGCCCGGAGGAAGGCCGCGTCGCGCTCCGGTTCCGCCCCGGCACCGCGATAGACTTGCGCCGGCGCGCGAGCCCCGATGTCGATCCGGCGGTAGCGCTCGATCGCCATCAGGGCGCTGGCGTCGAGGATCGTCATCTCGCCGTTCTGGCCGAAGGCGATGGTCGATGGCCGGGCGCCCTTCGGCACGCCGTTGTCGAGGAACTCGTAGAACACCGCCCGGTCGCGGCGCAGCGCCCAGGTGAAGAACAGCCGCGGCATGCCGGTGAAGGCTTCGACATTGTGGGCGAGCAGATCCTCCACCGCCTTGTAGCGCCCGAATTCCTCACCCCGCTTCCAGGCCCGCTCCACCGTCTCCTCCGGCGGCGTGACCATGAATTGCAGGTAGACGCTCTGCCCGAACCGCGTCAGCAACTGGCCGGTGCCATCGCCGTTCGGCTCAGTCGAGAAGCTGTCGAAGCGGAAGCGGTCGATCAGGAGATGCGAGAGGCGGCCCGCCGCCGCCTTGGCGGTGATGTGCCGGTCGAGCTTGGCATCAACGATCTCGACCTCGTGCCCGGCGAGCGGCCCGGCATAGCGGCGCTGGGGGCCGAGGCTGTCGTAGTCGAGCAGGAACTTTCGCCAGACATCCGGCGTGACGACGGCGAAATCGGACCAGCCCGCCCCGATCCGTCCGGCGAGGTCGCGCTGGTAGGGGCGGATCGTGCTCTTGCCCGAAGCCGAGGCGCCCTTCACCGTCATGACCACCGGCTCGGCCTGGGGGGCGAGCCGGCGGTAGCCGTGGGCCTGCGCCACCGCCGTCACCCAGGGGTCGATCAGGGCGCCGATGCGCCGGCTGCCCTCGCGGTTGGCCACCAGGATCAGGGCCAGGCGCGCGAGCAGGGCGCGATCGCGGATCAAGGTTCCCTGCCGGGCGATCACCGCGGAGACGACGGTTCGGAGGGCATCCCGCACCGCGCCCTCCGGCCCGTCCGCCTCGCAGGGCGTCTCGCGCCGGGCGTCGAGCCGGGCGAGCGCCCGGGCCTGCCAATCGCCCGGATGCGGCGGAAGGCTGGGCTTCGGCGGCAGCAGGCCGAGCAGGCGGCGGGGCGGGGGCGGTTCCGGCGGCTCGTCGAGGAGAATCGACAATTCCTCGGCCAGGCGCGAGGCGGCCTCCGACCGTACCGTGTCGAGACAGGCCTCCACCTCCGCCATGCGCGGGGCCACGCCCTCGCGCAGGAGGGTGGCGACCATGGCGCGGAAATTGACGCCGAGATCGGCGTAGACCTCGCCGACCGGCACCGACAGGTCGGCCATCACCCGGATCAGGATCTCGTGCACCGCCAGGCGCTCGGCCCGGAAAGGGGCGAGCCGCGTCGGGGGCAGGCCGCTGAGATCGGACAATTCCAGGATCTCGGGGAGCGGCAGCGCAACGTTCTCGGGCCGGAACAGCGTGGCGAGCGGCATCAGCGACCGCGGCAGGCCGGGTTCGAGGCCGGGATTCCAGGCGTGGAAGGCGCTCTCGGCCTCCTGCTCACTCACGGGCGCGGGGGAGGCCATCGCGGGTCCGCCGCGCCGCCGGGGTCAGGCCGCCGAGGCGTTGTCGATCGCCTCGAAGCGGATCTGGTAGCGGTCGCCCCACAGCGTGTCGGCCCGCTCGATCCAGGCGGCGTCAAAGAAGAGCTTGGCGCAGAAGGTGCTCTTGAAGATGCAGACCGCGATGATCCGCTCGTCGAGCACGCGGAGATGGCGGCTCTCGAGGCCCGCAGCGATGCCGAGGCGGGGCAGCATGTCGACGCTCGACATCCCGAACTCGTTCTCGCCGGGGAAGACGATCGGGCATTCGACGACGGTCAGGTGCTTCATCTCGGGAGCCTGCTGCGGCGGGGGGACAGGGGGCGAGGCAATGTCGGTCATGAAGCGGCTCCGGCAGGTTCGCCCGCGCAGTCCCAGATGCTCAGGATGGCACTGATGCGGCAGGATTCCATCAGGGCGATGTGATCGACCTGCCGGTCGCAGAAGGCGCGCATGCGCTCCTGAGGGGAAGCGCCGATATCGACGGCGGGGAAATCGTGGTCGGTGATGAGCCAGACGCTGCGACCATAGACATCCGGCCCTTCGGCGGCGACCGCCCGGAAGATGTCGCGCTGGGTGAGAAGGCCCGTGACCGGCGCATCCGCCGCCGCGCCCTCGACCACGACCACGGCGCCGACGCCCGGCTCGGCGAGCAGCTGCATCGCCTCCGCCACCGAGCGGTCGCGGTGAAGGGTGCGGATGCGGGCGTTCCGGCCGAGGGCCACCCCTCCATCCGGGCAATCTGCAGCGTGGCGCATCGATGCCGACACGGCGCTCCTCCGATCCGGGCGCTCTGGCGGCGTCCCTGACGGGAAACTGGTATACAGAATACCTGTTGTCAATTCTGGATTTTGAATTATGGTGCCGGTCAGCGGGGTGCTACGATTGAGCCTGATGCTTAATCCGCGTCTCGCTGAATTAACTTGCCGGCCACCCACCCGTGCCCGCATGCCCTCTCCACGAGGACCGTGTTGCGCCGGCCCGTGGCCGAAGAAGCCCGGACAACCGGGCAATGCCTCTGGAGAGACGTCCATGTCCACCCTCACAGCGACACCCGTATCCCCACCCGTGAACCGCTGGCTTCAGCTCGTTCTCGGCGTCGTCTGCATGTGCATGATCGCCAACATGCAGTACGGCTGGACGTTCTTCGTCAACCCGATCCAGGAGCGGCACGGCTGGGACCGCGCCGCGATCCAGGTCGCCTTCACGATCTTCGTCGTCACCGAGACCTGGCTGGTGCCGATCGAGGGCTGGTTCGTCGACAAGTACGGCCCGCGGATCGTCACCCTCGTCGGCGGCCTGCTTTGCGGGCTCGCCTGGGTGATCAACGCCTATGCCGACTCCCTGTTCATGCTCTATGTCGGCGCCGCCATCGGCGGAACCGGCGCGGGCGCGGTCTACGGCACCTGTGTCGGCAACTCGCTCAAATGGTTCCCGGACCGCCGCGGCCTCGCCGCCGGCCTCACCGCCATGGGCTTCGGCGCGGGTTCGGCGCTGACCGTGGTGCCGATCCAGGCGGTCATTCACCATTACAGCTACGAGCACGCCTTCTTCTGGTTCGGCCTCGGCCAGGGCCTCGTGGTGATGGCGGTGGCGCTCCTCCTGTCCGCACCGAAGAAGGGTGACGTGCCCGCAATCGCCCGCGTCAGCCAGAGCCGGCGCGACTACGCCCCGTCCGAGATGGTGCGCACGCCGATCTTCTGGGTGATGTACGCGATGTTCGTCATGATGGCCGCCGGCGGCCTGATGGCGACCGCTCAGCTCGGCCCCATCGCCAAAGACTTCCACATCGCCGACACCCCCGTGAGCCTCCTCGGCATCACCCTGCCGGCGCTGACCTTCGCCGCCACCATCGATCGGGTGCTCAACGGCGTGACCCGGCCTCTGTTCGGCTGGATCTCCGACCATATCGGCCGCGAGAACACGATGTTCCTTTCCTTCGGCATCGAGGGCATCGGCATCTACATGCTGAGCCAGTTCGGCCAGGACCCGTTCATGTTCGTGATCCTGACCGGCCTCGTGTTCTTCGCCTGGGGTGAGATCTACTCGCTGTTCCCGGCGACCTGCGGCGATACCTTCGGCTCGAAATATGCCGCGACCAATGCGGGCCTGCTCTACACGGCCAAGGGCACCGCGGCGCTGATCGTGCCCTATACCAGCATCCTCACCACGATGACCGGATCCTGGCACGCGGTGTTCCTGGCGGCGGCCGCCCTCAACATCCTGGCGGCCCTGATGGCGATCTTCGTCCTCAAGCCGATGCGCCAGGGCTACACCAAGGCGCAGGCCGCCGGCGAGGCCGAGGTGAAGACGGCCACCGCCCACTGACACGTTCCCGGCCGGCACCCGCCGGCCGGACCTGAGGAGCGCGCCGCGGCGACAGACGCCCGGCGCGCTTTTTCGTGCGCGACGCGGGCAGGGTCGCGCAGGCGTAGGCCGTGCCTTCGCCCCGACCCGCCGCGCCGCGTTCGGTCGGGCGTCGAAATCGACGACCGGACGATCACGCGCGGTTGTCGATCTCCGCGACGCCGCTGCTGCGATCGGCATAGGCCGAGAGGAATGCCGGCCGGGTCAGCCAGCGCTGCCAGAAGGCAGCGAGATGCTCGAAGCGCTCGTCGAGGGGCATCGCGTTGACGGGGAACTTCGAGAACGCGATCGCCGTCGCCAGGGTGATGTCCGAGAATGTCGGCTGATCGCCGCCCAGCAGCCACGCGCGGCCGTCGGCGAGATGCCGATCGACGAGACCCGCATGCGCCAGAGCCACCTTGCGCGAATGCTCGCCCCAGGCGGGGTTGTGGGTCAGTTCGAGCTTCGGGCCCAAACCCTGATGCTGGACATGGAAGGCGGTGACGATGGGATACAGGATGTGCACCCACACCCGGCTGTCCCACATCTGATCCAGGCCGCGCTCATGCGCCGTCGCGCCCATGATCTTGCGGCCTTCGAACGTGTCGTCGAGGTATCGGGTGATGGCGGTGGTCTCGCTGAGGTAGGAACCGTCGGCGAGCGCGAGGGTCGGCGTCTCGCCCCAAGGGTTCATCTTCAGGTGTCTCCATCCCCGCTGCTCGCCGACCGGCGACATATCGTAGATCGTCTCGTCGAAGTGATCGGCGATGCCCTTCTCGTGCATGAAGAGCCGCAAGCGCTGCGGATTCGGGAAGGCCGAGGGAGAGGTGAACAGCTTGAGCTTGTCGGACATCGTCGTCTCGCTTTCCGCAGATTCCACCTGTCTGTCAGATGGCAGGTGCGGGCTACGACCCATGCCTTGTGACGTCAACCCCTGTCTGCCATATGGCAGACGGAGGTTGCGATGGCAGCGACGCTGAAAGGCAATGTCAGGGAAGCGATCCTCGCGGCCGCGCGGGAAGCCGCGATGGCTTACGGCTATGGCGGTTTGAACTTTCGCGACCTCGCCGGGGCCGTCGGCATCAAGGCCGCGAGCATAAATTACTACTTCCCCAACAAGGCTCTCCTCGGTGAGGCGGTGGCACGCCGCTATTGGGAAGACATTGCCCGCGATCTCGAGGCGATTTCGGCTAACGCTCCGAGCCCTATTGAGGCACTGAAGAAGTATCCCGGGATCTTTCGGCTCTCGCTGGAGCGCAGCAACCGGATCTGCCTCAGCAGCTTCATGGCTGCGGAATACGACGAATTGCCCGAGCCGGTGCTGAAGGAAGTGCAGGCCTTCGCCGACGTCAACACGGCATGGCTGTGCGGGCAACTGGTCGCCGCGCGACTGGTCGAACCGACCGACGGCGAGTCGCAGGCCCGTGCCATCTATGCCGCTGTCGCCGGGGCCCAGATCGTCGCCCGAAGCCGCTCGGACATCCACCTGTTCGACACGTTGATCCAGAGCTATCGCGCGGCGGGGTTGCTCCCGAACTGACCGGATTCATCTGCCCGATCCTGCGTTTCAGACGGTCTCCGCTGCGCCGACGGCGCGACACGACCAAGCTCGGCCGTCGCATGCCGTCTGACGTTCCCGACGGTCGCAAGGACTCGCGGGCCTGCGTCCTCCTTCCGGACTTTCCGAGAAAGCGCAGGGGTCTGCACCGACCGTCACGGGTGGCGGAGGCGTGCGCCGTCCCATGAGGGACAGCATGTCTGCACGTTCGACCTGCTTTTTTATTCCTGGTATATTGTATGCAAAGCGCGATTATGCATGATGCCGCCTCGGGGGCACCGGACGCCATAAGAGGAATACCGGGATGGAACGCCAGACGGCACCGCAGGAGGCGCGGGACGCCTCGTCCGCCAAGTGGTGGCAGCTCGCCTTCGGCGTGCTCTGCATGGCGATGATCGCCAACCTGCAATACGGCTGGACGCTGTTCGTCGATCCGATCGACCAGACGCATCATTGGGGTCGCGCCGCGATCCAACTCGCCTTCACGATCTTCGTCGCCACCGAGACGTGGCTGGTGCCGGTCGAGACGTGGTTCGTCGATCGCTACGGTCCGAAGATCGTGGTCTGCTTCGGCGGCGTCATGATCGCCCTGTCCTGGGTGCTGAACGCCTACGCGGATTCGCTCTTCCTGCTCTACATGGCGGCGGTGATCGGCGGCATCGGCGCCGGCTCGGTCTACGGCACCTGCGTGGGCAACGCGCTGAAATGGTTCCCGGATCGCCGCGGTCTGGCCGCCGGTGCCACCGCCGCCGGCTTCGGCGCGGGCGCGGCGGTCACGGTCGTGCCGATCGCGAAGATGATCGCCGCGCACGGCTACGAGCAGGCCTTCCTCACCTTCGGCATCGGCCAGGGCCTCGTCGTCATCGCCCTGTCCTTCCTCCTGCGCAAGCCGTCGGTCGCGGTCCCGGTCAAGCGCAAGAGCCTGCGCCTGCCCCAGACCAAGGTGGACCGCACCCCACGCCAGGCCGTGCGCACCCCCGTCTTCTGGGTGATGTACGCCATGTTCGTGATGGTGGCCTCCGGCGGCCTCATGGCGGCGGCGCAGATCGGCCCGATCGCCCACGACTTCAAGGTGGCCGATGTGCCGGTCAGCCTGTTCGGCCTGCAGATGGCCGCTCTGACGCTCGCGATCTCCCTCGATCGCATCCTCGACGGCTTCGGCCGTCCGTTCTTCGGCTGGGTTTCCGACAATATCGGCCGCGAGAACACGATGTTCATCGCCTTCACGGTCGCGGCGACCGCCTGCCTGGTGATGTACGGCTACGGCCGCAATCCCTACGTCTTCGTCTTCGCCACCGCGGCCTATTTCGCGGTGTTCGGCGAGATCTACTCGCTGTTCCCGGCGACCTGCGGCGACACCTTTGGTTCGAAGTTCGCCGCCAGCAATGCCGGCCTGCTCTACACGGCCAAGGGCACCGCGGCCTTCCTCGTGCCGATGGCGAGCCTGCTCTCGGCGGCCTATGGCTGGTCGGCGGTCTTCGCGCTCATCATTGCGCTCAACATCACGGCGGCCGCGCTGGCGATGTTCGTGCTCAAGCCTTTGCGCCGCCGCTATCTCGCCGCCGAGGCCGAGGCGGGCGAAGTCACGGAGGCCGGCGCCGTCCGCCTCGCCTGAATCCCGGCGGGCCGCTGTCGGACCGCCTTCAGGTCACTCATCATCGAGAACACTTGGAAACGCGCGGCCTGAACCCCCGCGCGTTTCGTTTGACCGGCCAATTGGTATTTGGTATACCAAGCTTGTCGCAACAAGACCTGCCGCCGGAACGAGCGGCTCCGGCCCTCGCGGTGCCGATGAGACGAGACCCGCGGACCGCCCCGAGCGGTCCCGTCCGGCCCAATTCGCCAAAAAATCAGCGACGAACACGTCAAGCCAAAAGGGAGAACGCCGCATGACCGTCCAGGCCCAGAACATCGACGCGATCACCGCGGGCGCCATGCCCCACGAGGAAGCGGAGCTGACCGACGGCTTCCACCTCGTCATCGACGCGCTCAAGCTCAACGGCATTGAGACGATCTACAACGTCCCCGGCATCCCGATCACCGATCTGGGCCGCCTCGCCCAGGCCGAGGGCCTGCGCGTCATCTCCTTCCGCCACGAGCAGAACGCCGGCAACGCCGCCGCCATCGCCGGCTTCCTCACCAAGAAGCCGGGCATCTGCCTCACCGTCTCGGCGCCGGGCTTCCTCAACGGCCTGACCGCGCTGGCCAACGCCACCACCAACTGCTTCCCAATGATCCTGATCTCCGGCTCCTCCGAGCGCGAAATCGTCGATCTGCAGCAGGGCGACTACGAGGAGATGGACCAGCTCGCCATTGCCAAGCCCCTGTGCAAGGCCGCCTTCCGCGTGCTGCACGCCGCCGATATCGGCATCGGCGTGGCGCGTGCCATCCGGGCCGCCGTCTCGGGCCGTCCCGGCGGCGTCTATCTCGATCTGCCCGCCAAGCTGTTCTCGCAGGTGATCGATGCCGGTCTCGGCGCCAAGTCGCTGGTCAAGGTGATCGACGCGGCCCCGGCCCAGCTCCCGGCCCCGTCCGCCGTCGCCCGGGCCCTCGACCTGTTGAAGACTGCCGAGCGCCCGCTGATCGTGCTGGGCAAGGGCGCGGCCTATGCCCAGGCCGACGAGGCGGTGCGCGCGCTCGTCGAGGAATCCGGCATCCCCTACGTGCCGATGAGCATGGCCAAGGGCCTCCTGCCCGACACCCACCCGCTCTCCGCCGGTGCCGCCCGCTCGACCGCGCTGAAGGATTCCGACGTCGTCGTGCTGGTGGGCGCCCGCCTGAACTGGCTGCTCTCGCACGGCAAGGGCAAGACCTGGGGCGAGCCGGGCTCCAAGCGCTTCATCCAGATCGACATCGAGCCTCGCGAGATGGATTCGAACGTCGAGATCGCCGCGCCGCTCGTCGGCGATATCGGCTCCTGCGTCGAGGCGCTGCTCGACGGAATCCGCAAGGACTGGAAGGGCGCGCCGCAGGGCTGGCTCGAGACCATCCGAGGGAAGCGTGAGGCCAACATCGCCAAGATGGCCCCGAAGCTGATGAAGAACACGTCGCCGATGTGCTTCCATTCGGCGCTCGGCGCGCTGCGCACCGTCATCAAGGAGCGGCCCGACGCGATCCTCGTCAATGAGGGCGCCAACACCCTCGATCTCGCCCGTGGCATCATCGACATGTATCAGCCGCGCAAGCGCCTGGATGTCGGCACCTGGGGCGTGATGGGCATCGGCATGGGCTTCGCCGTCGCGGCGGCCGTCGAGACCGGCAAGCCGGTTCTGGCGGTCGAGGGCGACTCGGCCTTCGGCTTCTCCGGCATGGAGGTGGAGACCATCTGCCGTTACGACCTGCCGGTCTGCATCGTGATCTTCAACAACAACGGCATCTACCGCGGCACCGACACCGACCCGACCGGCCGCGATCCCGGAACCACCGTGTTCGTGAAGGACTCGCGCTACGACAAGATGATGGAGGCCTTCGGCGGTATCGGCGTCAACGTCACCACTCCTGACGAGCTGAAGCGGGCCGTGGACGCAGCCATGGACTCGGGCAAGCCGACCCTCATCAATGCCGTGATCGATCCGACCGCCGGCAGCGAGAGCGGCAATATCGGCAGCCTCAACCCGCAGAGCACCCTGAAGAAGAAGACGGCCTGAGACTTTTGGGCCTCCGTCCCTGAGTAAACCGGACCGCGGTGCCGAGAGGCGCCGCGGTCTTCTTCGTTTTCCGGCCCGACCCGCCCTCCGAGCGCCCGCCGCGACATCCGGTGCACCCTCGTCCCCGAAAAGGCAGGGCGCCAGGCAGCTTGGCCGGCCTTGCGCGAAAAGCACCCCATGGCCTCCTCCGCGATCGATCCGACCCTTCCCCTCGACCCGCGGCTGACCGGACGGCTCGCCTTCCTGCCGCGGCTGCCCTCGAAACCCGCCCTGCCGCCGGGCCGCCATGCTCTCGGCCTGTTCGACATCCGCGACGCCGTTCTCTCCGTGCCCGAGCACGTCGATCCGCGCCTGCCGACCCCTCTCGTGGTGCTGTTCCACGGCGGCGGCGGGCACGCGGAGAAGATCCTGCCGATGCTCGAAGGCCATGCCCGGTCGCGGGGCTTCCTGCTGCTCGCGCCGCAATCGCTCCATCCGACCTGGGATCTCGTCATCGCCGGCAACGGCCCGGATCGCGAACGGCTCGACCGGGCGCTGGCGGAGGTCGCCGACCGGTTCCTGATCGATCCGCGCCATCTCGCCTTCGCCGGCCATTCCGACGGAGGCAGCTACGCGCTCTCCCTCGGCCTCACCAACGGCGACCGGATCAGCCACGTCATCGTGTCGTCGGCCGGCTTCATGTCCGTGCAGGTGCAGGCCGGCGCCCCGAAGATCTTCGTGTCGCACGGGACCCGCGACGAGCAGATCGGGATCGATCGCAGCGCCCGCCGCCACGTGCGCCTGCTGCGCGAGGCCGGCTACGACGTCACCTATGTCGAGTATGACGGCCCGCACGCCTACGATCCGGGCGTGGTGACCCAGGCGGTGGACTTCTTCCTCGGCGACTTTTTCGCGTAGGTCGGAACTCAGGCGGAAGATGCGGAGAGCCCGTGCAACTGGCTCATCCCACCCAACCCCTTCATCCTGAGGTGCCGCGAAGCGGCCTCGAAGGAGGATTCCAGATGTCTCTGCGATCCCTGGAGCCCTCCTTCGAGGGCGCCGCTTCGCAGCGCCACCTCGGCGACTGTGTTGGCGGTCAAGCGGTCTGCCATGGTTTCTGATCCCGGATCATGGCGTTGAGGATAGTCAGGAGCTTGCGGGCTACGGCCACGACGGCGACCAGTTTGGGCTTGCCGAGGGCGGCGAGCCGGTCGCGGAAGGCCTTGAGCACCGGGTTGTGACGCGCAGCGGTCAGGGCGGCCAGGAACAGGGCGGTGCGCACCGTCTTGCGCCCACCCGCCACCATCGCCCGGCCCTTCCACTGGCCCGATTGCCGCACGAACGGCGCCAGTCCGGCCAGCGCGGCGATCCGCTTGGCGTCGAGCCGGCCGAGTTCGAGCAGTTCGGCCAGCAGCGTGCGGGCAGTGACCGGCCCGACCCCCGGTACCGAGGCGAGCAGATCCTCGGTCGCCCGCCAAGCCGGCGAGCCGCGGATGCCGTCATCGATCTCGCCGTCGACGCTGGCCAACTCCTTTTCCAAAGCCTTGATCAGGCGGGCGATGCTCTTGGCGATCCGCGGTACCTGGGTGCGGTGGGCGCGGTTCTTCTCGGCGGCGATCATCTCGACGATCTGCCGACGGCGCGCGACGAGATCGGCCAGCATCTGCGTGGCCGCGTCCGGCAAGGGTCGTACGGCCGGCTGGGTGGCCGCCGCGAAGCGGGCGATCACCGCCGCATCAATCCTTCGACAGGCTCAGGATGAGGGGGGCCGTCTTGGCCCGCTGGCCCAAGGCCTGGGCGAAGTGCCGGACCTGGGCCGGGTTGACCACTACCAGCGGCAGACCCGCCCCGGCCAGGGCCGCTGCCGCCACCGTCTCGAAGCCACCCGTCGCCTCGATGGCGACCAAGTCCGGTGACAGGCCCTGAAGCCGCGCCACCAGGTCGCTCAGGCCATGCCCGTCCCGCGTCACAGCGAACGCCTGACCCTGCGGCAGGACATGCACGTCCAGCCGCTCCTTGCTCACGTCGATGCCGACACACACCAGCGCTATCCTGCCCCACCCTTGCGCAACCGGGCTCTGGTGGCCCGAGCGACTGTCCGGGGTCGTTGGATGGACAGGCAGGCAACCCTGCTGAGGTACGGGCTGCAAGGCCCCAGGATAAGCCGGCGTCCTACCCGTCGCCGCAGACCCGATCTGAGCAGATCCGCGCCGGAGAGACTTACAAGGATGAGAGGATGGGATGGGAGTGTCGCCGACTCAAAGCAGCTTCCGTTCGTAGAGCCAGTCAAACAGACTCTGAGTGTGGAGCGCGGGCATGCTTCAGCTTCGCCGCGCGAAGACGCTGCCGATTTTTTCCCAGCCGGCGGTCCGGAATGTCGCCTACGACTCCGGTCCCCACAGCCAGGCAGCCCCCCGGACGCCGGAGGCGTCGCCGTGCCGGCTCGCCCGCACCGGCGTGTCGAACGCATCGGAGAAGACATGGGGCGCGATGCGTTCGGGCAGGGCCGCCACGACGCTCTCGATGCGCGACAGGCCGCCGCCCAGCACGATCACGTCGGGATCGAGCAGGTTGACCACGTGGGCGATGCCGCGGGCGAGACGGTCGAGGTAGCGCGCCAGGGTGGCGGCGGCGCCCGGTTCCCCCTGGAGCGCGGCGGCCACGATCTGTTCGCCGCTCAGCCGCTCACCGGTGCACGCGAGGTGGTCGGCGGCGAGTCCCGGGCCGGACAGCCAAGTTTCGAGGCAGCCGCGTCGCCCGCAATAGCAGGCCGGGCCGGGGCGCTCGTCGTCGCGGGGCCAGGGCAGCGGATTGTGGCCCCATTCCCCGGCGATCGCGTTGCGGCCCGTGAGCGCCTGCCCATCGACGGCGACGCCGGAGCCGACGCCGGTGCCGAGGATCACCGCCCAGACGAGGCGTTCGCCGGCGCCCGCCCCGTCCACGGCCTCCGACACCGCGAGGCAATTGGCATCGTTCTCGACCCGGACCGGGCGACCGAGCCGCGCCGCGATGTCCTGGGCAAAGGGCCGTCCGTTGAGCCAGACCGAATTCGCGTTCTTGATCAGGCCGTTGTGGCGCGACACCGCGCCCGGCATGCCGATGCCGACGCTCGCCCCCTCGGTGCCGGCCTCGGCTTCGAGGGTCGCGACGAGGCCGGCGATGGCATCCAGCGTGCCGGCGTAGTCGCCCCGCGGGGTCGGCACGCGCGTTTCCGCCCGCGTCGTCCCGTCGGGGCCCAGGGCGATCCCGGCGATCTTGGTGCCGCCGAGATCGATCCCGATCCGGATGTCTTGCGCCCTCAAGCCCTTACTGCGCCGCCACGGCCTTCGGGGCCGGTGCATTCGCCGCGTCGCCGGGGGCGACCGGATCCTCGTCCGAGATCTCGGTGCCGATCGAGACCGGGTGCGCCATCACCTGGGCGAGCTTCTCCTTGTCGAGTTCGCCCTCCCAGCGGGACACCACGACCGTCGCGACGCCGTTGCCGATGAGGTTGGTGAGCGCGCGGCACTCCGACATGAACTTGTCGACGCCGAGCACCAGCGTCATCGCCGCCACGGGGACCGGGTTGCCCGGAATGGCGGCCAGCGTCGCGGCGAGCGTGATGAAGCCGGCGCCGGTGACGCCCGAGGCGCCCTTGGACGTCAGCATGGCGACGAGGAAGATCGTCGCGTACTGGCCGATCGAGAGATCGGCGCCCACCGCCTGCGCCAGGAACAGGGTGGTGAGCGTCATGTAGATGTTGGTGCCGTCGAGATTGAACGAGTAGCCGGTCGGGATCACGAGGCCGACGACCGAGTCCGAGGCGCCGAGGCGCTTCATCTTGGTCATCATGTGTGGCAGCACCGTCTCGGAGGACGAGGTGCCGAGCACGATCAGGAGCTCGTCCTTGATGTAGGCGAGGAACTTGAGGATCGAGAAGCCGGCGAACGCCGCGATGCCGCCGAGCACGACGAACACGAACAGCAGCGAGGTGGTGTAGAAGGTGCCCACCAGCCACGCGAGGTCGATGACCTTGCCGATGCCGTACTGGCCCACCGTGAACGCCATCGCGCCGAAGGCGCCGATCGGGGCGAGCTTCACGATGAGGCCGATGATGCGGAAGAACACCTGCCCCGCCGCGTCGATCCCGTGGGTGATGCTCTCGCCCTTCTTGCCCATGCCGGTCAGCACGACGCCGGTCAGGATCGAGATCAGCAGCACCTGCAGCAGGTCGCCGGTGGCGAAGGCGTCGAAGAAGCTCTTGGGGATGATGGCCATAAGGTGGGCGACGGTGGAATCGGCCGCCGCCTTGCTGGCATAGCCCTCGACCGCCTTGGCATCGAGCTTCGTCACGTCCGCGCCGAAGCCGGCGCCGGGCTGGATGATCTCACCCACCAGGATGCCGACCAGCAGCGCCACGGAGGAGACCACCTCGAAATAGATCAAGGCCTTGAGGCCGACGCGGCCGACCTTCTTGAGATCGCCGATCGAGGCGATGCCGTGGACGATGGTGCAGAAGATGATCGGCGCGATCATCATCTTGATCAGCGCGATGAAGGCGTCGCCCATCCACTTGAACGACTTGCCCCAATCGGGCGCGAGCCAGCCGACGAAGATGCCGAGCGCGATGGCGATCAGCACCTGGATGTAGAGCACTTTGTACCACGGCGTGTGCGCGGCGGGCGCACCCGCACCGTGGGGTGCGGCGTGAGCGGAATGAGCCATGTTTCCTCACCGATACCGTGTCGCGCGGCCTCGACCGGGCGGCTTGACGCGACGCTAGTCCGTTTAATCCCGCCCCTCAATCGCATCGCGGTAGTCGGCCACGGCTTTGTAACCCGCCAGCGCCGCCGAGAACCCCGATCACGGCCTTTCGCCTCGAAACGCCAGCGCAATCAAGGGGAAGCGTTCGAGCCGGCGCCGGACCAGCGCGCGGCGCGCGGAAAGCGTGCCCGGTCCAGCCGAGGAGCGGTCGAGACCGGGTCGGGCCTATGACGCCGATGCGGCGCTCGCGCAAGGATCACAGGAAACGGATCGACGACGGCGCGCGGTTGGGGGCGGCAACCGAGCGAAGCCCTGATCGGGAGGCTTTCCCTTTGCCGGAGCGCATTCTAGAAGCGCTTCCATGTTCGGCTTGATCCCCTCGGCGTCGCGAATTACCGGCCCGGCCTCCGCGTAGGCACCGCCTCCTGGCGGCCGCCGGATGCCGGGTGATCCTGTGCCCGCCCCGCCCCATCTCGCCCGTCGAGCCTGAAGAAGACGCCGAATCCGCCATGAGCGACCAGCCCGATGCCGCCGCCGCGGCCGCCCGCGACTATTCCAAGACCCTCTTCCTGCCGAAGACCGAGTTCCCCATGCGCGCCGGCCTGCCGGCCCGCGAGCCGCTCCTCCTGGAGCGCTGGGCGAAGATCGGCCTGTACGAGAGGATCCGGGAGGCCGCGAAGGGTCGCCCGCGCTTCGTGCTCCATGACGGCCCGCCCTACGCCAACGGCAACATCCATATCGGGCACGCGCTCAACAAGATCCTCAAGGACGTGATCGTCCGCTCGCAGGGGGCGCTCGGCCACGACGCGGATTACGTGCCCGGCTGGGACTGCCACGGCCTGCCGATCGAGTGGAAGATCGAGGAGCAGTACCGCGCCAAGGGCAAGAACAAGGACGAGGTGCCGGTGCTGGAGTTCCGCCAGCAATGCCGGGCCTTCGCCGCGGAATGGCTGAACGTCCAGCGGGACGAGTTCAAGCGCCTGGGCGTCACCGGCGACTGGGATCGACCCTACTCGACCATGGCCTATCCGGCCGAGGCGCGCATCGCCGCCGAACTCATGAAATTTGCGGCGAGCGGCCAGCTCTATCGCGGCTCGAAGCCGGTGATGTGGTCCGTGGTCGAGAAGACCGCTCTGGCGGAAGCCGAGGTCGAGTACGAGGAGCATGTCAGCGACACGATCTTCGTCGCCTTCCCGATCCGCGCCGGGGCTCTGGCGGAATGGTCCGGCGCCCGCGTCGTCATCTGGACGACCACGCCCTGGACGATCCCCGGCAACCGCGCCGTCGCCTATTCCAAGAAGGTCGCCTACGGCCTCTACCGGGTGACCGCGGCGGCCGAGGACAATTGGGCCCGGATCGGCGACACCTACCTGCTCGCCGATGCGCTGGCCGAGGGCGTGTTCAGGGCCGCCCGCGTCGAGGCTTTCGAACGGGTCGCGGACGCGCCGACCGAACGCCTCGCCGGCCTGACCCTGTCGCATCCCCTTGCTTCCTTCGATCCCGGCTACGGCTTCGCTGTGCCGATGCTCGACGGCGAGCACGTCACCGACGAGGCCGGAACCGGCTTCGTCCACACGGCGCCGAGCCATGGCCGCGAGGATTTCGAGGTCTGGATGGCCAATGGCCGTCGCCTCACCGAGGCCGGCATCGAGACCCGCATTCCCTACACCGTCGATGCCGACGGCGCCCTCACCAAGGAGGCGCCGGGCTTCACGAGCCGGCGCGTCTTCAACGACAAGGGCGACAAGGGCGATGCCAACAAGGCGGTCATCGCCGCCCTGACCGAGGCGGGCGCCCTCGTGGCCCGCGGCGTGCTGCGCCACCAATACCCGCATTCCTGGCGCTCGAAGAAGCCGGTCATCTTCCGCAACACGCCGCAATGGTTCATCGCCATGGATCGGCCGGTGGACGCGCTCGGCAACCGCACCCTGCGGGAGGTCGCCCTCCAGGCGATCGAGGACACGCAATGGGTCCCGCCCCAGGGCAAGAACCGCATCAACGGGATGGTCTCCGGCCGGCCCGATTGGGTGGTCTCGCGCCAGCGCGCCTGGGGCGTGCCGATCACGGTGTTCGTCCACAAGGACAGCGGCGAGGTGCTGCGCGACGCGGCGGTCAACGCCCGGATCGCCGAGGCCTTCGCCGCCGAGGGGGCCGATGCGTGGTTCGCCGAGGACGCGACCGCCCGCTTCCTCGCCCCCGAACACGATCCGGCCGCCTACCAGAAGGTGACGGACGTCCTCGACGTCTGGTTCGATTCCGGCTCGACCCACGCCTTCGTCCTCGACGACGCGCAGGCCTTTCCGGGCCTTGCCGGCATTCGCCGCGCCGTCGATGGCGGGCCCGACCGGGTGATGTATCTAGAGGGCTCCGACCAGCATCGCGGCTGGTTCCAGTCCTCCCTGCTCGAATCCTGCGGCACCAAGGGCCACGCGCCCTACGACGTGGTGCTGACCCACGGCTTCGTCCTCGACCCCAAGGGCGAGAAGATGTCGAAGTCGAAGGGTAACGTCGTGGCGCCCCAGACCGTCATCAAGGAATCCGGCGCCGACATCCTGCGCCTGTGGGTCGCGGCCTCCGATTACTCGGACGATCTGCGGATCGGCCCGGAGATCGTCAAAACCTTCGCCGAGACCTACCGCAAGCTGCGCAATTCCCTGCGCTGGATGCTCGGTTCCCTCGCCCACCGGGTGCCGGGCGACGACGTCCCGTTCGCCGAGATGCCGGAACTGGAGCGCCTGATCCTGCACCGCCTGGCCCAGCTCGACGGAGAGATCCGCGAGGCCTACGCGACCTACGACACCAAGCGGATCGTGGCCCTGCTCAACGGCTTCATGACTGGCGACCTCTCGGCCTTCTACTTCGACGTGCGCAAGGATGCGCTCTACTGCGACCCGATCTCGTCGGTGACCCGGCGGGCGTCGCTGCAGGTCATCGATGCGGCGTTCGCGCGCGTCACGGTCTGGCTCGCGCCGGTTCTCGCCTTCACCGCGGAGGAGGCTTGGCTCGACCGCTCGCCCTCGGAGGACGGCTCGGTCCATCTCCAGACCCTGCCGCAGACGGATGCCGCGTGGCGCGACGACGCGCTCGCCGCGCGCTGGCAGAAGATCCGGCGCGTGCGCCGGGTCGTGACCGGCGCGCTCGAGATCGAGCGGGCGGCCAAGCGCATCGGCGCGAGCCTGGAGGCGGCGCCCGTCGTCTACGTGTCCGATCCCGACCTGCTCGGGGCGCTCGACGGCGTCGATTTCGCGGAGGTCTGCATCACCTCCGCCATCACGGTCCGTGCGGGCGAGGGGCCGGCCGAGGCCTTCCGCCTCGACGACGTGAAGGGCGTCGCGGTGGTGCCGGAGCGGGCGGAAGGGCGCAAATGCGCCCGGTCCTGGCGCGTCACCGAGTCGGTCGGCGCCGATCCGGACTATCCCGACGTGACGCCCCGCGACGCCCAGGCCCTGCGCGAGTGGGATGCGGCGCACGCGAATGCGGTGCACCCGGAGGCGGGCGCGGCGTGAGCCCGTTCCGCGCCGGGCTGCTCGCCGCCCTCGTCACGCTGCTGCTCGACCAAGCCACGAAGCTCGGGCTGTATTTCGGCACCGATCTCGTGATGACCGGGCCGTGGCGGGTCGCCCCCTTCGCCGATCTCGTCGTTGTGTGGAACCGGGGCATCTCCTACGGCCTGTTCCAGCAGGAGGGCGGGCTCGGGCGCTGGCTCCTCGTCGCGCTCTCGCTCGTGGCCTCGGTCGGCCTGTCGGTCTGGATGAGCCGTGCGGCCACGCAGCTCCTGGCCGTCGCCCTCGGGCTCATCGTCGGCGGCGCGCTCGGCAACGCCATCGACCGGGCGGCCTACGGGGCCGTGTTCGACTTCGTCCACCTGCATGCGGGCACGTGGTCCTGGTACGTGTTCAACGTGGCGGATGCCGCCATCGTGGCCGGTGTCGTCGGTCTGATCCTCGACAGCCTGCGCCCGGCCGCGCCCCGCCATTCCTGACGGGTCGGGCGCGCGGCCGAACGGTTTTCAACCCGTGATCGGCGGACGGGTGCGGCAAAGCGCTCCCCTGCCATATGATCGCCCGAAACCCGGCCCACCCCGTCCCCGGGGATCGGGGCACAACGTCCGGAACACGGTCCGGCCGACCGGCTCCGCCAGAGAGCCGGCCCGAAGGCGGGAGAGGGCGAGATGAGCGGTCGGCGCGGTGTGTCTGTGGCCTGGGCGTCTCCGGCCGTCCGGTATCTTCTGGCCAGTGCGGGACTGTCCGTCTGTCTCGCGACCGCCGCACCGGCCTGGGCCGAGGGCGAGCTGATGCGCGACGCGCTCAGCGGCATGGGCCTGATCGAGCCCGAGCGCCCCGCCATCACCTACCGTGAGCGTGCACCCCTCGCCATGCCGCCCAAGCTCGGCGGCCAGCAGGATCTCACCGCCGGGTTGCCGGTGCCCCGTGCCCGTCAGGCCGATCCGGCCTGGCCGAAGGATCCCGAGGTGATCCAGCGCGAGCGCGCCGCCATCGAGGCGAAGAAGCCGATCGTCCGCGGCGCCCAGGGCCGCATGAACGACAACAACGAGACGCTCTCGATCTACGAGATGGAGGCCGGCCGGAAGGCCGGCGCGGGCGGGCTGACCGGCCCGGCGGGAACGCCCGGACAAGGCGACACCCGCGACTCGACCTGGCTCAACCCGTTCGAGATCTTCAGCGGCAAGGCCGAGAAGACCGAGCCGTCCGTGGCCGAGCCCGACCGCGACACCTTGACCGACCCGCCCAACGGCTACCGGAAGGCCCCCGTCAAGGTCGCCAAGCCGCAGGGCACGCCGGTGGGTGGCCCGATCAGTGATCGTGAAGAAGCCGATCCGCGTGCCTATCTGAGAAGCCCGGGCCGTTACTGAGGCACGGGACGAGAGGGAAGCCGCCGCTGGGGCCCGTGCCCCTTTGTCGGCGAGCGTCCCGTTTCGGCACCGAATCCCGCCCTGGTGCGGCGGCGATTCACCGACGGAACGATGGGAAGTGGCCGCGCGGACACGACGCGCGGTACGGTATTTGCGCCCGGCATCAATTCTCGGGAGAATGCCGGGCATTCGGGACGGAAAGCGCGGACGGGCGGAAGTGCCCTCGCACAGGGACAGACAATGCATCTCTACCGGAAGGCCATCACCCCTCTGGGACCGCAGCGCGGCTTCGCGCATGCCGGTCGGGTGGAGGCCGCCCCGTTCGGGCGATCCGAGGCGGGCGGACCGGAGGTCTCGGCCTTCGCCCTCGACAACGGCCTCGACGTCGTGGTGGTGCCCGATCACCGCGCCCCGGTGGCGACCCACATGATCTGGTACCGCAACGGCTCGGCCGATGATCCGATCGGCCAGTCGGGCATCGCCCACTTCCTCGAGCACCTGATGTTCAAGGGGACGGAGCGGCACCCGGCCGGCGCCTTCTCGAAGGCGGTTTCGGGTCTCGGCGGCCAGGAGAACGCCTTCACCAGCTACGACTACACCGCCTATTTCCAGCGCGTCGCCCGCGATCATCTCGCGACCATGATGGAATTCGAGGCCGACCGGATGAGCGGCCTCGTCCTCGACGATGCCGTGGTGGCGCCCGAGCGCGACGTGGTGCTGGAGGAGCGCCGCATGCGGGTCGAGACCGATCCGTCCGCCCAGCTCTCCGAGGCCATGGCGGCCTCGCTGTTCGTGCACCATCCCTACGGCATCCCGATCATCGGCTGGATGCACGAGATCGAGGAACTGAACCGCACCCACGCGATCGATTACTATCGCCGCTTCTACACCCCCGAGAACGCGATCCTCGTCGTCGCGGGCGACGTGACGCCCGACGAGGTCCGGCGCCTCGCCGAGGACACCTACGGCAGGGTGACGCCGCAGGGCGCGCGCCCGATCCGCCACCGTCCGCGCGAGCCGGAGCCGCGGGCGATGCGGCGCCTCGCCGTCGCCGACCCGAAGGTCGAGCAGCCGACCCTGCAGCGGCTCTACCTCACCCCCTCCTGCATGACCGCCCGCGACGGCGAGGGCCATGCCCTCGAGCTGCTCGCCGAGGTGATCGGCGGCGGCGCGACCTCGTTCCTCTACCGCCAGCTGGTGCTCGAACTCGGCGTCGCGGTGAATGCGGGCGCTTGGTACATGGGCTCGGCGATGGATGACACGCGCTTCGCCGTCTACGCGGTGCCCGCCGAGGGCGTGAGTCTCGAGGCCTTGGAGGAGCATGTCGACCGCGTGCTGCGCCGCGCGGCCGAGGCCCTCGACCCGGAGGCGATCGAGCGGGCCAAGATCCGGCTCGTGGCCGAGACGGTCTATTCGTCGGATTCGCAATCCTCGCTCGCCCGCATCTACGGCTCGGCCCTCGCCATCGGCGAGACCGTCGAGGAGGTGCGTCGCTGGCCGACCGACATCGAGGCGGTGACCCGCGACCGCCTCGTGGCGGTGGCCGCCCGTTACCTCGTGCCCGCCCGCTCGGTGACCGGCTACCTCACCAAGGCCCGCGACCCCGAGGTCACCCTGGCCTGACGCAGCCCTCCGCCCCTTTCTCGGCGCCCTGAGCGTGGCGCCCCTCGATATTGAATCAAGGACGTACCGATGAACCTCGCCGAGACTGGCACCCGCGCCGCGACCTCGCCGACCCAGGCGCTGCCGGTGGCGGCCGCCCCCGGCATCGAGGCATGGCACGTCGCCTCGCCCGTGGTGCCGATGATCGCCCTGTCCTTCACCTTCGAAGGCGGGGCGGCGCAGGATCCGGAGGGCAAGTCCGGCACCGCGCAGATGCTCGGGCGCCTGCTCGACGAGGGCGCGGGCGACCTCGATTCCGACGCCTTCCAGGAAGCGCTCGCGGCCCGGGCGATCGAACTGAGCTTCCACACCGGGCCCGACTCGATCGGCGGCTCGCTCAAGACCCTGCTGACCCATGCCGACGAGGCGATCCGCCTCCTGGCGATGGCCCTCGCCGAGCCGCGTTTCGATGCCCCGGCCATCGAGCGGGTGCGGGCGCAGATGATCGCGAGCCTGCGCTATCAGCAGAACGACCCCGGCGTGATGGCCTCCCGCCGGTACTTCCGTGAAGCCTTTCCGGGCCATCCCTACAGCCGCCCGTCCTCGGGAACGATCGAGAGCGTCTCGGCCATCACCCGCGACGATCTCGTGGCGATGCACCGGGCCCTGATCGGCCGCGGCGGGCTGAAGGTCGCCGCCGTCGGTGCCTTCGACGCGGACGGCATCGCGGCCATGGTCGCGCGCGCCTTCGGCGGATTGCCGGAGGCCGGGCCGCTCAAGCCGGTGCCGCCGACCCGCATCCACGCACTCGACCGGCGCATCGTCGTCGATCTCGACGTGCCGCAATCGGTGATCCGCTTCGGCCTGCCGGGCATCGCGTGGCGCGATCCGGACTTCATCCCGGCCTACGTGCTGAATCACATCCTGGGTGGCGGCGCCTTCACCTCCCGTCTGTTCCAGGAAGTGCGCGAGAAGCGCGGGCTCGCCTACACGGTCGGCACCTCGCTGACCTCGCATCGGGCGGTCGCGATGACCTGGGGCTACACCGCGACCAAGAACGAGCGGGTGACCGAGGCCCTCGACGTGATCGGCGACGAGATTTCCCGTCTCATCACCGACGGTCCCTCCGACGAGGAACTGCAGAAGGCCAAGGATTACCTCACCGGGTCCTACGCCCTGGGCTTCGACACCTCGACCAAGATCGCCGGCCAACTCGTGCAGATCGCCTTCGAGGGGCTCGGCATGGACTATATCGCCCGCCGCAACGACCTCGTGGCGAGCGTGACCCAGGCGGATATTCGCCGCGCCGGCGCCCGCACCCTCGGCGACGGCAAGATGCTGGTGGTGGCCGCCGGGCGGCCGACGGGGATGTAAGGCGGCACGCTTTCGGACGTCTAGGGCCGGCACGCGGGGACGCGGTGCCGGCCTTTTCGTTTCACGTTCAGGACGGGTGATGCCTTGGGCTCCCGGCCCGATTGCCTATCTGGAGGCCTCCCGGCTTTCCCCGCGAGGCACGCGATGCAACTCACCGGACTCCACCACGTCACCGCCGTCACGGCGCAGGCGGCCGACAACCTCGCCTTCTACACGCGGGTGTTGGGCCTGAGGCTCGTCAAGAAGACGGTCAATCAGGACGACGTCTCGGCCTACCACCTGTTCTATGCCGACGGGCGCGCCTCGCCGGGCTCCGACCTCACCTTCTTCGACTGGCCGGCGCCGCCCGAGCGTCGCGGCACCAACAGCGTCGCGCGCACCGCCTTCCGCGTCTCGGGGGATGGGACGCTCGATTGGTGGCGCGAACATTTCGGGCGCCAGGGGGTGGATCACCATCCGGCGGTGATGCGCGACGGGCGCCTCACCCTCGATTTCGAGGATGGTGAGGGGCAGCGCCTCAGCCTGATCGACGACGGCGGCGCGGGCGAGGCCCATCCCTGGGAGGCAAGCCCGGTTCCGGCCGCCCACCAGATCCGCGGACTCGGCCCGATCCGTCTTGCCGTGGCCCAACCCGAGCGCACGGCGGCGGTGCTGACCGAGATCATGGGCTTTCGCCGGTCCCGCACCTTCGAACTGCCCGAAGGGCAGGTGACGGTGTTCGAGACCGGGCCGGGCGGCCCGGCGGCGGAGGTCCATCTCCTGCAGGATACCGCAGCGCCCGCCCGTCAGGGCGCCGGCTGCGTCCACCATGTCGCCTTCCGGGTGCCGGATGCGGATTACGATGCCTGGGCCGATCGGCTCCGGCAGCGCCGGGTCCCGTCCAGCGGCCCGGTGGACCGCTACTATTTCCGCAGCCTCTACTTCCGCGAGCCCAACGGCATCCTGTTCGAGATCGCCACCGACGGCCCCGGCTTCGCCACTGACGAGCCGATGGAGACGCTTGGCGAGCGCCTCGCCCTTCCACCTTTCCTGGAGCCGCGCCGGGCCGAGATCGAGGCGGGATTGAAGCCGCTTTAAACGGGCCGGTCGTCTTGTTGACTGCTGATTGTATGCGTGGAAAATTGCAAACAAAGAACGTATGCAAATGTAGGCATCATGTGGGGCAGACGATCAGCAGTACTCCTTTTTTTCGTGGGGGTGATCGCCCCCCCGAACGCGAGTGACGCGGCGGAAGAGGTTGGCAAAACGCGTGCAGTTGGCAAGCCAGCAATCTGCCTGTCGTATGAGGGTCGTATCAGTTTATCGGGTCGTCTGATCAAGCGGACAATCATAGGGCCACCCAACTATGAGAGCATTGCTGATGGTGACCGTCCTCTCGATCTACTGATGCTCGTGCTACCGGAACCCATCTGCATGGTGGCAGACAAGGGACGCACCAATGATCTGGAAGGTGACGTCTCTGGAATCACGGAGGTCCAGCTTCATGCCACCCCGAAAGAAATTGGTCTCGGTAGATTGGGGCGGACAATCCGAGTTTCCGGTAAGGCCGTCGAGGCCCATTGGGGCTTTCATAGAGCGCCGATTGTCTTATGGGACGTACGCGTGGAGCCGAGCCCTCGACGTCATTCGCCATGACCACCGGATCGTAGTGCGATGCGCCCTGCCGAGGGCAGGCGGGCGTCGTTTCAAGAACAGTTCCAGACAAAGGCATAATCCCGTGTCTGTGGCATCCCTGCGTCTTGACGGGGATGCTGCAACTGCGAGATGACCCCGCGTTCGACGCTGAAGATTCGGGAAGCCCGCGGCCGATGAGCAAGTACTACGAGGAGCGCGTCCTCTCCGTCCACCATTGGACCGACACCCTCTTTTCCTTCCGCACCACCCGCGATCCCTCGTTCCGCTTTCGCAACGGCGAATTCACGATGATCGGCATCGAGGTCGAGGGGCGCCCGCTCCTGCGGGCCTATTCGGTGGCCTCGGCCAATTACGAGGAGGAGCTGGAGTTCTTCTCGATCAAGGTGCCGAACGGCCCGCTCACCAGCAAGCTCCAGCATTTGAAGATCGGCGACCCGATCATGGTCGGCAAGAAGCCGACCGGTACGCTGGTCCTCGACAATCTCCTGCCCGGCAAGCACCTCTATCTGCTCGGCACCGGCACGGGGCTGGCCCCGTTCATGTCGATCATCAAGGACCCGGAGACCTACGAGCGCTTCGAGAAGGTCGTGCTGGTCCATGGCTGCCGTCAGGTGCAGGAACTGGCCTATGGCGAGACCATCACCGAGACCCTGCCGAACCACGAGTTCCTCGGCGAGATGATCTCGAATCAGCTGATCTACTACCCGACGGTCACCCGCGAGCCGTTCCGCAATCGTGGCCGCATCACCGACCTGATGACCTCGGGCAAGCTGTTCGAGGATATCGGCCTGCCGCCGATGTCGATCGAGAACGACCGCTTCATGCTGTGCGGCTCGCCGGAGATGATCAAGGACACCCGCGAGATGCTGACCGGCCTCGGCTACGAGGAAGGCAATCACGGCGAGGCGGCCCATTACGTGATCGAGAAGGCCTTCGTCGAGAAGTGATTTTGGGGAGTGGAGCGGCGCGCCGCCGTCTCCATCCATGCTCCTACCCATCCCCTCATCCTGAGGTGCCGAAGCGAAGCGGAGGCCTCGAAGGAGGGCTCCAGAAATCGTAGCGCGAACTGGAGCCCTCCTTCGAGGCCGCTTCGCGACACCTCAGGATGAGGGGGGGGTAGGACGATCGTCAGTCAAGGTCCTCCCGAGCCGCCATGCCGCTTCCGCCCGCCCTGTTCATCGCCGGCGCCGGCACGGAAATTGGAAAAACCTACGTCACCGCCGCCCTCGTCCGGTCACTCCGCGCGAAAGGGCGCCGCGTCCGCGCCCTGAAGCCGCTCGCCAGCGGTGTGCCTCCCCTGCACGACCCCACCTTCGCCGAGAGCGACACTGGTCGGCTGCTCGCCGCGCAGGACATCGCGATCACCCCCGTTGCGGTCGACGCCTGCTCGCCCTGGCGCTTCGCCGCCCCGCTCGCCCCCGATCTCGCCGCGGCGCGCGAGGGGCGCAGCCTCGCCCTCGACGACCTCGTCGGCTGGTGCCGGGCACGGCTGGGTGAGACGGAGGCCGATAAGACCGTTCTGATCGAGGGCGTTGGCGGGGTGATGAGCCCGGTGACGGATGCGGCGACCGGGCTCGACTGGCTGAAGGCGCTGGACCTGCCCGCGCTTCTCGTCTCGGGAAGCTATCTCGGCGCGATCAGCCACGCGCTGACCGCGGTCGAGACGCTGCGGGCGCATGGCGTGACGTTGAGCGGCGTCGTCGTCAGCGAGAGCGAGGGGGCACCGACCTCGCCGGAGACGGTCGCCGCAGCCATCGCCCGGCACGGCGGCGTGACGGTCGGGATCGTCCGCCGCGGGGGCGACTTCCCCAGCAACCTCGTCTGAGCGGGACCTACCGCGCCCGCGGATCCTTCGGACCGGCCTTGGGCTCGCGGGATTCCTGAATTTCCTCCGCCTTTTCCTCGTCGGTGTCGCTGCTGCGCTTGATCGTGCCGTCGGGATTGGCGGTCAGCTCCTTGAGAATGCCGACGAGTTCCTTGCATTCTTTGGGGAAGCCGTAGGACTCGAGCACGATGGCGGCGTCGCGCAGGGTGCGCAGATCACGCACCACCTGGGCGTTCTTGGCCTCCTGCAATTCCTTCTTGGCGGCGATGGCCGGCTCCAGCCCGGCATCCTCGACGGCGCAGGCGGCCTGCGCCGAGGGAGTCAGTGCGAGCAGGAAGAGGGCGCAGGCGAGGGGGCGGCGCATGGGAGGGCTCGTTGGCTCGGAGGAGAGATCGTCAGCCGCGGCTGCGCAGCAGGTCGTTGGTCACGGCCACGATCTGCGCGGTGCGGTAGGGCTTGGGCACGAACACGGAGCGGGAGACGGCCTCGGTCGGCGACAGGCCGTCGCGTCCGCCCGAAGTATAGACCACCGGCAGGCGCGGCAGGGAGCGGCGGGCGCGGTGAGCCAGGGCGATCCCGTTCGTGTTGCGGGCGAGATCGATATCGGTGAAGAGCAGATCCACCTGCTCGCTCGACAGAATCGCCTCGGCTTCGTCGGCATCGGCGGCGGTCAGCACCCGGTAGCCCTCGTCGAGCAGGGCCTCGGCGGCGAGTTCGCAGACGAAGGCCTCGTCCTCGACGACCAGGATCGTGCCGGCGCCGGCGCTGGGGGCGAACGGGAACGACGGGGCCAGGGCGGCGGCGGTGCACGCGAAGGGGATCATGGCAGGACTCCAACTCACCCGGGCTCGGGCAACGGCCGAGCTTGCGGATCGCCGGACCAACGGGGCCGTGGAGGCCCGCGTTCACCGTGATTGCTTCGATTTGCGCGCAATTGGTAACCAGTTGGTTAACCTTGACGGGGCGGCCGTCGGAGCCGTGTTCGAATCGTGACACGCCGCTGGCAACTCGGCTTCGGCGTCGTGCTGACGATGCTCGCCGGCTTCATCGACGCGCTGGGCTTCATCCGGCTGGGCGGGTTCTACACATCGTTCATGAGCGGAAACACGACGCAGTTCGCGGTCGCCCTCGGTCGCGGCGACCTGTTCCATGCCGTGCTGCCCGCCGTGCTGATCGTCGCCTTCCTGACCGGCGCCGTGACCGGCGGGGCGCTGGCGGCGCTCACACCTACCCGCTGGGTCACGCCCGCGGTGCTAGCCTTCGAGACCGTCGCGGTCACCGCGGCCCTCGCCACCGCGATCGAGGACGTCCATATCGGGACCGCCTCGCTGTTCCTGGCGCTTGCCATGGGCGGCCAGAACGCCGTGCTCGCCCATGTGCAGGGGTTTCGCGCCGGCACCACCTTCATCACGGGCGCCCTGTTCTCGTTCGGGCAGAAGGCGGCCCTGGCACTCGCCGGCCGCGCCCCGCGCATGGGCTGGTTCGGCGACGCCGCGGTCTGGATCGCTCTGCTCATCGGGGCGGTTGCCGGTACGCTCACCCACGCGCATCTCGGCGCCGCGGCGCTGGCGATTCCGGCCTGCGTGGCCGGGGGGCTCTGTCTCGGCGCCTGTCTCGTCGTTCTCTCGGCTCGGCCCGGCTCCGGCCAAGCCCCGTCACGATTCTAGAAGGAAGGTTGGTCCGGATGAGTGTCTCCGCCCCCTCGCTCACCGAGCACGTCGCGCCGATCGCGGCGGACGCCCACGTCACCGCCGCGCGCTGGCTCGGCGAGGTGCTCGCCCTCGCCCTCGGCGACGGACGGGTGCTGCTGGTGCGCGACGGCGCGGTCGAGGCCGTGGCCGCCCACCCGGACGGGGCGATCCTGTCGGCGCTCGGCGAGGCCCGGCGGCTCGTGAGCGGCGGCGACGATGGACGCGTGGTCGCCACCGATGCGAAGGGCACCGCGGAAGAGCTGGCACGGGTCAAGGGATGGGTCGACGCCCTGGCGCTCCATCCGGACGGGGCGATCGCCTTCGCCAGCGGGCGCGCCGTCGTCGCCCGCGACGCCAAGGGCCGCGAGAAGACCTTCACCGCGCCCTCGACGGCGCGGGGCCTCGCCTTCGCCCCCAAGGGCTACCGCCTCGCCGTCGCCCACTACAACGGCGTCAGCCTCTGGTACCCCAATCTCGAGACGCCGGCGGAATTCATCGAGTGGAAGGGCTCGCATCTCGACGTGACATGGTCGCTGGACGGCCGCTTCGTGGTCTCGACCATGCAGGAGAACGCCCTGCACGGCTGGCGCCTCCAGCCCGATCGCGGCCATATGCGGATGTCGGGCTACCCCGCCAAGATCCGCTCGCTGTCCTGGTCGTCGGACGGGAAATGGCTTGCCACCAGCGGGGCCGAGGCCGCCATCGTCTGGCCCTTCGACTCCAAGGAGGGGCCGACCGGCAAGGCCCCGCGGGAATGCGGCGTGCGTCCGGCCCGGGTCTCGCAGGTGGCGTTCCACCCGAAATCGCCCGTGCTCGCCATCGGCTACGAGGATGGCTGCGTGCTGCTCGTGCGATTCACCGACGCCGCCGAACTGCTGGTTCGTCCGGCCACGAAGGGTGGCGGGGTCTCGGCCCTGGCCTGGGACGCGGCCGGTCGGCGCCTCGCCATCGGCTGCGCCGATGGGCAGGCCGGCGTGCTGACCCTCCCGGCTTGACCCGGCATGGCTCTGTTCGGAGGGCGGCGTCCGCGGCCCGACGCCTCGGTCCGGCGGCGGGTCGAGGGCTGGGCGCGCGTGGCCGGCGGCTTCGGCCCGGACACGGCGATGACCGTCAGCGAGATCGTCTGCGCCGATCCGGCTTGCCCCGGCTTCGAGACGGTGATCCTGATCCTGACGCCGGGTCAACCGACCCGCGCCGTGAAGGTCGCGGGGGCGATGGATGCGATCGACGAGGCGGCGGTCGCCGCCGCGATCGCGACGCCGGAATCGGCGGGCGGCTGAGCGGCCCGCTCTCCCCGCAGGGGGCGTGCGCCCTAACTGCCGGAATGCGTCGATCGACGCGCGACCCGAGGAGATGAGCCCGTGTTCCGCGTCGTCCGTACCCTCGGCCTCGCCTTCGGCCTGCTCGCCGCGATCCTGGCCGCGCAGGGACCGGAATTCGCCCAGCAATACACCCAGCGCCTCGGCGGGGCCCTCGATGAACTGCGCCGCTCCATCGCCGCCCTCGATGCCGATGCGCAGGCGACCGGCAGCAGCCGCGAGGCGGCCCTGGATCGGTTGCGCGCGAACCCCGATGCCTTCGCGGCCCGGCGGGGCGAGGCGGCGCGGGCGGATATCGAGCGGTTGAAGACGCTGGAGGCACAGAAGCAGGCGCTCGACTCGGCCCAGAGCCCGCTCGGCCGCCTCTTCGTCATCGCGCGCGATCCCGATCTGGGCATCGCGCGGGCCGCCTATGGCGATTACCGGCCCGCCGTGCCGACCACCGCCGACGGTATCGTGGCCGGTCTCCTGGGCTTCTTCGCCGCCTGGGCCGGCTGGCGCGTCACCGCCGATTTCGGCCGTCACATGGCGCGTCGCAGCCGCCGCCGACGGGTGGAAACCACGCCGGTCTGAGCGGGAACACCGCGGGGGCTCCCTGCGGGTGTGTTGCACGACGTCTACAGCCGCCCAACCGTGGCTGCACTAGGTAGGGTCAGGGCGAGCGCGCTGCGCGTCTTCGCCGGACCCGGTCCCCACGCATGGCGCGCTCACCCAACACGACCGTGGATCCCGCCCTCGACGCGGCGGCTCTTCTGCGTCGCATGGGCTTCTTCGGCCTCTTCGTCGCCCTGCCGGTGGCCGCGCAGGTGTCGCGGCGCGCCACCGTGGTGCTCGCCCCCATCGCCGTGGTTCTGCTCATCACCGCGAGCGCCATCGATCGGCGCCAGCGCGCGGTCCAGCCGTCCCTGCGGCGGCTGCTCACCGCGCCCTCGTTCCTGGCCGGGCTGCTGGTGGTGTTCTGGTGCGGCCTCACCCTGATCTGGACGCCGTTCCCGGGGCCGGCGAGCGAGCGTTTCGGCAATCTGATCGCCACCATCGTGATGACGCTGCTGGCCTATCTGGCGCTTCCCGACCGGATGCGCTCGGCCAATCTCTACCTCCTGCCGCTCGGCGTCGGCACGGCCTCGATCGTCGCCATCCTGATCGGCCTCGTCGGCGACGCCATGCTCAAGGGCAATCCGAACGGCGACAGCGCCCTGGAGCGGGGGGGCGTGCTGCTCGCCCTGCTGGCTTGGCCCGCGGTGGCGTGGCTGCGTTCGCGCCGCCGCGACACCGAATCCCTGGTGGTGGCGGTGCTGGTCGCGGGCGCATTGCTGACGGCGCCGGGTTCGATGCCGCTCTTCGCCCTCGCCATCGGGGCGCTCGCCTTCGCCCTCACCAACTGGCGCCTGTCGCTCGGCGTGAAGGTCACGGCTTTCGCCGCCGCGGGCCTGCTGGCGATCGCGCCGCTGCTGCCTTTCCTCGCCCGGCCGATCGGGGTGGCCCTGTTCGGCCCGGTGGCGCCGGGCGTGCTGGCCGTCAAGGCGTGGCAGAAGCTGGTGGCGCTGGAGCCCCTGCGGCTCATCACCGGGCATGGCCTGGAGACGGCCCTGCGCGGGCGCGTCTTCGGCATCGTGCCGGCCAACGCGCCGACCACGATGCTGTTCGAGGTCTGGTACGAGCTCGGCATCGTCGGCGCCTTCGCCATCGCCTTCATGCTTCATGGCGCGATCCGCCGGGCGGGCCGCGACGCGACCGCCCTGGTGCCCTGCGCGATGGCGGCCTTCGCAGCCGCCTTCGTGGTCGGCTGCGTCGGCGTCGGCCTCACCGTCGGGTGGTGGCTGACGACGCTGGCGCTGACGATCTTCACCTTCGTGGCGGTCGAGCGCGGACAGTTCCGCCACAAGCGTCCGAAGGTCGGGCTGATTCCGCGCTTGCCCGCCCAGGGCTGAGGCGCCGCCCCGGTCGCGCGGTTCCGGATTGCCGCCGGTCAGGGCTCGCGGATCGTGTCGGCGGCGGCCTCGATCGCCGCCATGTCATCGTCGGACAATCCGAAATGGTGCCCGATCTCGTGGACGAGGACGTGGGTCACGAGATGGCCCAGGCTCTCGTCGTGCTCGGCCCAATAGTCGAGAAGCGGCCGGCGATAGAGCCAGACCGCGTTCGGCATCTGACCCGTGGCGACCTCGCCCGCCTGTGCGAGGCCGACGCCGCGGAACAGCCCGAGGAGATCGAACGCGGTCTCGCATCCCATCTCGGTCAGCGTCTCCTCGTCGGGGAAGTCGTCGACATGGATGCGCACCCCGGTGCAGAGGCGCCGGAACGCGTCCGGCAAGGCGGCGAAGGCGGCGTCGGCCAGAGCCTCGATCTCGGCGAGATCCGGCGCCTTCGCGCTCGCCCAATCGGCGGAGGGGCTCACGCCTCCGGCTCCCGCGCGACCGGGAGCACGCAGCTGCGCAGGAAGGCCGCGAGGTCGCTGGTGATGTGGTCGATATGCGGCTCCTTGACCGCCTCCTGTTCGAACTGCTCGCGGAACGGATCCGGCGTCGGCGGGACCACCAGCACGGTGGCCATGCCGAGATCATGCGGCACCACGAGGTTGCGGGCGATGTCCTCGAACAGCGCCGCGCGGCGGGGATCGACCCCGTGCCGGTCGAGGAAGCGCTCGTAGGTGATCCTCTCGGGCTTCGGCACGAAGTCGGCCGCCGCGATGTCGAACACGTCCTCGAAATGGTCGAGGATGCCGAGCTTGTCCGCCACCCGCTCGGCATGGCGACGCGAGCCGTTGGTGAGGATCAGTTTCCGGCCCGGCAATTGTTCGATGGCCGTCCCGAGCGCCTCGTCCAGGAGGATGGTCGAATGGTCGATGTCGTGGGCGAAATCGAGGAAGGCGTGCGGATCGATGCCGTCCTCGACCATCAGCGCCTTCAGGGTCGTGCCGTAGCGGTGATAGTAATACTTCTGCAGCGCCCGCGCCGAGAGCCCGTCCAGCCCATAGAGCCCCATCACGTAGAGGGTGATGCGCTCGTCGACCTGCGGCCAGACCCGCGCGTCGCTCGGGTAGAGCGTGTTGTCGAGGTCGAACACCCAGGTGTCGACGTGAGAGAAGCCCCGCGCGTCCGGGGTGGTGAAGTGGGTCTCGGGAGACAGAAGCACGAGGCGGAGCCTGCTGAGAATGGGGCGGGGGCGCCCCATCCATGATGTAGGAAGCCGAGCGCGGCGGAACACCGCCACGCCCGTCGCGGCGAGCATCGGCCCGAACGATGGCGGCCGGCTTTCACGAAGCCGATGCGGCCCGCACGGGTCGCCGCTCAGGTCCGCCGGATCAGGGTGCCGGCACCGAAATCGGTGAACAGCTCCAGGAGCGCCGCATGGGCCACCTTGCCGTTGAGGATGACCACCGCCTCGACGCCCTGCTCGATGGCGTAGATGCAGGTCTCGACCTTCGGGATCATGCCCCCCGTGATGGTGCCGTCGGCGATCAGCCGGCGACAATCCTCCACCGAGAGTTCGGGGATCAGGTTCTTGTCCTTGTCGAGCACGCCCGGCACGTCGGTGAGCAGCAGCAGGCGCTTGGCCCGCAGCGCACCGGCGATGGCGCCCGCGAAGGTGTCGGCGTTGACGTTGTAGGTCTTGCCGTCCGCGCCGTAGGCCACGGGAGCGAGCACCGGGATCAGCTCGGCCTTCAGCACCGCGTCCAGAACCCCGCGCTCGACATGCTCCGGCTCGCCGACGAGGCCGAGATCGACCGCCTGCTCGATGTTGCTGTCGGGATCCTTGATCGTGCGCAGGGCCCGCTTGGCCCGGACCATGTTGCCATCCTTGCCGCAGAGGCCGATCGCCCGCCCCCCCTCGGCGGCGATCCAGCCGACGATCTGCTTGTTGATCGAACCGGCCAGAACCATCTCGACCACCTCGACGGTGGCCTCGTCGGTGACCCGCAGACCGCCCTTGAACTCGGACTCGATGCCGAGCCGCGCCAGCATCTTGCCGATCTGCGGCCCGCCGCCGTGAACGACGATGGGCTTCAGCCCGGATTGCTCGAGCAGCACGATGTCCTCGGCGAAATCCTCCGCCGCCGCCGGGTCGCCCATGGCGTGGCCGCCGTACTTGATGACGACGATTTCCTGATCGTAGCGCTGCATGTGGGGCAGCGCCTGGGTCAGGATCTCGGCGCGCACGTGCACGTTCGGCAGCGGATCGGTCATCGAAGAGCTCGTTCGCCTCGGTTCAGTCGGATTCGCGCCCGGCTTCTAGCGCAGCCTGGCCGCGACGCGAAGCCGCCGGCTTGCCCAGATACGCCGCGACCCGGACGCGAAGGCGCGAACCGATAAGGCGCGTCTGCAACAGTTCGTTAACCCTGTTTCGGCGATGATTCGAAGACGTCCAGGGGGCGACTCGCATGTTCAACGCCGATCTTCCCGAACCGCGTCCCAGCCTCACCCATCCCGGCCTGATCGCCCGCGTCGTCGAGCGCCTCGGTCAGGGCACCGGCTCCTCAGCCGATATCTGGCGCAAGCTGACCGAGTCCTACGCGGTCGATCTCGACGCGGTCGCCGCGCTCCTCCCCTGCGCCGAGCCGGAACCGCTCTGGCTCACCGCCCGCGCCGGCCAAAGCCGCCGGGGCTGAGCGCACCGGGCTCAGGATGAGAGTGGGAATACCGCCGCGTCGACCCGCCTCTCAGCCGACCACGCGCAAAACCTCGCCCAGCCGCACGGTGCCGCCGTTCAGAACCTCGGCGTAGACGCCGCAATCGCTGTGGCCGAGATGGCGGTCGAGGGCCAGGGGGATCGCGAGGTCGCGGATGCCGGTCTCCGGATCGACGTTGACCGCCGCGCAGCGCACCGTCCGCCGCGCCAGCTTCAGCCGCAGCCCGTCCGGCGTCTCCAGAACGCGGCCGAGAAGGTCATTCTCCGCCCAGGGCTCCAGCCCGTCGAGGTAGAGATTGGCGCGGAAGCGCAAGGGGTCGACGGGGGCGCCGACGAGATCCTCGACCGCCTGCACGCTCGCCCGGTTGACGAGGGAGACGTAGCCGTCGCGGGCATCGGTGAAGCGGTATCCGGGCGGAGAGGCCAGCACCCGCGGCGCGCCGCGCAGTTCGTGCGGCACGAACCCCTTCATGAAGTCGGCCACCGCCTGCCGACCCTCCTCGGTGCCCAGGTCGGCCGAGACGGCCTCCCGCCCGTTCTCCTCGATCTCCAAGCGATGCGTCGTCGCGTCGAAGCGGGTGCGCAGCCGCGCCAGCGCCTCGTTGCGCATCAGCATCAGGTAGGCGACCTTGGGCAGGTGTCGCGGCGCCACCTCGTTGAAGCCCGACGGCCCGTTCTCGATCGCGTAGAGGCGATCACCGGGAAAATAGCCGCTGGTCTCCAGATGCGCGCTCTCCAGAGCCTCCGGCGAGAGGCCCTTCACGGGGTAGCGGTAGAGGCCGGCGATGCGCACGAGGTCGGTCGTCATGGCCCTTGGCTAGAACCGGTCGCCCGGGCTTGGCAAGCGTCCCGCCCATCGCTCTCGTTCGCGGGAGACCTACGACGAACTACGGATGGCGTCCGCGGCCCGCATCCGCGAGCCTGTTGGCTTCTGGAAGGAGCCTCCGCTCGCATGGCCCAGGTCACCGCTCTGTACCGCTATCCCGTCAAGGGCCTCTCCGCCGAGCCGCTGCCCGTGCTCGGCCTCAGCCAGGCCGCCGGTCTCGCTCATGATCGGGAATACGCCCTCGCCCTGGGCACGACCACGTTCGATCCCCAGGCACCGGAGCCGCTCGACAAGGGCTACTTCCTGATGCTGCGGAGCAATACGACCCTGGCGGCGCTCAGCACGCGCTTCGACCCCGAGACCGGATGGCTCAGCGTGGTCCGTGATGGACATGACGTGCTCCGCGCGGACCTCTCGACGGAGGAAGGCCGCGACGCCGTCGAGCGATTCTTCGAGGATTATATCGGCCCCGCCGCCAAAGGCCGTCCCCGGCTGGTCAGGGCGGACGGGCACAAGTTCACCGATGGCAGCGTCATCTCCCCGGCCTTCATGCGGGCCGTCTCCTTCGTCAATCTCGCCTCGGTGCGCGCCTTGGAGGAGCGGAACGGCGGGTCTCTTCATCCCCTGCGCTTCCGGGCCAACATCTATGTCGATGGGCTCGCGCCCTGGTCCGAACTGGATTGGGTCGGCCAGGAGATCGACATCGGTGGCCTGCGGTTCCGGGCCCTGGCCCGGACGCCGCGCTGCGCCGCCGTCGATGTCGACCCGGTGACGGCCGAGCGCGACACCACGCTTCCCCGCGACCTGAAGCGCCATTTCGGCCATGTCGATCTGGGCATCTATCTCGAAGTGCTCGGGGACGGCGAGGTGCGCACCGGCGATCGCGTCAGCACACCGGCGCCGATCTCCGGCGCTGCCTGAGACCATCCTCGCGGCGGGGAATATGGGGCCGGCGCGCGCCACGGATTGCCTGGCTTGAGGACGCCGCAGACGGGACCCGCCTACGGGTCCTCGTCCCCCCTTGTGTTACGAAAAGGCAACACCCACTTCACCCCTGTCGACGGCTTTCCGAAGCGTCGGCGCTCCGGCGGGGCCGACCCCGCGGGGCAAAGCATCGAGCGATCCGCGCCGCGAAAAGTGGGCGGATAAGATTCGATCCGGGGAAGGACACACGCATGAATTTCGAAAAATACACCGAGCGCGCCCGCGGCTTCGTCCAGGCAGCGCAGAATCTCGCCGTCCGCGAGGGCAATCCGCAGCTCGCGCCCGGCCATCTCCTGAAGGTACTGCTCGACGATTCCGAAGGGCTCTGCGCCGGTCTCATCGACCGTGCCGGCGGCCAGTCCCGGGTCGCGCACGCGCAGATCGAGCAATGGCTGGCCAAGCAGCCGAAGGTCTCCGGCAATTCCGCCCAGCCCCAGGCGACGCGCGATCTCGTGCGCCTGTTCGACACCGCCGAGAAGGCGGCCGAGAAGGCGGGCGATTCCTACGTCACCGTCGAGCGGCTCTTGCTCGCCTTCGCGGTCGAGAAGGACTCGGAGGCCGGCCGCATCCTGGCCGCGGCGGGCGTCACCGCAGCCTCGCTCAACGGCGCGATCAACGCGCTCCGCAAGGGCCGCACCGCGGACAATGCGAGCGCCGAGAACGCCTACGACGCGCTGAAGAAATATGCCCGCGATCTCACCGAGGCCGCCCGCGAGGGCAAGCTCGATCCGGTGATCGGCCGCGACGAGGAAATCCGCCGCACGATCCAGGTCCTGTCGCGCCGCACCAAGAACAACCCCGTGCTGATCGGTGAGCCCGGCGTCGGCAAGACCGCCATCGTCGAGGGCTTGGCCCTGCGCATCGTCAACGGCGACGTGCCGGAGAGCCTGAAGGAGAAGAGCCTGCTCGCCCTCGACATGGGCGCCCTCATCGCCGGAGCGAAGTATCGCGGCGAGTTCGAGGAGCGGCTCAAGGGCGTGCTGTCCGAGGTGACCTCAGCGGAAGGCCGCATCATCCTGTTCATCGACGAGATGCACACGCTGGTCGGCGCCGGGAAGGCCGACGGCGCCATGGACGCGTCGAACCTCCTGAAGCCCGCGCTCGCCCGTGGCGAGCTGCACTGCGTCGGCGCCACCACGCTCGACGAGTACCGCAAGCATGTCGAGAAGGACGCGGCGCTGGCGCGGCGCTTCCAGCCCGTCTTCGTATCCGAGCCCACCGTGGAGGACACGGTGTCGATCCTGCGCGGCATCAAGGAGAAGTACGAGCAGCATCACGGCGTGCGCATCCAGGATTCGGCCCTGGTCGCGGCGGCCACCTTGTCGAACCGCTACATCACCGACCGCTTCCTGCCCGACAAGGCGATCGACCTCGTCGACGAGGCCGGCTCGCGCCTGCGCATGCAGGTCGATTCGAAGCCGGAGGAACTCGACTCGATCGATCGGGAGATCGTGCGCCTGAAGATCGAGGCCGAGGCCCTCAAGAAGGAGACGGATTCCGCCTCCCGCGACCGTCTCGTGCGGCTGGAGGGCGAGCTCGCCAATCTGGAGGAGCAATCCGCCTCGATCACGGCCCGCTGGAAGGCCGAGAAGGACAAGTTGGGCGCCGCCGCCGAGCTGAAGAAGAAGCTCGACGAGGCCCGCAACGATCTCGCCGCCGCGCAGCGCCAGGGCCAGTATCAGCGGGCGGGTGAGCTCGCCTACGGCGTGATTCCCGGCCTCGAGAAGCGGCTTTCCGAGATCGAGGCGGCGGCCGATGGCGGCTCCGACCGCGACGGCATGGTCGAGGAGGCGGTGACGCCGGCCCATATCGCGGGCGTCGTCTCGCGCTGGACCGGCGTGCCCGTCGACAAGATGCTGGAGGGCGAGCGCGAGAAGCTGCTGGCGATGGAGGACACCCTCGCCCGGCGCGTCGTCGGTCAGCGCGAGGCGGTGGAGGCGGTCTCGACCGCGGTCCGCCGGGCGCGCGCCGGCCTGCAGGATCCGAACCGGCCGATCGGCTCGTTCATGTTCCTGGGGCCGACCGGCGTCGGCAAGACCGAGCTGACCAAGGCGTTGGCCGGCTTCCTGTTCGACGACGACACGGCGTTGGTGCGCATCGACATGTCCGAGTACATGGAGAAGCACGCGGTCGCCCGCCTCATCGGCGCGCCTCCGGGCTATGTCGGCTACGAGGAGGGCGGTGCGCTCACCGAGGCCGTGCGGCGTCGGCCCTATCAGGTCGTGCTGTTCGACGAGGTGGAGAAGGCGCATCCGGACGTGTTCAACGTCCTGCTGCAGGTGCTCGACGACGGGCGCCTGACGGACGGGCAGGGCCGCACGGTCGATTTCCGCAACACGCTCCTCATCATGACCTCGAATCTCGGGGCGGAGTATCTGGTGAACCAGCCCGCGGGCCAGGACACCGACGCCGTCCGGGACGAGGTGATGGGCGTGGTGCGGAGTCACTTCCGGCCCGAATTCCTGAACCGGGTCGACGAGATCATCCTGTTCCACCGCCTCGCGCGGTCGGAGATGGGCGCGATCGTCGACATCCAGCTCGGCCGCCTCGGCAAGCTCTTGGAGGATCGCAAGATCGCCCTCGACGTGGACGAGGAGGCGCGCACCTGGCTCGCCGACAAGGGCTACGACCCGGCCTACGGGGCGCGTCCGCTCAAGCGGGTGATCCAGAAGAGCGTGCAGGATCCGCTCGCCGAAGCCCTGCTCGCCGGCCGCGTCCATGACGGCGAGGCGGTGCCGGTGCGGGTCGGGCCCGAAGGGCTCACGGTCGGCGGCGTCCCGGTCGGCGGCACCCGCCGCCCGGCGGGCGTGCTGCTGAACTGAACCAATAAGGGCCGAGCGGCACGTCATCGGCCGGTCGGCCCGGACGACGCGGGGGCCTGCGTCCCCCGGTCAGGGCGGGCCCGGGGCCCGACCGTCTACCGGTTCGGGTCGCGCCGGATCTGCTCGATGTTGTTCGTCGAGAGATCGCTATAGATACTGCCCGACGCGCTGGCGCGGGCCGGGCGGATGGGCGGGGAGTACAGGTACTTCTTTTCACCTTGCCGCTTCGCCGAGTCGTCAGCGGCCCGGCGCATGAGTTCCTGTGCGTCGCGGTCCGAGTAGGAGCGGCGTTCAGGGCCGCAGCCTTCGCAGACCGAGACGAGCCAGGACTGCCACAAGCCCGAGGTTCGCTGCTCGATCGATTCCGCCCGCTCGCGATGGGCCGAGGCGAGGGTCATGGTGTCGAGATCCCGCTGCTGCTCCGGAGCGGGGGCGGCCCTCAGCTTGTCCAGCATGCTCCTGCCCCCGTCTTGGGCGGCGGCCTGAGCCGCCGGCAGCGCGGCGGCAACGAGGAAGGCGACGCGTACGATTTGCATGGTCGTACCCTCTCTCAAGATCCCGGGCTCGCCGACCGGGCGTGTCGGGGCACGCGCACGATCCGGGTTCGTCGAACGTCGCCCTCGGTGCCGGGGATGGTTGATAGGGTTGAAACGTCTGGGCCGGTGGCGCCGCTCCCGGAGCATCCGGACTACCCCTGCTGCGCCCGGTCCGATCGGGCGCAGGGACTGGGCGAGCCGCATCCTCCGCCGCTCCTCCGAGGGCACCCTTGCCCCGGCCCATGATTCCACCGACAACGAGCCCATGACCGCCGAGACGCTCACCTACGCCATCGGCGACATCCATGGCTGTGCCGACCTCCTCGACACGCTGCTCGACCGTATCGACGCGCATGCCGCGGGCCGTACCCGCAAGCTCGTCTTCCTCGGCGACTATATCGACCGCGGGCCGGACAGCGCCCGGGTGATCGAGACGTTGCGCAAGCTCCAATGGCGCGAGCCCGACGCCGTGGTCTGCCTGATGGGCAACCACGAGGCGATGCTGCTGAAGACGCTGCACGAGCCCGGCGCCCTCGACCTCTGGCGGGCCAATGGCGGGGCGGCGACGCTGACCTCCTTCGACGTCGCCGGGCCGGAGGAAATTCCCGGCGACGTGCTCGATTGGATCGAGGCGCTGCCGACGCTCCACTCGGATGCCCGGCGCTGGTACGTCCATGCCGGCTTCCGGCCCGATGCCGAGGTGCCGGATCCCGATCCCGAGGTGCATCTGTGGATGCGCGAGCCGTTCCTCTCGGCGGATCACGATTTCGGCCGCCACGTCGTCCACGGCCACACGCCGCAGACGCGCGGCGGACCGGAGCGGCTGCGGTTCCGCACCAATCTCGACACCGGTGCCGTCTACGGCAACGCCCTCACGGCCGGCATCTTCACGCCGGGGCAGGACGGTCCTACCGAAATCTTGAGTGTTCCGGCCCGGTGAAACCCCCGCGCCCTTGAGACTGGCTCCGCTTCCGCTGCATACCTTGGCCGACGGCAACGGAGAGTGCCGGGGATGCGGACGAAACGACCATGACGCCGGACAGCCGACGCCGCGAGGACAGCGCGCTCGCCCGCCTCGCGCTTCGCTTCACCGACTGGGCGGAGAAGTGGTTCCCCGACGCCTTCGTCTTCGTGGCGATCGCGGTGGTGATCGTGGCGGGCGCAGCACTCCTCAACGGGGCGCCGGTCCAGGCGGTGACGAAGAGCTTCGGCGACGGTTTCTGGAGCCTGATCCCCTTCACCATGCAGATGGTGTTCGTCACCATCGGCGGCTACGTGGTGGCGACCTCCGCCCCCGTGCAAGCGCTGATCGAGCGGATGGCGCTGGTGCCGAAGACCGGCCGCGGCGCCATCGGCTACGTGGCGCTCGCCACCATGCTGTCCTCGCTCCTCAGCTGGGGCCTGAGCCTGATCTTCGGCGGCCTGCTGGCCCGCGCCCTGGCCCGCCGCACCGACCTGCGGATGGATTACCGCGCGGCGGGCGCCGCCGCCTATCTAGGCTTGGGCGCCACTTGGGCGATGGGCCTCTCCTCGTCCGCCGCGCAGCTTCAGGCGAACCCCAAAAGCCTGCCACCGGGCCTGCTGCAGATCACCGGCGTAATCCCGTTCAGCGAGACCATCTTCCTCTGGCAATCGATGCTGATCACCGTGATCCTCGTGGTCATCTCGGCGGTGATCGCGATCGCCTCGGCGCCGGGGCCGGACACGGCGGTGACGGCCCAGGATCTCGGCGTCGACGTGACGAAGGAGGAGCAGACGGTCGAGCCGCCGAAGCAGCCCGGCGAGTGGCTCGAGCACGCGCCGATCCTGACGGTGCTGATCGGTCTGTTGGCCGCCGGCTGGCTGATCCAGGAATTCTCGCGGCAGGACTGGATGATCGCGATCTCCAGCCTCAACACCTACAATTTCCTGTTCCTGATGACCGGCTTCGTGCTGCACTGGCGACCCAAGCGCTTCCTGGTGGCGCTCGGCAAGGCGGTGCCGGCCACCGCCGGTATCCTGATCCAGTTCCCGTTCTACGCCGCCATCGCGGCGATCCTGACGGGCGCCAAGAATGCCGCCGGCCACAGCCTCTCGGACGTCATCGCCCACGCCTTCGTGGCGCTGAACACGCAGGGCTCGTTCCCGCTCGCCATGGGCGTCTACTCGGCGCTGCTCGGCTTCTTCATTCCCTCCGGCGGCGGCAAGTGGCTGTTGGAAGCGCCCTACGTGATGCAGGCGGCGAACGAGCTGAAGGTCCACCTCGGCTGGGCGGTGCAGGTCTACAACGCGGCCGAAGCGCTGCCGAACCTCATCAATCCGTTCTTCATGCTGCCGTTGCTCGGCATCCTCGGTCTGAAGGCGCGCGACATCGTCGGCTTCAGCTTCCTGCAGCTTATCGTCCACCTGCCGCTGGTGTTGTTCCTGCTCTGGGCGCTCGCCTTCACGCTGACCTACCACCCGCCGGTCATTCCGTAGGGCGCGCCCTGATCCGGGTTTCGAAAGGACAAGTCCTCTCGCAGGTCCAGGACCGAGCCCTGGTGAAGGGAAACCGGGGCGCTGCCCCGGCGCCCCGCCAGAGGGCTCGCCCTCTGGGAACTCGTTACGGAATTAGGACAGCCACGGCGGCGAGGAGCCAGCCCGCCATCAGCACGACTCCGCCCGTCGGTGCCGCCATCGGGAAGAGCGGCTGACCGACCAGCGCCCGCATGGCGAGGTCGCCGGAGAACAGCGCGAGCCCGAGCACCAGCGCGCCCGCGGCGGCGCGGGTGAGGGCGCCACGGGTCACGCCCGCGGCGGCGAACCCGACGAGCGCCAGGATGGCGGGGGCGTGGAACAGCAGGAACTGTGCGGCGGTCTTCAGCGTCTCGCCGCCGCTCGTATGCGCGGCGGCCGCGCTGGCGGCGACGCCGAGGAGGCCCGTCAGCGCGGCCAGGGCCGCGAGCGCGCGATCGAGGCCGGTCACGCGCCGCGCTCCTGCAGCAGGCGGGCGATGCTGGCGCGCAGCTCCGCCACGCCGCGGTCGTCGCGGCTCGAGGTCAGCAGTACTTCAGGATAGGCCGCCGGGCGACGGGCCAGCGCCGTGCGGATGCCCTCGATGCGCTTGTCGATCTCGGACTTCTTGAGGGCATCGCCCTTGGTCAGGACGAGCTGGTAGGAGACTGCGGCCTTGTCGAGCCCGTCGAGGAGGGCGGTATCGATCTCCTTCAGCCCGTGGCGCGAATCGATCAGCACGTAGACGCGGGCGAGGTTCGAGCGGCCCTTGAGATAGGCGTGGATCAGCTTGGTCCAGGCCTCGACCTTGGCCTTCTCGACCTGGGCGTAGCCGTAGCCCGGCATGTCGACCAGGGTGAACCGCTCGCCGATCCGGAAGAAGTTGAGCTGCTGGGTGCGGCCCGGCGTGTGCGAGGTGCGCGCTAGGGTGTTGCGCCCAGTCAGGGCGTTGACGAGGCTCGACTTGCCGACATTCGAACGGCCGGCAAAGGCGATCTCGACGCCATCCATCGGCGGCAGCGCACCGAGCGCGGGGGCGGCCGAGGTGAAATCGGCCGAGCCGGCGAAGAGCAGGCGGCCGGCTTCGAGCAGCTCCGGGGTGGGGTCGTCGGTTGCGGCGTCAGTCATGGGATCGGGGCCGCTGATGTCCCTCTCCTTCGTGGGGAGGGATGAGGCGTCAGGATGGTGCGGGAGGCGCCGCAGTGCCCTCTCGCGGACCGACCACCTCCTGCCGCCGCACCCCTCGGATGGGCTTCGTCAAGCGGGGTGGACCGGATTTGGATCTCGGGCAGACCCGAGATCCGAGAGCGCGAGGCCCGCGCCGCGTTCGAGCGGGCGGGCCGTCACGCCGGTGGGCGTCAGCTCTTGGCCGGGGCGCCCTTGTTGCGCTTGAACGTGCCTCTGAGGTTGTCCCACAATTCCACCTTCACGCCGTTGCGGCGCATGATGACGTATTGCTGGATCACCGAGAGCAGGTTGTTCCAGGCCCAGTAGATCACCAGGCCGGCCGGGAACGAGCCGAGCATGAAGGTGAAGATGATCGGCATGAAGGTGAAGACCTGCGCCTGGACCGGGTCCGGCGGCGCGGGGTTCATCTTCATCTGGACGAACATCGTCACGCCCATGATGATCGGCCACACGCCGATATGGACGAAGTCGGGCGCCGCGAACGGCAGCAGACCGAACAGGTTCAGCAGGCTCGTCGGATCGGGCGCGGCGAGGTCCTGAATCCAGCCGAAGAACGGCGCGTGCCGCATCTCGATGGTGATGAACAGGACCTTGTACAGCGCGAAGAAGACCGGGATCTGGATCAGCACCGGCCAGCAGCCGGCGACCGGATTGATCTTCTCCTTCTTGTACAGCTCCATCATCGCCTGTTGTTGCTTCATCTTGTCGTCTTTGTACCGCTCCCGGATGGAGGTCATCTCGGGCTGCACGGCCTTCATCTTGGCCATGGAGACGTAGGAGCGGTTGGCGATCGGCAGGAAGAAGATCTTCAGGATCAGGGTCACGAGCAGGATCGAGACGCCGAAATTGCCCGCGAGATGGAAGAAGAAGTCGAGCGCGCGGAACATCGGCTTGGTCAGGAACCAGAACCAGCCCCAATCGATCATCGAGTCGAACTCGCGGATGCCAAGATCGCGCTTGTACTCGTTGATCTGGTTGACTTCCTTGGCCCCGGCGAACAGGCGCTGGGTGGTGGCCGAGGAGGCCCCCGGCGCCACCGAAACGGCGTCGCCGCGCACGCTGGTCTGGTAGACCTTGGTGGCTCCGTCGGTGCGCTCGGTATAAGCGCCGGTGAAGGGCTTGTCCTGCTCGGGGATCGCCGCCGCCGCCCAGTACTTGTCGGTGATGCCGACCCAGCCGCCGGTCACGTTCGACCACGCCTTGCCGCGGGTGTTGGGGCCGCCATAGGCGGGCTCCTTGGCGAGGGCGTCGTAGCTGTATTCCTGCAGGCGGTCGTCGCCGAGCCAGCCGATCAGGCCCTCGTGCAGCACGTAGTAGCCCTGGGTGTGCGGCTTACCCCAGCGGGAGACGAGGCTGTAGGGATAGAGCGTGACCGCGTTGGCCGACTTGTTCTCGACCTCGTCGCGGACCGTGAACATGAACTTGTCGTCGACCGCGAGGATGCGCTTGAAGGTCAGGCCCTGGCCGTTCTCCCAGCTCAGCGTCACCGGCTTGCCGGGCGCCAGCAGATCGCCGTCGGCCGTCCACACCGTCTCGGCATTCGGCAGGGGACCGGCGTTCTGGCCGACCCAGCCGAACTCGGCATAATAGGGATTCGGGCTTCCCGTCGGCGAGAGCAGGACGATGCGCGGGCTCTCGTCGCTCACGGTCTCGTGGTAATTCTTGAGGCTCACGTCGTCGATGCGGGCGCCCTTCAGGGCGACCGAACCGTAGAGCGCGGGCGTGTCGATCCGCAGCCGAGCCGAGCGGGCGAGGGCGTCCTCGCGCGAGACCGGACCGGCCGGAGTCGGCAGCGTGCCGGGCACGGGGGCCGAGGGGCCGCCCTCGCGCGGGCTCGGGGCCGGCACGCCGTCGGCGGTCGGAGCGCCCGGCTGGGTGCTCTGGCTCTGGGCCGCCGCCTGCCGCTGCCTCTCGGTCGCCGGGCCGGTCACGAAGTAGTGCCAGCCGAGCAGGACCACCAGAGACAAGGCGATCGCGACGAACATGTTCGTCTTGTCGTTACCCATCGGTCGATCCGTCAGGCGCCATCGATACGGGAAGGGGGGAGGGGCCGGCAGCCCGATTTCGGCCGCGGCGGGGGCCACGGACCGGATTCGGACGGTCGGGAGAGTGGGTGGGCTTAGCACCGGCAGGCTTGGGGCCGGGCGGCCGCGTCACCGTGCGCAGGGCTCGGCGCAGATCCTCGACGAGGCTCTCGAAGGGAGCATCGAGGGCGGGGCGGCGGGCGATCACGACCACGTCGGCACCGATCTCGGGCGCATCATCGGCCACGAGGACGAGCGCGCTGCGCAGGCGGCGGCGAATCCGGTTGCGTTCGGTCGCATGGCCCACGCGCTTGGTGATGGTGAAGCCGAGGAACAGGCCCTCGGCGCGGGCGCCGTCGCGCTCCTCATCCGGCTCGCGCAAGCGCCCTTGCGCACTGAGGCGCTCGGTGTGGAAGCGCCGGCCCCCGGCAGCGGCCAGGAAGTCCGGGCGCCGCCGGAGTCGGCGGATCGTCGACACGGGCGCTCCGAGGCCGGTCCCGCCGGGCGGGCGGGACGGCGATGCGGCACCGCCCGAGGGGCGGCGCCGGTCCATCGATCAGGCGGAGAGGCGCTTGCGGCCGTGCGCGCGGCGGGCGGCAATGACCTTGCGGCCGCCGGCGGTGGCCATGCGCGCGCGGAAGCCGTGACGGCGCTTCCGGACAAGCTTGCTGGGCTGGTAAGTTCTCTTCATGGCGGGTCTCCGGCGGCCGAGGTAACGGCCCGGCGGCGCTGGAAGCGCGCGGACCGGCGTCGAGCCTCGAAATGGGATCTGCAAACGCGAAGGGCGCCCGGACGGGGCGCCGCATCGCAATGGCGCGGCTTATGGAGGAGGGGGCGCCCCAAGTCAATGTCGAGGGGCATGTCGGATGCGAACCCGCGCCTGCGAGTCCGATCCGGTTTGCGCGGGAACCTGGGGCCTTCGATCCTCGCCGAGGTGGTGGATGCCCGGCTTTGTCTCGCCCTCGGTGCGCATGCGGCATCTCGGAATGCCGAGCCCGGACCGGTCCCCGTCGCTTAACCGGCAATTAACCTTTCCAGGATATCAAGAGGCACATCCAGATTGTCTGGATCCTGAGTGGGTCTTCCATCCGCTCTGTTTGAAGCCTCCCTGTAGACTCACGACAAGCCGCTCCGTGGAGCGGCTTTTTTTTGGCCTTTCGCAGGCCGGGAGCGGCCGGTCGACGCCGGCCTGTTAACGTTAAAACTTCGTGAAGCCCCTCGCTGGCCCCAAACGGCGCTACAGTTGCGCCGATGGCCGCAGCCGCACAGAACCCGTCCCGTTTCGGGACGAAACCGTGAGCAGCGCGGCACAGGAGGCAGGATGACCGAGTTCGACGTCACGTTCCGGGACGAGCGCCATTGGGTGAGCTTCGGCGAGTCCTACGTGGCCTCGGAGGGGTTCCGTACGCTGTTCCGCGAGGGCATGCTGCTGGTCGAGGAGACGGCGGCCTATCTCGATGGCGAGGGCCGCGCCGAATCGCGCCTGATCTCCCGCGATGCGACGCTCGCCTATGCCAGCGAGAGCATGCGCCTGACGACCCGCTTGATGCAGATCGCGTCCTGGCTCCTCGTGCAGCGCGCGGTCTCGGAAGGGGAATTGACCCTGGTGCAGGCGCAGGAAGAGAAGACCCGGGTGAAGCTCAACGAGCCCGAGCGGATCCCCGCCGAATCGAGCGCGACCTTCGCGGCTCTGCCCCTGCGGCTTCAGGATCTGGTGCGGCGCTCCCGTCGCCTCCACACCCGCATCCTGCATCTCGATCAACTGATCAGCGAGGATCGGCCGGCGCCGGCGCCGCTGGAGAGCCCGGTGACGGCACAGTTCGGGCGCCTGCGCGCGGCGTTCGGGGGCGAGTAGCCTCCGCTGCGGCCTGACCTCGACCCTGATCGGACAGGGCCGACAAACGAAAACGGCGCCGCAAGCGGCGCCGTTTCAGCGAATCGGGCAGCGGCCCGATCGCACGAGAATCACTTCTTGCCGAAGCCGAGGCCGGCGAAGCGGTTGTTGAAGCGCGACACGCGGCCGCCGCGATCGAGCATCTTCTGCTCGCCGCCGGTCCAGGCCGGGTGCGTCGTCGGATCGATGTCGAGGTTGAGGACGTCGCCTTCCTTGCCGTAGGTGGAGCGGGTCCGGTACTCGGTGCCGTCGGTCATCACGACCTTGATGAAGTGGTAGTCGGGGTGTTCGGTCCCCTTGGCCTTATCGGCCGCATTCTTTGCCATGACGCATTCCTGAGGTAGCACGCCGTCCGGCCTCGCCGCCGAGGAAACCGGCCTAGGGCAAAAGATCGCGCGCATTCGGTTGAGGGCGCGCCTATACCTCAGCGCCTGAGGGTGGACAAGAGACGCCGAGACACGCTGCGGCGTATGACATGGCACGACGACATGGCACGAAGAGAAGAAACGATGACGAGGAACGATGGCCCGCGCGCGTGAGGGGATGTCCGGAGCCGCGGACGCGACCGGTCGAGGAAAAGCGCCGCTCGGCGCGCTGAGACCCCTGGTCCCGTTCGCTGCCCGCTACCGCGGCCGCATCCTGGCGGCCTTGATCTCGCTGATCGCGGCCTCGGGCGCGACGCTGGTGGTGCCCGTGGCGATCCGGCGGGTGATCGATCACGGCTTCTCGCCGGAAGGCCAGGTCTTCATCAATTCCTATTTCCTGGCCCTGCTCGGGGTCGTGGCGGTGCTCGCGGTGTCGAGCGCGGGCCGCTACTACTCGGTGGTGACCCTGGGCGAGCGGGTCGTCGCGGATCTGCGCTCGGCGGTGTTCGCCCGGCTGACGAGTCTCGACCCGACCTTCTTCGACAAATCGCAATCGGGCGAGATCGTCTCGCGGCTGACGGCGGACGCCACCCAGGTCAAGGCGGTGTTCGGCGTCTCGATCTCGATCCTGCTGCGCAACCTGTTCCTGTTCGTCGGCGCCGTCGTGATGATGGTGTGGACGAGCCCCGGCCTGTCGATCCTCGTGCTGGCGGCGATCCCGCTCATCGTGTTCCCCCTGATCGTGTCCGGACGCGGCGTGCGCCGCCGCTCGCGGGCCGCGCAGGATCGCCTCGCCGACGCCTCGGCCTATGCCGCGGAGGCGGTCGGGGCGATCCGCACGATGCAGGCCTTCGGCATGGGTCGCACCACCGCGGAGCGCTTCGCCGCGGCTTCCGAGAACGCCTACGGGGCGGCGCGTGCCTCGATCACGGCCCGCGCCTTGCTGACCGGCGTGGCGATCTTCCTGATCTCGGCCTCGGTCGTCGGCGTGATGTGGTACGGCGCCAAGGGCGTGCTGGCGGGCACCACCTCCGCCGGCCAGCTCTCGCAATTCGTGCTCTACGCGGTGTTCGGCGCGAGCGCGCTCGGCCAGCTCTCGGAAGTCTATGGCGAACTCGCCCAGGCCGCAGGTGCCGCCGAGCGTCTCGGCGAGATTCTCGCCACCGAGCCGGTGATCCAGTCGCCGAAGACGCCGACCCCGCTGCCGAGCCCGGCCCGCGGTGCGCTCAGTTTCGAGAATGTGCGCTTCCGCTACCCGACCCGGCCCGAACACGCGGCGCTCGACGGCGTCTCCCTGACGGTGGCCCCCGGCGAGCGGGTGGCGCTCGTCGGTCCCTCGGGGGCCGGCAAGACCACGGTGCTGCAATTGCTGCTGCGGTTCTACGATCCGGACGAGGGCGCGGTGCGTCTCGACGGCGTGCGCCTGCCCGAGGCCGATCTCGACGCCTTGCGCGCCCGCCTGTCGCTGGTGCCGCAGGACCCGGTGGTGTTCTCCGGGACGGTCACGGAGAATATCCGCTACGGCCGGCCGGAGGCGAGCGATGCGCAGATCGAGGAGGCGGCGCGGCTCGCCAATGCGGACGGGTTCGTCCGCGCCCTGCCGCAGGGCTACGCGACGCTGCTGGGCGAGCGCGGCACCACGCTCTCCGGCGGCCAGCGCCAGCGGATCGCCATCGCCCGCGCGATCCTCAAGGATGCCCCGGTCCTGCTCCTCGACGAGGCGACCTCGGCGCTCGATGCCGAGAGCGAGCGCGCGGTCCAGACCGCCCTCGACCGGCTGATGCAGGGGCGTACCACCCTCGTCATCGCCCATCGGCTGGCCACGATCCGCGCCGCCGACCGCATCCTCGTGTTCGACGGCGGCCGCATCGTCGAGGAAGGCACCCACGAGAGCCTGCTGGCGGAAGGGCGCCTCTACGCGCAACTCGCGAGCCTGCAATTCACCGACGCCTTCGACGAGAGCGCTCGCGCCCGCGATCCCGGCCCGAAGGTCGCCGCGGAGTAGGGCGCCTTGGACCTCACCCGCTTCCCGCGCGCGGCGCTCACCGACGGCCCGACCCCGATCCGCTCGCTGGACCGGCTCTCGACCCATCTTGGGGCCGAGCTCAACGGCGTGCGCCTGTTCGTGAAGCGCGACGATGTCGGGCCCGTGGGTGGGGGCGGCAACAAGCTGCGCAAGCTCGAATTCCTGCTGGGCCAAGCGCTGGCGGAGGGGGCCGACACCGTCATCACCGTCGGGGCGCTGCAATCGAACCACGCGCGGCTGACCGCGGCGGCGGCGGCCCGCCTCGGGCTCGCCTGCGAGCTGTTCCTCACCCGCAGCGTGCCGCGGGAGGATGCCGACTACACCGGCAACGGCAACCGCCTGCTGCAGGACTTGTTCGGCGCGCGCATCCATCTCCTGCCGGGGGAGGCGGATTCGTTGGCGGAGGCCGAAGCGCGGGCGGAAGTCCTGCGAGGCGAGGGGCGGCGGGTCTCCGTCTTCCCCTCCGGCGGCTCGAGTCCGCTCGGCTGCCTCGGCTACGCCGCTTGCGCCGCCGAGATCGCCGAACAGGCCGCGTTGATCGGGCTCGACTTCGCCCGTATCGTCGTCCCGAACGGCAGCGCCGGCACCCATGCCGGCCTCGCCGCCGGATTTTTGGCCCTGGGGCGCGATCCGAGATGCGTCCTGTCCTACACCGTGCTCGCGCCGGAGGAGCAGGCCCGCAGCGCCACCGTCGCCCGGGCGCGCGACACCGTTGCGCTGATCGATCCCGGCCTCACGCTGCCCGACGACGCCATCGGAATCGACGGCGCCCATCGCGGCCCCGGCTACGGCATCCCGACGGAGGGCATGCGCGAGGCCGTGCGCCTGATGGCGCGGACGGAAGGGCTTCTGCTCGACCCGGTCTATAGCGGCAAGGCCTTTGCGGGATTGCTGCACGATGTGCGCGCGGGGGCCTATCCGGCGGGGGCGGCGGTCCTGTTCGTGATGACCGGCGGCGTGCCGGGGTTGTTCGCGTATCGGGGGGAGTTTGCGGGGGCGTGAGGTTTCAGCTTCGCATCGAGCGAGCCGATCCAATCTCGCCTGTCCCACCCAGTTCCCTCATCCTGAGGTGCCGCAGCGAAGCGAAGGCCTCGAAGGAGGGATCCAGAGATCGCCGAGGCGTCTGGAGGCCTCCTTCGAGGCTGCTTCGCAGCACCTCAGGATGAGGGGATTTGGTAGGACAAGGCGGATCGACTCGGAGATGCCGCTCCGTCCATGCCCACCTTCGTCTACATCCTCCGCTGCGCCGACGGCAGCTATTACGTCGGCTCGTCGCGCGGCGAGTCGCTGGACAAGCGCCTCGGTGAGCATCAGGCCGGAACCTATGCCGGCTACACCAGCCGGCGGCGGCCGGTCACGCTCGTCTGGTCGGAACCGTTCGAGCGTTTCGATGAGGCGGTCGCTTACGAGCGCCGGTTGAAGGGTTGGAGCCGGGCGAAGAAAGAGGCGCTCATCCACGGTGATTGGGATGGGCTCGTGAAAGCCGCCAAGCGGCCCACTGCACAAGGTGCCTCGGGCGCCTTGTCTTCCCCCACCCATACCTCTCATCCTGAGGTGCCCGCCCCGGCGGGCCTCGAAGGAGACCTCCAGTCTGCTCGCGATCCCTGAAGCCCTCCTTCGAGGCCGCTCACACGGCATTTCAGGATGAGGGCGGCGGAGAAGCGGTCAATGCGCCTCCTCCCAGTTCCCCGCCGCCCGCGCTTCCACCACCAGCGGCACGCGTAAGGTGAGCGCGGGAGCCGGCGCCTCCTCCATCACCCGGGCGATCACCGGGATCGCCCGCTCGACCTCCTCGTCGTGCGCCTCGAACACCAGTTCGTCGTGCACCTGCAGCAGCATCCGCACGTCGAGCTTCTCGGCCACGAGCGCGTCCTCCATCCGCGTCATGGCGCGGCGGATGATATCGGCGGCGGTGCCCTGGATCGGGGCGTTGATGGCCTGGCGCTCCACGCTCGCCCGCTCGGAGGGGTTGTTGGAGCGGATCTGCGGATAGTGGCAGACGCGCCCGAACAGGGTCGTGACGTAGCCCTTGTCGCGGCAGGAGCGCTTCGTCGTATCGATGTAGTCGCGGATGCCGGGAAAGCGCTCGAAATACTGCTTGATGAAGGCGGAGGCCTCCTCGCGGCCGATGCCGAGGCGGTCGGCCAGCCCGAAGGCCGAGATGCCGTAGATGATGCCGAAATTGATGGTCTTGGCCCGGCGGCGCAGATCGCCGGTCATCTGGTCGAGCGGCACGCCGAACATGGCCGAAGCGGTGGCCGCGTGGATGTCGAGCCCCTGCTCGAACGCCTCGCGCAGCTGCGGGATGTCGGCGATGTGGGCGAGGAGCCGCAGCTCGATCTGCGAGTAATCCGCCGAGATCAGCTTCTTGCCCTCCGGCGCCACGAAGGCGCGGCGGATGCGGCGGCCCTCCTCGGTGCGGATCGGGATGTTCTGCAGATTGGGATCGGAGGAGGAGAGCCGTCCCGTGGTGGTGGCGGCCAGGGAGAACGAGGTGTGGACCCGGTTGGTCTCCCGGTCGGCATGTTCCTGCAGCGAGTCGGTGTAGGTCGATTTCAGCTTGGAGAGCTGGCGCCAGTTCAGGATCTTCTTCGGCAGGTCGTGGCCGGCCTGCGCCAGCTCTTCGAGCAAGGTCGCGGGCGTGGCCCATTGGCCGGACGGCGTCTTCTTGGCGCCGGGCAGACCCATCTTGCCGAACAGCACGTCGCCGATCTGCTTCGGCGAGGACACCTGGAACTTCTCGCCGGCATCCTCCTGAATTTCCTCTTCGAGCCGCGCGAGGATCTGCGAGAAATCCCCCGAGAGGCGGCTCAGCATGCCGCGATCGATGCGGATGCCCGCCCGCTCCATCCGGGCGAGCACCGGCACGAGGGGGCGCTCCAGCGTCTCGTAGACCGTGACCCGCCGCTCCGCGACGAGGCGCGGCTTCATCATCCGCCACAGCCGAAGCGTCACGTCGGCATCCTCGGCCGCGTAGGCGGTCGCCTTGTCGAGGGGCACCCGGTCGAAGGTGACCTTGTTGCGCCCGGTTCCGGCGACGTCCGCGAAGGTGATCGGCTGGTGGCCGAGATGGCGGCGCGCCAATTCGTCCATGCCATGCCCGCCCTTGCCGGCATCGAGCACGTAGGAGATCAGCATCGTATCGTCGAACGGGGTCACGTCGATGCCGTAACGGTACAGCACCGAGAGGTCGTATTTCAGGTTCTGACCGATTTTGAGCGTGCCCGGATCTTCGAGCAGGGGCTTCAAGAGCCTCAGGGCTTCGTCGAGATCGATCTGCGCCGGTGCCTTGACGGCCTCGCCTCCCTCGCCGAACAGGTCGCCGCCCTTCGTTTCCGGTGCGACATGGGCGAGTGGGATGTAGCAGGCCCGCCCCGGGGCGGTGGCGAGCGAGACGCCGACCAAGCCCGCCTTGGCGGCGTCGAGGGCGTCGGTCTCTGTATCGACCGCGACCACGCCGGCCTCGTAGCTTTCGGCGATCCAGGCCTCCAGCTGCGCGACGGTGGTGACGGTCTCGTAGGCCGCGGTGTCGAACGGCTTGACCGCTTCCGCCGCGCGGGCGGCGACCAATGTCGAGGGTGTGGGCTCGGATGGTCCCCGCTTCTTCGGCGCGGCGTCGGGCAGGTCGAGATCGGCGAAGGGATCGACCTCGCCGGCCTCGGGGGGCGCCGCCCCGTCCGTGCGCTCGGGGGCCGCTTCCGTCTCGGGATCGACGGGCACGGAATCGTCGAAGAACGGCACCGCGTCCGAGCCGCCGGCGGCATTGGTGTAGGCGTGGGGCTGCGCCCCCGGCAGCAGGGCGGGGTCGGGTTTCACCGCCTCCGGATCGACGTGGAGCATCTGCGCGATGCGCCGCGTCAGGGTGTTGAACTCCATGGCCTTGAGGAAGCCGACCAGCTTCTCCGGGTTCGGCTCCGGCACGCCGAGCTCGTCCAGCGGCACCGGCACCGGCACGTTCTCTTCCAGGGCCACGAGGCGGCGGGAGAGTTTGGCCTGGTCGATATTGGCCAGCAGCGTCTCGCGGCGCTTGGGCTGCTTGATCTCGGCGGCCCGCTCCAGCAACTGCTCGAGGCTGCCATATTCCTTGATGAGCGCGGCGGCGGTCTTCAGCCCGATGCCGGGTACGCCCGGCACGTTGTCCGACGTGTCGCCAATGAGCGCCAGCGCGTCGCCGATCTGCTCCGGCGATAGGCCCTCCCACTTCGCGATGATCGCGTCGCGATCGAGATTGCGCTCGGGCCGGTAGCCGGGCTTGCCCTTGGCTCCCGACTCGAAATCGTAGAACCGGATCTTGTCCGAGACGAGCTGCATCAGGTCCTTGTCGGAGGACACGATGATGACCTCGGCGCCCCGGGCCTCGGCCTGCCGCGCATAGGTGGCGATCAGATCATCGGCCTCGAAGCGGATCAGCTCGACCGCGTGCAGGCCGAAGGCGCGCACCGCGTCGCGCATCAGCGGCATCTGCCGCTTGAGGTCGTCGGGCGCATCGGGGCGGTGACCCTTGTAGTCCGGGAACAGCTCCTTACGGAACGAGCCCTCGGACTTGTCGAAGACGATGCCGAGATGCGTCGGCTTCACCCCGGCGGCCCCGTCTTGGAGAAATTGCGCGATCTTCGTGCAGAAGAGGCGCACGGCGCCCGTGGGCAGACCGTCGGATGGCCGCGTGTTGTACTTCTGATCCTGGTTGATCGACTGGAAATACGCACGGAAGATGAAGGACGAGCCGTCGACCAGGATCACCCGGTCATCGGCACCGACCGGCTTCGCCGCAGCGGCTCGGGCCGGATGGGCTGTTGTCTCGTCGGTCATCTTTCGGGCCACCATCGGCGGGACGAACACGGAAGGCGAAGCCATAGAGCATTTTCGCCGTCCCGGGCCATCGCCACCGAGAGGGGAAATGCCGCCAATCACCGTTGATCGAGCGCCCGGGCCCGCATCGATCGTCGCGGCAGAGAAAAAATTCGCGGCGACCCGAGCCCAGTGCGCCGACGCACGTCCCAGGTTTGCGCCGCACAAACGCTGGAACCCATTGCTTAAGTTCATGAAATTTTTGAGCGCATCCTGTCGCGGCACCAAATTGCATCGTTCTCAGACTAATTTGAAAAATAGTGATGGTGCGGTGCGACAAAGCAGGCATTGCCGTCTAGATGAGACGCACCAGATTTGGTCCATCGCAAACGGGCAGCGACGACCGAAGCGGCGAATACGCTCTTTGTGTCTCACCCGCGCTGCCGAAGCTTCGAGATGTAGGATCAATCATGAAGATCACCCAGATCGCCGCCGCCGTTGCTCTGTCGCTCGGCCTTGCCGCGACCCCGAGCCTTGCACAGACCTTCGACACGGACAGCGCCAGCTACAACCGTGACGGCACCCTCAACGTATGGGGCGCCCATATCGAGCCGAACCGTCAGGGCGGTATCATCGGCGGCGTCGGCAACATCGTCGGCGGCACCGTCGGCGCGGCCGGCACCATCGTGGGCGGTGTGGTCGGCGGCACCGTCGGCGCAGCGGACGACATCGTCACCGGGTCGGTCGCTCCGCGTCGCGGCGGCACCGTCGATTTCTCGGCGCGCGGTGGTAACGCCGAGCAGCTCGACCGCACCGTGCCGCAGTATGGCCGCGTGAGCGGCGGCCCGGCCTACTAAGTCGAGCGCATCGTCTGAAGGGGAGCGGCGGGGTGAGAGCCCCGCCGTTCCCTTTTGCGTGATCGGGCCGCGCCTGGATGCATCCTAGGGCAACGATGCACTGCAAAGGACGTTGGGCAGCGGAGCTGCTCCAGCGACTTGCTCCGAGGATGAGGATGCCTATTCGAACCGTTCTGACCGTCGCGGCCCTGTCCGCGCTGCTCGCCGCACCCGCCCTTGCGGCCGGTGACCACGCTCACCCTGCCGCTGTGACCCTCCCGGAGGGAAGCGCCGTCCAGTGGCAGCCGGGGCCGCCGAACCTGCCCAAGGGCACGCAGATCGTCGCCTTGGCCGGCGATCCCACTAAACCCGGCCCCTTCGTTCTGAGGGTGAAGTTTCCGGCCAACACCGTGATCGCGCCGCACACCCATTCCAAGGATGAGACGCTGACGATCCTGACCGGCTCGATCTACCATCAGCACGGCAAGACCGTGGATAAGAGCAAGGGCGAGCCGCTCAAGGCCGGAGGCTTCGTCTACCTGCCCGAGGCCATGCCCCATTCCCTCTGGACCACCGACGAAGAGGTGATTCTTCAGGTCAACGGCAGCGGACCGTTCGGGGTCGATTACCTCAATCCGGCCGACGACCCGAGCCGCGCCCAGAACTGACGCCCGGGAACGAGGGGGCGTGCGGCGACGCCGCCGGGTGCCGCGTTTCGTCGGCGGCCCGCGCGTCGCCGCAGGATGTAGAGCGTCAGCCCGGTGGCCGCGAAGAGCGGTAGCGCCAGGGCGGCGACGAAGAACAGGAGGCCGACCGCCTCGCCGAAGAAGCGGCCTCGATGCACCTCGAACATGTTGTCGGCGATCCGGCGGCCGAGGGGCTTGTCGGCCGCCCGCTTGAGCGTGAGGAGCGATCCGGTCCGGGCATCGAAGGTCATCTCGTCCCGGTCCTCCGGCCTTTGCCCGGCCCGCAGCCAGCGGATGCGGATCACCCGCAGCTCCGGCCCCGGGAGGGTGAGCGTGGCCTGCGTCGCATCGCGACCCTCGGCTTCCATGAAGGTGGCCCAGGCGGCGTCGAGGGCGAAAGGTCGCTCGGGCGCGGCGGGGCGTTCGGTATTGCGGTTCGCCGCCGCTTCCTTCCCGGGCGGGACGGTGCCGGTGAGGAGCCAAGTCGCGCCGCTGCGATACCAGTCGTACGACCACCACAGGCCGGAGAGGACCAGCACGAGATAGATCGGCACGAGCCATGTGCCGAGCACCGCGTGCAGGGACCACCAGCGGGCCCGCCCTGGCCTGGCGAGGGTGGGCTTGAGCCAGATCTTCCAGCGGTGGATCTTGGGCCAGCGCAGATACACGCCGGTTCCGAGGAAGACGAGAAGGGTCAGGGCGCAGGTGCCCGTCGCCGTCCGGCCCCAACCCCCGCCGTCTCCGGGGAGCAGAAGGTAGCGGTGCAGCGCCCGGATCGTCGCGAACGCGCCCTCCGCCCGGGCGAGTCCGCGCAGCGTGCCGTCATATGGATCGAGATAGGCGGAGGCGGGGCGATGGCCGTCCTGCCGGGCGAAGCGGGCGCGGGGCACCCGCGCGGGGTCGCCCGCCAGGGTCAGGGCATCGACCGAGAGGCCCGGCCGTTGCGCCTCGGCCCGCGCGACCAGCGCGTCCGGCCCGAGCCGCGGCCGATCCTGGACCGGGGCCGCGAAGAAAGCGAGATCCGCATCGATCCACTCGTGGATCGCCTCCTCGTAGCTCATCATCGCGCCGGTCACGCCGATCAGCATCAGCGCGAAACCGGCGGTGAGGCCGAGGGCCCAATGGAGTCGGAACAGAACCGTGCGGACGGTCACCGTCATGTGGAAATCCCGATGGACCACCGGACGATGCGCGGTGATGACGATGGGAAACGGCATGCCCGCTGCCATGTCGGGCAGCGGGCGTCGATCGAGGTCGGGGGGACGGCTCGTGTCACCATCGCGAGGCCGTGTCGATCCATTCTTGGAGCGCGGCCTCGTAACGCGCGATCGCGCCGGTCACACCCGTCAGCACGAGGGCCAGACCGGCGCCGAGGCCGAGCGCCCAGTGCAAGCGCAGCACGAAGGTGCGGAGGGTCGCCGCCATGCACCAGCCCCGTCGATCACCAGAAGGTGCGCGCGGTGACGATGGCCTGGAACGGCTCGCCGATCGTGACGGCGTAATTGTTCGACCCGATGGACGAGGTGTAGGTCGTGGCGTTGGTCAGGTTGCGCAGGTTGAGCTGGAATGTCGCTGGCCGGCCCGCCACCTGGGTGTCGTAGGCCAGGAAGGCATCGGCGACCGCATATTCCGGCAGGAAGAAGCGGGCATTCGTGTAGGGTGATGGGAACCGGTTCGTCGCGGAGCCGGCCCGCTCGCCGACATAGCGCCCGCCGATGCCCGCCCGCAGTCGGCCCTCGCCGAAGAGGCCGGGCACCAGCCCGAAATCGTGGGTGAGGAACAGCGAGGCGGTGTGGATCGCGGCATTGGCGAGCCGCTTGCCGTTGATCGTCGGATCCGGGTCCTGTTCGACCCGCGCATCGTTGTAGGCATAGGTGCCGATGAGGCTCCAATCCGGCGCGATCTGCCCGGCAATGTCGAACTCGAACCCGCGGGAGCGGACGCGGCCTGCGACGCGGGCCAGGGTCTCCGTGATGGTCTTTTCCGACGGCCGTGCCGCAAGCTCCGCCTGCGTGGCCGCCCGCGTGACCTGCTCAACGAATTGCACGTTCGATTTGAGGATGTCGTAGAGCGCGGCGGTCGCCGTGATGCCGCCGAACAGCTCGGCCTTCAGTCCGACCTCGTAGGCGCGGCCCAATTCCGGCGGCAGCGCGCCGATCCGGCTCGCAATCGAGGAATTCGGCCGGAAGGTCTCGCTGTAGGAACCGTAGACCGACAGGTTCGGCGTCAGCATGTAGACGAGGCCGAGGCGCGGCACGGTGCGGTTGCCGGAGACGTCGGTGTTCCGGTTGAACGGGCGTCCCTTGCCGGCGATCTGATCGTAATCCTGATAGCGCAGGCCCGCGACGGCCGTGAGGCGGTCGGTCAGGGCTACGGTATCCTGAATGTAGACCGAGGTGGTGTCGAGGATCTCGCGCTGGTCGCTCTCCGAGTTGGACACCGCGAAGCTTTGCGGAAGCGTCCCGTAGACGGGGTTGTAGATGTTGAAGCCGGCGCGCTGCTGGCTTCGGATCATGTTCTGCCGGTGCCCATTCCACTGATCGTAGGAGGCACCGATCAGGATCTCGTGGTCGAAGCCGAGGATGGTCTCTTTGCCGACGAGGTCGATCCGGCCCGAATGTACGGAGGTGCTGGAGCCCTGGGTCGCGTCGACCCGGCGGGTCAGGATGCCGGTGGCCGGGTTGTAGCCCATCACCCGGGCTTGGTTGTCCGCGTAGAAATCGTGGCTGAAGGCGTAGTTGAGGTTCGCCTTCCACCGTTCGTTGAAGTTGTGCTCGGCCGAGAGCGTGGCGACGTGGCTCTCACCCCTGGTGATGTTGTAGCGCTCGTCGAAGCGCCGGCTGGACGGCACCCGCACCGCCTTGCCGGTGAGCGGATCGAACACCGTGCCGCGGTCGAACGGTTCGTGGTAACGCGACCATTCATAGCCCAGCGTCACCCGCGTGGCGTCGCCCTGCCATGTCACGGACGGGGCGACCACTTGGCGATTCTCGGTGCCGAAGTTGCGCCAGTATTCCCGGTTGCGGTGCTCGGCGATGAACCGGTAGGCGAGGTTCGTCCCCTCGATCGGACCGGTCTGGTCCAGCTCGATACCGCCACCGTTGAAGCTGGTGCCGAACACTTCGAGATAGCCCGCTTGAACGAAGCGCGGCTTCTTGGTGACGATGTTGATGAGCCCGCCCGGATCGAGGATGCCGTAGAGCGCCGAGGCCGGTCCCTTCAGCACCTCGACGCGCTGCGTCGTCGGCATGAACGAGCGCGGCAGGGCCGTGCGCAGACCGTCGCGCAGGATCGAGCCGTCCGCTCGCTCGCCGAAGCCGCGGCGGAGGAAGGCGTCCTGCGTACCGCCGAGGGTGTTGGTCTGGGTGATGCCCGATACGTTGACGAGCGCTTCGTCGAGGCTGCGCACGGCCTGATCCTGCAGCACCTGCTCGGTGACCACGGCGATGGATTGCGGCACCTTGATCAGCGGGGTCTCGGTGATCGTGGCCACGGAGGAACGCACGGGCTGGTAGCCCCGGGAGATCGCCTTGCCGTCACCGGTCACCGACAATTCGTCGAGGGCGACGACGGGATCGCTCGCTCCCTGCGCCTGCGCTTCGGATGCGGCGAGCAGCGCGCCGAGCAGGAGCACGGTCGCGGAAGGAGATTGTGGGGGCATGCAGTCGGGTCGTCCGCCCCAACCGGCGCCCGCGGAAGGCGGGCCGATCCGTCAGTCGGGCCTATCTTCCTAACAATTGTTAATTTTTGAGGTCAAGGTGAGATCCGTGCATGCCCGCCGATCCACGAAACTCGATTGACGATCTCAGGGAAAATCAGTCTTGATCGCCACCTTCGACTTGTTGAAACCTCTGGCCTCACGGTGAGGCGCCGACCGTGTCCGCCATTCGGGCATCGCGGTCGCCGAGGGGCTTCGGCGCACCGACCGTCGTGTCCTCCGCGGTCTGGTGCTCGGTCTCGGCATTGATCTGGGCGCCGAGCAGCACGATCGTGGTCGAGATCCAGATCCAGGTCATGAAGCCGATGGCGGCCCCGAGCGACCCGTAGGTCTTGTCGTACGAGCCGAAATTCGCGACGTACCACGAGAATAGCAGCGAACCGGCCAGCCACAGGAAGGCGGCGAGCACGCCGCCGGGGGTCACCCAGCGCCAGCGCGGCGCGTCTCGGCTCGGGCCGTAGCGATAGAGCACGGCGAGCATTCCCAGCACGACGAGGAACAGCGCCGGCCAGCGCAGCAGCGCGAGCCACCATCCCTCCGTGCTCAGGCCCAGGGTCTGGATCGCCACCGGCACGGCGACGATGCCGGCCAAGGCCAGCACGATGAAGAGCAGGGCGCCGGCCGTGAAGGCGAGCGAGACGAGGTTGAGCCGAAAGAAGCCGCGCCGCTCGCGCTCGTTGTAGACGAGGTTGAGCGCGTCGAAGACGTGCTTGACCCCGCCATTGGCGCTCCAGACCGAGAGGGCGATGCCGGTGAGCGCGGTGAGGCCCAGGGTCGTGTCACCCTTCTCGGCCACGCGCTTGACCTGTTCGCTGACGATGTCGAGCCCGCCCGAGGGCAGGATCCCGCGCAATGCCTCGATCTGCTGGTTGATCGTCGCGATGTCGGCGATCAGGCCGTAGACTGAGACCAGGGCGGCGATGGCCGGGAAGATCGCCAGCAGTACGAAGAAGGTCACCCCCGCCGAGACCAGCATCAGCCGGTTCTCGCCGACGTCGTGGTAGGCGCGCTTGAGGATGTCCCACCAGCCCGCAGCAGGGATCTTCTCGGGGCTCTCGGCCGCCCGGCCGCGATCCCGCTCCGTCCGCGCCACCCGATGCGCATCCGCACCCTCGTGCGAGGGCGATTCCTGGCGGGCCGCGTCCCCGTTCGGCTCTCGCGGGACGCCGCCAGAGCGGGAAGGAGCCCGGCGCGGCAGGGCGACGAGCCCGAGAAGGGCCGCCGACAGGGCGAGCGTCCACAGCGTGGGGTGGCGCGGTTCGGGATGGATCACGGGAAGGGACGGGGACGGGTCGTTCGTCGGCATCGTCTCGGTCGGCTCCGGTCACCGCGGGAAAGCGGCACCATGGGCAACCGCCGGGCACCGTACTCGGTTCACATCGGCGTGAGGGGCCGCGCGTTCTGCCCTTGAAAATTCACAATTCAAACACCCTTCTGCCGGAACCCTGAAGCTCGGCCCCATGTTGAGTGCGCATCGGTCGAACGCGACCAACCTCGACGAGTGTTTCTCACGATTGTTCCGCCCACGCGGAAAGCCGGCTCCTGCGTATCAGGAGCGTCGTGAGGTAGCTTCAGGAGCCGCCGATGCCTTCGACCCTGCCTCGCTCCGGACGGCGCATCGCGCTCGTTCTCGCCTCTTCCGCCCTTGTGTTCTCGACGATCGCGGGCGTCCACGCTCAGGAGGCCGGCCTCGGCGGCCTCTTCGGGCATCTCTTCGGTGGGACACCGCGGCAGGTCGAGGCTCCGCCCGCGCCCGTGCAGGCCGTGCCGTCCTATGGCGGGGGCGAGGTGAACGAGCGCTACCGCTGGCGCCGCCACAGCCGCGGGGCCGACCGTGCGAAGCCCAAGGTGCGCTACGCCGCCTTGCCGAAGGATGAGGACGTGTCCGGCGTCAGCGGCAAGCAGCCGGTCGATCAGAAGGCGATCGCAGCCAACCCGACCGCCGCCCTCCTTCGCGACGACACCCTGCGTCCCGGCGACATCGTGGTGATGCCCGGCGGTCCGAAGGTGTTTCTCGGCCGCGAGGATCGCGGACGCGGCAGCAAGGCGGCGCGCCACCGGATGACCGATTTCGAGGACGTTCGGTCCTCGCGCTCCCTCGACTCCAAGACCCGCAAGCAGCTGCTCGCCATGATGGTCCCCCACGGCGCCATGCCGGCGGAGGAGGCCCGCAAGGCACTGGCCAAAGCCCGCCGCCTCGCGCCGCAGGAGGAGATCGAGACGCTGACCCGGCAGGCCCGGGCCGAGACGGGCACCGGCGCCCGGGTGATCAGCTTGTGGAAGACGGCGCAGTAAACGGCGTCGGTCGGGCGGCGACGCGATCGGCGCTCGCACGGGGAATACCGCACGATCGAGATGAGCCGAGGGCGAGGGGACGATCCTCGCCCGAGCGTCGCGCTCGCCCTCGAAGGACTTGCCACCTCCTGTCGCGGCGCTCGTGTTTCGATCCGGAAAAGGTCGCCCGTTCTACGGGAAGGTGCAGGTCGCCGTCCTGTAAGAGCGCACGCATTCGCGGAGCGTTCGTCTGCACTCGCCCTTGCACAATGAGAACAAAACAGGTACGAAATGCATCGGCCCGGGCGCATTGAGCCTTGCGCCCCTCCCATGCATAAGGAGCCTCACGCGATGGCCCAGCCTGCGCTGAAGATGGTGGAATCCACGACGATGGCTGCTGCGGACAAGGACAAGGCGAAGGCGATCGATGCGGCGCTGACGCAGATCGAGCGGGCCTTCGGCAAGGGCTCGATCATGCGCCTCGGCAAGTCCGACAAGGTGCAGGAGGTCGAGACGGTCTCCACCGGCTCGCTGGGTCTCGATATCGCGCTGGGCGTTGGCGGTCTGCCGCGCGGCCGGGTCATCGAGATTTACGGGCCGGAATCCTCGGGCAAAACGACGCTCGCGCTGCACACCATCGCCGAAGCCCAGAAGAAGGGCGGCGTCTGCGCCTTCGTCGATGCCGAGCATGCCCTCGATCCGGTCTACGCGCGCAAGCTCGGCGTCCATCTCGACGATCTGCTGATCTCGCAGCCCGATACCGGCGAGCAGGCGCTGGAGATCACCGACACGCTGGTGCGCTCGGGCGCGATCGACGTGCTGGTGGTCGACTCCGTCGCCGCGCTGACCCCGCGAGCGGAGATCGAGGGTGAGATGGGCGAGAGCCAGCCCGGCCTTCAGGCCCGCCTGATGAGCCAAGCCCTTCGCAAGCTCACCGGTTCGATCTCGCGCTCGAACTGCATGGTCATCTTCATCAACCAGATCCGGATGAAGATCGGCGTGATGTACGGTTCGCCCGAGACCACGACGGGCGGCAACGCGCTGAAGTTCTACGCATCGGTGCGCCTCGATATCCGCCGCGTCTCGACCCTGAAGGATCGCGATGAGGCGATCGGCAATCAGGTCCGCGTCAAGGTCGTCAAGAACAAGGTCGCTCCGCCCTTCAAGCAGGTCGAATTCGACATCATGTTCGGCGAGGGCGTCTCCAAGGTCGGCGAGCTGATCGATCTCGGCGTCAAGGCCGGCATCGTCGAGAAGGCGGGCGCGTGGTTCTCCTACGATAGCCAGCGCCTCGGCCAGGGCCGCGAGAACGCGAAGGGCTTCCTGCGCGACAATCCCGACATCGCTGCCAAGATCGAGGGCTCGATCCGGCAAAACTCGGGTCTGGTGGCCGACCGCATCCTCGAGAACGCCAAGCCGACGGCAGACGATCTCGACGAAGGCGAAGCCTGACGCTTCCCCGATCTTCGCATCGTCCATCATGGGGCGGGAGGTTCATCCTCCCGCCCTTTTTCATGTTCGCTTCTCAGGATCGCGCCGCCTTCAGCGGTTGGTTCTCGTTGATCCCCGCGCAAGACCGGATCGGGGCGCGGCTTGCGATAGCGCACATCGGTGCAAGATGGCCCTTATGGTATTATGTATACAAGGATTAAAGGCAGAACATCGCTCTCGTAGATTATTCCAGTGGTGGTCATCTCATCGCAGTAATACTTTCCTGGAATAAATTTCTCCCTATCTCGTCCGTCATAGTAGCTGCCTACCACGCAGCGACTCCAGAAATGACTTGGCCCGCCTTCGGCGGCGGGCCTCTTTCTGTGCAATCCGAGATGCATGTGACGATGGCCACGCTGAATCAGAGGCAGATGCGAGCCCTACAATGGCTGGCGGATCAGGAGGAGCATCGGTGGATACCGGTCTGCGACCACGGCCCCTGTCGCACCACCCTCAACGCCCTCGTCCGCCGCGGTCTCGCCATACGCTCTTCGGCGAATGCCGACCATTATCGGATCACCATGCAGGGTCGCGCCGTGAGCCCGCTCGTGTGAGCGGAGTCGCGTGGGCCGGGACCGTCACGGCCCTATCGGGCCGCCGCTTCTGAGCCGCGATGCAGCGTTGCTGACAGACCGACAGCGATCAGCGCTTGGTCCGGTGCAGAACCGACCACCGCTTGAGGCGATGCGGCCAAGTCTCGGCTGTCTCGCCGTGAGCCGACGACGACAGGGCATCGGTGCATGGGCTCTGCGTTCGATGCATGTCCGCGCGGCGTTCTCACGCGATCGAAGGATCCGCAGCGTCACGGGGCCGAGCGATGCTTCGGGTGCGGGGGCGCTCAGCGGCGGCGCGCAGCTTCAGTTCCCAAAAGGCCGTTCCCATCGCCATGAGCTGCGCCGCTGCCCACATGCCATGGCAACCCACCTGTGTATAAGATCATAGATCTATGAAGGATATATGACGTAATTTGTCTCGTATTCTGAGGGATTACGCGAACGAATGTGAGCGTTATTTATAAAGTGAGCAATATTGCGAGTAAAATATCTCTAGGTTATTCCAATAATATTGATCGAATGTTATGGCCGCGCCGCAGAACGCGCAGCCGTTGCGGGGATCCACCGATCTCACAGGAGGCTCGCGCGGCGCGGAGAGCCCGATCGATGAAGCGATGCCTGCTTGCGACCAAGCTGGGATTGGGGGCGCTGATGCTGCCCTTCTCGCCGGCCGAGGCTCAGACCGTGGCCGAACTGCAGCGGCAGATCGATGAGTTGAAGGCGATGATCCGGGCGCAGGCCGCCGAACGGGACCTGCGCAGAACGGGTGGAGTCGGACCCCGTCCCAAGCCGGCCCGCCTCGCCGGGCGCAGCGATGCCGGCACGCTGCCGGCGGCGGGACGGCCGGTGGAATCGGCGCTCGACCCGAAGCCGGGGGCTCGGGCCGAGCGTCAGGCCATCCTCGCCGACGAGCCCGATACGTGGTGGCGGGCGTTGCTGCCGCCGCCGCCCGAGTTGCTGGAAGACGATCCCGACAAGCCGAAGCGGCCCAAGACCTGGTTCGAGCGCCTGTCCCTGCGCGGCTACACGCAGCTGCGCGTCAACGAGTTCCTGTCCGGCGACGACACTGCGCCGTCCGGCGTCTCACGGCTGCGCTCGGTCCACGACAGCGGCATCACTCAGGCCAACAACTTCACCTTCCGGCGGGTGCGCCTCGTCATCCAGGGCGACATTCACGAGCGGGTCTTCCTCTACATCCAGCCGGACTTCGCCGTGAGCGTGAACAATCAGGCGGGGCCCGAGCCGCGCCAGCATTTCGCGCAATTGCGCGATGCCTTCGCCGATGTGTTCCTCGACGAGGATCGCCGCTCGAAGCTGCGCCTGGGTCAGCAGAAGGTGCCCTATGGCTGGGAGAACCTGCAATCCTCGCAGAACCGTCTGACGCTCGACCGCTCGGACGCGATCAACAGCGCCATCCCCGGCGAGCGCGATATCGGCATCACCTATTACTACACCCCCTGGCACGTGCAGCGGATCTGGGATCGACTGGCCAAGGGTGGGCAGAAGCTGTTCGGCAATTACGGCGCCTTCGGGCTGGGGGTCTATAACGGCCAGACCATCAACCGGATCGAGCGCAACAACGGCGTGATGGTCGCCGGAATGGTCACGTGGCCCTTCCTGCTCGATGGGCTGGGCGCCGCGTTCAAGGATCAAGTCGTCGAGGTCGGGGGCTCGGCCTACCACAACCAGTTCCAACCCGAGACCCGTGCCGGCGGCGTCACTGCGACGAGCTTCGACGATAGCCGCGTCGGCATCCACGCCATCCTCTATCCCCAACCCTTCGGTCTCCAGGCCGAGTGGAATTGGGGCCGGGGGCCGGAATTCGATCCGGTCGCCCAAGCAATCACGACGAAACCGCTGGAGGGTGGCTACGTCCAGGCGATGGTCCGGATCGACCATTCGTGGGTCGGCCCGTTCATGCCCTATGCCCGCTGGCAGACCTATCGCGGCGGCTGGAAGGTCGCCACCAACGCGCCGCGCCTCGAAACCGACGAGGTCGAGATCGGCATCGAGTTCCAGCCGATCAAGCCGATCGAGATCACTCTCGCCTATGCTCGCATGAACCGCCGCGAGGCCGACGAGCGCCGCCTCGGACAGGCGGAGGGCGATCTGTTCCGGGCGCAGCTGCAGGTCAATTATTGATGGCCTTTTCTTCGCCCCGTCCCACCCAGCCCCCTCATCCTGAGGTGCTCAGCCGAAGGCTGAGCCTCGACGGAGAGCTTTAGGGATCGCGCGACGCGCTCGAGCCCTCCTTCGAGGGCGCCGCTTCGCAGCGCCACCTCAGGATGAGGGAAAGGGTGGGCCGACGCGCGCTCAGCCCGACGCTCAGCGTCCCTGTGCCGCGTCGAACTCCGCCGCGAAGCGGGCGCCGGGGCTGTCCGTGCAGCGGTCCACCCAGGCGTCGATCGCCGGAAGGCCGGGTTTGCCGAACCACGCATAGGGCGAGTGCAGCAGCAGGTCGGCTGCCGTGTAGTGCTCGCCCAAGAGATAGGGCCGGTCCGCCAGCGCCGCGGCGAGCCGGGCTTTGACATGGTCCGCAGTGCGGAAGGTCCGGGATAGGCCCGGATGATCGATCCCGAGCGCCTGGAGCGTCAGCACCGGCTCGACCACGCCGGCATACCAGGCGAGCCAGCTGAGATAGGCCCCCCGCCGCGGATCGCCGGCCGGAACGCTCAAACCCGCATCGGGGAACAGCTCGGCGAGGTGTTGAACGATGGCGCTCGATTCCCACACCAGCACACCGTCATGGTCGAGCAGCGGGACCTTGCCGTCGGGATGGGGGTTGCGCGGGTCGCGGGCGCCGGTGCCGTCCATGCGGGGAATGGTGACGACCTCGATGCCGACGGTGTCCAGGGCGTCGAGATCCTTCAGGAGCGCGACGATGCGGGTCGAGCGGCTGTTGGGCGAGTGGTAGAGCGTGATCATGGAAGGGCTCCTGCGGGTCGGCGCCTGTGGCCGGGCAGCCGACGATGATGTACGCCACCCCACCTGCCAGTTTCCGTCAGGAGCGCGATGGCCCGCACCGACCGGCTCTTCCGCCTGCTGCATGCCATGCGGGTCCTGCCCGCCCCGGTCACGGCGGCCCGGCTCGCCGAGGAGACCGGTGTGTCCCTGCGCTCGCTCTATCGCGACATCGACGCATTGCGCGCCGCCGGTGCCCGGATCGAGGGCGAGCGCGGCTACGGCTACCGCCTGATCGAGGACGTGGCCCTGCCGCCGCAGACCTTCGAGCGCATCGAGATCGAAGCGCTGGTGCTCGGCCTGTCCGAGGTGCGCCAGATGGGCGACCCGGCGCTGGCGGAGGCCGCGGCCTCGGTGCTGGCCAAGGTCGCCGCGACCCTGCCCGACCGGGCCGAGCAGCATCTGCTTCACGCGGTCAGCCAAGCCCGTCGCTTCGCCGCGCGCTTTCCCGCGATGCCCGACATCGTGGGATTCATGGCGACGATCCGGTCCGGCTGCTGGCGCGAGGAAGCGCTTGCCATCCGCTACGCCGACAAGGACGGCGCCCCGACGGAGCGGACCATCCTGCCGCTCTCCATCGTCTATCTCGACAGCCAGATGACCCTGCTGGCGTGGTGCACCTTGCGGGAGGCGTTCCGCATGTTCCGCCTCGATCGTATCCGCGCGGTCGCGGCCACGGGCATCAGCTTCCGGCCGCGACGGGCGGCCCTGCTGCGCGACTATCTCGCCGAACTGCGCCGCGCCGGCGCGACCCGCGCGGCGAGCGCCGATCCGCAGGAGAGACGAGGGGACGGATCTCGGTAAACCGCCGAGCTCACCTGCCGACGTGACTCGCAGGGCGGCGGACCGTATGAGGGCCGGATGCGGCCGCGCTCTTCCGAGCCGGTCCCCCGACGCGACTTGATTTCCGAGCCTATCCGATGAGCGGCGTCAACGAGATCCGATCGACCTTCCTGGACTACTTCAGGGATGCCGGGCACGCGGTGGTGCCGTCGTCCTCGCTCGTGCCCAAGAACGACCCGACGCTGATGTTCACGAACGCCGGCATGGTGCAGTTCAAGAACGTCTTCACCGGCGTCGAGAAGCGCCCGTATGTGAAGGCGACCTCCTCGCAGAAGTGCGTCCGGGCCGGCGGCAAGCACAACGATCTGGATAATGTCGGCTACACCGCCCGGCACCACACCTTCTTCGAGATGCTCGGCAATTTCTCGTTCGGAGATTACTTCAAGGCCGACGCGATCGAACTCGCCTGGACCCTGATCACCAAGGAGTTCGGCCTCTCGCCCGAGAAGCTCCTCGTGACGGTCTATGCCGACGACGACGAGGCGGCCGGCCTCTGGAAGAAGATTGCCGGGTTCGGTGACGAGAAGATCATCCGGATCGGGACATCGGACAATTTCTGGCAGATGGGCGACACCGGCCCCTGCGGCCCGTGCTCCGAGATCTTCATCGATCAGGGCCCGGCGCTCGCCGGCGGCCCGCCCGGCTCCCCGGACGAGGACGGCGACCGCTTCCTCGAGTTCTGGAATCTCGTGTTCATGCAATACGAGCAGATCGAGCCGGGGGTGCGCAATCCGCTGCCGCGGCCCTCGATCGACACCGGCATGGGCCTGGAGCGCATGGCGGCGATCCTTCAGGGCGTCCACTCGAACTACGACACCGACCTGTTTCGCGCGCTGATCGACACCGTGGCGCATGCCGTGTCGAAGGCGCCGGAGCCGGCGACGCGCGCCTCGTACCGGGTGATCGCCGACCATCTGCGCTCGACCTCCTTCCTCATCGCGGACGGCGTCCTGCCCTCGAACGAGGGTCGCGGCTACGTGCTGCGCCGGATCATGCGCCGCGCCATGCGCCATCTCGAACTGCTCGGCGCCCGCGAGCCGGTGATGTACCGCCTCGTCCCCGCGCTGGTGCGCGAGATGGGCCAGGCTTTCCCCGAACTGACCCGCAGCGAGGCGCTGATCTCGGAGACCCTGCGTCTGGAGGAGGGCCGATTCCGCAAGACCCTGGAGCGGGGCCTTGCCATTCTCGACGCCGAGACCCGCGATCTCGGCGATGGGCAAAACCTCTCGGGCGAGACCGCCTTCACGCTCTACGACACCTATGGCTTCCCCCTCGACCTGACGCAGGACGCCCTGAAATCCCGCGGCATCGGCGTCGATACGGAGGCGTTCTCCGCCGCCATGCAGCGCCAGAAGCAGGCGGCGCGGGCCGCGTGGCAGGGGTCGGGCGAGGCCGCGACCGAGACCGTCTGGTTCGGCATCAAGGAGCGCACCGGCGCCACCGAGTTCCTCGGCTACGATTCCGAGGCGGCGGAAGCGGTCGTCGGCGCCGTGTTGCGCGAGGGAGCCGAGGTCGAGGCTCTCAAGGCCGGCGAAACCGGCCTCGTCGTCGTCAACCAGACGCCGTTCTACGGCGAATCCGGCGGTCAGGTCGGCGACACCGGCACGATCACCGGACCGGGCCTCAAGGCCCGCGTCTCCGGCACCGAGAAGAAGCTCGGCGACCTGTTCGTCCACCACGTCACGGTGGACGAGGGCACGCTCGCGATGGGGGCGGCGGTCGAGCTGAAGGTGGACCACGCCCGCCGCGCCGCGATCCGCGCCAATCACTCGGCGACCCACCTGCTGCACGAGGCCCTGCGGCAGGTGCTCGGCGATCACGTGGCGCAGAAGGGCTCGCTCGTCGCCCCCGAGCGCCTGCGCTTCGATATCAGCCATCCCAAGCCCATCGACGAGACGGAGCTGACCCGCGTCGAGGAGATCGCCAACGCGGTGCTGCTCCAGAATGCCCCGGTCGTCACCAAGCTGATGGCGGTGGACGAGGCGATCGAGTCCGGCGCCCGCGCGCTGTTCGGCGAGAAGTACGGCGACGAGGTGCGCGTCGTCTCCATGGGCCGACCCGTGGACGACGAAGGCCGCGAGGTCGAGGGCGGGCGCCTGCCGAACTTCTCGATCGAGCTGTGCGGCGGCACCCACGTGTCGCATCTGGGCCAGATCGGCCAGATCACCGTGCTCGGCGAGAGTGCGGTGGGCGCGGGCGTGCGCCGCATCGAGGCGATGACCGGCAACGCGGCGCGCCGCCACCGGCAGGCCGAGAGCCGCACGCTGAGCCAGCTCGCCGGCCTGATCAAGGCGCCCGTCGCCGACGTGCCGGACCGCCTCGCCTCGCTCATCGAGGAGCGCCGCCGGCTCGAGAAGGAGCTGGCGGATGCGCGGAAAAAGATCGCCATGGGCGGCGGCTCGGGCGGGGGCGACGAGGCGCGCGAGGTCAACGGCGTGAAGCTGATGGCCCGGGTGGTCGAGGGCGTCGAGATGCGCGACCTGAAGGGCCTCGCCGACGAGGGCAAGACCCGTCTTGGATCGGGCATCGTCGCCATCGTCGGCGTCGCCCCGGACGGCAAGGCCGGACTCGTCGTCGGGGTCACCGAGGATCTGACGGAGCGCTACGACGCGGTCGGCCTCGTGCGGGCGGGCGCGGGCCATCTCGGTGGCAAGGGCGGCGGCGGACGCCGGGACATGGCCCAGGCCGGCGGTCCCGACGGCAAGGGGGCGGACGCAGCGCTCGCCGCCATCGCCGAGGCACTGGCGGCGGCCTGATGCGCCCCGCGAAGGGCGGAGACACAAAAAGGGTTTCGCTCACGGAACGGTGAAGGGAGTCGCGGCTTGTCTGGCCGCGCTCCCACCCGTGCTTGGCCGGACTGACTGCCCGCTTCCTCGGCGTCCTGGACTTGCACGCCCGTTGCACGGAAGGCGTCCCAACGCCTTCAGGACACCCGTGATCCGATGAAGCTCTTCCGCTGCCAGTCCTGCGACAACATCCTGTATTTCGAGAACCGAACCTGCCAGCGCTGCGGCCACCGCCTCGGCTACCTGCCCCAGGCCGGCACGCTCTCGGCTTTGGCGCCGGCGGGCGACAACAATTCATGGACCCCGCTGGCGATCCCTGAGAACCCCAGCTTCCTCTGCACCAACGCGGCGCACGACACCTGCAACTGGATGGTGCCGCCGGGCTCGACCGACGCGTTCTGCCTCGCCTGCCGCCACAACGGCACGGTGCCGGACGTGTCCGACCCGATGAACCTGCAGCGCTGGCAGGAGATGGAGCTGGCCAAGCACCGGCTGTTCTACACCCTGCTGCGCTGGAACCTGCCGCTGAAGACCCGCGCGGAGGATCCGGAGCACGGCCTGATCTTCCACTTCCTGGCCGACCCGCCCTCCGCCGATGGCCCCAAGGTGATGACCGGTCACGAGAACGGCGTGATCACCATCGCCCTCGTCGAGGCGGATCCGGCCGAGCGCGAGAAGCGCCGCTCCAGCATGGGCGAACCTTACCGGACCCTGCTCGGCCATTTCCGCCACGAGGTCGGACACCATTACTGGGATCTGCTGGTGCGGGACGCGGGCAAGCTCGATGCCTGCCGGGCGGTGTTCGGCGACGATTCTCAGGATTACGGCGAGGCGCTCCAACGCCATTACAACCAGGGCCCGCCGGCCGACTGGCAGGAGAACTTCGTCTCCGCCTACGCCACCACCCATCCCTGGGAGGATTTCGCCGAGACCTGGGCGCATTACCTCCACATCGTCGACACGCTGGAGATGGCGAGCGCCTTCGGCCTGGAGGTGAAGCCCGAGGTCGATCGCTCCGGCGAGATCACCGCCAAGATCGGATTCGACCCCTACGCGGCCGAGACCATCGAGCAGATCGTGGATGCGTGGCTGCCCCTGGTGTTCGCCCTCAACAGCATGAACCGGGCGATGGGCGAGGGCGACCTCTACCCCTTCGTGATCGCCCCGCCGGTGATGCGCAAGCTGGGCTTCATCCACGGTTTGGTGCACGGACGCGTGTGAGGCACCGTCAGCCGTCCCACCCCCTCATCCTGAAGCCCGCGGGCGCGGGTCTCTCGGGATGAGGGCGCGTATGGGAAGAGGCGTTCCGTCCTACCCTGCCATCGTGGTCTTCACCGTCTCGACCAATTGCTTGAGGCTGAACGGCTTCGGCAGGAAGTTGAAGGCTTCGCCTTCCGGGAGGTTCTTGCGGAAGGCATCCTCCGCGTAGCCCGAGACGAAGATCACCTTGAGGTCGGGCCGATGCTTGCGCAGTTCGCGCAGCAGGGTCGGGCCGTCCATCTCGGGCATCACCACGTCGGAGACGACGACGTCGATGCCGTCGGCATGCTCCTCGATCAGGCGCAGGGCCTCGACCCCGGAGGCGGCCTCCAGCACCGTGTAGCCGCGGGCCGAGAGCGCGCGGGAATTGACCGCGCGCACCGGATCCTCGTCCTCGACCAGCAGCACCGTACCCTGGCCGGTATGGTCGGCGGCGGGTTTCTGCGGCTCCGGCGCGGGCTTCGGGGCCGGCTTCGCGTCCGATTTGGCCTCGAGCGAAGCCGCCGTCTCGCCGACGGTCGGCGTCGCCTCGCTCGGCTCGGAGGCGGTCCGCTCGGGTTTGGGCAGCGCGTGGGCGGGTTCGGGCTCCGGCAGGGCCTCGGCGCCGGGCTCGTGGCGCGGCAGGTAGATGCGGAACGTGGTGCCTTCGCCCACGGTCGATTGCACGTCGATGGCCCCGCCCGACTGGTTGACGATGCCGAACACCGTCGAGAGGCCGAGCCCCGTGCCCTTGCCGATCTCCTTCGTGGTGAAGAACGGCTCGAAGATCTTCTGGAGCACCGCGGGCGGGATGCCCTCGCCGGTATCGGTGACTTCGATCATCACGTGGTCGCCCGCCGGGATGCCGACCGGGCGCTCGGCATCCACCGCGCAGTTGGTGGTGCGGATCAGCAGGCGCCCGCCGCCGGGCATCGCGTCGCGGGCATTGACCGCGAGGTTCACGATCACCTGCTCGAACTGGTTCACGTCGGCCTTGATCGGCCAGATGTCGCGCCCGTGGCGGAAATCGAGCTGCACCCGCTCGCCGAGCAGGCGCTTGAGCAGCAGCGTCAGGTCGGACAGGGCCTCGCCGACATCCATCACCTCCGGCCGCAGGGTCTGGCGACGGGAGAAGGCCAGCAGCTGGCGCACCAGGCTCGCGGCCCGGTTCGCGTTCTGCTTGATCTGCATGATGTCCTGGAAGGCGTGGTCGGTCGGCCGGTGGCTGGCGAGCAGCAGGTCCGAGTAGCCGATGATCGCCTGGAGGACGTTGTTGAAGTCGTGGGCGATGCCGCCCGCGAGCTGCCCGACGGTGTCCATCTTCTGGGTCTGGGCGATCTGCTGCTCCAGCTGCCTCTGGGCCGTGGTGTCCAGCGCGTAGAGGATCACCCGTTCGCGGTCGGCATCGGATTCGGCGCGCTGGGTGCCGTCGGCATCGGCCGGGCTCATCCAGACGCGCGCCGAGCGCTCGCCCTCGCCCAAGAGGCCGACCTCGATCGGGTCGAGGCCGCCGAAGCCGTTGGCGGCCCGTGCCAGCACCGCCTCGATCCCCTGACGGTCGCGCTCCAGCACGGCGTCGCGCATCAGCGGCTCCTGTGCCTCGCGGCCGGATTCGGCGGCGGGCTGACGCGGCATGCCGGAGAACAGGCGCACGAAGGAGGCGTTGGCGCGGATGACCCGGCCCTCGCCGTCGAGGGTGGCGATGGCGATCGGGCTGGTGTTCAGGAAGCGGGCGAGCCGCACCTCCGCCGCCCGCTGCGGCTCGTCGGAATCCGAGCCGGCCGAGCGGTTGAGCACGAAGGTGCGCGAGGGGCCCGGCGCCCCGTCCTGGCCATAGGCCACGCGGTGGTAGAGCCGGGTCGGCAGGGGCTGGCCGTTGCGGCGGCGCAGGTCGATGTCGAAGCGGTCGGTGCGCACTTCGCCCGGCAGGCCGGGCGCGGCGGACAGCACGTCGGCGCCGGGCGCGATCTCGAGAAGCTTGAGGCCACCCGAGCCGACGGTGGCGAGATCGTAGCCGAGCCAGGAGGCGAGCGTCGCGTTCATGTAGACGATCGCGCCCGCGGCATCGATCGAGAGGAAGCCCGCGGGGGCGTGGTCGAGGTAGTCGATCGCGTGCTGGAGTTCCTGGAAGACGTTCTCCTGGCGCTCGCGCTCGTGGGTGACGTCGCTCACCGTCCAGAGCGCCGCCGCGCCGCGCGGGCGCGGGATCGGCCGCACGGCGATGCGGTACCACGCGAAATCGCGCTCCGCCGCCCCGCCGGGGGGCGGCGACATCCGGATCTCCTCGGTATAGGCGCGCTCGTCCCGCGCGGCCTGGGCGAGGCGGTAGACGGCCTCCGACACCTCCGGCGCACCGACGAAGATGCGCTCGATGGGGCGCAGGTTCGAGAAGTTGTCGCCGCCGGCGAGCCGCATATAGGCTTCGTTGGCGTAGATCATCCGGCCGCCGTCCTCGACGACGAGCTTGCTCTCCGGGGCGGCGTCGACGATGGCGCGGGTGATGTCGTCGCGCGAGGCCGGGCCGGCGAGCTGGATCGCCCCGATGGCGAGGGCGAACAGGAAGAATACCCCGGCCATGGCCAGGAGGGCCAGGAGGCCGAGGATGAGCGGCTGCGCCTGCTCGTTCGCCACGAAGGACAGTCCCACGGCGGCGCCGACGAGGACGCCCGCCAGCATCAGCAGCAACCCGACCCGGCCCGGGCGCTCCGAGCGGTCGATCGAGCCCGACGCCGGCACCGCTGGTCCGCTGACCTCAGCCATCAGGCCCTACCCATCCCCTCACGCCCGCCTTCGGCGCGCCGTCGGATCAGATTTGCCCGACAATGGTGCATAAACCGTGGCGTCTGAGGGACTTCGCCGGTTTCGGTGCGCCGGTCGCTCATGCGGCCCGGCGGCGCAGGCGAAGCACGAAACCGATCACCTCCGCAACCGCGCGATAATGCTCGGCGGGAATCTCGTCGTCGACTTCGACGGTGGCGTGGAGCGCGCGCGCCAGCGGCGGGTTCTCCATCACCGGCACGCCGTGCTCCTTCGCCACCGCGCGGATGCGCAGCGCCAGGGAATCGACGCCCTTGGCGACGCAGACGGGCGCGGCCATGCCAGCCTCGTAGCGCAGGGCCACGGCGAAGTGGGTCGGGTTCGTCACCACGACGGTGGCGGTCGGCACGGCGGCCATCATCCGCTTCTTCACCTTCGCCTGGCGCAGCTGGCGCTGGCGGGCCTTCACTTCGGGACTGCCCTCGCTCTCCTTGTGCTCCTGCTTCATCTCCTCCTTGGACATGCGCAGGCGCGCCCGCCAGCGATGGCGCTGGTAGAGCGCGTCGCCGAGCGCGATCACCGCGTAGATCGCCAGCATCCCGCCCATCATCTTGACGGCGAGCGAGAGCGTCGCGGCCAGGGCGGCGCCGGGTTCGAGCTGGGCGAACGACTCCGCGCGGTCGTGCTCGGCCCACAGGATCGCCCCAGCCACGACGCCGACGAGGAGGATCTTGGCCAGACCCTTGCCGAAGTTGACCCAGGCCTCCATCCCGAACAGCCGCTTCATTCCGGCCATCGGCGAGATGCGCGAGATCTGCGGCATCAGGCTCTGCGCGGTCAGGATCGGCCGGTGCTGGAGGAAACCTGCGGCGATCGCGGCCACCAGGGCGAGCCCGAGCGGTACCGCGAGCGCCTTCAGACTGATCCAGGCTGCCCGCATCCCGACGCCGAGATAGGTGCCGGAATCGGCGGGCAATTCGCCCGCATGGAGGAGGAAGCCGCGCATGTCGCGCGACAGGCCCTCCGCCATGGGCTTGGCCGACAGGATCAGCGCCAGCGTCAGCGCCGCCAGGATGAAGAAGGTGTAGATCTCGGGGCTGTTGGGCACGTCGCCGCGTTCGATCGCCTGCTCGATGCGTCGGAAGGTCGGCTCTTCGGTCTTGTCTTCCTGGTCGGTTTCCTCGGCCATCGATCAGGCTCCGACCATGGGCGCGGCGTGATGGCGTCGGCTCATCGCCCGACGAGCTGGCCGAGATAGCGGCCGAGATCGTCCAGGAACAGGCTCATGAGCAGGCCCAGCGCGCCGACCAGGATCAGCATGCCGAGAATGACCGAGGCCGGCACTGCGAGGAAGAAGACCTGCAATTGCGGCATCAGCCGCGACAGCACGCCGAGCCCGAGATTGAACAGGATCGCGAAGACGATGAACGGGCCGGCGATCCGCACGCCGAGGGCGAAGCTGCGGGCGAAGGCGTCGAGCGCGAGCTTGGCCGCATCTCCCATCGCCGGCAGGCCGGTGGGGGGCAGCACGACGTAGCTGCGGGCGATCCCTTCGAGCGCCAAGTGATGCAGGTCGGTCGCCATCACCAGGGTGATGCCGAGGAGCGAGAGGAAGTTGCCGACCGCCGCCTGCTGCCCGCCCATCGTCGGGTCCACCGTCATGGCGTAGGACAGGCCGAGCTGCTGCGAGATGACGTTGCCGGCGGTCGTCAGCGCGGCGAGCACCATGCGCACGCACAGACCCAGCATCAGCCCAATCAGGATCTCGCTGAACAGAAGGCCGATCAGGGTGGGCGGGGCCAGCGCGCCGTTGATCGCCGGCAGCATCGGCCGAACCACCGGGAACAGCACCAGCGTGACGAGAAGCGCCAGGGCGAGCCGCAGCCGCGCGGAGACGAGCTGCTCCCCTACGCCCGGCATCAGCATGATCAGCGTGCCGACCCGGGCGAAGGTGAGGAGATAGGCCGCGGCGAGGCCGGGCAGCAGCAGATTGAGCGAAGCGGCCATTCCCGGCCGTTCTACACTGCGCCGCGCGGCGCATCATCCGCCCGCCGCGATGCGGGCGGCGATGCGGGCCATGTAGGACGCCATCGCGTCGCCCATGAAGGGCAGCATCAGGAGCAGCACGCCGAACACCGTCACGATCTTGGGCACGTAGATCAGGGTCTGCTCCTGGATCTGCGTCAGTGCCTGGAACAGCGAGACGACGAGGCCGACGACGAGCGCGACCAGCATGAGCGGCCCGGCCACCTTCAGGAAGACGAAGATGCCGTCGCGGGCGATGTCGAGGATGGCGAGGCCGGTCATGACGCGCGAATCTTTCGAGATGCCCCCGCTCTCACCCGTGCCCTCATGCTGAGGTGCGAAGCCGAAGGCGGAGCCTCGAAGGAGGGCTCCAGGGAGCGCGGCGGGTGCTGGAGCTCTCCTTCGAGGCCGCTGACGCGGCACCTCAGGATGAGGGGGATGGATGGGAGGGGACGTTCTCAAAAAAAATCAGATCGGCATCCGCATGATCTCTTCGTAGGCCGAGATCACGCGATCGCGGACGGCCACCAGGGTCTGGAGGGCGGTCTCGCTCTCGGCGACGGCGGTGACGACATCGACCACGTTGGCCTTGCCGGCGGCGGCCGAGAGGGCGGCCCGGTCGGCCTTCTCGCCGGACTGCGCCACCCCGTCGAGGGTCTGCTGCAGGAGGCCGGTGAAGCCGTTGCCGGCGCCCGTCGCCTGGACCGGCTTCGGCCCGCCCGGACGGGCGATGCCCTGGGCGGCGGCGTAGGCGCCCGCGGCGAAGGCGGAGGTCGGCATGGTCAGGCCTTCAGGATCTCGAGGGTCTTGGAGATCATCCGCCGGGTCGCGGTGACCATGTTGAGGTTGGCCTCGTAGGAGCGCTGGGCCTCGCGCATATCCATGTTCTCGATGAGCCCGTTGACGTTGGGCAGCCGTACCTCGCCGCGGGCGTCCGCAGCGGGGTTGCCCGGATCGTACTTGGTGCGGAACGGCGCTGAATCGCGGCGGACGCGCCCGGCTTCGATCACGTTGGCGTTCAGTTCCCGGTCGAGCCGGCTGGAGAAGGTCGGGATCTTGCGCCGATAGGGCTCGCCGCCGGCGGTGGTCGCGGTGGAATCGGCGTTGGCGATGTTTTCGGCGATGATGCGCATCCGCCCCGATTGCGCCTTGAGGCCGGACGCGGCGATGCCGAGGCTTTTCAGGAAATCCATGATGGTCCTCGATCAGCGCTTGCCGACGGCGATCTTCAGGGCGTCGAGGCTCTTCTGGTAGAGCGAGGCGACGAGCTGATAGTCCGACTGATTGTCGCCGGCCTTCATCATCTCTTCTTCCAAGTTCACGCCGTTCCCCGAGGGACGCACCTCGAAGCCTTTGAAGCGGCGCGGGTCGGCATTGGGGCCGTCCTGCGTCGACAGGCCGAAATGGGCGGGCTCGGTGCGGGCGAGGCCGTCGCCGCCGACCGAGGCGCCGACGGGCGCGGCGAGCCCGGCCGCCGTGCCGTTGCCGGCCGGCTCGGCGAGGTCGCGCGGGCGGAAGCCCGGCAGATCGGCGTTGGCGACGTTCTCGGCGAGCAACGCCTGCCGGGCCTGATGCCAGTGCATCCGGGTGCGCAGCATGCCGAGGATGGGCAGGTCGGTGAGGGACATGAGGGGACCTTGCCGAGGCGCCCGGGGCCTGCCCTGTGGGACGGGGAGGGGATCCGGACCCGGCAGAATCTGCCGTCCTGATGGTTAAGGACGCGTTAACCGGGCAAATCCTGCCTGGCGGCCGGCGCCGATGTCCCAAAACGAAGCGGCGTACCCTCCAAGCAGCTGTTAACGAATGATTCGGATTTCTTGCGGGTCTACCGCGCGGCAGCAATAATCACGCGGTCCCACGAGGGGTCCGAACCAGACCCCGATCGACGGCGAAAGACAGCGGTCTTGCAAGCGTTCTTCAGTTCCGACGGCTCCTTCGTCGTGCAGTTCCTGGTGATCTTCCTGATCATCCTGGTTCTGTTGGTCGGGGCGGTCCTGCTGTTCCGGCGGCTGTCCGGGCGGGGAACGTCCCTCAACGGGGGGGCGAACGGGCGCGGCCGCCAGCCGCGGCTCGGCATCGTCGACATCTACGAACTCGACCGGCAGCGTCAGCTGATCCTGCTGCGGCGGGACAACGTGGAACATCTGCTCCTGGTCGGCGGGCCGAACGATGTGGTCATCGAGCGCCATATCCAGCGCGGCTCCGGCCCACGCTTCGCGCCGGAACCCGAACTCGCCGCCGATCCCACGCACGAGACCGCGCGGACGGAAAAATTCCTCGACAGCCCGGCGCCGCCGGCCTTCGCGATGCCCGAGGTGGTGCCGCCCGCCGTGCCCGGCGCCGAGCCGCCGCATCCGGAGCGCTCGCCGCCGCTCGATCCTGGCCTCTTCGAGCCGGACGTCGTCCCCCCGCCTGCGCCATCCGCGCCCGCCCGCGCCCGTCCGGCCTCGCCGGTCGGGCGCCTGATCCGGCGCACCGCGCCGCCCCTCGCCGGCGCGACCCCCGAGGCTGCGTCCTCCGCCGCGCCCATCATCGCTGCGCCGACCCCCACGCCGATCCCCACGCCCGAGCCCCCACCGGCCTCCGAGCCGGTTCCCGAGACCCCGCCGGTCATCGCGGGCCGAGGGCCGCGCCCGGTCGATCCGGCGGTCCTGTCCGACATGGCCCGCCAGCTGCAGGTCGCGCTCAAGCGCCCGTCCTCCGCGGTGACGCCGCCACCAGGCGCTGCGGAGGCCGCCGCATCGCCGGCGCCAGTCGCGGCGGATGCCCAGCCCAATCCGCTCGCCGCGGCGATGGCGACCGCCCAGGCCGACCCGCTGCCCCCGGCTGCCCCCACGCCGCCGCCGCCCGCCTCGGCCAACCCGGTGGCGGGTGAGGGACAAGGTGCCCCGGTGCCCCGGCCCGATCCGGAGGTGAAGCCCGAACCCGCCAGAGCCACGCCCGCCGTGCCCGTGCCCGTGCCCGTGCCCGCGCGGCCTGCGGACGTGGCGCCGGCCCCGAGGACGGTGCCGGAACCCGAGGCGCGGCCCGTCCCCCCGTCCGGATCGCCGAAGCCGGATCCGTCGAGGCCCGAGGCCGCGGCGCCGAGCGCGGAAGCCCCCGGGCAGAGTCCCTTCTCCGTCGAGGAAATTGAGGCCGAATTCGCTCGCCTGCTCGGCCGTCCCCTCGACAAGAAGGGTTAAGGGACCGACAGAATTGCGCCCGAGATCGACGCGCCTCCGTCCGTGGCCACGGACCCGGCGCACGCAACGGACCCGGCGCACGCAACGGAGCCGCTGAGCATGGAAGCGCTCGTCGTCGGAGCCGGGGTGGTCGGTCTCGCGGTCGGGCGGGAGCTCGCCCGACGCGGAGCCTCGGTCATCGTCGCCGAGGCCGCCGAGGCGTTCGGCACCGGCGTCTCCGCCCGCAGCTCCGAGGTGATCCATGGCGGGATGTACTATCCCCCCGGTTCGCTCCGCGCCCGCCACTGCGTCGAGGGACGCCGCCGTCTCGTCGCCTTCTGCGAGAGCCACGGCGTGCCCTACCGCCTCTGCGGCAAGCTGATCGTCGCGACCTCCGAGACGGAGCGGGCCGCGCTCGAGACGATCTTCACCCGCGGGCAGGCCAACGGGGTCGAGGACTTGGCCTTTCTGGAGCGCGATGCGGCGGTGGCCTTGGAGCCGGCCCTGTCCTGCGTGGCGGCGCTGCACTCCCCCGCCACCGGCATCGTCGACAGCCACGCCTTGATGCTGGCGCTGCTCGGCGAGATCGAGGATGCGGGCGGCGCGCTGGCGCTGCGCACGCCGATCCTGTCCGCGGAACGCCGCGACGGGCGCTGGCGCGTGCGCTTCGGCGGCGAGGCGCCCGACACGCTGGCGGTCGACGTCCTCGTCAATGCCGCCGGGATCGGAGCGCAGGCGCTCGCCCGGCGGATCGCGGGGGTGGCACCGGAACGGGTGCCGCGCCAGGTCCTGGCCAAGGGCAGCTATTTCGGCTGCACCGGCCGCCCCGCCTTCTCACGGCTGATCTACCCCGCTCCGGTCGAGGGGGGATTGGGCATCCATCTCACCCTCGATCTGGCCGGCCGCATGCGCTTCGGCCCCGATGTCGAGTGGGTAGAGACGGAGGATTACGCGGTCGCGCCCGGCCGCGCGGCAGCCTTCGCGGCGGCGATCCGGCGCTACTGGCCCGCCCTCGCCGAGGATCGGCTGACGCCGGATTATGCGGGCATCCGCCCCAAGCTCTCGGGTCCAGGCGAGGCCGCCGCCGATTTCGTCATCGATGGCCCGGCCGAGCACGGCCTGCCCGGCCTCGTTCAACTCTTCGGCATTGAGAGTCCCGGACTGACCTCGTCGCTGTCGCTCGCCGAGGCGGTGGCGGATCGGCTCTGCGCGGGCGCGTCTGCCTCTCGCGCATCGGGCACGGATCGCGCATAGACGAATCGGGCGGCCTCACACGCCGGACGGGACCGAATCGATGCAGATCGCCACGCCCTACCTGATGTTCCTCGGCGACGTGCCGGATCGCCTCGCTGCCAAGACGGCCTACGGCATCAATGATTGGCGGCCCGAATGGTGTGTCGGGCAAGTCCGCACGGAGGGATGTGCCGCCGATCTCGGCATCCCCGACCTGACGCTTGCCCAAGCCGTCGAGCACGGCTGCAAGACCATGGTGATCGGCGTCGCCAATGCCGGCGGCGTCCTGCCCGAGCATTGGGTGGCGGAGATCGTCTCGGCTCTGGAAGCGGGGCTCGACGTGGCGAGCGGCCTGCACGTGCGGCTCGGATCGATCCCGCGGATCGCCGAGGCCGCTGAGCGCAACGGCCGGGCGCTGCACGATGTCCGCCACACCACCGAGACCTTCCCGACCGGCAAGGGTACCAAGCGGTCCGGCCGCCGCCTGCTCACCGTCGGCACCGATTGCTCGGTCGGCAAGAAGTACACCGCGCTCGCCCTTGAGAAGGGCATGCGCGCCCGCGGGCTCGACGCGGATTTCCGCGCCACCGGCCAGACCGGGGTCTTCATCTCCGGCCGGGGCGTGGCCATCGACGCCGTGGTGGCCGATTTCATCTCCGGTGCCGTCGAGTGGGTCTCCCCCGCCGCCGATCCCGGTCACTGGGACCTGATCGAGGGTCAGGGCTCGCTGTTCCACCCCTCCTTCGCCGGGGTCAGCCTCGGTCTGCTGCACGGGGCGCAGGCGGACGCCTTCGTGGTCTGCCACGAGCCGACCCGCACCCGGATGCGCGGCGTCGAGGCCTCCTTGCCCTCGATCCGCGAGGTGATCGACCTGACGATCCGCTGCGGCCGGCTCACCAATCCGTCGATCCGCGCCGTCGGCATCGCCGTCAACACCGAGAGCCTGTCCGAGCCGCAGGCCCGCACGCTGCTCCAAGAGGCGGAGGCGGCCCACGGCCTGCCCGCGACCGATCCGGTGCGCTTCGGTGTCGAGGCGATCCTCGATCGTCTCGCGACCGAGTTCCCGGCCTGAGGAGGGGAGACCCCGATGCCCCGCCGCCTCACCGTCGCCGTCGAGCGCTTCCCCATCGCCGGAGCCTTCACCATCGCCCGTGGCAGCCGCACCGAGGCCGTCGTCGTCACCGCGACCGTCGAGGACGGGGCCGCGCGCGGGCGGGGCGAGTGCGTGCCCTATGCCCGCTACGGCGAGAGCGTGGAGAGCGTCGTCGCCGCCATCGAGGCCCAGGCCGAATGGCTCGCCGGCAGCGGCACCCGCTCGGACCTGTTCGAGCGCCTGGGTCCGGGCGCGGCCCGCAACGCCCTCGACTGTGCCCTGTGGGATTACGAGGCCAAGCACCAGGGCCGTCCGGCCTGGGCCATCGCCGGCCTGTCGGAGCCCGGTCCCGTCACCACCGCCTACACGCTGAGCCTGGGCACGCCGGAGGCGATGGAGGCGGCGGCCCGCCTCGCCGCGCACCGGCCGCTGCTCAAGGTGAAGCTCGGCGGCGAGGGCGATCCCGAGCGGATCGCCGCCGTGCGTCGCGGCGCGCCGGAGTCCCGCCTCATCGTCGATGCCAACGAGGCGTGGCGGGCGGAGACGATCGAGGCCAATCTCGCCGCCTGTGCGGCGGCGGGCGTCGCGCTGATCGAGCAACCGTTGCCCGCCGACGAGGACGGCCTGCTGGCGGAGATCCCGCGCACCATTCCGATCTGCGCCGACGAGAGCCTGCACGACCGGGCCGGGCTCGATGCGCTGGCCAAGCGCTACGACGCGATCAACATCAAGCTCGACAAGGCCGGCGGCCTCACCGAGGCGATCCGGCTGGCCCACGAGGCCCGGGCCCGCGGCTTCGAGATCATGGTGGGCTGCATGGTCGGCACTTCCCTCGCCATGGCCCCCGCGATGCTGATCGCCCACCACGCCGCCTATGTCGATCTCGATGGGCCGCTTCTCCTGGCGCAGGATCGCGCGCCGTCCCTCTTCTACGAGGGAAGCACGGTGCACCCGCCGGAGCCGGAGCTGTGGGGGTAACCAGCCCTGGAATGGGTGCCGGGATCCTCATCGCGTTTCGCCCGTCCCCCGCCAGGGCGGCAGCCGGTCGCTGGCCGAGAGCGTGTCGGCGGAGGTCGCGTGGCCGGTGATCCGGCTGGACAGGGCCTCGCTGCCGATCCGCAGGGCTTCCGCCCGCGCTTCGGGCGGCAGGGCCGTGGCGAGATGGGCGAGGCCCTGCGTGGTCCGTTCCACGGTCGCGCGCAGTTGGGCGGTGTCGACCGCTGGGGGCGTCGCGCCCTGCCGCGTGGCGGCCAAGTAGGACAGGACGCCGATCACCAGGGCGGCGCGCAGGAGGAAGGTCATGGGTCCGGTCCGGGCTCGCGGCCGCGGCCGCCTCGGGATCGGCCCTGAGAATGGCACCGGCCGGTGCACGGACCGAGGTTGCCGGCGCACGAAAGCGCGGCGATGCGTGGACGTGGTGAACGAAGCCTTGTTCTGCCCCGTTCGCCCTTCACGATGCTCTGCCAGGCTCTGTGGACAAGGGCGGAAAACGCTCCCGAAACGGGTGTGCCGGAGCCCGTCCGAGGCCCCGATGGACGGCAAGCGACCGACCCTTTTCATCCTCGCTTAAACCGCCTCTGCGACGGTTCTCGTCGTTGTAACGAGCAGTCGAGGGGCGCGAGATCCGGCCAGCGTAAGAGTGCCTCTGAAAGCTTCCGAGCGGTGCCCTTCCTTCTTCGGACGGAGGGCGCGACGGCAGCGTCCTGAGGGACTTCAGGCCCTGGATCCTGTGCTGTGCGTGGTGGTGTTGCGTAACGACGGTACCCTAGCCTCTCTCTTCGACGCCCGGCTTGCCGGTCTCGTCCATGCCTCGGCCCTGGCGGAGCCCGGCATCCGCTTCCGCCACGAGCGCTTCCTCGTTTCGCGTCTGGCCACCGGGGCCGTGATGATGGCGGCGATGCCGCCCTACCTCCTCTGGCGCGGCGTTCCGAGCGGCGTCGAGGCCCTGGCCATCGCCAGCCTGTTCCTGCCGGTTCTCGCCGCCGTCGTGCTGTCGCGCACCGGCTCGCTCTGGGTCGCCCATGCCCTGTCCTCGGCGGGGCTCACCGGTCTTCTCGTCTGCCTCGCCGCACTCACCGGGGGACCGAGTTCGGCCGCCGCGATCTGGCTCGTGGCGGTGCCGCTGGAGGCGATGGTGTCCGGCTCGCGCCGGGCGACCCTCGCCGCCGCGATCATCGCGGGCCTCGGCGCCATCGCCGTGGCCTTCTCCGGCCATCTTTCCCTCGGCGGCCCCGATCTCGATTGGCCCAATTCCGTGGCGATCCCGGTCTTCGCCATCACGGCGATCGGCCACATCACCGCCCAGGCGATCGAGCATATCCGCCGCGAGGGCGAGTGGCGCGCCCGCATGCGGGACAACGAGGCCCGCGACCGCCTGCTGCTCTCGGCCATCGACGACCTCGTGACGTGGCACGATGCCAATGGCCGGGTGCTCGAGGCCAGCGGCTCGTCGGCCCGCTTCGTCGGCGCCGATCCGGGCCGCCTGCGGGGGCACGGCCTGCTCGACCGCGTCCATATCGGCGACCGTCCGGCTCTGCTCCAGGCGATCAGCGACGTGGCCGCCACGGGTGTTCCGGCCACCGTGCCCTTCCGCCTTCATCTCGACGCCGCCCGTGCCGACGGCGCCCGTACCATCCATGCCGAGATGCGCGCCCACCGGATCGAGGCCGCGCTCGCCGGGGCCAATGGCGGCACCGTCGTGGCGGTGACGCGCGACGTGTCCGAGCATCGCCGCCACGCGGCCGAACTCGACCGGGCCCGCGCCGAGGCCGAACGGGCCGACGAGGTGAAGACGCACTTCCTCGCCACCGTCAGCCACGAGCTGCGCACGCCCCTGAATGCCATCATCGGCTTCTCCGACGTGCTGGCGGGCGAGGGCTCCATGAGCCTGTCGCCGGAGCGGACCCAGGAATATGCCGGCATCATCGGCCATTCCGGTCGCCACCTCCTCGACGTGGTGAACACCCTGCTCGACATCTCGCGCATTCGCAGCGGTCACTTCGACTTCCAGCCGGAGCCGATCGACGTCGAGGCGCTGATCCGCGGCTGCTGCGACCTGATGCGGCTCAAGGCCGATGCCTCGGGGGTCGCGCTGACCTTCGCGCCCGTGCCGGCCGGCAGCGCCCTGATCGCCGATGCCCGCGCCTGCCGTCAGATGCTCATCAACCTGATCTCCAATGCCGTGAAGTTCACGCCGCGGGGCGGGCACGTCGAGGTTCTGGTGCGCCGCGGTGGCGGCTATCTCGACTTCGTCGTGGCCGATAACGGCATCGGCGTCGGCGAGGCCGATCTGCCGCGGCTGGGCGACCCCTTCTTCCAGGTCGGCGGCGGCTACGGCCGCAGTCATGAGGGAACCGGCCTCGGTCTCTCCGTGGTGCGTGGCCTCGCCGGGCTGCATGGCGGCTCGGTCTCGGTGGAGAGCGCGCCGGGCAAGGGCACCCTGGTGGCCGTGACGCTGCCGCTCGATTGCAGCCGCGTCCGCAACGGCAGCCAGCCCGCGCCGATCCGCACCTCGGTGCGGGGTGCGGTCCCGGAGATCGCCGCGGGGCCGATCCGCCTGCCGGTCGGGCTGTTCGATCCCGCGCCTGTCTCCACGGCCCACCCGCCGATGCGGCGGGCCGGGTGAAACGGGCCGTGAGGGGCGAAAGCGATCAAAAGCGGACCTGAAGACGACCAAACGAGGAGTCGGATGATGCGGGAGACACCCGCCGGACGGGATCGACGGGACATCGTCGTGCCGGGCGACATGAGAGACGGGCGTTCCGGCAGGGCCGGTCCGCGCCGGATGCCCCGAGCCACGGCGCCCCAGGGTGCCTTGGGCTCCGTGATGACCTTCGCCCGCACGGCGGCGCAATTCTGCCTGCGCCATCCCGGCGGAGCGCTCGGAACCGTCCTCGGGGCCGGTGCGGCGCTCACCGTCTGTCTCAACGCGGTCGGCTTTCAGGAGGGCCGTCACCCGGCGCCGATCCTGCCGACGGTCGAGGCGAAAGCCCTCGACGCCAAGACTCAGGCGGCCAAACCCGCTCCGGCCCGAGCCGGCGATCCGAAGCTGGCCGAGGCCAAGCCGGTGCCGGCCCGGACCGCCCCGCCGCGGGAGGTCCGCACGGAAGCACCCGCGCCGGCACCGCGCGATCCGATCGCCGACATGCTCCGTTCGAGCGAGACCACCGCCTCGGTCACGCCGAAGCCGTCCGTCCGCGAGAATGCCCGGCCGGCGGTGACGAAGCCGGATCCGGCAAAGCTCGAAGCGGCCAAATCCGATGCGGCGAAGCCCGATCCCGCGAAGCCCGATCCCGCGAAGCCCGATCCCCAGGTCGCCCGCGTTCAGCGCGCCCTGGCCAAGCTCGGCTACGGCCCCCTGAAGGACGACGGGATGATGGGGCCCGGCACCAAGGCGGCGATCGAGCGGTTCGAGCGCGATCGCAAATTGCCGGTCAAGGGCGAGGCCGCGGGCCGCACCCTCCGCGAGCTGACCGCCAAGGCTTCCGCCGCCCAGGGCTGATATCCGCCTCGACGGGGCGGGGGAGGGGGCCTATCAGGCCCCCATGGCACGCCTGCGCTCCGATTTCTGGGTCTCGGCCCATCTGCGTCGCCTGAACGGCGAGGGCGTGCCCGCGGTGCTGCGTCGGCGCGGCGCCGCGGAGGCGGGGGCGATCTTCATCAAGGTCGATCGGCTCGACGGCACCGCCGACCTGTTCGGCCCGGCTCCGCAATCCCTGATCGACGCGGAAGACGACGGTGACCGCCGGTTCAGCCCGCTTCTGGCGGCCGTGCCCTCCTTCGAGGTGGAGGAGCGCCTGACCCGCGAGATGCGCTTCGATTCCGATCTCTGGATCGTGGAGATCGACGATGCCCAGGATCGCCACGCGCTCCCCCTCGCCGAGTCGCTCTGACCGGGGAGGCCAGGATCGACAGGGGGCGGCCTCTGCGGGGTCGTACCCGCGCTTCAGGTCCTCAGCGGGTCAGCTCGTGCGGCGCAGCCGGGACGGCAGGGCCGGGCGCACGGCGGTCGCGGCGCTGCGGGACTTGGCGGCCTCCGGGCCGTGGAACGGCCGATGCTCGGCCTGGGCGCCGCGCTCCAGGACCGGTGCGCCCAGGATGGCCACGAGGAGATCGCGGGCGCCGGCCCGGCTGGTCTCGCGAAACAGCGTGACGAGGGAGAAGACCCGGTCCACCGAGCGCGCCACGGTGTCGTTGAGGGTGAGGAACACGAAGACCGCCTCGCCCTCGCTGAGGTCGGCGGCGCGCAAGGCCAGCGTCAGCAGGTCGTAGCGGGACGCCGGGTCGGGGGCAGCGGTCAGATAATCCTGGGGCAGGCCGAGGCCTTCGCCGAGGGCCGTGACAAAGCCGTTCACGTCTCGGGCATGGGAGAGCTGCACCAACGCCGAGGCGAGAGCCCGGGGAGCGTGAGGGCAGGGGCGCAGGGCCGCGGTGGCTTCCACCGCCTCGCCGATCGCCCGGCGGCCATCCGCATCGGCATGAAGCCAGAGCGGCGCGAGATCGGCGGCGGGAATATCGGGCCGGGCGAGCAGGATGCGCGCCAGATCCGCGTCGCGGCGCGCCCGCGCCAGCAGACGCTCCAGCACCCGCGTGCCGATCAGGACGCCCGGATTCTCGGCGAGCTCGCGGTCGGCCTCCGCCTGGTCCTGGGGCGGACGCGGCGGGGCGACATCGAGACCGCGGGCGGCGAGGGCGGCGCGGACCGCGTCCGGCAGGTCGGGACAGCCGCCGAGCTTGTCGGCGACGATCGTGGCCGTCGCGTCGTCCACCGTCGGGATCAGGCCCGCCGCCAGGGATTCGAAGGCGTGGATCATCGCCCGGTCGCGATTGGGGGCGGCGACGAACATGTCGGTCTGCACCCGCAGGATCACGGGCTTGAGGTCGAGCGCGGGATCGCGCGACAGCTCGATGAGGCCGGACAGGTCCGGCGCGGCGGAGACCGATGCGGGCATGGCACTTCGTTTACGCGGAACGCTACTGCAGACGAGTAGAACGGTTCTGCGTGAATCGACCTTTAAGGCCGGCCGAACCGACCTGTCCCGAAGCGAGGTCGAAGGGGGTCAGCCGTCGCTGAGTTCGACCGTCACGGGCACATGGTCGGAGGGCTTTTCGAGACCGCGCAGGTGGCGCTGGACCGAGGCCGAGACGAGGCGATCGGCCGCTTGGGGCGACAGCAGAAGGTGGTCGATCCGGATTCCCTGGTTCCTAGGCCAGCAACCGGCCTGATAATCCCAGAAGGTGTAGAGACCGGGGCTCGGATCGCAGGCGCGCAGGGCCTCGGTGAAGCCTTCCGCCAGGAGGGCGCGGAAGGCCTGGCGGGTCTCGGGCAGGAACAGGGCGTCCTGGGTCCAGGCCTCCGGGTCGGCAGCGTCCACGGGCTCCGGGATCACGTTGTAGTCACCGGCCAGCACCAGGGCGTCCTCGCTCGCCATCATGGCGCGGGCATGGAGGCGCAGGCGCTTCATGAAAGCGAGCTTGTAGGCATATTTCGGCCCGGGCGCGGGATTGCCGTTCGGCAGGTAGATCGATGCGACCCGCACCGGCGCGATGCCCTCGCCGTGCACCAGAGCCTCGATGTAGCGGGCCTGCTCGTCCTCCGCGTCACCCGGCAGGCCGCGGAGGAGCTGCGTGGAAGTGAGCGGCGCGCGCACCAGCAGGGCGACGCCGTTATAGGCCTTCTGCCCCAGTGTCTCGACGGCGTAGCCCGCCGCCTCGATCTCGGCGCGGGGGAACGCCGCATCCTGGCATTTCAGCTCCTGCAGGCAGACCACGTCGGGCCGCGCCTCCTCGAGAAAGCCGAGGAGATGCCCGACCCGCTGCTTGATCGAGTTGACGTTCCAGGTGGTGATCCGCATGGGGCCCCAAAGCGCGAATGGCGCGACCGATGGCTTCGTCATCGGGCCTTCGCGCCGCGCTGGCAAGGCGGTGCGCGAGCGGCGCACCGGAACCCGCGACGCGTGCTCCGCGCCGCCGTCTGCCGAGATGCCGGCGGCGAGGGCGATCCAGGGCCTGGGCACGGCCGCCATTGCCTGAGGATCGGGGGGAGGGATTCGATGGACGCGTCCTGGTTCGAACCGGTGCGGGCCTATTGCGAGCGCACCGACGCGGCCTTCTGGTCCGAGCCGGTCAACGCGGCGACCAACGCCGCCTTTCTCGTGGCCGCGTTCCTGGCGGCGCGCATCGCGCCGGGCGATCGGCCGGTGCAGATCCTCGCGGGCGTGGTCGGCGTGGTTGGAATCGGCTCCTTCCTGTTCCACACCTTCGCCAATCGCTGGTCTCTCCTCGCCGACGTCATCCCGATCGCGATCTTCATCTACGGCTATTTCGGGCTGGCCCTGGCCCGCTTCTTCGGCCTTTCCCCCGGGGTCGCCGGGCTGGCGACCCTCGGCTTCGCCGGGGCCGGCTTCGGCCTGTCGCCCGCCCTCGATGCCTTGACCGGCCGCGACGTGGCCGCGCTCACCAACGGCTCGATCGATTACCTTCCCGCGGTGCTGGCGCTCCTCGGCGTCGGCCTCGCGCTCGCGGGGCGGACCGCCTGGGCGGGCCGGGCCGTGCTGGTCACGGGCGGCCTCTTCCTCGCCTCGCTCGTCTTCCGCACCATTGATGCCCAGGTCTGCGCCGCGCTGCCGCTCGGGACGCATTTCCTGTGGCACAGCCTCAATGCGCTGGTGCTCTACCGTCTCCTTGCCACGGCGGCACGGTTCCGGGCGGCGCATCCCGGCTTGCCGGCAGCGGTATGACGGCTCGGCACGATAGGGGCAGCCGCGCCTAGTCCCGACGGCCATTCTCAGATTCGCCGCTTTTCTCGGGCTCCTCGCATGAGCGTCCGGTCTCTCGCCTCCGTCGTCGCACGGGGCTCCAGGCCGCAACCGACCGGCGGGGCCTGGCAACCGTGATCCGCTTCGAGAACGTCTCCAAATTCTACTCCGTCTACGGCAAACGGCGCATCATCCTCGATCGGGTGAATTTCACCCTGCGGCCGGAGATCAGCTACGGCATCATGGGCATCAACGGGGCCGGCAAGTCGACCACGTTGCGCCTGCTCGCGGGCGTCGAGGAAGCCAGCCGCGGGCGCATCATCCGGGGACAGCGGGTGTCCTGGCCGATCGGTTTTTCGGGCGGCTTCAACCCGAAGATGTCCGGACGCGACAATCTCATCTTCGTTTCGCGCATCTACGGCGAAGATCCGCGTCAGGTACTGGAATTCGTCGAGGATTTCGCCGAACTCGGCGTCTACATGGACATGCCTGTCGGCACCTATTCCTCCGGCATGAGCGCACGCCTCGCTTTCGGCGTCAGCATGGCGATCCCGTTCGACACCTACCTGATCGACGAGACCCTCGCGGTCGGCGACGCGCGTATGCAGAAGCGCTGCCAGGAGCTGTTCGAGATGCGGCGAGCGACCGCCAACATCATCCTGATCTCCCATTCGATGGAGCAGATCCGCACCTATTGCAGCCAGGCCATCATTCTCGTGAACGGTCAGGCCGTGGTCTACGACAAGGTCGACGAGGCGATCTCGGCCTATCGCCGCCTGAACGGCTGATCGCCGACACGGTTTCGCCGCGAGCCCGCGCGAGACCACGGGCTGGCGCCGATCCATCGCCAACGACATCGAGGGCGTATGAGCACCGAAATCAGCACCCCGTCCGGTGCCCCCCTGACGACCGGGGAACGGTCGACGGCGGTGGCCGAGTCGCTCAAGCGGTTCGCTCGGGTCGCCCGCCACTCCGATCGCAAGAAGGGCATCCGCGCCTACCGGACCCACATCAAGCGCGATCCGATGATCCCGCTGCTGTTCGTGCTCGTCTTCGTGCTGCCGACGCTCGTCGGCGCCGTCTACCTGTACCTGATCGCCTCGGACCGTTACGTGACGGAAGCCCGCTTCGCCCTGCGGCCGGCCCTGGGCAACGTCGACAAGGTCGACAGCGAGCGGACGGGCACCGATTCGAGCCTGCCCAAGCAGATGGTGATCCAGGATACCCTGATCACGACGAACTACATCGCCAGCCGAAAGATGGTCGAAGTCCTGGAACGGCAGATGCCGGTTCGGGAAATGTATACCCGCGACAGCATCGACTACTTCTCGCGCGGCCCGCAGAACCAGCCGATCGAGCGCTTCATGCGCTACTGGCCCCAGCGCGTCCACACCACGGTGGACAACCATGCGGGCATCATCACGCTCACCGTCTCGGCGTTCGACCCGACCGAATCCTACAATCTCGCCCAGGCGATCATGGCCGAGAGCGAGCGGATGGTGAACGAACTCAGCATGCGGGCCCGCAACGCGGCGCTCGCCGAGACCGAGCGCGAATTGGCCGTGGCCGAGGAGCGCATGCTCAAGACCCGCCTCGCCGTGCGCGAGTTGCGCAACAGCGGCGGCGTCCTGGATGCCTCGGCGACCAACACCACCAATCTCACGACGATCTCCGAGCTGCGCAAGCAGCGCATCTCGCTGTCCGTCCAGCTGACGCTGGGCCTGCGCGACCTCTCGCCCGATGCGCGCCCGATCCGGGATCTCAAGACCCAGATCAGCGATCTCGATGCCAATATCGAGAAGATCGAGAGCGAAATGGCGAGCGCCGACCCGAGCCGGAAGAAGGTTCTCTCGGACCTTCTCGGCCAGTTCGAGGCCTACGAGAACCAGCGCAAGGAGGCCGAGGCCTATTACGGCCGGGTGCTGGCCGCCAACGAGTCGGCACGGATCGTGGCAGGCCGGCAGGTCGAGTTCTTCACGCCGGTGGTCGAGCCGATCATGCCGGTCTCCTCGACGGAGCCCAAGCGCGCCCTCTGGCTGAGCGCCATCGCCCTGGGTGCGATGGCTGCGTTCGGCTCGGCGATCGGCGTTCGCAAATACCTCTTCAGCTGAGGCCTATCGGCGCATTTTCTCGAACGGGGCCGTCAGCCGATGGCCCCGGGCGGGCGGCGGGTCGGCGGCGCGAGGGTGGGGTCGGCCGGGTTGTCCGGAGCGGGGGCGAGCGCCGGCTCCGGTTCGGGCGCGGGCGTGGCGGTCGCGACCGGTGCGGCGGGGCTGCCGGTCCATCCCTGCAAACGCCAGCCCTCCGCCCGCTCATCGAGATCGACCGCGCCGCCGCGGCGCATCAACGCGACGACGCGCTCGGCCAGATCACCGTCGGCCCGCACCGTCACCAGCGTGCCGCCTCGGCGCAGGCCCTCCGCATAGGTCTCCGCGTCCTTGCCGCTGAGGCCCGCGCCGGTCAGCGCACCGATCAGTCCGCCCGCGGCGGCGCCGACACCGGCACCCGATAGGGCGGTGATCAGCCAACCCGCCGCGACGATCGGACCGACGCCGGGGATCGCGATCAGGCCGAGCCCGGCGAGCAGTCCGGCCCCCCCGCCGAGCACCGTGCCGACGGTGGCCCCGGCGCCGGCCCCATCGGCGGCTTCGGCCTCCGCGGGGCGCGCGACCGGGCCCGGCTCGCCGGCTGCATTTGGCCGGTCGGTGGCGTCGAGGGAGACGATTCCGATCTCGGATTGCGGCACGCCCTCCGCCTCGATCCGATCGACGATGCGGGCGGCGTCCTCGTAGCTGTCGAACAGCGCGGTGACGGCTCGTCCTGCCATGGCGGTCTCCTCTCGGCACTCCTGGGCGAAGTGCTCCACCAAGCCCTCGGCTTCCGGCTTGGTTCCGATCCGCCGCCGTTAACCCGGCGCTAACCCTGCGCCCGGCAAATCCTGCCGGGTAGGCGAGTGGGCCCGTGCGGGGGATGACGGCGACATGAGCGAGACGGCCAGCGCCGCTCCCGCGGGAGGACTCGGCTCCCTCTCGGCGTTCGTGCCGAATCGCGCCAGCCTCCAGGCGCTGTCGAAGCGCACCGATCTGTTCTTCGCCACCGCGGTGATGGGCATCCTCACGGTGCTGATCTTCCCGCTGCCCGCGATCCTGCTCGACCTGTTGCTCGCCGTCTCGATCATCATGTCGGTGCTGATCATGATGACGGGCCTGTTCATCGATAACCCGCTCGAATTCACCGTCTTCCCGACGCTGCTGCTGATCGCGACGATGCTGCGGCTGGCGCTGAACCTCGCCTCCACCCGGTTGATCCTCGGCCACGGCCACGAGGGCACGGCGGCGGCGGGTCACGTCATCGAGGCCTTCGGCCATTTCGTGATGGGCGGCAATTTCGTCATCGGCATCATCGTCTTCGCGATCCTGATCATCGTGAACTTCGTCGTCATCACGAAGGGGTCGGGCCGCATCGCGGAAGTGGCCGCCCGCTTCACCCTCGACGCCATGCCGGGCAAGCAGATGGCGATCGATGCCGACCTCTCGGCCGGTCTCATCGACGAGAAGGCTGCCAAGGCCCGCCGCGCGGCGCTCGAGGAGGAATCCTCCTTCTTCGGCGCCATGGACGGCGCCTCGAAATTCGTGCGCGGCGACGCGGTGGCCGCGCTCCTCATCACCGGCATCAACATCGTCGGCGGCATCGTCATCGGCGTGGCCCAACAGGGACTCGGCTTCTCGGAGGCCGCCAAGACCTACACCCTGCTCACCATCGGCGACGGGCTGGCGAGCCAAGTGCCGGCACTGATCGTCTCGACGGCGGCGGGCATCCTCGTCTCGAAGGCGGGCGTGAAGGGCTCCGCCGACAAGGCGCTGGGCAAGCAGATGGCGAATTACCCGAAGGCGCTCGGCATGTCGGCGGGCGTGATGGGGCTGATCGCGCTCCTGCCCGGCATGCCGATGCTGCCCTTCCTCGGGCTCGGCGCGGCGGCGGGCTACGCGGCTTGGCGCATCGCCAAGACGCAGCGCGAGGCACCGCCGGCGGTCAGCGCCGACGGCTCGCCCGCCACCCCCGGCGCCGCGCCCGCGGAGGAGACGGTCACGGACCTGCTGAAGCTCGACGACCTGAAGCTGGAAATGGGCTACGCCCTGCTGCCGCTCGTCAACGGCGAGGGCCAGGATCGCCTGACCGACCAGATCAAGGCCCTGCGCCGCCAGCTCGCGGCGGAACTTGGCATCGTCATGCCGTCCGTGCGCATCCTCGACAATGTCAGCCTGGAGGCCAACACCTACACGGTGCGGGTCAAGGAGATCGAGGCCGGCACCGGGCAGGTGTTTCCGGGGCAGTTCATGGCGATGGATCCCATGGGCGGGCAGGTGCAGCTTCCTGGCCTGCACCTGATGGAGCCGACCTTCGGTCTGCCCGCGACCTGGGTCGACGCCGCCCTGCGCGACCAGGCGCAGCTTAAGGGCTACACCGTGGTCGATGCCGCGACCGTGATCTCGACGCACCTGACCGAGGTCATCAAGGCGCATGTCTCGGAACTGCTCAACCATGTCGAGGTGCAGAAGCTGCTGCGCGAACTCCCCAAGGAGCACACCGAACTCCTGAAGGAGATCGTCCCGAGCCAGATCGCCACCACGGGCATCCAGCGGGTATTGCAGTTGCTGCTCGCCGAGCGGGTCTCGGTGCGCGATCTCGGATCGATCGTCGAGGGGATCGCCGAGGTGGCGGGCCATGTGAAGAATCCGCGCGACATCGTCGAGCATGTGCGCGCCCGGCTCGGCCGCCAGATCTGCGCGCAGTACCAGGGTCCCGACGGCACGCTGCCGATCATCACCCTGTCACCCGCCTGGGAGCAGGCCTTCCTCGAATCCATCATCGGCGAGCGCGAGGAGCGCTATCTCGCGATGCAGCCCTCGCGGCTGACCGAATTCGTCAACACCGTGCGCGACCGCTTCGAGCAGGCCGCCCGCATGGGCGAGATGCCGGTGCTGGTGACCTCGGTTCAGGCACGGCCCTTCGTGCGCTCGATCATCGAGCGCTTCCGCCGGGAGACCCCGGTGATGAGCCAGGCGGAGATCCATCCGCGGGCACGGCTGCGGACGGTGGGCTCCGTGTGAGCTGAAAGCGGGCCGCCTTCACGCCTCATGGCACCGCCCTCCCGCTTCCCCCATTCTGAGGAGGCGGCGCGCAGCGTCACCCTCGGAGGAGGGCTCCAGGAAACGCGCGATCCGCTGGAGCCCTCCTTCGAGGCCCGCCGAGGCGGGCACCTCAGGATGAGGGGGATGGGTGGGAGAGGCGCACTGAGCAGGCGCCGCAAAAAACCTCAGTCGTGGCCTTCGATGGCGCGCAGGACCGCGACCAACTGGTCGGCCTGATGGCGCGTGAGACCCGTGCTGATGATCGTGCCGTTGCGGCAGATCGAGCAGGTGCCGTCCTCGGACACCCGCACTTTGATGGAAGCCATGATGTTCGTGACCCGGACGCCGGACTGGCGCCCATGCTGCAAGCTTAACCGTTCGTGAAGGCCGGGCAAGCGTGCTTGTCCCGCCATCCACGATGGCGGCACGTAACCATACGGGGGCGCGGCGTCATCCTGCTCGAAACGGTCCGCAGCATCGCTTGCCATGCATGCCCCGCAGGCGACGCCGACCCGCGCGGGCCGACGCCGCGCGCAGCGGGCTTCGGCGTTCAACGGAGCGGAAGCCTCAAGCCTGCGGAGGCGGATGCCGGCGACGGAAGCTTATCGGAGAGCCTCAAACCGCCTTATTCTCGAGGCGCTTCTCGATGACGTGGTTGTCGAGCCCCGGCGCCACCAGCGGGGGCTCGGGCGGGTTCTGATCGGTCTTATGGAGCGCCTTCGACAAGCGCGCGCGCTCGAACAGAACCACCACGACGATGGCGATCGCGAACGGGATCAAGAGGTAGAACAAGCGGAAGATCAGCAGGGCTGCGAGCACCGGCGCCTTCTCGGCATCGGTCTGGAGCTGCATGGCGGTGAAGAACACCAGCTCGAACACCCCGAGGCCGCCCGGCGCGTGCGAGGCGAGCGCCACCGAGAACGAGGCGAGGAAGATGCCGAGCACGGCAATGAAGCCGGGGTTCAGGCTGTCGGGGAGCGCGAAATAGATGATGCCGGCTGCGCCGAGCAGTTCCAGCGGCGCCGCGATGAGCTGGCGCACCATGATCTGCGGCCGGGGATATTCGATCTTGAAGGAGCGGATCGTCAGGGGGCGGAAGCGCAGCACAGAGCCGAGCACGTAGAGCGCCACGAAGGCGAGCAGCGCGAAGCCGACGAGTCGGGCGGTGTGCGGGTTGGTGAGTGCGGCGGGCAGAAGGCTGTCGAGCCGCGACAGCAGGCCCGGATCGTAGACCAGCACGAAGCCACCGAGCAGGATCGTGCCGAGGCCGAAGGTGAAGGAACAGAGCGCCACCAGCACCGCGACCTGCGCCGCCGAGAGCCCCTTCGCGGTGTAGGCCCGGTAGCGCACCAGGGCGCCGGAAAAGACCGAGGCGCCGATATTGTGCGAGAGCGCGTAGGTGGTGAAGGAGCAGACCGAGACGAACATCCACGAGATGCCGCGCACGCCCAGATGCAGCAGGGCGATCCGGTCGTACCAAGCGAGCGCCGCGTAGGCGACGAGGGTCGAGAGGGCGGCGAAGAGGACGTGATGCGGCGGGATCGCCAGGAAGGCGGCTTCGATGCTCGCCCAGGACTGATCCTTGAGTTTGCCCCAGAGCAGGTAGCAAGAGGCCGCCACCGCCGCGAGGCCGATCAAGCCCCAAAAGATTTCACTGATCTTCTTCATGGATACCGGCCGCCTCCCTCGGGACCGGTCCCTCCTGCGCCAGGGCCGCTCGCATCGCAAGCGGGACCGAAGCAACCGGCTCGATGCGGCGGGCTCTTGCCCGCCGATCGTGACGGTTTCATGCCGCCACGAGACCTTTCGGTCGGCTCAAGCCCGGGCGCGCAGCCCGATCGCGTCCATCTCGGCCTGCTCGCGGGCGGCTTCCGCCGCGCGCTCGGCGGAGCGCTCGCGATCCTCCAGGATCTCGACCTTCTTGAGTTCCTCGAAGGCTTCGCCGAGTTCGGCCTTGGCCTCGGCGAGCTGGCCTTCCAGGGCGGCGGCGGACTGGCGCATGTTGTCCCGGCGCGAGGTCGCGGCGCGGGCATAGGTCGGATAGGCGAAATGGGCCGGGTCGGTGATGCCGGCGCGGGCCTCTTCCTGGGCGACCTCGCGCTCCAGCTCGGTCGCCATCCGGATGAAATCGGCCATCATCATCTCGATTTGCGCCACCCGGCGGCGCTTCTCATCCACTTGGAACCGCCGCAGCCGGATCAGCGTGTCACGCGATTTCATGTCGGGCCATCCACTCCTACGCTACGCCGGCGAAAGGGCTGGACGCGCTCGCCGGATCCTCGCGGACCCGAACCCCCGACGCGATGCCATCTCACCCGCCGCCCACGATGGCGGCCAGCCGTGCGTAACCCTCGCTGATGGAGGTTGCTTCTTCCTTACCCTGCCCCAGAAAAGCCGTCAGATCCGGCATGAGCGCGACCGCCTCGTCGACCTCCGGTGACGACCCCGCCCGGTAGGCTCCGAGCCGGATCAGCTCCTCCATGTCGGCATAGGTCGCCAGCACCTTACGCGCCCGCCGCACGGTGGGCAGATGCGCCGGATCGCAGGCGCGCGGCATGGTGCGGGAGACCGAGCGCAGCACGTTGATCGCCGGGTAGCGGCCCGTTTCGGCGATGCGGCGCTCCATCACGATATGGCCGTCCAGGATGCCGCGCACGGCATCCGCCACCGGCTCGTTGTGGTCGTCGCCCTCGACCAGCACCGTGAACAGACCGGAGATCGCGCCCTCGCCGGTGCCGGGGCCCGCCCGTTCGAGAAGGCGCGGCAATTCGGAGAAGACGGTCGGCGTGTAGCCCTTGGCGGTGGGCGGCTCGCCGCCGGCGAGCCCGATATCCCGCTGTGCCATGGCGAAGCGGGTGATCGAGTCGATCATGCACAAAACCTGCGCGCCCTGATCGCGGAAATACTCGGCCACCGCCAGCGTCACGTAGGCGGCGTTGCGGCGCATCAGCACCGGCTCGTCGGAGGTCGCCACCACGACCACCGAGCGACTGAGCCCCGCCGCACCCAGATCGTCCTGGAGGAATTCCTGAACCTCGCGGCCCCGCTCGCCGACGAGGCCGATCACCGCCACGTCCGCCGCCGTGTAGCGGGCGAGCATGGAGAGCAGCACCGACTTGCCGACGCCGGAGCCGGCGAAGATGCCCATGCGCTGGCCGCGGCACATGGTCAGGAAGGTGTTGATGCACCGGACCCCGAGATCGAGCGGCGCGCCGACGCGGCGGCGCCCATGCGCGGGCGGCGGATCGGCCCGAAGGGGGTAGATCGCCGGTCCCTGGGGGAGGGGGCCGAGCCCGTCGATGGGGCGTCCGAGCGCATCGACGGTGCGGCCGAGCCATCCCTGGGACGGGCGCACCGCCCCCGCCGCCTCGTCGCGCACAAGGACCGGGCAGCCGCGGCGCACGCCCTCCAGCGATCCGAACGGCATGGCGAGCGCCCGGTCGCCCGAGAAGCCGATCACCTCGCAGGGGACGGTACCGGCGCCCCCCGCCTCGACCACCACGTCGAGCCGCCCTCCGAGCCGCATCGCCGCGACCGGGCCGGCAACCTCGACGAGCAGGCCGCGAATCGCCGTGACCCGCCCGAAGATCTCAAGGGTCTCGACCGTGGCCAGGGCGGCGAGCGCCGCGGACAGTCCTCCGGTTTCCCGCTCGCCCGTCATCCTTTCGCCATGGGCCCGGTCCCTCCCCACGCCACCGATCCGGCCGATGTCTTAACATTGCCGGGGGCCGATCGGCACGGGCCGGGTCGGCCGCCGGCCCCTCGGAAAAGCGTGAGCGATAACGATCGCGCGATGTCTCCCATTTGCAACAAACGGGGCATTCTCAAGGATCAGAACGGCTTAACCCGACCGCCCGATCCGCGTCGGAGCCTTGCCGATCATCTCCGGAGAACAGATTGCCAACCATGGTGGGAATCGCCCTCGGACTCGAAGAAGATGAACCTTGCAAGCGGGATTCGGCTTTTGTTAACGGTTAAGGAATAGCGTTTCTGAAGTGGGAATGAGGGTGCGTCCGCCGAGGCCGTCGGCGGGCGCCCGGCGGCGGCTTGTCTCAAGCGCCCTGATACGGCCTGGCCGGGGTGGGGACCGACGATGCGCGTACTTCTGATCGAGGACGACAGCGCCACGGCGCAGAGCATCGAGTTGATGCTCAAATCCGAGAATTTCAACACGTACACGACGGATCTCGGCGAGGAGGGCGTCGATCTCGGCAAGCTCTACGATTACGACATCATCCTCCTCGACCTGAACCTGCCCGACATGTCGGGCTACGAGGTCCTGCGCTCCCTGCGCGTGGCGAAGGTGAAGACGCCGATCCTGATCCTGTCGGGCATGGCCGGCATCGAGGACAAGGTGAAGGGCCTCGGCTTCGGTGCCGACGACTACCTCACCAAGCCCTTCCACAAGGACGAGCTGGTGGCGCGCATCCACGCCATCGTGCGCCGTTCGAAGGGCCACGCCCAGTCGGTCATCACCACCGGCGATCTGATCGTGAACCTCGACCAGAAGACGGTCGAAGTGTCGGGCTCCCGCGTGCATCTCACCGGCAAGGAGTACCAGATGCTGGAACTCCTTTCCCTCCGGAAGGGCACGACGCTCACCAAGGAGATGTTCCTCAACCATCTCTACGGCGGCATGGACGAGCCGGAGCTGAAGATCATCGACGTGTTCATCTGCAAGCTCCGCAAGAAGCTCGCCAACGCCTCCGAGGGTAAGAACTACATCGAGACGGTGTGGGGCCGCGGCTACGTGCTGCGCGAGCCGGTCGAGGGCGAGGATCGCATGGCGGTCTGAGCCGCGCGCCGTGACAACGAAAAAACCCCGCTCTGGCGGGGTTTTTTGTTTTGGGGTTTTGCTCGGGAAACGGGACCGACGACTTCCCTTGGCGGCGCGCCTCCCACCCATCCTCCTCATCCTGAGGTGCCGCGAAGCGGCCTCGAAGGAGGGCTCGAGGGATCGCGCGCCAGCTGGAGTTCGCCTTGTTGGCACCTCAGGTGAGGGGAGGGGGGAGAGAGGCCCACCGGCCGACGAAAACCCCGCGACCGGTGCGGTCGCGGGGCGTGTCGATCGATCAGGCCAGTCCGAGCTTCTGCGCGAGACCGATCCGCTGGAGCTTGCCGGTGGCGCCCTTGGGGATCTCGTCGAGGATCAGGATCTTGGCCGGGACCTTAAAGGCGGCCAGCCGCTCCGAGGCGAAGCTCTTAATGTCCTTCTCGCCCGCCTCGACGCCCTCGCGCAGCACGATCGCCGCGGCGACGTCCTCGCCGAGCTTGTCATGCGGGATCGCGAAGGTGACGCATTGCGACACCGCCGGATGGTCCATCAGGATCTCGTCGACCTCGCGCGGCGAGATCTTCTCGCCGCCGCGGTTGATGATCTCCTTGAGGCGCCCGGTGATCGCGAGATAGCCCTCAGGCGAGAGCGTGCCCTGATCGCCGGTGCGGAACCAGCCCTGCTTCGTGAAGGCCTCGGTATTGGCCTTCTCGTTGTTCTCGTAGCCCTTCATCACGTTGTCGCCGCGGATGACGATCTCGCCGGTCTCGCCCGCCGGCAACGGCTCGCCGTCGGAATCGACCACCGCGATCTCCGGGCCCGCCGCGAGGCCGACCGAGCCCGCATAATGGGGCTTCGGCGGGAGCGGGTTCGAAGCCATCTGGTGCGCCGCCTCGGTCATGCCGTAGGCCTCGATGACGGGCGCCGAGAACGTCTCCTCCAGCTCCTTCATCACCTGCGGGGGCAGCGAGGAGGAGGAGGAGCGGATGAAGCGCAGGGGATTCTTGGCGATGATCTCGCCGTTGCGGGCCGCCCGCCCCAGGATCGCCTGATGCATCGTCGGCACGCCGGTGTACCAAGTCGGGCGCACCTCCTCCATCCAGGCGAAGAACTTGAGGGCGTTGAAGCCCGGCGTGCAGGACACCTGCCCCCCCGCCGAGAGCGGCGCCAGGATGCCGGCGATCAGCCCGTGGATGTGGAACAGCGGCATGATGTTCAGGCCGCGATCCTCCGCCGTGAACTGGAGCGCGGTGCGGATGTTGCGCGCGGAGGCGCAGACATTGGTCTGCGTCAGCGGCACGATCTTGGGCCGCGAGGTGGTGCCGGAGGTGTGCAGCACCAGCGCGATCTCCTCCGAGCTGGCCGGGCCGCCCTTGGCCGCGGGTTCGGCGGCCTCGTCGTCGAAGGTGAGCGTGAAGCTGCCCGCACCCTCCTCGGGGGCCGCCTTCAGGCGGGCGACCGGCAGGCCGAGCTTCTCCGCCACCGCCACCGCGGGGGAGGCCGACCCGTCGGCAGCGATGAGGAGCTTGGCCTTGAGGTCGGTCAGGTAGAACTCGAACTCGTCGGCCTTGTAGCTCGGGTTGAGGGGCGCCGAGGTGCAGCCGGCCGCCACCGCGATGAAGGCAGTGGCCATCTCCGGGCCATTCGGCAGCACGATCGCGACCCGGTCGCCGCGGCCGATGCCGCGGGCGTTGAGGTCGGCCACGGTGCGGTCGACCAGGGCGCGCAGCGCCTGGAAGGTCAGCGGCACACCGCCGGGGCTCGACAAGGCGGTGGCCGCATCGTCGCCGGCCCGGATCAGGTCGTAGAGGGTGGTCGCGGCCACGCTGGCCTCCTTGGCGTCGATGGGGGACGAGGCGGAATTGTCGGGAAGGAGCATGGTGTCAGGCTCCCTGGATCGCGAGGCGGCCATTGGCGCGCTCCAGGCTCTGGGCCAGGAGACGCATCAGGGCGAAGACCGTATCGATATGCGGGGTCGGCGTGCCGGTGAGGCGGCCGAGTTCGATCACCGAGCCCACCAGAGCCTCAAGCTCGATCGGCCGGCCGGCCTCCACATCCTGAAGCATCGACGTCTTGTGCGGGCCGACCTTCTCGGCGCCCGCGATGCGCTTCTCGATGCCGAGGCGGAACGTGACGCCGAGCCGGTTCGCGATGGTCTCGGCCTCGCGCATCATTTCCGCCGCGATCGCCCGCGTGTCGGGGAAGCGGCAGATGTCTTCGAGCGTCGCGTGGGTCAGCGCGGAGATCGGGTTGAAGCTGAGATTGCCCCAGAGCTTGAGCCAGATCTCGGCGCGGATGTCGTTGGTGACCGGCGCGCGGAATCCCGCCTTGGCGAGGCGCTGCGACAGGGCCAGCACCCGTTCGGACTTGGAGCCGTCGAGCTCGCCCAGGCCGAAGCGGTTGCCCTCGATCACCTTCACGGTGCCGGGATCGGTCAGCACGGTGGCCGGATAGACCACCGAGCCGATGACGTGTTTCGGGTCGAGATGATCGGCGATCAGGCCGCCGGGATCGGCGCTCTCCAGCCGCGTGCCGGCATGCTCGCCGCCGTGCCCGCCCAGGAAGTACCACCACGGGATGCCGTTCTGCATCGTCACCACGACGGTGTTGGGGCCGATCAGATGCTTCAGATCGGCGGCGATGGGGCCGACCTGATGCGCCTTGACGGTGAGCAGCACGACCTCGTGCACCCCCGCCTCCTGCATCGAGCGGGTAGCCTTCACCGTCTTCGAATGGATCTCGGTGCCATCCTCCTCGATCAGGCGCATGCCGTCCGCCTGGATCGCCGCCGCGTTGGAGCGGGCGATGAAGGTGACGTCCTCGCCGGCTTCCGCCAGCCTGACCCCGAGATAGCCGCCGATGGCGCCGGCGCCGACGATCGCGATGCTCATATCCCTCACTCACTGTCTTGCGCGTGCTCCCAGCCGGGGCCGCGCGGTCGTTGCCGTCTCGGGCCGGGCGGATTCGTCGCTCCGCGGGCGGCCCGCCCTCATCACGTCTCTTCAAAGCCCTGCGGCGCCGAACCGGGCCGCGCATCGGGCGCCGACATCGATGGTTCCGCTACTCGAACCGGTTCGTCAGCGTGCCGATGCCGTCGATCACGATCTCGACATTCGCACCCTTGGGGATCGGGCCGGAGCCGACCGAGGTGCCGCAAGCGATGATGTCGCCGGGCTCCAGGGTCATTCCCTGCGAGAGCAGCGACACCAGTCGCGGCACCGGCATCAGCATGTCGCTGATCGGGAAGTTCTGGCGCTCGCGCCCGTTGACCAGGGTACGCACGGTCAACGTCTCGGGCGCGAGGCCGGTGGCGATCACCGGTCCGAATGGACCGAACCCGTCGAGGCCCTTGGCCCGCGCCCATTGGGTGAAGCTCGCATCCGCCTTCAGGATCGGCGCGGAGGTCACGTCGTTGATGCAGGTGAAGCCGAAGACGTGCGCCATGGCGTCCGCCTCCGACAGGTCGCGGGCGGGCTGGCCGTCCACTTTGCCGATCACGATTCCGAGTTCGCCCTCGTAGAGCGCCCGGCCGGCGGTCTCCGGCACGACCACCGTCGCGCCCGAGGGCCGGTAGGTGTTGGCCGGCTTGATCAGGAACAGCGGTGCCTCGGGCCGCGCCAGTTCCAGCTTCTCGGCCAGCGCCCCGAAATTGTTCCACAGGGCGATCAGCTTCGAGGGCCGGCACGGCAGATCGATCGTCACCTCCGCGAGCGGCAGAGTCCGCCCCGTCGCCGTCGGTGCACCGAACAGGTCGCCCGTGAACTCGGTGATGGTTTCCCCGTCGAGGCGGCCGAAGCCCACAGCGCCGTCGTGGCGAAAGCCGATCCAGCGGGTCACGGGGGCATCCATGGTGGCGCTCATCGACCGCGCGCCGCCGGACCGGCAGCTTCGAAGTGGGGCGGGGCGACGTCAGCGGCCATCGAACGGTTCCTAATCCTCGACGTCTGGCGCGCTGTCGGCGCACAACTTCATGATCGGCCGAACGCTAAGCCGGTCGGTATTTTGGATACAGCATCCTTGACCCATCGAGACCGGAAGGTTGACTGGAAAATATTTGGGCGCCGCGCAGAAATTTTTTGAAGCAGAGGGCAGGGCTTGGCCCGATGCAGGCGGCGCAGGACAGGTTTGCCCATAACCTATGCTGGGAACCAATGCCCGCTGTCACCGTTCCGCTTGCCGAGGGCGCCGCAACCCGGCGCACACGTCACGAAGGGAGACACGCGATGAGCAGCACCACCGACAAGATCAAGGGTCTCGCCAACGAAGCCGCCGGCAACGTCAAGCAGTCCGTCGGCAAGGTGACCGGCAACGAGCGCCTGCAGGCCGAAGGCAAGGCGCAGGAAGTCGAGGGCAAGACCCAGCGCACCGTCGGCGAGGCCAAGGACGGCGTGAAGAACGCTGCCGACAAGGTCAAGAACAGCCTCTGATCCCATACGGGCATCGGGCTCTGAATCCGGAGCCGCACCCGCGACGGGTGCGGCTTCTTTTGTTTCCGGCGCCGATCCGGGCGCCTCGCCATCGGAGATGAATCGATGAACAGGGACCAGATCGAAGGCGGTTTCCGCAATCTGAAGGGCCGTGGACGGACCGCGCTCGGCGCCGTGACGGGCCGTGCGCGGCCGCAGGTCGAGGGAGCCTACGAGCAGGTGGCCGGGGTCGCCCAATCGGCCTATGGCCGCATCCACGCCGAGGCCGAAGGCCTGCACCGCGACGGGCGTCATTTCGCCGATGAGGCCACGAGCCGTGGGCGCGCCTTGCGGGACGAGGCGTACGAGCGCGGCCGCTCCCTGCGCGACGAGGCCACCCACCGGGGTCGCCGCTATCGCGACGAGGCGAGCCGCCAGGGCCGTGCCCTGGTTGCCCGGGCCGAGGACAACCGGGGCACGACCCTCGCCCTCGTGGCCGCGGCCGCCTTCGGCCTCGGCTGGCTCGTCAGCCGCGGGCGCTGAGACCCGCGTGCCCCGCGCAGCCCACGCAGAGGGCCGTTGACGCCGCCGCCGTGTTGCCGTCCCAAGGGGGCGGCAACACGGTTTGAGGCGTCATCGACATCATGCCGGCACGATCCTGGCTCGATCTGACCACCGAAGAGATCCGCACCCGCGCCATGGCTCGCGCCATCGCGGTCCTGCCGGTGGCGGCGGTGGAACAGCACGGTCCCCATCTGCCGCTCGGCACCGACACCTATATCGCTCAGGGCTATCTCGACCGTGTGGCGGATCGGGTGCCCGACGCGCTCGATGTGCTGTTTCTGCCCGTGCAGGCGATCGGCAAGTCCGACGAGCACGACGCTTTTCCGGGCACCCTGACGCTGACCGCCGCAACCGCGCTCGCCGCCTGGACCGAGATCGGCGCCGGCCTGATCCGGGCGGGGTGCCGAAAGCTCGTGATCGTTTCCTCCCACGGCGGCAACAGCGCCTTGATGGATCTCGTGGCGGGCGAGTTGCGCGGGCGCTTCGGCATGGTGGCCGTGACGACGGCGTGGAGCCGGTTCGGCTATCCGGAAGGTCTGTTTCCCGAAGACGAGATTCGCCACGGAATTCATGCCGGCGGGATCGAGACCGCTTTGATGATGGCGCTGCGGCCCGATCTCGTCCGTGGGGACCAAATCGCCGCGTTCGAATCCCGCACGGTGGCGATGGTGCGGGACTACACCCTGCTGCGGGCGGGCCGCCCGGCGGCCTTCGCCTGGAAGACCCAGGATCTCCACGCTTCGGGTGCCCTCGGCGATGCCCGCCTCGGCACGGCCGAGAAGGGACGCGCCGCGCTCGACCACGGAGCGCAGGCTTTCGTGACGCTCCTCGGCGAGATCGATCGCTTCGAGCTCTGACGGAAGGGCGGCTCAAGAACCAACCATCGATCGGCCCAACCGACCCGCTTGCGCCTGCAGACGACGCAGCGATCTCGACACGGCGCGACGTGGTGAAGGTGGTCGTCTCCGCGGCTGAGCGTCGGCTCACGGCGAAGGTTGCGCTGCTTCCCCACCCGGACCGAGCGTCCTCGAAGGTGAAGGAAATTTCCGTTCGGAGTGCCTCTCTGACCGACCGCGCAGTGAGGATACGCGGCCCGTGGCTGCACCCCTTTTTCCGTCCGCAGCCACGGCTACGAAGAGATCATCATGGGTAATGGGCAGGGTGCCGCGGCGTCGGCTACAGCGCCCAGGCGTGCGCCAACGTGTCAGTTGGCGTTTCAGCGAGCAGAATGACGGCGCGGAGGAATGCCGAAAGCGAGCGTGTCACGATGAATGCTTCCTCCGTATTCTTACGCGCTTCAATTTGGCCCCTCTATTGCCTTACGTATTCCAGGCGCGGTGAGAGGCGGAAATCATGGACCAGCACGCGACACCAGCGGAAGCACCGAGTTTGGGTGCCGGCGAGAGTGTGTTGTCCCGAGCCAAAGCTCTCGTCCTTCTCGGGATCATCGGGCTCGGTGGCGTCCTGACCCCTGCATGGATGGGGCTGTTGGCGTGGGAAATGTGGAGCTTGGTGATCTGAGGATAAAAGTCGGATCGCTGCTCCTCACAGGCATTCGGCATCGTCGATGAGGGGCGCGCGCGCCACCATCTCGAGGAAGAAAGCGCCGGAAGCGAGCCATGTGATTGCGAGCCAGGTCATGCGATGTCCTCGCGTCCTCAGGCGGACAGCGCCACACCGATGGCCGTGCGGTTGCCCTTGCACGCAGAAAGCGCGGGCGCGGCTTGTAAGATAGTGCCGCCCCGCCTGATCTATCCATTGATCCACGTCATTGTCACGCATTGTGACGCTTCCACCGGTCAGAAAGTTTTCCATTGGACGCGCCTTGAGGACGCGCTGGCTTGACCCGGGCCGAGGTGGCGCGGAACGCCGGGCGCTGGACGTGCTGCGGCGTGACGTTTCGCGGGGCGGCGCCATGAGCCGATCAGCGCTCTCCCGCCCGTGCGGCTTCCCAACCGATCTTCCGGCCTGACGGGCCGCGGCGGCGCATGAGCGCCGGGCGCGCCCTCGCCGGCGCCGCGCCCACTCGCACTCCGTCGCAATCACCGAATCCTGGCCGTGATGCGTAGTGCCCGTTCGTCGATCCTGAGTGAGGTCGCCATCTCAACGCGCGCGCTTCTGGCGGTCGAGCGCGCGGCATGGCCGGCAGCGGGCCAGCAGCTACATCTTGCACCTGCCCGGCGTCGACGAGCTGAGGCGGGACGAGCGTTTCGCGAGGGGGGACTGGATCGGCGCAGGATCGACGGATCCTGGCTTGAGGGGTGACGGTGAGACACCCCATCTCGGGGCGAGGGGTGCCCATGTGTCACCTCCCATAGGGAATTCATCCGATTCGACTGTCAGAAGAGATTCCTCCCATCCCCCTGCCGGGGAGAGGGGCGGCTCGAACACTCCTCCGAAGAAACGTCATCACGGCGCCGCCGGTCGGCCCGTCGACTAGCGGTTTGCTGGGGTGGGCAGAACGCCGCCGGGCAATCGGCACGACTGCCCGTGATAGACAGACAGGTGCGCTCGTTCAAATTGTCACCATCAGACAATCAATCAAAAGGCGCAAATTAAGCCTGGGGCTTTCTGATGCCGTATATGCCGTGATCGCGCCTCACGGGCTGCGTACCGGGAGCCGGTTCACCCTGGGATCAGAAGCACCGTCCATAGGACGTTGCACCGGCAATCGGCTCCTGCTTGAGCCAAATTCGAGGCCGCACATTGGCACGCATCCGCCATTACTCGTTCAATGGCTACTGGGCCGTATGGACAGCTCTGTTTCTGGTTCCGCTGGCTCTCTTCGCTCTGGCTGGCGCGCCGGCGCGCCCAATTCGAGCTGCGACACGGCTTTGGGCGCGTGGCATCCTCTTCGGTCTACGCCACATCGTCGGCCTGAATTACGTCGAGGAGGGGCGCGAACACATTCCCTCCGAGCCCTGCCTGTTCGTGGCCAATCATCAGTCGGCCTGGGAGACGTTGGCCTTTCTGGTGTTGGTTCCCGACGTTGCCATCGTCGCCAAGCGTGAATTGGTGGCGATCCCGGTGGTGGGTTGGTTCTTGCGGCGCTCGCCGATGATCATCATCGACCGATCCAATGGGAGAGAGGCGCTGCGTACGATGATCGAGATGGGTCGAGAGGCCGTTGCCGCGGGGCGCTCGATCCTGATCTTCCCCGAGGGCACCCGTGGTGCGATGAGCGAACAGCTCCAGTTCAAGCGCGGCGTTGAACTGCTCTACGGCAAGCTCGGACTTCCCGTCGTTCCGGTGGCCGTCAATTCCGGCTTGTACTGGCCCGGGGGCTCTGCCACGCGGCCTGGCACCATCGTCGTCAGTTATCTTGCCAGACTTGCCCCAGGCCTGTCATCTACTGAGTTCATGCAAGGAACCGAGCGCGTCATCGATCGAGAGCTCGACCGCTGGCGGCCCATGAGCCGGCCTGTTGCGGAAACTGTTGACGCGTGACATCGCGTTGATCGCAGACAGCCATACGCCGTCAGTCGCCCCTAACGGGTCGCCGGATAGCCGATGCGGTAAGCTCCTGGTCCGGAAGCCTTCGCGTTGTACATGGACCGGTCGGCGTCGCGCATGACCGCAGCCACGTCGGCCAACGCACCTGATCCGAGGATGCAGGCCCCCATGCTTACCGTCACTGCAACCTCGGCGCGGGCGAGTCCCTCCGAGAGAGCCCGATGCAACGCCTCGACTCTGTGATGGGCCTCGCTGACCGTCGCCGCGCACAAGATGGCAGCGAACTCGTCGCCACCCAAGCGACCCAAACAGTCGTTCTTGCTCAAGGCCGCCGCCGCCGATGTGGCCAGAGCGCGCAGCGTGTCGTCGCCCGCTGCATGTCCGTGGCGGTCGTTGATGCCTTTGAAGCCGTCGACGTCGATTACGACGACGGCCAGCGCGTTTCGACCCTGCGCAGTTAAAGAAGTCATGGCAGCCGCGCGCTCGTCAAAAGCGGCCCGCGCCAGCGCGCCGGTGAGGTCGTCCCGCTGGGCTGCGGCACGTTCACGCTCGTATGAGCGACGCAGCGAAACAGTCAGAGCAACGATGAAGGCGTAGGTGCTGAGCCTCAGGATTCCCCTGGCCAAGGCCACCGCGAGTGGTACCGCCTCCGCAACATGGTTTGGAAAGATATTGAGGAACGCAGCACCGAGAGCGACCAGGCAGGCCGGGGCCAAGCCGAGGCGCCACCCGGCCAAAGCGATGAGCGGAATATAGGAAGGACCCATTCCTACCAGAGGGAATGCACGGTCAATGCCGATCAGAGCGCCAGTGCTCGCTGCGAGCACGATCCAAGTCGTGCGGGCGGACCAATGATCGAACCAGGCACTTGATCGTCTATATCCTCCCGGCGCACGCATAGATTGAAATCCGGTAGGTACGATCTAGGCTATAATGCATTGCACGGTAAATTTGAGTCCTTAAGAATATCCTTGCCGTGACGCGCTCTTCACAACAGCGCGGCCCAAGGGATTGTACTACGCACACGTTGTGGCAAATTAGCTCCTGTGACGAAGCGATAACGATCATATTTCTGAAATTTCTGCAAATACGTTGAATTACGATCTGCAATACGTTGTAATGCCGTAATTTTTCTTGCGATTACCGAAATCGTATTGTGATAATTATCCATTTCGAATAATGAATGTTTTTATATTTCTGTATAAAATTATGATTGTATTTTACATGTCGTTGGACAGATGAGATCGCAAATAATTTCTTTCGACAACACCACATCCGGGCCGCCCGCTATTATATAATAGGCTTTTATTTCATATCATTAGAAAATTAAAGTTTGATCTTTTATAATATACTGTCATAATTCCAGTGGAGAGCGAACTTACTTATGTAGTTTCGGTAGAGTATCGGCAGATGAATGCGATGTGCCGCCCGATCGTCGTTCGTCGGCTGTCTCAGACGCGCTTCGTCCTCGGCCGTATCCCGTATCCTGCCGCCGCAAACTGTAGGGACCGGATCCTGAAGTGGCACGGGCCATGGGCCTAAGTGAGCGCTCCCCCTCCCTGACGCGAGTTAAATTCTTATCTGACTTAGCGATCGGGCAACATTGTCGTCCATGATTTCATGAAAAAAAGGGATTTAATGCTTTTGACGGGCGGGATGTAGGCTCATTATAAGTGATTAAGTTCGGTAATGTTCTTATAGCAACCGACGATCGCCTCGCTGACAACCATCGATACAGCTCGTGATCCATCTTCTGGCGCATGACTGTTTCCGTTCGACGGTTTTGAATTCAATGTTTGTACTTGATCGCCGAACCGCCTCGCCCAGCCGGCCGGCTTATCCGCGATCGTCCCGAGCAGCCACCGCCCCGGCTCCGTGGCGTCGGATGGGAGCGGGGGATGAAGACATCCTGGCCGTCGAGGGTTTGTCGCTCAGCGTCGGCGGTGCGGTGGCCTTCGCCGAGATCGATCTCTCGGTCGCAGCAGGTGAAATTCACGCAATCATCGGACCGAACGGGGCCGGGAAATCCTCGCTGATCAACGCGATCACCGGGCTCTATGCCCCACAGGCCGGGCGCTTGCGCATCGGCGACACGCGCTTCGCCCGGGTTCCGGCGCAGCGGCTGGCGGAGCTCGGTGTCGCGCGGACCTTCCAGAACCTCGCGCTCTTCAAAAGCCTGAGCGTGGTCGAGAACGTCCTGTCGGGGCTGGCAAACGCCCAGCGGGCGGGGCTGACCGCGCAGCTTCTCGGCCTATCCGCCGCGCGCCGCGAGGCGACCGAGCATCGGGCGCGAGCCGAATCCGTCATCGACTTTCTCCAACTCGGGATGTTCCGCGGGCGCGCCGCCGGCAGCCTGCCCTACGGCCTGCAGAAGCGGGTGGAACTCGCCCGCGCCCTCGTGGCCAATCCGCGTCTGCTGCTCCTCGACGAGCCGATGGCCGGCATGAGCGCCGCCGAAAAGGCCGAGATGAGCGGCTTCGTACTGGCCGCACGGGAGACGCTCGGGACGGCCATCGTCCTGATCGAGCACGATATCGGCGTGGTCATGCGCCTGTCCGACCGGATCACGGTCCTCGATCACGGCCGCCGGATCGCCACGGGTACACCCCACGAGATCCAGGCGAATCCGGCGGTGATTGCGGCCTATCTTGGGGCCGAGGATGACACCGACAGCGAGGCGAAGGCGGCATGAGCCCCGATCTCGCCTTTCTCATCGAGGTCGTCGTCGGCGGCCTGCTCTCGGGGGTGATGTACGCCCTCGTCGCGATCGGCTTCGTGCTGATCTACAAGACCTCCGGCGTCCTCAATTTCGCGCAGGGCGCGATGGTGCTGTTCGCAGCCCTCACCTTCGTCAGCCTGATCGAGCGCGGTCTTCCCTTCCCGGCGGCGCTCGCCGCGACGCTCGCCGTGATGGTCGTGGTAGGGCTCACCATCGAGCGGGCGGTGTTGCGCCCACTGGTCAACCAGCCGCCGATCACCCTGTTCATGGCGACGCTGGGCGTCGCCTACGTCATCGAGGGTGCGGCTCAGCTTGCCTGGGGGACGCAGGTCCACGCCCTCGATCTCGGCATCGACGACACCCCGTTCGACGTCGCCGGCGTGCTGGTGAGCCGGTTCGACCTGTTCGCCGCCGCGCTTGCCGGCTTGATGGTGGCGCTTCTGACCCTGTTCTTCCGCTTCACCCGCACCGGGCTGGCCTTCCGCGCGGTTGCCGACGATCCGTTGGCCGCGCTCAATGCGGGCTTGCGGCTGCCGCGGATTTGGTCGGCGGTATGGATCGCCTCCGGCATCGTCGCGCTGGTGGCGGGCCTGCTCTGGGGAGCGCGGCTCGGCGTTCAGTTCTCGCTCTCGCTCGTGGTCCTCAAGGCGCTGCCGGTGCTGGTGCTCGGGGGCTTCGACTCGATCGCCGGCGCCATCGTCGCTGGGCTGATCGTCGGCGCCGCCGAGAAGCTGGCGGAAGTCTATCTCGAGCCGTTCATCGGCGGCGGCATCGAGGGCTGGATCGCCTACGTGGCGGCGCTCGCCTTCCTGCTGATCAAGCCGTCCGGCCTGTTCGGCCAGCGCAGCGTCGAGCGGGTGTAAGGCCGTGGCGACCGCTCTCCCCGTCACTTCGGCCCAGCCGCGCCGCACGGGCGCCGCCGGCATCCTATTGCTGCTGGCGATCGCCTACGGGCTCGTACCGCTCGTCGGCACCAGCTACCTGTTCGAGGCGATCCTGACGCCGTTCCTGGCGCTGGCGCTCGCCGGCCTGGGGCTCAACCTGCTCACCGGCTATGCCGGCCTGCTCTCGCTCGGCTCGGCCGCCTTCATGGCAGTGGGGGCCTACGCCGCCTTCAACCTCTCCCTCCGTCTGCCCGGCCTGCCGCTGCCGGCGACGATCCTCCTCGCCGGGTTGATCGCGGCGAGTGCCGGCGTGATCGCCGGACTGCCGGCCCTGAGGCTGCGCGGCTTCTACCTCGCGGTCTCGACGCTCGCCGTGCAGTTCTTCGTCGCCTGGGCGCTCAATCGGATCGGCTGGCTCTCCAACGACAGGCCGTCCGGCATCATCGATGCCCCGCGTCTCGTGATCGCGGGTCTCTCCTTTGACGACGCCCGAGGGCGCTATCTGTTCTCGCTGACGATCGTCGCGCTGTTGACGGTCCTGGCTTGGCGCCTCGTACGCTCGCCGACCGGGCGCAACCTCGTGGCGATCCGCGATCACGAGACCGCCGCCCGCATCGTCGGGGTAAAGGTGGCGCGCACCAAGCTTTTGGCCTTCGCGCTCTCCTCCTTCATCGTCGGGATCGCGGGCGTGCTGTGGGCCTTCGCCTATCTGCGCACGGTCGAGCCGGCGGGGTTCAACCTCGATCGCTCGTTCCAGATCCTGTTCATCGTCATCATCGGCGGGCTCGGGACGCTGCGCGGCGCCTTCCTCGGCGCGGGCTTCATGGTCGTACTGCCGCTGCTCCTGTCGCGCCTCGGCACCGCATTGCTCGGCGACGGCTTCGACACCGGCACGCTGGAGATGGTCCAGCGCATCGTCCTCGGAACGCTCATCGTCGCCGTGCTGATCCGCGAGCCCGCGGGCCTTGCCGCGCTCCTCGACCGCGCCTTCCGCCGGCTCTCGCCGCGCTCCTGAAGCCACCCTCCCACCGAAGGATCGTCCATGCCCCGCAAAGCCTTGGCCCGCGCACTTCTGACCGGCGCCGCTCTCCTCGCCCTCGGCGGGGCGGCGAGCGCCGACGAACAGTACTTTCCGCTGCAGAGCTACCGCGTCGGGCCCTATGCCGCCGGCGGGACCGGCTTCTTCGGCGGCTTCATCGACTACCTGACCCTCATCAACAGCCGTGACGGCGGCGTGAACGGGGTCAAGCTCACGTGGAGCGAGGGCGAGACCCAGTACGAGGTCGAGCGCGGCGTCGAGGTCTACGAGCGACTCAAGTCCCGGCCCGGCATCGCCGCCTGGAACCCGCTCTCCGTCGGCATCGCCTACGCCATGATCGACCGCATCACCGCCGACAAGGTGCCGCTCATCACGATCAACCACGGCCGCACCGACTCGACCGACGGTCGCGTCTTCCCGTTCGTGTTCCCGCTGCTGCTCAACCCCTACAGCGAGACCTCGGGCATCGTCGAATATCTCGCCACCCGCGAGGGCGGGCTCGACAAGCTCAAGGGCAAGACGATCGCGGTGCTCTATCACGGCTCGCCCTACGGCAAGGAGACGATCCCGATCTACGAGCAGCTCGCCAAGCAGCACGGCTTCAAGGTCGAGCAGATCGAGGTGCCGCATCCCGGCAACGAGCAGCAATCGCAGTGGCTCACCATCCGCCGCCTACGGCCCGATTATGTCGTGCTGCGCGGTTGGGGCGTGATGAACCCGGTGGCGCTCAAGACCGCGCAGAAGACCGGCTTCCCGGCGAGCCGCATCGTCGGCAACGTCTGGTCCAACTCGGAGGAGGACGTGATCCCCGCGGGCGACGCCGCCAAGGGCTACGTCGCGATCACCACCCAGGCCTCGGGCACGCAGTATCCGGTGATCCAGGAAATCGTGCGCGGCGTCTACGAAACGGGCGCGGGCAACCTCGCCGACAAGAAGCGCATCGGCAGTGTCTATCACAATCTCGGCGTGCTCAACGGCATCCTCAACGTCGAGGCCGTGCGGATCGCGCAGGAGAAATTCGGTCGCCGGACGCTCACCGGCGACGAGGTGCGCTGGGGCTTCGAGCACCTGCGCCTCGACGAGGCCCGCGTCGCCAAGCTCGGCGCCAAGGGCCTGTTCCACTCGATCAACGTCACCTGCGCAAACCACGAGGGCGAGGGCCGGGTCACCTTCCAGCAGTGGGACGGGGCGAAGTGGAGCGTCGTCTCCGACTGGATCAAGCCCGATTGGGCGGCGCTCCGCCCGATCATCGAAGCCTCCTCGACGGCCTACGCCAAGGAGCGCGGCCTTACGCCCCGCGATTGCGAGGCGGAGGAGCGGGCGGGCGACACGGGCAAGCGCGCCTCGGTGGAGGGCAAGTGACCTCGGATCGCCATGGCGGCCTCCTGCGCGTCGAGGCGCTGGAGGCGGTCTACGGTGGCGCCGTACAGGCCCTGTCCGGCGTCGATCTCGTCGTACGCGAGGGAGAGATCGTTGCCCTCGTCGGCGCCAACGGCGCCGGCAAGACCACGCTGCTGCGCGCGATCTCGAACCTGCTGCCGGCGACCCGCGGGCAGATCAGGGCCGGGCGCATCGCCTATGCCGGTCGCGACGTGTCGCGCACCCGGACCGACGCCCTCGTACGCGCCAGCCTCGTCGGCGTGCTGGAGGGGCGCCACTGCTTCCGCGCCCTCACCGTCGAGGAAAACCTCATCGCGGGCGGCCTCGGGCGCGGCTCGGGCCGGGCCGACCTGCGGGCCGATCTGGAGTGGGTCTACGCGCTGTTCCCGCGCCTGACGGAGAAACGCCGCCTGCCGGCCGGTCTGATCTCGGGTGGAGAGCAGCAGATGACCGCGATCGGGCGCGCCCTGATGGGCCGTCCTCGCCTGCTCGTGCTCGACGAGCCCTCGATGGGGCTCGCCCCCAAGGTGACCGCGGAGATCTACCGCGTGCTGGTCGACCTCAACCGCGAGCGAGGGCTGACTCTGCTGATCGCCGAGCAGAGCGTCACCCTGGCGCTTCGCCACGCGCACCGCGCCGTCGTGCTCGAGAACGGCCTCTCGGTCCTGGAAGGCGGGGCGGAGACATTGCGGGCCCGCGACGACATCCAGCGATTCTATCTCGGCCCTCGCGTCACCGCCCCCGCGAGGGAGCGGCAACCGGCGTGAGGAACGGTTCGGTCGTTCCTTAACCGACTGCGGGAATGGAAAGCCGTCCCAATATACCAGCATAAAAAAACCAATCTATTTCATTGACGAAAAGCGCTTCAATCCAGATTATTGCTAGTATACGGACGATGCGGGGATGGCTTCCGACAGTTTATCCCTCATCGCGTCCTGATCGTGAAAGCCGGTGCGGTGGATGCATCGGTTCCTCTCTCACACAAATTCCTGCGCTTCGGGTCGCCCCCGATCCGCCTCCCTGCGCCGGCCTCCGCGCCGGAACGACGCCGCTTGCGCGGCTGCCTAAGACGAGTCCGATGACACACAGCCTGCCCTTGTCGTTTCCCGTGCTGCCTTCCCTGCGCCGCCTGGTGCAGATGGCATGTCTCCTGCCGCTCGCGGCAGGGCCCACGCTGGCGCAGTCGCCGAGCGCAGTGGAAAGCTTCACGGGAGAGGCCGGTCCGCGCACCGATCCGGGCGCCATCGGCGTGGCGCCCGACGGGAGCGTCAAGTGGCACGGGCCGCTTGCCCCCTACGCCGCCGACCTCGCGCGGGCTGGGCTGAGTTTCGACGTGAACGTGTACGACTTCTTCTACGCGAACCCGAGCGCGGGTCTGCGCACTGGTCAGCTCTCGCACTCGACCTACTACCTGCTGAGTCTCGATGCCGACCTCGAACGGCTCGCCGGCATCAAGGGCGGCCTGTTCCACTTCACGCAACTCTTCATCGGCGCGCGCTGGAACAACCGCAACATGGACGGTGATGTAGGCGACAGCACCGTCGGCTACCAGCCGACCTTCAACCGCGACTTCGCCCGCCTGTCGACGCTCACCTACGAGCAGCGCCTGCTCGACGACCGCCTCTCCGTCGAAGTCGGGCGCACGCATCCGAATCGATACTACGCGCTACCGCCTTGCCAATCGGCGGCGAGTTGCTTCCAGGATATCCTGCAGATCAATGCCGGCCTCACCTCGCCGCTCTACGGCGTCTGGGGCGGCAACGTCGCCTTCAAGGTCAGCCCGGAAAGCTACGTCCAGGCAGGCGCCTTCGCGGTGACGGGGCGCGCCAACTTCTCCTCGGGCTACGATTGGGGCACCGAACCCCTGAACGGCGTCGTGACCCTGGCCGAGATCGGCCGCGCGACCACCTTCGCGACCGACCTCTATCCGGGCCGCGTCGCGCTGACCGGCTTCTACAACACCGCCGACCATGAGGATAATTTCCGGACCGTGTTCGGGCGCTCGAAGGGGCTCAATCCGAGCGATCCCGTCCTGCAGCGCTCCGGCACCTCCGGCGTGATCCTCACCGGCTCCCAAGTGGTCTGGCGGGCCGATGGCGGGGGGGATGCCGCCAACCTCAACCCAACCTCGATCCAGGCCTATACCAGCCTCGCCTACGCCCCGGATCCGACGATCCCGATCCGCTGGAACGCGTTCGCCGGACTCACCCTCCAGACGCCCGACCAGAGCCGTCCCCTCGACCGATACGGCATCAAGGTGAACTGGCAACGGATCGCCGCCGATTACGCGCTCTTCCTCGGCGATGCCAACCTGATCTCGGGCGGGCGCGGCGGCGCCTATTCGCGGGACAAGCTGGTATTTGAGGCCAACGCCCATCTTGCGCTCGGCGAGGGCATCTTTTTCGAACCCGTGGTCCAGTACCTCGTCAACGGTAATTCCTACTGGAACCCGTTCACCCCGAACCGCTCCAAGGACGGCTTCTACGTTGGCGCTACGCTGATCGTGCCGCTCGGCTCGATCCTCGGCCTCGCGCCGGGCTGATCCATAGCCGGATCCTATGTTCAAGATCGACCTTAGGCAGTGTTTCAGCTTGTGCTCGGCTTTAATGAGAGCGAACACGCCGAATATTGCCTCTCTCGAGCTCCGAAAGTAGCGAAAGTACGACCACACTTAGTTGAATGCCTGGTCAGTTCTCCATTTTGATCGTATATCCGAAGGCGTAGGAGATGGCGGGCCGCAATGGATCGACAGTGCTGGGTTCGTGCATGGCCGCCCTAGGTTGGCTCGCTGTGTAGAGCCGCCGAGGTGGCGGTAACCGCACCAAGGAGGGGTGCCCGTCGACGGCCCCTACGGAAGAGCCAGGCTCAGCCGAGATATCAGAAAATTTCGCTCGCCCTGTGACCGGCGAGCGTCCGACGGCGAAAAGCACGTCATGAGCTTTCGATCCGCCTTGGGGCTGATGAGCCTGCCGCACGATCCACCGGATCGCACGAAGGACCGTGCGGTGGATCCGGCCGGCCCCGATGCGTGGAGCGCGCTGATGGCGGCCGCGCAGGATGGGCATGGGGGTGCCTACCGCCGGCTTCTGAACGAGACGTCCGATTGGCTGCACCGCTACTTCCGACGCCGGCTGCCGCCCGGCGACGTCGACGATGCCGTGCAGGAGGCGCTGCTCGCGATCCACCGGCGACGCCACACGTTCGATCCCCGCCAACCCTTCGGCCCGTGGATGGCGGCGATCGCCAAGCGCAAGTGGGTCGATCAGCTCCGCACGATCGCGCGTCGCCCGACGGAGGAGTTATCGGACGATCTCGCGGTCGCGGATCACGAATCCGCGGTGATGTGCGCGACGACGCTGACTGGCTTGCTCGTGCATCTCCGGCCCGCGCAGGCCCACGCCATCAGGATGGTGAAGCTGCAGGGCTACAGCATCGAGGACGCGTGTCGGGAGACGGGCCTCACAGCGTCGGCCGTCAAGATGAACATCCATCGAGGGCTCGCGCGCCTGACCGCCCTGATCGAGGACGCCGATGACCTCCACTGACGCCCTGATTCTCGGCCTGTCGGCCGATCTTGCTCCCGTGCGGCGGCGCAGCGTGCGCTGCGAGGTCGGCGCCCTCATCGTGCTCGCCGCCGGTGAGCTGGCCCTCATCCTGATGGCCGGCGGCATGCGACCGGACATGGGCGAGGTGATCCTTTCCCCCTTCATGGCCTGGAAGATCGGCGGGCTCGCTCTTCTCGCCGGCGTGAGCTGCGCGGTCGCGCTCCGGTCCTTCGCACCGCCGGCAGCCTCGCGCCGCGAACTCGCCTTCGCGTTCGCTCTCGCCGTCCTCGTGATGGTCGCAGGCGTCGTCGTGACGAACTCCGCCGAGAGCGGCCAGCTGCTGATCGAACGCTTGGCCCCGGCACGCGGTCTGCGTTGCGCGATTGCGATCGTCGTCCTGTCGCTGCCGTTGATGAGCTTGCTCGCGGTCCTGATGCGCCGCGCGGCACCGGTCCATCCGAAGCGCAGCGCGCTGGCAACGGGCTTGGCCGCAGCGACCTGCGGCGCGCTGGTCTTCACCGTCTGCTGCCCGGCCAACGACCCACTCTACATCGCGGTCTGGTACGCGGTGGGGATCGCGGCTGTCGCCGCCGCGGCGCGATGGCTCCTTCCGCGCCGCTTCCGCCTGTAGCCCACCGGGCGGCCCGCACGGTCGCCTTCAATCTCTCGTCGCCGATGCCCTCCCCCGATGCATCCATGCGCATCGGGACAGCCGGCACGCGCCCATTCCTCTCAAACTCAGGGAGATCGCCATGATCTCGACCGCCGCGCTCGCACCAGCCTCCGCCGCTTCGTCTTCGTCCTGGCTGAAACGGTACTACGGCACCCGGGCGCTGTTCTCGGCCGCATGGGTCGCCCTTGCCTACACGATCGGCAAGGCGCAGCCGACGGTCGGGATCGCCCTCCTGATCATCTACCCGCTGTGGGATTGCGCCGCGAATGGCGTCGATGCCGCGCGCAACGGCGGCCTGCGTGCGAACCCCTCACAGGCACTCAACGTCATCGTCAGCGCCATCGTCACGCTGGCGATCGTTCTCACCGTAGCGTTCAGTCACGATCTCCATGCCGCCATCGGCGTGATCGGCATCTGGGCCGGCCTATCGGGCCTCCTCCAACTCGCGACCGGCATCCGGCGCCGGCGCAGCGTCAGCGGGCAATGGCCCCAAATTCTGAGCGGCGCGCAATCGAGCTTGGCAGCCGCGCATATCCTCATGATGGCGCTCAGCCCGTTGCTGATCGTCAGCGTCGCTGATGTCGGGCTCTACGCCGCCTTCGGCGCCGTCTACTTCGCCGCTTCGGCCGCGATGCTCCAGCTCAAACGATAGACGTGCCTCCTTCTCACGCTGCCTCGAACGACGGCAGCAGAACTTCGGAGTGACCAATGATGAACCGTAGAACGATATTGGCCGGCTCGATCGCGGCTGCAGGAACTCTCTCACTGCCGGCCCGGGCCGAGACGAGGAGCCAAGCGGTTCCCGCCCGCAACGTCGTACTCGTGCACGGCCTCTTCGCGGACGGCTCGTGCTGGTCCGACGTGATCGGTCGCCTCCAGATGTCGGGCCTGACCGTCACGGCCGTGCAGAACCCGCTGACGACGCTCGAAGAGGCCGCCGATTCGGTCCGGCGCGTGCTTGCACGGACCGAGGGGCCGACCGTGCTGGCGGGTCATTCCTTCGCGGGCACGATCATCTCCGAGGTCGGGGACGCCGAGAACGTCTCCGCTCTCGTCTACATCGCCGCGCGGGCGCCGGATGCCGGCGAGGATTTCGCCGCGCTGGGGAAGAAGTTCGCGGTTACACCTGCCACCGCCGGTATCCTCTTCGATGGCGACGAAGGGCGCCTAAGCGAGGACGCGTTCCTACGCGACTTCGCCGGCGACATCGCGCCCGCCCGCGCGCGGATCCTGTACGCGGCGCAGCAGCCCTTTCGCAAAGCTCTGACCCAGGCGAGAACGACGAAGGCCGCTTGGCACATGAAGCCGACCTACTACGCGGTGTCGGACGACGACCGCACGATTAATCGCGATCTGCAGCGTTTCCTGGCCAAACGCATGGACGCCCACGTTGTCTCGCTCGGTGCGAGCCACCTCTCGCTGATCTCGCATGCGCCCGAGGTCGCCGCTCTCATCGAGCTGGCCGCGCGGGGAAGTTGACCGGGCCCCGACAAGGCGATCACGTTGATCCTGTCAGAAGCCGATGCCCCCCCTCGGTTCGTCAGCCACTTTCCATCTGCAGGGGCGATGCTTTACGCGCCATCACGATCGCCGAGGATTTCGACGGGCGCTGAACGTTGGCGGCGAGCTCTATGGACGTCGGACTGTCGAGTTGGACAGCGGAATTACAGGGCCGAATTGGGATCGCCAAGGTGATCCGCTGGACGAACGATGCAGCGGTCACGGGCAAGATAGTAGCCCACTTGAAACCACCGTTTGTGACGCGTCGAAAGCGGCGGTTTGGCGCATAACTAGTTGAGTTTGGCTTGACGTGCGGTGCCGTGTCCCAGAAGTGAGAAGATCTCAGGTTGAGCCGTCTTGTCAAAACCACCATATATCCAGCGCCCGGTACCGCAGAACGCAGATGATAGTGGCGCGTGAAAATCGCCCTTTTCGGGCGCTCGATAGTGTCGAAGTTTGCGCTGGAGTCTTGTTTGCTGCCAAGGCGGCTCATGATCCTAAGCCGGCTTTGGAGACCGGGGGCACTGATCCGTGATCCCGCATCGAGAAGGGATACGGGGTCGCAGGGCGAAGCGAGGTCCAGGACCCCATCTGTGGGGGAGTTCGAGCGGCTCACGGAGAAGCGTTATGGGTAGCGAGAGAGCGGTGCTGGCAGGCGGCTGCTTCTGGGGCATGCAGGACCTGATCCGTCGTCAGGACGGCGTGCTGGCGACCCGGGTCGGCTACACGGGTGGCGACGTGCCGGATGCTACTTACAGAAATCATGGGACGCATGCCGAAGGCATCGAGATCGTTTTCGATCCGGCCCGGACGAGTTACCGACGCATCTTGGAGTTCTTCTTCCAGATCCACGACCCGACCACCCCGAACCGGCAGGGTAACGATCGGGGCCTCAGCTACCGCTCGGCAATCTTCTACGTCGACGACGATCAACGTCAGGTCGCCGAAGCTACCATCGCCGATGTCAACGCATCCGGTCTGTGGCCGGGAGAGGTGGTTACCGAGGTGGCGCCCGTAGGACCCTTCTGGGAGGCCGAGCCGGAGCACCAAGACTACCTGGAGCGTCGGCCAGACGGCTACACCTGCCACTTCGTTCGCCCGAACTGGGTGCTGCCGGCCCGGGCGCCTGCGACACAGGATACGGGAGCCTAACCGACAAGATCGGTCAGCGAACGGTTGACGCTGTTCGGGTCTCGCGCGCGCCGATCGGAGGGTTGGCGTCTCGCCGGGCCCAGATGGCGGTCCCCGCCATCTGGGCCCGGCGAGACGAGGTCGTTCAGTCGATACGGAGGGGTGCCGAAGGTGCCGTCGTCCCCAGATGAGACGACGGCCACGGCCTCTCAAACAGCTACGAGGTGCATGCCCCCTGGACGCGTGAGCTTCGGGGCATGGTCGCTCCTCAGGCCGGAATGCATTCTAGCGAAGCGGTGTCCTCTGCACTCACACCGTTCTCCCTGTGCCGGAAGTCGCTGAGCGCCTGGTAGACTTGCAGACGGGCCCGCATGATCGAGCCCAGCGGCCGGTGCGCCGCGAGGCTGTGCGCCGGGCGGAAGGTCATCACCTCGTCGAAGTAGCGAACCCGGTCCGACCCATAGGCGTCTTGGCGCGGCAGGCGGAGCGTGGCGATCGTACGGTAGGGGCTGACCGAGACCGGCCAATCGACCGAGGAATCCTCGATGGGCTGCTTCTCGGCGTCCGCCCAGAGCTGCGCCTTCAGCTCGAACACGACGTCATTCTCGCGGAAGAAGGCGACAGCGGCATGCCGGAACCCGTCCTCGTCCTGGTGCGGGTCGAGCCGCCACTCGGACAACGCACGCCGGGCGTCGGCGGACGGTACAGCCCCGAGCTTGGCGACGTAGTCGCCGTAGCGGACGGGCGCCTGGCTGAAGTAGCTGTCGGCCAGCGGGTGACTGAACGGGTGGCCGAAGAAATCGGCCATCGCGCTCTCCGTGCCGAAGGCGTGCAGCACCTTGTTGAGGTTGCGCGCGGTCGAGGAGACGGCGCTCTTCACCCCTTCCGGCAGGCCCGTCGACCGACCGATGACCGTGCCGTCGCGCAGGAAGCCCGCCGCGGTGCCGGATGGGAAGGTGGTGCCGGTGGCCAGCACGAAGTCCTGGGTATCGACCGCGTGGCCGGGCAGCTTCTCGCCGCTCACGCCGAAGACCTTGATGGACATGCCGCGATGGGTCGAGACCCGGTCGCCCAGGGTTTCGCCCGGACCCTGGGCGAAGCGTACCGCGACCGGGTACGTCCCCGGCGTGGCGAACAGGCCCTGAGCCAGTTCGGGTGGCAGGCCCGCGGCCACCGTCATCTCGCCCGTGACGCAGGCGGAACTCTTGGCGTGGCTGGCGCGGACCGCATGATGTTCACGCTTCTCCACCGTCCGCGACTGCTGGGTCATGCCCTGGATGATGCCGTCGATGGTCTCCTGCTCGTTCGGGGCGGGCCGCTCGATGTCGGGGGCGTAGCGAAGGTAGGTCATGCCGATCTCTCTCGTGCGCCGCGGCCATCGGAACAGCCGAACGCTTTCCATTCCCGCCCTGCCGGAAGCCCGCGTGCCCGCAAGCCCAGGTTGGGTCGCCCCGGAACAAGCATCCCGGCGCGGCGACGTTCCCAAGATCGTTCACGAGTGATTGAGTGGGGCGCAATCCGGAACGTCGGCCTTTCCGCCCCGTTCTGTCCCGAGACGAACGAGGGACGAGACCTTGCAAGCACCTGTCCGTTACAGCCCCGACGTCGAGGTCGTGAGGCCCGACGAGGCCCGGACCATCGAGCAGCTCAACGAGACATTCGACATTATCCTGGAGACGGTCGCGAACGACTCCGGCCATGCCGTTCGCTCGGTCCATGCCAAGTCGCATGGCATCCTGGAGGGCACGTTGACGATCGACGCGGGGTTGCCGCCTGAGCTCGCACAAGGGCTGTTCGCGACGCCGGGCGAGCACAAGGTCTACATGCGGATGTCGACCAATGCCGGCGACATCCTGCCGGACGCGGTCTCACTGCCCCGCGGCCTTGCCCTGAAGGTCTTGGACGTCGCTGGAGAGCGCTTGCCGGACGCGGAAGGGACGACCCAGGACTTTGTCATGGTCAACGGCCCGGTCTTCCAGGCGTCGAACACCGAGAAGTTCCTGGGCAGCTTGAAGCTCTTGGCCAAGACCACCGACCGGATCGAGGGTGTTAAGGTCGCCGCTTCCACCGTGCTGCGCGGGGTCAACAAGGCGCTGACCGCGATCGGTATCGAGAGCCCGACGCTGGGCTCGCTCGGCGGCGCGCCGAACGTCGACCCGCTCGGCGAGACCTATTACAGCGTCACCCCGTTCCGGTACGGCGATCACATCGCCAAGTTCTCGGTCGCTCCCGTTGCTCCGGCGCTCAAGGCGCTGACCGGGACCGAGATCGACGCCTCTGGACGCCCGGACGCGATCCGAGAGACCGTCCGGTCCGAGATGGCCGGCATCGAGGGGGTCTGGGAGTTCCGGGTGCAGCTCTGCCGCGACCTCGAACGACAGCCGGTCGAGGATCCCACGGTGCAGTGGGACGAGGAGGAGGCGCCGTTTCAGCGCGTGGCCATCATCACGGTACGGCCGCAGGACAGCTGGAACGCCGAGCGCGTCGATGCCGTGAACGAGCGCATGCGCTTCGCGGTCTGGACCGGGCTTGCTGCGCACCGGCCGCTCGGCAACATCAACCGCGCCCGCAACGCGCCCTACCGCCACTCGGCCGAGTTCCGGCAGCGCTTCAACGGCTGCCCGATTCACGAGCCGGCTGGCCACTGAGAAAGACGGTGATGCGAAGCCTCGGGACGTTCGCCGCGGTAGCGGCCCTCACCACGACTTGCATGGGCATCGTTCGGGCGGAGGAACCGGCGAAGACGCCGTTGAAGACGTTCAACGTCACCATCCGGGTTTTCGACCCCACGAAGGGCATTGAGGGCGGTCAGGACTACGTGCTGCCGGTCGACAGTCCAGACGCCGAGCACGCCTTCGCCTCGACGACCGCGAACGCGGCATCCTTCACGAGGAAGATGGAGGGCGGGAAACCACTGCCCGTCGCCTTCACATGCATCAAGGTCGAGCCGCGCTGAGGGATGGGATCCATGTCGACGGAAGCGAACAAGGACTTGGTCCGCGCCTACTTCACGGCGTTCCGGGACCGGGACGCGGCGTGGTGGCAGCGCTTCATCGCCTCGGACTTCGTACGCCACGACCCTGGCCTCGACTTCGAGGTCCGGGGCCCGGACGGTGTCGCCCAGCTCGGCGAGGTGCTGCACGGCGCTTTCTCGGATATCGAGATGCACATTGCAGAGGTCATCGCGGAGGGTGACCGAGTGCTGGCGCGATTGCGCTTCACCGGGCGGCATACGGGCAAGTTCGAGGGAACTCCGGCCACGGGCAACGGGGTCGATATCGCCGTGATGGACTACTTCCGCGTCACCAACGGGCAGCTGGTCGAGCACTGGGCGCTCATGGACAATCTCGGCATGCTTCGACAGATTGGCGCTGTAGAAGCTTGAGTTAGCCGCCTCAATGAACGACCAACCATGGCTTAGTACGCCAGTAAATTTGATTCCATCAATGTATTTTGGCAAAAAGCTGCTGTATAAATGCAGCCAACCTTGAATGAAACTTCGTAAAATTGGGCGCAGCGTCAACTCATGGCGCGTTGAAGCCAGCCAAGGCGGACTGGTTTTTGCTGAGAACAGGGGCCGAGACTACCAGGTGTCAGCTGCCTGTACGTCCCTAGGGACCGAATGGGCGGATGCACGAAAACCGCGCATTTCGAGCTGCCGGTAGCTTCGGTATCTCAACCGCATTTCACTCAGCGGACAGGCCAGCCTACGAACCCAAGCGCAATTTGATGCGACTGATGCCGAAGGCCCGGAAAGGTCGGTTCTCATGTCTTCCGCCGCTGCATCCAGCAATGGCAATGGCCGGGTGAAGAGTCAGAACTGGTAGCAACGCTCGGCGACGGAGGTGGCTTGAGTGGATCTGGAGGATCCACGTTTCTCCATGCTCCGCGCTGCGGAACAGGCAACCTGAATGGGTTGGGCGACTTGATAGCCGGGCGCGATGGCGCTCGCCAGGAGTGACGCCCGCCATGCCCGGAACCGAGATCCGCCTTGCCCTCGATGCGATCCCGATGGGAGGTATGAAGGAGGGGGCCGCCGGGGATGAGAAGGTGCTGTTCGTGCGCGACGCCTCTGGCGTGCGTGCCTTTCAAGCCAAATGTCCGCATCTTGGAGCGCCCCTCGCCAAAGGCGAGATCTGCGGTGAGCGCCTCTACTGCCCCTGGCACAAGGCTGCTTTCGCGCTGGTCGACGGGAGTCTGGAGGAGCCGCCCGCCCTCGATTCCCTGAAGCGCTTTCCTGTTCGCATCGAGGGGTCGGAAGCCGTCGCGACCCTCACGCCGGAACGCGCGGCGACGAAGACAGCGAACACATCCGTGGAGAGTGTGCTTATTGTCGGATCGGGCGCGGCGGCCGCCGCTTGCGTTAAGACCCTCCGCCGCGAAGGCTATCGCGGCCGCATCACTATGGTCGGCCGCGAGGCGCACCCTCCCTACGACCGGACCAAACTGTCCAAACAGTTCCTGGCCAAGCCGACCCCGCCGGAAAAGGTGCTGATCGAGGCCGATTTCGTCCAGTCCAACCAAATCGAGCATGTCATCGAGGAGGTCACCCAAATTGATCCTTCTCGACGCACCATCACCCTGAGGGACAACCGGACCTTGGAGGCTGATGCGATCCTCGTCGCCACCGGAAGCCGCGCGGTGATGCCGGACTTTCCCGGCAACCACCTCGATGGGGTTTTTACCCTTCGCAGTCTCGATGACGCGATCCATGTGAGCGAGGCGGCAGACGAGGGCAAAAAGATCGTCGTCGTGGGGGCCGGCTTCATAGGCATGGAAGCTGCCGCGTTCCTGAAGAAGCGCGGGCTTTCCGTCACCATATTGGCACGCGAGAAGGTACCCTTCGCCAAGCGCTTCGGCGAGGCGGTGGGCTCAGCCCTGATGCAGTACCATATCGGCAACGGCGTTGTTTTCGAGACCGGCTCCGTTGCCCGGCTTGCCGGTGCGCAACGCGTCGAAGCTGTCGAGACGGAGGACGGAGGGCACCTTCCGGCCGATATCGTCCTCGTCGGAGCCGGTGCTCAGCCGGAAACGCAACTATTTGCGGGCATCGAGCCCGACGAGAGCGGCGGCATCACGGTCGGCAGCGACCTCAGGCTCGCGGAGGGCGTGTGGATCGCAGGCGATATCGCCGCCTTTCCGGAGAAGGCGAGCGGCGAGACCGCGCGGATAGAGCATTGGCGCCTCGCTCAGCAGCACGGTACCCATGTTGCTCATGCCATCCTCGGCCGGGACGGCGTGTTCGCGGGCGCACCATTCTTTTGGAGCAACCAAGGCGACAAGCGGCTCGATTACGGCGGCTACGCCAAAGGTTTCGACCGTATCATCATGCAGGGGGATCCCGCCGCCCTCGACTTCATCGCCTACTACGTCATGGGTGACAGGGTTACAGCCGCCTGCAGCGTCGGTCGCAACGAAGCCTTCACCGCCTTTCTGCACTTGCTCGGCCTCGGACGTCTGCCCTCGCCTGCCGAGATCGAGGCTGGGGCAGACCTGCCCGCCCTCGCTCGCGCGGCTGCCTAAGGCCCGGCAATCGGCAGCGAGGTTCCGGTTGATCGAGGGCCCGGATAGTCTGGGAGGCAACGCTCTAAGCTACTGCGAGTCAAATTCAGCATATCGCGCGACGCAGCTCATAGTTTGATAGCCGAGCTCAGGCTGAACGAGACCCAGTGACCGCTTCGATTGGCGACCGCCCCGTCAATCCGCTCACGATCGGTAAGAGTCAGACATGCGCCCCGGGCCGGAGACGGCCGCGAGGCGTTGTGTTTTCAGCGCCGCCTCTCCGCGCCTCTCCTTGCCGATTCCGCTATGACCGACCTCCCGGCCGTCGCCGACGAGTTGGATGCACTCGTGCGCGACGGCCGACGCATCCGACCGAGAGTTTTTGGCGTTCATGGCGGCGCGGCCTGACCCCGCCGCCCCATCTCGATGTGGTGCAGTGGGCTGAGGCATTCCGCAAGCTCAGCAAGGAATTCTCGAACGGGGGCAAGTTCATCACCGCGAGGGTCGAGGTGACGCGCGGGCCGATGCTGTGGGCGACCGTGCTGCGGCGTCTGCGCGCTGGTGATCGCGCGGATGCGGCTGATGCGATCCTGATGTGGAACCGCCCGGCCGTACTGATCCCGCGCCGTCAGGCGGCGGCTCGGCGGCGGTGGCGAAAGCGCTCGACTCGACGCCGGGCTGGATCGTCCGCCTCGTCGGCGGCCCGAACGGGCTCGCCGCGCGCATCTTCCGGTCGCTCGACCTTGAGCGGACAGCACCACAGCCAAGGTGCTCGAGCCAGCGCTTCACCAGATCGTCCCGACCGCGCGCCAGGTCCGGCCGACCCGCTTCCGCCTCCGTTGCCTGAATCTGCCGCGATCGGCGTCACGGCGATGCCGTAACGGCATTCTCATCGACCTGAGGCCCCGCCATATCGAATGCTCCCGATCTCGGCGACGAGCTGCTGCTGCGGATTCATGTTGACCTCGCGCGCATGGTCGAGCGGCAGAAGGCGATGCAGGACACCGCCGATGCGCGCGACGCCCAATGCATCTCGATGTTGGCCACCGAGTTTCGCGCGCCGAGGTCGAAGCCCAGCACGAGGCCGTCGATCGACACATCGAAGGGCTTGAAAGGCGGGTGACCGGGATCGAGACGCGGACGTGGAAGGTGATCGCCTGGATACTGGTCTCGATCGGCACCAGCTTTCTCGGGGTGTTCGGCTTTCACATTTCCCGTGGCGGCTGACGTGCGGGCCTACCGTGTTCCTCACAGGTGTAACGTGCCCCCCTAGCTTCAGCTCGGGCGGTTTATCCATTCCAGAGGCGGAGCGAGCTGGAGATCGCCGAGGGCAAATTCGGGCGACGAGTTGAAACCGGAACCGACAGTTTCACATCTCGCCGGAAAAAGTGGTGCCGGTTGCGGGACTTGAACTCGCGACCTACCGCTTACAAGGCGGTTGCTCTACCAGCTGAGCTAAACCGGCACTGCCCGTCTCGCTACCAGCCTGCTCCGAGCCACGCAAGCGATGGGTGGCGGGCCGGATGTTCCGGACGATGAAGTTTGGCTGAACGACGGTTTCAGAGGGGATTCAACCGCTTCGCCCTACAGCCCTCCTCGGCCCGGCCGCTCTGCGCGCCGGGAGGGGGCCGCCGGTCGCCGAGGATATCGCGCGTGCTGACCGGCCGCCCCCCGCAGCCCGGAGGGGAGGGGCTTCGCGATGCCAATGACGCGTTCCGCCGCCATGCCGGTGGATCCCGATCTGCGCGAGTGGCTGCTCGGGGCCGTCCCGGCGTTGCGCGCCTTTGCCCATTCCCTGACCGATGACGACGCGCGCGGGGACAATCTCGTGCAGGACACGCTGCTTCACGCCTGGACCGGCGCTGGCGGCATCGCGCGCGAGCAGGTCACGGCTTGGCTGTTCGGCCTGCTTCGCGCGCGGTTCTATGCCGAACCGCGACTTCCACCCAGCCGGTGGGACGAGGCGTGTCCGGTCGCTCGACGGTCCGATCCGCGGGTGGAGGCGGTGCAGTTCCGGGAGGCCCTGCGCCGCCTGCCCGACCCGCAGCGGGAGGCCCTGATCCTCGTCGGCGGGCAGCATTTCTCCTATGGCGAGGCTGCGGCGATCTGCGGTGTCGCGGTCGGCACGCTGAAGAGCCGGGTCCGCCGTGGCCGGGCTCGTCTCGCTGCGGAGTTGGACCGGCTGGCGCAGCCATGAGCGCCTATGGCCGCGACGGCCGTCGGATGCCCCCGGTCAGGCCGCGTGCGGCGCGTCGGACCCCGCCGCGGCGCCGGGTAGGCGTGGTCGCGCTTCCGGGCGACCGAACAGGTAGCCCTGCAGGTCCTGGCAATGCTCCTTGATGAGGATGCGGCGCTGTCTCTCCGTCTCGACACCTTCGGCGGTGACGGCCAGGCCGAGACTGCGCGACAACCCGAGGATGGCCCGCACGATCGCGGTCGATTGCGGATCGCGCCCGAGACCCTGCACGAAACTGCGGTCGATCTTGATCCGGCTCAGGGGGAAGCTGTGCAGGAAGCTCAGCGACGCGTAGCCGGTGCCGAAATCGTCCAGCGCGATGCGCACGCCGAGGGCGGCGATCCGCTGGAGGAGGGCGAGAGCCAGCTCCCGGTTGTCCAGCACCGCCGTCTCGGTGATCTCGATCTCGAGCCGGTCCGCCGGCAGGCCGCTGGCGGCGAGGGCCTCTTCCACCGTCTCGCGAAGTGGGGATTGCGCAGCTGGGTCGCCGACACGTTCACCGACACGGTGAGCCGATCCGGCTTTCCGTCCGTGGCGTGGTCCGGCCAGCGCGCGGCCTCGCTGCAGGCTTCCTTCAGGATCCAGGCGCCGAGATCGGTCATCAATCCGGCTTCCTCGGCCAACGGCACGAAGGTGGCGGGCGGGACCGATGTGCCGTCCGTCCGGTGCCACCGCAGGAGCGCCTCGAAACCGATGGTCGCCGAAGTCCGGGCACGCACGATCGGCTGATAATGCAGGCTCAACCCGCCGTCGCGAACCACTTGGCGCAGATCGGTCTCCAGCATCGCGCGGGCGGTGACGACCTCGCCCATGCTCGGCTCGTAGATCTGATAGCGGTTCCGCCCGTCGTTCTTGGCTTGGTAGAGTGCGAGGTCGGCGTCGCGCAGGAGCGTGTCCGGGGTGTTCGCCGTCTCGGATGAGATGGCGATGCCGATGCTGACGCCGACGGTGAGCGTCCGCCCATCGAAGGAGAAGGGGCGGTTCACCGCTGCGATGATGCGATCAGCGACGACCGGCAGATGGGCCATCTCGATGGCATCGAGCGCCACGGCGAATTCGTCGCCGCCGAGCCGTGCCACCAGATCGCCCGCCCGCACCGAGACGCGCAGCCGCTGGGCGACCTCCTGCAACAACCGGTCGCCGACGGCGTGGCCCATCGTGTCGTTGACCGGCTTGAAGCGGTCGAGATCGAGGAACAGGATAGCCCGGCGCTCGTCGTCGCTCCGCTTGCCGCCCGGCCCCGCGAACCGAAGCGTCGCCGCGAGATGCTCATGGAGCGTCGCCCGGTTGGCGAGGCCCGTGAGCGGATCGTGGTGAGCGAGGTAGCGGATGCGATCCTCGTAGCGGCGGCGCTCGCTGGTGTCGGTGAAGGTCGAGACCCAGCCGCCCCCGGCGAGGGGGCGGGTGGTGGCCGAGAGGACCCGCGCGGGCCCGACGATCTCCGAGATGGCCGGGCGGTTCGTCGGCAGGGCGGGCTGCAGGTGATCGTGCCAAAAGGCGTCCGCCGCCGCCGTGCCGAGGGCCGCACTCAGGCAGGCATGCGCGCTCCGGCCGATCGGCAGGGCGCCGGGGGCGATATCGAGGAGTTCGGCGAACCGTTCGTTGGCCAGCTGCAATCGCCCATCGGCATCGATCAGGCACAGCCCCTGGGACATGTTCGACAGGGCGAGGTCGAGGGTTCGACGCGTGGCCTCGAGGTTGAGGGTGCTCACGCGCTGCTCGGTCCGATCACGGGTGATCTTGGCGAATCCCAGGAAGGTGCCGTCCTGGTCGTAGATCGGGTCGATCACGACATGCGCCCAGAATCGGGTCCCGTCCTTGCGCAGCCGCCAGCCCTCCGCCTCGAAGCGGCCCTCCGCCCGCGCGGTGGCGAGGCCGCGCCAGGGCAGACCGTCGGCCCGGTCCTCCGGCGTGTAGAAGCAGGAGAAGTGCTTTCCGACGATCTCGTCCGCGGTGTAGCCCTTCGCCCGCTGCGCCCCGGCGTTCCAATTGGCCACCGTGCCGTCGGGGTCGAGCATGTAGATGGCGTAATCCGCCACGCCTTGGACCAGCAGGCGGTACATCGTGTCGGTATCGTAGCGGCGACTCGGCATCGTCGGGTCTCGGACAGGCACCGCCACCCATAAAACTCACAAATGTTAATCAAGCTGCTTCGGCCCTGTCCAGTGCCGCGATCAAGGATGTTCGCGGTGTTGCGTGACCGCATGCCGGTGGGTGCGACGCTCCGGCCTGAGGCCGTCCGGCGGGGCGAGGGGTTCGGCAAACGCGAGCGACGTCGGTTGGGGTGCGATGCCCCGCTCCGGGCGACGCGCGGCCGGGGCGACACTTCCGGCGGGTCATCGATCCTTAAGCTGCCGCGCGCAGGATCGGCCGGTCGAGACGTTCGGCGCGATCATCCTCCGATCTGGCGCCGGATCGATCCGACATCCGGAGCGAGAGATGGCCGAGCCATCGATATCCACCCCCGTTCCCGCCGCACCCTGGCGCCACGTCGGCTTCCTCGACGTCGAAGGGCGATGCCTGCTGGAGGACGGATCGGAGCATGCCTGTCTCGCGCAGCACCTCACCACCTCCGGAAGTGACATCGCCTGCGCTGCCCGACCCGGTCTGGGCGAACGGGTGATCTGCTACTTCGGCGGTATCGGCGCCCTGTACGGGCACGTCGCCTGGGTGGAGCGGTCGCGCTTCCGCCTCGGCTTCGATCCGGGCGAAGCGCGGCGCGACCGTATCGCCGCCCGCCTCGCGTGGCATGAGACCCGCTCCGGCGAGCAGCGCCGGTCGCCGCGCCTCGTGCCGGTGAACGACCGCACCGAACTCTGCCTGACCGACCGGCGGGTGGTGGCGGCGCGCATCATCGACCTGTCGATGACGGGCGTCGCCCTGCGCGTGGAGGCGCCCGACGATCTCCTGCCGCCGGCCGGCACCGTGATCCGGATCGGCCTGCGCTATGCCACCGTCGTGCGCCCGACCGCGAAGGGGTTCGCCGCGCGCTTCCGGCTGCCGTTCCGCCGCGAGACCTTCGATTCGGGGGTGATCCTCTGAGCGGAGCCGACGGATCGAAGCCCTACAGCGTCGAAGCCGGCGGCTTGGTCCTCACCGTCCGTCTGACACCCAGAGCCGCACGCGACGGCCTCGACGGCGTGCGCGTCGAGGCGGACGGGCGACCGGTTCTGGGCCTGCGGGTGACCGCAGCACCGGTGGATGGGGCGGCCAATGCGGCACTGATCGCCTTCGTGGCTCGAAGCCTCGGCCAGCGCCGGGGCGACGTGGCGCTCGTGGCCGGGGACACGGCCCGCATCAAGCGGCTGCGGCTCTCCGGTGATCCGACCCGACTCGCCGCCCGGATCGACGATTGGATCGCCGGCCGGGACGGGAGGCGCTGACCTCAGTCCGGCCGGGACCGCCGCGTCGTCCGCGATCAGGCGCGGGACAGGCCGCCGAGCCGGGTCACGATGGCGAGTGCCTCAGCGAAGGCCGCATCCGCATCGAGTTCGGTCGTGTCGAGGATGACGGCATCCTGTGCGGCCATCAGCGGGGCGGCGGCGCGGCTCGAATCCCGCGCGTCGCGGGCGCGGATATCGGCGAGGATCGCCTCGGGCGCGGCGGCCTCGCCGCGGCCGGCGAGTTCGCGGTGGCGGCGCCGGGCCCGCTCCTCGGGGGTCGCGGTGATGAAGAGTTTGACCCGCGCGTCCGGGCAGACCACCGTGCCGATGTCGCGCCCGTCGAGCACCGCGCCTTCCGGGCCGGCGGCGAAGCGCTGCTGCCAGGATAGGAGGGCGGCGCGCACTTGCGGCACCGAGGAGACCCGCGAGGCGGCCTCGCCCATCGCCCGCTCGCGCAGGCGCGGATCGACCAATCCCTCGGCCGAGAGCGCGGCGGCGGCGCGGGCGGCGGCGGCTTCGTCGCCGAGATCGGTGCCCGCATCGATCAGCGTCAGCGCCACGGCGCGGTAGAGCAGGCCGGTATCGAGATGCGGCAGGCCGAAATGCGCGGCCAGGCGCTTGGCCAGGGTGCCCTTGCCGGAGGCGGCCGGGCCGTCGATGGCGATGACGAGCGGCGCGCTCATGCGGTGGCCGCCTCTTCGACGATCTCGGCGCCGAGCGCCGCCATGGTGGGACGGAAGCTGGGGAAGCTCGTGGCGATCATCGCCCCGTCATCGACCGTGACGGGATGGGCCGAAGCCATTCCCATCACGAGGAAGGCCATGGCGATGCGGTGATCGAGATGCGTCGCCACCGTGCCGCGGCCCGTCGGCGCCGCGCCGTTGCCCGTCACGATCAGGTCGTCGCCCTCGATCCGATGATCGACACCGTTGGCGGCCAGGCCCGCCGCGACCGCGGCGAGGCGATCCGATTCCTTCACCCGCAATTCGTGCAGTCCGTTCATCCGGGTGGTGCCCTCGGCGAAGGCCGCGGCGACCGCGAGAATCGGGTATTCGTCGATCATCGATGGCGCGCGCTCGGCGGGAACGTCGACCCCGCGCAGGCGGCTCGCCCGCACGCGCAGATCGGCCACCGTCTCGCCGCCCTCCTCGCGCTCGTCGAGGCGCTCAATCGCGGCGCCCATCTCGATCAGCGTGGTGATGAGCCCGGTGCGCAGCGGGTTCATCATGACGCCGCGCAAGGTCACGTCGGAACCCGGCACGATCAGCGCCGCCACCAGCGGGAAGGCCGCCGAGGACGGATCCGCCGGCACGATCACGTCGGTGCCACGCAGCGTCGGCTGGCCGGTGAGCGCGATGGCTCGGCCGTGGCCGTGTTCGCCATAGGGCTCGACGGTCACGTCCGCCCCGAACAGGCGCAGCATCCGCTCGGTATGATCGCGGGAGGCGGCGCGCTCGATAACCGTGGTGACCCCCGGTGCGTTGAGCCCGGCGAGCAGCACAGCCGACTTGATCTGGGCCGAGGCCACCGGCAGCTCGTAGCGGATCGGGATGCCCTCGCGCGGGCCCCTGATCGTCAGCGGCACGCGCCCGCCCTCGGCCTCGGAGACGATCTGCGCGCCCATCTGCAGCAGCGGATCGAGAATGCGCCGCATCGGCCGCTTGCGGAGCGAGGCGTCCCCATCGAAGGTCGCGGTGACGGGTTGGCCGCCGACGACGCCCATCATCAGCCGCGAGCCGGTGCCGGCATTGCCGAAATCGAGCACGCCGGCCGGATCCTGCATTCCACCGATGCCGGTGCCGACGACGCGCCAGCGCCCCTCGCCCTCGCGGCTGACGGAGGCACCCAGGGCCCGGGCTGCCTCGGCCGTGCGGAGCACGTCGTCGCCTTCGAGCAGGCCCTCGACCCGCGTCTCACCGATGGACAGCAGCCCGAAAATCATCGCCCGGTGCGAGATCGACTTGTCGCCCGGCGGCTTCAGGTCGCCACGAAGTGCGTGGCCCGGACGCGCGGTGAGGGGCTGCGGTGCGGAATCGTGCGACACGAGAGTCCAGGGCTTCCGGCGAGAGAGAGGAGCCGAGACCTCGCGTGACGCTTCGGTCGAGGGACCTCCGCGCCGGGTACGGGGGCCGGCAGGATTGCGGCCCGTTACCATGCGGGCCCGTCCGCGTCATCCGGAAGGCCCGTCCGGGCTTTCATGCCCAGTTCTCGTGGCGAACGGAGATCGGCTCTGGCGATACGGGCCTGTACGGGTGGCCGGATCGACAGCCGACAACATATGTCTATGATGTGACGCCATGCTGCCCGTGCGCCGCTGCCTGCACACGATCGACCAAGCCGTTGCGGCTGCCGACTCGACCCTGTCCGAGCGGATCCACGATGCTTTGACCGAGCTGGAAGCGGCGTATGCCCGACCGAGCGAGCGCGTCGTCGCCCTCGAAGCGGTCCTTCACGCCGTCGAGCGCGGACCGTCGGCGAGCAACGTCCCTCTGATCCGCCTCCTGCGCGTCGCCGTCGACCGGCGCCAGAGTGTCTTGGCTCGCCGCACGGACACCCGTCCTGATCCGGCATCGCGGGCGAGCGCGGCGGAGGCTCCGCCGCCCCAAGCCTGAAGGCCCGCTCTATGACGGATCGATGACGGCGGCGGGCCGGGGATCTGTGGCGATCGAGGCACATCGCACGCCGGAGGGATACGATAATCCTCTGGCCAGTTCCTTTGTGAGACCCGGAACCACCTGAAGGCGCGCGCATCCCGACGATGGCGCGCCTTTCTTTATTCGTGGTCGGTGCGAACGGCCTTCTCGGTCGGTTTGCCGAGGTATTCGGACGGACCGCGAACCCATTTGACATGGGCAGGGGGTGCGACTAACGGGGCCGCTTCCCCAGACCCCTTCCTTCGACATCTGCCCAGAGGTTCGCTGCCGTGGCTAGACCGGAACTTGGCGTCAAACGCCAGTGTATGAATTGCGGTGCCAAGTTCTACGATCTCGACCGCGACCCGGCGACCTGCCCGAAATGCGGCACGATTTACCAAGTCGCCACCAGTCGCGTCGCTCCGCCGATCGCCAGCCGCGCCGCGGATGACGACGAGGAGGAAGAGGAGAAGGGCGGCCCGGAAATCGTCTCTCTCGATGAGGCGGAATCCACCGACGATGCCGATATCAGCGTCGACGACGAGGAGGGCGGCGACGATGCCAGCTCCGGCGGCGACGACGATACCTTCCTCGAGGAAGAGGACGGCGACGACGACGTCTCCGACCTGATCGACAACGATTCCGACAACGACGAGGAGGGCTGACGCCCCTTCGGCACGGCGCACCGGCCCGATGTTACGGTCCGGTGATCGAACGGCGCGGGGACCGGCAGCAGCATCCGTCCCCGGCGCCTTTGACCGGATCTTGCTCGGGGTCGTGCAGGAATCCCGGGTGGCATTGCCGTCGGATCCCGTGCTGCTGCCGGGATCCCGGAAATTCGGTGCCGAGCCACTGTTGTCGCCGGCCTTCCTCGGGTGGGCCTTGCGGGCCGGCGAGGCGCCGTTCTCCGGCACGGCCGTCGGCGCCGCCGACCCGCCCTGCGCGGAGGCGAGAGTGAACAGTGCCGCAAGGCGCGTCGCCGCAGCGATGGGGCTTATGATTTTTTCTGTGTTGATTTCATCTTTTAGATAGGATGCAGTCCTCCGAATAGGCTGCAGTCTTCAAATTTGTTGCAGTATTGTATTGTAATAAACCAAAATACCAGCCTCTCGACTGTTTATTGCTCAATACTCTTCCCGTTGCTTCTGGCCTCCCGCTCAAGGGGCGCGCCCCGTCCCCGGGCGGCCGGTCGGGGCGAGCCCGGTTTCCTTGCGTGCCTGCCGAAATCGTTGCAGAAGTGCCCGCCGTTCCGGACGCGCCGTCGCGCCTCTCGCCGGCCTCCCTTCGAGGCTCCGGGAAAAGCCACCGCCGCCCGGGCCGCGCATCCGAACAATCGAGACGGCACGCCCATGACCCAGACCCTTCGCCTCGGCATTGCCGGTCTCGGCACCGTCGGCGCCGCCGTGTTGGGCATGGTGGCGCGTCGCGCCGAGGCGCTGTCCGCCTCCGGCCGCACGGTCGCCGTCACCGCCATCTCGGCCCGCGACAGGAGCCGCGACCGCGGCCTCGACCTGTCCGGCTTCGCTTGGTTCGACGATCCGGTGGCCTTGGCCCGCTCCGAGGAGATCGACGTCTTCGTCGAGTTGATCGGCGGTGCGGACGGTCCGGCCAAGGATGCGGTGGAGGCGGCCATCGCCGCCGGCAAGCACGTGGTCACCGCCAACAAGGCGCTGCTCGCCCGCCACGGCGCGGCTTTGGCCAACGCGGCCGAGGAGAAGGGCGTGGCGCTGGCCTACGAAGCGTCGGTGGCCGGCGGCATCCCGATCATCAAGGCGATCCGCGAGGGCCTGGCCGGCAATGCCGTCAGCCGCGTCTACGGAATCCTCAACGGAACCTGCAACTACATCCTCAGCCGAATGGAGGCGGAGGGGCTGACCTTCGAGGCCTGCCTCAAGGACGCGCAGGCGCTCGGCTATGCGGAGGCCGATCCGACCTTCGATGTCGAGGGCTTCGACACCGCCCACAAGCTCGCGATCCTCACGAGCCTCGCCTTCGGGGTCGAGATCGACGCGGACGGCGTGTCCGTCGAGGGCATTTCCGGCGTCAAGCCGCTCGATCTCACCATGGCCGACGAACTCGGCTACCGCATCAAGCTCCTCGGTGTCGCCCAGGCGACCGAGGCGGGCATCGAGCAGCGCGTCCACCCGACCATGGTGGCCAAGGCCTCGGCCATCGCCCAGGTCATGGGGGTCACCAACGCCGTGACGGTCGATGCCGATGCGGTCGGTGAACTGACCCTGATCGGCCCCGGCGCTGGCGGGAACGCCACGGCCTCGGCGGTCGTCGCCGACATCGCCGACATCGCCGCGGGCGTGCGGCGCCCGACCTTCGGCCGCCCGGTCGCCGGGCTGGCGGCGCCCCGCCGGGTCGAGATGCAGCGTCACGAAGGCGGCTACTACATCCGCCTCACCGTTCACGATCGCACCGGCGTCGCTGCGGGCGTGGCGACCCGCATGGCGGAGGCCGGGATCTCCATCGAGAGCATCGTCCAGCGCCGATCCGCCAAGGCCGCCTCGACCGATCCGCAGGGTCGTTCCGGCCAGCCGGTGCCGCTGGTCCTCATCACCTACGCGGCCACCGAGGGGACCGTGCGCGAGGCGCTGGCCGCCATCGACCGGGACGGGCTGCTCGCGGAAGCGCCCCAATTGATCCGCATCGAACGCGAATAACGGGGATGCCGTGCCGGCAGGATTTTGCCGGGCTTTTCGACTGTCGACGGTTGCTGCATGAACTCCCGTGCATGTAGGCGGTTCTGGCAGCGGCGGCGACGGCCGGGCTTTCCGGGACGAGGGGATCAGGGCGATGTCGGCGGCCGATACCGGAATCTTCAGCGATCCCACGGCGCGGGGTCTGACCCTCGAATTGGTGCGCGTCACCGAGGCCGCCGCCATCGCGGCGGCGCGGCTGCGCGGCCATGGTCGCGAGAAGGAGGCCGACCAAGCCGCCGTCGATGCCATGCGGGCCGAACTGATGGTGCTCGCGGTCGAGGGCACCGTGGTGATCGGTGAGGGCGAGCGCGACGAGGCACCGATGCTCTTCATCGGCGAGCGCGTCGGCAACGGCACGGGCCCGGCGGTCGATATCGCCGTCGATCCGTTGGAAGGCACGACCCTCTGCGCCAAGGACATGCCGGGTGCCATCGCCGTGATGGCCGTGGCCGAGCGCGGCAGCCTCCTGGCCGCTCCCGACGTCTACATGCAGAAGATTGCCATCGGGCCGGGCTATCCCCCCGGCACGGTCGATCTCGATTGGAGCCCGGCCCAGAACATCGCCTCGCTGGCCCGTGCCAAGGGGGTCGATCCGTCCGGCATCACCGCGATCATCCTCGACCGGCCCCGGCATATGGACCTGATCGCCGCAATTCGCGCCACGGGTGCCGGCATTCGGCTGATCTCGGACGGCGACATCGCCGCGATCATCCATTGCACCAAGCCGGACGAGACCGGTGTCGACATCTATATGGGCAGCGGTGCCGCGCCCGAGGGCGTGATCGCGGCTTCGGCGCTCCGCTGCATCGGCGGCCAGATGCAGGGCCGGCTGATCCTCGATTCCGCCGACAAGCGGTCGCGGGCGGCCAAGATGGGCATCACCGATCCGACCCGGAAATACGACATGCACGACATGGCCCGCGGCGACGTAATCGTCGCGGCGACCGGCGTGACCACGGGAGCGCTGTTGTGCGGCGTACGCTTCCGCCCGGGTCGGATCGAGACCGAGACGGTGATCTATCGCTCGAACACCGGCACGGTCCGGCGCATCGCCAGCGAGCATCGCCGCCCGGAGGCGTCTCCCCCGGTCTGACGGGACGACGCTCGCACGCTCAGCGAGCCGAACGGCCGAACAGCATCTCGGCGATGCGGGCGGCCTCGACCGGCTTCTCGCAATGAACCGCGTCGCGCAGGTGCGGCGGGATCGCGGCCTGCTCGTAACCGGTGGCGAAGACGAAGGGGACGCCGCGTTGCCTCAAGGCATCGGCGACCGGGAAGACCATGATCTCGCGCAGGTTGATGTCGAGCACCGCCCCGTCGATCTTCGGCGTATCGGCGATGACTTTGAGCGCGTCGCCGACGCTGCCGACCGGGCCGATCACCGTCGCACCGCCCTCTTCGAAGATGCGCCGCATGTCGTCGGCGATGAAGTATTCGTCTTCGACGACGAGGACGCTCCGCCCTGCAAGCAATTCGGATCGTGGCATCATCACGTTCCCTCGGCGTCTTGCTCGTCTCCGTGCCGGACGGCAGCGGAGACGAGACCCTCGCCAGGGAAACTTCGCGGTATGAGACCCGGTTCGTCCTCGCTTCGAACTTCTCAGAACAAGCCGCCGCCGCCCTGCGTGCGGCCGATCCCCTGCTTGGCCATGGCATTGCTGGGATCGAGGCGGGCTGCCTGCTGATAGCTCTCGGTCGCTTCCTTGCGACGGTTCGTCTTCTCGTAGGCGAGGCCGCGATAGGCCCAGGACGCGGAATCCTTCGAGTTGACGTTGAGCGCCGCGTTGAAGTCCTCGATCGCCTTGTCGTACTGGTTCATGGCGATCAGGCTCTGCCCTCGGGCGGCGTAGGGGGCCGCGACGAAGGGATTGCGATCGATGGCGGCGGCGAAGTCGCCCACCGCCTCCGGGTTGTGACCCTGCTTCTGCCGCACGAGACCGCGGGCGTGATAGGCTTCCGCCGATTCGGGGGCCAGGCGGATCGCGACGTTGAGGTCGTTCAAGGCGCCGTCGAGATCGCCCTGTGCCCGCTCCAGGTTCGCACGGCCGATATAGGCGGCGGAGAAGTTCGGATCGTTGGCGATGGCCTTCGAGAAGTCCTGCATGGCCGCATCGGTGCGGCCGGTCTGGCGATAGGCCAGGGCGCGGTTGTTGTAGGCCGAGGCCGAGTTCGGGTCGAGCTGGATCGACTTCGAGAAATCGGTGATCGCCTCGCCGAACTGGCCTGAGCGGGCATAGGCGGCCCCGCGGGTGTTGTAGGCACCGGCATCCGACGGATTGCGGGAGATCACGTCCGACAGCGAGGCAATGTTGACGTTGGTGGCCCCCGTCGTGTCGGCCTCGACCACCGCGAACTGGCGCGGCGCGGTCGCAGTGCCGTAGGTTTCGCAGCCGGCGAGCGCCGCGGCCGTCAGTGCGACGGCGCCGACCAGCCTCGCCTTCGGCCCCTGCAGCGTCATCCCGATCATTCCCGTATCTCCCCCGCGTCGCCGCCGCGGATGCCGGCCCCGGCGGACCTGTTCGCCTCGCGTCGGGCACACGCTGCCGCAACACGGTGAACGGGCGCTTAAGGTCCGCGAGAACGACGCCCGATCCCGCTGCTCAAGCGCTGCGATGTGGCGAAGGTGTGGCCCCTCCTTGGCGGCCGCGAAGGAGAGGTTCTGCTCAGGTTGGACTTTCGTCGGCTGTTGCCGATGCGCGACAGGCTTTACGATGAAGGCCTATCGCCGAGTGCCGGAATTCTCGACCCGATCTTGGGCGACCGTCACGGCATCGTTGTGAGCCCCATCTCATCACGATACCGTGACGATGCAACGCATGGCGTTCGGGTCTCCTCAGCGGCCATTTGGGCCGCATCGTTGAACGAGTCTTGGTAATGGCGTCGCAATACCCTCTGGCGGGCCTCCGCATCCTCCTGGTGGAGGACGAGTATTTCACCGCCCATGAAACACAGAGGGTCATCGAGCGGGCCGGAGGGGCCGTGGTCGGCCCATTCGGGCAATTGCCCGAGGTGATGGAGACGGGGCTCGCCCAGCCGCTCGACGCGGCCGTCATCGATATCGGTCTGCGCGGGGAGACGGCCTACCGGTTGGCCGAAGCGCTCGATGCCCGCGGCGTGCCCTATCTCTTCGCGACCGGCTACGATGCGGCCGCCGTGCCGGAGCAATTCTCCGGCGTGCCGCTGCTGCAGAAGCCGTTCCGCGAACCCCAGCTCGTGCGGCTGGTGGCCGAATTGCGGGACGCGCAGACGTCGGTTGGCAACGAGAGCGGAGCCTGACAGGTCGCCCAGGATTTCGGATCCAGCGCGATCCGCTCAGCTTCTGTATCGCGGCGGCTTTCTTCGAAAGCCGGTACCAACCTTACGGGCTGATCCTAGCCCTCGGTCTGCGGCGGAACCAACCGTGTGACATGGCCCATCTTGCGGCCGGGCCGGGCCTCGGCCTTGCCGTAGAGGTGGAGATGCGCGCCGGGCTCGCCCAGCAGCGCGGGCCAGCGGTCGGCGGCATCGCCGATCAGGTTCTCCATCTCGACCGCCATGCCGCCGGTGCGGGCGGTGTCGCCCAGGGGCCAGCCGCAGACCGCGCGGACCGCCTGGGCGAATTGCGAGGTCAGGGCGCCTTCCGTGGTCCAATGTCCGGAATTGTGCACCCGCGGTGCGATCTCGTTGACGACGAGGCGGGACGCGCCCGCCGGGCCCTCCACCTCGAACAGCTCCACGGCGAGGACGCCGACGTAATCGAGCGCCTCGGCGATGGCCCGGGCGATGTCGATCGCCGCCGCGCCGGTCGCCGCGTCGAGGCCGGGGGCGGGCACGCGGGTGAGCGCCAGGATATGGTCGCGGTGCTCGTTGGCGCAGGGTTCGTAGGCCGCGAAGGCGCCGTCGGGCCCGCGGGCCGCTACCACCGAGATCTCCCGCAGGAATGGGACGAAGCCCTCCAGGATGCAGGGCACGCCGTTGAAGCCGGCCAGGATCGCGGCCGCATCGTCACCCGCGCGGATGCTGCGCTGGCCCTTGCCGTCGTAGCCGAACCGACGCGTCTTCAGGATTGCCGGGCGCCCAAGATCGGCCAGAGCCGCATCGAGTTCGGCCGCGGTCTCGACCGCCCGGTAAGGCGCCGTCGGGATGCCGAGACCGTTGACGAAATCCTTCTCGACCAGCCGGTCCTGCGTGGTCAGCAACGCCCGCGCGCTCGGACGTACGGTGGCGTGCTCGGAGAGGACCGCGGCGGTCGCGTGCGGGATGTTCTCGAACTCGTAGGTGACGACGTCGCAAGCATCCGCGAAGGCCGCGAGGGCGGTCTCGTCCTCGTAGGGCGCGACCGTATGGGCCGCGGCCACATCGAAGGCCGGGCTGTCGGCGTCGGGGGCGTAGACATGGACCTTGAGGCCGTAATTCGCCGCCGCGAGCGCGATCATGCGGCCGAGCTGGCCGCCGCCGACGATGCCGAGGGTGGCGCCGGGCCGAACCTGCTGAGGCGTGGAGAGGGTCATCGCGATCTGAGAATCTGTCAGGGTTGGGTAGTGTCCGGCCGCTCGGCCACGGATTCGCTCTGCCGCGCGCGCCACGCATCGAGACGGGCCGCGAGATCGGGATCGGTCAGCGCCAGCACCGCGGCGGCGAGCAGGGCCGCGTTGACGGCGCCGGCCCGTCCGATGGCGAGCGTGCCGACGGGGATGCCCGCCGGCATCTGCACGATCGAGAGCAAGCTGTCCTGCCCCGAAAGCGCCTTCGATTCCACCGGGACGCCGAAGACCGGCAGCGGGGTCATCGCCGCGGCCATGCCCGGCAGATGCGCCGCACCGCCCGCGCCCGCGATCACCACCTTGAAGCCGGCCTCCCGCGCCCCCTTGGCGAAGGCGACGAGCCGATCGGGGGTGCGATGGGCCGAGACGATGCGCGCGTCGTAGACGAGCCCGAGCGCGTCGAGCGTCTCGGCGGCATGCCGCATGGTCGCCCAGTCCGACTGGCTTCCCATGATGATCGCGATCGGGGGAGATCCCGCCATCGTCGTCCTGATCCGCTCTGACCGAGGGGCGGGCCCGGCCCGCGAAGCGGGTCGCATAACAGGCGTGCGCGCAGGGCCGCAAGCGCGGCCGGACCCGCGCGGCCGCCAAGCCGCGGATACCTTAAGAAAAAGCTGCAGATCGTGCGGATCGTCCGGAGCCGAAACCACTCCTCCGCGTTGTGAGCGAAACGGCCTTTTCGGCCTTCCTTCACATCAGCGAGCCTTCCGATGTCCGTTCAGGACCCGACCACGCGCGCCCGCACCCCGTCCCACATCGACATCCACGACACCGCCAGCCGCCGTCACTGGGCCGATCTGCTGCAGGTCTCCGACGAGCGTCTGCGCAAGGCCGTCCGCATGGTCGGCACCCGCGTCTCCAGCGTCACGGCCTATCTGGCGAAATAACCGAACCGCGCGGGCGCCCGGCCTCAGGCGATGATGTCGGGCGTCATCTGATCTTCGAGATGAGAGATCCGGTCGCGCAGCACGAGCTTGCGCTTCTTCAGCCGCTGGATCTGGAGCTGATCGCCCGCCACGCTGAGCTTGAGCGCCTCGATGGCCTCGTCGAGATCCCGGTGCTCCTCGCGCAGACGGGTGAGTTCGCCCGCCGGATCCGGGCTCACATCGTTGGCAACCTCGTCCGCCATCATCGCTCGAAACACGCCATCGCACCGACCGGCGCGACCATGCGCCAAGCCTTCCGGCGGGGCAAGGCGGCAGGCTTGGTACGCCCGATTCGAGCGGGGATGACGGCGGGAAAGAACGTTTCGCCAAGACCGCGAAATTTGAAATCAGCTTGTTAGAGCCGCATCCATTTTGCCGCCGAATGGCTTCGACAGGGCCGCGAATCCGTGTCAGTCTGCCCGAGTCGGAAACGATAGAGGAGCTACACCTCATGTCCTTGCAGACGCATTTGAGCCAGCTCGCCGCCAAGCACGACGCCCTTGAGCGCGAGCTCCACGACGCGATCCAGTCACCTTCCACCAACGACCTTCGGATCGCCGAACTCAAGCGTAAGAAACTGCAGCTCAAGGACGAAATTCAGCGCCTGCAATCCAGCGAGACACTGCACTAGGCGCAGCCCCCGGGGCCCGCGGCAAACGCCGCCGGGCCTTTTCTTTTGGTCGATCGCGTTCTCCGCCGCCTGGGCAACCAGCGCGGCGGCTTTCGTTTTCGGGGTGCGGCGTGCAAATCCGCGCTATCATCGCCGCCGACGAGCCCGGACCGAACCGGGCCATCGAGGAAGCCCCGAGACGCCCCATGTCAGACGTTCCCGTGACCCAGGCCCCGCGCCTCTACGCCGATCTCCACGCCGCGTCGTTGAACGATCGCGAAGGCTTCTGGCTCGAGGCCGCCAGGGCGATCGATTGGGACGTCGCGCCAACACGCGCCTTCGATGCCGGTCAGGGCGCCTATGGCCGCTGGTTCCCGGAGGCCCGCCTCAACGTCTGCCGCAACGCCGTCGATCGCCACGCCGAGGGCGGCCGCGCCGATCAGCCGGCCATCATCCACGATTCACCGGTCACCGGCACCCGGCGGACCATCACCTACGCCGAACTGAGGGACGAGGTGGCGGTCCTGGCCGGCTTGCTGGCCGATCTCGGGGTCGGCCGGGGCGACCGGGTCGTCATCTACATGCCGATGGTGCCCGAGGCCCTGTTCGGCATGCTCGCCTGTGCCCGGCTCGGGGCGATCCACTCGGTGGTGTTCGGTGGCTTCGCCGCCAACGAACTCGCTGCGCGCATCGAGGATGCGGCGCCGAAGGTGATCCTGGCGGCCTCCTGCGGCATCGAGCCGTCCCGCATCGTCGCCTACAAGCCGCTGCTGGATGCCGCCATCGCCCGATCCGCCCACAAGCCGGATGCCTGCCTCGTCCTGCAGCGGCCCCAGGCCGTCGCCGCGATGACGGAAGGCCGCGATCGCGATTGGGCGGACAGCGTCGAGCAGGCCAAGCGCGACGGGCGGCGGGCCGATCCGGTGCCGGTCGCGGCGACGGATCCGCTCTACATCCTCTATACCTCGGGCACGACCGGGCGGCCGAAGGGCGTGGTGCGCGATTCCGGCGGCTACTGCGTCGCGCTGACCTGGTCGATGACTCATCTCTACGACGTGGCGCCCGGCGAGGTGTATTTCTGCGCCTCCGACATCGGCTGGGTGGTGGGCCATTCCTACATCGTCTACGCGCCGCTGCTGCACGGCTGCACGACGGTGCTCTACGAGGGCAAGCCGGTCGGCACGCCGGATGCCGGCGCCTTCTGGCGGGTCGCGGCCGAGCACGGCGTCGCGACGCTGTTCACCGCTCCCACGGCCCTGCGCGCCATCAAGAAGGAAGATCCGCGCGCCGAGAAGCTCGCCGATTACGACCTGTCGCGCCTGCGCGCCCTGTTCCTGGCCGGCGAGCGGGCCGACCCGGATTCCGTCGCCTGGGCCGAGCGGGCGCTCGGCAAGCCGGTGATCGACCATTGGTGGCAGACCGAGACCGGCTGGGCCATCGCCGGCAATCCGCTCGGTGTCGAGCCGCTCCCCGTGAAGCACGGCTCCACGGCCAAGCCCATGCCGGGCTACGATCTCCACGTCCTCGACGAGGCCGGAAAGCCGGTGCCGACGGGCACGATGGGCACCATCGCCCTCAAGCTGCCGCTGCCGCCGAGCTGCCTGCCGACCCTGTGGAACGCCGATGCGCGTTTCCAGCAGAGCTACCTCACCACCTTCCCCGGCTATTACGACACCTCGGATGCCGGCGTGGTCGATGCGGACGGCTACGTCACGGTCCTGGGGCGCACCGACGACATCATCAACGTCGCCGGCCATCGCCTCTCCACCGGGGGCATGGAGGCGGTGCTGGCCTCGCACCCGGACGTGGCCGAATGCGCCGTCATCGGCATCCGCGATGCCCTCAAGGGCGAGGCGCCCTGCGGCTTCGTCGTGCTCAAGTCCGGGGTCGACAAGGCGCCGGAGACCATCGAGCGGGAACTCGTCGCCAAGGTGCGCGACGAGATCGGCCCCGTGGCGGCGTTCCGCCTCGCCCTGACCGTCGGGCGCCTGCCCAAGACGCGCTCGGGCAAGATCCTGCGCGCCACGATGAAGCGCATCGCCGACGGCGAGGATTTCGCCATGCCGCCGACTATCGAGGATCCGGCGGTGCTGGAGGAGATCGGGGTGAGCCTGAAGGAGCGGGGGATCGGGGGGTGAGGGCGCCCGCCTGACCCTCACTTCATCTGCAGGCTGTCCACCACCTGCCGAAACAGCGGCAGCACGTCGGAGCGCTGCTCGGCGCGGGTGACGCCGACGGCGCGGATGTAGCCGTCCGGGTTAAAGCGGATCGTCTGGGCGACGACCACCGGCGTGCTCGTCGGGACGTCGACGGCGCGGGCCACGATCTCGTGCCAGTCGACGCCGTTCTGGCGGTAGCTCTGCGAGCGCTCGATCTGGAAGTCCTTCATGGTCTGGTTGGCGAACAGGGCCTGACGGGCGAGGCCGTCGCGCTGCTCCTGCGGCGTCGGCGCCTGCGTCGCCTGGGCGATCACGAGGATCGGCTGCTCGATGGCGGAGATCTGGTCGCGGGGGCCGAGCGTCATGAGCACCGAGTTGCCGGCGAGTGCCCGAACCGGCCGGAAGCCCGCCGGATCGCCGATGCGGAAGGGCAGGGCGGCGACCTGCTCGTCGAGGCTGAGCGCGGGGCGCAGCTTCACGCTGGTGAGCATTGCCCGGATGTTCTCATCGCTCTCGGTGCCCACCGCGACCTGAGCGATGATGAGGCCGGTGACGTCGCCGCCGCCGACGATCAGGAGCCATTTGTTGACGGCGGGGATGCCCTCGGCGGCGGTGGCCTCGCCGGTGAACAGCACGCCCTCAAGACCATCGGCGAGCGTCACCGGCTCGCGACTGCGCACGACGAGTCCCTGCGTCTTCAGGGTCTCGTCGGTGAAGCTCTGCTTCATCTCCTCGTAGGCCGGGCCGGGCAACTCGACCACCGAGACGACGGCGCCGCCGCCCCGACGCTCGAACCCAGTGAAGCGCTTCGAGGCCGTCATCCCCGCGGGCGCCGAGAACCCGAAACGGGAGCTCGGTGGGAATACGGCGTCCTGGGCCTGGACCGCCTGAGCGCGAACGGGCGGGGTGGAGGTCACCGTCGCCGCCCCCGTGAGCAGGATGGCGACCGCCAGGCGGCGGAGGGACAGACGCACCGGGTTCACCACTCGTCTCCGAAGAACGCGTTCTCGACCGACTTCACGGCTGCGATGGGTCGACCGCCCGGCATTGACTGTCAAGGCGGTGCGACAGGCGGTGAACGCGATGCCGCAACCGGACGCGAAGTGATTCATAACAAATGTTGCAATTTTTCGTTGAAGGACGAAGATGCCGCCTACAAGCTTGAGCGCGACGACGGGAGCGTGCGGGAATGGTGCGGCGTGCGATCTGGGTGCTGGGTCTGTTGCTCCTCGGCCTCGTCAGCCTGTCCGCGGCACGCGCCAACGAGGCGAACGATCAGGAGGGCCTACGGGCCTATCGGGAAGCGATCCTCCCGATCCTCATGGAGCGGTTGGAAAATCTCCGGCATCGCCCGCCGGCCGGAATGGTCGCGGTTCGTTTCACGATCGGGCGGGATGGCGTGGTGACGCGATCGGAAATCCAGGCGTCGTCGGGCCACAAGATGACCGACCGCGTCGCTCTGACGATCGTTCCGGTCGGGCTGAAGCTCCCGCCCCTCCCGGCCGCGGTGCTTCCGAAACTCACCGTCACGGTGCCCCTGCGATTCCACGCGCGGCCGGCCGTCATGCCGGCGGAAATGGCGGCCTACCAGCGTGAGCTCGACCTCTTCTTTCGCCGCCGGATCGACGGGCTTCCCGTCTCCACATTCGCCCGGCAATGGATCCAAATGCGCTACACGGTCGAGCGAGACGGCACCGTGTCGAAATCGGAGATCGATCGGTCCTCCGGGCTTCGGCCCGTGGACGATCTAGGCCTCCGGATCGTCCCGGTCGGGCTCAAGGTGCCGCCGCCGCCGAAAGGCTTGGGACCACTCGAATTGACGCTGTCGCTCTCGATCAAGGAGACGAGGTGGATCATCAGTCGCGGCGGTCCGTTCCAGTCCCATCCTTCTTGAACCGGTCTTTCAGGCGCCGCCATTGCCGCTCGATCCAGAGGGCGGTCTTCTCCATCGGCACCTTGAGCGCCGGCACGTCCTGCGCCAGCAAAGCGAGGCCGAGGGGCAGCATCCACAGGCCGAGCACGGGCAGGATCGAGAAGATGCCGCCCAGGATCAGCAGAATCGCGGCCACGACCCGAACGGGAAAGCGGGCGGGCTCCCGCAGCCATGCGACGATCCGTTGGCCGCGCTCCGGCAGCTTGGCACAGGCGCGATCGACCCGCGCGTCCCAATCCTTCGCGGTGACCGCCTGCGCCGTGACCGTCATGGTTCCGTCTCCCGCTCCATCCATGCCCGCCATATGGCGATGCGAAGGGAAAACGTCAGGTCGCGATGAAAAGGCCGGCGATGGCCGCGCTCGTGAGGTTGGCGAGCGTGCCGGCCAGGATCGCGCGCAGGCCGAGGCGGGCGATCTCGGCCCGGCGTTCGGGCACGAGGCTCGTGAAACTCGCGAGCTGGATCGCCACCGAGGTCAGGTTGGCGAAGCCGCACAGGGCGAAGCACACGATCGCCGCCGTACGCGGATCGAGCGTGCCGGCCTTCAGGGTCGGCGAGAGGGTGGCGTAGGCCAGGAACTCGTTGAAGGCGATCTTCTGGCCGATGGCACCGCCGACGAGGCGCGCCTGCTCCCACGGCGCCCCGAGCAGCCAGGCCAGGGGGGAGAGCAGCCATCCGAGGATGCCCTCGATCGACGTGTCGGGAAAGCCGGCAAGCCCGCCGATCCATCCGATCAGGGCGTTGAGCAGGGCGATCAGCCCGACGAAGGCGATCAGCATGGCCCCGACCGCGACCGCCACGCCGAGGCCCTTCTGGGTGCCGTCCGCGGCGGCCTCGATCAGGTTGGCCGCCCGTGCTTCGCCGAACTCGACGCGCGTCGTCAGAACGCGGGACGGTTCCTCGGAGGGGAACAGGATCTTGGCGTAAAGGAGCCCGCCGGGAATCGCCATGAACGAGGCCGCCAGCAGGTACTCCATGGGGACGCCGAGGGCGGCGTAACCGGCCAGGATCGAGCCGGCGGTGGAGGCGGCCCCGCTTGTCATCACGGCGAAGAGCTCCGCGCTCGTGAGAAGCGTCAGGAACGGCCGAAGGGCGACCGCGATCTCGCTCTGGCCGATGAAGATGGTGATGACCGCCGAGAACGACTCGATCGAGGACGTACCGAGCAGGCGCCGCAATCCCGCGCCGAGGACGCGCGCGAGGCGCTGCATCAGCCCGAGATGGTAGAGCACGCCGATCAGCGCCGAGACGTAGAGGATCTGCGGGAGGACCCGCAGCGCCAGGATGAACCCCGAGCCCCCGAACAGCTCGAACATCCGCGGCTCGACGAGGCCGCCGAACAGGAAGGCGGTGCCCTTGTCGCCGAAGGACAGGATCGTCGTGACGAGTCCGGCAACGCGCTCGAGGCCCGCCCGCCCGGCCGGCACGAACAGGATCAGCGCTCCGATCCCGACCTGAAGCGCGAGTGCCGCCAGCACGACCCGTGGCCGGACCGCCCGCCGGTTCAGGGAGAACGCGAACGCTACTGCGAGGAGCAGGGCGATGCTCGCGCCGGCATGGAGCAATCTGTCGAGCATCTGTTTCTGCGCGGGCCCGAACCATCCGTATCGGGCGCATGCGCGATCCATCTCGGGATCGCAAGGGCGCGATTTCCGACGATCCGGGAGACTGCGCTGCGGTTTGCTCGATTCGGATGCGCGTTGATCGTCGCGAACGCCGCGCCCACAGGCGAAACCTCTCCTGGGCGGCGGGTTCGAGCGACGCTCCCGGTCGATTCCGCCTCAGCCCGTCCGAACGCCTTCGACGATCGAACGGGCCGTTTCCCTAGCGACAGGGCACGCCGGGCGGGCAGCCATGTCCCCCGCCATTCCCGCCCGGAGGCGGGCCCGGACGCGGCATGGCCTGTTGGCGCTGCATCATCTGCTGCTGCTGGCGCGCCGCCTGTTGCGCCGCTTGCTGCGCCTGCATCTGTTGCTGACGTTGAGCTGCAGCCTGCTGCGCCTGCATCTGCTGACGCTGGGCGGCCTGCTGCGCTTGCATCTGTTGGCGCTGGGCGGCTGCCTGCTGCGCTTGCATCTGCTGCTGACGCTGGGCGGCTGCCTGCCGGGCTTGATCCGCCTGTTGCTGCTGACGCTGGGCGGCTGCCTGCCGGGCTTGATCCGCCTGTTGCTGCTGACGCTGGGCTGCCGCCTGCCGGGCTTGATCCGCCTGCTGCTGCTGGCGCTGAGCCGCCGCCTGCCGGGCTTGATCCGCCTGTTGCTGCTGGCGTTGAGCGGCCGCCTGCCGGGCCTGATCCGCCTGCTGCTGACGCTGCTGCGCGGCCTGGGCTTGCTGATCCTGGATCTGCTGACGGCGCTGGGCGGCCGCATCCTGCCGCTGCTGGGCGGCGCTCGGCTGGGAAGCGTTGGGCTGAGCGAGGCCGGCCGGTGCAGGGCCTGGCCTGCCGGCCTGCTGGGGCGCGGGCCGGTCGGGTGCCTCGGCACCCTGCGGGCTGACACCTTGCGGCCGGCCGGCGGGGCTGGCCGTCGGACTGCCGGGGGGGGCTTGGCGCCCGGCCTGCTGCGGCGGCAGCGGCTGTCCGTTCGCGCCGGGCAAGGGCTGGCCCGGTTGGGCCCGTCCGGGCGCGGCGTCCGGGCGGGCCGGAAGCGGCTGTCCCGTCGCAGGACGTGCGGCCTGCTGCGGGGGCAGCGGCTGCCCGTTCGCGCCGGGCAGAGGACGGCCCGCCTGCTGCGGAGCCGGCTGATTGGTGGCCGGGGCGCTGGGCTGACTCGGGGTGGCCGGCTGGGCGACGCCCGGACGGCCGGGCTGCGCCGGGAGCGGCTGGCCGTTCGCTCCCGGAAGGGCCTGGGCCGGCGGGTTGCGACCGGCAACGCCCAGGGGCGTATTCGGCTGGCCGGGCTGGCTCTGTACCGCGTTCGGCTGCGCCACACCGGGGCGGCTGGCTTGCGGCGGCACGGGCTGGGGCTGGCCCGCCTGCTGCGGCGCCACTTGGCCTGGGACGGAGCCCGGCAACGGCCCCGAGCGCCCCGGCTGAGCGGTGTTGGGCTGTGCGGTTCCCGGTTGCGGGTTGCCGGACTGCGCAGTGCCGAACGAGCCCGGCGTTCCCGGGGCCGAATTCGTCGGCGGGCTGCGCAGGGCCGCTTTCTGTGCCACCGCCGGGGGCAGAGCCACGCGGGCCGCCGCCGCACCGATCGCGGCGCCGGCCACCGCCCCCGCCCCGGCAGCGAGCCCCGGCGAGACGGCCGGTGCGGAGCCGGGATCGCGGGAAATGGCGATGTTCCGCTCGTTGATGGTGTTGATGACCGTGACGTTGTGGATGTTCTGATAGATGACGTTGTTCGGCGGCGGCTCGACATAGGTCGGCGCGCTGACATAGGTCGGCACGGGCACGAAGAGCGGCGTCGGCAAGGCGTAATAGGCCACCGGCGGCGGCGGCGGCGCGAGTTCGACGATGTAGGCCGGCGGCGGCGGCAGGAAGATCGGCGGCGGTGGCGGCGGCGGCGCGAACGCGTAGATCGGATCATCCAGATAGAGCGCCGGGCGCTCGACATAGACGATCTCCTCCGGCGGGGGCGGCGGAACGTCGTAGCTGATCGCCACGAAGCGCGGCGGCGGTTCGAGCGCGGCCGAGAGTTGGCGCAGGCGGCGGCGCGCGTCCCAGGCGTGCGGTCCGCGCGGGTACCGGTCGAGATAGGACCAGTAGGCGTCCCGGCTGTCGGCCATCCAGGTGCGGCGCCACGTCACCGCCTCGCGGCGGGCGGCGATGAGGGCGCGCACGCGCTTGGCCATGTCGTCGCGGGGATAAGCCTGGACGAATTCCTGGTAGCCGTCGATCGAGTCGCGCTGCAGGCAGACCGCGTAGGCATCGCGGGCGCCGATCTCCCGAAGCGGACGCGCGCGCAGGGACGCCACTTCCTCGGGCCGACCGATCGCGGGCGCATCCGCCGCACGCTCGAAGAAGGAGAAGCGTGCGTCGATCCGAGAGGAGTGCCAGGGCACTTCGGCACCCTTGGTGGTCTCGTCCACGCGCAGGCGCACCCGATCGAACACCTGAGCCGGGGCGAGGCCGCCCTCACGGATCATCTCGACGAGGGCCGTGGCGTAGGCGCCGTAGGGACCCTTCTCGTCCGGGCCGACCGTGCCGGGGCTGGCATTGAAGGCGATGAGCGAGCCGGGCTCTGCCTCGGTCAGGGCGAGGCCGCCCGCGAGGGGGTCGCCGGTCCGGGCGAAGGGGGCGTTGCGCGCCCCGTCCAGCACAACGAAGCGGGCGGCGAGCGGCAGGGCGGCGAGCTGGCGGGTATAGTCGGACAGGCGCAGCGCCCGGGACGGCACGTCGGCGGCGGCCGGGATGCGGGCATCGACCGGCACGAAGTAGTTCTCGCCCGCGAGTTGGAGGCCGTAGCCCGCGAGGTAGACGAAGGCGACCGTGTCGGGACCGGAACTCTGCGCCTTATCGGTGAAGTCGCGCAGGGCCTTGCGCAGGGAATCCTCGTCGAGGTCGCGGGCACCCACCACGTCGAAGCCCGCGGCCTGCAGCGTCTGCGCCACGAGGCCGGCATCGTTGGCGGGGGTGGCGAGGGCACCGGCCTCGTAGGCCGCGTTGCCGATCACGAGGGCGATGCGCTTCTGGCTTCGCGCGGTGTCCTGGGCCGAGGCCGACAGCCCCGGCGCAAGGCCAATCACCACACAGAGCAGGGCTGCGAGGATACGGGACGACCAGGACATGGACGCATCTCCTGCCCGGCGCGCATCCGCGTCGGGTCGTTACCGCATTGAAATCGCGCGGCTTGAATGCTGACTGAACACCAAGTTCGGCGTTTTCAGGATGGGGTTGCGCGCTCTAGCGAAAAGTCCAAACGCACGATTTCTTGATCTCGGCGTCTTCGAGATCGCGTGTGACCGGGACTTCATAGGTCGCGAGTGGTACCAGCCGCTCTCGCGGCAAGTAGGAACGGCCCGGATCGCCGATGAGAACAGTGCGACCGGCCGCGTGTAGCCTTGCTAGCCAATCCCCGACCGCTTGGCCGAGGTCGCGTTCATAAAAGACGTCCGCCGCCAGCACGCACTCGGCATCGCTCCCGATCAGGTCCGCGCCGGTCGTCGCGATCCGGTCGGCGACGCCGTTGACGGCGGCGTTGAGGGGGATGGCGTGGAGCGCGAAGGCGTCGAGATCGCTCGCCAGCACCCGTGCGGCGCCGGCCTTGGCGGCCGCGATGGCGACGAGACCCGATCCGGAGGCGAAATCGGTGACGGATCGCCCCGCCACCGTCTCCGGATGGTCGAGGATGTAGCGGGCCAGCGCCTGCCCGCCGGCCCAGGCGAAGGCCCAGAAGGGCGGCGGCAGGCCGATCGCCTCCAACTCCTCCTCCGTCTTCTGCCAGAGCGCCGTCGCCTCGTCGGCGACATGCAGCGCGATCTCCGGCGCGTGCGGCACCGGCCGCAGGCGGGTGTGGGAGCGGATGAAGGCGAGGGGGGCGCGGGCGGGCGTCACGATGCGAGAAGCTCCGCGTAGATCGTCGCGACGGAGGCCGCGACCGCCGCCTCGGTGTAGCCGTCTTCCAGGATCCGCGTCCGCGCCGCCGCGCCCATCCGTGCCACCCGATCCGGATCGGCGGCGAGCTGGGTCAACGCCGCCGCGAGGGCGTCCACGTCACCCGGCGGCACCAGCACACCCTCGACCCCGTTTCGCACCAGGGCGCGGCAGCCCGGTACGTCGCTGGTCAACAGGGCGCGCCCGCAGGCGGCGGCTTCGAGGAGCGTACGCGGCAGGCCCTCGCCGCCGCGCGAGGGCAGGCAGCCGACATGATGGGCCGCGAACGCTCCGGCCACGTCGCGGGTGGGCCCGTGCCAGGTCACGCCGTCGCCGGCCCACCCGCGCAGGGTGTCTTCCGGAATCGCCCGGCGGTTCGACGGATCGGGCGCGCCGTAGAGCGAGAGTTCGACCGCCGCGCCCCCGGCGCGGGCGCGGCGCACCGCCTCCACCGCCACGTCGATGCCCTTCGACCACAGCATCCGCGCCACGATGGCGATCCTGAGCGGGGAGGGGGGCGGAAGCGGGCGGGGCGCGAAGGCGTCGGGATCGACGCCCGCGCCGCCGACGATCGTGACCGCGGTGTCGGATGGATCGAGGCCGAGGGCGCGGGCGTCGTCCGGATTCTCCAGGAGGAAGCGGGTCTGGCGGCTCGCCAACGGTCCCCGGATCAGGCCCTTGAGGGCGAGCCGCGACAGGCGGCCGGTGGCATCCTCACGGGCACCGAGCAGGCCGAGGCCGGTCAGAGCGAAGACCCGGCGGGGAATGCCGGCCATCGCCGCCGCCGTTCCCCCGACCAGGATGCCGCGCAGGGCGATGCAGTGGACGATGTCGGCGTTCAGGGCCTTGAGGATGCCGGAGAGCTGGCCCGCGGCGTAGCCCGCCGTCATCGGGTTGAGGCTGGAGCGCTCGGCCTCCAGCGGCACCACCCGGACGCCCTCCGCCTCGATCACGGCGCGGTGCTCGCGCACCCGCGTCACCACCGCGACCGACAGCCCCATGCCGATCGCCGCGCGGGCCATCGGCAGAAAGTGCGAGGCGAAGAACCAATCCTCCGTGACGACGAAGACGAGGGTCCTGCGGGCATGCGATGCGCTCATCCGCTGGCCATAGCACGGCCGATCCCCCGGCAAGGAGCGGACGCTGCGCATCGTCCCGGAACAGGCCGCCCCGTCTTCCCGTTCTCGTTCAACGTCGCAGAGTCGTGAATAGAATGAGGCGGGAGGTCGCCATGCTGTCGGACGGGGGCGGGGCCGGAGTGGCCGAGCCGCGCGAGGCCGCCCGCGAGGCGGGATTGCGCTACGTGGACGACACCCGGCCGGGCCTGCGGCGCAAGCGCAGCGGCAAGGGGTTCCGCTATCTGGACACCAAGGGCGCGCCGATCCGGGACGCGGCGGAGATCGAACGTCTGAAGAGCCTCGCGATCCCGCCGGCCTATACCGATGTCTGGATCTGCCCGCATGCGAACGGCCATATCCAGGCGACGGGCCGCGACGAGAAGGGGCGCAAGCAGTACCGCTATCATCCCCGTTTTCGCGAGGCGCGGGAGGCCTCCAAGTTCCATCGGATCATGGCCTTCGCCGAGGCGTTACCGGGTATCCGCGCCCGGATCGACGCCGATATGAGCCAGCGCGGCCTCAAGCGGGAGAAGGTGCTGGCCACCATCGTTCACCTGCTCGAGACGACGCTGATCCGTGTCGGCAACGACGATTATGCCCGATCCAACAAGAGCTACGGCCTCACCACCCTGCGCGATCCGCACGTGAAGATCGCGGGTTCGGAGATGCGCTTCCGCTTTAAGGGCAAGAGCGGCAAGGAATGGTCGGTCTCGGTGCGCGACCGTCGTGTCGCCCGCATCGTCAAGGCGTGCCAGGATCTGCCGGGGCAGGAGCTGTTCCAGTATCTCGACGACGCGGGTGAGCGTCGCGACGTCACCTCGTCCGACGTCAATGCCTATCTGCGCGAGATCACGGGCGAGGATTTCACCGCCAAGGATTTCCGGACCTGGGCCGGGACCGTCCTGGCGGCTCTGGCCCTGCGCGAGTTCGAGGCCTTCGACAGCGAGGCCGGCGCCAAGAAGAACCTGCGGGCGGCGATCGAGGGCGTGGCGGCCCGGCTCGGCAACACCCCGACCATCTGCCGCAAATGCTACATCCACCCCGAGATCCTCGGCTGCTACCTCGAAGGTGGGCTGCTCCTGCAGATCAAGGACGCGGTCGAGGGGGAATTGCGCAACGGCCTCGATACCCTTCGCCCCGAGGAAGCGGCGGTGCTCGGCCTGTTGCGCGGCCGTCTCGCTGAGGTGACCGCACCGGACGCGCCGCGTCGAACCGGCAAGCGGAAGGGCACGACGGCGGCCAAGCGAACCGCGACCGAGAAGGCGGCGTAAGGGGTTCGCTCGCCTCTCCTTCCCGGCAAACCCGCCGTGAGCCTCGCTCAGGTGGGCCTCGTCAGGGTGGAGGGATCGTGAGCCGGGCGGAAGCTCACGCCTTGCGCTGGACGATCACGCCGTACCAGCCGAGGCCGCGATAGGTTTCGTAGCCCGGCGTGCGGTGAAAGGCCGTGACGGTGCCGGCGGCATCGCGAACGGTGCCGCTCTCGCGGGTTCCGGGATCGAAGGCCAGCGTATCCGTGAGGACGCCGCCCCCATCCGAGGCGGCGAGGATGCGCCGGGTGGCATCGACCAGCAGTACGCGGGTGCGGGCCCGGTCCTCGGCGCCGATGCGAACGCCCTGGACGATCGCCCGCGCTTGACGCTCCCAGTCGAAATGGATGGCAAGCACGCCACATGGGGAGCCCGTGCCCGATCCGTCGTGGATCGGCGCCGCGTAGGTCGCGACCGGCGCGCCGTCGAGCAGCTTTTCGGCACGAACCTCACCGGCCACGTAGGCATCGCTCCCACGCTGCGCGATCGCCGTGCGGAACCAGGATTCCCGAGCGACGTCGTGCCCCCGAAGGGCCGGGTAGCGATCGGGGCGGCCATTGGCCAGAACGGTGCCGTCGCGCCCGCACAGCCAGATGTCTAGATAGACGGTATAGGCCGAGAGAATGACCCCCAGACGCTCGGTGGCGAAGGCGGCCGCGGCGGCGTCGGGATGGGCCGCGCAGGCGACGACGGATGGATCGGTCGCCCACCAGCGCACGTCGCAGGTCCGCTCGTAGAGATTGCGGTCGATGAGTTCGACGGCGTTGAGAGCGAGGTCCGTCAGGCGCTCGCCCTGCGCGTCCTCGCTGACCGCATCGGTGGCGCGCTGCAACGCGGTGATGCGGGCCGAGAGCTGCGTCTCCAGCTCGCGCGACAGGGTCTCGACCGCCGTCCCGATGGCCCGCACCTCCTGCGCCACCACCGAGAAGCCGCGTCCCTGTTCCCCGGCGCGGGCCGCCTCGATGAGCGCATTGAGTGCCAGCATCTTGGTCTGGGCGGTGATCCGCTGAATCTGCCCGATCTTGTCCTGAGCAATGCGACCGACCTCGGCGGTGAGCGCCGGAATCGTTCCATCCCCCGCGGCAGGAGTCTCATCGATCTGCCACGACAGCAACTGCCGGTGTACTTGCATCCGTCGACCTTCCCGTACTCGGCGAAGATTGGTCGATCGTATTAAAATATCGATAAATGCAGTTTTGATCCGTATCGTTCGGTATCGGCCGTGCGGCCTAGTCCGAAAGATCGGACGCGTCGTCAGAGCCCCGCCGCATGGATCGCGTGACGCGCTGGCGATCGCGGCGGCTCCGTGTCGAGCACGGGCTTGAGGCCGAGCTGCCGTGCGAGGGAGACGAGGTCCTTGAGGCGGCCGGTCTGGGTCTTGCGGCGCAGATTGAGCCGGTGCGTCTCGACGGTCCGCACGCTGAGCGACAGCCGGCGGGCGACCTCCTTGTTGCTGAAGCCGGCGCTGAGGAACCGTAGCACTTCCGCCTCACGCGGCGTGAGGGCGACGGGATCGGCCGTCTTCTCGCAAGGCTCCGTCCCGAGGCGATCCGCCGACGGCGCCATGCCGCTGAGCGCCAGGAGAGCGGCGCAGATCTCGCGAGCCGGACTGCTGCGTCCGACGAAGGCGTCGGCGCCGGCCGCGATCAGCTGGAACATCGCATTCGCATCGAGGCTGCGGAACGCCACCAGCACCCGTAACCAGGGGCGTCCGTCGCGCAGGGCCGCGATCCGGGCGCAGCCCGCCTCGGGCTCGGCCTCATGGACGAAGACGAGGGCGACCACGGGTCGCCCGTCGATCATGAGGTCATCGTCCTCGCCGACCGTACGAAGCGTGGGCTCATGTTCCAAGATGGCGCGCTGGGTCGCGTCGAGGCCCGGCGGCTCGTCGATGATGAGAACGTCAACGGCTGAACTCATGCCGCTCCCCCTTCCGTGTCGGCGCGAGACGGCGCCGCATCGTACGGGAGACAGAACAAGAGTCGTTCCAGGCGTTTAGGGCCGGTTCAGGGGGGTGAATCGTCTATTCCGGAGAAAATACCGAGGTCACCTCGAAGCGACTGTCCCGCTTCGGAACGCCCCGTGGGACATGTGCCGCGCCAGCGATCCGTGACGACAGCCGGGTGCTCAGCCCGTCCGAGCCAGCACGAGGTCGTTCATGGCCGAGACCACGCGGTTGCGGCCGCTTGTCTTGGCTTCGTAGAGGGCGATATCGGCCCGCTTCAGCAATCCCTCGACGGTCTCGCCCTCACCCCATTCGCTGACGCCGAAAGAGCAGGTGAGGCGCACCGGCCCCCGGGGGGAACGGATGCGCAAGTCCATCGCCTTGAGGCGCAGGCGATTGGCCAAGCCCTCCGCCTCGGTCAGGCTATGGCCGGGCAGGACCACGGCGAATTCCTCGCCTCCGAGGCGTCCGGCAATGCCCGCCTCCTCGATCAGGCTGCTCACGGCCTTGATCGCCACGTCGCCGATATCGTGGCCGTACTCGTCGTTGATCCGCTTGAAATAATCGATGTCGAGGAGGATGGCCGAGAGCCGGCCGAACGAGCCCGCGCGCTCCGCCGCCTCGTTGGTGCGCTGGAGGAAGGCACGGCGGTTCAGAAGGCCCGTGAGCGAATCCGTCTCGGCGAGGCGGATCAGTTCGCTCTGGAGGCTGGTGAGACGCTCGGCGGCGCGCAGACGAGCCTGCAGTTCCTCCGCACCCGGCGGCTTGTCGATGAAATCGTCCGCGCCGCTGTCGAGAGCCTCGGACAGGTTGCGGGCGTTGCGCACCGAGGACATCACGATGATCGAGAGCGGCCGGCTGGCCTCGGCCAGCAACCGGGCCGACCAGCACAATTCCAGCCCGGACAGAGGACGGACCTCGAGGCTCGTGATGAGCGCCCGCACACGGGGATTGTCGGTGACGTAGGCCAGGGCCTCTGCCGAATCGGTGAAGGGAGTCACGACATGGCCGCGCGGCTCCAGCATCCCAGCGACGACCTTGAGGATGACGCGGCTCGAATCGACGATGACGATGTGCACGATCTTCCCCTGTCCCGTCGGGCGGATCGTGCACAAGACTTCTTAACGGGCGGTCACGAGATGCTGCCGGTTTCGTGCGGCGCGGTCGGTTACCGCGATGGCACGCGGACCGAGACGACCTGAGCGCCGCTGCCCTCGATGGCCGATCGTTCGGCGGCGCCGATCCCGGCCTGAGGGCCGACATCGGTCCAGCGGCCGTCATTTCTACGGGATACGACCTTGGCGCTCCGGCGGGGCAGAAGACGGGTCTGGGCACGGCCCTGGCGCTCGATCACGTAGAGCGCCGGGCGCGCCGACGGTGCCTCGCGGATGCCGGCGACCGTCGGCACACCGTAGGTGCCGTAGCCCCAGGCGGGCGGTACGAGGCGACTCGGGCTGGGAACGCGGGTGAAAGGTGCACCGATATAGGCGCCGCTGACGGCGTTGCCCGCGAAGGCGTAGCTGGGGGCGCCGTAAACGGGCTGCCCGTAGCCGCCATACGACAGAGGCTGGGCCGTCGCACTCCCGCAGGCAAGCGCGAGCAAGGCACCCGCAACGAGGAGGCGGGCGGGGCGTCGGGGCTGGGTGGGCATCGGCTCTCCGGATAGGCGCGCCGCCCGGGCGGCGACTCGGGGGATCAAATCCGTCTGCCCATGCTCGTTCCGGCCCAAGGTTCGGCGCCAGCGATGCAGATTGCGGAGAGGGCCGCGATCAGCGGCAGATCGTGACGCGGCGGACGAGCCAACCCTCGCCCTCGATCCAGAGGCGCCGCCGCAGCTTGCTGCAATTGGCACCGTCATCCTCGGCTTCTGCTTCGGCGGGGCGAATGTCGGAGACGGGGCGAACCTGCGTCGCCTCCGCCATTTGCCGCGTGTCGCGATCGCCGCCTGGAGCGGCCATCGCCGTGGCCACACCCATGCCGAACAGGACAAGGCCGAGACCGGCCGCGGCGGAAAACTTGGAGGTCATGATCAATTGCCTGCGCGCCAAACTGGGGCGCGCTCCCTGTGCTCGCTGCGCACGGGCCGATGACCTGCTCCGCAAGCCACGCCGTGCCTTTGCCTATCAATCCCTGACCGGCCGGCATGGTTTCGCCCCGGATCGGAAAAGAGGCGGAAATTTGTCCGCCTGGCGGGACAAGCGTGCATTCGCCGCGAGGCTGCGAGGCTGAGGAATGCTTGCCGCGCCGTCGCGAAGAGTTGTAGGGCAGATCACGCGTGAACATTAACCGAATCGTTGCCGATCAGACGATCACGCGACTTGTTTAGAATCGTTTCAAATCCTCCTTTGCGTTGTTTTGCTTGAGGATTTTTAATCAAGCGACGGGCTCAGCGGGGCCGTGTCTCTTTCCGTCTCAAGCCGGCACGCCCGCTGTCGGAGCGAACCCAGGAGTCGTCGATATGGAAAATGGATCGACCTTCGTACAGGCCTTCACGATCCTGTTCCGCGAAGGGTTGGAGGCGATGTTGGTGATCGCGGCTCTCGCCGCCTTCCTGCGGCGGGCCGGTGCGCCCGACCGGATCGCACCGATTTATATGGGTGCGCTCGCAGCCGTCGTCGCAAGCCTCGGAACGGCCTGGGTGTTCCAAGTCTTCTACGACGGTAACCACAGCGATCTGTTCGAGGCGGTCGTCATGGTCGCCGCCGCCATCCTCATGTTCTACATGAGCGGTTGGATGTTCGTGCGACAGGATCCGAAGGCCTGGCAGGCGGATCTGAACCGGCTGGCCGAGCGGGCCCTGGGGGCCGGCACCGTTCTGTCGCTCGCGGGCATCGCCTTCCTCGCGGTCTTCCGCGAGGGCGCCGAGACGATCCTGTTCCTGCATGCTCTCGCTAAGGGCGGCAGCGGCTTCGACACGGCGCTGCTGTCCGGTCTCGCAGTCGCCACCGTGGCGCTGGCCGCGATGTTCGTGGCGATGCAGTGGCTCGCCTTCCGCTTGCCGTTGCGGCCGATGTTCGTCGTGACCTCGGCCTTCCTGTTCCTGATGGGCCTGCGCATGATCGGGCAAGCCTTCCAGGAGGTGCAGGAGCAGCAGCTGATCTCCTACACCACCGAGGGCATGCCGGCCTTCGTGTCCGAATGGGACCTCAGCAACGGCAGCTGGGAAGCCCTCGGAACGCAGCTCGCCATCCTCTTCATCGCGATCGTCGCCGGTCTGCTGACGCTGCGGCGTCGGGGAACGGACGGGCCGCTCCCGGTCGCCTCGCGCTGAAGCATCAGGGCGCGTCGCTGGCGGAGACGCTGATCATCGGCAGCGTCACTTCCAGCGCCGCGCGGGGTGAGAAGGATGGGATGGCGGTCACCGCCAGGACGAGGGCGAGACTGAGAACGAGAAGCGAGGTCTCGACGCCGCGATAGAGCTGATCCATGGGACACTCCCGGCTCGCGGGGTCGAATCGGCCCCGCGTCCGGCTCAGGATCGGCCGCAATGGTATCCAAAGCGTCAATCAGGACGGGAGCCGGGGCCGCTTCGCCCGCTCGGATCGAAGCGCTGCGATCACTGGGCAGGCTGCAGGCCCTCGCAGCCGTGAGGAACTGACGCGGACTGACAGGCCCGCGCTCCGCCCCGTGAACCATCATGGCCGCGGCCCTCACGCCTGGGACAGATTCCTGGCTCCAGACCCATGCTTGCGCAGTTTCGCCGACCGTATCGGGACGCGCCCCAACCGGTAGCGCCCATAGGCGCAGTCACCGCAATTTCTTGAAAGAGACTGTCACCGGGCATGCTGGCCCGGCCCCTCCTTCCCGGCCGCGCCCTGTTTTGACCGGCGAATGCGAAGGAACTGCTGCCGAAGCGATCCCGCAGTCCTCAACGCGGATTGAGCCCGCTGCTCTCGGTGGCCGCGAGGCTCGGAGGATCAGGAAGAAGTCGCTTCCCCGTCGCGAAGCGATTCAGGCGCGCCTCGGATGAGGCCTGGACGCGTGGAACTGCGGGTCTTGTCGTCGGCCTCGTGCGGGGTTGTCATTCCCGAGCCGCGGCATGGAAGGTCGCGCGGGCCGGCCGCGCGAGATCGCCATCAAAGCCGGTTCAACGGCGAAATCGCGAAGCAATCGCCACGAATCCGAAAGCGAGAGCGGACTTCGGGGAGGTGGCCTAAACTTCCGGAATTGTCCCGCCCTCGTCAGTGTACCGCTCGCATGCATCGGTGTTTGAAGGGCACGCGAGACGGGGCAGGGGTCATGACATGCCGGGAGGCCGGCCGCTCACGCCCGCCCGGCGGGCACCATGGTGGCGAGGTCCGCGGCGGCCGGAGGATGCATCAGGCCGGCGGCCAGCATCGCTTCGAGCATGATCAGGTCGGCTTCGGGGTCTGGCTCCCAGCCGCAGGGGCAGGTTCCATGGGGGCCATGCGCCGCGGCGACCTGCCGGTAGAGGGCGCCGACCGTCCGGGCGGCGCATTCCAAGGCGGCCATGGCCGGCATCGGCCGTTGCTGAAGCGCCTGCCAGAACGCCACGGTGAGGGCACGCTCCAGAGCCGTCTGAGCCCTGCTCTCGGCCGAGGGGGCCTGTGTGACCTTGGCTTGCGAGGAGCCGCTCATGCCCAGAGCCTCCGGCGCGGGGTAGCGTCGCCAGGTTCCAATCCGATCAGGGCTTCGAGTCCGGCCCGGCTCAGGCCGAGGGAGGACCCGTCCCACCACATGCTGCGCAAGCCGTCGAGCAAGGTTTCGAGCATGGGCTCGGATCGCGCCGGAAGCGTTTCCGCAGCAGGCCGCGTCGAGCGGGGGCGGGACGACGATGGAAAGCTGAAGATGTGCGCCATAACCTGATGATGGCGCGCGTTTTCCCATCATCGCAAGTCCTGCGGAAAACATTGGAAGAGCTTTAACTTGCTCTGGCTCGCCGGGGTACCATTCTCAATTTAGAAGAATTCAATCGGTCCTGAAAAGACGCCATTTTTCGGCGGTTTGAGACGTCGCACAGGGCGCGCTCATCGGACGGGTCGGTCGAAGGCGGTTTGCGGGAACGGTTCGCGCGCGAGGGTGAAGTGCCACCACTCCTGTGGATAGGGGGTAAAGCCCGCGCGAATCATGGCCGCGCGCAGGCGCCTGCGATGGGCGCGCGCCGTTGCGCTGACCCGCGGAGAGTCGGTGGCCGAGGCCTCGTCGAACAGGTCGAACGGCGTGCCCATATCGAGTTCGGCGCCGTCGGCACGCCGCACCAGGGTCAGGTCCACGGTCGAGCCGCGGGAATGGGACGAGCGTTCGGCGATGTAGCCGAGGCGGAACAGATCCGCCTTGTCGATCCGAGGATAATAGTCAGCCTTCATCCGGATCTCGGCCGGATCGCGGGCCCAGGTGGCGAAATCCGCCACCGCCTGAACCGGCCGGTAGCAGTCGAACACCTTGAGCCCCAGGCCCTCCGGCGCGAGATCGGCCTGGACCTGGGCGAGCGCCCGGGCGGCCGGCGGCGTCAGCAGGCAGCGGGGGGCCTCGTAGCCGGCGATGGGGCGGCCGACGAAATTGTTCGAGCAGGCATAGCGCATCTCGACGGTGAGCCCGGGCACGATCCCGGCCGCATCGACGAAGGGATCGGCCCCGGCAGGGTCGGCGCCGGCCAGGGCCAGCAGCGTCAGGCTCGCCCGCATCACCCCCGCCATGCCAGCAACCCTGCTCCGAGAGCGATCAGGGCGACGCCGAGCCAGTGATGCGGCGCGAGCCGCTCGCCGAGAAAGGCGGCTCCGAACAGCGCGACCAGCACGACGCTCAGCTTGTCGAGGGGGGCGACGCGAGAGGCCTCGCCGAGGCTCAGCGCCCGGAAGTAGCAGAGCCACGAGGCGCCGGTGGCGAGGCCCGACAGAACGAGCAAGCCGACGGTCCGGCCGGGCAGGCGGGCCAGGTCTGGAACCTGCCCGGCCCAGACGACGATGCCGCCGGTCAGGGCGAGGATCACCACGGTGCGCAGGAAGGTGGCCACATCGGGCGGTACGCCCTCGACGCCGGCCTTGGCGAGGATCGCGGTCGCCGCGGCGAAGGCGGCCGAGAGAAGAGCCCAGAAGCGACAGGACGAGAACAGGTCGCTCATGGGTGCATCCCTCACAGCAGGTGCCGCATGGCCACGAGCGCCAGGGCGAGGCCGGCGATGCCGGCCAGCACCGAGACCAGCACGTAGGCGAGCGCCGCACCCCAATCGCCACGCTCGATCAACGTGACGGCTTCGAGCGAGAAGGTCGAGAAGGTGGTGAAGCCGCCGAGCACGCCGGTGGCCAGGAAGAGCCGCGCCTGGGGTGGGCCGCCACGCAGGGCGAACCACCCGGTGACGACACCCATCAGCACCGAGCCGACCACGTTGATGGTGAGGGTCCCCCAGGGAAAGGCTTGGCCGAAGCGCAAGGCCGCGCCGTTGACCCCGTGGCGCAGGACGCCGCCGAGGCCCGCGCCGAGGAAGACCAGGAGGGTGTTCACGACAGGTCCGCACTCCATGCCAAGGTCACACCGGACCCCGAGCAAGGCCGGTGCCGGAGGCATCATGCCGGGTCCGGCACCGTCGGCGAGGCGCACAAGCCCGCCCCGCGACGATATCGAGATCGCGAGCGCTGGTTTGGCCCGGTGTTAAGGCTTCACGCCGTGCACGACGATGAAGAGGTCGACATTGCGCTGCCCGATCCCGTGGAAGCCGGCGCGGGTGAGATAATTCACGAGTTCCTGCGGCGTCGAGGTCTTGCTCACGAAGGGCGGGCGGTTCTCGGGCGGGAAGGACAACAGGTGTTCGAAGAAGGCCCACCCCCCGTCATCCAGGGCGTTGACGTTGTCGACGAGCAGCCGACCGCCGGGGCGCAGCACCCGGAACGCCTCGCGGACGTAGCGGTAGCGCTCCCATTCCTCGAGATGCATGAACACGACGGTGCAATAGACCAGATCGACCGAGGCGTCGGGGATCGGCGCGAGGTCGTGGCCGCTGATTTCGATCGCCTCGGCATTCGGCAGGTCGGCCAGCCGGCGGCGCATATGCCCGACCATCTTGGACGAGACATCCGCCCCGATCCATCGCTTGCAGCCGGGGGCGAGCACGGCGCCGACCCGCCCGACGCCCGCACCGATCTCCAGGATCACGTCGTCCGGCTTCAGCCCGACGGTGTCCTCCAGCATGGCCTTCGTCTTGAGGCCATGGCTGCGGTACATACCCTCGTCGAGATAGCCGCTCACCGCCATCTTGGCGCTGTCTTCCGTCTCGGCCAGCGCCTCCCAGGTGCGCTTGTACTCGTGCCGGAATGGCGGCGGCGGGGGCGGCGGCGCGGTCTTGGCGAAGCGGCGTCTGATCTTTCGCAGAATGCGGCGCATACCCTCGTTCCGGCCCCTGTCCTCGCCCTTGTCTTGAGCTCGTGTCCTGAGCCCTCGTCCCGGCTCAGCCGGCCCTGACAGGCCGCCCTCTTCGCAGCAAACGCAGCCCCGGTAAACCGTAACCCCGAACGGGTGGAAGCGTCTTCGTTTCGTGCTGTCTCGTACGGACAGGCGCTTGCCGATCACGAGAACGGCCCGAACGCTCACGCGTCGGGCCGCTCCGAGTATTCTGCGTCAAAGGCCGCTCAGCCTTCGGCGACGATCTTGTCGATGGTGATCGGGAGGTGGCGGATACGCTTGCCGGTGGCGTGGAACACGGCGTTCGAGATCGCGGCGGCCACGCCGACGATGCCGATCTCGCCGAGGCCCTTCACGCCGAGCGGGTTCGCCTTGTCCTCCTCATCGACGAAGATCACATCGATGTCGTGGATGTCGGCGTGGACCGGCACGTGATACTCGCCGAGATTGTGGTTCATGAAGCGGCCGATGCGGTGATCGAGCATCGACTCCTCATGCAGCGCCGAGCCGATCCCCATGACGATGCCGCCCAGAATCTGGCTGCGCGCCGTCTTCGGGTTGAGGATTCGGCCCGCCGCGATCGCCGAGACGACGCGGGTGCAGCGCAGGACGCCGAGTTCCTCGTCGATCTTCACTTCGGCGAAGATCGCGGAATGGGTGTAGGCGTTGTACGCCTCCTCGAAGTCCTTGTCCGGCGCAGCTTCGGCGGTCGCCTCCAGCCGTTCCGTCCCGGTCGCCTTCAGGATGTCCGTGAGGGCGACGCCCTTCGAGGGATCGCCGGCGACCTCGATGCGCCCGCCGGTGAAGACCGCGCGCTCGAAATCGACGTTGGCGAGGGGCGAGTTGTCCATGCCGCGCGCCAGCTTGAACGCCTGCTCGGCGATATCGCGGCAGGCCTTCATGACCGCCGTTCCGGAGGACGCGGCGGTCCATGAGCCGCCCGCCACCGGTGCCTGGGCGAGCTTGGTGTCGCCGAGCTTCGTCGTGACGTGATCCATCGGCAGGCCCAGGGTGTCGGCGGCGATCTGGGTCAGGATCGTGTAGGTGCCGGTGCCGATGTCGCCGGTCTGATTGCCGACTTCCAACCGCCCGTCCGCACCGAGCACGGCCCGCGCGCTCGACTGCATCATCATCGATTCCCAGATGCCCGTCGCCATGCCCCAGCCGACGAGTTCGCGGCCGTCGCGCATGGAGCGGGGCTCGGGTTGACGCTTGTCCCAACCGAACCGCTCGGCACCCTGACGGAATGCCTCCCTCAACTCCTTCGAGCCGAACGGCTTGTCCTCGGTCTGATCGCCTTCCGTGTAGTTCTTGAGTCGGAGCTGCACCGGATCCTGCCCGGTGGCGTGGGCGAGTTCGTCCATCGCCGTCTCGATGGCGAAGACGCCGGTCACGGCACCGGGGGCCCGCATGTCGCCGGGCGTCGGCGTGTCGAGCTTGGTCAGGCTGTAGGTGAGCGCAACGTTGTCGCAATCGTAGAGAACGCCCGACCAGTTGACGATCACCTCTTGGTAATCCTCGTAGGTCGAGGTGCCCTGAACCGCGTCGTGCTTGAGCGCGGTGAGCTTGCCCGAGCGGTCGGCCCCGAGGGAGACCGTCTGGATCGCCTCGGAACGGTAGGTGAAGGACCACATCTGGTCACGGGTCAGCGTCACCCGGACCGAGCGGCCGAGATCCTTCGCGGCCAGCATCGCCAGGAACAGCTGATATTGCGGCCGTAGACCCGAGCCGAAGCCACCGCCGAGATAGGGGTTCAGAACCCGCACCTGCTCCGGCTTCAGGCCGAAGGCGCCAGCGATGTAGTCGTGGGTGTTCGAGACGCCCTGGATCTTGTCGTAGACCGTGTAGGTGCCGTCCTTCTCCACCACGACGGTGGAGGCGTGCGGCTCCATCGGGTTGTGGTGCTCGTCGGCCATCCGGTACTGCGCGTTCACGCGGATCTCGGACGTGTCGAACGCCTGTGCGGCATCGCCCCACGGCTCCGGCGGCGGCTTGATGCCGGATCGCTTCATCGGCGGATCGTAGGACGCGCCCGATTGGGCGGTGAGGTCGGTGAGGGGCGCTGCGGTCTCGTACTCGACGCGCACGAGGGAGGCGGCGTAGCGCGCCGTCTCGAAATCCTCGCCCACGACGAGGGCGATCGGCTGGCCCGAATAGACGATGCGGTCGCTCGCCAAGGCTTGGAACGGCGCGCCGGGAGGCGCCACCGCGTCCTGGTAATCCTCCGGCTTCTGCGACGTCGCCGGGCGGTTCTGGTGGGTGATCACCTTGACGATGCCGGGCACGGCTTCGGCCGCGGCGGCGTCGATGCGCTTGATGCGGCCCTTGGCGATGGCGCTCGAGACGACGACGCCGTAGGCGAGGTCGGGAGCGGCGAATTCACCGGCATATTTGGCGAGGCCGGTCACCTTGGCCGGGCCGTCGACGCGGCTGATGGCTTGGCCGACGAAACGGTCGCGGCCGGCCGCCGGGCTGAACTGGACGGTCATGGACGGCTCCTTACTGGATGCGCTTGTCGGACTGGGACTGGGGCGTGCCCGCGGCGGCCTGCTCGAGGCCGCGGACGATGGCGCGACGCGCCAGCTCGATCTTGAAGCCGTTGGTCGATTGGGGCTTCGCCTCCTGCAGGACCAGGTCGGCTGCCGCCTTGAAGGTCTCGCGGTTGGCCGGCTTGCCCTGCAGCAGGGCCTCGGCCTGCGTGTTGCGCCAGGGTTTGTGGGCGACGCCGCCCAGAGCCAGGCGCGCGGTGCGGATCGTGTCCCCGTCGAGTTCGAGGGCGGCGGCGACCGAGACGAGCGCGAAGGCGTAGGACAGCCGGTCGCGGAGCTTCAGGTAGGTGTAATGCGTGGCGAAGGTCTTGGCCGGCAGATCGACGGCGACGATGATCTCGCCCGGGGCCAAGTTCGTGTCTTTGGCCGGATCGTCGCCGGGCAGGCGATGGAAGTCCGAGATCGGAATCGCCCGCTCGCCGTTCGGCCCGCTCACCTGCACGACGGCCTCCAAGGCGGCCAAGGCTACGGCCATGTCGGAGGGATGGGTGGCGATGCAATGCTCGCTCGCGCCGAGGATCGCGTGGATGCGGTTGACGCCGCCGATGGCGCCGCAGCCGGAGCCCGGCTCGCGCTTGTTGCAGGGCGTGGCGGTATCGTAGAAGTAGTAGCAGCGGGTGCGCTGCAGCAGGTTGCCGCCGGTCGAGGCGGCGTTGCGCAGCTGGGCCGAAGCGCCCGCCAGGATCGCGCTGGACAGGAGCGGGTAGCGCTCCTTCACCTGCGCGTCGTAGGCCGCACTGGCGTTGGTCACGAGCGCGCCGATGCGAAGCCCGCCATCCTTTGCCTCGATGGCGCGCAGCGGCAGGCGGGTGATGTCGATGAGCCGGCCCGGCCGCTCGACATCGTATTTCATCAGGTCGATCAGGTTGGTGCCGCCGGCAATGAAGCGGGCGTCCGGGTCCGCGCCGAGCGCCTGCACGGCCTCCGCGACGGTGCTGGGGCGGACGTAATCGAAGCGGTTCATCGGCCGGCTCCCTGCATCACGTCCTCGATGGCATCGACGATGTTGGTGTAGGCGCCGCAGCGGCAGAGATTGCCGCTCATCGCCTCTCGGATCTCGTCGCGGGTCTTGGCGTGACCCTCGTTCATCAGGCCCACGGAGGAGCAGAGCTGGCCGGGCGTGCAATAGCCGCACTGGAAGGCGTCGTGCTCGACGAAGGCTTCCTGGATCGGGTGCAGGCTGTTCTTGCCCTCCCGCGCGGCGAGGCTCGCCAGCCCCTCGACCGTGGTGATCTCGGCCCCGTCCTGCATCACCGCGAGGGCGAGGCAGGAATTGATGCGCGTGCCGTTGACCAGCACCGTGCAGGCGCCGCACTGGCCGTGATCGCAGCCCTTCTTGGTACCGGTGAGATCGAGGCGCTCCCGCAGGAGGTCGAGTAGCGTCGTCCAGGGCGCCACCGCGATCTCGCGGCGCTCGCCGTTGATCGTCAAGGTGATGCCGATGGTTCCGACCGCGCCGGGCGAACCGCTGTCGATAAGCATGGTGTTGTCCGTGGCGAGGCGTTGCCCCGCGACGGCCGGGAGGATCGCCTCCTCGAAGCCGGGCGGGGGTTCGCGTCATGGGAGGGCGGGCCTGAAGCCCACGCCGGGGTCGATTCCATAACCGTTCCAAGGTGCAGCCGTTCCGGGCGATCGGCACACGCGCGGTTGATTGCGGTGCGACAACGATGTCGCCCGCGGGTTCGGGAGAGGGTTCGGGACTGCCCCGGCGACGCGAGGCTTTTCGTGGCGGCACGGCGGTGTTAGCTCGGCTCACATCGCCGTCCGCCCCAGGAGCCGCCCGTGTCCGCGACGCTCGATCCCGTCCTCAACGACATCGACCGCGACCTCGACAATTCTTTGGAGCGGCTGTTCGCGTGGCTGCGCATCGCGTCGATCTCGACCGAGCCGGCCTATGCCGGTCAGTGCCGCGAGGCGGCGGCCTGGCTCGCCGGCAACCTGACCGCGCTCGGTTTCGAGACCAGCGTGGAGGAGACCTCGCTGCATCCGGTCGTGCTGGCGCATCGGCCCAAGGCGAACGCACCGCACGTCCTGTTCTACGGCCATTACGACGTGCAGCCGGTCGATCCCTTGAACCTGTGGCACACGCCACCCTTCGAGCCGCGGATCGCCGAGGAGAACGGTTCGAAGAGAATCGTCGCGCGCGGGGCGTCGGACGACAAGGGTCAGGTGATGACCTTCGTCGAGGCCTGCCGGGCCCATCTCGCCATGAACGGCGACCTACCGGTCGGCGTCACGATCCTGGTCGAGGGGGCGGAGGAGAACGGATCGCAGGGCGTGCCAGAATGGGTCGCGCAGAACCGCGAACGGCTGAAGGCCGATGTGGCGCTCGTCTGCGACACCGGCATGTGGGACCGGCAGACGCCGCAGATCACCACCTCTCTGCGGGGGCTGGCCTATTTCGAGGTCAAGGTCACCTGCGCGGACCGCGATCTGCATTCGGGCTTCTTCGGCGGGGCGGCGGCGAACCCCATCCATGTTCTCTCCAGAATCCTCGCCGCTCTGCATGACGAGGACGGCCGCGTGACGCTGCCGGGCTTCTACGAGGGCGTGCGCGAGCCGCCGGCCGCGTTGCTGGAGCAGTGGCGCGGCCTCGGCCTGACCGCGGAGAACTTCCTCGGGCCGATCGGTCTCAAGGAACCGGCGGGCGAGCGCGGGCGCCTGCCGATCGAGCTGATCCAGTCGCGGCCCGCCTGCGACGTCAACGGCATCATCGGCGGCTACACGGGCGAGGGCACCAAGACCGTCATCGCCTCTCAGGCCTCGGCCAAGGTCTCGTTCCGCCTCGTGGACGATCAGGACCCGGAGCAGCTCGCCCGGACCTTCGAGGCCTTCGTACGTGAGCGGGTGCCCGCCGACTGCTCGGTGGAGGTGATCTGCTACAAGGGCTCCCGCGCCGTGGCGTTGCCCTACGACATGCCGCAGCTCGACGCCGCCAAACGGGCGCTCGCCGAGGAATGGGGACGCGAGGCCGTCGCCGTGGGCGCGGGCGGCTCGATCCCGATCGTCGGCGATTTCAAGCGGATCCTGGGCCTCGACACGCTCCTGATCGGCTTCGGCCTCGATGATGACCGGATCCACTCGCCCAACGAGAAGTACGAGCTGTCGAGCTTCCACAAGGGGACGCGCTCCTGGGCGCGGATCCTTCAGGCCCTCGCGGATGCACGGGGCTGATGCGAACCCAGGCTCATCCCACCCATCCCCCTCATCCTGAGGCTGGTGCGCGCCGCCGCCACAGGATGAGGACGCGCCCGGGATTTCCGTCGCAATCCGCATGAGCCTGAATCCGACCCCGGGCCAGCTCTTCGCCGGCTCTCAGAGCACCGCCGTGCTCCGCTTTCCCCTGCCGCCCTCGCTGCCGATACCCCTCGGCATCGCGGCGCCCGAGGGCGTGACGCTCGCGACCTGGGCGTTCTCCGGCCTGGAGGAGGGTGCAACCGGTGGACCCGTCTGCCTGGTAGCGCTCGAAGGCATTCCCGGCAGCGATCTCACCCTCGCCACCCACTTTCGCGATCTCTCGATCCGCCCCGAAGCCGCCTCGCCCGATGCACTGGGCGGCGCCGAGCGGAAACTGCTCGCCCGTGCCCTGCTCACGGCTGGCCCCGCGGGTCTGCCGGCATTGGCGGGCCTGTTTCCGCTGATCGAGACGGCGCTCGCTGCCTTCGCGCCGGAGGACGGGGCGCCCGCCCTGATCGCCGAAGGGCCGCACCATGCGCTGACCGGCACGGCCGTGCCGCACGCCCTGTTGCTGCACGCCGCCGACGGTTGGAGCTGCGTCCGGGTCGCGGCGGGTCGGCTTCGCTTCGCTGGCGGTCCCCGGACAGAGCTCGCGCTCGATCCGCTCTGGGGGACGAGGCCGGAGGGCATCCGCGCGGCCTTCGCGCTCCACGCTCACGGCTTCACGCCGCTCACCGTCCGGGCCGCGTGATGGCGAGCGAACCGGCGATCCTCGTCCTCGCACCGATGCCCGCCGCCCCCGCGAGCGCCGGCAACCGCCGCCGGCTGGTGGCTACTTGCGAAGCCCTGATCCGCGGCGGCTTCGCGGTCGATCTCGCCTATGTCGCCCACGAGGATCAGATCTATCGCCGCTTCGGCCAGCATCCGCCGACCGATCTGGCCGCCATGGGCGCGGCGTTTCGCAACGTCTTCCTGATCGAACCGCGGGCGGTGATCCCGCTCAAGACGCGGGCGCCCTTCTTCGACATCGACGATTGGTGTCCGGCCGAACTCGGCCCGTTCGTCGACTGGTATTTCTCGGAGTTTCCCGAGACCGGCGCGGCGCTGGTGAACTACGTCTTCCTGTCCGCCGCCCTGAGACGGGTGCCGTCCGGCGTCCTGAAGCTGATCGACACCCATGATCGCTTCGCGGGACGTCAGACCCAGTATCGCCCGTTCCGTGCTGAGCCGAACTTCTTCTACACCGATGTCGCGGGCGAGGCGGCGGGCCTCAACCGCGCCGATGCGGTACTGGCGATCCAGGCGGCGGAAGCCCGGTACTTTGCCGGCATTTCCTCGACCCGCACCCTGCTGCTCCCACCTCGGTTTCCGCCTCAGCAGCCGTTCGCGGTGCCGAGCCGCGTCGGCCGCATCGGCTTCCTCGGCCACGGCAACGATCCGAACCTCTTCTCCATCGGCCGCTTCGCCCGGGCCTGGGCCGAGGATTGGACGCCGGACCGGCCCGAACTCGTGATCGCGGGCGAGATCTGCCGCAGCCTGACCGGCATCGAGGGCCCCGGCGTGCGGCTGCTCGGATATCTCGATCGTCTCGCTGATTTCTACGCGCAGACCGATCTCGTGGTGGCGCCGATGCTGATGGGCTCGGGGTTGAAGATCAAGGTCGGCGAGGCGTTGTCGTTCGGGCGCCCGGTGATCGGCACCGAGATCGGCCTGGAAGGCTTCGAGCCGGAGGACCCGGCCCATCGCTGTCGCGACGCGCACGCGGTGAAGGCGGCGGTGCTGTCGGTCGTGGCGGATCGGGAAGCCTTGGCCCGGCTGACGGCGGCGAGCGAGCGGCTGTTCACGCGCTACGCGGCGGTGACGGAGGCGGCGGAAGCTGAACTGATCGCGTTGCTTCGTGCGCATGAGGCGGCCCGCGAACACCCCCTCCCACGGACGACGCGAGCAGATGGGCTCGGATCATCGGATATTGCCGGGATCGGTGAGCCTTCGGTTGTCTCGGGCGGCGGTCTCGTCCTCACTGGCGAATCCTCCGCGCGCTCCCTCCCCGCGACCGATCCCGATCGCGGCGTGCTCGTCGCCACCGAGCGGCGGCCCGGCGACGGCAGCGCCGCACCCTATGCGCCGGAGCGTCGGCGCTGGTTCGCGCGGGCTGCGGAGACGGGTGGCACAGTCTCCAGTCTCGGCACCCTCGACGTCGCGCTCGCGCCCGAATGGGTCCGGACCCGCGCGCTGCCACAGGCCGCCCGCGCCGCCCTGGCGCTCGCCTTCGCCGACATGGAAGCGGATTGGGAGACGAGGGGGCAGGTCGTCGGACGGGCCGGCGACCGGCTCGAGATCGCGACCCTCCTGCCCGGCGTGCTGGCCTCGGGCACGCATCCCGCCGTGGCATTCTGGATCGGCGACGGCGTCGCCATCGAACTGCGCCTGGAGCGCGTGACGCCGCTGCAACTGCGCCGGCCCGCGGCCTACACGGACAAGACCGGGCGTCTGCCCGCTCCAATTCCGGTCAGCCTGAGCTTTCGCGAGGCCGCCGAGCCACCCGCAGGCGACGGACGCCTGCTCATCCTGACCGATGACGGCATCGGCCGCATCATCCTGAAGGCGTCCGCAGCATGAGCGACACGCCCCCCATTCCGCGTCTGGACACCGTCGATCCGCAGATCGGCCGTCGCGCCGCGCTCGTGGAGGCCGCGCTGATCTGGGAGGCGATCCACCGCAACGGCGTGCGCCTCGCCTTTCGGCCCGAGCCCGAGCCCGACGTCTCCGTGGTGATCGTCGCCCGCGACGCCCGCCATCTCCTGGCCCTCACCCTCTATCGCCTCTGCGGCCAGCAGTCCCTCGCCGGGGTGGGCTTCGAGGTGATCCTCGTCGACAATGCGTCGAGCCCGGAAACCTGTGCCCTCTATCCCCGCCTCGACGGCGTCACGCTGATCGAGAACGACGAGAACACCGGCTTCGGCCCGGCCTGCAACGCGGGGGCGGCGCGGGCGCGCGGGCGCTTCATCCTGTTCCTCAACCCCGATGTCGACCTGATGCCGGGTGCCCTGGCCGCCATGGTTGCAGCGTTCCGGGATCAGGCGGATGTCGGCATCGTCGGCGCCCGCCTCGTTTTCCCCGGCGGCTTCCTGCAGGAATCCGGGGCGGGTTTTCGCGACGACGCGGCACTCACGTATCCGCACGGGCGCGGCGATCCCGATCCCCTGGCGCCCGAGCATGCGGTCACCCGCGATGTCGGGTACGTCTCGGGTGCCGTGCTGATGATCGAGCGCGCCCTGTTCGAGCAACTGGGCGGCTTCGACCCGCTCTTTGCACCGGCCTATTACGAGGACACGGATCTCTGCCTGCGCTGCCATCAGGCCGGCTATCGGGTCCTGGTGCAGCCGCGGGCCACCGCGATCCATTACGAGAACGCCACCAGCGCCAAGCGCGAGGAGGTCGAGGCGCTGCTCGACCGCAACCGCACCCGTTTCCGCGATCGGCACCGCGCCAACCTGTTCGCACAGGGGCCTCAACCGCGACCCGGCGCCAGCCTCGACCACGATCCCTGGCGCCTGCGGGTTCTCTACGTCGACGATCAGGTTCCTCACCTCGATCTCGGCGCCGGCCTGCCCCGCGCCAACGCGATCCTCAACGCCATGGCCGGGCTCGGCTATGCCGTGACCTTCTTCCCGAACTACGAGGCGGATGCGGAGGAATCCCAGCGCTATCGCGATCTCGACGGGCGCATCGAGATTTGTCACGCCAGCGGCGACGAGGGCTTCGCCCGGCTCATCCGCGAGCGGCGCGACGTCTACGACGTGCTCTGGGTCAGCCGTCCGCACAACATCCTGTTCGTACTCCAGGCCCTGAATGCGCAGGGACTCGATCCGCGCGGCTTCGCACGCTCCCGGGTGATCTTCGATTCCGAGGCTCTCTTCTGCCTGCGCGATTTCGTGACCGAGGCGGCTACCGGCGGCCACGCGGTCGCGGCCGATCTCGCATGGCAGGCCGAGCGCGAGGCGCGCCGCTTCGGGCTGGCCGATGCGGTGGTCTGCGTCTCGCCCGCCGAGGCGCGGGTGCTCGCGCGCTACGCGGCGTGCAACGTCGCCGTGCTCGGACACGCCCTCGCTCCGGCAGCAGCGAGCCCGGATTTCGCCGCGCGCTCCGGCTTCGTCTTCGTCGGCGCGCTCGGCCGCGAGGGGCAGCCGAACGTCGATTCCCTCGACTGGTTCTTCCGGAATGTCTGGCCGCTCGTGCGTGCAGAGCTGCCCCAGGCCGAGCTGACCCTCGTCGGAGAGATCGCCGATACCATCCGCGCCCGCTTCATCCGCGACGGCGTCCGCATCACCGGTCGGGTGCCGCGTACGGAGCCCTATCTCGACGCCGCCCGGGTCTTCCTGGCGCCGACCCGTTTCGCCGCGGGCATTCCGCACAAGGTCCACGAGGCGGTGGCCCACGGCCTGCCCTGTCTCGCCACGCCGATTCTCTCGGAGCAGCTCGGCTGGCCTGAAGGTACGGGCCTGCTCGCCCGGGACTGGCGGGATCCGGACGCTTTCGCCTCGGCCCTGATCCGCCTGCACGAGGACGCCGCCTTGTGGCGCAGCGTGCGCGACGAAGGACTCGCCCGTATTCGAGCCGAATGCGACCCGTCCGTCTTCCGCGCCGCGTTGCGCGGTTTGTGCGAGGCCCAGACCGTCGCATGAGCGCCCTGTCTCCCACGACCCGCCTCGTCGGCCTCGTCTCGGGCCTCCTGCGCCGCGCGTTGTACGGACGGGTGCCGCGCCTGTTCGACGCCGCCTATTACCGCGCCCGTCATCCGGGCGTGGCCAAGAGCGGCCTCGACCCCTTCCTGCATTACGTCTGGCTGGGCGCGCGGTCCGGCCACAATCCGAACGCGGATTTCGACACGGTCTTCTACCGTCGCCAGAGCGGCGCGACCCGGCTCGATCCCGTGCGCCATTATCTGCGGGAGGGAGCGGCCCGAGGACTCGATCCGAGCCCGGCCTTCAGCACCGCTCTCTACCTCGCCCGGTACCCCGACGTGGTGGCGGCCGGCGTCAACCCGCTGGTTCATTTTCGCAACGACGGCCGGGCGGAGGGCCGCGAGGCCGCTCCGTCGCCGATCGAGCCGGATCGCCTGCGGGCGCTGGACGGCGTGGGCGAAGACCACATTCTCATCCTGCCCGAGACCGAGGGCGGGCGCTTCTCGCTGACATGGCAGCGCGAACATCCCCTCGATCCGGGGGCAGCCTTCGCGCCGCGGGTCTGCCTTCAGCTCTGCGTCGACGGACTGGAATACGACGCCCTGCTCGACGCCCTGCGGGCCTTCGAGGCCGGTCGCCAGGACAGCCTCGCCCTCGACATCGACACCGCCGCGGGCCCGCACCCGCCGATGCCGACGCAGCTGCTCGCCTTCGAGCGCAGCTTCCTCACGCACTCCGGCGACGGCCGGACCTGGAACCTGCGCTACGCGGAACTGCGGGTCTGGGACTTGCGCCTGAAGCGGCCGGGCGTGGCCGCGGTGTTTCCGGGCGGATGCTTTTCAGCGCATCGGCCGGCGAAGGGAGAGGCGTGGCCGGCCGTGTAAAGCGAGCCACTGCGCGTTCAACCCCCTCCCGAGATGGGAGAGGGTTTCGTCGGCGTCACGCGTCCATTCACTCCGAGACCGGCGTCGCCCCCGGCTCGGCCATCGCCGCGATCTCGGCCACAGAGCCCGCATGCGCCTCCACCACGGCGGCGGCCGTGACGTTGACGATGCCGCGGGCCGTCACCGACGGCGTCAGGATGTGGGCGGGCTTGGCCGGACCGATCAGGAGCGGGCCGACCGGCAGGGCATCCGCCAGCACCTTGGCGAACTGGAAGGCGATGTTGGCCGCGTCGAGATTCGGGAAGATCAGGATGTTGGCGGCACCCTTGAAGCTCGAACCCGGCAGCACCCGGTCCCGCACCAGTTCCGACAGGGCGGAATCCGCCTGCATCTCGCCATCGACTTGAAGCTTCGGGGCGCGGGCACGGATCTGCTCCAGCGCGCCGCGCATCTTGCGGGCGCTGACCGAATCCGACTGTCCGAAATCCGAGTGGCTCAGCAGCGCGATCTTCGGCGTCAGGCCGAAGCGCGCGACATGGCCGGCGCAGGCGATCGCCACGTCGGCGATCTCTTCCGCCGACGGATCGGGGCGGACATGGGTGTCGGCGAGGAAGTAGGCGCCCTTCTTCGTGACGATCAGGCTCATCGCCGCGAAGTCGAGCACGTCCGGGCTCTGGCCGATGATGTCGCGGATCACCCGCAGGCGCGTCTCGAACCGCCCTTCGAGGCCGCAGATCAGCGCATCCGCCTCGCCGCGCCGCACGGCGAGCGCACCGATCACCGTGTTGTTGGTGCGCACCAGGGTGCGGGCGAGATCGGGGGTGATCCCGCGCCGGCCCGCCACTTCGAGATAGGTCGACACGTAGTCGCGGTAGCGGGGATCGTCCTCGGGATCGATCAGGTCGAAATGGTCGCCCGCGCGGATCGACAGGCCGAAGCGCTTGATGCGCGTCTCGATGACCCGCGGGCGCCCGATCAGGATCGGGCGGGCGACCTTGTCCTCCACCAGCGCCTGGGCGGCGCGCAGCACCCGCTCGTCCTCGCCCTCGGCGTAGACGACGCGCTTGGGATCCTCCTTCGCCTTGGAGAAGATCGGCTTCATGATGAAGCCGGAGCGGTGCACGAACCGGTCGAGGGAATCCGTGTAGGCCTGGATGTTCTCCACCGGGCGCCCGGCGACGCCCGAATCCATCGCTGCCTTGGCGACCGCCGGGGCGATGCGCAGGATCAGGCGCGGGTCGAACGGGCTCGGGATGAGCGAGCGCGGTCCGAAGGGACGCGCCTCGCCGCCATAGGCGCGGGCGACGACGTCGGAGGGCGTCTCGCGGGCGAGCGCCGCGATGGCCTTCACGGCGGCCTTCTTCATCTCCTCGTTGATGGCATGCGCGCCGACATCGAGCGCGCCGCGGAAGATGTAGGGGAAGCACAGGACGTTGTTGACCTGGTTCGGAAAGTCCGACCGCCCGGTGCAGATCATCGCGTCCGGGCGCTTCTCCTGGGCGAGATCCGGCATGATCTCGGGATAGGGATTGGCGAGCGCCATAATGAGCGGCTTGTCCGCCATCTTCTCGAGATATTCGGGCTTGAGCACGCCGCCGGCCGACAGGCCGATGAACACGTCGGCGCCGCCGATCACCTCGGCGAGCGTCCGCGCCTCCGTCTCCTGCGCGTAGACCTCTTTCCAGCGGTCCATCAGTTCGGTGCGGCCCTTGTAGACCACGCCCTTGATGTCGGTGACCGTGATGTTCTCGCGCGTCGCACCCAGCGAGACGAGAAGGTTGAGGCAGGCGAGTGCCGCCGCACCCGCGCCCGAGGTAACGATCTTGGCGTCGGAGAGCTGCTTGCCGGCGAGTTCGAGCGCGTTGAGGACGGCGGCCGCGACGATGATCGCGGTGCCGTGCTGGTCGTCGTGGAAGACCGGGATGTTCATCCGCTCGCGGCAGCGCTCCTCGACCTCGAAGCACTCCGGCGCCTTGATGTCCTCGAGGTTGATGCCGCCGAAGGTCGGCTCCAGGGAGCAGACCACGTCGACGAGCTTGTCGACGTCCTTCTCGTCCACCTCGATGTCGAACACGTCGATACCGGCGAATTTCTTGAAGAGGACCGCCTTGCCCTCCATCACCGGCTTCGAGGCAAGGGGGCCGATATCGCCGAGGCCGAGCACGGCCGTGCCGTTCGTGAGCACCGCGACGAGGTTCTGGCGGATCGTGAGAGTCGCGGCCTCCTGCGAGTCCTCATGGATCGCCATGCAGGCGGCCGCCACGCCCGGCGAGTAGGCGAGGGCGAGGTCGCGCTGGTTGCCGAGCGGCTTGGTCGCCTGAATTTCCAGCTTTCCGGGCTTGGGAAGGCGGTGGTAGACGAGCGCCCCGGATTTCAGATCCTCGGACATATTGTCGGCCATGGCGATGCCGTCCTCTCCCGCATCCTCGTCGCGCACCGTCGCCTCTCATCGCGGAGGGGTGCGCCGTTGAGGCATCTGTTGCAACGGCTGAAGCGGGGGCGCAACCCGCACAACGAGACACGGCTGCATCTCCGTGTCCTGGCGCGCCGATGGAATTATCTAATCGGCCCATATTCTTACGGCCGACCGAAGGTGCGTTTCCCGGAATCCGGGCGGCGGCTGACGATCGGCCGCTATTGTTCCATCGCCGACAAGGTCGAGATTCAGCTCGGCGGCGGTCACCGGCTGGATTGGGTCTCGACCTACCCCTTCACGGCGATGCCGGACTTGTGGCCGGGGGCCGATGCGCCCGATCACCACCTCTCCAAAGGTGATGTGGTGATCGGGCACGATGTCTGGCTCGGATCCGGCTGCCTGATCTTATCAGGGATCACCATCGGGCACGGGGCTGTGGTGGGCGCCCGGGCCGTCGTCACCCGCGACGTGCCCCCCTACACGGTAGTCGTGGGAAGCCCGGCGCGGATCGTGCGCCGCCGCTTCGACGAGGCGACGGTGGCCGCACTTCTGGAAACGGCTTGGTGGGAATTCCCGAAGGACACGGTGCAGCGGTGGATTCCGCTGCTTCAGAGCGGGCAGATCGACGCGTTGATCGCCGCAGTGCGGGCCGAGCGCGCCGTTGCGACGCCGCCGCGATTGCCGTAACCGGCCCGCATTCGCTCACAACCGAAGACAGCGCCGATGTCTGACCAGCTTCCCGACCGCTTGTCGGTCAATCCGAACAGCCCGTTCTACGACGAGGCGATCCTCGCCCGCGGCGTCGGTGTCCGCTTCAAGGGCGTCGAGAAGAACAATGTCGAGGAATACTGCGTCAGCGAGGGCTGGGTGCGGCTCTCCGCCGGCAAGACCCTCGACCGGGCCGGAAACCCGATGACGGTGAAGCTGAAGGGCCCGGTCGAGCCGTATTTCCGCGAGACTTCGGAGGCCTGAGGCCGCCCCGATAGGGGTGGATCGCTGCCGGAGGCGGTGATCGCCACCCTCGTCCGGAAACCCCGCGACGCAGCGACCCGGAATCGAAAGGGCCGACGCCTTCAGGCGCCGGCCCTTTCATGTTGCGGTCGAGATCCCCGAAAGGTGATCAGTTCCGGGCGGCCATCATGTCGTGGGACAGGACGGTGAGCTTGCCGATGAGGCTCGCCACGTCGCCGTGGGCGCAGGACCACTGGGTGCCGATGGCGCCGCCGTCGTGGGACACCGAGACCACGGCGACCGAGCGCAGCTTGCCCTCGCGGGCGAGCTTGAGCTGATCCTGCAGCACCTCGATGATGGAGGCGACGTTCTCGTCGGCGACCGCTTCCGTGGCGGCGGACGGGAAGGCGACCACGTTGGCGTCGTTGAGGGCGCGTTCGAACTTGGACATTCAGGCTACTCGACGAGGCTTGAGGGAAGAGCGGCCGAGGGGGCCGGCATGAAGGCGGTCCACGAGACGGGCGAGGCGGTCGGGCAGGGCGGCGTCGCGCTCGACCGAGAGGCGCTTGCCGATGGCGTAGGCGACCCCCTTGGTCACCCGGCCGACCGAGAGGTCGGCCTCGCCCATCGGGGATGGAAATCTGTCCGGCTTGTCGGGATCGACCATCGCTTCCTCGCTCTCGGACATGGCGTAGGACGATCCTGCGCGCTGCAACGCGTCATGAAAATGGCAAGGGGCCGGTCACGCTTGCGCATTTCCCTGGCTGTGGCGCCGGAGTGACACTTTCCCGGCCCCAAGCGGTTCGCTGTCAGCGCGGATCGCGCCAGCCCGACCCTGCCGGGGCGGGCGCCGCGTTCACCGAAGCCGGGCCGGTGCTGCCGGTGCGGGTCGGTTCCGCGGAGGCGGGCGGTTCGGCCATCGCCGAGCGGCGCGGGGCCGGTGAGGTCAGACGCGCCTGACGGTGACGCGCCGCGGCGCGGGCGCGACGGGTCCTGCGGGGGCGCGCTTCGCTGTTCGACCCGATGACGCCGCCGGCCACCGCGCCGACCACGGCGCCGATGGGTCCGCCCACCAGCGCGCCCGCCACCGCACCCGCGCCGACGCCCATCGCGGTGCGGCTCTCGGCCTGTGCCGGTGCCGAAACAGAGAGGCCGGCCACCACCGCAAGGCCGAGGCACATCATTCGCATCAGGTTCGTCCCCTCAAGAAGTGTAGGGACGCCTCTGACGGTCGATCTTGACGAAAGGGTGACCTGTCGGAGCTGTCGTGACTTCGCGAAACGGGGTCCGGGCCCGAATAGTCGCGCTTGTTCTTGCCGGATGCCTACATCTGCAGAATGGACGGTGCGTTCGGCCTGGGATCATTCCTGGGTATGCGTTTGTGCTGCCTTGAGTGGCCCGCGCAGAGCCAGCACCAGCGGCACCGTCGCGAGGGCGGTGGCGGCGGCGGCGAGCAAACCGGCGGTCTCGCCTGCCCGGTCGGCGAAGGCACCGTAGGCGATGGGGGCGATCCCGCCCGAGCCGATCACCGCCGTATAGAACAGGGCGAAGGCCCGGCTGGTATCGCCGCGGGGCGCGAGATCCGGCACGGTCCCGTAGAGCACGGAGGAGGTGCCGTTCAGGGCGACCCCGAGCGCTGGCAGCAGGACCAGGGTCGGCACCAGCGGCAAAGGCAGCAGGGCGGCGACGAGGAGCGCCGTGATCGCTTCGGTGACGACGACGCTGCGCACCACGCCCACCCGTTCGCCGAGCCAGCCGCACACGGCCTTGCCGAAGGCGCCGCCCGCGAAGACCAGGGCCAGGGCCAGACCGGTGGTGGTGCCGGTCCCGCCCTTGGCTTCCAGGAGGAACGGCAGGAACAGCAGGGTTCCCATTCGGGTGGCGGTGTCGAGGGCGCCGACGGCCATCAGCAGGGTGAAGCCCGTCCGGGATGAACCCGCCCCGCTCTTCGCGGCTCGCGTCGGCGCCGGCACCAGGGGCCGGCGGGGCAGCACCGCGACCAGCGTGACGGCCGCAACGAGCCCGACGAGCGCCATCAAGCCGGCCACCGGCCGCCATGCGAGGACACCGAGCAGCACGGCGACCGCCACCGGAAACGTCGCCTTTCCGATGTCGCCCGCGAAATTGTAGATGCCGAGCGGCCCCCGCGCGGCGCGCCCGTAGGCGTCCGAGACGAGGAACGAGGCGCGCGGATGCTGGATGCTCGAGCCGATTCCGGCCAGGACGAGGCCGGCGCAGAGCCCGAACAATCCGCCGCTGAGGCCCATCACGACGAAACCCGCCGCCGCGACCAGCGTCGAGAGAGCGAGCGCCGCGCGGATCGAGAGGCGCCCGGCGATCCGGTCGGCCGGCACCTGGAGCCCGCCCATGGTGCCGTAATAGAGGCTGCGAAGCGCCGCGAGCCCGGCATAGGACAGCCCGAACTCCGCCTGCCAGACCGGCAGGAGCACGTAGAGCAGATCGGTGTAGCCATCGTGCAAGACGTGGGCGATGCAGGCGCCGCCCAGGCTGCGCCGTTGCGTCGTCGTCGCCTCCGGCAGCGCGCGATCCGATCGGTCGATATCCAGGGTCCGGCTCACGCGGCACGATCCTCTCTTGGAGCTCCGTCCAGATTAGATCCGTGACAATTCCGGTATCAGGCCCGGTTCGATCACCGATATCGTGCGTTTTCCTCACGGATCGGAGCGATCGGCCATGCGCCACCTGCCGCCTCTCCATGCCCTGCGCGTGTTCGAGGTCGCCGTGCGGGCCGGGAGTTACGCCGCCGCCGGCACGGAACTCGGCCTGACCCACGGCGCGGTCAGCCGGCAGGTCGCGGCCCTGGAGGCGTGGCTCGGGCAGCCGCTCTTCGCCCGCGTCGGGCGCAGGATGGTGGCCACGCAAGCGGCGCGGGTCTTCGCCACCGAGATCAGCCTCGCCTTCGACCGGTTGACGGAAGCCGCCGACATCTGCGGCCGACCGCTCGCACCGCGGGTGCTGCGGGTCAGCGCACCGACGACCTTCGCGATGCGCTGGCTGATACCGCGCCTCGACGGTTTCCGGGCGGCGCGGCCCGATACCGAGGTGACGGTCACGACGACCACGACCCTGCAGGAGGAACTGCGCGGGGGCTTCGACCTCGCCATCCGACGCGGGCCGGAACCCTGGCCGCAGCACTATGCCGTGCCGTTCCTGGCGGAGGTCGACACGCTGGTGGCGAGCCCGGCCCTTCTGTTGCGAGCGCCCCTCGCCAGCCCCGGCGATCTCGAAGGTCGCGTCCTCCTGGGGACGCAGACGCGACCGGGCGACTGGCGCGCTTGGCTCGCGGCGGCGGGCGCTGTCCGACCCGAGGGCGCACGCCCCCGGATCTTCGACCATTTCTTCGTCACGCTGCAGGCTCTGGAGGACGGCGCCGGGCTCGGCATCGGACCGTTCCCAGTGCTCGACCGGGCGGTCGCGGAGGGCCGGCTCGCCGCCCCCTATCCGGGCATCGTCGTCGAGCGGCCCGGCTATTTCGTGCTGACGCCGTTCGACGCCGACAAGACGCCCGCCCTCGCCGCCTTCGTCGAGTGGCTCGTGGCGGAGGGCGCCGCCTCGCTCACAATTCCCCGGTGAGGAACTGCGCCCGGCCATGGCCGAAGGACCAATCCTCGTCCGTGTTCTCCACGGTCGAGACCATGACATCCGCCGGCGCGATGCCGCAGGCGGCCTGGAGCTTCTCGGTCAGCAGCCGGTAGAACAACTCCTTCTTCTCGCGACCGCGCGGCCGGGTGATCATCTGCACCACCACGACGTCCTTCGTTCGCGGGATATCGAGCCCGGTATCCTCCACGATCATCCGCGTGGGCTTGTGCTCGGTCACGATCTGGTAGCGGTCGCCGGGGGGAACGTTGAAGGCTTCCAGCATCGCTTCGTGCGCCGCATCGAGCAGAGCTTTCAGCTCGGCATCGCTGCGTCCTTCCAGCAGGTCGAAGCGCATGAGGGGCATGGTGGGTCTCCGGAACGGGAAAAACGCGGCCTCTGGCGGTTGCCGGCCGTACCGCTAAGGTAGAACTGCGCCCGGCCGCTTCCAACCGAACCGGTTCTCTCGTATTCCGCATTCAAAATGGTGCGGCGCGGCATCGATGCCCGCCTAACGGAGGAGACCATCGATGTCGGATTTGCGGTTGCGCCGCAGCGTACTCTACATGCCGGGCTCGAACGCCCGGGCCCTGGAGAAGGCCAAGACCCTCCCGGCCGATTCGCTGATCCTCGATCTCGAGGACGCCGTGTCGATGGAGGAAAAGGAACTCGCTCGCGAGCAGGTCTGCGCCGCGGTGAAGGGCGGCGGTTACGGCCATCGCGAACTCGTGATCCGCGTGAACGCGCCCCAGACCCCGTGGGGCGAAGGGGATCTGCGCGCCGCGATCGAGGCCAAGCCCGACGCGATCCTGATGCCGAAGGTGTCCTCGCCCGCCGTCCTCGAGAGCATCGCCGACCATCTGGAAGCCCTCGACGCGCCCGATTCCATCGCCGTCTGGGCGATGATCGAGACGCCCGCGGCGATCCTCAACATCCACGAGATCGCCAAGGCCCGGCGTGACCGGCGCACCCGGCTGACCTGCTTCGTGCTCGGTACCAACGATCTGGCCAAGGACACCTGGGCGCAACTCGTGCCGGGCCGGGTGCCGATGCTGCCCTGGATCATGCTGACGCTCGCGGCCGCCCGGGCGGAGGGCCTGACCATCCTCGACGGCGTGTGGAACGACATCTCCGACGTCGACGGCTGCCGCACCGAGTGCCGACAGGCCCGCGATCTCGGCTTCGACGGCAAGACGCTGATCCACCCCAACCAGCTGGAGCCCGCCAACACCTCCTTCGCCCCGACCGAGGAGGAGGTGCGCCGCGCCCGTCTCGTCATCGAGGCCTTCAATCTGCCGGAGAACGCCAAGCGCGCGGCGATCAAGGTCGAGGGACGGATGTACGAGCGCCAGCATATCGGTATGGCACGCCGTTCGGTGGTGTGGTCCGAGACCATCGCGGCCCGCGACGCAGGTTCGAGGGCCTGAAACGAAGAAAGGCCGCGCCCCTCGGGAGCGCGGCCTTCGTCACGCCTCAAGCGTGGGCGGTCTTACCAGCCGTAGCCGTAGCCACCGTAGCCACCACCGTAACCGTAGCCGCCACCGTAGTAGCTGCGGCGGTAATACGTGCGCGGGGCGTAGTAGCCGTCGTCGTAGTAGCCGACGCTGCGGTAGCCGTAGGCCGGGCGGGCGTAGCTGTAGCCGTAGGCCGGGGCATAGCCGTAACCGCCGTAGTAACCACCGCCGTAGCCGTAGCTGTTGGACGCCGCGGCACCGACCAGGGCGCCGGCGGCGAGGCCACCGATCACGCCCGCGGCGATCGCGCCGCCGCCACCGCCGCGCCAGCGCGCCTCGGCGCCGGTCGAGGTGAGGGCGCCGACGCCCAGCACGGCGGCGGCGGAGAGGACTGCGAGCTTCTTCATTGTGAAGACATCTCCATGAGGGGGGATCATTGATCCGATGGCTCCCCAACGGTCGCGCATCGGAATCGGTTCACTCCCGAGTTGGTGATGTTGACGCTACGTCCTGTCGCATGAACGACCCTTCAACCGGCCGTTCATCCAATCGACAGGATCCTGCATACAGATTTGGCGCGTCCAGACGGGCTCCCGTCCGGCCCGCTAACCTTGAGTGTCAAGGTGGGCCTTCAGCGTCGACCGCCGACCTCGTCGAGATGATCGAGCAGCATTGCCGGATCGTCGTAGACCCGTACCGCGCCGGAGCGCTCCAGCTCCTCCGTGCCGTAGCCCCCGACAGGAGACCGACGCCGAGGCCGCGGCAGCGCCGGGCGGCCAGCATGTCCCAGATCGAATCGCCGACGATCACCGCATGCTCGATCGGTGCGTCGAGCCGTTCGGCGGCCGCCAGGAACAGGTCCGGATCGGGCTTGGCGTATTTCACGTCGTCTCGGGTCACCACCGGTACGCGTCCGGGGTCGACGCCGAGGGCGAGAAGGTTGTGGCTGGCGGTCTCCATCCGTCCGCTCGTGGCGATGGCCCAGGGAATGCGGTTGTCGGTGAGGGTCTGGAGGAGTTCGCGGGCGCCGGGCAGCGGCACCACGCCCGTCGAGAGGCGGCCATAGGCTTGTGCGTGAAGACGACGGAGCCGGTCGATACGATCCGGGTCCATGTCGAGGCCGGTCTCGCGGAGCAGCTGATGGGTGAAGAGGCCGCCGCTCATCCCGATCTTGCGATGAATGCGCCAAACCGACAGCGGGATGCCCTCCGCGTCGAGCGCTTCCTTCCAGGCGAGCACGTGCTGGTAGACGCTGTCGACGAGCGTGCCGTCGAGGTCGAACAGGAAGACGGTCTCGATGCGCATGGTGGCCTCCGGGAATCCCTTGGGACAACGGGTGGCCCCCCGAGGCGATGCATCCGCACGGCGCCGTCGATACGCCGGGTCTCGCCCGTAGTGAGATTTCGGAGCGCGTACGGTTCGGGCATGCCTTCCGTGTCCTGGCCGGATCACCGGAGCAGCACCGGAGGTATGGGGTCGAACGCGGAAGGCCGGGGATGAAGCGGGGTGACGCCGATTGCGCAGGCCTGCCGCGACGGGCCCGGCATTGACCCGCGGGACGCACCGCGCTTTGCCTGCGCTCAGGTCCGCCATGCTGTTCACCCATCTCGCCGACGACCTCTTTCGCCCGCTTGCCTCGCCGAGCCGCGTCTTCAACGCGGCCCTGCTGCTGCACCTGCATGCCACGGTGTTCGGCGACGCCGCCGAGCCGCTGCGCAAAGCGGACCTGATCGTCGCCATCGGCGAATTCTCCGCCGATTGGTCGCAGGCCGAGATCGCCGATGACGAGACCGCTCCGGCCGATCCCATCGAGCGCCGCTCCTACGTCTATCGGCGCCTCATCGAGGCAGGCTGGCTGGTCGAGCGGCGCGAACGCTACGTGCCGGTGGTCGATTTCGACCCTGAGGCCCGCATCCTGATCGAGGAATTGGCCCGGATCGACCGGGGCGAGACTCGATCCTACGGGGGGGCGGTGCTGGAGGTGCTGGGCGCCCTCGAGAGTGCCATCGCCAACCCGGCCGACCGCTCGGAGGCCCTGCGCAACGCCGCCAAGGCCGCCCGCACCTTCCTGGCGCACCTGCGCGGACTGGCCGGCGGCCTGCGCAAGGTCGAGGAGCGCATCCTGCGCGAGCAGAATGTCGGTGCCGCCCTGCGCCTCTATTTCGAGGAATTCGTCGAGCGCCACCTCGTCTCCGATTACCGGACGCTGCACACGCGCTTCAATCCGTTCCGCTTTCGCTCCGGGATCGTGCGCGAGGCCGGACGGGCTTTGCGCGATCCGCTGACCCTCCGGGTGCTCGCCGAGGGCAATCTGCGTGAGGGGCGCGCCGGGGATCTGGCTGCCGCCGAACGCATGGTGCGGACCGATCTCGTGGAGATCCTGGCGATCTTCGAGGGACTCGACCCGCATCTCGACGCCGTCGCCGCGGTCGTGGCCCGGCTGGAGCGGCGCATCGCGGCGACGCTCCGCTACCGCGAGCCCCGCGACGCGGACCGGATCGAGCGCGTCGCCGCGGCCCTCCGCGCGGCGGGCGCAGCCCCGGACGCGGCGTTTGCCGACATGCCGGCCCCGGAGGTCTCGCTGCTGCGCCCGCCGATCGGCCCACCGCAACTCACCAACCCGCGCATGCCGCGGCGCGCCATCGAGTCGGAGCCATTGCCGGAGATCGAGACCGATCCGGCGATCGAGGCCTTCGTGCTCGCCAAGGACGCCTTCCGCCGCCGCACCACCGTGACGCCGGAGCGGATCGCGGCGTTCCTCGACGCGCGGCTGAAGCCCGGGCGAAGCCTGCGCGGCTCGGACATCGCGATCGCGGATGTCGATGCCTTCGTGGTGTTCCAGCGTCTGCGGGAGATCGACGTGCTGTTCGACGGGGCCCTGCGCGCGCGCTACCGCCTCGCACCGGGGGAGGGGCGGCTGACCAACGACTGGATCGACTGCCCGGATTTCACGATCGAGCGCGTCGCCGAACCGAAGGGCCGGCGCGGGGCGCCCGCCGAAGCCGAGACCCGCGAGAACCGCTGATCCCCATGCTCGACGCCTTTCGCGCCATTCTCGACGGGGACGAGCCGCCCCCGCCCGGCAGCCCCGTACCGAGCGAGGAGGAACTGACCCGCGCCCTCCAAGTGATCCTCAAGGGGCAATGCATCTACGCCGCGACATCCGGCATCGGTCGCTCCTACGAACTCGCGCGGCACTACGCGCCGTTCTTCCGCGATTACTTCGCCTGCCTCGGCTACCGCTTCGAGGTGGCCCACCGCGATCAGATGGTGTTTCTGGCGCTGCCTCCCGAGGGCGTGCGCCACGACGCGCAAGGCGAGCGGCTGCGCAAGGACGAGACCCTGGTGCTGCTGGCCCTGCGGCTGGCCTACGAGGAGGGGCTTCGCGACTCCCGGGTCGCCACCGACGGCACGGTGGAATGCACCACGGACGACATTGCCGACTCGATCCGCTCCGCCGCCCGCTCGGACCCGCCCGACGAAGCCCGCCTCATCGAGATCCTGCGCCTGTTCTCCCGAAAGGGCGCCCTGCGGCTGGGCGAGCGCGACCGCCTGGAGCGGGTGACGCCGCTCACCGTCATGCCGGGGATCGCGGTGCTCTCGCCGGATGCCTGGATGGATCAGGTGCGGGCCTGGGCTTCCGCCGGGGAGGGGCGGAGCGGCGCAGGGTGAGACCGCGGTTCTGCCCACCGCCCCCAACCCGATCCCCTCATCCTGAGGTGCCCGCCTCGGCGGGCCTCGAAGGAGAGCTCCAGGGATCGCGCGATCGGCTGGAGGTCTCCTTCGAGGCCGCTACGCGGCACCTCAGGATGAGGTTGCATGTCGGAGGGAAGCGGGGGAACCGACTGGTTCCACCTCCTGCGCCCACGGGACGGCGGAGAAAGCCCGTTCCAGGTAAGAAATCAGCGCGCTCACCCGCGCCGGTCGCGGCAGGCCGGGCGGCATGACGAGGTTCAGCGCGATGGGCGGGGGCTGCCAGTCGGGCATCACCCGTTCCAGCCGGCCCGCGCGAAGGTCGTCCCAAATGGTGAAATCCGGCTGGACCGCGAGGCCGAGCCCGGCCCGGAGCGCGGGCGCGAGGGCGTCGGCGTTGTTGGCGCGCAGCGGCCCCTCCGGCACCACGGACGCGGCGGCGCCGGACGCGTCGGCAAAATGCCAGCGGTCCGGGGTCGGCAGATAGGCGTAGCCGAGGCAGGAATGGCGTCGCAGGTCGTCCGGGTGCTCCGGCCGGCCGTGTCGGTCGAGGTAGCCGGGGGTGGCCACCAGCGAGCGGCGCACGCCGCAGAGCCGCCGCACCCGGAGCGAGGAATCGGCCAGCGCCGCGATCCGCAGGCCGAGATCGAAGCCGCCGCCGACGAGATCGACTTGGGCATCCGAGAGATGCAGGTCGACGGAGACCTGCGGGAAGGCCGCCAGGAAGTCCGGAAGCACCGGCGCGACATGGGCCACCCCGAACGACATCGGCGCGGCGAGCCGCACCCGCCCCCGCGGCACACCGTTGGCGTCGAGCGCCCGCGCCTCCGCCGCCTCGCCGGCCGCGAGCAGGTTGGCGGCATCCTCGCGGGCGGCCCGGCCGGCCTCCGTCAGGGCGAGGCGACGCGAGGTGCGGTGGAACAGGCGTGCGCCGAGCCGCGCTTCCAGCCGCGCCACGGCCTTCGACACAGTCGCCTTCGACAGGCCGAGATCGTCGGCGGCACGGGAGAAGGACAGGCCTTCCGCGACCGTGGCGAAGACCGCCCAGGCCTCGAAATCCGGAAGACGGGTCATTCGCAAATTTCCGAAACGATACGTTTCGATCGTTTCTGTTTTCGCGGGACAAGGCAAGGGCCAGATTGGGCTCACGCGGATCGTCCAAGATCTTCGAGGAGCGATCCTTGAGCAGCGATCCTTGAGACAGGAGCCACCCCATGTCCGAGCACGGCATCCACCACGTCACGGCCTTTTCCGGCCCGACCGCCCGCACCGTCGATTTCTACACCCGCGTGCTCGGGCTGCGCCTCGTCAAGAAGACCGTCAATTTCGACGATCCCGGTACTTATCATCTCTACTTCGGTGACGAGGCCGGTACGCCCGGGACGATCCTCACATTCTTCCCCATCGAGCACGCGGCTCCCGGCCGCGTCGGGGTGGGCCAAGTCTCGGAAACGGCGTTCCGCGTGCCCAAGGCATCGATCGGCGCCTGGGCCCACCGCTTCGTCGCGATGGCGGTCGCCCACGAGGCGCCGGTGCAGAGCTTCGGCGAGACGGTTCTGCATTTCCGCGATCCCGATGGGATGCCGCTCGCCCTTGTCGGGGTCGAGGGGGCGGAGAATGAGGTCGCCTGGGCAGCGTCCGGCATCGCCCCCGATCAGGCGATCCGCGGGTTCCACGGTGTGACCCTGCTCCTGCGCGCGGCGGGGCCGACCGCGGCGATCCTGACGGGCGTGCTCAGCTTCGAGCCCGTCGGCAGCGAGGGCACGCAGACCCGGCTGAAGGGCAGCGCCGCTCTCGGCGGGTTCGTGACCCTGCGATCGGTGGGCGATTTCCTGCCCGGTCGCCAGGGGGCGGGCTCCGTCCATCACGTCGCCTTCCGGGCCGCCGACGATGCGGCGCAGGAGGCGATGGCGGAGGCGCTGCGCCGGGATCACGGGCTCTCCGTCACCGAGCAGCGGGACCGGCAGTACTTCCGCTCCATCTACTTCCGGGAGCCGGGCGGGGTGCTGTTCGAGATCGCCACCGACGCGCCGGGCTTCGCCATCGACGAGCCGTCCGACGCGCTGGGCACCGCCCTCAAGCTCCCGCCCTTCCTCGAGCCGCATCGCGGGCGGATCGAGGCGGTGCTGCCCAAGGTGGCGTGACCGCCCGGCGCGGGTCTTCGGGCTCCCTTCTCCTCGAAAATGGGAGAAGGGAGCCGGAGACGCCGACATCATCGACGCGAGAAACCATCGCTCTCCACGGAGGAGGCCATCATGACCATCCACATTCTCGCCGGCTTCCATCACCGCTTCGAGCCCGGCGCCGATTCCGCAGCCCCGCCGCTTCTCCTGCTGCACGGCACCGGCGGCGATGAGAACGATCTGATCGGTCTCGGCCGCGCCCTCTCGCCGGGTTCCGCTCTGCTCTCGCCGCGGGGTCCGGTTCTGGAGAACGGGATGCCCCGCTTCTTCCGGCGGCTCGCCGAAGGCGTGTTCGACGAGGCGGATGTCCGCCGTCGCGCGGGGGATCTTGCCGCTTTCGTGGCGCAGGCGCGGGCGGAATACGGGCTCGCGGCGCCGGTGACCGTCGGCTTCTCGAACGGTGCCAACATCGCCGCGGCAACGCTTCTCCTGCATCCCGAAACGCTGGCCGGGGCGGTACTGCTGCGGGCGATGGTGCCGCTCTCGGAGCGTCCCTCCGTCGATCTCGGCGGACGTCCGGTCCTGCTGCTGTCGGGCGCCCTCGACCCGATCGTGCCCACGGACAACGCGGCGCGGCTCGTGGACGACCTCCAAGCGGCCGGGGCGGAGGTGACCCACACGGTCCAGCCCGCGGGGCATAACCTGTCGCAGGCGGATTTCGCCGCCGCCGCCGACTGGTTGTCGCGCCGCTTCACGCAGGGCGCGGCCCTCGCCTGATCCTGTCGTCCCGCTTCTCTCCGCGCGGGGAGCGGGGCGGCCATCCCCCGGTGTCGCCGGCCCGGCCCTTGCGCGGGCGGGCCGCAGCGTCCATGCCCCTGACCCTCCGGGCAACCACAGGGGCTGGCGGGCGCGCCGTGTATCGCCTCACCGACATCGCGATCTCGAACTGGTACCTCATCCGCCGCGAGCAGATCCGCATCCGGGGCGCGGCGGCGCTCGTCGGTCCGACAGGGGCCGGCAAGTCGACGATCTTCGACGCCGTCGGCACCGTCCTGGCCGGCAACAATGCCAGCCGTCTCGCACTCAACGCCTCCGCCTCCGGCCGCTCCGCCCGCACCGTCCGCGATTACTGCCTCGGCTGGATCAGCGATCCGGCCGAGGGCGGACGCCCGACCCGCGAGGCCTGCGAGACCGTCATCGCCCTGGTCTTCGAGCATGCGGGCAGCGGGCGCATCGTCACCGTCGGGCTGGCGCTGGCGGCGCGCGCCGAGGAGCCGAAGGAGGAGACGCTCTCCCGCTTCGTCGCCGTCGGCCACCGCTTCGAGATCGCCGACTACGTGCGCGAGACCGACCAGGGCAGCTTCGTCGCGCCCTGGTCCGAGATCGCCGCCGATCTGCGTCGCCGCTCCGAGACGTTCGAGGAATACCGCACCTCGGGCGAGCGCTTCACCGCCGCCGTGCTGGCGACCCTGCGCGAGGGCGCGCCCGTCCCCGATCCGCGCCAGTTCCTGCGCACCTTCTCCAACGCGGTCGCCTTCAAGCCGATCTTCGACACCAGCGCCTTCGTCCGTTCCTTCGTTTTGGAGCCCGAGCCGTTGGATGTCGCCCGCATCCGCCAGTCGATCGAGACCTGGCGACGGCTGCTCGAGACGATCGAGGAATTGGAGAAGCGCCTCGCCCATCTCGATCGTCTGTGCAAACGCTACGAGGAATGGGCGCGGGCGAGCCTCGCGGCGGCTCTCGACGAGGTTCGGGCCGCCGGCGCGGATCTGCGCCGACGCATTCTCGATTGGGCCGGCAACCGCGAGGCGCTGGCGGAGGTGGCCGAGCGCCTGCGCATCGCCCGCGAGAGCGTCGCGACCAGCCAGGGCTTCGTGCGCGAGATCGATGCCGAGATCGCGGCCCGGAAAGCGCTCCTCTCCGGAAGCGCGGCGGAGGCGCGGCTCGCCGCCTCGAATGCCGGCCTCGCGATGCTCGCCCGCGACCGGCGCGACCTCACCGTGCGCCTCGGTCACGTGGTCGGCCTCGTTCAGGATGCCGGACGTCTCGCGAGCGTGAGCGCGACCCTGCGCCGGGTCGCGCCCGATGCCGTCCGCATCGTCGAGGCCTGCGCCCGCTCGGGGCTGCGCCGCGAGGCCCCGCCGGAGGAGACGCTCAGGGCCGGCGGTCCGCTGGCGGGCCTCCTGGAAGGGCTCTGGCAGATGCCCGACCTGTCGCTCTCTCTGGAGAGTGCCGCCGAGGATCTCGGCCTCAAGGCGCGTGAGCGCGAGAACGAGGTGCGCGCCCTTTCGGCCCAGGTCCAGTCCGGCCGCTCCACCGCCGCCCGACTCTCGGCCGATACGGACGCGTTTCGCGAGGAGCTGGGCCGGCTCGGCATCGAGGCGGTGCCGATCTGCGAACTCGCCGAGATCGTCGATCCCAAATGGGGGCCGGCGCTCGAAGGCCTGCTCGGCCGCGCCCGCGAGGCCCTGGTGGTCGAGCCCGACCGGCTCGACCGCGCCTTCGCGCTCCTCGACGCGCGCAAGAACCAGTTCTTCCGCTGCCTTCTGGTCAAGACCACCGACACCGCCCGCCGCGCCGCGCGGCGCATCGACGACGGGCCGATGGGTCTGATCGAGACCGACAGCCCCCATGCGGAAGCGTTCCTCGCGGCCCGGCTCGGCGGCTACGACCTCGCTCCGGACGATGCCGCCCTGGCCCGCATGGGCCGGGCGGTGGCGCCGAGCGGGCGCTCGACCTCCGGCATGGCCTATTCGGTGGTGCGCCCCGTGCCGCTGATGATGACCCGCGGCCAGCGCGGTCCCACGGCCGAGACCCGTCGGCGGCTGGAGGAGGCGGAGATCGAGGCCCGGAGCCTGCGCTCCGAGGCGAACGTGATGCGCGAGGCCGCCCGCATCGCCGCGCAGCTGCGCGCGCGCCTGGCCGAGACGCCCGTGGACGTGGCGGCCCTGCGGGAGGAGGCCGATGCCATCGAGGGCCGCCGCCGCACACTGACCACCGAGCAGGAGGCGGTGGCCAAGGCCGACAACGGCGCCATCGAGGCAGAGCTCAAGGAACTGGCGCGGGAGCGCTCGGCCTACCTCACCGAACTGGTGCAGGTGCTGGAGCCCAAGCGCGACGCCCTGCTGGCCGAGGAGGCCGGGCTGAAGGCAAAGCGGAACCAGGGCCGTGAGGCGGCCCGCGCCGCCCTCGCGACGTATCGCGCGGCGGTGAAGCGCTGGAGTTCCGGCGACACCGTGCGCATCCGCCTCGCCGGGCCGGCGCCCGCCGATGCGCCGGGGGTGACGGACGGGATCGCCGGGGCGCGGGCCGCCCGGGCCGATCTCGACGCGAAGGCGCTCGCCGCGCTGGCGTCCCAGGCCCGCGCGACCGCCCGCGAGGCGACCGAGACCGCCCGTCACCAGGGCCGCGCCGCGGAGCGCGATCTCACCGAGTACTGCGCCGCCTGGCGCGTCGAGAACCCGCTGGGCTCCGGCGAGACGCCGGCCTCGTTCGGCTATGCCTGGGCCGTGCGCGCCCGCGACGAGGTGGCCGGGCACGAATTGCGCCGCTACCGCGATCAGTCCCTGCGGGCCGAGGCCGAGATGCGGCGGCTGATGACCGAGGATCTGCTCACGCGCCTGGCCGACAAGTTCGAGCGGATGCAGGCCCGCCTCGACGCGCTCAACGAGCGCCTATCCTCGCAGACCTTCACCGGCCAGACCTACGCCTTCGAGGCGGCCTTGGACCGGCGCTACGCCGCCGTCCATCAGCTCGCCACCGAGGTCGCCCGCTCGCCCGATGCCGCCCAGGCGGTATTGCCGGCAGCCGAGGACGGCGCCCTGGCCGGGAACGCGCATCTCGCGGCGGCCCTCGCCGAGATCACGGCCCTGATCGAGGGCGAGGAGAACGCCGTTCGACTCGCCGACTACCGCAATTACTTCGTCTACGAGATCGGCATGAGAGACCGGGCGGGCAACCGCACCACTCTGTCCAGCCGGGCCCTGCGGGGCTCCGGCGGCGAAGCGCAGGCACCATTCTACGTCGCGATCGCGGCCTCCATGGCCTCCGCCTATTATCCCGGCGACCGCCCCGGCGAGGACGCCCCGGGCCTGGGCCTCTGCCTGCTCGACGAGGCTTTCTCGAAGCTCGACGTGCGCAACAGCCAGTCGCTGGTCGATCTGTTCGCCGGCTGGGGCCTGCAGCTCCTGATCGCCGCACCGGAGGACAAGCGCACGACGCTGACCGAGGTGATGGACACCGTGGTCACCGTCTACAAGAGCCCGGATCTGACGTCGGTACGAATCGAATCAGAGCACCCGCTCGAAACGGCCAAGCGCGCGCTGGCGGCGATCAATCCGGAACGTCAGGGAATCGAGGCGTTTCGCATCTCCGACGCCGCCGAATAGAGATGAGCGCGCGAAACACGCCCACGGAACGTCAAATCCGGGCCGATCTTCACCGAACTTTATGCCCCACGGGCATTGACGCCCCGGAGTCCCCCGTTTAGAAGCGCGCCACTCCGGTGGATCGAGAGTCGCTTTCGGGTCGAGGCCAGGGGCTTCGGCGACCGTCGTCAGACCGATACCGGCATCATACCCTGACGTATTCGTCAGATCAGCGGGTAAGAACGCGTCGGTTTCCGGCGTGATCCTCTGCCTCACCATCGTCAAAGGCCCTTACCGGCCTCTGGCGCTATTCGTTTTGCCGCGGGTTCTCCCGCGGTGCGGGCGCCCCGCAAGGGGCTTCGACAGTTCAGACTTTGGTCGCTCGAGGGCGGCCGGATGAAGAGGGCACAGGATGCCGACGATCAACCAGCTGATCGCCCAGCCGCGTAAGGCGCAGAAGGCGCGCAACAAGGTGCCGGCGCTCAACGCCTGCCCGCAGAAGCGCGGCGTCTGCACCCGCGTCTACACCACGACCCCGAAGAAGCCGAACTCGGCGCTTCGTAAGGTCGCCAAGGTGCGCCTGACCAACGGCTTCGAGGTGATCGGCTACATCCCCGGTGAGGGCCATAACCTTCAGGAGCACTCCGTGGTCATGATCCGCGGCGGCCGCGTGAAGGATCTTCCGGGTGTGCGCTACCACATCCTCCGCGGTGTGCTCGACACGCAGGGCGTCAAGAACCGCAAGCAGCGCCGTTCGAAGTACGGCGCCAAGCGTCCGAAGTAAGTCGCTTCGGACGGTCGTTTCCACGGCCTCGCAAGGATGTCGCCGGCGTCATGCTCAAGGCGGCCTGCGCGAGGTGCATAAGTCGATATTTCTGAGAGCAAACAGATGTCCCGTCGTCACTCTGCCGAGAAGCGCGAGATCATCCCGGACCCGAAGTACGGCGATGTCGTTCTGACCAAGTTCATGAATTCGATCATGTACGAGGGCAAGAAGTCGACCGCCGAGCGGATCGTCTACGGCGCCTTCGACATCGTCGAGAACCGCGCCCGGGCCAACCCGATCGAGGTGTTCCGCGCTGCTCTCGAGAATGTCGCTCCGGCGATCGAGGTCCGCTCCCGCCGCGTCGGCGGCGCCACCTATCAGGTGCCGGTCGAGGTTCGGACCGAGCGCCGTCAGGCCCTCGCCATCCGCTGGCTGATCCAGGCCGCCCGCGGCCGCAACGATCGCACCATGATCGAGCGCCTGTCGGCCGAGCTGCTCGACGCCGCCAACAACCGCGGCAACGCCGTCAAGAAGCGTGAAGACACCCACCGGATGGCTGAGGCCAACCGCGCCTTCTCGCACTACCGCTGGTAATTCGCCTGTCGAGCGCGGCCAAGGGGCCGCGCTCCTAGCCCGCTTCTTCCGGAGAGACCCCGATGCCCCGCACGCACGCGATCGAGGACTACCGCAACTTCGGCATCATGGCCCACATCGATGCCGGCAAGACCACGACGACCGAGCGGATCCTGTACTACACCGGAAAGTCCCATAAGATCGGCGAAGTCCATGAGGGCGCCGCCACGATGGACTGGATGGAGCAGGAGCAAGAGCGCGGCATCACCATCACGTCCGCCGCGACGACCTGCTTCTGGCGCGAGAAGCGCCTGAACATCATCGACACCCCCGGCCACGTCGACTTCACCATCGAGGTGGAGCGCTCGCTCCGCGTGCTCGACGGCGCCGTCTGCGTGCTCGACGGCAACCAGGGCGTCGAGCCCCAGACCGAGACCGTGTGGCGCCAGGCCGACAAGTACGACGTGCCGCGCGTCGTGTTCGTCAACAAGATGGACAAGATCGGCGCCGACTTCTTCAAGTGCGTCGCCGACATCATCGGCCGCGTCGCCGGCAAGCCGGTCTGCCTCCAGCTGCCGATCGGCGCGGAGTCGAACTTCAAGGGCGTGATCGACCTCATCAAGATGAAGGCGATCGTGTGGTCCGGCGAGGCGCTCGGCGCCAACTTCTCCGAGGAGGAGATCCCGGCCGATCTCGCCGATCAGGCTGCGGAATACCGCACCAAGATGATCGAGGCCTGCGTCGAGCTCGATGACGACGCCATGACCGCCTATCTCGACGGCGTGGAGCCGGACGAGGAGACGCTGCGCAAGCTCGTGCGCCGCGCCGTGCAGCTGCGCGCCTTCCATCCGGTGCTGTGCGGCTCGGCCTTCAAGAACAAGGGCGTTCAGCCGCTCCTCGACGCCGTCGTCGACTACCTGCCGTCGCCGGCCGATCGTGGCGAGATCAAGGGTCTCGACTTCAAGACCGAGGAAGAGGTGGTGCGCCGTCCAAGCGACAGCGATCCCTTCTCCATGCTCGCTTTCAAGATCATGGACGACCCCCACGTCGGCACGATCACCTTCTGCCGCGTCTATTCGGGCAAGGTCGAGTCGGGCGCCAACGTCATCAACTCGTCGCGCGACAAGAAGGAGCGCGTCGGCCGCATGCTGCTGATGCATGCCAACAACCGCGAAGACGTGAAGGAAGCCTTCGCCGGCGACATCGTCGCGTTGGCCGGTCTCAAGGACACCCGTACCGGCGACACGCTGTGCGACCCGAAGGACGCCGTCATCCTCGAGAAGATGGAATTCCCGGAGCCCGTCATCGAGATCGCCGTCGAGCCGAAGTCGAAGGCCGATCAGGAGAAGCTCGGCATCGCGCTCTCGAAGCTCGCCGCCGAGGATCCGTCCTTCCGCGTCTCGACCGATCAGGAATCCGGCCAGACCATTCTGCGCGGCATGGGCGAGCTTCACCTCGACATCAAGGTCGATATCCTGCGCCGCACCTATAAGGTCGACGCGAATATCGGTCAGCCGCAGGTCGCCTATCGCGAGAAGCTGACCCGCCGCCAGGAGATCGACTACACCCACAAGAAGCAGACCGGCGGTACCGGTCAGTTCGCCCGGGTGAAGTTCGTGGTCGAGCCGAACGAGCCGGGTGCCGGTTTCGCCTTCGAGTCGAAGATCGTCGGCGGCGCGGTGCCGAAGGAGTACATCCCCGGCGTCGAGAAGGGCCTCAACTCGGTCCTCGGCGCGGGCGTGCTCGCCGGCTTCCCGGTGGTCGACGTGAAGGTCGAGCTGATCGACGGCGCCTACCACGACGTCGACTCCTCGGCGCTCGCCTTCGAGATTGCCTCCCGCGCGGCCTTCCGCGAGGCGCTCCAGAAGGGCGGTTCGGTGCTGCTCGAGCCGGTCATGAAGGTCGAGGTGGTGTCTCCCGAGGAGTATACCGGCTCGGTCATCGGTGACCTGAATTCCCGCCGCGGCCAGATCCAGGGCCAGGACATGCGGGGCAACGCCAACGTCATCAACGCGATGGTGCCGCTGGCGAACATGTTCGGCTACGTGAACCAGCTGCGCTCCTTCTCGCAGGGACGCGCCAACTTCACGATGCAGTTCGATCACTACGAGGAAGTGCCGCGCGGCGAGGCCGACAAGGTCATCGCCAAGTACGCCTAAGCGCACTTTCTCTTCCGCAACTGATTACGAATTGAGGAGGCCCCGATGGGCAAGGAAAAGTTCAGCCGCACGAAGCCGCACTGCAACATCGGCACGATCGGTCACGTCGATCACGGCAAGAC
>NZ_JAPRBT010000001.1:1285824-1407210 GCF_043352485.1 Methylorubrum sp. POS3
CGATGGGCAAGGAAAAGTTCAGCCGCACGAAGCCGCACTGCAACATCGGCACGATCGGTCACGTCGATCACGGCAAGACGTCACTGACGGCGGCGATCACGAAGGTTCTGGCGGAGTCGGGCGGCGCGACGTTCACGGCCTACGACCAGATCGACAAGGCGCCGGAGGAGAAGGCGCGCGGGATCACGATCTCGACCGCCCACGTCGAGTACGAGACGACGAACCGCCACTACGCCCACGTCGATTGCCCCGGCCACGCCGACTACGTGAAGAACATGATCACGGGCGCGGCGCAGATGGACGGCGCGATCCTGGTGGTGTCGGCGGCCGACGGCCCGATGCCGCAGACCCGCGAGCACATCCTGCTGGCGCGTCAGGTCGGCGTTCCGGCGCTGGTGGTGTTCCTCAACAAGGTCGACATGGTCGACGACGAGGAGCTGCTGGAGCTGGTCGAGCTCGAGGTGCGCGAGCTTCTCTCGAAGTACGACTTCCCCGGCGACGACATCCCGATCACCAAGGGCTCGGCGCTGATGGCGCTCGAGGACAAGGAGCCGAAGATCGGTAAGGAAGCCGTTCTGAAGCTGATGGAGACGGTGGACGCCTACATCCCGCAGCCGGAGCGTCCGATCGACATGCCGTTCCTGATGCCGATCGAGGACGTGTTCTCGATCTCGGGCCGCGGCACGGTGGTGACGGGTCGCGTCGAGCGCGGCATCGTGAAGGTCGGCGAGACGGTGGAGATCGTCGGCATCCGGGCGACGACGACGACGACGGTGACGGGCGTCGAGATGTTCCGCAAGCTGCTCGACCAGGGCCAGGCGGGCGACAACGTCGGCGTGCTGCTGCGCGGCACGAAGCGCGAGGACGTGGAGCGCGGCCAGGTGGTGTGCAAGCCGGGTTCGGTGAAGCCGCACTCGAAGTTCAAGGCCGAGGCCTACATCCTGACGAAGGAGGAGGGCGGCCGCCACACGCCGTTCTTCACCAACTACCGCCCGCAGTTCTACTTCCGCACCACGGACGTGACCGGCATCTGCACGCTGCCGGAAGGCACCGAGATGGTGATGCCGGGCGACAACGTGACGATGGACGTGGCGCTGATCGTGCCGGTGGCGATGGAAGAGAAGCTGCGCTTCGCCATCCGCGAGGGTGGCCGCACCGTCGGTGCCGGCGTCGTCGCCGCCATCAACGACTAAATCGCCCGATCCAGTCGCCCGGATCAGCCGTGCCGCTCAAACAGTCCCGAAACCCTCAGGAGCCCCGAACCACCAGAGAGGTGGACCGCCGCGCCCCGTCGGTGAAAATGCTTCTACGGGACGCCCCAGCCCGCGTCAACCGGGAAAACGCGGAGAAATGTGAAAACGCCCGCCACGGGACATCCTGGCCTTGCCGAACGCCCGTTGGCGAGAGGGGTGTGCTCAGAACCCCTTCTTCACCTGGGCCAGTGCCAGGGCCAAGCCATCGGCAACCCGTTCGCGCTCGACGGGATCGGCATCGCGGGCGACGACGACATGCTCGCGGCGGGAGACGAGGGTGAGACGGCGCAGGCCGAATTCCTCGTCATCCAAGCGGCTGAGCTTCGTCCAAAGCGGATTGAAGCGCCACTCGCGGCGCCCACCCCGTGGATCGATCCGCGCCAGCGAGACTTCGAGCGGCGAGATCGCGACTTCCTCGAAGGAGCGGCCCCGCCTGAGGCTCACCCTCAGGGCGACGTAGAGAGCCAGCATATCGAGGCCGAAGAAGCCGGCCACCGGCCAGAAGCCGGCGCGCCAGCAGGCGATCGAGGTCACGAGGGAGACGAGGCAGCACAGCCCCATCACGATGCGGAAGCCGTCGCGACCGAGCGACTGGTTCGGGCGAATGACGGCCGTATAGAGCGGGCGATCCATGATCGCCGGGTCGAGGCCGTCGGGATGCGAAGAAAGGTTGCCGCTGACCATGCGCGCAATATAACGCGCCGATGCCCCCGAAAAAGCCTGCGCCGCGCGTTTCCGAAACAGAACGGCGTCGTTCGAAACCTGTCGTCGGCACAGTGTCCGGTAAGAAACCGGCTCAACCCGGCGCAACGCTCGGCCCCGTCCTCACGGGCCATGTCGACACCGTCCCCGCTCCCGTGGACGACGACACCCTGATCGCCATCTTCGAACGGCTGCACGAGGCTGATCCGGAGCCGCGCTCGGAGCTTCAGTATCTCAACCCCTACACCTTGCTCGTCGCCGTGGTGCTCTCTGCCCAGGCGACCGACAAGAGCGTCAACCTCGCGACCGAACCCCTCTTCGCCATCGCCGATACGCCGCAGAAGATGCTGGATCTCGGCGAGGAGCGCGTGCGCCACTTCATCCGCACCATCGGGCTGTTCAACACGAAGGCCAAGAACGTGATTGCGCTGTCGCGCATCCTCTTGGAGCGGCACGGGGGCGAGGTGCCGCGGGAGGCGGCCGATCTCGAAGTGCTTCCCGGCGTCGGCACCAAGACCGCGAGCGTGGTGCTGAACGTGGCCTTCGGCGTGCCCCGCATCGCCGTGGACACCCACATCTTCCGGGTGTCGAACCGCGTCCCCCTGTTCAGCGCACCGACCACGGACAAGGTCCAAGCCGGCCTCGAAGCGCGGGTGCCGGAACCGTACCGTCTCAACGCGCATCACTGGCTGATCCTGCACGGACGCTACACCTGCAAGGCCCGGCGCCCGGACTGCCCGCGTTGCCGCATCGCCGATCTGTGCCGCTACCCCTCCAAGACGATGGAACTCACCCCCATATCGGCCTGATCCGGCGATCGAGGCTCACGGAGCCGGCCTCCACCGCAGCCCTGCGGGCATTGGCGTGCAAGGCCAACGCGTTGTGCTGCAAAGCCCGTTCCGGTACAGAGATGCTACGGCGGCCGGGACTATTTCCCGCGGGTTGTTGTCCCGGGAAGACGCTCCGGTCGCCTACCCGCCAGACGGGTCGCCGCGCCGCGGATCGCTTCACGTGCCAGTTCCGAAGGAGCCACGGCCCCATGGACTTCCTCAAACCACGGTACACGCCTATGAACCGCCGCCGTCGCATTTACGAGGGCAAGGCGAAGGTCCTCTACGAGGGACCCGAGCCGGGGACGCTCATCCAACACTTCAAGGACGATGCGACCGCCTTCAACGCGAAGAAGCATGAGGTCATCGACGGCAAGGGCGTGCTGAACAACCGGATCTCCGAGTTCGTTTTTCAGCACCTCAACGATATCGGCGTGCCGACCCACTTCATCCGCCGCCTCAACATGCGTGAGCAGCTGATCCGCGAAGTGGAGATCATTCCGCTCGAAGTGGTGGTGCGCAACGTGGCGGCGGGCTCGCTGGCCCAGCGGCTCGGGCTGGAGGAAGGCACCCAGCTGCCGCGCTCGATCATCGAGTTCTACTACAAGAACGACCAGCTCAACGACCCGATGGTGTCCGAGGAGCATATCACGGCCTTCGGCTGGGCGACGCCGCAGGAGATCGACGACATCATGGCGCTGGCGATCCGCGTCAATGACTTCCTGTCCGGCCTCTTCCTCGGCGTCGGCATCCGCCTCGTCGACTTCAAGATGGAGACCGGGCGCCTGTGGGAGGGCGACCTGATGCGCATCGTCGTAGCCGACGAGATCTCCCCCGATTCCTGCCGCCTCTGGGACATCAAGTCCTCGGACAAGCTCGACAAGGATCGCTTCCGCAAGGATCTGGGCGGTCTGATCGAGGCCTATACCGAAGTCGCCAAGCGCCTCGGCATCATGTCCGAGAACGAGAAGGTGCAGGCCGGCGGGCCCCGCCTCGTTCAGTGATGCCTCACCGCGGCGTGGCCGGCTCCAGGCCGGTCCAGCCGCGGCGCAGGAGCATATGCGTCGAGAGATTCGGGTCGAAGCCCGGATGATAATGGGGGTCCTGCATCAGCAGTGGCCCCCATCGTTTTTTCAACGCCTCTACTTCGGTGGCATGGCGGGCGGCGGCCTCGGGCGAAGGCCGTCGGCTCGCCGACTCGCGATGCTGCAGAACGGCGCCGCCAACATAGAGCGTCCGCAGCCCGGCCGCGTTGAGGCGCAGGCAGAGATCGAGATCGTTGAAATCGACGGCGAAGGTCGAGTCGAACCCGCCGATATCCCTGAACTTGTGCGCCTCGATCACTAGGCAGGCGGCGGTCACCGCCGCGACCGAGCGCGTCACGCGAAGCGCCGACAGGTAGCCGGGCGCATCCTGCGAAAAATGACGGTGACCATGGGTGGCGAGACCGCCGCTGCCGAGCACGATGCCGCTATGCTGGATCCGCCCCTCGCCGTCGATCAGCCGGGCGCCGACGGCGCCGATATCGGGGCGCAGGGCCTCGCGCACCATGCGCTCGAGCCAGTCGGAATGATCGGCCTCGACATCGTTGTTGATGAACGCGAGCACATCGCCCTGCGCCTGCGCCGCGGCCCGGTTGTTGATTGCGGCGAAATCGAACGGGCCATCGCAGGCCAGGATGCGCGCGGCGCTGGCTGCCTGGAGTTCCGCGAAATAGGCATGCGTCGCCGGCTCGCAGCTGCCGTTGTCGCAGATCAGGATCTCCTTTGCGGGCCAATCGGTGCGGGCCCTCAGACTCTCGATGCAGGGACGGAGCAGGTCGAGCCGATCGCGCGTCGGCACGATCAGGCTGACCAGAGGACGCGGCATCGGCAGGGGTCGCTCGAGGCGGATCACGCCGTCCGCCTCAACGAAGGCCAGGGTGGCGCCCTCCCCCGTCCGGTCGAGATCGCGCCGCACCGCGTCGAGGCGGCCGAGGCGCGACGCAACGCGGCCTGCCTCCCCTCCCCTCTCGGCCTGGAACGTCGAGGCCGAGAGCAAGCGCGGCAGGTGGCGCACGCTCGCGCGTCCGAAGCGGGCGGCGCATTCGAGGACGAGGTCCATGGCGACGGCGCCGGGGACGGGCGCGATGCCGCAAACGCTGGCGCGCCGCAGCGCCAGAACCGGGCCAAGATGATCGACGGCGCGCAGGAGAACCGGATCGAAGGCCGGCCGCAGCAGCGGAAGCCAAGCCTTGCCCGGCGCGGTTCGTACGAGCGCATCGCCGTAGAGGGCGTGGATCGCCGGATCGGTGAAGGCCGTGGCGATGGCGGCGGACGCGCCCTCGACCAGCGCGTGACCGGGGGCCGCGAGAAGGACGAGGGGCGGCCCCTCGGCGGCGATCCGTAGGGTGCCGTCCTCGCTCGGCTCGATCCGCTCGATGCCGTGCCGGGCGAGGGTCGCATCCGGTTCGGAAGCCGGCCCAGGGCCGGGCTGCCAGAGGTGATGACCCGCGCCGGCCAGGGCGACGAAAGCCTGCGCCGCCCGCACGCGGCGACCGGCCAGCCGGGTCATCAGGATCGAGAGAAGCCGGGACGGGTGGCGCGCCGCCCGGACGAGGCGGGCGATGATCCCCGGGGCGGGCGCGGTCGCGAAGAGCAGGGCGTCGGAAAGCGGCGCTCCCGTCATTCGAGATCCTCGCCGAACGTCGTGAGCGACAGGGCGGGATGGTAGTACGGATCATGGCGGATGACCTCCCGCCAGCGCTCGGCGAAGACGGCGGCCTCGCGCTCGAATCGTGCACGGGCAGCCCCGGTGGGACGGCCGCGGCTCACCGATTCGAGATGGGACAGGACTGCTTGGGGCGTCCATACCGTCTTCCAGCCGGCAGCCCGAAGCCGCAGGCAGAAATCGACGTCGTTGAAATCGACCGCGAAGGCCACGGCATCGAAACCGCCCACCGCCCGGTATTTGTCGCGGGAGACCGCGAGGCAGGCGGCGGTGACCGCGGAAACCTCGTGGGTGACCCGCATCCGGCCGAGATGGCCCGCCGTTTCGGCCGGGCGGCGGCGGAGGATATGACCCGCCTCGCCGCCGAGGCCGACGACGACGCCGGCATGCTGGAGGCGCCCGTCCTCGTAGAGAAGTTTGGCACCGACCGCGCCGACCTCCGGCCGCACGGCCTGGGCGACCATAGCGTCGAGCCAGTCGGGACGCAGCACCGCCACGTCGTTGTTGAGCAGGACCAGGATCTCGCCCCTCGCGGCCTCGACCCCTTGATTGACCATGGCGGCGAAATTGAACGGCTGCGGAAACGCCTCGATGCGCACCCGCGGATCGGCCCGCAGGCGGTCGTACAGCGCGAGCACCGCCGGATCGGTCGAACCATTGTCGACGATGACGAGGTCGATCGCCGGGTAATCGGTCCGGTCCAGCACGTCGGCGGTGACGCGCGCGATCAGGTCGGGCCGGTCGCGGGATGGGATGACGATGCTGACGAGGGGCGCGGGTTCCGGCCGATTCCGGTGAAGGTCGAGCGTTCCGTCGCGCAGGATCGCGCGGGCGGGCTCGCCCGCTGCCCGCAGCTGCGCTTCGAGATGGGCCGCTCGCGCGGCGGCATCTTCGGGGATGGCGATGCGGCGGCATAGAATGCGCGGGAGGTGGACCACGGCAGCGGCACGGCAGGCGGCCAGATCCAGGGTGATCGCGAAGGTCTCCGGCGCCCCCACCGGCTCGACCGGCAGCTGGGTAAGGAAGGCTCGGGCCAGAAGGGTCGGAACGCCGAGGTAACCCGTCACCCGCGCGAGGTCGGGGCTCCAGTCCGGCTTGAGTCGCGGCGTCGGCGCGACGAGACCGACTTCTTCGTCCGCGTAGATCAAGTCGGGCTTGGTCTCTTGGAACGCGGCCGCGAGATGGGCCAAGGCCTCGGGGGCGAGACGATCCCCCGGTCGCAGCAGACCGAAGAGGTCTGCTTCGCCGCAGAGGGACAGGGCCGTGGCATCCGGACTCCACGCCGCACGATGGATGCGGGGGTCCGCAGCAGCGGGATCGACCCACCCCTGACCACCCGCAAGGTGAAGGGACCAGTTCGTATGGCTCTGGGCTTTCAAGGCCGCGAGCGTGTCCGTGATCGCAGCGACTTCCGCCCCTTCCGCCGCCAGGACGAGACGGATCCGGATGGCCGGCGCGGGTGTTTCCGGCAAAGGCACGGCGCCACGCGTCCGGTGCCACCGATCAAAATCCGCGAGGGGAGTGGCTGCGCAGGCACCGCGCAGACTGTCGCGCCAGCGCCGCTCATCGCCTCGCACCAGGGCACGAAGGCCCCCGAGGGCGCGGAGGGGATATTTCCTGAGGCATTCGGCGAAGACATTCGCCGAGGTCCGCGCGCCGACCCGCTCCAACGCGAAGCCCTGCCCACCGGCGATCTCGATCGCCGCGCAATCGGCGGGCAGGTAGCCCAGCCAATGTGCGGTGCCGAGGACCGGGCCCGGCAGCACGAAGCGGTCGATGCGCCCCCCCGAGCGGCGTAGTCGCAGGAGCGGGCGCTGCGGTCTTGCGCGAACCGGGAGGGCGTAGCGCAGCACGATCCAGCCGCCGGCGACCTCGGGCGGTAGGACGAGGCGGCGGTCGAAGAGCGGGTCGTCGGTTGCCGTCACAGAGAAGGGCGTCTCGCGGCCCTGCCACGCTCCATCCGATCCGGCGGTGCCGTGCGTTGTCGGGCTCAGACGCGCCCTCCACGCGGCCAAAGCGTCGGACGGCCGAACATCACTGGCCCGCCACCGGGGCTTCGCTCTGGGCGGCTTTCGCGGCTTCGGGCGCGGACTTGCGGCGCCGCGCGACGGGCTTGGCCTTCTGCCCCGCGAGGGTGACCTCGATATCGTAGCCCCAGGCCTTGTCGGCGGGCACGATCAGATCGTTCTCGATCACCGAGGCCTCGCCTTGAGCGGTCCCCGCCGGGATCGGAATCGCAACCCGGTGCGTCCGGCTCATCACCGGCTGCTCATTATATTTGATCGACACAGTCACCGGCGCATCGAAGCGCCCGCTGGCCCCTGCGGGACCGAGCATGGCCCGTACCTCTACGCCGACCCGCACGGACACCGTTCCGTCGCCCCGCGCCTGGCACTCACGGCTCAGACGGGAAACCACGATTTGATGGCGCAGGCGGGTGTTGTCGCCCGCCGCTCCGGCGAAGGCTTGGATCGCCGCCCCACCGTCCGGCACGAAGACGGCCGGGCAATAGACGTCGTTGGGATCGAACGCCTTGGGAGCCATGAGACTGCCGCCTCCGCCACTGCCTTCGCCGCTCCCGCCGCCGAACAGGTTCTTGAAGAAGCCGCCCGATTCGGCCCGCGCGGCGCCGACTCCGGCCAGCGCCAGCCCGATGCAGGCCGCGGAAAAGAGCGCTCTCGTGGTCATCCCGCGCATTCCGCCCTCTCCGCGCCCGTCACTTCAGCGTGTCGAAGCCGGCGCCGAAGCCCTTCATCGAGACGGGGATACCGACCCCCTCCTCGGGCGTCTGGAACACGATGAAGGTCGCCTGCGCCCCGCCGCGGAGCGAGCGAATCAGGCCTTCGTCCATGACGACTTCGGCGACGCATCCGGTCGTCAGGCAGCGCACGAAGCTCGCCCGCCCCACATCGGTCTGGTCGATCTTCAGCCCGAGACCGGAGGGCAGCAGCACGCCGAGCGGCGCCACCACGCGCAGCAGGTAGCCACGATTGTCGGCGGTCTTGAGGACGATGACGACGAGGGTCAGGTTGGGCCGGTCTTCCGCCGCCACGTACTGCACGAGGGCGCATTGCTCGGCCTTGGCGCCGGCCGGCGTCTCGCAGCGGAGCTGCCAGTCGTCATAGGTGTTGCGCACCGTGCCCTGCGCCGCGGCCGGACCGGCGGCAAGGAGGCATGCCGCAGTGGATAGCAGGCAGGCCAGCACGACACGGCGGCGCTCCATGCCCGACCGCATCACCCGACCTACGCCCGAAAACAGACTCACGCGCCAGCCCCTCGTCGCTCTCGCATCCACCCCGCGAAGGTCCGGGAGGTGGGACCATGGGGGTCACCCGGTGTCAAGCAATCGCGGCAAGCGTGTGTCCGTGGCTACCGCCGGAGCGCCGGCTGCTCTACATCATGGTCAAGCTCTTGCCGCATTCGCTCCTGTTCCGGGACCCACACCATGCGCCGCCCCGCCCTTCGGACGCTCTTGTCGGCTGTCTTGCCGGCCCTCTTGCTCACCGCCGGAAGCGGCGGTGCCCTCGCCCTGTCGCTGCCCTTCGAGGAATCGACGTACCTGCCGCCCCAGGCGACCACGACCTATGTCGAGCGCTCGCTCAACGGTCAGGCCGCGCTGACGATCGAACATCCGCCGGTGGAGCGGAATCCGCGGGGACGCCGCGGCGATTCGGCGGCCATTGCCGGCTTCTGCCGGGACGGCGGCACCCTCATGCGCCGCGACGAATTCGGGCGCCCGGCCTACCTGCGCCAGCGCGAGGTCTGCGACAACGTCGCGCCGCGCCAGCTCTGGCCCGGCCATGTCGATCCGCGCCCGGCTTGGCCCGCGGAGCGGGTTCGGGCGCATCGTCGGGCGATCGTGACGAAGTACTGAGCGGGGCGGGCCGCCCTCAGCCGAAGCGGTGCAGCTCCGCGCCGTGCCGCTTCAACCATGCCTCCGCCGCATCGACGTTCGGGCACAGCTCGTGCGTCAGCTTCCAGAAGCGGGCCGAGTGGTTCATCTCGCGCAGATGCGCCATCTCGTGCGCGACGAGATAGTCGAGCACCATCGGCGGCGCGAGGATCAGCCGCCAGGAGAAATTCAACTCGCCCTTGGCCGTGCAGGAACCCCAACGGCTGCGCGTGTCGCGCAGGGTCAGCCCCGCCGGCCGTCGGCCGAGGCGATCCGAGTAGGTCGCAATCGCGTCCGATAGGTCCCGCCGTGCCTCCCGCTGCAGGAAGTCGCGAACCCGGCGCGCCACGTGCGGCGCCTCCCCCGGGACCGTGACGGTCGCGGCGTCCGGATCGACCGCCACCGTCCCCCGGCCCTCGCGGTGGAGAAGGGTGTGGGGCACGCCCCGCAGCGGAATGCTCGCACCGGGCACGAACGGAACGCGCTCCGGGATGCGGGCGAGGCGGGCGGCGATCCACCCGCCGTGGCTCTGCGCGAATTTCTGCGCCGTGATGAGCGACGAACGGGCCGGCAAGGTGAGGATCACGGCACCGGTCGCGTTCGACACCCGCAGCGTCAAGCGACGGGCGGTCGGGCGCCGAAGGATCGAGACGCGGAAAGTCCGGCCGTCGTGATCGATCTCGATATGATCCGGATCGGGCCGTCGCAGGAGCGCGCGCAACATGGGCGGGAGGTTAACCGGCCCGAGCCGCCGCAGCCATCCCGCCCGTCCGTCGTTCACGTGAATTTCGCCACCGAGACCGCCCCGGTCAGGCCGGGCTCGCCGCCATTTCGCGGATGAAGGCGGCGATGCGCGGGGCGATCACCGCGCGATAGCGCGAACCGTTGAAGACGCCGTAATGCCCGACCTTGTCCTGCAGGTGATAGGCCTTGCGGGTATCGGGCAGGTTCGGTGTCAGGTCGAGGGCAGCCTTGGTCTGGCCGACACCGGAGATGTCGTCGTTCTCGCCCTCGACCGCGAGGATCGCGCAGCGGCGGATTGCCGAGAGATCGACGGGCTTGCCCGCATGGCGCATCGTGCCTCGCGGCAGAGCATGATCGACGAAGACCGTCTGCACCGTCTGAAGGTAGAACTCCGCCGTCAGGTCCATCACGGCGAGATACTCGTCGTAGAATTCGCGATGCTTCTCCGCCGAGTCGCCGTCGCCGGTGACGAGGTGGTGGAACATGTCGGAATGGGCGGTGACGTGGCGGTCGAGATTCATCGCCATGAACCCCGACAATTGCAGGAAGCCCGGATAGACCCGGCGCAGCGCCCCCGGATAGGGCGGCGGCACCACCGTGATGCAGTTCTTCTCGAACCAATTCATGCCGCGCTCCTGCGCGAGGCAGTTCACGGCGGTGGGCGAGCGGCGGGTGTCGATCGGGCCGCCCATCAACGTCATCGAGACCGGCACAGCCGGATCGCGGTCGGCCTCCATCACGGCCACCGCGGCGAGGACCGGGACGGCCGGCTGGCAGACCGCCATGACATGCAGATCCGGACCGAGGTCGCGGAACATCGCGGTCAGGTACTCGATATACGTGTCGAGATCGAAGCGGCCCTCCAGCAGCGGCACCATCCGGGCGTCGGACCAGTCGGTGATGAAGACCTGATGGTTCGGCAGCATCGCCTCGACCGTGCCGCGTAGGAGGGTCGCGTAATGGCCGGACATCGGCGCCACGACGAGAAGCTTGGGCTGCGGCTCGGACGGTCCGCGACTCAATCCCCGTTCGAAGGCGATGACACGGCAGAACGGCCGTTCCCAAACGACGCGCTCGAACACCGGCACCGGCTGCCCATCCACCGAGGTCGTCACGATGCCGAAATGCGGCTTGCCGTAGCGCCGGGTCGCGCGCTCGAACATCTGGAGGGCCGCCGCGGTCGAGCGGGCATAGGGGCTGTAGGCGAACGGGTTGCCCGGATATTCCAGGCTGTGCCGCGTCATGTCCGCGGCGAGGCGGGCGGGCCCCATCATCGCCCGCGCGGCCTCGTACCACGCATAAGCCAAGTCCATCTCGTCGCTCCCGGTTGCGACCGTGTCCGCGCCCCTCTTAACCCATGTCTGTTTAGAGGCGATCAAGGAATTTCGGCTGCGGCGTCACGGCCCCCGTGTCCGCCGTGGCGACGAGCCCTATCGTCTGCATCACCATGATCGATGCAGCCCCAGAAATCGGCCGACCGGCAGGCCGGCACCTCAGACTCGACACCTTCGTCCGGCTGCGCTGGCTGGCCCTGACCGGTCAGAGCGCCGCGGTCGTCGGTGCGCAGTTCGGGCTCGGGCTGAACCTGCCGTTCGGCTGGTGCTTCCTCGTCATCGCCGCATCCTGCTGGCTGAACCTGGCGCTGCGGATCCGGTTTCCGGCGAGCTACCGGCTGAGCGACGATTCGGCGGCCCTGCTCCTTGCCTTTGATATCGTTCAGCTTGCCGCACTCCTGTTCCTGACGGGCGGGCTGCAGAACCCCTTCTCCCTCCTGTTCCTCGCCCCGGTGCTGATCTCGGCGACGGCCCTCCCCCCCGACCGCACCCTTGCCCTCGGGCTCCTCGCCGTCGGTCTCGCGACCCTACTCGCCCTGGTCCATCGCCCGCTGCCCTGGTTCGCCGACGGGCGCATCGAACTGCCTTTCCTCTATGTCTCCGGTGTCTGGACCGCGATCCTGCTCGGCACCGCCTTCACCGGCGTCTATGCTTGGCGGGTCGCCGAGGAGACGCGCCAGCTGGCCCAAGCGCTCGCCGCGACGGAGCTGGTGCTCGCCCGCGAGCAGCACCTGTCGCAGCTCGACGGGCTTGCCGCCGCCGCGGCGCATGAATTGGGCACGCCCCTCGGCACGATCATGGTCGTGGCCAAGGAACTCGATCGCCTGCTCGGCCCGACCGCCACGCCGGCCGTGGCGGAAGATCTGAAGCTCCTGCGCGATCAGGTCGATCGCTGCCGCGGCATCCTCTCAAAGCTGACGTCGCTCGGCGAGGACAACGAGGAGGGCGAAGGCTTTCTCCAGACCGTCACCTTCGGCCATGTGGTCGAGGAATTGGTGGCGCCCCAGCGCGCCCTCGGCATCGCCGTCGCGGTCACGAAACAGGGCGAGGGGCCGGAACCGGTCTGCCGGCGCAATCCGGGCGTGATGTTCGGCCTTGCCAACATCGTCGACAACGCCGTCGACTTCGCCGATTCGCGCGTCGAGATCGAGGCGCGGTGGAGCCTGGAGCGGGTCTGGCTCACGATCCGGGATGACGGCCCGGGCTTCCCGAGCGAAGTGCTGCTGCGGGCAGGCGAGCCCTACGTGACGACCCGTGGCCCGGAGCGCTCCAGGGGCGGCTCGCGGGGGGCGGATCAGGCCGGCGATGCGGTCGGAGCCGGGTTGGGGCTCGGGCTGTTCATCGCCAAGACCTTGATCGAGCGCTCTGGGGCCCAGCTCGTGCTGTCGAACATCACCGGTGCGGGCGAACACGGCGCCTTGGTACGGGTGTCCTGGGCACGTCACATTTTCGAGAGGGACGTGATCGCGCGCCAGCCCGTTGCGCACAATTCTCTGCGACCCCTGCCAGAACGCGATGCCGCACCCATATAAAGCATTCAGATGAATGCCAGCGACGAGGAGCACCGCATGCTGACGCAGAGCGGGACGTCGGTGCCCAGCCAGGACACCGCCTTTCTTTCCGAGACCGACCCTCTTTCCGCCTTTTCCGATCGTAGCCTTTTGATCGTGGACGACGACAAGCCTTTCTCGACCCGCCTTGCGCGGGCAATGGAAGGCCGCGGCTATGCCGTGCAGGTCGCCGAAAGCGTCAGCGAAGGCGTCGCCGCCGTCGAAGCCAAGGCTCCGGCCTTCGCCGTCATCGACATGCGCCTCGGCGACGGCAACGGGCTCGACGTGATCGCCCGCCTCAAGGAACGCCGCCCGGAAGCCCGCGGCGTGATCCTGACCGGTTACGGCAACATCGCGACCGCCGTCACGGCGGTGAAGCTCGGTGCTTTCGACTATCTCGCCAAGCCGGCGGATGCCGACGAGATCCACGGGACGCTGATGGCCCAGCCGGGCGAGCGGGCCGACCCGCCGGAGAACCCGATGTCGGCCGACCGGGTGCGCTGGGAGCATATCCAGCGGGTCTACGAGCTGTGCGGGCGCAACGTTTCGGAGACGGCGCGGCGCCTCAACATGCACCGTCGGACGCTTCAGCGGATTCTGGCCAAGCGCGCCCCGCGCTGAGCCGATCCCGACCCATCGATCGAGAACGAGACCGGCGCCAGCGCCGGTCTCTTTTTTATGCCGTTTCCATCGAGAGTGGTAAGCGGCAAACATTCAGAACCAGGCTCATCGGTTTGAGGCCGTTTTCCCGCCCATTGAACGGTTGCATTCGCTCGATCTGCGTGCAGATCACGTCATTCCCGGTGTCTGCCACGGTTGCCTCAGGCGGGGTCGCCGGGCTAGTTCCCGCAGAACGGACGCAATGGACCGCCCGCGCATGCGCAACATGATCACGATCCTGAGCCTGATGGTGCTCGTCGGCACGGAAGTGTTCGCCGCCGCCATTGCCGCTGGCTGGGCCCTCGCCGGCCTGTTCGACCTCGGCGACACGGTTGGCCATATCCTGATGGCCCTGTTCAGCCTGCTCGCGGCCTGGATCATGTTTCAGCTCTGGCAGCGCGCCGTGAAGGCCGAGCCATTTCGGCCGGCCCGGTGATGCGCCCCGATGCCTTCGGGCGTACACTGTGCTCCTGATGCGTCGTCGTTGACCGAACCGAACGATCCGCCGACCAGCCTGCAAGCCTCCCGCGGCGTCGATGTCCCGGCGCCCACCGCGTACCCGAACGAGTGACTGCCATGAAAGCCCGCATCGTCGTCACCTTGAAGACCGGCGTCCTCGACCCTCAGGGCAAGGCGATCGAGGCGGCGCTCAAGTCCCTCGGCATCGACGACGTGTCCGGCGTCCGCCAGGGCAAGGTGTTCGATCTGGATATCGCCTCCGACGACCGGGCGCAGGCCGAGGCGACGCTGAAGGCGGCTTGCGAAAAGCTTCTCGCGAACACCGTCGTCGAGAACTACACGATCGAGATCGCCTGATGCGCGCGGCCGTCGTCGTCTTTCCTGGCTCCAACCGCGACGGCGATGTCGCCCGAGCGTTGACCCGCTCGGGGGCCGACGTCGTCAAGGTCTGGCATGCCGAGACCGAACTTCCCGCCGGCACCGACCTGGCCGTCGTGCCCGGCGGCTTCTCCTACGGCGATTACCTGCGCTGCGGCGCCATCGCGGGCCGCGCCGCCGCCATGGACGCCGTACGCGCCCACGCGGCGCGGGGCGGACTGGTCCTCGGCATCTGCAACGGCTTCCAGATCCTGTGCGAGTCGGGGCTGCTGCCCGGCGTGCTGATGCGCAACGTCCAGCGTCGCTTCATCTGCCACCGCCAGTTCCTGCGGGTGGAGCGCACCGACACGCGCTTCGCCTCGGCCTATCGCGAGGGTCAGGTGATCGATGTCTGCGTCGCGCATGGTGAGGGCAACTACTTCGCCGATGCCGACACTCTGGCCCGTCTCGAGGGCGAGAATCGCGTCGCCTTTCGCTACTGCGATGCCTCCGGCACCCTGACCGAGGATGCCAACCGCAACGGTTCGCTCAACTCGATCGCCGGCATCTATTCCGAGAGCGGCAATGTGCTCGGCATGATGCCCCATCCCGAGAACTTCGTGGACGATCTGGTCGGCGGCACCGATGGGCGCGGTCTCTTCGACAGCCTCGCGGCGTAGCCGGATCGGCTCCACCCCTCCGTAGATGAAAAGAAAAGGCCCCTCCCCGCTTCGTGGGAGGGGCCTTTTCATGATCGGGCCCTTGAAACGGCCGACCACCGGTCGGCCATTTCAGCCTCGCATCGGCCCATCCTGCACGACGGATCCGGCAGGCCGCATCGACGCGATGCGGAGCGCCGCTCTGCCATGCCGGATCCAGGCCAGCGGGCTCAGTCGGCCTTGGCGGTGCCGTCCGGGCCGACCTTGATCTCCTTCGAGCCGTTCGGGAGCGCCACGGAGATCTCGTATTCCACGGCGTTGCCCTCGCGCTCGACCTCGGCCTCGTAGGCCTTGCCGCCACCGGCCTTCTGCTCGGCAATCGCCAGAGCGTCCTTCAGCGAAGTCTTGGCATTGGTGAAGTCGGCGGGCTTCAGGCGGGTGAAGTAACGCTCGATCGGCTGGTTCTCGCTCTTGTAGAGCTCGCCGGTGTCGGCGTTGATGCCATGCTCGACCAGCTTGCCGTCCGGATAGACGACCTTGATGCTGTAATGGGCCGGGTTCTTGCCGTCGGCGAGCTCGAAATCGGCGTCGATGGCGCGACCGCCCGCTTCCTTGCCCTCGGCCGTGGTGATGGCCTGGGCGAGGCTGGTCTTGGCGAGCGGCGCAGCCTGCCACTCCTTCAGATCCTTGCCCGCCTGCGTGGCGGTTCCGGACGCCGCGGGCTTGTCGGTGGTCGTCGTGGTGGTGTTCTGAGCGGCGGCGAAACCGGTGGACAGCGCCAGGAGGGCGGCAGCGGCAGTCAAACGCGTGTACATGGCGGGTATCCTTCTACGAGGCCCTGTTCGGGTCGCAGAAAACGCCAAGGCGGCCGGTTGGTTGCGGCGTCGCGACGATAGGTTTTCCGGCGCGGCGCGGAACCTTTTGCCAGCAGGATCCGGGGCTTGGCACGTTCGGGCGAACCATGCCCCGAACCGGTCCGCCTCTCCACCCGCCGGACCCTGCGGTCACGGGGTCGGGCACGGCTTGGCTCGGGACGGCACCCGATCCACCGCCGACCCTCGGCGAGCCCGCCCGCAGGCCTCTCGCGATGCCGGTCGGTTCTGAGCGCGGCTCAGTGCCCCTCGAACTCCATCAGGGTTCGCACGGTGACGCCGAGGTCGCGGAGCCGTTGCGCGCCGCCGATTTCCGGCAGGTCGATGACGAAACAGGCTGCCACCACTTCGGCCCCGAGTTGACGCAGCAGGTTCACCGCGGCCGTCGCGGTGCCGCCGGTGGCGATGAGATCGTCCACGAGGATGACCCGGTCGCCGGGGCGGATGGCATCGACATGGATCTCGATCTCGTCGGTGCCGTATTCGAGGGCGTAGGCCGTCGAAACCGTCTTGTGGGGTAGCTTGCCCTTCTTGCGGATCGGTACGAAGCCGGAGGAGAGCTGGTGCGCGACGGCGCCCCCGAGGATGAAGCCCCGCGCCTCGATACCGGCCACCTGATCGATCCGTCCCCCGGCGAAGGGATGCACCAGCGAATCGACGGCCCGCCGGAACGCCCGCGGATCGCTCAGCAGGGTCGTGATGTCGCGGAAGATGATGCCCGGCTTCGGATAATCCGGAATCGAGCGGATCGCATCCTTGAGGGCGGAGTGGCGGCGGGCTTCCATGGGGGACTCGTTCTCGAAAGGCAGCCGCGGTTTAGAGCAGATGGCGGCGTGCGAGGCCAGCGGTGAGCGTATTCACCGGGACGGTCGTTCCAATTGCGCTCCGCTTAGCTTCGACATCGCCCGCACGATGCGGTGGCAAACCATGTCGAATCCGTCATCCGTTCGAGGCTGTCGCAGCGGCGCCCGGGGATAATGGAGCACCGCCGGTCACCCTCTCAACGAGGGCTCAGGACGCGTTCGCCTTGCGCAGCAGGCCGATCAGCTCGCGCTGAAGCACTTCATTGCCGCAGGCGACGGAGCGGGCGGCCAGCGGCTCGGCGCCGCCATCGGCGCTCGACACGAAGCCGCCGGCCTCGCGCACGAGAATGATGCCCGCCGCGATGTCCCAGGTCTGGAGGTCGCGCTCCCAGTAGAGGTCGGTGCGTCCGCAGGCGACATAGGCGAGATCGAGCGCCGCCGAGCCGAAGCGCCGGGTTCCGCCGGAGACCGCCATCACGGCCGCGACTTCCTTGAGCAGCCGGCCGTGGCTGCCGCGACCCAGATAGGGCGTGCCGTAGGCCACCACGGCATCGGACAGATCCTGCCGGCCGGAGACCCGCAGGCGGCGGTTGTTGAGATAGGCGCCCTTGCCGCGCTCGGCGATGAACAGCTCGTCCTTGATCGGATCGTAGATCACGCCGGCCACGACCTGCCCGTCGCGCTCCAGCCCGACCGAGATCGCGAAATGCGGGATGCCGTGGAGGAAGTTCGTGGTCCCGTCGAGGGGATCGACGTGCCAGGTGTGGCTCTTGTCGGTGCCCTCGATGTTGCCGCTCTCCTCAAGGACGAGGCCGTAGCCGGGCCGCGCCTTCATCAGCGCTTCCCTCAGCACGTCCTCGGCCTTCTTGTCGGCCGCCGAAACGAAGTTGCCCGGACCTTTGCGCGAGACCTGCAAGTTCTCGATCTCGCCGAAGTCGCGCTTGAGGCCGCGGGCCGCCTTGCGCACGGCGTCGACCATGACGGTCATGAGGGGTGAGTTGATCATGCGTTTCGGCTCGGGGGCGCCCGGCTGGGCGCGCTGATGGATATTGGGGGATCGATTCTCGGCCCGGTTCTATACCGGTTGGCGCCGCGCGCCATGGCTCTTCCGCAGATCGGGCATGTTTGCCACTCCGGAAACTGTCAGGCGCCGAGCGCGTGCAGCAGGCGGCGGGTCCGTTGCTCGGGATCCGGAGCGCGCATCAGCCCACCCATCACCGCGATTCCGGCGGCACCCGCACCGAGGCAATCGGAAGCCTGCGCCTCGTCGATTCCGCCGAGGGCAAAGACCGGGATGGGCAATCTCCGGCAAGCTTCCAGCGCGGCCAGGCCGAGAGCCGGTCCGTAGCCGGGCTTGCTGGCGGTGAGGAAGATCGGGCTCAGCGTCGCGTAATCGGCACCCGCTTCGGCCGCTACCGCGACCTCCGCCGGCGCGTGCGCCGAGACGCCGATCAGGGCATCCGGGCCAAGGGTCGCCCGCGCATCGGCGATGTCCCGGGGGCTCGTTCCCCCACCGAGATGGACGCCCTGCGCCCCCGTCGCCGCCGCGAGATCCCGATCGGCGCCGATGACGAGGCGACCGCCCAGGGGGGACAGGATCGCGAGACAGTCGAGGGCCAGCGCCCGGCGCGAGGCCGGGTCAAGGTCGCGGTCACGCAGCCAGACGAAGCGGGCGCCGCCGGCGACCGCCGCGCGCACCGTCCCGGCGAGGGGCCGTGCCGTGCCGTGCCGGTCGGTGACGACGAGCAACGGCGGCAGCGGGCGCCTCTCCGTCAAAGCGTCAGCTGCCGACGAGACCGAGCTGCGGGCTCGACGGTTCGGCCCGGCCGCGCCGGGGAATGCGTCCGGCCAGATGCGCGAGACGGCCCCCCGCAACCGCGTGGCGCATGGCGCCGGCCATCCGCACCGGATCGTCGGCCTTGGCGACCGCCGTATTGATGAGGCAGGCCGCAGCCCCCAGTTCCATGGCGATCACGGCATCCGAGGCGGTGCCGATGCCGGCATCGACGATCACCGGCACCTTGGCCCGGCGACAGATCAGCTCGATATTGGCCGGGTTGGCGATGCCCATGCCGGAGCCGATCAGGGAGCCCATCGGCATCACCGCGGCGCAGCCGAGATCGGCCAACCGCTCGCAGATCACCGGATCGTCGTTGCAATAGGGCAGCACGGTGAAGCCGTCCTCGACGAGATGGCGGCAGGCTTCCATCAGCTCGGTCACGTCGGGATAGAGCGTCTCGCGGTCGCCAATCACCTCGACCTTGATCCAGTCGGTGCCCAGCGCCTCGCGGGCGAGCTCGGCGGTCATGATCGCGTCGCGCGCCGTCTCGCAGCCCGCGGTGTTCGGGAGGAACCGGGCCCCCTTCAGCTTCTGGAACGTGTCGGAGCCGTGGCCCTGCAGCGAGACACGGCGGATCGACGCCGTGACGACCTCGGCGCCCGAGGCGCGCACCGACTGCGCCATGATCTCCTGGCTCGGATAGCCCGCCGTGCCGATGAACAGGCGCGAGGCGAGGCGCACGCCCGCGATCTCCAGGGCGTCGTCCACGGCCCCGGCGGGCGCGGGGTGAAGGGCGGTGTCGTGATGGTTCATGGCGTCAGCCTCCCTGCATGGCGCGGACGATCTCGATGCGGTCGCCCTCGTTCACGGGCGTCGCGCCCCAGGCCGCCCGGCGCACCACGCGCCCGTTGACCGCGATGGCGATGCCCTCGGGGCTCTCGATACCCCGCTCCTCGGCCTCCGCGGCGAACAAGGCGGCGAGATCCGCCACCTCCCGCTCGCAGGCCTCTCCGTTGACGGTTAGCCTCACGCCACGGCCCTCCCCTCGCCGGTCGTCTCGAACCGGGCTCTGGTGAAGCCGCGGGCGAAGTCCGGCAGCGCGCCCTCCGTGACCAGGGCGGCGACCGCGTCGGCGGTGGCGGGCGCCAGCAGGTACCCGTTGCGGTGATGACCCGTGGCCACGACGAGGCCGGGCAGGGTCTCCTCGATGATCGGCGCGTCGTCGTCCGAAGTCGGGCGGAAGCCGCTCCAGACCGCTTCGATCGCCATCTCCTCGACGCCCGGCAGGATGCGGCGCGCCCCCTCGAGCAGGGCGAACACCCCGCCCGCGGTCACCCCCGGCGTGAAGCCGCAATCCTCCACCGTCGCGCCGATGATGAGCCCGCCATCGCCCTTGGGCGCCATATGCACCTCGGCGGTCCAGACCATGCCGGACAGCGTGCCGGTGCGGCGGGTCGTGCGGAGCGCCAGGGACTGCCCCTTGAGCGGTCGTACCGGGAGGGCGAGCCCGTCCGGCAGAAGACCTGCCTGCCCGCTCCAGGCACCGGCCGCGAGGATCACGCTGTCCGAAGCGACCGTCTGTCCGCCAGCCCGGACGCCGATGACCCGTCCCCCGCGGCGGTCGAGCCCTTCCACCGCCCTCTCCTCGACGATGGTCACGCCCGTCGCCTCGCAGGCGCGCAGCAGGGCCGCCATGACGAGGCGGGGATCGACTTGCGCATCGAGGGGACAGAGAATCCCGGCGGTCACGTTCGGCCGTAGCAGCGGCTCCCGGGCACGGACCTGGGGACCCGACAGCCACTCGGCGGCGACGCCCGAACGCTTCTGAAGCTCGTAGCGGAAGCGCAGCCGCTCGACCTCGTCGCGGCCGACAGCCAGCACCACGGTGCCGTCCTCGCGGTAATCGATATCGAGGCCGGAGGCAGCCTGGAGCGAATCGCGAAAGCCCGGCCAGCGATTCAGGGATTCGAGCGCGAGGGGCAGGAGGTGATCGGAACCGGGCTCGTGCTCGGCGGCCGGTGCCAGCATGCCGGTGGCGGCGAGGCTCGCGCCGGCGCCGACTTGGCCGCGCTCGATCACGACCACGGAGCGACCGGCTTCGGCCAAGCGCCACGCCACCGACAGACCGATCAGGCCCCCGCCGACTACGACCACGTCGGCCCGCTGCGGCAGCGCGGCGGGGCGGGGACGCACATCGGGACCGCGGCGCCGCTCGAACGGGGCTGTCAGCATCTCGGACATGGGCCACCTCCCGCGAAACTCTCTTCGCAGGGATTGGACACCATGAGCTTCCGATGAAGCGGGTTCGCCTTTCGGCCACCCTTCAGGTCCAATCCCTACGCCGGTATGAACCGGATCAGGTTCGAAGGATTTCCGCGCTGCCGATGACGGCGATAGCGGTGTCTCAGCCCCTTGGCGGGGATCTCCCTGGAACAGCTTCGATGTGGCCCCGCCGAGGCCACAGGTCAATCCCCCCGGCCTGAAGCCCGGCACCGCAGCCTGTCACCGCGGGTCGATCCGGTGCCGCGATCGGGCCGGGGGCGCCGTCCAACCGGCTTCGACCGAGCACGAAAAAGCCGGCGGCCCATCAAGGCCGCCGGCTCGCAGGATCGATCGCTCGATCCTCGTCGTAGGATACGCTCTCGTGACGAACCTGGAGCCCGTCGTCGGAAAGCGCCTCACACCGCGCGAAGGCGCGTCGCACGGCTCTTGTCGCGGGCGGCGCGGGCCGCCTGCTCGACATTGCGGAACAGGGTGCCGTCGAGGCCGTCGAAGCGGCGCTCGGAAGAGAAGAAGCGCACACCACCCCGCTCGGGCACGGCGATGCCGGCGGTCAGGTCACCGATCTCGATCACACGGGTCGGTGCTTCCTGTTCAGAGAACAGGACGGGGGCGTAGGGTTGGACACGGGTCATGACGGAGTGAACTCCTGCGGCCATTTCAGGGCCGGTTGTCGATGAGGCGTTCGCGCGGGCTCCTAGCCCACCAACATGACTGCCCGACAACACTCCCGAACCCGGACGAACCCGCCGCCGTCAGTTTTAGAAGCTTTCAAATGCGAAAGACCGTTCAAGGCAAGTCCTCCTGTTCGATGAGGACCACGGAGCGAAGTGCTCCGTGATGCATTAGCGTTTGATAACGCGGCGCAAGCGTGCCATGACAAATTACCGCGATGCGGAGACGACCGCACGCCCCAAAGATGAGCGTTCGGACCTTCACCGTCAACGGAATGTTCTTTCGAAGATTAGCTTGACAGGGAAAGAACGCGCCGGGTTTCCCCCTTCACGCGACGCGTCTCACCTGTGGGGCTGCCCCGAGATCCCGGGCTTAGGATCCGGAGATGATCCGGCCGAGATCGGCATGGGCGGTGAAGACGCGCGCGGCGCCGGCGGCCAGCAAATCCTGCCCGGCGCGATCGTGGCCCCAATGGCCGCCGCCGGTAAAACCGGCGACCCGCATGCCGGCGGCGCGGGCCGCCTGCACCCCCGGAACGCTGTCCTCGATCACGAGGCAGGCGGAGGGGTCCTGCCCCATCCGTGCCGCGGCATGGAGGAACAGGTCCGGGAAGGGCTTCCCGCGGGCGACCTCGGCCGAGGAAAAGATGCGCCCGTCGAACAGGGGCAACAGGCCGGTGAGACCGAGGGAGCGGCGCAGGCGCACGGGATCGCTGCTGGAGGCCACGCAGAACGGCAGTGCCAGCTCGGCCAGGGCCTGGGCGATGCCGGCCATGGCCGAGAGTTCCGCCTCGAACGCCCGCAGCGTCTCCGCCTTGACCCGCTCGGCGAAACCGTCGGGCGGCTGGATACCGTCCTCGGTCGCGACGCGCTCCATGATCGAGACCATGGAGGTCCCGGCGTAGCGGGCCCGAACCGTCTCGACGTCCAGGGCGAGGCCGATGCTGTTCAGCCCGCGCGTGAGCACGCCGAGGCTGATCGGCTCGCTGTCCACCAGCACGCCGTCGCAGTCGAAGATCACCAGGGAAGGGAGGGAAAGCGTATCCGTCATCGGGCCCCGCCTGTCGCATGACGGCGACGGCGGACCAAGTGGCTCGGAAAGCCGCAGGCTTGCCAGGGCCGCCGGGCTCGGCCTAGTCAGGCGGCAAGCGCGGCGGCAAGAGTATCGGCCCAAGCGGTGGCCGGCGGCTCATCAAAACCAGCCGATGCGGATCTAAAGAGCTGAAGCGTCGCCCCGGATAGGCCGATCCGAAGGCCCGCGCGAGGTCGGACATGCTGCGTAACGTCGCCCGCTTCCTCGGACTGCCGTTCTTCAGCCGCGCGATCGGGCTCGTGATCATGGCGGGCGGCTTCGTGCAACTCTGCTACGACGGGGCGCGCTCCATCGCGAATAACGGGCTGCGCATCACCACGCTCGCCGACTGGATCCATGCCCTGCCGCAGGATCGCACCGCCGCTCTCGGTCAAACCGTCGAGAAGATCGCGCCCTGGGCCGATGCCGTGCTCCTCGCGCCCCTCGGCCTCGTGCCCGCGTCCCTGTTCGGCCTCGGTCTCGGCGCCGTGCTGATCTGGCTCGGCCAACCGCCGCGGGAGCCGATCGGCTTCCTGACCGGCCCCTGAAGCGTCAGATCCCCCAATAGGGCGCCGCGTTGTAGTAGCGGTGTACGTGCTCCTCCCATTCGCGCTCGTCGCCCGGATCGCCCCCCTCCGGCGAGCGCTCCGGGGCTGCGCGCAGTTGCGCCTCGGTGATGTCGACGACGTAGGCATCCAGGCCGGGATCGAAGCGCAGCACGGCCCAGGGGAGCGTGTAGAACGCCTCGCCCAGCCCAAGGAAACCACCGAAACTCATCACGGCGTAGGCGACGCGACCCGTGGCCTTGTCGAGCATCAGCCGCTCGATGCGGCCGACCTTGCTCCCATCTGGCCGGCGCACATCGGTGCCGATGACGCGGTCGCTGGCGATCAGGCTGCGCGGGTGGGCCGCGTCGGCAGACGCGGTATCGATCATGACGTCGTTCATGGCGAGCGTCCTGCAACGTTGTTACAGCTTGCCTTGAAAAACGCCCATCTCGCCGGGCACGTTCCGGGCGCTCGCCGACCCCTCCCTCTTCATCCGGACGAACCGACGCGCATGCCGCTGCCCCGCCTGCCCCTCTCCCCCCTCCCGGTCGTGGTCGCGACGCTCGCGGCCTGCGCCCTTGCCGGGCCGGCCGCCGCGCAGGATCGCGGCAGCGTGAATCCGAAACCGCTGCCGCCGCTTGCCAACCCGAACGATCCCTCGACCCCGGCCAAGGCCCTGTTCGGCCGCGTCACCGGGCCGACCGGCGGGCCGGCTCAGTCCTTCGGCTCCTATGCCAAGGGCTGCTTCTCCGGCGGCGAGTCGCTGCCGATGGACGGGTCGAATTGGCAGGTGATGCGCCCCTCCCGCAACCGGATGTGGGGCGTGCCGCATCTCGTGAACTTCATCGAGCGGCTCGCCGCCCAGGCCCCGCGGGCCGGCTGGCCGGGATTGCTCGTCGGCGACATGTCGCAGCCCCGCGGCGGGCCGATGCTGACCGGCCACGCCTCGCACCAGCTCGGCCTCGACGTCGATGTCTGGCTGACCCCCATGCCGGACCATCGCATGAGCCGGGCCGAGCGCGAGGAAACCTCCGCGACGAACGTCGTGCGCGCCGACCGGCTCGAGATCGACCCGGATGTGTGGACGTCGCAGCACACGGCGCTGATCCGCATGACCGCGCGCCAGCCCGAAGTGGCGCGCATCTTCGTCAATCCGGCGATCAAGAAGGCGCTCTGCCGGGAGGCCGGTGGCGATCGCGGCTGGCTCAACAAGGTGCGCCCGATGTACGGGCACAATTACCACTACCACATCCGCCTGGCCTGCCCCGGCGGCGAGGGATCCTGCGACGACCAGGCCCCGCCGCCGCCCGGAGACGGCTGCGGCGCCGAACTCGATTATTGGTTCAGCCCGGCCATCCTCAACCCGCCCAAACCCAAGACCCCGCCGAAGCCCCGCCCGCCGATGACGCTCGCCGGGCTGCCTGATGCCTGCCGCGCGGTGCTGCACGCCCGGTAGGCGATGAGTCGATCGACGCCGCGCCGCTCCGTGATGGGGCAGGCCCGGCGTCGGAGCCCGAAATCGCCGTGATCCGCGACCTGTTCCGATACATCGCCACGCCCGCGCCGCCGGCCCAGCGCCGGCTCGGCTACCTGAGGGACAGCATCTGGCTGCAATCGCGGGCGCGCCGCTGCCGGGCGGCCTGGGCGCCGCATCTCGCGGCGAGCCGGGACGTGATGCGGGCGGCGATCGCGACCTGCGGGCGGCGGGACACGGTGGTGGTGCTGGGCTCCGGCCTGCTCGCCGACATCCCGCTCGCCGCATTGACGGACGCGTTCCGACGGGTGGTGCTGGTCGATGCGGTGCATCCGCTGGCGACCCGGCGCGCCGTGCGCGCCCTCGCGCAGGTCGAACTGCTGACGGCCGATCTCAGCGGCGCCATGGCCCTGCTGACGGGCCATGCCTCGGATCTGAAACCGTGCCTGCCACCGGTTTGCGCCGAGTCGGGAACCGACTTGGTGATTTCGGCCAACCTGCTGTCGCAATTGCCGATCCGCCCGGTCGCCCGACTGGAGGGCGGCCGCCGGGCCTACGGACCCTGGACGCCGCAGGACGGAGACGCCTTCGGTCGGAGGATCGTCGAGGCACATCTCGCAGACCTGGCCCGCTTGTCCGCCCAGGTCTGCCTCGTGACCGACCTCGACGAGACCGAGGAAGATCGGGCCGGCCACGTCGTCGAGCGGCACGACCTGCTCTACGGCGTCGCGCTCGGCGCGCCCGACCACGCCTGGACCTGGGAACTCGCCCCCTTCGGCGAGATCGCCCGAAGCCGACGCCTCCTCCACCGGGTCGCGGGCTTCACCGACTGGCCGCCGTGAGCGGCGCTCCCACCGGCCCCTTCAATCGGCGTTGACTTCCCTCCCCCGCGTCCCGCAAACCCGGCCCGCGCCTCTTCCGGGACGCAGAGACCTTCGAAAACACGGTTCCATCATGCCCATCTTGACCTTCCCCGACGGCAACACCCGCGCGTTCGACGCCGCGGTGACCGGCCGGACCGTGGTCGAGGGCATCGCCAAGTCGCTGGCCAAGCGCACCGTCGCCATGGCGCTCGACGGCGTCGTGCGGGATCTCGACGACTCGATCGCGCAGGATGCCGCGATCGAGTTCATCGCCCGCGACGATCCCCGCGCCCTGGAACTGATCCGCCATGATTGTGCGCACGTGCTGGCGGAGGCCGTCCAGGCGCTCTGGCCCGGGACGCAGGTGACGATCGGCCCGGTGATCGAGAACGGCTTCTACTACGACTTCGCCAAGGATGAGCCGTTCACGCCGGAGGACTTTCCGAAGATCGAAGCCAAGATGCGCGAGATCATCGCGCGCGACGCGCCCTTCACCAAGGAGATCTGGAAGCGGGACGACGTCAAGGCGCTCTTCGCCGACAGGGGCGAGGCCTACAAGGTCGAGCTGGTCGACGCGATCCCGCCGGGCGAGGATCTGAAGATCTACCGGCAGGGTGAGTGGTTCGACCTGTGCCGCGGCCCGCACATGACCTCGACGGGCAAGATCGGCACCGCCTTCAAACTGATGAAGGTCGCGGGCGCCTATTGGCGGGGCGACGCCAACAACCCGATGCTGACGCGCATCTACGGCACCGCCTGGGCCTCGCAAGGCGACCTGGACGCCTATCTGCACCGCCTGGAGGAGGCCGAGCGCCGCGACCACCGGCGTCTTGGCAAGGAGATGGATCTGTTCCACTTCCAGGAGGAAGGCCCCGGCGTCGTGTTCTGGCACGCCAAGGGCTGGACGGTGTTCCAGGAGCTGATCGCCTATATGCGCCGCCGCCTGAAGGGCGATTACGCCGAGGTGAACGCGCCGCAGATCCTCGATAAGTCGTTGTGGGAGACTTCGGGTCACTGGGGTTGGTACCGCGAGAACATGTTCGCGGCCCAATCCGCCGGCGACGAGGCCGAGGACAAGCGCTGGTTCGCGCTCAAGCCCATGAACTGCCCCGGCCACGTGCAGATCTTCAAGCATGGGCTGAAATCCTACCGCGACCTGCCGCTGCGCATGGCCGAGTTCGGCGTGGTTCACCGCTACGAGCCGTCGGGCGCCATGCACGGGCTGATGCGCGTGCGCGGCTTCACGCAGGACGACGCGCATATCTTCTGCACCGAGGATCAGCTCGCCGACGAGTGCCTGAAGATCAACGACCTGATCCTCTCGACCTACGCGGATTTCGGCTTCGACGAGATCCTGGTGAAGCTCTCGACGCGTCCGGAGAAGCGCGTCGGCTCGGATGCCCTGTGGGATCATGCCGAGGCGGTGATGACGCGGGTGCTGGCCCAGATCGAGGAGCAGTCGGGGGGCCGCATCAAGACCGCAGTCAATCCGGGCGAAGGGGCCTTCTACGGGCCGAAATTCGAGTACGTGCTGCGCGACGCCATCGGCCGCGACTGGCAATGCGGCACCACCCAGGTGGACTTCAACCTGCCGGAGCGCTTCGGCGCGACCTATATCGATGCCGACAGCCAGAAGAAGCCGCCGGTGATGGTCCACCGCGCGATCTGCGGCTCGATGGAGCGCTTCACCGGCATCCTGATCGAGCATTTCGCCGGGCATTTTCCGCTCTGGATCGCGCCCGTGCAGATCGTGGTGGCGACGATCACCAGCGAAGCCGACGGCTATGCCCGCGAGGTCGTGCGAGTTCTCGAACGCGCAGGGCTGCGTGTGGACGCCGACCTGCGCAACGAGAAGATCAACTACAAGGTCCGCGAGCACTCGCTGGCCAAGGTGCCGGTGCTGCTGGCGCTGGGCAAGCGCGAGGCGGAGGAGCGCACCGTCTCGGTGCGCCGCCTCGGCAGCCAGAAGACCACCACGCTGACGCTCGACGCGGCGCTCGCGGTCTTCGTGGACGAGGCGACCTCCCCGGATCGCCGCCGGGCCGAGGCCGTGGTCGAGAGCCGCCCGAGCACGGATACGGTGCTCGACGGGCATCATGTGGAGCAGCCGGCACCGTAGGCTTCGGCTCTACCCCTATCTCCACCCATCCCCCTCATCCTGGAGTGGCGACGCGCAGCATCGCCCTCGAAGGAGGGCTCCAGAGATCGCCGAGACATCTGAAGCCCTCCTTCGAGGCCCGCCTATGGCGGGCACCTCAGGATGAGGGGGTCGGGTGGGAGGAGCCGGTGGTTTCGACCGTCTCGCAGACCAGCGGTGGTGGCGCCTCGACACTGCGCCAGCGGCCGTAGGCCCAGGGGCGGTGCCAGGCCGCGCCTTCCGGGATGCGCTCGGGCACGAGGTCGATGCCGTGTGTGCCGAATGGACCGCAGCGGCAGATCCGCGAAACCCCCATCCAGCCGCCGGCCCAGAGTCCGTGCCGCTGGATCGCCGTGTCGGTGTATTCCGAGCAGGACGGCCAGTGCCGGCACTGGCGGCCCACCAGCCCGGACAGGCTGAGCTGGTAGCCGCGAATCGCCCAGTGAGCGGCCTGTCGGATCACGCCGCCTCGGGGGCGCCGGGTCCCCGCTCCGCGGCGATCCGGTCGAGGGCGTCGACCACCGCGTCGAAGGTGAGCAGCGTGGACGCGTGGCGGGCACGGAAGTCGCGCACCGGCTCCAGCACGGCGAGATCGGCCCATTTGCCGTCGGGCGCCGGGCCGTTCTCCTTGAGCATCGCCCGCATCCGGGCCCGCACGGCCCGCAATTCCTCCGTGGTCGAACCGACCACGTGGCGGGCCATCAGCGAGGAGGAGGCTTGGCCGAGGGCGCAGGCCTTCACGTCGTGGGCGAAGTCGGTGACGGTGCCCGCCGCATCGGTGGCGAGATCCACCGTCACGGTCGAGCCGCAGAGCTTGGAATGCGCGGTCGCCGTGGCATCGGGCTTCGGCAGCCGCCCGAGCCGGGGGATGTCGGCGGCGAGTTCGAGGATGCGGCGGTTGTAGATGTCGTCGATCATGGCGGACCTTCTTGTCCACGGCGCCGATGCGGGGGAGGAGTCGAGGAAACGTTGAGCCGGATGCGCGTGCCGTGCATTGCGTGACGGCGCGAATGCGACGATATAGGCGCGACGAAGCCGTTTCGCGAGAATGGCACCGTCGACCCCGGTCACGCCCTGACCCCGGAATAGGATCGTTCGAGGGCGTCGGCACTTGAAGTGAGAAGCGCCGGGACGGATCGACGATGTACGCCAAGCCCGACAGCACGACCATGAAGGCCCGTGTCGCGAAGGCCGGAGATGCCATGGATGCCGCCCTCAAATCCCTCTCCTACGGCATGAGCGACGACGAGCGACGCACGAGCGCCGTCGGCCTCGATGGGATGCAGGGTGCCAACGACCCCGGTCGGCCCGAGGGATCGGCCAACATCGCCCCCCTCCCCGATTCGGCCCAGCGGGTGCCGAACGAGATCGCGCTCGGTCGTCCGAGCCGTCAGGAGGCGGAGGCTGCCGTGCGCACGCTGCTGCGCTGGGCCGGCGACGATCCGACCCGCGAGGGTCTGATCGACACGCCCAAGCGCGTGGTGAAGGCCTACGAGCAGCTCTTCGGCGGCTACCGGACGGACGCCGACGCGCTGCTGGAGCGGGTGTTCGAGGAAGTCGAGGGGTATTCGGACGTCGTGCTGGTGCGCGACATCCCGTTCTACTCCCATTGCGAGCACCACATGGTGCCGTTCATGGGGCTCGCCCACATCGCCTATTATCCGACCAAGGGCGTCGTCGGCCTCTCGAAGCTCGCCCGCGTGGTCGATGCCTTCGCCCGTCGCCTGCAGACGCAGGAGACCATGACGGCCCAGATCGCCGACACGATCGAGAGCATCCTCCAGCCGCGCGGCTGCGCCGTGATGATCGAGGCCGAGCATCTCTGCATGGCGATGCGCGGCGTCCAGAAGGCCGGCGTCTCGACGATCACCACGCAGTTCCGCGGCGTCTACAAGCAGGATCCGAGCGAGCAGGTTCGCTTCCTGACCCTTGTCCGCGGCCACAAGGCCTGAGCGGTCCGCCGACGATGACGGACCTGTTCGAGAAGCCCGGCACCCATGCCGAGGTCGAGGAGGGCACCCGGCTCACCCCGCGCTTCGGCGCGGATGGGCTGATCACCTGCATCACCGTCGATGCCCATGACGGGCAAATCCTGATGCTCGCCCACATGAATGCCGAATCGCTCGCCCGCAGCCTCGAGACCGGCGAGGCGTGGTACTGGTCGCGCTCCCGCCGCGAGCTCTGGCACAAGGGCGCGACCTCCGGCCAAATCCAGCGCATCGTGGAGATGCGGATCGATTGCGATCAGGATGCGCTGTTGATTCGGGTCGAGGTCGGTGGGGATGGCGGATGCTGCCATACCGGGCGCCGTTCCTGCTTCTATCGCGCCGTCGCGCGCGATCCCGAGACCGGCACCGCTTTCCTCGCGCATATCGACCCGCCTCGATGAGGCTGGAGGCGCCCGGTCCCATGCCGCGGATGATTCCGGCAGGGGCCGTGGAGCCGGTGGTCCCGCGCACCCGCGCCCCGCGGATCGGTCTCGCCCTCGGCGGAGGCTCGGCCCGGGGCTGGTCGCATATCGGCGTGATCGAGGCACTGGAAGAGGCCGGCATCTTTCCCGAGGTGGTGTCCGGCTGCTCGATCGGCGCCGTGGTCGGCGGGGCCTACGCCGCCGGGCGGATCGGTGCCCTCAAGGATTTCGCGCTCTCGCTCACCCGCCGCCGGGTGATGGGGATGATCGACCCGCGACTGACCGGCTCGGGGCTGATCGCCGGCGAACGCCTGCGGCGCAGGCTCGCTCGGGAACTGACCGGCTTTCATATCGAGCGGCTGCCTTTGGCCTTCGCGAGCGTGGCCACCGAACTCGGCACCGGGCACGAGGTCTGGCTGACGCGGGGGCCACTCGTCGAGGCCGTGCGCGCCTCCTACGCGATCCCCGGCATCTTTCCGCCGGTCGCCCTCGAGGGGCGTCTCCTGATGGATGGGACCCTGGTCAATCCCGTGCCGGTCCGGCTCGCGCGGGAGCTCGGCGCCGATCTGGTGATCTGCGTGAACCTCTCCTGCGAGACCCGCCCGCGCGCCCGCGTGATCCGACCCGGCCTCGATCCCGAGGAGCCCGTGGACGAGCGGGCCGAGCCCGACGAGGAAGAGATCGAGCGGACGCTGGAGGCCACCGTCCGGCGCAGGGGTCGCTGGGCCCTCCTGAGCGGGGCGAGCCGGCGCTTGATGGGCCGCCGCGCCCGGCCCAAGCCACCGGAGGACCCGGGACGCGCGGCACCCGGCGTCGCCCGCGTCATGCTGGACGCCTTCAACATCACGCAGGATCGGATCTCGCGTGCCCGGTTGGCGAGCGAGCCGCCGGACGTGTCGATCCGGCCGCGCCTCGGCGAGTTCGGCCAATTCGAATTCCACCGGGCCGAGTTCGGCATCGAACTCGGCCGTCAGGCCGGTCGGGCAGCCGTGCCGGAGATCCGCCGGATGATCGAGGGCGCGGCGGCCCGCTGCTGACGGCCTGCCGGTCGGCTAGATCCCGACGCGCCGATGAGTCTCCGCGCGTCAGGACGGATGCGGCGCGGTCACAGACCCGGATCGAGGCCGCCGGCCGATACAGGATCAGGCCATCGTGATGTAATCGCGCATCGCCTGATGTTCCGCCTCGACGGCGGCGATGCGGCGCTTGACGACGTCGCCGATCGAAACGACGCCGAGCAACTGCCCATCCTCCACCACCGGCAGGTGGCGGAAGCGCCCCTCCGTCATCGTCTCCATCACCTCCTCGATCGAGGTGCGACGGGTGCAGGTGACGACCTTCGCGGTCATGTAGCGGGAGATCGGCTGGTCGAAGGCGCTGGCGCCGTCACAGGCAAGCGCGCGCATGACATCGCGCTCCGACAGGATTCCGATCAGGCGGCCGCCGGAATCGCCGACGACGAGGGCGCCGATGCGCTTCTCGGCGAGCAGGTGAATGGCTTCGTCGATGGTGCGGTGAGGCGGCACCGTGATGACGGATGCGCCCTTCTCCGCGAGAATACGCCCAACGCTCATGAACTCCCCTCCTGTTGGATCGCGCCGACAGCCCCACGGCGCGAGAGCGATCAGGACGGGTTGGCCCCGCCTCGGATAAGGCGATTGTGTGGCACCTCGGCCGCACTGGCAAGCGCTTCTTGCAGGATAACCTGTCAGTTCAGCCTGTCATACGGAACGAAATTTCCACACACCCCGAGGGGAGACCGCGCGGGGGTGCACTCGGTTCCCCCGCGCGTCAGGGCAGGCAGACGCTCTACTGCGACTGGCGGCGTGTCACCGTGGTGCGGTTCGGCGCGGCTTCGCTCTTGTCTTGGTAGAGCGGAACGATGGCGCGCAGCCATCCTCGGGTTTCGTGGCCACCGTAGTTCCGCTCGACGACGTCGCGGGTGATGTAGGCCTGGAGGTTCACCGGCCCGAAATTGTAGCCGACGAGGCCGCCCACCGCGATCTGCCCCTGCGGCCGATAGCTTGCCACGCCGGTCGGCAGATCGGTCGAGGCGAAGGCGACGGGGCCGACCTGCCACTTGCCGAACTTCTTCGTCATGGTCAGGTCGAGGTTGATGTAGTCGGGATAAAGCGTCCCCGAGGGCGAGCGGGTGTCGAGGAAGACGCCGTAGAGCATGTTTGCGGTGATGTTTAAGTCGTTGCCCGTGTAGCTGATCGCGAAGCGATGGCTCAGCGAGGCGGACTGCGTCAGGAACTGCGTCTCGATCGGCAGGTAACCGCCGAACAGGTAGCTCACACCGATATCGTTGCCGAGGTTCCAGGCGAGCTGGGCGGCGAGGAGCGTCTGGCCGATGCCGCTGTTGTAGGGCGCCCCGCGCGCGCTGGAGGCGGCGACCGGCTGGGTGACGAAGAACTGGAGGCGGGCGTCGAGGATGTTCCACGGCGTCGCCCAGGCGAAGGTCGGCAGATTGACGTTGCTCTCCGAGTCGCGCGGAAGCGTATCCCGTACGCCGAAGCTCGAGGTATTCACGAAGTAGAGGCCGACGGGCAGCTGCGCACCGACCGGCAGGCCGATCGTCTGGCCCGGTTGAGCGGCGGATCCGGCAAGGGCGGGACCGGCTGCGACGGAGGATAGGAGGACGGCGAGGATGCGACGTGTCACCGGGGATAAAGCTCCGTCGGACGCGCAGCGACCGTCGCCGCGCCTACGAATCCTGACGGATAGCGGGCCGGTTTATTGCCAGCGAAGCGATCCGAGGGGCGCCTCCGGCGGAAGGTGTCGCCCAAAGGGCACGGTTTCACCCACGCTGCCCGGCTTCAGCGGCGCCCCCGCGGCTCCATCAGGGGCAGCAGGAAGAAGCCGGCGACGAAGCCCCCGAGATGGGCGTCCCAGGCGATCGGTCCCTCGCTGCCGCCCAGCGGCAGGGCCAGCAGGCCGAACAGCAGATTCGTCCCGAGCAGGACGCCGAGGAACAGCATCGCCGTGCGATTCTGCAACAATTCGGGGATGGTCTGCAGGGGCGGTCGCGGCGGCAAATGCCAGGGGGCGGCGGCCGCGAAGGGGGGCGGCGGCTGGAACACGAAGCGGGCTGCGGCCGCCATCAGCGCCGAGATGCCCGCCGAAGCCCCCACCAGGGGCATCGCACTCTCCGGATCGAGGACGAGGTGGAGACCGGCACCGGCCACGATCCCGGCGAGGGCCAGCAGCCCGTATCGCAGGGCTCCGTAGCGCCGGGCGACCGGCGCCCCGAAGGCGGCGAGCCAGACCGAGTTGAAGATCAGGTGCATCCACGAGCCGTGCAGCAGCGCGTAGCTGACGAAGGTCCAGGGCATCGCCGACGGGTCGGATACGAGGTAGCGGGCAAATTCCTGCCTCGCGGTCGAGATGGCGGGATCGCCCGCCGCCTCACCGGCAGCCCTGACGATGTCGGCCGCCCGCGACGGGTCGAGGGAAGCGGTCCAGCGGGCCGGGATGAAGGCGAGGTCGAGGAGAACCGACAGGTCGAAGCTGTCCGGCAGCACGCTGCGCACGACGTGAATGCCCGCAATCACCGCGATCGAGGCGGTGACGATCCCCGGCAGGTTGAAGACGGGTACGCGGCCCTGGCGCGGCAGGTCGGGAGAGGCATCCATGCCGCACCATGTCGGCGGACCGCGCCGACCTGCAAGCCCCGGGGCGGCCGATTCCGCGCGGTGCCGCGCCGCATCCGCCGAGGAAAGGCACGGGAGGGTCCTCGTCGGAGCCCTCCCGTGCGGCCGGCGATCCGTCAGGACCCCGCCCGAAGTGTTGGCGTCGACATCGCTCTCGACGCGTCGATCGTCTCAAGGAGGCCGGCGGACGGCAAGTGTGGGCCGCCGTCAACTTCCTGTTAAGGTTAAAAAAGGGTTGCCCGCGCGGCGGCGGGGTACCGAGCATAAAGTGTGCGGAGAAGGACGGGAGTGGCGGGTCGGACCATGAAATCCGACCCGCATCGAACCGTTATAGCTCCGTAACGGAGCGGACCGTACCGATGCGGAACATCATGAAGCATCCGACCAGCCGCCAGCTCCACGCCTACTGGAACCGCCTGCGGGGCCCTCGCTCCGCCCCGGAACGAGGGGAGATCGAGCCGGGCGAGATCCGAAACCTTTTGGCCGACAGCTTTATTCTCGAAATCGATCCGGCTCGCCGCTCCTGTACGGTGCGGTTGGCCGGCACCCGCCTCTGTGCCCTGTTCGGTCGCGAATTGCGCGGCGGCCACATCTCCGCGCTCTGGGACGAAAGGGTGCGGGGCACCGAAGCCGACCCGTGGCACCTCGTCGAGACGGTCAACGTCGACACGGTCGGGATGGTCGCCGGTCTCACCGGGCGCACCGCCCGCGGCGAGAGCCTCGACCTCGAACTGGTGCTCCTCCCCCTGCGCCATCGCGGCAAGACCGAAGCCCGCATGCTGGGAGCCCTGAGCCCCCACACCATCCCACCCTGGCTCGGGATCCGCCCGATCCTGCATGTCGAGACGATCTCGCAACGGGTGCTGGCGCCGGCCAAGACCGAGGCGGCTTCCCGCCCTTTCGTCGAAGGCTTGCCGGAGCCTGCCAATGATGTCCGCCCGGTCCGATTCGGACATCTTCTCGTCCACGAAGGTGGACGCAGCGGTGCTTGAAAGAGGCAAGCCACCACAACCAGCGAGAAATGTCCTCCCAGAGGCAAGTGTTTCGTAACCCGCCCGACGGTATTGATCCATGTGAGATGACTCATCTCATCGACCGTCGGACCACCATGATCGAGCCCTCCCATAACGGGACCGCCCTTCGCGTCGCCGAGCAGCGGCGCCATCAGCGGGTGCGTACCGAGCTGCTCGGCCGTTACATGCTCTCCGACCGGCGCGAATATCCCTGCCAGACCGTGGACATGTCGCCGGGGGGCGTCCGCGTGACCTGCGCCGTCCTCGGCGCCGTGGGGGAGCGCGTGGTGCTCTATCTGGAGCAGATCGGGCGGCTGGAAGGCGTGATCGTGCGCCATCCGCCCAACGGCTTCGCGATGCAGCTCAACGCCACCCCGCGCAAGCGCGACAAGATCGCCTCGCAGCTCATGTGGCTGGCCAATCGGGAGAATCTCGGACTGCCGGAGGGTCGCACCCACGAGCGCCTCGTGCCGACCAATCCCGGCGTGCAGTTGCGGCTGGATTCCGGGCGGACGGTCCCGGCCCGCGTCATCGACATCTCAATGTCGGGTGTCGCGCTCGCAACCACGACGACGCCGCCGATCGGCACCGCCGTGATGGTCGGCTCCACGCCCGGCCGGGTGGTGCGCTACTTCGAAGGCGGTATCGGCGCCCAGTTCATGCTGCCGATCTCCCCCGACCGCTTCCACGAGGGCATCACCCTCTGAGCTTCCGGCCACGGCCGTCGAGGGGAGCAGGCTGCCCATCGGCCGAGCCGTGGATTCCGCAAGATGGCGGATCGCGCGGCATGCCCGCCGGATCGGCGCATCCTGGCTTCACGCCGCCGTCGCGTCACACGGCAGCACCGATGCCCGGCGTAAAATCTCTCTCTGCGACCCGTCTCCGACCGGCGCGCGAAACGGCGCTTCGCGTGAGGGGAGCCTTTCCGGGATGTTGCGGGCGCCCGAGGGCCGATCTCGCCGTCACCGCAGCCATGGGCAGAGTTAGCAGCGGCTGAATCCGATCCTGCGGATTTGCGGGAGCGCCCTGAGTACCTTTTCGCCCTTCCAAGCGGAGCCGTTTCGGAGGCGGCGAATCGATAAAATTGCGCGCATCGGCTTCAGCGCGGCGGAGGGGGTGCGGCGACATCCTGGCTGTGTTCGAAGGACAGCCGCGATGCGCAACGCCGACATGGGATACTTCAAGGCCGGACTGAAAGCGGCTTTGTTCGCCGCCCTCGCCATCGGCGCCGGTCTTCTCGGTACCGCCCAGGCGCAGACGCTGGCGGCGCTCCCGACGTCCCTTCCCAATGCCAGCATCGGTCTCACCCCCGGCGCGGAAGCCCGGCCGATCGTGGCCTGGGCCGAGTTCTGCCAGAATTATGCGGCCGAATGCGCCTTCAATCGCGCCGAGCCCGCCCGCATCACCCTCACCCCGGCGGTCTGGGCCACCATCGTCTCCGTGAACCGGCGCGTGAACCGCCAGATCCGTCCGGTCACCGATCAGGAGCATTGGGGTCGCCCCGACCGCTGGGATCTCGCCGAAGACGGTTCGGGCGATTGCGAGGATTTCCAGCTGCTGAAGCGTCGCCTCCTCGCCGAGGCGGGCCTGCCGCGGCGCGCCATGCGGATGACGGTCGTGATCGACGAGAAGGGCGAGGGCCACGCCGTGCTCACCCTCATCACCGACCGCGGCGACTACGTGCTCGACAACAAGACCAGCGCGATCACCGCCTGGCACGAGACCGGCTACGTCTTCATCAAGCGCGAGGGCCAGGACAGCCTCGCTTGGGTCTCCCTGGGCGGCGCGAGTTCGCCGGTCACCACCGCCAACCGGTGAGGTTCCGCCCGGCGACGTGCCGGTCAGGCGGGGCGACCCTCATCCACCGTCATCTCCGTGCCGGTGAGCCGGCAGGCTCGAGGCGCACTGTCGACCCGGCGAACACCGATATCGGACAGAACCCGGCGTCGTTCCGAGCGAAGATCGCCGTCCGCAGCGACAGGCCGCCGATGCCCGAGGGCGAGAGGCAAGCAAGAGGATCGTATCGCGCGGGATCCAGGCGGCTCCGGTGTGGCGCGATTGCCAGCCCGAGCGAAGATGTCCTGTTCCGGCACGGGAAAGCGGGCGGCCTGTGTCACCCTTTCTTCACTTTCGTATTGAGCCGGGCGCGGGCTCGTGCAAGCTTTACCGTGAAACGAGGGCGGCAGGACGTTCGGCCATGCGGTACGCGGTGCTTCGGGGCGTCGGCGACGGATCGGCGTTCTCCCGCGGGGTGGTGGGCCAGCGCCTGCGCCGGGCGGCCCAGCTGTCGTTCGTCGGGGCGATCCTGCTCCTCGGTGGAGCGACCACCCAAGCCCAGACGGTGGCGTCCCTGCCCGAGACCGGCACCGCCGCCGAGCAGGGCGCACCCGCCCGTCCCGTCGCCGCCTGGAACGATTTCTGCGCCCGCTATCCGGCCGAATGCGCGGTCGACACCTCGGAACCAGCCGTCATCGCCCTGACGCCCGCCCTGTGGCAGACGTTGGCCAGCGTGAACCGGCGGGTCAATGCCCGCATCAAGCCGATCACCGACGCGGCCCATTGGGGCGTCGTCGATCGCTGGGACTTCCCCGACGACGGTTTCGGCGATTGCGAGGATATCCAGCTCCTCAAGCGGCGCCTGCTGATCGAGCGGCGGCTGCCGCGGCGAGCCCTGCGCATGACGGTGGTGATCGATGAGATCGGCGAGGGCCACGCGGTGCTGATGGTGCGCACCGACCGGGGCGATCTGATCCTCGACAACAAGACCAATGCGGTGCTGCCCTGGCAGCGCACCGGCTACAGCTTCGTCAAGCGCGAGGGCCAGGACGGCAAGGCGTGGGTGACCCTCAACAACGGCGCCTCGCCGGTCACCACGGCCAACCGCTGACGACGGGCGCGGCGTCGAGCCCGCCGCGTCGGGAGTATCGGCGGGCGGCCAAAGCGGCTATCGATCAAGCTTCCAGGGCTCCCGCGGCCCGGCTTTCGGCAGCCACGCCCGCATGACCGCGCTTCCCGAGGACGCTCTTCTGGCGGCTCTGCCGCTGCCCTCCCTGGTGGTCGGGACCGGGGATGCCGAGCCGAGGATCCTCGCCGTCAATCCGGCCCTGCTCGCATTGACGGGCTTCTCGGACACCGATCTGGTGGGCCAACCGCTCGCATGCCTCGAATGCCGGCACGCGGATCATTCCGGCTGGACGATCCTGCGCGACGCTCTGAACGGGAATCCGGCGCCCGGTGAACCGCTCAAGGCGGAATTGCTGTTTGCCCGGCGGGACGGCGCGTCGTTCTGGGGCGAACTGCATCTCGTTGCACGGGCGGGCGAACGACGGCTCCTCGGCCAGATCGTCGACATCAGCCGTTGCCGGGAGGCGGAAGGGGCACTCGCCCTGTCGCGGCAGCGGGAAGCGTTGGGGCTGCTCACCAACAGCGTCGCCCACGAGTTCAACAACTTCCTTCAGATCCTGATCGGCTATATCGACGGGCTCAAGCGCCGTCTGGGCGACCGTCAGGAGCCCTTCATCCAGCGCGCGGTCACCCGCTCGACCGAAGCCTCCGAGCGCGCCGCCGTGCTGACGCGGCAATTGCTCGCCCATTCCCGCCGCATCGCGCCGGACCTGCGCCCGGTCAACCTCGGCGAGACCGTGCGGGCGGCCCTCGACCGGCTGCGCCCCGGCCTCCCGCCGCGCATCAGCCTCGATCTGTCGATCCCAGACGGGCTCCCGCCGGCCCTCTGCAATCCGAGTCAGGTCGAATTGGCGCTCGGCCATATCCTCGCCAATGCCTGTGAGGCGATGGCGGGCGAGGGCAAGGTTTCCGTGCGCCTCTCGGCGATCGAACCCGGCGACCGGACATTGCAGCGGCCCGATGCGGGCGCGGTGGTGCTGACGGTCTCGGATACCGGCCACGGTCTGTCGCCGGAGATGCAGGCACGGGCCCTCGCCCCCTTCGCCACCACCCGGGAGGCCGGGCGCGGGGCCGGGCTCGCCATCGTCCATGGCCTGATGAAGCGGCAGAACGGCACCATCTCCATCGACAGCCGCGCCGGTGAGGGCGCTACCGTGCGCCTCGTCTTCCCGGCAGCGGGATGAAATGGACAGGATGACCCTGGAAGCGGACTAAAAACCCGCCTCACGCGTCACCATCTTCGAGAGGGCGAGTTCCCGCCCGCTCTCATGATGGTGACCCGAGGTTTACCCGATGGCTTCCTCCCCCGCGCGTACCAAGCGCGTCGTGACCCTCCTCGCGCTCGCGGCCTCGCTCGCCGTGGCGGCGCCCGTTGTCGAGGCGCGGCCGGGCGGCGGCGGATCGAGCTTCGGCTCCCGCGGCTCCAAGACCTATGCTCCCCCGGCGGGCACGGCGACCTCGCCGGGCACGATGGGCGCGCCGATGCAGCGTTCGCAGACGAGCCCGAGCCCGGGCATGACCAATCCCGGCATGGCCGCTCCCAACCGGCCGCGCTTCGGCGGCGGCTTCATGGCGGGCCTGCTCGGCGCGGGCCTGTTTGGCGCGCTTCTCGGCGCAGGTTTCTCCGGGGGCTTGGGCGGTATCGCCTCGTTCCTCGGCCTGATCCTGCAGATCGGTCTGCTCGCGCTCGTCGTCATGTTCGTCGTGCGGTTCTTCCGCCGCCGCCAGCAGGGCCCGCAGACGGCCATGGCCGGCAATTCCAACGCCCATGCCCGCTCCAGCCTCGAGCCGAACAACCCGGCGCAGGGCGGCGGCATGCCGGGTGGAATGCAGGGCGGCATGAACCCGATGGGCGGCTCCTATGCCGGCGGTGCCCGTCCGCAGCCGATCCAGGTGCAGCCGAACGACTTCCAGGCGTTCGAGCGCAACCTGTACGAGATCCAGGACGCCTACGGGCGTGAGGATGTCGCCACCCTGCGCCGCCTCGCGACGCCGGAGATGGTCGGGTACTTCGAGGAGGAGTTGCGTGCCAACGCCGCCCGCGGCGTAGTCAACCGCATCTCCGACGTGAAGCTGCTTCAGGGCGACCTGTCCGAGGCGTGGCGCGAGGGTCGTGTCGAGTACGCGACCGTCGCCATGCGGTTCTCGCTGCGCGACGAGGTGTTCGAGCGTGCCACGAACCGCCACGTCGAGAACGGCGCCCAGGAAGCCAAGGAGTTCTGGACGTTCCTGCGTGAGCCGAACGCTCCCTGGATCCTTTCGGCGATCCAGCAGGGCCGCTGAGCTGTCCGATGAAACAAGAGGGGCGTCCGGTGGGAACCGGACGCCCCTTTTTCATGCCTTGGTTCCCGCCCGATCCCTCATCCTGAAGCGCGTCAGGCGGGCATTTCAGGACGAGGAGCCGTGTCGCGAGAGAGCCGCGTTCAGTCCGTGAGCGAGCGGGCTTCTTCCGGCAGCATGATCGGGATGCCGTCGCGGATCGGGTAGGCGAGCTTGGCCGAACGGCTGATCAGTTCCTCACGCGCCGCGTCGTATTCGAGCGGCTCCTTCGTCAGCGGGCAGACCAAGAGTTCGAGCAGGCGGGGATCGACCCGGGTCGCCTCGACGGGGGGGACAGCGCTATCGGCCATGGTCTCTTCCGGGTTATCGGGAACACTCCGCGTCGCCCCATAGCCGGAACCGGCCGGGGCGCCCACGCGAAATCGCTATTGCAGCGTCGGTTCGGGTCCGCCGCTCGCCCGCACCAGCTCCATCTCGGTGACGGCGACGAGCACCTCGGCGCGGGTCTTGAGATCGGCGGCTTCCAGCATCGCCTGCTTCTCGCGGACGCCGAACGGGCTCATCATGCAGAGAGCGTTGACGAGGGCTTCGTTGGGCGCCTCCTCGATTCCCGACCAATCGACCTGAAGATCGTTGGCTTCGACGAACCGGCGCAGGGCCCGCAGGACTCCGTCGCGGTCGACCGCTTCCTCGCCGGCTCGCGGCTCGAAATCGGCGGCGAAGGCGTCGTAGGAGACGTGGCAGCGGCGATAGGCGGTGGTGACGGCGAGCTCGCTCTCGATCCGGAAGCGGCTGACGCCGGTCAGGGAGATCAGGTAGCGCCCGTCGCCGGTCTCGGCGAACTGACTGATCCGGCCGGCACAGCCGACACGGTAGAGCTTCGGCGCCATCGGCGGTCCGCCCCCCTCCGCGTCGGGCTGGATCATGCCGATGATCCGGTCCGTGCGGAGCGCATCATCGATCATCGCGAGGTAGCGCGGCTCGAAGATGTTGAGCGGCATCTGTCCCCGCGGCAGCAGCAGCGCGCCCGGAAGCGGAAAAACCGGAATGACGGCGGGGCAATCCGCGGGCGACTTGATGCTCGTCTGCGTGGTCATGCGCGTCTCCCCCGCGAGCCGATGGGGCGTCCCGCGATCACGAGAACAGGATCGTCGAGAGTTGGCGCCGACCGCGGATCGCGGCCGGATCCATCAGACCCCAGGCCTCGAAGAACTGGAGCATCTGCTTGCGCGCCGCATCCTCGTTCCAAGAGCGATCGGCCCGGGCGATGGCGACGAGTTGGTCCACCGCCTCGTCGCGCTTGCCCGCAGCGTTGAGCCCCAACGCGAGGTCGAAGCGAGCCTGATGATCGTTCGGATCGGCCTCGATCCGCTTCTGCAGGCCGGCAAGGTCGCCGAGACTTTCCGCTTGGTCGGCCAGTTCGAGAGCGGCGCGCACGCCGGCCAGGGCCGGGTCCTCGGCCTTGTCCGCCGGCACCATCGCGAGGACCTGACGGGCATTCTCGGTCTCGCCGAGTTCGAGCTGAGTCTTGGCGAGGCCGGCAAGCGCCGTGAGGTTGGCGGGCTCCTCGCGCAGAACTGCGGCGTAGAGTTCGGCGGCGGAGGCCAAGTCACCGGCCGAGGCCACCGCCGCGGCCTCTTCGAGGACTTGATCGATCTCGGAAGGTCCAGCGAGCCGATCGACGAAGGCGCGCACCTCGGATTCCGGCACCGCTCCCATGAAGGCATCGACCGGCCGCCCGCGATCGATCGCGATCACGGCGGGAATCGATTGCAGGCCCAATTGCTGGCCGATCTGCTGCCACACGCCCGGATGCTCGTCGATGTTCAGCTTGGCGAGCTTCACCCGCCCCCCCGCCGCATTCACCACCTTCTCGAGGACCGGCGTCAGTTGCTTGCACGGGCCGCACCAGGGCGCCCAGAAATCGACGATGACCGGCTGGTTCATCGATTCGGCAATGACATCCTGCCGGAACCCCGCGGTGGTGGTGTCCTTGATCAGGCCGGCGGCGGGAGGTGCACCGGCGGCGGGGTTGGCTTCGAGCATGGAGCCCTCAAAGTCGGAACATGTTTCGCGTGCGTTGGATCGCTCGCGTTACATGGGGCCGGCGCCCCGGCCTGACCAGCGGTTTTCCGGCAGGCGGGGATGGCCGTCAGATCAGGGCTTGGTCCCTTCGGTCGCGCCCTTGGTCCCGTCGCCGCCGGCCTTCGAATCCGTCTTGGCATCGGTCACGAACACGCCCGCATAGGTCTTGCCCTGGGACGTCGCCTCACAGGCGATCTGCGTCTTGCCGGGCTGCGGGCTCGAGAAGCGGCAGGCGCCGACGGCCGGAGCGGGGCTGCGCACGATGCCGTCGCTGTTCTTCAATCCGGACACCACGAGGCTGACCGGCTGCAACTGCTCGGTCTCCTCGGTGGCCTCATGCTGAGCGCCGGATCCGCTGAAGCTCAGCGTCTGACCGTCCCAGGCCGCGAAGTCGAAGGTGGTGCGGCCGCGCGTGACGGTGTTGACGACCTGCTCCTTGCAGTTCTGCGTGATGTCCTTGTCGGCGATCACCAAGCGCTCGCACTGGCCGGTCATCTTGATCTCGGCCCCCTGCTGCGCGATCGCCGGCCCGGTCGCGAACGCGCCGAGCAGCACGAGGGTGGGGACGGCACGGATCGTCATGGTGTCGGTTCCTCCGGTCCGGCCGTGCATGGCACGGCTTCTTGTCGAATCTGTCGGCGCTATGTGTTCTCGGAGCGCACCGCTTCAAGCGCCGAAGCGCCGGGCGCGATCGTTTCCCGCAGTGAAGTCGAGTTCGGGGCCGAGCGGCACGATCCCGGTCGGATTGATGGTCGGGTGGCTGCCGTAATAGTGGCGCTTGATGTGATCGAGGTTCACCGTCGCGGCGATGCCGGGCAAGGCGTAGAGGTCGCGCAGGTAATTCGAGAGGTTCGGGTAATCGGCGATACGCTGCCGGTTGCACTTGAAGTGACCGACATAGACGGCATCGAACCGCACCAGCGTCGTGAACAGGCGAAGATCGGCCTCGGTGAGCCGCGCGCCGCAGAGGTAGCGCTGCCGGTCCAGCCGCTCCTCCAGGGCGTCGAGTTCCTCGAACAAGGCGAGAAACGCCTCTTCGTAGGCCTCCTGCTTCGTGGCGAAGCCCGCTTTGTAGACGCCGTTGTTGACCCGGTCGTAGACGCGGGCATTGACCGCATCGATCGCGCTGCAGAGGTCGTCCGGGTAGAGGTCCGGCCCGCTGCCGCCGAAGGCATCGTTGAGCATCCGGATGATCTCGGCGGATTCGTTGGAGACGATCGTGTTTCGCTCGCGGTCCCACAGAACCGGCACGGTCACGCGGCCGCTATAGTCGGGCTTGGCCCGCTGGTAGAGTTCATAGAGGCGCTCGACGCCGAACAGGTCGTCCGCGGTCGCTCCCGGCACGCCGCCCGCGGCTTCGGGCTGAAACACCCAGCCCTCCTCGCGCATGTACGGGGAGACGACCGAGACGCTGATCGCCGCCTCCAAACCCTTGAGGGCCCGCACGATCAGCGTGCGATGGGCCCAGGGACAGGCGAGGGAGACGGTCAGGTGATAGCGCCCGGCCTCGCCCTTGAAACCGCCCTCCCCCGACGGGCCGGGACGGCCATCCGCCGTGACCCAGTTGCGGAAGGCGGACGCCGAACGCTCGAAGCGTCCGCCGGTCTTGGCCGTGTCGTACCACTGATCCCGCCACACGCCGTCGACCAGCAGTCCCATCGCGTCACTTCCTTCCGCCGTTCACGCCGTCATCCGTGCGGGAACATGGGAGGGGCGTGTGCGGATGGAAGGCCGCGGGGTGGCCGCAGCGGTGCGAGACCCCAAATGCCCGAGGCAAGACGATCCGGAGTCCCGCAATGTCCGCCCGCCTGTTCGAACCCCTGCGCCTCGACGACCTCGAACTGGAAAACCGCATCATCATCGCGCCGATGTGCCAGTACTCGGCTCGCGGCGGGGCGGCGACCGATTGGCACATGACGCATCTCGGCCAACTCGCCCAATCGGGCGCCGGCCTCCTGACGCTGGAAGCCACGGCCATCTCGCCGGAGGCCCGCATCTCGCCGGCCGATCTCGGCCTCTACGACGCGGCGACGGAGCGGGCCCTCGCCCGGGTCCTCGACGCGATCCGCGAATACGCGCCGATTCCCATCGCCATCCAGATCAACCATGCCGGCCGGAAGGCGTCGAGCCGCGTGCCCTGGGAAGGCGGCGCGCAGATCGCCCCCGACGCCCCCGACGGCTGGCGCACCGAGGCCCCCTCGGCCCTCGCCCATGCGGCGGACGAGGTTCCTCCCCACGCCCTCGATGCGGAGGGATTGAAGCGGGTGCGCGACGGATTCGTCGCCACGGCGAAGCGGGCGCTGCGCCTCGGCATCGAGGGGTTCGAGATCCACGGCGCCCACGGCTACCTGCTGCACCAGTTCCTCTCGCCGCTCTCGAACCGGCGCGAGGACGCCTATGGCGGCAGCCTGGAGAACCGGATGCGCTTCCCTCTCGAGGTGTTCGAGGCGGTGCGCGCGGCGGTGCCTGCCGGCAAGCCGGTCTGGATGCGGGTTTCGGCCACCGACTGGGTCGAGGAGGGCTGGGATCTCGACCAGACGGTGGAGCTCGCCCGTGCCCTGAAGGCGCGGGGCGCGGCGGCGATCCACGTCTCGACCGGCGGCCTCTCCACGGCCCAGAAGATCCCGCTCGGGCCGGGCTATCAGGTGCCCTTCGCCGAGCGGATCAAGGCGGAGACGGGCCTGACCACCATCGCCGTCGGCCTCATCACGGAGGCGGCTCAGGCCGAAGCGATCCTGACGGAGGGGAAGGCCGATGCGGTCTCGCTCGCCCGCGCCATGCTCTACGATCCCCGCTGGCCCTGGCACGCGGCGGCCGAACTCGGGGCGCAGGTGCGCGCACCCAAGCAGTATTGGCGCTCGCAGCCACGGGAGTACAAGGATCTGTTCAAGGACACGGCGCACGGCCAACGGTGACGGTGGTCGCCGATCCGCGGCGGTGACGGGGCGGGATGCTTTCGGGGCGGGTCGATCATCGACAAATGGATGGTCGGTGCCGATTCAGGACAATCGGTCTCGCCTCTCCACCTTGCTCGTGATTTGCCTCGTGACGCGGTGCTGTGGTCTTCTCCCCGCATACACCGCCGCCCGAGGGATGAGCGGTGACCCGAGCGTCCGGGGTCGTCCGTGACACGCGATGTGCCCCGTTCGCGAAGCAACGGAGGCACGCGCTTGAACACCATCCCGAAGCTCGCCCTGCTCCTGCCGCTGCTGGCCGCCCCGCCGGCCCTGGCACAGGGGACGGAGGCGCAGCGAGCGGCTTGCGGACCGGACGCGTTCCGGCTCTGCGCGTCCTCAATCCCCGATCCCGGCCGCATCGCCGCCTGTCTGCGGCGGGAGCGCGAGCGCCTGAGCGGGGCGTGCCGGGCGATGCTCGACGAGGGAGATCGCACCGCCCGGACCGCCGCGGCGCCGGCGCCCCGCGAAACCGCCAAATCCTCCGAGGCCGCGCCACCGGCTCGGACCGATCGCGGGCGTCGCGTCGCCGCGGCCGAAACGCGCCTCCCCCGCCAAGCGGGCGCGGCCGCGACCCCGCGCGAGCGGCCGGCGAGGGCCGAACGCCTTGCCGAACGCCGAGCCTCGGCTCGGGTCGCCGGTCTCGACCGGACGGTACGGGCCACACCCCGCGCCACCGCGCGCGGTGAGAGCCTCGGCAGCAACGGCAATTTCTCAGGCCTGGAGGCGCAGGCCCAAGGCTGGCACCGCACCCTTGCGGGCTATGCCGACTCGATCGAGCGTCAGTTCGCTCGGCTCGGCAGCGCGGAGGCGGGGCGCCTGGATCTCGGCCGCTTCCCAGGGCTGTGACGGCCTCGCACACGACATGAGAAAGGCCCCGCCCGGACAGTCCGGGCGGGGCCTTTCACTTTAGAGAAACAGAGGCTTACTGCTCGAGCAGGCGACGGGCGATGACCTGGGCCTGGATCTCGGCCGCGCCCTCGAAGATCGAGAGGATGCGGGCGTCGCACAGCACGCGGCTGATCTGGTACTCCAGCGCGAAGCCGTTGCCGCCGTGGATCTGCAGGGCGTTGTCCGCCGCCGCCCAGGCGACGCGGGCGCCCAGGAGCTTCGCCATGCCGGCCTCGAGATCGCAGCGCTTGCCCTCGTCCTTCTCGCGGGCCGAGAAGTAAGTGAGCTGGCGGGCGATGTTGATCTCCACCGCCATCATGGCGATCTTGTCGGCGACCCGCGGGAACTCGACCAGCGCCTTGCCGAACTGGACGCGTTCCTCGGCGTAGCGCAGGCCGATATCGAGGGCCGACTGGGCGACGCCGATGGCGCGGGCGGCGGTCTGGATGCGGGCCGACTCGAAGGTCTGCATCAGCTGGGCAAAACCCTTGCCCTCGACTTCACCGAGTAGATTGCCGCCGGGCACCTCGAAATTCTCGAAGGAGAGTTCGTACTCCTTCATGCCGCGGTAGCCGAGCACCTCGATCTCGCCGCCGGTGAGACCCTGGACCGGGAAGGGCTCCTCGTCGGTGCCGCGCGGCTTCTCGGCGATGAGCATGGAGAGGCCGCGATGGCCCTTCTCCTCCGGCTTGGTGCGGACCAGCACCGTCATGATGTCGGCGCGCACGGGGTGCGTGATCCAGGTCTTGTTGCCCGAGATCTTCCACACGTCGCCGTCCTTCACCGCCTTGGTGCGGAGGGAGGCGAGGTCGGAGCCGGTATTCGGCTCGGTGAAGACGGCGGTGGGCAGGATGTCGCCGGAGGCGATGCCCGGCAGGAAGCGCTGCTTCTGCTCCTCGGTGCCGCCGCACAGGATCAGCTCGGCGGCGATCTCCGAACGGGTGCCGAGCGAGCCGACGCCGATATAGGCGCGCGACAGCTCCTCCGAGACCACGCACATGGCGGCCTTCGGCATGCCCATGCCGCCGTATTCCTCCGGGATGGTGAGGCCGAAGACGCCGAGTTCGGCCATCTTCGCCACGATCTCCATCGGGATGTAGTCGTTCTTCAGGTGCCATTCGTGGGCCTGATCCACGACCTCGGCCTTGCCGAAGCGGCGCATCTCGGAGCGGATCGCCTCCATGTCCTCGTCGAGGCCGGAGGCACCGATCGTCGCGGCGCCCGAACGGGTCGCCTCGCGGATCTTGGCGACGAGGGCCGCGCGGTTCTCCGCGGTGTTGCCCTCGGCCGTGATCGTCTCGATGGCGGCGTTGCGGAAGCCGGCGAGTTCCGAGGCGGTGAATCCGAGCGAGCTCGTCGGGCGCACCATCTCGCCCTGGCTCATCGGGATACCGAAGAACATCTGGTCGAGATACTCGCCCATGCCGATCTTCACGAGCAGGGCCTCGGTCTCGCCGAACTGGCCCTCGCCCTGGAGGCGGGCGGCGTAGTCGGCGAGCTCGCGCACCGCTTCACCGTAGGTCGTCAACCAGGCGAGGCCGTGCGCGGCGTGCTGCTCGCGCTCCAGCTTGCCCGCGTCGAGCTTGCCCTCAGGCCCGGCCACGCGCGCCTTCACGCGCTGCGTCGCCTCGGCGACGAGGGCCTTGGCGCCTTCGGCGGCCTGCTGAGCGAGGGATACGAAATCCTGCGGGTCGTTGGCGGGCTGAATGGCGGGAGAAGCGGCCATGTCTCATTCCCTGTGCAATGATCGGGTTAGGTTCATTATAGGCAGGATTGCCCGCGCAGTAGTCGATTTTCTTTGCCGCAGCCTATACCTTTGGATGAAACCGGACTGAATTCATCATCCAGTTCATCGGCTTCGGCTCGCTACGGCGACACCTGCGGCAGCGACCGCCATGCCGGCGATCTGGACCAGGGTCAGGGTCTCACCGAACATCAGATAGGCGATGGCCGCCGAGACCGGCGGCACGAGGAAGAACAGCGACGCGACGCCCGCCACCGCGCCGCGCCGGATCAGCGCCATCAGCAGCAGGATGCCGGCGACCGAGTTGACGAGCACGGACCAAGCCATGCCGAGGCCGAGGGGCAGGCTCAGCTCGGGCCAGGCCTCTCCGGCGGCGAGCGCCAGCGGCACGGCAAACGCGGCCCCGCCGATGAACTGGATCGCCGCATTGGTGACGAGGTCGGCCTTGGCCGCCTTGCGCTTCTGCCACAGGGTGCCCGCCGTCATGGCGAGCATCGCGGCGAGGCAGACAGCGAGCGCCACCGGCGGGATGCCGGCGGGGTCGAGGGCGCCGAGCTTCGGCGCCAGCACCAGACCGGCTCCGAGGAAGCCCAGCCCGATCCCCGCCCAGCGCCTTGGGCCGACCCGCTCGCCGAGCAACGGCTCGGAGGCGGCGGCGGTCAGGAGCGGCTGCAGGCTGCCGACGAGCGCCGCGATGCCTGAGGGCAACCCGTGCTTGACCGACCAGAACACCCCGGCGACGTAGATGCCCTGCATCAGTACCCCCGCCACCAGCCCGTCGCGCCATCCGCGCCCGTCCCTCGGCCATCGGGCCCGCAGCGCCAGCGCGATGCCGGTCAGCACGAGGGCGACGAGGGAAAGGCGCGCCGCCACGAACACCAGCGGCTCCGAGAGCGGCGCGACGTAGCGCGCGGCGACGAAGCCCGAGGCCCAGATCAGGACGAAGGCGGCCGGGATCAACCCGGTGAGAAACGGGGGCATGGCGAAGGCCACGCATCATAGGCGGCCGGGGAAGGCAACCATCCGGCCGTCCGGGCTGCCATACCGGCGCGACGCCCGGTTCGGCACACCTCTCACGATCCCACGAGCCGTTCTTTTCCGGGCCGGGCAGCGGAGCCCGGTTGCCATTCCTCGCTGCGGCACCGGGAAGGCGTCGCGCCCGTTCGACGGTCTTCAGGAGGCCGTGCAAGGCCCCCGGAATGGCCGTCGCGAGGCGTGCACAACGCATCGTGAGGACGAGCCCCGGCTGTTTCGGTTCCCATCCCGCCACCCCGGCGCCCGCTGCGATTGACGCGGCCCGCCCGAATGCCCGTATGAGAGGCCTCGTCGTCCACCGCAGAATCCGCCCCTCCCTTGAGCCGTCCCAGAAAGTTCCTCGACGTGGCGAGCCTCGCCGCGCAGCGCTTCGTCGCCCATGACGGCTGGGCGATCGCGAGCCACATCGCGCTGTCGATGCTGACGTCGCTGTTTCCGTTCCTGATCCTGCTCGCGGCCCTCGCCGGCCTGTTCGGCACCAAGTCGCTCGCCGACGAGGCCGGGACACTGATCTTCGACGCCGTGCCGCGCGAGGTCGCCAAGCCCATCGTCGGCGAGGTGCATCGCATCCTCACCGAGCAGCGCGGCGGCGTGCTGACGCTGGGTGCGGTGCTGGCGCTCTACTTCTCATCCTCCGGGGTCGAATCCCTTCGGGTCGGGCTCAATCGCGCCTACGGGTTGCGCGAGATGCGGCCCTGGTGGCTGACGCGCCTCGAATCGATCGGCTACGTCGTGTGCGGCGCCTTCGCGATGCTGGCCTTCGCCCTGCTGGTGGTGCTGGGGCCGCTGCTCTGGCGGCAGGTCGTGTTCGTGGCGCCGGGCCTGGAACCGCTCGGGCTCACGGTGGCGATCGGGCGGATCGGGGTGACGGCGTTCCTGATCGCGCTGGTTCTGGTGATCGCCCACAAATTCGTCGCCGCCGGGCGCCGCCCTCTGCTGGCGGTGCTGCCCGGCATCGGCGTGACGCTGGTGCTGTGGTTCCTCGCCGGCCTCGGCTTCGGCTTCTACCTCGATCGCTTCTCGAACGCCTACGCCTCGACCTACGGGGGGTTGGCCACCGCGATGGTGTTCCTCGTGTTCCTCTACTGGCTCGCCGCGATGTTCCTGTTCGGCGGCGAGGTGAACGGCACGGTCATCGCGGCGCGGCGCCAACGGCTTCAGGCGCGGATGCGGGCGCGTCAGGCGGAAGCGGCGTCGCGTCCGTGAATTTCCGCGCGCGGGCGAGTTCCGCCAGGCGTTCGATCGGGAAGCCCCGGGGTGGCAGATCGATCGTGAAGCGTTCGGCGATCTCGCCGAGAACGAAATCCGGGCGCACCGCGTCGAGATAGTGCCAGTCGATGCTGGTCGACCACAGGAAATGGACCTCGCGGAAGCGGTCGGCCATCAACGCGGTCAGCGTCGCCACGGGACTGTAGCTGGTATGCTGGCAGAATGAATCGCCGAAGATGACCAAGCGGCGCGGGTCCGCCTTCGGATCGTCGTTGCGGAACACCGCATGCGCCCCGAGATGGGCCTCGATGCCGCGCCCCTGCGCCTCCAGCTCCGTGAGCAGGTCGTTGGCCAGGATGCGTCGAGCGCCCGTCGCGAAGGTGGTGACGGGGGCCTGCTCGAACCGGATCGGCGCGCATTTGCGTCCGAGATCGCCGGAGAACGGAACGGTCCCACCCGTGCGTCGGGCTTCGAGATCGTCGCGCGGGGTCACGCCCATGCGGGACAGGATCGCCCGATAGGCGATCTCGCTGCCCCGGACCGTCCAGTGCGAGTCGGTGCGCAGATAGAGGGGCGGCCCGTTCCGCGCCGCGCGGAAGGCCTCGTCAAGGTCGACGAAGGCGCGGGCGCCCGGGGATGCCGTCAGCCAGCGGGCTAGCCGCCGCACCGGTGCAGAGGCGGGATCGAAGGCCAAGCCCGTCGCATGATCGCCGTAGACCGTCAGCTTCTCGGGGGCGACGACGTGAATATAGGTGGCACCGAGCCGGGCGCAGGCCCTCACCCGGTGCGCTAGAAGTCGACGCCAGCGCCAGAGCAGGCGGCGGGAGAGGCCCGGCCGCCGATATTGATCGATCACGCGGTTCGTGCCGCCGGTCAGGAACAGCCAACCGTCGCTGCCCTCGTGCACGTCGGGGGAACGATCGGCGGACGGGTCGGGGACGGGCGTCATCGGCATCGTCCGGGAGCAGGCAGCCCGCTTGTCATGGACCCCGCTTTAACGGGTGCCGGGGCCGGCGGACAATCCGCGTCCCCCCCACCGGTCCTCTCCGGTCCCGACGCAGCGCGCGCCACCGTACGGGTTCGACACCGACCGCGGGAAAAGTGGCCGGTCCGTCGGCAGCATCCTAGCGGGAGCGCGAGGCCACGAAGGCGAAGGCGAGGCCCGCGCCCGCCATCACGTCGGGCAGATAATGCCCTCCCGCGCCGATGGCAGCGACGATGATCGCGGCGTTGAGGAGCAGGGCGAGCGGTCCGATCACCGGCAGCGGCATGAGTGCCCATCCGGTGAGGACGGCGAGGCTCGCGTGGAACGACGGGAAGGTGACGAGACCGCGGATCTTCGACAAAGCGAGACTGTGGAAATGGCCTTCGCGCAGGGCCCGCAGGGCCTCGAGATGCCAGAGCGCGCCGACCGTTTCCATCTCGCCCGTAGGCCGGGCCTCGACCGCCGCCGCCGCATAGGTGCCGGCCGCCGGAACGAAGGCCGAGACGAGGATGCAGGCGGAGAGCGTCAGGGTGAACAGGCGGGCGAAGGTCCAGAGCCGCGTCGTGCGCCCGCAGGCGCTCAGAACAATCACGACGAGCCCGATTTGCGGCCCGCTCGAATGATAGGCGAGCGCCAGGAGCCGGGTCAGATCCGGATGCTCCGCCAGGAAGGCGAGGTAGGCCGGGCCGTCGAAGCCGAGGGCCCGTTCGATACTTGCCAGGGCATCGTCGGCGAGCGGCAGGGCCGGAAGGGCGGCAAGGATGTGGAGGACCGCCAGTGCCGTGGTGACGGCGAGGAGGTAGGCGCTCGCGAGGGCCATCGCCCGCAGCTTCGGCTCACGGATGAGGCTGCACAGCAAGGCAGCCCCGAGCAGCAGCAGGATCGCCCCGAAGGCCGCGAGGAAACCGGTGGGCTCGACGACAATCCCCGCCCAGGCCAGCCCGATCCCGTCGAGGGCACCGATCGCGGCGGCGAAGCCCCAGTAGGCGCGACCCGGGGCGGCGATGCCGGCCGTGAGGCGAGGATGGAAGCCGACCGCGCGGTCTGTCCGGTGCGGCCTCACCATCCCACGAGGGCTCGCGGGTCCCTCTCCGCGCAGGGTCTGCACACCGGCGGCGCAGTTCTCGTCCAGCAGCATCCGCCCTTCGCTCCTCATCGAACCCGCCGGGGCAAACTCGCCCGCGCCCGTCAAGCTCCCGCATGACGGTGCGATGTTCACGGAGTTTAGGGTGAGACGTGCGGGAGGAACGGTTCGCGGGCGTGCCGTCAGGGAACGTCGCTCGCCACGGAGCCGTCGGCCGGCGCACGGTTGCTGTTGGCCGCGGTGCCGAGGGCGGCCACGCGATTGCGGCCCTCGGTCTTCGCCGCGTAGAGCGCGAGATCCGCGGCGCGGAGGAGGTCCTTGACCTTCATCCCGGAGGCGCGGGAGGAGCCGTGGGCCGACGTGACGCCGACGCTCACGGTGACCTGTGCCCCTTGCTGAAGGCCGGGATGGGGCAGCGCGATCTGCATCACGGCAGCCCGGATCGCCTCTCCGGCCTCGATGGCCCCGCCGAGATCGACCCCGGGCAGGTAGGCGACGAACTCCTCGCCGCCGTAGCGTGCCATGAGCCCGCCCTTCGCCTCGACCGTCGAACCGAGCACACCCGCCACCGCGACGAGGCATTCGTCACCGGCATGGTGGCCGACCGCGTCGTTGAAGGGTTTGAAATGATCGATATCCACGAAGATGACACCGAGCCAGAAGCCCTCGTCGGCGGCCACCTGCCACATCCGATCGAGGCGTTCTGAGAAATGGCGCCGGTTCGGGAGGCGCGTGAGGGAATCCGTCTCCGACAGGATGGTCAGCTGCGCATTGGCGCGGGCCAACGCTTCCGCCTGGAGCCTCTCCCGCAGGCCGAGAAGAAACACCGTCTTCGCCTCCCATTCCCGCGAATACCCGAGCTTGAGCGGCACCAGGATCAGTCCCGAGACGAGGAGCGGCAAGCCGGCCTGTCCGGGCCCGGCGAGATCGAAGGCGAGGATCAGCCCGGCATAGAGCGCGAAGGACATGGCGCAGTAGACGACGGTATGTCGGAACGGCAACGGCAAGATGAGTCCGACGAGGAGGGGCACGATCGCCGCGAGGATAATGTAGGACGCGGCGTGCTCCGGCGGGGCGAGCCGCGCGCTGTTGAGGGCGATGGCGATATCGACGAGCACCGTCGCCAGCATGGCTCCCGCCATCCGCAGCATGGTCGGCGACCCGCGCAGTGACACAATGGCGATCAGCACGACGGGGCAGAACACGCCCATCGTCAGGGCAAGCGGCACTTGGAACGCGTCCGGGCCGAAGACGTCGTAGTCCAGTGCGAGCGACAGGACGTTGAAGAGGGCGAAGACGGCCAGCCAGGACTGGGCGTACCGGCCGCTGCGGCGGTCCGTCTCCACCCGGTACTGCTCTTCCAGCGCGGATGGCAGACAGAGACGGTACCAGGGGCGGCGCAGACCGGATTCGATCAAGGCGTGCATGACAAATGCGAGACAGTCGACCGATCAGCTTCAGTCGATCTAGTCCAGCATTTTCGATCTCTGGTAAAGAGGTGCCCGGCACTTATCGGGCCGGGATTTTAGTCAACTTCGGCGTGAACGAACGAATCCTGCCGACGGTGACAAAGCGACAGGATAAAGGCGCGCCGTCCACCGCTCGACCGCGCCCTATCCCGATCGGAGCGTCCTGGCGGTGCATGCCGAATGCGGGCAGCGGACGAACAGCCCCCCTCTCCGGAAGCTATCGTCCGATGCCGGGGTCAGCGACTGCTGGTCACCGGATCGCCCGCTGCGCCGCAGCCGCGCTGGGCAGCGACGCGGTTGAGGATTCCGAAGCGCAGCACCGCCTCCTCCAGATAATCCACCGCCCGAACGAGGCCCCGCCGCGCGCGCTCCCGCTCTTCCGTCTCCGCTTCCGGTGGGACTTCGGCCAGGGTGACCGATGCCATCAGCACGCGGTCGCGCTCGTCCTCGATCCGGCGGTCGCGCTCGATATGGCCGCGGATGTCCGCATCGAAGCCCGCGATCACGCGCCAGGGCAGATCGTCCTTCGCGACCGCGCCGGGGAAGGTCGCGGCGAGCCGCCGTGCCTCGGCCGCCGCGCCGCGCATCAGATCCGCCAAGCTCGCCGCCATCCCCGTCTCCCCTCGAGAGCGGCATATCGACCGTCTCGCACCGCGTTTCCGGCAGGCAACGATTGGAGTCGCGGATGTTTCCGGAGCTGTCACCCGACAGCGTCAGCGGAAAACAGCCACGTTCCGTCCGCGCCCACGCCTTATTGCTTTCACAGTTGGGAACAACTCAACTGCGCCGAACGCGGGCAGTGTTTCGCAGATCCAACACAGTATCGGAAGCAGACATGACGGATATCGACGGTCTTCCGGCTTGGGCGCGGCGGCGTTTGGCGCGCCACTTCGAGCGCGGGGGCAATGTACGCATTCTGCGGTGGATGAGCGTTCCGCTGCGACGCGGGCCGGGTGCGATCGATGCGGTCTCCGGAGGCGCGAATGCATCGTCCGATCCCTTCATCGCTCCCCCGACGCGCCCGGATGCCGCCACGACCTTCGAACGCCCCCGCGCCGTGGTCAACGGCTGACACGACGGCCAAATCTTACGGAGCGGCGGAAGCGCGACGCGTCAGCCTGCAGATGGGTCGATCCGCGCTGTTGCATCCCGTGCAGGCGCGCGCGAACGCGGTCTTCCACGGCTGGGACGATGCTGCGATCAAGCCGGAGAAGCGGCGGTCGGTGGCATTTTATCGAACTGGTGACTGGTTCGTAGAGAGAAAACCGATCAAAAGATAATTCGAGAGCAATGCCCGTCCGGTCACCGGCGCCACCGGTACGGGCGGCTGCCGAGCCAGCCACAGAATGGGCATAAGACTCGCATAGGTCCGGCCGTGAGGCCGGGCGTGCGCTGAGGTCATGGAATGCGGAAGACAGGATCGATCGGGCCCGCTGCCGTCATCGCTGCGGCCTTTTTCTCGACGATGGCGGCCCTGGGTGGTGCCTGGGCCGGCGACAGCGTCAGCGGCAAGGTCCGTGTACTCAACGGCGACACGCTGATCGTCGGCGGGCAAGTGGTCGGTCTCTACGGCGTGGTCGCGCCGGGCCTCAAGCAATCCTGCCTCAATGCCAAGGCGCAATCCTATGCCTGCGGAACCGTGGCGGCCAAGGCACTCGCCGCCCACCTGCGGGACGCGACCGTGACCTGCCGCACCCGCGAGACCGACAGTTACGGCCGTGCCATCTCGGTCTGCCTGCGGGACAAGGAAGATCTCAGTGCGTGGCTGGCCGAGAAAGGCCTCGCCATGGCGGACCGCCGCACCGGTCAGGCGGCCTATGTCGGTGCCGAGACACTGGCCTGGGGCAAGCGGCTGGGCCTCTGGGCAGGTTCCTTCGAGGATCCGACCAATCGCCCACGGACCGCCTATAACCGCGCCAATGCGGTCGCCAACGCCGCCGCCGATATCGACAAGCTCGACGCTCGGTGAATCCGTTGGTGACGCTGGAAAGCTGAGCGGAGCGCCCGCCACGCCCAGCCGGGCGCCTTCATACCCTCTCGACTGGACTTCGGCATCGATCGGTCGATCTTAATGTGATCGATGGCTTCGCCACGGGTTGCGCGGCTGGCCGCTTCTGCCGCCGATCGGCCATCACCGGTCGGCGAGATGGATCAATCCGACGCGCAGAGGCGGAAGCGGAGTGATGCAACCCGGTCAGAGCCGTCGGACGAGGAGAGACCGTCCCCCGAAGACGCGCGAGGTTCATCCATGTCGATCGAACAGGCTCTCGGCTTCCGCTCACGGCTGGTTTTGCACAAGCTCGGCCACGAACTCGGTGTGAATCTCGACGTGGATCGCGATACAGCGCTCCCCGCATCCTGGCTGGTCTGGATCGACGAGATCGGCGACCGCGCCGACGAGACCCTGACCCTGCACGTCCACCGCAACGACGATCCCGCTCTCGGACGCGACAGCATCGTCTTCGGCGGAAACTGACCGCGGTCCCGGTGGAGCGGCTCCGAGCATGCCTTGCCGCCGGGCCGGAGCGGTGCCACCTAGACTCGCGCGGGGGGAATGTGCCCGGCCTGACCGGTGCCTCGGCGATTGCGTTCGTCGAGATCGCCCCGGCGGCGCGGGACTCTGGGAGTCATGACCACGATGCGTAGTCCGACCGTTGCCGCCGTTCTTCTGCTCTCCGTCTTCAGCGCGGCCGGTGCCGCCGAAGCGCAGGGCACCGCCGACGCTCGGCTCACGGCGACCGGCCGCAGCGTCACGGCCACCGGGCAAACCAAGCCGCCCGCCCCGGGCCAGCTGTCGTCCACCTCGCAGGAGCAGATGCTGAAGGCGCAGCGCGCCGCGCGCGAGCGCGACAAGGCGTGGGACGCCAAGATGAACCGGACGATGGGCTCGATCTGCAAAGGCTGCTGAACAGGGCGGAGCCGGGAAGGTGATCCGGTTCGAAGGCGTCGTGAAGCGTTACCCCGGAGCGGCTTCTGCGGCCGTTGCGTCGCTCGACCTCACGGTCGAGGCGGGCACGACCTGCGCGCTCATCGGGCCTTCCGGTTGCGGCAAATCGACGACGCTGCGGATGGTCAACCGTCTCGTGGAGCCGGATGCCGGGCGGGTGCTGGTCAGGGGCCGCGACGTCGCGGGGATCGATCCCGTCACCCTCCGCCGCGGCATCGGCTACGTGCTTCAGGGCGTGGGGCTGTTTCCCCATCGAAGCGTCGGCCGAAACGTCGCCGCCGTGCCGGCTCTGCTCGGCTGGAAGCGGGCGCGGATCCTCGAGCGGGTGGACGCGATGCTCGACCTCGTCGGCCTCGATCCTGCCCTCAACCGCGACCGACGGCCGTCCGAATTGTCCGGGGGTCAACGCCAGCGCGTGGGCGTGGCTCGGGCGCTCGCCGCCGATCCCCCGATCCTGCTGATGGACGAGCCGTTCGGCGCCGTCGATCCCGTCGCCCGCGACCGCTTGCAGAACGAGATCGGGGCCATTCTCCGGAATCTGCGCAAGACCGTCATCCTCGTGACCCACGATATCGGCGAGGCGATGCGGATGGGCGATCGGGTCGCACTGATGCGCGATGGCCAGCTGGTTCAGGCGGACACGCCCGAGCAGTTGCTCGCCGCTCCCGCCGACGACTTCGTCGAGAATTTCCTCGGCGGAACCCGGGCGTTGCGGCGACTGGAGCGCTTGCGGGTGCGTGACATCGCCGATGCGCAGACCACCGCTCCTTCCCATCCGGCCATCGCGCCGGAGGCCAGCGTGCGGGAGGCACTCGACCGGATGCTGGCGACAGGCGCGACGCGGCTCGTCGTCGGATCGGGAAGCGTGACCCTCGACGCGGTGCGCAAGGCGGCGCAATTGCCAAAGGATTGCCCGGAGAGCCGGGGGTGAATTCGGTTCACCTCCGAACAACCGGCCGCCCCTGTCGCGCCGGCGACCGAGCGCTTGGCCTCAGCCTTTTCGTTTCTTGGGATCGCGGTTCGCCGCTGCCCGGATCAGACCAGCAAGACCCGCCTCGATCACCGCCTCCGCAGCATCGGATGGAGAGAACCAGCGGGCCTCGCGCTGACCGCGCTCGGGAAATTTCTTCAGCTGCTTTCGAACGTCCAAGGGAAAGACAGTGACTTGGCACAGGACCGCGTCGCGGTTCTTGAGACGTTTTTCGTAGAGATAGAAGCCGATCGGCCGCTTTCCGACATGGCCGACGATGCCGGCCTCTTCGTAGGCTTCACGGGCGGCCGCCTCGAACGGCTTGCGGCCCTTCATTGGCCAGCCCTTGGGAATGATCCAGCGACGGGTCTCCCGCGAGGTCACGAGCAGGATTTCGGTTCCGCCCTCAGGGGTCCGGCGCATCGGCAGGACGCCGACCTGGGGCCGCGCTTCGCGGCTGCTCTCAATCGGGCCGGCCGTCATGGTCGTGAAACGTCCCGCGGCCGATGCGGTTCGCACGCCGTTCCTTCCCTCGTGACTTTCCCCATGAGGTGGAGAGAAGCACCGAGGCGTTTGACGCCCTGATGACAGGTCGGCACGACGTTGCCCCCGAACCCTGTACCGCGCTGCAGCGAATGGTGACGCGCATCCCCTAACGGAACCGAGGGAAGGGGCTCAAGAGAAAATGATCCGGCAAACCATTAGGACCACATTCGCCGCAGACGCGTCACCGGGTCGGTCAGCACGGTCTGCGGGGAGCCCACAAACAAGAAGCGCCGCTTCCCCCCAAAGCCGAGACGACGATGCGCCCTTCGCTACGCTCTCAAGCGCCGGTGCTGAGGTTCTCGATCAGCGCATTGAGATCGGCGCGCATGGCCTGAATTTCCGGCTCCGACATGTTGAGCTGACACATGACGGACTGGCGCACCGCCACCGCCTCGGCGCGAAGGGCACGGCCCTCCTCGGTCAACGAGATCTCGACCTCGCGCTCATCCGATTGGCGTCGGCTCCGGCTGAGGAAACCACTGCTCTCCAAGCGCTTCAGAACCGGCGTCAAAGTCCCGGAATCGAGGCGGAGGCGTCGGCCGATCTCGGAGACGGTGATGCCGTCGCTCTCCCACAACACCAGCAGCACGAGGTATTGCGGGTAGGTCAGGCCCATCCGCTCCAGCATCGGCCGGTAGGATTTCGTCATCCGGTGGGCGGCAGCGTACAGCGCGTAGCAGAGCTGATTGTCGAGGAGCAAAGGGTCCTTGAGCACCCTCGCAGTCTCATCGGGAGCATTCACGACGCACACCATGCCGTTCGCCAAGGCCTTTCAGCCGGCTGCGTAACCGGGGCGCCTGTCGCCGCGGCGGCGGACCAGCCCAAATTACACAGAGAATACGATAACGGATGAAAGACCAGGGGGTACCTGCACAATTGTCCCAGTGCCGCTTTTCCCCCGGACTTTCATCCGGCTGTCAGCCGTAGCATCCGACATCGACGGTCCATATGCAAAAAGGCGGCCTCTCGGCCGCCTCTCGCATCGCTGGACTGTCGATCGCCCGATCAGGCGGCGTCTGCCTCGACCTGAGTCGGGCCGGAATCCTTGCCGCGCGCATCGACGTCGCGGTCCACGAACTCGATGACGGCGAGCGGAGCGTTGTCGCCGTAGCGGAAGCCCGCCTTCATGATGCGGCAATAGCCTCCCGGCCGCGACTGGTAGCGCGGGCCGAGCACCGTGAAGAGCTTCTTGACCATGTCGGCGTCGCGGATCTGCGCCATGGCGAGGCGGCGGGCATGGACGCTGTCGGTGCGGCCGAGGGAGATCAGCTTCTCGACGACCGGACGCAGATCCTTCGCCTTCGGCAGGGTGGTGACGATCTGCTCGTGCTTGATGAGCGCGGCGGACATGTTGGCGAACATCGCCTTACGATGCTCGGCAGTGCGGTTGAAGCGACGACCGCGGTAAGCGTGACGCATGTTGGCTTTCCTTCTCAGTCACGATCGCCGTGCCACGGAACGACCATGTGCCCCGCAGGGCTGTTCTCGAAATCCGCTTGACCCCGCGGCGGGATTCCAACCCCAAAGCCCTCATCCTGAGATGCCGCACAAGCGGCCTCGAAGGAGGGCTCCGGGGATCGCTGCGCGCGGGAGACCTCCTTCGAGGCCTCCGCTTCGCTCCGGCACCTCAGGATGAGGTCGGAGCGTGAGACGCGCGGCTCAGTAATGCTCCTCGAAGCGCTTGGCGAGATCCTCGATGTTCTCCGGCGGCCAGCCGGGAACGTCCATGCCGAGATGCAGGCCCATGCCGGCGAGCACTTCCTTGATCTCGTTGAGCGACTTGCGGCCGAAGTTCGGGGTGCGCAGCATCTCGCCCTCCGACTTCTGGATGAGGTCGCCGATATAGACGATGTTGTCGTTCTTCAGGCAGTTCGCCGAACGGACCGACAGCTCGAGCTCGTCGACCTTCTTGAGCAGCGCCGGGTTGAAGGGCAGCTGCGGCGCGAGCGGCGCGGCCTCTTCCTTGCGGGGCTCCTCGAAGTTCACGAACACCTGGAGCTGGTCCTGGATGATGCGCGCGGCGTAAGCCAGGGCATCCTCCGGCGAGATCGCGCCGTTGGTCTCGACCGTCATGGTCAGCTTGTCCTTGTCGAGATCCTGGCCCTCGCGGGTGGTCTCGACGCGGTAGCTGACCTTGGTCACCGGCGAGTAGAGCGCATCGACCGGGATGAGTCCGATCGGCGCATCCTCGGGACGGTTGCGCTCGGCCGGCACGTAGCCTTTGCCGGTGGCGACGGTGAATTCCATGCGGATCTCGGCGCCGTCATCCAGCGTGCAGATGACGAGGTCGGGATTCAGGACCTGCACGTCGCCGGTCACGGCAATGTCGCCGGCCGTGACGAGGCCGGGGCCGGTCTTGCGCAGCGTCATGCGCTTCGGGGTGTCGGTCTGCGAACGCAGCGCGATCGTCTTGATGTTGAGGACGATGTCGGTCACGTCCTCGCGCACGCCCGGGATCGAGGAGAATTCGTGGAGCACGCCGTCGATCTGGACGGAGGTGACCGCAGCGCCCTGGAGCGAGGAGAGCAGCACGCGGCGAAGCGAGTTGCCGAGCGTCGTGCCGAAGCCCCGCTCCAGCGGCTCGGCCACCACGGTGGCGACCCGCTTGGGATCGTCGCCGGCCGAAACCTGGAGCTTGTTCGGCTTGATCAGCTCTTGCCAGTTCTTCTGAATGACCACGGTCCTACCTCTTGCCAAACCCGCGCTGCCGGCGTCCCGGAAGCGCTTCGGCCGGCCGGGCGCGCCCCTCGGGCGCCCGGCCGGTCCCTAAAATCACGCCTCGCCGCCGACCCAGAGAACGGGGACGAAGCTGTAGCCCGCGCCGTCGCGGGCAACGTGCCCGAGCGCCGGGAATTCGAGATGCGAGCCCGCGATCAGGCTCTTCTCGGTGGCGACCTCGTCGAAGACGCGCTTGCGGGTCGCCCGCGCCTGCTCCCCGTCGACATCGAAGGCGACGCCAGCCTCGGGTTGCTTGAACTGGATCGCGGGCATGTGCACCACATCGGTCCACATGAAGAGCGATTTGTCCCCAGACACGATCCGCATGCCGCAATGACCCGGCGTGTGCCCCGGGAGCGGGACGGGGGTGATGCCGGGCACCAGCTCGCCGCCTTCATGCTTGCGCAACCGCGACGCATAGGGTGCAACGGCCTTGCGGGCGTTCTCGAAATACGGCTTCGCCGCGTCGGGAGCGCGGGAGAGCGCCTCGTCGGGCAGCCAGTGGGCAGCCTCGTCGGCATGCACCACGAGTTCCGCGTTGGCGTAGGCTGCCGAACCGTCCTGCTTCACCAGCCCGCCCGCATGGTCGGGATGGAGATGGGTCAGCAGCACCGTCTCGATCTCGTCGGGGCTGACGCCCGCCAACGCCAGGGCAGCAGGCACACGGCCCATCGTCTCGGGCCCGAAATGGCCGTAGCCCGAATCGATCAGCACCGGCTTGCGGCCGGCGCCGGTGATCAGGAACGCGTTGAGCGTCACGATCGGAGCCTCCGGGCGGAAGCCGGCCCGCTGAAGCGCGCCCGCCTCCTCCTTCGGAATGCCGGTGACGAGATCGAGCGAGCCCTGAAACCAGCCGTCGTTGAGCGCCGTGACCGTGAGGTCGCCGACATTCCACCGCAGCACGCCGGGTAAGGGCTTGTTCGATCCGTCCGCCATAGGCTTCTCCGTTCGGCCGTGTCTCTGAACGATCAGACGCGACGACGCTTGCGCGGGCGGCAGCCGTTATGCGGGATCGAGGTCACGTCACGGATCGAGGTGACGGTGAAGCCCGCCGCCTGGAGCGCGCGCAGAGCCGATTCGCGGCCCGAACCGGGACCGGAGACCTCGACCTCGAGGGTGCGCATGCCGTGCTCGGAAGCCTTACGGGCAGCGTCCTCGGCCGCGACTTGGGCGGCGTACGGGGTCGACTTGCGCGAGCCCTTGAAGCCCATGGCGCCGGCGGACGACCACGAGATCGTGTTGCCCTGGGCGTCGGTGATGGTGATCATCGTGTTGTTGAACGAGGCGGCCACGTGCGCCACGCCCGAGACGATGTTCTTGCGTTCGCGCCGGCGGACGCGGGTCGGTTCCTTAGCCATCTTCTTCTCGCTGGTCCTTCAATCACGCCCGTAACACCAGGCGCTCGGGATTCTTTTTCGGAGTTGGGCGCCGCTGCCGTGCAGGAGCGTCCCATTCAACCGGCGGCGTCGAGGAGCACTCGGCGCGACGGAAGGAAGGCCGAGCGAAGCACGGCCTTCCAATCGCGAAAAATTACTTCTTCTTGCCGGCGATCGGCTTCGCCTTGCCCTTACGGGTGCGGGCGTTGGTATGGGTGCGCTGGCCGCGAACCGGGAGCTGCTTGCGGTGACGGAGACCGCGGTAGCAACCGAGATCCATCAGGCGCTTGATGTTCATCGACACGTCGCGGCGCAGATCGCCTTCGACCATGTAATCCCGGTCGATGGTCTCGCGGATCTGGAGCACCTCGGCGTCGGTGAGCTGATTCACGCGGCGCTCGGCGGGGATACCGACCTTCTCGGTGATCTCCTCGGCCTTCTTCGGGCCGATGCCGTGGATGTACTGAAGCGCGATGACGACGCGCTTGGCGGTCGGGATGTTGACGCCTGCGATACGGGCCAAGATGTTCTCTCCATGTGGCGGAACCGATTTCCGCCGTCACACGATGACGATGCGCGTCCGGTGGAGGCCGGCCCCTGCGCATCCGCCCGAAACGACAAATCGGTCCGCGAGCGTCCTCGTCGAGGCGCTTTCGGACCACATCCCGTTTGGACGAAGGGGGCCCGCCTAGCGCAGGCGGACCCCCTTGTCAACGATCTCTATACGATCTTATCGGCCGGCTTCGAGCGATCGCGTGTTCGCCCATCAACCGACGACCCCACCGCCATGTTCCGGGCTCTCGCCTGGCGCGAGCCCCGGAAGGCGGCGGAGAGCTTCGGATTCAAGAGACGGCCTTCTCGCGGAAGCCGTTGAGCAGGGTCACGACCTCGCCCGTCACGTGATCGATCGGCTGCATGCCGTCGATCTTCCGCAACAGTCCGGTGCCGGCATAATAGTCGGAGAGCGGGGCGGTCTGCGTCTTGTAAGCGTCGAGACGGGTCTTGAAGACCTCCGGCGTGTCGTCCTTGCGCACCGGCTGACCGCGGGCTGCGGTCTCCTCGGCGCGCTTGGCGATACGGCCGACGAGGGCATTCTCGTCGACGACGAACTCGACCACCGCGTCGAGCGCAATGCCCTTCTCGGCGAGCATCCGATCGAGCGCCTTGGCCTGTTCGACCGTACGCGGGAAGCCGTCGAGGATGAAGCCGCTCTTGGCGTCCGCCTCCTCGACGCGATCGGCGACGATGCCGACCACCACCGCGTCCGGCACGAGGCCGCCGCTTTCCATGATCGACTTGGCCTCGAGGCCCACCGGCGTACCGGCGGCGACGGCCGCGCGCAGCATGTCACCCGTCGAGAGTTGCGGAATGCCGTAGCGCTCCACAATACGCTCGGACTGGGTGCCCTTTCCCGCTCCCGGCGGTCCGAGCAGGATGATCCGCATGGCGTCTCCTCGTCATCAGGGCCCGGCGCCGGGCTCGTTCTTCACTGGTTGGCGCCCCCTCAAACGGGCGCCTCTGTCGCAACGACGTTGATGCGAGAATTCCGAAGGCCCGTCCACCGAACCTTTGGCGGAGAATGACAATTCAGCGACGCCGTGCACCGCCGACGGAGGCGCCGCGCAGCTTCGCCTTCTTCACGATGCCCTCGTACTGATGCGCCATCAGATGCCCGTGGATCTGCGCCACGGTGTCCATCGTGACCGACACGACAATCAGCAGCGACGTGCCGCCGAAGCCGAGGGCAGCCGAGGTGTAGGAGGCGACGATCTCCGGCACGAGACAGACGAAGGTGAGGTAGGCCGCACCGATCACCGTGATGCGGGTCAGCACCTTGTCGATGAAGGCCGCGGTGCGCTCACCGGGGCGGATGCCGGGAAGGAAGCCGCCCTGCTTCTTCAGGTTGTCGGCCGTCTCCTGCGGGTTGAAGACGACGGCCGTGTAGAAGAACGTGAAGAAGATGATCATCGCCGCATAGGCGACCATGTAGAGCGGCCGGCCATGGCCGAGATAGGCCGTCAGCGTGCCGAGAATGCCGGTCGAACCCTGATTGGCCGAGAAGCTGGCGATCGTGGTCGGCAGCAGCAGCAGCGAGGACGCGAAGATCGGCGGAATGACACCCGACGTGTTGAGCTTGAGCGGCAGGAACGAGGTCTGGCCCTCGTACATGCGGTTGCCGACCTGGCGCTTCGGGTAGTTGATCAGGAGCCGACGCTGAGCACGCTCCATGAACACGATGAAGTAGACGAGGCCGACGGCGGCGAAGCCGGCGCCGAGCAGGATAGCGGGCGAGAGCGCGCCGGTGCGGGTCAGCTCCAGGGCGCCGAAGATCGAGGCCGGCAGGTGGGCGACGATACCGGCGAAGATGATGAGCGAAGAGCCGTTGCCGATCCCGCGGGCGGTGATCTGCTCACCGATCCACATCAGGAACAGCGTGCCGCCGGTCAGGGTGACGACGGTCGACAGGATGAAGAACGGGCCCGGATTGATGACCGCGTTGGACCCCTGGAGGCCGAAGGCGATACCCCAGGACTGCACCAGCGCCAGCACCACGGTGAGGTAGCGGGTGTACTGGTTGATGACCTTACGGCCGGACTCGCCCTCCTTCTTCAAGGCTTCGAGGCTTGGCACCACGGAGGTGAGGAGCTGCACGATGATCGAGGCCGAAATGTAGGGCATGATGTTGAGCGCGAAGACCGCCATGCGCTCGACCGCGCCGCCCGAGAACATGTTGAACATGCCCAGCACGCCGCCGGCCTGGTTCTGGAAGTTCCGGGCGAACTGCTCCGGATCGATGCCGGGGATCGGAATGTAGGTGCCGAGGCGGAACACAATCAGCGCACCCAGGGTGAACCAGATGCGCTTCTTGAGTTCGTCGGCCTTGGCGATGGCGCCGAAATTCAGGTTGGCGGCGAGCTGCTCGGCGGCTGAGGCCATGTCATCGATCCCGGAAATTGCCGTCGGGAGACGTCGTGGACGGTCCCTGAAAGCGGAAGCGGCGGCCGCGTGCGAGCACGGGCCGCCGCTTCGGCGTTCGACTTAATGGTCGGCTCAGGCGGACGCAACCGCGCCTTCAGCCGCGCCGCGATGGGCGACGCCGGCAGCGAAGGTGGTCGTGACCGAACCGCCGGCCTTCTCGACGGCCTCGACGGCCGACTTGGAGGCGCGGGTGACTTCGAAGCTGAGCTTCGAGGTCAGTTCGCCGACACCGAGCAGCTTCACGCCGTCGCGGGCGCGGGAGATGATCCCGGCCTGGACGAGGGCATCGACCGTCACGGTGGCGTTGGCGTCGAGCTTGCCGGCATCTACCGCCTGCTGGACGCGACCGAGATTCACCTCGTTCAGGTCGTGGGCGTGGATGTTGTTGAAGCCGCGCTTCGGCAGGCGCCGGTGGAGCGGCATCTGACCGCCCTCGAAGCCCTTGATGGACACGCCGGTGCGGGCCTTCTGACCCTTCACGCCGCGGCCCGCGGTCTTGCCCTTGCCGGAGCCGATGCCCCGGCCGACGCGCATGCGGGACTTCACAGCCCCTTCATTGTCGCGGATCTCGTTGAGCTTCATGGTTAAGCCCTCCTCACGCCGCGGCGTCGTCGAGGACGCGCACGAGATGCGCGACCTTGCGGATCATGCCGCGCACGGCCGGAGTGTCCTCCAGCTCGGAAACGCGGTGCAGCTTGTTCAGCTTCAGGCCGACCAGCGTGGCACGCTGGGAAGCCTCGCGGCGGATCGGCGAACCGATCTGCTCGACGCGGACAGTCTTATTAGCCATGCTGCCCTCCCCTTACGCCACGGCGGCTTCAGAGGTGTCGGCCGGATCCGCGTCGCGGCGGCGCGACTGGATGGCGGAGACCTTGAGGCCACGACGGGCCGCGACGGAGCGCGGGCTGTCCTCGTTCTTCAGCGCGTCGAAGGTGGCGCGCACGAGGTTGTAGGGGTTCGACGAGCCAAGGCTCTTCGCCACCACGTCCTGCATGCCGAGCGTCTCGAACACGGCGCGCATCGGGCCGCCGGCGATGATGCCGGTACCCTGCGGAGCCGCGCGGAGAATCACCTTGCCGGCGCCGTGACGACCGTTGACGTCGTGGTGCAGGGTCCGGCCCTCGCGCAGCGACACGCGGATCAGCCCGCGCTTGGCGGCTTCGGTCGCCTTACGGATCGCCTCAGGCACCTCACGGGCCTTGCCGTGGCCGAAGCCGACGCGGCCCTTCTGGTCACCGACGACGACGAGCGCCGCGAAGCCGAAGCGACGGCCACCCTTCACCACCTTGGCGACGCGGTTGATGTGGACGAGCTTGTCCACGAACTCGCTGTCGCGCTCCTCGCGGTCGTCGCGGCGACGACCCTCGCGTTCACGTGCCATTCTGTTGTTCCTATGATCTCACTGACGCGAGCCCGAAGGCCCGCTCGCTCGATGCTCCCCTCCCCGCGAGGGGAGGGAAGACGCGTCCTCAGAAGTCCAGGCCACCCTCACGGGCGGCGTCGGCAAGAGCCTTCACGCGGCCGTGGAAGATGTAGCCCGAGCGGTCGAAGACGACCTTGGTGACACCCGCAGCCTTGGCGCGCTCGGCGACGAGCTTGCCCACGGCCTCGGCGGCGGCCTTGTCGGCACCGGTCTTGAGGCTGGCCTTGAGATCCTTGTCGAGGCTCGACGCGGCGGCGAGCGTGCGGCCCGCGGCGTCGTCGATGACCTGGACGTAGATCTGCTTGGATGAGCGGAACACCGACAGCCGCGGGCGGCCATTGGCGGTTGCCTTGAGAGCCCGACGGACCCGCGCCTTGCGGCGCAGGAGGGCTTCGTTCTTGTTCGACATGAATCGCCCTCCTTACTTCTTCTTGCCTTCCTTGCGGAAGATGAACTCGCCAGCGTACTTGACGCCCTTGCCCTTGTACGGCTCGGGGCCACGATACTCGCGAATCTCCGCCGCGACCTGACCGACGCGCTGCCGATCGATGCCCGACACCACGATCTCCGTGGGCTTGGGCGTCACGATGGTGATGCCGGCTGGGATCTCGTACTCGATGTCGTGGCTGTAGCCGAGCGACAGCTTGAGCGCCTTGCCGGCCATCGCCGCGCGGTAACCCACGCCGGTGATCTCCAGCTTCTTCTCGAAGCCCTTGGAGACACCCTCGACGAGGTTGGCCACCTGGGCGCGCGACGTGCCCCACAGGGAGCGCGCCTGCTTCGACTGGTCCTTGGGCTGCACCGAGACGGCGCCGTCCTTGAACTCGACGTTCACCTGGGGCGGCACGACGAACTGGAGTTCGCCCTTGGAGCCCTTCATCTTGACCGTCTGACCCGTGACCGTGGCGGTGACGCCGGCGGGGACGGGGACGGGCTTCTTGCCTACGCGAGACATGTCGCTGTCCTCCGGATCAGAACACTTTGCAGAGCACTTCACCGCCGACGTTGCGCTCGCGCGCCTCGTGATCGGCCATGACGCCCTGCGGGGTCGAGACGATGGTCACGCCGAGACCGTCGGCCACGCGCGGCAGCTCGCCAACCGACGAGTAGACGCGGCGGCCGGGCTTCGACACGCGCTTGATCTCCCGGATGACCGGGCGACCGTCGTAGTACTTGAGTTCGATCGCGAACTCGGTGCGGCCATTGCCGAGATCCGAGACGGCGTAGTCGCGGATGTAGCCTTCCGACTTCAGAACATCGAGGACCGAGGCGCGCAGACGCGAACCGGGGGTCTGGACGACGTTGCGACGGCGGCTCTGGCCGTTGCGGATGCGGGTGAGCATGTCACCCACGGGATCGTTCACCATGGATGCCTCCCCTTACCAGCTGGACTTCACGAGACCCGGGATCAGACCCCGGTTGCCGAGCTCCCGCAGGGCGACGCGGGAGACGCCGAGCTTGCGGTAATAGGCACGCGGGCGACCGGTCATCTCGCAGCGGTTGCGGATACGGGTGGCCGACGAGTTGCGCGGCAGTTCCGCGAGCTTGAGGCGCGCCTCGAAGCGCTCCTCCATCTCGCGGGACTCGTCGTTGGCGATGGCGAGGAGGGACTTACGCTTCTCGGCGAAGCGCTTGACCAACTCCTTGCGGTGGTTGTTCTTCTCGACTGAGCTTTTCTTAGCCATGTCTGTCTCCAGTGTCCGCGTCTAAGCGGCGTTGCCGCCGCTTACTGCCGGAACGGGAATTTGAAGTGGGCGAGGAGGGCCTTGGCTTCCTCGTCGGTGCGGGCGCTCGTCTGGACGATGATGTCCATGCCCCAGGTCTGCTCCGCCTTGTCGTAGGAGATCTCCGGGAACACGAGGTGCTCCTTGAGGCCCATGGCGTAGTTGCCGCGGCCGTCGAAGGAGCGCGGGTTCAGGCCGCGGAAGTCGCGGACGCGCGGCAGCGCGATCGTGACCAGGCGATCCATGAACTCGTACATGCGGGCCTTGCGAAGGGTCACCTTGCAGCCGATCGGCATGCCTTCGCGGACCTTGAAGGTCGCGATCGCCTTGCGGGCGCGGGTGATGACCGGCTTCTGGCCGGCGATCAGGGCGAGATCGCCCGCCGCCACCGAGGCCTTCTTGGAATCGGCGGTGGATTCGCCGACGCCCATGTTGATGACGATCTTCTCGATCTGCGGCACCTGCATCGGGTTCTTGTACCCGAACTGCTCGATGAGCTTCTGCCGGACGACCTCGTCGTAATGCTTGCGCAGACGCGGGACGTAGGCGTTCTTGTCGACCTCAGCCATCGATCTGATCCCCCGTCGTCTTGGCGAAGCGGACCTTGCGCCCGTCATCGAGGATGCGGAAACCCACGCGGGTCGGCTTGCCGTTGGCATCGGCGACCGCGATGTTGGAAAGCTGGATGGCGGCCTCCTTGGAGATGATGCCACCTTCCTGGTTCTGCGTCTGGCGCTGGTGCTTCTTCACGAGGTTGACCCCGCGCACCAGGGCCTTGCCCTCCTTGGGGAGCACCTGGATGACCTCGCCGGAGCGACCCGAGTCGCGGCCGGTGAGAACGACGACCGTGTCGCCCTTCTTGATCTTCGCAGCCATCACAGCACCTCAGGAGCGAGCGAGATGATCTTCATGTGGTTGCGGGCGCGCAGCTCGCGCGGCACCGGCCCGAAGATACGGGTGCCGACCGGCTCCTTCTGATTGTTGATCAGAACGGCGGCATTCTTGTCGAAGCGGATCACCGAACCGTCGGCGCGCTTCACGTCCTTGGCGGTACGCACGACGACCGCCTTCATGACGTCGCCCTTCTTGACGCGGCCGCGCGGGATCGCCTCCTTGACGGAGACGACGATGATGTCGCCGACGCCGGCATACTTGCGCTTGGAGCCGCCGAGCACCTTGATGCACATCACGCGGCGCGCACCCGAATTGTCGGCGACGTCCAGATTCGTCTGCATCTGGATCACGGGAGTGACCTTTCCTTGTTTCAGGCGGGTTTCCGCACGCGGACGGTATTGCCCGGCGGACGACGCCTGATGGGGATCTGATGTCCCCGGATGTAACGAACCGCGCAAACGGCGCTTGAGACGCCGGCGCGGTCACCGCGTTGGGAGGGTGCGAGCACCCTTGCCGAATGTCGCGAAGACGGGCCGCTTACACCGGGACGGGGAAGAAGGCAAGGGACTGAGCGCTGCGGTGATCGAACTCACGCTGCGCCCAGGGCCGAAGGGGGCTCAGCCCCAACGAAAAAGGCGGACGCATCAGCATCCGCCCTTCGCGAATCTCGAAACCGGTGAGGCGTTCAAGCCTCGACGGTGGCCTCGACACCGGTGCCGGCTGCTTCCGCAGCGGCGGCCTGGTCTTCGACCAGCTTCCAGGTCTTGGTCTTCGAGTAGGGCCGCGACTCCTCGATGAACACCGTCTGGCCGATCTTGGCCAGATTGGCCTCGTCGTGCGCGTGGTAGTTCTTGGAGCGGCGAACCGTCTTCTTCATCACCGGATGGGTGAAGCGACGCTCCACCTTCACGACGATGGTCTTATCGGTCTTGTCGCTGACGACGACGCCTTGCAGGACGCGCTTGGGCATGGCGGACTCCTCAGGCCTTAGCCGTGTCGAGCGTCTTCTGACGCTGCAACGTGCGGACACGGGCGATATCGCGACGGACCTCGCGGACCCGGGCGACGTTCTCGAGCTGGCCCGTCGCGCCCTGGAAGCGCAGGTTGAACTGCTCCTTCTTCAGGTTGACGAGCTCGTCGGAAAGCTGATCCGCCGACAGAGCGCGCAGATCAGACAGTCTCTGATCGGACTTCATGATCTATCTTCCTTTAGTCGGCGATGCGCTGGATCACGCGGGTGCGCACCGGCAGCTTGGCCGCGCCCAGGCGCAGGGCCTCCCGGGCGATGTCCTCGGAGACGCCGTCGACCTCGAACATGATGCGGCCGGGATGGACGCGGGCCGCCCAGTACTCGGGAGCACCCTTACCGGAGCCCATGCGGACCTCGGTCGGCTTGGCGGTGACGGGGAGATCCGGGAACACCCGGATCCACACGCGGCCCTGACGCTTCATCTCGCGGGTGATCGCGCGGCGGGCCGCCTCGATCTGCCGGGCGGTGATGCGCTCGGGCTCAAGGCACTTGAGCCCGAACTGGCCGAAGTTCAGCTCGAAGCCGCCCTTGGCGGCGCCATGGATGCGCCCCTTGAACTGCTTACGGAACTTGGTCTTCTTGGGTTGCAGCATGGCAGCCTCTCAAATCCTCCGGTGGCCGGGTCACGCGTTGGCGTGATCGCGGCGGCCACGGCCCCCGCGGTCATCGCCGTCACGCTCGCGACGCCCGCCGGAACGGCCGCCCTCTTCCTGGGCCTTCTTGTCCTGAGCCATCGGGTCGTGCTCGAGGATCTCGCCCTTGAACACCCACACCTTGATGCCGCAGGTGCCGTAGGTCGTGAAGGCGGTCGCCGTGCCGTAATCGACATCCGCACGCAGGGTATGCAGCGGAACGCGGCCCTCGCGGTACCATTCGGTACGGGCGATCTCGGCACCGCCGAGACGACCGGCGCAGTTGATGCGGATGCCCTCGGCACCCAGGCGCATGGCCGACTGCACGGCGCGCTTCATGGCGCGACGGAAGGCGACGCGGCGCTCGAGCTGCTGCGCGATGGACTCGGCGACAAGCGTCGCGTCCACCTCAGGCTTGCGCACCTCGACGATGTTGATCGTCACGTCGGCCTTGGTCATCGTGCCGACGAGCTTGCGCAGCTTCTCGATGTCCGCGCCCTTCTTGCCGATCACCACGCCCGGACGACCCGAGTGGATGGTGACGCGGCACTTCCGGTGCGGGCGCTCGATGACGATCTTCGAGACGGCGGCCTGCTTGAGCTGCTTCATGAGGGCGGCGCGGATGGCCACGTCCTCGTGCATCAGCTTGGCGTACTCGCCCTTCTCGGCGAACCAGCGGGAATCCCAGGTCCGGTTGATGCCGAGACGCAGGCCGATCGGATTGATCTTCTGACCCATGATGGTCTCCTCAGGCCGCTTCAGCGCGCACTTCGCGAACCACGATCGTGAGGTTCGAGAAGGGCTTCAGGATGCGCGCGCCGCGACCGCGGGCACGAGCGTGGAAGCGCTTGAGAACCAGCGCCTTGCCGACGAAGGCCTGGGTCACGACGAGATCGTCCACGTCCAGGTCGTGGTTGTTCTCGGCGTTGGCGATCGCGCTCTCCAGGCACTTCTTCACATCGCGGGCGATGCGCTTGCGGGAGAATTCGAGGTCGGCCAGAGCGGTATCGACCTTCTTGCCGCGGATCAGCGCCGCCACGAGGTTGAGCTTCTGGGGCGACACGCGGAGCATCCGCGCGACGGCCTTCGCCTCGTTCTCGGGGAGCGCGCGGGGGGTGGCAGCTTTGCCCATCTCAGCGCCTCTTCGCCTTCTTGTCGGCCGCGTGACCGGGGAAGGTGCGGGTCGGCGAGAACTCGCCGAACTTGTGACCGACCATCTCCTCGGTGACGTAGACCGGGATATGCTTGTGTCCGTTGTGCACCCCGAAGGTGATGCCGACGAACTGCGGGAGAATCGTGGAGCGACGGCTCCAGATCTTGACGACCTCGTTGCGGCTTCCGCCGCGCGCGGCGTCGGCCTTCTTGAGGAGGTAGCCGTCGACGAACGGCCCTTTCCAGAGGGAACGTGCCATGGCGGTTACTTCTTGCGGTTATGGCGGCTGGACAGGATGAAGGTGTCGGTCCGCTTGTTGGACCGGGTCTTCTTCCCCTTGGTGGGCACGCCCCAAGGCGTGACCGGGTTCCGGCCGCCCGAGGTACGACCCTCGCCGCCGCCGTGCGGGTGGTCGACCGGGTTCATGGCGACACCGCGGTTATGCGGACGCTTGCCCAGCCAGCGATTACGACCGGCCTTGCCGAGCGAGATGTTCATGTGGTCCGGGTTCGAGACCGCACCCACCGTCGCGAAGCACTGGCCGTGGACGAGACGCTGCTCGCCCGAGTTCAGACGGAGCGTCACGTAGCCCTGATCGCGACCGACGATCTGAGCGTAGTTGCCCGCGGAGCGGGCGACGGCGCCGCCCTTGCCGATCTTCAGCTCGACATTGTGGACGATGGTGCCCACCGGCATCGAGCCGATCGGGCCGGCATTGCCCGGCTTGATGTCGACGCTCTCGCCGGCCACCACCTTGTCGCCCGGCTGCAGGCGCTGCGGAGCCAGGATGTAGCTCTGCTTGCCCTCGGGGAAGGTGATGAGCGCGATGAAGGCCGTACGGTTCGGGTCGTACTCGATCCGCTCGACCGTCGCGGTCACGTTGAGGTTCTCGCGACGCTTGAAATCGACGTTGCGCAGGACCCGCTTGTGACCGCCGCCGCGGAAGCGGACGGTGATGCGACCCAGGTTGTTGCGGCCGCCCGAGGAGCTCTTGCCCTCGGTCAGCGACTTGACCGGCTTGCCCTTGTAGAGCTCACGGCGGTCGACGAGCACGAGCTGGCGAAGGCTCGGCGTGACCGGTTTGAATGTCTTCAAGGCCATCGGCTTGATCCTAACGCTTCTCGTCTCAGAGGCCGGTCGTGACGTCGATCGTATCGCCCTCGGCGAGGGTCACGATCGCCTTCTTCACGTCCGAACGCTGCCCGCGCTGCCCGCGGAAGAACTTCTTCTTGCCCTTGGTCGTGAGCGTGTTCACGCCGGTGACCTTGACGTCGAACAGACGCTCGACCGCTTCCTTGATCTGCGGCTTGGTGGCCTTCGGGGCGACCCGGAAGACGACCTTGTTCTGCTCAGTGAGGTTGGTCGCCTTCTCGGTGATGACCGGGGAGACGATCACGTCGTAATGGCGCGGATCGGCACTCATTTGAAACGCTCCTCCAGCGCGTCGACGGCCGCGCGCGTCAGGACGAGCGTGTCGCGGCGCAGGATGTCGTAGACGTTGATGCCCTGGACGGGCAGCACGTCGATCTTGGCCACCGAGCGGGCGGCACGGCCGAAATTCTCGTCGACCTCCGGACCGCCGATGATCAGGGCGCTCGACCAGCCGAGCTTGCCCAGACGCTCGACCATCGCTTTCGTCTTGTGGTTCTCGACCTTGAGGTCGTCCACGACGATGAGGGTCGAGGTCTTGGCCTTCGACGAGAGGGCGTGCTTGAGCGCCAGCGCGCGGACCTTCTTGGGAAGGTCGTGGGCGTGATCGCGCACCACCGGACCGAAGGCCCGGCCACCGCCGCGGAACTGCGGAGCGGAGGCAGCGCCGTGACGGGCGTTGCCGGTGCCCTTCTGCTTGTACAGCTTCTTCGAGGTGCGATCGACATCCGAGCGGTTCTTCACCGCATGGGTGCCGGCGCGACGCTTGGCGAGCTGGTAGCGGACCATCCGGTGCAGGATGTCGGCGCGCGGCTCAAGGCCGAAGATCGCCTCGTTGAGCTCGACCGAGCCGGCGGTGCCGCCGTCGAGCGTGGTGACATCGAGTTTCATCACGCGTTCTCCTCGGACGCAGGAGCCTCGGCGGCGCTGTTGGCCGAACCGTTCTCACGGAACTTCCCCGGCAGCGGCACGTCGGCGGGCAGCTTGCGCTTGACCGCGTCGCGAACCTGGATCCAGCCGCCGGCGACGCCCGGAACGGCGCCCTCGACGAGGATCAGGCCGCGCTCCGGATCGGTGCGCACGACCTTGAGGTTCTGCGTGGTGACACGCTCGACGCCCATATGGCCCGGCATCTTCTTGTTCTTGAAGGTCTTGCCCGGATCCTGACGGCCACCGGTCGAACCGATCGAGCGGTGGGAGATCGACACGCCGTGCGTGGCGCGAAGACCGCCGAAGTTCCAGCGCTTCATGCCGCCGGCGAAACCCTTACCCGTGGTGGTGCCCGTCACGTCGACGAACTGACCAGGGATGAAGTGGTCGGCGGTGATCTCGGCGCCCACCGGGATCAGCGCGTCCTCGGACACGCGGAATTCGGCGAGCTTCTTCTTCGGCTCGACCTTGGAGACCGCGAAGCGACCGCGCTCGGCCGCCGATACGTTCTTCACCTTGGCCTTGCCGACACCGAGCTGGACGGCAACGTAGCCATCCTTGTCGGTGGTGCGGTGTGCCACAACCTGGCACTGATCGATCTGGAGCACGGTTACGGGCACATGCTCGCCTGCGTCGGTGAAGACGCGGGTCATGCCGACCTTCCGTGCAATGACGCCTGAGCGCATAGGTCACTCTCCTCGCGCGATGAAACGGTAAGCTCTAAATCCAGCGCGGACTTAGAGCTTGATCTCCACGTCCACGCCAGCGGCGAGGTCGAGCTTCATCAGCGCGTCCACGGTCTGCGGCGTCGGGTCGACAATATCGAGCACCCGCTTGTGCGTGCGCATCTCGAACTGCTCGCGCGACTTCTTGTCGATGTGGGGCGAGCGGTTGACCGTAAACTTCTCGATGTGGGTCGGCAGCGGGATCGGGCCCCGGATCTGCGCCCCGGTACGACGCGCCGTGGAGACGATCTCCTTGGTCGACGCGTCGAGGATGCGATGATCGAACGCCTTAAGGCGAATGCGGATGTTCTGACCGTTCATGACCTGACCTCGGCGGAAACGTTGGAAGGGCGGGCGCGAGGGCCCGCCCCTCTTACGTCCCCTGACGATGATGCCTTGCGTTGGCGGTTAGTCGTTGATGGCGGCGACGACGCCGGCACCGACGGTGCGGCCACCCTCGCGGATGGCGAAGCGCAGCTTCTCTTCCGTTTGCAACCCGGTCCAAACAGGACCAGAACCAGAACGGACTCTGGTTATGAACGGGGGCAAACAGGGGGCAAGGTCAGCGATCCGAGAGGGCAGGGGAGGGCGCTTTGACGCCCCACGAACGGCTCCGTTCGTTTGCAGACGCCCGGGTTCTCAACTCATATTTGGCATCCGGCCTCGTTCCCACTGCCCTAGGGCCACCTGAGGCAGAGCCGTAGCAGCGAAAAGGACAGCTGGGGGTAAGGCGAAAATACGTCGGCGACCGGTCGGGCTTGGTATGAAGGGGAGGCGGAACCCGCCGCTCCCGTCTCAACCCATCATCCGAAGGTTTTCCGCGGATCGAAGGCATCGCGGACCGCTTCGCCTGCGAAGACCAGAAGGCTCAACATCGCCGCGACGACGAAAAAGCCGGTGAGCCCGAGCCAGGGCGCGTTGATGTTGTCCTTGCCCTGCGCCAGCAGCTCCCCGAGGGAGGGCGAGCCCGGTGGCAGGCCGAAGCCAAGGAAATCGAGGGATGTCAGCGTCGTGATCGAGCCGTTGAGGATGAACGGCAGAAAGGTCAGCGTCGCCACCATGGCATTGGGCAAAAGGTGGCGCGTCATGATGCGGATGTTGGAGAGCCCCAGCGCGCGCGCCGCGCGGACGTACTCGAAGTTCCGCGCGCGCAAGAACTCCGCCCGCACGACGCCGACCAACGCCGTCCAGGCGAACAGCGTCAGGATCGCGAGCAGGGTGAAAAAGCTCGGCACGAGGAAGGCCGACATGATGATGATGAGGTAGAGCGTCGGAATCGCGCTCCAGATCTCGATGACGCGCTGGAAGATCAGGTCGGTCCACCCACCGAAATAGCCTTGCACGGCACCCGCGACCACGCCGATGACCGAAGACAGGCCGGCCAGGACGAGGCCGAACAGCACTGAGATGCGGAAGCCGTAGATCACGCGGGCAAGAACGTCGCGGGACGCGTTGTCGGTACCGAGCCAATGCCACTCGATGTCGCGACAGCCGAGTTCGCGCGCCTCTGCCTTCTTCCCAGCCCGTTCGGCAACCGGTCGACATTGTTCGTCGGACAGCGTCCAAGTGGGCGGCGAGGGCGACGGCGTCGGCAAATCGCTCATAAAGGTGTTGTAGGAATACGGGATCGGCGGCCACAGCACCCAGCCATTGGCCTCGATCTCCTGCCGCGTTTCCGGTGCGCGGTAATCGGTCTGGGCCAGGAAGCCGCCGAACTTCTCGTCCGGATAATCGACCAGGACGGGAAACAGCCATTCGCCCTTGTACTGCATGACGATCGGGCGATCGTTGGCGATCAGCTCGGCGAAGAGGCTGACGACGAACAGCAGCGCGAAGATGAGCGCCGACCAGTAGCCACGGCGGTTGGCGCGAAAATTGGCGAGGCGACGCCGGTTGAGCGGCGAGAGACTCCGACGGCGCTCCGTCAGCGGGTCCCGTGGGAGAGGCTGCATCTGCGGCGCGTTGCCCGGCGCGGTGACGGGCACCGCATCGGGCTCGGGTCGCAGGACTTCGTTCATCGACTCACCCTTCCTGAAGGGCGGCCGATGACCGACTCAGTCGAGCCGAACGGCCTTGCCCTCGATCTCGCTCGGCCGCAGCCCACCCTTGCGCTCCAGATGGCGACGCAGGAGAGCGACGTTGCGACGGTTCGCCTTGAAGGCGGCGTCGAGCAGGTCGCCGGCCAGCGGCACCGTGCCGATCGCGCCGTCCAGGGCGACATTCGCCATCATGCGCCAGACGAGCCATCGCGGCGCGCCGAGCCGTCTCGCCTCGTAGACGATGTAGGACGCGATCGCCATTCCGGCGATGTCACCGACGATCGGAACCAGTCCGATCACGGCATCGAGGCCGACGCGACGATTGATGCCCGGCACGACGAAGGCCGAGTCCATGAGATGAGCGAGCTGCTCCAAGCGCAGGAGGCTGGCCTCCGGGCTCGTGTCGGTGAGACGGCGCATCTGCGCCGCGCCCGCAGGCTCGCGGACGATGGTGTGGGGAGTGTCGACGCGCGTGGTCATGGCGAGGATGTGGCCCCGCCCCTCGGCTTCGACAAGGAAGCGGGAGACCGGTTTCGCTCACCGTGCTCGCTTCATTCCCGCCAAGCGGTCGAGCGCGGCGTCGAGGGTCGCATCGGTCTTGGCGAAGCACAGGCGCACGAGGCTGCGCACCGCGCCCTGCTCGTAGAAGGCGCTGACCGGGATGGCCGCGACGCCGTGCTCGCGCACCATGCGTTCGCAGAACTGCGTATCGTCTTCCGGACCGTCGCCGAGATCGATCGATAGAAAGTAGGTTCCGGCGCTCGGCAGCACGGTGAAGCCGAGTCGCACCAGTCCTGCCGCCAGCCGATCGCGGGAGCGACCGAGCCCGGCGCGCATCTCCTCGAAATAGGTGTCGTCCTTCCCCATCCCATAGGCGACCGCCTCCTGCAGGTTTGGTGGCGTCGTGAAGGTGAGGAATTGATGCGCCCGCGATAGCCCGCGCATCAGCGGCTCCGCCGCCATGACGAAGCCGACCTTCCAGCCGGTGAGCGAGAAGATCTTACCGGCCGAGCCGATCTTGACCGTGCGCTCCCGCATCCCCGGCAGGCCCATCAGCGGAATGTGATGGCGGCCGTCGAACACCACGTGCTCCCAGACCTCGTCGCAGACGGCGACCGCGTCGAAGCGGTGGCAAAAATCGGCCAGCAGGGCGAGATCCTCCCGCGAAAACACCGTCGCACTCGGGTTGAGTGGGTTGTTGAGGAGAACGACCCGCGTCCGCTCGGAGAAGGCTTCGGCGAGCGCCGCTTCGTCCAGGCCGAACCGGGGAGGCTTGAGCGTGACGAAGCGCGGCACGCCGCCGGCCCGGCGCACCAGCGGCAGGTAGGCGTCGTACATCGGCTCGAACAGAACGACCTCGTCGCCCGGTCGCACCAGGGCCATCAGGGCTCCGGCCAGGGCCTCCGTAGCGCCGGAGGTCACCATCACCTCATGCTCTGGATCGAGATCGAGACTCTGGTGGTGCCGGTAATGCGCCGCCACGGCCCGACGGAGCGAGGCGAGCCCCATCATCGGCGGATATTGATTGCTGACCGTCTCGAATGCAGCCGCCGCGGCGGCGCGGACATCGTCCGGTCCCTGGCCATCCGGAAAACCCTGGCCGAGATTGATCGCCCCATGACGCCGGGCGAGACCCGACATGCTCTCGAACACGGTCTCGGGCAATGTGGCGAAGACGGGATTGAAGCGGGACGTCATCTCTCGAACGCAGTCATGCCGTGTCATCGTGGCGCCGCCACCGGTCGTCGGGGTCGCCGGATCGTGGATTGTCGCAAAGCCCGTTTCAGGGCCTCTTCGTTATCCCTGGCAGATCCCGGCAGGCCATCCAAGCGCCTCACCCTATGCGCCGCCCCATGCAACAGGGGCGGGCGATGACTTGCCCGTGCTGCACCGCGAACTTCGCAAGACAAGGGTCTCATCGATCAAATCTTTGAGGGAGCAGCCGAATGCCATCGGATCGCGTGCGTTCACGCACATGACTTGATGATATGGCGACGAAAACCGAACGGGACGGGCGTCTCGACGGCTGACGAATGTTGACGATCGTCAGCCGTGAAGTCATGGTCTGTCCACGGTCGGACTGGCCGCCGCGCTTGAGGAACTTCGCCCCCTCGTTTCTCCGGTGTGGCCGGCCAGTCCGGTCGATTGAAGAGGCCGCCGCTCGACACGGCGGCCTTTTTCATGTCCGTTCCCTGCCCACGATCCATACCGGATCCGGCAGTGCCTCGACTCTCTGGGAATGGTTCATGCGCCTCGTCACGTGCCTGCTGCTCGCTCTCGGCACGGGAATCGCCGGCCTGGCGCTGCGGGTGGCCGTACCGGTGACACCGGCGGATGACGGGTTCCGGCAGGTCATGCACCTCTACTGGTCGCAGGGCGGAGCGCAGGTCAGCAATAAGCCGGAAACGTCGGCGCCCTAGAGAGACCGCATTGCCCGCCGAGGATCGTTCGGCGCCGCAGCCGTACATTCTCAGGGGATGCGGCAACCCGCTGCTGCATCCATAGGCCGGATTCTCGCTATGTTCGGTCGGGGAGGGCAGTCGTGCCGCGCCGTGTCGCTCCATTCGCCGACGAGTCTTGAGGGATGAACGAGAGTTCGCCGATCCGCACGGAGACGGCCCGCCAGTATCCGGAGGCCCCGGCGCCGGAGATACCGACGCGTCCGGCGACCCCGGTCCGACGGCAACGCCGGTTCGGGCGCTGGATGCTCGTGCTTCTGGCACTCGGCGGCGCGGGCGCCGTCGCCCACCGCAGCTACGAGGCACGCAAGCAACCCGCCGAGCCATCGGCGACGACCGCGCCCGCCGCCACAGGTCGCCCCGGGCGCCCGGCCGATATGAAGCAAGCCGTCGGCGTCGTACCGATCGTGACCGGCGACATGCCGGTCGTGCTCCAGGGCCTCGGCACGGTGACGCCGCTGGCCACCGTCACCGTGCGCTCCCAGATCAGCGGCTACCTCACCAAGATCGGCTATCGCGAGGGCCAGACGGTAAAGGAAGGCGACTTCCTCGCCCAGATCGATCCGCGCCCCTACGAGGCGCTGCTCGCCCAGTATCAGGGCCAGCTCGCCCGCGATCAGGCGCTGCTGCAGAATTCGAAGCTCGATCTCCAGCGCTACCAGACGCTGAACCGCCAGGATTCGATCTCCAAGCAGAACGTCGACACCCAGGGCGCGCTGGTGAAGCAGAACGAGGGCACGGTCGCCGCCGATCAGGCATTGGTCGATCAGCAGCGTCTCAACCTCACCTATGCCCGCATCGTCTCCCCGGTGGAGGGCCGGGTCGGCCTGCGGCAGGTCGATCTCGGCAATTACGTCACCGCCGGCTCGACGAACATCGTGGTGGTGACGCAGCTCCATCCGATCTCGGTGGTCTTCACGCTTCCCGAAGATGACGTGGCGCGGGTCATGCGCCGCTTGCGGCAGGGGGCCAAACTGACCGTCCGAGCCTATGACCGCGGCGATCAGCACGAGATCGCCACGGGCAAGCTCGATACCGTCGACAACCAGATCGACGTCACGACCGGAACGGTGAAGCTGCGCGCGCTGTTCGACAATGCCGACGACGAGCTGTTTCCGAACCAGTTCGTGAATGCCCGCCTCACCGTCGAAACGATCGAGAACGCGGCCCTGGTGCCCAATGCCGCAATCCTGCGCGGGACGCCCGGCACCTACGTCTACCTGATGGACGGCGACGACAAGGTCACGGTCCGCCCGATCAAGACCGGCGAGACCGACGGGACCCGTACCGTGGTGCTGTCCGGCCTCAATCCCGGCGACCGCGTCGTCACCGACGGGACCGACCGCCTGCGGGAGGGGGCGTCGGTGCGCGTCGTCGGCCACGCCGCCGGCCCGCAGGCCGGAGCCCCTGCCTCGGGAGCACCGGGCGGGACCGCCGGTTCGGCCGCGCCCGGCGCCCCGGCCACGCCCGCCGCCGGCACCCCGCCGAACGAGACCGGCGCGACCGAGAGCAGCGGCGAGCGCCGAGGCCGCAGGCGGCAGCAGTAATGGGCACGTCGGTGCGCGCGCGCAAACATACGCCCGCCTGCGCGGGGGAGGGAGCCTGCGGAGCAGGCAAGAGGGGGGACTGGGTTCGGAGGCAGCGCCCATGAATCCCTCCCGCCTCTTCATCCTGCGCCCGGTCGCCACGACGCTGATGATGCTGGCGATCCTGATCGTCGGTGCGGTGTCCTACCTGAACCTGCCGGTCTCGGCGCTGCCCGCCGTCGATTACCCGACGATCCAGGTCCAGACCTTCTATCCCGGGGCGAGCCCCGAAGTGATGACCTCGGCCGTGACGGCGCCGCTGGAGCGGCAATTCGGCCAGATGGCCAATCTCAACCAGATGTCCTCGCAGAGTTCGGCGGGGGCCAGCGTCATCACGCTCCAGTTCAATCTCGACATCCCCCTCGATATCGCCGAGCAATCCGTCCAGGCGGCGATCAACGCGGCGGGCAACCTGCTGCCGTCCGATCTGCCGGCGCCGCCGATCTACGCCAAGGTGAATCCCGCCGACGCGCCGGTGCTGACGCTGGCGCTGACCTCGACGACGATCCCGCTCACGCAAGTCAGGGACTTGGCGGAAACGCGTCTGGCGCAGAAAATCAGCCAAGTGGCGGGCGTCGGCCTCGTCAGCATGGGCGGCGGGCAGCGGCCGGCGGTGCGGGTGCGGTTCAATTCGCGGGCGCTCGCTGCCTACGGGCTCAACATCGACGACCTGCGCACCACCATCGCCAACCTCAACGTCAACACGCCCAAGGGCAATATCGACGGGCCGACCCAGTCCTACGCCATCAACGCCAACGATCAGGTCCGCGACCCCTCCGTCTACGCGAACTCGATCATCGCCTATCGCAACGGCGCCCCGGTGCATCTCACGGACGTCGCCGACGTGGTCGATGCCCCCGAGAACACCCGCCTCGGCGCCTGGGCCGACCGCACGCCCGCGGTCATCCTCAACATCCAGCGCCAGCCCGGCGCCAACGTCATCGACACCGTCGACCGCATCAAGAAGCTGCTGCCCCAGCTCCAATCGACGATGCCGGCGGCGGTCTCGATCGCGACGCTGACCGACCGCACGGTGACGATCCGGGCCTCGGTCCACGATGTACAATTCGAGCTGATGCTCGCCATCGCCCTCGTCGTGATGGTGATCTTCCTGTTCCTGCGCAGCTTCTCGGCGACGCTGATCCCGAGCCTGTCGGTGCCGCTCTCGCTCATCGGCGCGCTGGCCGCGATGGATGCCTGGGGCTTCTCGCTCGACAACCTCTCCCTGATGGCGCTCACCATCGCCACGGGCTTCGTGGTCGATGATGCCATCGTGGTGATCGAGAATATCGCCCGTCACGTCGAGGAGGGCGACGATCCGTTCGAGGCGGCGCTGAAGGGCTCCCGCGAGATCGGCTTCACCATCATCTCGCTCACCGTCTCGCTGATCGCCGTGCTGATCCCGCTGCTGTTCATGGCCGATGTGGTCGGGCGGCTGTTTCGCGAGTTCGCCATCACGCTCGCGGCCACCATCGTGATCTCGGCCGTCGTCTCGCTGACCCTGGTGCCGATGCTGTGCGCCCGGCTCCTCAAGCCCGTCGCGCATGGCGCCGACAGCCCGGTCGCCCGCCGCGAAGGCGCTCTTAGCCGTTTCGGCCGGCGCCTCAACGACGGGGTCATCGCCCTCTACGACCGTTGCCTGCGCGTCGTGCTCGCCCATCAGGGCCTGACGCTTCTGGTGACGCTCGGGACCGTCGCGCTGACCGCCTACCTCTTCGTCGTCATCCCGAAGGGCTTCTTTCCGGTGCAGGATACGGGGGTGATCCAGGGCATCTCCCAGGCCGATCAGAGCGTGTCCTACGAAGCCATGGCGGAGCGCCAGCAGGCGCTGGCCGACGTGGTGCTCCAGGACCCGGATGTGGCAAGCCTGTCCTCGTTCATCGGCGTCGACGGCCAGAACGTGACGCTCAATTCCGGCCGCTTCCTCATCAACTTGAAGCCGAAGGAGCAGCGGGCAGCGGATGCCAGCGCCATCATCCGCCGCCTCACCGCGGCCACCGCGAACGTCCCCGGCGTGCGGCTCTACATGCAGCCGGTGCAGGATCTGACGATCGATACCGCGGTTTCGGCGACGCAGTATCAGGTGATCCTCGAGAACCCCAACCTGACCGATTTCGAGACCTGGGTGCCGCGCTACGTCGAGGCGCTGCGCCGCTCGCCGTACCTGGCCGACGTCACCAGCGACTACCAGGGCAACGGACTCGCGGCCTACGTCACGATCGATCGGCCGACCGCGGGCCGCTACGGCATCACGCCCGCGACGATCGACAACGTGCTCTACGATGCCTTCGGCCAGCGCATCGTCTCGACGATCTTCACGCAGTCGAACCAGTACCGGGTGATCCTCGAGGCCGACCCGGCGCTCCACACCTCCCTCGACTCCCTCGACAATCTCTACCTGCCGTCCTCGACCGCGCCCTCCGGGCAGGTGCCGCTCTCGGCGGTGGCCAAGGTCGAGGAGCGGCGCGCGCCGCTCCTCATCGGCCATCTCGGCCAGTTCCCGGCCACCACGGTATCGTTCAACTTGGCACCCGGCGTCGCTCTGGGGCAGGCGGTGGAGGCGCTGGAGACCGCCCGACAGGACATCAAGCTGCCTGCGAGCTTCAACGTGGTGCCGCAGGGCTCGGTCTTCGCCTTCGAGACCGCGCTCTCGAACGAGCTGTTCCTCGTCTGCGCCGCGATCGTCACCGTCTACATCGTGCTCGGCGTTCTCTACGAGAGCTTCATCCACCCGATCACCATCCTCTCGACCCTGCCCTCCGCGGGCATCGGCGCGCTGCTCGGGCTGATGTGGTTCGGGCTGTCCCTCGACATCATCGCGATCATCGGCATCGTGCTCCTGATCGGCATCGTGAAGAAGAACGCGATCATGATGATCGATTTCGCGCTCCAGGCGGAGCGCGAGGAGGGCAAGGCGCCCCGCGACGCGATCTACGAGGCCTGCCTGCTCCGCTTCCGCCCGATCCTGATGACGACGCTCGCCGCCCTCTTCGCGGCGGTGCCGATGATCCTCGGATCCGGCGTCGGCTCGGAACTGCGCCAGCCGCTCGGCATCGTCATCGCGGGCGGCCTGATCGTCAGCCAGGTGCTGACCCTGTTCACGACGCCGGTGATCTATCTCGCCTTCGACCGGCTGGAGCGGCGCATCACCGGACGGCGGGAGGGCGGAAGCCGCCTGACGCCGGGCGAGGCGGTGCCGTGAGACGCGTCGCACCCGGGCTGGCGCGCACCCCCTCTCCGGATCCTCGCTCGTGCGACGGCCAGACCCATCCATTTCGAGGTGAGGGCGGTGCCTGCCGGAGAGGGCGGTCATGAATCTCTCCGAACCCTTCATCCGCCGCCCGGTGGCGACCACGCTGCTGACGATCGGCCTGCTGCTCGCCGGGCTGTTCGCCTATGTGCGCCTGCCCGTCGCGCCGCTGCCCCAGGTCGATTTCCCGGTCATCCTCGTCCAGGCGCAGATGGCCGGCGCCTCGCCGGAGACCATGGCGACCACGGTCGCCGCGCCGCTGGAGCGGCGGCTCGGCGTCATCGCCGACGTCAACGAGATGACTTCGACGAGTTCGCAAGGCACCGTGCGGATCATCCTGCTGTTCGGGCTCAACCGCGACATCGACGGCGCCGCCCGGGACGTGCAGGCGGCGATCAACGCGGCGCGGGCCGATCTGCCGACCTCGCTGCGCACCAACCCGACCTACCGCAAGTTCAACCCCGCCGATTCGCCGATCCTGATCCTGGGGCTGACCTCGGACACGCTCACGCCCGGGCAGCTCTACGATTCCGCCGCGACCATCGTGCAGCAGCGGATGAGCCAGATCGAGGGTGTCGGCAATGTCGATATCGGCGGCTCCTCGCTGCCGGCGGTCCGGGTCGAGCTCGATCCCACGGCCCTGTTCCACTACGGCATCGGCCTGGAGGGCATTCGCGCGGGGCTGGCCTCGGCCAACGCCAATTCGCCCAAGGGCGACATCGTCGCGGGGGATCGCCGCTACCAGCTCTACGCCAACGATCAGGGCCGGCAGGCCAGCGACTACCGCGACATCGTCGTGGCCTATCGCAACGGCGCGGCGGTGCGCCTGTCCGATGTCGGCGAGGTGGTCGATTCCGTCGAGGACAAGCGCAATCTCGGCCTCGTCGACGGCAAGCCGGGCGTGATCCTGTTCATCTACAAGCAGCCGGGCTCGAACGTCGTCGAGACGGTGGCGCGGGTGCGCGCGGCGATCCCGCAGGTGAAGGCCGCTCTCCCCGGCGACATCGACCTCGACATCTCCGGCGACCGCTCCGCCACGATCCGCTCCTCGCTCGCCACCACCGAGGAGACGCTGCTCATCGCCATCGTCCTCGTGGTGTTCGTGACCTACGTGTTCCTGCGTTCGTGGCGAGCCACGCTCATCCCGGCGGTGGCCGTGCCGATCTCCATCGTCGGCACTTTCGCGGCGATGTGGATGCTCGACTACTCCCTCGACATCCTCTCCCTGATGGCGCTCATAATCGCGACCGGCTTCGTCGTGGACGATGCCATCGTCGTGCTGGAGAACATCCAGCGCCACATCGAGATGGGCAAGCCGCGGGTCGAGGCGGCTTTGGTCGGCGCCCGCGAGGTCGGCTTCACCGTCGTTTCAATGAGCCTGTCGCTCATCGCCGTGTTCCTGCCGATCCTGCTGATGGGCGGCATCGTCGGACGCCTGTTCCAGGAATTCGCCGTGACGCTGTCACTGGCGATCCTCGTCTCGCTGGTGCTGTCGCTGACGACGACGCCGATGATGTGCGCGCTGCTTCTCCGACCCGAGGCCGAGCAGCATCGGGGCAAGCGCCCCAACCTGTTCCTGCGCATCCTGGAGGGCGGCTTCGACCGGGTCCTGCGGGGCTACGAGCGGACCCTGCGCCTCGCGCTCCACCACCGGCGCATCACGGCGCTGAGCGTGTTCGCGGCGATCGGGCTCACGGTCTACGGTTACGTCATCGTGCCGAAGGGGTTCTTCCCCGATCAGGATACCGGCCAGCTGATGGGCGGCATCCAGGCCGACCAGCGCATCTCGTTCCAGGCGATGAAGCAGAAGCTGGAACAGGCGAGCGCCATCGTGCAGGCCGATCCGGCCGTGGAGAGCATCGTCGGCTTCACGGGCGGGCGCGGTACCAATTCGGCCAACGTGTTCGTCGGCTTGAAACCCCTCGGCCAGCGCGATCCCATCGAGAAGGTCATGGCGCGGCTGCGGCCCAAGCTCGCCCAGGTGCCCGGCGCCCGCCTCTACCTGTTCCCGCGCCAGGACCTGAAGATGGGTGGGCGCCAGAGCTTCGCCCAGTTCCAGTACACGCTCCAGGGCGACACGGCCGCCGAACTCTATGCCGCCGCGCCGCAGCTCCTCCAGGCGCTGCAGAAGCGCACCGATATCTTCGCCGACGTCACCTCCGATCAACAGGAAGGTGGACTGGAGAGTCGCCTCGTCATCGACAGGCCGACGGCCTTCCGCTACGGCATCACCCCGGATCAGATCGACAACACCCTCTACGACGCCTTCGGCCAGCGTCAGGTTTCGACGATCTACAACCCCCTCAACCAGTACCACGTGGTGATGGAGATCGCGCCGCGATACCTGCAGAACCCGGAGGTCCTGAAGACGATCTACGTCTCGACCACCGGGGGAAAAGCGCGGGGCTCGGCCACGACCAACGCCGTCGCCGGCACCGTCTCGGCGACCACGCAGGACGCCGCGACCGCACAGGCCGCCACCACCTCCGGCTCGACGCCGACTGCGGCGAGCATCGCCGCCGATTCCGCGCGCAACGCCGCCGGCAATGCCATCGCGGCGAGCAAGGGCGGCGCGTCATCGAGCGCGCCGGTATCGAGCGCCAAGGAAACCATGGTGCCGCTGTCGGCCTTCGCCCGGTTCGAGACCGGCAGCGCGCCGGTGCAGGTGGCCCATCAGGGCCTGTTCGTGGCGACGACGATCTCGTTCAACCTCGTGCCGGGCAAGAGCCTCGGGGATGCCACCGCGGTCATCGAGAAGACCATGGCCGAGCTGCAACTGCCCCAGACCATCCACGGCGAGTTCGCCGGCACCGCCAAGAGCTTCCAGGAATCCTCCTCGCGCCAGCCGCTGCTGATCCTTGCGGCGCTGCTGGCCGTCTACGCGGTGCTCGGCATCCTCTACGAGAGCTACGTCCACCCCCTGACGATCCTCTCGACGCTGCCCTCCGCCGGCATCGGGGCGATCGTCGCGCTGCTCTCCACCGGCACCGAATTCACGATCATCGCGCTGATCGCGGTGTTCCTGCTCATCGGCATCGTCAAGAAGAACGCGATCCTGATGATCGATTTCGCCCTCGACGCCGAACGCAACCGGGGCCTGCCGCCCGGCGAGGCGATCTTCGAAGCCTGCATCCTGCGTTTCCGCCCGATCATGATGACGACGGTGGCGGCCTTGCTCGGCGCCGCCCCGCTCATCATCGCGGGCGGCGAAGGGGCGGAGCTGCGCCGGCCGCTCGGCATCGCCATCGTCGGCGGCCTGATCGTCAGCCAGATCCTGACCCTCTACACGACGCCGGTCGTCTACCTGTATCTCGACCGTCTCCGGCTCTGGGCGAAACGTCGCCGCCGGGGCGGGGCCGCAGCGATGCCGGCCGAGTAATGGATGTCTCGAACGTGACGCATTCGGACGACGATAACGCTCCCGCCGACGGATCTCGGGCTTGCCCGCGTTCCGCAGGTTGGTGCCCAATTCGAGCCGGCTCGATTTGGGTGGGGGCGGGCGCCCGCCGTGCGGGCGGGACAGGTAGCGAAGCGTCCGGCACGGCCGCTGCGCTCAGGCGACCCGCGTCGCGAGCCATCCCCTCCTGCCTCGGCGAGAGGGTTTTCGCGCACGCTTGGTACTTGGGCGTCGCTGCCCTGGCCCTGTCCACCTCCGGCTGTCTGGTCGGTCCCGACTACACCCGGCCCTCGGTCGAGACCCCGCTCGGCTTCAAGCAGGGCGGCCTCCGCGAGGACAGCCTTGCCTACGTTCAGTCCAAGAAGGGCTGGCGCACGGCGCGCCCGAGCGATGCCTCCGAGCGCGGCGATTGGTGGCGGGTCTTCAACGACCCCACCCTCGACCGGCTGATCCGCGCGATCGACGTCGACAACCAGAACCTGCGCGCGCAGATCGCCCTCTACGATCAATCCCGCTCCCTCGTGGCGCAGGCGCGCGCCGCCCTGTTTCCTACGGTGATCGGCGCCCCGAGCATCACGCGCTCGCGCACCTTGGGCACCGAGCGCACCACCGTCTCGCTTCAGGGGCAGGCGAGCTGGGAGCTCGACCTGTTCGGCGGCATCCGCCGCCAGATCGAGAGCGATGTCGCGGCCGCCCAGGCCTCCGCCGCCGATCTCGCCCTGGTGCGCCTCAGCCTGCAGGCCGAGCTCGCCACCTCCTACCTGCAGATGCGCTACTACGATGCGCTCAAGCGCGTGCTGCAGGAGAATGTCGAGGGGTTCAAGAAGAGCCTCGCCATCGCGGAGAACCAGTACAATGCCGGCGTGGCGGCGCGCTCCGACGTGATCACCGCGCAGACACAAGTTCAGACGACGCAGGCGACGCTGATCGCCGTCGATCTCCAGCGCGCCACCTTCGAGCACGCGGTGGCGATCCTGACCGGACGTCCACCCTCCGAGCTCAACCTGCCGTTCTCGCCGCTCCCGGTGCGCCCGCCGAGCGTCCCGGTCGGCATTCCCTCGGACCTCCTGGAGCGGCGCCCCGACATCGCCCAGGCCGAGCGGCTGGTTCAGTCGCAGAGCGAGCAGATCGGGGTCGCGGTGTCGGCCTTCTATCCGACGGTGACGCTCTCGGCCTCGGGCGGCGTGTCGGGCCTGACCAGCAACGGCGTGTTCTCGGCGGCCAACCGGGTCTGGGCAATCTCGGCTGCGGGCGAGCAGGTCTTCTTCGATGGGGGTGCCCGGGCGGCGGTGCTGCAATCGGCCCGCGCCGCCTACGAGGCGGCGGTGGCGAGCTATCGCCAGACCGTGCTGACGGCTTTCGGCGAGGTCGAGAACGGCCTGGCCGGCGTGCGCATCCTGGCGCAGCAGCAGGCCAAGCAGGACGAGGCGGTGGCCTCCGCCCGCCGCGCCGTCGAGATCACGCTCAACGAATATCGGGCCGGCACCCAGAACTTCACCACCGTCGTGACGGCCCAGGCGCTACAGATCAACAACGAGATCACCGCGCTCCAGATCCGGCTCAACCGCTTCACGACGGCGGTGTCCCTGATCCGCGCGCTCGGCGGCGGCTGGGACGCTCGAAGTCTCCCGACCGGCGAGGAGTTGAAGGGGCCGCGCCTGCCGATCGATCGCGGGCAGGCCTTGCGCACCGAGGAATAGAGTGGCCCGCCGGGGAAGCGGGGCAGCGTTGCCGGAACACGGTCCCGTGGGGGGTGTTGTCGTCGCATTTCCACCGGCTGAACCGGAGCCGCTTATGGCCGATGCCCGAGACGAGAAGCCCGACCGGACACCTGTCAGCCCCCCGGCGCCGCCCTGCACGCTGGTGGTGTTCGGCGCGGCCGGCGACCTGACCAAGCGCCTTCTGATGCCGGCCCTCTACAATCTCGCCGGCGGAGGGCTCCTGGATCGGAACTTCTCCGTCCTGGGCGTCGACCACAATCCCTTGACCGACGAGGGCTGGCGCAAGGATCTGTCCGACACGATGGAGTCGTTCACCCGCGACCCATCCGCGGAGTTCCACCCGGAGAAGATCGACCCGGAGAACTGGGGCTTCGTGCGCGATCGCCTCCACGTGATGCAGGGGGATTTCACCGACGACGCCACCTATCAAGCGCTGTCGTCCCGCCTCCACGGGAACGTCATGTTCTACTTGGCGGTCGCCGCCCGCTTCTTCGGACCGGTGGTCGAGGGTCTCGGCAAGGCGGGACTGCTGAAACAGGAGGAGGGCGCCTTCCGCCGAGTCATCATCGAGAAGCCGTTCGGCTCCGATCTCGAATCCGCCAAGGCGCTCAACCGGACGATCCTGGCGCAGGGCGACGAGAGCCAATTCTACCGCATCGATCATTTCCTCGGGAAGGAGACGGTTCAGAGCATCATGGCGATCCGCTTCGCCAACGGGATGCTGGAGCCGGTCTGGCGGCGCGAATATGTCAGCCATGTCGAGATCACCGCCGCCGAGACGATCGGCGTCGAGGAGCGCGGCAGCTTCTACGAGCCGACCGGGGCACTCCGGGACATGGTGCCGAACCACCTGTTCCAACTGCTCTCCATGGTGGCGATGGAGCCGCCGAATTCCTTCGACGCGGAAGCCGTGCGCGGCGAAAAGGCCAAGCTCGTCGAGGCGGTGCGCCCGATCCAACCGGAGGATGCGGTCCGCGGGCAATACGCCGCCGGCCGCATCGACGGGCAGGACGTGCAGGCCTATCGCGACGAGCCGGATGTCGCGAAGAATTCGCGGACCGAGACCTATGTCGCCCTGAAGCTCCAGATCGAGAACTGGCGATGGGCCGGCGTGCCGTTCTACCTGCGCACCGGCAAGCGCATGGCGAAGCATCACACCGAGATCGCGGTGCATTTTCGGCCGCCGCCCTTCCGCCTGTTCCGCGACACGGCGGTGACCGATCTGGCCCCCAACGTCATGCGCCTGCGCATCAGCCCGGATCCCGGCGCCGTCACGACCCTGAACGTGAAGCGTCCGGGGCCGCAGATGCACATCGCCTCGGTGGATACCGGCTTCCGCTACGGCGACTTCTTCGCCTCCTCCCCGACCGTCGGCTACGAGACGCTGCTCTACGATTGCATGATGGGCGACGCCACGTTGTTCCAGCGGGCCGACAACATCGAAGCGGGCTGGGCCGCAGTCGAGCCGCTGCTCAAGGCCTGGAAGGACGCGCCGGTCGTGTTCTACGAGGCGGGCAGCGCAGGCCCGAAGGAGGCGGACGCGTTGCTCGCCCGCGACGGGCATGAGTGGCTGACGCTCTGAGGCGGCCCCGGGGCTCGCCTCCGCACCTTTGTCCGCTTGTCGATATGAAGCGGCGGGGGCCTTTCAGCGCCGCAGAAAGTCGATCAGCGCGGCGTTCACCGCCTCGGCTTCCTCGTGCTGCACCCAGTGGGTCGCCTCCGGGATCCACTGGATGCGCCCACGCTCGCAGAGGCCGAGGCTCGCCTCGGCGAGGCCCGGCTGGAGCGCCGGATCGCGCCGTCCCCACAGGATCAGGGTCGGCGCCGCGATCCGTGGCGGTTGGCGCGCGCGCGGGAGGCGAGCCAGGGCGCGGTACCAGTCGAGCATCGCCGTCACCGCCCCGGGGCGGCGCCATTCGGCAGCGTAGCGGTCGAGATCGACGTCGGTGAACGTGCCGGGGCGGCTGGAAAGCCGCATCATCTCCCGCAGCCCGTAGCCGTCGCGGGCGGTGAGCAGACGCTCGGGCAGCAGCGGGAGCTGGAAGGCGCCAGCATAGGCGCTTCGCAGGATCTGCCCCGGATGGCGGCGCAGATAGGGGCCGAAGATGCCCGGATGAAATGCGTTGAGGATCGCGAGCCGCTCGACCCGATCGGGAAAAAAGCTCGCGGCCCAGAAGGCCACCAGCCCCCCCCAATCGTGACCGACGAGACGAAACGATCGGAAGCCGCAGGCTTCGGCGAGCGCGACCACATCGCCGGCCAGTCGGTCGAGATGGTAGGCCTCGATCCCCCGCGGCCGGTCGCTGAGGCCGTAGCCGCGCTGATCCGGCACGACGAGGCGCAGGCCGCTTTCCGCCAGCGGACCGATCTGCCGGTGCCAGCCGAACCAGCATTCGGGGAAGCCGTGCAGCAGGATCGTCGGCGGGCCGTCCGCAGGTCCGGCTTCCGCGACGTGGATCTGCAAGGAGCCGACCGGGACGTGACGGTGGCGGAGATCGGCTTCGGGCATCGAAAGATTGTCCGCGCGGTGGGTCTCATGCCCGAACGCCGCGGCGCGGACGGGGTTCGAGCGGACGCCGAACCCGCTATAGTGGGGCGGATCTCACAAGGCTTCCGCTCGATGCCGTTGCTGCTGCGCTGCCTGCTCGCGCTCGCCTGTCTGTCCGCCTGGCCCGGACCGGCCGCCGCGCGCATGGTGACCGACGCCGCCGGGCGCCGGGTCGAGGTACCGGAGCGGATCGAGCGGGTGCTCGCCGCCGGCCCACCGGCCGCGGTGCTGCTCTACACTCTCGCGCCGCGAAAGATGATCGGCTGGCCCCGCGCGCCGAGCCCTGAGGAGCGCGCTTTCCTCACCCCCGACGCGGCGGCCCTTCCGTCCACCGGGCGGCTGACGGGGCGGGGCGGCACCGCGAATGTCGAGGCGGTGCTCGCGCTGAAACCCGATCTCATCGTCGATATCGGCAGCACGGGGCCGACCTACGCGTCGCTGGCCGACCGGGTGCAGGCGCAGACGGGCATTCCCTATCTCCTCCTCGACGGCAGTTTTTCCAAAGTGCCCGAGACGTTTCGCACGCTCGGCGCCGTGATCGGGGTACAAGCCGAGGGCGACGCGCTCGCGGCGGAGTCCGAACGCATCCTGACGGCGGTGGCCGAGGCCGTGGCCGCCGTACCGCCGGAGCGACGGCCGCGGGTCTATTACGGGCGCGGCCCCCGCGGCCTGGAGACGGGGCTGGCGGGCTCGATCAACACCGAGATCATCGAGGCGGCGGGTGGGCGCAACGTAGCGACCGCCGAGGGAATGGGCGGGCTCGCCGGAATCTCCCCGGAGCAGGTGCTCGCGTGGAACCCGGACGTGATCGTCGCCCTCGACCCGGCCTTCGCGGCGAACCTGCCCAACGATCCGCTCTGGAGCGGATTGAAGGCCGTTCGCGACGGAAGGGTCTATGCCGCACCGGTCCTTCCCTTCGGCTGGGTCGATGCGCCGCCCGGCGTCAACCGCCTCATCGGCCTGCGCTGGCTCGCCGGCCTGTTCTTCCCGGACAGCTTCCCGGAACCGCTGGCCGAGGCCGTGACCCGCTTCTACCGGCGCTTCTACCATGTCGAACCGAGCCCGGCGCAGGTCGAAGCTCTGCTCGGCGCCACCGTGCCCTTGGACAAGCGCCGATGAGCGAGGCTGCCTCCACCGCCGTGGCGCCGGGCGGGACCCGGCGGCGCCTGGCCGGGCTGAGCCTCGCGACCCTGCCGGTCCTGGCGCTCCTCCTGCTGGTCGTCGTCTCGCTCGGAACCGGCCGTTACCCGGTCCCCCTCGCCGACGTGTTTTCGCTGCTTCTGGCCAAGGCCCTCGGGCTTTCCTCGGCCGTCGATGCCACTGCGCAGACCGTGGTGCTTCAGGTGCGCCTGCCGCGGGTGCTCGGCGCCCTCGTGGTCGGTGCGGGGCTGGCGGCGGCCGGGGCGACCTATCAGGGATTGTTCCGCAATCCCCTGGTCTCACCCGATATTCTCGGCGTGTCCGCAGGCGCAAGTCTCGGCGCCGTGCTCGGTATCGTGCTGACGCTGCCGGCCGCCGCGATCCAGGGGCTCGCCTTCGCGGGGGGGCTCGCCGCCGTGAGTGCCGTCTACGCGGTCGGGATCGCCGTGCGTCGGCGCGGCGCGTCCGATCCAGTGCTGACGCTGGTCTTGGCGGGCGTCGCCATCGGGGCGCTGCTGGGAGCGGGCATCGCCCTGTTGAAGGTCATGGCCGATCCCTACAACCAGCTCCCCGCCATCACCTTCTGGCTCTTGGGCAGCCTCGCCTCGGTCAATCGGGGCGATCTCGGGGCGATCCTGCCCGCGATGCTGATCGGCCTCGTCCCGCTGGTGCTGCTGCGCTGGCGCGTCAACCTGATGAGCTTGGGCGATGAGGAAGCCCGGGCCCTGGGCGTCGAGACCCGCGTGATCCGCCCGGTACTGGTGGCTGCGGCCACGTTGGTGACCGCGGCGGCCGTCTCGGTGACGGGCGTGATCGGCTGGGTCGGGCTGATCGTGCCGCACGTCGCCCGGCTGCTCGTCGGGCCGGATTTCCGGCGATTGCTGCCGGCCTCGCTCCTGCTCGGCGCCGGGTACCTCACCGCCGTCGATCTCCTGGCGCGCACGGTCGCCACCATCGAGGTGCCGCTCGGCATCCTCACCGCCCTCGTCGGCGCGCCGTTCTTCCTGTGGCTGCTGGCCACCGCCAAGCGCGGCTGGGCGTGATGCTGGCGCTTCGCGAACTCGCCTTCGGCTACGGCACCCGCAGGGTCGGCGCCGGCATCAGCCTGACGGTCCGGCCCGGCGAGGCCCTGTGTCTGCTCGGGCCGAACGGGGGCGGAAAGACCACCCTGTTCAAGACCATGCTCGGCCTGCTGCCGCCGCTCGCCGGGCAAATCGTTCTGGAAGGCCGAGACCTCGCCACGCTGTCCCGGCGCGACGTTGCGAAAACCATCGCCTACGTGCCGCAGGCGCATGCGGCCTTCTTCCCGTTTCGGGTGCGCGAGGTGGTGCTCATGGGCCGGGCGAGCCGGCTCGCCGCCTTCGCCAGTCCCGGCGGCGCCGACCACGCGGCGGCCGACCGGGCACTCACGATGCTCGGGATCGGCCATCTCGCGGAACGGGTCTACACCGAGATCAGCGGCGGTGAGCGCCAACTCGTCCTGATCGCCCGGGCGCTGGCGGGCGAGCCGCGCCTCCTCGTGATGGACGAGCCGACCGCCAGCCTCGATTTCGGCAATCAGGCCCGCGTGCTGGCGCAGGTCCGACGGCTGTCGGAACGCGGCATCGCCGTCGTGCTCTCGACCCACGATCCCGGCCATGCCTTTCTCTGCGCCGACCGGGTCGCCCTGCTCCATAACGGCCGCTTGGTGGGCCTGGGACCACCGGCGGAGACCGTGACCCCCGACACGCTGCGGCTGCTCTACGGCGTCGAGGTCGCGGTGGTGCCCTTGCCGGGGGCGAGGCGGGGGGAGGCGTTGTGCGCGCCGGTGCTGCCGTGAGCGGCCTTGATTCCACCCATCCCCCCTCGTCCTGAGTGCGGACCAAAGCGCAGCCTCGAAGGAGAACTCCGGACCTCGTGCGATCCCTGAGCCCTGCTTCGAGGCCGCTGACGCGGCGCCTCAGGATGAAGAGGATGGGTGAGAAGGGAGCTGTTCCCTCACCACGCCGTCGGTTTCGGGTTGCGCTCGTCGAAGCCCATCTGGTGCCAGTAGGGGTAGACCGGGTTCTCCCGGCTCGCGGCATCGAGGCGGGCGATCTGATCGGGGGTGAGCGACCAGCCGACGGCGCCGAGGTTCTGCCGCAGCTGCTCCTCGTTGCGCGCACCGATGACGATGTTGCAGACGGTCGGACGCGTCAGAAGCCAAGCCAGCGCCACCTGCGAGACCGTCTTGCCGGTCTCCTCCGCCACGGCGTCGAGGGCATCGACCACGCTGTAGAGATACTCTTCCGAGACGGTCGGCCCGCCCTCCGCGCCACCCGATGCGATGCGCCCGGACGAGGCCGGCTGTCCGCGCCGGATCTTGCCGGTCAATCGGCCCCAACCCAGCGGACTCCAGACCATCAGGCCGACGCCCTGGTCGAGGCCGAGCGGCATCAGCTCCCACTCGTAGTGGCGCCCGATCAGGGAATAGTAGCCTTGGTAGACGACGTAACGGGCGAGCCCGTAGCGCTCGGACGTGGCGAGCGCCTTCATCAGCTGCCAGCCGGAAAAATTCGACGCGCCGATATAGCCGATCTTGCCCGACCGGGTCAGGTCGTCGAGCGCCCGCAGGGTCTCCTCGACGGGGGTGAGCGCGTCGAAGCCGTGCATGAAATAGACGTCGATATGGTCGGTCCCCAGCCGCTTCAGGCTGGCCTCGCAGGAGCGGATCAGGTGATGGCGCGAGGAGCCGACGGCGTTCGGGTCGTCGCCCGAGCGGAAGGTCGCCTTGGTCGAGATCAGGAGCCGGTCGCGGCGCCCCTTGATCGCCTCGCCCAGGATCTTTTCCGAGTCGCCGCTCGAATAGATGTCGGCGGTATCGAGGAAGTTCACCCCCGATTCCAGGCAGATGTCGATCAGGCGGCTGGCCTGGGCGACGTCGGTGCTGCCCCAGGTCTTGAAGAAGGCGTCGGTGCCGCCGAAGGTCCCCGTGCCGAGGCTCAGGACGGGCACCGTGAGGCCCGAGCGTCCGAACTGGCGGTGTTCCATGATGTGCCGCTCCGATTGAATTGCGCGCGCAGCGTCCCCGAGGACCTGCGTGCAGTGCGGCAACGCCGGCATCGGGGGGTCGGTTCGCGATCGGTTCGCCACATCCCCGCCACGGATGGCCCGCGCTTCCGCCACCGAAAAAATCAGTTTTCGCGAAGACTTCGTCAACCAAGAGCCACTATCGAAGCTCAACCTCACCGTATCCAGGGCCGGGGTGACGCCACGCAGAACGCGGGCGACACCCGCCGCGCCGCACCATTTTCGGGATCACATCGTGAGCTTCACCGTTACCGCCGGCGCCGCCCCGCTCGTCTATTCCTGGCAGCACGGCTCGATGCTGAGCGCCCTCGAGCAGAGCCTCTCGCTTGCCACCACCGGCTTGGCCGAGGTGCGGATCACCGACGGGGAAGGCCGCGCCTACAGCCCCGCCGCGCTCTACCAAGTGCTGTTCGGCCAGAAAACGGCGGCGCGCGACACCAAAGCGGCCCCGCACGCCCGCGCCGCCTGATCGCCCCTCACGCAGCGGTGCGGTGCGTCGCTTCGATCGCACCGGAGCCGTCGCCGAGCCCGCCATGCGCTTCGGCCAGGATCGCGTAGGAGCGCAGACGCGCCGCGTGATCGTGGATGGCACTGGCGACGATGACCTCGTCGGCGCCCGTCTCGGCGGCAAGCGCCTCGAGTCCGGCCCGGATCGTCCCGGCGGTCCCGACCAGCGAACGCGCCAGCATCCGTGAGGCCTGCCGCTTCTCCGGCAGCGTCCAGTACCCCTCGATATCGTCGATCGGCGCCGGCAGCAGGCCGCGGGTGCCGCGCACGAGATTGGTGAAGGCCTGCTGCGGCGTGGTGAACAGGCGACGCGCCTCCGCCTCGCTCTCCGCCGCGACGACGTTGATGCCGACGATCGCGTAGGGCTCTGCCAGCTGGGCCGAAGGGCGGAAGCGGGCGCGATAGGTCTCGAGCGCGGGCAGCAACGCGTCCGGCGCGAAATGCGACGCGAAGGCGTAGGGTAGGCCGAGCATCGCCGCGAGCTCGGCCCCGAATAGGCTCGAACCCAGAATCCAGAGAGGCACCTTGGTCCCGGCACCGGGCACGGCCCGCACCGCCTGACCCGGCTTCGGATCGTCGAGGAGCGCCTGAACCTTCAGCACGTCCTGCGGAAAGGTCTCGGCGGCGCCGTAGTCGCGGCGCAGGGCCCGCAACGTCGCCCCGTCGGTGCCGGGGGCGCGGCCGAGGCCGAGATCGATCCGGCCGGGATAGAGGGTGGCCAGCGTGCCGAACTGTTCGGCGATCGTCAGCGGCGCGTGGTTGGGCAGCATGATGCCGCCCGCGCCGACACGGATGCGCTGGGTGCCCGCCGCCACATGGCCGATCACCAGGGCGGTCGCGGCGCTGGCGATCCCCGTCATGTTGTGATGTTCGGCGAGCCAGAAGCGCCGGTAGCCGAGTTGCTCGGCGTGTCGCGCGAGATCCCGGCTGCGGTCGAGGGCGTCGCGCGGCGTGCCCCCTTCCGGGATCGGGGCGAGGTCGAGAACGGAGAGGGGCGGGAGCGGCATCGACGAACCTTTCCGAACGCTTTCACGCCGCCGGGCGGCGCAAGACATCGTTCCCCCTCATGAAAAAGTCAGATCGTGAGCCGCGACAGAAACCGCAAGACGGGGGCTTGCACTCCGCCCCGGACCCGTCCTAGCCTTCCTTCATCGGCGCCGCAGCAGCGCCGTCCTGCGATAAGGAGGTTGGCCATGAGACATCAGGGCAGCACCGTCTCCGCCGCGCGCACCGCCGATGCGGATCAGGACAAGCCACCCAACCACAACCGGCAGGGATAGAGGCCGCCGACAGGCGCGGTCACCGGTCGAGTTCCCCCGCCCATCCGGGGTCGGGGCCGTAGCTCCCGGGACGCGCGAGGCAGCGTGGCCCCTGCAAGAGCCCGTCGGCGCGAGCCGGCGGGTTTTTCTGTTCGGCGCACGGGTATCGAGAGAATTTGCCCTCGATTGTTGGCTTTTTCATGTATCTGACGAGGGCATGATCGGGGATGACACATCCGAATCTGATGTCAATTCAGCTTCCACCATCAATATCTACAAAAATACCCATACGACGAAACGCTCTCGACTGAGAGACGATTCGGAATACGCACAATTAAAATAGCGCGCATTCCTATGTCGTATCAATAAAAAGTTCGAATACAGAAAATTGACTGTACATATATTTATCCCATATTATACAATTAATTATAATAAATGGAACCATCTATAATAAATAAATTTAACAATCTCTATTGAAGATTTCAAGTTTGCTATTATTCTATGAGCGGTTTACGCGCTATCCATACTTTGATTTAGATTTTGTTAGGAGGAGAAATACAATATAGATTTATGATTGGAAGTCGAATCCCCAACTGGATCCCTTGCAGCATGATCGGGGGCTACGCCTTGGCGGCAGTGGCTGTGAAGATGCCTGATAGTGTTTTGGCACATGTCACACTGTCAGTATTTGTTTTTATAATCGGATTGTACTTATTTTCGCAAGGGGCTGTAGGTGGAGGCGCAATGAAGCTCATGACTGCCGCGAGTCTTTGGATTGGGCCGAATGGAATATTCATCGAATTTGCAGCAACAATTGGGGCGTTCGTAGTTTTGAAAATGGCAATATGCTCGATCATCTATCGAAAAATTGATAATAGCCCGATACCACTTGGTATACTCACGATAGCGGCCCTGGTCATTCACCTCCCACGAGCACCCACGTGGCTGGCAGTGATTGAAAGGCTATCAATAATGACTTGATACGCGGATTGAAGATGGATTGATTTTGAGATCAATCGATAGCTCTACCCTGAGCGTTGCATAGACAATCTATATCGTAAGCGAGCAAAATTCGGGCGATATTTTAGAATTTCATCTCAAAGAGGACGCTTCTCGATCCTGTCGGGGCATTTGCTCCGTATGGCTGGCATTCTGCGTTGTCCCGCCCGCTCGCCCGGGTCATCGCCCTGGATCGACCGGCGCCTCGAATTCATAATGCGCGGCGCGAGCCTTGCAGAGACGGCGTCCGAGTGCACCTCGGAGCCCGGCGCCCGGATGACGATCTTTCATTTCGAGCTGTGCCGGAACGGCGAAAGGATCGGTGCGATCGAGTCCCGGGACTGTCCCGATTGCGGCATGGCCTTCCGCGCCGCTCGGGACATGATCCGGAGCTACCGGGACGAGGACAGCCTGCCGAACGGAGCGCGCGACCATACCCTTCGGGTCACCTACGTCGATCACTCGCTGCTCTTCGACCTACCCTTCGACCTACGGATCTGAAGGCGCGGCCGAAATCGTCTCAGCCCTTCCAGTTCTTCAGCGCCGCGAACGGGCTCGCCGACGGATCGGGGGCGGGCGGGTTGAGAACCGGCTCGACCTGCGCGACCGCATCGGCCAGGGAATGGGCGCTTCCCTGCGGAAGCTTGCCTCCCGCCGCATCGCGATGGCCGCCGCCGCGGAAGGCGCGGGCGCCGTCGAGGGCGGTGCCGTTGATCGAGCGGAACGAGAGCGTGCCGGCCCGCTGGACGTTGACGACGCGGGTGGCGCGCCCGCCCTCCATCACCAGATCCGAGACCCGCTGGAACGTGCCGGAATCGAGCCCGAACGACAGGAGGGTCCCGTCCGAGAGGGGATGGAACAGGCTGTCCGAGCGGGCGAGCATACGGGCAAGGCGCATCCGCGTGGTGAGCGTCGGATCGTCGGCAGGCTCGTCCGCCAACAGGGCATCGACGATGCCGGCCCGCAAACTGCCGGCCCTCCGCTCCAATTCGGCAGCGGTCGCACCCTCCGCAAGGCAGCGCGCCGCCGCGAGCAGCAGATCGGACAGAAAACGATCATGCCGGGGATGGCCCGGCGGCACCAGGGGAGAGACGCTGTCCCAGAAGATCTCGTCGAGGGCCAACCCGCCGGTGAAGGCCGGATCGCCCTTGCGCCAGAGATCGAGCGCTCCCACCGCCTCGATCAGGGTCGGAAGTTCCGCCGGCCCTTCGGCCTCCTGCGGCGCGTAGAGCGCGCGCTGGTCGAAGGCCATCCGCGTCGCGCAATGCGCCTCGTCGATGAGCACGAAGATGTCCGCATCCCCCAGATCGGTCCGCGTCAGGCCCGGACGCTCCGGATCGGGCGCGGGCTCCAGGCCCTGGCGCCGGAGCTGATCGAGCGAGGAGGCGTGATGATCGAGAACGACGAGGCGATGGCGGCTGCCTTCGGCCCGGTTGCGGTTCATCGCGGCAAACCGCCGGAAGAAGGCGATGGCGGGCTCTTCCAGCCCGAGATCGGTCATCAGCAGCGTTTCGGGTTCCTGCGCCTTGCGCAGGCGCTTCAGCTCGTCCTCGACCACTGGGCCGACATCGCTGTAGCGGGCGACGTGCACCACGCGCTCGACCGGCGCGAGGCAGGCGGCCACGGTGGAGGCCCCGTAACCGTCGAGGTCGTTATGGGTGATTTGGACGAGCGTCATGCCGCTTCCATAAGCGCGAAGCCGCGGGAAGGCCACGCCGGATCAGCGCCGTCGACAGGCCCGACCGAGAACTTGATCCTGCTCAAGCGCGGCTGCTCTTGCCATCCTTCCCCTGCCGGGCAAGACGGGCCCGCAACCTTAACGCCGGGTTCAGACGTTGAGGGCTAACCGCGACACATCCAATACCGATCCGGCGAGGGCATGACGCAACCGACCGATTTCCCCCGCCATGCCGATTCCGCTGGTCGGACGGGCCTGAGCCGCCGTCAGTTGCTCGGCACGGCCGCGGCCGCGGCCGCCGGCGCCGCGGCCGCGATGCTGCCCGGCGCCGCGCCCGCGCAGGAGGCTGCGCCGGCCCTGCCGGCGGCGGGCGCCCCCTTCTCCGATGCGACGGTGCCGGACCTCGCCCGCGCCTTCGGCAATCGGCCCTTCGTCGCGCGTCCCACCGACGACGTGCCGGAGAGCCTGAAATCCCTGTCGCGGGAGCAGTACGAAGCGATCCGCATCCGGCCGAACGACCTGATCTGGGGCGGCGAACCGCACGGCTTCGCCCTCGAGCCGCTGCTGCGCGGCTTCTACTACACCGATCGGGTCGCGCTGTTCCTCGTCGAGGACGGCGTGGTGCGCCCCGTCGGTTACGATCCGGTGGGTTACGACAGCGGCGGCGCAGCGCTCCCCGAAGCCGCCAAGTCACCGGGCTTCTCGGGCCTGCGCATCCGCGCGAAGATCGGTGAAGCCCATCAGGATTTCGCGATCCTGCAAGGTGCCTGCTTCTTCCGCCTCGCCGGACGCGGACAGATCCTCGGCGTCAACGGCCGCGCCCTGATGCTGCGCCCGGCCGATGCCCGGGGTGAGGAGTTTCCGCGCTGGCGCGCCCTGTTCATCGAGCGGCCCAAGACGCCCGGCGCGCCGCTGGTGATCCACGCCCTGATCGACTCGGAATCGCTCGCCGCCGCCTTCCGCCTGGAGCTGACGCCGGGCGAGACCACGAACGCGGCGATCACCGCCACGCTGGTGACGCGCAAACAGATCGACCATCTCGGCCTCGGCGGCATGCAGGCGCCGTTCCTGTTCGGCCCGCACGACCGGCGCGGCGCCGACGACGCCCGCGCGGCGGCCTATGCCGCGGGCGGCCTGCAGATCCGCAACGGCGGCGGCGAGGCGATCTGGCGGCCGGTGCGCAATCCGGAGACGCTGCAGATCTCGAGCTTCGTCGATGCCGGGCCGAAGGGCTTCGGCCTGATCCAGCGGGATCGGGAATTCGAGACCTTCGAGGACGACGCCCATCCCTGGGAGCGCTGCCCGTCGCTCTGGGTCGAGCCCGGGGAGGCGACGGGCGTCGAGGGTCTGTGGGGGGAGGGGGCCGTCACCCTCATCGAGATCCCGAGCGATGCCGAGATCAACGAGAACGTCATCGCCTATTGGCGTCCGAAGGCATCGCTTCCCGCCGGCACCGAGATCCGCCTCGCCTACCGCCAGGGTTGGGGCCGCGAGCCGGAGATCGGCCCGATCGCCCGGATCGCGGGCACGCGCAGCGGGCGCGGCAGCGCCGACCCGCGCCGGCTGTTCCTCGTGGACTTCGCCGGCGATGGTCTGTTCACCCCCGAAGGTCAGGCCGTGCCGTTGGAGACCGTGCTCATCGCCGGTCCCGGCAAGATCGTCGAGGGCGCCACCCGCTGGTACATGCGCCCCGAGCGGCGCACGGTGCGGGTGGCGTTCGAGCTCGATCCCGGCAACGCCAAGGCCTGCGAATTGCGCCTCGCGCTCAAGACGCAGGGCCGGCAGATCACCGAGACGTGGCTGTATCGCTGGACGCCGTGAATGATCTTGGCCGCGCGGCTCCGCGATTCCTGACATAACGCTCCTTGTGCCGCCGGGCCGGAACCGAAATCCGGGGCACAGCGGGCGCATCACGAAGTCATTCACGGGCCGGGGCCGACCGGAGAGCCGATGTCACAAACCGCCGAGATCGTCCTGGACCGCGCCGCGGCGCAGGATGTCGCCCCGGAGCCGGCCATGCCGCCGCGGGCGCCGCTTGCCATGCCGGTGCAGGATCTGCGCACAGCGTCGCCCCCGGCGCGCCGGGGCGGGGGCGGGCCGCTCGCCGCACGGCTGTTCGTGTTCGGCGGCGCCCTCCTGCTCACGGTCTACGGCGCGTGGCAGATGTACGAGGTGATCTCGGTCTCGGGCGGGGCCACATGGTTGCAGTACGTGCTGCTCGTGCTGTTCGTGCTGAACTTCTCGTGGATCGCGTTGGCCTTCACCGGCGCCCTCGTCGGCTTCGCCAGCCTGCTGCGGGCCGGCCCTGCCGCGCCGATACCGACGAGTCTTTCGACCCGCACGGCCATCGTGATGCCGGTCTACAACGAGGGCAGCGCCCGGGTCTTCGCCGGCCTCCAGGCCATGCATGAATCCGTCGCCGCCACGGGTTTGGGCGCGCATTTCGACTGGTTCGTGCTCTCGGACTCGACGCAGGCCGATGCCTGGGTCGCCGAAGAGCGCGCCTTTCGCCAGTTGCGCGCGGAGCTCGGCCCGGATGCCCGGCTCTACTATCGTCATCGCGAGAAGAACCATCACCGCAAGGCGGGCAACATCGCCGGCTTCGTCACCGGCTGGGGCGGGGCCTACGACCACATGCTGGTGCTCGATGCGGACAGCCTGCTCACCGGCGACTGCATCGTGCGGCTGACCGCAGCGATGGAGGCCGATCCGGATGCCGGCATCGTCCAGAGCCTGCCGCTCATCATCAACCGCAACACCCTGTTCGCTCGCCTCCAGCAATTCGCGGCGCGCATCTACGGCCCGGTCATCGCCACGGGCTTGTCGGTCTGGTCAGGCCGCGACGGCAATTACTGGGGCCACAATGCGATCATCCGGATGCGCGCCTTCGCCGAGGCGGCCGGATTGCCGGACCTGAAGGGCCGCCCCCCCTTCGGTGGGCATATCCTCAGCCACGACTTCGTCGAGGCGGCACTGATCCGCCGGGCCGGGTGGGGCGTGACCATGCTGCCGCGCCTCGAAGGCTCCTACGAGGAAAGTCCGCCGTCGCTGATCGACCTCGCGGTGCGCGACCGGCGCTGGGCGCAGGGCAACCTCCAGCACGCCCGCGTCATCGGCGCGGCGGGTCTTGCCCCGGCCTCGCGCCAGCATTTCGCCACGGGCATCGCGGGCTACGTCGCCTCGCCGCTCTGGCTCGCCCAGCTCGTCATCGGTCTCATCATCGTGCTGCAGACCGCCTGGGTGCGGCCCGAATACTTCTCGGCGGAATTCGGGCTCTATCCCGTTTGGCCGCGCTTCGATCCGGTGCGCGCGCTCCAGCTCTTCGCGCTGACCATGGGCATCCTGCTGGCACCCAAGTTCCTGGGGCTGATCCTGGCGCTGCTGGACGGTCGCGTGCGGCAGGCGAGCGGCGGGGCGGGGCGCCTGACGGCTTCGTTCCTCATCGAGATCCTGCTCTCGGCGCTGATCGCGCCGATCGCGATGGTGGTGCAGTCGGGCTCGGTGTTCCAGATCCTGGCCGGGCGCGACACCGGCTGGAACCCGCAACGGCGCGACGACGGCTCGATCCCGCTGTCGGACATCATCCGCCGCCATCGCTGGCACACCGTGCTCGGCATCGTCACCGGCATCGGTGCCTTCGCCATCGCGACCTCGCTGTTCCTCTGGATGTCGCCGACGATCCTCGGCCTCGTGCTGGCCATCCCCCTCTCCTGGGCGAGCGGGCAGCTGGCCCTGGGTCTCGCCCTCAAGCGGCGCGGCCTGCTCGTGACCCCGGAGGAGGAGACGCCGCCCGCCATCGCGACCCGCGCCGGCGCCCTCGCCGCCCGCAACGCCGCCCGCGGCTTCGACGACGTCGATGCGCTCGCCGCCCTGCATGCCGACCCGGACCTCGCCCGCGACCATGCCGCGATGCTGCCCGAGGGCCGCTCCCGCCCGCGCGGCCAGATCGATCCGGACCACACCCTCGCCCGCGCCAAGATCGTCGAGGCCGAAACCCTCACCGAGGCGCAGGGCTGGCTCTCCCCGCGCGAGCGCTTCGCCCTCCTGCACGATCGCGCCCTGCTCGATCAGCTCACCCGCCTCAATCCCGTCTGAGACGGGAAACGTTGACGCTGATCCGGCTGCCGCCCTAGAGAGAGGCGGTCGCCAATGCGACGCCGGAAGGGTGGCCGAGTGGTTTAAGGCAGCGGTCTTGAAAACCGCCGTGGGGGCAACTCCACCGTGGGTTCGAATCCCACCCCTTCCGCCACCGGTCCCAGTCTCGGACCGGCACGGTTTACGAGCACGAAACCTTCAGCGGCTGGTGGCTCAGTCGTGGCACGCGGCCGATCATGATGGCGCGCAGGATCCACTCGACAGGACCGTAGGCGAAATCCCGCAGCCACCATTGGCTGACGATCAGTTGCCCAATGAAAATCACGAGGGCCGCCGCCAGTGTCGTCGCTAAGGACAGGCGATCGATGAGATCACCTGTGAAATAAGCGACACAGGATACAACGGATCTATCGGCATCTCTCATGCCCATTCGTGCATCGGCATATGATGGTCTTCGCAATCGCGTAGATAAGTCATAATGCTAGAAAGGATCTTAAATCTAAAATGACGTTTTCACAAATGGATGGGTACCTATACCAGCGAAACAGATACAAATTCCTTAAATTTAATCGAATATGAACTCAGGACGATCTTGGTAATATAACAATATCGATGGTCTGCAGAATTATTTCAAAAGGCTAATTCGGACAATTTATTTGCATGATACACGGCGTAATAAAAAGCCGTTCTAATCCACCATCGAACCCTAAGATGTGTTGCAGAAATTTCCTCACTGCTTGAGCAGGCGTAATCTTGTCTCAAGGGGGTGCAACGGATCACATCCCTGGTACGATCTCCGCTACCATTCAGCGTGAGCCGGTCTCGCGACGATCCGTCTCCAGTTGTTCGAGCAAAGCGGCCAGGCGAGGATCGAGGGCCTCATCGACCACGGGCTCGTACAGGGCTTGGAGATACCGCCCCAGCCGCTCACGGGTTTGGGCGTCGAGCGAGGGCGTCGCGTCGGCGGGGGAGGGGGCGGTCTGTGTTCGCACCTGAACCATGCTGCGTACATTGCTCATCGGCATCATAAGGCAAGCACGTCTTGCTCCGTTCCGTCGTGGCACGGTCCCCGGCCGAATGGATGGGAGCATCGAACCGTGCCGAAAATGTGCATTATCGTGCAGTGAACGCATGCGCTGCGATTCATATCGGCAGAAGGCTGCGCCAGCTGCATGGCCTGTATATGGCATCTGGCATACCAGAATTGTTGGTGCAGTGCGATACTCCGTTCATCAGATTGCTTCACGGAGCCGCCGCCATGATCCTCGCCACCGTCGCCCTGTTCGCCGCCGCTGCCGCCAACGTTCTCCTGGTCACCGTCATCGCCGATCGGTTCGGCTTCGAGGGTCAGGATGCCCGGATCGCGGGCGGCGTGCCGACGGCCGCTTAAAGCGGTTCGACCACGCGCCGTGATGCCGAAGCTGCGTATTCGGTTTCGGCACACGAATTGAGTCGAACCATGCCCCGCAGCCTCCGGCTGTGGGGCATTTTCATGCGCCAGCGCACTTGCATGACAGCCTCGATCGGCACGCTGCCCTGCCCGCAGCGATGACCAGCGCCTTGGAAGGCCCCGATCGTCGATCGACCCGTCAGGCAGGTCCCGGCCGCTCGGCGTTTCGTACCCATCGGCCGTCCGGGGCGCGGCCGTAGAGCAGGAATTCGGCGGTGCCGATATTCACCTCCTCGATGGCCTCGGGCGCGATGCGATCGAGATGCACGAGGAGCGAGCGCAGCGAGTTTCCGTGCGCGACCACCAGCACGGAGCCCCCCTCCGTCAGGCGCGGCACGATCCTACCCTCGAAGAACGGCCAGACCCGCGCGGCGGCCATCGCGAGGCTCTCGCCGCCCGGCGGGACGGCCTCGTAGGATTTTCGCCACGAGCGGACCTGCTCGACGCCGAAGCGATTCCGCGCTTCCGTCTTGTTCAGGCCAGCCAAGGCGCCGTAATCGCGCTCGTTCAGTGCCGCGTCCGTCTCGACCGTCAGGGTCGGCTGGCCAAGCTCACCCAGAAGCAGTGCAAGAGTGTCCTGAGCCCGCCGCAGCCGGCTCGTGAACGCGCGATCGAAATGCAGGCCGCGCTCCCGCAAGGCTCGGCCCGCGGCCCGAGCCTCCTCGATCCCGCGCGGCGTCAGAGTTGGGTCCCGCAGTCCCGAGAACAGATCGCGCGCATTGTCCTCGCTCTGGCCATGGCGCATCAGCACCAGAATCCCCTCGCGCCGCGCTGCGCCGTCCATCCGATCCCCCGTCAGGCGTCTGCTGTCCCGTTCCGCAGGCCTTTGCCCCAAGCGCGGCCGCGCGGCGAGGAGATTTTACGGGTTGCGCCGCCAGCGAAGTGATGTTCCGGGAGGCATCTCCCGTCGTTGTCCGGCCGGATGCCGGTTCGCGCATCCAACGCACGCGCCCGAAGCGTACGTCGCGCCCGTCGGAAAACACGTATCACTCGGTAGGCGAGGCACCGGGCACACAGATCCCAGCCCGATCACAATCGCCCCCCTCCGGCCCGCTGCCGGAGCGTGCCCAGGGCAGCAGGTAACCGGTCCCGTCCGCGGCCCGGCCGCGCTCCGCCGTCACCCCGAAGGCGTGGGCCAGCAAGCCGTCGCTCAAGGCCGCGTCCGGCGGGCCGTCGGCCAGAAGCCTTCCGCCGGACAAGACGACGATCCGGTCGCAGAACCGGGCGGCGAGGGCGAGGTCGTGCAGGACGGCGACGACACCCGTCCCCTCTCGGGATGCGGCGCGCAGGAGCGTCATGGCATCGAGTTGGTGCGCGGGATCGAGCGCCGTAACCGGCTCGTCGGCCAGCAGCCACTCGGCCTCGACTGCCAGCGCGCGGGCGAGCAGCGCGCGCATGCGCTCGCCCGAGGACAGGCTCGTCGCGATTCGCTCTGCGAGATGAGCGATATCGGCTCGCGCCATCGCACGGGTGATCGCCGCCCTGTCGGCCGCGGACGGATCGGCGAAAGCACGGCGATGGGGGATGCGCCCGAGGGCCACGACCTCCCGCACGGATATCGGCCACCCGATCTCGCCCCCCTGGAACAGCACCGCGATGCGGCGCGCGCGCTCGTCGCGGGGGAGGGCGGACAGAGCCCGCCCGTCGAGGGTGACGCCGCCCTGAACCGGGGCGACGAGGGAGGCGAGCGCCCGCAGGAGCGTGGTCTTGCCGGCACCGTTCGGACCGACGAGGCCGGTCAGCATCCCGCGCGTCAGGCTGAGATCGATCCCATCAAGGATCGTGCGGCCATCGAGCCGTATCCCGAGATCCCGGGTGGCGAGGGTCACGCGGCCCTCCCACGGGTCCTCAGGAGAAGGACGATGAGGAACGGCGCGCCGATCAGGGCCGTCACCACGCCGAGCTTCAGTTCGGGGCGGGTGGCGAGCAGGCGCACGCCGATATCCGCCGCCAGCACCAGGATCGCGCCGGCCAGCCCGCTCGGCCAGAGGCTCGCGCCAGGCCGCGCCCCGACCAGGGGGCGCACCAGATGGGGCACCACGAGCCCGACGAAGCCGATCGCGCCGGAGACCGCGACGCCGCTCCCGACCGCGAGCGCCGCCCCGGTGACGAGGCGCAGGCGCATCGAGACGAGGCCGATGCCGAGGCTCGCCGCACTGTCCTCGCCAAGGGTGAGGGCGTCGAGGGCAGGAGCGGTCGAGAGCATCAGGATCCAGCCGATCGCCATCAGCGGCAGGCAGAGGAGAACGTGGTCGGGGCCGCGGTCGGCGAGGGAGCCCATCAGCCAGAACACGATTTCCAGGGCCGCATAGGGATTGGGCGAGAGGTTGAGGGCGAGCGCCGTCAGCGCCCCGGCGAGGCTCGAGAGAGCGATCCCGGCCAGGATCAGTCCCAGCGTACCGCTGCCCCTGGCGGCGAGCGCCCCCAGAAGGGCGGCGGCGAGGGCGGCCCCGGCGACGCCGCCGAGGGGCAGGGCGAGGCTCATGGAAGCGGCGAGCCCGCTATAGAACACCAGCACGGCGCCGAGAGCGGCGGCCGAGGAGATGCCGAGGATGCCCGGATCGGCGAGCGGGTTGCGCAGGTAGCCCTGCATCGCCGCCCCCGTCAGGCCGAGGCTGAAGCCGACGAGCCCGCCGAGCAGGGCGCGCGGGATGCGCAACTCCCACAGCACCAGGGCGGGCAGGGTGGTGCGGCCGGCCGCGAGATCGGCGAGGGCGGCCGGCACGTCGAAGGGCGCGTAGCCGATGGCGACGGAGGCGAGCGTCAGGGCGAGCACGGCCAGCGCGAGGAGCAACATCACGAGGTGCCACCGATGCGGGACCGCGCGACGGGATGGTGGTGTCGTCGCGGATACGGTCATCGCCGGGCGGCCTCGGCGAGCCGCTCAACGACCTCGGCGATCTGGGGTCCGGGGCAGGTCCAGAGCCGGTTCGGGATCGCCACGACGCGGCCGCCGTGGGCGATGGCCCGAAAAACCGGATGGTGCGAGACGGTATCGGCGAGCGAGGGTGCCCCCGGCTCAGCCTCGTCCACCACGACGAGATCGGCACCCGACAGGGCCGCGGCTTCGAGCGGTACCTGCCCGAATCCGTCCCGGCCGATCTCGGCCGCGACGTTGGTAAGACCGGCGGCGCGGATCAGCGCGTCCCCGAGGCTGCCGGGCGCGACCGTGAAGGCGTTGGGCCGCATCACCAAGGTGCGCAACGGCCGGGGGGCCGGTTCGATCGCGGCGAGCCGGGCGTCGAGCGCCGCGATCAGGGCGGAGCCGCGCGCCTCCCGCCCGAGAGCGGCCGCCACGAGGCGGATCTGATCCCGGACCCCGTCGAGATCCGCCGGCACGCGAAGTTCGAGCACCGGGAAGCCCAGGCGCTTGAGCATGCCGACGGTGGTCCGGGTGGTGAAGGCGCCCGCGATGACGAGATCGGGCCTGAGGGCGACGATCTCCTCCGAAAGACCCCGCATCACCGGCAGCCCGGCAGCGGAGGCCGCCACCGTCGAACCGCGCGGATCACCGGCGAGATGGGTCACAGCCGCGATCTGGTCGCGGTCGGCCAGCCGCAGGACCAGTTCGTCCGCGCAGAGATTCATCGACACGACGCGCGCGGGCGCCGCCGCCGTCTCCTGCGGCGGCGGTAGAATGAGGAGCGCGAGGGCTCCGAGGACGCTTCGCAGCGGCATGGCGTGCGGGGATGTCAGAGTCAGAACGAGGTCAGCCGCACGCCGCCATAGACCGCGAGCACCGGTCCGAGAAAGCCGGTCGGGTTCTCGTAGCGCTGATCGAACAGGTTATCGATTCGCCCGAACACACTGACGGCCTCCGACACCTCGTAGCTCGCCGCGAGATTGACGATTGCGAAGCCGGGATTTCGGATTCGCGAGAAGGAGGCGTCGCGGGCTCCATCGACGAAGGATCCGAGCACGATCACCGTGCCGCTCACGGTCAGGCCCGGCATCGGCGTCCAGATCGCCGTCGCGCTGCCCTTATGGCGGGGGCGGCGCAGCAACTCCCGGCCCGCGACCTCGTCCTTCGACACCGTGTTGGTGTAGTCGATCCGGCCCGACAGCGTGTCGGTCAACTGTACCGCGAGGAAGGCCTCCGCCCCGTAAGTCTCGGCGCGGCCGATATTGACGTTGGTGAAGGTGAAATTGACCGGATCGAACGTCCCCTGGATCAGGTTGCGGAAATCGTTGGCGAAGTAGGTCGCCCCCGCGAGGATGCGCGCGCCGAAGGGCTGCTCGAAGCCGGCATCGTAGCCGAAGCTCTCCTCGGGCCGCAGGTTGGGATTGCCCACCTGCCCGAAGGCCGGGACGGTGACGAAGAGCTGGTTCAGGGTCGGCGCCTTGAAGCCGGTACCGACGCTGCCCTTCAGCCGCGTCGCGGTGCCGGGAAGAATGTAGCTCGGCGCCACGCGATAGGTCGTGGCGGGGCCGAACGCGTCGTTCGCGTCGTGGCGCAGATTGGCGACGAGAAACGCGCCGTCGAAGGGCGTCACCTGCACCTCGCCGTAGCCGGCGGTGTTGCCGTTGCGGGCCGTGATGACGCCGTTCGGGTTGTCGGTGACGAGGCGTTCCTCGTCGCGCTGGGCTCCGAACAGCACGAGATTGCCGGGGGAGAGGGCGTAGTCGCCGCGATACTCGGTGCGCAGTCGCTCTCCGAGCGCGTTCGAGTCGGCCGGCGTGGCGAGGGGATTGTAGATGTTCTGGAATTGCCGGTTGAAGAGATTCGAGTAGTTGACGGCGACCACGTTGTGGAACCCCGGCAACGGTGTCCATTCGGCCTCGTTGCGGGTGAAGATCTGCTGGACGTCCGCTTGGTTGCGAAACTCTCCGACGCCGAGTTGGGGGAACGGGCTGTAATCGTCGTTGCTGAACCGCAGCTTCGACTGGATGAACCGGGTGATCGAGTTCACCCGGACCGTGTCCGTGAACTGGTAGCCGAACCGCGCAGAGACGGTCTCGTTATCGTAGAAGTTCGGGTAGATCGGCTTGCCCGGTCGCACGAGGTCGGGCGGCGTCACCGGGGTCGCGGCGGCCCGCAGATGCGAGACCGAGACCGCGTAGTCGAACCCGCTCTCCGCGCCCGCAATTCGGCCGTACTGGTTGAAGGTGCCGAACGAGCCGCCTTCGACCTTGGCGACGATGCGGGCCGGCCCTTCGCCGCGTCGCGTCGTGAAGGAGATCACGCCGCCGATGGCGTCCGAACCGTAGAGACCGCTCTGAGGGCCGCGCAGCACTTCAATGCGCGAAAGGTCCTCGGTCAGGAGTTGGCCGAAATCGAACGAGCCGTTCGGATTCGAGGGATCGGTGGCGTCGATGCCGTCGATCAGCACTTTGGTGTGATTGGGATTCGCGCCGCGGATGAAGACCGAGGTCTGTCCGCCGGGGCCGCCGGTCTGCACGACGTTGAGGCCCGGCACCTGCTGTAGTGCGTCCGGAACGGTGCGGCGCTGCTGCTGTTCCAGTTGCGCCGCGGTCAACACGGTCACGCTCGACCCGACCTGGGCGGTCGGCGTCGGCACGCCGGTGGCCGAGACCGAGATTTCGTCGAGCGTGGCGGCGGCGCCCGCCGGAGCGTCGGCGAAGGGCCGCGCGGTCTGCTGGGCCAGGGCGGAGCCCCATGGGAGGATGGGCAGGGCGCAGGACAGGGCCAGCGCTCCCCAGAGCGCGGATCGGGAGGGATGGGGCACGGTGGAAAGGCCTCGGGCAACGGCAGTGGCACGTCACCGCGAACGAGGCCTCGGCACCCACGTCCCAACGGGATTCGTGGCGCCTCGACACACGCCAGGACACCCCGCCCGACGCGTTTCGCGTGTGACCACGACTGACGGCAGGTCTCCTGGCTCGCGGGTCACGGCCCTCTCACCGTCTTCCCGGGCGAGGCTGCCCAGTGACATGGTGGCGGAAGGCTCGCCGCTTACAGTTGCGGGGGCAGCCGCGGCATCGAGCGGAAGCTCTCACCGCGTTCCCTTTTGATCCCCGAGGGGAACCGTCACGCTATCGGTATTGGACGCAATCGCACGGAGTCAATCACGGTCGATCCGGGGCGCCACGAAGACGGCCACTGTACCATACCGGACACAGCGGCCCGATCGGCTCACCTGTTCACTCGGCCTTGGGCCGCGCGGGCCTAACCGCCCTGCAGGGTTTCGGCGAAATCGTCGGGTACCTCGCCGAACGCCTCCAGAATCACCACGCTCTCCAGCTCGCCGGTCTCGTCGTCGGCCACGATCCGCAGCGCAGCCGCTCCGGGGAGACGGCCGGCCACCGCCTGCGCCTTTTTCAAGGCGCCGCTCTCGGTGCCGACGACCTCCTTCGTGCCGGGCACCAATCGCTTCCGTTTCACTTCGAACGACTGGACGACATAGGTGGTCTTCATGGCCATGGTCGGCTCTCTCGCAATTTCGGGCACCCCGCGGCGACGGGGCGACGCCGTTCGGGGACCTCGCGTGCTCCGCTCTCCCACGGGCGGGCGACGAAAGCGATGGCCGCGACGGCGCCGCGAAGGAGCGCTATGTGACGCGGGTGCTGGCATTCGCGCGGTCGGGGCGGCCCCGTGTTCAACTTCAGATTCGAGCGGATGCGCAACAGCCTGCTGGCGCGGCTCGTCGCCCTCTGGATCGCGCTGCTCGCTTCGGCGGCGGCGACCGCCTACCTCCTGTTCGGCCTCTACACGCAATCGACCGCGGTTCAGATCTCCCAGGCCGAGATCGCCGTCGGGCGGGCCTGCCGCGAGATCATCGACCGCTACACGGTCTTCATCCGCAAGGGGGAGGCGGTTCCGGGAAGCGAGGATCTCGTCGGGATCGTGTCCCGGGCGCTCGGCGCCTCGCCCGGAATCGAGGGCGGCATCTGGAGCAGCGCAGCGGGCTCGATCGCCTACGCCTTTCCGAGCTACGAGGGCTCGGGCCCCAAGACCGATTTGCCGGAGGCGGAGCGCGGAGCGATCTCCGCCGTCAACGCCGAATCGCTGCATCTCGGCCGCTCGGTCGTGAATCAGCGGCTGAGCCGCACCCAGGCCCTGCTCGTTCAAGCCTGCCCGCTGCCCGGGCGCGAGGCGGGCCTGACCGCCTGGACGATGACGCGCGCCCACGTCAACGACGGGCCCGCCTATACCCGCTTCCTCGCCGCCCTCGGCTTCCTGAGCGTCGCGGTCATCGGCGCGGCCGCCTTCCTGGGGCGCTTCCTCTACGGGTATTCCCGCCGTATCGCCCGGCTCGAGGCGGCCCTCGCGGCACCGAGGCGCGAAGATGCCGATCTCGCGCATCTCGAGCGCACCGGCGAGCGCGAACTCGACCGCTTGGTCGATGCCCTCAACGCCGCCGGTCTGCGCCTGCGGGAGGCGCGCGAGCAGGCGGTCGCCGCCGAGCGCTTCGCCGTCCTCGGGCGCCTGAGCGCCGACATCGCCCACGAGATCCGCAACCCCATCGCCGCCATGCGGCTGAAGGCCGAGAATGCCCTGGCGACCGGCGATCCGCAGCGAGCGGAAATCGCCCTGCGCGCGATCCTCGGCCAGATCGGGCGAGTCGATGCCCTGGTGCGCGATCTGCTCCATCTCACCCAACCCCGCACGCTGTTGCGCGAGCCGACCGACCTGCGCCGCCTGCTGTCCGAGACCGCGCAGCTCCACGAGGATCAAGCGAGGGGCTGCGGCCTCCGCATCGTGGTCGAGACCGACGGCCTTCCCGGCGCGGAGCATCCGCATATCGACCGCCCCCAGGTCCAGCGGGGCCTCGACAACCTCCTTCTCAACGCGCTCCGGCACGGTCCCCCCGGCAGTGTGGTGACGCTCACCGGCCGTCGTATCCTCCGTGAGGGGGCCGCCCGCCTGCATCTCCTCGTGTCGGATCAGGGTCCCGGCGTCGATCCGGCCCTCCGCCCGCAGATCTTCGAACCCTTCGTCACGGGGCGTTCGGACGGGACCGGCCTCGGTCTCGCGATCGTGAGCAAGGTCGCCCTCGCGCATCGCGGCGAAGCCCGGCTCCTTGAATCGGAGCGCGCGACCACGTTCCTCCTGGATCTGCCATGGCAACCGTCCTGATCGTCGATGACGACGACGCCCTCCGCGAGGGGCTTGCCGAGACCGTCTCCGATCTCGGTCACACCCCCGTGCCGGCCCGCTCCGGCCGCGAGGCGGTGGCGCGGCTCGCGGATCGGGGCATCGCCGCGATCTTCCTCGACCTGCGCATGCCGGGCGATCTCGACGGGATCGCCACGCTGGCGCAGATCCGCGCGCTGCCCGATCCGCCGCCGGTCACCGTGCTGACCGCCTATGCCAGCCCGGCCAACACGATCGAGGCGATGCGGCTCGGTGCGCACGATCACCTCACCAAGCCGATCGGCCGCGCCGATCTCGCGGCAGCCCTCGATGCCATGCTGGTCTGCACTCGCACCGAACCCGAACAGGCCGGTGTGCCGGAGGCGGGCGGGGGGCTGATCGGCTCGAGCGAGGCGATGCGGCGCGTCCAGAAGGCGATCGGGCTCGTGGCCGACAGCGCCGCCACCATCCTGATCCAGGGCGAGACCGGCACCGGCAAGGAGGAGGTCGCCCGCGCCCTCCACGCCTTTTCCGGCCGCCGCGATCGCCCGTTCGTGCCGGTCAATTGCGCCGCCACTCCGGCCGAGCTGCTGGAGAGCGAGTTGTTCGGCCATGTTCGCGGCGCAGTGGGCGGGGCGACGGCGGACCGGGCCGGGGCCTTCCACCTCGCCGAAGGCGGCACGCTGTTCCTGGACGAGATCGGCGACATGTCCCCGGTGATGCAGGCGAAGATCCTGCGGGTGATCCAGGACCGTCTCGTCACGCCCGTCGGCGGGCGTCCGGGACGGGTCGATGTCCGTCTCGTCGCCGCCACCCATCGCGATCTGCAGGCGATGGTGATCGAGGGAGGCTTTCGCGCCGACCTCTATTATCGCCTCAACGTCGTCCCGATCGCCCTGCCGCCCCTACGTGAACGGCGGGACGACATCGTTCCGCTGGCCGAACATTTCCTGGCGGCCTCGGGCAAGCGCCTCGGCCCATCGGCCGCCGATCGTCTGCTGGCCCATCGCTGGCCGGGCAACGTGCGCGAGCTGCGCAACGTCGTCGAGCGGGCGGCAGTGATGGTGCGGGGACGATTGATCGAGGCCGCCGATCTCCACCTTCCCGAGCACCTGCCTCCCACCGACGGCGATGCGTCTGCGGAAGATAATCTCGACCTGCCCGGTGCCGTGGCGCGGCTCGAACGGGCGATGATCGCCGCCGCGCTCCAGGCGGCGGACGGCAACCGGACCAAGGCCGCGCGTCGCCTCGGAATCCAGCGCCAGCTCCTCTACGCCAAGCTGGAGCGTTACGGCCTCGCCGGGACGACGGACGGCGAGGTGTCGCCGGATACGACGACGGATGTCGGGAAAGACGACGATTCCGGCGCTGCGGGCACGTCGTAAGCGCCTGCCCGATAAAACATTCGTGTGTGGTGCCGTAGGGCCTCGCACGGGCCGGAACTGCGCCCTGCCTCATGCGTCGAGCCCGTCGCATGGGCCCCGCTTGACGGCCCCTGAACGGTGGGACGCGTCCAGTGATGAAGCGGAGCGGCGGCGTGACGGCGGCGCGGGCACGGCGATGAGTGCGCATGGCGTCTTCGCCTTCGCCCATATCGGCGATCTGCATCTGGAAGAGCCTCAAGATCAGAACGCCGTCGATTTGAGCCGCTGCCTCGCCGAGGTAGCCGGTCTGCACGCGCGAGGCCTTCTCGACTTCGCCTATCTGCCGGGGGATCTCGCGGAACACGGCACAGCCGCGCAATACGCGATCTTGGAGCGGGCATTGGATGCCCATCCCGACCTTCCGGTTCGCCTCATCGCGGGCGATCATGATCGCCAGCTCGGCTCGATGCAGGATTTCGAGGCGTTCTTTTCCCGGGCGGCCAAGAGCCCGCGCGGCGGCGGACACGAAACGGTCAGCAACCATCTGCCGCGCCCGCGGGAACGCAGCGCGGCCGTGCAACACTACTACGCCGAGACCATCGGCGGCGTCCGTTGCCTGTTCCTCGACATGATCAGCGCCGGCTACGGTGAGGAGGGCTTCGGGCTCGACTTCCGGCTCGGCCCCGACCAGCGATCGTGGCTGGCGGCGCAATTGGCGAAGGCCGACGCCGACGGTCTGCCCTGCGCGATCTTCACCCATACCTACCCGGACGATCTCCGGGAGCCGGCCGAGCGCGCGGAACTGTGCGGCCTCATCCGCGGCCATGGCGTGCGCCTCGTCGAGATGGGCCACACCCACTACAACGAACTCGCCTCGGATGGCCGGACGCTCTACGCCTCCGCTCGCTCGGTCGGTCAGAACGAGGACGGCTCGGTCGGCTACGCGGTCGCGGCGATCGACGGCGACGTGGTCAGCTGGCGCTTCAAGCCTCTCGACCAAGCTTTGCCTTTCGTCATGATCACGAGCCCCGCCGACCGCCGCCTCGCGACGCGGCCGCTGCCGGACGGGCGTGTCGACGTGCGCGCCCTGGTTCTGTCGCACGAACCCCAGAGCGCGTGGCGTTGCCAAGTCCGGGTCGATGACGGCCCCGCGCAGTCGATGGTGCCGGTCGGGCCGCGCATGGTCCATGCCTTGATCGAGTGGCCGCAGGGCGCCCGGCGCCTGTCGGTCGAGGTCGCGGACGGCACCGTGAATCCCCGCAAGAACGGCGCGCTGCGGAAAGATACCGACGTGATCGAGCCGGTCGGGCGGTCCTTCGTGCCGCCGCTTGCGCCGGAGCGTCCCGGCAGCGATGCGTTCCGGATCCAGGCTTGGCCGGAGAAGGGGATTCGCGGCGATCAGCTCGGGCCCAACCGCCGCGGCCGGCACTGGTAGCAACGCTTTTCATCCTCGCTGATTTTCAAGGACGACCCCGGCCATGGGCGCACTTTCCCTGACCCCCCATCTCGCGACCTGGGGCATCGCCGCGCTCGCGACGCTCGGGGTCATCCTGCGACCGTTTTCCTGGCCCGAGGCGATCTGGGCGGTGCTGGGCGCCGGCGCCCTCGTCGCGCTCGGTCTCCTGGCACCCGGCACCGCCCTGGAGGGCGTGCTCAAGGGAACGGATGTCTACCTGTTCCTGGTGGGCATGATGCTTCTCTCCGAGATCGCCCGGAAGGAAGGCCTGTTCGACTGGCTCGCCTCCCACGCGGTGCGGGCGGCCAAGGGTTCGGCGACGCGACTGTTCCTGCTCATCTACGTCGTCGGCACGGTGGTGACGGTGTTCCTGTCGAACGACGCCTGCGCCGTCGTGCTGACGCCGGCCGTCTTCGCGGCGACGAAGGCGGCCGGCGTCAAGCAGCCGCTCCCCTACCTGTTCATCTGCGCCTTCATCGCCAACGCGGCGAGCTTCGTCCTGCCGATCTCGAACCCGGCCAACCTCGTCGTCTTCGCCGAGCACATGCCGCCCCTCGGACGTTGGCTCGCCACCTTCACGCTTCCCTCGGTGCTCGCGATCGTGACGACCTACGCCGTCCTGCGCCTCACCCAGAACGCGCAGCTGAAGGCGGAGACGGTGGCGAAAGATGTCGAGACCCCGGCGCTGAGCTTCGGCGGCAAGGTCGCGGGCGCCGGCATCGTCGCCACCGGCGCGGCGCTCATCGCCGCCTCGGCCGCGGGGATCGAGCTCGGCCTGCCGACCTTCATCGCGGGCTTTGCGACCACGGTGGCCGTCATCCTGATCAACCGGGGCGGCGCGGTCGAGGTGGCGCGTGACGTGTCGTGGAGCGTGCTGCCCCTGGTGGCCGGGCTGTTCGTGCTGGTCGAGGCGCTGGAGAAGACCGGCGTCCTGCAGATGCTCGCGGACCTCCTCAAGCGTACCGCCGACGGCGACCCGGCGCTCGCCGCCTGGGCCGGCGGCGCCATCGTCGCGTTCGGGTCGAACCTCGTGAACAACCTGCCCGCGGGCCTGCTGGCGGGCGCGGCGGTGCAGGCCGCGCACGTGCCGGAGAAGGTCGCGGGTGCGATCCTCATCGGCGTCGATCTCGGTCCGAACCTGTCGGTCACCGGCTCGCTCGCCACCATCCTGTGGCTCACCGCGATCCGGCGCGAGGGTCAGGACGTCTCGGCCCTCGCCTTCCTCAAGCTCGGGTTCCTGGTGATGCCGCCGGCCCTGATCCTGGCGCTCGGCGCCCTTCTCTTGGTCTGATCGGAGACGCCCGCCCGTGAACGCCGCCCTGCTCTATCCCTTCATCATCGTGGCCGGCGCTCTCCAGGCGCTCGGCAATTCCATGAACGCGCAGCTGCGCGGGCATCTCGTCAACCCGTTCCTGGCAGCCTCGGTCTCGTTCCTGCCGATCGTCTTCGTCTTCGCGACGCTGTTCCTCGTGATGCCGATGCCGCTCCCGACCGCGGAGAACCTCGCTTCGATGCCCTGGTACGCGCCGCTCGGCGGCGTCGCCGGAGCGGTCGCGGTGTTCGGCGGCCTTGCCTTCGTCGACAAGGTCGGCGCCGGCCCGTTCAACGGTCTGACGCTGACGGCGAACATCCTGACCTCGCTGGCGCTCGACGCCTTCGGCCTGTTCGGCCTGCAGGGCGGCGGCTTCAAGCTGATGCCCTGGATCGGCGGCCTGCTGATGGCGGTGGGCGTCACCTTCATCGCCCGTGTCACCCCCGACAAGGGAGATTCGGGGGGCGGGGCGAAGGATTCCGGCCACGGCCTCAACCCGCGGCTGCTCTATCCCTTCATCGTCGTGGCGGGCGCGCTCCAGGCCATCGGCGTGGTCTGGAACGCGCAGCTGCGCGGAGCCCTGATCAACCCCTGGCTCGCCGCCACGGTCTCGTTCCTGCCCGTGGTCTTCGTGTTCGTGCTCGTGTTCCTGCTGCGCCCCAAGCCCCTGCCGCAGCGCTCGGACATCGAGGGCGTGCGCTGGTGGATGCCGCTGGCGGGCCTCACCGGGGCGGTCGCGGTGTTCGCCGGCCTCCTCTTCGTCGACAAGGTCGGCGCGGGCGCCTTCAACGGCCTGCTGATCACGGCGAACCTCCTCACCTCGGTGGCGCTCGATCATTTCGGCTGGCTCGGCATGAAGCAGGTACGGGCCGGCCCGTCGCGCCTGGGCGGTGCCGCCCTCATGGTAGCCGGCATCGTCCTGATCTCCCTGGCCTGACCGCGCGGGGACGATGCGGGTCGAACTGTCCTGGTTGCTGCGCAAGGAGGCGCTCGTCGTCGCGGCCTTCGCCGTTTTGGCGGCGGGCGCGGCCGCCGCGTGGTACCTGCTCCAGGCCAGCGTGCTGACCATCGCGGTGGCTCCCCGCGACGGGACCGAGCCGGACCTGATCAAGGCCTATGCCGATGCCCTCGACACCGCGGGGGAGGGCGTCCGCCTCAGGATCCTCTCCTTCGACGATGTGCGCGAGAGCGCCGCCGCGTTGCAGGACGGGCGCGCCGATCTCGCGGTGGTCCGACCTGACGTCCTCCTGCCGACCAACGGCCTCACCCTGGCGATCCTGCGGGATCAGGCGATGATCATCGCCTCCCCGGATCAGGCGCCGATCAAGAGCTTCCCGAGACTCGCCGGCAAGCGTCTGGGCATCGCGGCCCACCGGGACGCGGATTTTACGCTCCTCAAGAATCTGCTCGGCTATTACGGCCTGATCCTGTCGACGGATGCGGGCGGCCCGAGCCACGACCGCGCGGTGCACCTCGTGCGGATCGATCAGGACGCGGTGGCGGCGAGCTTCCGCGAGAAGCGGATCGACGCCTTCGTCAGCATCATCGCCCCTTCCGCCCCGAAAGCCCTCGCCATGATCGGGGCGGTCCGGTCCGCCGCCCGCGCCGGTCGGGTCGAGTTCGTCGCGGTGGAGGATGACGGCGCCGTGATCGAGCGCTTCCCACGCCTCCAATCGGTGACGGTGCCAGGCGGCCTGTTCGGCGGCGATCCGAAGCTGCCGAGCGACGATGTGAAAACGGTGGGCGCTTCCTACCGGCTGATGGCGCGCGCGACGCTCAGCCGGGCGCTCGCCGCCGACGTGACCCAACAGCTGTTCGAGAAGCGCACGGCGGCGGCGGAGAAGACGGATGCCGCCGAATACGTCCAGGCACCGTCCTACGACACCACGGCGGCGGCGACGAGCGCGCGCATCCCGATCCATCCCGGGGCGATCGATTATTTCGAGCGCGAACAGCACGGCTTCGTCGAGCGCTACGGCGACACCCTGTACCTGCTCGGCGCCATCGCCGGCGGTCTGGTTTCGGTCCTGGCTTGGATCCGCCAACGCCTCGCCGCCCTGCGGCGGGAGCGGATCGACGAGATCATGGACCGTCTGCTCGACCTGATCGGGCAGGCCCGTGCGGCGAGTCATGTGAGCAATCTCGATGCCCTGACCGCCGAGGTCGACAGCCTCGCCGCCGACGCCGTCCGCTACGCCCGCGAGCGGGATCCCGACGCGCGGACGATGTCGGCGCTCTCTATCGCCATCGAGACGGCGCGAGCGACGCTGTCGGACCGACGTCGACGGGTCTGCGGTCCGTGAACGTCCCGATGGACCGGCCGATGACCGGCACCAATCCAACCCCGATTTTCTTCCAACGGCCTGGGAGCGTCGCTCCCGCCGATTTCCTGCGAGAGGCTCCGATCCGATGACGAATTGCCTTGCGGAACCTCTCGAGGGGCGCGGAGCCGATCCGGCGGACCCATTCCTGACAATCCTCACGCAGGCGGCGGGGAATGCCTCGGGGCCGGAATGGGCGGGCTGCGCCGCCGCCGACATTCCAGCCCACCTCACCGCACCCTTGCGGGATTATTTCGCACCGGCACAACCCGACCTCATCCCGGAACGCCTGTCCGCGCTGTTGGGTCTCTTCGCGGTCCGGGCGGGGCAGCGCATCGATACGAACGTCCGCGACGCCCTCGTCGAATGTGTGCCGGCCCTGCGGGTGTTCGCCCTGTCGCTCTGCGGGAATGCGGCGCGGGCGGAGGATCTGGTTCAGGAGGCGCTGGTGCGCGCTTGGGCGAACCGCGAGCGGTTCGTGCCGGGCACCAATTTCTCCGCCTGGATCTTCACGATTCTGCGCAATCATTTCTACAGCGAGTGCCGCCGCAAGCGGCGCGAGGTCGAGGATGCGGAAGGCCATCACGCCGCCTCGCTGACGACGCCGGCCGGGCAAGAGCACACCGTGGCGCTCGGCTCCGTCATGGACCTGATCCACATGCTGCCCGCATCGCAGCGGCAAGCCCTCCTCCTCGTCGGGGCCGAGGGCTTCACCTACGAGGAAGCGGCGGCCCGCCTCGAATGCCGCGTCGGCACGGTGAAGAGCCGGGTCAGCCGCGCGCGCAGCTTCCTGGCCGAGAGGCTGGGACGCGGGACCGCGGAGTTGGCCGAAGCGGAGATGTGATCAGACCGCCGCACACTGAAAACGGCACTACGCTCAGCTCCCCTCCCACACGCACGAACAACGACGCCCGGCCGGATCGAGAGCGGCCCGCCGGGTCGGGCGCGCACCGTCCGTCCCGATCGCCCGCAAACAGAAACGCCCCCGGTCGCGGATGCGGCCGGAGGCGTTTCGCGAATCCGACGGCGCCTTCCGGATCACCGGAAGGCGCATGCGGCGCTTAGTTGTTCGGCAGGGCGAAGACGGTGAGCTGGCCGCCGAGGTTGGTGTAGCTCGACAGGGCCGCGTAGCCGCCCACCGCGCCGAGGCCGGCGTTC
>NZ_JAPRBT010000001.1:1407310-2006768 GCF_043352485.1 Methylorubrum sp. POS3
CCGCGCCCACCGCCAGGAAGGTCTGGGGATCGCGCACCAGCGTCAGCGTGTCGTTGGGGCGCACGAAGATGTTCTCGCGTGGGTTCGACACGATCGTGGTCATCGGCACCGTGACGGTGCGCCCGCTGCGCGACAGCCGCACGAAGGTCTCGGCCACCGGGGTGCGCACGCCCCCGGCCAGGGCGATCACGTCGAGCAGGCGGTCGCCCCGGCCGGTCAGGGGCACGCGGGTGCCGGTGGCGGATTCGCCGGTGACGGTCACCGATTGCGAGACCGGCCGCGTGACGCTGACGAGCACCTGCGGCTGGATCGCCTTGCCGGCGAGTTCGGCCTCGATCAGGCTCTGGACGTCCTGGGTGCGCCGTCCGGCGACTTGGATGCGGCCGGCATAGGGCACCGAGATCCCGCCGTCGGGCCCGACGATCTGCTCGGGGATCAGGGCGGATTTGGAGCCCAAGACACTGGCCAAGACACTGGCCAAGACACTGGCCAAGACACTGGCCAAGACACTGGCCAAGACACTGGCCAAGACACTGGCCAAGACATGGGCCAAGACGAAGGACCGGGATGATCGTCATCGAGGAGGGCCTGCCGACGCCGCTCGGCGCGCATTTCGACGGCCGCGGCGTCAACTTCGCCCTCTTCTCGCAGCACGCGACGGCGGTCGATCTTTGCCTGTTCGAGCCGGGCGTGCGCCACGAAACGCGCACGATCCGGCTGCCCTGCCGGACCGACGACATCTTCCACGGCTACGTCCACGGCCTGCTGCCGGGACAGCTCTACGGCTACCGCGTGTCCGGGCCCTGGGAGCCCGCCGCCGGTCACCGCTTCAACCCGGCCAAGCTCGTCCTCGACCCCTATGCCCGCGAGATCTCCGGCCGCATCCGCTGGCACGATGCGATCTTCGGCAATCGCCGCGGCGGCGTCCGCGAGGAGCAGCTCGACCGCCGCGACAGCGCCCCGTTCCTGCCGCGCTGCGTCGTGACGCGGCCGGACACCCCCGAGCCGGTGACGCTCTCGGCACCGCGACCGCTGCACGAGACGGTGATCTACGAGGCCCACGTCAAGGCGCTGACCATGACGCATCCGGCGCTCTCGGAGGCGGAGCGCGGCACCTATCTCGGTCTCGCGCATCCGGCGATCATCGAGCATCTGCTCAAGCTCGGCGTGACGGCGCTCGAACTCCTGCCGATCCAGGCCTTCGCCGACGACCGCTTCCTGGTCGACAAGGGTCTCGTGAACTTCTGGGGCTACCAGCCCTACAACTACTTCGCCCCCGAGCCGCGCTATCTCGGCGAGGGCGATGCCAGCGGCCTGCGCTTCGCGATCCGCGAACTCGCTGCGGCCGGCATCGAGACCCTGATCGACGTGGTCTACAACCACACGGCGGAGGGCGACCATCTCGGCCCGACACTCTCGTTCCGCGGCATCGACAATGTCAGCTATTACAAGCTCGACCCGAACAATCGCCGCCGCAACATCGACTGCACCGGCTGCGGCAATACCCTGAACGTCGCCCATCCCCGCGTCCTGCGGATGGTGCTCGATTCCCTGCGGCATTGGGTGACCGTCTACGGCGTGGCGGGCTTCCGCTTCGATCTCGCCTCAAGCCTGGGCCGCGCACCGCACGATTTCACCCCCGCGGCCGCCTTCTTCCAGGCGGTGGCGCAGGATCCCGTTCTGTCGCGGGTGAAGCTCATCGCCGAACCCTGGGATATCGGCATGGGCGGCTACCAGCTCGGCGGCTATCCCTATGGCTGGAGCGAGTGGAACGACCAGTTCCGCGACAACCTGCGCGGCTTCTGGCGGGGTGACCGCGGCACGCTGGCCAAGCTGACCCAGGGGCTCTCGGGCTCGCGCGAGATCTTCCTCCCATCCGGCCGCTCGCCCCTGGCCAGCATCAACTTCGTCGCCTCCCATGACGGCTTCACGCTGGCCGACGTCGTCGCCTACGAGGAGAAGCACAACGAGGCCAACGGCGAGGGAAACCGCGACGGCCACGGCCACAACCTCTCCTGCAATTACGGCGTCGAGGGGCCGACCGACGATCCGGCGATCCTGGGGAGCCGCGCCCGCCAGAAGCGGAACATGCTGGCCTGCGTGTTCTTCGCCCAGGGCGTGCCGATGCTGCTGATGGGCGACGAGCGCTCGCGCACCCAGAACGGCAACAACAACGCCTATTGCCAGGACAATGCGCTGAGCTGGATGGATTGGGAGACCGACCCCGATCCGGCTCTGGCCGAGTTCGTCGGAAATCTCGCGCAGCTCCGCCGCGTCTGCCTCTCCCTGCGACGGCGCCACTTCCTGAGGGGCGCCGAGGTCGAGGGCACCGGCCTCAAGGACGTGCACTGGCTCTCCCCGGACGCCTCCGAGATGGACGCCGCCGCCTGGGCGGACGGCGAACGCCAAGCCTTCGGCATGCAGATGAGCAACGACATCGCCGGCTCGGAGCGCGTGTTGATCCTAATGAACGCCGCGACCGCGCCCTGTCCCTTCGTTCTGCCCCTGGAGCTCGGCGGCCCGTGGCGCCCGGTCTTCGACACCACTCTGCCGACCGGCACCGTGCCCGAGGGCTCTCGGCCCCCGGTGGAAGCCGGTGGTACGGTCGATCTGCCCGAGCGGGTCGTGCTGGTGCTGAAGGCGGCGCCGGCCCTGGCCTGAGCCCCTTCTCCTCAGCTGCTACTTCTACCTGAGGATGTAATTTCTTGTAAAGCAATCAAATTGAGACGACGCTTGCCGTCCGATTCGCGGAGGGAGCGTCCATGTCCGATCCGAGATTGCCGTCCGAAATGGACGATTACATGCGGTCGCTCGGCTGGGGCGAGCATCACGATCAATGGCATTACGAGCAGCGCTACGATTTCTGGCGGCATCTGGCGGCACGCGGCGATGCCGGTGCCGCGCAGGTCGTCGCCTACGGTGACGCCAAGGGCTGGAAGCGCGCGGCGTATCAGGAAGGGGCCCCCGGCCACGGGCTGCACTTCCTGGCCATGCACCGGGCGATGTTTCAGCTCCTGGCGGAGCGGTTCCCGCAGCACCGCCCGTATCTCGCCGGATGGCCGACGCCGCCCCAGAATCCGGCCGACCGGGACGATCCGGTGCCCGGCGGCGTGCCGTTCGCTCCCGAGAAGGCCCAGGGCATCGTCGTGGTCGAGACCCAGCCATCCCGGTTCGCCACGGATGACGACTTCGCCCTCTTCCTCGAAACGGATCTCCGGCCGACTCCCACCGATCCGACGAACCGGACCCCGGATCGGCAAACCGGCCTGCACAACTGGCTCCACAACCGCTGGACCGACCCCGACAGCCCGGTCAATCTCGGCGACCCGACGGTGAACATCTTCAACGCCCGGTTCTGGCGGCTGCACGGCTGGATCGATCGGATGTGGTCGGCCTACCGGACCGCGCGGGGCGCCTCCGACGACGAGCCGCGCTACCGGGAACTGCTGGACAGCTACCGGCACATGATGGCGCATGGCGGTCATCACGACATGGCGATGGCCGGAGCGGCCGCCGCACCGCGTCCCGAGCGGCTGCGCCGCGCCTTCTCCGATTGAACATCCTGCCGGCATCCGGCCACCGGCGGATGCGGTCTCAAGACCGGACGCCTCGCCCTGGATACGCTCTGCGCGCGAGACCGCCCGGTCACGTTGCTCACGGATAACACCGCGCGCCATCTCGGCTTCGCGGGGGCTTCATGGCATCGTGAGCGCCGAGGCCGGAACGGGAGCGGGGATATGCAGGCAGGCGGCGGCGGAGCGGCTGCGGTCACGGTGGTCGATCATCCGCTCGTCCAGCACAAGCTGACGATGATGCGCGACCGCGACCGCTCGACGAAGGGATTCCGCGAGCTCCTCAACGAGATCGGCATGCTGCTGGCCTACGAGGTGACCCGCGATCTGCCGCTGGAGGCGATCTCGATCGAGACGCCGCTCCAGCGCATGGAGGGCCGCCAGATCGCCGGCAAGAAGCTCGTCCTCGCTCCGATCCTGCGCGCGGGCGTCGGCTTCCTCGACGGAATGCTCTCGCTGATGCCCTCGGCCCGCGTCGCCCATATCGGGCTCTACCGCGATCCGGACACGCTCCAGGCGGTCGAGTATTACTTCAAGAGCCCGTCCGACCTCGCCGATCGAACCGTGCTGGTGCTCGATCCGATGCTGGCCACCGCCAACTCGGCGGTGGCGGCGGTGGAACGGCTGAAGAGCCGGGGGGCGAAGGATCTGCGCTTCGTCTGCCTGCTGGCCGCCCCCGAGGGGATCGCCCGGTTCCAGGAGGCGCATCCGGACGTGCCGGTCTGGACGGCGGCGATCGACAGCCATCTCAACGAGCACGGCTACATCGTGCCGGGCCTCGGCGATGCGGGCGACCGGATGTACGGCACGCGTTAGAAAAAGACTTAACCCACCGCGCAGACCGTGCGGCAGCACCGTGTGGCCCGGCGCGAAGAGCGCCGCGCGCAGCGGCCTCGGCGTCAGCCGAGGCGTCGAGCGGAGTGAACACCCCTGAGGCCGAGGACGCGGCCGCCGGCGCTTGAGGCCCAACTTATCGCGTCGGGATCGGCGTCTCGCCGCGGTAATCGTAAAAGCCGCGCTTGGTCTTGCGACCGAGCCAGCCGGCCTCGACATATTTCACCAGCAGCGGGCAGGGGCGGTACTTCGAATCCGCCAGACCCTCGTAGAGCACCTGCATCACCGACAGGCAGGTATCGAGGCCGATGAAATCGGCGAGCTGCAGCGGACCCATCGGGTGGTTGGCGCCGAGCTTCATCGCCGTGTCGATCGACTCGACCGAGCCCACGCCCTCATAGAGCGTGTAGATCGCCTCGTTGATCATCGGCAGCAGGATGCGGTTGACGATGAAAGCCGGGAAATCCTCCGACATCGTCGAGGTCTTGCCGAGCTTGCCGATGAAGGCCTTGGCCGACTCGTAGGTCGGATCCTCCGTGGCGATGCCGCGGATCAGCTCGACGAGCTGCATCACCGGCACCGGGTTCATGAAGTGGATGCCGATGAAGCGGTCCGGCCGGTCGGTGGAGGCGGCGAGCCGGGTGATCGAGATCGAGGAGGTGTTGGTCGCCACCAGGGCGTCGGGCTTGAGCGACGGACAGAGATCCTGGAAGATCTTGCGCTTGGTCGCCTCGTCCTCGGTCGCCGCCTCGATCACCAGATCGCAGGGGCCGAGATCCGCGTAGGCGCGGGCCACGCCGATCCGCTCCAGGGCGGTGCGGCGTTGGTCCTCGCTGAGGCTGCCCTTCTGCACTTGGCGGGCGAGGTTCGCCTCGATCTGCGCGAGGCCGGCATCGAGCCGGTCGGCATCGCGGTCGTTCAGCCGGACGTCGAGGCCCGAGGCCGCGCAGACATGCGCGATGCCGGTCCCCATCTGGCCGGCACCGATGATGCCGACCGTCTTGATCTCGATGCCCATACCCGTCTCGCGTCTCACCTGCTGCGGCATCGCCGGGCGAACCGCCTGTATACCATGCGGCACTGCAACAAATGCGTCAAACCGGCCGTTCGCCGAATCCGTACGGGTGTTGTCCGCGCCCGCCGGAGCAGGCGCGGAAACGCGCGACCTTTAGCGGTCCTTCGCCTTGGCGATCTCGGCCTGCAATTCCGGCACGACCTGGAACAGGTCGCCGACGAGACCGTAATCCGCCACTTGGAAGATCGGCGCGTCCTCGTCCTTGTTGACAGCGACGATGACCTTCGAATCCTTCATGCCGGCCAGATGCTGGATCGCGCCGGAGATGCCGACGGCGACGTAGAGGTCGGGGGCGACCACCTTGCCGGTCTGGCCGACCTGCCAGTCGTTGGGGGCGTAACCCGCATCGACCGCCGCGCGGGAGGCGCCGACCGCGGCGCCGAGGGCGTCGGCCAGCGGCTCGATCAGTTCCTTGAATTTGTCTGCCGAGCCGAGCGAACGGCCGCCGGAGACGATGAACTTGGCCGAGGCCAGTTCCGGCCGATCGGACTTGGCGATCTCTTCGGATTTGTAGGCGGCGCCGAGCGCATCGGGGGTCGCGGCCGAAACCGCTTCGACGGCCGCCGCCGCGCCGCCCTCTTCCGTCGCCTTGAAGGCGGCGGTGCGCACGGTGATGACCTTCTTGCCCGCGCCCGCCTGCACGGTCTGGATCGCGTTGCCGGCATAGATCGGCCGCTCGAAGGTATCGGGCGAGACGACTTTGATGATGTCGGAGACCTGGGCGACGTCGAGCAGGGCGGCGACGCGGGGCAGGGTGTTCTTGCCGGTCGTGGTGGCGGCGGCGACGATCGCGTCGTAGCCGTCGGCGAGCGAGACGATCAGCGCCGCATTGGTCTCGGCGAGGTCGTGATCGTAGGCGCCGTCCTCGGCATTGAGGACCTTCTCGATCCCGTCGAGCTTGGCCGCGGCCTCCGCCGCCGCCTTCGAGCCGGCACCGGCGACGAGGGCGTGGATGGGGGCGCCGAGCGCCTTGGCGGCGGTGAGGGCCTTGAGGGTGCCGTCCTTGATCTTGCCGTCGGCGTGCTCGACGTAGAGGAGCGTGGTCATCGGAAGGACTTTCGGAAGAGGGGAGGGGGCGCCGCTCGACCCGGAGGGAGCGGCGCGTGAATCGCGGGGACGATCGGGAGACGCCGGATCAGAAGACCCCCGCCTCGACCTTGAGCTTCTGAACGAGCTCGGCGGCGGAGCCGACCTTGACGCCCGCCGAGCGGCCCAGCGGCTCGGCGACCTTCACCACGGTCAGCTTCGGGCTGACATCGACGCCGAGCGCGTCGGGCGCCAGTTCCTCCAGCGGCTTCTTCTTCGCCTTCATGATGTTGGGCAGCGAGGCGTAGCGCGGCTCGTTGAGGCGCAGATCCGTGGTGACGATCGCCGGCAGCTTGAGCGCCACCGTCTGCAGACCGCCATCGACTTCACGGGTCACGTCGATCGTGCCCTCGCCGAACTCCACCTTGAACGCGAAGGTGCCCTGGGGCCAGCCGAGCAGGGCCGCGAGCATCTGGCCGGTCTGGTTGGAATCGTCGTCGATCGCCTGCTTGCCGAGGATGACGAGTTCCGGATTCTCTTTGGCGACCACCGCCTTGAGGATCTTGGCGACGGCCAGCGGTTCGCAATTCACGTCGGTCTTCACCAGGATCGCCCGGTCGGCACCCATGGCCAGCGCCGTGCGCAGGGTCTCCTGCGCCTGCTGCGGTCCGATCGAGACGGCGACGATCTCGGTGGCCTTGCCCTTCTCCTTCAGGCGGATCGCCTCCTCGACGGCGATCTCGTCGAAGGGGTTCATCGACATCTTCACGTTGGCGAGTTCCACGCCCGACCCGTCGGCCTTGACGCGGATCTTCACGTTGTAGTCGACGACCCGCTTGACGGGCACGAGAACCTTCATGGCAGTCGCTTTCCTCCGCGCCGTCGGATGGCCAACCGGGCGCTCATGAGGCGGCCGCGTCTGGCTCGACGGCAATCAGATCTTGATTGTCAGGGCGGCGGGACCGTAGCGAGGCGATTTCCCGCTTGTCAACGCGCCTTATGGGCAGCGTGGTCCTGCGAAAATCAGCGGTTCTGGCCCGGCACCCAGAGCACGTCGTCGGCCCCGTCGCGATTGGCCGCCCGCCCGGCGACGAACAGGAAGTCCGACAACCGGTTGAGGTATTGCAACGCTTCCGGCGAGATCGCCTCGCTCTCGTTGGCGGACAAGGCCACCACCAGGCGCTCGGCCCGTCGGCAGACCGTGCGGGCGAGGTGGAGCGCGGCGGAGGCCGGAGAGCCGCCGGGCAGCACGAAGGATTTCAGCGGCGGGATATGGGCGTTGAGCGCGTCGATCTCGGCTTCGAGGCGCTGCACTTGGGCGGCCACCACCCGCAGGGGCTCGTAGCCAAGGGGCTCTTCGCTCGGCGGGGTCGCGAGGTCGGCGCCGAGATCGAACAGGTCGTTCTGGACCCGCGCCAGCATCGCGTCGAGGGCCGGCTCGGCGTGCAGCCGGGCGAGTCCGACGCAGGCATTGGTCTCGTCGACGGTGCCGTAGGCCTCGACCCGCAGATCCGCCTTCGAGCGGCGCTCACCGTTGGCGAGCCCTGTCGTCCCCTTGTCGCCGGTGCGGGTGTAGATGCGGTTCAGCTTGACCACGACGTCCCTCCCCACGGGCACGAAAAACCCGCCGGGCGATGGTGTTTCGCGCGCGGCGGGTCTTTGCAAGCGGGAAAACCGCGACCTCTGCGCCGATCGGGCGCTGGAAGCCGAGTACGATGAATGCCCCGCGCAGGCGGCCCCGGGACCGCGATCAGAACGTGTAGCCGACCTTGCCGCCGAAATTGGTCAGGCCGCGGTTGTCGCCGCACAGGCCCGCATTCGACATGTGCTCGACGGTGGCCATCACGCTCCATTGCGGGGTGATGCGGAAGCCGAGCGCGGCGGCCTCCCGGAAGAGGGGATTGCAGCCCAGCGTGTTGAAGCCGTAGGGCGTTTCCCCCTTCGGCCCGACATAGCCGTTATGGGCGGCGCCACCGAAGAAGCCTTCGATGAAGACGCGGCGGCCCAACGTCTCGGGGAAGAGATCGACCGTCCAGGTGCCGCCGAGATAGGCGTAGCTGGTGCGCCCGCCGGTGTTGTAGCTACCGCCGACGGTCGGACGCGGCACGAAGGCCTGCCAGAACGGATCAAGGCTGACGACCGGCTTGGCGAACAGGATCTCGCCGTTGACGTTGGCGGTGCTGAAGCCCGGCAACTTGCCCTCGGCGCTTCCCGGATCCTGCACCGAGCCGCCGATGCGGATCTCGGACACGAAGCTGTAGGGCTGCACCGGCGCGGCGTAGGGCATCGGCGCGGGCGCCCGGGCGCCGCCGAGATCGGCGGCCTGCACGGCCGTGACGGCCAGCGCACCGGCCGCGAGCAGGGCCGTCGTCCGGGCAAGGGGAAACATCATCGGCGGTACATCCATTAGAACCGCTCTCGAATACCACGCGGCCCCGGACCCATCCCGCGGATTCATCCATCGATTACGCTTTGCCTCGGCGGTGGGGCGCGCGCGCCACACTCGGCGGCGGGCAGCCGTGCCGGACGTTGTCGCCCGCGCGTCGCTTCACGCAGGGCGAGCATAGATCAGGCGGTGCGCCACCAGACCACGCCCATGATGACGATGATGGCCACGAATTGCAGGAGCACGCGCAGCCGCATCAGCTTCTGCGAGAGGTTGGCGCTCCCGCCGCGCATCATGTTGACGAGGCCGAACAGGAGGACGGCGGCCACCGCGAGGCAGGCGAGGAGAACGAGCTGATTGGCGGACATAGTGTGCGTTTCGTTCCGGTAGGAGCCTGGGCGCGCCGCGCGGGCTCATAGGGGTTGCGCGAGGGCCTGCCGCTCAGTTGCGGCGCAGCAGGCGCTCGAAATAGTCGAGTTCCTCTTGCGGGCGCGAGGGGTCGCCGAGCTTGCGCCGCAACTCCTCCATGATCCGGCGGGCGCGCTGCACCGCCGATTCGTCGGCGGTCGGCACCCGCACCCGGCCGTCGGAGATGTCGCGCCCGCGGGTCGGGCGGCCGAGCGGATCGTCGTCGGCGGCGCCGGGGCGGCCCTGCTGGCTGGATTGCTGGCCCTCGCCCTCACCCTGGCCTTCGCCCTCGGCCATCTGCTGCATCTGCTTCTGCATGCCCTCGGCGCCGCGCTTCAACCCGTCGAGGGCGCGACCCTGGGCATCGACCGCGTCGCCGCTGCGGCCCTGGCCGAGGGCGTCCTCGGCCTCGCGCATGGCATCCTCGGCATCGGCGAGGCCCTCCTCACCCTGGAGACCCTGCTGCTTCATCCGGTCCTTGAGATCCTGAAGCTGCTCGCGCAGGCCCTGCTGGCGCTGGCCCATGCTCTGGCCCTGCTGCCCCTTCTGGCCCTGGCCCTTCTGACCTTGCCCCTGCTGCCCCTGTTCGCCGGGCTGGTTCTGGCCCTGCTGTCCCTGTTGTTGCTGGCCGCGCTGCCCCTGCTGGCCCTGAGGCTGGCCGTTCTGCTGTTGCTGCTGGCCCTGCCGCTGGCGCTGACCGGGGCGGGGGCGCTCCTGGCCCTGCTGTCCATCCTTGTAGGTCTCGTCGCGCAGGTCCTGCTGGTCGCGGGACATCTGGTCGAGCTCGTCGAGCTGCCGATTCATCTCCGCCATGCCGTCGCCGGACTTCTGGCCCTGGTTCTCGGCGCTCTGGAGATTCTCGAGGGTGTTGCGCAGCTGTTCGAGCAGGCGCTGGGCCTCGGCCGTGTCGCCGCGCTGCATCGCGTCCTGCATGTCCTTCAGCATCTTCTCCAGATCGTCGGGGGTGACGGTCTTGGCGCCCTGCTGCTGCTGGCGCTGCTGACGCTCGGATTGCTGCTGGCGGTTCTGCGGATTCTGCCGCTGGCGCTCGGCGAATTCCTTCATGAACTTGTCGAGGGCCTGCTTCAGATCCTCGGTGAGCTTCTTGACCTCCTCGTCGGGGGCGCCGCGCTCGATCGCCTCCTTCAGCCGGTCCTGGGCGGCGCGCAGCGCCTTCTCGGCATCGGACAGGTCCCCGTCCTCGATCTTGAGGGCCATTTCCCACAGCAGGTCGGCGACGCCGATCAGGTCGTCATCGGTCTGGGCGGCGCGCAGGCGCTTGGCCGCAGTGGTGAGGCCGAGGAAGATCGCGGGTTCCGGCGTGAACTGGTCGGGCGCGATCAGGAGCGCGTCCAGAGCCGTCTGGACGCGCTTGCGGTCGGAATCCGGCGCGGTGACGAGGCGGCGCCGCTCCTCCGCCAGGGAACGGGCGAGCGCCTTGCCGAAGGGGCGCGCCGGGAGCGTCGTCTCGGCGGGCTGCGTCCGGCCTTCCTGCCCGGCCTCGTCGCGCACCACGAGCGTCAGCCGCACGCGGGCCCCGGACCACGGATTGTCGGTGAGGTCGACGAGGGTCTTGGTGTCGTGCTCGCCGGTGGCGTCGGCGGGCAGGGCGAGGGCGATCTTCGGCACCGGCACGAGCGAGCGGCCGGGCTTCAGCGGCTCGACCAGCCCCTCGGCGGAGGCGATGCCGTAATCGTCCTTGGCCCGGTAGGTCAGGGAGAAGGTGCCGCGCCCGTTCACCTCCAGCCCGCCGACCTGGCTGACCTCGGGCGCAAGATCGGGAATCGTCTCGACGACGAGGCGCTGGGGCTCGGAGCCGGAGGCGGCGATGCCGAGTTCGGCCGTGCCGCCAATGAGGCGGAAGCGCTCCTCGCGCAGCGAGGTCCGGGCTTCGGCCGCTTGGCCAGTCCCTTGGCTCAGGGCGCGGCGCGGGGCGGGCCTGTCGGTGCCCGCCTCCTTCTCGACCGGGACCAAGGCGGCATTCGGGGTCAGCTGCGCTTCACCCTGGCCGGCGATACGCACGATCAGGGTCGAATTCACCGGCGCGCGCAGGCGCTGAACCGCGTCCTTGCCGCCGGACATGGCAACGATCAGCGGCGGCACCCGCGTGTAGATCGGCGGATCGATCCAGCCGTCGACCCGGAAGCTGGGGGCGGCGGCCGGGGGCTCGCGCCAGTCGAAGGCGGCCGCCACACGACCGCGCCATTCCGGACCGGCGACGAACAGGGCCGCGAGCGTCGCGACCAGGGCGCCGGCCCGCAGCGCCCGGGGATCGTGCCGGGGCATGTCGGGCCGCGGTCGGCCGACGCGCAGCCGCGCCACGGCGGCGGCGGCCCGCGACTGGTGCAGGGCCCAGAGCGCCCGGGTCGCCGGATCGGTCCCGCCGACGGCGAGCGTGTCCTCGATCGCCGAGGCGGGATCGTGGGCGAGCCGGCTCCCGCTTCCGCCGGTCCGGGCAGCCTCCCGGTCGATCCGGGACAATGCCTCGCGCCGGCTCGGCCGCGCGATGCGCAGCAGCGGCACGAAGGCGGCGAGGGCGAGCAGCGCGAACAGGCCGAGCCCGATCATGCGCCAGACCGGCGACAGGTCGAGCCAGAGGCCGAGCCAGGAGACGGTGAGGAACAGGAGCCCGACACCCAGCGGGCGCCACAGCACCGGCCAGACCCGTTCCCATAGGCCCGCCGCCCGTGCGCCGGCCACGAGCCGGTCGAGGCGCCGCCGCGCGTCGCCGTGCTGCGGCCCGGCCTCAGGGCTCGTCCGTTGCGCCTCGGTCATCGTGATCGGTCGCGGCTCCCGCATCGTCGGTCGGAAGCTAGCATGGTGGCGGGCCGGCACCATCGGGTCAAATCCGCCCAGCCGCGCTTGGCCGCCGCGGCGTCCCTCCCCCTCCGCAGGGGAGGGTTTTACCCCAGCCAGTCGGGCATTCTGTCGAGGCGGATCAGATCCTCGTAGCTGGGCCGCGGGCGCACCACCGCCGAGCGGTCTCCCCTCACCAGCACCTCGGGCACGAGGCGGCGGCTGTTGTATGTACCGGCCTGGACCGCGCCGTAGGCCCCCGCGCTCATGACGGCGATCAGGTCGCCGGCCCCGACCTCGGGCATCTCGCGGGCCAGCGCGAGGTAATCGCCGGTCTCGCAGACCGGGCCGACCACGTCGGCGGTGATGCGGGGGGCATCGGGCGCGGCCTCGACGACCGGGCGCAGTCCGTGGAACGCCTCGTAGAGGGTCGGGCGGATCAGGTCGTTCATCGCCGCATCGACGATGACGAAGGTCTTGGCCTCGGTCGGCTTCACGTAGACCACGCGGGTGACGAGGATGCCGGCATTGCCGGCGATCATCCGGCCGATCTCGAAGACCGGGCGCAGGCCCAGGGGCTGGAATTGCGGGCGCAGGATCGCCGCCAAAGCCGCCGGGTCCGGCGGCGGGGCATTGTCGTCGCGGTAGGGGATGCCGAGGCCGCCGCCGAAATCGACGTGATGCAGCGCGTGCCCGTCGGCGAGCAGGGCGCCGGCCAGTTCGCAGAGGCGGCGCGCCGCGCTCGCGAAGGGGGCGAGATCGGTGATCTGGCTGCCGATATGGGTGTCGACGCCGACGAGTTGCAGCCCCGGCATCCGGGCGGCGCGGGCATAGACCTCGCGGGCGCGGGTGATCGGGATGCCGAACTTGTTCTCGGACTTGCCGGTCGAGATCTTGGCATGCGTCAGCGCGTCGACGTCGGGATTGACCCGGATCGAGACCGGCGCGCGCTCGCCCCGCGAGGCGGCGACCTCGGACAGGGCCGCCAGTTCCGGCTCGCTCTCGACGTTGAAGCAGAGGATGCCGGCCTCCAGGGCCGCGGCCATCTCCTCCTTCGTCTTGCCGACGCCGGAGAAGACGATGCGCTCCCCCGGAACGCCCGCGGCGAGGGCGCGGCGCAGCTCGCCCTCGGAGACGATGTCCATGCCGGCTCCCCGGCGGGCCAGGGTCGCGAGCACCGCCTGGTTGGAATTCGCCTTCATGGCGAAGCACACCAGCGCGTCGTCGCCGGCGAAGGCGTCGGCGAAGACGCGGTAATGCCGCTCCAGCGTCGCGGTGCTGTAGCAGTAGAACGGGGTGCCGACCTCCGCGGCGAGTGCGGTCAGATCGACATCCTCCGCGTGGAGGCGTCCGTCGCGGTAATGGAAATGGTGCATGGCAGGCTTTGTGAGGGCCGCGCGGCGCTCCGGGAGGCCCCCGGCGCATCGCTGTCGCCCGCGTCTTTAGAGCACGATGCGGAAAAGTGGAATCCGGTTTTCCGGAATCATCGTGCGACCGCAAAGAGATAGAGCGTGCCGCTGTTTCCGTGGAAATGCAGCGCGCGCTCCATCGGAGGCGCCGCCCGAAAGCGGTTCGTCGCCCGGCGATCCGCCGCGATCAGAGGATCGCGTCGAGGATGAACGGCTCCTTCGGCACCCGGTAGCCGCGCTTGGCACCGCGGGAGGTGGTGACCGGCACGCCGTCGGCGGCCGGCGGAATCGCCGCGGGGCTCAGCTCGTCGCCGGCCTGCACGGCGTCCGGATCGGGTGCGGCGGCCCGGTCGCCGACGCCGACGCTGGTGGTCGGCAGGGCCCGCGGCGAGGCCAGCGCGCCCGGTCGCGCGGCGGCGGGAGCGACATTCGCCGAAGCGGTGCCGGGAGGCTCCAGCCCACCACGGCGCCCGCAGGCGGTGCAGGCGAGCGCGACAAGGCCGATCGCGATCAGGGCGGACAGACGGGAGGACATCGGCAGTTCCGGCACAGGTTCCGGCGACAGCTTAGCCGTTGCCGGCCCGCCGCGCGAGCCCGGCAGGGCCACAGGGCTGCCGAACGCGGCAAGCGCGGCCGGGTTGGGACCGAAGGCGGCTGCTACTCGGCGGCGGCCGCCGCCTTCGGCGGTTCGCGCTCGACGGTGCGGAAGGATTCGAGCTCGGCCATGAAGCTGCGGGCCCACCAATCCACGTCCTCGCGCAGCATGCGCTCGGCCATCGGCTTCCAGCGCTCCAGCCGCTCGGCCCGGGGCATGTAGAGCGCCTGCCGGATCGCCTCCGCCACCTCGAAGCGGTCGTAGGGATTGACCAGGAGCGCCTCGGGCAGCTGGCGCGCCGCGCCGGCGAACTTGGACAGGACGAGGACGCCCGGATCTTCCTCGCTCTGCGCGACGACGTATTCCTTGGCCACCAAGTTCATCCCGTCGCGCATCGGCGTGACGAGCCCGACCCGGGCGGCACGGTAGAGGCCGGCGAGCACCGGGCGGGGATAGGCCTTGGTGACGTACTGGATCGGCGTCCAGGCCGGCTCGCCGAGCGTCCCGTTGATGTCGCCGACCTTCTCGTTCACCTCGCGGGAGAGCTGCTCGTATTCCGGCACCTCGCTGCGGGATTTCGGCGTGATCTGGATGTAGACGACGTTGCCGCGCTGATCGGGGTTCGAGGCGAAGAAGCGATCCACCGCCTCCATGCGCTCGGGCACGCCCTTCGAGTAATCGAGCCGGTCGACGCCGATGAGAAGCTTGCGGGTGCGCAGACCCGCCATGGTCTCGCGCACGACCTTGTTGGAACCGGCCCGATCCGCCGCCTCCTTGAAACCGGCCACGTCGATGCCGATCGGGAAGGAACGGATGCGGGTGCGGCGCCCATCGACCATCAGGGCACCGCCGCCCAGCGGGATCGCCCGCATCGTGTCGATGAAATTGCGCGAGAGGTTCTGGACGTCCGCGTCGGTCTGGAGGCCGATCAGGTCGTAATCGGCCATGGCGCGCAGCAGCTCGTTGCTCGCCGGCAGCGTGTTGAACACGTCCGCCGCGGGCCACGGGATGTGGTGGAAGTAGCCGATCGGGTTGGCGATGCCCTGGCCGCGCAATTCACTCGCGAGCGGCAGCAGGTGATAGTCGTGCACCCAGATCAGATCGTCGGGCTCGACGAGCTTGGCGAGCGCACGGGCGAAGTTCTGGTTGACGCGCTGATAGCCGGCGTAATCCGAGCGCGAGAAGGTGCCCAGGCCGATGCGGTAATGCATGATCGGCCAGAGGGCCCGGTTGGCGAACCCGGCATAATATTCGCGGTGATCCTGGGGCGAGAGGTCGAGAACGGCATACTGGATCGGACCGCGATCGATCAGCTCCGGTTCGGAGCTCGCATCCTCGCAGATATTGCCGCTCCAGCCGAACCAGAGGCCCTCGTAGGAGGAGAACGCCTCCTTGACCGCCACGGCGAGGCCGCCGGCGGAGACCGCGTCCTTGCCCTCGGCGGGCACGGCGACGCGATTCGAGACGATGATCAGACGTGCCACGAACCCGGCTCCGGTCCTCGTTGCAGCGGATGCAGGGAATGCGCCCGCCTGTAGAGTCTTAAACGTCCGTGGGAAAACGCGCGGAACCCTCGCGTGATCCGTCGTGGCGCAGCCAAGCGCATCGCCTCCCGCCGGTCAAGCGAGCAGAACGGGTTCCGACGCTCTGCCGCATGACAGGAGCGGAGGTTCGGGCCCCCCGTCACCGATCCGACACGGGACGGCAACGAATCAGCCATACGTTGCGCCGCGCGCCTCGTCACAAGCGCTGGCACAAGTCTTTGCACGGTCCCGCGTATGACCACAGACGGCGCTCCTTCCAGAGCGATGCATCGTCACCCGCCCACCGAGGCGCAACGGGATGTCTGGAAGGGGAACCCCGCCGCAGGGCCATTGGTTCTCCGGCCGAATCCTATTGCGGCCGTCGCACCCGGCGCCGGTCGCTCTTTCCGCTTCTTCGTTGCAGGAGTTGAGACCATGACTGCCTCCGCGTCACCGGATCCCGTCGGCGGGGCCGATCCCGCCGCCCGCCAAGCCGATCTGAAGGATCTGCGCCACGACGTCGAGGATACGGCCCATGTGGCCGTCGAGCGCGGCCGGGGCCTCGCGGCGGCCGCCCGCCAGCAGGCCTTGGATTACGTCGACCAGCGCAAGGGCGAAGCCGCCCGCTCTGTCGGCGATCTCGCGAAGTCCGTGCGCGATTCCGGGCAGACCTTCGAGGATCGCCCCAATATCCGCGCCTTCTTCGACAGCGCCGCCGACGGTCTCGATGACCTCGCCGGCTCGATCGAGCGGCGCGGCCTCGATGACTTCTACGCCGAGGCCGAGGCCTTCGCCCGGCGCTCGCCGGTGACGACGGCGGTGGCGACCTTTGCGGCGGGCTTCCTGTTGGCCCGCTTCGTCAAGGCATCGGGCCAGACCGAGCGTAGCGACCGGTACGACGACGGCTATCGGGCCTGAGGACGGAGACGACCACGATGGCAAGTCCTCCCCCCCCACCGCCGCCGTCGTCCTCGATCCAGGCTCTGATCGCGGACGCCCTGCGCGAGGCGAGCGAACTCGCCGGCAAAGAGATCGCGCTCTTCCGCTCCGAGATGACGAGCAATGTCCGCTCGCTGTTCGTCGGTCTCGGCATGATGGTCTTCGCCGCGGTGTTCGCGGTGACCGCGATGCTGGTGCTGATCGGCGCATTGGTGAAATACGTCGCGACCCTCGTGAACTCGGAATGGCTCGCCGCGCTCCTCGTCGGTGGCGTGCTGCTCCTCATCGCGGTGATCCTCGGCATCGTCGGTGCCCGGGCGATGTCGCTCTCCAACCTCGCCCCGACCCGGACCACGCGGCAGGTCCGGCAGGATGCCCGCGCGTTGACGGAAAGGGTTTCGGGATGAGCGAATCGATCTCGGATCTGGAAAAGGACATCGAGCAGCGCCGCGCCCGGCTCGACGAAACGATCGACCGCATCCAGGGGCGCCTCAACGCGTCGAGCCTCGTCGACGAGATGCTCGGTTCGGCCCGGCGTACGCCCTATAGCGGCTTCTACGACGAGGCCCTCGACACGGTTCGGCGCAACCCCGTGCCGGTGCTGCTGATCGCGGCAGGCGTCGGTCTCCTCCTCAATGGGATGCGCAACGGCCGCCAGCGGGCGAGCCGCGCCGTGGTCCCGGTGGAGATCAAGCCCGTCACCGTGACCGGTGCCGACCGCACCTACGATCCCGACGCTCCGGCCGGGAGGCCTCCGCACGACCTGTCCGGCGAGCGACAGATCTGACCCCCGACCCCGCTTGAGCCCGCCTGCGGCGCCGGGATCGACCCCGCGCCGCCGCACCGCCCGAAATCGGAGCCCATCATGACGCAGAACCCCACCTCACCCCTCACGCCGGAAGGCACGCCGGTCGAGACGCTGCCGGAGCACCTGGCCGCCAAGGCCGGCATGCCGCGCTCCGGGAGCCTCGACCATACCCTGCACGCCGCCTCCGAGCGCGCCACCGCCCAGGGCCGCGACGCCAATGCCCGCCTTCAGCAGGGCCTGCACGACACGACCCGTGAAGCGTCCAACGAGGCCGCGAACCTGCGTGACCGCGCGGCGGAGCAGGCTTCGAACCTGCGTGATCAGGCCGCCGACAAGGCTGCGGAGTTGCGCGACCAGGCGACCGACAAGGCCGCGGAATTGCGCGATCGCGCCGGCGAGACGCTGCGCTCGGCCCGCGAGCGGGCCGGCGAGACCTACGAGGAGGCTCGCTCCTGGGCCGAGGACCGCTACGACACGCATCGTCAGAACGCCGCCGATCTCGCCGATCGCGGCGCGCGGCAGCTGCGCCGCGGCCGCACCGCCACCGAGGAGTTCATCTCGGAGAATCCGTTGCTCGTCGGCGTGGTCGGTCTCGCCGCCGGCCTGCTGCTCGGGGCGCTCCTGCCGCGCACGCGCCAGGAAGACCGGGCGCTCGGCCCCTACGCCGACGACCTGCGCGACCAGGGCGTTCGCTACGCCCGCGACCTGACCCAGCGCGGCCGCTCCTTCGTCGAGACCGCCCTCGACCCCGAGAACATCGACGCCGCCGTCCAGCGTGCCTCGGCTCCCCCCTCAGGTTCGGCCACCGGTCGGGACGAGCGCGACGAGGCGGAGCGGACGGCGCATCGGCTCTGAAGACCCACCGATCCCCCTCATCCTGAGGCGGCGACGCGCACAATTGCCGTCGAAGGAAGGCTCCGGACGTCTTAGCAATCCCCGGAGCCCTCCTTCGAGGCCCGCCGCGGCGGGCACCTCGGGATGAGGGCGAGGGTGGGATCGGCCGCTTCGATGCGGTTCATCGATGGTGGCCGGCCGGACAGGCTCGCGATGCGTCGCGCCTTCGGATAGCCTGGCGTCCATGACGCACGACGCGCCGCGGCTGCTCGCCTGCGGGGACACGGCCTTCACCATCGAGTTCGGCGCCCGGATCGATCCCGCGCTGTCGGCCCGCGTGCTGGCCCTCGACGCGGCCCTGGCGGCACGGGCGCTCCCCGGCATCCGCGAGACCGTGCCGACTTACCGCTCGCTCACGGTCCATCTCGATCCATTGACGGCCGACCCGGAGGCGCTCGGCCGCGCCGTCCTGTCGCTCGCCCAAGAGCCGCTGCCGCCGGTCGCGGCGTCCCGGCTCTGGCGCATCCCGGTCGTTTATGGCGGCACGTTCGGCATCGATCTCGAGGCGGTGGCCGCCCATCACGGCCTCGCCCCGCAGGCCGTGATCGAGCGCCACGCCGCGCCCGAATACCGGGTCGCGATGATCGGCTTCCTGCCGGGCTACGCCTATCTCGAAGGGCTCGATCCCCGCCTCGCCCTGTCGCGCCGTCCGCATCCGCGCCCCGTCACGCCCGCGGGCACCATCTCCATCGGCGGAGCGCAGGCGCTGGTGGCGAGCATCGCCGCCCCGAGCGGCTGGCACCTGCTCGGCCGCACGCCGGTCCGAACCTTCGTGCCGGATCGCGATCCCGTCTTCCTGCTGCGACCCGGCGACCGGGTGCGCTTCGTTCCGACCCCGGCCGAGGACTGGGAGAGGCTGTCGGCGGCGGCCGAAGCGGGCGAGACGGTGGCCGAGTGGAGCGAGGCATGAGCCGCATCCTCCATCTCCTGCGCCTCTCCGGCGCGGCCTCGATCCAGGATGGCGGCCGGCCCGGCTACCTGCGCGACGGCCTGTCCGCCTCCGGCCCGATGGACCGGTTGGCGCACGAAGCCGCCAACCGTTTGGTCGGCAATCCGCCGGGCGCGGCGGCGATCGAGTGGGGGCTCGCCGCGGCGACGCTGCGCGTCGAGGGTGGGCCGGTGCGGCTGGCTTTGGCCGGTGCCTGCGGGCCGCTGCTCCTCGACGGCGAGCCCGTCGCCGACCACCGCTCCTTCGTGCTGCGGGAGGGCGCCGAACTGACCCTCGGGCGGCCCCGTACGGGCGTGTTCGCCACCCTCGCGATCGCCGGCGACCTGGCTCTGCGTCCCGTCCTCGGCAGCGTCGCACTCCATCGCCGCGCCGGGATCGGCGGCCGCGACGGCCGCCCCCTGCAGGAGGGCGACCGCCTTACGCTCGCCGGCCCGGCGCCCGCGGGCGAGGCGGATGTCGGCCTCGATCCGGTCCCGCTCGAGAGCGACCGGCCGATCCGCGTCGTGCTCGGCCCCCAGGACGATCATTTCTCGCAGGAGGGCGTCGCGACCTTCCTGACGGCGACCTACACGGTCTCGGGCCAGGCCGACCGGATGGGCTATCAGCTCGACGGACCGGCCATCGCCCACGGCGCGGGCGGTTTCAACATCGTCTCCGATGCGACCGCGATGGGCTCGGTGCAGGTGCCGGGGTCCGGCCGCCCGATCGTGCTGATGGCCGACCGCCAGACCACCGGCGGCTATCCGAAGATCGCGACGGTGATTTCGGCCGATCTCCGCCGGATCGCCCAGCGACGGCCCGGCGAGACCGTGCGGTTCGAGGCTATCGATCTCGCCGCCGCGCGGCGATGCGCTCAGGCACGGGCGGCCGCGCTCGATGCCCTTCCGGGACATCTGCGCCCGGTCGCGGGCGAGGCGGAGCGGTTGATGGCGGCCAATCTGGCGGGCGCGGCGGTGGATGCGCTCGGCGACGATGCGGCATCCTGATCGGTGACCGATCTCGCCCTGCCGCGTTGTCCGCCCATGTCGCGCGAACCCTCCGAATCCCCCCGCCTCGGCTTCTGCTGCACCTTCATCCCGGATCCGGACCCTGAGCATAAGACGCTCAAGGCCGCCAAGGACGCGGCCAAGCTGATGAATCTCGGCACCGTGACCATGGCCAACCTCCAGCGTCTCGGCCCGGCCGAGCGGCGGAAGAAGCTGGAGGACGTGGTCCGCCACAATCTCGCGGCCCTGGAGCGGCAGGTCGCCTGGGTCGCCGCACGCCCGCCGCTGGAACGGCTCCTGCGCATGGCGAGCTCGCTCCTGCCCGGCTACACCCACCCGACCGCGATGCCGCTCTATGCCGAGCCCTCGTTCCGCGCCCTGATCGAGGCCGGGCTCGCCCGCATCGGCGAGCGGGCGCGCCAGGGAGGCGTGCGCCTCAGCATGCATCCGGGGCCGTTCTGCATCATCGCCTCGCGCAACCCGAACGCGCAGGCCAACGGCATCGCCGAGTTGGAGTACCACGCCGAGATCATGGCGATGCTGGGCTACGGCTCCGGCTGGCACCCGCACGGCGCCCACCTGAACATCCATGTCGGCGGGCGCGAGCCCGGCATCGAGGGCTTTCGCGAAAGCCTGTCGTTGATCTCGGAGACGGCGCGCAACCTGCTCACCGTGGAGAACGACGAATCCCTGTTCGGCCTCGACGCGGTCCTGCGCCTAGGCGACCGGATCCCGGTGGTGTTCGACATCCATCACCACTGGGTCGAGAGCCGCGGCGATTACATCGAGCCGGACGATCCCCGGATCGCGGCCGTGATCGCCTCCTGGCGCGGCGTGCGACCGGTGAGCCATATCAGCGTGTCGCGCGAGAGCGTGCTGGCGGACCACGATCCCGGCGCCCTGCCGGACTTCGTCGGGCTCTCGGAGCAGGGCCATTCCTGGCGCGATCTCGCCGCCCATTCCGATAAAATGTGGAACGAGGCCGTCAACGCGCTGGTGGCCCGCCACCTCGCCTGGACCGATTTCGAGATCGAGGCCAAGGGCAAGAACCAAGCGAGCGTCCCGCTCGCCGCGCAGATCGGGGGACGCCTCGGCGGCATCCGCGCCGCCGCCTGACGCAAGTCCCGGCGTCGCGCCCCATGCGGTCATCGCCGGGGGCGGGCGCCAACCGCCCTCGCGTCGCTTCGGCTCGCCGCCCGGGATCGTCATGATCGATCGTCTCGGCTACTGGCCGGACCGGAGGCGCGCCCAAGGTCAGGGGGACCGGGGCTGCGCCGGTGAGTTGACGGCAGCGCCCGACCCGAAAGGCCGATCATGAAGACAGCCGACTGCGACATCCTGATCCTGCCGGGCTATGCCGGCTCCGAGGAGGAGCATTGGCAGAGCCGCTGGGCGGGCCGCCTCAAGACGGCGCGGGTGGTCGAGCAGGCGGATTGGCACCGGCCGGATCCGGAATCCTGGCGCGCGCGCATCGTCGAGGCGGTCGAGGCGGCGCGTCGGCCGGTGATCCTGATCGCCCACAGCCTGGGCGTCGTCGCGGCGGTGGAGGCGGCGCCGCTTTTCCCCCCGAACGTGGTGCGCGGGGCGCTGCTCGTCGCCTTCCCGGACATCGAGGCCGGCGCCGACCTGCCCGAGAGCGTGCGCGCCTTCGCCCCCGTCCCGCGCGACCCGCTGCCCTTCCCCTCGCTGCTGGTGGCGAGCCGCACCGATCCGTATTGCACCTACGCGCGGGCCGAAGACTACGCCTATGCCTGGGGATCCGCCCTGGTGGATGCGGGCGAGTCCGGCCACATCAACGTGGCGAGCGGGCATGGCCCCTGGCCCGAAGGTCTGATGCGGCTCGCCGGCTTCCTGAAGAATTTATAAGCCGTCAAAGCGGGCGATCGGCTCTGCCATGGGCTTGGCCGTCAGGAACTCCCCCGCCCCGGTCGGCGTTGGCCAAGCATATCCCAAATCACATCAGGCTGCCCGATGGCCCAGCGGCATCGGGGCGGCGAGAGAGGAACTCCATGGCGCCGATCGAGAACCCCACCGAAGCTCGCCAGGGCGAGAAGGGCAAGCCGGTCCTCTACGTGCTCATCGCCAGCTTGGTCCTGCTTGCGGTCGCGACCGTCGGTCTCCTGAGCTGGAACCGGGCCGAGTCGCCCGCCGACTATGCCGGCAAGAGCCAGGAATCGGCCCGTGAGATCACGACGGGCTCCGTCAACAAGGCGCCGTCCTCCAACAGCGGCAACGTCCCGGCCGAGAACCCGGCCTATCCGCAGCCGGCGCAGAAGAAGGCCAACTGAGCCCCACACTTCGACGCTTCGAGCAACAAAGCCCCCGGACACCGCGTCCGGGGGCTTTTTCATGCGCCGCTCCCCGCCATGTCCCCTGCCGGCAGGGATGAACGATCCGACCGCAACCTCGACGGGGCCGACCTTCCGCGCCATGTGTCGGGGAGCCCGGAACGCCGCAGGAGCCCGTCGATGACCCAATCCCCGCCCGAGACCATGCGCCAGATCCGCTTCGGCGGCGCGGGCGGGCCGGAGGTGATCGCGGTCGAGACGGCGCCGGTGCCGCGGCCCGGAGCGGGACAGGTCCTGATCGAGGTCGTGGCGGCGGGCGTCAACCGGCCCGACATCATGCAGCGCCAGGGCAGCTATCCGCCGCCGAAGGGCGCCACCGAGATCCCCGGCCTGGAGATCGCCGGACGCATCGCCGCCCTCGGCGAGGGCGTCGGCGGTTTCGCCCTCGGCGAGGAGGTCTGCGCCCTCGTCATCAGCGGCGGCTACGCCGAATTCGCCGTGGCCGAAGCCGGGCAGGTGCTCAAGAAGCCGTCCTCCCTCTCCCTCGTCGAGGCGGCGGGCCTGCCCGAGACCGTCTTCACGGTCTATTCCACCGTCGTCCAGCGCGGGCGGCTGAAGGCCGGCGAAACCTTCCTGGTCCATGGCGGGTCGAGCGGCATCGGCACCACCGCGATCCAGATCGCCAAGCAGCACGGCGCGCGGGTGTTCACCACGGCGGGCTCCGCCGAGAAGTGCCGGTTCTGCGAGGAACTGGGCGCGGATGCCGCGATCAATTACCGCGAGGCCGATTTCGCCGAGGAGGTGAAGCGCCTCACCGACGGCAAGGGCGTCGACGTGATCCTCGACATGGTGGGCGCGGCCTACCTGCAGAAGAATATCGCCTCCCTCGCGGTCGAGGGCCGGCTGGTCCAGATCGCCTTCATGCAGGGCTACAAGGCCGAGAGCCTGACCCTGACCCCGATCATGCTCAAGCGCCTGACGATCACCGGGGCGACGCTGCGGGCGCAATCCAAGGAGGCCAAGGCCGCCATCGCCGACGGCGTGCGCGGCGAGGTCTGGCCGCTGGTCGAGGCGGGAAAGATCCGCCCCATCGTCCACGCCACCTTCCCGCTCGAAGACGCCCGGAAGGCCCACGAGCTGATGGAGACCAGCAGCCATTCGGGCAAGATCCTGCTGACGACCGGACGCTGATCGCTCGACTGCCCGCCCCCCTCCATCCACCCCTGTCATCCTGAGGTGCTTCGCCAAAGGCGGAGCCTCGAAGGAGGGCTCCAGACGTCGCGCGATACGCTGGAGCCCGCCTGCGAGGCTCCGCAGCACCTCAGGATGAAGGTGTGGGTGGGAGAAAGCGAGAGAGCCGGGCGAAGCCTTCCCGAACGGCGCGGAACTCCGGTCCGGTGCCGGTGTTCGTCAGAACCCGCCGCTTCCGGCATTCTGACCTCGCAGGCCCTCCATGCGGCATCTTCCGCTCGCCCTAGCGCTCGTCCTGACCCTTCCGACCGCGCACGCCCTAGCGCAGTCCAGCCAGCGCGAGGGCCCATCCGCGGTCCCCTCGCCGCCGAGCCCGAAGGCCTCGGCCACGGGCGACGCGCCCGTCACCGGTCCCGGTACCGGCGGCATCCCGAACCGTCCGGCGGTCGTCGGAGGGACACCCGGTGCCGTGATCGGTGGGACACCGACGAGCGGCCCGCCCGGCACCGGCGGTGCGGCCGGCGGCCCGTCGATCAGCGGGCAATAAAGCTCCGGCCCGAAAGGGAGGAACCGGCTTTGGAGGAAGCCGGTGCGGGCAGGGGAATCGCGCGCGCCGGCTGGCCGCGGCCGGGCCGGGGGCTAGATCGTCTCGCATGACGCTCCGACTTCGCCTCGCCCTCGCGTTCCTCGTTCTCGCAGGCCCGGCCTGGGCGCAGGCGGACGTCACGCCGGGCTCCCTTCCCACCGCTCCCGAACCGCCGCCGATCCAATCGGATGCGGCGCGGTTGCTGCCGGTGCTGGCGACCCGCGGCATGGTCTCGTCGCAGGAGGCGCTGGCGACCCGTGTCGGGGTCGCGGTGCTGGAGAAGGGCGGCAACGCCATCGACGCGGCGGTGGCGGTGGGGTTCGCCCTGGCCGTGACCCTGCCGCGGGCGGGCAATCTCGGCGGCGGCGGCTTCATGATGGTCCACCGGGCCGCGAACCGCGAGACGGTGGCGATCGATTACCGCGAGACTGCCCCCGCGGCGGCGGCGGCCGACATGTTCCTGGACGCCAAGGGCGAGCCCGACCGCGCCGCCTCCACCCGCGGCGGCAAGGCGGTCGGGGTACCGGGCACCGTGCGGGGCTTGGCGGAAGCGCATCGCCGCTACGGCTCGGGCAAGCTGACGCTCGCCGAACTCATCGCGCCGGCCGAGACGCTCGCCCGCGCGGGCATCCCGGTCGAGTCGGGGCTCGCCGATTCCCTGCCGCGCGCCTCCGGACTGCTCGGGGCGTGGCCGTCGAGCCGGAAGATCTTCTTCGAGGGCGATCATGTTCTGCCGCGCGGGGCGACGCTGAAGCAGACCGACCTCGCCGACACCCTCAAGGCCATCGCCGAGCGCGGGCCGGACGCGTTCTACGAAGGCACGATCGCCCAGAAGATCGCGGATGCGGTACAGGGCGCGGGCGGCATCATGACGGCGGCCGATCTCGCCGCCTACCGGCCGGAGATCCGCCAGCCGGTGCGCGGCACCTATCGCGGCTACGAGATCGTCTCGATGCCGCCGCCCAGCTCTGGCGGGGTCCACCTCATCGAGATCCTCAACGTGCTGGAGGGGTACGATCTGGCCAAACTCGGCACCGGCAGCGCGGCCGCACTTCATCTCATGGCGGAGGCGATGAAGCCCGCCTATGCCGATCGCGCCACCTGGCTCGGCGACCCGGCCCGCACCAAGGTTCCGGTGGCGGGTCTCACGTCCAAACCCTACGCGGCCGCGATCCGCGCAACGATCGACCCGGAGCGGGCGCGCCCCGCCACGGAGGTGAAGGCCGGCGACCCGCTGCCCTACGAATCGGATCAGACCACCCATTTCTCGGTGGTGGATGCCGAGGGCAACGCGGTCTCGAACACCTACACGCTCAACTTCTCCTACGGGATCGGGCTGGTGGCCGAGGGCACGGGGGTGCTGCTCAACAACGAGATGGACGATTTCTCCGCCAAGACCGGCGCGCGCAACGCCTACGGCCTGGTCGGGGGCGAGGCGAACGCGGTGGCCCCAGGCGCCCGCCCGCTCTCCTCCATGACGCCGACCTTCGTGTTCCGGGACGGCAAGCTCTATCTCGTCACCGGGAGCCCCGGCGGCAGCCGCATCATCACCACGGTGCTGCAGGTGATCGTCAACGTGCTCGACTTCCGGATGAACCTCGCCGAGGCGGTCGCCGCGCCGCGCATCCACCATCAGTGGCAGCCCGACATGCTGATGGTGGAGGAGGGCGTCTCTCCCGACACCCTGGCCCTGCTGCGCGCCAAGGGCCATCCGGTGAAGGTCGGGGCGAGTTCGGGCTCGGCCAATTCGGTGATGGCCGAGGACGGATTCCTCGCGGGCGCCTCAGACCCACGTCAGCGGGGGACGCTGGCCGAGGGGCATTGAGACACGCGGCGGTGGGCAAGCGCGGGCGCGCGAGCTAAAGGAGCGCCAGCCTCTCCGGACCGCCGATGCTCCTCCTCCGCTCGCTCGCCTTCAACCTCTGCTTCTATGTCGCGACGGCGCTGATCGCGATCGGGGGCCTGCCCGCCTTCGTCTCGCGCAAGGGCGTGATCCGGGTGGCGCAGTTCTGGGGCCGGACGGTGCTCTGGCTGCTGCGGGTGGTCGGCGGCACCCGGGTCGAGTTCCGCGGCCTGCACAACATCCCGCCGGGGCCGCTGCTGGTCGCCGCCAAGCACCAATCGGCCCTCGAGACCCTGGCTCTGACGATCCCCTTCGACGATTTCGCCTACGTCCTCAAGCGCGAGCTGATGTGGACACCGATCGTCGGCTGGTACTTCGCCCGCGGCGGCATGGTGCCGATTGATCGCGCCAAGGGCAGCAAGGTCATGGCAGCGATGAACGCGTCCGCCAAAGCCGCCATCGGTCAGGGCCGCCAGCTCATCATCTTCCCCGAGGGCACCCGCCGCCCGGCCGGCGCGCCGCCCGCCTACAAGCAGGGCGCCTCCCATCTCTACACCGCGCTGAACGTGCCCTGCCTGCCCGTGGCGCTCAACACCGGCTTGTACTGGCGCCGCCGGGGCTTCCGCCGGATGCCCGGCACCACCGTCATCGAGTTCCTGCCCGTCATTCCGCCGGGGCTGCCGCGCATCCAGTTCCTGAACACCGTGCAGGAGCGCATCGAGACCGCCTCCACCGCCCTGCTGGCGGAGGGCCGCGCCGACCTCGCCCGCCAGGGCCACCCCGTCGCGGTGCCGGTGGGCGGCGCCGAGCCGTCACCGGACGGGTCCGGGACACTGTGAGGCGGCGCCCCTTTTTCGATCAAATCCCCTCATCCTGAGGTGCCCGCCTCGGCGGGCCTCGAAGGAGGGCTCCACAAATCACCGCGATCCCTGGAGCCCTCCTTCGAGGGCGCCGCTTCGCGCCGCCACCTCAGGATGAGGGGGATGGATGGGGGAAGCGCGACGCGTCCCGCCCGCGCAGGATGATTCGGCGGCCAGGGAAGCCTTCGATCAGAGCGAGGCAGCGCTCACGCCGTTTTCGATTCCACGTCGCGGTGTAGTGCAGAAACTCCAGAGTCAGTTGCTCCGGGCAGCCCTGCGGCCCCTCGGGACGCACGCGACCGAGGCTCGACAGGGTGCGCCGCAGGACGCGTGCGGTACAGAGCCAAGCCGGCCGATCGAGATAGATCACCGTGTCGGCAGCCGCTAAGCGGGGACCGATCGTGCCGAGATAATTGCCGTCCGCGATCCAGGACGGAAGGGTGGCGATGCGCTCGACTTCGTCGCGGAACGCGTCCGATCCCGCCTCCACCCAACCCGGCCGCCAATAGGCATGGTCGAGATGGAACACCGGGAGCCCATGCCGGGCACCGAGGCGTCGGGCGAGGGTCGTCTTCCCGCTGCCCGGTGGACCCAGCACGACGATGCGCCGCGAGGCCGGATCGAGCCGCTCGCTCACGCCTTCGGACGACCCCGCCGCAGCAGGAACACGCCCTGCGCGCCGATCAGGTTCCAGAACCACCACGGCATCGAGAAGCGCATCGGGCGGCCGCGCACGTCGAGCGCCGTGGCCTTCTCGATGCGGGCGCCGACGAGGCGACACAGGCCGACGAAGTCGCGGATGGTGCAGTGGTGGATGTTGGCCGTCTCGTACCACGCCTCCGGCATGGTCTCGGTCACCGGCATCCGGCCGCGGAAGGCGAGTTCGGCCCGCACCCGCCAATGGCCGAAATTCGGGAACGAGATCACGACCTGCTGCCCGATGCGGAGCAGATGCTCCAGCACGATCCGGGGGTTGCGGGTCGCCTGGATGGTCTGGGACAGGATCACGACGTCGAAGGCGCCGTCGGGATAGTTGGCGAGATCGGTGTCGGCGTCGCCCTGGATCACCGGCAGGCCGCGGGCGAGGCAGGCGTTGACGCCCTCGCGCGACAGCTCGATGCCGCGCCCGTCGACCCCGCGCCGGTCGCGCAGCAGCGCCAGAAGCGAGCCGTCACCGCAGCCGATATCGAGCACCCGCGCGCCCGGCGGCACGAGGCCGAGCACGACGATATGGTCGATGCGCGCCCCGGCCTCGCGGGGCAGGCCCTCGGCGGCGTCCCACGGGGCGTCGGAAGCAGCGTCGGTGAAGCGTTCCGTCTCCACGGCGGTGTGTCCGCCGCTCACAGGCCGCGCGCCCGCGCCGCGGCGTCGATGAAGCCGCGGGCGGCGGAGAACATGGCCGGCTCGTCGAGGAGGAAGGCGTCGTGGCCCTTGTCGCTCTCCACCTCGACGAAGGCGACGGGGGCGGCGACCGCGTTGAGCGCGTGGACGATGGCGCGGGAATCGGCCGTCGGGAACAGCCAGTCGGAGGTGAAGGACATCACGCAGAAGCGGGTCTTGGAGCCGCGGAAGGCCTCGGCCAGCACGCCGCCATGGTCCTCGGCGAGGTCGAAATAGTCCATCGCGCGGGTGAGGTAGAGATAGGCGTTGGCGTCGAACCGCTCGACGAAGGAGAGCCCCTGGTGGCGCAGGTAGCTCTCAATCTGGAAATCGGCGTTGAAGGAGAAGGTCGGCGCGGCCCGGTTCTGGAGACGGCGGCCGAACTTGCGGTGGAGCGCCGGCTCCGACAGGTAGGTGATGTGCGCGCCCATCCGGGCGACGCCGAGCCCCTTCGAGGGCCGGGTGCCGGCTTCGAGATAGCGGCCGTCCTCCCAGGCCGGATCGGCCATGATCGCCTGCCGTCCGACTTCGTGGAAGGCGATGTTCTGCGCCGAGTGGCGCGGGCCGGTGGCGATCGGCATCGCGGCGAAGACCCGCTCCGGGAAGAGCGAGGCCCATTGCAGCACCTGCATCCCGCCCATCGAACCGCCGATACAGAGGAAGAGGTCGGGTACGCCGAGCCGGTCGAGCAGCATCGCCTGGGCGCGGACCATGTCGCGGATCGTCACGAGCGGAAAATCGAGGCCGTAGGGCCGGTCGGTCGCCGGATCGAGGGAGGCGGGACCGGTCGAGCCCATGCAGGAGCCGATCACGTTGGAGCAGACGACGAAGTAGCGATCGGTGTCGACCGGCTTGCCGGGCCCCACCAGGGTCTCCCACCAGCCGGGCTTGGCCGTCACCGGATGGCGATGGGCGAAATGCTGGTCGCCGGTCAGCGCATGGCAGATCAGGACCGCGTTGGAGCGATCCGCATTGAGCGTCCCCGCCGTCTGATAGGCGATCTGGAAGGGTCCGAGCCGGGCGCCGGAATCCATCGCCAGGGGCTCGTCGGCGGAGAAGCGCATCACCGGGCTGCGCGGGTCCATGGCCTGCGAAACCTCGCTGCCGCGGCGCGCATCGTCGCGTGGGGCGGTCCCGATGCCCGGCTCGGCCGTGTGGGTGAGGGTCGAATCCATCGCGCGTCCCGGATGCCGAGCCCGGAGCCGGCCCGCCAGAGGAGCCGCCCGTCCTCCGCGCATCCCGCAAGATTTCGGGAGTCCGGGCCGCGGCGCCTTCGACGGGGCAGCTCTCGGCCGAACCTGCACCGGAGGTAATACCCACCCGGTCAAGCGTCAACGCGCGGTCGTGCCGGCGAGGCGCCCCGAATGGCCCGAGCCGCGCGGCGCCACCCATGCGGCGGTTCGCCCGGCGGCGGCGGCGGGGCTTTCATGCTATCGATTGCGCACGATGCTTCGCTTCGCCCGCTTCGGCGACCCCGTTTCGGGCCAACCCGCCGGAGGTCTTCCATGAACCGCCGTCAGACCCTGCGTGCCGGCGCCTCGTTCCTCGGTCTCTTCGCCGCCGCGCGCTTCGCCGGCCCGGCCTGGGCCGAAGCCGCCAAAACCTTCGAGGTGACGAAGACCGAGGCCGAGTGGCGCCAGGCCCTGAGCCCGGCCGCCTACGCGGTCCTGCGCGAGCACGGCACCGAGCGGGCGGGGACGAGCCCGCTCAACAAGGAGAAGCGGGCCGGCCGTTTCTCCTGCGCCGGCTGCGACCTGCCATTGTTCGCCTCGGAGACCAAATTCGAGAGCGGCACCGGCTGGCCGAGCTTCTACCAGCCCCTGCCGGAGGCGGTCGGCACCCAGGTCGACACCGCCTACGGCATGCGCCGCACCGAGGTGCATTGCCGGCGCTGCGGCGGCCATCTCGGCCACGTCTTCGAGGACGGGCCGCGCCCCACCGGACTGCGCTACTGCATGAACGGCGTGGCCCTGCGCTTCGAGCCCGCCACCGACCAGAAGGGAGCCGCGCTGTGAACTCGGACACCCCCCGTCATTCGCATTCCCCGAAATCGCTGCTGCTCGGCGGCTTGGCCGGGCTCGGCCTGCTGGCCGCCACCGTGCTGCCCCTCGCGCCGGTCTCCGCCGAGGAAGCCGGTCGGCGCCTGCCCGATGCGGCGGAGCAGGCCCAGGAAACCGCCGGGCTTCGCACCGCGACCCTCGCGGGCGGCTGTTTCTGGGGCGTGCAGGGCGTGTTCCAGCACGTGAAGGGCGTGAAACAGGCGGTGTCCGGCTATGCCGGCGGCACCAAGGCGAGCGCCCGCTACGAGGAGGTCGGCACCGGCCGCACCGGCCATGCCGAGGCCGTCCAGATCACCTACGATCCGGCGGTCATCCGCTACGACGAGTTGCTTCAGATCTTCTTCTCGGTGGCGCTCGACCCGACCCAGGTGAACCGCCAGGGCCCGGATACCGGCCCGCAATACCGTTCGGCCGTGTTCCCGGCCGATGCCGAGCAGGCGCGGATCGCCAAGGCCTATATCGGCCAGCTCGACGCCGCGAAGACGTTCTCCCGGCCGATCGCCACGAAGATCGAGCCCAACGCCGCCTTCTACCCGGCGGAGGACTACCATCAGGACTACATGACCCTGCATCCGAACAACGGCTACATCGTCGCCAACGATGCGCCGAAGCTGCAGGATCTCAAGGCGTTCTTCCCGGAGCGGGCGAACCCGCAGCCGGTTCTGGTCGGCAAGTCGAAGGCGTAAGCCTCGACTCACCCGCTGTGAGGGTGGACGTCGGGGAACGGCACCGTCACGTCTCATCCTGAACCTCCCACCCCTGGCCCTCCCCAAGAGGGAAGAGCAGGGGGAGGGAGCGCTCCGAAAGGATCAGTCCTTCTCGGGCTCGATCTGCTGAAGCCCGCCGATATGGCTCTGGGCGTAGAGCGGCAGACCGATCTGGCCAATCAGGTCGAGCTGCGTCTCGAGGAAGTCGATATGGCCTTCCTCGTCGGTGGCCAGTTCCTCGAACAGATTCTTGGAGACGCGATCGTTAATCGAGTCGCAATACTTGGCAGCTTCAAGGTAGAGCGCCCGGGCGCCATTTTCGGCCGCAAGATCGCACTCGATGATCTCTTGGACGTTCTGCCCGATCTTCAGCGGGTCAAGTTCCTGGAGATTCGGAAAGCCGTCGAGGAACAGGATCCGATCGATGAACCGATCGGCGTGGTTCATCTCCTCGATGGATTCCTTGCGCCAGAATTTGGCGAGGTTGACGTAACCCCAGTCGTTCAGCAGGCGGAAGTGGAGCCAATACTGGCTAACAGCAGTCAGCTCGCTGCGCAGGCCCCGGTTAAGATATTCGATGACCTTCGCATCACCCTTCATCGACCCTTACTCCTCTGACGAGAGGCGTCGGGACGATCAGACGATTCGTCTCAGGCAGCGACGCCCTCGGGGTCTCTTGTAGTTTGGAATGATCCCAAACTGCAAGCCGAATTGCAGCTGCTCGTACAATCATGCCCCGCCTGGTTGTCGGCCTCGGCCAGGGCGCTGCGCAGGATCGAGCGGATGGTGCGGGCGCAGCGCCCGCATTTCGCGCTGCATCCGAGGCAACCATACACTTGAGCGGGGGTGCGCGGACAGCCGGGCCCCGGCGTGAGGCACGCACGGACTTGTCCGTCGGAGAGGACGTTGCAAGAGCAGACGATCATAGGGGATCGCGAACCTGTCGTGCCTGTCGGAATCCGCCGGGAGACGGCGGTGCTGGAAGCTTCTCAATCCTTCTCCGCAAGACGCCGCCGGAAGCCGGTGACCGGACGCTCTCAGATTAGAATAATTGAAAAGTTCAAGCCTTTCAGGACTTTAGCGGCGACGCCGAAGCCTGGCAACTCTTGACACGCGCTCTTGAATGGCGCGCGAGACATCTCCCGTCCTTATTCCGAGACGCGTGGGGAGATCGGTCAAACCCCTTGGGGAAGCCCACCAATCGAGCGCGGGCAAGGACTTGCCCGGCGAATCGATGAAACGGGATTCGCGGTGATGCGCTCAATGCGCCATCAGAACCGGCACCCGTGCCTGCGACAGGATGTGGCTGGTCGGTCCGCCGAAGATCATCTGGCGCAGGCGGCTCTGGGTATAGGCCCCCTTGATGATCAGGTCGCAGCCGACGCTCTCGGCGGTGTCGAGATAGAGCTCGCCCGGTGTCCGGCGTCCGGCCAACAGCTCCTTGTGCGAGGCCTCGATGCCCTCCAGGGCCAGGGACCGGGCGACATCCTCGGCGCTCGGCCCCGGCACCATGCCACCCTCGGCGCTGAGCACCAGGGTGCGACGGGCCCGGCGCAGGAACGGCATGGCGAAGGCGATGGCGCGGGCCGTCTCGGTGGAGCCGTTCCAGGCGATCAGGATCGACTCACCGAGGCATGCGGGCGCCTCGGGCGGGGCGAGGAGGATCGGGCGCCCGCTCTCGAACAGGGCGGTCTCGAAGGTCGTCATGCGCGGAGCGCCGTCCTCCGGGCCCGGCCGACCGACCACGGTCGCCGAGAACAGGCGGGCATATTGACCGAGAAACGCGTCGCCCGGCGGCACGTCGGGACGCCAGCGATAGCGCGCGCCGGCATTGGCGGACGCGTCCGGCGAGCACACGGCGCCGGGCTCGCGGCGCGGCAGGCCCGCAGCCTCCATGGCTGCGACGAAGCGGGCGCCCGCATCCTGCGCCTCGGCCTGGTCGGCCTCCTCGTCGCGCAGCCAGGTCATGCCGCCGACCATGTCGACCGGAACGTATTCGGCGAGCGCGGGACGCAGCGCGACCCCTTCGATCAGGCTGCCGAAGCGACGGGCCACGAGGAGAGCCGTCTCGAACACCGAGGGGAGGGCGTCGTGCAGCGTGACCGGGACGAGCAGGGTCTTCATGGCCAGCCTCCTCGAACGGGCAGGAGCCTCACGGTGCGGATTTCCGTCGGCAAGGGCGAGGGGAAAGAGGCTAGATCGAATCGGGTGCGCGGGGAACCGGACCCGTCGTCGCCATCCCCTGCCGAGATGGGCCGTGCCGCAGGTCGCGTATCCGTTAACCAAGATTCATCCTGACCTCGGCCGCGCCTGATGCGCGATGAGCCGCCCATGGCCGGGACGAAGTCTGATCTGAGCCGACAAGCTTGTCCGTATCCAACAAGATCTGAGATGCCCGAAATCAAGTTCGGGGAACCATGCGCGCAAACGGCGGTTGTCGGACCGAAGTCGATATCACGGCCTCGACCGGTTCAGCCGGTCTGTGAGGCCAAAACCCATGTCGATCTTTCCTGATCAGAGGTTTCGTATGCTGAAGAATTACGCCATCGCATCCGCGCTCGTCGCCGTCATGGCCACCCCTGCCTTCGCCCAGAGCTCGGGCGATTTCCGCGTGGATGCCCTGCAAGCCAATTCGTTCGAGATTCAGTCGAGCCAGATCGCCCTGCAGAAGAGCCGCAACCCGGCGGTACGCGCCTTCGCGAAGGAAGCGATCCGTGACCATCACGCCGCGGCCGTGGCGCTGACCGGCGGCGGGCGCGACGTGGTCGCGGGTGGCATCGGCGGTCCGATCGGCGGCCTCATCGAGGCTCCGCTGCAGGTCGCGGGTGGCGCGGTCGGCGCGGCCACGGGTGCGGCGGCCGGTGCCGTCGGCGGTACGCTCCAGGGTGGTCCGGTCGGCGGCCTTCAGGGCGCCGGTGCCGGTGCGGCGCGCGGCGCGGCGGCGGGAAGCCAGGCTTTCGATATCGACACCACGGCGGGCACCGGTCTCGGCGGTCGCCTGAACCCGCAGCAGCAGCAGATGCTCGCCGAGCTGTCCGCTGCTCCGGCCGGCCCGCAATTCGACCGGCTCTACGGCCGCCAGCAGGTGATGTCGCACCAGATGTCGCTGCAGATGCACCAGACCTACGCCCAGTCGGGCCCGAACCCGGCCCTGCGCAACTATGCCCAGCAGGCCGTGCCGGTGCTGCAGCAGCATTACGCGATGGCCCAGCGCCTGCCGGGCGCCCGCTGAGTCCAGCGATCCATTCGGTAACGAAAGAGCGGCGGGCCGAGAGGCCCGCCGCTTCTTTTTGCGTTCGACGATGGGGAAACGACCGGGCAGAGAATGAACGCCGCCCGGCCGATCCGGTCAGTTGCAGTTGATCAGAGCGGAGGGGCTCAGGGGCTGACCGTCGCGGTTGACGACCGGCCGAAACTCGCCGCTCTCCGGATCACGCACGCGCAGCTCGCCGGTGGCGATGCCGAAATGCGCGCCGTGCAAGTGAAGCTCGCCCGCCTCGACGGCCTTGCGCACGAAGTCGAAGGTCATGAGGTTCTGCAGGCTCTGGCCGACCATCGCGTATTCGAGGCGGGTGAGGTAACCCTCCTTGTCCTTGTGATCGCCGGCATCGGCGAGGGTCTTCTTGGCCGGCTCGACCAGCGACACCCAATTGCCGATGTAGTTTCCCTGCGAGAGCGGATCGGAGCCGAGGCCGGCGGCCTTGATGCCGCCGCAGGTCGCGTGGCCCATCACCACGATGTGCTTGACCTTGAGGGCCACCACCGCGAATTCGAGGGCCGAGGACGTGCCGTGATGGCTCTCGCCCTTGTTGTCTTCGGCGGGCGGGACGATGTTGGCGACGTTGCGGATCGTGAAGATCTGGCCGGGTCCGGTGTCGAAGATCACCTCCGGGGCCACGCGGCTGTCGCAGCAACCGATCAGCAGCACCTCCGGCTCCTGGCCGGCGCCGAGCGCCTCGTATTTGCGCCGCTCGTTCGGCAGGCGCTCACCGAGGAAGGTTTTGTAGCCTTCCGTCAGAACCTCAGGAAACATCGTGTCGCTCTCCGGTTATGGTCGGGTGCGGCAGCGCATCTGCGGCCCCGATCGACCTTTTGAGCGTCGGACGGGGAGTGCCGCATCAGGCGCCGCCTCGGGCGGAATGACCCTGTTGCCGGTGATGTCACCGGCCTCGGGGTCGTGCGTTACGCCAATTTAAACGCACAGGCGTGCCCGGAACGTCCCCAGTCACGATTTGTTGCGCCAAAGCCGCCAATCCGGCCGGTTCGACCCGCTCTTCGCTCGCGGCAAGTGCGTCAAGGCACCACCAGCGTGTACCGCGGACCGGATTGTCCTCCGTTTCCGCCAGCCGGCTCGTGTCGATCGTGTCGTTGGGCAGCCTCACCACGAAGTAGCGCTCGCGGGCGTAGCGCGGCGTGCGGAACAGGTGGAACGGACCGTCGCAGACCGCCACCATCGGCCCCAATTCGACATCGGCGACGCCGATCTCCTCCGCCAGTTCGCGGCGGCAGGCCTCCTCGTGCGTCTCGCCGGGCTCCAGCCCCCCGCCGGGCATGAACCAGAAACCGCGCGCATCCGGCTTGTCGGGGTTGATCGGGCGCACGGCCTCGTACTCGATGAGCAGCAGACGCCCGGCCGGGTCGAAGACCAGGGCGCGGGCGATGTCGCGGGTCGGCGGATCGAGATCGCTCATCCGTCCCGCCTATCAGCAAATCCCGGCGTCTCCGAGACCCACTCCGAGACCGCTGGCCGGTGCCCAGATCACCACCGGCAACCCTTCCGCGTCGTGCTCGAAATCGGGCGGCAGCGGCGTGGCGCGTCCCTCCGAGATGTCGCGGGCGACGACGAGGGCGGCCATGGCATCGACATGGTCGTCGCCCGCCACGCCCGGCGGAGGGGAGGAGGCGACGAGGGCCGGGGCCAGACCCGCCGCCGCGAGCAGTCGCCGGCGCTCGGCGAGGCCCGCCGCCTCCTTCTTCCCGGCTGCCAGGGGCCGGTCGCCGTTGAGGCGGAAGAAGGCGACCTCCGGATGCACCTCGTGAACCCGCGTCCGGAAGTCCGGCTCCGCCCGCAGGAGCGCGTCCACCTCCTTGATGGACCGGACGATGTTCCAGCACTGGATCGAGGGGGCGAAGGGCGGCTCGGACAGCGCGCGCGACAGGGCCTTGGCCGCCTCGTAATCCGCGGCGTAGACCGCCGCCCGCGGCGGCACCGGGAACACGCTGGTGCGCTTGCGACCGAGCAGCGCCCGCGCCGCGCGGTCGGCCGAACGTCCCTTGTCGCGGATACGCTCGGGCAGGCCGATCGGTATGTCGATGCCGACGACGTCCGGCGCTTCCGGCGCTTCGAGGACGTCGCGCACCCGGGCGAAGCGGGCGGCGCGCCAGCGGCTGGGATCGTCGCGGTCGAGGAGCAGGCCGGCCCAGGCACCGCGGCTGCCGTCCAATCCCGCGATCCAGCGCGCCATCGGTTCTCTCTCGACATTCCGACCGCTATTCGGGTCGCTCGGCACGATTGCTCCCCCGCTCGGCTTCGAGGACAATCGCACCCACCACACCGATACGGGGCAAGCGCTTGCGCGAGGATGCGACGAAACGGTTCTCGGGGAAGGCCCATCCATGAAGGTCGGGCTCCGCATCCTCGATTCCCGGCTCCAAGGTTGGGGCTTTCCGCGTTGGGGCAGCCCCGGCTCGGCTGGGCTCGACCTGCATGCCTGCCTCGACGCGCCGCTCCTGCTCGCGCCCCAGGCAACGGCCGTGCTGATCCCGGCCGGCTTCTCCGTGCGGATCGGCGATCCCGAATGGTGCGGGCTGGTCCATCCCCGCTCGGGGCGGGGCCATCGCGACGGCCTCGTGCTCGGCAACGGCACCGGGGTGATCGATGCCGATTACGAGGGGCCGCTCCTGATCTCCGCCTGGAATCGCAATCCCGCGGGCGATCCGATCCGCATCGAGCCGGGGGAGCGCATCGCCCAGATCGTGTTCACCCGGATCGTGCGGCCGGATTTCGAGCTGATCGAGGATCTCGTCGACGGTGAGAGGGACGAGGAAGCATCGGGCCGGCGCGGTCGGGGCGGGTTCGGTTCGACCGGGCTTCGCTGACCGGGATAAGCTTGGCCGTATAACGACTTACTGGCTCGCTCGCGCGAACTTTTCCCTCACTCGTCCGTTGATCAGGCCGAACCCCCAAAGCCCGGACGAGACGCCATGGCCGCCCACGAGATCCTCGGCTATTTCGAGCATCGCAACGACGGTGCCTGGATCTGCGTGAAGCCGTTCACGCTCAACACCCGGTCGAGCCGGATCGATATCCGCCGCGGCATGCGCTTCGAGTACGGACGGCGCGTCGGCGGCCTCGACCTCGCGGAGTATCTGGAGCAGCTCGGCTCGCAGTTCGGGTCGTAATCCGCCGCCCCGCCATGCCTCACAGACGATAAGCCGTCCGGCAGGCGCCCCAGTGGCGCCCGAGGATGCGGATCGGCGCATCGACCTCGCGGACGAGGATCATGTCGCGCCCGACCTCGCGACGATAGGCCTGCACGGTGAAGGGCCGCGTCGACCGCGCGGCGGTGATGCCGGTCCGGTCGTCGAAGATGCGCCGATTGCGGCAATGGGCATTGTTCCAAATCGGATCGCCCGGTCGTTGCGGCTGCGACACCCGGGCATTGTGGACCGGCAGGAACCCGTTGCGGTCGGTCGGGATGCAGAACAGCATCCCCTCGTCGGCGACGAGCGGCGGTTCGATCAGCGGCGGCATCAGGCGCTCCAGCGGTGCGACCGCCTCGCTCAGGAATTGCTGCGGGTCCGTGCCGGGGATCGGCCGATAGGCCGTGTCGAACAGGGCCTCCGGCGTCAGGCGCCCGGCGGCGATCTCGGCCTCCATCGCCTCGGCCATGCGCGCGGCCATGTCCTGGGCGCGGGCGACCAGCGGTGCGTACTCGGCCTCGATCTCGGCGAGGGTCGCCCGCAGGGAGGCGTCGGCGGCAGCCGACAGGCTCTCGAAAGCGCAGTGCAGGCCGAGGGGGCTCGCCGCCACGACGCGGGCATCGAGCCGACCGATCCGCTCGATCTCCAGGGACAGGCGCGTGCCGGGCGCGGGCGCCGTTCCCTCCGGACGGACCAGAACACCGCCGAGGCTGAGATCCGCCGTCTGGCCGCGACCGTTGGGAAGCGTCACGGCGCGCTCCACCGGATAGCGGTCGAAGCGGCGGCGGTCGCCCATCTCGGTCTGGCGGATCACGGCGACGAAGCGACGACCGAGGGCCTCGGTCTGCGTCGCGGCCGCGGCGCTGGTGCCCTCGGCCCGCACCGCGAGATCGTCCATCTCCACCGTGGCGGCGGTCGCGACCCCGGCATCGCGGCTGACGCCGGAGACGAAGTTTGCCGTCTGCTGCGCCTCGGCGGCGAGGGTGCCCACCGTGGCGGCCTGATCCTCGGCGATGCCGCGCACGGTGGCGAAGGCCGGACGCATCGCCTCGACCGCCCCCGCCATCGCGGCGATGGCCGAGCCCGAGGCGCTCGCTCCCTCGCGCAGGCGGGCGATCCGGTCGCGCACCTCGGCGGCGGCGCGGCCGGTCTCGACGGCGAGCGCCTTGACCTCGCCGGCCACGACCGCGAAGCCGCGTCCCGCCTCACCGGCCCGGGCCGCCTCGATGGTGGCGTTGAGGGCGAGCAAATTGGTCTGGCGCGAGACCGCCGCGATGGTCTCGACGACGCTGGCGATCTCGTGGCCCGCCCGCTCCAATTCGGCGAGGAGGTCGCGGGCCTGCACCGACCGATCGTTGGCCGTGGCGAGGTGGTGGCCGGCCTCGTCCATGGCATCGGCGATGCGCCCCGAAGTCGAGGACAGCGTACGGCTGGTGTCGAGCATGCCCGCGGCCATTCCGGCGGCGCCCTCGGCGGCCGTCGACAGCTGCTCCATCTGCGCACGGATACGGGCAACGCCGGATTGCATCCGACCGACTTCGTCGCGGGTCGCGACGATCGAGTCGCCGACACCGGTGATCGCGCTCAAGACGTCGGCCTCGACCGCGTCGATCGTCGCGTGGTCGGCGAGGGTCGCCGGCTCGGATACGGCGGACGGCGCGACCTCGGCCGCCTCCACCGGGGACACGGACCCTGCCTCCGCCGACGCCGGGGCGGGAGAACGGGAGGATGAGCGCGAGAAGAAACCCATGCGTGCAGGCTGCACAGCTTAGGTTAACAATACCTTCCCAAACATGCAGCCCGATGATGAAAGCACTGCTCCAGACACCGGGATTCGAGACGACGCTGTTGCGTTGTCACACGGCCGAGCCTTGTTTCGAGATTCGCCGCTCCGCTCACCAATCAATGCTCGAGGATCGTATCTTGAGCGGAAGAGCTACAGCCTTTCAGGTCTCATCGCCGAGCGGTGCCCGAGGGCCGAAACATCCGCGCTTACTTGAGAGCGACGGGTCACGGGGGATACGGGTGCGTTGCCTTTATCGTCGCCGAACCCTCGCGGGGAACGGATCGTCGGTGATACGATTTGGGATGTGGGTCGATGGGCTTCGAGCGATCCTGCGGCCACTTTGACGCATCCCAATGCGAGGCTTAGGTACTCACGACAATGCCTGCCGCGACGGCCCATCTCATCCCGCCCCCCGTCGAGGAGACGGCCCCGACGACCCGTGAGCGGATCGTGGAGGTGGCGGCCCGTTCCTTCCGGGAGATCGGCTACCAGAAGACCACGGTCGCCGACATCGCCCGGACCCTCAAGATGAGTCCGGCCAACGTGTATCGCTTCTTCGATTCGAAGAAGGCGATCAACGAAGCGGTGGTCGAACGGGTGACCGGCGAGATCGAGGGGATGATCGCGGCGATCGCCGACACGCCGAAGCTCGACGCGCCCGAGCGCCTCGCCCGCGTGATCACGGCCCTGCACACCGATTGCCGCCGACGCTGGGAGGCGCATCCGCGCGTCCACGAGATGGTCGAGGCGGCGATGAGCGAGAGCTGGTCGGTCTGCCAAGCGCATGTCGACCGGATCGAGGCCGTGTTCCGGCGCATGATCGAGGACGGCGTGCGCGAGGGCAGCCTCACGGTTGCTGATCCCAAGGCCGCCGCCGCCTGCCTGCACGCCGCGATCGTGCGCTACTGCCATCCCCTGCTGGTGAGCCGACAGCACGACACCGCCCTGCCGCCGCTGCCCACCATGATCGCGTTCCTGCTCGGCGCCCTCGGGGTGTCCGGGCGCTAGAGCGTGCTGCATTTCTACGGAAACAGCAGCACGCTCTATCTCTTTGTGGTCGCACGATGATTCCGGAAAACCGGATTCCACTTTTCCGCATCGTGCTCTAGACCGCCGGTCGGCGCCGCCTCACTCCGAGGCGGCGCCCGGCGTCGGGGCCGGCTCCGACACGTTCGGCTGCGGGCCGTCATAGCCCTCGATCACCACGATATCGGCCTCGGCCCCATCCTTCTGCAGGGCGCGGGCGGATTGGTAGAGGTCCGATTTCCAGCAATCGAGCGCCGCCTCGTAGCTGGGGAACTCGACGATCACGTTGCGGGCCCGTGCCGTGCCGGCCACCGCCTCGTAGGCGCCGCCCCGCACGAGGAAGCGACCGCCGAAGCGGGCAAAGGCGGCACCATTGGCCGCCGCATAGGCCTTGTAGGCCTCCGCGTCCCGCACATCGACCCGGACGATCCAATATCCCCTTGCCGTACCTTGGGTCATGCTCACGCTCCCTCCATCTCGGCGACGATCCGTTCGGCGATCCGGCGGGGATCGTCGGCTCCGGTGATCGGACGCCCGACCACGACATGATCGATGCCGGCCGCGCGCGCCTGCCCCGGCGTCATCACGCGCTTCTGGTCGCCCAGGGCCGCATCGGCCGGGCGGATGCCCGGCGTCACGATCAGGCATTCGGCCCCGACGACCCGGCGCACCGCTTCCGCCTCGACCGCCGAGCAGACGATGCCGTCGATGCCGATGTCGCGGGCCTGGGCCGAGCGCTGCGCCACCAACTCCGCCACCGGCAGGGCGTATCCGGCCTCGGTCGCATCGGCGTCGTCGTAGGAGGTGAGCACCGTCACCGCCAGGATCTTGAGGCCGTTCCCGCGCCCCTTCATGGCGGCCCGCATGGTCTGCGGATAGGCGTGCACTGTCAGGAACGTCGCCCCGAGGCCGGAGGCCGAGCGCACCCCCTCCTCGACGGTGTTGCCGATGTCGTGCAGCTTGAGATCGAGGAAGGTCTTTTTGCCTTGCCGGGCGAGGCGCTCGGCGAAGGCGAGGCCACCGGCGTAACCGAGGCGATAGCCGATCTTGTAGAAGGTCGCCGCGTCGCCGATGCGCTCGACGAGCCGCTCGGCCGCGGCGACGTCGGGCAGGTCGAGGGCAACGATCAGGCGGTCGCGGGGGTCGGCGATGTCCGGCATCAGGCGCTCGAAGGAAAAGAACCGCGGGCAGCGATCCTCTCCCCGGGCGCGTCTGTCAACGCAGATCCCATCACGGCGGCGACCTCCGCCCGCAGCACCGGCAGCAGCTCCGCCTCGAACCAGGGGTTCTTTCGCAGCCAGCCGTTGTTGCGCCAGGACGGGTGCGGCAGCGGCAGGATGCGCGGCCGCGATGAGGCCTCGAGGATGTCTCGCCAGCGCGCGACCGTCGCGGTCAGGCCGCCGGGCGGGCGGCCGAGATGCCAGCCCTGCGCGTACTGACCGATCACCAGGATCAGATCGAGCTCCGGCAAGCCGGCCAGCAAAGCGGAGCGCCAGGCGGGTGCGCATTCCCGCCGGGGCGGGCGGTCGCCGCCCTTGGCATCGAGACCGGGAAAGCAGGCCCCCATCGGCAGGATCGCCACCCGCGCGGCATCGTAGAACGCGGCCTCCGAGAGGCCGAGCCAGGCCCGCAGGCGGACGCCCGAGGGATCGCAGAACGGCACGCCGCTGCGATGCGCCCGGTTGCCCGGCGCTTGGCTCGCGATCAGCAGGCGGGCTGTGGCGCTGCCCTGCACCACGGGGCGCGGCTCGTGCGGCAGGGCCGCCCCGAAGCGGGGCGCGTCGCGGCAGATCCGGCAGGCGCGCAGGGCCGCAGCGGTGGTGGCGAAGGGGTCGGACAGCATGACGCCCGGAAGATGGAGCAGCCGGGCTCGCCCCACGATGCGTCATCCGCGCCCCATGGGACGACCAGGCTCGAAGCCCCGATGACGTTTCAGCGTCAGGCGACCGCAGAAGGTTCGCCTTGCGGACCCGGATCACCGCGCCCGCATGCGGTTCTAGCCCTCGCCGGGCGCGTCCTCGATGTAGAGTTCCTCCAGCAGCACCTTGATCACCGCGACGAGGGGCAGCGCCAGCGCCACGCCCCATAGCCCGAACAGCACGCCGAGCAGGAGCTGGCCGGCGAAGATCGTGGCCGCCGGCAGGTCGAGGGCGCGGCGCTGGATGAAGGGGGTAAGGCCGTAGCTCTCCGCCGCCTGCACCGCGAGATAGACGCCCGCCGCCCCGAGCGCCGCATTGAAGCCGGAGGCGAGGCTGCTCAGCACGATGATGGCACCCGCGATCATCGGGCCGATGGTCGGCACGAAGGCCAGCAGGCCCGCCTGCAAGCCGAGGATCAGCGCGCCGCCGATGCCGAGGAAGGAGAGTCCGGCCCAGGTGAGGGCGAAGATCGCCGCCATGGTCAGAAGCTGGCCGAACAGCCAGTGCCGCAGGGTCTCGCCCGACCCGTCGAGGACGCGGGCGCCCTTGTCGCGGTGGCGCACCGGCACGAGGCGCAGGGCCCCGTTCCGGTAACTGCCCGGATCGGCCGCGATGGCGATGCCCAGGAAGGCGATGACGAGGACGTTGCCGAGGGCGTTGAACAATCCGAGCACGACGGTCGCCGCCGGCCCGAGCACGCTGCCGGCATCCGAGAGAAGCGAGCCGGGGCTCTTCAGGGCACCCGAGGCGAGGCCCGCGAGGCCGCCCTGCTTGCGGCCGTTGTCGTCCTTGCCGTCCTCGTCCGGCTTGGGATCGGCTTTGGGCGCCGCGTTGCCCGCCTCGCCGCCGCCCTGCTGCGAGAAATCGAGCTCGATGCCGTGATCCTTGAGCCAGGTCCGCACCGTCTCGGATTGCTGGCGCACGGTGGTGCCGAGGTCGCGCGCCTGGCTCGTCACCGTGGCGCCGCCGAAGGCGACGAGGCCGAGGGAGAGGCCGGTCAGCGCCAGCACGACGAGGGTCAACCGCAGGGCCCGGGGCAGCGGCAGGATATGGCCGAGTGCCCGGGTCAGTCCGTCGAGGAAGACGGCGAGGAGAATGCCGGAGAAGATGAGGAGCAACGTCGCCGCGGCGGTCCAGGCCAGCCAGAGCCCGGCCGCGAAGGCGACGACGGCGATGCCGGCGGCCGCGAGCCGGCGCGGCCCGATGGAGGAGGGTTCGCTCATCGGGGATGTCATCTCTTGCGCGAAGTGTCGGGGAGACGTGTCGGGGATCGGGGCCGAATCGAGCCCGCGTTCAGGCCCAGGATTCGGCGGCGGCCTCGTCGGCGGCCGTCGCCTCGACCCAGCCGCCGGTGGTGCCGTCGGCGAGGTGCTCGCGCTTCCAGAACGGGGCGCGGGTCTTGAGATAGTCCATCAGGAAATCGGCCGCCCCGAAGGCCGCCTTGCGGTGGGGCGAGGCGGTGACCACCAGCACGATGCCCTCGCCCGGGCGCACGAGGCCGTGGCGGTGGATCACCCGCACGGCCTGGACCGGCCAGCGGGCGCGCGCCTCCTCGACCACGCGGCCGATCTCCGCCTCCGCCATGCCCGGATAATGCTCCAGCTCCAGGGCGGCGAGGCGCCCGCCCTCGTCGCGGCAGAGCCCCGAGAAGGTCACGACCGCACCGGCGCGCCCCATCAGATCCGCTTCGACGCGGGCGATCTCGGCGGCGGTGTCGAAGGGCTCGGACTGGATGCTGACCGGATTCATCGCACTCGACTTGAAGGGCCGTGCCGGACGCCGGCAGAGGGCTGAAGGCCTCGGCGCGGGTCTCGACCTACCCCAACGCCCCGTGCGCCTATATGGCTCATCGATGCCAACGCGCCACGGCGCGCCGGCCTTGCCAGCAGACGAGCCGCCCGTGACGCCCGACCTGATCCTGCCCTACGACGGCGTCCTCCCCGTTTTCGCCTCGCGGCCCGTGTGGTGCGGGCGCGGCAGCACGGTGATCGGCACCGCCTCCCTCGGAGCCCAGGCCTGGCTCGGCGACGACAGCGTGATCCGCAGCGATGGCCAAGTCATCACCGCGGGGGAGCGCTTCTGGCTCGGGGCCCGCTCGACCGTCCACATCGCCACCGAATCGCTGCCGACCCATATCGGCGACCGGGTCACGGTCGGCCGCAACGCCGTGGTGCATGCCTGCACCGTCGGTTCGGACGTGGTGATCGAGGACGACGCGATCATCCTTGACGGCGCGACGGTCGGCGACGGCGTGCTGATCGAGGCCGGCGCCACCATCTTCCCGCGCTCCACCCTGGAAGGGGGCTTCGCCTATGGCGGCAACCCGGCCAAGCGGCTGCGCCCGGTGACGCTCGCGGAGATCGCCGAGCGGGCCGAGCGGCTGCGCGAGGCCGCCGACGAGAGCGCCACCGGCCCGGATCCGGTTCCGCCGGAGGTGGAGGAGAGCGTGTTCGTGGCCCGCACGGCCCGGCTGTCGGGCCGCATCGCCCTGGGCGCGGGCGCCACGGTGCTGTTCTCCTGCGAGCTCGCCGCGGAGGTCGGCCCGATCGTGGTCGGCGCCGACACCAACATCCAGGACAACACGGTGATCCGCACCCGCGGCGAGGGCGTGGTGATCGGCCGCGACACCACCATCGGCCACAATGTCCGCATGAATGACTGCCGGATCGGCGCCCGGTCGCTCATCGGCATCGGCTCGGTGCTGGCGCCGGGCACGGTGGTGGCCGACGACGTGATGCTCGCCGGCGGCTCGACCACGGATCCGGGCCAGCTGCTCGAAGGCGGCCATCTCTGGGGCGGACGCCCCGCGCGCATCCTCGGCGCCCTCGATCCGAAGAAGCGGGCGATGATGGCGCATATCGTCGAGGGCTATTGCCGCCACGGGCGGGAATACCGGGCCCTGCAGGACGCGGAGGGATGAACGAACCCTCCGCCGTTGTCGGTCGATGACGGGAGAAATCGACGCCTCGACGCGCTTCTGATCAGCCGACGGCGTCGTTCGGCGATCGTCTGCCCGGATCGGTCTCTCAGCCGCAGGCGATCTGATCGCAGCGCCGGACCGCCGCGATCATCCGAGCGAGCGATTTGACACCGGGATGGCCCAGCACCCCGGTATTGCCCAGCACGTAGGACGGGGTTGCGGTCAGCCCGAGATTGGCCGCCACGTTCATGTGGGCGCGCAGGGCTTGGCGCACCTCCTCGCTGTCGGCGATCTGTTCGAGCTCGGCCCGGGACACACCGGTCTTGGCCGCCGTCTCGAGGGCCTTGAGACCGTCGATCTGCCCCCTGGTAGCCAGCAATTGTCCGTAGAAGGCGAAGGCGGCCGCCGAGCCGAGCTTGCGCTGCACCGCGAGCGAGACCTTCGCGGCCTGGGCCGACATCGGCGACAGAATCGGGTTGTGGACGAGGCCGATGCGCAAGGCCGCGTCGCTGCCCGAGAGCGCGGTGAGATCGGCCGCCGCCTTGCGGCACCAGGGGCAGTTGTAGTCGAAGAACTCGTAGAGCGTGACCTCGGCCTCGCGGGGCCCGAGATAGGTGACGCCGCGCAGTTCCTGGATCTGGCCGGTGATCTCGCCCGGCAGCCGCATGTTCGCGACCGGACGGCCCTCGTCGTTCTCGACCTTGAAGAACTGGCCGTAGCTCTGCGCGGCGGCAGGCCCCGCGACCGCGAGGCCGAGCGACGTGGCGAGGAAGCGGCGGCGGGAAAGAGGCATCGCGAACGACCGGAACAGCGAGGAATGAAGCGCAGGATAGGGGCAAGAATGGTTTAAGTTCGGCTTCGACCCTTCCGCCGTTCCGTCACGAGCCATGAGACCGCGTGGCCCTCAGGCGAGAACCTGCAGGCCGTGCTTTCGGACGACCGAGAGAAGTTTCAAAGCCATGCCGCTGGGACGCTTGGCACCGGTCTCCCACTTCTCGACCGTGCTCTCGCTGGTGTTGAGATAGCGCGCGAAAACCGGCTGGCTGACGTTGTTGGTTTCGCGGATCTGCTTGATCTGGGCCGGCTCGATCATGTCCGGCATGGCCAAATGGCGGGCATCGAAGTCGCGCATCGTGGCCTTGTCCAATGCTCCGACTTTGTGAAGCATCGCTGCCGAGGTATGAAGCGCTTCGGATACGTCGCTTCTGTATTTACGTTTTGCCGTCATGGCAGATCTCCAGCAGATCCTTATCGGATACGAGCCGATCGACTTGTTCCTGGCTCAGCGCAGCGTAACTCTTGGCGAGCAATCTGAAATCTCTCAACTCATCATCGTTGATATTGCTACGATCTTTCTTGGCAAAAAGGTACTCATAGATCCAGTACCGACCGCCTTTTGCCAGAATGATACTCCGATGCTGATTCTTGTTCAGACGCTTCTTGAAAACTCCACCACCAAGATCCTCCGCTTGTCCAAGCAGAACTTCTCGAAGGGCTTGACACAAATCGGCGTCGGCAAGGCGTGCCTTGCGGGCCGAGCGGGCAAAGACGGCGGTCTTGAAGGCACGCGGGAATTTTCCAACAGCATCGTCGTCGGTCATACGGTAAGATAGCACCCAGTGCTATCCTGACAACGACCTTTCCGCTGGTTCTCGTATCCTCACGCCGCCTCCGCCGTCGCCGCTCGCTCCTTCGCCAGCTTCGTCACGCCCACCTGATCGACCTTGCCGGTGCCCAGCATCGGCAGCGTCTCCAGCACCACCACCTCGGCGGGGATGGCGAGATCGGAGGCGCCGCGGCCCTTGGCGAAGGTCTGGTAGGCCGCGCGGGTGGCGCCCTTCGCTTCGGTGAACAGGATCAGGCGCTCGCCCTTGCGGGCATCGGCCACCGCCGCGACCGCGCTCGGGGCGTCGGGCCAGAGTTCGGCCGCCAGGGCCTCGACGCCGGCCAGCGAGACCATCTCCCCCGCGATCTTGGCGAAGCGCTTGGCCCGGCCCTGGATGGTGATGAAGCCGTCGGCGTCGAGCCGGACGATGTCGCCGGTGTCGTGCCACCCCTCCGGCGGCGGTTCGAGCTGGCCGGGTTTCTCGGCGCGCAGATAGCCCAGCATGATGTTGGGGCCGCGCACGGAGAGGCGCCCGCCCTCGTCGATGCCCGGCACCGGCTCCAGCCGCGATTCGATGCCCGGCAGGAGCCGGCCGACCGTGCCGAAGCGGTTGAACATCGGCGTGTTGAGGGCGAGCACCGGCCCGCATTCGGTGACGCCGTAGCCCTCCAGGATGCGCAGGCCGAACTTCTCCGCCCAGGTCTTGCGGGTCGTCTGCTTCACCGGCTCGGCACCGGCCACGACGTAGCGCAGGGAGCGCAGATCGTAGGAATGGGCCATCCTGGCATAGCCGGTAAGGAAGGTGTCGGTGCCGAACAGGACGGTGGCGTTCGAGCCGTAGATGAGTTCGGGCACGATCCGGTAGTGCAGGGGCGAGGGATAGAGGTAGACCGGCACGCCGGAGACCAGCGGCAGCACGAGGCCCGCCGTCAGACCGAAGGCGTGGAAGACGGGCAGCACGTTGAACACCTTGTCGCGCGGCCCGAAATCGATCCGCGCGGCGACCTGGGCGGTGTTGGCGAGCATGGCGCGATGGGCCAGCACCACCCCCTTCGGCGTGCCCTCCGAGCCCGAGGTGAACAGGATCGCGGCCGGATCCGCGCCCCGGCGCTCGACGAGCGGGCGGCGGGGGCTCAGGAAGCCCCGGATCTTGTCGCCGGTGCCGACGCTCGCCCGCACGTCCTCCAGGTAGATCAGGCGCACGGAATCCTTGATCCCGTCGATGAGCGCGCCGAGACGGCCCTTCTCGATGAAGGCGCGGGAGGTCAGGATCGTGTCGACCTGCGCCGCCTTGCAGGCCGAGAGGACAGCCGCCGGCCCGGCGGAGAAGTTGATCATCGCCGGCACGCGGCCCGCGCTGGCGAGCGCGAAGAAGGTCACCGCCGCGCCGTTGGCGTTGGGCAGCATCAGCCCGACCGGCTTCTTCGCGTCCGGCAGGAGCGCCTGCAGCTTTCGGCCGAGGATGTTGGCGCCCATCACGAGGCGCGAATAGCGCATCGTGCCGGTGACAGGGTCCTCCAGGGCGGTACGGCGCCAGCCGTGGCGCTCGCCGGCCTCGATGAGGGCGGCGAAGACGCCGCGCTCGATGTCGGCGGTCTCGAACACGAGGTCCGACATGATGTCGTAGAGGGCGGCCCCCGCGGCGCGGCGGCGGTTCTTGCCCTTGAGGGCCGGATCGACCGTGAGCCGCACCGGCGGCATGATCGTCACGGTGATCTTGGGCCACCACGCCCGGCGCACCTGATCGCGCTTCAACCGCGAGAAGACCGTGCGCTCCGGCCCGTCGATCTTCACCGGCACCACCATGGCGCCGGACTTGTCGGCGATCAGCCCCGCGCCGTCATAGACCTTCATCAGACTGCCGGTGACGGTGAGCCGGCCCTCGGGAAAGATGATCAGCGTCTCGCCGGATTTGACCGCGTTGATGAGGGTGCGCGTCGCGAGCGGCCGGGTCGGATCGAGGGGCATCGCCTTGGCGACGCTGAGGAACGGCTTCACCCACCAGCGCTGCGCGATGCCGTGATCGATGGCGAAGACCGGGTCGTGATCGAGCAGCGAGAGCGCCAGCGGCGCGTCGAGGAAGGAGACGTGGTTCAACGCCACGATCGCGTTCGGCCCCGCCTTCTCGACATTCTCCAGCCCCTTCACCTCCAGGCGGTAGATCGCGCGGAACAGGATCGAGAGCGCGTCGCGCAGCGGGTTCGTCGGCAGGGTCTTGAGAATGACGGCGCCGGCGATGAGGTTCAGCACCGCCACCAGCACGAGGAGCTGCGCCATCGAGAGGCCCGCGGCCTGGAGGATGGCGAGCCCCAGCGTGCCGCCGACCATGAAGGCGGCGGTGAGCACGTTGACCGCGCCGATGACGCGGGCGCGCTTGGCCTTCTCGGTCCAGGCCTGCACCGCGGCGAAGGAGGGCACGACATAGAGGCCGCCCGCCACGGCGAGCCCGGCGAAGTCGAGGGCGATGCGCAGGCCCGAGCCACTCGTGATGAAGTCGAGGGCGCCGATGGGCTCGGCCCCGGGCGGGGGCACGTGCGAGACCGCCCAGGCGAGATCGAGCCCGAACAGGCCCATCAGCACCGCGCCGACGGGCGTGGGCAGGAGCACGATGCGCCCGCTGGCGAGCCAGGAGGCGAGGCCCGAACCGACCGCGATGCCGACGGAGAATATGGCGAGCAGGGTGGTCGCGACGATCTCGGTGCCGTTGAGGGTCTGCCGGACCAGCGTCGGCAGCAGCGAGAGCACGACGACGCCGACCAGCCAGAACCAGCTCACGATCACCGAGCCGCGCCACAGCCGCGTGTCGGACCACAGATCCTTGAGGAGGTCGGCGGTGGAGCGGGCGATGTTCGGATCGACCCGCAGGTCGGGCGCGCCCTCTCCGGTCTTCGGGATCGCCCGGGCGGCGAGCCAGCACAGGACCGCCATGCCGAGCAGCCCGGCGCCGAGCCCCAGCGCGTGGCCGCCCATGGCCATGGCGAGCCCCGCCGTGATGGTGCCGAGCAGGATGGCGAGGAAGGTCGCGGCCTCGACCAGCGCGTTGCCCGCGGTCAGTTCCTCGCGCCGCAGGTGGTCGGGCAGGATGCCGTACTTGATCGGCCCGAACAGGGCCGCGATGATGCCGAACAGGCCGAGCGCGCCGAACAGCAACGGCACCGAATGCAGCCAGAAGCCCAGCACCGAGAGCAGGGCGGCGAAGATCTCCACGAATTTCAGGCGGCGGGCCAGCAGCGCCTTGTCGTAGCGGTCGGCGAGCTGGCCGCCGAGGCCCGACAGGATGAAGAACGGGCCGACGAACACGGCGCTCGCCAGCGTCACCAGCACGCTGCCCTTCTCCCCGCTCTCGGCATTGACCTGGAACAGGATCAGCAACGCGAGCGCGTTCTTGAGGAAATTGTCGTTGAACGCGGAGAAGAACTGGCACCAGAACAGCGGCGCGAAACGCCGCGTCGTCATCAGCGTGCGGAACATCGTGGTCTCCCGGCTTCCGGCATGACTGCCCGCCGACGGGCGGGGCGTCAAATCGAGCCTTTGCACGATGTTCAAATTATCTGGGCACGGTCCGCCCGCAAGGTTGATTTTGCACAACGTGCAATCTATCGCCGCCGGGCGTGCGAGCCCGCACGTTTTCGGCTTTTCCCACCCACACCCTCATCCTGAAGTGCTGCGAAGCAGCTTCGAAGGAGGGCTCCAGTGGATCGCGCGATCTCTGGAGCCCTCCTTCGAGGCTACGCTGCGCTCCGCACCTCAGGATGAGGGGAATGGGTGGGAGGGGCCTTGCCGACGAGCCTTTCCGACCACGATGCAGGATCAACCGGCACCGCCCCCTCGCAAAAGGGCCGTCCGCAGCAGCGGGCCGCGGGGCGAGCACGACCGGGACGGCTTCGTCGCGCTCGTGGCGAGCGCCGCCGAAAGTCTCGTGCGGCACGAGGGCTTCCGCGCGCTCGGGATGCGGCGGCTGGCAAGCACCATCGGCTACGCGCCGAACTCGATCTACAACGCCGTCGGCGACCTCGATCAGGTGGTGCTGCGGGTCAATGCCCGCACGCTGGAACGCCTGCACGGGGCATTGGAAGCCGTCATCGATCCCCGCCGGCCCCCGCGGGACAATGCCCTGGCCCTGGCCGATGCCTATCTCGTGTTCGTGGCCGCCGATCCGCGGGTCTGGAGCCTGCTGTTCGAGCATCTCGCCGCGCCCGATCAGCCGTTCCCGGACTGGTACGCGGCGGCGCTGGCGCGGCCGGTCGGCCGCGTCGATGCGGTGCTGGCGCCGCTGATCGCCGAGCCGGCGGAGCGGCGCCGGGCGGTGGCGGCCCTGTGGGCGGCCCTGCACGGACTCGCCTCGCTCTCGACCTCGGGCAAGCTCGCGGTGCTGACGCCCGACGCGCCGCGCGAACTGGCGCGGCTGCTGGTCGGACGGTTTCTGGGGTGAGAATTCAGGCTTTCGCCGCGACGACGTGGGAGAGATGCGTTGCAGCGGCCTTCAGCGCGGCACGAAGACCGGTATAGAGCCCGCAATCGTCCCGCTGACCGGATCGTCCCCTCATGACCCAGCCCCCCGTCCCGACGCTTCGCCACTTCGAGGCGGTGGCCGAGCGCTACGACCTGATCCTCTGCGATGTCTGGGGCGTGCTGCATGACGGGCGCCGCGCCCATGTCGCGGCGGGCGAGGCGTTGATCCGGTTCCGAGCCTTGCCGGGGCCGCGGGCGCGGCGGGTGATCCTCGTCTCGAACGCGCCGCGTCCCTGGCCGGGCGTGCAGACAATTCTCGACGGCTACGGCGTGCCGCGGGAGGCCTACGACGCGATCCTCACCTCCGGCGATCTGACCCGGCGGCTGATCGCCGAGCATCCCGGCGAGCGGGTGCACCATCTGGGGCCGGAGCGCGACGCGCCGATCTTCGACGGGCTCGACCTGACGCTGGTCCCCGGCCACGAGGCGCAACGCGTCGTCTGCACCGGCCTGTTCGACGACGACACCGAGACCGCCGAGGATTACCGCGAGACCCTGGCGGAGTTCCGGGCCCGCGACGTGCCGATGATCTGCGCCAATCCCGATCTCGTGGTCGAGCGCGACAAAAAACTCATCCCCTGCGCCGGCCTGATCGCCCAGGCCTACGAGGCGATCGGCGGCGCGGTGGTCTATGCCGGCAAGCCGTACCGCCCGGTCTACGAGACGGCGCTCGCCATGGCGGGCGAGCTCGACGGGACGCACCCGCCCGAGATCGCCCGCACCGTCGCGGTGGGCGACGCGATCCGCACCGACATCGCCGGAGCGTCGGGCTACGGCATCCCCTCGATCCTCGTGGCCCGCGGCATCCACGCCGAGGAACTCGGCGTCACCGCCGACCACCACAGCCTCGGCGACATCGCCGAATGGCTCGCCGCACAGCCGGTGCGGCCCGATGCCGTGATCGAGCGGCTGACCTGGTAGAGCATCGGCCCGAAACGTGGCCGCCGGCTTTCGGGACACAGGCGACGCGGCCCAAGATCTCCGGCCGTTATCCCTGCGCAGTCAAAAGCCGGTCCCCCGGTTGATCCACAGGTCGCCAACAGGGCGGGCGGTTGCTATGGGGGCTCGGATCCAAGCGGGACCGAGGACCCATGACGAGACCGGAGGCAGGCGGACCCAGCGGGGCGGAAGCCGTGCGCCACGAGCGGCTGCGAGCGCATTTCGCGGCCTGCGGCTACGTGCCGGCCTCGCCGCCGGTGCTGCAGCCGGTGGAACCCTTCCTCGAACTCTCGGGCGAGGACATCCGCCGCCGCATCTTCGTGACCCAGGATTCGACCGGCGCCGAGCTCTGCCTGCGGCCGGAATTCACGATTCCGGTCTGCCGCCTGCACCAGGCGCAGAGGCCCGGGGAGACGGCCGATTACAGCTATCTCGGCCCGGTCTTCCGGCTGGCCGCCGGGGAGCCCGACGAATTCGTGCAGGGCGGCATCGAGTCGATCGGGCGCACCGACACCCCCGCCGCCGACGCCGAGGTGATCGGCCTCGCCCTCGAAGGGCTCGACCTGCTCGGGCGCACCGAGACCGCGGTGCGGCTCGGCGATATGGGGCTCACCCACGCCTTCCTCGACGCGCTTCAGGTCCCGCCGGTCGCCAAGCGCCGGACCCTGCGGGCGATCGCCGCCGGCCGGCCGCTCGCCGAGGTCGCCAACAATGCCCAGACCGAGGATCCGCATGCGGGCCTCCTCGCCGCGATCCAGGGCCAGGATGCCGGCGCCGTGCGCGGCTTCGTCGAGGACGTTCTGTCGATCGCCGGCATCTCGCAGGTCGGCGGGCGCAGCGCGGGCGCCATCGCCGAGCGTTTCCTCGCGCGCGCCGCCGCGCAGGCGCAGGGCGGGGCGGGTCTGAACGCGGGCAACCGCGCGGTGATCGAGCGCTACTGCGCCATCAGCGGCGACCCGGACGCCGCGGCGGCCTCTGTCCGCGCCCTCGCCCGCGAGGCGGGGCTGGAGCATGCCGGGCTGGAGGCTGCGCTGAGCCTGTTCGAGGAGCGCACCGGCTTCATGGCGGCGCGCGGCCTGCCGATCGAGCGGTTCCGCTTCTCCGGCGGCTTCGCGCGCAATCTCGACTATTACACCGGCTTCATCTTCGAGGTGACGGCAGAGGCCGGCGGCCCGACGCTCGTCGGCGGCGGACGCTACGACGGCCTGCTGCAGCAACTCGGCAGCCCCGTGCCGCTGCCGGCGGTCGGCTGCGCCTTCTGGCTGTCCCGGTGTGCGGAAGGAGCCTCGGCATGAGCGAGCAGCCCCTGGTTCTGGCCGTTCCCTCCAAGGGCCGGCTTCAGGAGAACGCGACCGCCTTCTTCTCCCGGGCAGGCCTCAAGCTCGTCCAGAAGGCGGGCGGGCGCGAGTATCGCGGCACGCTCGCCGGCGTTCCGGGCGTCGAGGTGCGGTACCTCTCGGCCTCCGAGATCGCCGGCCAGCTCGCGAGCGGCACCGCCCATCTCGGGGTCACCGGCGAGGACCTGATCCGCGAGACGCTGCCCGACCCGTCCTCCCGCGTGGAATTGCTGACGCCGCTGGGCTTCGGCCATGCCAGCGTCGTGGTGGCGGTGCCGCAGGCCTGGATCGACGTGCGCGCCATGAGCGATCTCGACGAGGTCGCGAGCGAGATGCGCCTGCGCCAGGGCAAGCGGCTGCGCATCGCCACGAAATACGTGAACCTGACCCGCCGCTTCTTCGCCGAGGCCGGCATCGCCGATTACCGCATCGTCGAGAGCCTGGGCGCCACCGAAGGCGCGCCCGCTTCCGGTTCGGCGGAGATCATCGTCGACATCACCACCACCGGCGCGACCCTCGCGGCCAACGCCCTCAAGATCCTCGACGACGGGGTGATGCTGCGCTCGGAGGCCAATCTGGTGGCCTCGCTCACCGCGTCCTGGGGCGAGACCGCCCGCGGGGCGCTCCGCACCGTGCTGGGCCGCATCGCGGCGGAAGAGCGGGCTCGCACGACACGGGAGGTGCGCGCCGGCCTGCCCGAATCCGGTGCGATCGATCTGGCCACCATCGCCGGCCTGCACGAGGCCGAGCTGCCCTACGGCGCCCCGCGCGGCGCCGACGGCGAGATCGTCCTGCGCTGTCCGGCCGATGCCGTGTTCGACCTCTCCGACGCGCTGGTCCAGGCCGGGGCGCGGGCGGTGACCGTGCGCCGGATCGACTACGCGTTCCAGGCGGAGAACCCGCTGGCGGAGCGGCTGCTGGCACGCCTCTGACGGCGTCTCCCCACCCTTCATCCTGAGGCCGCTTCGCGGCACCTCAGGGTGGGGGCTTCGGATCGGATGACGCGGTGTGCCGGGCTACTGCCCGCCCTGCTTGGCGAATTCCGACAGCACGCTGCGGAGGATCTTCAGCCGGCTCTCGTAGGCCGCCGTCAGACAAGCCACGTCCGCCTTGCAGGCGCGGCGATCCGCGAGCCACGTTTCCTGGTCCTCCTGCATCTTGGTGCGGTTGCCCATCGGCAGCAGGTCTTTGAGGATGTCGAAGCGCACGCCCATCTCGACATCGAGGTCGTTGAGGGCGCGGGTGTCGCAGACCGCGCGCTCGTCCGGCGTCTCGGCCTTGGCGCAGGGAAAGCTCGCGGCGAAGGCCGGGCCGGCCACGAGACTCAGCATCAGGGCGAGGATCGGCGCGCGCATCGAAAGGTCTCCCGGTGGCGAACGGCCACGCTTGAGCCGTCAACCCGCGAGCGGCCCGGCGGTGCCGCCGGGCCGGACGATTCGGCCGCGCGCCGTGTTCAAAAACTCACGACCACGGCTTCACGATCGCCAGGATGACGATGAGGATCATCAGGACCGTCGGCACCTCGTTGATGATCCGGTAGAAGCGCTGGCTGCGGGTGTTGCGGTCGGCGGCGAAGTCCTTGACCGCGCGGGAGAGGAAGCCGTGGACGCCGCTCATGGCGATCACCAGGGCGAACTTCGCGTGCAGCCAGGGCGCGGCGTAGTAGCCGCTCTGCCACGCGAGCCAGAGGCCGAGCAGCCACGTCGCGATCAGGGCCGGCGTCATGATCGCCTTGAGGAGCCGCCGCTCCATCACCTTGAAGGTCTCGGACTGCACCCGCGAGCCCGCCGGGAGGCCGGCGTGATAGACGAACAGGCGCGGCAGGTAGAGCATCGCCGCCATCCAGGCGATCACCGCGACGACGTGAAAGGCCTTGATCCAGGGGTACAGGGTTTCGGTCACCGGGCGGTGTGCTCCTGATTACGCAACGCGGAAAAACTCGTCTCGACCCGCATGGCTCCCGATCCGCGGATCGGGTGAACGCGGCCGGCGGGAATCCGCCAGCCTCTCCGTGCAGCGTCGATCGGACTCAGCGGCCCGCGCGCAGGCGCGCCAGCATCCGCTCGACATGGGCGACCGGCGTCTGCGGGGTGATGCCGTGGCCGAGATTGAAGATGTGCGGCCGGCCCGCCGTCGCCTCCAGGATCCCGTCGACCGCGGCGTCGAGCTTGTCGCCCCCCTCGATCAGCGTCTCGGGATGCAGGTTGCCCTGGGTGACGGTGGTGGCCGGAATGCGGGCGCGGAGCGCCGCGAGATCGACGCCCCAATCGACGCCGACCGCGTCGGCCCCGGTCTCCGGAACGACGCGGGCATGGCCGTCGAGGCCCGAGCCGCGGGCGAACACGATGATCTTCGCCTGCGGAACTTGAGCCCGAATGCCTTCGACCATGCGGGCGATGGGGCCGAGGGAGAAGCGCTTGAGCGCGTCGCCGTCGGGCGACTCGGGCAGCACGCCGGCATGGGACTCGAAGATCTGCACCGCATCCACGCCGGCGCGGAACTGGCGGACGAGATACTCGGTCTGGACCGTGACCAGCCGATCGAGAAGCGCGTCGAGAAGCGCCGGATCGGCGGCGGCCAGCGCGCGGGCCGGGGCGAGGTCGGGCGTGCCGCGTCCGCCGATCATGTAGCTCGCCACCGTCCAGGGCGCGCCGCAGAAGCCGAGCAGCGTCGTCTCGTGGGGCAGGGCCCCCCGGATGCGCGTGACCGCCTCGAAAACCGGCGCGAGGTGGGAAAAGATCGCGGGATCGCCGGCCTCGCGCAGGCGCTCGAACTGGGCCCGGCCTTCGAGGGCGTCGAGGCGCGGACCTTCGCCCTCCACGAAGCGCACGTCCTGGCCGAGCGCGTGAGGCACCACGAGGATGTCGGAGAACAGGATCGACGCCTCGAAGCCGAAGCGGCGGATCGGCTGAAGCGTCACCTCGGTGGCGAAAGCCGGATTGTAGCAGAGATCGAGGAAGGAACCGGCCTCGGCCCGGGTCGCCCGGTATTCCGGCAGGTAGCGTCCGGCTTGGCGCATCATCCAGGCAGGCGGTGGCGAGATCGCCTCGCCGGAGAGCACGCGCAGAACCGGCCTGTCCATCGTCGCGTCCGCCATGCCGTCTCCCGCCCGCTCGGATACCGTTTCGGCGAACCGGAGAGGGCTCGGCCCTCGCCGTCCCCAACCCGGCCCTTCTTAAAGAAAGAGAGATTCTAGACTCTCTGTTTTTTCTCTTGGACGTTGGATCGTGGTGCCGCAAGCGCGTCCACAGGCCCTCCCCACAGCCGCGGCGTTAATCGGCTCTTAACGGATTGCCTCTAATCTCCCGGATAGGCCAAGCTTGCCAGGAGCTTGTGAGCCCGAGTGTGGCCGCCTGCGGCCGACGGTCCCGGATTCTCCCATTCGGCCGATTCCGGCAAGCCATGCCGGACGCCGTGTTGAGGGCGGAGTCGACAAGTTCCCGCCCGCCCGGGAGTCGGCCCGGTTCGAAGCCGGCTTATCCCCATCCATCGACTCCTGCCGGGGCTGCTGGGGACAGACCCGTGGTTCGGACTCGGTAATCCATTCGAATCACACTCGTTTTCTGTGACATCGATCATCCGGACAGCCCCCGTCGCGGTCATTCCGGGGCGCCGCAGGCGAACCCGGAACCCACCCGCGATGCGCCGCTTCACGGAGCCTCGCGCCTGGTCGTGGATCCGGGGTTCCGCTGCGCGGCCCCGAGATGACGGGGCGGGGTGGATCGCCGGGTTCGGATGAAGGCGGTGCATCCTCGCTCAAGCCCAGATCCGAGGCTCATCGGAACGGTCCGGCTTCCCTGCGGGCCCGCGCGCCTCTAAGCATCGCAGAGCGGGCCGCTTCGGCGGCCCCGGATGCGTCATCGAAAGTCGATCCTCTCGCGATGAGCCGCAGTTACTTCCACCTCCATCTCGTCTCCGATTCCACCGGCGAGACCCTGATCAATGTCGGGCGTGCCGCGGCGGTGCAGTACGAGGGCATCTCGGCGATCGAGCACGTCTATCCGCTGGTGCGCTCGAGCCCGCAGCTCGAACGGGTGATCTCCGAGATCAAGGCGGCGCCCGGCCTCGTGCTCTATACGCTGGTCGGTCACGAATTGACCGAGCGGCTGGAGGAGGCCTGTCGGGAGACCGGCTCGCCGACGCTCAACGTGCTCCAGCCGGTGCACGCGCTCCTGCGCTCCTATCTCGGCGCGACCTCGACCGAGCGGCCCGGCGCCCAGCACATGCTCAACGCCGAGTACTTCAAGCGCATCGACGCGATGAACTTCACGCTGGCCCACGACGACGGCAATCTGCCCGACGACCTCGACGAGGCGGACGTGGTCCTGGTCGGCGTCAGCCGCACCTCGAAGACGCCGACCTCGATCTACCTCGCCAATCGCGGCCTCAAGACCGCCAATCTCCCTCTCGTGCCGTCGATGCCCCTGCCGCCGAGCTTCGACCGGGTCCGCAAGGCCCTGATCGTCGGCCTGATCGCCAGCCCCGAGCGCATCGTCCAAATCCGGCAGAACCGCCTGCTCAGCCTGAAGGCGGACGACAATTCCTCCTACGTCGATCGCGAGGCGGTTGCCGACGAGATCACCGCCTCGCGCCGGCTCTGCGCCAAGTATCGCTGGCCGACGATCGACGTGACCCGCCGGTCCATCGAGGAGACGGCCGCCGCGATCCTCGACCTCTACCGCGAGCACCGCCTGAAATTCATCGCCACCTGATGCCGATGCCCGACGAGACGGGCTTTGCCGCTGGCGAGCTGCGCGACGCCGTCGCGGCCGGACGCGGCCGGCTCACGGATCTCAGCCTGTCCTCCCGTGCACGAATGCCGCCGCCGGACCTGATGATCGGGGCGATCCATGCCGGGCTGCTGCGCGACTATTTCGGGCAGACCGTGGTGCTCGGCGCCAGCCTGTACGAGGTGACCGATGCCGAGGTGGCCGCCGAGGGAGTCCTCTTCCTCGACGGCGCGGTCCAGTATTGCGGGCAGCTCAACATCTTCCCGGTCGACAGCGAGGCCCGCTTCCGGACGCTCGCGGCGCGCCGGTCCGGCCTGCGGCCGGTGAGCATGGCGGATCCGGTCGTGCTGCTCGCGGGCCCCGGCCATCACATGTACGGGCACTGGCTGGTGGATTTCCTGCCCAAGCTGTTCCTGCTCCACCGGGCCGGCCACGACATCGCGCGGCTGCGCTACCTGCTGCCGGCCGACACACCGGCCTTCGCCCGGACCTGGCTGGGGCTCCTGGGGATCGGCGCGGACCGGATCGTCGCCTACGACCGCGAGCGCGACCGCGTCGCCTGCCGCCGGCTGCTCGTGCCGACGGCCCTGCGCTTCATCGGCCGCGCCTCGCCGCTGATGCGCGAGGCCGCCCGCTTCCTGCTCGACCGCGTCACGCCCCGATCCCGCCCGGGCTGGCGCCTCGGCCGGAGCGGCCGGGCACGGCCCGCTTTGCGCAGGCTCCTGATCTCCCGGTCGGACAATGCCGACACGCACAATCGCCGCACCCTGACGGAGCGGGCGGAGCTGGAGGCGGGCGCTCGGGCGCGCGGTTTCGAGATCGTGCGGCCCGAAGGTCTGAGCGTGCCGGAGCAGGTCGCCCTGTTCCGCTCGGCCGACGTCCTCGTCGGCGAGTACGGCTCGGGGCTGCACGGCTCGCTGTTCGCCCCCCCCGGTGCGACCGTCGTGTCGTTCCGCGACAACGGGACCGAACTCGGCTTCCTGCAGAACTCCCTCGACCACGCGCTCGGCCATGCCAGCGGCTACGTGTTCGGTTCGGCCCGGACGGGGGAGGGGTTCTTCTCGGTGCAGCCGCAGGATATCGACTTCGCCTTCGACTGGATCGACGCGCATCGCCTGCGCTGAGGCATCGGGCGATCGCGGGGCGATCCGCCCGATGGACCGGGGGTTGCCGACGCCCGGACCGGACTGACGGCACGATCGCGGCAAGCGATGACCCTCGCTGACGGAGACCACCCGCCTTGACGCTCGCTTCCCCCTGGCGCCCCGCCGAACCGCTGGTTCTCGCCTCGGGCAGCCGCACCCGGCGCGATCTCTTGGCGGGGGCCTCTCTGCCCGTCGAGGCGGTGCCGGCTGCGATCGACGAGCGGGCGGCGGAGCGCCAAGCCGGCGGCCTCCCGCCCACGGCCCTGGCGCTCCATCTCGCCCGCGCCAAGGCGCGGGACGTGGCCGGGCGTCGTCCCGGCCGGATCGTGGTCGGCGCCGATCAGGTGCTCGAACTCGACGGCGCGATCCTGCACAAACCCGCCGACCGCGCGGCGGCGGCGGCCCATCTCGCCCGTCTCCAGGGCCGGACCCATGCCCTGCATTCGGCCGTGGTCCTGATCTACGGCGAGGCCGAGGACGGCTTCGTCGAGACGGCATCGCTCACGATGCGCGCCCTCGACGAGGCGGGGATCGACGCCTACCTGAGATGCGCCGGCGATGCGGTCACGGCGTCGGTCGGCGCCTATCAGCTGGAGGGCGTCGGCATCCACCTGTTCGAGCGGGTCGAGGGCGCGCACGAGACCATCCTCGGTCTGCCGCTGCTGCCGCTGCTGGCACGATTGAGGGCAATGGGCCTGCTGGCCTTCTGAGAACGGGCGGCGGCATGCGCGATCCTCTGCAAGGTCCCTTGCAAGATTCTCGGCAAGACACTCGGCGGGATTCTCGGCACGATCAGGCGCACGGGCATTCGCACGCGCGCGATGATGCCCACGATCACGATCACGATCACGATCACGATCACGATCACGATCATGGCCACGGCCATGCGCATGGTCACGTCCATGCCCCGAAGGATTTCGGCCGGGCCTTCGCCCTGGGCATCGCGCTGAATGTCGGCTTCGTGGTGGTCGAGGCGGCCTACGGGTTCCTGTCGAACTCCATGGCCCTGGTGGCGGATGCCGGCCACAACCTCTCCGACGTGCTCGGGCTCGCCGCCGCGTGGCTCGCCTCGGTTCTGGTGAAGCGAACGGCCACCGCCCGCTTCACCTACGGCCTGCGCGGCTCCTCGATCCTCGCCGCCCTGTTCAACGCGGTGACGCTACTGGTGGCGACGGGTGCCATCATCGCCGAGGCGATCCAGCGGTTCCTGGCACCGGCGCCGGTGGCGGGGACGACCGTGATGGTGGTGGCCGGGATCGGAATCCTCATCAACGGCTTCACCGCCTGGCTGTTCGCCTCCGGCGGCAAGCACGACATCAACATCCGCGGCGCCTATCTGCACATGGCGGCGGACGCCGCCGTATCCCTCGGGGTGGTGCTGGCCGGATTGGCGATCCTCGCCACCGGCTACGACTGGATCGACCCCGTGGTGAGCCTGATCATCGCCGCCTTCATCATCGTCACGACCTGGGGTCTGCTGATCGAGAGTCTGCGCATGGCGCTCGCCGCCGTACCCCCGCGCATCGATCCGCAGGCGGTGCGGGCCTGCCTCGCCGGCCGTCCGGGCGTGGTCGGCCTGCACGATCTCCATATCTGGTCGATGAGCACCACCGAGGTGGCGCTCACCGCCCATCTCGTCGTGGCCGACATTCCCGAGGGCCGTTTCCTGAAGGAGACGGCGGAGGCTCTGCGCGCGCGCTTCGGCATCCACCACACCACCCTCCAGATCGAGCTGGAGGGTCGCACCGCCTGCACCCTGGCCCAGGATTGCACCGCATGACCCGGAAAGCCTTCGTCATCGGGCATCCCATCGCCCATTCCCGCTCGCCGATGATCCACGGCCACTGGCTCGCCGAGCACGGCATCGACGGCACTTACGAGCGCATCGACGTTCCTCCGGAGGCACTCGAGGCCTTCATCCGCTCCCTGCCCCGATCCGGCTTCGCCGGCGGCAACGTCACGATCCCGCACAAGGAGACGGCGTTCCGCCTCGTCGATTCCCTGACCGAGCGGGCCGAGCGGGTCGGGGCGGTGAACACGCTCGTCGTCGAGGGCGACCGGGTCGTCGGCGACAACACCGACGGACTCGGCTTCATCGCCCATCTCGACCACAGCCTCGGCGCGGACTGGCCGGAGCGGGCCGGGCATCGCGCCGTGGTGCTCGGGGCCGGCGGCGCGGCGCGCGGCATCGTCGCCGGGCTGCTCGGGCGGGGGATGCGCGTCCAGATCGCCAACCGCAGTCCGGACAACGCCCGGTCCCTCGCCGCCCTCGATCCGGAGAAGGCGCAGGCGCTGCCCTGGGACGCCCTGCCCGAGGCACTCCCAGAAATGGGGCTCCTCATCAACGCCACGTCGCTCGGCATGGTCGGGCATCCACCGCTCGACCTCGATCTCGCCGCCCTGCCGGCTCGGGCCGCGGTGGCCGATATCGTCTACGTGCCCCTCGAGACACCGCTGCTGGCCGCCGCCCGCGCCCGCGGCCTCGCCGCGGTCGACGGGCTCGGCATGCTGCTGCACCAGGCGGTGCCGGGCTTTGCCGCATGGTTCGGCGTGCGCCCCGAGGTCACCCCGGCCCTGCGCGAGACGATCGTCGCGGACCTCGTCGGGAAATGAGCGGCGGCCCGCAGACCCCGCGCAAGACACCGCGCTTGCCGTTCGTTCTCGGCCTCACCGGCTCGATCGGCATGGGCAAGTCGGCCACCGCCGCGATGTTCACCGTCCGCGGCGTGCCGGTCCACGATTCGGACGCGGCGGTCCACGCCCTCTACGGGCCGGGCGGCGCGGCTGCGGGGGCGATCGGCGCGGCCTTTCCCGGAACGCTGACGGCGGAGGGCGGCGTCGATCGCCCGGCCCTGCGCGAGGCCGTGCTCGGCGACCCGGACAAGCTGCGGCGGCTGGAGCAGATCGTCCATCCCCTCGTGGGCGCGCAGGCCCGCGCCTTCCTCGACCGCCACGCGGCGGAACGCCTCGTCGTCCTCGACATCCCGCTCCTGTTCGAGACGGGGGGCCAAGCGCGCTGCGACGCGGTCCTCGTCGTCACGGCGCCCCCCGAGGTGCAGCGCGCCCGGGTGCTGGCCCGCCCCGGCATGACGGAAGGCGCCCTCGACGCGATCCTCGCCAAGCAGATGCCCGATGCCGAGAAGCGGCAACGGGCCGATCACGTGATCGACACGAGCCGCGGCTTCGCGGCGGCCGAGGCCGAGGTCGAGGCGCTGATCGCGCGTTTGGGCGGTGCCGGCCCGGCCTCGAATCGATGAGCGCGAATGCACCGATCGACCCGACCCTCCTGGCCCTCCGCCGGGGCGATCTCGCCGGCGCCCGCGCGCTGCGGCTGACGGGGCCGCTCGATGCCTTTCCCGACGAGGTGTTCGGCCTCGTCGAGACGCTCGAACGGCTCGATCTCAGCGGCTGCGGGCTGACGGCTCTCCCCGACGGGTTCGGGCGATTGCGTCGGCTGAAGGTGCTGTTCTGCTCAGGCAACCGCTTCGATCGGTTGCCGCCCGTCCTCGGCGATTGCCCCGAACTGGCCCAGATCGGCTTCCGCGGCACCGGGCTGCGGGAGGTGCCGGGCGAGGCCCTGCCGATGCGGCTGCGCTGGCTCACCCTGACCGACAACCGGATCACCCATCTGCCCGACGCGCTCGGCGCGCGGCCGCAACTGCAGAAGCTGATGCTGGCCGGCAACGCGCTCGACGCGCTGCCGGCCACGCTCGAGGGCGCGCCAAACCTCGAATTGCTGCGGCTGTCCGCCAATGCCTTCGCGACGCTGCCGGCTTGGCTCGCGCATTTGCCCCGGCTCGCCTGGATCGCCTGGGCCGGCAACCCGGCCGAGGGCGGGACGGTGCAGGCCCGGGTCCCCGACGTGCCCTGGTCACGGCTGGATCCCGGGGCCCTGCTCGGCGAGGGCGCCTCCGGCCGGATCGTGGCGGCGACCTGGCGGGCGGGGGAGGGGGAACCCGCTCGCCCCGTCGCGGTGAAGCTGTTCAAGGGGGCCATGACCAGCGACGGGCTGCCCGAGCGCGAGATGGCCGCCTGCCTCGCTGCGGGCCAGCATCCGAACCTGACCGGAGCGCTCGGGCAGGTCGTCGATCACCCGGACGGCGCGCAGGGCCTGCTGATGCCGCTGCTGCCGGCGGATTGGCGGGTGCTCGCCGGTCCGCCGAGCCTCAAGAGCTGCAGCCGTGACGTCTACGATCCGGCCCTGCGCCTGCCGCCGCCCGCGGCGCTGCGGATCGCCCGCTCGGTCGCGCGGGGCGCGGCCCATCTCCACGCCCGCGGCCTGCTGCACGGCGATCTCTACGCCCACAACACGATCTGGGACGGGACGGCGGGCACGGCGGTGCTGAGCGATTTCGGTGCCGCCTCCCTGTTGCCGCCCGGCCCCGCGGGCGCGGCCTGGCAAAGGATCGAGACCCGCGCCTGGGGCCTGCTTCTGGGCGAGTTGCTCGATTGTTGCACGAGCGATCCAGAGACCCTCGCCGAGCTGCGAGATTTGGAGCGGGCCTGCATTCAGGCCGATGTCGGGGCGCGACCCCTCATGGCCGAGGTGGTGCAGGCTCTCTCCGCACACATCGGCGAGGCCTGTCCGGACGAGTAACCATTCCGGGTTAGAACCTCTCGATCCGCATCCCTCCGGCCGAGTGCGAACACCATGCTGCGCGAGATCGTCCTCGACACCGAGACCACCGGCACCGACGCCAAGGGCGGCGATCGGCTCATCGAGATCGGCTGCGTCGAGCTGATCAACCACGTCCAGACCGGCCAGACCTTTCACCAACTCGTCAACCCGCAGCGGGCGGTCTCCGAGGGGGCCTTCGCGGTTCACGGCATCTCGGACGCGATGCTCGCCGGCAAGCCGGTCTTCGCGGACATCGTCGATGCCTTCGTGGCGTTCTGCGGCGATGCGCGGCTGGTGATCCACAACGCACCCTTCGATGTCGGCTTCCTCAACATGGAGTTCGGGCGTCTCGGTCCCGCCGCTCCGCCGCAGATCGTGCTGGAGGACGTGGTCGACACGCTGCTCTTGGCTCGCCGCAAGCATCCGGGCGCGGCCAACAATCTCGATGCCCTGTGCAATCGCTACGGCGTCGACACCACGCGCCGGGTCAAGCACGGGGCGCTGCTCGACGCGCAGATCCTCGCGGAGGTCTATGTCGAGCTGCTCGGCGGCAAGCAGACGAGTCTCGGCCTCAGCGTCGCCGAGCCGGTGGAGACCGCGTCCGCCCTCGAGGCCGTCGAGGCGGGCCCGGTCGGGCCGCGACCGATCCGCAGCCGCCTCGGCGACGCCGAGCGCGAGCGTCATGCCGCCTTCGTCGCGGGTCTGGGAACCAACGCGGTCTGGCGCGAATACCTCGGCGACCCCGAGACGGCTTGACCGTCACACGCCCGCATTGCTGCATTGCAAAACGTTTCATCTTGCGGCGCAGCATAATCAACCCCATACCATCCCTGTGGATGGTGGCGGGATGGACGGGACGATGGAAGCGCTCGAGGACATGGGGCACGAGACCCCGATCCGGATCGGAACGCGGGCGGCCGACAGCGAGAAGATCACGGTCAATCTCGGCTATGTCGATCTCGGCCACGTCGATCTGCTCGTGTCCGAGGGCGCCTACGCCAACCGCAGCGACTTCATTCGCACTGCGGTGCGCAATCAGATCGCCCATCACGCCGACATCACGCGCCAGTCGGTCGCCCGCAAGGCGGTCGAGCTGGGGATGCGGCATTACGGGCGGGCGGAACTGGAGGCTGCTCGGTCATCGGGCACCACCCTCGACATCCGGGTGCTCGGCCTCGCGGTGATCGCCGCCGACGTCTCCCCCGACCTTGCCCGCGCCACCATCGCCTCCCTCGAAGTGCTGGGCAGCCTCCAGGCGAGCCCGGCCGTCAAACGGGCGCTCGCCGACCGCCTGCGCTGATCCCTCAACCCCCTCGTGACCCGGGCGCGTGCGCGCGCCCGTCGCCGACCCGGAAAGCGAGACCCCATGACCGATCATTCCTCGACCCTGATGTCCGATATGGCCGAAGCGACCCGGCTGACCCGGGCCGGACGGCTCGCCGAGGCCGCCGCCTTGATCCAGCGCAGCCTCGGTGCCGCCGGGCTGCCGGGTGCGGGCGGCACTGCGAGGAACGAGATCGCCGCCCGGCTCGAAGGTTTGGCCGGTGCGGCGGACCCCCGTTCCCAGGGCTATTCCGATGCCCAGGCCGCCGTTCTGCCGGAGCGGCTGCGCGACGGCATCGACCAGATGATGCGCAGCCTGCGCACGCTGGCTCCGGCCTTGAACGGCCTCGCCGGCGGCGAGGGCCGCGGAATGCAGCGCGAGGGAGATCCGTCCGTTGACCGGTCGTCCGACGGCGGACAGTTCGTCGCGCGCAGCTTCACCAACGCGGCGGGGGCGCGGGATTACAAGCTGTTCGTCCCGAGCCCGCGACCGGGCCCCCGGCCGCTCGTCGTGATGCTGCACGGCTGCACCCAGTCGCCCGACGATTTCGCGGCCGGCACCCGCATGAACCTGCTGGCCGAGGAGGAGGGCATCTACGTGGCCTATCCGCGCCAGTCGGGCCGGGCCAATGCCCAGCGCTGCTGGAACTGGTTCGAGCCCGCCGACCAGGGCCGGGAGATGGGTGAGACGGGCATCATCGCCGGGCTCGCCCGCGCCATCGCCACCGAGCATCCGATCGACCGCAGCCGGATCTACATCGCCGGGCTCTCGGCGGGCGGTGCGGCGGCGGCCAACATCGCCCGGGCCTATCCGGACCTGTTCGCCGCGGTCGGCGTCCATTCGGGCCTCGCGGCGGGCTGCGCCCGGGATCTGCCCTCGGCGCTCTCGGCCATGCGGGTCGGCGCGCCGGGCTCCGAGGCACCCGGAGGGGCTTCGGGCTTCGGCGCCGGCTCGGTCGCGCAGTCGCTGCGCGTGCCCACCATCGTCTTCCACGGCGAGGGTGACGGCACGGTCAGCCCGCGCAATGCTGAGGCCGTGCTGGCCCAGGCGGGTGTCGCCGGGCTGACGCCCCGGTCCGAGCGCGGCAGCAGCGCGGGCCATTCCTACCTGCGCACCCGCTACGCCGACGAGGCCGGCCGGGTGCAGGTCGAGTCCTGGTCGATCCAGGGGGCGGGCCATGCCTGGGCCGGTGGCAGCGCAACGGGCAGCTACACCGACCCGAACGGACCGGACGCCTCGCGGGCGATGCTGGACTTCTTCCTCGGCCACAGTCTGCCGAGCCGGAGAGATTGAGGCCGGGTTCAGGGCGCCCGGCGGACGAAAGCCGCGACGGAGCGGCCACTCACGGCTTAGTCGGAGCCCCCAATCGCGGCCGCGTTTCGAGCGCGGCCGCAAGGCCCTCGGGATAGAGCCTGACGCCCGCGTCCAGGATGTCGGGCCGGAACCAGCGCGCCGTGCAGGGCGCGCCGTCATCCTCGCGGAACAGAATGACGTCGCGCTCGTAGAGGGTCGCGTCGTGGAGCCGGAGATCGGCCGCGAACACGATCTCGTGGCCGAGCGCACCTTCATGGCGAAAGATGTTCTCGAAGACCGACCAGGGGCCGGTGATCGTCACGTCGCAGCCGAGTTCCTCTTGGAACTCCCGAATGAGGGCCTGTTCGCGGGTCTCGCCGAAGGCGATGCCGCCGCCCAGGGGACGCACGCCCATGAGGCGGCCGCCATCGTCGCGCACCTCCGCGGCCAGCAACCGGTCGCCGCGCCATGCCAGCCCGATCACCGTGGCGCGGATCTGTTGGGGCGGGCGCCACATCGTCACCGGTTTCCGGCCTCCCGCCATTCCGCCGCGGCCACGGCGAGCGCGTCGTGCCACGTCGCCCGGTCCGCCGCCTCGACCGTGAGCGTGACGGTTCGCGGCAGCACCAGCGCGCTCGCCAGCTCGCCGGCCAGGAGGCTGATCCCCTGATACTGGGCGAAATGGGCGAAGGTGACCGAGAGCCCGAGCGGATCGGGCGCGATGCCGGCCACGGCCAGCAGGTCCATGGGAACGGTCAGGCCGCAGCGCAGGGCCTTGGACAGGGCCTCCTTCAGGCACCAGAGCCGCATCAGCCCCTCGGCCTCCGACCCGTCGAGGCGGGGGGCCATCCGCCGTTCGGCCTCCGTCATCTGGCTTGCCAGCACGGGGACGGCGTCGGCGCGCACCCATTCGAGGTCGATCCCCATCGGGCAGCCCTCGGGAAAGGCGACCGCCAGCGCCACCGGCCCGGCATGGGACAGGCTGACGCCGAGATTGCGCAGACCTTCCCCCGACAGGACCGGCTGTTCCAGCACGCCGGGCCGGATCGCCAGCGCCCGCGGGTCGATCTCGGGATGGAGCCGCGCCAGCGCCTGCTTGGCCGCGAAGCGCCCGGCGAGCAGGCCGTGACGGCGGCGGGCATGCAGCCGGTCGGTGACGAGCGCCGCCTCGTCCGGATGCAGGAATGTCTCGCGGTTCGCGTCGAGCCAATCCAGGGAAGCGGCGGCCAGCGCCAAGCTCGCGCGCAGGCGCTCGCCTCGGCCGGTGAGGGTGAGGGGTACGGTGCGGACGAAGGGCCCCAAGGGTTCGGCGGAATCCGGTCTCATCACGATGGCTGCCGGTCGCTCCGACCAAACCCCCTCATCCTGAGGTGCTGCGAAGCAGCCTCGAAGGAGGGCTCCAGGGATCGCGCGGCAGGCTGGAGGCCTCCTTCGAGGCTCCGCTTCGCGTCGCACCTCAGGATGAGGGGAGTGGATGGGAGATGGTTGGACTTGGTCCCGATTTGGCCTCGTCGCGGCCGGTGAATGAGACCCTCACGCCCCCCGGTCATAGCGGAAGGCGTGCGCCACCCGTGGCATGCCGATCTTGTCGTAATAGGCCTCGACGCCCGGCGCGGCGGTGAGCAGCACGCTCGCCTCCGCGCCCGCCGCCCGGCGCGTCTCCGCGATCAGCGTTTGGCCGATGCCGAGGCCCTGCACGTCGCGGGCAACCGCGAGGTCGGACAGGTAGGCGCAGAACGCGAAGTCGGTCAGCGTGCGGGCGACGCCGACGAGGCGCCCGCCGAGACGGGCGGTGACGATCAGGTCGGAGCCCGCGAGCATCCGGCCGAGCCGGTCGAGGGATTCGGCCGGGCGGCGCGGGGCGAGGCCGGAGGCGACGAGCACCGCCTGAAACTCGACCGCGCCGAGATTCGGCTCCAGCGCGTAGACGACGGCCTCGTCCGCCCGGTCACCCGTCCCCTCGCCCGCCATCCCGGCCTCAGGCCTCGCCGGTCTCGCTGGCGAAGCGGCCGTGGCAATGCTTGAACTTCTTGCCCGAGCCGCAGGGGCAGAGTTCGTTGCGGCCGACCTTGCCCCAGGTCGAGGTGTCGGTCGGGTCGCGCTCCAACACCGCCGCGTCCGCCGACAATTCGCGGGCGGCGTAGCCGTAGGCCGGGCCCGCGCCGCCATCGCTGCCGGTGCCGTCGAAATCCATCTCGTTGCGGCCGGTGGCCGGGTCGCGATGCTCCTCGAACATCGGCAGGGCCTGCGCCCCGCCGAAGCCGGCCTGTTCGAAGGCGCCGCCGGCCTGCGCGTCGGGCTCCTGATAGAGGATTTCGACGCGGGCGAGCTGCGCCGTCACCTGCTCGCGGAGCGCCGTGACGAGGCCGTTGAAGAGTTCGAACGCCTCCGACTTGTACTCGTTGAGCGGATCGCGCTGGGCGAAGCCGCGCCAACCGATCACCTGCCGCAGGTGGTCGAGCGTCACGAGATGCTCGCGCCACAGGTGGTCGAGGGTCTGGAGCACCACCTGCTTCTCGATATAGGCCATGACGTCGGGCGTGTTCTTCTCGACGCGGGCCTCGTAGGAGGCGTCGGAGGCCTTCTTCAGACGCTCCCGGATCTCCTCGTCGGCGATGCCCTCTTCCTTGGCCCATTCCTCGACGGGAAGGTCGAGATTGAGCAGATCCAGGCTGCGCTCCTTCAGCCCCGCCACGTCCCACTGCTCGGCATAGGCGTTCTCGGGGATGTGGACGGCGACCACGTCGTCGATGACGCCGTGGCGCATCTCGTCGACGGTCTCGCGCACGCTGTCCTGGCCCATCAGGTCCCGGCGCTGCTCGAACACGACCTTGCGCTGGTCGTTCATGACGTTGTCGTACTTGAGCACGTTCTTGCGCATGTCGAAGTTGCGCGCCTCGACCTTCTGCTGCGCCTTCTCGATCGCCTTGTTGATCCAGGGATGGATGATCGCCTCGCCCTGCTCCAGGCCGAGGCGGGTGAGCATCCCGTCCATCCGGTCCGAGCCGAAGATGCGCATCAGGTCGTCCTTGAGGGACAGGTAGAATTTCGAGCGACCCGGATCGCCCTGGCGGCCGGAGCGGCCGCGAAGCTGGTTGTCGATGCGCCGCGACTCGTGGCGCTCGGTGCCGAGGATGTAGAGGCCGCCCGGCAGCGCCTTCTTGCGGCCCGCCTCCGGATCGGCCGGCTCGCCCGAGGCCAGCACCTTCTCGCGGTTCTCGGCGATCTCCTTCTTGAGCGCCTCGATCGCCGCATCGCGCTCGGGGCCCTCGGCCAATCCGCCGAGTTCCTTCTCGATGCGCATCTCGAGATTGCCGCCGAGTTTGATGTCGGTGCCGCGGCCGGCCATGTTGGTCGCGATGGTGATGGCGCCCGGCACGCCGGCCTCGGCCACGATGTAGGCCTCCTGCTCGTGGAAGCGGGCGTTCAGCACGGCGAAGCGCTTAGTCACCCGGTTCTCACGGGCGGCGGCGTAGACGTCGGTGAGGGCGTTCGGGTCGGAATAATCGAGGGCCTTGTAGCCGGCCTTGCGCAGGAGGTCGGCCAGCACTTCCGACTTCTCGATCGAGCCGGTGCCGACGAGGACCGGCTGAAGGCGGCTATGCGCCTTGTCGATCTCCTTGATGATCGCGTCGAACTTCTCCTCGACGGTACGGTAGACCTCGTCGTCCTCGTCGACGCGCTCGATCTCCTTGTTGGTCGGGATCTCGACCACGTCGAGCTTGTAAATTTCGGCGAACTCGTCCGCCTCGGTCGAGGCGGTGCCGGTCATGCCGGCGAGCTTCTTGTAGAGGCGGAAGTAGTTCTGGAAGGTGATCGAGGCGAGGGTCTGGTTCTCGGGCTGGATCGTCACCCGCTCCTTGGCCTCGAGCGCCTGGTGCAGACCTTCCGAGTAGCGCCGGCCCTGCATCATGCGGCCGGTGAACTCGTCGATGATCACGACTTCGTCGTTCTTGACGATGTAATCCTTGTCGAGCGTGAACAGGGTGTGGGCGCGCAGGGCCTGGTTCACGTGGTGGACGAGGGTGACGTTGTGGGCGTCGTAGAGGTCGCCCTCCTTGAGAAGGCCGGCCTCGCGCAGGGCCTCCTCGATGAACTCGTTGCCGGCCTCCGTCAGCGAGACCTGGCGCTGCTTCTCGTCGAGGTCGTAATGCTCCGCGACCAGCTGCGGCATGATCGCGTCGACGGCGACGTAGAGTTCCGAGCGGTCGTCGACCGGGCCGGAGATGATGAGCGGCGTGCGCGCCTCGTCGATCAGGATGGAATCGACCTCGTCGACGATGGCGAAGTGGTGCCCGCGCTGCGCCATCTGCGACAGCTCGTACTTCATGTTGTCGCGAAGATAGTCGAAGCCGAATTCGTTGTTGGTGCCGTAGGTGATGTCGCAGGCATAGGCGTCCTTGCGCTGCGTATCATCGAGTCCGTGGACGATGGTGCCGACGCTCATGCCGAGGAAGCGGTAGACCCGGCCCATCCACTCCGCGTCGCGGGAGGCGAGGTAGTCGTTGACCGTGACGACGTGGACGCCCTTGCCCTCCAGCGCATTGAGATAGACCGGAAGCGTGGCCACCAGCGTCTTGCCCTCGCCGGTTTTCATCTCCGAGATGCCGGATTCGTGAAGCACCATGCCGCCGATCATCTGCACGTCGAAATGGCGCTGCCCGAGGACGCGCTTGGCCGCCTCGCGGACCGTGGCGAAGGCGGGCACGAGCAGGTCGTCGAGGCGCGTGCCGGCGGCGAGCTGGTCGCGGAAGGCCTGCGTCCGGGCACGCAGCTGCTCGTCGGAGAGCGCGGCGAGTTCGGGCTCCAGGGCATTGATCGCGGCGACGCGCGGGCGAAAACCCTTCACTCGACGGTCGTTGGACGAGCCGAAAATCTTCTTGAGGGCACCGAGCATCGTGAACCTACGGTCCTGAAAAAAGTCGCGCGGCGGCGTTCCGTCAGAACGCCGCCGGCCTCGCGTTGGGCGGGCTTATAGAGGTAAATAGGGCGTCCCGCATCCGGAAGTGACGGGGCGAAGCTGAAGAGTCGTCGTGAGGTCTGAAATGGACCGGCCGACGCGCCGATGCCGGGCCCGGCCGAAAAAGCCCGCGGTGTCACGAGACCGCGCGCGGGTGTCCTGCCACGCTTGCCTTTGACCGGAAGAGGTTCCACCTCTGGCGCGCTGCGGCAGCCGCCGCGTGCCGAAAGATCAAGCCCCGCGCGAAGACCGGCCGGAAGATGCCGGCCCGCGGCGGCCTCGCCCAAGGACGAGCCGTTCCCGATGACGATCCCGACCCTTCTCCGGCGCGTGAGCGCCGCCGCCCTCCTCCTGGCGCTGCCGTCGCTGGCGCACGCGCAGGGCGCGGCCCCAGGCACGTCTTCGCAAGGCGCGGCCGAGTCGGCAGCCGCCGCGCCCGCCCCCGACGCGGTGGTCGCCAAGGTGAACGGTCAGCCGATCACGGGCGCCGATCTCGCCCTGGCCGCCGAGGATCCGGCCCTGTCGCTGCCCGGCGTGGACGAGGCCGCCAAGAAGAATCTGCTCGTCGATTACATGGTCGATCTCAAGGTCGGCGCGCAGGCGGCGGAAGCCGCCAAGGTCGGCGACAGCCCGGACTTCAAGCGCAAGCTCGCCTATTTCCGCGACAAGCTGCTACTCGACGAATATCTCGAGCGCGAGACCAAGAAGTCGGTCACGCCGGAGGCCGCCAAGGCGCTCTACGACCAGACCGTGAAGTCGATGAAGCCCGAGGAAGAGGTGCGCGCCCGCCACATCCTCGTCGAGAGCGAGGACGAGGCCAAGAAGATCGCCGCGCGGGTGAAGGGCGGCGAGGATTTCGCCAAGATCGCCGGTGAGGTCTCCAAGGATCCGGGCTCCAAGACGGAGGGCGGTGATCTCGGTTTCTTCACCAAGGACCGGATGGTGAAGCCCTTCGCCGAAGCCGCCTTCAAGCTCGCGCCGGGACAGGTGTCCGACCCGGTCAAGACCCAGTTCGGCTGGCACGTGCTGCGCGTCGAGGAGAAGCGGGTGAAGCCGGTGCCGAGCTTCGACGAGATGAAAGAGCAGATCGACCAGTACCTGACCCGCAAGGCGCAGCAGGATACGATCATTCGCCTGCGCGAGGCGGCCAAGGTCGAGCGCACCGACGCGGCGCCCGCCGCTACGCCGCCCGCCGGCGAGACGAAGAAGCCCTAAGGCGAGGGGCCTTCAGGTCACGGACGGCATCATCATCGGGCGGTGCCGTCCCCTACGAAGGGATGCCGTGGGGTCGATCGGCCTTCGGCATCCCGCGATCATGAAACAGGTCGGAAGGCAGCTTAATCCCGGTCAAACGGCCATAAGGTATGCATTGGCGGAATGTCGGGTTTTCGGCATGTGGCATACCAAATCCCAGTGTGCAGTGCGATATAGGCTTCAACGCAACGCACCCAAACACGGATCTGCCCCGATGATCGCTCTCCTGGTTCTCACCGCCGCCGTCGCCAACGTCGCTCTCGTCGTGCTGCTTGCCGACCGCTTCGGCGGTGAGGGTGGGGTCCACGCCTCCGCTGGCGAGCTGACCAGCCTGCAGGCGACCCACAGCGCAACCCCGGCTCCCGCCGCGACCTACGCCCCGGCCAACGAGAACGCCGCCGCCGAGGCCGCTCGCCGCGCCGCGTAAACCCGAAGGCACCGTTGTCCGATCAGCCCCGCCCCTGTGGCGGGGCTTTTCGCATGTGCGAAGGGTTCATCTATTTCAGCCGAGGCGCCAGTCGATCGGCGCCCGGCCGTGGTCCTCGAGCCATGCGTTCGCGCGCTGGAACGGGCGGGATCCCGGGAAGTCCCGCGCGCGGTTGAGCGGGGACGGATGGCCCGAGGCGACGATGCCGTGGCGGCGCGCATCGATCAGTGCCTCGCGGGCACGGGCTTGCGCGCCCCAGAGCAGGAACACCGTGGGCTCGTCGCGGGCGGAGACGGCCTCCACCGCCTCGTCGGTGAGCTGCGACCAGCCGAGCCGCAGATGCGCCCCCGCCTTTCCGGCCTCGACGGTCAGGGCCGAATTGAGCAGCAGCACGCCGCGCTCCGCCCAAGGGGTCAGGTCGCCGGTCGAGAGGTCGGGTTTGGCGCCGTCGGGAGCCAGTTCGGCGAGGATCACCTTGAGCGAGGCCGGCAGACGGCGCGACCCCACGTAGGAGAAGGCGAGCCCGTTGGCGTCGCCCGGCGTCGGATAGGGGTCCTGGCCCAGGATCACCGCCTTGACGGCGGGAAGCGGCGTCAGCGTCAGCGCCCGGAAGATCGCGGAAGGGTCGGGCAGGATGCGGGCACCGGCCGCCACGCGGGCATCGATGGCCCCCGCGACCGCGTCGGCCGTCCCCTCTCGGAAAAAGGGCAGGGCGAGCCAGGGAGAACCGCTCGCGCGGAAGGCGGCCAGCGCGGCCGCAACCGGGGCGGAGGTCGGATCGATCACGGAAAGACCTTCTACGGCAAGACCTTGAGTCGCGGCCCCGTCTCCGCCGGGAGCGGGGCTTGGGCGCGGATATAGGTCATCACCGCGTTGGCCAGCAGTTTCCCATCCGTCGCACCGATCAGGGTGCGGCCATCGGCCAGCATCCCGTAATCGTTGCCGCCGCGCAGCATGAAGTCGTTGGCGGCGACGCGGTAGGTGCGCGTCGCGTCGAGGGGTTCGTCGCCCACGCTGACCGCGGCGACGCGCCGGCCGGGCGGCGCCGATCCGTCGAGGGTCACGGTCAGGCCGGAGACATGGAGGAAGCGGCCAGACGCGCGGCCGAGATCGCGATAGCCGTTCTCCAGGGCCGCGCGCACGGTCGCCCCATCGAGCGCCACCAGCACCACGGTGTTGCCAAAGGGCAATTCGCTCAGGATGTCGCGCCGGGTGATCGCCGCGCCCGCCGGGTAGAGCCGGTCGCCGCGGATGCCCCCGCCGTTCATCAGGCCGATCTCGGCACCGGTGCTCATCCGCACGGCATCCGCCACGAGGCTGCCGAAGCTCGCCTCCCGCGACCGCACGCTGGCGACGCGGCTGTCGAAGGGCGCCAGGGTCGTGCCGAGCGCCACGTCGAGTTCCCGCGACAGATCCCCTTCGAGGCGTGCCACCAGCGCGGCGGTCTCGGGATCGGGCGTCACCTGAGCGGTGTCGTGCACGCGGAAGGCCGCGCGCCAGCGCAGGGGGCCGTCGCCGGCGGAGGTGACGAAGACGTCCACCGCCGTGACGTAATGGGCATCGTGACTCGACTCGACCAGCACCGCCTGCCCGTCGTCGCGCACCACGAGATCGTGGTCGTGGCCCGAGAGCAGGATGTCGACGATGCGGGCGCGCAGGATCGCGTCGTCGGTTGCCCGCGCGGTGTGGCAGACGCCGATGATCATCTGGGCGCCCGCCGCGCGCAGACTCTGCGCCTGGGCGGCGAGCGTCTCGATCTCCGGACCGAAGCGGAGATCTCCGGACTGGGATTTCTCCGGGGTCGATTGAAGCGCGATGCCGACGAGACCCAGGCGCACGCCGCCGCGTTCGATCAGCGCCGAATCCTTCACGCCGGGCAGCGGCCGGCCCGCGCCGTCGCGGAGGTTGGCGGCGAAGAACGGGAAGCGCGCCTCGGCCAGCCGCTCGGCGAAGATCCCGGGGCCGAAATCGAATTCGTGATTGCCCGGCACGAAGATGTCCGGGGGCGCGAGATTGTGGAGCGCCACGATATGGGCGCCCTTGTCGAAGCCAGACATCAGCGAGGGCGAGAAGCAATCCCCCGCATGGGCGTAGAGCAGCGGCACGCCGCGGGCCCGCTCGGCCTTCACCACGGCGTTGAGCCGGGCGAAGCCGCCGCGGCCCTCGGCCTCACCCATGGCGTAGATGTCGTTGACGAGGAGCAGGGTGAAGGTCGGCGTGGCGGCCCGCGCCGTACCGGCCGCGATCAGGCCTGCGCCGATACTCGCCCCGAGCCCCGCCACGGTGGTGCGGCGGGTGGGGTGGCGGGTCGCCCGATCGGATCGCATCGGCGCCTCAGCGCCGGGCGAGCCCGTCCCGTACCGCCTTGGCGTTGCGCCGCAGGGCCGGCCAGATCCAGGCGCCCGAGGCCAGGAACAGGCCCGCCGACATCGGCTTCAGTTCGACGGCCAGACGCTGGGCGAGGCCGGGATTCTGAAGCGGCACGGGCGGCGCGTCGGTCTTGCGGTAGACCACCGTGGTGTCCTCGCGCCAGTACTCGGTATGCGGCACGAGGCCGGCACGGCGGGCGAGGAGATCGAAGGTTTCGCGCACGTAGCCGTGGACATGGGCGAAGTGGAATCGCTCGTGCGGCGGCTTGGCGGTGGCGGCCATGTTCGGCACCGCCGCGTAGAGAATGCCGTCGGGCTTCAGCCAGCGGCTCAGCCGCTCCATCGTCTCGGCGGGGTTGCGCAGGTGCTCCAGCACGTGATGCGTGGAGATCACGTCGAAATGTCCGGCCGGGAAGCGATCGGGGTCCTCCGCCTCGGCCAGGACCTCAATGCCGTGCTGCCCGCGGGCATAGGTCGCGTAGTCCTGGCCTGGCTCGACGCCGATCACCGTGCAGCCGCGCTTCTTCGCCTCGGCCAGGAATTCGCCGGAGCCCGACCCGAAATCGAGGAGCCGCGCGCCGGGCGTGAGCTTGGGGGCCAGCAGGTCGGCGCGGAAGACCGCCTCGCGGGCGGAGCGGTTGAGGTGGTGCCGCGGCGGGCCGCCGGCGAAGGCGAGCTGGTAATCGGCCCGGTAGGCGGTGGCGTAGTACTCGGCCAGCTCCTCCGGCGTCGGCATCGGATCGGTGCGGATCAGGCCGCACTGGGTGCAGGCGATCGAGCGCAGGGTCTTGAGCCGCCGGTCGGTCTCGGCGACGGAGATGGCCTCGCGCGATCCGCACAGATTGCACGCCGCCGCCGCACCCTTGTACGGGTAGCCGGTAAAGGGCACGAAGTGCTGCAGGAAGTAGCGGGGGGACTGCATGTCGCGCTGGCCTCCGGAGCGATTTCGGGCGAAGGGTTCGCCACATTCTCCGTCTCTCTTCGCCCCAAGACGCGCGAACTGACATTCGTGGTCTTGGATGGTCGCCTGCTCTAGATCGAACGGCGGGACCGCACAACCTGATCGCTCTGGCCTCGGACGGCCCTGCGTCGACGGAGGCGGTATGCCCGTGACCGGAAGCCCGATGAACGAACGCGTCGAACCCCAAACCCTGCTGCGCGAGCCCGTGCGGGTCGCGCCCACCGCCCTGCCGCCCGACCATCCGGCCGTACGGACCGGCCGCGTCGGCGTGCTCCTGATGAATCTCGGCACGCCCGAGGGCACGAGCTACTGGCCGATGCGCCGGTACCTCAAGGAATTCCTCTCTGACCGTCGGGTCATCGAGGTGCCGCGCCTGATCTGGTGGCCGCTCCTCAACCTCATCATCCTGACGAAGCGCCCGGGGCCGAAGGGCCGCGACTACGCCAGCATCTGGAACAACGAGCGGGACGAGGGCCCGCTCAAGACCATCACCCGCGGCCAGTGCGAGAAGCTCCAGGCGGCGATGGGCGACACGGTGCTGGTCGATTGGGCGATGCGCTACGGCAAGCCCGAGGTGTCGGTCCGCATCCAGGCCCTGCTCGACGAGGGCTGCGACCGCATCCTGCTGGTGCCGCTCTATCCGCAATACGCAGCGGCGACCTCGGCCACCGCCTGCGACCAGGCCTTCAAGGCCCTGATGCAGATGCGCTGGCAGCCGACCGTGCGGGTCTCGCCGCCCTACCACGACGATCCCGTCTACATCCAAGCCATGGCGGATTCGATCCGCGAGGGCTTGGCCAAGCTCGATTTCGTGCCGGAGGTGATCCTGACCTCCTTCCACGGCGTGCCCAAGAGCTATCTGCTCAAGGGCGACCCCTACCATTGCCAGTGCCTCAAGACCGGCCGCCTGATCCGCGAGGCGATGGGCTACACCCCGGAGCAGATGCGGGTGACCTTCCAGTCGCGCTTCGGCAACGAGGAATGGCTCAAGCCCTATACCGACGAGACCGTGCAGGCCCTGGCCAAGTCCGGCGTGAAGCGCATGGCGATCGTCGCCCCGGGCTTCACCGCGGATTGCCTGGAGACGCTGGAGGAACTCGATGGCGAGAACCGCCACTATTTCGAGGAGAACGGCGGCGAGAACTACGCCTTCATCCCCTGCCTCAACGACTCGGATCTCGGCATGCGGGTGATCGAGCACGTGGTGCGGCGGGAGCTGCAGGGCTGGATCTGATCCGGTGACGGCGGATCGGCCGGTCTTGCGAAACCGCTGGTGGCATGCATAGCTATCCCTCGCGCGGCACACGGTTCTGAGGTGAGAACGGCCTCCTCATACGCCCACGCCATCACGGAGTGGGCAAAGTAGCGCGAGCCGCCGAGCGGTTCGGGTGAAGAGATCCGGAAGTGGGCATCCCGGCAGGTGTCCGTGAGCCGCGTTCGCATCGGGGGTTCCGGGATACCGGGACCCCCGACGTGTTTCAGCGCCGTCGCACGGCGACGCGCAGGAAGCCGCGCTCCCGCCGCGGCTGAATCTTCTTGTCGCTGATCGGATAGAAGCTGCACACATTGTAGCGCCCCGCGACGTCCCGTTCGATCGTCACGGCGACGAGCAGGAAGGCACCGATGGCCGGCACCCGGCCGATCAGCTCGATCCGACCCGGATTTCGGAGATCGTCGCCGATGTAGAGCGGTTCGGCGACGACGGCCGCGACGTGCGGTAGGCAGATCGGGTACTCCACCGGGTGCGAGGAGAGCGCGTGCTTCTGGGCACCCCGGCTCAACAGAACGGGACCCGGCTCCAGGTCCAGTTCGAGCGTGGCATTGACGAGGTCGATCGGGAGCGGGCCGAGGTGCAGATCGACGATCCGGACCCCGCGGCGCTTCCCCATCCGTCCCCGACTGCTCCGATCTTCTCCAACCCGTGACTGCCAAGGTTGAACGCGAAGATCAACTTACGCGGGTGTCATCAGGATCGATTAGGTCAGTGCACGTGCTCGAAGGCGGATCCGTCCCCTCGCGAGGCTAATCGAGGCTCTGCCGCGGAAGCGCCCGATCCATGCCCTGACTTCGCCTTGCGCACCCCCGGAGCCCATGCTAGGCGACAGCCGCGCCGCGGGGAGACCCACTAGGGCCTTCCGTGCCCGGCGCCATTCCAATCCCCACGGTCCTGAAGCCTCTGCCGTCGCGGGCGGGAGCGGGCTGAAGAGCGGCGGGCAAGGACAAGAGAGAGCGACGGGTGGCGCAGAACGGTTCCGAGGGTCCCCTGGTGGCAGGCGTTGCCGGTCGCTACGCATTGGCCCTGTACGAGCTGGCCCGCGATGAGCGGCAGGTCGACGACGTCGCCAAGAATCTCGAAGCCTTCGATGCGCTCTACAAGGAGAGCGCGGATCTCCGCCGCCTCGTGAAGAGCCCGGCCTACTCGGCCGAGCAGCAGACGGCCGCCATCGGCGCCCTGCTCGACAAGGCCGGCATCACGGGGCTGGCCGCCAACTTCATCAAGCTGTCGGCCGCCAACCGCCGCCTGTTCGCCCTGCCGGACATGATCCGCGCCTATCGTGAGCAGGTGCGCGAGGCCAAGGGCATCGTGCGGGCCGAGGTTCGCGTGGCGGAGAAGCCCTCCGACGCGATCATCGAAGAGATCAAGGGCTCCCTGCGGGATGTCGCCAAGACCGAGGTCGAGATCGATCTCCACGTCGATCCGGCCCTCATCGGCGGCATCGTCGTGAAGATGGGCTCGCGCATGGTCGACGCCTCGCTGCGGACCAAGCTCAACAACATTCGCCTTGCCATGCGGGAAGCGCGCTGAGGCTGTTCAAGCCTCGCTGAGCCCCCGATCCGACGAAACAGACACGTATCCGACCTTAAAGAGGCCCGACGATGGACATCCGCGCCGCCGAGATCTCCGCGATCCTGAAAGAGCAGATCAAGAATTTCGGCGAGGAGGCCGAAGTCACGGAAGTCGGGCAGGTGCTCGCGGTCGGCGACGGCATCGCCCGCGTCTACGGCCTCGACAACGTCCAGGCCGGTGAGATGGTCGAGTTCGAGTCGGGCGTGCGCGGCATGGCCCTCAACCTCGAGCAGGACAATGTCGGCGTCGTGATCTTCGGTTCCGACCGCGAGATCAAGGAAGGCCAGACCGTCAAGCGCACCGGCGCCATCGTGGACGTACCGGTGGGCAAGGGTCTGCTCGGCCGCGTGGTCGACGGCCTCGGCAACCCGATCGACGGCAAGGGCCCGATCCAGTCGACCGAGCGTCGCCGCGTCGACGTGAAGGCGCCGGGCATCATCCCGCGCAAGTCGGTGCACGAGCCGATGGCCACCGGCCTCAAGGCGATCGACGCCCTCATCCCGGTCGGCCGTGGCCAGCGCGAGCTGATCATCGGCGACCGCCAGACCGGCAAGACCGCCATCGCTCTCGACACCATCCTCAACCAGAAGCCGGCCCATGCCGGTTCGGACGAGAACGCCAAGCTCTACTGCGTCTACGTCGCCATCGGCCAGAAGCGCTCGACGGTGGCCCAGTTCGTGAAGGTGCTCGAGGACCAGGGCGCGATGGAATACTCCATCGTCATCGCCGCCACCGCCTCCGACGCCGCGCCGATGCAGTTCATCGCGCCGTTCTCCGGCTGCGCCATGGGCGAGTATTTCCGCGACAACGGCATGCATGCCGTGATCGTCTATGACGACCTGTCGAAGCAGGCCGTCGCCTACCGCCAGATGTCGCTGCTCCTGCGCCGCCCGCCGGGCCGCGAGGCCTATCCGGGCGACGTGTTCTACCTCCACAGCCGCCTGCTCGAGCGCGCCGCCAAGATGGGCGATGCCGCCGGCAAGGGTTCGCTCACCGCGCTGCCGGTCATCGAGACCCAGGCCAATGACGTGTCGGCCTACATCCCGACCAACGTGATCTCGATCACCGACGGTCAGATCTTTCTCGAGACCGACCTGTTCTACCAGGGCATCCGCCCGGCGGTGAACGTCGGCCTCTCGGTGTCGCGGGTGGGCTCCTCGGCCCAGACCAAGGCGATGAAAAAGGTCGCCGGCAAGATCAAGGGCGAGCTGGCGCAGTACCGCGAGATGGCGGCCTTCGCGCAGTTCGGCTCCGATCTCGACGCCTCGACCCAGCGCCTGCTCAACCGCGGTTCGCGCCTCACCGAGCTCCTGAAGCAGCCGCAATTCTCGCCGCTGAAGATGGAAGAGCAGGTTGCGGTGATCTACGCCGGCGTCAACGGCTACCTCGACAAGCTCCCGCTGCCGAAGGTCCGTGCCTTTGAGGATCAGCTGCTCGGCACGCTGCGCTCCAAGCATGCCGACCTGCTGAACGCGATCCGCGACTCGAAGGACCTGTCCGACGAGAACGCGAACAAGCTGAAGAGCGTCGTCGAAAGCGTCGCCAAGTCCCTCGAGGGCTGACGCCCTCGCGGACGGCACGGATCCCTTCCCGCGGGAGGGGATTGGGGACGGCGGCCCGTCAGGCTTGCCGTCCCGGACGACACCCCCATCGGCTCCTCTCCCCTGAGGGAGAGGAGAGGCCCTTCCGAACGGACCCGGACGCCCCTCGATGCCTAGCTTGAAGGATCTGCGGAATCGCATCACCTCGGTGAAGGCGACGCAGAAGATCACCAAGGCGATGCAGATGGTCGCCGCCGCCAAGCTGCGGCGCGCCCAGAATGCCGCCGAGAATGGGCGTCCCTACGCCGAGAAGATGGCGAACGTGCTCGGCAATCTCGCCGGCAACCTGATCGGCGGCGTCGACGCCCCGCGCCTGCTCTCGGGCACCGGCCAGGACCGTGTCCACTTGCTCGTGGTCTGCACCGGCGACCGCGGCCTGTGCGGCGCCTTCAATTCCTCGATCGTGCGCCTTGCCCGCGAGCATGTCCGCAAGCTCGAGGCCGAGGGCAAGACGGTCAAGATCATGACCGTCGGCAAGAAGGGCCTCGACATCCTGCGCCGCCAGTACCGCGACCGGATCATCGAGAGCATGGATATCCGCGGCACCAAGCCGGTGGATTACGCCTTCGCCTCGGAGATCGCCGACAAGATCGTCGCCCGCTTCAATGCCGGCGAGTTCGACGTCGCGACGTTGTTCTACTCGGAATTCCGCTCGGTGATCTCGCAGATCCCGACCGCCCAGCGCCTGATCCCGGCCGAGTTGCCGGCGACCGACGGCTCGACCACCACGGGCGCCGGCGCCGACGCCGCCATGGAGTTCGAGCCGTCCGAGGAGGCGATCCTCGAGACGCTGCTGCCCAAGAACCTGACCGTCCAGGTCTATCGCGCGTTGCTCGAGAACGCCGCCTCCGAGCAGGGTGCCCGGATGAGCGCCATGGATTCGGCGACCCGCAACGCGGGCGAGATGATCAAGAAGCAGACGCTGGTCTACAACCGCACGCGTCAGGCCATGATCACCAAGGAACTCATCGAAATCATCTCGGGCGCGGAAGCGCTCTGATCCACCACACGCGCCCGCACGCATTCGAAGGACAGGCATCATGGCCAACACCGCCGCCCCCACCAACGCCAAGGGCAAGATCACCCAGGTCATCGGCCCCGTGGTCGACGTGCAGTTCGAGGGTCACCTGCCGGAGATCCTGAACGCGCTGGAGACCAAGAACCAGGGCAACCGCCTCGTCCTCGAGGTCGCCCAGCAGCTCGGCGAGAACACCGTTCGGTGCATCGCCATGGACACCTCCGAGGGCCTCGTGCGCGGCCAGCCGGTCGAGGATACCGGTGCGCCGATCCGGGTGCCGGTGGGTCACAACACCCTCGGCCGCATCATGAACGTCATCGGCGAGCCGATCGACGAGGCCGGCCCGATCCAGGCCGACACCTTCCGTGCCATCCACCAGCCGGCTCCGTCCTACGACGAGCAGTCGACCGAGGCGCAGATCCTCGTCACCGGCATCAAGGTCGTGGACCTGCTGGCTCCCTACGCCAAGGGCGGTAAGATCGGCCTGTTCGGCGGCGCCGGCGTCGGCAAGACCGTGCTGATCATGGAGCTGATCAACAACATCGCGAAGGCCCACTCGGGCTACTCGGTCTTCGCCGGCGTCGGCGAGCGGACCCGCGAGGGCAACGATCTCTACCACGAGATGATCGAGTCCAACGTCAACAAGAACCCGAAGGAGAACGGCGGCTCGGCCGAAGGCTCCAAGTGCGCGCTGGTCTACGGCCAGATGAACGAGTCGCCCGGCGCCCGCTCCCGCGTCGCCCTGACCGGCCTGACCATCGCCGAGCAGTTCCGCGACGAGGGCCAGGACGTGCTGTTCTTCGTCGACAACATCTTCCGCTTCACCCAGGCGGGCTCCGAGGTGTCGGCGCTGCTCGGCCGCATCCCGTCGGCGGTGGGCTATCAGCCGACGCTCGCCACCGACATGGGCGCCCTGCAGGAGCGCATCACCACCACGACCAAGGGCTCGATCACCTCGGTGCAGGCGATCTACGTGCCGGCGGACGATCTGACCGACCCGGCTCCGGCCACTTCCTTCGCCCACCTCGACGCCACGACGGTGCTGTCGCGCTCCATCGCCGAGAAGGGCATCTACCCGGCCGTGGACCCGCTTGACTCGACCTCGCGTATGCTCTCGCCGGCGATCCTCGGCGAGGAGCATTACGACGTCGCCCGCCGCGTCCAGCAGACGCTGCAGCGCTACAAGTCGCTCCAGGACATCATCGCGATCCTGGGCATGGACGAGCTGTCCGAGGAGGATAAGCTGACGGTGGCCCGCGCCCGCAAGATCGAGCGCTTCCTGTCGCAGCCGTTCCACGTCGCCGAGGTGTTCACCGGCTCGCCGGGCAAGCTCGTGGCGCTCGAGGACACGATCAAGGGCTTCAAGGGTCTGGTCGAGGGCAAGTACGACGACCTGCCGGAGGCCGCCTTCTACATGGTCGGCTCCATCGAGGAGGCCCAGGAGAAGGCCAAGAAGCTCGCCGCGTAAGCGGGCGACTTTCCCCTTCGGAGGCGCGCGGGTCCTCGGACGCGCGCGCCGCTCAACCTCTCGCGGACACCTGACGCATGGCCACCTTCCAGTTCGATTTCGTCGGCCCCGAGCGGACGCTGTATTCCGGCCAGGTCGAGGCGGTGCAGCTGCCCGGTTCCGAGGGTGAGATGACCGTGCTGCCGGGCCACGCGCCGGTCATCACCTCTCTCAAGGTCGGGGTCATCACAGTCACCGAGCACTCCGGCGCCGGCAAGCGCATCTACGTTCAGGGCGGTTTCGCCGATATCGGCCCGAAGGCCGTGACGGTGCTGGCCGAGCGCGCCGCGCCGATCGAAGAGATCAGCCCGGCGACGATCGATCAGGAGATCGAGGCCGCCGAGATGGCCCGCGACGCCACGCAGGATCCGGCCAAGCGCGAGGAGCTTAACAGCCAGATCGTCCAGCTGCGCGAAGCCCGCTTCACGCTGAACCTCTGATCCACGCGCACGATCGATGTTGCCGAGGGCGCCGGGAAACCGGCGCCCTTAGCATTTTCGGGGTTCGCGCCGTGGCGTCCTCCTGCGGGCAGGTTTCCACGATGCCCGCCGCACGACCCTCCGCCTCTCACCCTTGCCCCTGCGCCGCGTCACGGGGGAGGGGGGACGGCGCGTCGATGGCCGACAGCGCGTGCGCGATGAGCCGGTCCCGGGCCGCCGCGTCGTCGGGGCAGCCCTCGGCCAGCCAACGGCTCCGCGCCGCGCGCAGGGCCACCCCCACGCCCGGGCCCGGCGGGACGCCCCGCGCCACGAGATCGGCTCCGGTCACCGGTAGGATCGGCCGCGTGCCGGCCTGGGCGATCCGGTCGAGGGCGATCCGGGCGCCCGGCGTCACGAGCGGGCGCGGCTCGCCGTCGAGGATGCGCAGCACGGCCCGTGAGGGAACGGCACCGTATTCGGCGACGAGGGCCGGCACCTCCGCCGCGTCGAGGGCGGATCGGGCCCGAAGCGCGACGAGAGCGTCGGCGTAAGCAGTGAGATCGGCATGCTCGGCCTTGGACAGGCGCAGCCTCTCCTGGAGCCGATCGGCATCGTCCCGCGTCAGTACGGCCAGTGCCCCGAGGCGGATGACCGCATCCGGTTCGGCCCGTGCGAGCCGGCCGATGTCACCGACACCGCCGGTGATCCGCAGGAGCAGACCCGTCTCGCTCAAGGTCGCAACGGCCTCGACGGCGCGGGGGGCGAGCAACAGCTTGAGGAACTCGGCCCGCACCCGCTCCCGCGACAGCCGGTCGAGGCTGTCGCGCGCCGCGATGGCCGCCGCGAGCCCCTCCGGATCGGGCGCGCCGGCCCCGTAGCGGGCATGGAAGCGGAAGAAGCGCAGGAGCCGCAGGGCATCCTCGCGCAGGCGGGTGGCGGCCTCGCCGATGAAGCGCACGCGGCCCTCGGCCAGATCGGCCACGCCCCCGGTCGTGTCGTGGAGCCGCCCGTCCGCCGAGAGCGACAGCGCGTTGATGGTGAAGTCCCGCCGCTCCGCATCCCGCGCGAAGTCGTGGCCGAACCGGACCACGGCGTGGCGCCCGTCGGTCTCGACATCCTCGCGCAGGGTCGTGACCTCGTGCGGCTCGCCCTCCACCACCAGGGTGACGGTGCCGTGCTCGATCCCCGTCGGCACCGCCTTGAGCCCGGCCCTGCGGGCCCGCTCGATCACGGTCTGCGGCAGGAGCGTGGTGGCGAGGTCGATGTCGCTCACCATCCGCCCGAGCAGCGCGTCGCGCACGCAGCCGCCGACGAGGCGGGTCTCCTCACCGGGCATGGCCAGGGCGGCGAGGCAGGCTTGTACGCCGTCGCGGGCGAGAAGCCGGGCCGGGCCGTCGGGATCGAGGCCGGGCGGCAGCGCCGTCACTGGAAGTGGCCCGGCACCAAGCGCCCGTTCTCGTAGCGCGGCGGCACGTAGCCCTCGGCGTGGCGCTCCCCCGTCAGCCCGGCCATCAGCAGCGAGGCCACCACGACGAACAGCCCGGCGAGAACGAGGCGGGTCCATTGCGGCCTCCACTCGGCCCCGTCGAGGGGCGAGCGGCGGGCGAGAAGCAGCCATCCGGCGAAGAGGACGAAGGGCAGGGAGAACAGGGCGACCTGTTCGAGGACGAGGCGCAGCATCGGTTTCTTTTTGTCAGGTGTCGGGGCCGTCCGTCAGGCGTAGAGGCGCTCGTAGAGGTTATGCACGATCCCCGCCGTGACACCCCAGATCAAGTGTTCCCCGTGCGGGATGGCATAGAAGTAACGCGTCCGGCCCTGCCATGCCCGCGACCGGACGAGATGCCGCGCCGGGTCCATCAACAGGCCGAGCGGCACCTCGAAGGCGAGGTCCACCTCGTCGCGGTTGAGGGTGAGGGCGGCGTCCGGTGCCACGAGGCCGACCACCGGCACCACGAGGAAGCCCGTCGCCGAGAGATACGGATCGAGATAGCCAAGCGGGCGCACCGCATCGGCGGGCAGACCGATCTCCTCGCGGGCCTCGCGAAGCGCCGTGTCGATCGGCGAGACGTCGCCCGGATCGACCTTGCCGCCGGGAAAGGCGATCTGCCCCGAATGGTCGCGCAGATGGGCGGCGCGCCGCGTCAGCAGTACGCTCATGCCCTCGGGCCGCTCGACCACCGGCACCAGCACCGCGGCATCCCGATGCGGCGCGGCCGGCGCCGTGGCCGGACCGCCGGGATCGAGGTCGTGGTCGCCCCGGGGGTTGGAAAGCGGCACACCGGGGCCGGGCGGCACGTGGGAGAGGCCCGCCTCCGCCCGTGCCAGGAAGCCGGCGCGGCGAAAATCGGCGGGATCGATCGATTCGGCCTGGCCGGTCGGTGCGGCGGCGCGCTCCGCCGGCCCCTCGGGCAGCTTCATGCGGCGGCCCCGGCCGGGGCGATGCGGTGGAACGCGCCGCCGGCCCACAGGCCGAGCCAAGTCTCGCCCTCGATATCCCGCTCCTCGGCGAGGTCGACGAGGTCGTAGGTCAGCGCTCGGCTCACCAGGGCCGTCAGGCCGCCGCGCACGAGGATGTAGGGCTTGAGACCGCTCTCCCCGTCCTCGAAGCGCAGGGGATGCGCGGCATCGGCCGCGACGAGATCGTCGACATTGGTGCGGAAGGCGATGCGGCGGTCCTCGCCCTCGCCCTCGATCGCCATCTCGACCGCGGTGAACGGCGCATCGTCGACCTGGATCCGCACCTTCTCGACCGGCGTCACCAGCACGGTCGAGCCGTCGGGCTCCTTCCGCAGGATCGAGGCGAACAGCCGGACGAGCTTCGGCCGCCGGATCGCCGATCCGTTGTGGAACCATGACCCGTCGGCGGCGATGCGGATGTCGATCTCGCCGCAATGCTCCGGGTTCCAGCGTTCGACCGGCGGCGGCCCGCGCTTGGGCAGATCACCCAGGGCGGCGCTGAGACGGGCGAGGGCGGGATCGGGGGCATCGTCGCTCATGCCCGAGACATATAGGCAAGGCGCCCGGCGCAGGGAAACGCCTCGAGGCTCGCACTTCGAACGCGGCGCCGAGGCCCGGCAGGCCCTCTGCGGCGTGCGGGCCAACCGCGCAGTCAATCGCCCTGCGCGTCAGGTCTCGATCGCCGCCGGGTCCTTCGCCGACGATCGCTTCCACTGGGACCGGTTACCGGCCGGGCTTCTCCTTCAGCACCTTCCAGATGCCGGTCACGGCGACGAGCGCGCGCCCGCCGCTCGTCAGCGTGCCGCGCACGAAGACGAGAGAGGAGGTTTGGCGCACGATTTCCGGGACCACCTCGATCAGGTCGCCGATCCGGGCCGCGTCGACGAACTGGCTCGACATCTCGACGGTCACGCAGGGCGCGTCGTTTGCGGCCTCCCGCACCACGATGCTGAGCGCCCGGTCGGCGAAGGTCAGCAGCATGCCGCCATGGACGATGCCCACGAGATTGCCGTGCCGCTCGTCGGTGCGAACCGCGAATTCGCGGCGTCCCGCAATGGTGCGGTGATGGACCGGTCCGACATGGGCGATGAAGCCCGGATCGGTGAAGGCTTCCCAGCCGGCCGGAAACGCCGCGCTCTCCTCGTCGGTCATCAGGGCTCCGCCTCCGCGCCAAAAGTCCGGGTCGGCCCACGCGAGATGCAAGATGTCGCGGGGCGCCTGATCTCAGGTCTCGACCGGCCCATATAGAGCGCATGCCGACGAAGTGGGTCGCCGGTTCGCCGAAAGCGTGGGCGGCAGAACGGGACTCGGGAGCCCTGACCGGCCCGACGGGATCGGTCCCGGCTCCAGCGCCCATCCGCCGCGCGGCAGCGCCGCGCTTGCGTTCGATGCAGGTTCGGCGCCAGACTTGCACCTTTCCTGGGCGCCCGGATCTCCGCGCCGCCCGGCATTCGGAGATTCGACCGCATGGCACAGGGCGCCGGTTCGGCCAGCACGACGAGCCTCGACGACGGGATCGTCGCCACCGCCGAGACCTGCCTGTCGGCGATCCACGAGGCGCGGGAGGCGATCCACGGGGTCATCTTCGGCCAGGAAAAGATCGTCGATCTGGCCCTCGTGACGATCCTGGCCGGCGGCCACGGCCTGCTCGTCGGCCTGCCGGGACTGGCCAAGACCAAGCTCGTCGAGACGCTGGGCACCGTGCTCGGGCTCGATGCGCGGCGCGTGCAGTTCACGCCGGATCTCATGCCCTCCGACATCCTCGGCACCGAAATCCTCGACGAGGATGCCGAGCGCCGCCGCTCCTTCCGCTTCGTGAAGGGGCCGGTCTTCACGCAGCTGCTGATGGCCGACGAGATCAACCGCGCCAGCCCGCGGACGCAATCGGCCTTGCTCCAGGCCATGCAGGAGCATTTCGTCTCGGTGGCGGGCGAGCGGCACGACCTGCCGCGCCCCTTCCACGTGCTGGCGACCCAGAACCCGATCGAGCAGGAGGGCACCTATCCGCTGCCCGAGGCGCAGCTCGACCGCTTCCTGCTGGAGATCGATGTCGGCTATCCCGACCGCGCCGCCGAGCGCCGCATCCTGATCGAGACGACCGGCGTCGAGGACGCCAAGGCCCGGACCGTGATGACCACCGAGCAACTGCTGACCGCGCAGCGCCTCGTGCGGCGCCTGCCGGTGGGCGACGCCGTGGTCGACGCGATTCTCGACCTCGTCCGCTCCGCCCGTCCGGAGGGCGGCGATCCGAGCGTGGCCAAGAAACTGCTGTGGGGTCCCGGCCCCCGCGCCAGCCAGGCGCTGACGCTCGCCGTGCGCGCCCGCGCCCTGATCGAGGGCCGCGTCGCCCCCTCCGTCGCCGACGTGAAGGCGCTCGCCGAGCCGGTGCTCAAGCACCGCATGGCCGTCACCTTCGCGGCCCGCGCCGACGGCGAGAGCGTGACCGGCCTGATCGGCCAGCTCGTCGCCAAGCTCTGACGGAACGGACCCCATGGCCTCCACCCGGCTCGTCGAGGCCGAGAGCCGCCGCCCCGGGCGGCCCGAGACCGGCGGGGCCCTCGACCTCGCCGGGCGCATGCCGCGCCTCGTACTCGAATCCCGGCGCGTCTCCGGCACCCTGGCTCATGGCCTGCACGGTCGGCGCCGGGCCGGGCCGGGCGAGAGCTTCTGGCAGTTTCGCCCCTTCGTCACCGGGGAGGCCGCCGCGCGGATCGACTGGCGCCGCTCGGCCCGGGACGATCGGCTCTACGTGCGCGAGCGCGAATGGGAGGCCGCCCACAACATCTGGATCTGGATCGACCGCTCCGCCTCCATGGGCTTCGCCTCGGACTTGGCCCAGACCTCCAAGGTCGAGCGGGCCCTGGTGCTGGGTCTCGCGCTGGCCGACACCTTCGTCGATGGCGGCGAGCGGGTGGGGCTCCTCGGCCTCACCCGGTCGAGCGCCGCCCGCGGCATCGTCGAGACCCTGGCCCAGTCGCTCGTCAACGATCGCGCCGGGCTGAATCAGGATCTGCCGCCGCCGGCGAGCCCCGGCCGTTTCGACGAGACGGTGCTGATCAGCGACTTCCTCACCCCGCTCGATGCCGTCCGTGCCTCGGTGCAGACCATCGCGGCCCGCGGCACCCACGGCCATCTCGTGGTCGTGGTCGACCCCGTGGAAGAGACCTTCCCCTTCACGGGGCAGGCCGTGCTGCACGACCCGCAGGGCAACACCAGCCTCGACATCGGCGAAGCCGGTGCCTGGGGCGAAGCCTATCGCCAGCGCATCGGCGCCCACCGTGACGGTCTCGCCGAGATCGCCCGGCAGCGGGGCTGGACGCTGACGATCCACCGCACCGACCGGCCCGCGACCGAGGCGGCGCTGCGCGTCCTCACCCTCGTCGCCGCCGCGCGCGGGCTCGGCTGAAAGGCAAGGCGTGTTCGGGATTCCCCTCACCTTCGCCGCTCCGCTGGCGCTCGCTGCCCTCGTCGCGCTGCCTGCGCTCTGGATCCTGTTGCGGGTGACGCCGCCGCGCCCGCGCCGCATCAGCTTCCCGCCGCTGGCGCTGATGGCCGACATCCTGCCCAAGCGGGAGACCCCGGCCCGCACGCCGCCCTGGCTCCTGATCCTGCGCATCCTCGCCGCCGCCTGCCTGATCCTGGCGGTGGCGGGCCCCGTCTGGAACCCTTCCGGCATCGGCGCCGCCTCCGGGCGGAACCCGCTGCTCCTGATCCTCGACAACGGCTTCACCGCCGCCCACGACTGGCGCGACCGCCTGCGCGCCGCCACCGACGAGATCGAGGCCGCCGCCCGTGACGGGCGCCCCGTCGCCCTGGTGGCGAGCGCGGAGAGTCCCGCGCCGTTCGAGGCGCGTCCCCCGGCCAATGCCCTGGAGCGGCTGCGGGCGATCAAGCCGCGCCCGCATCTGGCCGATCGGGGCGCGCATCTGGCTTCCATCGGCACCTTCCTGGAGCGCGTGCCCGGCGCCTCGATCCTCTGGATCGCCGACGGCGTGCGCGGGGCCGGCGACACGGACTTCTCGAAATCCCTCGGCGAACTCGCCAAGCGCCACGGCAGCGCCGTGACCCTGCTCAAGGCCGATCGCCCCCCCGCGCTCGCCCTCGAAGGCTCACCGCAGCAGCCCGGCGAGAAGCTCGCCGCGCAGGTGCTCAGGGCGGAGCCCAACGGCCGCGATTCCGGCCTCGTGCGGGCGTTGGATCCGAAGGGCCTGCCGCTCGCCGAGAGCCGCTTCACCCTGGAGCCAGAGGCCCGCGAGGCGACCGTGACCTTCGATCTGCCGGTGGAGCTGCGCAACGCCATCGCCCGGCTGGAGATCGAGGGCGAGGGTTCGGCCGGCGCCGTGGTGCTGATGGACGAGCGCGGCCGCCGCCGCCGCGTCGGCCTCGTCTTCGGCGGCACCCTCGATCAGGCCCAGCCGCTGCTGGCCCCGACCTACTATCTCGCCAAGGCGCTCGCGCCCTTCGCCGATGTGCAGCAGCCCCGCGGCGGCCAGGGCACGTCGGAGGCCATCGCGCAGATGCTCGACAATCAGGTCTCGGTCCTCGCCCTCGCCGATGTCGGCGCGCTGGATGAGCGAACCCTGGCGCGGGTCGAGCAGTTCGTGGAGGAAGGCGGGCTGCTTCTGCGCTTCGCCGGGCCGCGCTTGGCGGCAGGCAACGACCCGCTCGTGCCGGTGCGCCTGCGCCGGGGCGGGCGTTCCCTGGGCGGCACGCTGTCCTGGGATCGGCCGAAGACGCTGGCGGCTTTCGCCCCGGAGAGCCCGTTCGCCGGGCTCAATCCGCCGGCGGATATCGGCGTGCGGCGCCAGATCCTGGCCGAGCCCGACGGCGATCTGCCGGGCAAGACCTGGGCGGCGTTGCAGGACGGTACGCCGATCGTCACGGCGCAGAAGCGGGGCCAGGGGCTGATGGTGCTGTTCCACGTCACGGCCGACACCACATGGTCGAACCTGCCGCTGTCGGGTCTCTTCGTCGACATGCTGCGCCGTGTGGTCGGGCTCGCCGGCCCCTCGGCGAAGCTCGGCGAGGGCGAGGGGCGGCAGGCCAAGGCGGCTCTGCTCGCGCCGCGCCTGACGCTGGACGGGTTCGGCGCGCTCGGCTCCCCGCCCGCGAGCGCCACCGCGGTGCCGGCCGATTTCGCCGACCGCGCCGGCCCCGAGCATCCGCCGGGCTTCTACGGCGCGGCGGAGGGCGGCATCGCCGTCAACGCTCTGCGCCCCGGCGACCGCCTCGAACCCCTCGACGTCGCGGCGCTGACGGGCGCCCGGATCGGCTCCCTCGCCGGCGCCGAGACCGTCGATCTGCGCGCGGCCCTGTTCAGCCTCGCCCTCATGCTCCTGGCCCTCGACACCCTGGCCGGGCTCTGGCTCGGCGGTTTCCTGCGCGGCCCCGGCCGGCTCGCCCGCGGGCGCGCCGCGCCCGCCGCCCTGCTCCTCGTCGCCTTGCTGGGCGCCGGGCTTGTCCCGACCGCGCCGCCTGCCCTGGCGCAGACACCCGCCGCCAACCGGCCGAACGGCACCGAATCGGCGCTCGCCACCCGTCTCGCCTACGTGGTGACCGGCGATTCCGCCGTCGACACCGCGAGCCGGGCCGGCCTGAGCGGGTTGACCCAGATGCTCGCGGCCCGCACCGCCCTGGAACCGGGCGAACCGGCCGGCCTCGACCCCGAGAAGGACGAACTCGCCTTCTATCCGCTGATCTACTGGCCCATCGTCGCCGGCCGCCCGCAGCCGAGCGAGGCGGCGATCCGCAAGATCGACGCCTTCATGCGCAACGGCGGCACCGTGGTCTTCGACACCCGCGACGCCCAGACCGCCCGGGCCGGCGGCCCGCCGACCCCGGAGACCGCCTATCTCCGCAAGATGCTCGGCACGCTCGAAGTGCCGGAGCTGGAGCCGGTGCCGCCCGACCACGTGCTGACCAAGGCGTTCTACCTCGTCGATTCCTTCCCCGGCCGCACCGCCACCGGGCAGACCTGGGTGGAGACGATCCCCCCCGCGGCGGAGGGCGGCGAGCGCCGCCCCGCGCGGGCGGGCGACGGCGTCACCCCGATCATCATCACCGGCAACGACCTCGCCGCCGCCTGGGCGGTCGGCCGCAACGGCGAGCCGCTCTATCCGGTCAACGGCGACCAGCGGCAGCGCGAGATGGCGTTTCGGGGCGGCATCAACATCGTGATCTACACGCTGACCGGAAACTACAAGGCCGACCAGGTGCATGTCCCGGCGCTGCTGGAGCGGCTGGGCCAGTGATCCATTTTTCAAACACGCGGCCGGCGCCAAACCCTTCCCGCTCTGCGGGGGAGGGGGGAGGGCTCTCCGCGCTTCATCCTGAAGGCCTGAGCCCATGCTGAGCCTCAGCTTCACGCCCCTCGTCCCCTGGCCGGTGCTGGCCGCCTTCGGCGTGCTCGCGGGCGTGCTCGTCGTCGTCGCGATCCTGGCCCGGGGGCGCACGGCGCTCCTGCGCGCCGTCGCCCTCGCCCTGGTGATCGCGGCGCTCGCCAACCCGTCCCTGGTGCGCGAGGACCGCGACCCGGTGAAGGATGTCGCCGCCATCGTGGTCGATCGCTCCGGCTCGCAGAGCCTGGGCGAGCGCCCGGCCATGACCGACGCGGTGAAGGCCGAACTGGAGCGCCGCTTCGGCGCGCTCACCAACATCGAGCCGCGCTTCATCGAGGTCGGCGACGCCCAGGGCGGGGAGGGCGACGACGGCACCAAGCTGTTCACGGCGCTGACCCAGGCGCTCGCCGACGTGCCCGCCGAGCGCATCGCCGGCATCGTCATGCTTACCGATGGCGTGGTCCACGACATCCCGGCCTCGCTGGAGACCCTCGGTCTCAAGGCGCCGCTGCACGTCCTGGTCACCGGCCGGTCCGACGAGCGCGATCGCCAGATCCGCATGCTGGAGGCGCCGCGCTTCGGCATCGTCGGCAAGGACGTGACGATCCGCGCCGAGGTGATGGAGCGCGGCGGTACCGGCCACGCGACCGTCAGCGTGCGCCGCGACGGCGAGGAGATCGACCGCCAGAGCATCGCGACCGGTACGCCGTTCTCGCTCACGACGCATATCGAGCATGGCGGCCCGAACGTGATCGAGATCGAGGTCGAGCCTCTGCCGGGCGAGCTGACCACGGTCAACAACCGCGCGGTCCTTCCCATCGAAGGCATTCGCGAGAAGCTCAGGGTGCTGCTCGTCTCCGGCGAGCCGCATCAGGGCGAGCGCACGTGGCGCAACCTGCTGAAGTCGGACGCCTCGGTCGATCTCGTCCACTTCACGATCCTCAGGCCGCCGGAGAAGCAGGACGGCACGCCGATCTCGGAACTGTCGCTGATCGCCTTCCCGACCCGCGAGCTGTTCGTCCAGAAGATCAAGGATTTCGACCTCATCATCTTCGACCGCTACGCCAATCAGAGCGTGCTGCCCTCGGCCTATTTCGACAACATCGTCCGCTATGTCCGCGAGGGCGGCGCCCTGCTGATCGCGGCGGGGCCGGAATTCGCCGGACCGGCGAGCCTCGCCCGCACGCGGCTGTCCGCGGTGCTGCCGGGCGACCCGTCGATGAAGGTGGTCGAACAGCCGTTCAAGGCCGCGCTCACCGAGACCGGCCAGCGCCATCCGGTCACCCGCGCCCTGCCGGGCTCGGAATCGAATCCGCCGGCCTGGGGCGACTGGCTGCGCATCGTCTCGGCCCAGACCCGGGCCGGGATCCAGCCGATCCTGTCCGGCGCCAACGGCCTGCCGCTGCTGGCGCTCTCGCGGGAGGAGAAGGGGCGCGTCGCCCTGATGCTGTCGGATCAGGCTTGGCTCTGGGCCCGCGGCTATCAGCAGGGCGGACCCTATCTCGACCTGCTGCGGCGGCTCGCCCACTGGCTGATGAAGGAGCCCGCCCTGGAAGAGGAGGCGCTCCGCGCCCAGACGACCGGCCGCGGTCGCGAGGTGCGCGTCGAGCGTCAGACCATGGCGGAGGAGGCCGGGCCGGTCACGATCACCGGCCCGACCGGCAAGGAGCGCACGCTGGCGCTGTCCAAGGCCGAACCCGGCCTGTTCAGCGCGACCTTCGAGGCCGAGAGCCTGGGCCTGCACACCCTGCGCTCGGGCAACCTCGTCGCCTTCGTCAGCGTCGGCCCGGCCAATCCGCGCGAACTCGCCGACGTGTTCAGCGACACCGATCGCCTGAAGGGCGTGGCCGAAGGCTCCGGCGGCACCATCCGCCGCGTGGCGGCGGCGGGGGGCGGCATCGAGGTGCCGCGCCTGCAGGTGATCCGCGGCGGCCGCCTCGGGGGCGCCGACTGGATCGGCTTCCGCCCCAGCGACAGCGCGACGGTGCGCGGCGTCGAGGTCTATCCCCTCGGCATCGGCCTCTGGGCGCTGGTGGCTCTGGCCGCGGCGGTGCTGGCGATGTGGCTGGTGGAAGGGCGGCGCGGGCGGGCGGTGTAGGGCCGCGGGACGGCGCTGTCGTGATCAATCGTCGGAGGACGCCGATCCGTCGTTCTCGGGATCGAGGCTGTACAAGGCCTCGAAATCCCGTCCTCCGTAGAACACGTTGGTGACGAGGATCCGATCGGGCTCGATCCTGTACGCGATCACAGCCCTGTGCTCGAAGGGTACCGTCCGCAATCCGGGCTCCAGATCGTCGCGAGGACGGCCGCCTCGGGGCGCATCGCCGATGCGGAGGCAGCGATCCCTGATCCGCTTCACGAAGCCTCGTGCGGTCGGGACATTCTGACTGACGTGCAGCACAATGCGGAAAATGTCCGCAAGGTCGCGCAGAGCCTCTGGTTGAAGCTCGACGTGCAGCCTACGCACGGGATGCGTCGTTCTCCGCTTGGGCGAACAGCGCCTCCAAATGCGCGTCCACCTCCTCGAGGCTCAAGGCCGGGCGCGGGTCGTCCAGGGAGCGCCGGATGCGGGCGCGGATGACGTTCAACCGCTCGGCATCGTCCCGGCGTCGGCGCTGCCACAGCCGCACGGCGTCACTCAGCACGTCGCTGGTCGAGGCATACTCGCCCGCCTCGACGCTCTCCCGCACCGCGCGGAGCTGTTCGGGGGTCATCGTGATGCTGATCGTCTCGGACGATGGCATGGCCGGTCACCTTCCTCGGAGGTTCCGGGATGGTCGCATAGGATCGAACTCAACGCACGCCGTTCGTTGCAATGGGCGGTTGCCAGGAATTTGGGGCCGGACGCTCCAGAGATTGGCCGGCGCTGTCGCCCGAATGCCGACATCCGCCCTTATCGGCCGAATGTCCGCGACCGGCCGTTTCACGGGGCGGGCCAACCTGTGTAAGCCCGGGTCCTATGACCGAGCGACTTCCCTTTCTGGCCGGCGGCGGTGAAGCCGCCCGCATGATTGCCGAGCGCGATTGGTCGGGTCATCCCCTCGGCGCTCCGGAGACCTGGCCGGAATCGCTGCGCACGGCGCTGAGCCTCGTCCTCAACTCCCCCGAGAGCATGATCCTGGCCTGGGGGCCGGACCTGCATTTCTTCTTCAACGACACCTACTTCCCGCTGCTCGGCCCGCGTCTGTCCTGGGCGATGGGCGAGCGGTTCGATCGCGTCTGGGCCGATGGCTGGGATCAGGCGAAACCCATCATCGACGAGGCCTTCGCCGGCCGCAGCCGTCGCTTCGAGGATCTGCCCTGGAAGCTCGCCACCGACCGGGGCGAGGCCGACACATGGTGGTCGTTCTCCTATTCGCGGGTGCTGGACGGGGAGGGGCGCATCGCCGGCCTGTTCATCTTCACCAACGAGACCACGAAGCGGGTGCAGGCCGAAGCGCGGCGGCGGGAGGTCGAGGCGGAGTTGCGGGCCGAGCGCGACCGGGCGCAGGGCGTGCTCGCCAATATGGGCGACGCCTTCCAGCTGCTGGATCGCGATTTCCGCATCCTCGACGTCAATGCCGCGGCGATGCGCATGGAGACGCGGCCCCGGGAGGCGATCGTCGGGGGCCTGCAATGGGAGGTCTATCCCGATGCCGATCCGGCCTTCGAGGAGGCCATCCGGCGCGCCATGGCCGAGCGCGTGCCGGTGGCACTGGAGCACCGCTACACCTGGCCCGACGGACGCTCCGCCTGGATCGACCTGCGCGGCTATCCTGTGCCCGAGGGGCTCGCCCTGTTCTACCGGGACGTGACCGCCCGGCAGGAGGCGGCGGAGCACTTGCGCCGCAGCGAGACGCTTCTGGCCGCGACCCTCGACGCGCTGCCGGTCGGCGTCATCATCGCCGATGCGCAGGGGCGCATCCTGCGCGACAACGCCGCCAACCGAACGCTCTGGGGCATGCCGCCGGAGACCGGGAGCTGGGAGCAGTACGGCGAGTGGGTCGGCTACTGGCCCGAGACCGGGGAGCGCCTGCGCGCCGAGGATTGGGGCATGACCCGCGCGATCCTGCACGGCGAGACCGTGCGGGGCGAACTGATCGAGATCGAGCCGTTCGACGGGTCGGAACGGCGCCAGTTCCTCAACAACGCCGCCCCGATCCGCGACACGACGGGCGCCATCGTCGGCGGCGTGGTGGCCGAACTCGACGTGACCGAGCGCATCGCCGTCGAACGGCGACTGCGGGAGAGCGAGGCTCTGGTCCGGGAGCATGCCGAGCGCGTCCAGCTAGCGCTGGGGGCCGGGGCGATCATCGGCACATGGTTCTGGGACGTGACCGCCGACCGCTTCACCGTGGACGACGCCTTTGCCCGCGCCTTCGGCCTCGACCCGGCCCTGGGCCGGGTGGGGCTCAGCCTGGAGCAGGTGGTGGCGACGGTCCATCCCGACGACAAGGCCGGACTCGCGCGGGCGATCGAGGCTGCGATCCGCCGGGGCGGCGCCTATGCTCACCAGTACCGGGTGCGGCGCACGGACGGGCGCTATTACTGGATCGAGGCCAATGGCCGGGTCGAGCACGGCCTAAACGGTGGGCCGACCCGCTTTCCCGGCGTCCTCATCGATGTGGAGGAGCGCCGCGCCGTCGAGGCCGAGCGCGACCGTGCCAGCGCGCTCCTGCGGGAGAAGGCGGTCGAATTCGAGACGCTGGCCGACAACATCCCGGTCCTGTGCTGGATGGCGCAGGCCGACGGGCATATCTACTGGTACAACCGCCGCTGGTACGCGTATTCCGGCACCGATTTCGCCGCGATGCAGGGCTGGGGCTGGGAGGCGCTGCACGATCCCGCCACGCTCCCTGCCGTGGCGGCCCGCTGGCAGCACTCGCTCGCCACCGGCGAGCGCTTCGAGATGACCTTCCCCCTGAGGGGGGCGGACGGCATCTTCCGGCCGTTCCTGACCCGCATCGTGCCGATCCGCGACGAGGCCGGTGCGGTGATCCGCTGGTTCGGCACCAATGTCGACATCACCGAGCAGCGCGCGGCCCAGGACGCCCTGCGCGACCTGAACGAGACCCTGGAGGAGCAGGTCGCCACCCGGACCCGCGCCCTGATGCAGACCGAGGAGGCGCTGCGGCAATCGCAGAAGATGGAGGCGGTCGGCCAGCTCACCGGTGGCCTCGCCCACGACTTCAACAATCTCCTCGCCGGCATCTCCGGCTCGCTGGAACTGATGCAGACCCGCATCGGCCAGGGGCGGCTCAAGGACGTCGATCGCTACATGGGCGCGGCGCAGGGGGCGGCCAAGCGCGCCGCCGCGCTGACCCACCGCCTGCTCGCCTTCTCCCGCCGTCAGACGCTCGACCCCAAGCCCACCGACGTGAATCGCTTGGTCGCCGGCATGGAGGAGTTGATCCGCCGCACGGTGGGGCCGACCGTGACCATCGAGGTCGTCGGCGCCATCGGCCTCTGGCCCGCTCTGGTCGATCCGCCCCAGCTCGAGAACGCGCTGCTGAACCTCTGCATCAACGCCCGCGACGCCATGCCGGAGGGCGGACGCATCACCATCGAGACCGCCAACAAGTGGCTCGACGACCACGCCGCGCGCCGCCACGACATGCCGCCGGGCGCCTATCTCTCGCTCTGCGTGACCGATACCGGCACCGGCATGAGCCCGGCGGTGATCGCCAAGGCGTTCGACCCGTTCTTCACGACGAAGCCCACCGGGCAGGGCACGGGCCTCGGCCTCTCGATGATCTACGGCTTCGCCAAGCAGTCCGGCGGGCAGGTGCGGATCTATTCCGAGCTCGGCCAGGGCACGACGGTCTGCCTCTACCTGCCGCGCCATCACGGCGCGGCCGCCGAGCCCGATCCCTTCGGCCCCCTGGTCGACGCCCCGCGGGCCGAGCAGGGGGAGACGGTGCTGATCGTCGACGACGAGCCGACCGTGCGGATGCTGGTGACCGAGGTTCTGGAGGATCTCGGCTACACCGCCATCGAGGCCGCCGACAGCGCGGCCGGGCTCCAGGTGCTGCAATCGGACGTGCGGATCGACCTGCTCATCACCGATGTGGGCCTGCCCGGCGGCATGAACGGTCGCCAGATGGCCGATGCGGCCCGCGTCTCACGCCCCAGCCTGAAGGTGCTGTTCATCACCGGCTACGCCGAGAACGCCGCGGTCGGCAACGGCCATCTGGAGCCCGGCATGGCGGTGCTGACGAAGCCCTTCGTGATCGAGGCGTTGGGGCTGCGAATCCGCGAGATGATCGCGCGCGGGTAGGGCGCCTGCCCGCCGGATCGGTCAGCCGCCCGCCCAGGCCTCGACCGTGCGGCCGCCGAAGATCTGCGTCTTCGGCAGCGCGAAGATGAAGTAGGGATTGAGGCTCGGCGGAGCGCTGGCCGCGTCGAGGCGCTCCTGCTGCTCCGCGCTCAGGCTCACCTCCAGGGCCGCGACGTTCTGCGCGAGCTGCTCCGGACGGCTCGCCCCCACCAGCACCGACGACACGCCCGGCCGCCGCGCCACCCAGGCCAGCGCCACCTGCGCCATCGGCCGCCCGACCTCCTCCGCCACGGCCCGGAGGGTGTCGACGATGCGGAAATTGGCCTCCGTGAACAGCATGCCGCCGAAGGGATTGTCGCCGTTGAGGCGACCGTCGCTGCCGCTCGCGGCCGTCGCACCCGCCCGGTCGGGCACGGAGCCCGCCGGCCCGGCCTGGGCCAGCATGTCCCGCCCGTACTTGCCCGTCAGCAATCCCGCCCCCAGCGGGCTCCACGGCACCAGCCCGAGACCGAGCGCCCGGCCGGCGGGCAGGATGTCGAGCTCCACGCCGCGGTCGATGAGCGAGTAGGCGTATTGCAGCCCGATTGGCGCGGGCAGGCCATGGGCTCGGGCGAGCGTCGCGATCTGCGCCGCGTACCAAGCGGGCGCGTTGGAGAAGCCGTAATAGAGGATGTCGCCGCGGGACACGGCGTCGGTGAGCGCCCGCAGCACCTCCTCCGCCGGCGTGGTGCGGTCCCAGACATGGGTCCAGTACAGGTCGATCCGGTCCGTGCGCAGGCGGCGCAGCGATCCCTCCAGGCCGGCGCGGATGTTGCGGGCGCTGTTGCCGCCGGTGAGCGGCGTGCCCTGCTCACGGGAGAATCCCGATTTCGTCGCGATCACCAGCCGGTCGCGCAGGGAGCGTTCGGCCATGAAGGCGCCGAGCATCGCCTCGCTCTCGCCGCCCGAATACACGTCCGCCGTATCGATGAAATTGCCACCCGCCGCGACATAGGCGTCGAACATCGCCCGCGAGGCCGCCGCATCGCTGCCCCAGCGGCCGGCGCCGAAGGTCATGGTGCCGAGTGCCAGGGGGCTCACCGCCAGGCCCGAGCGGCCCAGGGTCCGGTACTGCGTCAGGTCCATCGCGGCGTCTCCTCGTCGAGAGCCGGAGATAGCGCCGGGCGCGGGAAGCGATTAGCCGTGTTCGGCGGCAAGCGCTTGTGAAGGAGCTTCAGCAATGCGGCGGGGGACGCTGGACGATCTCGCGGCCTTCGCGGCGGTGGCGCGCAGCCGCAGCTTCACCCGTGCGGCCGCCGAACTCGGCGTCTCGGCCTCCGCCCTCAGCCACGCGATGCGGGCGCTGGAAACGCGCCTCGGCGTCCGCCTGCTCGCCCGCACCACGCGCAGCGTCGCCCCGACGCCGGCGGGCGAGCGCTTGTTGCGCTCCCTCGATCCGGCCCTGGCCGAGGTCGCCCGCGGTCTCGCCGCGCTGGCCGACTGGCGCGGCGCGCCGTCCGGCACGCTGCGGCTGACGACCTTCGCCTACGCGGCGCGTGCGATCCTCGAACCGGCCCTGCCGGGTTTCCTGCTCGATCACCCGGACGTCTCGGTCGAGGTCATCGTCGACGACCGTCCCGTCGACATCGTCGCGGCCGGCTTCGACGCGGGCATCCGCTTCGGCGAAACGGTGGAGCGCGACATGGTGGCGGTGCGGGTCGGGCCCGATCTGCGCACGGTGGTGGTCGGGACGCCCGCCTATTTCGCGCGCCTGCCCCCGCCCGCGACCCCGGCCGATCTCGAAGCGCATTGCTGCGTGAATTACCGCCTGCTCGGCGGCGGCGGGTTGCTGCCCTGGGAATTCGCCGGCGAGGGCCGGGAATGGCGCGTGCGGGCGTCGGGCCAGCTCATCGTGAACGACGGCGCCCTCGCGGGGGCGGCGGTGCGGGCGGGCGCCGGCCTCGGCTACATGCTGGAGGGCGAGGTCGCGGACGACCTCGCCGCCGGTCGGCTGGTCCAGGTATTGGACCCGTGGTGCCCGCCCTTTCCGGGCTGCCACCTCTACTATCCGAGCCGGCAGGTCACGCCCGCCCTGCGCGCCCTCGTCGAGGCCCTGCGCTGGACGGGCGGTGGTGCCGCCGGGGCGGGGTGACCGCCCCGTCAGGCGGCCCGCACGGTGGCCAGGAAGTGGGCCACCTCGCCCGAGAGATGCTCCGACTGGCGTGACAGTTCGGAGGCCGAGGCGAGCACCTGCGTGGCGGCGGCGCCCGTATCTTCCGAGGCGCGGGCCACGCCGACGATGTTGCTCGTCACCTCGGCGGTGCCGGTTGAGGCCTGGGCGACGTTGCGCACGATCTCCTGCGTCGCGGCACCCTGCTCCTCCACCGCCGCGGCGATGCCGGTCGCCACGCTGCTGATCTCGCGGATGCGCCCGGCGATCCCGCCGATCGCGGCGACGGCCTGATCGGTCACGCCCTGCACCTGACCGATGCGCTGGCCGATCTCGTCGGTCGCTCGCGCAGTCTGGTTGGCGAGCTCCTTCACCTCGGCGGCGACCACCGCGAAGCCCCGGCCCGCCTCGCCGGCGCGGGCCGCCTCGATGGTGGCGTTGAGGGCGAGCAGGTTGGTCTGTCCGGCGATGTTGGAGATGAGGCCGACCATCGCCCCGATCTGCTCGGCGGCATGGCTGAGTTCCTGCACCAACCGTGTGGTCTGGTCGGCCTCGGTCACGGCCTGCTGCGCGAGGTTGGCCGAACCCGCCACCTGCCGGCCGATCTCCAGGACGGAGGTGCCCAGTTCCTCGGCGGCGGCGGCCACCGTCCCGACATTGGCGGCGGCCTCCTCGGCGGCGGCGGCCACGGCGGTGGACTGGGCGGTCGTCTGCGTCGCGGTCGCGGTCATAGTCTGTGCCGTGGCCTGCAGCTCGGTGGCGGCGGACGAGACCGTCCCGACGATCGATCCGACCGCCCGCTCGAAATCGTTCGCGAGCTCGACCATGGTCCGCTTGCGCTCGACCGCGGCGGCCTCGTCGGCGACGCGCTGGATCTCGGCCTGCTCGGCCGCTTTGCGGGCCACCATCGCCTTGATGGCGTCGACCGCGCGGGCGACCGCACCGACCTCGTCGCTGCGGGCCGCTTCCTTGATCTCGGCGTCGATCTCGCCCTTCGCCATCCGCTGGAGCACGCCGACGAGGCTGTCCAGGGGCCGCGAGATGCCCACCAGGGCGACGAAGAACGCTGCGGCGAGGCCGACCAGCATGCCGAAGACGGTGACGCCGATCAGGGTGTAGCGGGTGGTGTTGGTCTGCTCGGTGAGGACATCGGAGCCGCGCTCCATGAATGTGGTGATGTCCTCCGCCAGCTTGCCGCCCTCGGCCACGACATCCGCATAGGTCGGATCGATGGTGCGGTGGACGAGGTCGATCGCTTCGGCGTTCCGGTTGGAGGATCCGAGACGGCGCACTTCGGTGGCGTCGCTCACGAATTTTTCGATGCGGGCGCTGATCTGCTCGACGCGCGCGGTGTAGGTCGGCGCCTGTTCGCGCAGGTCGGTCAGCGACTTCTGGATCTTCGGTGCCGCCGCCTCGAACCCGTCATTGGCCGCCTTGATCTGCGCGTCCTCGGTCTCGGCGATGATCCGGTAGACCCAGTAATTGAGCTCGTACATCAGCCGGTTGGTGTACCGGATCGTTGCGACGGCCCGCGCTTCCTGGACGATGAAACGGCTATAGGCATCGTCAATCGCGAACATCCGCGATTGCGCATACCAGACGCAGCCGCCGACGATGACGGCAATCAGGGAGATGACCGATGCGAGCTTGGGGAGGACTTTGACGCGAGCGAGCAGAGACATAGGCGCTTCCTTGCAGATGCGACCATGATCGCCGCCGAGTGCTTAATGGCAGCCTAAGAAATAACATTTCCTGTGTTTTGGGCGCGCGTCCGAGGCTGGAGATAGGCGCTGCTCAGCGGACGGTATCCGCCGATACAACCGGTTGAGGTTGCGGGCTCATCGAGCGAGGGCCGACGCCCGTTCGGTCCGCTGAGGCTCAGGTCACGGGCTGCTCCATTTCGCTCCGCGCACGATCCTGTCGAACCGGAGATGGTGGGCGGGAACGGATCGATTCCGCTGAACCGATGCGCTCTTTCATCGGACGCCCGATCCGAGGGCGCTTGCGGCTGGGTTTGCAGCTCACCGCAAGCCGCCGCACCCGTCGCCCGCCGACCCGATGATGCACGGGATGCAGAGGTCCCACGCACGGCGCAATGGGGGGAGCAGAAACCAGTCTTACCAAGGGATATGAGCATATCGGAGACGCGATGCGGAATTATATGATAGAAATCTGTGTTAAAGTTCGCGGCATTCGTGTCTTTCGATCATGCGCCCACCTCCATAATCAGAAATAATGAAAAAATTATTTGTAGAGGTGCCGCAAAATCGCTCGGGGCGGCGCATCGCCGAGCCGCCATACACAATCGGCTTCGCCCGCGGATCGCATATACCCTCAGGAACGAAGTAAAATTGCTTCGCGGCTCAAATATTCAATGAGTGGCGATCTGAACTGTGTGTCGTCACTTTTGCTAATGATAATACTGATTAACGAACTATCGTTATAGTGTTCGTGGACAAACTCGATAAATGGAATTGTTTGCAGCAAATTGCAGAAGAGGACGGCTTGCCGGTATGACGTATCCATTTTCATGGCATCGAAAGTTGTTTGTGCTATTCGCCTTATCGCTTACGTTCGCGAGCACCGTCATCACATCCGCATGGGCTGATGTCGATTTCACCGGTGGAAATGGATCGGGGCCGATCAAGGCATCCCATTCCAATCTATGCTTGGGTTTGCCGAGCGGCAGCACTGCAGCCGGTACGCAGATCATTCAAGAAACTTGCAACGGCAGCGCCGCGCAGTTCTGGCAAGCGAAGCCATTCGGGAGCGGCTTCACCGTCGTGAATCTGGCGACCGGCCAATGCCTCGATTCGCAAATTTCGAACATTGCCGGCGGTGCGGTGATTCAATGGCCGTGCAACGGCAGCGGCCAGCAGACATGGTCGGTCAAGGCCCGCGGCGGCGGGATCGGGCTCGTCTCGGCCTATTCGGGGCAATGCCTCGATGTGTTCGGCGGCTTCAAGGACAGCGGAACGAAGATCATCCAATGGGGGTGCCATAGCGATGCCAATCAGACTTTCGTCCCCGTCGCTCTCGCAACGGGCGACGGCAGCGCCCTCGCCGAGAGCAGCGGGCGCAGTCCGATCAGCTTCGCAAATCGAACGGGTGCCGGGCCGATCAAGGTCGCCCATTCCGGCCTGTGCCTGACGGTCCCTGGTGGCAGTACCACGGGCGGCACGCAACTCGTTCAAGAGCCCTGCAACGGGAGCATCGCGCAGACGTGGCAGGTCAATCGCTTCGGTGACGGCTTCAATGTCGTCAATCGGGCGACCGGCCTCTGCATCGACTCGCAGATCTCGAAAGTTGCGGGCGGCGCCATCATCCAATGGGCCTGCAACGGCATGGCTCAGCAGACATGGTCGGCCGTGGCACAAGGTGATGGGTTCAGCCTCACTGCGGCCTATTCGGGCCAGTGCCTCGATGTCTTCGGCGGCGACAAAGAGAGCGGCACCAGGCTGATCCAATGGAACTGCACCGGTAACACCAATCAGACATTCATGGCCGGCTCAGCGACGAGCGACGGCGGCAGCCTCGCGGGCGACAATCAAGGCGGCGGCGGTGGATCGAATCCGGCCGGCAGCGCGCAGATCGGTGGAAACGGTGGGTCGATCTCACCCGGCGCATCGCCCCCCGCTGCCACCGGCCTGATCGTGGCCCGTCATTCGGCGATGTGTGTCGCGAACCCGAATGCACAGATGGCGGCCGGAACCGGCCTGGTTCAATGGACCTGCGAGCCGAAGGCCACGCATATGGATTGGCGGTTCGTGCCAGTCGGCAACGGCTACGAGATCCAGAACGTGAAGTCGGGCCTCTGCCTCACCGTCTCCGGGGGCGCCACGGCCAACGGAGCCGGCACGTCGCAGCAGGCCTGCAACAGAAGCGCCGGCAGTCTCTGGACGTTCCGGAAGGTCGGAAGCTTCTTCGAACTGGTCGCGGCCCATTCGGGACGATGCCTCAACATCTTCGACTCGTCGCGCACGGACAATGCCGCGGTGATCCAGTGGGATTGTACGGCGCAGGACAACGCCTTGTTCTCGCTCGTTCCGCCGGCCGCGCCATCGTTCTGGACGGCGCCGACTTCGCTCGGGATCGTTCCGGCCGCAGCGACGATGCTGCCTTCGGGCAAAGTCATGATGTGGGCGGCGGAGGCCAAATATTACTTCTCCAACGGTAACGGAACGTGGTTCACGGTGTACGATCCGAAGACCGGCAGCTCCGAGGATACTTATATCGCGAACACCGAACATGACATGTTTTGCCCCGGGACAAACCTGCTGGCGGATGGTCGTCTGGTTGTCGCCGGGGGCATCACTTCGGGTGCGACATCGATCTACAATCCCGACACCAACCAGTGGAGTTCAGGTCCGAAACTCAACATTTCGCGCGGCTACAATTCCAGCGTGACGCTCTCCACCGGCGAAGCCATGACTTACGGCGGCTCGTGGTCGGGTGGCCCCGGTGGGAAGAATGCCGAGGTCTGGTCGCCCGAGACCGGCAATTGGCGCGTCCTCTCGAGCGTCCTCGGCAATGCCGGTGCGGAATCGGGCAACAACATCTACCGAAACGACAACCACTTCTGGATGTTCGCGGTGTCGAACGGATCCGTGTTCCGTGCTGGGCCGAGCCGGGAGATGCATTGGATCGGCACCCAAGGGAACGGGACGCTGACCAGTGCCGGTAGGCGGAGTGACGATGCCCACTCGATGAACGGCACCGCGACGATGTTCGACGTCAACCGGATCTTCAAGGCTGGCGGTGCGCCCAGTTACGAGAACGATCCGGCGAACGGGCTGACCTACACGATCGACATCAGCGGAGGCCCGGGAACCACCCCCGTGGTTAAGGCGGCGCCGCCTCTCGCCTTCGCCCGAGCCTTCCACAACAGCGTGGTCCTGCCGAGCGGGGACGTCGTCGTGGTGGGCGGTCAAACGATGCCGGTCCCCTTCACGGACACCACCGCGATCTATCATCCGGAGATGTGGTCGCCGACGAAGAACACGATGGTGCGTCTTGCGCCGATCGATGTGCCGCGCACCTACCACAGCGTCGCGCTCCTCCTCACCGATGGGCGCGTGCTCTCGGCGGGGGGCGGCCTGTGCGGCAATGGCTGCTCGCAGAACCACCCTGACCTGCAGATCCTGACACCGCCCTATCTCTATGCCGCCGATGGGAGCCTCGCGAGCCGGCCGGTCATCGTCAGTGCCCCCGCAAGGGCCTTTCTCGGGCGACCGATCACGACCGTCACGGACCGCGCGGTCGGCAGCTTTGCCCTCGTGCGCCTCGGCAGCAACACGCACACGGTAGACAACGATCAGCGCCGCGTGCCGCTGACGATCTCCTGGTCGAGAGGGACGCTGTACAACCTCGCGCTGCCGGCCGACCCGGGGATCGTGACGCCCGGCAACTGGATGCTGTTTGCCCTCGATGCGAACGGCGTCCCGAGCGTCGCGAAGGTCATCCGCATCCGATAGGTCCGCCCGTGAACGCACTCTCCTTCATCCGGGGGAGAGCGTGCCGCGACAGGAACGGGAGACGTGTCCGATCGATCTCGATCGGACACGTCTCCCGTTGAGCCAGGACATCGCGGGCTCAGGGGAGAGCACATACAAATCGTTGTTGCGATTCACGTTTTCTTCCTGGGCTTGCGCTTCCCCGCGCAGGGGATCGCGATGGCACGGCCGTTGTCGCTTTCGGATTCACATCGGACACGGATCGCGCCGCACCTGCCCCATGGCCCACCGAGCTGAGTTCGGGTCGAGGGCAGCGGGTCGCAGCGCTGGGTTTGGCGGCGGCTGCTCGCCAAGATCGCCGCCGCAGGGCCTATCCCCGGTGCGTTGCAGCTCGATGCCGCGCACGTGAAGGCACATCGCCCGGCATCGGGCGGAAGCAGGGAGCCTGGATCTCGGGTCCGCGGTCGCGGCGCCGGACAAGATGCGCCGCGCGATCCTACGCCAGGGCGCCCAGCCGCCGCCCGGCCCACAGCGTCCCGGCGGCGCCGGCGAACATCGCGACGCCGAAGACCCAGCCGGAGACGGCGCCGGCCATGATGCCGGACAGGAGCGTGCCGACGCTGCAGCCCAGTCCCGTCATCGCGCCCCAGCCCAGCAAGACGCCGCCGGCCAGACCCCGGAACACCTGTCCGCGGCTCGGCACGGCCGGACGGAACTGGCCGGCGACGAGCGCCGCGGCGAAGGAAGCGAGCACGAGGCCGCCGATGAACAGGCCGTTGGGGGTGAGAACCGCGTCGCGCAGGGCGGTGGCGCAGCCGCGAAAGGTGTCGAGGCCTTCCAGCCGCTCCGGTAATATTCCGAAGGCGCCGGCCGCCTGACGCGAACGCCCGCCGATCTCGGCGGTGACGCCCAGCGGCCCGATCCGGAGATAGCTGAGCGTGCCGAGCGCTCCGACTGCGAGCCCGCCGAGCCAGACCGGCCAGCGCGCCACGAACACCGCGTGGAGCGGATCGGCCGCGTGGCGCGGCTCCGGCGCGGGCAGCCGGCGCAGCAGCGGCCACGCCAGGGCGGCGAGAAGCGCGAGGGAGAGGGCGAGACTGCCGGCGTAGCCCAGATGGCGCGGCAGCCAGAGCACCGGGGCTTCCGACAGGCTGGCGAGGTAGAGCGGGTTCCAGGTCAGGAAGCCGAGGACGAAGCCGAGCCCCGTGCCGAGCAGCGCGAACGGCGCCGTCGGCGAGCCTTCGCCCAGCCGGTAGAGATGGGCGCTGATGCAGGAGCCCGAGATCGCCATGCCGGCCCCGAAGGCGAGTCCGGCCAGCGCCAGCACGGGACCGACCGGGCCGATATGCGCGTCCGGCGGCAACCGCGTGCCGGACGGGTCCGGCATCCAGGCACCCAGCACGACCGCGTAGCCCGCGACCCCCACGGCGAGCGCCGCCAGGATGCCGAGCATGCCCCGGGGATCGCCGCTCACGAGGAAGTCGCGCCACTGGCAGTAGAAGCAGAAGCGGCTGCGCTGGAGCACGAGGCCGAACAACGCGCCGAAGACGAGCGAGAGGGCGAGCCGGGTGCCTCCCGCCTCGCCCGAGAGTCGCCACGCGGCCGCCGCGAGCCCGGCCGCGACCAAGCTCGCCAAGGCTGCCCGCAGCGGCTTTCCGCGGGCGACCGTGCCGGGCGCAGGCCCGGCCGGGCTCGGCGCCAGGGCCGGCACGAGACTGGCCCGGCTCAGATGCCGGGCCGGCTTGGCGGCGAAGCCGAGCGAACCGACCGGCTCCGCCAGAGCGTCCGACCGGCTTAGGTGCCGGTTCGCTTGCCACTTCACTTGCCGCCCCAGACCGTCCCGGCGAGGTTCACCACCGGCACGCCCACCGCGTTGCCGTACTCGGTCCAGGAGCCGTCATAGTTGCGGGCGTCGTAGCCGAGGATGCGGCTCAGCACGAACCAGGAATGGCTGGAGCGCTCGCCGATGCGGCAGGAGGTGATGATCGGCTTCGAGCCGTCGATGCCCGCCGCCGCGTAGAGCGCCTTCAGTTCTTCCTTGGATTTGAGGGTGCCGTCCGGGTTCACCGCCTTGGCCCAGGGGATGTTGACCGAGCCGGGGATGTGACCGGCGCGGATCGCCAGTTCCTGGATGCCGGCGGGGGCGATGATCTTGCCGCTGAACTCGTCGGGGGAGCGGATGTCGAGGATCTGCTCGTCCCGCTCCTTCTTCGCCACCGCCAGCACATCGGCGAAGCGGGCACGGAGTTTCCCCGAGGGCGCTTGCGCGGTGAAGGTCGAGGCGGGCACCTCGGCGGTGCGGGTGTCGAGCGGACGCTTCTCGGCCTCCCATTTCTTGCGACCGCCGTCGAGGAGCTTGACGGTGTCGGTCAGGCCATATTGGGCGAACACCCAGGCGCCCCAGGCCGCGAACCAGTTGTTGTTGTCGCCGTAGAGCACCACGGTGGTGTCGCGATCGACGCCGAGGCGCCGGGCGAGCGCGGTGAACTTGTCGGGGCCGGCGATGTCGCGGCTCACCGTCTCGACGAGGTCGGTGTGCCACGCGACGTTCTGGGCATTCGGGATATGCCCGCGCTCGAACACGCCCGGCTCCACGCTGACCTCGACGATCCGGAGATTCTTGGCGTCGAGATTCTTCTCCAGCCACTCGGTGGAGACGAGCGGGCTGCTGTTCGCCGCGCTCTCCTTCGCGGGTTTGGTGGCCGGCTCCTGGGCCGCGGCCGGGGCGGCGGGCAGGAGGACGGCGGCAGCGACGGCGAACAGGAAGGCGGATTTGCGCAGCACGGGTGAGGCTCCGGACAAGGCAGCAGCGATCGACCGGAGCGGCGGCGGCCGTTCCGTCGGGGGCTTGCTTCGAGGGAAATTGGGCAGGTCCGGCGGCGCTCCGGCCGCACCTCGAGGACAGGATCCGCTGGCGGGATCCGTTCCGAGGAGGGCCGGTCGTGACCGGACCGCACGTCAATGTCGCCGCGCCGGAGCCATCCGGTCAACGAAATAATCGTCCGTTCTTCGGGAGGTTACGCGTGTCTATTTCTGCCCGCACTCGAATTTTCATGAAGGATTATCTTGGGCAATACGGACGTGGTTCGACTCGCGCCCCGATCCGCCCGAAAAAGCCCGCGATCTCCCGCGCCGCCGCGTCGGGCCGCTCCCGATGCGGGAAATGGCCCGCGCCTTCGAACGGCGCGAGATCGAGCTGGGCGAACGTTTCGCCGAGGCGGTCGGTCCAGGTATAGGGGAAGAGCGGGTCCTGCGTGCCCCAGCGGATGCCGGTCGGCACCGTGATCGGGGCCGTGTCGGGCACCTCGCCCTTCAGCATCGCGAGCCGCCCCGCCTGCTGGCTCAGATACCAGTTGAAGCCCCCCTGCAGGTTGCCGGGCACCAGGAAATTGTCGGTGAAGGTATCGAGTACGTCGTCGAACGCGTGCGGGTTGCCGCCGGCCCAATGCGTCAGGAAGTGGCCGATATAGGCGCGGCACGCCTCGCGCGAGGCGCCCACCACCTGCGCGGCGAAGGGCTGGAGGTGGAAGGACTGGTACCAGATCTCGGCCAGCATCTCCGGCTGGGCGAGCCGCGGACCGATGCCGGGATAGGGGCAATCGAAGAAGAACAGGCCGGTGAGCCGCTCCGGCGCGCGGCGCCCCAGGGCCTGACCGACATAGGCGCCGACATCGTGGCCGACGAGGCCCGTCCGCTCGATCCCGAGGCCATCGAGAAGGCCCAGGATGTCGGCGGCGTGCACCTCCGGGCCGGCTTGGTCCGAGGGGCCGGGATCGGGCTTCTCGCTGGCGCCGAAACCGCGCAGATCCGGAGCGATCAGGCTGAACCGATCCGCGAGGCGGGCCATCACCGGCTCCCAGGTCAGCCAGAATTCCGGCCAGCCGTGCAGGAGCACCAGGGGCGGGCCCTCGCCCGTGCGCGCCACGTGCAGCCGCACGCCGTTGGCCATCACCGTCTCGTGCCGGATATCCATCAGACCCGCGTCCCCCATTCCGCGGGGGCAACGCGGCGGACCCGCCGCGCCGTTCCGCGGCGTCGGCGACACGGTGCCGACATCTTCGCGGGCGGCCGCTTGACCGGACAAGCTCAGCTGTTTCAATGCGCGCGCTCCGCCATCCGGCCGGGGACGAGGCGCGCGAGGCGGCAGATGGCGACGACGTTCCGGTGGTTCGCGCTCCCGCTCGCCCTGGGTTTCGGCCTCACGGCGTCCGGTTGCACGGGTTTCGCCTACATCTCCAAGACCTACGTCTCCCAGGTGCCTCAGGTCGTCACCATCGGCTGCAACGAGCCCTACGAGATCTACGACAATCGCCAGAAGCGCCGCGTGCTCGTGGTCTCGAACGCCCTGCGCGAGGTGACGGGTTGCGATATCGGGCGCCTCGGCGAGGGCCGCTCGCCCGCCGAGACCCGTGCCACCCGCTTCCGCACGGCCGCACGCACCTATCTCGACGAGACCGTGCGCGAGGATTGCACGATCAGCGGCGAGACCGTCTTCAGCGACCTTCAGTCCGAGTTCGCCTATACCTGCGACGCGCCGGTCGAGCCCCGTGGCACCAAGGTGCCGCGCCTGCCGGGCCGGCGCATCCAGCGCTGACGGTTTCGCGCGTCACCGCGCGGGACGGCGGTCGACCTTCGCCCGACGCAACAGGTCGAGCGCAGCGCTAGGGCTCGGCCGGGCCGACGAAGGTCCGCTCGGTCGCGTCGCCCGCCGCCGCCAGCAGCGCCCGGGCGAAGGCCCGCGCCTCGCTCCGATCGAGGCTCAGGATCGCGGTGACGGGGCGCCCGCCGAGATCGGGCAGGCCGAGTTCCAGGCGCACGCCGTCGCCCTCCGCGGTCGCGGACAGGCTCCAGCCGCGCTCCCTGCCCTGGCCGGACTCGCTCATCGGGACGAATCCTCTCCGAAGCGCCCTCCGGCGAAGCGAATGCCGGTTCTGCGAAAGAAAGCGCGTGAGAACAGAGGCCTAGAGCCGTATCCGGTGTGATGCAATCGGCTTGGACGCGACTTCGGCTCCGGGGCTGCCCAGGACCGGTCCCCGTGATCCAGGCCGGACGCCCGTGCCGGGCAGGGCCGCGGGTGGCGCGATTGACGGGCGGGGCCGGGGATGATGTGTGCGCCGCGACCCGCCCGCGGGACGACATTCTTTTCTCAGAGAGAGCAGGGACGACCGACATGTCCGAGATCTGGTTCCGCACCGGCGAGGCGACGGTGCTCGCCGCCGAGGGGCAGTACACCGACGCGATGCCGGAGGTGCTGATCGGCTCGACCCGCGGCCCCGTGGGACAGGCCTTCGCCAGCATGCTGGGTCAGGTCCAGGGCCATACCCGCATGTTCGTGGTGCGCGACCTCAACCAGCTGGTCCGCCCCTCCACGATCATGACCACCAAGGTCACGATCCACACCGCCGAGTACGCGGAGCTACTCGGCGGCGTCGTGCAGGCGGCGACCGGCGACGCCATCGTCGATTGCGTGATCGAGGGAATCCTGCCGAAGGACGGTCTCGACGAGCTGTGCATGATCATCACGATCTGGCTCGACGAGCGCTGCGGCAGCCACGAGGATCTCGACCGCAAGGATCTCTACCGCACCAATTACGAGGCGACGAAGCTCGCCATCGGCCGGGCGATGCGCGGCGAGCCGACGATCGACGAGCTGATCGCCAACCGAAAGACCGTCAAGCACTACGCCCTGGAAGGTGTGATCGAGTATTGATTGGCGCGAATGTGCGGGACGCGGCCCGGGCTGCGTCCTGTTCGAGCGGACCGGCGGCCGGCCCATGGCCGAAGCCGGTCCTGCCCGGAGGCGAAGACCCTCGGGATCGCTCATGAAGAGCGCCACGGTCTCAGACCGGCGCCGAGGCCTGCGGAGCGCGGGTGCGCACGGCACACGCAAGGCGAGCGGCGGCCTCTGACCCGACAGCCGCACCCTCTCTTGACAGGGAGATGCCTCGCTCTCGTTACGACGACCGCACGAGGGGGATGCACATCATGATCTGGGTCAAGGACCAGAGATGCCGGTTAACTTATATCTGTGAGGATTGGTATCGAATCACCGGTCAGGAGCCGGACGAGTCGCTGGGATTCGGTTGGCTTGCCGCGATCCACCCTGACGATCGCCCTCTGATCGAACACAGTGTCAAGGAAGCCTGCCGACATCGCGTCGAGTTCATGATGCGGTTTCGGATCAGACGTCAGAACGGATCCTACGTCTGGATCATCGACGCGGCCACGCCCTCGTTCGCCCCCCTGACCCATGACTTCATCGGTTACTTGGGGCTGATCAGTCAGTACCAGGACGATACGCAGGATTTGACGGCCAAGGCCGAAGTCGGCGCGTTCAAACCGGGGCGAGCGGCTGCCGAATTCGGGCCGGTTTCAAAGCTCGACATCATCGCCGATCACTTGATCATGGCGAAAGCTGCATCGGTCGGCTGTGCGCCGGAAGTCATGACGGCGATCGACGGCGCGCTGCATGCGGCCGGCCGCGCTCTCGTCGTGGAAATGCAGAGAAACACGCAGCCGGAATCGCTTCACTGATTCTCGGCTGCCAGAAGACGGCGGAGTTCCGCATAGGCCCGTTCGCGGACCTCGTACGAGGTCCGCAGCAGAGTGCCCGGTTCGCCCTGAGCCTCAGGAAGATCGTCTAGATCACGCTTATTGCCGTCCTGTTTCAGAACCTTGGCGGCCTCGCAGCGCCATGTCGCGTCGGCGACGTCGAACAGGAGCTGTGCTGCTGCTTGATCGCCGCCGGGGACAGTCTGGCCGTCAACGCAATTGCTGGCGATAAAGTCGTGCATTTCTGAGTTGCGCGCCATCTACTTGTTGCGGGGGGCCGCTCTTAAGCGATTTCCGTCCGTTGTCCAGCGTATTTCAGTCCATTCGACTGCCTAGTCCGTGAAAACACGGAAATTTGAAAACAACTGTAGGATCGTGGTGTTGCACTCGCCGATCGGTCGTTTAACGCGATCGTTTCGTCCCTCGGTCGAGCCGACGACGTGGATGTTTCACCCGATTCAAGCTGCCGCCGACCGAGGGGGCACCGTAATCGTTTCACGTTCTGGTGAGTGAATAAAGGAAATAACTGCCCGGAATCCAATCAGGTTGATTTCAGCCAAGCCGCTGCTTAGGCGATGAGATCGTTACTGTTTCCATCTGGCCTCGATCCGCTGTCCGGTTTTGTTGAGTGTTCCAAGAGTGGGACCGGCAACAATTCTGCGATTTCAGCCAGACGAGGAGCTTTGCGGAAGTGGTGGGACAGATGTGATGAGTTGGTGACCGGTTGCGCTAAAAGGTAAAAAGAACAATGACGCGTGCCAGTGTGCTCGTTGATATGGAAATATTTGTGGAAGTAGCCAAGCACCGCAGCTTCAGCCGCGCCGCCGTGGAAATCGGTATCCCGATCTCGTCCCTGTCGCGACGCCTCAAGAGGCTGGAGGAAAGCATCGGGGTACGGCTGATGGATCGTACGACCCGGAGGATCACGCTGACGTCCTACGGCGAGGCCTTCTACGCTCAGGCTGTTCGGGTCGTCGAGGAAGCGCAGCGTGCTTATGACGACGTCGCGGCCGATGCGCGTGGGCTTCGTGGACTTCTCAAGATCGTGGCGCACCCGAATGCTTGGCTCTTGAACAGCTTCGCATCCTTCATCTCCGAATACCGGTCGACCAACGACCTCGTCGAAATCCAGCTTGATCTGAGCCACGGGCCCATCGACCTGATGGGCGACCGTTACGACCTGGCCGTGATGCTCGAACCTCCCAAGGAATCGGCACTCATCGTGCGAAAGATGCGCGACGTCGAGAATGGCATCTTTGCCGCCCCCGGCTATCTGGAGGATTGGGGGCGCCCCCATACCCCGTCCGACCTCGCGGATCATCATGTCATCGTGTCCGGGCAGGGATCGACGTGGTCGCTGAGCCGAGAGGGGGAAACGGTATCGGTCGCGGTGGCCGGCCCGGTTTCCTCCAACTCCCCCACGCTGACCCATCGGCTGGCCCTGGAGGGGCATGGATTGTTTGCCTCCGACATCCTGCAAGTTCGGGAGGACGTCGAAAGCGGGGCCTTGGTCCAAGTCATGCCGGCCTGGAAGCTCGAGACGACCTCGCTCTACATCGTGACGACGTCGCGTCTGCTCTCGGCCCGCGCCCGCAGCTTCATCGATTTCGTCCTGTCTCAAGAAATCCGCCCTCAGGCTGCCTGAGATACGCATCGGTTCGGACACGTCTGGGGGATGGGCTGCATACGATAAAGCGCCGAGCGCCAAAAATTATTGTTTTGCAGAAATTATTTTTTGATATATTGAGAGTTCGAAGGAACTCGAATGCCGAACGTCATCGCCTTCCCCTCGGGGGACGAACCAGGCTCATCGAAGGCAGGCGATCAGCCCGGTCTCCGGCGGTGGGCCTGCTACGCAATGTGGCTGGTCACGACGATGCTCGGGTTGACGGCTCTGTTCACCGTGACGGTTCTGGCCCTGGGATTGATCTTTCAGGGGGCGCTTCTTTGGCTCGCACCGGGCATGGGCTTCGTCGGAGCCCGGCCTGAGGGGATCTCCGGTGCCGTGGCGTTCGGGGCGCTGCCCTGGCCGACCCGGATGGCCTATGCGGTAAATTTCGCCGCGACCCAGATCCCGATCCTGGCCCTGCTCAGCAATATGCGGGCCCTGTTCGGCGACCTCGCAATCGGCACGGTGTTCGCCGCCGGACACATCTCTTGTCTGCGCCGCATGGCGCTCTGGTTGCTGGCTTACGCGGTCGCCCCCGTGGCCGGGCAGGCCCTCGTCCGGATCGTCGGGCATGGGGTCGATCTCGGATGGTTCCGGAGTTCCTCGGTTCATGCCCTCCTGATCGCGGTCGTCCTGGTTGTCTTCGCCGAGCTCATGCGGGCCGGGCAGGCGATCAAGGATGAGCGGGATGGGTTCGTCTGATGCCGATCGTGATGCGACTCGACGTGATGCTCGCCCGTCGCAAGCGGAAGTCGAAGGACCTTGCCCGCGCAGTCGGGATTACAGAGGCGAACCTGTCGCTGCTCAAGTCCGGCAAGATCCAGGGCGTGCGCTTCTCGACGCTCGAAGCGATCTGCCGGGAACTCGATTGCCAGCCCGGCGACCTTCTCGAATACGTGCCCGACGGTGAGGACGCCCTGCGCCGCGCCGGCTGACTGACCCGCGATCCCTAGCTCGAACCCGCGCGTCCGCGCTGCGGGAACGGAGACCCGTGCCCATGTCGCCCCTCTCGCGCGTGCTCCTGCTCCTCCTGGCCGTCGCGCCGCTCGCGGCGTGCAACCCTCCCGTTCCCCGGATGGAGCGCGTGGTCGTCGCTTGGCCTTCGGGGGAGGGCGCTGCCGTGACGGTGCCGATGCAGCGGGCCTCCGGGCGCTGGCTCGTCTCCATTGGCCTGCGGCGTCCGGACGGCAGTGAGCGGCAGGCGCTCGCATGGCTCAACATGGGGGCGCCCGCCCCGATCCTGTCCGAAGGACTGTACCGGGAACTCGGCCTCGCCGAAGGTCGCGACCTCGCGATGCGGATCGGTCCCGTCGGCGTGACGGTCGGCGGGCGCTCCGTCATCGATGGACCCGGGCGCATCGGTGACCAGGATCTCTTCGGCCTGCTGTTCGCGCCCCGCTCGGTGGAAGCCGTGCTCCCGGCGGGCGTGCTGCGGCATTTCGTGGTCACGGTCGATCCGCGGGCCGAGGCCCTGACCCTGGCGCGGCCCGGGACGCCGCGACCGCGCGGCGTGCCCGTGCCGGTCCGAATCGACTCCGCCTCGGGGATCGCGGTGGCGGATGCGCGGGTCGGCGGCCAAGCCGTTTCCCTCGTTCTCGATGTCGGCGCCCCCTACACGTGGCTGCGGGGAAGCACCGTCGCGACGTGGCTCGCCCGGCGCCCGGACTGGCGCCGGGCGGAGGGGGCGGTCGGGCGTGCCAACCTCGCGATGGCGGATCTCGGCCTCGAACCGGCGGGCACGGTGATCCGCCTGCCCCGCCTCGACCTGCCGGGATTGTCGTTCCCGGATGTCGGAGCGCTCGGCACCGGGCCGGTGGGGGGCCGGCTTGGCGCGGTCGCCCTTGGCGAGATCTTCTGGGACAGGTGGCAGGCCGGCATCGGCGAGCCGGTAGCGGGCTGGCTCGGCAACAACGTGCTCGACGGCGTCCGCCTGACGCTCGACTACCCGGCCGGGCAGAGCTTCTGGGAGCGGCAGCGGGCGACCGGCCCGGGCGACCTCGACGGCGTCGGACTTACGCTCGTGCGGCGCAGTGCGGGTTACGCCGTCGCCGCCGTCGCGACCCGAGAGGGACGTCCTCTCGTGCCGGGAGTCGAAGCGGGCGACCGGTTGGTGCGGATCGACGGGCATCCGCTCGACGGCCTCGCGCCCGAGGCCGCGCTCGCGGCCCTGTCCGCGCGACCGGGCGAGCGCCGCGTGCTGGAGCTCGACCGTGCCGGCGCTTCCGTGAAGGTCACGGCCGAGGGGGCCAGGTTTTGATGCCGGCCGGTTCCGCCCTCCTGCGGAAGATCGCTTCGATCTTCGCAAAGCCGCCGGTTTTTCGGCCCCGCCTCGCGAAGGCGCGGCGCTGCGTGCCGGCGGCCCTCCCGCTGCACCGGACCGGACGAACGCCGCACGTTGCAGGGGGGCGAGCCGAACGATGCCGCGCAGCGTTCCCGGTCTTCGTTGCCGTCGTCACGACGCTGTCGGCCTGCTCCATCGCGACGCCGATCCGATACGCCTTCGACAGCGCCCGCGATCCACCCGAGCGTTTGCGGATCGACGCCCCTGACGGAACCGACCTCGTCCTCTATTCGGCCGCCATCGGCGACGGTGCGGCGCCGATCCGGCCGAAGCGGATGCTGTTCGTGTCGGGCTCGGGCTGCACCAGCCTCGGACGGTTCCTGCGCCCCTATCTCGCACCGATCCGGGCGCCTCACCGCGTCTTCGCCGTCGAAAAGCCGGGGATCGCCGAGGGTGACCTCGGCTTCGCTTGCAGCGACGCGTTCCACGCCGCGGACATCCTGCCCGCGATCCTGGCGCGTCAGCGTGCGGCCCTCGACTGGCTGAGGCGCGGCGGCGACGGCGGGAGCGGCCCGGTCACGCTGTTCGGCGTGTCGGAAGGCGGGAGCGTCGCGGTCGCCTTAGCGGCGGAGGCCGGCCCGGCCATCGTGGATCGGGTCATCGTAGTCGGCTCGGGCGGCCTACCCCTGCGCCGGAGCCTGCAAATTCTCGCCTCGCGAGACCGGCTTCCGATCGATGTCGAGGCGCTCTTCAGCGAGGTCGCATCGGACCCTCATGCCGTCTCCCGTCGCCGCCTCGGCCACGCCCATGCCTACTGGTCTTCGATGCTCGACGCCGATCCGCTGCCCGCCTACCTGCGGCTTCAGGCGCCCACGCTCGTCCTGTTCGGAGAGCAGGATCGGAGCGTGCCGGTCGAATCCGCCTGGCACCTGAGGGAGGCCCTGCGGATTGCCGGGCGCCGGAACGTGACCGTCGGGATCGTTCCCGGAGCGGATCACGCCCTGCATCGCGACGGCCAGGATCTGAAGGCATCCTTGTTCCGGTATGCTTCGGAGGGTTTGAGGTCCGGTGTTTGGGCAGGCGAACCGATGCCGGAGCACGATGCAGGGCCGTGACGCAGAACGTCGGGGCGGTCCGCAAAGATGCAAGACGGCCTCGCGCCGGGGCCACGCGCCTCGGATGCCGGACCTTCGCGCGGCGAGGGGCCGACCTACGCGGCCATCTCAGAACTCGATTCCCTCCTGCGCCTTCACCCCCGCGGCGAAATGGTGCTTCACGCTGCCCATCTCGGTGACGAGATCGGCGGCCTCGATGAGGGCCGGCTTGGCGTTGCGGCCCGTGACGACGACGTGGAGATCCGGCCGGCGCGCCCGCAGATCGGCGACGACGGCGTCGAGGTCGAGATAATCGTAGCGCAGCGCGATGTTCAGCTCGTCGAGGACGAGCAGGCGGATGCTCTCGTCCGCCATGAGGGTGCGGGCCGTCTCCCAGGCGTTGCGGCAGGCGGCGATGTCGCGGGCCTTGTCCTGGGTCTCCCAGGTGAAGCCTTCGCCGAGGGCGTGCCAAGCGATCTGGTCGCCGAAGCGTTGCAGGGCATGCGCCTCGCCGGTGTCCCAGGCGCCCTTGATGAACTGCACCACGCCGACCCGGTGGCCGCGCCCGAGCATGCGCAGCACCAGGCCGAGGGCCGCCGTCGTCTTGCCCTTGCCGGGGCCGGTATGGACGACGAGCAGGCCCTTCTCGATCTTCTTCGAGGCGACCTCGGCGTCCTGCACCGCCTTGCGCTTGGCCATCTTCTCGCGGTGGCGGTCGTCGTCGCTCATGAGCGGTGTCCTGTCGGGTCGGGGGAAGGCTTCACCGTCAGCGGCAGGCCGGCGACGGTGAGGACCACGCGGTCGGCTTGCGCGGCGAGCCGCTGATGCAGGCGCCCGGCCGCGTCGCGAAACCGGCGGGCGAGGGCGTTGTCCGGCACGATGCCGAGGCCGACCTCGTTGCCGACCAGCACCAGGGGGCCCGGCGCGGCGGCGCAGGCGCGGGCCAGGGCCTCGGTCGCGGCCTCGAGGTCGGCCTCGGCGAGCAGGAGGTTGGTGAGCCAGAGCGTCAGGCAATCGACCAGCGTCGGCCCGGTCGCGGCCCTGATCGCCTCGGGGAGGGCGGTCGGCACGTCGAGGGTCTGCCAGCCGGAGGGACGCCGCGCCCGGTGCTCGGCGATGCGCGCCCGCATCTCGTCGTCCCAGGCCTGGGCGGTGGCGAGGTAGAGCCAGGGGGCGGGACAGGCTTCGATCAGCCGCTCGGCGTGAGCGCTCTTTCCCGAGCGGGCGCCGCCGAGCACCAGCGTCATCCGGTCGGGAGGGCGAGTATCCATGCGCGCCGCTTTGCACCGGGCGCGGTCGATCACGCAATGGCGCTTTGCAAGGCACCCTCACCCGCGTTAGAACGATGAAAAGGACGGTGCCCCGGCAACGGGGTGAAAAGGGAATGCGGTGAGGGACGATCCCGAAACCGCAGCTGCCCCCGCAACTGTGAGCGGCGAGTTCCTGCCGAGAGCCACCGGGGCGACCTGGGAAGGCGGCAGGCGCGATCGAGCATCTCTCGGGAGCTTCCTGAGGCGCTCGGCAGCCGTGAGCCAGGAGACCTGCCGTCCCGCGAAAAGACTTTTCTCGAATGCCGCCGGTGGGGCGGCCGGAGCCCGTGACCCATGACGACCGCGACCCTTCAGACCTCCGCCCTCCGCACCGGCGAGAGCGCCCGCACCCTGCTCGTCGCTGCCTTCCTCGGCCTCGGTCTCGTCTTCGTGGCGGGCTTCGCCCCGGCGGCGGTGCTGCACAATGCGGCGCACGATTTCCGCCACGCCCAGAACTTCCCCTGCCACTGATCGCTTTCCGACGCGCGAAAGCGGTTCCATGATTCTCCGGTTGGTGTCGGCAGCGCTCGTTGCCGGCTTCCTCGCGTCCGTCGTCACGACGGGCCTGCAGCTGGCGCTCACCTCGCCCCTGATCCTTCAGGCCGAGACCTTCGAGGGCGGCCATTCCCATGCCCAGGCGCCGTCCCCCGCCATCGCGCCCGCCGCGCTGATCGTGCACGCCCATGCTCATGGTCCGTCGCAGGATCCGGCCCAGGGCGGAGCGGAGAAGCCCGACGCGTGGCAGCCCGAGCCCGGCCTTCAGCGCATGGCCTTCACCGGCCTTGCGACGCTGATCGGCGGCGTCGGCTACGCGCTGCTCCTCGCGGCGGTGATGCTGGCGCTCGGCCGCGAGCCGACCCCGCGCAGTGGGCTGGCCGTCGGGATCGCCGGTTTCCTCGCGGTGGCGCTCGCCCCCGCGGTCGGGCTGCCGCCGGAACTGCCGGGGATGGGGGCCGCGCCCCTCGTGCTGCGGCAGAGCTGGTGGATCATGACGGTCGCGGCGACGGGGATCGGCCTCTACCTCATCGCGGTCCGGCGGGTGCCGATCACGATCCTCGGCGGCCTCGTCCTGATCGTCGCCCCGCATCTCGCCGGCGCGCCGCAATCGATCGACACGGTCAGTTCGCAGGTGCCGCCGGCCAGCGCGGCGCAGTTCGCGGCGCGCTCCCTCGCCATCGGCTTCGTCTTCTGGGCGCTGATCGGCCTCGCCTATGGCTGGGCCTGGGGCCTGTTCGGGCGCGAGGCGAGTGACCGCGCGCATGCCTGAGGACCCGCGCGAGACCGTTCTCTCCGTCTGCACCACCTGTCGGGCGGCGGGCGATCCCGCCGAGCCGCGGGCCGGCGCGCGGCTGCTGGCCGCCGTGATCGCCGAGGCCGCCCGCGAGCCGGTGCCGGGTTTGGCCATCGAGGGCGTCGAGTGCCTCTCGGTCTGCAAGCGGCCCTGCTCGGTCGCGGTCGCGTCGGCCGGTCGCTGGACCTATGTCTACGGCGATTTCGACGCGCTGGAGAATCCGCAGGATTCCGCCCGCACCATCCTGGCGGGCCTGCGCCGCTATCAAGAGACTCCGGACGGCCTCGTGCCCTGGCGCGAGCGACCGGAGGCGTTTCGCAAGGGCGTCGTCGCCCGCATCCCGCCGCTGACCCCGACACGAGCGGAATCCTGACCCTCATGGCCATCCTCGAAAAAATTCCCTGCACCATCGTCACCGGCTTCCTGGGAGCCGGGAAGACCACGCTGGTGCGCCACACGATCGAGCAGGCCCGCGGCCGGCGGCTCGCCGTCATCGTCAACGAGTTCGGCGATCTCGGCTTCGACGGCTCGTTCCTGGCCTCCTGCGGCGTCGAGGGCTGCACCGAGGATTCGGTGGTGGAACTGCCCAATGGCTGCATCTGCTGCACCGTGGCCGACGATTTCGTTCCGGCCCTCACGAAGCTCCTCGACCGGCCGGAGCCGCCGGAGCACATCCTGATCGAGACCTCCGGCCTCGCCCTGCCCAAGCCCCTGGTCCAGGCCTTCCAGTGGCCGGCGATCCGCTCGCGTGTGACGGTGGACGGCGTCGTCGCCGTGGTGGACGGCCCGGCGGTCGCCTCCGGCCTGTTCGCCGAGGATCCGGACGCCCTGGCCAACCAGCGTGCCGCCGATCAGGCGGTGGATCACGACAATCCGCTGGAGGAGGTGTTCGAGGACCAGATCCTCTGCGCCGACCTCGTGGTGCTCAACAAGTCCGATCTTCTGGACGAGGCGGCCCGCGACAAGGTCCGCGCCGAGATCGAGGCGCATCTGCCCCGCGCCGTCGAGATCGTCGCCACCGAGCACGGCCGCCTCGATCCGCGGGTGCTGCTCGGGATCAGTGCGGCGGCCGAAGACGACCTCGACGCCCGCCCCTCCCATCACGGCGAGGGCGAGGACCACGACCACGACGACTTCGAATCGGTGGCGCTCCCCATCGGCGTCGCGGGTAGCCCCGAAGACCTCGCCGCCCGCGTCGAGAAGGCCGCCGAGACCGAGGGCGTGCTGCGCATCAAGGGCTTCGCCGAGGTGAAGGCCAAGCCGATGCGTCTCGTGGTGCAGGGGGTCGGCCGCCGCGTCGCCCACCATTACGACCGTCCCTGGAAGGGCAGCGAACCCCGCGACGGCCGCCTCGTCGTCATCGGTCTCAAGGGCTTCGACAAGGACGCGGTCGCCGCCGCGCTGCGGGGATGATCTTTTTCGCAGGGCGACAGCCGCACCGGCAGGCAGGTCCATGATGGGCCTGCGGCGGCGCGCCTGGGCCTTGCTGCCGGCCCGGCAGCCCGCCTCTGCGCGGGCGACCGGCATGCCTGCGGATCGAGCCGGGAGGACGGGCGCGCCATGCACCTGATCCGCATCGATACGGTCTCCCTCGACGAGGGCGAGGCGGCGATCGATCTCGGCCAGACCCCCGGCGAGATCGTCGTCCTGTCCTTCACCGATACCGATCTCGCGGCCATCGCCCGCGCCCACGCATCCGATCCGGACCTGCCGTCGTTGCGGCTCGCCAAGATGGCGCAGCTGCGCCATCCGATGTCGGTCGATCTCTACGTCGATGCGGTGATCGCGCGGGCGAAGGTGTGCGTGATCCGCTGCCTCGGCGGCCTCGATTACTGGCGTTACGGCATCGAGCGGGCGAGCGCCGCCGCGCGGGCGAACGGGGTTCGGCTCGCGGTCCTGCCCGGCGACGACCGGCCCGATCCCCGTCTCGACGCCTTCTCGACCCTGCCGTCGGAGACCTGCGCGACCCTCGACGCCTATTTCCGCGCGGGCGGACCGGGCAACCTGACCAACCTGCTGCGGCGGCTCGCCGTCGAGGCCGGCCACGCCCTCGCGCCGGAGCCGCCCCGCGCGCTGCCGCGGGGCTTCGCCTGGTGTCCCGGCTGCGGCCCGGTCTCCGTCGAGCGGGGGGCGGAAGCCGCCGGAACGGGACCGCTGGTGCTGCTCCTCGTCTACCGCTCGGCCGTGCTCTCGGGCGAGACCGCGCCGGCCATCCACCTCACGGCCGCCCTGCGGGAGCGCGGGATCGGCTGCCTGACGCTGGCGGTGTCGAGCCTGAAGGACCCGGAGGCCGTCGCGGTGCTGCGGGCGACGCTCGGTTGCCATCAACCCGACATCGTGCTGGCCGCCACCGCCTTCTCGGCCCGCGACGATGCCGGCTTCGTCCTCGACGCCGCCGATTGCCCGGTGCTCCAGGCCTACACGATCGGCGCGCCGCGCGACGCGTGGGCCGCCTCCGGCCGTGGCATGAACGCCTCCGATCTCGCCATGCAGGTGGCGCTTCCCGAATTCGACGGGCGCCTCTCCGGCTTCCCGATCTCGTTCAAGGAGGAGGGCGCGGCGATCGAGGGGTTCTCGGAGCGCCGCGCCGTGCCGGATGCCGCCGGCATCGCCGCCCTGGCCGACCGGGCCGCGGCCTGGATCCGCCTGAGACGGACACCCCGTGCCGAGCGCCGCCTCGCGATGGTGCTGTCCGATTATCCGGCCCGCGGGGGCCGGGCCGGCTACGCGGTGGGCCTCGACACGCCGGAAAGCGCGCGGGCCATCGCCGCCGATCTCGCCGCGGCGGGCTTTTTCGCGGGCGCTTTGCCCGACGCCGAGTCCTTGATGGCAGGGCTGACCGAGGGCGAGGCGGGCTTTCCCGTGACGCTCGCCGCGTACGCGGCGTGGTTTGCCGGCTTGCCGGAGGAACGACAGGCAGAGCTGACCGGGCGATGGGGCCGCCCCGAGGACGATCCGTCCTGCCGCGACGGGGCGTTCCGGTTCCGCGCCTTGTCCCTGGGGACCCTTACCCTCTTCCTCCAGCCCGATCGCGGACGCGCCGCCGACCGCAAGGCCGGCTATCACGATCCCGACGAGCCGCCGACCCACGCCTATCTGGCCTTCTATCTGGGTCTGCGGACCAGCGCCGATGCGCTGATCCATCTCGGCACCCACGGCACCACCGAATGGCTGCCCGGCAAGGCCGTGGCCCTCTCTCCCGATTGCTGGCCGGCCCTGGCGATCGGGCCGTTGCCGGTGGTCTATCCCTTCATCGTCGACGATCCGGGCGAGGCCGCACCCCTCAAGCGGCGGCTCGGGGGCGTGGCGCTCGGGCATCTCACGCCCACCGTCGAGGCGTCCGGCCTGACGCCGGAGGCCGCCGCGCTGCGCGAATTGGTGGAGGAATATTCGGCGGCGAGCGTCCTCGATCCGCGCCGCGCCGCCTTGATCGCCTCGGCGATCCTCGACGAGGCCGCCTCCGCCGGGCTGCTCGCGGGGGCCGGCATCGATGCCGATACGCCCATGGCCGACGCACTGACCGCCCTCGACGCGCATCTGTGCGATCTCGGCGAGACGCCGATGCGCGATGGCCTGCATGTCTTCGGTCGTGCGCCGGAGGAGGCCGCCGAAGCCGTGCGGGCGAGCGCCGAGGCCGAACGGAACGCGCTCGTCGCGGCCCTCGACGGGCGCTTCGTGGCGCCGGGACCCGCCGGCTCCCCGTCGCGCGGGCGCAGCGACGTGCTGCCGACGGGCCGCAACCTCACCACGCTGGACCCGCGCGCCCTGCCGACCCGCGCCGCGACCCTGCTCGGCGCGAAGGCGGCGGACGCGGTGGTGCGCCGCTACCTGCAGGACGAGGGCGAGTATCCGGCCCGCATCGTCATGGATCTCTGGGCCTCGCCGACGCTCCGTACCGGCGGCGAGGACGTGGCTCACGCGCTCAGCCTGATGGGCGTCCGCCCGGTCTGGGATCACGCCTCGACCCGCGTCACCGGTTTCGAGGTGCTGCCGCTGGCCCTGCTCGACCGGCCGCGCATCGACGTCACCTGCCGCGTCTCCGGCGCCTTCCGCGACACCTTCCCGGAGACCCTCGCGCTGCTCGACCGCGCCGCCCGCGCCGTCGCCGCCCGCGAGGAGGAGGACGACGAGAATCCCCTCGCCGCCGCCCGCCGCCGGGGCGAATCCGCCGCCCGCATCTACGGCGCGGCGCCCGGCCGCTACGGCGCGGGCGCGGCCGAGACCGCGCTCGACGGGGCCTGGGAAGCGCGGGCCGATCTGGGCGCGGCCTATCTCGGAGCCACCACCCATGCCTATGGCGATGCCGAGGGCCTTGATGCGGGTTTCTCGGCCCGCGTGGCCGCGGCGGATGCCTATGTCCACGCCTTCGACGTCGCCGAGCGCGACCTTCTGGACGGCGACGCGGCCGCCGACGCCATGGGAGGGTTCTTCTCCGCCGCGTCCGCGGAGGGGCGTGCGCCCGCCCTCTACAGCCTCGACGTATCGAACCCGGAGGCGCCGCGCACCCGCACCGCCCGCGAGGACGTGGCCCGGCTGATCCGGGGCCGGCTGTCCCATCCTCGCTGGATCGCGGCGCAGCTGCGTCACGGCTATCGCGGGGCGCAGGAATTCGCCCAGGGCATCGACGCCGTGTTCGTGCTGGCCGCCGCCACCGACGCGGTGGCGAACGACGATCTGGACCGGCTCTACGGCGCCTGGATCGCCGATCCCGAGGTGTTCGAGGCCCTGCGCGCCGCCAATCCCCAGGCGACGCGGGCGATCCTCGAACGGTTCGACGCGCTGCGGGCCCGCGGCCTCTGGCAGAGCCGCCGCAACGCCGTCCCCGCCGACGCCCTGATGGCCGCCGAATGAGCGCCCGCCGCACCCTGCCCGAGGGCGCCCGCCGGGGGTGGTGCCCGTCGCTGGCCCGCCCGATGCCGACCGGCGACGGCCTGCTCGCCCGCGTCCATCCGCCCCTCGGGCGGCTCACCCCGGACCAGATGCGGGCCCTGGCCGAGGGCGCCCGCACCTACGGCAACGGCCATATCGACGTGACCGCGCGGGGCAATCTCCAGATCCGCGGCGTCAGCGAGGCGAGCGCGCCGCGCCTGGCCTGCGCGCTCGCGCAAGCCGGCCTCGGCGACACCCGCGACGACGGCGGCCCGCAGCGTCTGACGCTGACCGCGCCCCTCGCCGGCCTCGACGGGAGCGAGACCATCGACGTGCCCGCGCTCGCCCGCGCCGTCGAGGCGGTGGGCCTCGCGGTCCCGGGGCTTCCGGCCAAGACCCTCGTCGCGGTGGATGGCGGCGGCGCCTTCGGTCTCGGGCCGGTGGAGGCCGACTTCTTTCTCTTCGCCGAAGGGCGGGCGCAGGTTGCCTTCGGCCTCGCGGGCGCGGATGGGCCGATCCGCTGCGGCGTGCTGCCGGAGCTCGGGGCGGCCGGGGCGCTGGGCCTCGCACTCGCGGCCTTCGCCGGTACCGGGCGGCGCCGGGTGCGCGACCTCGATGCGCAGCAGCGTGCCCTGGTCGCGGCGGCGGCGGGGTTCCATCCCCTCGCGCCGACCCCGCTCGCGCCCGCGCCGATGCCGGCCGGACCGGGGCCGGCTGCCCTGCCGGAGGGGCGCGCGGCGATCCTCGTCCAGGCGCCGTTCGGCCGCTGCACCGCCGAGCGGCTCGAACGGGCGGCGGCGCTCGCCGGGCCGGACGGGGCACGGCTGAGCCCGGAGCGCGGATTCGCATTCCTCGCCCCCGGGACCGCCGACGTCACGGCGATCCTGCAGGCGGCCCTGGCCGAGGCCGGCTTCATCGTGAGCCCGGACGATCCCCGCCGCACGGTCTTCGCCTGCCCCGGCGCGCCCGCCTGCCGCTCCGGCACCACCCCGGTGCCCGACCACGCGGCGCGCCTCGCCGCCGTGCTGGCGCCGCTGGCAAACCCCGGTGGGGCGACGCGGTCCGACCCTGGGCCGACGGTGCATGTCTCGGGCTGCGCCAAGGGCTGCGCCCATCCGGGCCGGGCCGACCTCACGTTGGTGGCCCGCGACGGCGCCTACGACGTGGTGCTCGGCGGCGAGCCCGGCGATGAGCCGGCCACGCGTCTCGCTTTCGAGGCGGCGCTGGACCGGATAAGGAAGGCCGCCGCGGCCGGTCGCCCGGCGCTGGATCTCGCTTTTCGGGACGACCTGAGATGAGTGCCCACCCGAATGCGCGCTACGATTACATCCGCGACGGCGGCGCCATCTACGCCCGCTCCTTCGCGATGATCCGCGCCGAATCCGACCTCGCCCGATGGTCGGGGGCGGCCGAGCGCGTCGTCGTGCGCATGATCCACGCCTGCGGCATGACCGACCTGCCCCGCGACGTCGAGATGTCGGACGGTTTCGCCGTGGCTGGCGAGGCGGCGCTGAAGGCCGGCGCCCCGATCCTGTGCGACGTGCGCATGGTGGCCGACGGCGTCACCCGCGCGCGCCTGCCGGCGAAGAACGAGGTTCTCTGCACCCTCGGCGATCCGCGGGTGCCCGCCTTGGCCGAGCAACTCGGCACCACCCGCTCGGCTGCCGCCATGGAGCTGTGGCGCGAGCATCTGCCCGGCAGCGTCGTCGCCGTCGGCAACGCGCCGACCGCCCTGTTCCGTCTGCTCGAACTCCTGGACGAGGGCGTCGCGCCCCCGGCCGCCGTCATCGGCATCCCGGTCGGCTTCGTCGGGGCGGCGGAATCGAAGGAGGCGCTGGCGCGGGACGGGCGGGTGCCCTTCGTCGTGGTCCATGGCCGCCGGGGCGGCAGCGCCATGACGGCCGCCGCCGTCAACGCGCTTGCGAACGAGATCGAGTGATGGAGGGCAGCGTGCGCATCGACGCCCCGGCCGAGACCGACGGCGCGGGCGAGGCCCTCGTCACCCGGAAGACCGGCACGCTCTACGGGGTCGGCATGGGGCCGGGCGATCCCGACTACCTCACCGTGAAGGCGATCCGCGTGCTGGAGCGCGCGCCGGTGCTCGTGCATTTCTGCAAGCAGGGCAAGCGCGGCAATGCCCGCACCATCGCCGACGCGGTGATGCGCGACCCCGCCCGCGAGTTTCCGCTCGCCTATCCCTACACCACCGAGTTGCCGCCGGATCACCCGGATTACGTCGCGGCCCTGGCCGGCTTCTACGACGAGGCCTCCGACCGGCTCGCCGACCATCTCGGCGCCGGCCGCGACGTGGCGATCCTGTCGGAGGGCGATCCCTTCTTCTACGGCTCGTTCATGCATCTGTGGCGCCGGCTCAAGGACCGCTTCCCCGTCGAAGTGATCCCCGGCGTGACCGGCATGTCGGGCTGCTGGACCCGGGCCGGCACGCCGATCACCTGGGGTGACGACGTGCTGACCATCCTGCCGGCAACGCTCCCGCGCGCCGCCCTGGCGGAGCGCCTGCGCGGGACGGACGCCGCCGTCATCATGAAGCTCGGCCGCCATCTGCCGAAGGTGCGCGCCGTGCTCGCCGAGACCGGCTTCCTCGACCGTGCGGTCTATGTCGAGCGGGGCACCATGGCGGGCGAGCGGGTGGTGCCGCTGGCGCAGAAGCCCGACGATGTCGCCCCCTACTTTTCGATGGTGCTGGTGCCCGGCGAAGGCCGCCGGCCGTGAGCGCGGCGGATTCCGGTGGACGCGTCACCGTCGTCGGCCTCGGGCCCGGCGACCCGCGCCTGTTGACGGAGGCCGCCCGCGCCGCCCTCGACGCCGCCCAGGACCTGATCGGCTACCACCCCTATGTCGCCCGCGTGCCCGAGCGCGCCGGGCTGGTGCGGCACGCCACCGACAACCGGGTCGAGCTCGACCGCGCCCGCCACGCCCTCGAACTCGCGGCCGCCGGCCGCCGCGTCGCCGTGGTGTCGGGGGGCGATCCCGGCGTGTTCGCCATGGCGGCGGCTCTATTCGAAGCCGTCGAACACGGTCCGCGGGAATGGCGCGCCCTCGACATCCGGGTCGAGCCCGGCATCACCGCGATGCTCGCCGCCGCCGCCCGGCTCGGCGCGCCCCTCGGGGGCGATTTCTGCGCGCTCTCGCTGTCGGACAATCTCAAGCCCTGGGAGGTCGTGACGGCCCGGCTCGAAGCGGTGTTCCGCGCCGGCTTCGCGGTCGCCCTCTACAATCCGATCTCGTCCGCCCGGCCCTGGCAGCTCGGACGCGCGCTGGCCCTCGCCGCCGAGATCCTGCCGGCCACCACGCCGGTGATCTTCGCCCGCGCGGTGTCGCGCCCGGACGAATCGGTTCGCGTCCTGACGCTGGCGGAAGCCCGCACCGCCCCCGCCGACATGGCCACGATGATCCTGATCGGAACGGCGACGACGCGCCTGATCGAGCGCGAGGGACAGGTGCCGTTCGTCTACACCCCGCGCAGCGTCGCCGGCTGAGGATCGAGGCGACGGGATTTGGGACTCGAACCTGGCCGATGCGATTTTGGACGGCGGATCTACGTGGCAGGGGGCCGGGGTGCCGATGGCTGAAAGGGCCCGAGATCGGCCGTCGGCCTGGAATGCGGCTCCGGCGGTCATACTGCCTAAGCAGCTTTTCGGCATATTTCGCTAGCTATATACCTGAGAAAACAGACACGGACACCCCTTGAGCGCACAGTGCCTTAGCTGAAGCATTGATTATACAGGTTGAGTTCGCTGTAGCGAACGGTTCAGAAAACGAGGAACTTAAGCCTGATCTTTAGATTGTGGTGACGGATCAGATGGTTGAGGCTGGTATTGACCAGTTAAACGACCTGCTCATGGCGGGCGTGGGGTCAGCTTACGTGGTATTTGAGGTTTTTCAGGCAATGTCGGCCTGTATGGATCGGAGCGGCCATCAATTTCGAAATCATCAAGCCCAAGTCGATGCTTGATTAGAAAAGCATTGAGATCGAAGAAATAGTTCAGCGCCATGACCATGTCATTCGCTACGTTTCTGAGCTCTAGTAGCGGTATGTCAAAAAATACTTCTCTGTAAGCACTGCCTGATGCAAGTTTTCTTATTGTAAATATATCAATATCGAAATCGTAAGAGTCTCTGCGGCCGTGGGCAAGTATGTTTCTGTTCTCTGCGCATATTTCGAAAACATCGATAGCATCAATAACGCGTTGACTGATCAGGTTATCCTTCTCATTGTAAAATACTAAAGTTTTTAGAAAATCAAGTCGCTGTCGGTTGTTGAGCATCCTTACGCAGACCATAGCCGGCTCATCCTCATGCCTCTCTGCCTCACGGGCTTCGGGGGGAGGAAAGTATGCAGCTATGTGATAGATCAAAAAGTCTTCTAAACGATTGTAAGAAAGAGCAATTACACCATAGGCATGGACTTGCTTGACAGTGCCGATCTCAATCGGCGACATGACCCAGGCATCCAGAGGCGAGTCAGACATGGGCAATGACAAAAAGTCGGTAGGGTCTGCCAAAAAGCCCGAGCTTACCGACGCTGACAAGGCGCTATTAGGGGGGGAGCCCGATTGGGAGCGGACGGGGCAGGCGGCGAAGCGGTTGCTGCGGCCCAAGGCAGATGAGCAAGAAGTCGAAAAATCAGGTGCGGAAAAACAGAACTGTTTCATAGCGCGCTCTGGCCTGAGTCGTGCCAAGACGAATGTGTTAGGCTTCTATCACACTCATCTCTCTTAAGAGCGGCCCGTTAGGGCTGGTATGATATGCCTGTCACACGCGAAGATATTGAGCGGTCGATTGCTGCTTTGGTCAAGCAAAATAGAGTTACTTCTCTCATATACACTCTCGTGATACCAGCTCTTGTAGGTATAGAAACAACTTTTTACAAAGAACTTGTCGAAATCAACGTATTGCTGTTTTGGGCGCCGTTCCTTATCATGGTGGCGTTAGCTGCCGCTTTTGCTTGGATAACTTACGACATCAAACTAGCGCCAGAGCTATATGTTGAGATGGATGACGCAATCCATCAGATAGATGATCTAAAAAAGCGCACTAGATTTTTCAGCTCACTACAGGAGCAGGCATTAGCATTGGGGGCAATTGTCCGCGGTCAAGTCAAAGCAAAGCATAACGGCGAAGGTCATCTCAACGAGGCTGTAAACGAAATCTGCTCACTGCTAGTCGGAAATAGAGCAGATCTATTTGATTTTGATGCTTCAGAGCTTTGGAGCTTCGCTGTTTATATATATCATAAGGAAAACGGGCAGTTGTATCCGGTATGCCGTTATAAGCACGAGAAGCATCCATCGCAGTCGATGGGAAGAGTTTGGCGGCCCGGCCAAGGACACGTGGGGATTGCTTGGGCGCAAGGGGAAGGCAAAATCTGTCCAGATGTATCAGTGCCCGGCGTCGCTGATATGTTTTCGCCAACAAGTGCAAAAACATCGTATGATACAAACACATACGTCTCGTTTGTTTCGGAGCCAATCGGACCTAACGGTGCCGACGCAGTTCCTTACGGCGTGCTAGTGGCAACCAGCAACTTCGCAGGCCGGTTTGACTTGGCGTCGGGGCTCCCCTTACGCCATGCAGCTAGCGCCATTGCGGCCTTGATATACCTTGCGTACGATGATGATGCCTTAAAGAGTCTTGTGGAAACGGCTAAGCCTGCGGCGTGAGACGTGCTATATGTACTGTGTCGCATGGAGGTGGGAACGTGGTTGACGTAGTGCCGAGGAGGCCAGTCCAGACGTACAGCCGTGAAGCCGAGCGCATCAGCGAACAAATCGCGCGTCCCAACAGCGACCCCAAACTCGTGGACAAGCTGGTGAGTGCCATGAGGTCCCAAGCTGACGAAATTTCAGATTTCGTTATTCGGCGCTCATCCAAGGCGGGACGGTATCGAACTGAGCCAAGCCCCCGCAAGCCATGATGCGGCTATCTGCCTTTGCGCTTCACCAGCCTCAGGCGATGCTTCCTAGCCATGTAGGTATCGACCGGCGTCGTCAGTCCGTCGATAGGTGGGACGCTTGCCAGCGATACCAGCCGCGAGCTTGCAGGAGCGCTCGTAGTCCGAAAAGCCGAGCTTCGTGCGGGTGTTGTAGCGGAAATCGAACTCCGCGAGGTAGCGGTGCAGGTGCTTCTCCGCGCGTGCCGGTAGATGCCACGCATGCCGCGCTTGAAGGCGGAGAAGTAGTTCTCGACCGTGTTGGAATGGATTTCGCGGTCGTCCAAGCGGACGTACTCACCGGCCGAATGCTTGACCGTGGAATGCTCCACGAAGTGCGCCGAGAGGCCCGTGTACAGGCGGCTCTCGTCGGTCATGAAGCGGCTATCCTTGGAGATATTCGCCTTCACGATCTCCTGCACGTTGGTCCTTGTCGCGGTCGCCAAGTGGAATGAGCGGGCGGTGCCGCGACGCTCACTCAGCGAGGCGACGGCACACTTGTCGTAGCCGCCGCCGGCATATTTCCCTTTGATAGGAATTTTAGCATTGACAGCGCGACGCTCCTGAGCTAGAGATATCCCACGCTCAAGAAGTGTGGATGGAGACCCCGCGATGCCGCGACGCTCCGGACCCCGCCGCGAGCCCGAGCCGCAATCTCCCGACAAATCGCCTGCGCCGCGCAGAAGGCCGCCCCTGACCGCCCAGCGGTTGCGGGCGCGGTTCCTCGTCCATATCGCGCGTCAGATCGATCGGTTCGACGCCGCTCTCGACGCGGAGACGGCACCGTCCGGGTTCGACTCGGCGAAGGTGCTGCGGGATCTGCGCGGGTTGAAGGCGTTGCTCGACGAAGTGAAGGCGGAGGAGGCGGGGCATGACGCGGTCGCGCCTTCCGTCGATCTCGTGGCTGTGCGCGCGGACATCGCGCGACGCTATGCGGCGTTCGAGGCGCACGAACCGGACGGCGCGCTTTCTGGAGAGCCTGCCCCGGACGCATCTCCGGGCCCTTGAGGTCGATTGGCTGCATCTGGCCCGGGACGATCAGCTTCCCCCGCCGGGTGACTGGACGACCTGGGCGGTGATCGGTGGGCGCGGTTCGGGCAAGACCCGCACCGGTGCCGAATGGGTGCGGGGCCTCGCCTATGGTGATCCGGTCTTCACCGAGATCGCCGTCGGGCGCATCGCCCTGATCGGCGAGACCTTCGCCGATGTGCGCGACGTGATGATCGAGGGGCCTTCGGGGGTGCTCTCCCTTCCCTCGCTCGGCCACGCCCCACCGTCGTGGCAGCCGTCCCGGCGGCGGCTCGTCTTCGGGAACGGCGCGGTGGCGCTCGCTTTCTCGGCGGAAGAACCGGATTCCCTGCGTGGGCCGCAATTCGGTGCCGCGTGGTCCGACGAGGTCGGGAAATGGCGGGAGGCCGAAGCCGCCTACGACATGATCCAGTTCGGGCTGCGGCTCGGGACGCGGCCCCGCGGGCTCGTCACCACGACGCCGCGGCCGATCCCCCTGATCCGCCGGTTGCTCGCCGATCCGCGCAGCGTGGTGACGCGCTCTCGCACCGCCGACAATGCCAGAAACCTCGCACCGTCCTTCCTGGATGAGATCGTCGGGCGTTACGCCGGCACACGGCTCGGGCGTCAGGAACTCGATGGCGAATTGGTCGAGGATCGGGCGGATGCCCTCTGGACCCGCCAGGGGATCGAGCGGGCCCGTGTCACGGAGGCGCCCACCCTGCAGCGGATCGTCGTGGCGATCGATCCGCCCGCTTCGTCGCGTGCCGGGGCCGATGCCTGCGGGATCGTCGCGGCCGGTCTGGCGGCGGACGGCACGGCCTATGTCCTCGCCGACGCGACCTTGGAACGGGCGAGCCCCGCTGCCTGGGCACGGGTGGCTCTGACGCTCTATCATCGGCTCGAGGCCGACGCCCTCGTGGCGGAGGTCAACCAGGGCGGCGAGATGGTGACCGCCGTCCTCGCCGAGGCGGATGCCGGCGTTCCGGTGGTCCCCGTCCGCGCCACACGTGGGAAGCTGGTCCGGGCCGAGCCGGTTTCCCTGCTCTACGCCCAGGGCCGTGTGCGCCATGTCGGCCCGCTTCCGCAGCTCGAAGACGAGATGTGTGATTTCGGTCCGGGCGGTCTGTCCGGTGGCCGTTCACCGGATCGGCTGGACGCGCTGGTCTGGGCTTTGACGCATCTGATGCTGACCCATCGCGTAGAACCGCGCGTGCGCCGCCTGTGAGGCCGCGCGACCGTCGCCGCCATGGTTAATTTCACGTGAAACATTGTCGTCGGGAGGAGTCCCATGCCCGGTCTGTTCGCACGCCTGGCCCGTGCCGCCGGTTACGCGCCGCAGGTCAAGTCGGCGCCGATGCTCGCGTTGTATGGGGACGGACGGGCGGTCTGGACGCCGCGGGATTACGCGGCGCTCGCCCGGGAGGGCTTCCAGCGCAACGCCGTCGTCCACCGAGCCATACGTTTGGTCGCCGAAGCGGCGGCCTCTGTGCCGCTCACGCTCACCGGCGCGGACGAAGCGCATCCCCTGATCGCCCTGTTGTCACGGCCGAACCCGCGCGAGGGCGGCGTGAGCTTCCTCGACCGGGTCTACGGACACCTGCTCGTCTCGGGGAACGCCTATCTCGAGGCCGTGGCCATCGACGGCGAACCCCGCGAGCTGTTCTGCCTGAGGCCGGATCGGATGCGGGTGGTGGCGGGTGCCGATGGTTGGCCCGTGGCCTACGCGTACAGCGTCGGCGGTCGCACCGTTCGCTACGACCCGACCGGCGATGTCCCGCCGATCCTTCACCTGACCCTGTTCAACCCCCTCGACGATCATTACGGCCTCTCGCCGATGGAAGCCGCCGCGGTGCCGCTCGACATCCACAATGCGGCGGGTGCCTGGAACAAGGCGCTGCTCGACAACGCCGCCCGTCCCTCCGGCGCCCTCGTCTTCGCCCCGGCGACCGGTGCCGCGCTGAGCGACACGCAGTTCACCCGGCTGAAGGCGGAACTGGAGGCGAGCTACCAGGGGGCGGGCAATGCCGGACGGCCGCTGCTGCTCGACGGCGGCCTCGACTGGCGCCCGCTCTCGCTCACGCCGAAGGAGATGGATTTCGTCGAGGCGAAAGCATCCGCTGCCCGTGACATCGCCCTGGCCTTCGGCGTGCCGCCACTATTGCTGGGGCTTCCCGGGGACAACACCCATGCAAACTACGCTGAGGCGAACCGCGCCTTCTACCGGCAGACGGTGATTCCGCTGGTGCGGCGCACGGCGGACGCGATCGCCCGCTGGCTGGAGCCGGCACTCGGTCCGGCCCGCCTGGAGCCCGACCTCGACGGCATCGAGGCGTTGGCAGCGGAGCGGGAATCGCTGTGGCGTCGGGTGCAAGCGGCGGAGTTCCTGTCGGTCGCCGAGAAGCGCGAGGCCGTCGGATACCCCGCGGAAGCCGCACAAGCGGGAGCCTGACGGCCCCGGCGGGCTTCGAGCCGAACGCGCCCTCACCCACAACCTGAGGCTTCTGCCATGGATGGCCATTTCACCGGCTATGCCAGCCTGTTCGGCGTGCCCGATCTCGGTCGCGACGTGGTCGCGCCGGGCGCCTTCGCCGCCAGTCTCGCGCGGCGGGGCGTGTCCGGGGTGCGCATGCTCTGGCAGCACGATCCGGCCGAGCCGATCGGCAGCTGGCTCTCGCTGGAGGAGGATGCCCTGGGCCTCCGGGTCTCGGGCCGGCTGAACCTCGCGGTCCAGCGTGCCCGCGAGCTCGACGCGCTGATGCGCGAACGTGCTCTCGACGGGCTCTCGATCGGGTTCCGGGCCGTGCGGGCGCAGCCGGAGCGCGGCGGACGGCGGCTGATCGCCGTCGATCTCTGGGAAATCTCGCTGGTGACCTTCCCGCTTCAGCCCGGCGCCCGGATCGCCCGCGCGTCGCGGCTCCACCCTTCACGGCCGTTGCCGCGCCTTCGCCCCGCCCTCCGGCCGCTCGCGAGAGTCCGCGCCTGATGGGCCGATCCGCCTCACAGCTTCACCCCGAGAGGATGTCATGACCGAGATGCGCTTCGAAACCAGTGCCTCGTCCGGCCAGCCGGAGAACAAGGCCCTTCCCCTGGGCAGGGATGGGGCGATCGAGGAATTTGCCCGCGCCTTCGAGGCTTTCAAGGAAACGAACGATGCGCGGCTCGCCGAGATCGAGGATCGGCTGACCGCCGATGTCGTGACCGAGGAGAAGCTGGCGCGCATCGACGCCGCCCTCGATCAGGCGCGGCACCGCCTCGACCGCATCAGCCTCGACCGTGCCCGGCCCCCGCTCGGCGGAGCGGAGCCGCCGCGCGACCCCACCGCCACCGAGCACAAGGCCGCGTTCGACCTCTATGTCCGCGCCGGTGAGAGCGGTGGACTCAAGCGGCTGGAGGAGAAGACCCTGTCCACCGGCTCCGGGCCGGACGGCGGCTATCTCGTGCCGCCGACCATCGAGCGCGAGGTGCTGCGCCGTTTGGCCGAAATCTCGCCGATCCGCTCCATCGCCACGGTGCGCGTGGTGTCCGGCGGGCAGTACAAGCGCGCCGTCACCGTCAACGGCCCGGCCTCCGGCTGGGTCGCCGAGACCGCGCAACGGCCTCAGACCGACTCGCCGACCCTGTCGGAGCTGAGCTTCCCGGCGATGGAACTCTACGCCATGCCGGCGGCGACCCAGACGCTGCTCGACGATGCCGTGCTCGATATTGATGCTTGGCTTGCCGACGAGGTCGAGACGGCATTTGCCGAACAGGAAGGCGTCGCCTTCGTCACCGGCAACGGTGTCGCCCGGCCGAAAGGGTTCCTGGCCTACGACACCGTGGCGAACGCATCCTGGACATCGGGCAAGCTCGGCTTCGTCGCCACGGGGGCGGCGGGCGCCTTCCCGGCGAGCAATCCGACCGACATCCTGTTCGACCTGATCTATTCCCTGCGCGCCGGCTATCGCCAGGGCGCGAATTTCGTGATGAACCGCCGCGTCCAGAGCACGATTCGCAAGTTCAAGGATGCGGACGGCAATTATCTCTGGCAGCCGCCGCTCGCCGCCGACCGGGCCGCGACCCTGATCGGCTTCCCCGTGGTCGAGGCCGAGGCGATGCCGGATCTCGCCTCGGGCAGCCACTCCATCGCCTTCGGTGATTTCCGCCGGGGCTATCTGGTAGTGGACCGCGCCGGATTGCGGACCCTGCGCGATCCCTATTCCGCCAAGCCTTACGTGCTGTTCTACACCACGAAGCGCGTCGGCGGCGGGGTGCAGGACTTCAACGCGATCAAACTGCTGCGCTTCGCCTGAGGCGTCACGTGGAAAGGGCAGGTCTGAGGATGTCAGACCTGCCCTTTCGGTTTCGATTCGGGATGCCGCCGTCCGTGAGAGGACGCCGCGCTCGTCGGTTGTCGCTCAGCGGGCCGAGCGTCGGCCGGGGCGAGCGACCCAACGGGTTTCCCCCGGCTGAGCCGCCACGTCGGCGGGGAGGGCTTCCATCTCGGCGGCACGGTTGGAGATCCAGCTGGTGTGCTCGGCGGTCGGCGTCACGGCGGTGAAACCACCACAGGCAGTGCGGGCGCGCCGATCCTGGCGCATGGCGCCGCTCGACCAGCTCACCACGCCGACCATCTGCCCGCCGCGCAGGATCGGACCGCCGGAATCACCCAGACAGGCACCGGCGCCCGCGGTCTCGGCCAAACGACGCGCATCGGTGACGACGGTGACGCGGTTGGCGACCTGCAGCGAGCCGATCGAGACGAGCTGGGCGGTGCGCAGCGTCCGCGCGGTGCCGCGGCGGTTCTCCGCCAGGACACCGTAGCCGGCAATGTCGACGGAATCGCCGGTACCGATCGCGCCGCTGCGGGGATCGAGCGGACGGAAGCCGGCACCCACCGGGCGCTCCAGCTTCAGCATCGCGAGGTCGATGCCGGGCTGTTCCTCCGGCGTCGTGCCGGGGACGAATTCGGGATGCATGGAGGCCGCGACCACGCGCAGGCGGCGCTGGCGGAAGTCGGGGTCGACCACGAACACTTGGTAGCTCGCCTTGCGCATCACGCAGTGAGCGGCGGTGAGCACGAGATCCTGCGCGATCAGGGTGCCGGAGCAGATCTCGCCCTGGCTGCTCTCGATGCGCACCACCGACGCGCGCAATCCCCCCGGATCGCGGCTGGTATGACCTTCGACCACGGCCTGGGCCGAGAACGGCACGAGGCCGATCGCGGCTCCAAGCAGACAGGCACGCAGGGGGCTCAGAGCCATCGAGGTTCTCCGAAGATCCGGGCGGTTCCAAAGCCGGACACAGCCAAGCGTATCTGAACGGAATTCGGCGGCCAAGGTCAGGTTCCAAAGTAGAAACGATGCGGCGATCAATTTCCGCTCAGCGAAAATCCGATCACCACCGCGCCGAAGCCCCCCAACCGGCCAAAGTTCGATCGATCCAGTCGCGCTGGGGGCCGAGCAGCACGGCCTGGGTCAGGCCGCCGCAAGCATCCTTGACCCAGGCGGCCACCGCCACGACCGCCTCGCCGTCGAGGACCGGACCGCCGGAATCGCCGTTGCAGCCGCCCGCGCCGCGGGTCTGGAGCCAGACCAGGATACGGCTTTGGCCATAGGGCTCGACCGCGACGAGAGCCGCGCCGCGGTAGCGGCCGATCGAGCGGCGGTCGTTCGCCCGCGCCGCGCCGAAGCCGGCCAGCGTCAGAGCGGCGCCGGCTCGCGGCTGGCCCGAGCTCAAGGTTGCGGGCTCGAAGCGCGATGGCAGCGGCGCCTTGGCGCGCAGCAAGGCGAGGTCGATGGAGCGGGTCCGCCCGCGGATCGCGTCGCCGTCGTAGCCCGGATGCAGAGCGCGCGCGGTGACTTCGGCGAGCACGGGACGCCCGGCCTCGTCGCGATAATGGATCCGGTTGTCGGACACGCCCGCCACGCAATGGCCGGCGGTCAACACGGTGTCGGGGGCGAGCACGATGCCGGTGCAGACCCCGCCGCCGGAGGTCAGCACCATCACGGCGGAGCGACCGCCGGGCAGGTCCGCTCCCTCGCGGCCGCCGACGATGGCCGAGGCCGGCGATGCGAGGGTGCTCGCGACGGCGAGGACCGACAGCGCATCCCGCAGGCGCCTCAAAGGCGCGCGGCGGTCGGACGGGATCGACGCAATCATCTTCGACAATCGGTTCACGGGAGGGCGGCATGACCCCGATACGCGCGGCGGAACTCGGCGTCGAGCCGGTGAGCCTTGGCGAGATGCGCACCTTCCTGCGCCTCGGCTCCGACGAGACTGCCGAGGATGGCCTCGTCCTTGCCCTGATCGCGGCGGCCCGGGCCGCGGTCGAGACGGCGTCTCGACGCCTGCTCCGATCGGCCCGATTCCGGGTGCCTCTTCAGGTTTGGCCGCGCGACGGCCTGCTGCCGCTGCCGTTGAGCCCCCTCGTGGCGGTCGAGCGGGTCGGTTTGAGCGGAGCGAGCGGCGTCGTGGAAGAGATCGCGCCCACCACGATCCGCGTCGGGCCCGATCCTTGGGACGCGCCCTGCCTGCTGTTCGGGTCGGATCTGCCGACGCTCGACGGTTGTACCGCCCTGGTTGAGGTCATTGCGGGCTGCGGCGGCAACGGCCCGTCGGTGCCGGAGCCGCTCCTCCAGGCCCTGCGCCTGACGGTGGCCGATTGGTTCGAGAACCGGGGCGATGCCGGCGAGTCCGGTGGGCCCCGCACCCTTCCGCCCGCTGCGGCCGGTCTCGCCGCGGCTTGCCGTCGGATGCGGCTGTAAGTGCGCCGCTCGACGCGCCGATCTCCATCCAGGGAACGGTCGCGCATCATCCACATCGGGAGATCGTTCGATGACCCACGGGCCCCTCGGCGCGCGGCGGCGGCGCCTCGTGCTCGAACGACCGGTGGACGAGCCCGACGGGTTCGGCGGTCGGCTGCGCCGGTACGTGGCCGGCCCGATCCTGTGGGGGGCCGTGGAACCGGCGGGTTCGGCCACCGCACCGCAGAGCGGCCGACCTGGGCTCTACCGGATTCGCCTGCGCTACCGCCCGGACGTCATCCCGGCCATGCGGTTGGCCGACGGACCGCGCCGCTTCGCCATTCGCTCCGCCGACGATCCCGACGGGGCGCGCCGCGCCCTGGTCTGCACGGTCGAGGAACTCATCGAGGAGGTCCCGCCATGGGTGAAGCCCTGAGTCCTCTGCTGGCGATGCGCGCCGGCATCCTGGCCCACCTGCGCGGCGACGCGGCGCTCGCCGGGCTGATGGGCGGCGTGGTGCGGCTCTACGACGAGCCGCCGCGCGGGGCGGCACCGGTCTACGCCCTGTTCGGTGACGGCGAGGTCCGCGACGATTCCGTCGAAGGCGCGCGCCGCCATCGCCACACTCTGGCGCTGCTCGTCGTCGCCAAGCCCGGTTCGACCCGCACGGCCCTCGACGCGGCCGAGCGCATCGCCGTGCTCCTCGACGATGCACCGCTCGAACTCGACGGACATGCCCTCATCCTGCTGCGCCTCGCCGCCCTGTCCGCCGCCCGCGACGAGCGCACCGGCGAGGCCCGCGCCACGCTGACCTTCGAGGCCGTGACCGAGCGCCCGACGACCTGACCTCGAAGCCCACCCGGACGAACACGGAGCCGACCATGAGCGCACAGAAGGGCAAGGATCTTCTGATCCGGATCAGCGACGGCGCGAGCGGCTTCACCGCCGTCGCCGGCCTGCGCGCCCGCCAAATCGCCTTCAACGCCGAGACCGTGGACGTGACGAATGCCGATTCCGCCGGACGCTGGCGCGAACTGCTCGCCGGGGCGGGCGTGCGGCGCGCGGCGATCGCGGGAGCCGGCGTGTTCCGCGACGCGGCGTCCGATGCGCAGCTGCGGCAGATGTTCTTCGACGGCACCATCGATCGCTTCCAGATCGTGGTGCCGGCCTTCGGCACGATCGAAGGGCCGTTCCAGATTTCGAGCCTTGAATATCGCGGCGACCATGCGGGGGAGGTGACCTACGACATGGCGCTCGATTCCGCCGGTCCCCTCGGCTTCACGGCGGCCTGAGACGATGGCGAACCGCAGACGCGGCGAGGTGCCCCTCGTCCTTGGGGCCGAACGCTACACCCTCTGCCTGACGCTCGGTGCCCTCGCCGAACTGGAGGATGCCTTCGCCACCGGCGATCTCGCCGGCATCGCCGAGCGATTCCAGCGGGAACGATTGAGGGCCCGCGACCTCATCGTCCTCCTCGGTGCGGCCCTGCGCGGCGGCGGTCACGCCCTCGACGACGCGGCGGTGGCGGCCCTGCCGCTGGCGGGCGGCTTCTCGGCGGTGACCGCAGCTCTCGGGGAGGTGCTGGAAGCCGCCTTCGGCACTGCACCGGACCCTTGAACCCCACGGGTGGGACGGCGCCGGAGAATCCCCTCTCCGCCTTCCCGTGGGAGACCGCGCTGGCGCTGGGCCTGTCGGTCCTGCGCTGGCGCCCGCGCGACTTCTGGGCGGCGACGCCCCGCGAACTCGCCGCTGCCGCGGGCCTGCAGGCCGACCGGTTCGGCGCGGCTTTGGGCCGGGCCGACCTCGACCGCCTCGTCGCCGCATACCCTGATCCGGAGACCGCCCGATGACCGGCAGCGACAGCGACCGCGGTACCGCCGAGCGGGTGCGCCAACTCGAAACACTGGACCGTCTCGCGCAGAAATTCGGGCAGAGTCTGTCGGCGGCCTTCAGCCAGAATCTGAATGCCGGGCGCCAGCTCGACAGTGTGCTCGGCACCCTGACGACCAAGCTCGCCGGGGTCGCGACCCGGGCGGCGCTCGAGCCCGTGAAGGCGGGGGTGAAGGGCCTCGTCGATTCGCTCCTGAGTTCGGCCGCCGGCGCCCGCAGTCCGGTGGCCTTTGCCCGGGGCGGTGTCCTCGACGGTCTCGGGTCGGAGGGCGGGACACGCCGTGTCCGACCCTTTGCCGGCGGCGGGGTCGTCGCCGCACCGACCTACTTTCCGATGACCGGCGGTGATCTCGGCCTGATGGGGGAAGCAGGCCCGGAGGCGATCCTGCCGCTCCGGCGCGGCAGCGACGGCCGCCTCGGCGTCGCCGCGGGCGGCAGCGAACGCCCGGTCGCCGTCACTGTCAACATCGCGACGCCCGACATCGAGGGCTTCCGACGCTCGGAAGCCCAGGTTGCCGCCCGCCTGGCCCGCGCCGTCGCTCGCGGGCGGCGAGCCTTGTGAGGGGGCTCTCGCATGCCGACCGATTTCCACGAGGTGCGCTTTCCTCTCGACGTGGCCCTGCGCGGCAGCGGCGGCCCGGTGCGACGCACCGAGATCGTCACGCTGGCCTCGGGGCGCGAACACCGCAACAGCCGTTGGGCGGATTCCCGCCGCCGCTACGATGCGGGCCTCGGCATCCGCACGCTGGACGCGCTTCACGCCGTGTTGGCCTTCTTCGAGGAGCGGCGCGGTCGCCTGTACGGCTTCCGCTACCGCGACCGGGTCGATCATCGGTCCGGCCCACCCTCGGGTCCGATCACTCCGATCGACCAGCGCATCGGCATCGGCGACGGCACCACCCGTGTCTTCGCCCTGGCCAAGACCTACGGAGACGGCCCGGCACCCTACCGTCGCACCATCGCCAAGCCGGTGGCCGGCTCTGTGCGCATCGCGGTCGCTGGCATCGAGGTGCCGTCGGCGCAGGTCGCCTGCGAGCCCACGACCGGACTCGTGACCTTCGCCGCCGGCGCGACTCCCCCGGCCGGCGCGCCCGTCACCGCCGGTTTCGAGTTCGACGTTCCGGTCCGCTTCGACACCGACGAGCTGTCCATCGACCTCGCGGCCTTCACGGCCGGCGAGGTGCCGCGGGTGCCGCTCGTCGAGATCGTGCCGTGAGCCTTCCGGAACGATCCGCTTGTCCCGATCGCCCCGCGACCGTGATCGCCCGCCGGGCGCACGGAACGGGACGCCGTTCGGTCCTGGGCATCCTCGCGGAGAGCTGAACCGATGCGCATTCTTCCCGCCGCCCTCGCCGCCCGCCTTGCGGAAAACGCCACCACCCTGTGCCGCTGCTGGGCCCTGCATCGTCGCGACGGGCGCAGCCTCGGCTTCACCGATCACGACCGCGACCTGAGCTTCGGCGGTCTCGTCTACGAGGCTCGAACCGGGCTGGAAGCGGCGGAAGCGTCCGCCGAACTTGGCTTCGCCGTCGGCGGCGGCGAGGTCGCCGGGGCGCTGACCTCGACGGGCATCGCGGAATCCGATGTGGCCGCCGGCCTCTACGATGGGGCCGGCGTCGAGACCTGGCTGGTGGATTGGGCGATGCCGGAGGCGCGTCTGCTCCTCGACGTGGCGACCCTCGGCGAGCTGCGCCGGGCCGGCGGAGCCTTCGTCGCGGAGCTTCGAGGGTTGATGCATCGCCTCGACGTGCCGACCGGACGCAGCTTTCGGGCGACCTGCGATGCCGAACTCGGCGATGCCCGTTGCGGCGTGGCATTGAGCGATCCGCGCTACCGCGCCGAGGGCAGGGTGGTCGCCGTCCCCGAACCGGGGCGGCTCGTGGTGGCGCTCGCGACGATGTTCGCCCCCGATTGGTTCGCCGGCGGGCGCCTCGCCTGGATCGATGGCGCCAATGCGGGCCGCAGCGCCGATCTGCGCGGCGAGACCCGGGACGGTGCCGACCTCGTCCTCGATCTTTGGGAGCCGCCGCCGCACCCCGCCCTGCCGGGAGACGCCGTCCGGCTCACGGCAGGCTGCGACAAGCGCCTCGCCACCTGCCGCGACCGTTTCGCCAACGCCCTCAACTTCCAGGGCTTCCCGCATATGCCGGGCAACGATTTCGTGCTGCGCGGCGTCGAGGGCGATCGGGACCGCCCCGACGGTTCCAGCCTGTTCCGCTGAGGAGACGACGATGGATCGCGCCCTCGCGGACAGGATCGTCGAGGAAGCCCGCGGCTGGGTCGGAACGCCCTACCGGCATCAGGCTTCGCTCAAGGGCGTCGGCTGCGACTGTCTCGGTCTGCTGCGCGGCGTCTGGCGCGGCGTGCTGGGTTCCGAGCCCGAGACCGCGCCGCCCTACGCCGCCTCCTGGGTGGAAGCCGATCGCGGCGACGATCCCCTCGCCAGCGCCGCCCGCCGTCATTTCGTGCCGGTCGCGACCCCGCTTCCCGCTTATGTCCCACAGCCCGGCGACGTGCTGCTCTTCGCGTTTCGCGCGTATTTGCCGGCAAAACACTGTGCCGTCGCCACCGGCCCGGCGGCGATGATCCATGCCCATGACGGCGCGGCGGTGTGCGAGGTCGCCCTGACGCCGTGGTGGCGCCGCCATCTCGCCCACGCCTTCCGCTTCCCCGGCATCGCCTGACGCACGGTCTCGAGCCCCGCTCGACGTTTGGCCCCTCGACCGACGGCGAGGCTCGCTTCCGCACCGCCCTCACGCTGGCTCGTACCGCCCGCGCGCATTCCCTGGAACGGAGGACCCGCCATGACGACGATCGTCCTTCAGACGGCCGGCGAGGCGGTCGGCAGCGCGCTGGGTGGCCCGATCGGCGGAATGATCGGCCGCGTCGTCGGTGCGGCGGGCGGTGCCGCTATCGACGTCGCCCTGTTCGGCGGGGCGGGACGGGCCCGCTCCGTCGAGGGACCGCGCCTGACCGAATTGGCCGGTCTCGCCTCCACCGAGGGGGCACCGGTCCCGCGCGTCTATGGCCGGGCGCGCATCGGCGGCACCCTGATCTGGGCGACGCGACCTCTGGAAGTCGCCAACACGACGGTGGCACGCACGCGCTCCGGCGCCAAGGGCGGGAGCGGCGGGCAGAAGAGCGTGCGCACCGCCTACAGCTATTTCGCCAATCTCGCGATCGGCCTCTGTGCCGGTGAGATCGCCTGGGTACGCCGGATCTGGGCCGACGGGACCGAACTCGACCTGACGACGCTGAACGTCCGCATCCATACCGGCAGCGCGACGCAGGCCCCCGACCCGCTGATCGTCGCCAAGGAGGGGGCAGGCAATGCACCGGCCTATCGCGGCCTCGCCTACATCGTGTTCGAGCGCCTGCCGCTCGCCGCCTTCGGTAACCGCGTCCCGCAATTCGCCTTCGAGGTGATCCGCCCGGTGGAAGGATTGGCCCGCCGGATCCGCGCCGTCTGCCTGATTCCCGGCTCGACCGAGTTCGGGCTCGATCCGGTTCCAGTCAGAGAGGATGCGGGCTTCGGCGTTACCAAGCCGGCAAACCGTTTCCAGCTGCAGGGACAGAGCGACGTCATCGCCTCCCTCGACGCGTTGCAGGCGCTCTGCCCGAACCTCGTCCGGGTTTCGGTGGTGGCGAGCTGGTTCGGGAACGACTTGCGGGCCAGCCATTGCACCCTGACGCCGCAGGTCGATGCCGCGCGGAAAACGACCAAGGGGGCCGAATGGGCGGTCGCCGGCTACACGCGGACGAACGCTCCCGCCACCTCGCGCTCGGGCGACGTGGCGGCCTATGGCGGCACGCCTTCGGATGCGAGCCTGACCCGCCTCATGGCCGAACTGACCCGTCGCGGCCTCGCTCCCGTGCTCTACCCGTTCGTGATGATGGACGTGCCCGCCGGCAATGCGCTGCCGGATCCCCGCAATCCCATCGGGTATCAGCCGCCCTATCCCTGGCGCGGGCGCATCACCTGCCATCCCGCCCCTGGCCGGTCGGGCAGTCCGGACGGAACCCGAGAAGCGGCCGATCAGGTCGCCGCCTTCTTCGCGGGGCCGCAGGGCTACCGGGCGATGATCCTGCACTATGCCGGCCTCGCCGCCGGTTGGGCCGCAGCGGGCTCGCCGCTCGCGGGCTTCATCCTCGGCAGCGAGTTCGCGAGCCTCACCCGCGTGCGGGGGCCGGGCGGCCTCGCCCCCGCCGTCGAGCAATTCCGCAGGCTCGCCGGGGAGGTCCGTGCCCTTCTCGGCGCGAGCGTCGCTCTTGTCTACGCCGCCGATTGGACCGAGTACGGCGCACAGGTGGACGAGGGCGGGGCCTCGGTGCGCTTTCCCCTCGACCCGCTCTTCGCCGATCCGGCGATCACGGCCATCGGTATCGACTATTACCCACCGCTCACCGATTGGCGCGACGGCACCGGCCATCGCGACGCGGCGGCGGCCGGAAGCGTCTACGACCGGGCCTATCTGAGAAGCCGCCTCGGCGCGGGGGAGGCGTTCGACTGGTTCTATGCCAGCCCCGAAGACCGCGCCGCGCAGAAGCGGACGCCGATCACCGATGGCGCGTACGCCCAGCCGTGGATCTACCGGGCCAAGGATCTGGTCGCGTGGTGGACGAACCCGCATGTCGAGCGGGTGAACGGCATCGAGATCGGCCCGACGCCCTGGGTGCCGACATCGAAGCCGATCTGGCTGACCGAGATCGGCGTTCCGGCCGTCGATCGCGGGACCAATGGGCCGAACGTGTTCCCCGATCCGAAATCGTCGGAGAACGCGGCGCCACCGTTCTCCCGGGGCCACCGCGACGACCTGATCCAAATCCGCGGCCTTGAGGCGATCCTGACTCGGTTCGACCCGGCGGCAGAGGATTTCGAGCCGGCTCACAATCCGGTCTCGCCCCTCTACGGCGGCCGGATGATCGCGCCGGAGGACGTGTTCGTCTGGGCCTGGGACGCGCGGCCGTTCCCCGCCTTCCCGGCCTTCCGCTCGGTATGGTCGGACGCCCAGAACTGGGCCCTGGGGCACTGGATCACCGGCCGCATCGAGGGGCTCGACCTCGACCGTCTGATCGCCGCGATTCTGACCGATCTCGGCATCGACGCGCCGGCCGCGATCGACGCCACCGGTTTTCTCGACGGCTACGTCCTTGATCGACCGCTCTCGGCGCGCGAGGCGCTCGAGCCCTTGGCCCGGCTCTTCGGCCTCGACGTCTCGGTCTCCGCCGGAATCCTGCGGGTGCGCGGCGCGGACAACGACTGCCTTCCGGTGACGGTCGACGCCGCCGATCTCGTGCTGACGGAGCGGGAGGACGCACCCCTGCGCCTCGTCCGGGCGGAGGAGAGCGAACTGCCCCGAACCGTCGAGATTGATTTCTCCGATGGCGAGAGCGCGGAGTATCGCCGGGCGACCGCGGCGGCCCGTCGTCCCGGCGGGACTCGGCGGCGGGAGGCGCGTATCGAGGCGGCCATCGTGACCCGGCGCGACGCGGCGCAGGTCCTGGCGGAGGCCCTGCTCGACGCGAGCCTCGCCGGGCGCGAGACCGCTTCCTTCGGCGTGAGCCCGCGCCGGATCGATCTGGAGCCCGGCGACCGTCTGCGCCTACCGGGCGGTGCCCTCCACCGCATCGCCCGCATCGACGATTCGCCCCAGGGCCGCCGGATCGAGACGCAGGCGGTGCCGCGCGGCGGTCGCGATGCCGTCCGGGGCCGCTCGACCCCGCTGCCGGAGCGGTCGCCCCCAGCCCTGCCCGGACCCGTCTTCGCCCGCGTCCTCGATCTGCCGGCGACGCGGGGCGACCCGAGCCCGCTCTCCGCCCTCGCGGTCACCGCCGAGCCTTGGCCCGGCGCCGTCGCGGTCTGGCGTTCGACGGGGGAGGGGGCGCCCTTCGCGCTCCATCGCCTCGTCGATCATCCGGCCTGCCTCGGCGAGACCCTGTCGACGCTGCCGCCTGGCCCGCTCTGGCGCTTCGATCGCAACGCCCATCTCGACGTGCGGCTTCGCCACGCGGAGGGTTTGAGCGCGATCGGGGAGGCCGCGGCCCTGTCGGGCGCCAACCTGTTCGCCCTGGTCGGGCCGGAGGGGGCGATCGAGATCCTGTCGGCGGCGGGTGCCGCGTGCACGGGATCGGACACGTGGCGGCTGACGACGCTGCTGCGCGGGCTCGGCGGCAGCGAGGCTGCGGCCGCTCGCCCGGCTCCGGCCGGCTGCCTGATCGTGCGGCTCGACGATGGCGCGGTCGTCCCCCTGGTCGACCGTCTCGACGAGGCCGGCCGCCCCTTCCTCTATCGGGTCGGTCCGGCGGACCGCGACCCGGCCGATCCGGCCTTCATCGGATTTGCGGCCAGTGCGGGCTTGACGGCCTTCCTCCCGCTGAGCCCGGTCCATCTAAGGGCCCGGCGCGAGGCCGGCGGTCTGCGGCTCAGCTGGACGCGCCGGGCCCGGCGCGAGGCCGATGCCTGGGAGCCCGCCGACGTGCCCTTCGACGAGGCATCGGAATCCTACGCCATCGACATCCTCGATGGCGGTGGCGCCGTCCTGCGCAGCCTCACCAGCACGGTCGCGCATGTCCTCTACGCGGACGAGGTCGCCGATTTCGGCGGCCCCCGCACCGAGATCGCGTTCGCGGTGGCGCAGGTCGGCCTCGTCGGCGGGCGTGGTCCCGCACGACGGGCGTGGGTGCGCGTGCGCAGCTGATCCCTCGCGGGTCCCTCACGGAGTCGAGCATGGTGGAGAACACCCCCAGCCTGGCCCTGCCGCTGATCGCGGCGGGGCAGGCCCAGAAGCATGTCACCCACAACGAAGCCCTCGCGCTTCTCGACGCGCTGGTACAGCTCGCGGTGATCGACCGGGATCTGGCCGTCCCGCCCGGACATCCGGAGGAGGGCGACCGCTACCTCGTCGCCGCCGATCCGTCGGGCGCCTGGGCCGGCTGGGCGGGGCGCATCGCCCGCTATCAGGAAGGGGCGTGGTTCTCCCTCGTGCCGCGTTCGGGCTGGCTCGTCTTCGTTGCCGACGAGGCCGAGATCTACGCGTTCACGAACGGTGCGTGGTCCCCGCTCCGGCCCGCCCTGACCGCGCTTCAGAACCTGACGCGTCTCGGCCTCGGCACGGCCGCCGATGCGCAGAACCCATTCGCCGCGAAGCTCAACAAGGCGCTCTGGACGGCGCTCACCACGGGCGAGGGTGGGGACGGCGATCTCCGTTATACCCTCAACAAGCAGGCAGCGGGGCACGTGCTCTCGCTCCTGCTGCAAACGGGCTTTTCCGGCCGCGCCGAGATCGGACTCGTCGGCAACGACGATCTCAGCCTGCGCGTGAGCCCGGACGGCGGCACTTGGATCACCGTGTTCACGGTCGAGCGCACGACCGGTGCGGCCCTCTTCGACAAGGGAATCCTGCGGGAGGAGCTGACCGTCTTCACCGCGTCGGGCGCTTGGACGAAGCCGGAATGGGCCCGCACCGTCACGGTCACCGCCATGGGCGGCGGCGGGGGCGGCGGGGGTGCCCGGCGCGGTGCGGCGGGCACGGTCCGCAACGGCGGGGGAGGGGGCGGGGCCGGTGCCCTCAACAGCGAAACCTTCGCGGCCTCCGAGATCGGCGCGACGCTGACGGTGACGATCGGCGCGGGCGGCGCCGGGGCGCCCGCCGTCACCACCGACGACACGAACGGCACCTCCGGCGCGGCGGGCGGCGCAACGAGCGTCCACGACAGCTCGGGCTACGATCTCGTGCGCGCCCTCGGCGGCAGCGCGGGCGGCGGCGGGACGAATTCCGCACCCGGCAGCGGCGGAGCAGCGGGCGGGGGTGCCTCCCTCGAATCCGTCGGCGCGGGCGGCGCGGCCGGCAGCAATGGCGTCACCGGCGCCACCGGCACCGCCGGACTGCGCGGCGCGGGCGGCGGCGGCGCGGGCGGGGGCCTCACCGGGGGCAACGTCGCCGCCCCCGGACGGAACGCGGGAGCCGGCTACGCCGTCGGAAACGGTCGCGAATCCGCCGGTGGCAGCCTCGGCGCGGTCGGTGCTGCGGGTGCGGCGGGCCAGGCCAAGAGATGGCCGCGCGGCGCGGGCGGCGGCGGGGGCGGCGGCGGAGCCGGGGCCGCGGACGGTTCGAGCGGCGGCGGCCGGGGCGGCGCGGGCGGCCTTCCCGGTGGCGGCGGGGGCGGGGCGGGCGCCGCCGTCAACGGCGCCGCGACCGGAGCCGGCGGCCCCGGTGCGCGCGGCGAAGTCTGGATCCTCGCCCGCGGCTGAGGCGACGGCCGCTGCCTCCCCATCGCCCCCCCAACTTCTGTCGAGAGAACGCACCATGGATCTCAGCCCCATCGGCCGCGCCGTGCTGGTCGCCCGCGAAGGGCGCCGGCTCGAGGCCTACCGCGACAGCGTCGGGATCTGGACCATCGGCGTCGGCCATACCGCTGCCGCCGGTCCCCCCCTGCCGCGGGCGGGCCTGCGGATCACCGCTGCGGAATGCGATGCGATCTTCGCCCGCGACGTCGCCCGCTTCGTCCGCACCGTCGCCCAGGCCCTCCCGGAACCGCTGCCACAGCACGCCTTCGACGCGCTGGTCTCGCTCAGCTTCAACATCGGCCCGGCGGCCTTCCTGCGCTCCACCGTCCTGCGCCGTCTGCGCGCCGGCGACCGGGCGGGCGCGGCGGAGGCCATGCTGCTGTGGAACCGACCCGCCGTGCTGATCCCGCGCCGGCAGGCCGAGGTCGACCAGTTCCGTACGCCCTACGAGACCGCCCTGCCGCGCCCCCGCCGCAGCGATCCGCCGCTCGCCGCCGCCATCGAGACCAAGCCCGCCGAGACGCCATCGCCCGGCTGGGTCGCGCGCCTGCGGGCGTGGCTCGGCAGCCGCCGCTGAAACCTGTCCGCTCCCGAGAAAGGATATCTGTCATGGCTCTGTCTGAACCAGCCACCCGGCGCTCCGCATCCGGTCTGCGCGGGCTGCTGCTCGCGGCCGCCGTCGTGATCGCCGCGCCCCGGGCCTGCACCCCCGCCCATGCCGCCGACGCCGTCGTCGTGCTGCCCTGGGGCGATGGCCTCGTTGCCCTCGCCCACGCCCTCGCCGGGCTGACCGGGCCGGTGCTCGCGGCCGTCGCGGCGGCCTTGATCGCCCGCATCGCCAGGCCCTTGCGCCTCCTCGTCACCGATGCCCTGGTGGAGCGGCTGGTGCGCAACGCCACCGACTACGCCCTCAACGCCGTCGCCGGTACGGTTCGCGGGCGAACCCTGACGGTCACCCTCGGCTCGGCGGTGATCGCCGGCGCGGTGCGGCGGGCGCTGGACGAGGCACCGGCCTGGCTGGTCCGGGCCGCGGGCGACGGGCCGGGGATCGCCGCCAAGGTGTTCCGCGCCTTGCCACTGGAGGCGGATGCGACCGCCGCCAACACCCTGCACGCCGCCCTCGACCGCGTCCCCGGTTCCGCCCCGCGCCGGCCGCGCACCTGATCCCAAGGCGGCCCGACTCCCAAGGCGGCCCGAAGCGGGCCCGCCTCGCAAGCCGCTCCGGAGCGCCGCCGTGGACAAGATCGCCATCGAGGCCGCCCGTCTGCTGTTCGCCGATGGCGGCGCCGGCTGGATCGTCGCGGTGCTGCTCGGCATCGCCTGCCTGCATCTCTACCGCGACAGCCTGCGCAGTCTGGAGGCGCGGATCGAGGAGACCGGCGCCACGGCGGCGGCCCTGGAGCGGGCCTCGCAGACCAACATCGCGGTGGCGGCGGCTCTCGAGAGCCGGACGCGAACGCTGGAGGATTTGACCCGGCTCTCCGCCGAGATCGCCCGAGACGTCGAGCGCAGCGATCTCCGCACCCGCGACAAGCTCGAAGAGATCCTCCGGCGATTGGACGATCTCCCGCATCGCCCGCGGTCCTGATCGGACGATCCATTCGGGGGGGACATGGGACGAGCCGCCTTCGCCAACCGGTTCGATCCGGGTGCTCACGGACGGCGGTGCCGTGCGCGGCGCCGGATCCGGGCCGCGACGGCCCGCTTGCGGATCGCGCTTCGGGACTTCGAGGATTCGATCCGCGCGCTGCACGGGGCCGCACACGATTATGCCCGAGACCTGGCGGCTGCCGGTCCGACGCCGCGAATCACGCGCGATGGTGACTCCGTACCGCATACCGGACGGTCGGGCGGCGCAGGGCGCCGTGGGGAACCGTCACGGCCATCTGAACTTAACCCCCACCGAAGCTTGCCCGAGACCATGGCAACCGACCGCAAATCCACATTTCATCTTCCCGGTCGGTGTCGCGTCCCGAACATTCAGGACGCATTCAGTGCTCCGGCGCGAATGTCGTTTTCAATGCGCCAAGCTTTCGCCCTGTTGATCGTCGTCTCGACCGTCGCGGTTTTCGCGACGGATGCGGTCGGTCCTCTTGCCGAGGAGACCGGCGCCCTTGCGCCGGCGCCGCAGATCCGCGAGCCGATGAATCGCGGAGACGACTGCCTGTCGCCCGCCGATCTGCGCGAGGCGGTGGCCGACAAGCGCGTGGTCCCGCCGATCGCGGCGATCCGCGCCGCGCGTCAGGCGATTCCTAGGGCCGAGATCCAGCGCGCCCGGCTGTGCCGGCACGATGCCGGGCTCGTTTACCTGCTCACCGCCTTGCGTCGGGACGGGCAGTTCGTCCAGGTCATGGTCGACGGCCAGTCGGGGCAGGTCAGCGGGCAGTGGTAGGCCATCCCCAGCCGCCGGCCTTCAAGAAATCGCCGGTGCGTCGGGGGTGCACAAGGATTGAGAAACGTCGCTCCGGATAAGGTATTCCCGACGACGTTTTGAGGATCGAGGAGTGACCGACCGTGCGTCTGCTCGTGGTCGAGGACGACCGTGACATCAACCGGCAGGTGGTGACTGCGCTGGAGGAGGCCGGCTACGTCGCCGACAAGGCCTTCGACGGCGAGGAAGGGGGGTATCTCGGCGAGAACGAGCCCTACGACGCCATCATCCTCGACATGGGCCTTCCCAAGGCCGACGGCGTCACCGTGCTGCAGAATTGGCGCCGGGCCGGGGTGAAGACGCCCGTCATCATCCTGACCGCCCGGGACCGCTGGTCCGACAAGGTCGACGGCTTCGATGCCGGCGCCGACGACTACGTCACCAAGCCCTTCCACATGGAGGAGCTGATGGCCCGCGTGCGCGCGATTCTTCGGCGCGCGGCCGGTCATGCCAGCAGTCAGATATCCTGCGGTCCCGTCACTCTCGACACCCGCTCCGGCCGCGTCTTCGTCGACGGCAATCCGGTGAAGCTGACGAGCCACGAATATCGTCTGCTCTCCTACCTCATGCACCATACCGGCCGCGTCGTCTCCCGCGCGGAACTCACCGAACACCTCTACGATCAGGATTTCGACCGCGATTCCAACACCATCGAGGTCTTCGTCGGGCGCCTGCGCAAGAAGCTGGCGGTGGATCTGATCCAGACGGTGCGGGGCTTGGGTTATCTCGTCGATCCGAACCAGCCGGGCGGGAAGGGGTGAGGGGGCGAAGCTCTCGCTCAATTTCGTGGCAACCGCGCGGACCATGTCCTAAGGTCAGGGCGTGCGAGCCGAGGGCGCAGCCCACGGCTGGAGCGCCCCACTTCTGCGAACGGGTCCTTCCTGTCCCGATGCGTGCGACGACCCAGAAATTTCCTGAGCGGACCCGCCTCGGCAGCTTCTTCGCTGGTCTGAGCGCGCTGGTTTCCGTGTGGCCGGCCTCGGACCCGGCACGCTATCCACATCGCGATGAGGCCGATGCCCTGTTGAGCGATGGCCTCAGGATCGGGAATGACATGCGGGTCGTGATCGAGCGTGAGCATATCCGTGCGCAAGCCGAGGCGGAGTAGCGCACCGGCCCGGCAAGCGGGACCGACCGATCAGGGAAGTTCCGAGACGCAGCGTGACCGGACAGTCGTTGTCGAACGCGGGGTATCCTGGCGTGGCCCCCTGCCGCCGCCGGCCGTCCTCGACGATTTTCGAAAGCTCGTGCCGGATGCGCCCGAACGCATTTTCCGGCAGTGGGAAGGTGAGTCGGAGCATCGACGCTCCTATGAGAAGGCAGCGCTCGAAGCCTCCATCCGGCGCGATCTGATCGGACAGATCAGCGCGACCGTGTTCGCTCTTTCGGCCCTGGCGGTCTCCGCGTTCGCACTCTGGATGGGTGAACCCTGGGTCGCCGGAACGATCGGTGGCGGGACCATCGTTTCCGTCGTTGGGGCCTTCCTGTACCGACGCGGCTCGGGCAGGACGAAGGACAAACAGTAGAAGCCGCAATGACCGACCGCCTCGCCTGGCTTCCGCTGCGCCGCCGCTCCATCGCGGTCCGGCTCGCGGTCTCCTCGTTCCTGTCGAGCACCGCGATCCTCGTCATCGCGGCCTTCATCCTCACGACGCTCTACCGTGAGAACACCGAGCGGGCCTTCGACAGCCGGTTGCTCGTCTTCGCCAACAATCTCGCCACCGACCTCGTCTCCCCGAGCGATCCCGAGACGCGCTCCTTCTCGCTGGGCGATCCGCGCTTCGACCTGCCCCTGTCGGGCTGGTACTGGCAGGTCGGGCGGCCCGACGCGAAGCCGCGGGACCTGCGCACCTCGCGCTCGCTCGTCGGCGTCCCGCTGAAAGGTCCGGATCAGGCCGGCACCGCGACGATCGGCCAGATTCGCCAGGGTTATGGACGGGGCCAGGACGACCGAACGCTGCGCATCGTCGAGCGCGACGTCGATGTCGGTACGGAGGGGCGCTACACGGTGCGGGTCGCAGGCCCCGCCGACGAAATCGTGAACGACGTCGAGCGCTTCCGCTTCTCGCTGTTCATGACCTTCGGGCTGCTCGGCTTCTCGCTGGCGGCGACCGCACTCCTGCAGATCCGCTTCGGCCTCGCACCCCTGCGCAAGCTGCGCACGGCGCTCGGCACCATCCGCCGTGGCGAGGCCGACCGGATCGACGGCGAGTACCCGCGCGACATCGCTCCGCTGGCCGGCGAGATCAATCTCTTGATCGAGACCAATCGCGAGATCCTGGAGCGCGCCCGCACCCAGGTCGGCAACCTCGCCCACGCTCTCAAGACGCCGCTCTCGATCATCGTCAACGAGGTCGGCAGCAGCGATGCGCCGCCGGAGCTGTCGGAGAAGATCCGCGAGCAGGCCGCGGTGATGCGCGATCAGGTGAACTACCATCTCGACCGGGCGCGCGCCGCCGCCCTGGCCGGGACGCTGGGCACCTCCACCGAGGTCGAGCCGGCGCTCGCCGGCCTCGTGCGCACCTTCGGCAAGATCTATCGCGACAAGGACATCGCCTACGAGGTCCGCGTCTCGCCGGGCCTGCGCTTCCGCGGAGAGAAGCAGGATTTCGAGGAGATGATCGGCAATCTCGTCGACAACGCGTCGAAATGGGCCCATGGCCGCGTCTCGATCGCGGCGACGCCGATCGGGGGCGACGATTATCCCCACCTCATCGTCGCCGTGGAGGATGACGGGCCGGGCCTGCCCGAGGAGGACCGCGCCGCTGTGCTCAAGCGCGGACGCCGCCTCGACGAGACCAAGCCGGGCTCCGGCCTCGGCCTGTCCATCGTCGCAGACTTGGCCGCCCTCTATCGCGGTCGGTTCCGCCTGGAGGCCGCCGGCCTGGGCGGGCTGCGGGCCGTGATCGAGGTGCCCGGCGACGCGCCCGCCGGGGCGGGGCAGCGTTGAGTCACAGAAGAGAATCGAGATTGACCGGCCAAGGTTACGCCCGGCCGGACCTATGCTAAGGCGCTACCTTCGCGCCTTGCGCTTCGCGTGACGACGTGTCGCCCGAGGGCGATGTCGTGCGGACCCTGCTCCGGCACTACACGGGGCCGAGCTAGTATTCAGGGGCCAATGACGGCGATCTGGTTCATTCTGGCGGCCATGACCGGCGCGGCCGTCTTCGCGCTGCTCTGGCCGATGTCGCGCCGCCGCCGCCAGGAGGTGGCTGGGGCCGAGCTCTCGACCGAGGCCGGCTTCTACGAGGATCAACTCGCCGAGATCGAGCGGGATCTCGCGCGCGGGCTGATCGCACCGGCCGAGGCAGAGGCCGCCCGCACCGAGGCCGCGCGCCGCCTCCTGCGCGCGAGCCGCGAGGAGAGTGCGGCGAAATCGACGCTGGCGCCGTTGGCGGAGCCGCATCTGCGTCAGCGCCGCGCGGCCTCCGCCTTCGCCCTGTCGACGATCCCCCTCGTGGCGCTCGTGGTCTACGGCTTGTACGGCTCGCCGAACCTCCCCTCGCAGACCGATGCCGACCGGAGCGCGAGTCGCGCCGGGGCGCAGGATCTGATGACCGCCATCGGCCAGATCGAGGCGCGTCTCGCGAGCCACCCGGACGACGTCCGCGGTTGGAGCGTGCTCGGCCCCGTCTATATGCGCCTCGGGCGCTACGACGACGCGGCCCGGGCCTATGCCGCCATTGTTCGCCTCAAGGGCGAGGACGCCTCCGCGCTCTCCGACTGGGGCGAGGCCCTGGTCGTCGCCGCGGACGGCGCGGTTTCGCCGGAGGCCCGCAAGGTGCTGAGCCGCGCCGCCGCCGCCGATCCGAAGGCCCCCAAGGCCCAGTTCTACCTCGCCCGCGGCGACGAACAGGCCGGCGACGTGGCCGGCGCGATCCGTCGGCTCGGCGCGCTCGCCGACGGGGCGCCCGCCGACGCGCCCTGGCTTCCCACGGTGCGCGACACTCTGGCCCGCCTCAAGGGAGAGACCGCAGCGCCGGCGACGCCGGAGGGCGGCCCGAAGCCTGAGCAGCCCGGGGGCGGCGCGGCGGCCGGCAATTCCTCGGTCGCGGGCCCGGCGGCCAGCATCCAGGCGCTTCCGCCCTCGGAGCGGATCGACGCGATTCGCGGCATGGTCGAGGGGCTGGAGCGGCGCTTGGCCAAGCAGGGTGGAACCGCCGACGAGTGGCTGCGCCTCGTGCGTTCCCACGCGGTGCTCGGCGAGCGCGACAAGGCGCTCGACGCGCTGGTCCGCGCCCGCGAGGCCCTGAAGGGCGACGAGGCGGCCCGTGCCCGCCTGGACGCCCAGGCCCGTGAACTCGGCCTCGCCGAAACCCGTCCGGGCGGCATGCCCGGATCGGCCGAGACATCCTCCGACGCCAAGCCGACCGAGACCGGTCCGTCGGAGTCCAGATCCTCCGACGCGAAGCCCCCGGGCGAGGCGCCGCGCGGTGGGGGGATGGATTCCGACGCCGCCGCCAATGCCATCCGGACGATGCCGCCGGCCGAACGGGAAGCGGCGATCCGCGGCATGGTCGCGACGCTCGACCGGCGATTGGCCGCCAAGGGCGGAAGCACCGACGAGTGGATGCGCCTCGTGCGCTCCTACGGGGTGATCGGCGACCGGGCCGCCGCGATCCAGGCGCTCGACCGGGCCAAGATGGCCCTCGCCGCCAATCCGGTCGCGGTGGAACGGCTCGACGCGCTCGGCCGGGAACTGGACCTCGTGGCCAAGCCCTGACGGGCACCTCTGACAATCGGTCCCGCCCGTCCAACCTTGACCCGAGGCGCGCGCGGGCCGAAACCGTTCAAGCGAACAACTCTAAGAAAGATGTCAGGCCGCCCTTCGAGCCCTGCCCGAAGGCCAGGAACGCGCCGATGAACCGGGACGGAACCCTGTGACCCGCAAGAGCCGCCGCCTGATCCTCATCGCCTGCTGCGGGGCCGTGCTGGCCCTGGCGCTGGGGCTGATCCTGTCGGCGATGACCGGCTCGATCGTGTTCTTCCGCTCGCCCACGGAAGTCGTCGCCCAGGGCGTGGCACCGGGGACCCGCTTCCGCCTCGGCGGCCTCGTGACGGAGGGCTCGCTCAAGCGCGGTCCCGACCAGAATGTCGAGTTCTCGGTGACCGATACGGGCGCGACCGTGCCGGTGCAGTATCGCGGCCAATTGCCGGACCTGTTCCGCGAGGGCCAGGGTATCGTCGCCGAGGGCACCCTCGATATGGGCGGCGTGTTCCGCGCCGACACCGTGCTGGCCAAGCACGACGAGAACTACATGCCCCGCGAGGTCGCCGACGCTCTGAAGGCGCAGGGGCGCTGGCAGGAGGGCGGCGGCAAGCCGCCCGCGGAGGCGGCCAAAGAGACCCCGAAAGATGCCGCGAAGCCGGCCGCCGACGCGACCCTCGGCCAGCGCAGCGAGCGGTAGCCCCATGACCACCAACCGGATCGTGTCCGTGCGGGAGACCCATTCGTGATCGTCGAGCTCGGCCATTACGCCCTGGCGCTCGCGCTGGCCCTCTCTCTCGTCCAGGCGGTGATGCCGGCCTGGGCCGCCCGCTCCGGCGATGCGGCGTTGCGCGAGGTCGCGGTGCCGGCGGCGCTCGGCACCTTCGCCTGCATCCTGTTCTCGTTCTGCGCGCTCACCTACGCGCATGTCGCCTCGGACTTCTCGGTCCAGAACGTCGTCGAGAACTCTCACACGGCCAAGCCGCTGATCTACAAGATCTCCGGCGTGTGGGGGAACCACGAGGGCTCGATGCTGCTCTGGGTGCTCATCCTCGCCCTGTTCGGGGCCTGGGTCGCCACCGCCAAGAATTCCGTGCCGGCGGTCCTGCGCACCAACACCCTGATGGTGCAGGCCTCGATCACCTTCGTGTTCGTGCTGTTCATCATCACGACCTCGAACCCGTTCAGCCGCGTCGCCCCGGCGCCGCTCGAGGGCAACGACCTCAATCCGCTGCTGCAGGATCTCGGCCTCGCGATCCATCCGCCGCTGCTCTATCTCGGCTATGTCGGCTTCTCGATCACCTTCGCCTTCGCCGTCGCCGCACTGATCGAGGGGCGCATCGACGCCGTCTGGGCGCGCGCCGTGCGACCCTGGACCCTGATCGCCTGGAGCTTCCTGACGCTCGGCATCGCCATGGGGTCGTACTGGGCCTATTACGAGCTCGGCTGGGGCGGCTGGTGGTTCTGGGACCCGGTCGAGAACGCCTCGCTGATGCCCTGGATCGCGGGTACGGCGCTGTTGCACTCCACCGTCGTCATGGAGAAGCGCGACGCGCTCAAGGTCTGGACGGTGCTGCTCGCCATCCTGACCTTCTCGCTCTCGCTGGTCGGCACCTTCATCGTCCGCTCCGGCCTCCTGACCTCGGTCCACAGCTTCGCCTCGGATCCGAGCCGCGGCGTCTTCATCCTCGGCATCCTCGCCCTGTTCATCGGCGGCTCCCTCAGCCTGTTCGCGTGGCGGGCGCCGATGCTGCGCCAGGGCGGCCTGTTCGCGCCGATCTCCCGCGAGGGCGCGCTGGTGATGAACAACCTGTTCCTCGTCGCCGCCTGCGCCACGGTGTTCGTCGGCACGCTCTATCCGCTGCTGCTGGAGATGCTGACGGGCGACAAGATCTCGGTCGGCCCGCCCTTCTTCAACTGGACCTTCATTCCCCTGGCGCTGCCGCTGCTGTTCATCGTCCCGTTCGGCCAGGGACTCGCCTGGAAGCGCGGCGATGCGGCGGCCGCCGCCCAGCGCCTGCTCGCGGCCTTCGCGGTGGCGCTCGTCGTCGGGCTCGCGGCCGCCGCAATGACCTGGGGCGGGCCGGTCATGGCACCGATCGGACTCGGCATCGGCGCCTATCTCATCATCGGCTCGGCCCTGGAGATCTGGGTCCGTGCCCGCGGCACCAGCCAGAGCCGCAGCCGCGATCTCGGCACGACGTGGCGCCGGGCGATCGGCCTGCCGCGCTCGGCCTGGGGCACCGCCCTGGCGCATGCGGGCGTCGGCGTCGCGGTGCTGGGCATCGCCGCGCAGGGCTGGGCCACGGAAGGCCTCGGCACCATCCGCCCCGGTGGGCAAGTGACGGCGGGTTCCTACGTCGCCACCCTCGACCGGGTCGGCCCGAAGAAGGGTGAGAATTACGAGGAGACCGCGGCCTTCCTGACCCTGCGCACCAAAGCCGGCGATTTCGTCGGCACGGTCGAGACCGGCAAGCGTTTCTACCCCTCCCGGCGGATGACGGTGACGGAAGCCGGCCTGACCACGATCGGGTTCAGTCAGATCTACGCGAGCCTCGGCGAGGTGATGCCCGACGGGTCGATCGGCCTGCGGCTCTACCACAAGCCTCTCGTGCTCCTGATCTGGATCGGCGCGCTGATCATGGCGGCGGGCGGCGGCCTCTCGCTCACCGACCGGCGCATGCGCGTGGGCGCTCCCGTCAAGGCGCGGGCGAAGCTGCCGCCGTCCGCGGTGCCGGCCGAATGACCCGTCTCCTCGCGCGACTCGCCCTGGTCCTGCTCCTCGTCCCGGCACCTGCCCTGGCGGTGCAGCCCGACGAGGTGTTGAAGGACCCGGCCATGGAGGCGCGGGCCCGCCAGATCTCGGAGGGCCTGCGCTGCCTCGTCTGTCAGAATCAGTCGATCGACGATTCCGACGCGCCGCTCGCCAAGGACCTGCGCCTGATCGTGCGCGAGCGCCTGAAGGAAGGCGATTCCAACAATCAGGTCGTCGATTACGTGGTCGCCCGCTACGGCGAGTTCGTGCTGCTGCGGCCCACCTTCGGCTGGCACACGCTGCTGCTCTGGCTGAGTCCGCTGCTCGCGGTGGGGCTCGGTGCCTTCGGCATCTGGCGCCTGTCGCGCCGCCAAGCCCCCAAGGCGGAGCGCCTGTCGGAGGCCGAGGCCGCCGAGGTCGAGGCGCTGCTCAAGCGGCCGTGACGGCGCGCTCGTCGAGCGTCCGTACCTCCGACCCCTCCCGCATGACGACGACGCGCCGCACGAACCGGGCGATGTCGGGGACCGAGCCCGGCACCGTCAGCTCTACCACCCGCTCGCCGCGGGAACGCTTCCTGCGCCACTGGGCATAGGGATAGGCGTCGAGCGGCAGGAAGGTATCGGCGCCGCGCGGGGCCGGAAACTGCCCGGTCGCTCCCGAATTGATCGGGGACAGCTCGATCCGGTCCGCGTAGGCGGCGACGAAGGGCGCGGCCTCGATCTCCAGAACCTCGTGGGCGTGGTCCCGATAGGCGCGTCCGGCCAGCAGCGTCTGGACGCGCTTGCGGCTCAGCCAGAAGAACACCCGCCCGTTGAGCCGCGCGTGCCAGTCGGCCGGGACGAGGCCGTCGCGCAGGCAGCGGGTCAATGCCTTGTCGCTCAAGGGCTTCTGGTCGCGCAGCACGATCCGTCCGAGATCGGCCCGCTCCAGCACGATGCTCTCGGGGCGGCGCCGGAGAGCCGCCTCCCGCGCCGCGCCGTCGATGGCGAACAGGTCGAGCGCGGCCACCGGACTGAGCAGGCCGTGACGGCGGATCGTCGGCCATGCCCCGGCTTCCGCCATGTGGAACAGTGTCGGGCAGTCGCGCAGCCACTCGGCGCGCTCGTCCGCATTCATCGGCGCTTCCTCGTCGTCCCCGTGCGGCGCGCCCTGCTTTCGCCCGATCGACCGGGCAGGACTTTGCGTCGACCGCCATCCTCAACGCAGCGAAACCCGATCCGAGCGCCATGCCGATCGCCGCACATCTTCGCCGCCTGCTCCTCGCGCCCCTGGCCGGCGTCGCCCTATCCCAGGCCGCGCAGGCGCATCCTCACGTCTGGGTCACGGCCAAGGCCGAGGTCGCCTACGAGGGCGGGCGCGTCGCCGGCATCCGGCACAGCTGGAGCTTCGATGCGGCCTATTCGGCCTACGTGACCCAGGGGCTCGACACCAACGGCGACGGCAAGCTCTCGCCGGAGGAACTCCAGGGACTTGCCACCGAGAACACCACGAATCTCGCCGAATTCGCCTACTTCACCAAGCTCAAGGTCGCGGGGCGGGAGCAGGCCTTCGCCGATCCCCGCGAGGCCCGCATGAGCATGGAGGGCGATCGGCTGACCCTGAGCTTCCTGCTGCCGCTGAAGGCGCCCACCGCGCAAGGACGGGGCGTTGCGGCGCTGGAGGTGTACGACCCGACCTATTTCGTTTCCTTCAGTCTCGCCGAGGGGGCGGATGCCGTGCGCCTGCCGGGCGCCGCCGCCGGCTGCACCACCACCGTGACGCGGCCCAAGACCGTCGAGCCCGCAGTGGCCGAGGCCGGCAAATCGATGACCGAGGCGATGTTCGAAGCCCTCACCTCCGCGTCGAATTACGGCGAGCAATTCGCCAACCGGGCCATCGTCGCATGTCCCTGACGGCGGCCCTGGCGCCCAAGGAGCGGATGGGAAGCCGGCTCCCCCTCCGTCTCGCCCTCGCCGCCGGGGCGGTTCTCGCCGTCGCCGGTCTGCTGGCCATCCTCTCCTGGATCGTCGGGCCGACCCTGCCGGCGCCGCCGCCGCGCTCACCCTTCGGCATCGGCTTTCGCGAGGCCGCGCCGGCGGCGACCGGTCTCGGCGGGTGGCTGCTCGCGGTCCAGTCGAACTTCTCGCGCAACCTGCAAGGGGCCGTGACGGCCTTGAAGGCGGGTGGCGACGGATGGGGCGGCTGGTGGCCCCTCGTCGTGATGGGCTTCGCCTACGGCGTGTTCCACGCGGCCGGGCCCGGACACGGCAAGGCGGTGATCGCCGGCTATATCGTGGCGGGCGAGCGCAGCCTGCGCCGCGGCTTCGCCCTCAGTGCCGCCGCCGCGCTCCTGCAAGCCTGCGTCGCCATCGCCATCGTCGGGATCGGCGCCCTCGTCCTCAAGGCGACGGCCGGCGGCATGACCCGGACCGGCATCCTGATCGAGACCGTCAGCTTCGCCCTGGTGGCGCTGCTCGGCGCCGCGGTGACGTGGCGCAAGGCCGGACGGCTCGCCGCGCTGGCGACGGATGCGCCTGCCGCCGCCTGCGCTCCCGGCTGCGGCCACGTCCACCTCACCGACGCCGCCGCCCTGGACCGGCTCGACGGCTGGCGCGAGCGGGCCGCCGTGGTGGTCGCCGCCGGAAGCCGCCCCTGTGCCGGGGCGGTGCTGATCCTCGTGTTCGGTGCAAGCCAGGGCATGCTGGCGGCCGGAATCGCGGCGACGCTGGCCATGGCGCTCGGCACGGCGCTCACCACCGGCGCGCTCGCGAGCCTCGCGGTCTTCGCCAAGGCGCTGGCTTTGCGCCTCGCGGGCGGGCGCGGCCGGGCCGGGGCGCTCGCGGTCGGCGGCCTCGAACTGATGGCTGCCGCCTTCGTGCTGGTGCTCGGCCTCGCCCTCGTCCTCGGGATCGCCTCCGGCGCCGGCGGCTGAACGTCCTCTCGCCAAGGACGGCCCCGGCGTGGCAGGCTGACCGCCCGATCCGGAGGAGAGCCCCCGCGTGACCACACCCGGCGATGCCCTCGATGCTTTCGCACCCATCCTGAACTGGCGGCTCCTGAAAGGCTCGCACGCCTTTCCGGGGCCGGACGGGGGCACCTGCATCAACGAGGCGGCGATCGTCGCGGCGGGCCTGCCCTACCGGACGATCCGGGGCACGGAGGATTGCCCGCCCTGCTTCTCCCGCCCCCTCGCGGCCTACGCCCTCGGCCTCAACGACGCGATGCCCGAAGCCGAGCGGCAGGGGCTGATGGTGTTCGTGCTGCGCCTCTCGGGTTCGGCCGATCGCCCCGAGATCGAGGCGGCCCGCACCCGCTTCCTCGCGCTGGAGAGCGTGCGTCGCATCCTGCCGCCGCTGCTCGACCGGGCCGGTTTGCCCGCGCTCGCCGCCCGCTGCGAGATCGCGGCCGATGCGGAGGCGGCGCTTGGAATGGCGAAGACCGCCGAAGCGCAGGGCGGAGCGCTGTCCCACGCCGCCGCGGGGCGCCGGGCCTGGATCGTCGGAGCCCACGCATCGGCGGTCGCCCGCACCGCGACGGCGGCGATCCGGGCCTTCACCGATCCGCGCTGTGCGGCGGAAGTGGCGGAGGGCGCAGCGCCCTTCGCCGACGGCATCTGGGCCAGCGCCATGGGCATCCTCGACGGGGCCCTCGGCATCGGCCGGCAGGCTCCGGCGATCGATCCGACCTCGGCACGGGACCGTCTCGACGCGGCCCGCGCTCAGGCGTAGGCGCGCGGGCGCGGCGGCTCGGCCAGGTCGATCTCCATCGACTCGCAGTTGGCGAGCCAGCGCCCGGTCAGGTGGTAGAAGAAGGTGCAATGGCCGACGACCGCGATGGTCCGCTCCGGCCGTGCCCGCAGCCATTCCCGGAAGCCCAGGACGCGCTGGTCGAACAGAGTGCGGGGCTCGACATGCCACCCTTCGGGCCCGGCCGCGCCTTCGGCGTACCACCACGTCTCGGGCAGGTGATCGACCTGAAAATCCGGGAATTCTTGCGCGAGGACCGAGGCTGCGCGACCGATGTCGCAACTGCTCTCCTGGCATTCGCGGTGCAACACCTCGACCAGCACCTTGGGGGTCGCCGGGTGGTCCGCGAAGAGGCCCGCCGTGGTCTGGAGCGCGCGGGTCAGCGGCGAGGTGACGACGAGCTCGAACGGCACGTCGCGCAGCCGCGCGCGGGCGGCGGCGACCTGGGCGTGGCCGCGCTCCGAGAGGCGGGCGTCGATATGGCCGGGATCGCGCCCCGTCGCCTCGTGATGGGCGTTGAAGGTCGATTCGCCGTGGCGGATGCAGATGATGCGAGTGACGGATTGAGTCATGGGGCGGATGTAGGCGGCGGGCCCCCGCGGGCCAGCCATTGCGGCGGCGGGTCTCGCCCCGTTCTGAGTCACGGCCTGCCCTGCACCCTGCTGAGCGGCCGTTCGGCGATCCAGGGTGAGCTGTTCGGCATCCGGGCGGCCCTGTTCTCCGGCCGGGGGGCGTTGGCAGGCAGCGCGCAATATGGTCGGATCGAGCCCGGCATGGCCTGCGAGCCGTAGTACCGCCACCGCCTCGACCGGTTGCGGGCGGACGGGCTCGCCGGGGAGTGACACGGCTCAGGCCGTGCTCGACAGCTTCATCAGCACGAGGCCGCCGACGATCAGCGCGGCGGCCAGAACCCGCATCGCGCTCAGCTCCTCTCCGAGCACCGCGATGCCGACCACGAAGGCGCCGATTGCGCCGACCCCGGTCCAGACCATGTAGGCGGTGCCGAGCGGAAGCGTCCGCATCGCCCAGGCGAGCCCGGCGAGACTCACCGCCATCGCCCCGACGGTGACGAGCGAGGGCCAGAGCCGCGAGAAGCCGTCGGATTGCTTCATCGAGAAGGCCCAGACGACCTCGAACAGGCCGGCGGCGATGAGGATGATCCAGGCCAAGGCGGCCTCCCGGCGCGTGTCGCCGGGCCGTCCCGGTCTTGGACCCGAACTTGACTCGCAAGCGGGGAGGACGTGGCCTCGCGGGCGTAGCTAAGGCACGCGACCCGGCTATTCCAGCCGCACCACCACGCTGTCGCTGGCCCCGGCCGCATCCATCACCGAGATGCGCGCGAAGCCCGCGCCCGCCGGGCTCCAGTCCGATTGCCGGCGCAGGCTCTCGGCGACCGGGAGGCCGTCCACCATCCAGGTCAGCGGCGGCAGGCCGCCGAGCGCCTTGAGGGCGAGGCGGGCTTTTTCCCCTGCGCCGAGGCCGAGATCGACCCGCGCGCCGTCGGGCGGATAGGCGATCTTCAGCGGCACGCCGAGCGTCGCCGCGAGGGTCTTGGGCGCATCGCGGCGGATGTGGCGCAGCGGTGGAGGCAGGGCGATGGTCGCGGCCACCAGAGCCTCGCGCGGGCGCGGCAGCGGCTCGGGTTCCCCGCCGAACCGGCTGAACGCGTCGAACAGCATCGGCGCGGCGGCGCTGCGCCCGACGAGGCCCGGCACCGAGGCGCCGTCCGGCCGCCCGACCCAGACCGCGACGGTGACGCGGGCGTCGAACCCCAAGGCCCAGGCGTCGCGGTAGCCGTAGGAGGTGCCGGTCTTGAAGGCGAGCCGCCCCGCAGGGGCATTCTCCGGAGGCGGGGCGCCGCGCAGGATGTCGGCCACGTACCAAGCGGAGACCGGATCGGCGACCGTGCGTTCGGGCGCGGCGGGGCTCGGCGGCCCGTCGAGGCGGTGCCGTAGGCTCGGCACGCTGCCGCCCCGTGCCAGCCCGGCATAGAGCCGGGCGAGATCGGTGAGCGTGATGCCGAGCCCGCCCAGCGCCACCGGCAGGCCGGGCGCGGTGTCGCGCGGCAGCAGGATCGAGGCGCCCGCTCCCCGCAGCCGCGCGACGAAGCGGGCCGCACCGACGGTCTCCAGCAGATCGACCGCGGGGAGATTGAGCGATTGCTGGAGCGCGACGCGGGCCGTCACGGTCCCGCGATAGCCCAGGTCGAAATTCTCGGGGGCGTAGCTCGCGGCGAAGCGCGCCGGGCGGTCGTCGAGCAGGGTTTCGGGATGGGCGAGGCCGTTCTCGAAAGCGAGCGCGTAGATGAAGGGCTTGAGCGCCGAACCCGGCGAGCGCACCGCGGCCGTGGCATCGACCGCACCGGCGCGGGTGCCGTCGAGATAGCCGGCGCTGCCGACATGGGCGAGGACATGGCCGCTGCGATTGTCGACGACGAGGATCGCCGCCGACAGGGCCGGACCCAGAGCAGTCGCGCGCTCGGCCGCCAACGACTCCAGGCTTGCCTGGAGACGGGCATCGAGCGTCAGGCGCTGCACCCGCGCATCGGGATCGGCGGCGACCGCCTGCTCGGCGGCGTGGGCCGCGAGCATCGGAAACCGCTTTCGCGCGGTGGGCACCGGCTCGGCCTTGGCGGCGTGGGCTTCCTGCGGCGTGAGCAGGCCGCGCGCGGCGGCGATGTCGAGCACCCGGTCGCGGGCGCGCCTCGCCGTCGCGGCGAAGCGGTCGGGCCGGCGGGCCTCGGGCGCCTGCGGCAGGGCGACCAGCAGGGCGCTTTCGGCGAAGGACAACCGGGCCGGCTCGCGGCCGAAATAGGCGAGGCTCGCCGCGCGCAGGCCTTCCACCGGGCCGCCATAGGGGGCGAGGGCCAAGTAGAGGTCGAGCACGCCCGCCTTGCCGAGGCGGCGCTCCAGCTCGACCGCGCGGATCATCTGCCGGAGCTTGGCGCGAAGCGAGCGCTCCGCCCGCGGCTCGACGAGGCGGGCGACCTGCATGGAGAGCGTCGAGCCGCCCGACACGATTCTCTGCGCGGTGAGCAACTGCCATGCGGCGCGGAGGGTGGCCGCCGGGTCGATCCCCGGATGGGTGTCGAAGCGGTGATCCTCGTAGGCCTTGAGCATGGCGAGGAAGCGCGGATCGACCTCGCCTGCGGTGACGGGCAGGCGCCAGCGCCCGTCGGTGGTGGCGAAGGGGCGCAGCAACTGCCCCTTCCGGTCGAGGATGACGGTGGAGCGGAGGGAGGCTGCGGTCAGGTCGAGGGGCGGGAGGGCGGCGGCGGTGCGCCAGAGGGTGAGGGCGGGGAGGGCCAGAGCGGCGAGCACGAGAAGGGCGACGAGCGTCCCGACGCGTCTCCCTCCCCCCTCTGCGGGGGAGGGTGGCCTCCGAAGGAGGTCGGGAGAGGGGAGCAACGTTTCCGCTTGGCTGCGTCCGACGCGAAAACTCCGGAAGCGTCGCTCCCCTCTCCCGCCTACTCCGCAGGCACCCTCACCCACCCAAGTCGGGCTTGCCCGACTTGGGCAGCTGCTTACCGAACTCGGGCAAGCCCGAGGTCCGGAGGGGGGAGGGTTCGATGGGGCATCGCGCCTCATGGCCTACTTCGCCGACACCACCTCGACCGATCCGAACGCGGAGCGCCCGAACCGCTCGGGGCGGTACATGTCCTCGACGCTCGCCCCCGGATGCACGTAGGTGCCCGGCGAGACGACCCGCACCGTGTAGGCCGCCGAGAAGAAGGCCGATTGCTCCGGCGTGCGGTCGTAGGCCGCCACGAAGCGGTCGTCGCGGAACTCGGTATGGACCGGCAGCACGTCGCTCTTGGCGAAGCTCAATCCCGAGAGCGCGTCCGCGTCCAGAAGCTTCGGGTTGTCGATCTCCAGGCCCGCGGGCAGGCGATCGACGAGGAGCAGGCGCGCGGCGCTCGCCTTCGCCTCGGTCACCTTCAGCACGACGACGAGGCGATCGTTCTGGCGGAGCGGCTTGCCGGTCTCCACCGGGCTGCCGTCGAGACGATAGAAGGCGCGCTCGACCGTGTAGCCGTGGGCGGCGGCGGGCTCCGGCGTGATCGGATTGCCGGAGACGCTGAGCGTCACCGGCACCGGCTCGCGGCCGGCATTGGCGATCCGCACCGGCCGCGCCTCCAGGGCCGGCGCCCGGTAGAGCCGCGAGAACGGGCCGGTCTCGGCCTTGCCGTCGATCGTCAGCCCGAGCGCGTCCGATTCCTTGGCGAGGCCTTGCGCGGCCAGGACCATCCAGGCGTTCTCCTGCGTGCTGTTCGCGCGGGCGTCGCCGCGCTCCTGACCGATCACCGCGGCCACGGGCTGGAGCGTCTCGCGGGCAAAGCCGGTCTCGGCGGACAGCGCCAGCAGGGCCGCGCCATCGCGCAGGCGGGAGCCGTAATCGGCGCGGTAATCGCCGTTGTCGCGGCCCGCCTGCAGCGCCTTCACCGCCGCGTTGAAGGCCTTTTGCGCCCGGCCCCTGTCCCCGAGCAGGGCGAGGGCGGCGGCGAGCTGCCCGCGCCCGAGCGGCGTGGCGAAATCCGCGATCTTGGTGTCGGCGAGGTAGCGCAGATCGCCCATCACCGGCCGGCCGTTGCGGGCGAGCACGTAGGCCGCGTAGGCCAGATCCATCCCGCCATTCTCGACATTCGTGGTGTTGGCCACCGTGTTGCGCAGACGGTCGAGGGCGCTGTTGAACGCGGTCTGCGGCACCGCGAAACCGCGCTCGCGGGCGCGGGTGAGGAAGTCGGTCACGTAGGCATCGAGCCACGTGTCGCCCGCGTTCTCCGTCGACCACAGGCCGAAGGCCCCGCTCGAATCCTGGCGTGCCAGCACCCGCTCGATGGCTCCACGCACCCGCTCGTCCACCGCACCGTCGAGGCCGAGCTTTTCGCTTGCCGCGAGGCCGTTGACGTAGAGGAGAGGCAATGCCCGGCTCACCGTCTGCTCGGAGCAGCCATAGGGGTAGCGGTCGAGGGATTGCAGCAGCGCCGCCACGTCGATCCCGGCGAGGCGGTTAGCCGCCACCGAGACCGCGCCGGTGCCGGGCAGGATGTCGGCGAGCAGGTCCGCCGTGATGTCGAGGTTCGCGCCCGGCTCCAGCGGGTGCACCGAACGGCGTACCAGCGCGCCGGTGCCGGGGCCGATGGCCAGGGCGAAGGATTGGCCGGCACTGCCCTGGATGCCCGGGCCGGTCAGCGTCAGGTCGAGCCGGGTGAGGCCGGGCCCCGCGGCGGTGATCGGGATCACGATCTGCCCCTTGGCGCCCGCCTCCAGCCGGAGCGTCGAGTGCAGGGCCTCGCCCGCCACCACGACGGGACCCGACAGGTCGAGATCGACCGTGTAGTCGCCGGCCCCGCCCTCGACGTTGTCGAGCGCCACGAAGAAGCGCGAGCGGTCGCCGACATTGAGGAAGCGCGGCAGCGTGCCGGTGAGCACGACGGGATCGCGCACGATCACGTCGGCCTGCGCCTGACCCACCCGCGTCTTGGTCCAGGCGGTCGCCATCAACCGGGCGGTGCCGTTGAAGGCCGGCAGGTCCAGCGGAATGCGTGCCGTCCCATCGGCGCCGACCGTGACGACACCGGAATAGAGCGCCAACGGCGCCTGCGTCGGCGGCGTATCGGCGAGTTCGGCCGACCCACCGTCGCCGCCGGAGCGGATCGCCCCGAGCGTGCCCTGCATGCCGTCGATCAGGTAGCCGTAGAGATCGCGCAACTCCGGCCCGAGCGCCTTCTGGCCGAAGAAGTACTGGAACGGGTTCGGCGCCTCGTAGCGGGTGAGGTTGAGGATGCCGACATCGACCGCCGCCAGCGTCACCCGCGCCTCCTCGCCGGCCTGAAGCCCGGCGATCTTGACCGGCACGGTCAGCGTGCCGCGGGGCCGCACCTTGTCCGGTGCTTCCAGCGAGACGGAAAGGCCGCGCTTCTCCCGGTCGATCGAGAACCATGCGAGGCCGAGCGCCCGGCCCGGCATGCGCTTGGCCGCCTGATCCAGCGGCCGATAGGCGGTGGCGACGAGGTAGGCGCCGGAGCCCCATTCCGCCTTGACGGGGATATCGACCGTGGTGCCGCCCTCGGCGACGGTGACGTCGCGAATCTCGTGGACGCGATCGCTCACCACGGCGAGCGTCGCCGTGCCCGCGAATTTCGGCGCGAGCCGGGCCCGGAGGCGTTCACCGGACGCGTAGGCGGCCTTGTCGAGGGTCAGGTCCAGAAGATCGGGCACGTCGGCGCTCTCGGAGCCGCCCCAACCGACCGAGAACGTCACGCTCGCCGCCGCCTGCGGCTGGCCCGGCACGGTGGCCTCCAGGCGGTACTGCCCGAGGCCGACCGGCGCGGCGATGCGGGCGGGGGCATCGGCCGAGATCGCCGCGCGCCCGTCGGCGACGCGGCGGCTCGACTTCACCGGCTCGAAGCTCCAGCGCCCGTCCTCGCGGTACCATTGATAGGTTCGCTCGAGCTTCGACAGCGTCCAGACCACGCCGTCCTGGGGAAGGCGCCGCCCATCGGGGGCGGCCATCACGAGATCGAAGGTCGCGGTCGCGCCGTCCGAGAGCTCGCTGCCGAATCCCTTGCGGATCGCCAGAACGGGGTTCGAGGGCAGGATCGGCAGGGTTACGCTGCGGCTCAAGGCCCGCCCGCCCGGCTCGCCGACGGAGAGAGTGATCTTGGCTTCCAGCGGCCGGGGCGCCGCCAGCTCCTGCACCGGCACGGTGAGGCTCGCCTGCCCCCGCGCGTCGGTGGTGGCCTTGGCCTCGGCCTCCGCGGTGGTGGCCTCCACCGCCTCGTCGTCGAGGCCGATGGAATAGCCGTCCAGGCCCTTGATGCCGGACGCGGTCGCGGGTTGCACCGCGACCGTGGCCGAGACGTCGAGTCCCGCGCCCGGAGCGCCGTAGAGGTAGCGGGCCGCCACGTCGATGGTGGCAGGCTCGCCGCGCGTCAGCGTCGGCGTCCGCGGGGTGAGGCTGACATTCAGCCGCTCGGGGACGTAATCCTCGACGAGCCAGCTCGCCTCGCCGACCGGGGGCGCCTTCGGATCGGTGTAGGCGGAGACCCGCCACGTGCCGTGCATGGCGCCGGCCATCAGCGGCAGCGAGAGGGCCCGCCCGCCGAGCCCCGCGTCGGCGACCGACGCGCGGCGATATTCGACGCCGTCCGGCCGCTTCACCACGAGGGTGAGGGGCAGCCCCGCCACCGCCGCGCCCTGCGGATCGCGCAGGAGCGCGGTGAGTTGCACGGTCTCGCCGGATCGATAGACGCCGCGCTCGGGGAAGAGGTAGGCCTCTGCGCCGCCCGGCGCCGGACGGCCCTTCACGCCGCGATCGGACAGGTCGAAGGCGCCCTGCGCCAGGTCGAGGAAGCCGTAATCGTCGCCGATCTGCGCCACGACGAGGCCCGGCTCCAGCCCGCCCTCGCCGCGGGCCAGCCCGCCGGGGAAGGCGGCGTGGCCCTGGCCGTCGGTCTTGGCGGTGGCGAGCACATCGTTGTTGCGGGCGACCAAGCGGATCTCGGCCCCCGACACCGCCTTGGCGCTGGCGAGCGAGCGGACCAGCACGTGCACGCCGTCGCGTCCCTTGAAGGCGGTCAGCCCGAGATCGGAGACGACGAACCATTGCGTTGCCTGGGTCTCGTACCCGCCCTCCTCGTCCGACGACGCATCGGTGGTGCCGGTCGGCTTGGCGAGCATCAGGTAGAGGCCGGGCTCGAGCGTGCCGACCGCCTGGAGCACGGGGAAGGCGGTGACTGCCTCGCGGTTGGTCTCAGCCTTCGCCGTGTCGAGCGTCCCCTTCCAGACCCGCTGGCCCTTCTGGTCGGCGATCCCCTTGGCGGTCGCGCCGCTGAGCTGGCTCAGGAACTCTTCCGAGCGAAGGGTCGGCAGCAGGCCACGGTCGCCGATGCGCAGCACCTCCACGTCGAGTGTGGGTGCGTTGACCGAGACCAGCGGCACGCCGGCCTGACCGGTGCGCGGCAGGACGTAGTTGCGGCCGGTGAAGCGGACCTGGGGGGAGCGGTCGCGGACATAGACCTCGTAATCCGCGGCCTTCAGGAGGTTCTCGCCTACGGTGGAGGGCAGGCCCTGGCGCAGAACGAAGGCGTAGCGCTCGGAATGCTTCAGTCCGTCGACACAGAGCTGCTGGCCCTCCGCCGTCACCGCCGCGTTGCTCGCGCCCGAGACGGCGACGAAGGGGGCGTAATCGGTTTTGGGAAGGAGCGACTCCGAGAAGGTGAAGCAGACTCGCGGCGCGGCGGCGTCGGAATCGACCTTGTAGTCGAGGATGCGGAAGCCGTGCTCCTCGCGCAGTTTTTCGTAGGTGCCCCGCGTCGGCGCATCGTCCTTGAGCGCGAGGCTCGCCCGGTAGGCCTCCATCGCCGGGCGCCACTCGTTCTGCGCCGCCTGGACCTCGCCGAGGCGGGCGAGCGCGCGGGCCTCGTCGGCGGGCGTCTTCGCCTTGAGGTAGCCCTGGTAGGCGGCGGCCGCCGCGCGGTTCCTGAGCTTGAGCCGGGCCGAATAATCGCCGCGCTCCTCGTCGGCGCCGGCCGCGGCAGCGGTGCGGGCATAGTCGAGCCAATTCCGGATATCGCTTGGGTCGGCCGCGATGGCCGCGGCATAGGCATTCATCTCGGCATCGGGTTCGGCCTCGTCGCTCTTGCCCGCGGCCTCCGCCTCGCGGCGCCACTGGGCGGCCGTCTTGGCGCCGGGGGGCGCCTCGGCCTTCAGCGTCGCCTCCAGGCGCACGCCCGCGCTGGCGAGCGCCTCGCGCAGGAAGCCTTTCTGGACCGGGGCCGTGGCGGATTTCTGCGGCGGTGCGGGGCGGGGTGCCTGGGCGGCGGCGGGCGGGATCGCCGCCAGGGACGCCGTCATGAGCGCCGCCGACAGCACGGCGAGGCGCCGGATCCGGTTGCCCTGGGACATGCATCGCCTCCCCGACCGGCGCCGTGCGGTCTCGCGCGATCCCGTGCGCCGTCGGTGGCACGCTATCACTTGGAACGGGCGCCGCAACGCTCGTCACAGCTTGTCGGGGCGCGCCCGAGACGGGCATCATTCTCCCGGCGACGCGCCCGCGCGTCGGGACGGACGACGGCGATGCGACAGCGGATGGCAGCGATTCGAACGGGCCTTGCGGCGCTGGCCGCCCTCGGGCTCGCCTTCGACGCTTCGGCGCAGGCGGTCCCTCCGGCACCCGCCGCCAAGCCCGCGGTGCCCACCCCCAAGCCTGCCGCGCCCGTGCCCGATCCCACCTTCGAGGCGGCGCGGTCGGCCTTCGAGGCTCTGCCCGAGCCCGAGCGGCGCGCGGTGCAGGACGCGCTGGTCTGGACCGGCGACTATAACGGCGTGACCACGGGTGGCTTCGGGCGACGGACCTTCGACGGCATCGCCACCTATCAGCGGCGCACCGGGGGCCCGCCCACCGGCCAACTCGCCGCGCCGGAGCGGGCGGCCCTCGCCGCGGCGGCCGATGCGGCGCGCAAGGCGGCGCGGTTCCGGATTCAGGCGGACGCGGCGAGCGGAGCCGCGATCGGCGTGCCGGAGCGCCTGCTGTCGAAGCGCAGCCCCCTGCCCGGCGGCACCCGCTGGCAGAGCGCCGATGGCCGCGTGACCCTCGACACCCGGTCCTTTCCGCCCGGCACGACCGATCTCGACGCGCTGTTCGAGCGCGCCACCGCCGCGGCGCCGGAGCGTAAGGTCACCTACAAGCTGAAGAAACCCGACTTCATCGTCGTGACCGCCGAGACCGCGACGGGGCGCTCCTATGTCCGTTATGCCCAGGGCGAAGCCGGCATTCGCGGCTTCGCCCTGGGCTACGACCGGGCCCTTGCCGGCGAGGTCGAACCCCTGGTGATCGCGGTGGCCAACAGCTTCGCGCCGTTTCCCGCAGCGGAGCCGCCCGCGCCGACGCCTCCGGCGGCCGCTTCGGTAAGGCCCGACCCCGCGCCCCGACCGGGGTCCGGCCCCGCCGTCACGCCGGCCGCGCCGCCGGCCGAAGCGCGCGCCTCCGCGACGGGGTTGAATCTCGGCGGCGGGCACGTCCTGACGACGGCCTCCGCTCTCGACGACTGCCCGGCCCCCCGGATCGGCGGGTTGCCGGGCCGGAGCGAAGCCCGCGACGCGGCCAATTCCCTGGTGCTGCTGCGGGTCGAGGGCCTCGGTGGCGGCGCAGGTCCGGTTCTTCGAGCGGATGCCGTCGGTGCGGACGAGGCGCTGCTGGTCCTCGCGGCGGGAGCGGGCGGGGGCCGGAGCGTCGCCCCCGGCATCGCCGGACCCGGCGGCTTGTACGCGCCGCTCCAGCCGGGGGCGGGCGGCGCGCCGGTTCTCGATCGGGCGGGCCGACTCGTCGGCCTCGTCGCGCGGGCGCCGGTGGCGCCGCGCCTGATCGCCGGGGTGATGCCGCCCACGCGCTACCCGACGGTGCCGGCCACCGCCGTGGCCGCCTTCCTGAAGCGGAGCGGAATCGGATCTGCCCTGCCACCCTCTGCGGCGCCCGTTGCCACGGCGACGCCCGGTGCGGCCGTCGCGCCGGTTCTCGCCGCGGTGGTCGATCTCCAATGCGGGCCGTGAGCCCCGCACGACGATCCCGAAAGCCGGAGAGGCAGGGTCATCGCCTCGGTCGAGCGATGGCGCCACCGTCCCCGGGAACGGAAGGGGGAGCGCTTCGTGCAGTATCGGGGAAAGGGCCGCAGCTCTCCGGTCAGTCGACGACGACGGCAACGAGGGAAAACAGGCCGGCCAGCAACAGGTTGCAGGCGATGAGGACGACGACCGTCATGGAACGTTTCGTTCTTTCGAGGGAGGACCGGGAAGTCGGGAAGGCACGCCTGTCCGGGGATAGCCGGAGAAGCTTGAGGATGTGTTCCCTCACGTCCGATTGCGGCGGCGGCGGGGCCTCACGTGCCCGAAAGCGGTGCATCGAGAACACACTCGCTCCCGATCGCCCTCTGCGCTTGAATGGACGCTGAACCGGCTCGCACCGGCCGGCTCTCGGAAAGTTGTTAAGGTTGTTTTAACCGATGTGATTCCGCCGGCGTCCTGTTTCGGGACACTTATGGCATGGCCCTTCTGAGCGACTCCCTCCTGACCGCCGCCGGCCTGTTCGGTTTCGGCGCGACGTCCGCACCCGTTTCCGAGGCATCGGCAAAGGCCGAGCCCGAGAGGAGAAACCCTTCGTCCGACGGGCTCTCGTCGGATGATCCCTTCTTTCTTGCGATCGCCGAGGCGCTCCAGGAGGCCGGCTACCTGGATTCCTGAAAACCCGGCGATTAAGCCTCGCCGACGACCGGCGCCCATTCCGGGGCCGGTGCCGGAGGCCGACACGCATGACCGCACCCCGCGACGTCCCGCAGACATCCGCGCAGGACGTTCTGGCCGCGGTGGGCAATACGCCGCTGATCCGGCTGCGCCGTGCCTCGGAGGAGACCGGCTGCACCATTCTCGGCAAGGCCGAATTCCTCAATCCGGGTCTCTCGGTGAAGGACCGGGCCGCCCTCTCGATCGTGCGCGACGCGGAGAAGCGCGGCCTGATCCGGCCCGGCGGCACCATCGTCGAGGGCACGGCGGGCAATACCGGGATCGGGCTCGCCCTGGTGGCGGCGGTGCGCGGCTACCGCACCGTCATCGTCATCCCCGAGACCCAGTCCGCGGAGAAGAAGGAGACGCTGCGGCTCGCCGGTGCCCGCCTCGTGGAGGTGCCCGCCGTCCCCTTCGCCAATCCCAACAACTACGTCCACGCCGCCCGTCGCCTCGCCGAGCGCCTGGCCGAGACGGAAGAGGCCGGCGCCTTCTTCGCCGACCAGTTCGACAACGTCGCGAACCGCCGGGCCCATATCGAGGGGACGGGCCCCGAGATCGTCGCGCAGACCGGCGGGGCCGTCGACGGCTTCGTCTGCGCCGCCGGAACCGGCGGCACGCTGGCGGGCGTGGCGGAGGCGTTGCGGGCCGCCAAGCCCGGCGTGACGATCGCGCTCTCGGATCCGGAGGGGTCGGCGCTGCACAGCCTCTACAGCACCGGGACACTCAAGGCCGAAGGATCCTCGATCACCGAGGGCATCGGCCAGGGCCGGGTGACGAAGAACCTCGAAGGGTTCGCCCCGGACCTCTCCTTCCGGATTCCCGACACGGAAGCGCTCGAGATCGTTTTCCGGCTCATGCGGGAGGAGGGCCTGTCGCTCGGCGGCTCCTCGGGCATCAACGTGGCGGGCGCGATCCGGCTGGCCCGTGCCCTGGGGCCGGGCCACACCATCGTGACGATCCTGTGCGATGGGGCGGCGCGCTACGCCTCGAAGCTGTTCAACCCCGCCTTTCTCACGGAGCGCGGCCTGCCCGTCCCGGACTGGCTCGGCGCGCCCGCGGGCGACCTGCCGGACTGGCGAGCCTGAAGGGCCTTCGGCCCGGTTCGTCTGGCCTCCCCGCCCATGCGAGGCGGGGACCGAAGCCATCCCGTGCTCCGCATCCCCCGGAACCACGGCCTGTTCGCCGCGCAATGACGGGGTGAGGCGGAGCACGCGGCGATCGCGCGGACGTCGTGTGAAGGGGCCGAGGCGCTATCCCCGCGTCTTTCCGAGGCGCGCGATCAGCGCCTCGATGTGCTCGCCGACCGGTTCGGTGAGGCAGCCGGCGTAGAGGCTGCGCAGATTCTTGCCGAGATGGCGGCGCACGCCCTGGCTCAGCGGCGGCGCGGCGGCCTCCGCCTTGGGCTTCGTCTCGGTGACCGTCTTCGTCACGGATCGTCTCCCATTCTGGCCCCTCGGAGCCGGCATCCTGGCAGGCGACGGTTAAGGCGGGTTTTACCGGTATCGTTGACGGGTGGTTCACCACGGGGCGTTCTGGGGAGCCCCCCGACATGCGGACGGCGCCCGACCCTCGCGGATCGGACGCCGTCTCGAGTTCTCAGGTTCCGTTATGCCGCGACCTCTTCCGACGAAGCGGCAGCCGTGTGCCTGGATTGCGCCCTAGAGCGTGCTGCATTTCTACGGAAACAGCAGCACGCTCTATCTCTTTGTGGTCACACGATGATTCCGGAAAACCGGATTCCACTTTTCCGCATCGTGCTCTAGCGCGTCGACGGCAGGAGCAGGTCCGGCAGCCAGAGGGCGATGCCCGGCACGAGGCAGAGCAGGATGATCGCCACGGCCATCAGGATCACGAAGGGCAGCGTGCCCCAGATGATGTCCTTCAAGGGGATATCGGGCGCGATGTTCTTGATGACGAAGATGTTGAGGCCCACCGGCGGGTGGATCAGGCCCATCTCCATGGTGATGGTCATCACGACACCGAACCAGACGAGGTCGAACCCGGCGGCCTTCAAGGGCGGCAGGATGATCGGCGCCGTCATCAGGATGATCGAGACCGGCGGCAGGAAGAAGCCGAGCGCGATCACCAGCGACAGGATGGTGGCGAGCAGCACCCAGGGCGAGAGCTGCATGGCGACGATGGCCTGGGCCGCCGCCTGAGAGATGTGGAGGTAGCTCATCACGTAGGCGTAGAGGAGCGACATGCCGATGATCAGCATCAGCATGGTCGATTCCCGCAGCGTCGCCGTGAGGATCGGGTCGAGGTCGCGGAAGCGCCAGACGCCGTAGATCACCGCGATGAGCGCCAGCGCCAGCAGGCCGCCCAGCCCCGCCGTCTCGGAGGGCGTGGCGTAGCCGCCGTAGAGCGCGACCATGACGCCGGTGAGCAGCACCACGAAGGGCAGCACCCGCGGCAGCGTCGAGAAGCGCTCCCGCATGCTGTAGGTGTCTTCCTTCAGGATCGGGTGCTGCGTGCCGGTCCGCTCGTAGGCCAGTTTCGCGGCGGCGAATTCCGAGCGGAAGCGGAACACCGACCAGCCGGCGAACAGCGCGACCAGGAGGAAGCCCGGCCCGATGCCGGCGAGGAACAGGCGCCCCAGCGATTGCTCGGCGGCGACCGCGTAGAGGATCATGGTGATCGAGGGCGGCAACAGGATGCCGAGCGTGCCGCCCGCGGCGATGATCCCGGCGGCGAAGCCCGGCGAGTAGCCGCGCTTCCGCATCTCCGGGATGCCGGCCGAGCCGATCGCCGAGCAGGTGGCGGGCGAGGAGCCGGCCATGGCGGCGAACAGCGCGCAGGCGAAGACGTTGGCGATGCCGAGGCCCCCGGGGATGCGGTGCATCCAGGCATGCATCGCCGAGTAGAGGTCCTGGCCGGCGCGCGAGCGCCCGATCGCCGCGCCCTTCAGGATGAAGAGCGGGATCGAGAGCAGGGTGATCGAGGCCATCTCCTCGTAGACGTTCTGCGCCACCGTATCGAGCGAGGCGGCGGGCATGAACGCGTACATGAAGGCGAGCGCGACGAAGCCGAGCGCGAAGGCGATGGGGATGCCCGACAGCATCGCCCCGAGCGTGGCCCCGGCATAGAGGAAGCCGATCGCGGCGGTGCTCATCGGTGTCCTCCGGTCTTGGTGGTGAGCGGTGCGCCCGACAGGGAAGCCGCGTCGTCGCGGTTTTTGTTGAGATCTGCGCCCATGCCGATCTTGCGGCCGGCAAAGCCCGCGGCCCACGGTCCGTAGAGGAGGGCTTGCGCGATCTGCAGGACGAGCTGGAGCGTCAGGAGGCTCATGCCCGCCGACATCAGGACGTAGGGGATCCAGAGCGGCGGCCCCCAGGTCGATTGCGAGATCTGGCCGTCGACCCAGGCCTCGTGGAACAGGCTCCAGCTCTTCCAGGCGAAGAAGGTCACGAAGGCGAGGCTCACCCCATCGACGAGGATGAGACGCACCCGGTTGACCGCGGGGGAGAGCAGGCCGGTCAGCGCCTCGATGGCGACATGGCCGCGCTTGGCCTGCACGCCCGCCGCCGAGAGGAAGGTCGCGCCGACGATCAGGAACACGGCGCTCTCGTCCTGCCACTCGGTGGGCTCATGCAGGACGTAGCGGATCACCACCGAGTAGCTCAGGACGAGGCAGGCCGCGACCAGCGCGAGGCCGCCGCAGACCAGGATGACGTGATTGAGCCGGCGCAGGGTCCGGTCGATGACCCCGAGAAGGCCCGGAACCCGCGGCTCCTCGGCCTTGCGGGTCTCGGAGGCGGCCGAGGCCGCGTCGAAGGCGTGGCTCATGCGACCTGCTCCGCCAGCTTGAGGAGCTCGGCGCAGGACGCGTTCTTGTTGGCGAAGTCCTTCCAGGCGGTGTCACGGGCGATGTCGCGCCACTTGCCCAAAGTCGCCTCGTCGAGCTGAACGACCTTCGCCCCCGCCTTGGAGAACACCTCCTCGACCCGGGTGTCGTCGGCCTTGGCGCCCTCCTGCCCGAAGCTCTCCAGCTCGCTGCCGACCGCCATGATCAGGTCCTGCTGGTCCTTCGGCAGGCCGGAGAACACAATCTTGGACATCATGATCGGCTCGAGCATGAACCAGTAGGAGCGCTCGCGGCCCGAGGTCAGCGCTTTGGAGATCTCCTCCAGGCGGAACGAAATCAGGCTGGTGGAGGAGGTCAGCACCGCGTCGCAGGCCCCGGTCTGCATGGCGGCGTAGGATTCGTTCGAGGGCAGCGAGAGGGTGGCGGCGCCCGCCTGCTTCATCATCAGGTCCATCTCGCGCGAGCCGCCGCGGACCTTCATGCCCTTGGCGTCGTCCGGCGTCAGCAGCGGGCGCTCGCGGCTCGCGATGCCCCCGGCCTGCCACACCCAGGAGACGAGGACGATGCCCTTGGCGTCGAGGATCTCGGTGAGCTTCTTGCCGACGGGGGCGGTCTTCCAGGCGAGGGCTTGCGCGTAGGAGGACACGAGCGCCGGCATCAGGCCGATATTGAGTTCGGGGACCTCGCCGCCCGCGTAAGGGGAGGGATAGAGCGAGAGGTCGAGAGCGCCTTTGCGCATGGCGCTGAACTGGGCGTTGGTCTTCATCAGCGACGAGCCGGGATAGACCTGCACGTCGATGGCGCCCTTCGACCGCTCCTTCACGGCGGCGGCGAACTTGCGGCACATCCGATCGCGGAAATCCCCCTCGTCGATCGAGCCGCCGGGGAATTGGTGCGAGATCTTCAAGGTCGTGGCGGCCTGGGCGGTACCGCGGCCGAAGGTCAGCAGAGCCGGTGCGGCGAGGCCGGCCGCGAGCAGGTGGCGGCGGTTCAGCGTCGAGGCGCTTGTCATGGCGTTTCCTTCCGAAATCCGCTTTCGCGGGTTCGCGCGCGGTATCCGCTTGTCGCGGTTCTATTGTGCGCTGCAAAATATTCTTGCTGCGCAACATAATATACAAGATCGCGCCATCTTGCATATTTTGTCAACCGCTCCGAATATGCTCTAGCAGGAAATCGCCGACGAGCTGCCGCCATGAATCAGACCCAGCGCCTCCGGCAGACGATCGAGGACGAGATCGTCGACGGGCGCCTCGCCGTGGGGTCCCGCCTGGACGAGACGCAGCTCGCGGAGCGGTTCGGGGTCTCGCGCACGCCGATCCGCGAGGCGCTCCTGCAACTTGCCGCCACCGGCTTGGTCGAGACCAAGCCGCGCAAGGGCATGGTGGTGAGCGCCCCCGAGCCGGGCCATCTCCTGGAAATGTTCGAGACGATGGCGGAGTTGGAGGCGTCGTGCGGTCGGCTCGCCGCCCGCCGCCTCACGCCGGAGTTGGAAGTCGAACTGAAGGCTGCCCTCGAGGCCTGCCGAAGCGCGGCGGCGCAAGGCGATCCGGAGGCCTATTACGGCGAGAATTACGTGTTCCACACGGTGGTCTACCGGGCCTGCCGCAACGCCTTCCTGTGCGGGCAGGCCCTGGCGCTGCACCGGCGCCTCTCGCCCTATCGCCGCCTACAACTGCGCACCCGCCACCGCGTGGCGCAATCGCTCAGCGAACACGAGGCGGTGGTGACCGCGATCCTGGCGGGCGACGGCGCCACCGCGGCCGAGCAACTGCGCCGCCACGTGCTGATCCAGGGCGACGGCTTCTCCGAACTCGTCGCCAACCTGCGGGCCCTCGATACCAGCGCGGCGTGAGGCGCCGCCGGAGTCTCATCTCGGCCTTGGACAGAATTTCAACCGTGCAGTGTACTGTACCACAGGGGGCGGCGCACGGTTGGTCCCCCGATGGAGCGGTTCGCGGCGTGACCCTGACACCGCTCTTCGAGGCAGGCGCGATCGTGATGGCCCATGCCGGAGCCGCCCTGGCGGCTCTCGGGCTCGGCGCTGCCCAGTTTTTCCTGCCCAAGGGAGGAGCGCATCACCGCATCCTCGGTTGGGGCTGGGTCGTGCTGATGGGGCTCGCCGCGGCGAGTTCCTTCGGCATCGGCGGCCAGTAGTGGAGCCCGATCCATCTCCTCTCGGCGGCGGCGTTGATCATGCTCGCCGTCGCAATCGTCCATGCCCGCGCTCGGCGCATCGAGGCGCATCGCTGGACCATGATCGGATTGTTCGTCGGGGCCCTGGTGATCACCGGTCTGTTCACCCTGGTGCCGGGCCGCGTGATGCACGCCGTGCTGTTCGGAACGTGACGCGCCGATCCGGATGGAATGGTGTCACGCGTCGTCGGTTCAGCCCCGAAACCCGAGCAGTTCGATTGCGTGACTGGCCACTCGGGAAAGGCGGCCTCTAAAAGGAGCTACCGGCGAGTGTGAGGCCCGGCTGAAACAAGAAGGGGAATGCCGCAACCATCGAAAACATTATTCCAAAGCAAAAATCACGATACCCTGAGAGGCGAATATCGCTCGATGAGCGAATTGGATCTACCTATGTTAGGGATCGTCATAAAACTTCTTGTTGTTAAGACGTTATTAGTATGACAAACGAAAAGATGCCTAATCCGTAGGCACAAGGGCGGCTGGCGGATGCAGCGTTTCTGCCCCTCAGAAGTCAACCATGTCCTGGCTCAACAATCTCCGGCTGCTCGGCAAGCTGGCCATTCCAGCTGCCGTGATGCTCATCGTCTCCGCCGGCATCATCCTGTTGGCGCGGGATAAGTTGGCGACACTGGCGGAAAACACGCAGCGCATCGTGGACGTCAATGCAGCCCGTGCGGTCATTTCTTTGCAGATGAACGTTGCCCTCGATGAGGCATCCATCAGCGAAAAAAACACGATCATCGAGACCGAAGATGCTGCGCTGGCTGCTCAGGTCGAGAACTTCAAGAACTCCAAGCAGCAGGCGCTCAATGCTATCGATCGGCTCATTGCGCTCGCCGATACGGAAGCGCGGCGCGCGACCAATCTCGGCATCAAGGACGATTTGAACCTGTTCTTCGCCGCCGCGGAGCGGTCGATCGCGCTCGGCGTGAAGAACAACAACGCCGAGGCGTCCAAGGTGTCCAACACCGAGGTGCGTTCCGCGCGGCGGAAGGTCGTCGAGTCGGTCACCAAGCGCGTCGAGACCAATCTGCGCGACCTGGAGGCCGCGAAGGCGCGGGCGGCGGAGATCGCCGGGGCGGCCTCCGGCACGCTCACCGGTCTCGCCGTGGCAGGATTGCTGGTGGCATTCGGCCTGCTCGCCGCCATCGCCATCTGGGGCGCCGTCCGGCCGATGGGGCGGCTCGTCGACGTCCTCCAGCGTATGGCCAAGGGCGACATCGATGCCGAGATCGCGGAGGCCCGCCGCGGCGACGAGATCGGCGCCATCGGCAAGGCTGTCGAGGGCATCAAGGCCATGGTCGCGCAGAAGGCGGCCGAGCAGGCGGAGATCAAGCGCATCGCCGACGAGGCGGCCGCCGTCGAGCGGAAGCGCACCATGTTGGAACTGGCCGACCGCTTCGAGCGGGCCGTCGGTGGCATTGTCGGCATGGTCTCGTCGTCGGCCACCGAGCTGCAGGCGACCGCTAGCACAATGACCGCCACGGCCACCGAAACGGCGAGCCAGTCCACCACGGTCGCGGCGGCCGCGGAGGAGGCAGCCTTCAACGTCAGCACCGTCGCCGCCGCCGCCGAGGAACTGGGCGCCTCCGTCCAGGAGATCGGACGCCAGGTCCACGGATCGGCCAGCCTCGCGCAGACGGCCGCAGGCGAAGCGGACCAGACGGCGCATTTCGTCGGCGAACTGAGCCAGGCCGCGACCCGGATCGGCGATGTGGTGAGCCTGATCTCGAACATCGCCGGACAGACGAACCTTCTGGCCCTTAATGCCACGATCGAGGCAGCCCGCGCGGGTGAGGCCGGGCGCGGCTTCGCGGTCGTGGCCAGCGAGGTCAAGGAACTCGCGGCCCAGACGGCCCGGGCCACGGGCGAGATTTCGGGCCAGATCGCCCAGATCCAGGGAGCGACGAGTCAGGCCGTGACGGCGATCGGGACGATCACGAGCCGGATCCGGGAGATCAATGCGATGACGACGACGATCGCCGCCGCGGTGGAGGAGCAGGGTGCCGCCACACAGGAGATCGTGCGCAATGTCTCGCAGGCGGCCAGCGGCACGGGCGAGGTGACGAGCAACATCGCCGGTGTGGCCCAGGCCTCCGAGGAAACCGGCGCCGCCGCCAGCCAAGTGCTGTCCGCGGCATCCGAGCTCTCGCGCCAGTCCGAGCATCTCGGCGCGGAGGTCGCGCGCTTCCTCAACACCGTGAGAGCCGCCTGATGAGCGGGGCCGAGATCCCCACCCTGCCGACCATGGGCCTCGCCACAGGGCAGGTCAGCCGCCTCGTCACGGAATTGGCCGAGGCGCGGGCAGCGGGGGGCGATCTCGGCTCCGAAGTGTCGGCTCTCCGGGCCGACCACGACGCGCTCCTGAACCTGTACGGCGATCTGGAGCGCGAACTCGCCGGACTGCAATCGGCGTTGGATCAGCTCGGTGTGCGGGGCCGTCTCGCCGGGGCGACGCTGCAGCCCTTGCTGGACGAGGTTCGACACCTCGCCGAGACGGCCCGCCGCGCCCCCGAGCGAGGCCAAGACGGCGAAGCCTGACGCCTTGAGCGGGTGACGACGACAGGCCGTCCGCCGAGCCGCGGATTGCGGTGGACCGACGGGCATGAACGCCAGCGATTGACGCAAATGCGAGGGGCTAGAGCGGCGCTTGACCGCTTTCGGCTGCGGGCAGGGCGGGCTGCTCGTCGGCTCGAACCGGCACGGGCGGCATGTCCCCGGCAAGGATGCGGATCATCTCACGGCGGCTCTCCAGCACGATGGCCGGGGGCTCGCCCACGATCCGGCACCAAGCCGACACGAACTCCGCGGCCGACATCAGCGTCAAAGCTTCCGCCGAGGGGAGATCCCCACGGTCCGTCATCCGATCCTCTCCGTTCACCGTATCGATTGACGGAGCAGCGCCGCATTTGGTTGCGCGAGGCTGCCAGAATGGTGAACGGGAGCTTGGGCCAAAACCTCAGCCGTCCGCGACCTCAACCTGATCGCCGACACCCTCGGTCTTGCCGCTGAGGCCGGGCACCTCGTCCAACTGGCGCAGGCTGGTGAAACGCCCGCGCTCTTCCCGGTAGCGGACGATCTCATGCCCATGGCCCTTGAGGGCGGGCACGGCGTCCAACTCGGCGGCCGTGGCCGTGTTCAGGTCGATCATGGAGGCCCCTTCGGTTGCGGCCTCGCCCAACGCCGGTGGCCGATCCCCGTTCCGGTGAGATCGTTCGTTGCAGACCGGTGTGCCGCGGCCAACGATCCCCCGGTCCAAACGGCCTCCAGCTCTTCTTGAAGCCGATCGAGACGCTGAAGGGCGATCGTTTCTCCCCACACGCTGACCAGCGCCGGGCCGGAAGCCGTCCTTCGAAGGGGAATGCCGATTGCGGTTCGACGCGGCGCATCGCTTCGAACATCGGCCCTCGACTTTCGGGAAGGCCGGCGCGGTACGGCACGCGCGGCGCCGGCCCGAACAGGAAGGCGGCCGTCAACTGTCGCGGCCGCCCGAGACCAGCCGGTGCAGCTGCTTGAGGGCGAGGTCGTGCCCCGCATCCAGGGAGAGCGGCCCCACGAAGCCCCCGTCCCGGTCCATCATGTAGACCATCAGGGCATGTTCCAGGGTGAAGCCGCCATCCGGCAACGGCACCCGCTTCACCTCGGCGCGATAGGCCTGCGTCACCTGCGCGATCGCCTGCGGGCTCCCGGTCAGGCCGGTGATCCGCTCGCTGAACGAGGCCATGTAGTCCCGCATGATCTCCGGCGTGTCCCGCTCGGGATCGACGGTGATGTAATAGGCGCGGATGTCGCCGCCCTCGCGCGCGAACCGGTCGAGCAGATTGCCGAGATCCGCCAGGGTCGTCGGGCAGACGTTCGGGCACTGGGTGAAGCCGAAGAACACGAGGTAGGGCTGGCCCTTGAGGTCGCGCGAATCGAGCACGCCGCCCTTCGAGGATTCGAGCCGGAACGCGCCGCCCACCACGGAGATCGGCGGCGGCTTCGGCCCCCACGGCAGGAAGACCACCGTCGTCCCGATGATGGCGGCGAGCCCGAGGGCGAACAGGGCGAGGATCAGGCCCCCGCCCCGCTGCGGCCCCCGATGGGGGCCATCGGCGGGCTCAGTGGGCATGGTCGTGCCCCTTCTCATGCCCCTTGTCGGGCCCTTTGGCCGCGATGCCCTCGACGACGAACTCGACCGGCACCGTGCCGGCCCGCTCGAAGGTGAGGGTGCCGGCGATCCGCTCGCCCTGCTTGAACGGCTGCTTCAGATCGAGAAACATCAGGTGGTTGCCGCTGGGCGCGAGGGTCACCGTGCCGCCGGGCGGGATCTCCAGGCCGTTCGGAAGCGGCGCCATCCGCATCACGCCGCCCTCGCTCGACATGCTGTGCATCTCGGCGCGACCGGCCGCGGTCACGCTCGCGCCGGTGAGGCGATCCGGGCTGTTCCCCGTATTCGTGACGGTGAGATAGCCCGCCGCGACCTTGGCGCCGCCGGGCGTGGCGCGGCTCCAGGGATGGCCGACCTTGAGGGGACCGGCCGCGTAATCGTGGGCCGAGAGCGGTCCCGCCGAAAGACCCGTGAGGGCAAGGCCAAGGGTGATGCTTCGTGCGAGGGCCGGCAGCGGGAGGGCGGACAGGCGCATGGTTCGTCTCCGATGGTGAAGGTCCCGGACGCGGGGCTCGGCGCCGGGGCGTGGAGGCTGAGGGACAGATAGGGAGCCCCGCCGATCGACGGGGCTCGCCGGGCCGGACGCGGCGTCGCACGCCGCGCTCACATCAATGGTGATGCTGATGACCGCCGGATTCGGGGGCTGTCGCGCTGGGGGCCTGGGCACCGATCGGAGCCACCGCGAAGGTCACCGGAACGGTGCCGGCTCGCTCGAAGGTGAGCGTGCCCGACACGGTCTCGCCGGCCCGCAAGGCTTCGGTCAGGTCGAGGAACATCAGGTGCAGCCCGCCGGGCTTCAGCGCGACGCTCGCGCCGGGGGCAATCGTCAGGCCGCCCTCGACGGGGGCCATCTTCATCACCCCGTTCTCCGTCGACATCGTGTGAATCTCGCCGCGCCCGGCGCGGGCGATCGTGGCGCCGGTCAGCCGGTCGGGCTCCTCCGAGCCGGTGTTGCGCAGGGTCACGTAGCCGCCCGCGACCTTCGCCCCGCCCGGCGTCGCGCGCAGCCACGGGGTCTCGATCGCGAGCGTGCCGGCCTTGGTCTCGGCGCTCGCCCCGGTCTCGGACTTCGCGGGTGTCGTGGGGGCGGGTGTCGCGGCGGTCGTCTGAATTCCCGGCGCCGGGCTCTTGGCGGCCACGATCCGAACCGCGGGCGCCGGATTCTTGAGCGCACGGGCATCCTGCCCCTGCGCCGGGATCTCGCTCCACCGCGTGCCGCCCCCGGGGCAATCCTGCTCGACCGGGAAGTAGATCGTCGCCCCCGGCTCGAAGGCGTCGGAGACCCGGGCGAAGAAGGTGAACTCGTCGACCTGATCGTCCGGCAGGCTGCCGCCGCTCCACGTGATCGTGGTCACACCCTCCGTGACGGTCCCGTGGAAGGACGGGTAGGGCTTGGCATAGGCCGACCGCGTGGTGGCGATGGTCCAGCCGGGCTTGGGCATCGGCTTGGCGCCGGTCACGCCCTCGGGGATCGAGACGCTGACACGGGTGGTCGGCTGGCCGTCGCAGCCATGCATGATCTGGACGACGCCGCGATAGGCGGCGTTGGGCGCGGCCTCCTTGCGCTCCAGCAGGGCATGGGCCGAAGCGGCGGACGCGAGAAGCGGGACGAGGAGGAGGGCGGCGACCGGCAGGGCGGTGCGCGGATGGGCGTGGAACATGGCGGGATCCGAAAGCTGACAGCGAGGGCCGCGCGATCCGGGCTGCCGGCTCGGCAGGGGAGGGCGCGGCGGGGCGGGGTCCCGAACCGGTGCGCGGGCGGCATCGGCTTCCGGGAGCGGTCGCGGTCAGGCGAGCGGAGGCGCGCGGGCGTCCGCGAGTCGAAGAGGCGAGGCGCGGGATGCCTGCGCCGTGCGGCCCCGCCAGCCGGGCAAGGCCGCCTTCTCCGCCGTCCAGGCGACGAAGCCCGCAGCGGCGGGCGGTGGGGCGGCGGACGGAGCATGACCCGCCGCCGTGCAGCAGGCGGCGTGGAACGCCCTCGGGACGGGCTTGCCGTCCGGGGCCTTGTCGATCCCGTCCGGCGCGGCGGCGCAGAGAAGGCCGGGCGCGCCCGCGACCGGCAGGGTCGCGATGCCGCCGAGCAGCGCCTGGAGTACCAGCGCGTAGAGCGCGACGACGGCCGTGAGCGCGCGCAGGCAGCGCGGCGCGCATCCCGTCCGGTCGCGGCTCTTCGTCGGCATGAGCCGAGAAGTAGAGCAGCCGCGTGCGGGCCGCCAGCGGATTCGCGGTGCTCGAAGGTTGGCGGGGAACCGAGCCACGTGGCCCGCGCGCGTCAGGGCGAGAGCCACGTGCGCCACGACACCCGCGGCGCCACAATATGGCCCGGAACGGCATGGCTTCTTAACGTTGAGACCGCAACAACGTCGGCACGAGGACTTGGCGGGACTGTTGTCCCTGCCGATCCGACCGAACCGCACCTTCATCCAGAGCCCCGGATCGATGCTGCAGACCGCGCGCCCCACCCGCTCCCTCGCCTTCGCCCTCGCGGCCGCCACGCTCCTCGCCGGGCCGGCTTCCGCCCGCGAGCCGGGCTTCGCCCAGGCCGAATGGGCGCAGGACTATTCCTCGCCCTCGACCATGCAGGTCACACGGTCCTCGACGCCGATCCTGTCGCCGCAGACGGTCGCCGCCACCGAGGCGATGGCCGAGAAGTACCACGCCATCGTCGCCCGCGGCGGCTGGCAGCCGGTCTCCGGTGCGGCCGGCCTGCGCATCGGCTCCCGCGGTGCGGCGGTTGCCGCCGTCCGCCAGCGCCTGATCGTGACGGGCGACCTCGACGCCAATGCCGGCGGCGCGGGCGTCTACGATTCCTACGTCGCGGCCGGCGTGAAGCGCTTCCAGGCTCGCCACGGCCTGTCGCAGACCGGCCAGATGAGCCCGGCGACCCAGGCGGCGATGAACGTGCCCGCCGACATCCGCCTGCGCCAGCTCGAGACCAACGTGATCCGCCTGCGCTCCTATTCGGGCGATCTCGGCCGGCGCTTCGTCATCACCAACATTCCGGCCGCCCTGGTCCAGACGGTCGAGAACGGTCAGGTCGTGACGCTGCATGCGGCCGGTGTCGGCAAGATCGACCGGCAGTCGCCGATCATGAACACCAAGGCGGTGGAGATCAATTTCAACCCGACTTGGACGGTCCCGGCTTCCATCGTGAAGAAGGACCTCATCCCGAAGATGCAGAAGGATCCGAACTACCTGTCGGACAACAAGATCCGCATCCTCTCGGGCGGCCAGGAGATCTCGCCGCGTTCCGTGAACTGGAACTCGGACGAGGGCACCCGCTACACCTACCGCCAGGATTCGGGCGCCGACTTCAACTCGATGGGCGTGGTGCGCATCAACATCCCGAACCCCTACGGCGTGTTCATGCACGACACGAACACCCGCGGCGTGTTCGGTGATGATTTCCGCTTCATCTCCTCGGGCTGCGTCCGCGTGCAGAACGTGCGCGAGTACATCACGTGGCTTCTCAAGGACACGCCCGGCTGGGACCGCGCCGCGGTCGAGCGCGCCGTCGAGGGCGGCCAGCGCATCGATGCCCGCCTCGCCCAGCCCGTGCCGGTCTACTGGACCTACATCACCGCCTGGGCGACCCCGGAGGGTACGGTCCAGTTCCGCGACGACATCTACAAGCGCGACGGCGTGAATGTGCCCTCGACCATCGAGGCGCCGACCCCGGTGGCGAGCGCCGCCGCGACCCAGCCCGAGACCTTCGAGCCGGGCGACGAGTAAGACCGTTCGCGACGCAGACCGATCCCGGCCCCCGGCCGGGATCGGCTTTTTTTGCGTTGTGGCGTCCCCGTGGGACCCGAACGTAGCCTCCGCGACGATGAAGGTTCGCTCGCAAACGGGCAGAGACACGGCGCGCGGCGTGGGGGCGTCTAACCCCCCGGTCCCGGCAGCCCGTGACGGCAATCTTCATGAACCCCGCTGCGACCTGAGAGCGAAGTGCGAGGCTGGTAGCCCGCAAACGGCGCGATCAGGTTCGTCGATTCCCGGCCTTGTCGACCGTCCCGAGGGTCGGCGACCGTCTATCCGTCTCATCCCGTCGCCTCGGCCACATCGGGCTTCCCCCCATTGGCGGAACCGTCCATCCATGTGACCTGGCGCACATCGCTTCGGTCCGGTGGAGCCGACGCGGATTAAAGGCGAAGGTGCCCGCGTTAACTCGACATGGTGCCAGATCGCATGCGCTCGAAACGCCCCGAAATCGTCGATCTCCTCGTGCCGTTGCGGCGCTACGCCCGCTCGCTCACGCGGGATGCGATCAAGGCGGACGACCTCGTCCACGACACTCTCGTGCGGGCGCTCGAATCCCGGGCGAATCTGCGGCCCGACACCAATCTGCGCACGTGGATGATGACGGTGCTGCACAACGTCTTCATCGACGAGCAGCGCCGCAAGCGGGTCGAGGCCCGGCATGCCGACGTGCTGGTGCAGCTCTCCGACGACGTGGCCCCGCCGGCCCAAGAGGGTCAGGTGCGGCTGATGCAGATACGAAAGGCCTTCGAGAGCCTGCCGGAGGAGCAGCGCGCCGCGCTCCACCTCGTCACCCTGGAAGGCATGGCCTATGCGGATGCCGCGGATGTTCTCGGCATTCCGATCGGCACCCTGATGTCGCGGCTCGGCCGCGGTCGCGCCGCCCTGCGGGCCTTCGAGGAAGGGAGCCGCAAGTCCCGCGGCTCGGCGAGTGCCTCGGACGAACCTTCCGAGCGAGGGCCGCCGCGATTGCGCCTTGTCGGTCGGGAAAGCGCGGCCTGAACCGGCGTTTACCGAGTATGAGCGGGCGACGCGCCTCGGAGGTGGGGGGCGGGCTCAGGAGAGGCATCGAGCCAGAAGGTCGAAAGTCTTGGCTGGCAGAAAGGACAATCGGAGTGGGCTGATGGTCGACCCGATCACGCAAACCGATCTCATTGCCTATATCGATGGCGAACTCGACCCGATGCGTCGCGTCGAAGTCGAGGCCCATCTCGCGCGCCATCCGGAGGACGCCGTCGTCGTGATGGCGGATCTGCGCGATCGCGACGCCCTGCGTGAGGCCTTCGCCGAGCCCACGACCAACGGACCCGAGCGCCTGCGCTCCGGCGCCCGCCGCATCGACCGCGCCCTGGCCTGGCAGCGGGTCGGCAACCGTCTGCGCCGTGCCGCCGCCATCGTCGTGCTGGTGGGAGCCGGCTGGCTGGCGCATACCGAAATCGGGACCTTCGGCGTGCCGAACTCCATCGCTTCGCCCATCGATCCTGCCCTGGCCGAGGAAGCGCAGCAGGCGCGCGAGGCGGTGCAAATCCGTGCTCGCGCGGTCTCGCAGCGGGCAACCTCAGCCTACGACACGGCCGACCTTGAAGCCGCTACGGGGGTCGATCTCCCGGACATGCCGAACGGCTGGGTCGTCCGCGACGTGCAGATCTTCCCCGGTCGGCACGGCACGGGGGTCGAGATCGAGATCGAGACCAAGGATCTCGGCGAACTCTCGCTCTTCGCCAAGCGCAGCAACGGCGCGATCGTTCCCGAGGGAAGCGAGCCGGTGGCGCGCTCGGGCGACGGCGCCACCGCCTACTGGCGCAACGGCCACACGGCCTATGCCCTCAGCGGTCCCCGGGACGATCCCGGCCTGCACGCCGCCGCCGCCCGTCTCGCCGCCGTCCGGCACTGAGCCGACACATCGAACGCGGCCGATGGAGGCCGCGGCCGGTCACTCTTGCGGGAGTGCCCCTACCCATCGCTAACCGTACGCATTATTCATGATGCGTCCGTTGCAGCCTCGGGTTCATGCGCCTCTTCGGCCTCATCGTTCTGGCCCTTGCCGGCCTCTACGGCCTCGCCGTCCTGTCGCTCGCGCTGGGGCAGAGGCGGCTGATCTATCCCGGGGCATGGATGGCGGCGCCGTCCATCGCCGGGGCGGTCGCCGGAACCGAGACGATCACCCTCCGCACCTCGGACGGCCAGAGCCTGCATGCGCTCTGGCGTGCACCGCGGCCAGGCTGCGGCGTCGTGGTGAGCTTTCACGGCAATGCCTCGTTCCCCGAACCCCATGCCCAACGGTTCTCCGAAGGGGTGTGGCGACAGGGCGGCTGGGGCATCCTGGCGCCGACCTATCGGGGTTACCCGGGCTCCACCGGCCGTCCGAGCGAGGACGGCCTGATCCGCGACGGGGTGGCCGCCTATATCGCGGCCGCGGAGCGGGCACCGGGCGCCCCAATCCTGCTGCACGGCCATTCCCTCGGTGCCGCGGTCGCCGTCGCCGTGGCGGAGCGGGCGCCCCATCTCGGCCTCTACCTCGAAGCGCCGTTCGACTCGCTGAGCCATCTGGTCCACCTGCGGTTTCCGCTGGCGCCGACTCGCTGGCTGCTCGCCGATACCTACCGCTCCGACCAGCGCATCGCCGGCCGCACCGAGCCGGTCCTGATCGTCCAGGGGGTGGAGGATCCGGTGGTGCCGGCCAAGCTCGCCCGCCGCCTCGCCGACGCGGCGGGCCCGCAGGCCGAATTTCTCCTCATCCCCGGGGATCACATGTCGATCCTGGGGGAGGCCGACGCCCGGGCGGAAGCGCAGTTCCGCGCCCGGCTGGAGGGCCGTTGCGCCAGCGTGCCCGCTACGGCGGCGGTGCCCGACCCGGCTCAGCCATAGGCCCGCAGCGGCGCCGCCTCCAGCGCCTGCAGCGCCATGCGGTAGGTCATGTCGTGGGAGGACAAGGTGTCGGCGATGAAGCGGTCGAGGGCCGTCATGCCGCGCGGCGTCAGGCCAAGACCGGTCTGGGCGGCGCGAGCGACGAGGCCGTGTTCCTCCCCCGCCGCCAACACGTTGCGGACATGCGAGCGGGAGAAGCCGAAGCGTGGCCGCAGCCCGGCAAGATCGCCCTCGCGCACCGGCGCCGTGGGGGCGGTATGGGTGGCTTCCCACAGCAGCAGCAACACCCGCACGCCGTTGTTCATGGAATAGAACGGCAAGAGGTCGGTATTGGCCGCCAGGAAGCGCCCGATGACCGGAAACATCGTGGTGGAGGCGCCGCGCTGCGCCCGTTGGAAGGCCGGATCGCGGGTCAGGGCAAGCCCGTATCCGGTTTCGGGATAGAGCAGCCGGAGCGCACCGTAATAGGCGGCGAGGACCTCGCGGTCCCAGGCCAGAAGGGCTGCGGTGGGGCGCAGCAGGCGCACCCGCCCGTCCGCGGGCGAGCGCTCCATGGTGAGGTAGCCCGTCGCGACGAGGCGGGCGACGATCTCGTCGATCTGCCGCGGGCTGGTGAGGCCGAACACCGAGACGGATTGCTTGAACCGCGCGAGGGTCGGCCATGTCGCGCGATCCGCCGGATCGAACACGGCATCGTTGCAGATGATGGCGCCGAGGGCGGCGACGCGGCCCGCGGTGCTCTGCCAATGGCCCGGCAGGACGGTGAGTTCGTAATGCGCCATCGTGGTGGCGATGTAGACGGGCCGCATCTGCGCGAAGCCCGGATGGGCCAGCACTTCGCCGGTGGTCCGATGGTCGATCTCCGGGATGAAGCGTCGGAACAGGGAATCGTCCGGCTCGGCCGCCTTCCCATCCTCTTCCTGGTTCTGCTGCACGTGTCGTCTCGTCGCCCCCGCCGGAAGGGTGGCGAACCGTCGTCTCGCGTCCTGCCGGGCGGCTCGGCCAAGCAAGGCGGACAGCCGCCGCGACGCGAACGCCGCGGCAGCGTCACTGTTCCCCGGGGCGCGTTCGAACGTCCCCGGGGATTCCTGAGCGGTCAGGGATTCTTGCGCCCACGGTGATCCGGATCGACGCCGCCTTCCGGGGTCGTCTCGTTCTCCACATCGCCCTCGAACGTCGAGTCGGCCTCCAGATCCGCCGGGTCGGTTCCGGTCAGACCCCTGGACTGGCCGATGCCGGGATTGCCCTTCAGGTCGGCATCGGTCGGCGTGTCCGTCTTCAGATGCTTCGACATCGCGGATCTCCTTGTCGCGTGAGACCGGGCAACCGCATCCGGCCGGCGCCGTTCCAGGCTGCGATGTCGCGGTGACCTCACAGGACGGCGGACAGAACCTCGTCGAGGGTCACCGTGCGTCCCGCCTCGCGAGAGAGACGCAGCAGGGTGGATTGGCGGAAGCGCGGGTCGGCGGTGACTTCCCGGCCGAGCCAGCCGGGGGTGGAGAAGGCCTGCGCCTCCTCTTCCAGTTCGACCTCGGCCAGGATCATGCCGGCGAGGGCGCCGCCGTAGACATCGACCTCCCAGACGAGGCCGCCATGGAGCACCCGGTGGCGGGTTTTCTCGATCAGGCAGGTGTCGCAGACCAAGCGCAGCATGGCCTCCCCGTCCGCCCAGGGGATCTCGTACTCGAATTCCGGCCGGCCGAGGCCCTTGCGCTCGCCCTTGACGGTGAGGAAGGCGCGCTCGTCGTCGAGCCGCACCCGCACCTTCCCGTTCTCGAATTGCCCGATCAGGCCGTCCGTCAGCCGCCGCCGGCCGATCACGCCCGCCTTCCAGCCGTCATCGACGACCAGAAACTTCCGCTCGATCTCGAAACGCATCACAGGTGGTTCGCTGGATGACGGAACCGGCCCGCCTCCTTCAGCCGGATCCGACTAGGGCAAAACCCGATTGTGCGCCATCCGGTGCCGAGCGCCCGGCGAATGCGGCCGGCGCGGGGCTTGCCGCCCGGCCGCCGCTCAGCGCCAGAACGGCTTGGCATCGATCAGTTCCGCATGGGCCTCCGCGGCCTGCTCGAGCAGATCCGCGCTCCGGGCCTCGATATCCGCGGCGGTCATGCCGGCAGCGAACAGCGTCGAGGCGCCCGCCTCGATACCTCCCTCCCGCACGACCTCGTCGCGCACCACGTCGTGGGCGGTGGCGATATCGTTGAGGGCGCCGAGTTGGTCCTGCAGGCCCGACAGCGCCTTCCCGAAGGCGGCGTGGCGCCGGGCGGCCTTGCGGCCGGGATAGAGCGTCGCGAAGAATTCCGCGCCGTAGCGCAGCTTCTTGGCGGCGATCCGCACCCGGTGGCGCTCCTCGGGGCTGAGGCGGTCGAGATGGCGGCCGCGCTTCTTCACCTGTCGGCGGCGGCGATCGAGTTCGCGGTCGGCGAAGTCGCGGGCCGGCTCGTCGCGGCGCACCGGCCGGTCGCCGCGTTCGTCCCGCAGCCAGGGGCCGGCATTGATCCAGCCGATCAGATCCAGCAACAGCGAGCGCCACGCCTCGGAATCGAGCAGAACTTCGACCTCGGCATAGGCCTTGCCGCGCGCTTCCTCCAATTGCCGCTCCAGGCCGAGAAGGCCGACCTCGTCGGGATGGCGCTCCCGCTCGGCCGGCAGGGTCGTGCTGAGGAAGACGTCGAGGTTGCGCGCGCGTCCCAGCGGCTCGGTCATCCGCTTCAGGTCGGCCTGCAGCCGCTCGCCCATCGCGTCCTCAACCAAGTCGCCGAACAGCGAGAAGGCCGAACGCAGGCGCCGGATCGCCACCCGCATCTGGTGGAGCGCGCTCGCGTCCCGCCGCTCCAGCAGGATCGCCTCGTTGAGCCGCATGTGGCGCAGACAGGCATGCGCGATGGTCCGGAAGGCGTCGGCGGCGGTCGCCTCTTCCCGCAGCGGCACCGGCTCCGCCTTGTGGACGCGATCGATGTCGCCGGACGCCAGGGCGTAGCCCCGCTCGGCCTTGGTGCGCACGCCGAGCCGCACCGGGACCAGGGCGCCGACCGCGTGGGCCAGGGCGAACAGGTCGCTGGCCTCGCCGTCCTTCAGTTCCAGCTCGATCTCGCAGATCGGTGCGATCCTGTCCCCGGCGGCGGGCGCCTCGACGCGGCCGACATCCAGGGCGATCTCGATCGTGGAGCTGCCCTGCCGCACCAGGAAGGTCTTGCGCGTCACGGCAGTGGTGAAGAGCGGCTCCAGCACGGCATCCCGTTCGAGGATGTCGGCGAGTGGCGTGTCGGCCAACAGCCCGAGATCGGGTTGCGCGCCCGCGATCGGGTGCTCCCATTCGGGCCGCGCGAACAGGCCGTCGCCCTCCGCCTTGAGGGTCTGGACATGGCGGTCACCGATCCGGCGGACCCGCAGACCGAGGCCGCCCGCCCGCAGAGCCCGGTCCGGCGTATCGTAATAGACCGAGGCGAGTTGTGCCTCGCCGCGCTCGGAGGCTTCCCGCAGCAGCGGATGGTCTTGCAGCTGGGCGATGTCGGACACCTCGCATTCCAGCTTCAACTCGATCTCCCGCGGCTCGCTCATCCGGTTCGTCCCGATCCCTGTTCCGTGTGTCTTCTGCCGCGGCGCGGCAATGCCTTCCACCTCGCTCAACGCGGCAGGATGCGGATTGGATCGGGTGCGCGACCCGGCTCCGTCCACGCCCGGCCCGACCGACACGAGACGCGCCGCGCGGCGTCGGGGAGACGGCTCTATCGGGAACTCATGACGAAGAGATCGCCATCGGGCCTCACCCGCGCCGACCCGCTGGGCTAAGGACGCCAGATGTTCCGCGACCACCGCCCGTGCGATCGGCGCGAAAGTCCACTACATCCGTGCCGCCGGTCGCCCTAGACTCTTCGTGGGTGACCGTCCCCCGGACGGCGTGTCTCGTCCCGAGCCGCCGCACCGCGCCCGTCCCGAGCCTGCCAGAGCCTGCCCATGACCCTCATCGCACCCTCGATCCTCGCCGCCGACTTCGCGCGCCTCGGCGAGGAGACGCGGGCCATCGCCGAGGCCGGGGCCGACTGGATCCATCTCGACGTGATGGACGGACATTTCGTGCCGAATATCAGCTTCGGTCCGGCGATCGTGAAGGCATTGCGGCCCTGGACCGACAAGCTCTTCGACGTTCACCTCATGATCGCGCCGGCCGATCCCTACCTCGCCGCCTTCGCCGAGGCGGGCGCCGACGCGATCACCGTCCATGCCGAGGCCGGTCCGCATCTCCACCGCTCGCTCCAGACGATCCGGGGATTGGGCAAGCGTGCGGGCGTGGCGCTCAATCCCGGCACGCCCGCCGCCATGATCGAGCCGGTGCTCGACATGGTCGATCTCGTGCTGGTGATGACGGTCAATCCCGGCTTCGGCGGCCAGAGCTTCATCGGCTCGGCACTGGAGACGGTGTCCCGGGTCAAGGCCCTCGTGGGCGGCCGCTCGATCGGCATCTCGGTCGATGGCGGCGTCACACCCGAGACCGCCGGCCCCGCCGCCGCGGCCGGTGCCGACATCCTGGTCGCCGGCTCCGCCGCCTTCAAAGGCGGCCCGGCCGCCTACGCGGCGAACGTTGCGGCGATCCGCGCGGCGGCGGAGACGGCCACCGGTCGGGACGGCGCGCGATGCTGAAGGCCCTGATCTTCGACGTCGACGGGACCCTGGCCGAAACCGAAGACCTCCACCGGCAGGGCTTCAACCGTGCCTTCGAGACCCTCGGTCTGCCCTGGCACTGGTCGCCGGAATTCTACGCCGATCTCCTGAAGGTGATGGGCGGCAAGGAGCGCCTCGTCCACTATATCGAGCGCTTCCATCCGGACGAGGCGGAGGCGCTGAAGGCCCGCCTGCCGGAGATCCACGACCTCAAGACTCACTATTACGGGGAGCTTGCCGAGGGCGGGCAACTCGGGCTGCGGCCCGGAATCGGACGGCTGGTCGGTCAGGCGCGGGAGCGCGGTGTGCGGCTCGCCGTCGCCACCACGACGAGCCGGCCGAACATCGACCTGCTGCTCCGCCTCAATTTCCCCGGCGCCCATCCGTTCGACGTGATCGCGGCGGGCGACGAGGCGGCGCAGAAGAAGCCCGCCCCCGACATCTTCGCCCTCGCGGTCCACCGCCTCGGCATCGATCCGTCGGAAGCCATCGCCTTCGAGGATTCGGCCGCCGGCATCCGCTCGGCGCTCGGCGCCGGCCTGCCGGTGCTCGCCACCCGCAGCCGCTACACCCGCAGCCACGCGCTGGACGGTGCCTTCTCGGCAGTCTCCGATCTCGGTGAGCCGGGAGCGCCCCATACCCACCTGCACGGCGTCGCGTGGCCGGGCGGGGTCGTCACCCTCGACGCGCTCGCCGACTGGCACGCCGGCCACCTGCACGGCGCCGCCTGACGCGCCCGGACCAACCGGGCCCGGGAACATCGTGCGCTCCTCTGTGTGAGAGCCGTCTCAGCTGAGCGCCGGCTGCCCGTTGGAGGCCGAGAGGCCGCCATCGACCGGCAGGTTCACGCCGGTGATGAAATGCGCATCCTCGCTCGCCAGGAAGGCGATGGCGCCGGTGATGTCGTCGGGCTTGGCGCCGCGGCCCATCGGGATGCGCTCCTCGAACTTGGCGACGAGTTCCGGCTGGTCCTGCATGCCGGCGGTGAAGGGCGTGTAGACCAGGGACGGATTCACCGCATTCACCCGGACACCGCTCTTCGCCTCGTCCAGAGCGACCGCGCGGGTGAAGTTCGTCACCGCGCCCTTGGCGGCACAGTAGAAGCTGTGGTTCCAATCCCCTCCGAGTCCGGAGACCGACGAGACGTTGACGATGCAACCCCGGCTCTGGCGCAGATGCGGCAGGGCGAAGCGGGTCATGTAGAACACGCCGTAGAGGTCGGTCTCGATCACCACCGAGAAGTCCTTCAGGTCGCCCTCGTCGACCTTGCCGAGATGATCCTTGCCGGCATTGTTGACGAGCACGTCCAGCCGGCCGAATTGGTCGATCGCCGCCGCGATCACCTCCTTGCAGCGATCCGCGTTCGACAGGTCGGCGGCGTGCACGAGCGTGTCCTCCGCGCCGATCTCGCCCGCGACCTTGCGCAGGCCGTCCTCGTTCAGATCGGCGAGGACGAGCTTGGCCCCTTCCTGCCCGAAGCGACGCGCCGTGGCCTCGCCGATGCCGGAAGCGGCGCCCGTCACGAGCACGACCTTGCTGGAAAAACGACCCATGATTGTCCCGCTTCCCTCCGACCGATGCCGGGTTCGCTGCAATTCCGGCTCAACGGCAGGCGGTCAGGCGGGTTCCGGCGGCGAAATCACACGTGAGGGAGGGAGAAGGGGGAGCCGGATCGTTGCGACCGTGGTGGAAACCGAGGTCGACCCTCAGCGCCCGTTCCACGGTCGCCGCATGAACGCCGCGAGGGCATCCACGACACCGGCAGCGAGCGGTTTGTCCGGCTCCCCATAGGTCGCAACATTGGCCGCTCGATCGTCGGACGCGACGCGCTTCAGGACATGGTTCGTGTCCGGGAGGAGGACCAGCTCGGCATCGGGGCGCGCCCGGTGCAAACGTTCCGCGTCGGCCCGCCCGACCTGGATGTCGCGCAGACCCTGGAGGATCAAGGTCGGTCCCGTAGTGGTCGCGATCAGTTCGGCGGGATCGTGTGCGAAGGCGCTGATCAGGAAGCCTTGTATCTCGGGCCGAAACAGCGGCTGCAAGGCTGGATCGATGTCGTCCGATGCCACCCGCTGCCCGACCTCAAGCTGAGCGATGACGGCCTCGGCGCGTTCGCGGATCGGTGCGTTGGCAGGGTTGCCGGCGATCTGCGCGCGGAGCACGTCGCCGAGCTTGCGCCCCGTTGCCGAGACGAGCAGCAGCCCGCAGAGGTCGGCCCCCTGCCGGGCGGCGACCAGCGCGGCCAGGGCACCCTCGCTGTGCCCCAGTACCCAGACGCACGGCGTTCCCATCTGCTCCCGGATGGCGGCGACCCAAGTCCGAATGTCGGCGGCGTAATCCTCGACGGTGACAGCGTTGGCGTCCGGGACGGCGCGCACGCTGCTGAACAGGCCGCGCTTGTCGACGCGAACGCTCCTGATCCCGCGCGCGGCCAGCCCCTCCGCGATCAGGCGGTACGGCGATGCCCGGATACCGAGCGGGTTGTTGCCGTCACGGTCGGTCGGTCCTGAGCCCGGAACGATGAGGACGACGGGGCCATCGGCGTCGGCGGGTCCCGACACCGTTCCCGCGAGCGGCCCGGCGGGGCCCGGTGCCTCGATCGAACCCGAATCCCGCATCGGCGCTGCCTCCGAACGGGCTATGGCCAAGGCCATCAGGCAGGCCACAACCCAGCATCTCAGCCTTCGCTCCAACCCAACGGCCCTGCTCTCGACGGGATCGGCCGGGACGGCACGAGCGCCGCCCGCATCCGGCAGCGTAGCACGGGGATGCACCGGTGGGGCCTGCCCGGCGGTCGATGTTCGCCCGCGCCATCGGTTCCGTCCGAGGGCCGCCGGATCGCCGGCCATCGGCCGATGCCATGGCCGTAGCCCGGGTCGATGCGCGATCAGCACCAGCACCCTCGTGTGATCAGGGGGCGCTCATCGGTGAGCGGCTTTTTCCCCTGAAGGGCATGCGTGACGATGGCCGACCTCCTGCGGCGACATCCGTCGGCCAGCGGAGGGCCGGCGATCATGTCGGCAGCTTCCGCGGCAGCCACAGCCCCGCTGCGACCGCCACGAGCAGCGTGGAGGTGCCTGCGAGGCCGGCTACCGCGTGTAGCCCGGTGACGAAAGCCTGCTTCGCTTGAAGCGCCGCCTCGGGCGGAAGGCCGGGGTGAGCCAGCGTCTCGTTCAGTGTGCCGGCCAGGCCGGGGCCGAACAGCCGGAAGCAGAGGGCGGAAACGGAACCGAGCAGAGAGATGCCGAGCGCGTTGCCCAACTCGTTGCTCGTCTCGGCGATCGAGCCGGCCGCACCCGCCCGTTCGGCGGGCACGGCGGACACGGCGATCTCGGCGACCAAGCTGAACGACAGCCCATAGCCGAGACCCGCCACGATGGTCGAAGCGATGAGGGCGGGACCGCCCGTCTCGACCGTGGTGAGGAGAAGCAGGAGCACGCCGGTGCCGATCAGGGCGTGCGTTGCCACCAGCGCGGCTTTGCGACCGACGCGCTCGACGATTCGGCTGGTGCCGATGCAGGTGACCGTGAGCGTGATCGCACCGGGCAATGTCAGGAGCGCCGCGGCGAGCACCGGATGGTCAAGCACCGCTTGCAGGTAGATGCCCGAGAGAGAGCCGGTCGCCGACCAGACGACGAGCGACAGCAATCCCGTGAGGATGGCGATGGTGAAGACCGGATCGCGGAACAGGTTGAGATCCAGCAGCGGATCGTCGATCCGTCGCTGCCGGTCGATGAACAGCGCCAGCGCGCCGAGGCCGAGGCCGCCGACGAGCGCCTGTCGGCTGCCGAAGCCGTCAGCGGCCGCCGTCTTCACCGACCAGACGGTGAGCAGGAGCCCGAGGAAGGAGAGGAGCAGGCTCGCAAGATCGATCCGGCCGCTGCCGGCGTCGCGCACCTCGCGCAGAAACACGGGCGCCGCCACGAGGAAGATGACGACGACGGGAACGTTGATGAGGAACACGACGCCCCACGCGAACGACTGGAGCAGCAGGCCGCCGAGCACGGGGCCGATTGCGAAGCCGGCCGCGAAAGTCGCCGCGAAGAGTCCGATGGCCTGCGCTCGCTCGCGAGGATCGGGGAACAAGGCGCTGACGATCGCGAGGCCGGAGGGCAGAAGCGTTGCGCCGCCCAACCCCATCAACGCCCGGCAGGCGATCAGCGCTGCGGGCGTTTCCGAGAACGCCGCGCCGAGCGAACCGAGCCCGAAGACACTCGCGCCGATCATGATGAGTTTCAGCCGCCCGTGTCGGTCCCCGATGGTGCCGAATGCGATCAGCAGCGCACTGACGAGAAAGCCGTAGATGTCGAGGATCCAGAGGGTCTGATCCGCCGTCGGTTTCAGCGCGGCCGTGACGCGCGGTATCGCGAGATAGAGTACCGAGCCATCCATCGCCACGAGCAGCACGAGGCTGAGGACCGTGAGGAGCCCGAGCCACGATGACCGGCGGGACGGCAGCGCGATGGCATCGATCATGGGCGGGCTTCTCCGTACGATGGACACACGACCGCCCATGCCGCGCGGATCGCTCCGGCGGGTTGCAGCCCGATGCCCACTAATATATACTAAAAGTAGGCTACGATCGGTATATAGAGATGTCAACCGCACCGTCCTCATCGCGCCGCATCCGCCTCAGCCGAGAGGACCGGCTGATCCAGCTCCTCGACGTCGCCTGGCGCATCATCCGGGAGGACGGCACGGATGCCCTGACCCTCGGCCGGCTCGCCGAGCAGGCCGGCGTCGCCAAGCCGGTCGTGTACGATCATTTCGGTACGCGCAGCGGTTTGCTGGTCGCGCTCTACGAGGCGTTCGACCGGCATCAGACCGCCATCATGGATGCGGCCTTGGCCGGCGCCGGGCCGACGCTTGCGGAGACGGCCGCCGTGATCGCCTCGTCCTACGTCGATTGTGTTCTCACGCAGGGGCGCGAGATCCCCGAACTGCTGGCGGCGCTCGCGGGATCGCCGGAACTGGAGGCGACGAAACGAAGCTACCTGGCGGCGTTCATGGAGAAGTGCCGAGGGGCGCTCGCGCCCTTCACGAACAGCCGCACCCTCGCAACGGCCAGCCTGTGGGCGATGCTCGGAGCGGCCGAGGCGCTGTCGAAGGCCGCCGTTACCGGGGAGATCACGCCCGAGCAGGCCAAGGATGAGCTGCATCGGCTGATCGTGGCGACGGTCGGGAGGGATGGAAGCGTTGAGATTGTCCCGGCTCGTTAACGCGAAGCGGGCTCCGATCGATGGGCGAGGGACAGCCTGGAACGATGACTGTGAACCTACGCCCGGCCACGTCGGTCGATGCCGTGGATGGCAGTCGCGTCCTGCGGCGCGCGATTGTCGAACTCTGCTATGCCGATCACGGGGGTGATCCGGCTCTGATCGCGGCCTGGATCGCCAACAAAACCCCTGAAAACTGGCTGGCGTGGCTGATGCAGCCGGGCGCTTCGCTTTTCGTGGCCGAGCGCTCGGCCGCGCTGGTCGGGGTGGGGATGGTCGATGCGGGTGGGATGATCCTCCTCAACTACGTTGCACCTGAGGCGAGGTATCGGGGGGTGAGCACCGCGTTGCTCAAGGCGATGGAGCAAGCCAGCATCGAACGTGGCGCGACCGCCTGTCGGCTGGAGACCACGAAGACCGCCAGACCTTTCTACCGAAGCCGAGGTTATGCGCCTGTCGTGGCGGACACTCCGATGATCTTGGCTAAGAACCTCGCCTGAAGTCCGCTGGGGATCCCCCGGCCATCGTCCCGGGAGTCGTGGGAATGGGCCCTCGCCCCGGCGCCGGCCCGAATCACCTTTCCATCCACCGCCCGGCGCAACGCCTCTGTGGACCGTGACGAAACGGAAGGGGACGGCGCGGGACCCGGCCGGGCCGAACGGCGTTTGGAGGGGAGCCCGGTCCTGAACCGGCTCATCAGGGATCCTCGATGGCCAAGTCCAAGCCCGCCCCGCGCCGCAGCGACGCCCCGGAGCCGAACGCCGTCCCGCTGGTCCCCACGGGGGCGCTCGCCATCTCTCTCCTCAGCCTCCTCGACGGACCTCGGCCGCTCGTCCACGTGGCGCGCGACGGGCGCAGGCTCGACGAGGTCGCCGCCATCCTGCGGGCGCTCGCGCCGGAACGGCAGGTCGCCGTCTTTCCCGAATGGGATTGCCTGCCCTTCGACCGCGCCTCGCCCTCGCGCGGGGTGATGGGAGCGCGCGCCGGCGTGCTGCGCTGGCTGACCGACCGGGACGCCCTGCCCGACATTCTCCTGACCACGGCACCGGCCCTGCTCCAGCGGGTGCCGCCGGCGCAGACGTGGCGCGAGGCCCATGTCGAGATCCGCGTCGGTGACCGCCTCGATCCGGAGGCCCTGACCGCACAGTTGCGGCGCATGGGCTACCATCTCGACGACCGGGTGGACGAGCCCGGAGAGGTCGCGATTCGCGGCCGGACCATCGATGTGTTTCCCGCCGCCGCGCCGCTGCCCTGCCGCGTCGAGCACGCGAACGGGCGCGTCGCGGCGATCCGCTCCTACGACCCGGTCTCGCAGCGCTCCCGCGTCGAGACCGATCGGCTGGTGATCGATCCGGCCACCGAGATCGTCCCCGGCCCCGATTCCGACATCGCGGTGACGCCGTTCACCGGCGAGGAGCACCGGCTGGCCCGCTATTACCCCGCGCTGTCGACGGTGCTCGATTACGTGCCGGAGGCGCGCCTCGTGGTCGAGTCCGGCGTGGAGGGCCGCGTCTCCGCCGCTTTCGAGCAGCTCGAGGAGGCCCGGGACGAGCTCGGATCGCCGGGCGCCGAGAGCGACACGCTCTATCTCGACCCCTCCGATTGGGCGGATCTCGTCGCCCGCCACGGCATCGCCACCGCCGATGCGGCGGAGGGCGAGGCGGTCGCGCTGTCCCCCTTCGTGCGAGAGAGCCGGCCCGAGGCCGCCTTCGCCCGGACGTTGAAGGAGCGCCTGAAGGCCGGTGACCGCATCGTCCTGACGGGGCCCAAGGCACCGCTCCGCCGGCTCGTGCGCGCCGCCGCCGAGCAGGACGGACGGACCCTGCGCCTGATCGACGGCTGGAGCGAGGTGGCGGCGGCGGCGCCCGGCGCGATGCTGGCGATCGAGACGCCGATCCAGGCGGGGTTCCGGGTGCCGGAGGTCGGGGCGACCGTCATCGCCGCCGCCGACCTGCTCGGCGGATCGGATGCGGGCACGCCGCGGCAGGCCGCGATTCTGCCGATCGGCGAGGTCGAGCTGCGGATCGGCGACGTGGCGGTGGACCGCGATCACGGCCTGTGCGTGTTCGAGGGCTTGGACGCGCTCCCCGGCGACGATGCCGGCGAGGGGGGTGGCGAGGATGCCCTGCGTCTGCGCTTCGCCGACGGGGCGATCCGCATGGTGCCGGCGTCCCAGGCCGACCGCATCTGGCGCTACGGCTCGGAGGTCGAGGCCGTTTCCCTGGACCGCCTCGACGGTGGCAGCTGGGGCCGGCGGCGGTTGGAGACGGAAGCCACCCTGGCCAAGGCCGCCCGCGCGATGCTGAAGGCCGCGGAGGAGCGCCGCACCGCCCGCGCCCCGCGCCTCGTCCCGCCGCCGCGGGAGATGGAGCGCTTCGCGGCCGGTTTCGGCTTCGCCCTGACCGGCGATCAGGCCAGGGCGGTCGAGGACACCCTGGCCGATCTCGCCACCGAGGTGCCGATGGATCGGCTGGTCTGCGGCGATGTCGGCTTCGGCAAGACAGAAGTGGCCCTGCGCGCGGCGGCGGCGGCGGTCTTCGCCGGGCGACAGGTCGCCGTCATGGCGCCGACGACCGTGCTCGCGCGCCAGCATGCCGAGACCTTCCGGCGGCGCTTCGCCCGCTTCGGCATCGCGGTGGCGCAGCTGTCGCGGCTGGTGGCGCCGGCGGAGGCGCGGCGGGTGCGCGAGGGCCTCGCCGACGGCTCCGTGCGCCTCGTGGTCGGAACGCAGGCGCTCGCCGGGCGCGGCGTGCGCTTCCACGATCTCGGGCTGTCCATCATCGACGAGGAGCAGCGCTTCGGTACGAAGACCAAGGCGTCCCTACGCCGGGCCGCGGGCGACGCGCATCTCCTGACGCTGAGCGCGACCCCGATCCCCCGCACCCTCCAGGCGGCGATGGTGGGTCTGCAGAGCCTCAGCGTAATCGCCACGCCCCCCGCCGTGCGCCGGCCGATCCGCACGGTCATCGCGCCGTTCGCGGACGATACGCTGCGCGCCGCGCTCAACCGCGAGCATGCCCGCGGCGGACAGAGCTTCGTCGTCTGCCCCCGCATCGAGGACATCGCCCCGATGGCCCGGCGTCTCGCCGCCCTCGTGCCCGATCTCGACGTCGTGACGGCGCATGGCGAGATGAAGCCCGCCGAGATGGACGCCGCCATGGTCCGCTTCGCCGACGGCGAGGGCGACGTGCTGCTCGCCACCAGCATCATCGAGAGCGGCCTCGACGTGCCGCGCGCCAACACGATGCTGGTCTTCGACGCCGAGCGGTTCGGGCTGGCTCAGCTGCATCAGCTGCGCGGGCGGGTCGGGCGCGGACAGCGGCGAGGCAGCGTCCTGCTGTTCGGTCATCCGGACAAGCCGCTGAGCGCCAGCGCCGAGAAGCGGCTGCGCACGCTGGAGGCCCTCGACCGGCTCGGCGCGGGCTTCGCCATCGCGGCGCGCGACCTCGATCTGCGCGGAGCGGGCGACCTCGTCGGCGAGGCCCAGGCCGGACATGTCGCCCGCGTCGGCCTCGGGCTCTACCAGCACCTGCTGCAACTGGCGCTGCGTGCCGCCAAGGGCGAGCCCGCCGAGGATTGGAGCCCGGACCTGCGGATCGGCGTGAGCGGGCGGGTGCCGGCCGACTACATCCCGGAACCCGAAATCCGGCTGAGCCTCACCATCCGCCTCCTGCGCCTGCGCAGCCGCAACGAACTCGACGCCCTGCGCGACGAGGTCGAGGACCGGTTCGGCGCGCCGCCGGAGCCGGTCGAGGCCCTGTTCACCCTGGCGGCCCTGCGCATCGGATGCCTCGGTCTCGGCATCGCGCGCCTCAGCGGCGGCCCCCAGGGGATCGCCGCCGATTTCCACGCCGACCGGGCGGTGCCGATGATGCCGGTGTCGGACGCCGTGACGCTGCGCGAGCGGCGGGTGGTGTGGCGCCGGGGCGGCGGCGATCCCGCCGAGCGCGCGCGTCAGGCTGCCGCGCTTCTTCGCCACTTGGAGAAGGCAGGAACGCGGCACAGGTGACGGGAAAGGCCTGCGCGCCGCAGGACCTCGCGTCAGGAGCCCCATGTCGACGATCGATCGCGCCACCCTCGACCGGCTCGTCGCTCTCGGCCGCGCGCGGGGCGAACTCTCCGCCGACGATCTTCAGCGGTTCCTGCCGATCGATGCGATGGATGTGGACGCCCTCGTCCTCGTGATGCTGGAACTGGACGCGGCGGGCGTGAGCGTCGAGCCGGAGGCGTTCGGGCCGCGGGGCGAGCCGCCGGTGGGGCCGGTGCCCGAGCTGCCCGCCCCCGCGCGGGGCGCCCCGGCCCGGAATCCGGCCATGGAGGCGGCCGCGCGAACGGGGGCATCCGGTTCCGCGCGCGGTGCCATGAATGCGGGAGCGGCGACCGGAACCGCCTCGGCCGGATCCGCGGAGGCGCAGCCGGCCGACCGGATCGTCCTGTTGGCCGGGCTCGTGGCCTTCGTCGTTCTGGCGGGCGGGCTGCTGCTCCTGTGAGCGCCCGGCGCGCGCCTATCGCCGCCCGATGAGCCGCTTCATCTCCGCGCGGGCGCGATGCTCGAAGCGCGCGAGGTCGGCGCGCCGCTCCAGCGGGAACAGGCTGGCACCGGGGGGCAGGGCCAGGATCTCGGCGATCCGGGCCCGCTCGGGATAGAGATGCTCCAGGGGCGAGCCGGGCAGCGTCGCCGAATCAAGCCGATCCGCGAAGGCGGTGTCGTGCAGGGCGCGCACGATCTGATCCTCCAGCACCAGCCCGGGAGCGTAGCTGCGCAGGGTTTCGTCGTAGGCGATCTTCAGGAGATAGGCGGTGCGTCCGGCCACGAGGGCGAGGCTCGCGGCGATCAACCGGCCGTCGAGCCGCGCGCAATCCGCCCGCACCGTCGGCGGGTCGGCCGGAGCCGCCTCGTCCTGCCGGAACAGGGCCCGGGCGAACAGGGCGCTGTCCGGGCGGCTTGCCAAGGCCGTGCCCGCGGCGCCCTTCCAGCCGGCGGCCTCAAGCTCCAGGAAGGCGTCGAGCGCCCGCTCCAGCGCCGGCCCCGTCGTCGTCACCTCGAAGGTCAGCGCCCCCGCCTCCCCGAGGCGGCGGCGGCGGCGGCGCAGATCCTTGAGGCGGCTCTTGTGGGGATGGTCGGCGAGGAAGGCGGCATGGTCCGCGCGCCGGTCGAGGACCGGGCGCTCGAAGCTCCCCACGGTGGCGACCTGCCAGCCGGCCCGCTCCAGCGCGGCGACCAGCCCCGCGCCGAGACGGCCCTCGACGGGGAGAAGCGGCCAGCGCCAGCAGCGGCCCCCCGAGGCGCGGGCGAGGCCCGTCACCAGGGCATCGAGCCGGTCGTCGAGATCGGGACCGTCGGCGACGAGGGGGGTGGTCTCCGTCACGTAGGGGGAGAGGAAGGGCTGCGCCACCGCGCCGCCGAGCCCGGTGATGTCGGCCCGCAGGACGAAGGGCAGCAGCCCCGACAGACCGTCGGGGCCGCGCACGGTGACCGCGGCGAGATCCGCCGGCCCGAGCCCGCTCGCCCGATGCGCCTCGACCGGGCGGCGGCCGTAGAACGGATGCGGCGCGACGGCGTGCCGGGTAAGGGCGTCCCAGGCCACCGCCTCGATGGCGGCGACGGGTTCGATGGCGGCCTCGAACGGGACCGGCGGGGCGGAGCGCAGCGGGAGGCCCATGGTCAGGCAGCACCGTGGCCGCGGGTGAAACCCGGGAGGAAGGAGAGGGGGAAAGCGGGTGTCGCGATCCCGTGCACGGCATAGGCGCCCGCCGCCATGGCGAGCCCGCGCAGCGCGCTGGCGCCGGCCATGGCGAGCGCCGCCCCGATCACGCCGAGCCAGGGAATGAGGACGAGGCAGAGCAGGACCGCGAGTGCCAGCATGGCCACGGTGATGGCGACGCAGAGCCGTTCGCCGCCGAGCATGGTCAGGATGTCCTCGCCCGGTCCGAACAGGCTCGCCGTGACGCCGCCGGCGACCAGGATCGCCAGCACCGGCAGGCTGTCGTGGAAATCGGAGCCGAACAGGCCGAGCAGCAGCGGGGCGGCGGCGAGCACGCCGAGGCCGACCAGCGCGGTGCCGAGGAAGGTCCAGCGCGCCTGCGCCCGCACCAGCCCGGCGAGCCCGGCCTCGTCGCCCTCGGCGCGGGCGGCGGCGAAGCGCGGCGCGGTGGCCGCCGAGGCGGCGTAGGCGACGAAGACCACGAATTGCTGGATGCGGGTGGCGGCGAAGTACAGGCCGACCGCGGCGGGCGGGGCGAGGAAGCCCAGCAGCACCACGTCGATGAAGCCGAAGGCGCTGGTGGCGAGTTCGGCCGCCGCGATTGGCAGGCAGGCGCCGAACCAGATCCGCCAGCGGTAACGCCGGGGGCCGGCGGGGAGGTGGCGGCGCAGACGCGCCAGCAGCAGGACCCCCTGGATGGTCGCCGCAATGCCGGTGGCGACGAGGGTGCAGGCGATGGCGACCCAGGCATGGGCGGGGGCGCCGAACAGGACGGCGCCGACCATGCCGACCATGATCAGGCCCTGCCGCATCAGGTAGGGCGGGGCGATGGCGAGCATCGGCCAGCCCTGGCTGCGGGCCACCCCTTCGAGATAATCCTGGAAGGCGAAGAGCGGCACGACGAGGACCGCGACGAGGACCGGGCCGCCATAGGGGCCGTCGAGCAGATCGTGTCGGATCTCGGTGAGGGCGAGGCCGGCGAGGGCGAGACCCAAGCCGCCCGCCGCGCTGGCGAGCGCCCCGCCCAGCAGGAAGCCGCGCACCGCGTCGAGATGGCCGTGGGCCCGCTCGACGGGCAGGAAGCGACAGGCGCCCTGGGCAAGCCCCAGGGTCGCGGTGTGGCCGAGGATCGCGATCCAGACCCAGACGGTGGCGAAGATGCCGTATTCCGCGCCGCCCATCATCCGGGCCATCAGCACCTGCGCGAGATAGGCGCAGCCGGCGGCGGCGATGCGCAGGCCGAACACGCCGACCGCCGCCCCACCGGCGCCCGATCGGGCCGCCAGCAGCCGGGCGCGTGCCCGCTCGGGGAGAGACGGGGCGCCCCGGAGGGAGCCGGCCGCCAACTCGTCCGCCGCCATGGCTGCACCCTCCCGCGGCGCCGGATGCGGGAAGGCCGACGCGCTCTCGGTGCAACTTAATCAGGGCGGTGTTTCAACCAGGTTAAGCCGCGGATGACCTCTTTCCGGCCTCCGTCGCCCGGTTCCCCGCTCAAGTCTCCGCCCAAGATTTCGCCCAGGCCGACGCGTCGAGATCGCAGGCTCCGGCCGCCAGCACCGCGTAGACCCGTTCGCCTCCGGGCCCGGCGGGGTCCGCCGAGGCGAGGCGCAGACGGGACAGGAGGTGGGAGGTCCAGGTCGCCCAGCCCGGCTGGTCCGGGTAGGCGCGCCCTCGGAACAGGAAGGAGACCTTGTCCCCCGATCCGGCAAGGCGGAAGATCAGGTCGCGGTGATAGCCCTGGGTGGCCACGTTCGCGAGCAGCACGCGGCAGCCGTCGCGCGCGCCGGAGGCCGCCGGCAGGTCGACGAGCCCCGCCTCCACCTGCGCCGAGAACCCCGCCTCGGCGAGGAAGGCCCGCATGCCCTCGCGGATCGCGTCGTCACCCGCTTGGCTCGAGGCGCGGGCCTCGGGCAGGGTCCAGAGCTTCAGCGGCACCGAGGCCGCGAGCAGGACGAGGAGGAGCGCCCGGAGAACGGATCGCGTCGAAACTCTAGGCCGCATGGCGCGCCATCCGGCGAACGGTCGGTGGGGAGACTTCCCGATCGTGTCGGCACATTCCGAATTCGAAGACGCAGAGCATCACGGCCACGAACAGCCAGCTCGCCACGCTCGCGCCGAGGCCGCCATGCAGCGTGTCGTGATGCGCCGGAAAGGCGGCGATCAGGCTGATGCGGCCGACATTGAGGGCGATGATCAGGCCGGCACAGAGCCCGCACCAGGGCAGGCCGCGGCGCAGCCCGATGCCGCGTAGCGTGCAGAACATCGTCCAGCACAGGACGACCAGGGAGAGGTTGAGCATCGAGGAGCAGCTCGACTCGATCCAGAGATGCGTGCGTCCGTCGGCGAGGGCGAGGGTGTTGCCGAGCCGCGGCAGGCCGAGCACGGCGCTCACGAGCATCGCGTCGAGGGTCAGGACGACCCCGCTGAACAGCGACAGGGCGAGCTTGCCCCAGAACATCGGGACGCCGACGGCGAGGAGCAGCCATCCGCCCCGCGCCGCTGCGGAGTCCCGCGCCGCGTGCGCCACGACGTTGAGGGCCATCAGCGTCAGCCCGATCCAGGCGACATGACGGAGCGGGACGAGGATCAGGGCGAGGACGGCGAGGTGAATCGCGAACTCGGTTCGTCGCATCCCCCGGTCGGGCTCGGCCGCCAGCAGCCGGGCGACGAGTGCCAGGGCGATCCAGACGATGGCGCTGATGCCGAAGGTTCCCATCACCGCACCGGCCAGACCCGATGCCGCGACCGCGTCGCGCACCGGGTGGAGAAGGGCGTTGAGGAGGCCGACGACGAGCAGGGCGAGACGCGCCTCGCGCTCGTTGAGCAGCGCCTTCCGGGCCGCCGGGGCATCGGACGCCACGCTTGTCACCATCCGCTCCGCTTCCGCCACGACGGTACCAAACGGCGCAGCGCCCGAACGCGCCGCGCCGAGATCCGCCGATTGGCCGCTCGCCTCAGAGATTCTGTTCCTTGGCGCTGACTTATTGGGCGTCCGTCTTGGCGGCGCGGCGGCGCATCAGCATGTAGGCGCCGGCGGCGACGAGGAACGGCAGGCCGACGGCCGCCTCCGGACCAGGCGCGCCGCGGCCGCCACCGAACAGGCCTCCCAGGAAGCCGCCATGACCGGCGGCGGCCGGCGTGGCGGCCAGCGCGACGATGCTGGCGATGCCGACGATGTTGAGAATTCGCTGCACGTTTGCCTCCTCCGAGCCCATGCTCGAGCAACACTTTGCTTAGCCTGAGTGCTGCGGAGGCTCATCGTGGCGGTCTACGTAGCCGGGCCACCGATATGACGTGAGGCCATCGCCGTCGAAAACGCTCGCGATCGTCGTTCGGACAATTCTCCATCTCGGGGCATGCCGCCGAAGCATGGAATTGCGATGACGGACATCCCGGTCTCCTGGGCGGGAGCCGTGATCCGCCCGCGCGGTCGCTTCGACGGGTGAGCCTGTCGCACGCAAAGGCCGGCCGGGCGGGCAGCCCGGAGGATGGGGGCGGTGGGAGGCCGTCGCTCAAGCCAGGATCGGCCTGCGGGGGGAACGGCCTGACTAGTTCCCCCGCGGGACGGCATCGGAGGATTCGCGACCCGTGGCGGGGCGGGTCGCGGTGCCGGTCCGGTCGGGATCCGTTTCCGGCTTGGCCGGGTCCGATTGCAGCAGCGAGAGAGTGATCGCGCGGGTCGCGTGCTCGGCCATGCAGCGCAGGCCCAGATCGTTCAGCCGGAACCGGCGGCCCAGCATGTGCGCCTCGTCGGTGCTGCGGGTCGAGAGGTAGCGCATCGCCGCGTAACGGTGGACCAGCGGCACCGCCTCCCGGCGCGCGACCTCCTGCACGGTGTGGACCATGCGGTTGTAGTAATCGTCCTCGGCGAGGCTCGCGGTGAAGACCGGATCGATCAGCACGATGTCGATGTCGTGCGACATCACCCACTTGACCGATTCGTCGAGCGCCTCGGCGAAGGAGTCGATATCGACCCGGGCGAGCGCGTCGTTGGTGCCGACCTGCCAGACCACGAGATCGGGTTCGACCTCCGCCACGATGGTGCGCAGGCGTTCGCCCGCCCCGCTCGCGACCTCGCCGGGCAGGGAACGCGCCTCGACATCGATCTGCACGTCGGGCAGCGCGCTCTCCAGCGCGTTCTCGAGCTTGACCGGATAGCTCGACGCGGCGCCCAGGCCCGCCGAGGAGGAGCCGATTGAGAGCACCCGGACCGGCCGCTTCTCCTTGAGCGCGGCCTTGACCGCCTTGAGCTTGGCGAGGGTGTAGAGCTTGGAGCCGGGCACGCGGCATTCCGGCGAGAGGCTCTGGTCGAGCGCCTCCGCCGTCTGTGCCGGGGCCGACATGGTCGGAGCCGGAGCGGCCGGCAGCGTCTCGGCGCGGGCCGGCACCGAGGCGAGGAGACCGATCCCGAGGGCGAAACTCAGGCCGGCGGAGAGGCCGAGCGCGGGGCGGCGCCGTCGGGCGGCGTCCGTGGGGCGCGCGGCTTGCGGGCACGCCATTCGACGAACCATGCGGTGAAACCCAGTGCGAACAGGCCGGACCCTACGACCGAAATGTCAACGAAGATACCGCCTCCAGTCTGGAAGCGCACGAACTGCGCGGCCAAGCTTAACAGTGAACCCATCGAGAAGACCGCGAGGGAATTGCGGCCCAGGCCCGAGAGGAAGCGGGCGAGCGGCATCACCCTTGGCGCGATCAGGCCGTAGACCGCCTGAAAAGCGAGCACCACTCCGCAGAAATGGATGAGCCGGCCGGGCGAGAGATACGTCTTGTCGAAGGTGAAGACGAGGCGCGGCTCGGGCACCAGCATCGGATCGGGGCGCAGCTCCAGCACGGCGAGGACGAAGCCGAGCGCCACGAGGGCGATGCCGAGCGGCGTCAGCCGCCGGGCCAGGGACCGCAGCCGCGGGCTCTCTCGGCTCATCTCGTTCGCGAGGAAGCCGAGCACCAGCAGCAGCTGCCAGCAGAGCGGATTGAAGAACCAATCGCCCTCGCCCGGCCAGGATGGAAAGTTCCACTCGAACACGAGGCTCGCGCCGTAGAGCGACAGCGACAGGGCGAGCAGGAGCGTCCGGCTCAGGCGGCCCACCAGCACCACCAGGGGGGCGATGGCGATCAGCACCACGTAGAGCGGCAGGATGTTGAAGAAGCCGAGCTGGTGCGTGAGCAGCACGATGCCGACCATGGTCTGGATCGGGTCGCCGAAGAAGCCGCCGGCATTGTGCCATTCGAGGATGAGCGGATTGTCGAGGTAGAGCGCGCAGCCCGCGATCATGGCGAGCGCCAGCGACATGATCACGATCTGCGCCCGGTACACCTCGATCGTGCGCGACAGGAGCCGCAGCACGGTGGTGAGGCGCGGCTCGGGCTTGCCGTCGCGCCCCCGGGTCGCGAGCCCGATCGACCAGCCGGCCAGGAACACGAACAGCTCGGCGGCATCCGAGATGCCGTATTGCGAGAAGGTGTAGCGCTCGAAGAAGTTGCCCGGGATGTGGTTGACGAAGATCGTCACGAGGGCGACGCCGCGCCAGAAATCGATCGCGTTCGGCTCGCGCATCAGGCTCCACGTTCCGGCGGTGTGACGGCGAAGCAGCAGGATCCCGGCCTCCCGGGTCGGGACTCGGCTCCCGTCCGGTACCGTCCCGGGACCCGCGACCCGGAAGCGGAAGGCGCGTTCTGATAGACCGCAGCAGGGCCGCTTGGAAAGCCACGGAGCGGTGATCCCTGGCTTCGAGATCCGGGATTGCGCCGCCATCCGAAGCCGTCGCCATCCGTTCCGGGGGCGCGACGGGCGCCAGCCCGAAAATCACCCCCGACATCGTCCCGCGACGCGTCGCGCGGTGGCGTCGAGCGGGACGACTGAAGATGAGGGGCATGGGCGAGGCATGCGGGCAAGATTTCGTGCCCCGCTCTGCCAACTCGCCACCTGCGGAAAACCTCTCTATAAGCCGCGCTTCGCGCGAGGCGGGAGGGCCCGCGCGCTTCACCTTTTGAGGTGAGCGGAGAGAGTGTCATGACCGAGCGGTGGACCCCGAAGACCTGGCGCAACCTGCCGATCCAGCAGGTGCCGTCCTATCCGGACGCGGATGCGCTCCAGGCCGTGGAGAGCCAGCTCTCGAGCTTTCCCCCGCTGGTCTTTGCCGGCGAGGCCCGCAAGCTGAAGGCGGCGCTGGCGCGCGTCTCGACGGGCCAGGCGTTCCTGTTGCAGGGCGGCGATTGCGCCGAGAGCTTCGACGAGCACTCGGCCGACAACATCCGCGATTTCTTCCGCGTCTTCCTGCAGATGGCGATGGTGCTCACCTTCGCGGGCGGCTCGCCGGTGGTGAAGGTCGGCCGCATCGCCGGTCAGTTCGCCAAGCCGCGCTCCTCGCCGACCGAGACGCTGGAGGGCGTGTCGCTGCCGAGCTACCGCGGCGACATCATCAACGGGCTGACCTTCACGGAAGAGGCGCGGATTCCCGATCCGAAGCGCCAGCTCGAGGCCTACCGGCAATCGGCGGCGACGCTGAACCTGCTGCGCGCCTTCGCGACCGGCGGCTACGCCAACCTCGAGAACGCGCATCGCTGGATGCTGGGCTTCGTGAAGGACAGCCCGCAATCCTCCCGCTACCGGGACGTGGCCGAGCGGATGTCGGACGCGCTCGACTTCATGCGCGCCATCGGGATCAACCCGGAGACGCACCAGGAGGTGCGCACCACCGACTTCTACACCAGCCACGAGGCCCTGCTGCTCGGCTACGAGGAGTCGCTGACCCGCGTCGATTCGACGAGCGGCGACTGGTACGCCACCTCCGGCCACATGCTCTGGATCGGCGACCGCACCCGCCAGCCGGACCACGCGCACGTGGAATACGCCCGCGGCATCAAGAACCCGATCGGCCTCAAATGCGGGCCGAGCACGACGCCCGAGGGGCTGATCCGCCTGATCGATCTGCTCAATCCGGAGAACGAGGCGGGCCGCCTCTCGCTGATCTGCCGCTTCGGTGCCGACAAGGTGGGCGACCACCTGCCGAACCTGATCCGCGCGGTCGAGCGCGAGGGCCGCTCGGTGGTGTGGGTCTGCGATCCCATGCACGGCAACACCATCGCGGCGGGCCGCTACAAGACGCGGCCCTTCGAGCGGGTGATGCAGGAGATCGAGGGCTTCTTCGGCGTCCATCGCGCGGAAGGGACCATCGCCGGCGGCATCCATCTGGAGATGACCGGCAAGGACGTGACGGAGTGCACGGGCGGCGCCCGCGCGCTCACGGCCGACGACCTGCAGGACCGCTACCACACCTATTGCGACCCGCGCCTCAACGCGGAGCAGGCGCTGGAAGTGGCCTTCCTCACGGCGGAGCTCGTCAAGCGCGAGCGCGCCGAGATCGAGCATCCGCGCCTGGACGCGGCGGAGTAAGGTTCTGACACGGGCGTCGGCGGGTCATTCTGCCTGCCGACGCCGTCGCCGCTCCGCCCGCGCCAATTCCTCGGCATTGAGAAAACCCGTCGCCGCGGCGATCTCGGCCGCCGGCATCGCGGTCTCGCGGCGCAGGCGATGCGCCTGGTCGAGGCGCAGGCCGAGATAGTGTCGATGCAGGCTCGTCCCGAGCCGCTCGCGAAACAGCCGCTCCAACTGCCGCACGCCGATCCGGGCGAGATCGGCGAGCGCCTCGCGGGTCAGCGGGGCTTCGAGATTCTCTTCCATGGCGGCGAGCACCCGCAGGAGCCGGGGATCGCGCAGGTCGAAGCGCTGGCGCAGGGCCATCCGCTGCGGGCTCAGGCCCTCGCGGATCTGGTTGTGCAGGAACCAGTCGGCGACGCCCGCCGCGAGGCCGGGGCCATGGTCGCGCCCGATCCGGTCGAGCATCATGTCGAGCGCCGCGATGCCGCCCGAACAGGTCATTCGGTCGGGACCGACCTCGTAGAGCGAGCGCACCACCTCGACCCGCGGAAACCGCTCGCGGAAGGCCGGGATATGCTCCCAATGGAGGGTGCAGCGCCGACCGTCGAGAAGCCCTGCCCGCGCCAGCAGGTAGGGTCCGCCGGAAAGGCCGCCGATCACCGCCCCGGGCCGCAGGCTGAGCCGGCGCAGCCATGCGAACAGGGCCGGATCGTCGAAGTCCGACGGGTTGCCGCCCGCGCAGACGAGAATCCAGTCGGCCCCCGGTGATTCGGCGCCGATCGCCACGTCGGGGGCGACCGTCAGCCCGTTCGAAGCGGGCACGGGGCAATCGCCGGGCGCGGCGTGCCACCAGCGGTACAGGATGCGGCCCGACAGGGCGTTGGCCGCCCGCAGCGGCTCGACCGCCGCCGCGTAGGTCATCAGCGCGAAATCCGGCACCAGCACGAAGCCGACCGTCGTCGGCGCGGGGTCGGGGAGGGGGGTGGCGCACATTCTGCCGCGATCTGCGGGAAAGACGTCGCGATTTGCAAGGGGCGATCGGCCGAGCGGGCGTATGTAGGGCTTCGTGCCGAGGGGCGGTGGATCCCATCGATCCAATCCAACCCCCTCATCCTGAGGTGCCGCGAAGCGGCCTCGAAGGAGGGCTCCAGTGTATCGCGCGATCCCTGGAGCCCTCCTTCGAGGCCCCTTGCCGAGGCAAGGGGCACCTCAGGATGAGGGGATTTGGTGGGACTTCGCCACCGTCTCCACCGGCGATCCAAGAGAGTCGTGGCGATGCGCTATTCCCTCTTCAGCGTCCTCGGACAGGCCCTGCGGGGCCAGCGGGACTGGAAGCCCCAGTGGCGCGACGCGGCGCCGAAGGCTGAATACGACGTCGTCATCGTCGGCGGCGGCGGCCACGGGCTCGCCACCGCCTATTACCTCGCCAAGGAGCACGGCATCACCAACGTCGCCGTGCTGGAGAAGAGCCATGTCGGCTCCGGCAATGTGGGCCGCAACACCACCATCGTGCGCTCGAATTACGGGCTGCCCGGCAACATCCCCTTCTACGAGCACTCGATGAAGCTCTGGGAGGGGCTGGAGCAGGACATCAACTACAACGCCATGGTCAGCCAGCGGGGCGTGCTGAACCTCTACCATTCGGACGCCCAGCGCGACGCCTATGCCCGGCGCGGCAACGCCATGCGCATGGCCGGCATCGACGCCGAACTGCTCGACCGCGAGGGCGTGCGGGCGATGGTCCCGTTCATCGATTTCGACAATGCCCGCTTCCCGGTGAAGGGCGGCCTGCTGCAGCGGCGCGGCGGCACCGTGCGCCACGACGCGGTCGCCTGGGGCTATGCCCGGGCGGCCAGCGACCGCGGCGTCGACATCATCCAGAACTGCGCCGTCACCGGCATTCGCCGGGAGAACGGGCGCGTCACCGGGGTCGAGACCAGCCGCGGCTTCATCGGCGCGAAGAAGGTCGGCCTGTCGGTCGCCGGCTCCTCCTCGCTCCTGGCCGCCATGGTCGACATGCGGCTGCCGATCGAGAGCCACGTGCTCCAGGCCTTCGTCAGCGAAGGCGTGAAGCCCTTGATCGACTGCGTGATGACCTTCGGCGCCGGCCATTTCTACGTCAGCCAGTCGGACAAGGGCGGCCTGGTCTTCGGCGGCGACATCGACGGCTACAATTCCTACGCCCAGCGCGGCAACCTGCACACCATCGAGGACGTGATGGAGGGCGGCATGGCCCTCTGGCCGGGGCTGGGCCGCCTGCGGCTGCTGCGCCACTGGGGCGGCATCATGGACATGTCGATGGACGGTTCGCCGATCATCGACCGCACCGATATCGGCGGCCTCTATCTCAATGCCGGCTGGTGCTACGGCGGCTTCAAGGCGACGCCCGCGGCGGGCTTCTGCTTCGCCCACACCATCGCCCGCGACGAGCCGCATCCCCACAGCGCCGCCTACCGCCTCGACCGCTTCGCGACCGGTCACCTCATCGACGAGAAGGGCATGGGCGCCCAGCCCAACCTGCACTGATTTTTTGCGTCCCATCCAATCCCCTCATCCTGAGGTGCCGCGCTCCGGCACCTCAGGATGAGGGGGAGAATGGGATCGGCCCGAGCAACGCCAACGAGGACGGACGAAGAGCCATGCGCATCCGATGCCCCTATTGCGGCGAGCGCGACAACGGCGAGTTCAGCTATCTCGGCGACGCCGCGCCTGTCCGTCCCGACGGAATGGACGCCTTATCCGAGGCGATGCACGACTACGTCTACCTGCGCGACAACCGCGCCGGGGAGATCCGCGAGCTCTGGTATCACGCCGCCGGCTGCCGCTCCTGGCTCGTCGTGACCCGCGACACCCGCACCCACGCCATCACCGACGTTCAGCCGGCCCGCGAGGTCGCCAAGACTCGCCTCGCCAAGACCCGCCGCGCCGAGACTCGCCTCGCCGAGACCCGCACCGTCACGCCCGCCGGGAGTGCCTCCCATGCTTGACCGCACGCCGACCTTTCCGCTGCCCGTCCGCGAGGCGGAGCAGGCGGGTCCGCCCCAGCCCTTCCGCACCGCTTCCGGCGGCCTGATCGACCGCCGCCGGGCGCGCGACTTCACCTTCGACGGGCGCCAGCTCACGGGCTATCACGGCGACACGCTGGCCTCGGCGCTGCTCGCCAACGGCGTGCGGCTGGTCGGACGCTCCTTCAAGTATCACCGGCCGCGCGGCCTTCTCTCGGCCGGTTCGGAGGAGCCGAACGCCCTGGTCGAGCTGCGCACCGGCGCCCGCCGCGAGCCCAACACCCGCGCCACCATGGCCGAACTCTACGAGGGGCTGGAGGCGACCAGCCAGAACCGTTGGCCCTCGCTCGCGGTCGATGCGCTCTCGGTGAATGCCCTGCTCTCGCCAGTCTTCGCGGCGGGCTTCTACTACAAGACCTTCATGTGGCCGGCCGCCCTGTGGGAGAAGCTGTACGAGCCGATGATCCGGCGCGCGGCGGGCCTCGGCCGGGCCGCGAATGCGCCCGATCCCGATAGCTACGAGCACGCCCACGTCCATTGCGACGTCCTCGTCATCGGCGGCGGCCCGGCCGGCCTGTCGGCGGCGCTCGCCGCCGGGCGCTCGGGCGCCCGCGTCATCCTCGTCGACGAGGATTTCCGGCTGGGCGGCCGTCTGCTGGCGGAGCGCCGCGAGATCGACGGGCTCTCCGGCTCCGATTGGGCCGCGCAGGCCGTGGCCGAGCTGGAGAGCCTGCCCGAGGTGCGGCTCCTGCCCCGCACCACCCTGTTCGGCGTCTACGATCACGGGGCCTACGGCGCGGTCGAGCGGGTCTCCGACCATCTCGCCGTGCCGGCCGCCCACGCGCCGCGCCAGCGGCTGTGGCGGATCGTGGCCAAGCGCGCGGTGCTCGCCGCCGGCGCCATCGAGCGCCCGCATATCTTCGGCGGCAACGACCGGCCCGGCGTCATGCTGGCCGGCGCGGTGCGGACCTACCTCAACCGCTACGGCGTGCTGCCGGGCGCCCATCCTGCGGTTTTCACGTCGAGCGACGACGGCTGGCGCACGGTCGCCGACATCGCCGCAGCGGGCGGGCGCGTGGCCGCGGTGGTGGATTCCCGCCCCGACGTTCCGGTGGCCCTGCGCCGCATGGCGGAGGCCGCGGGGGCGCAGGTGGTGGCCGGGGGGCAGGTGATCGGCACGCGCGGGCACCTCGCCCTGTCGGGCATCGAGGTGCGCGACGCCTACGGCAGCACGCTCCGCATTCCCTGCAATACGCTGGCCATGGCCAATGGCTGGAATCCGGTGGTCCATCTGGATTCCCACCTCTCCCGCCGTCCGGTCTGGGAGGAGGCGATCCACGCCTTCGTGCCAGGCCAATTGCCCACCGGCATGGTCGCGGCCGGCGCGGCCTCGGGCCGGTTGACGCTGGCGGATGCCCTGGAGAGCGGCGCCCGACTCGGCGCCGAGGCGGCGGAATCCTGCGGCTTCGCGGCCGAGACCGCCGGGACGCCCCGGACCGATCCGGAATCGACCGCCCACACGCCGCTCTGGCGCGTCGCCAAGCCCAGGGGCAAGGCCTTCGTCGATTTCCAGAACGACGTGGCGGCCTCCGATGTCGAACTCGCCCACCGAGAGGGGTTCCGCGCCGTCGAGCTGCTCAAGCGCTACACCACGCTCGGCATGGCGACCGATCAGGGCAAGACCTCGAACCTCGCCGGCCTGTCGATCATGGCCGAACTGACCGGCCAGAACATTCCCTCGGTCGGCACGACGGTGTTCCGTCCGCCCTTCACCCCCGTCGCCATCGGGGCCTTCGCCGGTCATCACCGCGGCAAGGAGTTCCGCGCGAGCCGGCATGTGCCGAGCCATGCGTGGTGCCTCGAGAACAACGCCCAGTTCCTGGAGACCGGCCTGTGGCTGCGCCCGGCCTATTTCCCGCGGGCGGGTGAGACCGACTGGCTGCAGACGGTCGTGCGCGAGGTCGAGACCGTGCGCAGCAGGGTCGGCCTGTGCGATGTCAGCACCTTCGGCAAGATCGACATCCAGGGCCGCGACGCGCTGACCTTCATCGAACGGGTCTGCGCCAACCCGTTCGGCACCCTCAAGGTAGGCCGTTCGCGCTACGCCCTGCTCCTGCGCGAGGACGGCTTCGTCCTCGACGACGGCACCGTCTCGCGCCTGGCCGAGACCCACTTCGTGATGACGGCCTCGACCGCCAACGCCGCGAAGGTGATGCAGCACCTCGAATTCTGCCGCCAGTGGCTCTGGCCGGAACTCGACGTGCAGATGGTCTCGGTGAGCGAGCAATGGGCGCAATATGCCGTGGCCGGCCCGCGGGCCCGCGACGTGCTGCGCAAGATCGTCGATCCGCAGCACGACCTCTCGAACGAGGCCTTCCCCTTTTTGGGGGCGGCCGAGATCACCGTCGGCGGCGGTATCCCGGCGCGGCTGTTCCGCATCTCGTTCTCGGGCGAACTCGCCTACGAGATCGCGGTGCCGGCGGGCTACGGCGACGCGGCCTGGCGCGCCATCCTGCAGGCGGGCCTGCCCTACGGCATCTGCCCCTACGGCGCGGAGGCGCTCTCGGTGATGCGCATCGAGAAGGGGCATGCGGCGGGCGCCGAGATCAACGGCCAGACCACGGCTCGCGACCTCGCGCTGGGGGGCATGCTCGCCAAGAAGAAGGACTATATCGGCCGCGTGATGAAGGAGCGCCCGGCGCTGACCGATCCGGAGCGGCCGATCCTCGTGGGGTTCCGCCCGGTCGATCCGAGCCAGCGCCTGCGGGCGGGGGCCCATTTCCTCGCCCTCGGCGCCGAGCCGAGTCTGACCGCCGACGAAGGGTACATGACCTCGGCCGCGTTCTCGCCGTCGCTGGGTCACTGGATCGGGCTCGGCCTGATCCGTCGGGGCAACGAGCGCCACGGCGAGCGGGTGCGCGCCTACGATCCGGTGCGCGGCGGCGATGTCGAGGTCGAGATCTGCAACGCCGCCTTCCTGGATCCGGCGGGGGAGAGGATGCATGGCTGAGATCGCGACCCTCTGGCGGCCCCGCGGGGCCTGGGATCTCTACGCGCAGATCGGTCGGCACGGCCGGCGCGACGGTCCGGCCGGGCTGATCGTCGCCCCGCGCGAGGGGCTGGCGCTGGCGAGCATCACCGCTGCCGACGGCGCCGGGGATGGGCTCGCCGAGGCGATCCGGGCGCGGTTCGGATTGTCGCTTCCGGAGCCCGGTGCGGCCCTGTTCTCCGGCGAGACCGGGCTCGTCTGGTCCGGCCCCGACCAGTGGCTGGCGCTCGCCCCCGCCCGCGGCGACCTCGACGGGCTCGGCGCGGCGCTCCAAAACCTCGCCGCGGTGGCCGACCAGAGCGACGGGCGGGCGGTGCTGCGGCTGTCGGGCCCGGACGCGCGCCGCGTGCTGGAGAAGGGCGTCTCGGTCGATCTTCATCCCCGCGCCTTCGCGGCCGGGCGCACGGCGGTGACGGCGGTGGCCCATATCGGGGTGCAGCTCTGGCAGCGCGACGACCGCCCGACCTACGAGCTCGCCGTCGCCCGCAGCTTCGCCGGAAGCCTCTGGTCCTGGCTCGAGGAGGCCGCGGCCGAATTCGGATGCGAGGTTCGCGCAAGCGCCTGAGGCGTCTCGCCCGCGCGACGGAATGCGCGGCCCGATGAGAGCCGACGGCCCGCTCCGTTCGGGCCGTACGGTCTCAGAAATCCGTGTGCAGCCGCGTCCCGAAGAAGTCCGCCGGGCCGCGGTCGCGGTTATAGGCCGGGTTCTCGACGTGCTGGTAATCGAGGGACACGGTGACGCCCTTGGTCAGGTTCATCGCGTAATAGACCTCGACCGCCCGCTCCGGGCTGTAGTTGAGCCGCCCGTCGCCGATCAGCAGGCCGAGGCCGCCATTGGCGAAATAGGCCCGATGCGTGCGCGAGATCGTGTTCGTCGAGGCGCCGAAGCCCACCGTGTCCTGCGGGCGGCCCCAGGCGGAGCCTTTCAGGGACAGGCCGCCGGAGATCGAGCCGTCGACATCGGTGAAGGACAGGCTCTCGTTGCGCCCGTCATTGGCGCTGGCGCGGGCGAACAGGCCGAGATCGGCGGTGAGCGCCTGCTCCAGATTGACGTAGACCCCGCTCTTGCGCCGCGGGGCGCGGGTGGCGATCACCGCCTCGTTGATGTCCGCGAAGGCGCCGCCCTGCGTCAGGGCCACCACCTGCCGGAAATCGGCGGTGTTGCCGACATTCGAGAACAGGCCGAGGCGGAGCCGGCCCGGCTGGTCGAGGGCGGGAAGCGTGTAGCGTCCCTCGACCTCGATATTGGTGCCCGCCCGCTCGAACACCCGGGGGTCCAGCACGTCGGAGGAGGGCTCTTTCGGCACCTGGGTGTAGGCGGCACGGACCGCGAACGCGGCGCGGTTGTACTCGACCATCAGCCCCTGCGTGAAGCCGGGGAGATTGGCGGGGAAATCCCAGGCGGCGGAGGCCCACAGGCCCCAGTTCATGAAATCGACCCGCGGATCGTGGGCGTAGAGATTGCCGTCGAAGAAGTCGCCCAGGGCGAACTTGCCGGCGATCACCGTGATGCGCTCGACATCGCGGGTGCCGGCGATCGAGTTCGGCCCGTCCGGCACCGCCTCGGTCTCGCCGCCGAGGCCGAAGGTCTGGCGGACGAAGTAGCGATTGGAGCGCAGCTTCGGGAAGGGGGCGCCGGCCTTCTGCGCCTCGCCGTTGACGAAGCCGGCGACGCCGAGCGTGCGCGAGAGGCCGAAGCCCTGGCTGAATTCCGGGTTGTAGTAGAGTTCCGTGCCCTCCCACAGCTTGAGGCCGAGGAACAGCGTCGCGGTGGTGGTGGCCTGCGCCTGATCCGGCACGAGGCTCTGCGGCCCGCGATAGGGCGCGCGGAAGCCGCCCACCGCTTGGTTCACGAACGTCGTCTGGCCGTGGAGCGAGAAGCGGCTGTCCTTCGGGCCCTCGTCCTCATCCGGCTGGAGGACCAGCGCCTGCGGGTGCCAGGTCAGCCGGGCCATCATCTTGTTGGAGACGAAGGCGGCGCGGGTCGTCACCGGCCCGCCATTCGGGCCCGGCACCGTGCCGAGATCGAACCGGCGGGTCTCGCCGAGGTCGCTGTAGCGGTAGTCGATCCCGAGCGAGAGATGCGGATGAACCGCGAATTGGACGCCGGCGCCGAGCGTGAAGCCCAGGGAGGACACGTCGCGGGAGGCGGTCGCGGTCGGGCCGCCGTCGAGGTCGGGATAAGTGGCGAGCACGCGCCCGCCGGCGGCGGTCAGCCCGGCGCTCGCGTAGATCAGATTGTTGCCGAAGGCGTAGCCGAGACGGCCGCGCAGCGCCCCGAACAGGCCGGTCTTCTCGCGGATCAGGGCGAAGGGGGGATCGATGCCCTCGTAGCCGAAGCCCGGGGCGTCGGAGCGCACGCCCCGCTTGAGATTCGTGCCGACGAGATCGGCCTCGACCCCGTAGACGAAGGCACCGGTTTGCCAGTTCCAGCCGGCAAAGGCGCCGCCGACCGCGGTGGTGGCATCGGCCCCGAGGTCGCGGCTGCCGGTGGCATCGCCCGTGGCGACGCGCGGCACGCGCCGGGCCCCGATCGTGGTCGGACCGAAATCGTAATTGCCGAAGGAGGCGCCCGCGCTGCCCTGGAGGCCGAGATAGGGACCGGACCAGTCGATCGCAGCCGCCGGGGCCGGGCGCGCCGCGAGGTCGGCGGCCTGCGCCCCTGATGCACCGAGCCCGACGAGAGCGGCGAAACAGGCTGCCCCCGTGCGGCTTGCCTTGGCGCGGATGACTCGGCCTTCCGTGACGCGATTCGTCCGCAACCCCGCCGCTCCCCGCACGCTTCACGGGGCGGGGTACCAGATGCTCCCGCCTCCGTAATCCGGGCCGCATCGTTCCGTCGCGAACGGTTGCAGATGCGCCACGGCGCGACAAAGGCGGTATTCGTCCGACAGGACGATGACAGTCGGCGAAACGATCGGGAAATCGCGCGGGAAACACAGGATGGGCGCGGCGCGGCCACTTGCCGCTCTCAAGCGCTGCTGTAGGTAGACGGTGCCTGGACCCCCATCAGGTTAGGCAACCGACTTGAAGGGCGCATCGGTGACGATGCGCCCGCTTTCGTTTCACGGCATCGATCGGTGCCGAAAGGGCGGCCGAGACGCCTATTCCGCCGCGGCCTTGGCGGCGGCGGGCTTGGCGGCCGGCTTCGCGACGGGCTTGGGTGCCTCGGGCTGGATCGCGGCCTGCTGGTTCACGTCCGGCACGCGGGTCCAGGTCTGCGAACCGCACAGCACCTTGAGCATGCAGCCCTGCACGTTCAGCTCGGCCTCGCTCTCCCGCTCCAGGCTGACCTGATAGATCTTGCCCTCGTCGGCATTGTAGATCTCGCCCGCGAAGGCGGCATCGTCGGGCTTGAGGTTGTCGAGCAGCGTCAGGCCGATGATCGGGCGGGCGCGCTTCTTCGGGTCGGGGTTCTTGGCGTCGGTGCGCGGCGCGCCGGCATCGTCCGTGGGCGTCTTGAGCCACACCACCTTGCCGCAGGCATTGGCGCCGCTGGGGCCGCAGCGGTCGATCCGGATCTTGGCGCGGCCGTCGCCCGTCAGCCACGTGCCGGACAGGTCCTTGGGGGCGGCGTTCGCGGCGGTCGAGATCAGCAGGGCCGAGGCGGCGAGGCCGAGGCGGGCGGAAAGACGCATGGAAGGCTCCTGAGGCGGTGCCCCGGAAGGGGCGGGGGCTTACGGAGATCGATGGACCCGCCCTCCCGGAGGAGGAGCGGAACGTTCGCTCGCGATGAGGCCTCCGCATTCCGGCGAATTTTCGGCAGTGTTGCGCAAAAGCCATGGCGAGGCTGGACGGCCCCCGCTGTCCTGATCCTTCCGATGATCACGGAGGTCCGATGGGCCGCTTCGGTTGAGGACGGCCGAACCCGCCGCTATAAGCCGCGCGCGCCGGCTGCCCCTCTGCGCGTCGCGCGATCCTTCTCTTCTCAGCACCCGGACTGGACTCATGGCCCTCGAGCGCACCTTCTCCATCCTCAAGCCCGACGCCACCCGCCGCAACCTCACCGGCGCGGTCAACGCCGTGATCGAGGCCGCCGGCCTGCGCATCGTCGGCCAGCGCCGCATCCTCATGAGCCGCGAGCAGGCGGAGGCCTTCTACGGGGTGCACAAGGAGCGTCCGTTCTTCGGCGAGCTCGTCGAGTTCATGACCTCGGGCCCGGTCGTCGTGCAGGTGCTCGAAGGCGAGAACGCCGTGGCCAAGTATCGTGAGGTGATGGGCGCCACGAACCCGGCCCAGGCGACCGAGGGCACGATCCGCAAGCAGTTCGCCGAGTCCGTCGGCGAGAACACCGTTCACGGCTCGGATAGCGTGGACAACGCCAAGATCGAGATCGCCCAGTTCTTCACCGACGCCGACATCGCGGCGTAATCTGATCGCGTCGTATCCGGTCGGGTGCGACGCGATCCGGCGGGCGACCGCTTCGAGGTCGAGGAAGCCGTCTTGGTCGTCGGGCGAGCGTCGCCCGGCGGACTCACCCGCGCGCCAATCGCGGCGCGGGCGCCGCATTCTCGTCGCAGTGTGACTCTCCTGCGCTAGCGGCGCGGCCAAGCTTGGCCGGAAACAGGATCCCGACGATTTCCCGTCATGACGGATCCCGCTTCCATGCGCTCACCGCTTTCGCGCACCGGCCGCCTCGTGCTCGCGGCCGGCCTCGTTTCGCTGCTCGCCGCCTGCAACAGCGCCGGGCGCACCGGGCAGTACGCCGCGCTCGAGGGCTACACGCCCGACCCGACGCTCAAGACGGCCTCGAAGAGCAACCTCACCGGCCGCGTGCGCAACGCCTGCACGGTCGTCCAGTCTCGCCTCCAGAAGGTCGAGCAATCGACGCTGGCCGCGCCCTGCGGCTGCTACGCCGACCGTACCCTCGCCGCCCTGGACAAGGACGAGGTCGCCTCGTACCGCGCCACCGGCTACTTCAACGACACCGCCACGGCGAAGGCGCTGAGCGCCCTCGACAGCTGCAAGCTGCCGCGCCCGGTCTGATCTTCGAGCAAACCGGTTTCTCGGTCGGCCTCAATCGCCGGGGCGGGCCTCCACAGTCTTAAGGCTTCCGCTTCGCTGGAGCATCGTGCCGGATATCGGATCCGGCGCGGTGCTTCAGGCTGTTGTGCCGCATCGGCTTTTTCCTGAAAGCCGGTTCCCCCTTTCGGGCCGATGCTTCAGACGGACTCGGCTCAAAGCCGAAGCTTACGCTCGCACGGCTGCGCGTGTGGGCCTCGTCCGGTCTATCTCCCGGTCATGACGCAGCTGGGATTAGCCTCTCACCGCACCACGTAGACCTGCGTCCCCACCGAGACACGCTCGATCAGGTCGGCGATGTCGTGATTGTACATGCGGATGCAGCCGTAGGACGCGAAGGTACCGATCGAGCTGGGGCGGTTGGTGCCGTGGATGGCGTATTCGCCGCCGCGCAGCGTCATCGCCGCCACCCCCATCGGATTGCCCGGCGAGCCGCCGCGGATGAGGTTGGGCAGCCAAGGCTTGTCGCGCTTCACCTCGCGGGGCGGCGACCAGTCGGGCTGGTAATACTTGCCGTCGATCTCGGTCGCGCCGCTCCACTGCTTGCCCGGCTTGCCGACGGCCACCGCGTAGCGGATCGCCGTGCCGTCGCCGTTGACGAGATAGAGCCGACGCTCGCCGGTGCGCACGACGATGCTGCCCCGCGCCATGCCGTCCGCGAACGGGACGATCTCGCGCGCCTGCGCCGTGCCGATCAGGCACAAACCGGCCATGAGCGAACCCGTCAGGGCCGCCCTGTACTTGCCTGTTCCGAACATCGAAGACCGCCTTTCCGAGCGTGACCGTAACTCGGAAGACGTTGGAGCGTTCCACCTTGCCGCATTGCTTCACAGACTTCGGTGTCGGAGCGCTATGCACCGTCGCTTGAAGTCACGGAGAATGCCGAACTGGCAGGTTCGCGCGCATTTTAAGTGTCGCGGTAAGCAGCGTCCGCTCACCGCTCGTGCAGATGGGCGGATTCCGGGGCGCGCGCCTGCCAGCCATGGCGGACGAGTTCCGGATCGGCATGCTCCTCCTGCGGGCGGCCGACGCAGAGATAGGCGACGAGGTCCCAGGCCTCCGGTACGTCGAGGAGGCGGGTGATACGGGCGGGTTCCAGGATCGAGACCCAGCCGACGCCGAGGCCGTGGGCGCGGGCGGCGAGCCAGAACGCGTGCACGGCGGCGACCGCCGAGTAGCGCAGCATCTCCGGCATGGTGGCCCGGCCGAGGCCGTGGCCGGCCTCCGTGGCGCCGTCGCAGAACACGGCGAGGTGAACCGGGGCTTCCTTCAGCCCGGCGAGCTTCAGCCCGGCATAGAGGGCACGGCGCGCATCCCCGTAGCTGTCCCGCGCCGCCGCGTTGCAGCGCTCGAAATCCGCCGTCACGGCGGCCCGTCGGGCCGGGTCCGAGACCCGCACGAAGCGCCAGGGCTGGCTGTTGCCGACGGAGGGCGCCAGGGCCGCCAGGCCGAGGCAGGCCCGCAGCACCTCTTCCTCGACCGGATCGGCGCGGAAGCGGCGCACGTCGCGCCGCCACGCGAACAGGTCGCCGAGCCGCGCCCGAAAGGCGGCGTCGAAGACCGGCGGGCCGTTCTCGCGAGGATCGGGGGCGTCGGGCATGCTCCGGCTTCTGGCGCCGAAGCGGGCCGCTGGCAACGGGCGCGCCCTTCGGGTGTGTCGGGCGGAGGCTTCGGACGAAAAAAGGGCGGCGCTCCGAAGAGGCCGCCTGAAGTCCTTGGGTCTCGAAACCTCCGGGTGTCGGCGAGCCGGATCCGGAATGACGCCCGAGGGCTGGGGAGCTCGGGTTTCGGGCGCCACCCCGAGGACGCGCCGACGAGGTTTCAGGTCACACATGATCGTGTTCCGGTGACCTTGGCAAGGCGAGATCGCGGCGGGAGCGTGGCCGAGATAGCCCAGAGTGCGACCGCGCACACGGTGTCGTCATGGTGGTTGCACCGAAGCCGGCAGGGCAGCCCGGCCATGCGTGGCCGGCGAAGCACCTTGTCGGCACGGGCCGGGCGGCCCATCATTCCCGGATAAGAACCGGCGGCCCGATCCGGGCCGATGCGCCAGGGAGCGACGATGAGCGAGGGGCAGAGCGCCGAGCACCGCCCGAGCGAGCGGGACGCCCAGCGGGAAAAAGCTGTGGGCTCGCAGGTGATCCCGTTCCCATCCGCCACGACACCGCAGGTCGCCTTCCAGCGCGACGAGCTGCGGATCCTGTTCAATCTCTATGGCCGCCGCGTCGCCGAGGGCGAGTGGCGAGACTACGCGCTCGATTTTCGCCGCGACAAGGCGGTGTTCTCGATCTACCGGCGCACCTCCGAGATGCCGCTCTACCGGATCGAGAAAGATCCGAAGCTCGCCCGTCGCCAGGGCGCCTACGCGGTCATCGCGGCAAGCGGCCTCGTGATGAAGCGTGGCCACGACCTCGCACGGGTTATCGGCGTGCTGGAGGGTCCGCTGAAAGCGGTGTGATCCGGCCGCCCCCGAAAGCCGGGGCTCGAGAGGCGGTCGGTCCGATCTGCGTTGAGGTGGCCACGGCGGCACGGACGAGAGCGTCGTCCCGGATGCGCGACCCAGGACGACGCTCTCGTCGCGAACGATGCCGGACGGCGTCTACCAGCGCACGATCAGCTGCGCGCGCACGGTGCGGGGTGCGCCGGGCATGATGTTGTTGTTGTTGTGGGCGGAGAGGATGTAGCGCCGGTCGAACAGGTTCTCGACGTTGATCTGGAAGCGCGTGTTCTCGTTGATGTTGTAGAAGATGCCCGCGTCGAAGCGGGAATAGCTCGGCAGACGCACCCTCCCGTCGGACAGGGCGAAGGCGTGCGACTGGTTGATGAAGCCGATGCCGACGGAGAGCTGCCGGCTGAGGTCGAACCGGTTCCACAGCGTGTAGGCGTTCTGCGGCACCAGAGCGACCGTGTTGCCGCGGAGGATCGAGTCGGTCAGGTTCCCGGTGATGCGGGCATCGGTGAAGGCGTAGCCGCCCGCCACCGACCACCAATCGGTGAGGTAGCCGTTGAGGCCGATCTCGGCGCCCTTGGTGTTGGTGCTGCCGGCCACGGCAAGGTTGAAGTTGCCGCCGGTGTAGATGCGCTGGTTGGTGCGGTCGAGGTCGAACAGGGCGCCGGTGAGCTGCAGGCTCGGCGACACGTCGTACTTCACGCCGACCTCGGCATTCACGAACTTCTCCGGTTCGGTGATCGACTGGGTGGGCGACAGGGCGCTGAACTGGTCGCCGGAACTGGGAAGGTACGAGACGCTGTAGCTGCCGTAGACGGACAGGTTCTGGAACGGCTTGATCACCACGCCGGCCCGCGGCGAGATCAGATTGTCGATGCGGTTCTGCGTAACGGCGTTGTGGCGATTGAGGGACGAGAAGTCGAAGTGATCGAAGCGCAGACCGCCGATGATCTGCAGATACTCGTTCACCTCGACCTGATCCTGAACATAGGCGGCGGCGAGGCCGAGATCGTAGGTGCTGTTGGCCCCCGATGAGAGGTTGACGAAATTGACGCCGACCCGCGTCAGCGGCGCGAGGGGATTCACGACCAGGGAGCGCGTGCCGTTGGAGGCGAAGAACCCGTCCTTGCGCAGGCTCTGACCCTTCTGGTAGCCGAGTTCGAATCCGCCGAGCAGCGTATGCTTGAGCGGTCCGGTTCGGAACTGATAGGTGAAGTCGGTCTGATTGAAGTAATTCGTCCGGTCCGTCTGGCTGTTATAGGCCGCGATCGAGACCTGCGTGCCGGCGGCGTTGACCGCTCCGCCGGGGAAGACGTTCTGATAGAACTTGTTGTAATCGGCAAAGCGCGACTGGCTGTGCATGACGACGCCGTTGTCGAACGCGTGGTCGAGCTGGGCGGTGGCGATATGCGCATCGACATGCGTCGGCGACAGGAACGGGTTGCCGAAATAGCGAGATGTGTTCTCCCGGTAGCGGTAAGGCCGGTTGAAGTACGAGGGCAGGCCGCGATCGGTGGTGCGATCGTCATGGAAATACTCGTACGAGAGCTTGAGCGTCGTCTTCGGCCCCAGCAAGAAGGTCATCGTCGGATTCACGCCGTAGCGGCGGATGTCGACGAAGTCGCGGTAGGCGGCCGTATCCTCGAAGACGCCGTTGAGGCGGAAGAAGACGTTGTCCGAAACCCGGTCACCGACATCCAAAGCGACCCGCTTGTTCCAGAACTGACCACCCTGGGCGACCACCTCGCGGATCGGCACCCCGTCCGCCTCCTTGAGGACGCGATTGATGACGCCGCCGCCGCCGCCGCGACCGAAGATCATCGCGTTGGGGCCCTTCAGCACCTCGATGCGCTGCGTGTTGTAGAGATCCCGGTAATATTGCACGTCGTCGCGGACGCCGTTGACGAAGAAGTCCGCCGTCGTGCGCTGGCCGCGGATGACCAACTCGTCGCGGTTGCCCTCGCCCTGCGCCTGGATGACGCCCGGCACGTAGCGCGTCGCCTCGCCGATCGATTGGAAGCCCTGATCGCGGATCTGTTCCTGCGTGATCACGGAAACGGATTGCGGCGTGTCGATGAGCGGCGTCGGTGTCTTGGTCGCGCTGCGGGTCGCCTTGCCGAGATAGCCGACGGTGACGCCGCCCTGCGGGCCGTTCCGCACGCCCCGCAGACCTTCGACGGAGAGTTCGTCCAAGGTCACGGCGGGTGAGAGGGATGGCACGGGGCCGACCGTTTGCGCCTGAACAGGTGCCGTGCAGGCCGCCGAGACGCCCGCAACGATCGCGAAGGCAGCCTCCTGGGTTCTTGAATATCGCATGTTCGAATCCCGTCTTCTTGGAATTATTGGACGACGTCGTGTCGCCGTATTTTTCCGAGATGGCGGAGTGGGCTGTTCAAGATCAATTGAATTTTAACAGTAAGTTAGACTGATAAAATCGGAAAAATATGTGCCATATATAAAATATATGAGTTTTGTCAGTGGTTTATCGTGATTATATGAAATCAATATAAATAAGATGAGATGTGGAACGGAGCGGGCTGTTGCGCCGATGCAGCAGTTGGGGTGGTCGGGGCATCTTGTTCAGGCTGGGATTTGATCACGCTCAAGCCATTGTCCGGCGGCGTCCGGGGCGCAAGCGGCCTGACGACAGCCGATGTCCACACCGTTCCGCGCGGTTGATTCGGCGGACAGCCTTACATGGAACAGGGCTTCCCTCCCTCCGGCACTGGGACAGGGGGGATGGCATTGAAGGGCAGATCGCAGGATCGCGCGCCCCCCCTGCGTGGGAGCGGCATCACTCGCGGAATGAGGAGGGTCAGACGGCGCGCAAGGCTGCGGCAGCTTGCGCCAGTCGCCGGATCGCGGCCGGATCGGGCTTGCCCGCCGGCACCACCCAGCTTCCGCCGACGCAGAGCACCGAGGGGTGGGCGAGCCAGTCCGGGGCGGTCGTCTCGGTGATGCCGCCGGTGGGGCAGAAGCGCACCCGATGGAACGGCGCCGCCAGGGCCTTGAGCGCCTTCAGCCCGCCCGCCGCCTCCGCCGGAAAGAACTTGAACCGCTCGAGCCCGTGGTCGAGGCCGCGCATGATGTCGGCCGAGGTCGCCACGCCCGGGAGATAAGGGACGCCGGAGGCGGTGGCGGCTTCGGTGAGGGGCGCGGTGAGGCCGGGACTGACGATGAACTTCGCACCCGCGCCGATGGCGGCGTCGAGGTCGCGGGCGTTCAGCACGGTGCCGGCGCCGACCACGGCACCCTCCACCGAGGACATCGCCCGGATCACATCGAGGGCGGCGGGGGTGCGCAGGGTCACTTCGAGGGCGGTCAGTCCGCCGGAGACCAGGGCCTCGGCGATCGGCACGGCATCCGCCGCATCCTCGACGACGAGGACCGGGATCACGGGGACGGAGCGCATCAGCGCGTCGATGGGGCTCATGTCGGTGTCTCCCGGTGGTTCTCGTCGTCAGAGGCCCGCGGCCGCCAGCATCGCCGAGCCGCCGCGCTCGGCATCGTCGGCGCCGTGGCGCATGAAGGCGAACAGCTCGCGGCCGGTGCCGAGGCCGGGCGGCGGCGGGGCGGCGTCCTCGCGGGCATCCCATTCCGCCGGATCGACCAGCACCTCGAGTACGCCGTCCTCCGCCGAGAGGCGGATCACGTCGCCGTCGCGGATGCGGCCGATCGGGCCGCCGCCGACCGCCTCGGGGCTGAGATGGATCGCCGCCGGCACCTTGCCGGAGGCGCCCGACATCCGCCCGTCGGTCACCAACGCGACCTTGTGGCCGCGGTCCTGCAGAACCCCCAGCGGCGGCGTCAGCTTGTGCAGCTCCGGCATGCCGTTGGCCCGCGGCCCCTGGAAGCGCACGACCACGACGACGTCGCGCTCCAACTCGCCCGCCTTGAAGGCGGCGATGACGTCGTCCTGATCGGAGAAGACGCGGGCCGGAGCCTCGATGGTGCGCCGCTGCGGCTCGACCGCGCTGGTCTTGAAGGTGGCACGCCCGAGATTGCCCTTCACCAGCCGCATCCCGCCATCCGGCTGAAACGGTGTTGCGGGCGGGCGCAGCATCGTGTCGTCGAGGGGCTCGGCGGGGGCGTCCTCGAATGTCAGATCGTCTCCCTCTCCCGAAAGCTTCGGGTCGCGGGCGTGGTCGCGCAGGCGGGTGCCGGCCACCGTCAGGATGTCGTCGTGCAGGAGCCCGGCATCGATCAGCGAGGCGATGACGTAGGACATGCCGCCGGCGGCGTGGAAGTGGTTCACGTCGCCCGCGCCGTTCGGGTAGACGCGGGCGATCAGGGGCACGACGCCGGACAGGCGATCGAAATCCTCCCAGTCGATGACAATGCCGGCGGCGCGCGCCATGGCCGGCAGGTGGATCGCGTGGTTGGTCGAGCCGCCGGTGGCGAGCAGGCCGACGATGGCGTTGACGATCGCCTTCTCGTCGATGCAGCGCCCGATCGGCCGGTAATCGTTGCCGTTCCAGCCGATCTCGGTCAGCCGGTGGATCGCCGCGCGCGTCACCGCCTGGCGCAGGCGGGTGCCGGGATTGATGAAGGAGGCGCCGGGCATGTGCAGGCCCATCACGTCCATCATCATCTGGTTGGAATTCGCCGTGCCGTAGAAGGTGCAGGTTCCGGCGCCGTGATAGGAGGCGGACTCGCTCTCCAGAAGCTCCTTCCGCCCGACCTTGCCCTCGGCGAAGAGCTGGCGGATGCGTTGCTTCTCCTTGTTGGCGAGGCCCGAGGGCATGGGACCGGCCGGGATCAGGATCATCGGCAGGTGGCCGAAGCGCAAGCTCCCGATGATCAGGCCCGGCACGATCTTGTCGCAGATGCCGAGCAGGGCCGCGCCCTCGAACATGCCGTGGCTGAGCGCCACGGCGGTCGAGAGGGCGATGACGTCGCGGGAGAACAGCGACAATTCCATGCCGCGCTGGCCCTGGGTGACGCCGTCGCACATGGCGGGCGTGCCGCCGGCGACCTGGGCCGTGGCCCCCACCTCGCGGGCGAAGATCTTGATCTGCTCCGGGTAGCGCCCGTAGGGCTGATGCGCCGAGAGCATGTCGTTATAGGCGGTGACGACGCCGATATTCATGGCCCGGCCCGCGATGATCGCCGACTTGTCCTCGCCCGACGCCGCGAAGCCGTGGGCGAGGTTGCCGCAGGCGAGCTTCGGGCGGTGCACGCCGGCCTCGCGCTCCCGGTCGATCAGGTCGAGATAGGCGCGGCGGCTGTCGCGGGAGCGGGCAATCACCCGCTCGGTGACTGCGGCGACCTCGGGATGAAGCTCCGGCATGGCGTTTCGCCTCGTTCGTTTCGCGGGGTGCACGCAAGAACGGCGCCCGGCTCGCCCGTCCTTACCATGGAGCGGTTCGAAACGGGATTGCGGCCGATGGAGCGATCGGTCCGGGTGTCAGGACTGGCGGCTGCCACCCCACCCATCCCCCTCCTCCTGAGGTGCGGAGCGTAGCGAAGCCGCGAAGGAGGCCTCCAGGGATCGTTCAGACTTCTGGAGCCCTCCTTCGAGGCCCGCTCGCGCGGACACCTCAGGATGGGGAATCGGATGGGATGAAGGGGCGGCGGAGCGAGCGGCCCTCAATCCGGCAGCGGCGCCTCGACGGTGAAGACGAGGCCGCGGGGGCGGTAGTCGATGGCGGCGCGGCCGCCGAATTCGGCAGCGAGCACGCGCTCGATCATGCGGGTGCCGAACCCGACCCGGGTCGGCTTCTCCACCATCGGGCCGTCGAGTTCCTCCCAGCGCAGCCGGAGCAGGGCGGGCGTCGGCCCCTGGCCGTCGGCGGAATCCTTGCTGGGCCGGGCGCCCGGAGGCTTGCCGTCGACCTCCCAGTTCAGGATCACCCGGCCGGAATCGTTGGAGAGGCCGCCATATTTCGAGGCGTTGGTGGCGAGTTCGTGCAGGGCCATCACCACGGCGAGCGTCAGGCGCGGCGACAGGCGCACCTCCGGCCCACCGACCCGGATGCGGCCCCGCGGGGTCACCCGGAACGGGCTGAGCGCGGTCTCGACCGCCTCGGCCAAGGTCGCGCCGACATCGTTCTCGGAAGTGAGGATGTCGTGGGCGCCCGCCAGCGAGTTGAGGCGCGCGTCGAGCGTCTTCTGCGCATCCTGGATCGAGGCGGCGTTGCGCAGGGTCTGGTGGGCGATCGACTGCACGGTGGCGATCGAGTTCTTGACCCGGTGTTTCATCTCGGCGGCGAGCAGCGCGCGCTGCTCGTCGGCGCGCTTGCGCTCGGTCACGTCCAGCGAGATGCCCGCCATGGAGAGCGGCGCGCCGTCGGCCCGATAATAGGCTCGGCCACGCAACTGAACCCAGCGGACCTCGCCGCCCGGCCCGGTGACGCGATGCTCGACGTCGTAATCGGACCGCCGGTCGATGGCGGCCTGCATCGCGGCCTCGAGCTTCGGGCGATCCTCCGGCACTACGGCGGCGACGAGATCGTCGTAGGTGAAGGGCTCCTCGGCCGAGCGGCCGAAATTCAGCTTGCACAGCTCCGAGGCGACGAGGCGGCGCGCGCCCAGATCGAGGCTCCAGGCGCCGAGGCGGCCGGCGGCGAGCATGAAGTGCAGGCGGTTCTCGCTGCGGGTGAGGTCGTCGTTGCGGCGCTCGACCTCCTGCTCCAGGGCGTCGCGGTCGCGCTGGAGCCGCACCAGACGGTCGCGCTCCAGCGTCACGTCGAACTGCGAGGCGAAGAAGTAGGTGAGCTGCCCCTCCTCGTCGAAGACCGGCGAGATCAGCAGCCGGTTCCAGAACACCTCGCCGCTCTTCTTATGGTTCAGCAGGTCGATCTCGATCGGAACGCGCCGCTCGATGGCGTCGCGGATCCTGTCGACATCGGCGCGGTTCGTCTCCGGCCCCTGGAGGAAGCGACAGTTCTGGCCGAGGATTTCCTCGCGGCCGTAGCCCGTGAGCTTGATGAACGCGTCGTTGACGAAGACGATCGGGTTGTCGGGCTGACTCGGATCGGTGATCAGCATCGGCATCCGGGTCGCCCGAACGGCGGCGGCGAAGGGGTCCGAGCTCTTGGCGACGCGGTGAAGTTCCGCGTCGATCCGGTCGTGCTCCTGGCGGCTGGTCACGGTCAGCGTTGTCCCGACGATTCCTTGGGGCGGTCGAACAGGCGGCCCCCCACGCCTTTCGGACGGGCAGCCCCATATCATCTCGGGCGCCACAATCGCATCACAGACGCGAGAGCGCTACCGCCCGTCACCCCTTCGGCGGGCCCGCGTAGAGCCCAGCATGGCTCTCCCGCAAAACATTCTTCTGCACCTTGCCCATGGCGTTGCGGGGCAGATCGTCGGCGAACAGCACGCGCTTGGGGCACTTGTACTTGGCGAGCCGCTCTTCCAGCGCCGCGAGGATGCCGGCCTCGTCCGGAGCGTTCTCGCCCGCCACCACCACGGCGGTGACGCCCTCCCCGAAATCCGGGTGGGCCAGCCCGATCACCGCCGATTCGACCACGCCGGGCAGAGCATCGATCTCGGTCTCGATCTCTTTCGGATAGACGTTGTACCCGCCGGTGATGATCAGATCCTTGCCCCGGCCGACAATGTGAACATAGCCGTCGCGATCGATCTTGCCGAGATCGCCGGTGATGAAGAAACCGTCCGCCTTGAACTCGGAGGCGGTCTTCTCGGGCATGCGCCAATAGCCCAGGAACACGTTGGGACCCTTCACCTCGATCATCCCGACTTCCTCGGGGCCGAGCGGCGCGCCGGTCTCGGGCTCGACCACCCGCAGGGTCACGCCGGGCAGCGGGAAGCCGACCGTGCCGGCCCGCCGCGCGCCCTCGTAGGGGTTCGAGGTGTTCATGTTGGTCTCGGTCATGCCGTAGCGTTCGAGGATCGCGTGGCCGGTGCGCTCCGACCATTCGCGATGCGTCTCGGCGAGCAGCGGCGCCGAACCTGAGACGAACAGGCGCATGTGCGCGGCGGCTTCGCGGGTCAGGCCCGGCTCCTTGAGCAGCCGCGTGTAGAAGGTCGGCACGCCCATCATCGCGGTCGCCCGCGGCATCAGCTCCAGGATCTTCTTCGCGTCGAGGCGGGGCAGGAACAGCATGGTGCCGCCGGTGGCGAGCACGATGTTCGTGGCAACGAACAGGCCGTGGGTGTGGAACACCGGGAGCGCGTGGATCAGCACGTCGCGTTCCGTGAAATGCCAGTACTGCGCCAGCGTTAGGGCGTTGGACACGAGGTTGTCGTGGCTCAGCATGGCGCCCTTCGAGCGCCCGGTCGTGCCCGAGGTGTAGAGGATGGCGGCGAGATCCTCGGGCCCGCGGGCCAGGTCGGCGAAATCGGTCGCGGCGGCGTCCGCCGCCTCGGCCATGCTGCCGTGCCCGTCGCCGCCGAGGGTGCGGATCTGCGCGACGCCGGCCCCGCGGGCCACGGCCGTGAGATCCGCCTCCCGGGCCGGGTCGCAGACGAACAGGGCCGGCTCGGCATCGCCCAGGAAGTAGGCGATCTCGGCTCCGGTATAGGCGGTGTTGAGCGGCAGGAAGATCGCCCCGGCCCGCACCGCGCCGAGATAGAGGAAGATCACCTCCGCGCTCTTCTCGACCTGCACCGCGACCCGGTCGCCGGGTCGCACGCCGAGGCCGACGAGGGCGTTCGCGTAGGCCCCCGAGCGGGTGAGGAGGTCGGCGTAGCTGTAGCGCCGGCCCTCGGTGACGGCTTCGATGAAGGTGGATCCGCTCGGATCGGCCGGGAGATGCGCGCGCACGAGATCGAACAGGTGGTTGCCGGCTGCCTCCGCCATCGTTTCCGTCTCCTACCCCGTCCCGATTCTTGTCTCCGCGACCGCATTGGCGCAGGGCGGCGCCCGGTTCAAGCGGAGCAGGCGGTCGGGGTCCCGCTCAGTCGGTCGGGATGCGGCCGACCGAGCAGAGGGTGCGCAGGGCTCCCGCGCTGTCGGTGTAGCAGCTCGCCGACCAGCCGTTCTGCTGGATGAAGGATTTGCGGCCCTCGCGCAGAGCCGTCTCGTAGGCCCGCGTGAGGATCGGCCCGATCGCCGCCGCCGGCTCGCCGATCACGGATTCCGAGGCGAGGGTCAGGTCGCGAAAATAGGCGGCGGACGGGGAGGGATCGCCCGAGGCGGCCTGCACGATCGGCTGGGCCCGGCAGGTGAGATTGAGCGTGACGCCGCTCGCCGTGCGCACGTCGATGCTCGGGCCCGTCCGCCGCCCCGGCTTCTTCGCGCCGGTGGCCTGGGCGATGGTCTGGGCGAGGGCGTCGCACGTGTCCGCCCGGCCGGGGGAGGGGGCGAGCAGCGGGAGCGCGAGAAGGGCGGAGAGGAGCGAGCGGCGCATGGCGTCCCTCTATGCGCGCAGCCCAACGCAAGGAGCAAGACGGCGCGGCTTCGCCCGACCGCCCGGCTTCGCTATAGCCGAGATGCGAGCGGGCCGCCGATCTTCGAGGAATCCCCATGACGGTGTCGAGCGACGACGAACTGGCGGCCCTGAAGCGGATCGGGCGCATCGTCGCCGAGACGCTGGAGGCGATGGGAAGGGCCATCGAACCCGGCATGACCACGCGCGACCTCGACGCGATCGGCCGGGCCTGCCTGGAGGGGGCCGGCGCGCGGTCGGCGCCGGAGACGGTCTACGGCTTTCCCGGTGCCACCTGCATCAGCGTCAACGAGGAGATCGCCCACGGCATTCCCGGGGATCGCCGGATCGGGCCGGGCGATCTCGTCAACATCGACGTCTCGGCGGAGAAGGACGGCTATTTCGCCGATACCGGCGCCTCGTTTCCGGTGCCGCCGGTGACGCGGGCGGTCGAGCGCCTCTGCAAGGATGGACGCCGCGCCCTGTGGACCGGCCTGCGCCAGGTCGGCGCCGGCAAGCCCGTCGCCGGCATCGGACGGGCGGTGGGCACCTTCGCCGCGAAGAACGGCTACACCCTGGTGCGCAATCTCGCGAGCCACGGCGTCGGCCGCGCCCTGCACGAGGAGCCCACCGAGATCGCCACATGGCCCGACGCGTCGGAGCGCCGGATCATGGGTGAGGGGCTGGTGCTCACCGTCGAGCCGTTCCTGTCGCTGGGCGCCGACTTCGCCGAGAACGGCGACGATCCCTGGACCCTCTACAGCCGGCCGCGCGCCCGCACGGTGCAATACGAGCACACGGTGGTCGCCACCCGCAACGGGCCGCTGATTCTCACGATGGCGGGAGCGTGAGAGAGAACCGGGGGCGAGCGGGCTTGACCGTTCGGCCGGAGCCGCCGAAACCTGCCCCGCCGCGCCGGTAGACGCGCGGGCGAGCCGGGAGGAACGAGATGCCTGCGACGTGCGCCGTGGGACGTTTGCCGTGGCCGATCCTGCTGGCGGGCCTGTTGCTCGCCGCACCGGCCGCAGCCCAGCAGCCTGCGCCGGCCGATGCGCCCGCGCCCCAGGCGCGGCCGGCTCAGGCCCAGCCCAGACCTCAAGCACAGGGCCGTTCGAAGACCTCGGTGCCCCCGATCCAGATCTGGGACGCGCGCATCGAGGGGGGCGACCTGCGGATCAGCGGCAGCATCCGCAAGAGCAATCAGACCGTGGTCCTCGACGACGACATCTCCGTGCTGTCCGACCGGCGCGGGCGCTTCGAGTTCCGCCTGCCCTATCGGCCTGCCACCTGCGTGGCCGTCGTGAAGTCGGGCGAGGACGAGCGCGAGGCGGTGATCGCCAATTGCGCCCCGGAGGGACAGCCGGGCAAGGCGGGCGAGCCGGGTCCGCAGGGTGTGGCGGGGATCCAGGGACCGCCCGGTCCCGACGGTATCCAGGGACCGCCCGGCGCCCCGGGGCCGCAGGGGCAGAAGGGCGAACGCGGCGAGGCAGGCCCGGCCGGCGCGCCGGGTCCCGCGGGCCCGGCCGGCCCCAAGGGGGAGGCCGGCCCGAAGGGAGAGACGGGTCCCAAGGGAGAGGCCGGGGCCAAAGGTGAAGCCGGGGCCAAGGGTGAGGCGGGCGCCAAGGGCGAGGCCGGGGTCAAGGGCGAGGCCGCCACTGCGGCCGCGAGCCCGTTCCGGGTCGTGCGCACGCAGACCTGTCCGGAGACCGGCTGCACCCTCGCCTGCGATTCCGGCGAGGTGGTCGTCTCGGCGGTCTGCCTGAAGGGCGGGCCGGCGCAGTTCGATGCGGCGACCTCCGCCACCTGTCCGGCCGGCAGCGGCGGCATCACCGGGCTCTGTGCCAAGCCGTGAGCGATCCCTGGAGCCCCTTTCGGGGCTCCACACGCAGGATCACGGGAAGGCGGGGTCGCGCGAGGGTCGCGTGCGCCGTCAATCCGGCAGGGCGATGAACCACTCGTAGGGGCCGGTCAGGCGATCGATCATCGCGGGTTGCAGCTGGAAGCCGGCGGGATCGTCCTCGATCAGGCCCGAGACCTGAGAGGCGTGCGCCTCCACCGCCCGGCGCTTGGCCGCCCGCTCCGCCTCGACCGCGAGGCGATAGCCCGACGGGGCCGCCCCGACCTCGCGCTCCGGCGGCAGGGTCCAACCCCAGACCGGGTAGGCGTAGAAGGCCGATCCCGGCAGATGCGCCTGGGCGAGATCGACGATGGCGGCGGAGGCCGTGTGGTCGCAATGGGGATCGTGCCGCCACGTCACGAACACGGCCCGCGCGCCGGCCTCCCGCGCGATGTCCGCGATGCGCGCCGCCGCCGCCTCGGCCCGCGGGCCTTCGCTCGGCACGCCGCCATCGGGCAGGCGCAGGAAGTGGATATGCTCCGCCCCGAGTCCCAGGGCCGCCATGGCCGCCACCGTCTCGGCTTCGCGCAGGCTCCGCAGGCGGTCGTGTGGATAGGCCTTGGAGTTCGGGTGGGAGCCGCAGCCGTCGCTGACGATGACGACGCGCACGCTCCGGCCGCTGGCCAGGGCCTGCGCGATCAGCCCGCCGCAGCCGAGGCTCTCGTCGTCCGGATGCGGCGCGACCACGACGAGGCCGCCCTCCGGCAGGATCGTCTCGAACGCCGCCACCGGCAGGGCGGTCACGGCCTCGAAGAAGGCATCGGCGCGCATGGGCTCCTCCCGTCGTTCGGTTGATGGGTTCGGTCGGGGCGACCGTTCGGGCGCGATCCGCCTCAATCGGCCCGTGCCGCGAGATAGCGTGTGAACCCCCGGGCGCGCAGGTCGCAGGCCGGGCAGGTGGCGCAGCCATAGCCCCAGGCGTGGCGCTCGCCCCGCTCGCCGCGATAGCAGGTGTGGCTCTCCTCGACGATGAGGTCGACCAGCGCCCGGCCGCCGAGTTCCTCCGCGAGCGACCAAGTCTGCGCCTTGTCGAGCCACATCAGGGGCGTGTGCAGGACGAAGCGGCGCTCCATCCCGAGATTCAGCGCGACCTGCAGCGCCTTGATCGTGTCGTCGCGGCAATCGGGATAGCCCGAGTAATCGGTCTCGCACATGCCGCCGACGATGTGGCGCAGGTCCCGCCGGTAGGCCAGGGCGGCCGCGAAGGTCAGGAAGGCGATGTTGCGCCCCGGTACGAAGGTGTTGGGCAGCCCGTCCCGCTCCAGCGCGATCTCGCTCTCGCGGGTCAGCGCCGTGTCGGAGATCTCGCCGAGCGCCCCGAGATCGAGGGTGTGGTCGCGCCCGAGCCGGCGCCACCAAGACCGGTCGAGGGCGGTCATCCCCCGGCGCAGGGCCGCGCGACGGTCGAGTTCGACCCGGTGGCGCTGGCCGTAATCGAAGCCCAGGGTCTCGACCCGGGGGAAGCGGTCGAGCGCCCAGGCGAGGCAGGTGGCCGAGTCCTGGCCGCCGGAGAACAGCACCAGGGCGCCGGCATCGTTGCCCGTTGCGCTCTCCGCCATGGCTTATCAGCCCTCGTATTCGGCCCAGGACATCGGCGTCTCGAAGACGCGCACGTTCGACAGCCCGGGGATTGCCGGCTTGGCCTGATGCCAGATCCAGGCCGCGATATGCTCGGCGGTCGGGTTCTCGAGGCCCTCGATGTCGTTGAGGCAATGGTGGTCGAGCCGCTTCAGGAGCGGGTCGAAGGCGCTCTCGATGTCGTAGAAATCGATGATCCAGCCGGTCTTCTCGTCGATCTCGCCGGAGACCGTCAGCTCGACGCGGTAGGAATGCCCATGCATGCGGTGGCAGCGATGCGTTTCCGGCACGTTGGGTAGGCGATGGGCCGCCTCGAAGGTGAAGGCCTGCGTGATCTTCATGCTGTCTCAGCCGGCCGCGGGAGCCGGCACCGGGTTAGTGAAAGGCGGCGCGCCGCCAGAATCACCGATATGTCATCGAACCTCCCGGAATGCACGCGCGACCCCGGTATGCCTGCCGGAACCGGCACCTGCGCCGGCCGGTTCGTGAGGTTCACGGGATCAGGCCCACAAGCGCGTGCTCCGGGATGCGGCCGAAGATTCGGCCGTGTGGGGTGGCGCCGGAAGCACGCGGCAATCTCCGATCGAGATGTCCCGCCCGCTTCCTCGACGCTGCGCCGCGCCGCCCGCACGGCTGACGATCGCGAGACCACCGAGCAACACCGACGAACGGCCATCGAGGGATCATCATGAGCGGAACGGCACTGATCGCCGGTGTCGGCGGCATCGTCGGCAACAATCTGGCGCGCCATCTCGTCGCCACTGGCTGGACCGTCCAAGGGCTCGCCCGGAATCCGCCCGGCGACATTCCCGGCGTCGAGCCCATCGCGGCCGACCTGCTCGACCCGGCGGGCCTCGGAACGGCGCTCGCCGGGCGTCGTCCGAGCCACGTCTTCGTCACCACCTGGCTGCGCCAGGAAACGGAGGCCGAGAATATCCGGGTCAACGCGGCGATGGTTCGCAACCTCCTCGACGCGGTTCGGCCCGCCGGCACCACACAGCACGTCGCGCTGGTGACCGGCCTCAAGCACTATCTCGGGCCGTTCGAGGCCTATGGGCAGGGGACCTTGCCGGCCACGCCCTTCCGCGAGGAGCAGGGCCGGCTCAATGTCGAGAATTTCTACTATGCCCAGGAGGACGAGGTCTTCGCCGCCGCGGAGCGCGACGGGTTCGGCTGGAGCGTGCATCGACCGCACACGATCATCGGCTACGCTCTGGGCAACGCGATGAACATGGGCGTGACGCTCGCCACCTACGCCACGCTCTGCCGGGAGACCGGCCGTCCGTTCCGCTTCCCCGGCTCGGCGGTGCAGTGGAACGGCCTGACCGACATGACCGACGCGCGGTTGCTCGCCCGGCATCTCGCCTGGGCGGCGACGACGCCGGCGGCACGCAACGAGGCCTTCAACGTCGTCAACGGCGACGTCTTCCGCTGGAGCTGGATGTGGAGCCGGATCGCCGCGTGGTTCGGCGTCGAGCCCGCGCCCTTCGACGGCGCGCCCAACCCCCTGGAGGTGCAGATGGCCGGGGCGGCGGCGCTCTGGGCGGAGATCGCCGCCCGGCACGGACTGATCGAGCCGGACCTCAACCGCCTCGCCTCTGCCTGGCACACGGATGCCGATCTCGGCCGCCCGATCGAGGTGGTGACCGATATGAGCAAGAGCCGCCGCCTCGGCTTCCTCGATTACCAAGCGACGGACGAGGCGTTCTTCGATCTGTTCGAGCGGCTCCGGGCCGCGCGGGTCATTCCGTGATCACCCTGTGAGGCTCGGCCCCGGTTCGACGTGAATCGTGCAAGCCGCCCCGACGGGAGACCGTGATTGTCCGATCCACACCCTCATCCTGAGGTGCCGCGAAAGCGGCCTCGAAGGAGGGGGCCAGGGATCGCGCGACCCACTGGAACCCTCCTTCGAGGGCGGCGCCGCGCGCCGCCACCTCAGGATGAGGGGGGATGGGAGAAGCCGGTCGAACGGACCCTCACGGGATCCCGATGATCTTGTGGGTCTGCAGCGACAGCCGCCAGCGGGCGTCCGACCGGCAATAGGCCACCGCCGCGGCGGTGTTGGCCGCCGCCTCCGGCCCGTCCATCGGCTGGAGGAAGCGGTGGCGGAAGGGCAGCTCGGCGAAGCGCTCAGGGGGAGCCTCGGCCTGGGGGAAGACGAGCTTGAGTTCGTGGCCCGAGGTCTGGGCCAGCGGGTTGCCGGCCTTGGGGCTCACGCAGATCCAATCGATGCCGGGCGGGGCGGGCAGGGTCCCGTTGGTCTCCACCGCCACCTCGAAGCCGCGGTCATGGACGGCGGCGATCAGCGTTTCGTCGAGCTGCAGCAGCGGCTCGCCGCCGGTGAAGACGACGTAGCGGTTGGCCTCGCCCCCGGCCCAGGTGGCGGCGATGGCGTCCGCCAGGGCTGCGGCGTCGGCGAAGCGTCCGCCGCCCTCGCCGTTCATGCCGATGAAATCGGTGTCGCAGAAGGTGCAGGCCGCCGTCGCCCGGTCCTCCTCGCGGCCCGACCAGAGATTGCAGCCGGCGAATCGGCAGAACACCGCCGCGCGCCCGGCTTGGGCGCCCTCGCCCTGGAGGGTGTGGAACAGTTCCTTGACCGCGTAGGACATGCCGATTTCGCTGCGTTGCGCGTCTGCCCATACAGGGGCGCGGGGAACCGTGTCACGCCGCGCGTAATTCTGCGGGCACAACCCTGCCGACGAGCTTATCCGTTGGTGATCCGACGGTTTCTGCCATGCTCTCGCCACGGAGGGCACGTTGATGATCGCGCAATCCTTGCGCCGGACCCGCGCTTGTCCCTCGGGACGGAGCGACGCCCCGGCGCCGTCACACCGTTTCCTGCCCCCTTGCCCGAGATGAACCCGATGGTGAACCGAGTCTGGGGACGCCTGATCGCACGGCTCGCCGTGCTGGCGGCGGTGGCCGGCCCCCTGGCCGCTCCGGCGGCGGCGGTGACGACACCGATCCTCGTGGTCGAGGCCGAGTCCGGCAAGGTGCTCTACAGCCAGGGGGCCACCGATCCCTGGTATCCGGCCTCCATCACCAAGCTGATGACCACCTACGTCGCCCTCGACATGGTGCGCCGGGGCAAGGTCTCGCTCGACACGCTCCTGACCGTCTCGCCCGAGGCTGCGGCCGAGCCGCCCTCGAAGATGGGCTTCAAGCCCGGCACGCAGATCACCCTCGACAACGCCCTCAAGATCATCATGGTCAAGTCGGCCAACGACGTGTCCTGGGTGATCGCGGAAGGTCTCGGCGGATCGGTCGACGGTTTCGCCGACATGATGAACGAGACCGCGCAGCGGATCGGCATGCGCGAGAGCCGCTGGTACAACCCCAACGGCCTGCCCGAGCCGCGGCAATGGACCACCGCCCGCGACATGGCGATCCTGGCGCGCGCCCTTATGCGCGACTTCCCCGACCAGCAGGGCCTGTTCTCGATCTCGGCGATCCAGTTCGGCAAGGCCGTGATGGCCAACCACAACGGCCTGCTCGGGCGCTATCCCGGCGCCGACGGGATGAAGACCGGCTTCATCTGCTCGGGCGGGTTCAACGTGGTGGCGAGCGCGACCCGCGGGGGACGCCGCATCATCGCCGTGGTGATGGGTCAGCCGACCGCGCGCGAGCGCGACATCAAGGCCGCCGACCTGTTCGATTACGGCTTCAGCCAGTCCGCGGGCTGGACCGCGCAGACCCTCGAGACCCTGCCGGCCTCCAACCTCGCCGCCCCGCCGGACCTGCGGCCCTATATCTGCGACAAGCGCAAGCCGCTTCCTGTCGACGAGGGGCCGGGCGCGCTGACGGCGGGCGCCGACGCCACCGCCACCCAGCTGTTCGGATCGGCCACCGCCGACACCTCGAACCTCGCCTTCGCCGCGCTGAGCGCCGCCAATGTCCGCGGGCGCAGCCTGCCGCCGCGCGCGCCGCTTCAGCCGATCGCGGTCTGGACCGGCCGCAGCCCGGCCGAGGGCGCCGCCGCCCTGGCCCAGGCCGAGCAGGAGGCCCAGGCCTCCAAGGAGGCTGCGCGCAATGCCAAGCTCGAAGCCGTGCGCGTCAAGCGCGAGGAGGCGAAGGCCGCCCACGCCGCCAAGGTCGAGGCCGCCAAGCAGGCCGCTGCGGAGAAGGCCGCCAAGGCCCGCGCCGCCGCCGTGACGGCGCCGAAGCCCGCCGCGAAGACGGCCGCCAAGGACAAGGTGCCCGCCGCCGCCAGCGCCTACACCGCCGCCGAAGCGCCGGCGAAGGCTGCGCCCAAGCATGCCGAGAAGCCGACAGCGAAGAAGCCCGAGGCCAAGTCGGAGGCAAAGCCGGCCGCCAAGAAGACCGAAGCCAAGCCCGCCGCGAAGAAGGCCAAGGGCAAGGACGACGACGCCTGATCCTGTCCCGACCCGGCGCCGTCCCCTCCCTGCAACGGAGGAAGAGGCGCCGCCGCGGCTTGTCCGGTAGAGAGGGTGGAATCGCGGCTCTGTCGCCGCTGCTTCCGGACGTCGGCCCATGACCCAGACTGATCCCCGCCGCCCGGCGCCGATTCCGCTGACCGTCCTCACCGGCTTCCTCGGCGCCGGGAAGACCACGCTCCTCAACCGGCTGCTCGCCGATCCGGCGCTCGCCGACACGGTGGTGATCGTCAACGAGTTCGGCGAGATCGGACTCGACCACCTGCTGATCGAGACGGTCGATGACGGGATGATCCTGCTCGGGGCGGGCTGCCTGTGCTGCACCGTGCGCGGCGACCTCATCAACACCCTGGAGGATCTGCTGCGCCGCCGGGACAACGGCCGCATCGGCGCGTTCCGCCGGATCGTCATCGAGACCACCGGGCTCGCCGATCCCGCCCCGATCCTCCACGCCCTGATCTACCATCCCTACCTGTCGCTGCGCTTCCAGCTTCAGGGCGTCGTGACGGTGATCGACGCGGTCAACGGTCAGGCCACCCTCGATGCCCACCCGGAGGCCCGGCGGCAGGCCGCGGTGGCCGACCATCTCGTGCTGACCAAGGCGGATCTTCCCGGGGCCGAGCCCGAGGCGCTCGCGGCGCGCCTCTCCGCCCTCAATCCGGGCGCGGCGATCCAGGGGCCGGACGTTCCGGCCGAGCGCCTTCTCGGCGGCCTGTTCGGGCTCGACGGCAAGCACGGCGATGTGCGGGCATGGCTCGGAGCGGAGGCGCCGGACGATCATCACGACCATGCCGGAGGACACGCCCATCACGGGCATGCTCATCACGGCCACCACCATCACGACGTGAACCGTCACGATGCCGCGATCCGCGCCTTCCATCTCACCAGCGACACGCCGGTGCCGCGCCCGGCCTTCGAGATGTTCCTCGATCTCGTCCGCTCGGCGCACGGGCCGAAGCTGCTGCGCCTGAAGGGGCTGGTGGCTTTGGCCGACGATCCCGAGCGGCCGGTGGTGGTGCACGGGGTGCAGCACGTCGTCCATGCCCCGGTGACGCTGCCGGCTTGGCCCGACGACGACCGGCGCTCGCGGCTCGTCATGATCGTCCACGATCTCGACCCGGATTTCGTGCGCCGGATCTGGGACGCCTTCCTGGGCCGCCCGGCCATCGACGCGCCGGACCGTGCCGCGCTCACCGACAACCCGCTGGCGATTCCGGGGGGCTGACGCGAGGGTTCGGCCCTCGGCGCGCGCCTCGACCCGCGAGAGGGACGATCCCTCTCGAGACCTCGGACCTACTCGTCCTCGCCGAACTTGTCGGCCAAGAGGGCCTCGATGGCGTCGAGGGCGGCCTCGGCATCGTCCCCCAGAGCCACCACGGCGATGGTGGTGCCCTTGGCGGCACCCAGGGTCAGCAGGCCCATGATCGAGCGCCCGCCCACGGTCTCGCCGCCGCGGGTCACCGTGACGGCGGCGGCGTAACGCTCCACCGTCTGCACGAACTTGGCCGAGGCGCGGGCATGGAGGCCGCGGCGGTTGATGATCGGCAGGATGCGGCAGAGCCCACCCTCGGGGATCTCGGGCTCCGGCTCGATCTCGCCGTCCACGCTCTCGCTCATCAGCCTTCGTGCTCCCTCCCGGATCGGGACAGAGTGGTTAAGCCGGCTCTCGGGCGAAGGGAAGGCGCTGTCTCGGCGATTCCGGTGGGGCTACTTGCCCGCCAGAACCCGCGAGGCGACGTTGATGTACTTGCGTCCCGCCTCCTGGGCATGGAGCACCGCGTCGCCAAGGCTCTCGGCCTCGCGCACGCTGGCGAGCTTGATCAGCATCGGCAGGTTGATCCCGGCGACCACCTCGACCTGGCCGCCGTTCATACACGATAGCGCGAGGTTCGAGGGCGTGCCGCCGAACATGTCGGTGAGCACGACGACGCCCGCGCCCGAATTGACGCGACAGACCGCGGTCATGATGTCGCCGCGGCGCAATTCCATATCGTCCTCAGGGCCGATCGTGATGGTCTCGATCTGCTTCTGAGGCCCGACGACATGCTCCAGGGCGGCCTTGAACTCGGTCGCCAACAGGCCATGGGTGACGAGCACCATTCCAATCATCGAAGCGTGTTCCGACGCCCTGTGAGCGGAGACGCCATCTTGTGCAGCGCAAGGTGAAGCGCAACCCGGTCGCGGCGAATTGCTCGACGCAACGCCCTCACCATGACATGGCGGTGACACCGGCGCTACACATCGCGGACCTCACCGGGCACGAGAGCCGCCGGGTGCGTCCGTAAGGCCACGCTGGCGTCGAGCGCCTCCCGAATCAGGTATTCCCTCGGTTGATCCCGTGCAAGGGACAGCCGCGGCAGGCTTACCCCCAAAAGACCCTCGCTCAGGAGACGCTCCGTCGCAGCCGGTCCCGCGGGCATCCGCTCGGGCGCTTCGACCAGATCGACCACGAGCCGCAGCACCGCCGCCTCCGCATGGGCCGCGAGCCGCCGCAGACCGTGGCCGCGGATCTCGATCAGCCCGGCGAGCGTCGGGTGCGGTCGCGCGACGAGGCGCCCGTGACGGGCCTGCAGCCGAATGCGGTCGTCGCCGACCAAGCGGGCATGGCGTCCCTCCAGGGCGGCGCGGTCGAGCAATGCGAGGCAGAGCGACGACTTGCCCGCGCCCGCCGGGCCCCGCACCAGCACGCCGGCCTCCCCGAGGAGGACGCAGCTCGCGTGGAGGGTCAGCGCGTCGGTCGGGGCGCTCACGCCGCGAGGTCGTCGCCGAAGCGGTCGGCCCGGGGCGCCACGGGCAGCCGCACGGTGAAGCGGGCACCGCGCACGGTCGGATGGCCCTCCTCGTCGGCGGGGCCGGGGCGGTTCTCGGCCCGGATCGTGCCGTGATGGGCCTGGATGATCTGGCGCGAGATCGACAGGCCGAGGCCGGAATTCTGTCCGAAGCCCTGCTCGGGCCGGTCGGTGTAGAAGCGCTCGAAGATGCGCTCCAGCGCGTGCTCGGGAATGCCGGGGCCCTCGTCCTCGACGATGAACTCGACCTCGTTCTTCAGGCGGCGCAGCGCCACCCGCACCTGGGCGCCGGGGGGCGAGAACGAGCGGGCATTGTCCAGCAGGTTGTTGACGACCTGACCGAGGCGGCTGTCATGGCCGATGATGCGGAACGGATCCTCCACATCGCCCGGCGGACGCTCGATGTCGAACCGGATTAGGGCCGCCTTGGCCCGCCGCCGCTCGTTGGCAACCGAGGTGACGGTGGTCAGCAGCTTGCCGAGATCGACCCGGCGCGCCTCGGCGCGGGCGAGTTCCGCATCGAGGCGCGAGGCATCGGCGATGTCGGAGATCAGCCGGTCGAGGCGCTTCACGTCGTGCTGAATGATCTGCATCAGCCGGCTGCGCGACTCGTCGGTCTTGGCGAGCGGCAGGGTCTCGACCGCGCTGCGCAGGCTCGTCAGCGGATTCTTCAGCTCGTGGCTGACATCGGCGGCGAAGCTCTCGATGGCGTCGAGGCGGCGGTAGAGCGCCTGGGTCATGTCGCGCAGCGCACCGGACAGATGGCCGATCTCGTCGGTGCGGGCGGTGAAGTCGGGGATCTCCTGGCGCGACTTGATGCCTCGGCGCACCCGCTCGGCGGCATCGGCCAGCCGGCGCACCGGACCGGCGATGGCGCCGGCCAGCAGGATCGACAGCACCAGCATCACCGCCGCCGCCACGAGGAACACCTGGAGCAGGCCGAATCGCTCGGAGGCGATGACGCGATCGATATCGCCCCCTTGCGTCGAGACCATCAGGACGCCGCGCACCGAGCCCGAGCGCTGGATCGGCACCGCCACCGAGACGATGGTCTCGCCGCGCTCGTTGCGCCGGGCGATGGTGCCGCGTGCCCCGGACAGGGCGGCCTGGACCTCGCGGAAGCCGCGCCCGTCCTGCGGCCCCGCCTCCTCCTGGCCGGAGCGCTCGCTGACGACGAGGCCGAGAATGCGGGTGCCGATGAAGTCCCAGGTCCGCTCCAGCACATTGGGCTTCGGCGGCCGCACCGCAGTCTCGTTTCGGCCGACATCGCCGCGGGCGGACAGCGAGCGGGTGTCGAACAGGAGGCTGCCCTCACGGTCGTAGACCCGGGCGCGGTTGCCGGTCGGCGTCACGAGGCGGCGCAGCAGCGGCGCGACCTTCTCCGGATTGAGCGAGAAGGCCAGCGAGGACGGGTCGTCGTCGAAGTCGCGGCCCTCGCCCGCCTGCTGCTGCAGCAGCTTGTCGGGATCGACCCGGATCGTGTCGGTGTCGACCGAGGCCTGGGCCGCGATGGCCAGGGAGATGATGTCGCCCTGGATCAGCAGGCTCTGGACCCGGGACTGGATCAGGCCCTGGCGGAACTGGTTCAGGTACAGGAAGCCGAACAGCAGGACGATCAGCCCGACGAGGTTGAGCACCACGATGCGGCGCGTCAGGCTGGACGAGGCGCGCTGTCCCACCGCGTTCCACAGGTCCCGCGGCCAGGTCAGCGGCGGACGGGCGAAGGATTCGAGCAGGCGCACCAGGGCATGGCGGCGGGCGCCGCCCTGGGAATCGGGGTCTCGGGACAAGGGAGCGAGCATCCGCGGGCGGGCCTTCAAATCGGGGCCTTGGGCTTGCGTATGGGCGCTCAACCTTCCTTGAAGCGGTAGCCGACGCCGTAGAGCGTCTCGATCATGTCGAAGCTCTGGTCGGTCACCTTGAACTTCTTGCGCAGGCGCTTGATGTGGCTGTCGATGGTGCGGTCGTCGACATAGACCTGATCGTCGTAGGCCGCGTCCATCAGGGCGTTGCGGCTCTTCACGACGCCGGGGCGCTGCGCCAGCGCCTGGAGAATCAGGAATTCGGTGACGGTGAGCGTCACCGGCTCGCCCTTCCAGGTGCAGGTATGGCGCTCGGGATCCATCATGAGCTGGCCACGCTCGAGGGAGCGGGCGGCGGCGGCGTCGGCGTCGCGTGCCGGGGCGCCGGGCGTCCCGTCCTTGGGGGCGAAGCGCCGCAGCACCGCCTTGACCCGCTCGACCAGCAGGCGCTGCGAGAACGGCTTATGGATGAAGTCGTCCGCGCCCATCTTCAGGCCGAACAATTCGTCGATCTCCTCGTCCTTCGAGGTGAGGAAGATCACCGGAAGGTCCGATTTCTGCCGCAGGCGTCTGAGAAGCTCCATCCCGTCCATGCGCGGCATCTTGATGTCGAAGATGGCGAGATCGGGCGGGGAGTGGCGCAGGCCGTCCAGCGCCGAGGCGCCGTCGGTGTAGGTCTGGATCCGGTAGCCCTCGGTCTCCAGCGCGATCGAGACGGAGGTCAGGATGTTGCGGTCGTCGTCGACGAGGGCGATGGTCGGCATGCGAAATCCTTGACTGGACGGCGCGGCGCCGCGTCTCCCGTGCGGAAGGGCGGCGGCGCGGCACGCAACCCGCCGGGAGCGGTCGTGATGCCCCGCGGCGGGTCTCGTCCTTTACGACCATCGTTCGAAAAAAGCGAGCGGGGGTCTAAGCTTGGCCGTGACGGACCGGCGCGTTCGTGATCGCCGGCACCGCCTTTTCCGGCAGGATGCCGCACCCGCCGGAGGCCCCGCGCCCTCGTGCGGCGCGGGCGCGACGCGCTATGCTCGGGTCCGAACCGGGCGCCGACGGATCCGGGCGTCCGGGAGGGAGTTTTTCATGAACGACGACGCGACGCCCCCGGCCCCCGAGCGGCGCGGCCCGGCCGAGCCCCTTCCCGCGGCGCAGGCGCCGTTCGACGCCATCGGGCTCGCCCGGCAGCTGCTGCGCGGCGTGCGCGCGGGTGCCCTCGCCACGCTCGACGCCCAGGACGGCACGCCCTTCGCCTCGCTCGTCACCATCGCGACCGACCACGACGGCACGCCCTTGATGCTGATGTCGCGGCTCTCGGCGCATACGCGCAACCTCGACAAGGACCCGCGCTGCTCGCTGCTGTTCTCCGTCGGCGGCAAGGGCGATCCGCTGGCCCATCCGCGCCTGACCGTGACCGGCCGCGCCGCCCGCACCGACGAACCGCGCATCCGCGAGCGGTTCCTGGCCCGCCATCCCAAGGCCAAGCTCTACGCCGACTTCCCCGATTTCGGCTTCTTCGCCCTCGATCCGAATGCGGGCCACCTCAACGGGGGCTTTGCCAAGGCCGCGACGCTGACGCGGGACGAGCTGCTCCTCGATCTCGCCGGGGCGGAGGCCCTGGTGTCGGGCGAGCGCGGCGCGGTCGAGCACATGAACGAGGATCACACCGACGCGCTCGCCCTCTACGCGGCCGCCGTCGGCGAGGCCGGCACGGGGTGGCGGCTGACCGGACTCGATCCGGAGGGCATGGACCTGCTCGCCGGCGACCGCACCGCCCGCATCTCCTACCCGGAGCCGGTGCGGGACATGGGGTCCCTGCGCAAGGTCTTGGTCTCCATGGCGAATGCGGCGCGGTCCGGCGCCGAGACTACCGGCTCCTGAGGATCAGCCGATCGCCCCGCACCTCGTAGGAGGGCAGGCGCGTCAGGAAGCTCTGGCCGAGCAGATTGCCGGTCAGCGCGCCCGGCCGGCTCACCACCGCGTCGACCTGGCGCTCGGTGATCGGTCCGACCCGAATCGAATCGAGCCGGATCGGCGCGGTCATCGCGATGCCGTTGGCGGTGGACACGCGGAGTGTGTAGTCGCCCTCTGCCGGGCGGATGCCGAGGGCGGCGGCGTTCTCGGCGGTGAGCACCACGCTGCTCGCCCCCGTATCGAAGGCGAAGCGCTGCTCGGCGCGGCCGTTCACCTCGGCGATTACCGCGAAATCGCCGTCCGCGCGGCGGGTGATCGTGACCTCGCCGCCGGGGCCGACCACGGCCGTGCCGGGGCGCAGGGCCCCGATCAGGGTGGCGCCGACCCGCTGGGCGTCGTCGCGATAGGCATAGGCGCCGACCGCGAGCGCCCCGAGGCCGAGCCAGATCAGGGCCGCCCGGACCGTGTTCCCCGGCATGGCCAGGGCGTGGCGCCAGCGCCCGGCGGTGATGAGGAGCAGCAGCGCCGAGAGCGAGACGAGGCCGGCGAGCTGATCGGAATCGAGCCCCATGACGAGGCCGCCCTCGTGGTTGGCGATCAGGACGACGAGGCCGATGGCGAGGATCGCGAGCCCGATCCACCTCATCGCACGCGCGCCCCGCGCCCCGGATAGGCCCGGGCCAGCCGCTCCGGCAGGATCGCCATGATCGCGCGCCGCTGCGGCTCGGACAGCGAGCCCCACAGGCCGATCTCCTCGCGGGTGCGGCCGCAGCCCTCGCACAGGCCGTTCCGCGCATCGAGCACGCAGACCTTGGTGCAGGGTGAGGAGGGCTTGGGAGACAGGGGGACGATCATGGCCCTGGCAGATGGGACGGAGCGGGGCCGCGAATCAAGACGTGCGGGCGTTCGGGGCGCTCGCATCGGCCAGAAGCGCGTCCCAGCCGTCGGGCGGGTCGCCCGCATCGAGCCGTCGGGCGAACACGGCGTAGGGGTCGCTGCGCCCGCCCGCTTTGCGCAGCGTGTTCTCATCGTTGACCCAGGCATAGACGATGATGCGGCTCGCACTGTCGAACCGGAAGAACAGGCGGAAACGCTGCAGGAACTTTGCTCGTCGCCAATGACGGTGTGCCGGACCGAGCGTGTTGCCCAGGGAATAGACCGGCGCATTCGGATCGCGCGGGATTTCCTCGAAGATCAGGTCGTGGATGCGGGCGAGGAGTTTCGCCTTCGGATGCGCGCGGTACCCGTCCGGATCGGCGGCAGGCAGCCGCGCGACCTCAGCCACGAGCGGATCGATGCTGGCCCGGAAGGCGGCGGCGCGAAACAGCGTCCATCCGTTGCGCACGACGAACGGTGTAGAGCCGTCCGTCACAGCGTAACGTCGTCCGGGATCGTCTCCTCATCCGAGACGCTCACGCCCGCGGTCAGCGCCTCGATCCGGGCAACTTCCGCCTCCGTGAACGGCTGCAAGCGCTCGGGATGGGCAGCCATGTCCCGCGCAAGAAAGGCAAGATAGGCGGCGACCACCGGATCGCGCTCGATGCTGTCCTCCTCGCCCGCCGTCGCGTCACCCTCGAGCGTCACCAGCATCGTCCCCGGGCCGAGGACATGGGCACGGATCTTCGATTTCTGCCGAAATTCCGGATGGGCACGGAAGAGTGCCTTGTCGAGCCGCAACGCTTCGGACCGGCCGGTCGTCGTGATCGAGCCTTTGAAGCCGGATCGGGGCATCACCGACCTCCACATTCATGATACGTGCGAAAATACGTGCACGATCGTTTCCCTGCAAGGCTGCTGCGCTACGCCGTCGCTCCCACCAGGGCGAGCAGCACCGCGATCTCGCCGAGTTGCTGGCAGGCGCCGACCACGTCGCCGGTCTGGCCGCCGATCTTGCGGCGGGCGAGGGCCGAGAGGGCGAAGGCGGCGGCGGGCGCGAGGACGAGGCCGAGACCGAGGCCGAGCGGCGGCAGGCCCAGGGCCGCTCCGACGAGGGCCAGGGCGAGGCAGAGACCGCCGACGACCGCGAGGGTCACTTGGCTCGGGCGACCGACCGCGGCGCCCGCCCCGCCCGGCCGGGCGGGGGGCAGCCACGCGATCGGGACCAGGGCGGCGCTGCGGGAGACGGAGGCCGCGTAGAGAAGCGCGACCGAAGCGAGCCAGCCGGAGCGGTCGAGCAGCGTGGCGAGCGTCGCGGCCCGGAGCGCCAAGCCGAGGAACAGGGCGGTGCCCCCGAAGGCGCCGATGCGGCTGTCGCGCATGATCTCCAGGCTGCGCTCGGCGCTCCGACCGCCGCCGAAGCCGTCGGCCACGTCCGCGAGGCCGTCCTCGTGCATCGCGCCGGTGACGAGGGCGAGGGCGGCCAAGGCCAGGGCGGCGGCCACGAACGGGCCGAGCCGGATCTCCCAGGCCAGGACCAGCACGAGGGCGGCGGGCAGCGCCAGCAGCAGGGCCGCGATGGGGAGCATCCGCGGCACGGTGCGGAAATCCGGGATGCCGTAGGGGGCCGGCTCGTCGGGCAGCGGCGGGATCGGCAGGCGGGTGAAGAAGCGCAGGCAGGCGGCGAGGTCGTAGACCCAATCCGCGCCGGGAAAGGGAGGGCCGGGATCGCCGCCACTGCGCTCGACCATTCCGGCTCCCCGAGGCGGCGCTGCGCCCATTGCCGATGCGGCGCGCGGGCACGGCCGCCTGTACCGCGGGCCCGCACGCTTCTATAGCGCTGGCGGGTCCGCGCCCGCTACGCGCCCCATCCGCCGTCCCGCCGCAATTTTCGGCAGCCGAGGCTCCCTGCGATGACCGAGAACGCCGCGCCGTTCGCCGATATCCGCCGCCTGATCGCCGAGATGCCCGGCCCCGACACGGATTCCGTCGCCGCGGTCCGGGCCCGCGATGCAACGTTGACCAAGCCGCCGGGCGCCCTCGGGCGGCTCGAAACCCTCGTGGAATGGCTGGCCGCGTGGCAGGGCAAGGCGAAGCCCACCCTCGACCGGCCGCTGGTCTGCGTATTCGCCGGCAGTCATGGAGTGACGGCCCGCGGCGTCTCGGCCTTCCCGCCGGAGGTCAACCGGCAGATGCTCGACAATTTCGCGGCCGGAGGGGCCGCGATCAACCAGCTCTGCGCCGCCTACGGCCTCGGCTTCCGGGTGTTCGACCTCGCCGTCGATCTGCCGACCGGCGATATCTGCGAAGGCCCGGCGCTCGATGAGAAGGGGTGCGTCGCCACCATGGCCTTCGGCATGGAGGCGGTCGCCGCCGGCACCGACGGCCTCGCCATCGGCGAGATGGGCATCGGCAACACCACCGTCGCGGCGGCGATCTACGCCGCGCTCTACGGCGGCGATCCGGCCCATTGGGTCGGGCGCGGTACGGGGGTGGATGCGGGTGGCCTCGCCCGCAAGGCGGACGCCGTGCGCCTCGCGCTCCAGACCCATGCCGGCCATCTCGACGATCCGCTCCAGGTGCTCGCCCGTCTCGGCGGCCGGGAGATCGCCGCTATGGCCGGCGCGATCCTCGCCGCGCGGCTCCAGCGGGTGCCGGTGGTGCTCGACGGCTACGTGGCGACCGCCGCGGCCGCCGTGCTGCACGCCCTCGACGCATCCGCCCTCGACCATTGCGTCGCCGGCCATCTCTCGGCCGAGGGCGCCCATGCGGAGGTGCTGGAGCGGCTCGGGCTCGAACCGCTCCTGTCGCTGGGCATGCGCCTCGGCGAGGCCTCCGGCGCCGCCCTGGCGATGAGCCTCCTCAAGGGCGCGCTCGCCTGCCACCGCGACATGGCAACCTTCGAGCAGGCGGGGGTGTCGGGCAAGGCGGGTTGAGCGGTTGCTCGAACGCCCCCTCCCACCCAAGCCCCTCACGATGAAGGGGGGAGAGCGGGAGATACGCTTCAGGCGATTCCAGCCAGATGCAGCCCGACGCCTGCGGCGGAGGCCGCGAGCAGCGTCGGGATCACGCCTGCGCGGAAGCGGAACACCGCCAGGATCGCGGCGGCGCTCAGGACCAGCGCCGGCCCGTTCAGGCTCGACCAGACCGGGATGTCGAGCCGCAGCCCGAAACCCGGATGCAGGCTGCGGATCTCCGAGAACAGCAGGTGCAGCGCGAACCAGACCGCGAGGTTGAGGATCACCCCCACCACCGCCGCGGTGATCGCCGCGAGCGCGCCCGACAACGACCGGTTCCCCCGCAGGGCCTCGACATAGGGGGCGCCCGCGAAGATCCAGAGGAAGCAGGGCAGGAAGGTCACCCAGGTGGTGAGCAGCCCGCCGAGCACGCCCGCGACGTAGGGGTCGAGCCCGCTCGCCTGCCGGAAGGCGCCGAGGAAGCCGACGAACTGGGTCACCATGATGAGCGGGCCGGGCGTCGTCTCGGCGAGCCCCAGCCCGTCGAGCATCTCGCCGGGTTTCAGCCAGCCATAGGTGTCGACCGCCGCCTGCGCGACGTAGGCCAGGACCGCGTAGGCGCCGCCGAAGGTGACGACGGCCATCTTGGAGAAGAAGACCGCGATCGCGCTGAAGACGTGGTTCGTCCCGAGTCCGATCACCAAGGCCAGCACCGGCCCGAGCCAGAGCGCCAGGAGCGCAGCCGAGAGCATCAGCGTTCGGCGCGGAGCGGGCCGGGCATGGGCCGGCACGCCGAGGCCCAGCAGGCTGTCGGCATCGGCCAGGCCGTTCTCCGCCGCGCTGCCGTGACCGCCGGTGCGGAAGCTTTTCGCCCCGGCTCGCGTCCCCGCATAGCCGATGAAGCCCGCCGCCAGCACGATCAGCGGGAACGGCACGTCGAACAGGAAGATCGCCGCGAAGGCACCGGCGGCGATCCCGCGCATCGCGCCGTTGCGCAAGGCCCGGGCGCCCAGCCGCACCACCGCCTGAAGCACGATGGCGAGCACCGCGCATTTGAGGCCGAAGAACAGGCCGCCGACGATCCCGACCCCGCCATAGGCCGCGTAGATCAGGCTGAGACCCATGATCGAGACGAGGCCGGGCAGCACGAACAGCCCGCCCGCGATCAGCCCACCCGCCGTACGGTGCATCAGCCAGCCGATATAGGTGGCGAGCTGCTGCGCCTCGGGGCCGGGCAGCAGGGTGCAGAAGGACAGCGCGTGGAGGAAGCGCCCCTCGCCGATCCAGCGCTTCTCCTCGACGAGGATGCGGTGCATCACCGCGATCTGCCCGGCCGGGCCGCCGAAGCTCAGGAGCGCGATCCGGGCCCAGACGCGGGCCGCCTCGGCGAGGGTGACGCCGTGATCGGGCATATGCGCCGCCGTTTCGGCGCGTGCGGCGGCCTGATCCAAGGCGCCTAATCCCGCATCCGCAGGGCTGCCTCGATCATCCCGGCAAGCGCCAGGGCCCGCCCGTCATCCCCGAAGCGGGCAATCACCTGAACCCCGAGCGGCAATCCGTCTCCGGGCACCGGGACGGTGACGCAGGGAACACCCATCAGCGTCCAGAGCCGGTTGAAGCGGGCATCCCCCGTGGTGGCGCGGTCGGGCGCGCGGCCGACGGCGGACACGGTCAGGATCGCGTCGAAGTCCGCGAACATGTCCTTCAGCTGGCGGCGCGCCCGGTGGGCGTCCCGGCGGGCCGAGTCGTACTGCGCGGCGGTGAGCGCCTGCGCCCGGTCGAGTTGGGCCCCGAGCACCGGCGGCAGCGCCGCGCGATGGGTCGCATATTCCCAGGCCAGCGCTTGGCGGGCTTCGAAATCCTGCACCGTCGGATGGGCGGCCCAAGCGCGGGCGAAGGGGTCCGGCAGCGCGAGGTCGAAGACGCGCGCCCCCGCCCGCTCGGCGGCCTGGCCCGCGCGGGCGAGCGCCGCGAGGGCCTCCGCATCGGCCTCGCCGGCGAAATCCTGGCGACAGAGCGCGATCCGGGGCGCCGGCGGCACCTCCGTCTCGATCTCGGGCCGCTCGACGATCAGGGCCAGCGCGCGGGCGAGGTCGGGCACGCCGCGGGCGAACAGCCCCACGGTGTCGAGGGCCCAGGAGAAGGTCTTCACCCCCACCGTCGGGATCAGCCGGAACGAGGGCTTGATCGCCGCGATCCCGCAGAAGGCGGCCGGGCGGATCACCGACCCCCCGGTCTGGGTGCCGAGCGCCAGCGGCAGGAGTCCAGCGGCGATCGCGGCGGCCGAGCCGGAAGAGGAGCCCCCCGGCGTGCGGGCGGGATCGTGCGGGTTCGCCGTCCCGCACGGGTCGAGTCCGGCGAAGGCGGTGGTCGCGGTCTTGGCGAGCGGCACGGCACCGAGCGCCCTGAGCCGCGCCACCACCGCCGCATCGGCCCGGGGGCGCCAGCCGGCATGGATCGGCGAGCCGTGCTCGGTCGCCATGTCGGCGGTGTCGATGATGTCCTTGATGCCGACCGCGATGCCGGCGAGCGGACCCTCCGCCGGAACGGGGCCCTCCGGTGCGGTGCGGAGGATCGCGCCGAGGCTTCCGTCGCGCTCCGTGATCGCCGCGCGGGCCCCGCGGATCGCCGCGTCCGGCGAGAGGGTGCCGGACTCGATGCGGGCGCGGAGATCGAGAAGCGAGATCATGCTCCCGGGGTGGGGCGCGGGCGCCCGTCCTGTCAACACCGCTCCACAGGGGCGATGCGCCGGAGCCACGGTCCGGACGCGTCCGTCCGCATCGTTAGCGGAGCATTTACGGAAAGGCGCGCAACGTCGCCTCATGTGGCGTAAAGTGTTTGCGTTCTCGGCTCTGGCGCTGTTCGGCGCGGGCCTCACCGGTTGCGCGATCAACCGCTTCGAGCGCCGTGAGGCGTGGCGCGACCAGGCGGAGCAGGCTTGCATCGCCCGGAAGCTGGTTCAACCGACCTCGTGGGTCTCGCTGGCGCGCGAGATCGACGGGCCGGGCCCCTGCGGCATGCAGCAGCCGTTCCGGGTGACCCGGCTCGGCAACGGCACCGTCGCGCTCAAGCAGCGGATGACGCTGGCCTGCCCGGCTTTGGCCGAGGCCGAGGCGTGGCTCGCCGACACGATCCAGCCCGCCGCCAATCTCTATTTCGGCGTGCCGGTCGCCGAGATCAACGCGGGCTCCTATTCCTGCCGCGGGCGCAACAATCAGGTCGGCGCCAAGCTGTCCGAGCATTCCTTCGGCAACGCCGTCGACATCATGTCCTTCACCCTGGCCGACGGCCACGTCATCACCGTCAAGGGCGGATGGCGCGGCACCGAAGCCGAGCAGGGTTTTCTGCGCGAGGTCTTCGTCGGGGCCTGCGCCCGCTTCACCACGGTGCTGGCGCCTGGGTCGAACGTGTTCCACTACGACCACATCCACGTCGATCTCGCCCGCCACGACCCGCGGGGCCTGAGGCGCGTCTGCAAGCCGCTGCTCAAGTTCGAGTCGCAGCTCTACGCCGCCGACGGCACGCCGCGGCCGATGGCGACGCCCCGCCCGCCCGCGCGCCAGCCGGCGGCGCCCCAGGCACCGGTCGATGTGGAGGAAGACGATCCCTACGGCCTGTCGCCGACCTCGTCGCGGAATGGCGGCGCCCGCTTCGCGCGGAGCCCGAGCCCCTCAGCGCCCTCGGCCTACGCCGCCGCGCCGCCTCCGGCCCGGCCCCGCGTGGCCGCCGCCCCCGCCGCCGAGGACGAGGCGGAGGCGATGCCCGCGCACGGCCCCTCGGACGAGCCGATCTACTGAGGCCGTTCAAGCGGTTCGGCATGCCGACATCGAAACGGCGTCCCACCCACTTTCCTCATCCTGGGGCGGCGGCGCTTCGCTCCGCACCTCAGGATGAGGGGGGAGGGGCGTCCCTGAGGCGTTCCGGCACTGTGCCCCCCAAACCCCAACCGCTGCCAAAACGACCGCTCCACCCGGCATAAGCTTGACTTGGGAGCGCCGCCCGTCATCGTCTTTCGCCATCCTCAACAGGCGGACCCGACCGGCATGCGCCCGAACCTTCCCCTCGCCGTCCTGGCGTTGGGCCTCGTCACGGTCTCCTCCGTGGTCCCGGCCTTCGCCCGCTCCGGCCGCGAAGAGATCTCGCCCGCCGAGGAGCAGACCTTCCCCTACGATGCCCAGATTCCCGGCTGCCAGGATGCCGAGGTGCTGGAAACGGTCTCGACCCAGTTCGCCGAGAAGGAGGCGAAGTTCTGGAACTCGTCGCTGACGATCCTCTCCTACGAGCGGATCGAGCGCACCGCATGGCGGCCCTACGGCGTCGACTTCATCCCCCGGCGCTACTGCTCGGCGGTCGCCACAACCTCCGATGGGGTGCGTCGCAAGGTCGATTACTCCGTGCGCGAGAGCATGGGCTTCATCGGTGCGTCCTGGGGCGTCGATTTCTGCGTCCACGGCCTCGACCGCAATCTCGCCTACGCCTATGCCACCGCCTGCCGGATGGCCCGGCCCTGACGACGAGGCAGCGACGCGCGCGGGCACACGCTTGACTTGCGCTCGCGGCCCGGCATCGTCCGGTCGCCGATCCGCGCTTTCGAGACCTCCATGCTCGCCCGCTCCCTCGCCGCGCTCGCCCTGGCGCTGACGCTCGCCCCCGCCGCGGGGGCACAGGATTTCGGCGGGTTCCGCCGCGGTGGCGGCGGCGGCGAGCCGGGGGCGTTCGATTTCTACGTGCTCGCCCTGTCCTGGTCGCCGACCTATTGCGACGGAGAGGGGGCGCGCCGCGACCGCGACGGCCAATGCGCCCCCGGCCGCGGGCTCGGCTTCGTCGTTCACGGTCTCTGGCCGCAATATCAGCGGGGCTATCCCTCGAACTGCTCCGCGGTCGAGCGTTCGCTCACCCGCAACGCCGTCGAGGCCGCGGGCGAGATCATGCCGAGCGAGGGGCTTGCCCGCCACGAATGGCGCACCCACGGCACCTGCTCCGGCCTCGATCCGGTCGCGTATTTCAAGGCGGTGAAGACCGCCCGCGAGGCGGTGACGGTCCCCGACGCCTTCGTGAAGCCGAGCGGCACGATCCAGACCGCGCCGATCGACATCGCCCGGCAGTTCGTCGCGGCCAACCGGGGCTTGCGCCCCGACATGATGTCCGTGACCTGCCGCCGGGGGCAGCTGCAGGAGGTGCGGATCTGCTTCTCCAAGGACCTGCGCGGCTTCACCCCCTGCCCGGAGGTGGCGCGCCAGAATTGCCGCGCGGGTGAAGTGACGATCGAGGCGGCACGCTAGGGCGCTCTGTTTTTCTCGGTCAGAGCCGCACGCTCTATCTCTCTGTGGCCGCACGATGATTTCGGAAAACAGGATTCCCTGTTCCGCATCGTGCTCCCGAGCATCGGCTTGCGTCAGGCCCGTCGCATCAGGCGCGAGATGATGCGGCCGAGCCGGTGGCGCAGCCGGGTCAGCCCTAGCCGTATCGCCTGGCGTCTGGTTCCCATCAGCCGGTCGAAGGCGAGACCGAGGGGCAGGTCGGCGAGCTCGCAGGCCGAGGCGTTCAGGTACTGGTAGTGCTGCCCGCGTTTGGCCGCGAGGATCAGGAACCACGGTCGCAGCGCGCCCTGGCCGTCGAGGTCGAGATTCAGTTCCAGCACCCGCAGATGCGGTCCGCCGAACACGATGTTGCTGAGCCCCGCACCATGGGCCGCCACCACGTGGCTCGCCCCGGCGAACAGGCGGATCTGATCGGCCATGGTGAGCCGTTCGAGCTGCACCCGCTTGAAGCCGTGCAGGGCGAGATGCCGGTCGAGGGTGCAGATCGCCCGCGGATCGAGCAGGCGGGAATCGCGCACCCGCTCGATGAAGATGCGCCGCGGGAGCGGCCGGGCCGACTCCGGAGGCACGGCCCGGACCAAGGTCGCGAACGTGTCGAAGGTCTCGTCGAACAGGTGGAGCGCGGCGGGCTGGTCGTGGTTCGGCCAGATCAGGTGAAGGTTGCGCGGCCGGTAGAGGCCGTCCGGCACCCAGCGGACCTGTCCGGCCTGCCCGCTCAGGGCGAGAAGCTGGTCGAGCATCGCCGGGCCATCCCCGGGGGCCTCGGAGCGGCGGGCCGGCAGCACCGCCGCCGCCGCCGGCAGCTGCGCCAGGGCGAGCGGCAGCTTCGGCAGCGCCAGCATCAGGAGATGGAAGTGATTGTCCCAGGCGCAGTCGACGACGGTGACCCAATCCTCGTCGATGTCCTGGGCCGCCTGAAGGCGCTCCGGCGTCAAGGTCGGATCGGCGCGGGCGAACATCGCGGTCTCGCGGACCTGGCGCCCCTCGGCCGTGAAGGCGATGCCGTCGACGCCGGGGCCGAACAGCAGGCAGCCGCGGGGAATCGTGACCACGTCGAGCCGCATCGGCCGGGTTGTGCCGCGGTAAGGAACCTGCTTCAGGAGGGCGGACGGGCTCTGGCCGCCGAAGGAGGCGACGACCGCTTCGTCGATGCGGGGATCCCGCCCGACGGCGATGGTCCGGCGCTCGGTGAGGTCCGTGACGGCGATGGGCGGCGCCGGGCTCATCGGCCGGATCGGTCCCCGTCGGGCGTCCCGTCCCCGAACCCGCGCAACAGGAAAGCTGGCATCATGGTCCGATCGCGACGGAACGAGGATCGGGCGGAGCCCCCGGCCGTCCGGTGAACTATCGCCACGCCTTCCATGCCGGCAATTTCGCCGACGTTCTCAAGCATCTCGTGCTGGTGCGGGTGCTAGCACACCTCGCCGCCAAGCCGAAGCCGTTCCGCGCCGTCGATACCCATGCGGGCATCGGGCTCTACGATCTCGACGCCGACGAGGCCGGGCGCACCGGCGAGTGGCATGACGGGATCGGCCGGCTCGACACGCCCTTTCCGCCCGCGATCGAGGCGCTTCTCGCTCCCTACCGGGAGGCCCTGGCGGCGGTGCGGGCCCGACACGGCGCCACGGTCTATCCGGGCTCGCCCGCGATCATCCGGGAGGCCCTGCGGGCGGGCGACAAGGGCGTGTTCGTCGAGCTGCACCCGGTCGATGCCGCCACGCTCGCCGCGCGCTACGCCAGCGATTCCCGCACCAAGGTGCTGCATCTCGACGGCTGGACCGCCCTCAACGCCCTGATCCCGCCGCCGGAGCGCCGGGGGCTCGTGCTGATCGACCCGCCCTACGAGGAGCGCGGCGAGATCGACCGGCTGGGCACGAGCCTGCTCAAGGCCGCGCGCAAATGGCCGACCGGGATCTTCCTGGGCTGGTATCCGATCAAGGATCCCGCCGGGATCGACCGTATGGCCGCCGCGCTCGATGCGGGTCTGGAGCGACCGGCCCTGCGCCTCGACCTCATGATCGAGCGGCCCGACGACCCGACGCGGCTGTCCGGCACCGGATTGATCGTCATCAATCCGCCCTGGACGCTCGCCGCCGAGGCGGAACAGTTCCTGCCCGCCCTCGCCGAACGGCTGGCGCGGAGCGGCTACGGCGCGTTCCGCTGCGAGCGGCTGGGGCCCGAGGGGTAGCGCGCCGCCCCGACCTGGTAAGGCCCGCGCCGGCGTCAGTGGAGGGTGTCGTCGCCCTCCGGCGGTGTATCGACGGCTTCCGAGAAGGGAAACTCGAACACCGTCTCGCCGGACGCGTCCGCGACGATCAGGCTCGCGGTGATCAGCCGGCTCGTATCGGGTTCCTCGGACAGGCTCTCGCGGATCGTCGCCCGGGCGACGCGCCACGCATGGTCGGGATCGTGCAGCTCCACGCCCTCCTCGTCGGTGAGGAGGGCGTCGCCGATCCGGGTGTGGAAGAAGTAACGGGGCATCCGCGCAACCCTCAGGCGGCCACCCGGCCCTCCAGCGGAAACACCTTGGCGGGGTTCATCAGCCAAGCGGGGTCGAACACGTTGCGCACCCGCATCTGCTGCTCGAGGTCTTCCTGGGCGTATTGGAAACGCATCAGCTCGCGCTTCTCGATGCCGACGCCGTGCTCGCCGGTGAGGCAACCGCCGACCTCGACGCAGAGCTTGAGGATCGCGTCGCCCGCGGCCTCCGCCTTCTGCAACTCGCCCGGCTTGTTGATGTCGAACAGGATCAGCGGGTGCAGGTTGCCGTCGCCCGCGTGGAACACGTTGGCGACGCGCAGGCCCTGATCGGCGCAGATCGCACCGATGCGCTCCAGCACCGGGCCGAGCTGGCCGGTCGGGATCGTGCCGTCCATGCAGATGTAATCGGAGATGCGGCCGGTGGCGCCGAAGGCGGATTTCCGTCCCTTCCAGATCGCCGCCGACTCGGCCTCCGACTTCGAGACCCGGATGCTGGTCGGGTTGAAGCGCGCCGCGATGGCCTCGATGCGGGCCAGCATGTCGGTGCATTCCTCGTCCGACCCCTCGACCTCGATGATCAGCATCGCGGCGGCGTCGCGCGGATAGCCGGCTCCCGAGAAATCGTCGGTGATGAGGATCGCCTCCCGGTCCATGTACTCGATGGCGACCGGGATGATGCCGGCGGCGATGATCGCGGCGGTGCAGGCACCGGCATCCTCCACCGACGAGAAGCCGACCAGGGCGGGCCGGGCCCCCTCCGCCGCCCGCAGGATGCGCACGGTCGCCTCCGTGACGATGCCGAGCTGTCCCTCGGAGCCGCAGATCAGGCCGAGCAGATCGTAGCCGCCGGCATCGAGATGCTGGCCGCCGAGCTCGACCACGGTGCCGTCGTTGGTCACCAGCGTCACGCCCATGAGGTTGTTGGTCGTCACGCCGTATTTCAGGCAATGGGCGCCGCCCGAATTCATGGCGATGTTGCCCGCGATGGTGCAGGCGAGCTGGCTGGACGGATCGGGGGCGTAGAAGAAGCCCTCATGCGCCACCGCGCCCGAGATCGCGAGATTGGTGATGCCGGCCTCGACCCGCGCGGTGCGGTTGGCGAAATCGAGATCGAGGATGCGGGTCATCTTGCCGACGCCGAGGATGATCGCGTCCTCCTGAGCGATGGCCCCGCCCGCGAGGGAGGTGCCGGCCCCCCGCGGCACCACGCGCACGCCGTTGGCGTGGCAGAAGGCCATGACCCGCGACACCTCCTCGGTCGTGGAGGGCAGCACCACGGCGAGCGGCATCTTGCGGTAGGCGGTGAGCCCGTCGGTCTCGAAGGCGCGGCGCTCGTCCTCGGTGGTCACCAGCGCCTCGGGGGCGACGAGCGCGGCCAAACCTTCGACGATCGCCTCGCGACGGGCGACGACGTCCGCATCGGGGGTGGGAAAGGCGATCGACATGGCCGGCATCTCCTCGAATTGTTCTGTGGGCACCGTAGTCGGATTCTTGCCGAGGCGATTGCGCACACGTGTCCGCGTTGCGTCAGCCATCTTCGACAGGATCGGGCGCCGAATAGACATCGAGTGTAGCGCGAAACGCCGGGCGGCGCACGCCGCCGTACCGTCGCGCGGGGGCCGGAACCCTGAGGCGCCTGACATGCGTTACCGGGTGTCAGCTCGACTGGACGGTGGCACAGCTTAGTCTATATCTGTTCTAAGGCAGGAAGCTCTGCCGCAAGCGGGGGCACGTGGGTCGCCCCCCGGAGGAAAAAACACGATGCGTCACCTCATCCTCGGCGCCGCTCTCGCAGTGCTGATGCCGATCGCAGCCCAGGCCGAGGGCGATGCCGCCGCCGGCGAGAAGGCGTTCGCACCCTGCAAGGCCTGTCACAACTTCGAGAAGAACGGCGTCGGCCCGAACCTCAAGGGTGTCGTCGGGCGCAAGGCGGCTTCGGCCGAAGGCTACAGCTACTCGCAGGCGCTCAAGGATTCCGGGCTCACCTGGGACGAGGCCAACCTCAAGGAATGGCTGATCGGCCCGGCCACCAACAAGGTGAAGGGCACCAAGATGGCCTATCCGGGCCTCAAGGACGAGAAGAAGGTCGAGGACGTCATCGCCTATCTCAAGTCCAAGTCCTGATCCCGAAAGGGTCCGAGGGCCCGGCTGCAGGCAGCCGGGCCTTTTCGGTTTCGCTCATACCGTGCGGAGGGTGAGCGAAACTCGCGGGGCCCGCATCGCCCAAGGCCGTGCGGGTCTTTCTCAGGAACGAAACCTCTGCACGCGCGCGCCGGAACCGGCCGCATCCAAGGAGGAAAACGACAATGCGTCATCTGATCCTCGGCGCCGCTTTCGCGCTGCTTCTGCCCGTCGCCGCCCAGGCCGAGGGCGATGCCGCCGCCGGCGAGAAGGCGTTCGCGCCCTGCAAGTCCTGCCACAACTTCGAGAAGAACGGCGTCGGTCCGCAGCTCAAGGGCATCGTCGGCGAGAAGGCCGGCCAGGGCCGTGACGGCTACGCCTTCTCCGAAGCTCTGAAGAACTCGGGCATCACCTGGGACGAGGCCAACCTCAAGGAATGGCTGATCGACCCGAAGAAGAAGGTCCCCGGCACCAAGATGGTCTTCCCGGGCATCAAGGACGAGAAGAAGGTCGACGACATCATCGCCTACCTCAAGACCAAGTCCTGACCGGACGCGTTGCGCCGGATTTCTTGTCCGGCGCCTAACGGAAAAGCCGCCTCGGTTTCGAGGCGGCTTTTTTGTCGAACTGGGACGCAGGTCCGCCGCGCCGAGGATTCCGATCAGCCGTGTTCGGCGACGGCATCCGTGCCGGCCGCACCGACATGCAGGGAGTCGCGCATCATCGCGAGGCTCTCCAGCAGCGTGCGGCGTTCCGCCAGCGACATGCCGGTCATGCCGCCGACCGTGTTGGGCACGCAGTCCATCTGTCCCTTGAGGCCACGCCCCTTCTCGGTCAGGAAGATGCTGACCTGTCGCTCGTCCGGCCGGTCGCGAGCCCGGCGGACATGACCCGAGGCTTCCAACCGCTTCAGCAGCGGCGTGAGCGTGCCGGAATCGAGGAAGAGCCGGCTACCGATCTCCTTGACCGACAGGCCCTCTTCTTCCCAGAGGACCAGCAGCACGAGATATTGCGGGTAGGTCAGCTCGTGATGGGCGAGCAGGTTGCGATAGGCGCGGCCAAAGGCGTGCGCTGCTGCGTAGACGGCGAAGCAGAGCTGATTGTCCAGTCTTTGCGGGTCGTCCCGTCCCGGGTCACTCATCGTCGATCCTCACTACGCGTCGCGTCCCGCCTCGATCTCCGTGGGGTGTGAGTCGAACACGGCAGGGCACGGGCGGCGAACCACCTCAAGTATGATCGGCCCCCGGAAGTGCCAACCCGCCGAAGGCGAGCCTGGCTCCGCGCACGCACGACGAACCGCACGAACATCAGCCCAACACGCCGGAAATGCGCGAAGGCCGGGATGATCGCGCGGCGGACAGCGTGCGACAGACCTAAGTGCCAGACATTAGAGGAACATCTTGCAGGGCACAATCAAACTGTGCGCAGCGCAACCCCCCGCTCAGGTGATGGCTCCAATGCGCCGTCCGGTGGTGGGCCTGGTTGGGTGCCTCACGCCTCCCGACGGGCCGCCGGGATCGGGGTGAGGCGCGTGATGCGGAGCGACGTGATACGGTTGCGCGCCTTGCGCAGAACCTGAAATCGGAAGCCGTGAAAGTTGAAGGCGGTGCCGGCATCCGGGATGGCGCGGGCCTCGTGGATCACGAGGCCGGCCACCGTGGTGGCCTCGGCATCGGGCAGGTTCCAGTCCATCGCCCGGTTGAGGTCGCGCACCGCCACGCTGCCCTCGGCCAGCACCGAGCCGTCCGCCTGCGGCCGGACGCCGGAGACGGCCACATCGTGCTCGTCGGCGATGTCGCCGACGATCTCCTCCAGGATGTCCTCGAGGGTCACGAGCCCCATCACCTCGCCGTACTCGTCGACCACCAGGGCGAAGTGCGTCTTGCGGTTCAGGAAGGCCTTGAGCTGGTCCCGCAGGGTCGTGGTGTCGGGCACGAACCACGTCTCCAGCGCCAAGGCCTCGACCTTGAGGCCCGCCGCCACGCCGCCCGCGGCATCCAGCGCCCGGAGCAGATCCTTGGCGTGCAGCACGCCGACGATGTTCTCGTGGCTGTCCCGCCAGAGCGGCATGCGGGTGTAGGGCGAGGCCAGCACCGCCCGGACGATCTCCTCCGAGGAGAGGCCGGCGTCGATGGTGCGCATCTTGGTGCGGTGGACCATCACTTCGGCCACCGTCAGCTCGCCGAGATCGAGCAGCCCGCCCAGCATGTCGCGCTGCGCCTTCTCGACCCCGCCCTCGCGGTGGAGCAGGGCGACCTGGCCCCTGATCTCCTCGGTGGGCGTGAGGATCGAGCGGCCCGCATCGATCGACAGGCCGAAGGGACGCAGGAGGATCCGCACCAGCGCCTCGACGGCGAGCGCCAACGGCCCGAGCAGCCCCACCGCGAAGGCGACCGGCCGGGCGGAGGCGAGGGCGATCCGGTCGGGATTGTTGATCGCGAGGGTCTTGGGCAGCACCTGCGCGAAGGCGATGACGAGCACCGACAGGGCGGCGGTGGCGTAGAGCACGCCGACTTTGCCGAACAGATGGACCAGGACACCCGTGGTGAAGGCCGCTGCGCCGATGGCGACGACGTTGTAGCCGATCAGCATCGCGCCGATGAACCGCTCGCGCCCGGCCAGGATCCGGTTGACGATGCCAGCCTGCCGGCTGCCCGCATTCTCCAGAGCCAGGATCCGGGCCCGGGAAGCGGCGGTGAAGGCGGTCTCGGCGCCCGCGAAGAAGGCCGACAGGATCAGGGCGATCCCGACGATCCCCGCCGCGAACCAGAATTCGGTGTGGTCGTCCATGGGCGCGGCGCGTCCGGTCCTCGGCCCGCACGCGGGCGGCGGGCGGCACCGGGGCAGTATAGCGCGAACCGGGACCGTTGGGGCTTCGAACGACGCCGGAGCGCCCCGCTCGCCGCCGCGGGGGGCGGGGCGGGATGATCAGCCCTTGCCGTCCTCCGCCGTCGGCTCGGCCGGACTGTCGATGGTGCAGCCGACCGCCTGGACCGCGGCGTCGGCGGCGGCGCGCTGGCTCGGCAGGGCGGCGATGACCCGGACCACCGCGAAGCCCCGGCGGGCGGGCGCGACGATCCGCACGTCCCGGGTCACCTCGCCGGCGACATCGTTGGCGAGCGCCTCGTCCAGCTGTGCCCGGGTCATCACCACGAGGTCGAGGCCGCCGCGCACCGCCGCCTGATCGGTCAGCGCGTAGAAGGCGCCGCGCCGGGCATGGACCGAGACCGAGAGCATCAGCGTCCCCGCCTGGGCCGAGACCCGCATCGGCCCATCGTCGAGATCGTAGGAGCAGACGCCCACCGACACCGCCGGATCGGGGTTGGGCAACCAGGATTCCTGCGGCGGGGCCTCGCCGGACAATCCGTGGATGCGCAAGGGGTGGTCGAGGGTCTCGGAGGCCTGCGCCCGGGAGAAGGCGTCGCTCTCCGCGAAGCGCGGGATCGCCAGCACGGTCGCGACGTGGACGAGGCCGGCCAGCACCAGCCCGGCGGCGGTGGCGAGGAGGAACGGGCCCCGTCTCATCGGGCGCATCCCACGCGCGCGATCGCCGGCAGGCTGTCCCGGTCGAGCGAACTGACGCTCGCGGCCACCGGCGTGTCGTAGAGGCGCAGCGCGAGGCGCACCGGCCCGCGCGGGCGCGGCATCGGCAGCCAATTGCCGGGCTGGACCTCGGGGGAGAGTAGGATCGCGAACAGTCCGTCGGCCTCGCGGAGGATCTCGGTGGAGGTGAAGCCCTCGCGGATCGGCGCCTGCTCCGTGGCGCCGCGGCCGGTGACGGTGAGCGTCCAGGCGCGGGCCGGGGGCGTCATGCCCGAAAGCCGGTAGGTGCAGGCGGCGTCCAGCGCCCGGCCGTCATCGTCCACGGCGGCCGTGAGCAGCATGCCCTCGCCGACCGCGAGGGGAATGTCGCCGCGCCGCGCGTTGACGGCACGCGAATAGGGGTCCGCATCCAGGGACCCGGCCTTGGGCCAAGCCGTCCAGCTGCCGATCGCGGTGCCGCCGAAGGGGTAGCCGCCGCTCGTGGCGTAGTCGGCGCTGACGAGGCCGAGGATGCCGCCGAGCGTCAGCGCGTAGACGACGAGCCCGACCCGCGAGCTGCGCGAGACCGCGCCGCGCAGATGCGCGCCGAGGCCGGAGAGCGTCCCCCGCCGTGCGGGCGTCCGGGCCGCCGGGCCGGATCCGGTCGGTGCCTGCATGTCCATGCCGGAGCGCTCAGGGCGTTCCGAAGCCGGTGGCGCGGGCGCCCTCGGCGACATCGACCGGGGCGAGACCGGGCACTTGGCGCTGCGTGCCGAGGGCGCCCTGGCGCGCCGGCCGGTCCGTGCCCGGCTGCGTCGCGGCCGACCGCTCCGCCTCGACGCTGCGGAACAGGCCGTTGAGGCCGGATAGGACCTCGAAGGAGCGGCGCGACAGCCGTCCGCCCGCGCTCGCCGCCGCACCCGTCGTCTCGGCCTGGGCCACCTGGGGGCTGCCCTTGCGGTCGTTCAGCCCCGGTATCGGCTTCAGCTCGATGCCCTGATGCGCCGGTGCCATGATCTCGTGCCACGTCATCGCGGGGAGCGAACCGCCGGTCATCTTGTTGGTCGGGCTGTGGTCGTCGTTGCCGTACCAGACGGCGCCGACATAATTGCCGGTGTAGCCGACGAACCACGCGTCGCGGTAGCCGTTGGTCGTGCCGGTCTTGCCCGCCACCTTCACGCCCTCGATCTGGGCTTTGCGCGCGGTGCCTTCCTCGACCACCTTGTTGAGCATGTAGTTCATGTCGGCGGTGACCTGGGACGACAGCACCTGGACCGGCTTCTCGTCCGCGTGGCGGTAGATCACCTCGCCGCTCGAATTCTTCACTTCGACGGCGGCGTACGGCTTGGCGAGCCGACCGCCATTGGCGAACACGGCGAAGCCCGCGGCCTGATCCATGACCGTCACCTCGGTGGCGCCGATCGGCAGGGACGGCGTGTCGGTCAGCGGCGTCGTCACGCCCATCGCCTTGGCGAGCTGGATCACCTTGGCGCGCCCCGCCTTGGCGGCATTCCACTCGTGGGTGATGCCCATGCCCTTGCCGATGGCCGTGGTGATCTTGATCGGGATCGTGTTGACGGATTTCGCCACCGCGAGCCACAGCGGCTGGCGGCCGGAATAGGAACGGCCGTAATTCTGCGGGCACCAATTGCCGACGCAGACCGGCGAATCGACCACGGGCGAATCCGGCTTGTAGAGGCCCGAGGCCAGGGCCGCGGCGTAGACGTAGGGCTTGAACGAGGAGCCGGGCTGGCGCAGCGCGTCGGTGGCGCGGTTGAACTGGCTCTCGCCGTAATCGGCCCCGCCGACCATCGCCCGGAGCGCCCCGTCCGGATCGAGGATCACCACGCCCGCCTCGTCCACGTCGTACTGGTCCCCGAGGCGCCGCAACATGCCTTCGACCGCCTGATCGGCCGACCTCTGGATGGAGAGATCGAGCGGCGTCTTGACGGTCAGCACCCGGTCGGAGCGCAGCTTACCGGCATCGGCCATCCGCCGGACCTCGTTGAAGGCCCAGTCGAGATAGTAGTCGGCGGTGATGTCGCGGGTCCGTGTGACCGGGGTGGCCGGGTTGCGCAGGGCCGTCTGGATCTGGCCCTCCGTGACGAAGCCCGCCTCGACCATGTTGTGCAGCACGTCCACCGCCCGGCCGCGGGCGGCGGGCAGGTTGACGTTGGGGGAGTACTTCGTCGGCGCCTTGAACAGGCCCGCCAGCATTGCGGCCTCGGCCAGGGTCACGTCCTGCAGCCGCTTGCCGAAATAGTAATCGGCCGCCGCCACGGCGCCGAAGGTGCCGCCGCCCATATAGGCGCGGTCGAGATAGAGCTTGAGGATCTGGTTCTTGGTGAGGTGGCTCTCCAGCCAGAAGGCCAGGAACGCCTCGTTCACCTTGCGCTCCAGCGAGCGCTCGTTGGAAAGGAACAGGTTCTTGGCGAGCTGCTGGGTCAGCGTCGAGCCGCCCTGCGTCCCGCCCTTGCCGGACGAGTTCGACACGAGCGCGCGGGCGGTGCCGATCGGGTCGATGCCGTAATGCTCGTAGAAGCGCCGGTCCTCGGTCGAGAGCAGCGCCTTGATCATCAGTTCGGGGAAGTCGTCGAACTTGAGCGAATCGTCGTGCTTGATGCCGCGCCGCCCGACCTCGGTGCCGTAGCGGTCGAGGAAGGTGACGGCGAGATCCTGGGCTTTCAGCCAGTTGTCGCTCGTGAGGTTGAAGGCGGGCTGGGCCAGGAACAGCAGCAGCATCGCCCCGGCCGTGCCGATGGTGATGCCCTCGCTGGTCAGATCGAGGGCGACGCGCTTCCAACCACGGAAGGCGAAGATCTGCATCCGGGCCTGGAAGCGCTCATAGGCTTCGGTGGTGGAATGGCCGCCCTCGTAGAGCCCGGCATTGACCCAGGCATCGAAGGCGAGCGCGCCCCGGGAGAGCCGTGTCTTCAGCGACTGGAGGCTGGGCAGGCGCACGGGCTGATCCGCTCTTCTTCCATTCGAGGCCGGCCTGGAGCACCCGGCCTTCCGTCCGCGACGATCCCCCCACGTTCTGTATCAGGACAGGGGCGAGGCTGCGAGCTTTCGTATCCGTTAAGGAACGCATCGTCCGCACCGCCGGCCCATCCGGTGGGTCTTGAGTTTCACTTAACCTTAACGGGGTCGATCCGGCTCCAACCTCACCGTCGATCCGGGCACAGGTGTGGCGGAGGGCGGGCGCCGGATCGCCGCGGCCCCGTCGTGACGGCGGCGAATCATGGAGCGGCCGCGCTTGCCCCTTCCCCCGCCATGCGGCAGGAGGGGCCCCGTCCCGGAATGGAACGTGACGAAACAGGGCGAGGCGCCGAGATCATGGCGGAGCGCGGCGAGGGGCCGTTCTGGCGGACCAAGACCCTCGAAGAAATGAACCCGGCGGAGTGGGAGAGCCTGTGCGACGGCTGCGGTCGCTGCTGCCTCCTGAAGCTCGAGGACGACGATACCGGCGAGATCCACCACACCGATATCGGCTGCACCCTGCTGGACGCCCATGCCTGCCGCTGCCGCGACTACCGCAACCGGGCCAAGCGCGTGCCGGATTGCGTCCGGCTGACCCCGGAGGCCGTGCGCGAGATCCCGTGGCTGCCGCCGACCTGCGCCTACCGTCTCGTGCGCGAGGGCCGCGACCTGCCGGGCTGGCACCCGTTGATCTCCGGGCGCAGGGCCAGTGTCCACGAGGCCGGCATCTCCGTGCGCGGACGCGTCTCCGGCAACGAGGAGGAATTCTCGGAAGAGGAGTATGTCGAGCGGATCGTGGCTTGGCCCGGCGAGGCGGCCTGACGCCGCAATTCCTATGCGGCCCGCGGCAGCGGGGCCGGGGCCGCCGCCGCGGCGAGCCCGAGATCGAGCATCCCTTCCACGCCCTCCCGCCAGAGCGAGAGCATCGTCGGCCGCGTGAGGCGCAGCTTCGCCTCGCTCTCGCCGTCGCGGAGGCGAAGTTCCGCGCCGAGACGGCCGGCGAGGCGCCGCATCGCCGCGTTCGCGGGCAGGCAGCGCAGGTGGAGTTCGCGCACGGCGCGGTTCCGGGCGGCTTCGGCCAGGCGCTCCAGTAGCAGGCCGCCATGACCGGCCCGGCGAAAGCCCGGCTCGACGGCGAGCGCGCCCTCGGCCCGGACGCCGAACCGGCCCGACCGTCCCTCGACGCCGAGGGGACGCAGTTCCGCCAATCCCCGCAGGACGCCGTCGACGAAGAGGCCGAACATCAGCCCCGGCGCCCGCATCGCGCGGTCGGCATGGGCCGCCACGGCGCCGTCGCCGAGGGCGGCCATGAAGCGACTCGCGCGGGCTTCCGGGTCGAGGCGCAGGAAATGCGCCCGCACGGCAGCGGCGTCGCTCGGCCAGAGACGGCGGCAGATCGTCCCCGCGGCGGGCGGGGTGCGGGAGGAAACGTCCGATAAGGACATGAGACGCGACTTCACTTCAGTGCCTGCTCGACGCATGTCGATGGCGGCGACGCTCCCCCTCCCAGGGCGGAAACTGGCGACGAACCGGATTTGTTGCAATGCAGCAAAATACCGAATCGGCCGGTTGGGCTGCATGGCTGCCCTGTGCGCGCCGGTCTGCCCCCGAGCCGGCGGCGCCCGCGTCTCGGGCCTCGGGAGACGGATCACCGGATCATGACGTGGCACGCCACGACGGCCCGCCTCGGGCGGCACTCCCCGGTCCGCGGCGGCCGTTCGGCTTGATCCGGGCCGGAGGGCGCGGCACTAGGAGACCCTTCGGCCGGAGAGGGCCGCTCATCGACGCGGCCCGGGATGCCCACGGACAAGCTCGCCCCTTCCGACCACGCCGTCGCCGGCGCGGTCTCCCCCGGCCCGGTGCGTCAGCGCTACGACGCCCTCGTCGCCGCCCGGACGATCGAGCGCGACCCGGCGCAGATGCGCCTCGTGACGGCTCTCGACGACCTGGTGCAGGCCCTGTCGCGGCGGCGGCGGGCGAAGAAGGGCAGCGCGCTCGGCTGGCTGTTCGGCCGCAAGGACGACGGGCCGGAGCCGACCAAGGGGCTCTATGTCTGGGGCTCGGTCGGCCGCGGCAAGACCATGCTGATGGATCTGTTCCACGAGGCGGCACCCGGTCCGAAGCGGCGGGTGCATTTTCACGGCTTCATGGCCGACGCGCACGAGCGCATCCATGCCCATCGGCAGGCGGTGAAGAGCGGCGAGGCCAAGGGCGACGATCCGATCCCGCCGGTCGCCGAGGCGCTCGCGGCGGAGGCCACGCTCCTGTGCTTCGACGAGTTCACCGTCACCGATATCGCCGACGCGATGCTCCTCGGCCGCCTGTTCGCGGCCTTGTTCCGGCACGGCGTCACGGTGGTGGCCACCTCGAATGTCGAACCCGACCGGCTCTACGAGGGCGGGCTCAACCGCGCCCTGTTCCTGCCCTTCGTGGCGGAGCTGAAGGAGCGCGTGACCGTTCTGCGCCTCGATTCCCGCACGGATTTCCGCCTGGAGAAGCTCGGCGGCGCTTCGGTCTACCATGTGCCCGCGGATGCCGCCGCGGCGGAAGCCCTCGACGCCGCCTTCCGCGGGCTCACCGGCAAGGCGAAGGGCCGCCCCGGCACGATCCGGGTGAAGGGCCGCACGGTGACGGTGCCGGAAGAGGCGGGGGGCGTGGCCCGCTTCACCTTCGACGATCTGTGCCGCAACCCGCTGGGCGCCTCCGACTACATGGCGCTCGCCGTCACCTTCCACACACTGATCGTCTCCGGGATTCCGGTGATGGGCGAGGCCGAGCGCAACGAGGCCAAGCGTTTCATCACGCTGGTCGATACGCTCTACGACGCCAAGGTGAAGCTCGTCGCCTCGGCCGAGGCCGAGCCGCCGGGGCTCTACACCGCGACGGACGGCCGTGAGGCCTTCGAATTCGATCGCACCGTCTCCCGTTTGATCGAAATGCGCTCGGAGGCCTATCTGGCCGAGCCGCACGGGCATGGCTTGTCGGAATCGAGCGCCGGCCTCGTCGAGACCTGACGGTTTTGACACTCCCCCTTCCCTCCATCCCCGCATCCTGAGGCGCGGAGCGGAGCGAGTCCTCGGGATGTGGGGGGTGAATGGGAGATGCGCGGTGCCGGACAGCCCTATCGCGTCCGTGGCAGCGGCCGGCTGACATAGGGCGAGCCGGCCAGCAGGAAGCGCCACGGCGTCTCGGCCCCCTTGGTGATGCCGATGCGGGTCGTGGCCGCCACCGCCACCGGACCCTCCGGCGGACCCCAGGCAAAGGGCGCCCGGTCGAGCGCCGCGCCGTCATGCGAGGCGTCGATGCCGAGGGCCTGGGCGAGGCGGCCGGGGCCGGCGCAGAGCCGTCGCGGATCGTCGAGGCCGCGGCGGGCGCGCATGGTGTCGAGACCCGCCGATGGGGCGAGCGCCCGGAGCAGCACGGCGCTGCCGCTCTCGCAGACGAGGTTCAGGCACCAGTGCAGGCCGTAGGAGCGGTAGACATAGGCCCGCCCCGGCGGCCCGAACATGCTGGCATTGCGCCGGGTCGGCCCCGCGAAGCTGTGGGAGGCGGGGTCGGTGCGGTCATAGGCTTCGGTCTCGACGATGGTGCCGCCGACGCCCTCGACGAGGAGGACATGCCCGATCAGCGCCGCCGCGACGGTCGCGGCGGGGCGGTCGAAATCGGCGATGTCCATCCGGCGCCCTCAGGAGGCTTTTCGCGAACACTCCGCCCGCACGCGGGCGATGCCGGCGGGGCCGAGGTCGAGGGCGAGCCGCACGGCCTCTTCCAGGAGCGCCTGGGGCGTCGTGTCGGCCCGGGCGGCGGCGCGGGACAGGGCCCCGACGAGATCGGAGGGGAGCTGGACCGGACTGGTCTTGGCCTCGACCTTGGCCTGGACCTTGACCTGAGCCGAGCTCGGCGGCGCCGAGACGGGCATCGTGGCGGAGGCCGAAGCCTCGCTGGTCGCGGAGGCGGCGACCGAGGAGGATGCGGCCGCGGACGCCGCAGTGGTGGCCGACGACGTGCCCGTGATGCCCAGCAGCGCCTCGCGGCGCCCCTGCGCGGCGAGGCGGTCGGCGCGCTCGTTGCCCGCCTCGCCGGCATGGCCCCGCACCCAGGTCCAGCGGATGTCGCGGGCGGCGGCGAGCGCATCGAGGCGCTGCATCAGATCGATGTTCTTCACCGGCCCGGTGGCGGTGCGCCAGCCGCGGGCCTTCCAGCCACGCATCCACTCGGTGACGGACTTCACCACGTACTGGCTGTCGCAGCGCATCTCGATCTGCGCGCCCGCGGGGAAATGCTCCAGCGCGCTGATCGCGGCGGTCAGTTCCATGCGGTTGTTGGTGGTGGCGCGCTCGCCCCCGCACAGCTCGACCGTGCCGGCGGGGTCCTGGATCACGACGCCCCAGCCGCCGGGGCCGGGATTGGGGTCGCAGCCGCCATCCGCGTAGACGATGGTTCGCATGGGGTCCTGGGTGCTTCGGGCTCGGGACGGCCTAATACTTGGCCACGACCGGCGGAGCCAGGGCCACCGGCGCGGCGCCCTCGACGAGCCCGCAGCGCTCGGCGGCCTCCCGTGGCAGCAGCGGGTCGAGCAGGCCGCGGCGGCCTTCGAGGAAGGCCAGGGCCTGTTCGGCGGGCACCGCCTCTCGGCCGGGCATCTCGACCAGAAAATGCTCAAGGGCGTAGCGGTAGCGCGCGATGCGGAGCCCGGTCTCCAGGCGCACCCAGGCGACGAGGCAGCGGTTCTCGGCGACCCGGATCGCGGCCTGGCGCAGATCCTCCTCGTCGAGGCTCCGAGCGAGCGGCAGCGCCCGCAGGCGCATCGTGTCCGCCTCGAACACGCGGGCGGCGATGGCCGTGAAGGAGGGAATCAGCCGACCATCGGCGGTGGCGTCCTCGGACAGGCGGCGGTAGCGGGAGTAGGGGGAGCGAAACCCCTCGCCGAGCAGGCCGTCGTGATAGGACGCCAAGTCGTCGGAGCGCCACGCGGTCGGAAGCGCCCGCACGCGGGTGAGATTGGCCAGAGCATCCTCGAACGCCGCGCGCCCCTGCGCCGGCATCAGGAAGCGCCACGCCCGATCACGGAGGATTTCCTCGTCGTCGGTCAGCGGCGAGCGGGAGACCTGAAGACCGCGCTCGCGGGCCGCGATCGCTCCGGTGGTCTCGACGAGGCCGTTCCACGCGCTCTTGGACGGCCGCCCGAAATCGCCCTCCTGGGCGCAGGCGGCGAGCGAGGCCGCGAGCAGCGCGGCGAGAAAACGGGGTCCGCCCTCGTGGATCACGAGCGGCGGCGCTGCGGGACCGCCGGGGCGTCCGCGTCCGGCAGCCTCTCGTAGCGCACGCCCGTGAAGAGCAGGATCTGGCCGCGGGGGGCATCGTCCTCGCGCCGGGGACGCCGCGTCGCGGCTGCGGCGAAGGGGATCACCGCCGCGCTGCGCTCGCGGCCGGCGGTCGAAGGTCGTTGGATTGAAGGCGTCATGAGCCTGTCCCGTCATGCTGTGAAGTCGGCGTCCGCCCGCCCCGGCCCGCCGCGACGGGTCGGACAGGGTGCGGCACGGCCACCGTGGACGGGCTGGTCCGTCCGGCCGGGCTTTCGACACAAGCTCACCACGACGTGGTTAACGGAATGTTTCGCTGGCCGGCCCGAGGCGTCTCATCCGCGCCGGCGGCAGCGGCGAGGCGTCGCAGGTGGCATCCGCGCGACACCGGCCTGCTCCTTGCTTCGAGGTCTGTGCCCATGGCGGGCTTATCCTCCCTTCGACTTCGGCCCCGCGCGCGATCCGCTGCGGGGCCTTTTTTCGTGAGCGGATCGCCGTCGCGGTGGGTCGATCACCGTTCGGCGGAAGCGGGGCAGGACGGCGCCGGGGGGCCGATGCTGCGCTTGCTAACGCGGCGGGATGACCGATATGCGGGGTCGTGAGCCCCTCTCGATCGAGCGAAGGACAAGGCAGGATGCGTCCGGACTTCTCACGACTTGGCAGACGATCCCGTACGCTGCGGGGATTGTCGGTGGCTCTGCGATTCGCCCCCCTCGCCCTCGTGGCCCTGGCCGTCACTCCGGCTCAGGCCCAGCGCGAAGACCAGGGGCTGCAGCTCGGCTGCGCCAACGATTACTTCCGCCTCTGCGCGGGCGTCGATCCGAACTCTGCGGACGCCGAGGCCTGCATGACCCGCAACCGCTCGCGCCTCTCGCCGGAATGCCGTTCGGCCATTACCGATTACGACAAGCGCACGGGCGGTGGCTCGCAGCGCAGCGGGCGGGCCAAGGGCGCCGGACAGGCGGACGACTGATCACCCGGTAGGCGTGAGGCGGGCGGCGGGATGAAGACGCGGGGACGAGCATGGCGTTGACCGTCGCGGTCCAGATGGACCCGATCCAGTCGATCCGCATCGCGGGCGACACGACGTTCGGCCTGATGCTGGAGGCCCAGCGGCGCGGCCATACCCTCTACACCTACACGCCCGACCGGCTCTCGCTTCAGGGGCGGCGCGTGACCGCCCATGCGGCGCCCGTGACGGTGCAGGATGTGGAGGGCGCGCACGCCACGCTGCGCCCGCCGGAGCGGATCGACCTCGCCGAGGTCGATGTGGTGCTGATGCGTCAGGACCCGCCCTTCGACATGGCCTACGTCACCGCCACCCACATGCTGGAGAAGATCGCCTCCCGCACCCTGGTGGTGAACGATCCGGCGGAAGTCCGGAACGCGCCGGAGAAGCTGTTCGTCCTCGACTTTCCCGACCTCATGCCGCCGACCCTGATCTCCCGCGACCGCGCGGAGATCGAGGCGTTCCGGGCCGAGCACGGCACCATCGCGATGAAACCGCTCCACGGCCATGGCGGTGCGGCGGTGTTCCGGGTCTCCGAGGAGGATCCGAATTTCGGCTCGATGTTCGACCTATTCGCCGCGACCTTCCGGGAGCAATGGGTCGTGCAGCGCTTCCTCGAGAAGATCACCGAGGGCGACAAGCGCATCATCCTCGTCGAGGGCGAGCCCATGGGCGCGATCAACCGGGTGCCGGCCAAGGGCGACATCCGTTCGAACATGGTGCGTGGCGGCGCGGCCGGTGCCTCCGACCTGACGGAGCGCGAGCGCGAGATCTGCGCGATGATCGGCCCGGAGCTGCGGCGGCGCGGCCTCATCCTCGTCGGCATCGACGTGATCGACGGGCATCTCACCGAGATCAACGTCACGTCGCCGACGGGCGTGCGCACGATCAAGCGACTCGGCGGGCCGGACCTCGCGGGGCCGATCTGGGACGCCATCGAGACACGCCTCGCGGCCCGCCGCCTCGTCGCCTGAGACGTCCGGCGGAACGCGCCCTGGGATTCGGTGCCGACCACAGCCTCTTCGAGCGCCCTTGGCTTCCCGTCCGTTCGCACCGCGTGACCACGCTCGGTCCGATGACGCGGGGCCCGCTTCCGTGCCCCCGGTCTCGCCGCATCGGCTCTCGCGAAGCATCCTGGCGGATTTCAGATCCAGGATGATGCCTTCGCCTCTCGGACCGCATCGGCCCGAAAGCCGGCGTCCGCCTCTCGGGCCGATTTGCTAGCGAAAGATCGGCAAGCCGCTGCCGATCAAGGCGAGACCGAGGATCAACAATCCACCAGCGATGGATTCGGCGATCGAGACGTGTTCATCGAAGCGATGGGCGATGCCGGCCAGAAAGGCTCCGGCAACGAGGCAGACGAGAGAAGCCACGATCATTCCCTCACACGCTCTCGCGGCGGGGGCGCCGTCCGAAAGGACGCTCCCGTTCGTGCGGGGTCAACCAGATCATCGGTAACATCCGTATAGAAATGAAAATTCCGAGTCGGGGCGCGGCCAGTTCCCTGCAATCCTTCCAATATCGACATCGACAATCGTAGGTCAAACAAATCTTTTTGGCCGAAATGCGTCTCATGGTCGGATGAGGATTTGACCAACTTGAAATTGTATTGTGAGATATCGAGATACTGCAATGATCATAATCTGTGTTAAGCGGTGATGTTAGCATTGAGCAATGAGACGAAACATATGTGCGGTACATGCACCCCATCGATGCAAAAATTCGATTGGATCAATCAGAAATAATCGATCCGAATACAGAACAGTCTCTGATGACAGGGCGTAGTGATCGCGAGCTGCGGGAACGGTTGTCATGCTGAGCATGAGATTGCCGCGCTGCGCGCCGCCAAGACGCGCGATCCCGTCATGGCCCGCGACGACGCGCCGGCGGTGACGGATGTCCCTCCCGCGGGTCGCGCCGAAACGCCCCTCACGCCTCCGCCCGCGGCGTGGCGTTGAGTTCGGCCCAATCGAGTTCCTCTTCCAGCACGGAGAAGGCGTCGTCGCCGATCCGGCCGTCGCGGCGCATCGCCAGGATGCGATCGCGGGCGGCATGCACGGCCCGGCGGCGCGGCTCGTCGGCCGGGAGACTTTCGGGGGCGAGGCCCTCCTCATGGGCCTCGGCCTGGGCCAGCACGGCGTGGAACTCCCGGCGCAGGGCGTCGGCGGCCTCGGAGGTGTCGTTCTTCAGGGTCTCGACCGCGGCGCCGTAGGCCTCGGCCCGGGCCCGCCCGACCTCGCGCCCGACCGGATCCGCATCCTCCAGCCCGAGTCGCTGCAGCAACGGGCGCAGGGTCAGCCCTTGGAACACGAGGGTACCCAGCACGACGCAGAAGGCGGTGAGCACGATGAGGTCCCGATGGGGGAACCCGCCGCCCCCCGGCCCGCCCTCGGGCAAGGCCAGGGCGGCGGCGACGGTGACGAGACCCCGCATCCCGGCCCATGACACGGCGAAGCCCGCGCCCATTCCGAGATCGGCCCGTGCTTCATCCTTCCCCGCGCCGGGCTCCCCGAACCGCATCCGCCGGATGCCGCTGGCCGGCAGCACCCAGGCGATGCGCACGACCATCACGGTAACGAGGATGCCCGCCGCCACCAGCAGGTAGGAGAATTCCTGCGCCGCGCTCAACCGCTCCAGGATCGGCCCGATCTGGTTGCCGATCAGCACGAAGGCCAGCACGTTGAGGACGAAGATCACCGTCTCCCATACGGCGTTCGAGATGACCCGCTGGCGCGGGGCGGTCTGGCCCGGGGCGCGCCGGGCCACCGTGATCGCGAAGCTCACGACGGTGAGGACGCCGGACAGCTCGATCTCCTCGGCGGCGATCCAGAGACCGAAGGTGACGACGAACTGGAGCACGATGGTGCTCGGTGCATCGGCGAAGCGGCGCAGCACGCGCAGGTAGATGAGGGCCGCGAGCGGCCCGGCGATCAGGGCGCCGACGACGCTGAGCAGGAAGGCGGGCGCCACCTCGCCGAGCGAGAAATGGCCGGTGATCGCGGCGGCAACGCCGAGGCGATAGATCAACAGCGAGGCCGCATCGTTCAGCAGGCTCTCGCCGCGCAGGATCGTGGCGAGCCGGTGCGGCAGCGGCACATGGGCGAGCACCGTCAGGGCCGCCACCGCGTCCGGTGGGGCGACGATGGCGCCGAGGACGATCGCGGCGGGCAGCGGCATGTCCGGCACGAGCCAGATCGCCACCGCCGCGACCGCGGCCGTCGTCACCAGCACGGCGCCGATGGCGAGCCCGGCGATGGGGCGCCAGTTGCGCATCAGGTCGCGCAGGGAGGTGTCGTAGCCCGCATCCATCAGCACGGGGGCGAGGAACAGGGCGAGCGCCAGGTCCGGGTCGAGGCTGAGATTCGGCACGCCGGGCAGGAAGGCGAGGCCCGCCCCGCCGAGCGCGAGGAAGGCCGGATAGGGCGCGCCGAGGCGGCGGGCGAGGGCCGCGAGCAGCACGGCCCCGAACAGGACGCCGACGATCCAGTAGAACACGAACATGGGAGGCCGGCAGATAGGGCGGCCCCGGCGGCGCCGCGGCGGTGGCGACGAAACGCCGCCCGATCCCCTTTCTTTCCCGCTTCCCTCCCGAACCCGTCAGGCCGGGAGGGCGGCGATCAGGTCGCGCAGGGTCGTGATGGTCGAGGAATCGGCGACGCCATCCACGCGGGCGGGGCGGAAATGGCGCTGAAAGGCGGTGACGACCGCGCGCATTCCCTCGTCGAACCGGCCGGTCACCGGCTGGTCGTAGCCGTAGAGGGCGAACATCGCCTGGAGCGCCGCGATCGGCTCGCCCGCCTCGCCCATGGCGAAGAAACGTCCGTCGCGGATCGGGGCCGGCGCCACCCAATGGCCGATCCCGGCTGCCGCGAGGCGATCCCAGGGGAAATTCTCGCCGGGATCCTCCTTGCGGGCGGGCGCTACGTCGGAATGGGCCAGCACCCGCGCCGCCGGGATCGGATGGCGGGCGAGGATGTCGGCGCAGAGGGCGGTCACGGCCGCGATCTGCACCTCCGGATAGGGCGGCAGGCCGCCGTCATGGCCCGGATGGACGATCTCGATTCCGACGGAGCGGGAATTGATGTCGCCGATCCCCGCCCAGGACGCCCGCCCGGCATGCCAAGCCCGCTCGGCCTCCGGCACGAGTTGCACCACGCGCCCGTCCTCGAAGACGAGGTAATGGGCCGAGACCTCCGCCTCCGGGTCGCGCAGGCGCGCGAGCGCGCCCTCGGCGGTCGGCATGCCGGTGTAGTGCAGGATCAGCATGTCGATCCCGGCGCCGATCCGCGGGCCGCGATTGGGCGAGGGCAGGACCTCGGCGGCGGGGGCGTCGGCGGGAAAGGTCACCGCAGGCCCCGCTCGGCACCGATCCGGTCCCAGGCCGCGTTGATCGCCGCAAGCCGTCGGGTCGCGATCGCCACCGCCTCGGGCGGCAGGCCGCGGGCGAGCGCCCGGTCCGGATGAGTCTCGGCGACGAGACGCCGGTACTGCGCCTTGAGGGTCGCGTCATCCGCGGATCGCTCCAGGCCGAGGACGAGATAGGGGTCGTCGGACAGCCGGACATGGCGCGCGGCGATGCGGCGGAAGCCATCCTCGTCGAAGCCGAAGATACCCGCGACCGCGCGCAGATAGCGCTCCTCCTTCTCGTGGATCGCCCCATCGGCCTTGGCGATGTGGAACAGGCCGTCGAGAACGTCCTCCAGGAGCGCGGGCTCCTCGCCGAAGGTCGTGGCAAGCTGGCCGGCATAGGCCTCGAACCCATCGGTCGTCGCCTTGGCGAGGTCGAACAGGCGCTCGACGCCGGCCCGCGCCTCGGGCTCGACCTGAATCACCTGACCGAAGGCCTGAACCTCCGAATCGGTCACGACGCCGTCGGATTTCGCCATCTTGGCGGCGAGCGCGACGAGGCCGGTGGTGAACACCACGTCCCGCGGCGTCGGCCCGAACGGCGCGCCCTCGCGATCCACGAGGAAATGACCGGCCACGCCGCCCACGAGCGCGCCGATCGGCCCGCCGACCAGCACGCCGAGCCCGGCCCCGCCGATCTTACCCCAGATGCCTGCGCTCATCGGCCGGCCTCGTCACCGGGCGTTGGGAAGATAGCGGGACGGGGCACGGGCGGTCGGACGCTCCTCGGGGATCGGTCGCCGGAGTGTAACGCCGCAAAGCGGCCCGCGGTGCAAGCCCAGGGGAACGCGCCTATCCGGAACAAGGCTGCCCGAAACAGGAAGGGCCGGGGCTCCTCGCCCCGGCCCTTCCCATCATGTCCGGTGTCGCGATCAGCGGCAGTAGACGTTGCCGAACTCGTCGCGGTAGGTGCCGTAGGGGCAGCGCGGCGCCGTGGCGGCACCGGCGATGGCGCCGCCCGCGCCACCGATCGCGGCGCCGGCGAGCGCGCCGCCGGCCCGGCCCGTGGCGAGGCCGCCCACCGCGGCGCCGAGGCCAGCGCCGAGCACACCGCCGCCGAGCGCGCGATCCTGAGGCGTGTTGCAGGCGCCGAGCGAGAGGGCGAGGCTGCCGGCGAGCGCGGCGGCGATCAAGGTCTTCATGGTCGTGCAACTCCCTTGTGCATCGGCGCTCCGGCCTCGTCGCGGGACGACCCCGCCGGGCACCGGTGGTCTCACAGCACCGGCAGACGAAACGGCCAAGATTGCGGCTGGTTCGCGCCGGGACATGACATTTCGGCCCGCGCCTGCCATCTGATGCGCACCTGTTGCAAAAACGTCGGTCTGCGCCGTCCGCGCCCGCCGCCGTTCCTTCGACCGAGGATGCCATGCCCACAGCCCGTCAGATCGTCCGCAAGGCCGCCGTCCGGCCCGATCAGGTCGTCGACACGGTCACCCTCGATCACGCGGCCCGCGCGCAGGGCCATGCCCATTTCCACACGGCGGGCGGGCTCTGCATCGATCTGGCCCTGGAGCGGGCCTCGGGCCTGGAGGAGGGCGATGCGCTGCGCCTGGAGGACGGGCGGCTCGTCGGCGTGCGCGCCGCCGAGGAGGCGCTCCTCGAAGTGCGCGCGGGCAGCCCGGCCCGGCTCCTGCGCCTCGCCTGGCAGCTCGGCGGCAGCCACGTCCCGGCCGAGGTCGGCGCGGAGGTGCTCTACGTGCCGACGAGCGCGGCGGAGCTGGTGCGCGGCTCCGGCTGCGCCGCCGAGCCGGTGTCGCGGGCCTTCCGCCCCGAGAAGGCCGCCCACGACCACAGCACCTGCGGCCACGATCATTCGCACGATCATGGACACGACCACGGGCACCATCATCACGCCGAAAAGCATGATCATGGGCACGATCACGCACATGATCACGGGCATGCCCATGGTCATGCGCATTCTCATGATCACTCCCATGATCATTCGCACGACCATGACCACGCGCACGGGCATGACCACGATCACGACCGACACGGCCACCGGCACTGATCCGCGCATGATCGCGCGGGATCTCCGCTTCTCCGTCGCCCCGATGATGGATTGGACCGACCGGCAGTGCCGGGCGTTCCACCGGGTCCTCTCGCGTCGCGCCCGGCTCTACACCGAGATGGTGACCACCGGGGCGGTGCTGCACGGGGATCGCGAGCGGCTGCTCGGCTTCGACGCGGTCGAGCAACCGGTGGCGGTGCAGCTGGGGGGCTCCGATCCGGGCGATCTCGCCCGCGCCGCGCGGATCGCGGAGGCGTTCGGCTATGCCGAGGTCAATCTCAATGTCGGCTGCCCGTCGGACCGGGTGCAGGATGGCCGCTTCGGGGCCTGCCTGATGCGCGAACCGGCGCTGGTCGGCGATTGCGTGGCGGCGATGAAGGCCGCCGTCTCCGTGCCGGTGACGGTGAAGTGCCGCCTCGGGGTCGATGATCAGGACACGGAGGAGGCCCTCGACGCCTTGGCCGGGGCGGTCGTGGCGGCGGGGGTCGACGGGCTGATCGTGCATGCGCGGAAGGCTTGGCTGAAGGGCCTGTCGCCGCGGGAGAACCGCGACGTGCCACCCCTCGATTACGAGCGTGTCGCGCGCCTCAAGGCGACCCGGCCCGATCTGCCGATCGCGATCAATGGCGGCGTCCGAACGATCGGGGACGCCTGCGACCGGCTGGCCGAAGTCGATGGGGTGATGATCGGGCGCGCCGCCTATACCGAGCCGGCGCTCCTGCTCGAGGTCGATCCCGAGATCTTCGGCGAGCCCGCGCCCGTTCCCGATGCCTTCGCGGCGGTCGAGGCGCTGGCGCCGACGATCCACGATGCCCTCGCGCGCGGGATGCGGCTCCACGCCTTCACCCGCCACATGCTCGGCCTGTTCAACGGGCGGCCCGGCGCGCGGGCCTTTCGCCGACACCTCGCCACGGCCGGGATGGCGCCGGATGCCGACCTCTCGACGCTGCGCGCGGCGGTGGCGAAGGTGTCGCGGGAGCGTCCGCCGGCCCAGGCGGCCGAGGCCGCGTGACGGCCGTCCGGCGCCGGGCCGTGCGCCCGCGCCGGCCAGATCCTCAGGCCGCGCGGCGCCCGCTGCCGTTCCAGGTTTCCAGCAGGGCGGGCACCTCGGAGGCGGGCACCGGCGGGCTGAACAGGTAGCCCTGCGCCTCGTTGCAGCCCTCCTCGCGCAGGCAGGCGAGCTGCTCGGGGGTTTCGACGCCCTCCGCCGTCGTGATCATGCCGAGGCTGGAGGCGAGGCTGATGACCGCCCGCACGATGAAGCCGGAGCCGGGCTCAGCCATGAGATCGCGGGTGAAGCAGCGATCGACCTTCATCTTGTCGAAGGGGAAGCTGCGCAGGTAGCTCAGCGACGAGTAGCCCGTGCCGAAATCGTCCATGGCGATGCGGGTGCCCAGGCCCCGCAGCCCGTGCAGGATCGCGACCGTGGCGTTGCCGTTCACCAGCAGCACGCCCTCGGTGATCTCGAGTTCGAGGCGATGGGCGGGCAGATGGCTCTCGGCCAGGGCGTCCCGCACCATGGCGATGAGCCCGACGGAGGTGAACTGCGCCGCCGAGACGTTCACGGCGAGCTTGAGGTCGTCCGGCCAGCCCGCCGCCTCGCGGCAGGCGCGGCGCAGAACCCATTCGCCCAACGGCACGATCAGGCCGATCTCCTCGGCGAGCGGCACGAATTCGGTGGGCGAGACCCGGCCGCGCAGGGGATGATTCCAGCGCAAAAGCGCCTCGAAGCCGCAGATGCGCTCGGCCGTCAGATCGTAGATCGGCTGGTAGTGCAGATCGAAGGCCTCCGCCTCGAAGGCGGCGCGCAGGTCGAGTTCCAGGGCGCGCCGGGCCTGGAGGCGGGCATCCATCTCGGCCTCGAAGAAGCGGTAGATGCCGCGCCCATCCGCCTTGGCGCGATAGAGCGCGACATCGGCGCATTGCATCAGCCGGTCCGGCTCCAGCCCGTCGCCGGGGGCGAGGGCGATGCCGATGCTCACGCCGACCGTGACGGCGTGGTGCGTCAGGGTATAGGGCGCGCTCACCACCTCGATGATGCGCCGGGCCAGGGTCCCGGCTTCCGCCGCGCTTTCGACGCAGGCCTGGATGATCGCGAACTCGTCGCCGCCGAGCCGGGCCACCGTGTCGACGTCGCGCAGGCAGGCCCGGAGGCGGTGCGTCACCGCCCGCAGCAACTCGTCGCCAACCCCGTGGCCGAGGGTGTCGTTGACCTGCTTGAAGTTGTCGAGGTCGAGGCACAACACCGCGAAGCCGGTGTTGCGGCGGGCAAGGGTGATGGCGCCCTCGATCCGCTCCCGCAGGAGCAGGCGGTTGGGCAGGTCCGTCAGGGCATCGTGCCGCGCCATATGCGCGATGCGGGCCTCCGACTGCCAGCGCTCGGTCACGTCCTCGTAGAACGACGCGCTGCCGCCGCAGGGCAGGGGATGCGACTCGATGGCGACGACGCGCCCATCGGCGAGGCGCTGGATCCGGGCGGACATGGAATCGGCCCGCATCGCCCCATCCTCCTCGGCGAAGGCTCCGTTCGGGAGGCGGTCCGGATGAGCGCCCGCCGCCGCGTTGCGGGACAAGACCTCGGTGGGGGCCATCCCCTCGATGATGCTGCCGGGCGGCAGGCGGAAGATCTCGTGGTAGCGCCGGTTCACGGCCAGCAGCCGGTACGCGCCGTCGTAGAGCAGGAAGCCCTGGGGCATGGTGTCGAGGGCCGTCTCGATCCGGTAGAGGCGCTCGCTCAATTCCGCCTCGCGCCGCGTCTGGGCGGTGACGTCGAACAGAAGGGTCAGCCTGCCGCCATCGGCGACGGGCACATGCTCGGCCCGGAACCGTCGTCCGTCCCCCGTCAGTGCCTCCTCGTTGCGTCCCCCGTATCCCGAACCGGCCAGGACCGCGCCGGCGGGTGCCGCCCAGGCCAAGCGCCCGTCGGCGTCGGTCAGCCGCATGGGGATGGTTGCGCCGGCGGCGAGCGCCGCACCGATCCGGGTCTCGGGGGCGGAACGGAGGGCGGCGAGCTGCCCGGCCAAGTCGTCACAGGCCGTCCGCAGGCCGGCGATTCGTGCGAGCAGGGCATCGAACTCGGCGAGGCCGGTCCCCTCGGTGGAGACATCCGCGGCGGCAAGGCGTCCGGCGATGGCGGCGCTGTCGGCGAGGCTCCGGGCCAGGCGGGCCAGGATCACGATGACGAGACCGAGCGCCACCACTGCGGCTAGGCCGACGATCGCGCTCCCGAGGACGGGGCCGAGCTGCGCTCCCAGGGCGGTCGTCACGAGGGCAGTCGCGGCGAGGGCGACGACGATCAGGCCGATCCGGAAGCCGGCCTGCGCGATGCGCGCGCGGATCGTTGCCGAGCCGGGTCGGGCGGCATCGACCCGCGTCCCAACCCGATCCTCCATGGGAGGCCGCACGACCCTTTCGGCACGCTGTTCGGCAGGCGATCGCATGATGGTCAGGGGCCGGCTCCTTCCAGGGGCCAGAATGCGCGCGCTGACGTTAAGAGGGTATCACAAAATGCCCGTTGAAGTCGTTTTTATCCCGGCGATTGCCGCAAAACGAGCGTTTTGCCGGGGCGGCGGGGGAGGCGTCCGGGAGAGCGCCCTCGTTCAGGTCACGCCTCGCGCCGATTCGGGGCGGGGATCGCGGCCTTCCGTCGGGGCCTGCCCACGTGATTCGGTTTTGCAACCTTGGGACGTGTCTGCCCCGCATCCGCGCTTCGGGCAGTGAGGCGGATCCTCAAAGCGCGGGCGGATCGGTGCCCGGCGCGCCGCCGACGCGGTGTGGCGCCGGACGATTCGACTCTCAGAACTTGCCGAGGAGCGGGAAGTCCTGGCTGAGCGTCGATTCCGTGGGCAGCGGCGCGTCGCGGCGGCGGGGCTTGCGGTTCAGCACCTGCTTCAGCTTGGTCTTGAGCAGGTTGATGTCGAACGGCTTGAGGATGAAGGCGTCGGCGCCGGCCACGTGGGCGAGGTTGATGTCCTCGAAGTCGAACGAGGTCTCGGTGAGGATGAAGGGCGTGTTCATCAGCGCATCGTCCGCACGGATCTCGCGCAGGAGCTGCAGCCCGTCCATCGGCTCCATGTTCAGATCCGAGATCACCAGAGCGTAGCGCCGCCCACGCAGGCGCTCGAGCGCCTCGGGACCGTCGGTCACACCCTCCACCTCGGGGAAGCCGAGGCGCGTCATCAACTCGATGACCAGCCGCATCAGCTTGGGCTGGTCGTCGACGATCAGGATGGGAAGCGTGTCGCTCATGGATTCGGGGGGCCCTTCGGAGGCGTCTGCCTCACACGAACAGGTGGTCGATGCCCTGCTTGGCCATCGACTCGGCCTGGAGGGTGACGGCGAGGCCGTGGATGACGGCCCCCTTCGGTGTGCCCCGCTGGAGCATGGGCAGCAGACCGGACTTGGCGAAATGCACCTCGTTCGCCGCCGAGCGCGTCACCGTGGTGAACGAGGTGACGAACTCGCGTTTGGAGATCTCGCGCCACTCGACGATCTGAACGTCGCGATGGCGGTTGTCGCTGGCGATGCGCTGGAACGTCTCGTGGACCGAGAGCCGCTCACCCTCGATCACCTGGACGGCGAACGGGCCGTCGATGACGAGGAAGCTCGTGATGACGGCGAACTCGTTCTTCTTCTGAGCCTGCCGGGTGATCTCGCCGATCTGCTTGGTGCGAGCAGCGGGATCGGCCGAAAGGTTCAGACGTGAGAAGTAGATCAGGTGGACGAGGCTCGTCCGCTTGCTTTTCATCTGTCTCGTCCGAGCGATCCCGACCGGAAGGATAGCGCGCTCCCCCATAACGGGGCGTAAACGGCATTTCGGCCCGGCAGGTTCTGCCGGGCCGAAATGTCGGCTTGGTCCGAATTTGCCGGGTATTCGATCGAACGCTCTAACGAAATCAATACCTTGGGCATGGCATGGCGGTTGCTGAACCGGTGTTCCAGGAGACGGCCGCCCCGAGCGGTTCTTTCGGAGAAGCCAGGGCCATGGACATCTTTACCGCGCTGCAGACAGCGGTTTCAGGCTTGAAGGCGCAGGCCTTCTCCCTCGACAACATCTCCGGCAACATCGCGAATTCGCAGACCACCGGCTACAAGCGGATCGATACCAGCTTCGTCGATCTCATCGCCGAGCAGGATCCCAAGCATCAGGTCTCCGGCTCGGTCTCGGCCTATTCCGAGATGACCAACTCGATCCAGGGCTCCCTGAAGGGGACCGGCGTCGCGACCAACATGGCGCTCAACGGGGACGGCTTCTTCGTCGTCCAGAAGAAGACCACCGATTCCGGCGGGGCGACGAACTTCTCCGCGTCGAACCTCTTCACCCGCCGCGGCGATTTCGCCCAGGATAAGGACGGCTACCTCGTCAACGGTGCGGGCTCCTATCTCAGCGGCGCGAGTCTCGATCCGGCCACCGGCCAGACGATCTCGGACGGCCCGATCCGGATCTCGAACGGGCTTCTGCCGGCCAAGGCCACGGCGACGATCGCCTACGCGGCCAACCTCCCTCGGACGCCGACCACCACCCAAGCCAAGATCAATGACGGCCTTCTGCCGGCCTTCGCCGCGGATCGGGATGCGCGGGTGCTCTCCGGCACCGGAACCGGCAAGGTCGATTCCTCCGATGCCCAGACCCTGATCGACAACAGCATCGGCGGCCCCGAACTCACCGTCTATACCGCTGCGGGCGCGCCGGTGAGCCTGAAGACCCGGTGGGCCAAGGTCGCCAATGCGAGCGGCGACACGAAGGACACCTGGAACCTGTTCTACGCCGACAAGCCGGGCGTCTCGGGCAGCCAGACCGGCTGGACCAATCTGGGTCAGGCCTTCCAGTTCGGCGCCAGCGGGCAGCTCTCCACTCCGACCGGCGGCACCCTGACGATCCCGGACCTCACCATCGACAATACCCCGGTCGCCTCGCTGACCCTCGATCTCAGCGGCGGCCTGACCCAGTACGCCTCGTCCGGCGGCACGGCGACGACCAGCACTCTGAAGCAGGACGGCTACGCCTCCGGCTCGCTCAACGTGGTCGAGGTCGGCGAGGATGGAGTCATCCGCGGCACCTACTCGAACGGCAGGACGCTCGATCTCGCCCGGGTCCAGGTGGTGCAGTTCACCAATCCCGACGGGCTGAAGGCCGACTCGCTCGGCAACTACCAGCAGACGACGTCCTCGGGCGAGCCCCTCGTCGGGTTGCGCAACAGCACGGTGGTGGGCGCCAATGTCGAGCAATCGAACACCGACGTCGCCGCGGAATTCTCCAAGATGATCGTCACCCAGCAGGCCTATTCGGCCAACACCCGGGTGATGTCGACCGCGCAGAGCATGCTCTCGGATCTGATCAACGTCATTCGCTGAGGCGGCTTTCTCCGCCTCAACGGCGGAGATCGCCGCGCCCGGTTGACCGACCGGACGCGGCATCGGGCATGAAGAGGGAGGGCGGCCTTGGCCTTTGACGCGTTCACGACGGCAACGGCGGGCCTGCGCCTGACGCAGTCTCAGATCGGGGTCGTCTCCCAGAACATCGCCAATGTCGGCACCGTCGGCTACGTCCGGCGCAGCCTTTCGCCGATCACCACGGGGCCGGGCAATTCGGGCGTGGCCTCCGGCACCATCACCCGGGCGATCGACGCGGCGGCGCTCAAGCAGCTGCGGTCCGAGACGTCGGGGGCGGCCTACACCTCGACGATGTCGGGCATCCGCACGCAACTCGACGCGCTCTACGGCCGGCCGGGCGATCCGTCCGCCCTCGACGGCATGTTCAACAGCTTCACCCTCTCGCTGCAATCGCTCGCCGCCAACCCGACCTCGACGGCGGCCCGCAGCACCGTGATCTCGGCGGCGTCCGGCCTCGCCTCGACCATCGGGACGGCCGCCAACGGCGTGCAGGCCCTGCGCTCGGGCCTCGAGGCGCAGCTTGCCACCGATACGAAGGACGCCAGCAATCTGCTCGCGCAACTCGCCAAGCTCAACGTACGCCTCGGTACCACGCCGGAGAGCGATGCGGCCCGCCCCGAACTCGAGGACCAGCGTGATCAGGCGCTGAACAGCCTGTCGGCCCTGATGGACATCAACGCGGTGACCCAGAACGACGGCAGCGTCAGCGTGCTGACGGGGTCGGGCGTGACCCTGGTCGATCACGAGAACGCCGCGACCCTGAGCTTCTCCGGCCGCGGCACGCTCGCGGCGGGGGCGCTCTACTCGAACGATCCGAGCGAGAGCGGGGTCGGCACCATCGTCGCGACGACCCCGGGAGGCGGCAAGATCGACCTGATCGATTCGGGCGCGATCCGCTCCGGCTCGATCGCGGCGGCGGTCGAGCTGCGCGACACCGTGCTGCCCCAGGCCCAGCGCCAGCTCGACGATCTCGCCGCAGGCCTCGCCCGATCGATGTCGGACCGCGTCGCCACCGGCTCGAAGCCCGCCGACGGCACGGCGGGGGCCCTCGACATCGACCTGACCGGCCTGTCCTCGGGCAACGCGATCACCCTGACGGTGCAGGACGGCGGCACGCAGCGCAACATCATCCTGATGCCGTTCTCCGGCACCTCGCCGGCCTCGGTCCCGGCGGCGGGGACGGAGGATTCCGAGGCGACCGTGATCCCGTTCCGGCTGCCCGGCAGCGGAGCCGGCGCCCCCGCGACCATGGCTGCGGCCATCGGTCAGGCTCTGTCGGGGGGCGGCTACGCGGTCTCGGCGGCGCCGGGCGGTGCCAGCGGAGCGGTGCGCATCGTCGCCAGCGGCAGCGCGAGCCTGGTCGCCGCCTCGGCCAGCGTGACGCAGGTCAGCTCGGCGGCCGATATCAACAGCGGCAAGACCCAGATCCCGCTCTTCGTCGACGGCAAGGCCGGAACCCTGTTCACCGGTTCGTTCGAGGGGGGATCGCAGCTCACGGGCTTCGCCCAGCGCATCAGCATCAATCCGGCGGTCGCGGGCAACGCCGCCGCCCTCGTCGGCATCACCGGCACGGGCACGAGCACGGGGGACGCGACCCGGCCGCAGGCGCTCTACGACGCCGTGACGACGACGCGGCGCACCTTCTCCTCGGCGAGCGGAATCGGCGGCATCGACGCGCCCACCACCTCCAGCGTGGCGACCTTCGTGCAGGACGTGATCGCGATGCAGGGCTCGGCCGCCGCCGCCGCCCAGGACCTCAACGAGGGTCAGAGCATCGCCCTCTCGACCGCGCAGGGACGCTTCGCCTCGACCTCCGGCGTCAGCATCGATCAGGAGATGTCGAACCTGATCGCGCTGCAGCAGGCCTACACGGCCAATGCCCGCGTGCTCACCGCCGCCCGCGACATGCTCGACACCCTGATGCGGATCTGACGGAGGCCCCGCGCCCATGACGACCATCGCCTCCTTCGCCGCCGGCACCTACCGCTTCGACCGTCAGGCGTCGGGCCTCACCGAGATGAAGTCCCAGCTCGACGACCTGACGCGCCAGCTCTCGACCGGACGCACCGCCGACACCTATGGCGGCCTCGGCCCCGGCCGCACCACCAGTCTCAGCACCCGCGCGGCGATCAGCGCCCAGGACGGCTACCTCGCGGCGATCACCTCCGCCGACACGCGGGTGAAGCTGACGAGCGCCAGCCTGACCCAGCTCAAGACGTTGACGGACAGCACCCGCTCCAGCCTGAACGGCCTTCTCGCCTCACAGAACCAAGCCCTTCCGGCCACGAGCGTGCAATCGGCCGACAACAGCCTCTCGGCGGCCATCGACGCCCTCAACCAGCAATCGGGCGATGTCTACGTCTTCTCCGGCCGGGCGACCGACACCCGCCCCGTGGTCTCCCGGGAGACGATCCTGAACGGTGATGCGGCGAGCGGCCTCGTCGGACTCAAGACGCTGATCGCCGAGCAGAAGCAGGCCGATCTCGGCCCGGCCGGCAACGGTCGCCTCACCCAGGCGAGCAGCGGGACCGCCATCACCCTGACCGAGGACGGCAACGCCCAGGCGCGGGCGAATTTCGGCTTCTCCCTCGTCGGCGCCAGCGGCTCGGCGGGCGGCGCCATCACGACCACCCTGACCGCGGGAACGGCGCCCACCGTCACCCCGGTCTTCGCGCAGAATCCCAGCGACGGCATGCGGGTCCGGGTGGCGGTGAACCTGCCCGACGGCAGCCAAGCGACCTACGATCTCACCGCCCGCACCAGCCCGCTCGCCGGGTCCACCGATTCCTTCGCCATCGGGGCAAGCCCCACGGAGACCGCCGCCAACCTGAAGAACCTGCTGGCGAGCCTGCCGGGGGCGGGGGCCATCGCCAGCGCGCAGAGCGCGACGCCGCCGGGATTGTCGGCGACCTTCGCGGGAGGCAGCTCCGCCTCGATCAATCTGTCGGTCGCCGATATCCCCAAGGACGGCGACACGGTCACGCTGAAGCTCGCCCTGCACGACGGCACCACCCAGACGATCCAGCTGACCGCGCGGCCCAGCGCGGACGCGGCCTCACCCACGACCTTCGCCATCGGGGCGAGCCGGGAGGAGACCGCCGCCAACCTCTCTCGGACGCTGTCCAACGCCCTGAAGACCACCGCTGGGACCGAATTGGCGGCGAGCTCCACCCTGCGCGCCTCGACGAACTTCTTCGAGGGCAGCCCGACCGCCGGCCTCGCGCCGCGCCGCGTATCCGCCGACGGCAACGGCTACGCCTCCCAGGCCAGCACCGGCACGGTGATCTGGTATCAAGGGGACGACGCAGCCGATCCGCGGGCGACCGCGAGCGTGCAGGTGGGGGCGAGCCGCATCGTCGAGATCGGGGCTCAGGCCAACGAAGCGGCGATCCGCAAGACCCTCGCCGGCCTCGCGGCGGTGGCGGCGGAGAACTTCACCGACGCCACCGGGACGGTCGATACCGCCCGCTTCCGGGCCACCGCCGAGCGGGTGTCGGGCGCTCTCACGCCGGCGGCGGATCGGGCCGGCCTCGAAGCGCTCGGCACGGATTTCGGTATCGCGGCGAGCAATATGGCCAACGCCAAATCCGTCGCCTCCGCGACCCGGGCGACCCTGGAGAACGCCCTCGACGGCATCGATACGGTCTCGACCCAGGAGGTCGCCGCCAAGCTCGTCAGCCTGCAGACCCAGCTCCAGGCGAGCTACAAGGTCACGTCGATGCTCTCGGAACTGACCCTGGTGAATTACATCAAGTGACGGGGGTGGGGCACGGTCGCGACCTCGTGCCCCTTCAGATTCTGTTCGACCGGCTCATCCGATCCATGACCTCAGGATGAGGGTGAGGATGGGGCTCCTTGCGACATCGAACCGGTCCGCTGGGCCTCACGCGCCCCTGAGGCTCGCCAGGTCCAGCGGCAGCGAGCGCAGGCGCTGGCCCGTGGCCGCGAAGATCGCGTTGGAGATCGCGGGCGCCAGCACCGGCACGCCGGGCTCGCCGATGCCGGTGGGGGGCATGTCGGAGGGCATGATGTGAACCTCGACCCGGGGCATCTCGGAGATGCGGGTCGGCTGGTAGCTGTCGAAATTGGTCTCCTGCACCACGCCGTCCTTCAGGGTGATGCGGTTGCGCAGCACCGACGAGAGCGCGAAACCGACCGCCCCCTCGACCTGGGCCCGCACCACGTCCGGATTGACCGCGATGCCGATATCGACGGCGGCGACGATGCGATTGACCTTCACGCCGGACTCGCCCGCCGTCACGTCCGCCGCCATGGCGACGTAGGAGCCGAAGGATTGGTGGACCGCGACGCCCACGCCGCGACCCTTCTCGGCACCCTTCTCCCCCCAGCCCGCCTTCTCGGCGGCGAGGCGCAGCACCCCCGACAGGCGCGGCGCCCGGGTGAGCAGCGACAGCCGGTAGGCGACCGGATCGGCGCCGGCCGCGTGGGCCAGCTCGTCGATGAACACCTCCATCACGTGGGCGGTGTGGGTGTGGCCGACCGAGCGCCACCACAGCACCGGCACGCCCTCGCGGCCGTTATGGACCTCGAAGCGGTAGGCCGGCAGGCCGTAGGGGGTGTCGGAGGCGCCCTCGACCGTGGTCCCGTCGATGCCGTTCTTGACCAGCATCGCCTCGAACGGCGAGCCGATCATGATCGACTTGCCCACCATGGTGTGGCGCCAGCCCGCGACCTGGCCCTTGGCGTCGAGGCCGGCCTTGACCGTGTGGTAGACCTGCGGCCGGTAATAGCCGCCCGCCATGTCGTCCTCGCGGGTCCAGACGAGATGGACCGGAGCCTTGCCGTCCCAGGCCTTCACGATCGCGGCGGCCTCGGCGAAATAATCGGCGCCGGGCGTCGCGCGGCGGCCGAACGAGCCGCCGGCCCATTGGGTGTGGAGCCGGACCTTGTCCGTCGTCACGCCGAGGGTGGCCGCCACCACCGCCTGCTCGATCGTCTGGATCTGGCAGCCGGCATAGACATCGAACGAGCCGTCCGCCGCCCGCTCGATCGTGGCGTTGAGGGGCTCCATCGAGGCATGGGCGAGGTAGGGGAAGGAGAACTCCGCCTCCAGCACCTTGGCCGCGCCCTTGATCGCCGCATCGGCATCGCCCGCCTGCGAGGCGACGAGGCCGGGCGTCCGGGCCGTCGCGCGGTACTCGGCGAGGATCGCGTCCGAGGAGCGCTTCTCCGCGGCAGATTCGTCCCACTCGATCTTGAGGGCCTCGCGGGCCTTCATCGCGGTCCAGGTGTCGCGGGCGATCACCGCCACGCCGGACGGGATCGTCACGACGGCGAGGACGCCGGCCATGCCCTGGGCGGCCTCCGCATCGACCTTCCGGACGCTCGCACCGAAGCGCGGCGGGTGGGCGACGAGTGCCGTCACCTGTCCGGGCCGGCGGATGTCGAGGGAATAGATCGCCGAGCCGTCGGTCTTGGCGGCGGAGTCGATCCGCGGCACGCCCTTGCCGATCAGGGTCCACTCGGAGGGCGCCTTGAGGCGCGGCTCCTGCGGCACGGGTTTGGCCGCCGCGGCCTCGGCGAACTCACCGAACCGGCCCTGCTTGCCCGACTTGTGCGAGAGCACGCCCTTCGAGACTGTGATCTCGGAGGCCGGAACGCTCCATGTGTCGGCCGCGGCCGCGACCAGCATGGCGCGGGCCGCCGCCCCCGCCTTGCGCAGTTGGAACCAGGAATTGGCGATCGCCGTGGAGCCGCCGGTGCCCTGCACGGGACCCATCAGGAGGTTGTTGTAGAGCTTGGCATCGGCGGGCGCGAAGGCGACGCGGATCTGCGCCCAGTCGGCGTCGAGCTCGTCGGCCAGGATCGTGGCGAGCCCGGTCGTGTTGCCCTGGCCCATATCGAGATGCTTGATCATCACCGTGACGGTGTCGTCGGCGGCGATCCGCACGAAGGCGTTGGGCTGGGCCGGGCCCTTGGACAGGTCGGGCCCGCCGCCCTCCGCCGCGCGGGCGCCGCGCAGGTCGAGCCGGAAGGCGAGCAGCACGGCGCCCATCGCCGCCCCGCCGAGGAAGGCGCGCCGGGAGGCCACGGGCGCGTCGGTCAGATCGAGCTTGAGCATGCCGGGCTCCTGCGAAGGGGATGAGGGCCTGAAGCGTCGGCCCGGAGATGACAGCCGCCGGCTCTCGGAACGAACCGCCGCGGCGCGAACGGTTAGGCGAGGGAGCGGGCGGCTTCGTGAATGGCGGCGCGGATGCGCTGATAGGTGCCGCAGCGGCAGACATTGCCGTCCATGGCGGTATCGATATCGGCATCCGTGGGCTTCGGATTGTCGGTCAACAGACCGATCGCCGACATGATCTGGCCGGACTGGCAATAGCCGCACTGCACCACGTCGAGCTTGCGCCAAGCGCCCTGCACGGCCTCGGCCACCTTGCCGTTGATACCTTCGATCGTGGTGATCTTGGCCTCGCCGACATCGCCGATCCGGGTCTGACAGGACCGCACCGGCTGCCCGTCCAGATGGACCGTGCAGGCGCCGCATTGCGCGATGCCGCATCCGTACTTGGTGCCGGTCAGGTCGAGCCGGTCGCGGATCGCCCACAGCAGCGGCATGTCGGGATCGGCATCGACCTCGCGGGCCGTGCCGTTCAGGTTGATGGTCAGCATGCCACCGCTCCGGAATTTGGAATCGTTCCGATTCTGAACCCGCATGCTGCTCCCGGATGTGCGCCAGCGCACCTGAATACAAGATAGCCGGTTCGGAAACGGTATCCGGACAATTCTCGCGACCGCCGAAGCCGCTTCTTAACGGTTCGAGGGCACCTTGAGGTCTCCCGTTTCCGGCCGGCCCGCGGCCGCGATGCCGGCCCCTTCTTCGTATCGAACCCACAGGCATGGCCGATCTCACACCGGAGATGGTGCAGCGCGGCCGCGGGCCTTCCTCGCAGGAGGTGGCCAAGCGGCGCGGCATCGCCCGCGATATGCGCTCGGCCCGCGAGCGCCTGACCTCGACCAGCGGGTTGGAGCGCGCCTTCGACCACGAGCTGCTGCGCCTCTACGCGCAGTATCGGGCCGGGGCCGGCCTGCCGCTCCTCGTTCTGGCCCTGGCGCTCGCCGCCGCCTCGCTGATGTGGCTGCGCCCGTCCGTGGCCGCCCTCGGATGCGTGGCCGCCTGCGGCACGCTCTTGGTGACGGCGTGGCTCTGCCACCGCTTCCTGCGCCAACCGCCCGAGACCCTGTCGCTGGTGCGCTGGCGGCGCATCTTCATCGCCGCCGAGTTCGGGCAGAGTTTCGCCTGGGCGATGCTGTTGCTGGCGGGCGCGCCGGATGCGCGCACCTTCGCGCTGTTCGGCCTCGTCATCCTCGCCGCGGTGACGACGATGCTGGCGGCCACCGTGCCGATCGCCGCCGTCTCCGGCCTGATACCGCTGATGCTCGCGGCGCTCTCGTTGCTCCTGCACTCCCGCGACATGGACACGGTGCTGCTCGTGGTGATGACCGTGTGCAGCCAGCTGTTCTTCGCCGGCCTCGCCCGCCGCCTCTACGATTCGGCAGTGGGCACGCTGCAATCGCGGGCCGAGAAGGACGCGATCTTCGCCGAGCTCGAACAGGCCAAGGCCAATTCGGACGAGGCGCGTCGGCGCGCCGAGGAGGCGAACCTCGCCAAATCCCGCTTCCTCGCCACGATGAGCCACGAGCTGCGCACGCCCTTGAACGCGATTCTCGGCTTCTCGGAGGTGATGAAGAACGAGGTGTTCGGCGTCCACACCGCCCCGGCCTACAAGGAATACGCCAACGACATCCACGACAGCGGGATGCATCTGCTGACGCTGATCAACGAGATCCTCGACCTCTCGCGCATCGAGGCCGGCCGCTACGACCTGACCGAGGAGGCGATGCAGCTCGCCCACACGGTCGAGGAATGCCGCCACATGATGGCTCTGCGCGCCCGCTCGAAGGGCCAGACCTTCTCGAGCTTCGTGGACGAGACCCTGCCCCGGCTCTGGGCCGACGAGCGCGCGGTGCGCCAGATCGTGCTCAACCTCCTGTCGAACTCGGTGAAGTTCACGCCGCCGGGGGGCGAGATCGTCATCAAGGTCGGTTGGACCGCGTCCGGCGGGCAATATGTCAGCGTCAAGGATTCGGGCCCCGGCATTCCCGAGGACGAACTCGGCACCGTGATGTCCTCGTTCGGGCGTGGCTCGCTCGCCATCAAGACCGCCGAGCAGGGATCGGGCCTCGGTCTGCCGATCGTGAAGGGCTTGGTCGACCTCCATGGCGGCCATTTCCAACTCAAGTCGAAGCCCCGCGAGGGCACGGAAGTGATCGTCACCTTCCCGGCCAGCCGCGGCATGGACGCCCTGCCGGCAGTCGATCTCTCCCCTCCGGCGGCGGAGCCGGCGCCGGTCCGGAAGGCACGGGCCCGCGCGGCCTAGAGCATCGGCCCGAAAGGTGGGTACCGGCTTTCGGATGAAGGGCCGATGCGGCACGACAACCGAGCGCATCGGCCCGAAAGGTGGGCATCGGCTTTCGGATAAGGCCGATGCGGCACGACAGCCGAGAGCATTGCCCCCAAGGTGGGTGGCGGATTTCAGCGAAAAGCCGATGCGGCACAGGGGCTTGGAGAAGCCTTCTGTGGCCGGAATCCGGGGCGCTTCTCGAGGGCGCGCTCGTCGGAACGGTCTTCCAAGGATCGCGTGAGGACCACGGGCCCTGTTCCCCTTCAAGAGGGCCGGACACGTAGCCCCCTTCAGCCAGAAGGCCCGGAGCGTTTCCGCTCCGGGCCTTCTGTCATGACCTCGATCGGTGCCCGCCTTACTCGGCGGCGTTCGGCGTATCGCTCGGCTCCGGCGCCGTCTCGCCTTCGGCTCCCTTATAGCGGGTGCGGCGGCGGCGCTTGGGTGCGGGCGCCTCGTCGGTGGGCGAGGGCGCAGCCTCGGCGTCAACGGCGGGCGGCACCTCGCGCTGCGTGGCGGAACGCGGCGTCTCGGAGCGCGGCGTCTCGGCCTCCGGCGCCTCGGTGGGGCGCACCGGCGACGGGTTGCGGGTGGCCGTCATCAGGAAGGCCGGCAGGGCGTTCTGATCCGTGGCCTCGGGGATGCGCGGCTCGGCGCGGCGACCGCGACGGGGCGGCGCATCGGGACGAACCGGAGCATCGGCCCGCGGCTCCTGACGCACCGGCTCCTGCCGAACGGTCTCGGCCCGGGGGGCCTCCTGCCGGAATTCCTGCCGTGCCGGCTCCTGGCGCGAAGCCTCCTGACGAGACGCGTCTTGGCGAGACACATCGGGGCGCGACGATTCCTGGCGCGCATAGTCCTGGCGTGCCGGCTCCTGACGGGCGGCGTCCTGATCGCCGCGACCGTTCTCGAACCGGTCCTGCCGGAAGTCGCGGCGACCCTGCTCGGGGCGCCCGCCGTCCTGCCGTCCACCGTCTTGGCGTCCACCGTCCTGGCGCCCGCCCTCGTAGGAACGCCCGCCCTCCTGCGGCTGGCCGTAATCGGGGCGGTAATCCTGCCGGAAGTCCTGGCGTCCGCGGTCGCCGCGATCCTGCCGGTAATCGCCGCGCTCCTGATTGCGGTCCTGCCGATCCTGGCGCTCGCCGCGGAAATCCTGGCGCGGCTCGCCGCCCCGGTTGTAATCCTGGCGATTGCCGTCGAAGCGCTGGCCCCGGTCGTTGCCGCGATCGTTGCGGTCGCGTCCCTGGAAGCGTTGCTGCCCCCGGTCGTTGCCGCGGTCATTGTTGCGATCGTTGCGGTCCTGCCGGCGGCCGTCGAAATCGTGGCGCTCGAACGGCTGCGGGGCCTGGGTCGGGTCGCCGTATTCTTCGCCACCGTAGCCGAAGCCCTGGCGACCACCCTCGGCGGCGGCGGGCACGCCCTCGTCGTCACCGTCCTCGTCCTCGTCGAAGCCGTTGCGGGCATAGCCCTGTGCGGCCTGCGGACGGCCCTGCTCCTGGGCGGCACCGGTGATGATGCGGAAGTAATGCTCGCCGTGCTGGAAATAGTTCTCGGCGGCGATCGGGTCGCCGCTCGCCAGCGCGTCGCGGGCGAGCTGAGCGTATTTGTCGGCGATGTGCTGGGCGTTGCCGCGGATTTTGACGTCGGGCCCGTTCGACTCGTAGGAACGCGTCAACGGGTTCGGACCCTTGGGCCGGTTGTTGTTGCGGCCCCGCATCCGTCGGTTCTGGTTTGGTCTCATCGGCCTCGATTGACCCTTGTTACCTGTCGCTCAGCATGACTGACAGCGCGGCCCCGGCGTTCGCGGACAGCGCGCAGCGCGACCGCGCTGCATCCGCGATGTCCGCCGCTCGTCCGGTGGCTGCGCTCGCTCTCAGGCGCGCCGCAAGACATCCCTCGACTGTCAGGTTCGATCCCACCGAGCCTGGGCGCGCTTGCCGGGCCGCGTCCCTCGATGGTGGGAAGACCGTCCGAACCCGGAGGATGCGGTCAAAACCGATCCTGCCGCAGCCCATCTTAACGGGCCGTTCGCGGTCTGTGTCCCTAAGCTAGTGACTGCCGCCCACGACAACAAGCATTTTTTCGTAATTCTGGCGGGTTATGCCAGTTTCGCGGTGACTCGGCGGCGCCGCGCATCCGGCCTCGTGCCGCTTCATATGGCCGCCAAGGATGGCCGAAGCGTGACGACCCGCGCTTGGCCGGCGAGATCGCGGGTGAGCGTGATCTCGCGAAATCCCGCCGCTTCCGCCAGGTCTGTGACCGCCTCCGCCTGATCGTAGCCGATCTCGAGGGCGACGGCCCCACCCGGCGCCAGCAGTCCCGGCCGCCGGGCGATGCCCGCGAGGATGGCCCGATAGGCGTCGAGCCCGTCCGTCCCGCCATCGAGGGCGGCCATCGGATCATGGCCGCGCACCTCGGCCTGCAGCGTCGGGATCACCCCGGACGCGATGTAGGGGGGATTCGAGACGATCAGGTCGAACGGGCCCGAGACGGCGTCGAGCCAGGAGCCGCGCAGGACGGCGGCCCGCCCGCCGACGCCGTTGGCCATGGCGTTCGCCCGCGCGGTCACCAGCGCCTCCCGCGAGCGGTCGAGGCCGATCCCGAAGGCGTGGGGGCGCTCGTGCAGCAGGGCGACCAGGATGCAGCCCGAACCGGTGCCGAGATCGACGAGGCGCAGCCGACGGTCCCGCTCGGGCAAGAGGCGCAGGCTTGCCTCCACCAGCGTCTCGGTGTCGGGGCGCGGCACCAGCGTCTCGGGCGACAGGGCGAAGGGAAGCCCCCAGAACTCCCAGGCGCCGACGATGCGCGCCACCGGCTCCCCCGCGAGCCGCCGCCCGGCGGCCGCTTCCAAGGCCTGGGCCCCGGCCGCGCCGAGCGGCGTCCGGCCCTGCAGGAGCAGGTCGGCGGCGGAGAGGTCGAGAGCGTGCTCGGCGAGGAAGCGCGCCTCCCCGCGCGGATTGGCGATGCCGGCCGCCGCGAAGGCCTGGACGAGCCGCCGCAGGGCGGCGTCGCGGGCAAGGGTGGGGGAGAGGGTGAGGGAGAGGTCAGGTGTCATGGCGTGGGGGTGCGTTGGCCCCGTCAGGCCATGCCCTCGGCGGCGAGCAACTCGGCCTGGTGTTCGGTGATGAGGGCGTCGATGACCTCGTCGAGCGCTTGGCCCGCCATGACCTCCTCCAGCTTGTAGAGGGTCAGGTTGATGCGGTGGTCGGTGACGCGGCCTTGCGGGAAATTGTAGGTGCGGATGCGCTCCGAGCGGTCGCCCGAGCCGACCTGCGCCTTGCGGTCGGCGGCCCGCGCCGAATCCTTGGCCGTGCGCTCGGCGTCGAACAGTTTCGCCCGCAGCAGCGCCATCGCCCGGGCGCGGTTCTTGTGCTGCGAGCGCTCCTCCTGAACGAACACCACCACGCCCGACGGGATATGGGTGATGCGGATCGCCGATTCGGTCTTGTTGACGTGCTGACCGCCGGCCCCCTGCGCCCGCATGGTGTCGATCTTCAGGTCGGCCTCGTTGACGACGACGTCGACTTCCTCGGCCTCGGGCAGCACCGCGACGGTGGCGGCCGAGGTGTGGATGCGCCCCTGGGTCTCGGTGTCGGGCACGCGCTGCACCCGGTGCGCCCCGCTCTCGAACTTGAGGCGGGAGAACACGGAGCGGCCCTTCACCTCGGCCACGACCTCGCGATAGCCGCCGACGGTGCCCTCGCTCTCGGAGATGACCTCGACGCGCCAGCCCTTCGACTCGGCGTATTTCGCGTACATGCGGAACAGGTCGCCCGCGAACAGGGCCGCCTCGTCGCCGCCGGTGCCGGCGCGGATTTCGAGGATGGCGCTCTTCTCGTCCGCCGCATCCTTGGGCAGCAGGATGAGCTGAAGCGCCCGGTGGGCCCGCTCCAGGGCCTCTTCCGCCTCCGGCTTCTCGTCGGCGGCGAGGGCGCGCATCTCGGGATCGCCCCCGGGCTCGTCGATCAGCGCACGGATGCCGGCGAGATTGGCCTCCGCCGCCCGGTAGTCGCGGATCGCGGCCACCACGCCGTCGAGTTCGGACAGCTCGCGGGAGAGCTGCACGATGCTCTCGGGCGCGCCCGATCCGTCGGCGAGCTGCGCCGTGACGAACTCGTGCCGGGCCAGGATGGCGTCGAGGCGATCGGAGGGAATGGGGGTCACTGAGTCTTCGATGTCACGTCGTGGAAAGGTCGCTTCCCTACTTCACTGCCGCGACGAGGGCGAGTGCCGCCGGGAGCATGGGCGCTGCCGCTTCGGGGCCATTCGGGCAGTGGGGCGGGCGCACGCTCTCTTGCAACGGCCAAGGCGCCTCGGCAACCAGTGGTTTACGGCCCGGACTGAGTCGAGAGCGTCGCAGCGGAGACGGCCGGATGCGAGGCACGCCCCTCACACCGGCACGCCGTGTGCCTTGGCATAGGCCGCGAGCGCCGGCCGGAGGGAGGCGCCGTCGGCGACGCGGGTCAGTTCGGCCTCGATCAGGTCGGCGACCTCGCCGGCATGGGCCGACAGCACCATCGCCTTGACCGGGCCGATGGCGGCGGGCGACATCGAGAAGTCGCGGAAGCCCAGGCCGATCAGGGCCAGGGCCTCCAGCGGCCGCCCGCCGATCTCGCCGCACACCGTCGCCGGGCAGCCCTGGGCGGCGGCCCGCTGGGCGATCATGCGGAAGGCGCGCAGGGCCGCGCCGCAGAGCGGGTCGAAGCGGTTGGCGACGCGCCGGTTCTCGCGGTCGACCGCGAACAGGAACTGCATCAGATCGTTGGAGCCGACCGAGAGGAAATCCGCCTCGCGGGCGATCTCGTCGATCTGGAACAGGAGCGAGGGCACCTCGACCATCGCGCCGAGGCGGCACTCGCTCGGCAGGGTGTAGCCGTGGCGGCGTAGATGCGCCTTCTCGCGCTCGACGATGTCGCGGGCGCGGGTGAATTCCTCCACCGTCGCGACCATCGGGAACATGATCTTGATCGGGCGGCCCGCCGCCGCCTTGAGGAGTGCGCGCAGCTGCACCCGCAGCAGCGCCGGCCGATCGAGGCCGATGCGGATCGCCCGCCAGCCCAGCGCCGGGTTCTCCTCCTCGAGGGCCGGCATGTAGGGCAGGATCTTGTCGCCGCCGATGTCGAGGGTGCGGATCGTCACCGGGAGGTCGCCGGTGGCCGAGAACACCGCCTCGTAGAGCGCCTGCTGCTCGGCCGCCGAGGGCATCCGCTCGGCCACCATGAATTGCAGCTCGGTGCGGAACAGGCCGACGCCCTCCGCCCCGGTCTCGTGCAGATGGGTGAGATCGACCAGCAGCCCCGCATTGAGGTGGAGCCCGATCCGCACCCCGTCGCGGGTGGCGGCGGGCACGTCGCGCAGAGCCCGGTACTGCTCCTGCCGCCGGGCGCGCAGGCGCACCATCTCGGCATAGGAGGCCTCGATCTCCGGGGTCGGCCGGATCTGAACGTCGCCGGACAGGCCGTCGACGATGATGGCGTCGCCCGAATCGCACAGGCCGGTGGCGTTGGCGATCTCGCCGACCGCCGGGATGCCGAGCGCGCGGGCCACGATGGCGATGTGGCTCGTCGGCCCGCCCTCTTCCAGCACGACGCCGCGCAGGCGCGCCCGGTCGTAGTCGAGGAGCGCCGCCGGACCCATGGAGCGGGCGACCAGGATCGCGTTCTCGGGCAGGCCCCCGGCGCCCCTGTCCTCCTGGCCGACGAGACGGCGCAGCAGGCGGTTGGCGAGATCGTCGAGATCGTGAAGCCGGTCGCGGAGATAGGGGTCGCTCTGGCGCAGCATCCGGGCGCGGTTGTCCGACTGCACCCGCTCGACGGCGGCCTCCGCGGTCAGGCCCGACTGGACCGCCTCGCGCATCCGGCGCAACCAGCCCTTGTCGTGGGCGAACATCCGCACGGTCTCGAGCACCTCGCGGGATTCGCCCGAGCCGATGCCGTCGCCGCGCTCGACTAATTCGTCGATCGCCGAGCGCACCTCCTCGATCGCCGTCTCCAGCCGCTCGACCTCGCGCTCGACATTCTCGGCGATCAGGGTCTTCACGACGATGCGCGGCTCGTGCAGCACCACGTGGCCGAGCCCGATGCCGTCGGCGAGAGCCACGCCGCGCTGGCTCACCGGGCGGCGCGCCGCGGTGCCGGCTCCCGGCGCCAGGGCCTGCAGCTCGCCGGAGGCGATCATCTCCGAGAGCACCATGGCGGTGGTCTGGAGCGCCTCGATCTCCTCCTCGGAATAGACCCGGTAGGTCTTGTTCTGGACGACCAGGACGCCGAGCGTGTTGCCGGCCCGCAGGAGCGGCACGCCGAGGAAGGCGTGATAGATCTCTTCCCCCGTCTCCGGCCGGTAGGAGAAGGCGGGGTGGGACTGCGCGTCCGAGAGCGCCAGCGGCTCGGCGGTCTTGGCGATCAGACCGACGAGGCCCTCGTCGGCGCGCAGGCGGGTCAGGTGGACCGCGTCGCGGTTGAGGCCCTCGGTGGCGAACAATTCGAGGGTGTTGTCGTCGCGCACCACGTAGACCGAGCACACCTCGGCGATCACGTTGGCCGCGATCAGGACGACGATCCGATCAAGGCGCGCCTGCGGGCTGACCGGCTCCGCCATGGCTTCGCGGAGCCGGCGCAGCAGCAGGCGCGGGCCTCCGGGCGCAGCGGGCATCGGGATCGTCAATCCGGGTCGCTAGAGCATCAGGCCGAACCGGCCCGATCCTCCAGGCTGTATGTTTCGCGTCGGCCCGTCCGAAAACCGGCCTTCCGCGTCTCGGGCCGATATCGGCGCAACCCTCGCGTGCGGGGTCGCGCCGGCCAGAACGGTCAGGCCTGGTCCAGGCCGTATAGCGAGTGGAGCGTGCGCACGGCAAGCTCCGTGTAGGCCGCGTCGATGAGCACCGAAAACTTGATTTCGGAGGTGGTGATCGCCCGGATGTTAATACCCTTCTCGGCCAACGCCCGGAAGGCCTTGGCGGCCACACCCGCGTGCGAGCGCATGCCCACGCCGATGGCCGAGACCTTGACCACGTCGGTGGCGCCCTCGATCTGGCCGAAATGGATCGTCTCGCGCTGGGCGTCGAGGATCGCGCGGGCGCGCTCGAAATCCGCCGCCGGCACCGTGAAGGTCATGTCGGTGGTCGATTGGTCGCCCGACACGGTCTGGATGATCATGTCGACGTTGATATTGGCATCCGCCAGCGGCCCGAAGATCGCCGCGGCGATGCCGGGGCTGTCCTTGACGGCCCGAAGCGTGATCTGGGCCTCGTCCTTGGCGAAGGCGATGCCGGTGATGGTCTGCTGTTCCACGATCTGATCCTCGTCGCAGATGAGGGTGCCCGGCCGCGCGGCATCGGGGGGATCGAAGGAGGAGCGCACCGTGGTCGGCACGCGGTGGATCATGGCGAGCTCGACCGAGCGCACCTGGAGCACCTTGGCGCCGAGCGACGCCATCTCCAGCATCTCCTCGAAGGTCACGCGCTCCATGCGCTTGGCCTTGGGCACCACCCGCGGATCGGTGGTGTAGACCCCGTCCACGTCCGTATAAATGTCGCAGCGCTCCGCGCCGATGGCCGCGGCGATCGCGACGGCGCTCGTGTCCGAACCGCCGCGCCCGAGCGTCGCGATTCGTCCCGTGCCCGCATGCACGCCCTGGAACCCCGCGATCACCGCGACCTCGCCGCGACGGAAGCCGGCATCGAGATTCGCCGGGTCGATCGCCTCGATCCGGGCGGAGCCGTGGGCGTCGGAGGCGTGGATCGGGATCTGCCAGCCCTGCCAGGAGCGGGCCTTGATCCCCATCTTGTTGAGGGCGATCGCGAGCAACCCCGAGGTCACCTGCTCACCCGAAGCCACGACGGTGTCGTACTCGGCTTCCGAATAGAGCGCGTCGGCGTCCTTCACCCAGGCGACCAGCTCGTTGGTCTTGCCCGACATCGCCGAGACCACGACGGCCACCTCGTAGCCGGCCGCGATTTCGCGGGCGACGTGGGCCGCCACGTTGCGGATACGCTCGACATTGGCGACGGAGGTGCCGCCGAATTTCATCACCAAACGGGGCATGTCGCGTCCGGTCTGCTCCTCGTCGCCCACGGTTCGTCGCCAAGGTGCCGGTGGGACACCGGCTCGCGCCGCATCATCTGCGGAAGACGAGGGCGCGGCTGTACCGGGGATGCGCCCGGCGGGTACAAGGGGGCCTCGGCCGTGTCAATCGGACGGCCTCAGGTTGAAACGATACGAAAGTTGAGCGGGATGACGAGCGCCTCCATCGATCGGGACGAAGTGGCGCGTTTCGATGCGCTGGCCGCGCGCTGGTGGGACGAGCGCGGGCCGATGGCGGTGCTACACCGGTTCAATCCCGTCCGGGTCGGCTACATCCGCGACGAGGCCTGCCGGGTGTTCGGGCGCGATCCGGCGGCGCCGTTCCCGCTCGACGGCCTGACCGTGGTCGATATCGGCTGCGGCGGCGGCGTGCTGTCCGAGCCGCTGGCCCGGCTCGGCGCCCGGGTGACCGGACTCGATCCGGCGACCGCCAACATCGCGGCGGCCCAGGCCCACGCGGCGGGCGAGGGGCTCGACATCGATTACCGCGCCGAGACGATCGAGGCGGTCGTGGCCGGCGGCGCGCGTTTCGACGTGGTGCTCGCCATGGAGGTGGTCGAGCACGTCGCCGACCGGGCGGGCTTCCTGCGGGCGGCCTGCACGGCGGTGAAGCCCGGCGGGCTCCTGTTCGCCGCAACCATCAACCGGACGATGCGCTCCTTCGCGCTCGCCATCGTCGGGGCCGAATACGTGCTGCGCTGGCTGCCGCGGGGCACGCATGATTGGGAGAAATTCGTCACCCCGGGCGAGCTGAAGGCCGATCTCGAGGCCGGTGGCCTGACCGTCACGGACACGACCGGTGTCGTCTTCAATCCGCTGGGCAATTCCTGGCGGGCGAGCCGCGACACGGGGGTAAACTACATGGTGGCCGCGCACCGCCACGCCTGAACGAAGCGGGCCGATCGCCGTTGACCCGTCCTCAGGACGATGACGGGACAAGCGCGAACCATGCTGGAGAAGCTGCCGCACGCCGTGGGCGAAGCTCTGTCGAAGGTGAGGGCCGGCAGCGAGAAGGCCGCCTTCCACACCCTCGCGGAGCACGCGCCCGACCGCATCCGGGTCACGAGCCCGGCCTTCCCCGAGGGCGGGCCGATCCCCGCCCGCTACACCGCCGACGGCGAGGGCGTCTCGCCGCCCCTGGCGGTCGAGGGCGTGCCGACCGAGGCGGCGGCCCTCGTGCTGTTCGTGGAGGATCCAGATGCGCCGGCCCTACACCCCTTCGTCCACCTGATCGCCTGGAACCTGCCGCCGCGGGACCAGACCCTTCCCGAGGGCGCCTTCGCGAGCCCGGCAGGGGAGGGCACCCGGCACGATCTCGGCCGCAACTCGTTCCTGAAGGACGGTTGGCTGCCGCCGGACCCGCCGACGGGGCATGGCCCGCACCGCTACCTGTTCCAGGCCTTCGCGCTCGCCCGCACCCCCGATCTCTCGGCCGCGCCGGGCCGGAGCGCGCTGCTCGACGCGCTCAACGGCAACGTGATGGCCAAGGGGATGCTGACGGGCACCTACGAGCGGACCTGACAGCTTGCGCGACGCCCGCCCCAATGGGCATGAGGGGGGCGTCGAGGCGTTCCGTCGCGCGACCGGACAGGGATGCGTCGGCACTCGCGAAAGTGAGGCGGAGAGCGGAACGGTATGAAGGCCCTGATGTGCACCCGGCTCGGCGGGCCGGAGGATCTGTCGATCGAGACCGTGGCCGATCCCGTGGCCGGGCCCGGCGAGGCGCTGGTGCGGGTGCGGGTGGCCGCGCTCAACTTCTTCGACACGCTCATCATCGCGGGCAAGTATCAGGTGAAGCCCGAACTGCCCTTCTCGCCCGGTGGGGAGGCCTGCGGCGTCGTCGAGGCCCTGGGGGCGGGCGCCGAGGGGTTTTCCGTCGGCGACCGGGTGATGGTCCATCTCAGCCACGGCACCGCCCGCGAGCGCATCGCCGTGCCGGTGGCGCGCCTCGCCCGCGTGCCGGAGGCGGTCTCCGACGCGGTCGCCGCGGGGCTCTCGATCACCTACGGCACCACCCTTCACGCCCTGGCGGATCGCGCCCGCATCCAGCCCGGGGAGACGCTGGTGGTGCTCGGCGCCTCGGGCGGGGTCGGGCTCGCGGCGGTGGAACTGGGCAAGCTGCTCGGCGCCCGCGTCATCGCCTGTGCCTCCTCGCCGGAGAAGCTGGAGATCGCCCGCACCCACGGCGCCGACGACGTGATCGATTATCGGGCGACCAATCTTCGCGAGGAACTGCGTCGGCTGACGGGTGAGCGCGGCGTCGACGTCGTCTACGACGCGGTGGGCGGGGATCTGGCCGAGCCGGCGATGCGCGCGCTCGGCTGGAAGGGCCGCTTCCTCGTGATCGGCTTCGCGGCCGGGGAGATCCCGAAATTCCCGCTCAACGTCATCATGCTCAAGGGCATCGACGTGCAGGGCGTCCATTGGGGCGCCTTCGTCGAGCGCGAGCCGGCCCAGCACCAGACGAACCAGGCGCAGCTGCTCGCCTGGGCGGCGGAGGGCAAGCTCACCGTGAAGGTGCACGGCACCTACCCGCTCGAGGCCTATGCCGAGGCCCTCGGGATCCTCAAGCGCCGCGAGGCGACCGGGAAGGTGATCCTTCAGATCGGCTGACGCGCGGTCGCTTGCGCAGTCGAGCGCCCAGGCCGTCATGGGTGTCGAGAGGGCAAGGTTCTGACAGGATGGCAGGGTTCCACCCTGCACCCGCGAAAGGGCTCGCCTTTCGAGACCCCGGATTCGGCGTCAGCTTTGCCGGGCGAGCGCTGCCGCGATGCGCGCCGCGCCCGGACCGCCGCCCGTGGGTACGGCGTGGCGCCGGTCGATCGCGGCGCGACCGCGATGGCTCGCATGGGTGATCGCGATGGCGAGGGCATCGGCCGCGTCGGCGATTTTGAACTCGGCTTTGGGCAGCAGGAACCGCACCATCGCCTGGATCTGGACCTTCTCGGCATGGCCCGAGCCGGTCACGGTCTTCTTGACGAGGTTGGCGGCATATTCCGCCACCGGCAGCCCGGCCAGCGCCGGCACCAGCAGGGCGACCGCGCGGGCATGGCCGAGCTTGAGCGTCGCCTGCGCATCCTTGTTGACGAAGGTCTCTTCCACCGCGACCTCGTCGGGGGCGTGGTCGGCGACGATGCGGGTCAGCCCCTCGTGCAGTTCGCGCAGGCGCAGCGCCAGGGGCAGGTCGCCGTCGGAGGTCACGACCCCGCAGGCTTGGTACGACAGCTTGGTGCCCCGCGCGACGACGAGGCCCCAGCCGGTTCGGCGCAGGCCGGGATCGATGCCGAGGATGCGGACGTCGTCGGTCATCGGGAACCTCCGGTCACGCGCCGCCGTGGCGCGCGACCATCTCGCGCACATATCGTGAACGAACGGTTCCGGCAAACGCTCCCGTCGCCCGATCGGCAACAATCGGATGGCGTGTGACTTGCCTCGTCCCACCCTGTCCCTGATCCCGAGGTGCTGAAAGCAGCCTCGAAGGGGGGTGGGAAGAGGCTCAGTCCACCGCCTTGAATTCCCCTTCCAGCCGCAGCGCCACCTCGTCGCCGAGCACGGGAAGGAAGGCGTTCACGCCGAATTCCGAACGCTTGATCACCGTCCAGCCGTCGAAGCCGACGGTGTAGAGCTTGTCGACCGGGTGCGGCCCGGCCTGATTGAAGGTGGCGTCGAACGAGACGGGTTTGGCCACGCCGCGTAGCGTCAGGGTGCCGTTGACGCGCGCCGTGGTCGGGCTCGTCGGCTCGACCGAGGTGCTGACGAAGGTCGCCTCGGGGAAGGCCTCGACATTGAGGAAGTCCGGCGCCTTCAGATGGGCGTTGAGCTTGTCGTGAAGCGCGTTGACGCTGGCGGTGCCGATCTTGACCGAGAGGCGGCTCTCCGCCGGCTTCTTCGGATCGAGGGTCAGATCGCCCGACACGTCGGTGAACTGGCCGTAATAGGTCGAGTAGCCGAGATGGCTCAGCGACCACGTGATCTTGCCGTGGGCCGAATCGAGCCGGTAGCGCCCGGCCTTCACCTGCATCGGATCCTTGGTGAGCGCGGGCGGGGCGTCCTGCGCCGCGGCGGGAGCCGAGACGGCGCTCACGAGGAAGAGGGCGAGGAGCGTGCGCTTCATGCAGTCACCTTGTCGGTTGGGCCGCGCTGACGGATATGGCGTTCGGGCGGGCGCGGCAACGGAGCCGGGCGCCGATCCGAACACATGATCGGTGGTTCGAAATGATCGGGAAGCTCAAGGGGCTGGTGGATTCCTACGGCGAGGACTTCGTCATCCTCGACGTGAACGGGGTCGGCTACGTGGTGCATTGCTCCGCCCGAACCCTCCAGCGCCTGCCGCCGCCCGGCGAGGCCACCGACCTCGCCATCGAGACGCATGTGCGCGAGGACATGATCCGCCTCTACGGCTTCAAGTCCGACGCGGAGCGGGAATGGTTCCGCCTGCTCCAGACGGTACAGGGGGTCGGCACGCGGGTGGCGCTCGGCGTTCTCTCGGTGCTGGAGCCCGGCGCCCTCGCCAGCGCCATCGCCACCGGCGACAAGGGCGCGGTCGCCCGCGCCCCCGGAGTCGGCCCACGGCTGGCCGCCCGCCTCGTGGCCGAACTGAAGGACAAGGCGCCCGCCTTCGCTCCCATCGATCCGGCGCTCGTGGCGCTCACGGGCGCGGTCGAGGACCGTACCGCGCCCCAGCCGGTGGCGGACGCGATCTCGGCGCTGGTCAATCTCGGTTATCCCCAGGTTCAGGCCTCGGCCGCCATCGCCGCGGCGATGAAGTCCGCCGGCGAGGGGGCGGAGGCCAAGACGCTGATCCGCCTGGGCCTCAAGGAACTGGCCCGGTAGCCGATTTGCCGCCGCGCCCTGCGGGCCGCTGCAAAGGGCATTGAAACCAAGCCCCCGCGCGGCGTTGAGCCAAGGAGGGCGCATGGGGCGTCGAAGCGCCGAGGTGGCTCACAGGCCGTCGTCGAAGGGCGGCGGCTGGAGCCGCTGCCACGCGGCGGCGATCTTCTCGGGCTTCAGGTCGAGCGCCTGCGCGCAGGCCAGCAGCCTCGGCTCGTCGCCCATGACATGGTCGAGGACGGCCGTGAGAAAGCCCGGATCGCGGGCGCTCTCGCGCAGGGTGCCGGGGTCGAGCCCGCTCTCGACGACGAAGCGGGTGAGCCGCTCGTCGTCGCCCGCAAGCCAGCCCAGCACTTCGATAGCGAGACGCTCGCTGCCGGCATCCGTATGATCAAGTTTGCGTTTCATCAACGACTATCAGTTTAAAGAGTGTCCGGGGGCTGTGCCAGGTGACGGAGCGCGGTCGGACCGCCTCGGAGCAGGTCATGAAGAAAACCGTTCTCATCGTTGAGGACAACGAGCTGAACATGAAGCTCTTCAACGATCTGCTGGAAGCGCACGGCTACGCGACGCTGAAGACCGCCAACGGTATCGAAGCGATCGAGCTGGCCCGCGCCCACCATCCCGACCTGATCCTCATGGATATCCAGTTGCCCGAGGTGTCGGGGCTGGAAGTCACCAAGTGGCTCAAGGACGACGATGACCTGCGCGACATCCCCGTCATCGCCATCACGGCCTTCGCGATGAAGGGAGACGAGGAGCGGATACGCGAAGGCGGCTGCGAAGCCTACCTGTCGAAACCGATCTCGGTCGCGAAGTTTTTGGCAACGGTCCGTCGGTACATTGGCGAAGACGGTACCGCCTGAGTCTCCCGAGACGCCCGGGCGGCCGGTCAGCCGCGTAGCGGAGGAACGATGTCGGCCCGCGTCCTGATCGTTGACGATCTCTACCCCAACGTCCGTCTGCTCGAGACGAAGCTGTCGCTCGAATATTACGACGTGGTGGTGGCCATGAACGGCCCCGACGCCCTCACCATCTGCGAACGGGGCGGCTGCGATGTCGTCCTGCTCGACGTGATGATGCCGGGCATGGACGGCTTCGAGGTCTGCCGTCGCCTGAAATCGAATCCCAACACCGCCCATCTGCCGGTGGTGATGGTCACGGCCCTCGACCAGCCGGCGGACCGTCTGCGCGGCCTCGATGCCGGTGCGGACGATTTCCTGACCAAGCCCATCGACGACACCGCCCTGATGACGCGGGTGCGCAGCCTCATCCGTCTCAAGGCGGTCACCGACGAATTGCGCAGCCGCGCCCTCGCCACCCGCAGCCTGGGCGGGACCGATCCCCTGGCGCTCGCCGCCGCCGACACCGGCGAGAACGCCAAGATCCTCCTGGTCGAGGACCGCGCCAGCGCCATCGACCGGATCGGGACCGCCCTGTCGCAGCATCACCGGGTGACCGTCGAGACCGATCCGCATCGGGCGCTGGTGCTGGCCCCGGAGGCCGGTTTCGAGGTCGCGCTGGTCAGCCTCGATCTCGAGAATTTCGACGGCCTGCGCCTGTGCAGCCAACTCCGGTCGCTCGACCGGACCCGCAACCTGTCGCTGATCATGCTCGGGGAGATGGACGAGAAGGCCCGCATCACCCGCGGCCTCGATTTCGGCGTCAACGACTACCTGCTGCGCCCGATCGATCGGAACGAATTGATGGCCAGGGTGCGCACGCAGGTGCGCCGCCGCCGCTTCACCGAAACCCTGCGCGGCGCGCTTCAGGCCTCGGTGGAACTCGCCGTCACCGACGACCTCACCGGCCTGCATAACCGCCGCTATCTCGATCGGCAGATCGGTCCGGTCTTCGGCGACGCGATGCTGCATCAGAAGGGGCTCGCCTGCCTGCTGCTCGATATCGACCGGTTCAAGTCGATCAACGACACCTGGGGCCACGAGGCCGGCGACGAGGTGTTGCGGGCCTTCGCCGAGCGCATCCGCCAGCAGGTTCGGCCGATGGACATCCTGGCCCGTTACGGCGGCGAGGAGATCGTGATGGTCGTCCCCGGCGTCGACCTGCCTGAGGCGCAGGCCATCGCCGAGCGCATCCGCGAACGCATCGGGGCCGCGCCCTTCACCGTCCAGCGCGGCACGCGCGACATTCCGGTCACCGTCTCCATCGGGGTCGCCGTGCGCCGACCGACCGATACGAGCCCCGCCGACATCCTCGGACGTGCCGACGCGGCGCTCTATCGGGCCAAGGATGCCGGCCGCAACCGGGTCGAAGCCGCCGCCGCCTAGAGCGGCGATCCGGCGCCGGGCCGATCATCGAGCAAACCGTCGGCCGTCTCTGGCCGTGTCGACGATGGACGGACCAGGCCGAAGGCGGGGTCGCCGACGGACGTCACCCGGACGCGGCGATTGACGGACGACCAGCGCTCAGCCGGCGCCCGGATCCGCCTCGTTGCCTTGGCCCGGAGCGCCCGGCTTGCCGTCGGTCTTCTCGTTCGGGTCCTTGACGGCGTCGGGAGCGCTGTTGGCGGGCTTCTCGCCCGTCCGGCGCTCGTCGCCGTCCTCGGAAGATCCCTTGTCGCGGTCGCTCATCGGTCCGGCCCCTCCCTCACAGTCTCCAACCAATCGCAGGCGCTTGTCACGGCCTCTTGGCCCGTTCCGGTTCGCCCGCGATCGGCTCACCTTGGCGGGGGCCGGCCGCCGCCTTGCGGTCCGAATGACCGCCGGAAGAACCGCCGATCGCCGGCGGCGTCCGCCCCTCGTCGGCGCCGCCCCACTCGCTCGTCCGCTCGTCGTCGCTGCGCCCGCCCGAGCCCTGGCCGGTGATCGCCGCCTGCTCAGGGGTCTGGTGGCCGCCGCCGGCCGGGCTCGGGCCGCGCGAACCCACCGCCTCGTCGGGCTTGCGGGTGCCGACATTGGTCAGATCTTCGTGCGGCCGGTTCTCACTGCCCATCGCGGCCTCCCTGGCGCGGCGCCTCCTCGCTGCCGACGGCGGCGGTGGCGCGCTCGATCGCCTCCGCGGCGGCGGCGTCCGGTCCGCTCGGTGTGGGGGAAGGCGTGAACGAGGGATCGGAGATGCGGCGCAGGTTTTCCGGCGGGGTCTCGGCCTCGGTCTGATCGGTCGCGTCCTGGCCCGGTGTGCCGGAGGCGATGCGCGCGGCCTCGGCGGTGCCGTCGGGATTGCCCTTGAGGTCGGCCTGGGTCCGCGACGGGATGCCGACATCGAGGGGGGAAGCGGTGCCGAAATCCTGGCCGTTGCGGTCCGCGTAGGCGTCGAACTCTTTCAGCGACGGCCGGGTGCGGTCGGTGTCGGTCATGGAAACTCTCCTCGGATGTGCCGGGACAACCACCCGGGACCGGAGGAGTTGCGGCGCGGGCCCTGCGACAGGCCCGCGCCACTGGCCACAGAGCGTTAGCCGATGCCTTCGAACAACACCGAGGAGATGTAGCGCTCGGCGAACGAGCAGGCGACGGTGACGATCCGCTTGCCCTGGAATTCCGGCCGGGAGGCCAGTTCCAGCGCCGCCGCGACGTTGCCGCCGGTGGAGATGCCACCGGGGATGCCTTCCAGCTTGGCGAGGTCCCGGGCGGTGTCGACCGCCTGCTGGTTGGTCACCTGGAGCACGCCGTCGAGAATGTCGGTGTGCAGGTTCTCGGGAATGAACCCCGCGCCGATGCCCTGAATCTTGTGGGGGCCGGGCTGGCCGCCGGAGATCACCGGCGAATCCACCGGCTCGACCGCGAACACCTTGAGGCCCGGCAGGCGGGGCTTCAGCACCTCGCCGACGCCGGTCACCGTGCCGCCGGTGCCGACACCCGCCACGAAGGCGTCGAGCTTGCCGTCGGTGTCGTTCCAGATCTCCTCGGCCGTCGTCTTGCGGTGGATCTCGGGATTGGCCGGATTGGCGAATTGCTGCGGCATCACCGCGCCGTCGATCTCGGCGAGCAGTTCCTCGGCGCGGGCGATGGCGCCCTTCATGCCCTTGGCGCCGGGGGTCAGCTCCAGCTGCGCGCCCAGGAAGGCGAGCATCTTGCGCCGCTCCAGCGACATCGTCTCGGGCATCACGAGGATCAGGCGGTAGCCGCGGGCGGCGGCCACGAAGGCCAGCGCGATGCCGGTGTTGCCCGACGTCGGCTCGACCAGCGTGCCGCCGGGCTTGAGCCGGCCGGAGGCCTCCAGGGCGTCGATCATGTTGACGCCGATGCGGTCCTTCACGCTCGCGATCGGGTTGAAGAACTCGAGCTTGAGCAGAATCTCGGCATCGACGCCGCGCTCCTTGGTGAGCCGGTTGAGGCGCACGAGGGGGGTGTTGCCGATGGTCTCGGTGATCGAGCCGTATACGCGGCCGTGGCCGGGCTTGCGCGCGGTGTCTGTCATGGCTGTCCACTCCCTGGTCGGCAAATTGGGGGAGCCGGGATGCCCGTGGCGCGCTGCTTCGCGCCGATCGGCCCCGGCTTTCCGCGCGCAGGGCTGTAGCTGATTTCCCAAGAAGCGTCGAGGTTTACCGGATCTTGGCGGGGAAAGTCCGTCTTCGCGTCAGCGCGGAGAATACTCTTCTCCCGCAAGCGATTTCGACGACAATAATGTCATCCTGCCGCGATCCGGTCGGGCGGTTCTAGACCGGCGCGAGCGTGGCGGCGAGCACCAACAGGGCGATGCCGGCGCTGGTGGCCCAGGCGGCCAGCAGGGCGGCGCCCTCATGGTGGGCACGGAGGAAGACGTAGCGCGGCAACGCGACCGTGCGCGGCACCACCTTCGGCACCACGCGGGGCATTGCGTGCTGGTGAAGCCGGTCGATCCGCATCCCGTCCTCCGCTGAAGACCGGTCGCGCGGGCGGCGCCACCGGTGACGGGGTCAGGAAACGGCCGCGATGGCTGACGGGGAATGAATCCGCGGGAACGACCGCGGATCGTCGTCAATGCGGGCTTAACGACGGGTCAGAGGGTGCGATCGAAGCGCAGTTCGCCGTTCTGCGTGCGGATCACCAGCTGCGAACCGACGAGGTCCCAGGCACCCGAGGTGCGCAGGGCGACCAGGAAGGCCTGTTCGCTGGCGGCGAGCGCCTTGTCGCAGCTCTTCTTGGTGAGGGCGAGCGGGCCGACCGCGAGATGCTGCTCCCGCAACGGGAAGGCGGTGGCCGTGAAGGTGTTGCAGCCGCCATAGCCGCGGGCGCGGTACTGGCTGTCGATGATGAAGGTTGGCCGGTCGCTGCCGTTGAACGGCTTGCCGTTGAGGCTGACGGCGGTCCAAGTCGCGCCGAGCGGGAACATCTTCTCCTGGGCCTTCGCCCCGGGGACGTATTGCGGCTTCTTCTCCGGCGCGCGTCCGCCCTGGCCGAAGCCGGTGATGGCGTTGTTTCCCTGCTGCGCCAGGGCCGGCCCGGCGGCCAGGGTGGCGACGGCGACCGCGCCGGCCAGCGCGGCGGTCAGTGTGCTGTTCATGTCCTCGAACCCCCTCTCTCGCTCGGCTGCCTCGCCCAAAGGACGTCGCGTGCGGGCATTCCCGTGCCCGTCATCGCACCGGCGGCCGGATCGGCGCAGGACGACTCGCGCCTCCGGCGGCGGTGATGCGGGGAATCGTCAGAGATTCAAGCACAATTATGGTCGCGGCATGCGTGCCGGACCCTGTTCACAATCCGAGGGCACCGCCTCGACGCTGAGACGCCCGCGTGGACGGCTTTCTCGTTCCGGCGCCGAAACGATTGCCGCGCTCGCTCTGTTGTCCGGTGCGGGGCCGCGCGAGGCTCCGGCGACAGGATGGACGGGAGAGCGGCTTGACGGGATCGGACGAAGCGGGCGCGAAGGGCTATGGCGGCGGCGACCTCAACACGATCGGGCCCGGCCAGTCCCGGGCGGCGCGCGGCCTGCTCGGCTGGAGCACGGCGGATCTCGCCCGCGCGTCCGGCCTCGACGAGGGGTTCGTCACAGGCTTCGAGGCGGGCACCGGCGATCCGGCATCGGGGCAGATCGAGGCCCTGCGCAGCGCGCTGATGCGGGAGGGCGTCGTCTTCACAGGCGGGGATGGCGTGCGCCTCTCCGACCGCCAGAAGGGCGGCGACGAGGGCACCCGCCTCGGCGATCTGACGACCGAGAACGACCGCTGAGAAACCTTCAGGCGGTGGCGAGGGCCTTCAGATCGAAGGCCGGATCCGCCGCCTGCTCCGGCGTGAGCGAGCGACCGGCGGCGATGATCCGCCGGGCGGCCATGTGGTCGGCCGGGCGGTCGACCGATTCGACCGCGCTCAAGCGCCCGTCGCGGAAGCGGAACACGGAGAAGCCCGCGCCGGATCGGCGCGTCACGCTCGCATCGTCCGGGCTTCCCAGCCCGGCGATCTGCAGCTTGCGCGGGCCCTGGTCGCTCCAGAACCACGGCACTGCATCGTACACAGTCGGCCGTCCGGTCAGGCGCGCGGCGAGGCAGCGGCCCTGATCGACGGCGTTCTGCACCGACTCGATCCGCACCCGGTCGCCGCCGGGCAGGCCGGCGGCGAAGCGGGTCGGGAAACGGGCGCAGTCGCCGATGGCCGAGATCGCCGGATCGGCCGTCGCCAGGAACGGATCGACCTCGATGCCGTCGCGCACCGGCAGCTCTGCGGCTTGCGCGAGTTCCTGATTCGGCACCACGCCGATGCCGACGAGGACGAGATCGGCGGACAAGCTTCGGCCATCCGCGAGGGCGACGGAGGCGACGCGCCCGTTTGCGCCCTCGATCGCGCTCACCCCGGCCCCGAACAGGATCGTGACGCCCGCCGCCTCGTGGAAGGCGCGGAACGCAGCCGAGGTTTCCGGCGAGACCGCGCGGGCCATGACGCGGGGGGCCGCCTCGACCACCGTCACCGACAGGCCCCGGGCGGCGCAGACCGCGGCGAATTCGAGCCCGATGAAGCCCGCCCCCACCACGACGATCCGTTCCGCGCGCTCCAGAGCCGTCTTCAAGGCGTCGGCCTCGTCCAGCGAGCGCAGGCCGTACACGCCGGACAGCGTGGCGCCCGGCACCGGCAGCGCCCGGTTGCGGGTGCCGGTGGCGAGGATGAGATGGTCGTAGGCGAGGCTGTCGCCGTCCGCCAATTCCACCCGGCGCCCGGCCCGGTCGATCCCGCTGGCGCGGGCGCGGCGATGGGCGATGGCGTGCTCGGCGAAGAATGATTCCTGCCGCAGCAGCAGGCCCCGGGCGTCGGTCTTGCCGGCGAGATAGGCCTTCGACAGGGGCGGGCGCTGATAGGGGGGCTGGGCTTCCTCGCCGATCAGGGTGAGGGGGCCGGTAAACCCCGCCTCCCGCAGCGAGGCGGCGGCCTGGAAGCCGGCCTGACCCGCCCCGACGACGACGATGCCGCTCACTCCCCCGCCTCCGCGGCGAGGCCGGCCCCGTTCCGTTCGGTGGACAGGCGCGGGGCCATCTCGGCGTCCATGCCGGCGAGCGCCTCTTCGGGCAGGCGCGGCAGGAAGCGGCGGCCCTCTCGCGCCAGATAGTCCCAGAAGGCGTCGGCGGCCGGGCCCAGCACCTTGTCGGAGCGGCGCACCACGTACCAGTCCCGGCGGATCGGCAGGCCCTGCACGTCGAGCAGCGCGAGGCGTCCGCTCTCGACCTCGGACGAGACCGTGTGACCGGACAGGAGCGCGATGCCGAGCCCCGCCATCACCGCCTGCTTCAGCGTCTCGTTCGAGCCGGCATCGATCCCGAGCTTGGCCCGGCGGATCATCACGCCGTTCATGAACTCCTCGAACACCGAGCGCGTGCCCGAGCCTTCCTCGCGGACGAGGAAGGATTCCTCCGACAGATCCGCCCGGGTGAGCCCGCGCCGTCCCGCCAGGGGATGGTCCGGGGCGGCGATCACGACGAGGGGATGGGGCCCGAACGTCTCCGCCTCGATGGCGAAGTCCCGGGGCGGGCGGCCCATGATCGCGAAATCGATGTCGTAATTGCGCAGGGCCTCGATCGTGCCCTGGCGATTGCCGACGGTGAGCGCGATCTCGACCTTCGGGTGGCTTTCCATGAAGCCGGCGATGACCGCCGGGGCGAAATATTTGGCGGTGGACACCACGCCCAGAGCGACCCGACCGCCGCCGCCCCCTTTCAAGGTGCGAAGCCGGTCGGTACAGGTTTCCAGCACGGTGTTGATGCTGTTGATCGCCCACAGCATCTCGCGGCCGGCATCGGTCGGCTTCAGGCCGGTGGGCGTGCGGTCGAACAGCAGCAGCCCCGCCTCCTCCTCGAGCTGGCGGATGCGCGCGTAGAGGGCGGCGGACGTGACGTTGAGCTCCTGCGCCGCCCGCGTCATGGTGCCGAGCCGCGCCACCGCGGCGACCGCCTGGAGCTGCTTGAGCGAGAGATTACGCATGATTCGCTTTTAGTTTTTTTGCGCGGCACCACAAGTTTTTTCAAAATCATTCCCCGACTGCTTCACAGCCGCTGGCGCAGCCGCCACACCGCGGCGTATCATCGAGACGGACAAGCTGCCGGAAACGGCAGGCGCCGCCTTCGCGCGGCGGTGACGGGAGCGAGCGCACAGACCGATGACGAAGCCGACCGGGTCATCCCTCGACGAACATCTCGACGCCGAGGTCGCGCGCGACGCGAGCCTCGCCGATACCGCCGCGACGATCCGCGCGCTCGCGGCCGCCGCCATCGACGTGAGCGCGACCTGCGGGCGCGGCGCGCTCGCGGGCGATCTCGGCGCGCAGGGCGAGCACAACAGCGACGGCGACGTCCAGAAGGCGCTCGACGTCATCGCCCACAAGCGCTTCATGCAGGCGCTCGCCGAGGCGCCGGTGGCCGAGGTCGCCTCCGAGGAGGCCGACGACGTCGTGGTGCTGAACCCCGACGCGCCGCTGGCGGTGGCGATCGACCCCCTCGACGGCTCGTCCAACATCGCCGTCGGCATGGTGGTCGGCACCATCTTCGGCATCCGTCCGAAGGTGGCGGGCGGGGACGATCCCAACGCCTCGTTCAAGACGCCGGGCACCACCCAGACGGCCGCCGGCTTCGTCGTCTACGGCCCGGCCACCACCTTCGTGCTGACGCTGGGCAACGGCACCCGCATCTTCACCCTGGAGCGGGCCGAGGGCGTGTTCCGCCTCACCCATGACGCCCTGAAGGTCGTCCCGTCGGCCAACGAATACGCCATCAACGCCTCGAACGCCCGCCACTGGGATGGCCCGATCAAGGCCTTCATCGAGGATTGTCAGCGGGGCTCGGAAGGCCCGCGCGACCGCGATTTCAACATGCGCTGGACCGCGGCCCTGGTTGCCGACGCGCAGCGGGTGCTGATCCGCGGCGGGGTGTTCCTCTATCCGGGCGACAGCCGGAAGGGCTACGGCCAGGGTCGCCTGCGCCTCCTCTACGAGACCGCGCCGATGGCCTTCCTGATGGAGCAGGCGGGGGCCGCCGCCACCGACGGGCGCACCCGCGTCCTCGATCTCGTGGCGACGAAGATCCACGAGCGCTCGCCCCTGGTCTTCGGCTCGACCGAGGAAGTGGCCTGCGTGGCCACCTACTATGACGGGCGCCAGCCCGCCGCCGGCCGCTCGCCGCTGTTCGGCCAGCGCGGCCTGATGCGCAGCTAGCCGCCCCTTCGACGCGTCATCCCTTCAGTCTCGTAGCATCATGTCGGCGCGTCACCCCATCATCTCGGTCACCGGCTCCTCGGGAGCCGGCACCACCTCGGTCCGCAACACCTTCGAGCAGATCTTCCGCCGGGAAGATGTGAGCGCGGTGTATATCGAGGGCGACGGCTTCCACGCCTACGACCGCGACACGATGCGGGCGATGATGGCGCGGGAGCCGACGCTGAGCCATTTCGCCCCCCGCGCGAACCTCCTGCCGGAATTGGAGGAGGTGTTTCGGAGCTACGGCGAGAACGGCACCGGGCGCACGCGCCACTACGCCCACGACGCCCACGATGCGGCCCGCTACGGCATCCCGGAGGGCACCTTCTCCGACTGGGAGCCGTTCCAGCCCGGCTCCGACCTGCTGTTCTACGAGGGGCTGCACGGCTGCGTCGTCGACAACGCCGTGGACATCGCCCGCTACCCCGATCTCAAGATCGGCGTGGTGCCGGTGATCAACCTCGAATGGATTCAGAAGCTGCACCGGGACCGCTCGACCCGCGGCTACTCCACCGATGCCGTCACCGACGTGATCCTGCGGCGGATGCCCGATTACGTGCAGACGATCTGCCCGCAATTCTCGTGGACCGACATCAACTTCCAGCGGGTGCCGATGGTCGACACCTCGAACCCGTTCATCGCCCGCTGGATCCCCACCGCCGACGAGTCGATGGTGGTGATCCGCTTCAAGGATCCGAAGGGGATCGACTTCTCCTATCTCGTGTCGATGATCCACGACAGCTTCATGAGCCGGGCGAATTCCATCGTGATCCCCGGCGGCAAGCTCGACCTCGCCATGCAGCTGATCCTGACGCCGATCATCATGCAGCTCGTCGAACGGCGGCGGCGGCTCGCCTGACGGTCTCGCGCCGGCCGGCGCGCGAACCCAGCGCCGCGCCCGCCCCGATCAGGCTCTTGGTGCAGCAGCGCCCGTTCGCGCATGGTCCCCGCGCAGGATGCGGCCGGCCCATAGCGCCGGTCCTTGGTGCCGGGCAGTCCGGCGAGGGCTGCGGATCCGGACCGGGCGTCGCCACCGCACTTGGCCCGGCTGCACATGGAAAAACCCGCCAAGTCTCGCGACCGGCGGGTTGAATCTCTGGCGACCCCGGTAGGGCTCGAACCTACGACCTGCCGCTTAGAAGGCGGCTGCTCTATCCAGCTGAGCTACGGAGTCGGGGCGCCGGGTTCAGAAGCCACGGGAGCCGCCGCCGGTCAAGCGACGGCCCGAAAACGCGTCAGTCGAGATGGTTGCCGTAGCGCTCCACATGGGCGGCGAGGCCCAGGCCGTGCTCGCGCACGAGGCGCTCGGCGAGGTCGGCGTTGCGGGCCTCCAGCGCCTCGATGATGCGCACGTGCTCCCGGATCGATTCCGAGGCGCGGTCGCCCTGGCGCAGGGCCGTGTTGCGGATGCCGCGCACATGGACCAGCAGATTGCCGCACAGATCCTGGATCACCGCGGAGCCGCCGAGCCGGATGATCTTCTGATGGAAGCGGATATTGGCCTCCGAGTATTCGTCGAGATGGTCCGACGGGCGGCCCTCGAAGAACTCGGGGAAGGAGCGGCGCAGGCAGGCGAGATCCTCGTCGGGCGCGTTGGCGCAGGCGAGCCGGGCCGCCATGCTCTCCAGGGCCGCCCAGGCCTGGATCATGCCGACGATCTCGCGCTTGGTCTTCTTGACGACGAACACGCCGCGCCGCGGCTCGTTGCGCACGAAGCCTTCCTGCTCCAGCACCGTCAGCGCTTCGCGGATCGGCGTGCGCGAGACGCCGAGCGTCTGCGACAGGCCGCGCTCGTCGAGACGGACGTCGCCGGCCGCGCCGTAGATGTCCATGTTGGTGATGGCCGATTTCAGCGCCTCGTAGGCCAGCGTTCGCAGGCTGGTGGCGGGCACGATCGGCTTGATCGAGAGATTTTCCATCGCGTCCGATTCGACCTTGCGTCCGAGGGGATGCCGTCCGGGCGGGGAGGGCCGCGCGGGTCAAGCTTGTCGCCTCCTGATGTGGAACACAAGAAGACGATTGTCACGAGTCGCGGCGTGCTCCGGCTTGTGCGCAGCTTTGCGCCCGGCGCAGCCCCCGCCTCCGATTTGTTGACGTCTGGCATCTGGTATGCCAGAAACCACGGACGAAGTCGACAGCCGTCGCATTCGTCGGACGCGGGCCAGGGGCCTGCCAACCGGCGGCGCCAGGGGCGGACTTCGCGCAACGGTACGCGGGGCGACGCCATCGCCTCCCGGACCGGGATCGATAAGAAGCTTCTGGGAGGAGACCTCGCGATGGGCAAGGCTCTCGACGGCGTGCGCATCCTCGATTTCACGCATGTCCAGTCCGGTCCGACCTGCACGCAGCTGCTCGCGTGGTTCGGAGCCGACGTGATCAAGGTCGAGCGCCCGGGGGCGGGCGACGCGACCCGCCAGCAGCTCCAGGACATTCCCGGTGTGGACAGCCTCTATTTCACGATGCTGAACCACAACAAGCGCTCGATCACGCTGGACGCCAAAACCCCGAAGGGCAACGAGATCCTGTGGCGGCTGATCGGCGAGTGCGATGTGCTCGTGGAGAATTTCGCGCCCGGAGCCCTGGACCGGATGGGCCTGACCTGGGCCAAGCTGCAGGCCGCCAATCCCGGTTTGATCCTCGCCTCGGTCAAGGGCTTCGGTCCGGGCCGCTACCAGGATTGCAAGGTCTACGAGAACGTCGCCCAATGCGCGGGCGGCGCCGCCTCCACCACCGGCTGGCGCGACGGGCTGCCGATGGTCTCGGGCGCGCAGATCGGCGATTCCGGCACCGGCCTGCATCTGGCGCTCGGCATCGTCACCGCCCTCTACCAACGCACGCAGACCGGCAAGGGCCAGCGGGTCGACTGCGCCATGCAGGACGGGGTGCTCAACCTGTGCCGGGTGAAGCTGCGCGACCAGCAGCGCCTCGGCGAGGGCCCGCTGATGGAGTATAGCCAGTACGGCGAGGGCGTGCCCTTCGGCGATGCCGTGCCGCGGGCCGGCAACGATTCCGGTGGCGGCCAGCCCGGACGCATCCTCAAATGCAAGGGATGGGAGCAGGACCCGAACGCCTACATCTACTTCATCACGCAGGGCGCGGTCTGGGGCCCGATCTGCGACATCATCGGCGAGCCGGACTGGAAGACCGATCCGGCCTACGCGACGCCCAAGGCGCGGCTGCCGCATCTCAACGAGATCTTCACCCGCATCGAAGCCTGGACGATGAAGCACGACAAGTTCGAGGCGATGGAGATCCTCAACGCCTACGACATTCCGTGCGGCCCCATCCTGTCGATGCGCGAGATCGCCGAGGACGAGGCGCTGCGGGCCAACGGCACCGTGGTCGAAGTCGATCACCCGACCCGCGGGCGCCATCTCACCGTCGGCAACCCGATCAAGCTCTCGGAAAGCCCGACCGAGGTGACCCGCGCGCCGCTGCTCGGCGAGCATACCGACGAGATCCTGCGCGAGGTTCTGGGTTGTTCGGATGCCGAGATCGGCGAGATCTTCGGCTCGGGCGCCGTCGGTGCCGTCCACCGCATCGCCGCGGAATAAGTCCGCAATCGCCCCGCGGGGATCGTATTCGCCGCCCCGCGCCCCATATCTCGAATAACCCTCCGCGCAATCCGGTGCCTTGGGCAGTGAACTCGGGCAGCGAAGCGGAGGCTCTTATGGCGAACACGAACAACAACGGCACAGCGCAATCGGTCACGACCAAGGATTTCAACGAGCGCGTCAAGCGGACCTTGGTCGACAAGCTCGATCCGCAACCGAAGGCGAAGCCGGCTCCGCGCCGCTTCCGCACGACGGCACCCGTCGCCGCCGACTGAGCCGACCCTCGGCCGCATTGCCGAACCCGATAGCGGTCGCGTCTGTCTTCGATGACGCGGACCGCGCCGGGGGCCGGTCGACGCCGAGTTATCGTCTTAAATGAGGCCGTGACGCCGACCCGTTCACGCCAGCCTTCTCGGATCGCAGCGTGTTCTCTTAGGCTCTGTTTGGCCCCCAAAAATTCCTAAGAGCAGCCGCCTACGCGACATCAATCGGTGACCGGTTTTACGGTTGGAACTTGACTTCCCTGCCCGCTGGTATACCAGATACCAAAAGGTTGCGGAGCCTGACTCGGTCTCGGATCGGTCAGCGCCCCGACGCGGCAAGGGGAGGACCGGCGATGTCCGACGACGCTCTGGCCTATCTGGTGGAAGCCTTCGGTCACGTGACCGACGCCGAGTTGCAGCGCTTCCTCGACGCCACACCCGTCATTCCGCAACCATCGTCCGATCTTCGCGAATGCGTTTTCGCGGGCGCGATCCTGGTCGAGAGCCCCGAAGTGATTCAGGCCGCCCGGGCGTAGTTTTCGCTGGGATCGGCGGCGTCGCGGGCGGGGAGGTCCGGCTCCTGAATCGTCAGCCGGTCGGCCAAAGTCACGACGGCAAGGCACTGAAGCGCGAACAGGAAGGCGAGGGCCGCGAGCCAGGTGGCGAGCATGGGTATCTCCCGAGCAATGCTGCACTGCAGCTAAACGGAGATATGGCATGCGTTCATGGATATGAAGTACAAAATACCAGATGCCACCATGCGCTCGGTGCATGCCGATCGCCGCTGAGCCGATCGCCAATGGCCGACCCGGCGATCGGTAGGTGTCACGCGCGACCCGTCAGTTGGTCGCTCACCGCTCAATCGGCAACGGTCGATGACGATGCTCTGTACGAGAGCGACATGAAAGCTGCCGCGATTCCGAAATCGATCGGCTGGTCAGGAGCGAGTCGAAACTGACCTGCCACCAAGATCGCGCCTCGTCCGTGCTCGGGCACCGTGATGACCGATTACGGACTTCGCCCAGCCGAGGGGGAACTCGGCCCGCGCGGGTCACCACGATCGCGGTGCAACAAGGAGCGCGATCGCGAGCGTCGTTCCGCCCCGTTTCCCGTCGCGTCCGATGGGAGGGAGCCGCTTCTCACATCCGTCGCCGGGCGGATCGACGAACGAACATGGGATCGGTCAGCGGGGACCGCCCCCGCCGAAGCCGCCGGGCCCACCGCCGCCGCCGAAGCTTCCCGGCCCACCGCCGAAGCCCCCAGGGCCGCCCCTCCCGAATCCGCCGGGACGAGCGCCGCCGATCCCGGATGGGCCGTCGAACCCACCCGGAGCAGGGCTGCCGAAGCCGCCGGGGGATTGCCCAGGGGCCGGCCGCGTGTCGATCGGATAACCGCCGGGGCCGAAGCCGGGCCCGGCGCCGCCGCGGCCCGGGCCGACGCTGCCGCCGGACGGATCGCGGCCGCCGGGGCGTAGGGACGGTGCCGCGTCCCCGCCGGGGCGGCCGCCCGCCGGCCCAGGTTCCGGACGGGCGCCGCCGGGTTGGCCCGTGCCTGCCGGTCCGGTCCCCGAGCGCGGTGCGCCGTCGCCGCGCACGGCTTCGGCCCTCATCCGCCCGTCCCGGGCCAGGCCCGCCTCGACCACCGTCGGCCCGGCACCGGGCTGCGGACCCGCGCGCCCTGCCATGGTGAGGCCCGAGCCAAGGCGCGTGCCGCCGCCGCCGGGCACGACGTACCCTTCCACCGAAGCGCGGGCGAGGCCACCCGGGAACGGCCGACTGAGGTCGCGGGCCGAGGTGACGGAAAATCCTGCTCCCGTGGGCTGGCCCTCGACGAGGACGCGCCGTCCCGCGAGCCCGGTCTTGAGCCCCTCCAGCACGAGCCCGCCGATGCGCATCGTCCCATCGGCGCCGCGCCGCGCCGGCCCGGCGACCCGGTCCGGCCCGTCGGGTCTGGGCTCGATCAGGCTCGCCACGATCGCGCCGTCGCCCCGGCGCTGGCCGCTGACCGCGACCCGCGTGCCCACGGCGAAGGATGGCTGCGCTGGCAGCCCGGCGGTCGAGACCGCCTGCCCGAGCACCGTCAGGCGGCCGGGCGCGCTCGCCTCGATCGGGCCGACCACCTCGCTCGTCACCGCGATGGCCCGCGTGGTCAGTCCGCCGTCGGGACCGCGGGCGACGACACGCACGACGTGACCGATCCGGAGATCGGCAGCGCGGGCCGCGCGACCATCGATGGTCACGCGCACGTCCGGTGGGTAGGCGATCCGCAATCCGTTGACCACGATGGAGCCGAACCGACGGATCGTGCCGATCACGCCCGTCCCGCCGATGCCGCGGTCGCCGCTCGGAAGCTCGGCCTCGTCGGGGCGCGCCCCGGTGCCGCCGATGCCGCGATCCTGCGGGGCCTCGCCGCCGGTCTGGCCCCGCGCCGGTCGCTGCCATCCGAGTGCGGTGACCGCCAGCAGCGCCAGAAGCCCGCGCCGGGTCGGATGCGAGGGACGGCTCAAGGGGTGCGGCCTCGCTCGACCTGGGCCGGATCCGGTGTTTCGGCGCCGGGCGGCACCACCGCCTCGCGATAGATGTAGATGCCGAAATTCCAGCGGTGGCGGCCGCCCGCATCCTCGGCGCAGGCCGTGTGCGCCTCGGCATTGGCCTGCTTCAGCGCCTCCATGGCGATCTCCCGCGCCCGTTCCTCCAGGCGCGCGGCGAGCCCGTCGGAGAGGCCGTCGTAATGCACGGCGCGCTCGAAGAAACGGGGGGAAGGGCCCACGACGTTCTCGACCGCCGCGGCGAGGTGGTCGTGGAGGTTGCGCCCGAAATAGTAGAGCTGCGGCTCGCCCCCGCCGCGGGGCAGGTAGGCCGCCTCGAGGAGTTGCACCCGGCCCGCCTCGTCGAGCGCGGCCACGCCCCGATCGAGCCATTCGTCCAGGACCGCACGCGGACGCACGTCCTTCGTCACGCTCGCGACCAAGCTCTCGAAGGACGGTGCGCCGCCCTCCGCGGTGCGGGGCAGCGGCAGGGGACGCCCGGCCGGATCGGTGAAGTCCGGTGCGGCGAGCCAGCGGGCGATGATCCGGCTCGTCCGCGAGACCGTGGCCGGCACCGGGCTCACCGGTGCGCCCGCGCCGCGGAGGCGCCGCACCTCCTTGCGGTGGATGCCGGTGAGCAGGCTCACCCGGCTATCGGTCTGCTCCTTGCCGGATAGGGCGAAATCATACTCGGCCACGTTCACGTAGAGTTCGCGCAGCAGGTTCGTCAGGGCCGGAAACGTGATTCCGCGCTGAACCAGAAGGCGCACGAGGGGCCGCAGCAGACGGGCCACCGGCCCGTGCAAGGCGCTGCCGTCCGCGCTCGGAACAGGATCGGTCGGCTCTGACATCGGCCGAACCTACCGACTTCGATGTGGGACACAATCCCACAGGTGCGCCTCCACACGCTTGCCAACCGATTCCGCGTTGACGTGGGATTTTTGCACACGCATATTTTTGTGGTCAATTTTCCCACATACCCAGAGCGACACGATGATTGAGTTGAGACCGCGTCTCGCCTCGGGCGAGCCGCCCCTGGTGATCGGATCCGTGTCGCGCCCCCTCCGCGACGGCTCGCTGCGCCCGCTGCTTCGCGGCTTGGTGTTCCTGGCTGCGATCGGTCTGTCCGCTCTCGGGCCGCTGGCCGCCAGCATCGTCTCGGACGCGCGTCCCGACGCGGCGCGCCATGCCCGCCTCGCGGAGTTGGCCCGATGAGGTCCGTCGCCCTCACCGGAATGTCCGCCGGTGCCCGCCCCATGCCCCGCTTCGACGACCGCGAGCCCTGCGGCGGCGAGACCGTGATCGATCTCGCGCTGTGCCTGATCCTGGCCTTCGCCGTGGTCGGCCTGCTGCTCCTGGCAGCGCTCTGAGCCCCACGCCCGGGCTCCCAGAAGACGAAATCCGAAGGACATCGCGCGCATGACTCGAATCCGACGCACGACCCTCCCGACCCTGGCCGGACTTCTCTTCGCCGGCGGGGCATCCGCCGCCGATCTGCCGCCGCGCGCGGCACCCCCGCCGCCGCCGATCCCGCCGGCCTTCACCTGGACGGGCTTCTACATCGGCGCCAATGCCGGTTACGGCTTCCGCGGGGGAGCTTCGACCTACAGCGATGCCACCTACGGCAGCGTCACGGAGGCCAAGTCCGGCAACGGCTTCGTCGGCGGTGGACAGGTCGGCTACAATTATCAGTTCACGCCGGGCTCGGGCCTCGTTCTCGGTGTCGAGGCGGATTTCCAGGGCACCACGTTCGGCCGCCGCGGTGACGGTACGCTCGGCACGACGCCCTATTACGGCGTCTCGCCGAGCCTCGATTGGTTCGGCACCGTGCGCGGACGCGTCGGCTACGCCTTCGACCGCTGGCTCGTCTACGGTACCGGTGGCGTCGCCTATGGCGGCGGCAGCGCCTCGTCCTACGCCGCCGCCTATCCCTACACCCTCCCGGACACGACCCGGCTCGGATACGCCGTCGGCGGCGGCGTCGAGTACGCTCTGACCGACAAGGTGTCGGTCAAGGTCGAGGGCCTCTATGTCGATCTCGGAAAGCGCAGCCCCGGCGCCACGCTCTACGACGCGACGGTGCCCGCTTATTACGGCACCGGCCGCTCCGAATCCGGCTTCGGCCTCGTGCGCGGAGGTTTGAACTGGCGCTTCTGATCTTTCTCGCGAACGACGTCGCCATCGGGCGCTGCGACGGGGGCGACGGGTGCCGAAATGAACCAGAGCCGCGAAAAACCGTTGAAATCGCTCAGTCGGCCCCTCGGCGATGGCGAAGGCCGCGCCGTCCGGTGGCGGCGAGGGGAGCGTTTCGAACGGAGAAGACGACTTTGACCATTCCCTCATTGCACCGCGCGGCCCGGCGGATGTCCCTCGTGGCCGGGCTCTCGGCTGCCCTCGTCGGTGTTCCGCTCGCGGCGTCCGCCCAGGATCTGGCGGCGACGCAGGCTCCGGACGTCGAGCTTCCGGCCGGGCCGGATCTCGGCAAGGGCCTCGGCAAGGGTCTGCCCAAGGGTGCGCTGGTGTTCCACGGCAATTATTGCGGCCCCGGCAGTCGCGGCGCCGGCCTGCCGCCCGTCGACGCCCTCGACCGGGCGTGCATGCATCACGATGCCTGCTCACCCCCGGTCGGCCAGGGCCTGCCGTCCTGCGCCTGCAACGACCAACTGGAGCGTGAGGCGTCGCTCATCGCCCACACGCCCCGGATCCGCGACGATCTGCGCACAACCGCCGAGTTCGTCGCCGTCGGTGCCAAGGTCATGGCCTGCGAGCCCTGACGCGAAGGGCCGGACGCAGCAAGCGCCCGGCCTCCCCATCACGCCTCGGGGGTCTCCATCGCGATCCCGAGGCTGTCGAGACCTTCTTCGAGAAGGGCAGCGGCGTCCGGTGTGCCGAGCAGTTCGCGCACGGGGCTGTCGCCCGCTTCCTCGCGCTCCTTGGCCATGCGGACGGCCTCGCCCCATTCCGCCGCCTCCAGATCGCCGCGCCCGATATAGAGCAGGGCGATCAGGTTGCTCCGCTCGTCCTCGTTGAGACCGACCACCATGGAGCGGATTTCCTGCTCGGTCGCATCGTCGGTGCCGCCGACGAGCACGTCCGTGGCGCCGTCGTCGATCGGGTTCGAGCCCGAATCCGGGTCGGTCGCTCCCTCTTTCGCCTCGACCGCCCGCAGCCGCAGGATGATCTCGGTGACCTTGTCGAGGGCGATGTCCATATCCGACTCCAACTGAGGGTTCTCTCGCCGCCGCGCCCACACCATCGGGCGCGCGGTCGCGCACGCAGTGAACCCCGAAAGGCCACCTCCGGTTCGAGCTGTTGTCGCGGATGCGGCGAGGCGCGCGGCCCTCAGGCGGCGGCCTGTCGCGGGATCAGTCGCGCTTCGATGCGAGCTCTTCGGCGCGCCGATGCCACATCAGCATGAGGCCGGAGACGATGAGCCAGGGACACGCGATCCCGATGAAGAACAACATGAGCGTCTCCCAGGCGGCGGGCGCTGTTCTCAGGGGTCGCCGGCCCGGCTTCGCGCCGGAGGCGGCGACGGCCTGCTGCCCTGTTCCGCTTCGAGGATGATAGCCGGCGCTGCCCTTCCGGCAAGGCTTGCGACGGCATAAAGTCCGCGCAGCGATCCTTCGGTTTCACGGTTTGCGCTTCGGGCGTCCGTCTTCATCCCGGGGCCACGCGGCAGGACCCGGTTACACCTCCCGACGCCGATCAGCCGAACAGGTCCGGCCGTCGCAGGCGCAGGGCCAGGACGAGGGTGTAGGTCTTCATGTCGGCGAGCTGCCCCGCATCGGCCAGGGCGGCGAGGTCGGCCAGCGGCATTTCCGTGACGGTGATGCCCTCGTGTTCCTCCGCGAGGCCGCCGCCCGCGCCCGTGCGGTCGGCTTCCGTGTAGGGGCCGAGATACAGGTGCATCCGTTCGGTCGAGACGCCCGGCATGGTCCACACCGTCGCCACCGGCTCCAGGCGGCCGAGCTGCAATCCGGTTTCCTCGTAGGCTTCGCGCCGGGCACCCTCCTGGGGGTCGGCCTCATCGAGGAGACCGGCGGGCGCCTCCAGCAGCTCGGGCAGGGCGGCGGCGAAGAAGGGGGGCGTCCGGAACTGGCGGATCACCACGGCGACCCGGCGCGCCGCATCGTAGGGCAGCACGCAGACCGCCTCGCCGTGATCCTCGATTTCGCGGGTGACCTCGTGCCCGTCCGGCAGGGTGACCTCCGCGATCAGGAAGCTCGCCCAGCCGTCATGGACGGTGCGGGTTCCGCGGATTTTCGGGGGCGCGCTGGCGGGGGGCATGGCGTCTCCTCAGGTCGATGTCCCGCCTGGAGCCGGGCGGCGGATCGTGAAGCGGAAGGCGGCGCCGTCCCGCTCCTGCGCCTCGAGCAAGCCGCCTTCCTCGCGCACCGCATGGGGAATGTCGATGCCCGCGAGCGGATCGGTGCAGGTGACGACGAGCTGCCGCCCCGGTGCCAGAAGCCGCAGGGCCTTGCGTGTGCGCAGAGCGGGCAGAGGGCATTTCAGCCCGCTGAGGTCGAGGGCGATCGGGGAATCGGGGGAGGGCGGGGCGTCGGACATCGCCCTCGGCCCATAACACGGCGAAGGCCCCGCCGGCGCGTGCCGGCGGGGCCTTCGATGCTTCGGGTCCGGCGGTCTTACCAGCCGTAGCCGTATCCGCCGTAATAGCCGCCATAGGCCGGGTAGCCGTACCCGCCATAGCCCCCGTAATAGACCGGCCGGGCATAGCCATAGCCGCCATATCCGTAGGCCGGGTAGCCGTATCCGCCGTAATAGCCGTAGCGCGGGGCCGCGCTCGCCGCGAGGGCGCCGCCGATCAGGCCCAGCGCCGCGCCGGCGAACAGCGCGCCGCCGACATTGCTGCGGCGGCGATAGCCGTAGCCGCCCCCGTAATAACCCCGGCGCCAACCGACATGGTCGACATTGGTCTTGGTCCCGCCGACGAGGTCGCCCGTCAGCGCCGGCAGCGGCGCGGCCTGGACGGGGGCGGTTCCGACGACGGCCAAACCGGTGGTGGCGAGGCCGGCCAGCATCAGGGTGGTGATGCGCGACGACATGGGTACCTTCTCCTGAGATGTCACGAGCACGCTCAGGAACATTTCTTCAACCGTTGGGTTCCCTCGGGTTGAGCTTGGCCGTAGCAAGTGTGTGCTCTACCGCACAATCCGGCTCCGGTGCGGGCCCGGCACGGGATCGGCGCGGCCGTCAGAAAGTGCAGACGGTGAAGGCCGGATCCACGCATTTCGACCAGGGGCCCTCGTACTCGCCGAGCAACACCTCGGCCCGGCTGCGCCCGGCCGCGACGATGGCTTCCAGCGGCTGGAGATAGACGGCCTCGTCCCGGCCCGACGCGTCGCGGCGTGCCCGTGCCTGAAGGCCGGCGCGGGCGATGGCCAGCGCCTCCGCCGCCACCGCGCCGAGGCTGCGCCCGCCAATGCTGGCGGCGAGCCCGAGCCGAGGCACGGCGGCGCGCAGGGATTCGCGCTCGGACGCCGTCCAGCCGCGCACGAGGTCCCAGGCGGCGGCCAGCGCCCCCTCGTCGTAGAGAAGCCCGGCCCAGAGGGCCGTCTGCGCCGCGATCATCGCCGGCCCGCCGACATCGGCGCCGCGCATCTCGAGGAAGCGCTTGAGGCGCACCTCGGGGAAGACCGTGGAGGCGTGATTCGCCCAGTCCGAGACGGTGGCCCGCTCGCCGGGGAGCTGCGGCAGGCGTCCCTCGAACAGGTCGCGGAACGAGGCCCCGGAGACGTCGTGATAGGTCTCCCCGCGCTTGACGAAATACATCGGCACGTCGAGCAGCCAGTCGGCATAGGCCTCGTAGCCGAAGCCGTCCTCGAAGGCCTGGGGGAACATGCCGGTGCGGTCCGCATCGGTGTCGCGCCAGATCTCGGAGCGGCGCGAGAGGAAGCCGTTCGGTCGCCCGTCGGTGAAGGGCGAGTTGGCGAACAGGGCGGTCGCCACCGGCTGCAGGGCGAGACCGACGCGGAGTTTCCGCACCATGTCGGCCTCGGACGAGAAATCGACGTTCACCTGCACGGTGGCGGTGCGCAGCATCATGTCGAGGCCGAGCGTGCCGACCTTCGGCATGTAGCCCCGCATGATGCGGTAGCGGCTCTTCGGCATGAACGGCGTGCCCTCGCGCGTCCATTTCGGGCTCATGCCGAGATCGAGGAAGCCGATGCCCAGAGGTTCCGCCGCGCGAGCGGTCGCCGCGAGATGCTCGTCGAGTTCGGCCACGGTCGCGTGAACGTCCGGCAGCGGTGCCCCCGACAGCTCGAACTGCCCGCCGGGCTCGATCGAGATCGCGCCGCCGCCCTCGTTGCTCGCCAAGCCGATGATGGTGCCGGCATCCAGGATCGGCTCCCAGCCGGTCTCGCGGCCGAGATTGTCCAGCAGCGCCCGAATGCCGCGCTCGCCCTCGTAGGGCACGGGCGTCCGATCGGCTTTGTAGAATGGGATCTTCTCGTGTTCCGTGCCGAGCGCGAAGCGCGTCGCCGGTTTCTCGCCGTCGGCGAACCAGGCGATCAGTTCGTCCCGCGAGGTCAGCGGGGTCGTGTCGGACGTGTCGCGCGCCATGCGCTGCCTCGTCGAGCCGGTGGAGGGGCAGGCGCGAAAAAAGGCCCGATCAGAAGACCGGGCCCGCGATCGGCCGTGCCGGAGATGTCGTGTCCTTAGAGCAGGCCGCAAGCGCCGACAACGCGGGGCCGCGTCACGGGATGGGCATGACGGGAGCGCGGGTGCTAACGCGCATCTCCCAGCACCGCCTGAACCAGCGCCATGACGGCGACCGCCGCCGTGTCCGCCCGCAGGATGCGGGGGCCGAGCGAGAGCGCGACGGTGTTCGGGCGCGCGGCGATCAGGGCCCGCTCCTCTTCGTGAAAGCCCCCCTCGGGGCCGACCAGCACGGCGAGCGGCGGGGCGCCGGCGGCCGCGCCGCGCAAGGCGGCGACCGGGTCGGCGACGGGGGCGTCCTCGTCGCAGAACACCAGCAGGCGCTCGGGCTCCAGCGCGTCGAGCGCCGTGGGCAGGCGCACCGGCTCGGCGATGTCGGGGATCGCCAGGATGCCGCATTGCTCGGCGGCCTCGATCGCGTTCGCCCGCAGGCGGTCGAGCTTGATCCGCTCACCCTGGGTGAAGCGGGTGAAGACCGGGCACAGGGTGCCGGCCCCCATCTCCACGGCCTTCTGGGCCATGTAGTCGAGCCGGCCGGTCTTCAGAGGGGCGAACAGGTAATGGAGATCGGGCGGGGCGGGCTGGTGGCGGGTCCGCGCGACGATCCTCAGTTCGGCGCTCTTGCGGCCGTTGGGAACGAGGTCGGCCCGCCACTCGCCGTCGCGGCCGTTGAACAGCAGCACCGGCTCACCCTCGGACTTGCGCAGGACGGTGAGCAGGTAATTGGCCTGCGCCCGCTCTAGCGGCAGGACGCGCCCCTCCGCCAGGTCCGCCTCGACGAACAGGCGCGGCGCGGTGAAGTCGTAGAGGGCCATGCCGGCCTCCTCGCGTGACGCCCCGGCGCTGTCAATCGGCGGAGCTGATGCGAAAGAGCAACACGGCGCGTTTTTCCGCGCTTTGCCCACGGCCTCGACCGCCCGAAGGCCCGCGGCACCATTGGCGCCACATTCCCGTGCAGGAACATCCTCACGAAACATCGCAAAGCCCGATCACCGGATTCGAGGCGCGCACTGCGCCGGAATCCGGTTCGGGCGGGCGCTGCGGAAGCGGGGGCGACACCCGCCGCGGCAAGCGGGAGAAGGACCGAGCCCTATGACTGCGCTGTCTGCCACCTCATCCAAGTTCACCGCCCTCGCCGGCGCGTTCGCGACCCTGGCGCTCCTGTCCGGCCCCGCACTGGCCCAGGGCGCCTTCGGCCAGATGCCGGCGCCCTCGATGGACGCGGCCCCGGCCGAGGCGGCACCCGTTGCGCCGCCGATGAGCATGCCGATGCCCTCCGCCGCAGCGCCGGCCCAGCCCGCGCCGCAGGGCGGCACCGATTGCAGCGCCATCCAGAAGACCCTGATCGAGCGCAAGAACCTCGTCGGCAAGGCCAATGCCGCCTCGAATTCCAAGCAGAAGATGACGCCGCAGGCGGCCTGCGCCCTGTTCGGCCAGCTTCAGGCCAACGGCACCACCGGCATCAAGTGGATCACCGCCAACAAGGAATGGTGCTCGATCCCGGATTCCTTCGCCGAAGGCTTCCAGGCCGACCACAAGCGCGTGGGCGAGATCCGCACCAAGGTCTGCAACATGGCGGCCCAGGCCTCGAAGATGGAGGCCCAGGCCCGGGCCCAGGCGCAGAACGGCGGCGGTGGCGGCCTGCTCGGCGGTCCTGGCCTGAGCGGCAGCTTCAAGATGCCCCAGGGCGCGCTGTAAGCCGGGCGCATCGCCGAAGCCGCTCAAGCATCGACCGCGTTGCGTCCCCCTTCGGAGCCTGCCGGCCGCGTCGCCGACGCGGTCGCCGGCCATTGGGTCGATCGGCTCGCGCCGTCGCGCGCCCGACCCTATCTCCGCCTCGCCCGGATCGAACGGCCCGTTGGCTGGTGGCTGCTGCTGCTGCCGTGCTGGTGGTCGGCCGCGCTGGCCGGGATCGCGGCCGGGCGGGCGCCCGATCCGCTGCACCTGATCCTCTTCCTGATCGGCGCCGTCGCGATGCGCGGGGCCGGCTCGACCTACAACGACATCGCCGATCGCGATCTCGACGCCCAGGTCGAGCGCACCCGCTCGCGGCCGCTCCCGTCGGGGCAGGTGAGCACCCGCGCGGCGGCGGCCTTCCTCGTGGCGCAGGCGCTGGTGGGCCTGTGCGTCCTCCTGCAATTCAACGGCACCGCGATCCTCGTCGGGATGCTCTCCCTCGCGCCCGTGGCGATCTATCCGTTCATGAAGCGGGTGATGCCGCTGCCGCAGGGCGTCCTCGGCCTCGCCTTCGCCTGGGGTGCGCTGATGGGCTGGGTCGCCGTGTTCGGCCGTCTCGATGCGCCGGCCCTGTGGCTCTATGCCGGCACCGTCGCCTGGATCGTCGGCTACGACACGATCTACGCGGTGCAGGATATCGAGGACGACGAGATCGCCGGCATCAAGTCCTCGGCCCGCCTGTTCGGGGCGCGGTTGAAGCCCGCGGTCGGGCTCTGCTACGCGCTCGCCGCTGCCCTGATGGTGCCGGCACTCTGGGGAGCCGGGGCGCATGGGCTCGGCTGGCTCGGCCTCGCGCTGTTCGCCGCCCACCTCGCGCAACAGGTGCTGCGGCTTTCACCCCGCGACGGGCGGCTCGCCCTCACCTTGTTCCGCTCGAACCGTGATGCGGGGCTGATTCTGTTTGCCGGGCTCGCCGCGGATGCGGTGTGGCAGGCGATGGGCTGAGGCATCGCCTCGACTTCCGCGCGCGCCATATCCGGCAGATGAGCGACACCGACCTCCATGCCCCGGCCGACGATCCGACCGCAGAAGGCGCCCGGGCTCGGGCGCAGGGGCGCCCCCGCGACGCTTGCCCCTACGCGCAGAACTCGTCCGAGCGCACGGCGTGGCTCGAAGGCTACGACGGCAGCCCGATGGATCGGGCGCCCGATCTGCCGATGGACAACGGATAGACCGAGGCTTTGAACCGCAGCGGTTGGTGGCGCCTCGGCCCGCATCCATGATGCCCAGATGGGTGCCCTCTTTGCCGAGAGTTTTGCGCCCCAGTCCGAGACGCTCGCGTCCGCGGCACGGCGGCACGTCGAGCCGGTCAGAGCGTGGTGCCTCTGGGTTTCCTGTTGCCGCTGGCGCGCCCTCGCTTCCGGGACGGTTTTGGCCGAGGACGACAGCGACCACGATCAAATCGAGGCTGCCGCGCGAAGTTTCGAAGGGCAGAGGCTCGTAGAATTCGGGCTCGATAGGGCCACGCGCCGGGCGACCTTCGGATTCGATCGCGGGGCCGCTCTCGAAACCGACCCCTACGCAAAGGACGACGGGGAGATGTGGTCGCTGTATCGGCCGGATGGACGCGTGTTGAGCTATCGCGCCGACGGTGCGGCCAGCCTCGATCCCGGTGATACCCCTCCGGATCGCGTCACTTGGCGCCCGGTGGAGCGGAGCGTAACGGTCTCGTCGTCGTAAGCTCCGTCAGCCCCGCGAAAACATCTCGTTCTCGCCGCGGTGGATGCAGGGGCGGGCCGGCAGGCGGGTGGCCTTGCGGCGGGTGAGGAAGCGGGGGCGGCGGCCGCTCAGCGAGCCGTTGCGGCGGCGCTGGCGGCTGCGGCCCAGGGCGAGGCGGCCGATCTGCTGCGAGACCGGCACGAGGCTGCCGTCCTCGCGCAGCAGCATCCGCGGAAGACCGCCCTTGGCGGAGAGGTCGCGCCACTGCGCCACCACGTCCTCCTCGGTGAACGGGCCGAGGCGCATCAGCACCTCGCCCTCGGCATCGACCAGCAGTAGCGCGAAGCGATCCTCGCCGGTTGCCTCCGCCTCCGCATCGGCGAAAGCGAGGGCCACGCCGACGGCGGCGCTGCCCATGGACGCGCCGAGGATCGGCAGCGGCGTCGGCGCGACGGTCACGGCGGCACGGATCGCGCCGTCGTCGCAGGTGGAGGGGCAATCCAGAGCAGTGATCTCGAAAGTCATCATCGGTTCGATGCCTTGTCCCTAGTCGCGGTCTCTGTCGGACGCGCTGTCATGACAAGCATATGGCCCGGTCTCACCCCCACGGCGCCTTAAAAGTGAGCGTTAAGCGATGGTGGATGGTCCCGAAGTCTCCGGAATGCTCAACGGACCCTTGTCGCGCTCGGTAAAAGCGCGGTGTATCGAGCCGGGCCGGCGAACGGTGTCGGCCACGACACGGCAGGGCTGCGACCGTCCGTCCTTGTGACGGGGGCGGCTTCCCCCTTAGAACGGTCCTTAGGACGCGGAGCCGTTCCGCTGGCCCCGGCGCGGGCGATTCCTTGCATGCAAGCCGATGGCAAGCGAGCCCATGACCGACACGACATCCTCGCCCGGGGCGCCTTCCGTCGCCGCGCTGGCTCCGCTCCTGCGGGCGGCGGTGCATGAGGCGGCGGCTCTGGCGCTGCCATTCTTCGAGCGCGGCGCGCAGACGCGCGCGCGGGTCTGGTCGAAGGCCGGCGGTTCGCCGGTGACGGAGGCCGACGTCGCCGTCGACACCTTCCTGAAGATCCGCCTCTCGGAGATCGAGCCGGGGGCGGCCTGGCTGTCCGAGGAGACGAGCGACGATCCGGTGCGGCTCGATGCCGGCCGGGTCTGGATCGTCGATCCGATCGACGGCACGCGGGCCTTCCTGTCCGGCCACCCCGACTGGTCGATCGCGGTCGCCCTGCTGGAAGCGGGCGAGCCGGTGCTGGGCGTGGTGTTCGCCCCCGCCACGGGGCGCTTCTACGAAGCCGCCGCCGGATGCGGCGCCACCCTCGACGGTGCGCCCATCCATGTCTCGGACCGTGCCGGGCTGGAGGGCGCGCGCATCACCGGTCCCAAGCCGATGCAGGACCGCCTCCTCGGCGGCGCGGCCCGTCTCGGGGCAGAGCCCAGCGTGACGCGGGTCGAGCGGGTGCCCTCGTTGGCCCTGCGGCTCGTGCGGGTAGCCGAGGGCGTGATCGACCTCGGCCTCGTCTCGAAGGATTCGCGGGATTGGGATTTGGCCGCTGCCGACCTGATCCTGCGCGAGGCGGGCGGCTTGGTCTGCGACCTCGACGGGCATCCGACGGTCTATAACCGTCCCGAGCCGCGCCATGGCGAGTTGATCGCCGTGCCGCGGGCGATGCGCGAGCCCGCTCTGGCAGCACTCGCGCGTGGCGCGTCGGCTTGAAATGCAATCCGACGAGCGGGAAACCGTTCGTCGGGACGCGCGAGCGTCACGGGTTTGAGGGTGCCGACCCGCCCGTTGGAAGGGGCCGGAGACGGCGTCCGCTTACGCCGCTTCGCTCAGCCGCACGGCGCGCGGCGAGAGGTTGAAGCGCGTCGCTAGGTGCCAGCGCAGCTCGCGCGGCGAATGATACTCGTAGGAGGAGTCGATCAGGTGGCTGAGATCGGCCGGGGCGTTGCGGGCCGCGGTGTCGATCAGGCGCTCCACCCGAAAGGTGGCCGCGTCGGTCACGGGCGAGCGGGCGCCGATATGGCGCTGAAACTCGAACTGCATTGTTGTTTTGCTTTCTCTCACCGGATGTCGCGGTCCTTCGAGGCCGGCCGGTGTCGTTTCTGGTTGTCGTTGATCAATGTGTCGTGCGTTGTTGCGCGGCACCCGCGATCCGCTGGACGGGCGGGAGCCGCATAGCGAGGGGACGAGGCGTATCGTCCCCGGCGAGGCGGATCAGACCGCCTGCAGGTTGCCGGCGGCGTCCTTGCCGCTGCGCTTGTCCGTCAGAACCTCGTAGGACACCTTCTGGCCCTCGACGAGATTGCGCAGGCCGGCGCGCTCGACAGCGGAGATGTGGACGAACACGTCCTTGCCGCCGTTATCCGGCTGAATGAAGCCGTAGCCCTTGGTCTCGTTGAACCACTTGACAGTTCCAGTATCCACGAAAACTTCCTTCGTTCTGGCTCGCACACGCGCAAGCAAATGCGCGCAGCGAGCGCGTCGTTTCATCCGCCGATGTACGGATAGACGGGATGCGGGCCGTGAAAAGCACGCGGTTTGGCGACCGCCGCTCCCGTCACATCCCTATGTAGGCCCAGGATGCGGCCTTAACAAGGCGGGAAGACGTTTCCCGGCTCGTTCGGGACGCCGCAGGCAGGGCGCGCCCCAGCATTGACAGGCACCTTACGCCAATGCCTCACCCTGTGACAAAGCCGGATGTGGGTGCATATATGGGCAACGGTCCAAGGCGGTTACGCCGGGGCATTCCCCATCGCAGTCGGGCGGTTCATGGCGGGCATCTCGGTTTCCCTCGAAGGCGCGAACATCCAGCTCTCCTTCCAGAAGGATGAGCAATCCACGGCGGTGGTGATGGATGCGCGCGCGGCCCGCGCGCTCGTGCGCGCCGTCGGGCAGCTCCTCACCGCGATCGACGACGTTGATGAGGTCGATCTGCCCGATGAGAACAGCGACGAGGACATCGCCATGCTCGACGTGACCTCCTCGGCGATCGAGGTCGGCACCGACGAGCAGGGTCAGGCGGTGGTCGCGCTCCAAGCCGGCGCCCTACCGCCGTTTCAGCTGCGGCTGACCGATGAGGAGGCCCGCCACGTGGCCACCAGCCTCAGCGAGATCCTGGCCGCGCCGCGGGACGTGCGCACGTCCCACGGCGGTCACTGAAGCACAGCCCGCTTCGACCCGGATCGCCTGAGCGCGTTTCGTCCGAACCCGAGCCATTACGAAAGGCCCCACACGCGCATGCGGGGCCTCTCGCTCTCGTCTTGGATGAGCGGGCGTGGAAGCCCGAGAGCAGATTCCCGCTCTCTCAGACGCCGGGACGGCCGCGCGGACGGTGAACGCGCGCGGCGCTGGGCAGCGCCTCGGGCACCAGAGTGACGATGACCGGGTTCGGCACATGGTCGAAGGCGGCGCCGTTATAGGCGTCCACCCCCATGCCGATCACGCCGCCGGCCAGCAAGTTGCCGGCGAAGCCCGCCGCACCGCTGCCGGCGAGCTTGGTGCGCACCGGTACGGTCTGCGGCCGGTAGCCCGGCAGCGTGAAGGTTGCGTCGAACTCCTCCGAGCGTGGGACGTCGAGGGAGCAGGGCGTGCGCGGGCAGGTGCGGTTGGTCGAGGTGGTCATCGCGGCGCCGGCCGGCGTCGAGGTGAACGTGATGACCTCCGACGTCCCCCGCGTGATGCTGCCGCAGGCCGATACCCCCGTCGCGACGATCGCGGCGAACAGACACTGACGAAACATGGAAAGAGCCCCCTCTGCCACCTCTTCGGGCGGACGGCGCGGTTGTCCGCCGAGGGACAAGGCAACGCAAGGGTGCTGAATGAAGGAGCCTGAAAAGCGCTGCTGAACCAGGGGTCTTGTCGCAAAAAAGTAACAAAAGACCGTTCCCGCGCGAGGGGCGGGAACGGTTGTGGCATCGCCTACATGCGGATGCCGGGGTCGGTCGGTCCGCCGGGGAGATAATCAGGCTCGGAACCTGGGCCCTTGGGCTCGCCGATGCCGGGATCGTTCACCGGGTAGGGCGAGCGAGGACCGGTCGGGCCGATATCGGGCTGATCGTCCGGTTGGGGTGGCGGGGGCAGATCACCGGGGATCGGTCCGCCGGGCGTCGGATCGGGCGTGGGAATGCCGGGATTGGCCATGGGCCTCCTCCTGCTGCAGCTTCGGGAATAACGGTCCAACACCCTCTCGCCATGGGGGTTCCGTCATCGTCACCGGGGGATTGGCCGCAGGAACCGGTTCCGCATCGGATCGTTGGCCCGCCACATCCGACATTGATGGAGCAAGGCATGCCCGATATTCGCGAGGCGAAGATCCTTATCGTCGCCACCGACGGCTTCGAGGAGAGCGAACTCACCGTCCCGCAGACCAAGCTGACGGAGGCCGGTGCCAGCGTTCAGGTCGCGAGCCCGCAATCTCGCCAGTCCAAGGAGACGATCCGTGGCTGGGACAAGACCGACTGGGGCAAGGACGTCACGGTCGATCTCGACCTTGAGAGCGTGAATCCGGCCGAGTACCATGCGCTGGTGCTGCCCGGCGGACAAATCAACCCGGACAAGCTGCGTCTGGAGCCCAAGGCGCTCGACGTGATCCGCAGCTTCCTCACCGACGGCAAGGTCGTGGCTGCGATCTGTCACGGGCCGTGGCTGCTGGTCGAGACCGGAGCAGTCAAGGGCCGCACGCTGACCTCGTTCCCGTCGATTAAGACCGACGTGATCAACGCGGGTGGCAATTGGCAGGACAAGGAAGTGGTCACCGATGGCGGCATTGTCACGAGCCGCAACCCGAACGATCTCGACGCCTTCGTCGCCAAGATCATCGAGGAGATCCAGGAAGGCCGCCACGAGCCGCGTCAGCTCGCTGCCTGATCGATCCACGCAGAAACCATGAAGATGCCGCCGGCCCTCGGGTCGGCGGCTTTTCTATTTGAACTGTGAAGTGAAAGCGGCTCAGCGCTTGGCCACAGCCTTCTGCGCCTTCGCCCGCTCGCCGGACGCGCCGGCCATCAGCTTGGCCAAGTGTTCCTGATCGAAGCCGTCGGTGCTGGCGGCCTGGACGGAGGCGCCGGCGAAGGACTCGGCCTTGCGCGGTGCGATCGAACCGGTGCTCATGGGATCGGGGAGCGCCGCGACCGGGAGGACGGGCGCCGCGGCGGGTTCCCGCTGAAGGCGCAGGGCCCAATGGGCCGCGGTGGACAAAAGGGCGATGGCCAGGATCGCCTTGATGCCGTTCGTCAGGAAACGACGCATGGTGGTGGGCCGTCGAACGCGAGGGGAACGCGACCGGTTCCCCGGCCTGGCGGCATCATCGCGCAGGATCGTAAATGAACCGCTGCCGAGACGCCGCCAAGTCCGTGCCGGATCGGGTCAGGTCCGATGCGCGGCCTTCGCGTGCGCGTCCGTTTTCGGGGTCGAGCCCTCCGTCTCGCCGCGGGTCCGCCACAGGCTGTAGGCGATGCCGGCGGCCAGCAGGACCACGGTGACGGCCAGCGACACCCACGGCGGCAGATGCACGAGATCCAGCGTGTCGGCCACGATGATCTTGGCGCCGATGAACAGCAGGATGAAGGCGAGCGCCGTCTTGAGATAGGCGAAGCGGTCGACCATCGCGGCGAGGGCGAAATAGAGCGCGCGGAGCCCCAGGATCGCGAAGATGTTCGACGTGTAGACGATGAACGGATCGGTGGTGATCGCGAAGATCGCCGGCACGCTGTCGACGGCGAAGATGACGTCGGCGACGTTGACGAGCACCAGAGCCACCGCGAGCGGGGTCAGCCAGCGCACCTCCTTGCCGGTCTCCGGATCGGGCTTGCGGACGACGAAGTGTTGGCCGTGCGGCTCGTCGGTGACGCGCACCCAGCGCTTGAGCAGGCGGAAGGAGGCGCTGTCGCGCACGTCCTTCTCCTCGTCCTCCTTAGAGACCAGCATCTTGATGCCGATGTAGAGAAGGAAGACCGCGAAAATCGACAGCACCCAATGGGCTTGCTGGACCAGGGCGGAGCCCAGCCCGATCATCAGCCCGCGCAGCAGCACGGCGGCGAGAATGCCCCAGACCAGGACCCGGTGCTGTGCGGCCAGGGGGACGCCGAGCGAGGAGAGGATCACCGCGATGACGAAGACGTTGTCCATCGACAGCGACTTCTCGATCACGAGACCCGTCACGTATTCCTGGCCGGCTTGCGGCCCGAGCATCCACCACACCCAGCCGCCGAAGATCAGGCCGAGGGTGAAGTAGAAGGCGGTGAGGAGAAGGCTCTCCTTGACGCCGATCTCGTGATTCTTGTCGCGATGGAGCAGGCCGAGATCGAAGGCGAGCAGGCCCGCCACCAGGGCGTGGAAGCCCAACCACATCCAGACGGGTTTGCCGAGCCACTCGTAAGTGAGGAAGTCCATAGCGCTGGGACCTGATGCTTCTGCCGAAGAGAGAGCATCGGCTCCGACATCACGAGAAGCGCTGGTGCGGCCTCGGGCGATGGGTCCACCGGGCTGGATCAGCTCGTGGAAGACTCCCGATACAAGAGGGAGCGACGCGAGAGGCACGCCCGCGCGTCCCGCCAGAGGGGCCCGCAGCCGATAAAGCGCAGTTAGAGAGACGCGGGCGCCGATTCAAGGGCAAGGGCCGCTCCCCGCGTTCACAGTTGCAGCATCACCCCATCGCGGTCGCCGAGGGACGAGATGGGCTGGGACGTGGTCGTCGTCCGAGCCCTCCGGGCACGGATCCATCCCTGGCAGGGCGGCGAAGTCGCGAAAGCCACCGATCCGCCACGTCCGCGCGCCCGGTCACGCTTGACAGCGGCTGCCCGCGCGCGTCCTCCCGGCATCCATGGATACGGATCGCAGGGGCATGGCGCAGGAGATCGCGGTCGTCGGCGGGGGCCCGGCGGGGCTGATGGCGGCCGAGACCCTGGCCGATGCCGGACGCAGCGTCACCGTCTACGAGCGGATGCCCTCCGTCGGGCGCAAGTTCCTCATCGCCGGTCGCGGCGGGCTCAACCTGACCCATTCGGAGAAGCTGCCGGCCTTCCTGGCCCGCTATCATCCGTCCCCGGCCATACTGGCCGCCGCGATCGAGGCCTATCCCCCCCAGGCCCTGCGGGATTGGTGCGAGGATCTCGGCCAGCCGACCTTCGTCGGGTCGAGCGGGCGGGTGTTTCCCCGGAGCTTCAAGGCGTCGCCGCTGCTGCGGGCGTGGCTTGCGCGTCTCGCCGGACGCGGCGTCACGATCCGGACCCGCCATCGTCTGACCGGGCTCGGCGCCGATGGCACGCTCACCTTCGATACACCGGAGGGCGCCTATCATGTCCGCCCGCGGGCGACGCTTCTGGCACTCGGCGGCGCAAGCTGGCCGCGGCTCGGCTCGGACGGCTCCTTCGTGCCGCTGCTGGAAAACGCCGGATTCGCGGTCACCCCCTTGAGACCGGCCAATGTCGGCTTCGCCGTGGCTTGGTCTTCCCACATCGCCGAACGCTTCGCCGGAGCGCCGCTCAAGCGCATCGCGGCCCGGATCGACGGGACGGCGGCGCGCGGCGAGGCGGTGGTGACGGCCGGCGGGATCGAGGGCGGCGTAATCTACGCCCTCGGCCGACCGATCCGCGAGGCGGTGGAGCGCGAGGGGGCGGCCCTTCTCGTCCTCGATCTGCGGCCCGACCTCGACGCGGCGGCCCTGACCGGGCGCCTCGCCCGCACGCGCCCCGGCGAGAGCCTCTCGACGCGCCTGCGCAAGGCGGCGGGGCTCGATCCGGTTGCAGCGGCGCTGCTGCGCGAGGCGCACGCCAATGCCCTGCCGGCCGAACCGGCCGCCCTGGCGGCGGCGATCAAGTCCGCCCCCCTGCGTCTCACCGCGCCGGCTTCGATGGACCGGGCGATCTCGACCGCGGGCGGCCTCGCCTTCGACGAACTCGATGAACGCTTCATGCTGCGCGCCCGCCCCGGCTTGTTCGCGGCGGGCGAAATGCTCGATTGGGAGGCGCCGACCGGCGGCTACCTGCTCCAGGCTGCCTTCGCCAGCGGCCGGGCGGCGGCGCGGGGGATGCTGGGCTGGCTCGACGCGGAGGGCTGACCGCCCTTCATCCCCGTTTCAGGATCGCCCCGGCACAACGCGCCGATCATTCGCCGGAAACCGAGATCCGTGAGCAGCATCAGCGTCGTCACGCTCAACAAGGGGCGCGAGGCCCATCTGGCGCGCCTGCTCGAGGGGCTTGCCCGCGGCAACGCCCCGGCCGAGTGCGTCGTCGTGGAAATGGGGCGCGATCCCGCCCCGCTGCCCGAGACGCCGTTCCCGCTGCGGCGCGTCGCCCTTCCGAGCGAGGGCCTGCCGCTTGCCGCCGCCCGCAACGCGGGGCGCCAGGCGGCGCGCGGCGACATCCTCGTCTATCTCGACGTCGATTGCATCCCCGCCGCCGGGCTGGTGACGGGCCTGGCCGCCGTGGCCCAGGCGCAGGACGCGCTCGTCTGCGGGCCGATCCGCTACCTGCCGGCGGGAGCCGTGCGGGACGGCTGGACGGAAGCGGACCTGATGCGCCTGGGGATGCTGCACCCGGCGCGTCCCTTCCCGGAGACCGGGTTCGCGCCGACCGACAATCCCGGCCTGTTCTGGTCCCTCGCCTTCGCGGTGCGGGCCGCCACCTGGGACCGGCTCGACGGCTTCGACGAGGGGTTCGACGGCTACGGCGCCGAGGACACCGATCTCGCCTTCCGCGCCGCCGAGGCCGGGGTGCCGGTGCTGCTGGCGGGCGTGCCGCCGGCCTTCCACCAGCACCACCTGTCCTGCGATCCGCCGCTCCAGCATTTCGCCGACATCGTTCGCAACGCCCGGCGCTTTCGCGCCCGCCACGGGCTGTGGCCGATGGACGGCTGGCTCAATGCCTTCGCCGGTCTCGGCCTGATCGCGGCCGAGCGCGAGCCCGACCTCACCGTGCTGCGGCCGCCGTCCCCGGACGAGGTCGCGGCGGCGCGGGTGCCGGCCGACCGGCCGTTCTGAAGAGTGCGGAGGCCGCGCCGTGGGTCATCGCTGCGGCGCCGACCACTCCATGTCGAGCCGCAGGCGCGTGCGGAACAGGACGGCGCCGGCCGGATCCCGGATCTCGGCGGCGATGATGCGCTCGCGCTCCCGAAGCATGGCGGCGCGGCGCCTCGGGCCATGCACGGCCTCGCGCGCGAGTTCCGGAAGCAGCGCCACGACCGTTGCGCAGGCCTCATCGAGACTCATGAATTCGAGTCCGTCCTCGTCGCGGGTAAACGTATCGCCATCGACGACGTCGATATGAAGAAGCATGGCCACATCCGCGAAAATTGACTTTGATGGTATTCTGGCTTTCAGAATATGTCCTTAACCTTTCCGGTGTTGCGGCAACGCGTCCCGGCTTATTCCTTTCATAAGTCTGTGCTTGTGCGCGGTCCCTATTCGCCGGCCACGGCTTCGAGGCTGGCGCGATCGAGGAGGCGCAGGCGACCGCCTTTCAGCTCCAGAAGTCCCGCACGACGCAGCTCCTGCAGCACGCGGTTGACGTGGACGGTGCTGATGCCGATGCACTCGGCCAAGTCGACCTGCGTCAGCGGCAGCGGGCCCTCGTTGCGGTCGGCCAATCCCACGGCGTGCAGCCGGTCGAGGATCTCAAAGAACAGGCGCACCAGCCGCTCCACGGCGAGCCCGATGCCCAGGGCCGTCAGCCAGCTGCGGCTGCGCGCTTCGGCCTCCAGCTTGGCACGCCGCAGCGCCAGCGCGACGGCGGGATGATGGGCGATCAGATCCTCGACCGCCGCCTGCGGCACTCGGGCCACCCGGCAGGGTGAGAGCGTGGCGATGCCGTGGTCCCAGCGTTCGAGATGGGCCAGATCCGGGTCGCACAGATCTCCCGGCAGCAGCAGGGCAAGGATCTGGCGGGCGCCGGAGGCCCGCTGAACGTAGCGGCAGGCGATCCCCTCGAGGATGAGAAAGGCACCCTCCGCCGCATCGCCCTGGCGTACGAGGTCGGTATGCGCGGTGATCATCGCCTCTCGGATGGCGAGGTGCGACAGGGCGGCGAGGTCGTCGCTGGAGAGAGGAGCATGGGCGCCGAGGCGCCGGGCCAGAGGGCCGGCCATTCCATCGAGCGGTCCCGATGCGGGACGCAGCGCGATGTCGAATTGCGATTGCAGACGGGATTGCAGGCTGGTCATGGTCTGCTCCTCGCCGGCAGCGGCGGCGCCACCGTATCGACGATGTCGTCCGTCCAGGCCGGTCGACTCAGGAAGGGGATGTCACGGAGTTCGGACGTGCGCCCGGGCACCTCCGCGCAGGCGGCGTGGCCGACCCTGGGCATTCCCCGTCGGTGCGGATTCCCGAGCATGGCCCAGCCCGCTCCGTCCCGCTGTTCCTGTCCAAAGACGATGCTCGGCATCGTCCGGTGCAGCAAGAAGAACCGTGTCTCCGGCGATCTTCGGGGTGGTCCGAGCGCATGCCGGTCCGCTGTCGCAACAGCTTCCATGAGATCGGAAGCGATGATCGGAGCCGCTTCAACCAAAACTACACGGCGATGGCTGGCGGTCTTCTCAACATATGTTTGCTTGAAGTCGTACATGCGAAGACTTGGCAAGCCGGAAACGCTCATGAGATAGTACTAGCTGACCGTCTCAGGGGCGGGAATAGGTTCCGGCGCCTTTGTCCGGAATCGTACTGGACGCGGTTCGTTGCGATCCGAAGTCGACGAGATCGCGCTTCCCGAGGTCCGCGCCGGAGCAGGTTCCATCGGTCACGCTGTCCGGCGCTCGACTGCGCGACGTCTCTGCTCGACAATCCGACTTCCACTGGATCGGAGCACATCCGAGGCCAACGCGTCCCCCGATACCTATATAGATATCATCGCCTGCCGAATTGTTCGGGCGCAGGCGGCTGGGAGACGGCGTGCGCTCTTGCCCCAAACGGGAGCCGGGCCATGCCACAGCTTCGACAATCCGCTCTTCGCAATCGGCTTCTCGCTGCCTTGACGGCGGAGGACTTTGCCCGGCTCGCCCCGCATCTGGCGGAAACGCCGATGACGATCCGCGAATGCGTCATCACATCCGATCAGCCGATCGCCCATGCCTATTTCCTGGAGGATGGGCTCGTCTCGCTGATCGCCGATACCCGCGAGGGGCGGGTCGAGATCGGTCTCGTCGGCCGCGAGGGCATGATCGGCGTGCCGCTTCTGCTCGGCACCGATCGGACCCCGCACAACGCCATGGTGCAGGCCGACGGCACGGCTCTCCGGATCGCTGCCGCCGAACTCTGCGCCGCACTCGATGCCAGCGCGGCACTGCGGGGCGTGCTCGGGCGTTACGTACAGACTCTGATCGTACAGGTCGGGCAGACCGTCTACGCCAACGCCGACTACAACATCGAGGCGCGCTTGGCGCGTTGGATCCTCATGACGCAGGACCGCCTCGGCCGGGACGAACTGCCGATCACGCACGACTTCATGGCGATGATGCTGGGCGTGCGTCGACCGGGCGTCACGACGGCCCTGCACATCCTCGAAGGCACCCGATTGATCCAGGCGAAGCGCGGCCGCGTCATCGTGCTGGACCGGGCCGGTCTGATGGATTTCGCGAGCGACAGCTACGGTCCGGCGGAAGCGGAGTACGAGCGGCTGTTCGGGGAGGGATGACGCTGCCCCGCTACTTCCTCAACATCCGCCGCCACGGCGTGCTGATCCGCGACGAGGAGGGCGATGATGTGCCCGATGCCGCGGCGGCCCGCGTGCTCGCCCTCGAGACGCTGCGGGAGATGCTGCGCCTGCCCCATGTCTACGGCCCGCCGTGCGAATGGAAGCGGAACGTCTTCGTCATCACCGACGAGGCGGGCACCGTACTGGAAGAAGTGCCCTACGACGTGCTGCTCTGATCCGGGCCACCCTCGGTACCGCAGCGGCGCAGAGGGCCGATCAGGCGCTCGTACTCGGCCTCCGCCGGCCCATAGGCCGGACCCGCGGCCTCGATCAGGCCGGGGCGGTTCAGCACCCGCACCCGCCCGCGCTGCGCCCGGACCAGCCCCGCGCCCTCGAGCATCTGCAGGGCGACGGTCACCGTGGGCCGGCGCACGCCTAGCATCAACGACAGGAACTCGTGCGTGACCGAGAGGTCGTCGCCGTCCTGCCGATCATGGTACATCGCGAGCCAGCGGGCGAGCCGCTCCTCGGCCGGCGCACTGGCATTGGCGAGTGCCGTCTGCGCGGTCTGGACCAGGAAGGTCTGAGTGTAGCGCAGCAGGAGCAGGCGCAGGGTCGCGCTGGCCTCGATCGCCTGCGTCAGCGCCTCGGCCTCGATCCGCAAGCCGGCGCCGGACACCTGCATGAAGGTCTGGTGCGGCACCCGATTGCTGCCGAGCACGAGGACGGTGCCGGCAAGCCCGTCCCGCCCGAACAGACCAATCTCGATGCGATTGCGCTCCTGCATGCTCGCGATCACCGAGCACAACCCGGTCTCGGGAAACACCGCGTGGGTGATCGGCCGGTCGGGCTCGATCAACACCATGCCGACGGGCAGATCCACCGGCTGCAGATGCGGATGCAGCAGCGCGAGATCGTCCGCGCTGAGTTGGGCCAACAGCCGGTTCTGGGGGATCGAGTGAGCGGGCAAGGAGTTTGGTCGTAAGCTGAGCAAAATGAAGCTCTCGGCGCATAACCGATTGGTCGGCGAACGCGATGGGAAATTGCTCACAAGCTGAGAATCGTCTGAAAACGGACATTTCCAGACAACCAGTGATTAACATGCATCAGGACTATCGATATTGAACCGATACGCATCTCATGTGTTCGGTACGGTGTCGTACAGAGATCGGACACCAAGATGTACAGGGTCGAATGCATCGGGGCGGACCGGCCCGAACCGAGCCTGCACGACACGGCGAGCGAAGCGCTGCTGGCGGTCTACGATCTGCGGGCGGCTCGGACCGACGCGCCCACGATCACCGACGCATCCGGATCGACCTTGACGGAGGTGCAGCTGGCCATGCTGGCCCTCGTCGAGCGCGTGCAGCCTTAAGCGGTGTGGTATCCCTGACGCGGGGCGCGGAACCCGCGAACCCCGCCGGCGTCCTTCCCAACGCGACATCGTCGCGGGTTCCGTCCCGTCAGCCCCGACACAAAGCCTCGATCGAGGCCGCCGTGCGGGCGAGGGCGTCGGGCTCGACGAGGGCTCGGATGCGGGCGGGGTCGAGAGCGAGCCCCCGCGCGACGAGGCTCGGCCACGCCTCGACCTCCGGCCAGCCGGGATGGACGAGGGCCGCACCGAGCCGCGCGAGCCCCTCCGCCTTGGCCTCCTGTTCGCCGTAGGCGCGGGCCTCCGGGAGGCAGAGGAAGCGCTTGCCCTGCGCGGCCACCGCGGTGACGAGACCGTCGCCCGCCCCGCCGATCACGAGCGCGGCGGCGGCGAGGTGGGGGCGCACGTCGCCGACCCAGCCGTGACAATGCAGGTTACTCGGGGCCGTACCCGCGCCGGTCACGGGGCCGAGCACGTGCCACTCACGATCCGGCACGCGGGTGGCGGCCTCCGCGAGGCGGGGGAACGCGCCGCCCTCGCCGCCGCGGCCGAACACGACGACGACGCGCCCGTCCTCGGGCTGCGAAGGCGCCGCTTCCGCACCGAGGAAGCCGGCAAAATCCGTCTTGTCCCGAACCCATTCCGGCACGTCGCCGCCGTCGAGCGACGCCGGAAACGGCGCGAGCAGGCGGCTGGCTGCCCGGAAGGCTTCGAGATGGGGCGTATCGGTGCGCGACCCCGAGAGCCGTACGACGAGGCTCGGCACCGACAGGAGCCGGGCAAACAGCGCGACCTCGCAGGAGACGTCGACGATCATCAGCGCCGGGTCGTTCTCGACGGCCCAGGCGGCGATCCGCCCCATGCGGGCGCGGATCCCCGGATGGTTCAGCGGCGCGTAGTGGAAGGCGTCGGGCCGTCCGGCCGCCCCGTCCCGCCCATCGAAGGTGTCGGCGAGGCGGTCGTCGGGCAGGTCGAGCACGGGGCCCGGCGCGGCGGCCGTATCGATCCCCGCGAAGGTGCCGATCAGGGTGCAGGGTCGTCCGAGCGCCCGCAACGCGTGACCGAGCGCCACCGCGCGCTGCCAGTGCCCCGCCCCCTGGTGATGGACATAGTAACCGACGGGTCGCGTCACGCCGCGGCGTCCCGCCGGAGTTGCGCCGCCAGCGCGTCGAGATCGGCCAGCGCCTGATCCAGCCCGCATTCGGGCGCCGGGGGATCGTTCGGCGCGAGGTGGGCCATCGTGCGTTCGACGAAGGCGATGTCGTTGGGGCAATCGGTCAGGATGGCGGCGCGATCCTGCGCGTCCAGCCCCAGGCCCGCGAGGGTGTCGATGGCGGCGCCCTCGCGCCAAGCCCGGCGCAGGCGGGCCCGGCGTAGGATCAGGTCGCGCCAGAAGCCCGCCTCCGGCAGGCGATAGGCTTCGCCGCCGCGCACCACGCGGGCGCGGCGCAGCATCTCGACGGCCATGCCGCCCTCCGCGCGCCCGGCGGTGCGGGCCGAAACCTGCACCGAGACGGCGGGACAGTGGCGCAGGCGGCCCCCCGCCCGCTGAACGGCCGCCACCAGCGCGTTGTCCTCGCCCCGCGGCAGGGCCGGCAGGCCGCCGACCGCGCGGTAGAGCGAGGCGCGCAGCGCGAGACTGCCGCCGGTATGATCGCCGTGGCGCGGGGCCGGATCGTGCGGAGGCGGATCGAGGCTGTCCTCCAAGAGGCGCACGCCCGCCCAGTAGCGCTCCACCTGGGCGTGGAAGGCGGCAAGCACCGGATCGGTGTCCCCGAGATCGTCGCCCTCGTCGTCGATGACGAGGCGTCCGCCGACGATCTCGGCGCCCTCGAGGGCGCGCAGGTTCGCGACGACCCAGGACGGATCGAGCCGGGCATCGGCGTCGGTGGTCAGGAGCACGCCGTCGGGCGTGCCGTCGGCCTCCAGCCATTCGGCGCCGAGATCGAGCGCCCGGCGTCGGGCGGTGCCGACATGGGCCTCGGCGCCGGCGAAGGTCGCTTCGATCAGGCGCAGGTCGATCCTGTCGAGGGGTAGCCCGCGCGCGACGGCGACGGTGCCGTCGGTGCAATTGTTGGCGACCACCACGACCCGCAAACGGTGGACGGAGGAAAAGCCGTCCTGCCGGTCGAGAGCCCGCAGCAGCCGCGGCAGCCGCTCGGCCTCGTTGCGGGCCGGGATGCAGATGACGGCCGGGCCGGGAAGCGGCGCCATGGCGGTCAGGCGATCAGGCGTTCGAGGACGGGCCGCGTCGGACGCCGCGCGGGCGTCTCGCCGGCCAGCACCTCGCGATAGAGATCCTCGTAGCCGTCGGTCATCACGTCGGCGTCGTACAGCGTCTCGGCGCGGCGGCGGCAGGCGCGCCGGTCGAGGCCGACCGCGCGGGTGATGGCGCGGGCGAGATCCGCCACATCGTCCGCCCGGGCTAGCGCACCGGATTGGCGATCGACGATGTCGGGGATCGCCCCGCGGGCGAAGGCCGCGACCGGCGTGCCGCAGGCGAGCGCCTCGGCGACGACGAGGCCGAACGGCTCCTCCCAGCGCGGCGATACGATGGCCGCCCGCGCGCCGCCGAGCTGACCGGCGAGTGCGGCGTGGGAGAGATGCCCGACATAGGTCACGCCCTCGCCGAGCCTCGGGGCGATCCACTCGTCCCAGTAGCGCGGGTTCGGCTGCGGGCCGGCGAAGCGCAGGGGGATACCGGCCGCGCGCGCGGCATCGATCGCCAGATGCGTGCCCTTCTCGGGCACGATCCGCCCGCTCCAGAACACGTAACCGGCCGGATCGGCGGCGGGGCTGAAGGCGAAGGTCGAGAGATCGATGCCGTTGCCGATGATGCGGGCGTTCGGCGCCAGCTCGGCCCATTCCTGCGCCAGCGAGGGCGAGACCGCGGCGAAGATCATGCCGGGCTTGGCCGCCAGCACGCCTTCCGTCAGCGAGTCGAAGGGCGGGGTGTGCAGCGCCGTCACCATCGGTGCGGCCAGATGGTTGCTCGCCTTGAGTGGCAGGGGGTGGAGGCTGTTGTTGTGGATCACGTCGAAGCCGCCCTGGGCGATCGCCTCGACGATCCGCTCGTAGGCGGCGTGTTCGGCGTGGGCGATCCGCTCGAAGGCGACGGGGTCGCCGAGCGCGTCGCCGGTCGGCGGGCAGACCGGATCGGGCACGAGCGCCGGATCCGAGCCGGCGGCGGCGAAGAGCGTGACCCGGTGCCCGCGGCGGCGCAGGGCGCCGGCCAAGTGATGCGTGTGCATCTCCAGCCCTCCGAGATAGGGCTGGCCGATCGGGAACTTGAGATGAGCGATGACGGCGATCTTCAAGGGAGGCGTCCGGCGTCGGCGTTCTATGGGACGGACCGCAGGGACTCCCACGGCCAGGCTTCACGCCTCACCATCGCTCGCGCCGTTCGAACGTTGGATGAACGGCGAATTCATTGTGCAGAGCTTTTTCTCCGCGGCCGCGGTCGGGCACGAGGCCGCAGGGGGATTTTTTGCCGACTTTCGATGATGGCCGGCGCACGCCCTCTCTGCGCCGCGGGGCCAGGAGCCTCCGGGCGGTTCGGCGTTTCATTCTGACGCTTCGGAGGCTGCCGACGGCGGGAAGGACAGGAAGGGCAGCCGTTACGCTGCCCTGTCCAGAGGCTCGGCTCGTGAAACGGAAGCCCGTGCTCGGCCACGCGTGAGCCGTCCACGCGACGGAGCGGCGCCATCGCATGTCGCGAGGGTCGTCATGCGGAAGGCACCTGCGCTGGACGTGCGGGGGGACTGCCGTCACCCTGCTTTCCGCCGGACACGATCCGCTCAGCAGGTCGGCATCAGCCCCTTGAGCCGCGCCAGGATATCCTCGCCCGCGCAGGGGCGGGCGATGAACTGGGCGCCGGCCGGCATGCGCTCGGGATCGGGGGCGGCCCGGCCGGAGACGATCAGGATCGGCAGGTCGGGTCGGGCCTGGGCCACGGAGGTGGCGAGCTCGAAGCCATTCACGCGCCCCGACAATTCCACATCGGTCACGAGGCCGCAGATGTCGGGCCGGTTCTGCAGGATCGAGAGCGCGCGCTCCGCGGAGGCGCATTGCACCGTGTCGTAGCCGCCATCCTCCAGCACGTCGCCCAAATCCATGATGGTCAGTGCCTCGTCCTCCACCAGGAGAATGACGGGGCGATCGCCCTCGCGCGCGTCGTCGCGCCGGTCTTGCGGGTTCGTCGTCTCGATCTGGCTCGCCACCTGGCTCTCCCCGATTGCCCCCACGACCCAAGTTGTTCGCCGGCTTGTCCGTTTCCGGCGCTGAAACCATCCGGGGGCCGCGATGATCCAACGAGAAACCCCGCTGCGGGTTGCAGGGTCCCGCGCTCGCGCAGCGAGGTCAACCCGGAGCGACTTGCCTGGCCTGCGATCGCTCGCAAGGATCCATTCCGGTCTCGTCTGGTCTCGGGCGTCGCCGGTCTTTTCCGGGGCCTTCGCTATTCCTGGCTTCTACGCTTCGTTCGCGGCTTCGATCGGTTGCGGAAGGATGTGCGCTGTCCGAGATGCCTGGAAGAGACCGGGATCGGCGCGATCGCGTCTCAGGCGAGAGCTCTGGTCTCCGCCACCACCGCCGCGATCAGCCGGTCGAGGTCGTCCTCCGGCACGGTCAGGGCGGGCGTCAGGTACAGGATGTCGCCGAAGGGCCGCACCCAGACGCCGCGGGCGACGAGGCGTTGCTTCAGCGCGGTGAGATCCGGTGCCTCGGCGAATTGCACCGCGCCGATGGCGCCGAGCACGCGCACCGCCCGTACGCCCGGCGATCGGGCGAGCGGACGCAGGCCGTCCTCCAGCCGCGTCGCGATGGCGCGGGCCTGCTCCAGGCGCGGCTCGGTCTCGAACAGGTCGAGGCTGGCATTGGCCGCTGCACAGGCCAGCGGATTGGCCATGAAGGTCGGCCCGTGCATCAGCGCGGCGGCGGGGTCGTCCGACCAGAAGGCGGAGAAAATCTCGGTGGTCGCGACGGTGGCGGCGAGTGCCATCGTGCCGCCGGTCAGGGCTTTGGACAGGCACAGGATGTCGGGCACGATGCCGGCCTGCTCGCAGGCGAACAAGGTGCCGGTGCGGGCGAACCCGGTGAAGATCTCGTCGGCGATCAGCGGCAGACCGTGTCGGCGGGCGAGGCGGGCCACCGTGGCGAGCACTTCGGGCGGATGGGTCAGCATCCCGCCCGCCCCCTGGACCAGGGGCTCGACGATCACGGCCGCGAGTTCGTGGCGATGGCGGGCGAGTGCGGCGTCGAGCGCGGCTTCCTGATCGGCCGTCCGCGGCAACTCGCAAAAAACCTGGGTCGGCAGGTAGGCGCCGAAGCGGCGATGCATTCCCTCCTCGGGGTCGCAAGCCGACATCGCCCCCATCGTGTCGCCGTGATAGCCGCCGCGGAAGGCGAGCACCCGGGTGCGGCCGGTCTTGCCGCGGTTGAGCCAGAGCTGCACCGCCATCTTCAGCGCGACCTCGACGGCGACGGAGCCGGAATCGGTGAAGAAGACGTGGTTCAGGTCGCCCGGCAGCCGCGCGGTCAGGCGCTGCGCCAGCCGCTCGGCCGGGGCGTGGGTGAGCCCGCCGAACATGACATGCGGCATCGCGGCGAGCTGGTCCGCGACGGATGCCGCGATGTGGGGATGATTGTAGCCGTGGACGGCGGTCCACCACGAGGCGATGCCGTCGATCAGCTCGCGCCCGTCGGCCAGCACGATGCGGGAGCCCCGCGTCGCCACCGCTTCGAGCGGCGGAGCGGCACTCTTCATCTGGGTGTAGGGCCGCCAGAGAGGATGGCTGTCGCGCGCGGTCATGGCGTGCGGGATTGGGGGGTCGAAGCCGCCGAGTCAAACGTGCGCCGCTTCTCGCCCCTCGATCTCGGGCAGCTCCCGGGATCGGCGAGCGTTTGCCCGAGTCAGGCTGGTCCGACTCGGGTGGGCGAGGGGAGTCGTCTCCTACTCCGCCGCCTCGGCATAGGCCTCCGGCGGCGGGCAGGAGCAGACGAGGTTGCGGTCGCCGTAGGCGTTGTCGACCCGGTTCACCGGAGGCCAGTACTTGTCCATCCGCAGCGACCCGGAGGGAAAGCACGCAGCCTCGCGGGAATAGGGACGGTCCCACTCGCCGATCAGATCCTGCACCGTGTGGGGGGCGTGTTTGAGCGGATTGTTCGCCCGGTCCATCCGCCCGTCCTCGATCGCCCGGATCTCCTCGCGGATCGCCAGCAGGGCGTCGCAGAAGCGGTCGATCTCGGCCTTGGTCTCGGATTCGGTCGGCTCGATCATCAGCGTGCCGGCGACGGGCCAGCTCATGGTCGGCGGGTGGAAGCCGCAATCGATCAGTCGCTTGGCGATGTCCTCGACGGTGATCCCGGCGCTCTTCTGGAACGGCCGGACGTCGACGATGCATTCATGCGCCACGCGGCCCGCCCGGCCAGAATAGAGGACAGGATAGGCGCCGGAGAGGCGCGCGGCGATGTAGTTGGCGTTCAGGATCGCCACCCGCGTCGCCTGGGTCAGGCCGCGCCCGCCCATCATCAGGCAGTAGCTCCACGAGATCGGGAGGATCGAGGCCGAACCGAAGGGCGCCGCCGAAACGGCCCCCTCCTCGCCGCTTCGGGGATCCGAGGGCAGGAACGGGATCAGGTGCGTCTTCACCCCGATCGGGCCCATGCCCGGCCCGCCGCCGCCATGGGGGATGCAGAAGGTCTTGTGCAGGTTGAGATGGCTGACATCCGCACCGATGTCCCCGGGCCGCGCCAGCCCGACCATGGCGTTGAGGTTCGCCCCGTCGAGATAGACCTGTCCGCCCTGCGCATGGACGATGTCGCAGAGTTCCCGCACCCGCGCCTCGAACACGCCGTGGGTGGAGGGATAGGTGATCATGCAGGCCGCGAGTTTCTCGGCATGCTGTTCGGCCTTCTTCCTGAAATCCTCGACGTCGATATTGCCGTGCGCGTCGGCGCCGACGACGACCACGCTCATCCCGCACATCTGCGCCGAGGCCGGATTGGTGCCGTGGGCCGAGGACGGGATCAGGCAGACCGTCCGGTGCGGCTCGCCCCGCGACAGGTGATAGCGGCGGATGGCGAGCAGCCCGGCATACTCGCCCTGCGCGCCGGAATTGGGCTGCATCGAGATCGCGTCGTAGCCGGTGATCGCGCAGAGCTTCTCCGACAGGTCGTCGATCAGTTCGCGGTAACCCTCCGCCTGATCCGGCGGCACGAACGGGTGCAGCTCCGCGAATTCCGGCCAGGAGACCGGCAGCATCTCGGCGGTGGCGTTGAGCTTCATCGTGCAGGAGCCGAGCGGGATCATCGCCCGGTCGAGGGCGAGGTCGCGGTCCGCGAGGCGGCGCATGTAGCGCGTCATCTCGCTCTCGGCCCGGTTCATGTGGAAGATCGGGTGGGTGAGGTATTCCGAGGTCCGCTCCAGCGCCGCGGGCAGGCGCGGCGCCGGGTAGGTGTCGTCGTAGGCGAGATCCGTCCCGCCGAAGGCGCGCCACACCGCCTCGACGATGTCGGAGCGGGTGCGCTGATCGACGCTGATGCCGATGCGGTCGGCGCCGACCTTGCGCAGGTTCACTCCGTTCTCGACGGCGCTTTTCAGGATCACGCCCTGGAACGGCCCGACCTCGACGGTGATCGTGTCGAAGAAATGTTTGGGACTCACCGTGAAGCCAAGCTGTTCAAGGCCAGCGGCAAGTCGAACGGCGTCGCGGTGCACGCGCAGCGCGATGGCCTTCAGCCCCGCCGGCCCGTGATAGACGGCGAACATCGAGGCGATGACGGCGAGCAGCACTTGGCTGGTGCAGATGTTCGAAGTCGCCTTCTCGCGGCGGATATGCTGCTCGCGGGTCTGGAGCGCGAGGCGGTACGCGCGGTTGCCGCGGGTATCGACCGAGACGCCGACGATCCGCCCCGGCAGCGCCCGCTTGTGGGTGTCGCGGGTCGCCATGTAGGCGGCGTGCGGGCCGCCGAACCCCATCGGCACGCCGAAGCGCTGCATCGAGCCGACCGCGATGTCGGCCCCCATCTCGCCCGGCGGTTTCAGGAGTGTCAGCGCCAGCGGATCGGCGGCGACCACGGCGAGCGCGCCGGCGTCATGAAGCGCCGCGATCCTGTCCGAAAAGTCGTGGATGGCGCCGTTCACGCCCGGATACTGGAACAGCGCCCCGAACACGGTGCCGGGGTCCAGATCCGCGAAGGGATCACCGACCACGATCTCCCAGCCGAGCGGGGCCGCGCGGGTCCTCAGGACGGCGATGGTCTGGGGCAGGCAGTCCTGATCGACGAAGAACACGGCCTTGTCGGATTTCGCCACGCGCTTGGCCATGCCCATGGCCTCGGCCGCGGCGGTGGCCTCGTCCAGCAAGGACGCGTTGGCGACGTCGAGCCCGGTCAGGTCGCAGACAAGGGTCTGGAAATTGAGAAGGGCTTCGAGCCGCCCCTGGCTGATCTCCGGCTGGTAGGGCGAGTAGGCGGTGTACCAGGCGGGATTCTCGAAGATGTTGCGCTGGATCGCCGGCGGCATCGTCGTGCCGTGATAGCCTTGGCCGATCAGTGAGACGAGGAGCCGGTTCTTGTTGGCGGTCGCCCGCAGCTTCTCCAGCGAGCGCCGCTCGGTGAGGGAGGTGCCGATATCGAGATAGGCGGCCTGCCGGATATCGGGGGGGAGGGTCTCGTCGATCAATGCAGGAAGCGACGTCGCGCCGACCGTCTCCAGCATCTGGTCGATTTCGGAGAGCTTGGGGCCGATGTGACGCCGTGCGGCGAAGTCGAAGGGATCGTGACGATCGTATTTCATGGGGGAGTCCTTGTGGGCAGCCGATGGCCGCGGCGTCAGGAAATGGCGGTCGAGCGGATGGCGGGTGCTCCGCTGCTCCCGTTCCCACCCATCCCCTCATCCTGAGGTGCCGGAGCGCAGCGGAGGCCTCGAAGGAGGGCTCCGGAAGTCGCATGATCCCTGGAGCCCTCCTTCGAGGCCCGCCAAGGCGGGCACCTCAGGATGAGGGGGATGGATGGGATGAGCAGCAGCGGCGGCCCTACTTCGCGAAGTCCGCGTAGGCCGTCTCGTCCATCAGCGCGTCCATGTCGGACGGATCGTCGAGCTTCAGCCGGTAGAGCCAGCCCGCCCCCTGCGGATCGCCGCCGATCGAGGCGGGATCGCTGCCGGCCGCCTCGTTCACTTCGGTGACCTCGCCGGAGAGCGGGGCGTAGACGTCGGAGGCCGCCTTGACGGACTCGACCACAGCGGCCGCTTCGCCCTTGGTGAGTTTGGCGCCGACCTTGGGCAGCTCGACGTAGACGAGGTCGCCGAGTTGCTCGGCCGCATGGGCCGTGATGCCGATGGTGGCGGTGTCGCCGTCGAGGCGCAGCCATTCGTGCTCGTCGGTGAAACGCAGCATGGTTCGGTTCTCCTGCAGAGAGGGGAGGGGATCAGCCGCGCTTGAAGCCGGCCGGGACGAAGGGAAGGCGCGAGACGACGAGCGGCAGGCGCGTTCCGCGCAGCTCGGCGAAGACGCGGGTTCCGGGGGCTGCGAGCGCCGCCGGAACGAAGCCCATGGCCACGGGGGCCTCGAGGCTCGGGCCGAAGCCGCCGGAGGTGACGTGGCCGATCGCCTCGTCCGCCGCCGCGTCCGCGAAGAGCGTCGCCCCGGCCCGCACCGGCGCCCGGCCCTCCGGCCTCAAGCCGACGCGGCGTCGGGCCGGGCCCCTGGTGATCTCCTCGAGGATCCGTGCGGCCCCCGGGAACCCGCCGGCGCGGGCTCCGCCGCTGCGGCGCACGGGGGAGATCGCCCAGGCGAGCCCGGCCTCGACCGGACTGGTGCCGGGATCGATATCGGCGCCGTGGAGCGGTAGGCCGGCCTCCAGGCGCAGGGAATCGCGGGCGCCCAGGCCCACCGGCAGCACCGATGCATCGGCGAGCAAGGCCTCGGCCAGGGCCTCGGCGGCCTCCGCCGGGACGGCGATCTCGAAGCCGTCCTCGCCGGTATAGCCGGAGCGGCTGACGAGGCAGGGCGCACCGAGGATCGCGACCTCCCGCACGTCCATGAACCGCATCGCGTCGAGATCGGCCGAGTGACCGAGCAAGCGCCCGAGGGCGGCGGCGGCGGTGGGCCCCTGCAGGGCGATGAGCCCCCCCGGCACCGGCTCGACCGCGACGCTGTCCGGCAGGGTCGCCCGAAGATGCGCGGTGTCCGCCGCCTTGTTGGCGGCGTTGACCACGACGACGAGGCGCCCCGGCAGGTGGGCCACCATCAGGTCGTCGAGGATGCCCCCGGCCGCATCGGTCAGGAAGCCGTAGCGCTGGCGCCCTTCGGCGAGCCCCAGCACGTCGATCGGGATCACCGCCTCAAGGGCACGTGCCCCCTCCGCGACCACGCCCGAGCGCGGCCGCAGCACGATCTGGCCCATATGCGACACGTCGAACAGGCCGGCCGCCCGACGGGTGTGACGATGCTCATGCAGCAGCCCCGCCGGATACTGGAGCGGCATCGCATAGCCGGCAAACGGCACCATCTTGGCGCCGTGGCGCAGATGGAAGACGTGCAGCGGCGTCTGCGCGAGCGGCGGTGCGACGGAGATGGATTCGGACGGCGACGACGCCCCGGCGGCGTTCGGACTCATCGGGCAACCCCACGACATGCGGCGCTCGCTGGCCGGTCGGCCGAGCGAGGTGCCCCCATCTGTCGCGGTTACCTGAGAGCTTCCCCTCAGCCCTTCGGGCTCAGGGTTTCTCCTTCGGTGGGCGCCGGACGGCGCCTCTCTCCAGATTGTCCAACGATACGGTGATTGTGCCTGAGAGTTTCCGGGGGTGGTTGCTCCGTCGGCGCCATAGCCCCTCTCGCGAGCGGCCTGGGCTCTCCCGTATCGTCTGTATCGGACGTGCCGAAGGTTGCACGGGGCGGCACACGGCGCAAGCCGGTCCGCGGCCGCGACCGGCTCGGTTGGGTAACAGCCGACGGTCGCTTGCAAGAACCGGTCGCGGCCCGGCGCGGCGACGGCGCGGCTGCGGGATCCCGCCCCGCGCCGGGACCGGGGCCAATCAAGCGGTGGCGATCAGCGCCGCATGCTGCGGAAGCGGCAGTAGCGGCCGAGGGCTTCGTATCCCGCCGGGCAGCGGCGCACGCAGGCGCCCGCGGCGTATTTGAGCGGCGGGGGGCAGGCCCGGCGGAAACGCTGTTCGCCGAAAGTATAATCCTGCGCGGGACCGGCCCGGACCGGAGTTGCCAGGGGAAGCGCGATCACGGCGAGGGCGATGGCGGCGAGGGAAAGGCGCATCGGTGAGATCCGGCTGGGGGCGTCGGGCGGGCAACGCCCCGGGGGCCGGTGGGTTCGGGGCCGTCGATCCTCGTGCCGTCGCCTGGGCAGGGCTCTTCCCAGGCGACGCTTGACATCGCCCGCTCCCCCGTCGCTTCAGGCATCATGTCCGACAGCCTCGACGCCTTCGCTGCCGAAAAACTCGCCGGCCTCGACGCGGCCTCTCTGCGCCGTCGCCTCGTCCCCACGGCCCGAGGCCCGGCGGCCGGGGCGGAGCGGGCGGGGCGCACGCTCGTCTCATTCTCGTGCAACGATTATCTCGGCCTGTCCCACGATCCGCGGGTGATCGCCGCCGCCGCCGAGGCGCTCGCCCGCTACGGTGCCGGCGCCGGCGCGTCGCGGCTCGTCACCGGCAACAGCCCGCCGCTCGCAGCGCTGGAGGAGCGGCTCGCCCGGCACAAGGGCAAGGAGGCGGCCCTGGTGTTCGGCTCCGGCTATCTCGCCAATCTCGGAATCGCGCCGGCCCTGGTCGGCCCCGGCGACCTGATCCTGATCGACGAACTCGGCCATTCCTGCCTGTTCGCGGGCGCGCGGATGTCGGGGGCGCGGGTCGAGGTATTTCCCCACAACGCACTCGAGGCCCTTGAGGCGCTGCTGCGCGCGCATCGTGGATCGGTTCGGCGCGCGCTGATCCTTACCGAGCGGATCTTCAGCATGGACGGCGACCGCGCGCCGTTGCCCGAGATCCTGACGCTGGCCCAGGATTACGATGCCTGGACGCTCGTCGACGACGCCCACGGCCTCGGCGTGGTCGAGCCCGGACCTCGGGCGCCGCTGGAGATGGGCACGCTGTCGAAGACCCTTGGCTCCTACGGCGGCTATCTCTGCGCCTCGCGGGCCGTCATCGACCTCCTGACGAGCCGGGCGCGAAGCCTCGTCTACACCACCGGTCTGCCCCCGGCCTCGGCGGCGGCGGCGCTGGCGGCGCTGGCCATCGTCGAGAGCGAGCCTGAGCGCGCCGCCCGGCCGCTGGCGCTCGCCCGCCGCTTCACCGCGCAGCTCGGTCTGGCCGAGGCGGAGAGCCCAGTCGTGCCGGTGCTGGTCGGCGAGGCCGAGGCCGCCCTGGCCCTGTCGGCGGCTCTGGAGAAGCGCGGCTTCCTGGTGGTGGCGATCCGCCCCCCGACGGTGGCGCCGGGCACTGCCCGCCTGCGCGTCGCGTTCTCGGCGGCCCATAGCGAGGAGCAGGTCGATGCCTTGGCCGACGCCCTCGCCACCCTGGCGCCGGACCGGCGCTGACCGGATTATCGCCGGCCCGGCTCGTGGATCGGGCAGCCGTTATGCTCGGCGCGGAAACCGGCGGAGGCCGGGTAGGCGACGCGGCGTGCCCGCATGATCGCGCCGAGCGGACGGTGCGCCTCGATCCCGTGCCAGGGATTGAAGGCGAGCCCGTCGTCGATCCGCCGCACCTTGTCCTCGCTCCAGGAATCCTGGCGCGGCACGGTGAGCCGCGCCACCGCGACGTAGGGGCTCTCCTCCTCCGGCCATGGCACGGAGGCATCCTCGACCGGCATCGAGTCCTCGCCCGTGCGCAGCTGCGCCCGCAACTCCCACATGCCCTCGTGCTCGGCGAAGAAGGCCCTGACCGCCTCGCGCAATCCGTCCGGCTTGCCGTTGACGTTGAGGGCGGCGCCGGTCAGCGCCGTCAGCTCGGGTGAGACGGGGGCGACGGCGACCTTGGCGACGTAATCGCCCCAGCGCACCGGCACCTGACTGAAGAAGGTCTCGCCGAGGATATGCGTCTCGGGATGGCCGCCCATGGAGATCAGGGTCGGGCTCTTGGTGCCCACGCTCTCCAGAACGGTCTCGACGCCGCGCAACACGGCGGAGAAGGCCTTCTTGAACATCTGCGGGGTGTCGGTCGTGGCCGCCAGCAGCTTGAGGCTCTTGAGGAAGGCCGCGTCGTCCGGCGCCGTGAAGGCGGGCGCATTGGCCATCACGAAATCCTGCGTCGTGCCCTCGGCCCCGGGCAGCCGTTCGCCCTCGATGCCGACGAGCTTGAGCGCGAGCCCCCGCGGGGTCGACACGCTGTCGTCGAGGATGTCGCCGGGATTGGTCGAGAAACGCAGGATCGCGTCGTAGGTGCGGGCCTCCGCGAAGGCACCCTGCGCCAGTTCGAGGGGCAGATCGGGCAGAACCTCCAGCCGGCCCTCCAGCAGGCCGTGGCTCTTGGCGTGCACCCCGCGTACCGCCCGGCCGTAATCCTTGAAGGTGGTGCCCTGAATCTTGGCGAAGGTCGCCAGCATCTGCGCGTGGATGTCGTCCTCGTCGGTGCGGAGCTGCTCGACGGAGGGGTGATAGGGGATCGGAGCGTTCACGCACCTTCTCCGTGGAACCGGCCGCCCCTGGACGGAGCATTTGCCGGAACCAACCCGAGGTGAAACGTGGCCGTTCCGGCGCTCCGCTCACGCTTTCGCGACGGGACCGTCGAGGGGGGCGAGCCGGGGCTCGGGCGCGAGCGGACCAGTCGCCGGCCGCCGGGATCGGGTCAGCGCCTGGGCCAGGCGGGGCAGATCCCCCGAAGGCGGCGTGGACACCGTCGGATCCTGGCCGAACAGGCGCGCGTCGAGGGCTTCGAGATCGCGGGCGATCGCTGGGTCCGCCCGCCAGAGGGCGGCGAGCTCGGGATGCGCGCGCATCGCCTCGCCCAAGGCCGCGCGGAAGGCCCGGGCGTCGTTCGCGGCGGCCGCCCGCTTGAGGGCGCGCGCCTCGCCCCGGTCGAGGCGCCAGCGACCCTGCCCGGCGCCGAAGCCGATCAGGGCGAGCCCGAGGCCGAAGGCGGCCAGGGCCGCCGCCGCCAGCACCGGCCAACCCGCGGGGGCGGGCGGCTTCAGATCCTCCTCCCGGTCGGGCAGGCCGCCGCCGATCTGGCGGGCCGGGATTTCGGCCTCGCGCATGGTGCGCGAGACGGTGTCGAACCAGGGGATCTTGATGGCGTCGAGCGGGATCACCTCCGGCACGCCGGGCTTCACATCCCATTGATAGGTCGCCCGCGCCACCGGGCCGGAGGGCGTGATGATCGTCTCGCGCTTCACGGGGCCCGCGAAGGTGACGATGCCGCGGGTGCGCATCACCGGGCGCGGCGGCAACCCCTCGGCCAGCATGCCCTGCGCCTCCAGCACGACGATGCGCCGGGCGGTCTCGCCCATCTTGATCGTCTCCGGATCGGGATCCCAGTGATCGGTGATCGAGACGTCGCGGGCGGGCAGCCACCAGGGCTCGGGCGCGTCCGGCCCGCCGCCCTCGCCGGTCCAGGTCGCCACGGGGAAGGGCACCGGCTCGGAACGGACGTCGACCTGCTTGCGCTCGCCGTTGTCGTTGATGGTCAGGCGGTGGATGAACGGATCGATGGTGAAGGTGCCGGTGTGCTGCGGGAACACCGCGATGGTGCGCTGGAATTCCAGGGCCATCTGCCCGTCGGGCATCCGGGTGCGGCCCCAGGTGTCGCGCCCGAGCTGGGTCCAGGAGAAGTTCACCAGCGCGGGCTGGCGCACATCCTCCAGGAGGATCTGCGTGCGGTAGACCCCGCGCAGGCGCAGCAGCACCATCTCGCGGGCATAGGCCGCGCCGCCCGGGGGCAGCTCGGGCGTCACCGTGAAGGTGAGGTCGCCGGGATCGATGGCGCTGGCAGGGGTGGCGAGGAGGAGCAGGGGCAGCAGGAGAGCTGCGACCCGACCCCGCTCCCGAAGAGCGGCGAGGGAAAGAGCGCGGAGCGTTCGCGACAGAATCACCACGGGTTGCTGCCTCCCGGGATCGCGGTACCGGCCTCGACCCGGCGGGCCTGCTCGGCCTTGAGGCGCAGCTTGAGGAAGCGGCCGGGCTCGTCCGGCAAAGTCTGAAGCCAGAGCCGGTCGGGATGGATCTCGTGCGCCTCGAAGCTCTTCGTCACGCGACGGGCTTCCTTCTCCGGAGCGGCGGCAACCATGGCCGAACCCGCGCCCTGGCGCCCGCGCCCGGCGGCGTCGCTCGCCGAGCCGCGGGCCTGCCCCTTGCCGGACTCGATCGATTGCTGCTCGGACTTGCCGCGGCGGGCGACCGGGCTGGTGCCCGGCAGGGAGGCGGAGGAGCCCGCCTCCTTGTTGCCGGCCAGCCCCTCGCCGCTGGCGGTGGCCTTGATGTCGTCGTTCTGGTCCTGGTTGGCGGTGTTGCCGTAGCGGGCGCCGTACTGGGCCGAGGCGTTGGCGATGCCGCCGCCCTTGCCTCGATCGATCTCTTCCTCGAGCGCCTTGGCGATGAGCGAGCGATTGGCCTGGGCGTCGGCGTCGCGCGGGTTGTAGGCCAGGGCCTCGTCAAAGGCGTCGAGCGCCCCCTTGAGGTCGCCCGAGCGGGCGAGGGCGTTGCCGAGATTGTAGGCGCCGCGCCGCCCCTGCGTCCGGTAGATCGCGATCGCCTCGCCGTAGCGCCCGGCCTCGTAGAACGCGGCGGCGCGCCAGGCCGGCTGATCGAAGACGGAGAGCGCCGCGCCGGGAAAGCCCGTCGCCAGCAGCGTGCGGCCGAGCAGGGTGCGCGGCTCGGAGATCAGCAGCAGACCGAGGATGCTCGCGGCCGCCAGGGCCAGCCCGCCGAGGCGGGCGGCCTTGCGCCAGTGGCGTGGGAAGGCGCCGGGGGCGAGCCGGCCCAAGGGCCGCGCGGTGGCGAGCGTGCGGGGATCGAGGGGCGCCGTCATCACGCGCTCCGACGGAACAGGAGGAGGGCCGGCACCAGCGCCAGCAGCAAAAGCCAGCGGCCGAGATCGGCGAAGGCGAGCACGCCGTAGCCGCCCGCGGCGAGGTGCTGGGCGGTCGAGGCGCCGACCCGGTCGAGCACGGCCTGCGGCGCGTCGATATCGGCACTCTTGCCGCCGCCCGAAGCGGCGAGGCGATCGAGGGCGGTGCGGTCGGTCGCGGGCGCGCCGGGGGGCAATGCCTTGCCGGCCGGCACGAACAGGCTGTGCAACTGCCAACCCTTGGCCCGGATCGCCGCCGCCTCGCGTTCGGCGGCCTGCCCGATCCCGTCGCCGTCGGTGATCAGCACCACGTCGGCGGCGACGACGTTGGCCTCGGCCAGGATCCGGCGGGCCAGCGCGAGGCCGCGCTCGGGATGGGTGCCGCGATCGGGCACGGTGTCGGCGTCGAGGGCGAACAGGGTGGTGCCGATGGCGTCGCGGTCCGTGGTCGGCGAGACGGCGGTGTAGGCGTCGCCCGCATAGACCAGGAGCGCCACCGAGCGGGTGCCGGCGGCCTCCGCCACCGATTCCGCCGCCTGCCGCGCCTCCTTGAAGCGGCCGCCCTCGGTGACGGAGCGGGACAGGTCGAGCACGATCACCGTGGCGTCGAGGTTGCGGAAGGTGGTGGCCTCGGGCCGCTCCACCGCCGGGCCGGTCAGCGCGACGGCGAGGATGCCGGCGGCCAGAGCCGCAGCGAGATTGGCCTGCCGCCGCCCGCCGAGCACCGCACCACGGCGGGCATGCAGGGCCATCAGCGCGGGATCGACCGCCTTGGCCCAGTCGCCGAGCGGGGCCGAGCGCCACGCCGCCCGCAGGGCCAGGACGACGACGACGGGCACCGCCAGGAACCAGAGCGGGCGCAGCAGGGTCAGGCTCTCGATCATAGCCGGCGCCTCGTCGCCAGCAGCGCACCGGCGCAGAGCAGCGCCAGGGCTCCGGGCCAGGGCCAAAGATCCCGCCGCAACGGCAGCGGCGGGGCCTGGGCGCGTCCGCCCTCCAACGTGTCGATGGCGTTGGCGACGCTCTCGAGATCGTCGGTGGACTTCACCCGGAACGCCCGGCCGCCGCTCGCCTCGGCCATCGCCCGCAGGGTCTCGACATCGACGACGTCCTGCTCGTTGTTCGGATTGTCGGCCATGTCGATCGGCCCCAGCGCGATGGTGTAGACCCGCACGCCGAGATCCTTGGCGAGTTCCGCCACCTCCTTCGGTGCGGTCTGGCCCGCATTGTTGGCGCCGTCGGAGAGGAGCACCACCACCTTGTCGCGGGAGGGGGGAGGGCCGCCGCCCTCGGCATTCGCGACTTGGGCCGGCGCCAGCCGCTTGAGGGCGAGGCCGAGGCCGTCGCCGATGCCGGTGGAGCGGCCGACGAGGCCGATGGTGGCCTCTTCCAGGGTGCGGGCGACGCTCGCGGTGTCGAAGCTGGGCGCGGCGGCGACGAAGGCCTGATCGGCGAACTCGACGAGGCCGATGCGGTCGCCGGCGCGACGGCGGATGAACTCGGCACCGACCCGTTTGACCGCGGCGAGGCGGCTCACGGTCTCGCCGTCGAGGGCGAAATCCTTGCGCTCCATGCTGCCCGAGAGATCGAGCGCCAGGATGATCTCGCGGCCCGAGGCGGGAAGCGCGGTGGCGGGCAGGACGAGGCGCGGGCCGGCGAGCGCCACCACGAGGGCGACCCAGAGCGCGCCGGTGAGCCAGAGGCGCCGCCGGCCGCGGGCCGCGATGGCGCCCGCGCTCTCGGTGTCGCCGACGAGGGAGGGCGGCACCCGAAGCGCCCCGCTGCCCCCCTCGCGCTCCGGTGGAATGAGCCGGGCGGCCAGCAGCGGCAGGGGCAGCAGCAGCAGCGCGAGGGGCGTGGCGAAGTCGAAGGCCGAGGCGAGGGCGGTGAGCCAGGCGGGCATCGGCTCAGGCCCTGATCCGCGAGAGGAGACGGGTCAGGCCGCTATCGATCGCGTCCGGGTCGATGGAACCGGGACGCCGATACAGACCCTCGGTGAAGGCCTGCCCCGGGCCGTTGCGAAAGAAGTCAGTGGCGAAGGTGGCGTCGAGCGTCTCGGCCCAGGCGGGCCCGCGGGCGCGGGCGGCCTCCTCGCCCTTGAGGGTGCGCACGAGGCGGCGCAGCAGGCGCGCCTGGGCCACCCGCCGGGGCTCGGGCGCCAGCCCCCGTGCAAGCGCCAGTTCCCGCAGGGCCGCCCGCCGTACGGAGGCACCGCGCCGGGCCCGGAGAATGCGGATCAGACCGACGAGGAGCGCGAGGCCGAAGCCGAGGGCGATGGCGGCCACGACTTCGGGCTGTACCACCCCGCCGCCCCCGGAGGGCAGATGGAGGCCGCGCAGGGCGGAGAGGTCGGGGGGAGGGGCGCCGGCGGTCATCCCTCTTCCCTCTGCTCCGCAGGCGCCGTCCCTCGCGGAGGGGTGAGGATCACGCGGCTGCGCCCGTCACAGCACCGCATCGAGCCGCTCCATCAGGGGGGCGTAGCTCTCCGGGCCGCCCTCCACGTCGATGCGCAGGCCCTCGACGCCGCAGGCATGGAGCTTCGCGAGACGGTCGTCGGCCTCCGCCGCGGCCGGGGCGGTGCGGCCTGTCTGGACGGTGCCGCGACGGCCGTCCGGCATGGCGTAGGGATAGAAGCCCGGCGGGCGGATGCGCTCGAAGGCGTCGCTGACGAGGAGCAGCCGGATCGAGAGCCGCTCGGCGATCGCGGTGAGCAGGCTTTCCATCTCGGGGCCCGGCGCGTCGAGGGCGCTGGCGATCACGAGATGCCCGCCCGACGGCAGCAGCGAGCGGACGAGGGCGAGGGTGTCGGTGAGCGGCGGGTCGTCCTTGCCGGATCCCGCCAGCGCCGCGGCATGGGCATGGGCCAGCGCCCCGGTCACCGCCGTCATCGCCCGCTCGCCGCCGGCCGGGCGCACCACGGCGGGCTCGCCCGCCGAGGCCACGATCAGGCCGATGCGTCCCCCGTCGCCGACGATGCGCCAGCCGAGCAGGGCCAGGGCCTCCGCCGCCGCGACCGAGCGCAGGGCGCGGCGCGTGCCGAACAGCATGGAGGGCCGGAAATCGGCCATCAGCACCACGGCGCGGTCGCGCTCGTCATGGTGGGTGCGCACGTGCAATTCGCCGGTCCGCGCGGTGGCGTTGCGGTCGATGAAGCGGCGATCGTCGCCCTCCGACCATAGGCGCACGTCGTCGGGCTCGGAGCCGCGACCGCGCTTCCGCGTGACGATGCCGCCGGGCAGCCCGGCGATGGTCTTGGTCGAGGGCGAGACGCCGCGCCGGGCGAGATGGCGCAGGCTCATCAGCCCGGCACCCGAAAGATGGATACCGGGGGCACCGAACGGATCGTCGGTCGCGGGCGCCGCAGTGGCGGTCATGCGGCTACAGCGCCCGTGTCCGCTCGACCAACCCGGCGACGATGCCCCGCGTGGTGCGCCCCTCGGCGGCGGCGCGCCAGGTCAGGCCGATGCGGTGCGAGAGGGCGTCGGCGGCCAGTTCCGCGATGTCTTCGGGCACCACGTGGTCGCGGCCGTGGAGATAGGCGCGGGCCTTGCCGGCCACCATCAGGGCCAGCGTGCCGCGGGGCGAGGCCGGATGCTCGATCGCCGCGCGCAGCTCCGGGGACACCGCGTCGGTGCGGGTGCCGGCCACCAGCCGCACGAGGTAGTCCTTGAGCGCGGGGGAGACGTAGGTGGCGAGCGCGGCCTCGCGGGCGGCGATCACCTCCGCCACCGACAGCTTCACCGGCATCGCGTCGGCATGGTGGTTCAGCTCGCCCTCGACGAGGTCGAGGATGCGCCGCTCCGAGGCCTCGTCCGGCATCTCGACGACGACGTGGAGCAGGAAGCGGTCGAGCTGCGCCTCCGGCAGGGGGAAGGTGCCGGCATGCTCGATCGGGTTCTGCGTGGCCACGACCATGAACGGGTCGGGCAGACGGTGGGTGTGGCCCGACACCGTGATCTGGCCCTCGGCCATCGATTCCAGCAGCGCCGACTGCACCTTGGGCGGCGCGCGGTTCACCTCGTCGACGAGGATCAGCGAGTGGAACAGGGGGCCGGGCAGGAACTCGAACGTGCCCGCATCCTGGCGCCAGACGGTGGTGCCGGTGAGGTCGGCGGGCATCAGGTCCGGCGTGCATTGCACGCGGGCGAAGGAGCCGTCGAGACCGTCCGAGAGCCGCTTCACCGCGCGGGTCTTGGCGAGGCCCGGTGCGCCCTCGATCAACAGGTGGCCGCCGGTCAGGAGCCCGATCAGCAGGCGCTCGACCAGCTTGTCGGCGCCGATCAGCCCGTGGGCGAGCCCGTCGCGGAGCTGGAGGAGACGGTCGCGCACGCCGGATCCGGAGGACGGGGCGGGTGCCTTCGCGGGCGCTTCGGCGAGAGCCTGACCGCTCATGCGCGCACGTCCGCAGCCAGGGTCGGATTCGACCTCGGGGCGTCCGCAGAAAGGGCGGCCTGCCTCATGCGCATCTCCTCGGCATGGGCTTATTCTTAGGATGCCCATAGCATGTCCGGTGTGCCTGCAGCCGCGCCGTGCCGTCAATCCCACGGCACGCCGCAGCCGCCCAGGTCGGGCGATTTGCCCGTAAGACGGCATCCCTGTCGGTTCGCCAGGTTGCGAGACCTCGCCGAACGGCGTCACGCAAGCGTCATGCTCGTCCGTCAGCGGAGAGCGCCCACGAACACGGACGACGATGCCAGGCCCCTTCTCCTTTCCGACGCCCGAAACCCTCAACTCGGCAATCAGCCTCGCCACCGCCTTCGGCCTCGGGACCCTGATCGGCGTCGAGCGGCAGTACCGGCAGCGGACGGCGGGCCTACGCACGGCGGTGCTGGTGGCCCTGGGGGCGGCCGCCTTCGTCGATCTCGGCATGCGGCTCACCGGCGGCGACGGCGCGACCCGCGTCGTGGCCTACGTGGTCTCCGGCATCGGCTTCCTGGGGGCCGGCGTCATCATGAAGGAGGGCATGAACGTGCGCGGCCTCAACACGGCCGCCACGCTCTGGTGCTCGGCCGCGGTCGGCGCCTTCGCCGGCGCCGATCTGCCGTTGGAGGCGACCTTCGTGACGGTGGCGGTGCTGGCCGGCAACACGCTTCTGCGACCGCTGGTGAACCTGATCGATCGCATCCCGATCGACGAGAGCGCCACGGAGGCGACCTACGAGGTGCAGGTGACGGTGGCCCCGGACCATTCCGGTCCCGCCCGCGACCTCTTGGTCGAGCGGTTGGAGGCGGCGGGCTACCCCGTCAGCGCCATCGAGGTCGAGGAGCGCGGCGAGGAGGCGGTCGACGTGATCGCCACGCTGACCGCCACGACGGTGCGGGCGAAGGATCTCGACGCGGTGACGACCGCGCTGGAGGCCCGGCCCGAGGTGCGCCATGCGACTTGGTCGGCGCAGTCGGGGGATTAACAGCGGAAGCCGCACCCCCTCCCATCCAACCCCCTCATCCTGAGGTGCCCGCCTCGGCGGGCCTCGAAGAAGGGCTCCAGTAGACGCCCGGCCGGCTGGAGGCCGCCTTCAAGGCTTCACCTTCGGCTGTGCATCTCAAGATGACGAATGGGTGGAAGGAGCGAGGCAGCGGCCCTCACGACGCCGCCGCGATCTCCTGCTCCACCGCGGCCGGATCGAGCACGTAGCGGCGCGAGCAGAACTCGCAGGTGATCGCGATGCTGCCGTCATCGGCCACCATGTCCCGCCGCTCCTGGGGGCTGAACGAGCGGATCATGCCCATCACCCGCTCCTGCGAGCAGCGGCAGCGCTCCACAAGCCCCTGAGGCTCGAACACCCTGACGCCGCGCTCGTGGAACAGCCGGTAGAGCAGCCGCTCGCTCGACACCGCCGGATCGATCAACTCGTGGTCCTCGATCGTGCCCACGAGGCTGCGTGCCTCTGTCCACGCATCGTCCTCGCGCGGTTGCCCGGTCAGGATATCGTGGCCCTCCGGCGCGTCCCCGGGGGGCAGGTCGGCCTGGCGCAGGCGATCGGGGGAGGTCGGTAGGAACTGAACCAGCAGCCCGCCCGCGCGCCAGCGGCTCTCGCCACCCTCCATCTGCTCGGCGACGGCGAGGCGCACCAGCGTCGGAATCTGCTCCGATTGGCGGAAATACTGATGCGCCGCCTCCTCCAAGCCCTGGCCGTCGAGGGGAACGACGCCCTGGTAGCGGCTCTGGGTCGGGCCCTGGTCGATCGTCATGGCGAGATGGCCGCGCCCCATCAGCTCCGCGGCACGCGCCTTCGGGCCGAGCGCGGCCACGGCCTCCGCCTCGAACCGGGCGGTGGCGCGCAACCGGTCGGGGGCCTCGAAATCGACCACGAGGAGCCCCACGGGCCCGTCGCTCTTGGTCTGAAGCTGGAAGCGGCCTTCGAGTTTGAGCGCGGAGCCGAGCAGGGCCGTCAGCGCCGATGCCTCGCCGATCAGACGGGCGACCGGATCGGGATAGCCGTGGCGACGCAGGATCGTGTCGATCGAGGGGCCGAGCCGCACCGCGCGCCCGCGCAGGTCGAGCGCCTCGACGGCGAAGGGCAGCACGGCATCGTCGCCGCCTTCGAGCGCGGTCGTGGAGGAGGGGGCGTGTCCGGAGCTCATGGGCTCGTCTTCCGTTTGCGGCTTGGGTCCTGCGGGCGGGGGGCGCGGTGCCGAGGGGCAAGGTTCGGGCAAGGGCCCGCCTCGGGAGCGAATTCACCATATGGGGCCTGCGCCGCCGCAACGCGAGCCCGAGGATCGCCCCCGGTGACGGCGCCGATGCTGCGGCCCCGCCGCTCGCCTATTCCCGATGCCTTCCATGCACGCGACGCCTCGGCCGCGCGACGGCCCACGCCCCGCCGCTCGAATCTCTCCTGCGATGGCGCCGGTGCAGGCGAATGCGGCATTCCGCGCGATCACGAAAAAATGTTTCTTAGGAACCCTTCTCTATTCTGGCGCCAGCGGGACAGGCTGGCCCGACCGTCCCGGCCCGAGGGGATCCGGCCCTTTGCGCGCACCCACCATCCTGGTCGCCGACCCCGACGAGGAGGCTCGCCTCGCCCTGGTCGAAGCGGTGCGGCGGACGGCGCCGGACGCGGTCGTCATCGAGGCGGCCGACGGTCTCGACCTCGGTCGTCTGCTCACGCGCGAGCGGATCGACGTGCTCTTCATCGACGTGGCCTTGCCGCAGACCAACGGCGCCGACATCGCCCGCTGGCATCGGTCGAGCACGCCGCAGGGGTTGATCGTCCTCGTCACCGATATGCTGGCGCCGCGCTGGTCCTCCGTCGCCACGCGGCTCGGCGCCTACGAGGTCATCCTGAAGCCGCTCGGCGACCATCACATCGCCCGCGTGCTTGAGGCCGCCCGGGCCATCGCCCGCCGGATCGATCTGCTCGTGGTCGATCATGGTCGCGCGACCCGCACGCTGATCCGGAAGCTGCTCGAACAGAGCCATTTCAGCTTCAACATTCTCGAGGCCGCGGGCGGGCGGGAGGCGGTGCGGCTGACCGAGCGGCGCGCCGTCGATCTCGCCATCATCGAGATGGATCTGCCGGACTATCCCGCCCTGGAAGTCGCCTGCCGCATCAATGACCGGCATCCCGAAGCGCGTCTGCTGATGATGGGCGCCGCGATGGAGGAGGGCATGCGGCGCCAACTCGCCACCTTCGGGGCGTCGGGCTTCCTGCGCAAACCGTTCCACTTCTTCGATGTCGACAAGGCCGTGCACGAGAGTCTCGGCCTCTGGCATCCCTATCTCATCAACGCCCAGAAGCGCGACGAGGCCCTCGCCGCGGAAACCGTCATGCCGCCCCTGCGGCAGCAGGTCGGCTGAGCGGCGTGACCGCGCCGCTCTCTCCCCGGGTGCAGCTCGATGCCTTCATCGCCCGGATCGAACAGGCCGTGCGGGACGGCGACCGCGCCCTGCAATCGCAGCTCGTGCTGCAATCGGCCGACCTCCTGACGCGGCGCTGGTCGCGGCTGCCGGTCGCGGAGAAGCCGGCCTTCGACGCCCTGCTCCTGGGCCTGTGCGGGCAGATCGATGCGATCGCGCGGGAGGCCTTCTCCGAACGGCTCGCCGATCTCCGCCTCGGACCGCCCCGCACCACGCGGGCCCTGGCGCAGGATGCGTCTGCCTCGATCGCCGCCCCGTTGCTGAAGCGCTGCGTCAGCCTCCCGCCGGACTGCCTGAGCGCGATCGCGGCGCAGGGCAGCGAGGCGCATCGCTTCGCCCTGGCATCCCGCGCCGAGCTGGCCGCAACCGTGACCGACATCCTCGTGCGCCGCGGCGGCGGGGCTGTCGCCGCCCGACTCCTCGACAATCCGGGGGCTCGCCTCTCCGAGATCGGCCTCGCCGGTCTGATGGAGCATGCCCGCGAGAGCGAGGCTGTCACCCTCCGCCTCGTGCTGCGGCCGGACCTGACGCCGACGCACCGCTCGGCCCTCCGTGCACTGACCCGGACACGGGCGCTGGCCGAGCTTCGGTTCGACCTCGATGGCGACGATGCCGGCGAGACCCTGATCGCGACGGTCACCGAGATCCTCGCCCAGCCGGTCTCCGAACCGCGGCTGTCGCGGTTCGGGGCATCCGAAGCCTTCGTGCGCCAGCGCTTCGCGGCGGCGCCGCCCGAGATGGGGCATTTGCAGCGCTGGGCGGTCCTGCGCCGGATCGAGGACGTGCTGGCCGGTCTCGCGCGCGCCGCCGGACTGCCGCTGCCCCTCACCGTCGCGGCCTTCGATGCGGCGGATCCGTCGGCGCTCACGGCGATTCTGCGCGGGTTGGAAGCGCCCTGGACCCTGCTCAAGACCCTGCTGATCCTGCGTCACGGCATCGACGGTGCCGCCGCGATCAGCGGCAGAGCCTATGCGTATCACCGCCGCCTCGGCGCGCTCGCCGCACGCCGCCTGATCCGCCTCGCGGCCCTCGACCGGGGTCATCTCGCCTTTCCCGACGCGGATCGGGTGTAGCGGCCATTGCGTCCAACCCGCCTCGTCGCGCGGCCGATCCTGCTTCGAGGAACGAGGCGCCGGGCGGTCCCGGACGGGGGCAAGCGCTGGCACCGTCCCATCGCGCCGCGCCAATGGCATCGCGGATGCCTTCCTCTCGCGATTGACAAAGATATATCTTAGACGCATCACAACGATAAACGTCATTTCGTCGATGGAACGCGTCATGAGACATGGCATGGAGCACGGGCACGGCCCCCATCGTGGCCGCCGACACGGTCCGCCCGGCTGGGAGGAGGACGGGCAGGGAGGCTTCGCCCGCGGGCCGCGCGGTCGCGGCGGGCGGCGGCGGATGTTCGACGCGGGCGAGCTGCGCCACACCCTGCTCCTGCTGATGGAGGGCGGGGAGCGCCACGGCTACGATCTGATCCGCGAGATCGAGGGGCTCACCGGCGGCGCCTACGCGCCGAGCCCCGGCACCATCTACCCGACCCTGACCCTCCTGGAGGAACTCGGCCATGTCGAGGCGAAGGCGTCCGAGGGCTCCCGCCGCCTGTTCGCGATCACGGCCGACGGCCTGTCCCACCTGAGCGCCCACCGCGCCGAGGCCGAGGCGGCCCTCGAGCGTCTGCGCGCGCTGGCGGCGGGCGAGGGGCCGTCCGCGGCTGATCCGGTCTGGCGGGCGATGCAGAACCTCAAGACGGTGCTGGGCCAGCGCCTCCCGGGCCAATCGGACAAGGCCTTCCTGTTCGAGGTCGCCGATCTCATCGACGAGGCCGCGCGCAAAATTGAGCGTCTCTGACCCGGCCCCGGCCATCCCGCGGGAAGGGAGATGGCCGGTCGGGCCCGGGCCCTCGTGGGCGCTCGGGCTCGTGCCGTTCTTCTGCCTCTCCGTCACCTTCGGGGCGACGCTCGGCTTCCTGGCGAGCGGGGCGCCGCTGATCCTGCGCGTGCGCGGGGTCGAGCTCGCCGAGGTCGGCCTGCTGCAGCTGATCAACCTGCCGGTCGGCCTGACCTTCCTGTGGGCCGTCGGGATCGATCGCCTACGCCTGCCGATCCTGCCGCACCGGCTCGGCTGGATCGTGCTGATGCAGGGATTGGGGATCGCCCTGCTCGGCGTGCTGAGCTTCGGCGAGGCGTGGCCGCTCGCCACCCTGTTCGTCCTGGCGCTCGCCACCTGCTTCTGCCTCGCCACCATGGACATCGCCCTCGAGGCCCTGGTGGTCGAGACGGTGGGGCCGGAGCGGCGGCCCTACGTCACCTCGGCCAAGCTCGGGGGGGCGTCGCTCGGCGGCCTCGTCGGGGCGGGGGTCCTGATCGCGGCCTATGACCGGATCGGCTGGCAGGCCGCGGTCCTGACGGTCGCCGGGTTGAACGCGCTCTGCCTTCTGCCGATCCTGCTCTATCCCGAGGGTCGCCTGCGCCGAAACGGTCCCGCGCCGGAGCGCCGGATCGGTCTCGCCCGGCTCAGTCGGTTGAGCGGGCGCGTCCTGGTGCTCGGCCTCTATTTCGCGGCCCTGTTCGCGCTGACCGGAATCAACAGCCTCGCCCTGATCGATCTCGGCGTGCCGCTCGCCCAGGTCGGCCTCGTCACGGGCAGCCTGGCGGCGGGCATCAACCTCGTCATGGCCCCGGTCTCCGGCCTGCTGGTGCGCCGGTTCGGCATCGTGCCGCTCATCACCGTCTCCGCCACGGGGGTCGGCGCCGCGGGAATCGTGATGCTCGGGGCCTGCGCCCTCGGTTCGGGCGGGCTCGGCATCGCCGCGGCGATCCTCGCGACGCTCTGTGCCGGCGGCCTCGGCGTACCGGTCTTCACGATGATCTATCGCTGGGCCCAGGGGCCGCAGCCGGCGACCGATTACGCGCTCCTGTTCGGGGCGGCGTTCTTCGCCGCCATGCCGCTGCGGGTCGGCGCCCCGGCGCTCGCGGGCGTCGTGGGCTGGCCCGCCTACTTCGCCCTGTGCCTGCCGCTCTACGGGATCGCCGTGGCCCTCCTGCGCCGGGTCATCACCCGTACCCTCGACGCCGACCGGGCAGCGGCATGAGGGCACCCCCGTGTCCCGAGGGCTGGCTCGCGGGCCGACCCTTCGCTATCCGGCGCCCAGCGCCCTCGTTCGAACCAGAAATCAGGCGACACCCCCTCCCATGCTGAAGGATTTCTTCGCCTATTACCGGCCGTACCGGACCCTGTTCCTCGTCGATTTCGGCTGCGCCGTGCTGTCGGGCCTGCTGGAGCTCGGCTTTCCGATGGCGGTCAAGGCGTTCGTCGACGTGCTGCTGCCGCGCCAGGATTGGGGGCTGATCGTCCTGGCGGCTCTCGGGCTCGCGCTCCTCTACGTGGCCAATGCCGGGTTGATGGTGGTCGTGACCTATTGGGGCCACGTGCTCGGAATCAATATCGAGACGACGATGCGCGAGCGCGCCTTCGCGCATCTGCAGAAACTGTCGTTCCGCTTCTTCGACGGGCAGAAGACCGGCCACCTCGTTGCCCGCGTGACGAAGGACCTCGAAGAGATCGGCGAGGTCGCCCATCACGGGCCGGAGGACGTGTTTATCGCCGTGATGACGCTCGTCGGCGCCTTCGCCCTGATGGCGTGGGTCCACCCACCCTTGGCGCTCGCCACCGCCGCGATCCTGCCCGTGATCGCCTTCGTGACGATCCGCTACGGCGGGCGCATGACCCGCAACTGGCAGGCGCAGTACGGTCGCGTCGGCGCCTTCAACGCCCGCATCGAGGAGAATGTCGGCGGTATCCGCGTGGTGAAGGCCTTCGCCAACGAGCCGCACGAGCGCGCCCTGTTCGCCACCGACAACGCGAAGTACCGCGCCGCCAAGCTCGAAGCCTACCGGCTGATGGCCGCCGCCCTCTCGATCAATTACCTCGGCCTGCGCCTCGTGCAGATCGTGGTGCTGCTCGGCGGGGCCTACTTCGTCGTGCGCGGCGACCTGACGGCGGGCGGCTTCGTCGGCTTCCTGCTGCTGGTGGGCGTCTTCTATCGGCCGCTGGAGAAGATCGGCGCCGTCGTCGAGACCTATCCGAAGGGCATCGCGGGCTTCCGGCGGTACCGCGAACTCCTCGCCACCGAGCCGGACATCGCCGACCGGCCCGGCGCCCGGACCGCGCCGCCCCTCAAGGGCGACATCCGCTTCGAGAATGTCAGCTTCGGCTATTCCGCCGACCGGCCGGTGCTGCGCGGCGTCGATCTCGACATCCGGGCCGGCGAGACGGTGGCCTTCGTCGGCCCCTCGGGGGCGGGCAAGACGACCCTGTGCTCGTTGATCCCGCGCTTCTACGAAGTCGAAGGCGGCCGCATCACCATCGACGGCCACGACATCCGCGACCTGACGCAAGGGTCGCTCCGCGGCCGGATCGGCATCGTGCAGCAGGACGTGTTCCTGTTCGCCGGGACCATCCGCGAGAACATCGCCTATGGCCGGCTCGACGCGAGCGAGGCCGAGATCCTGGAGGCCGCCGCCCGCGCCCGGCTCGACGGGCTGGTCGCCTCCCTGCCCGAGGGGCTCGACACGGTGATCGGCGAGCGCGGGGTGAAGCTGTCGGGCGGCCAGAAGCAGCGGCTCGCCATCGCCCGCGCCTTCCTCAAGAATCCGCCGATCCTGATCCTCGACGAGGCGACCTCGGCCCTCGACACCCAGACCGAGCGGGAGATCCAGGCCTCCCTCACCGAGTTGGCGCGGGGGCGCACCACCCTCGTCATCGCCCACCGGCTCGCCACCATCCGGCATGCCGACCGCATCGTCGTGGTGGCCGAGCACGGCATCGCCGAGCAGGGACGGCATGAAGCCCTGCTCGGCCAGGACGGCTATTACCGCCGCCTCCACGCGGCGCAGGTGGGCGATCTGTGGGAGAACGATCCGCCGCGAACGGCGGCCGAGTAGGGGGCGCCGCGCTCAGCCCAGCCTGCCGGCCTCCGCCAGCAACCCGTCGACGAAGGCGGGCAGGCCGGTGCGGCGGCTGCGCTTGAGCCGCTCGGCGGTGAGGATCGCCTGGAGCGAGCGGAAGGACTCGTCGAGATCGTCGTTGACGATGACGTAGTCGTACTCGCTCCAGCGCTGCATCTCGTTGCGGGCATTGGCGAGGCGCCGCTCGATCGTCTCGGGGGAATCTTCCGCCCGCCGCTCCAGCCGCTGACGCAACTCCGAGAAACTCGGCGGCAGGATGAAGACGGTGACGACATCCTCCTGCAGGCGCTGCCGCACCTGGCGGGTGCCCTGGTAATCGATGTCGAAGATCATGTCCCGGCCCTGCGCCAGCGTCTTCTCCACCGGGCGTCGCGGCGTGCCGTAGAAATTGCCGTGGACCTCGGCCCATTCGAGCAGGTCGTCGCGGGCGCGCAGGTCCTCGAACGCCTCGCGGTCGATGAAGCGGTAATGGCGCCCGTCGATCTCGGACGGGCGGCGCGCCCGCGTCGTGACCGAGATCGACAGGTCGAGACCCCAGCCTCCATCGGCGGCGATCGCCCGGGTCAGCGTCGTCTTGCCCGCCCCCGAGGGCGAGGACAGAATCAGGATCAGGCCGCGCCGCCCGGCCCTGGCATCCTGCCCGCCCTCCGTTCGACCTTCCGTCATCCTGCTTCTCACTCGACGTTCTGCACCTGCTCGCGGAATTGCTCCACCACGGCCTTCAAGTCGAGTCCGATCCGCGACAGCGCGATGTCGTTGGCCTTGGCGCAGAGCGTGTTGGCCTCGCGTCCGAGCTCCTGGGCCAGGAAATCGAGCCGCCGTCCGATCGCCCCGCCCGCCGCCAGCAATTCGCCGGCCGCGTCGACATGGGCGCGCAGGCGATCGAGCTCCTCCCGGACGTCGGCCTTGGCGGCCAGCAGCACCGCCTCCTGATGCAACCGGTCGGGGTCGAGGCCGGTGCCATCGGTGAGCGCCGCGACCGTGGCGGCGAGGCGCGCCCGCACCGCCTCGGGGCGCCGGGCCGGGCAATCCTCGGCGGCCTGCGTCAGACGGGCGATCTCGGCGAGCTGGCCCTCGACGATCCCCTTCAGCGTCGCGCCCTCGGACCGGCGGGCGGCGGCGAGGTCGCTCACCAGCCGCTCCGCGCCCGCGGCGAGATCGCGATTCAGGGCCTCGGGGTCGGCGGGCGCCTCCGCCTCGACCTCCACGACGCCCCGCACCGACAGGAGCCCGTCGAGGGTCGCCGGGGCGATGCCGGCGGGTCGCGGCACCCGCGCGACCGAGGCGGCGAGGTCGGCCAGCAGGGCTTCGTCGATGCGGACCCGCGCCGCCGTCTCGGGGCGGGTCAATGTCAGGCCGAGCTGGCACTGGCCACGGGCCAGCGCCTTGGAGAGCGCCGCGCGGGCCGCCTCGCCGGCCGCCTCGAAGCCGTTGGGCACCCGCACCCGGATATCGAGCCCGCGCCCGTTCACCGTGCGGATTTCCCAGAGCCACTGCACGGCGCCGGTGGTGCCGGCGGCGCGGGCGAAGCCCGTCATGCTCGCGATCGCTGCGCCCAATCCGTCCTCCGTCGCGGAACCGGCCTCATCGAGGCCCGGTTGCCCGAATACGCGGTTTGGGACGGACGACGCAACGCGGCGTGAAATCAGACCGCGATTGCGCCGCAGCAATGTCGGGGCAATCGCGACTGCCCAAAAAACATGCACGTTCAAAGCTTGCGCAGAAGCCTCTTGTCGAAGCAGGCGCGAATACTGTGCATCGTCTTGACGCTTATTGCATGAGTTTCTAGCTTTCGAATCGATAGTGATCTCCGGACCTTCCTCGCAGGGGCGGACCCAGCAGGGACCAACATGATGAACCCGTTCGACATCAAGAATCGGTTTCGGGCGCGCCTGCGCGCCGCCGACGCCCAGAAGAACCGCCTGCGTGCCCGCCTCCTGGAAGAAGGCACCCGGGCGCTCGCGCCGGTCACGGAGGCGCTGACGCTGATGGCGGAAGTGCTGGAAGAGGACGGCGTCGATCACGGCCGGATCGTCTGCCCGGTGCCGGAAGTCGATTGCGACGATTTCGTCGGCTTCACCGCCATCCTGCGCAATGCCGCCGACAAGGAGCACCGCATCGGCGTGAAGTACGGCCCGGTTCTCGGAGGACGCAACTACATCGCGGTGACCGGCCTCGGCGCCGAGTACGACGAGCGCCTCGCGACGCTCGCCAGCAATGGCGGCCCGAGCCTCGGCCGCTCGGTGGGCAGCGACGTGCACGTGGAGGCCGATCGGGGCAGCGACCTCGCCGAGGTCCTGCGCGAGATGGTCGAGGATTTCTTCGCGGGCCATGCCGAGCCGGCGATCCGCACCGGTACCGCCGAGGCCCGTGCCCGGCTGGCCCTGGTGCAGTAGCCGGATCGGATCATTCCCGGACGAGGCGGTCCATCCTCGTTTGGGGTGGACCGCGCTGGAGCAGCGTCGCGTCGGCGACCGCTGCCTCCGGCCGATCAGGCTTGCGACACCGTCGCCTTGCGATTGCGGGTGCGGGCCGCGCGGGCCATGGCGATCAACTCGTTGGCGGTGAGACTGCGCAGGGGAAGGTCGTCATTGCCGGGCATCGCCGTGGGGACCCGCTCCGGCTCCTTGGAGGGCGGCGGGGGACGCAGGTCCCGGCTCGGCCAGAGTGCGCGGAAACGGGATGCCTTCCGGGTTGCTGCCTGCGCCATGCCGTCTCCTCGTGCGGGTTGCCGGCACCGACATAATTAAGCTTAGCCGCAAGACCATTCTTGACGAGCGCGCATGTGCTGCTTCGCGGCGAAAAATCCGCCGTCGCGCCGGTCACCTGTCACACCGATGCAAACGCGCCGCGCCGCTCTATGAAATTTGTTTCTTGATCCCGGCGCCATTGCCCCCCGCCACCCTGCGGGCGAAGAAGGCTTGGCCGGTCCGGCCCCGCGCCGTGACCTGGGCGCGAATCAGGGCGCCGTCATTGATGCCGACCGACGCCGAACTGGCCCAGCCGATCCCGTCCCACACCGGGGCGTTCGCCGCGCGCCGCGTCCACCCCCGCTGGCCCCTGCCGGTGCTGCCTTTGCGCCTCCTGCTGGCGCTCGCGTTCGGCACCCTCGGCATCGTCTCGACGCTCGTTCTCGCGCTTCTCGTGCACGGGCAGGCGACCGCCCGGTTGGAGGAGGAGGTCGGCGCGCAGCTCGACGAGCTGACCGCGCATATGGCCCGCACCCTCGATCAGGGGATGTTCGAGCGCTGGCGGGACGTGCAGGTCGCCGCCGCGCTCGACACCCTCCGCGCGCCGGACGTGCCGCTCTCCGCCAAGCGCGCCGTGTTGGAGCGGCTTCAAACGACCTATCCGGCCTATTCCATCCTTCTCTTCACCGACGCGCGCGGACGCATCGTCGCCACCAGCAACGGCCTGCTCGAGGGGGCGGACGTGGGGGCGCGCGACTATTTCCAGGCCGGCCGCGAGCGGCCCTTCGTCGGCGATGTTCACGATGCCCAGCTGCTGGCCAAGCTGATGCCGCAGGCGAACGGCGAGCCGCTGCGCCTCGTCGATCTGGCCGCCCCCGTCCTCGCCCCGGACGGCACCTTCGCCGGCGTCATCGCGGCCCATCTCGATTGGGCCTGGGCGCGGAATGCCGTGGCCGATTTCGAGCGGACGCTGACCCGGCAGCGGGCCGGCACCGAAATCCTGCTCCTGGCCCGCGACGGCCTCGTGCTGCATGGACCGCCCGAGCTGCTCAGGCGGCGGCTGCCGCCCCAGACTCTCGCGGGTACGCGTCACCTCGGCGGCGGCGCCACGTCGAGCATCGGCCCGAAGATCGGCCCCTGGCCGGATCAGGCGGCCCCCTTCCTCTTCGCCACAGAGCCGACCCGCGGCTACCGCGATTATCCCGGTCTCGGCTGGACGGTGGCGGCGCGGATCGATGCCGGGCGAGCGCTCGCCCCGGTGCGGGATCTGAGCAAGGCGATCACGTTCTCCGGCCTCGTCGTGGCGCTGGCCGGATCCCTGCTGGCATGGTGGCTCGCCGGGCGGCTCGCGCGTCCGCTGAACGCCGTCTGCGCGCAGGCCGACCGGCTCGGACGCGGCGAACCCCTCGCCGTCCTCGCGCCGACGGTGGTGAGGGAGATCCGCGAGATCGGGCAGGCCCTCGACGCGTCGGCGCGGGAGCTGCGCCAGCGGGAGACGGCCCGCCGACTTCTCGTGGACGAACTGAACCATCGGGTGAAGAACACGCTGGCCACCGTGCAATCCTTCGCGTTCCAGAGTTTCCGCGGGCTCGATGGCGCGGCGGCGCGGCAGAGGCAGGCCTTCGAGGGACGGCTCCTGGCGCTCTCGGCGGCGCACAACATCCTGACGCGGGAGCATTGGGCCGGGGCCGGCCTGATCGCGGTCGTCGAGGAAGTGCTGCGCCCGTTCCAGGTCGGGGGGACGCCCATTTCCATGTCGGGTCCGGACCTGCGCCTGCCGCCCCGCGTGGCGCTCGGGCTCGGCATGGTGCTGCATGAATTGTGCACCAACGCGGCCAAGCACGGCGCCCTCTCGGTCTCCGACGGCCGGGTTGCGATCACGTGGCGCGTGGGGGCGCCGGAGGGCGGAGTGCGCCGCCTCCACCTCGTCTGGCGGGAAACCGGCGGGCCTCCGGTGGCCGCGCCGACTCGGCGGGGCTTCGGCTCCCGGCTGATCGAGCGCGGCCTGTCGGCGGAACTCGGCGGCCATGCCCGCATCGATTTTCCGGTCGACGGCGTCGTCTGCGAGATCGTGTCGAGCGTCGAGGCGGCGTGAGGCGCAGGCCTGGAGGAGGGTGACGAACGCCGCATTCGCGATTGGGCCCTGAATCGCTCGTTCGCACCGCCTCTTCCGAAAGCCGGTTCCGGCCTTTCGGGCCGACGCTCTAATCGGAGGGTGATGTCCGGTCCTCCGCGTCACAGACGCGTCGCAGGTTTCGCCAATCGCCCGCGCTCAGCAGGGAATCCGTGCCGGCCTTGCCCGCACCGGGCGTCGCCCGGATCGCCGTCGCCCGCTCGGCGGTGTAGGGGTGCGAGCGCAGGAGGCTGGCAAGGCCGCCGGGTTTCTCGTCATTGGCCGAGGTGATGCGCTCCAGAATGCCGGCAAGCGCCCGCCCGTCACCGCCCGCGCGGTCGACGGCGGCGACTGCCGCCGCATCCGCCGCACGCTCGGCCTCGCGTGAGTAGCCCGCCGCGATCGCCGCCTGACCCGCTGCCACCAGCACGGTCGAGCCGGTGAGGTCGCCGAGGACGAGGCTGAGCAGGAACGAGGTGCCGCTCGCCCGGATCAGCGAGCGGATGGGGTCACGCGCCGCCAAGTGCTCGAATTCATGGGCCAGAATCGCGGCGAAGGCGTCGGCGCTGTCGGATTTCTCGATGATGTCGGACAGGACGATCACCCGCCCGCCGGGAAGGGCGAGGGCGTTGGCGATCGTGCTGCGCCGGACGCTCACCTGCGGGGCGACCGGCAGATCCATCGTCCCGGCCAGCCGCGCGACGAGCCGGTCGAGCGCGGTGCGGCCCGCCGGATTCGCACAGAGCGGCGGCGTGCCGAGCAGATCGACGACCTGCGCCTCGACCGCTCGCCCGAGCTGCGCCTCCATGGCCGGGGGAACCTGCGGGGCGAGGCGATCGGCCGCCGCCGGTACGCCGTAGATCGCGATCAGCACCACCGAGAGGCCCGCGGCGACCGACCAGAGTACGAGCCTTACCAGGCCGCCCTCGCGCTCGGTTCGCCTCAGGCCGGGGCTGCTTGTGGCGAGATGCGCGGCGAAGGCCGCATCCTCGAACTCGACGCTGCCGGATGCGCTCGCATGACCGATCCGGGCCAAAGGCGGCGCCGTGTCGGCGGCGCGCAGATCGAGCAGGCTCCAATCGAGGCGGATCGCCTCGCCCACGATCTCCAGCCGCTCCCCGAGGCGCAGCCGCACGGGATGGGCCCGCGCGCTCAGCCCGTCGAAGTAGAGGCCGGTGGTGGTGAGGCTCTCCATCGGTCGCGTCAGAAGCCGATCTCCAGTGCACCGCCGACGTCGAGCGCGTCGGCGAGGCCCTCGTTGAGCTTGCTCGCGGGATTGCGGCGCGATGCCAGCACCGCTTCGAGCGCCCCGACATTCTCGATCTCCGTCGAGCTCGCCACCGCTTCCCAGAGCCGCAGGGTCACCACCCGAACATAGAGCCAAGTCGCCGCCAGCGCGGCGCCGAGATAGACCAGGCCGATGCCCGCGAAGATGGCGGTCTGCTGGCCGAAATTCGCCGTCGGGTCCATGGCGAAGGGCATGAGTGTCGTGACGATGAGGCCGATGGCGGCGAAGAAGCCGATGACCGACAGGAAGTAGAGGATGTAGGGCCAGTAGAACTGGCGCGCCTTCAGATGCGAGGTCAGGCGTGCCTCGCCGAGATGCGTGGCGGCCAGGAAGGCGCGGGTCTCGCGGGCGCGATAATAGGGCATGAGCCCCAGGATCGCGATGATCGCGAAGCCGAGGGCGGCCGTGGTCACGCCGAAATACGTTCTTACGGCGGTGCCGGCATATTTCGGATTGATATCGAGATTCTTCGGCGCGCCGTTCGGATCGGTCACGAACAGCTCGAAGGGTGGGTCGAAGTTCATGGCGTTCAGCAACGCCAGCACGCTCGCCAGGAGCGGTAGGACGGCGCAGAGGTAGAGCACCAGCCAGGGCCGCAGGACCGAGCCCCCGGTGGCGGTCGAGCGCAGGCGGCTCTGCCCGATCAGGGTGTGATCGATGCGGTAGCGTTCGAGGGCGGCGCGCATGAACGGAAAGGCGAGCCCGGCGGTCAGGAGCGTGACGAGCCACCAGAGGCTGGCGCGCCCGACATAGGCCAGCGCCGAACCGTCCTGGCCGAGGCGGATGCCGCGCCAGCGGGTGCGTGAGGCGCGGTAGCGTCGCCCGCGGAAGACCGCGTATTGCCCGAGCAGGAAGAGGAAGACGGCGGAGAGAGCCGGCACGAAGGCCGCGAGCGGCGGCGCCGCGAGACCGAGCAGGAACAGGACGACGTAGACCGGCACCAGGATGGCCAGCGCCACGAGGAAGCCGAGGAACAACTCCTTGCCGCGACCGAGATACTCGGCGGGACTGCCGGCCACGATCGTCCGGCTCCAGAAGAAGCGCCGCAGGTTGGTGATGTACCAGAAGCGGTAGATCGAGAAGGTGACGAGGGAGAGCAGGAAGCCCTTCACGACGATGCCGGTGAGGCCCGCCGCCTTCCGATCGAAGGTGACCGAGCCTGTCCGGCCCGACCGCCCGTAGTCCTGATTCATTCCTGTCCAACCCCCAAACTTGATGTGGCGGCAGACTATCCGAGCTTTGGCAAGATGCACGCGAAAAAACGCCGTCAGCTCCAAAAATCGGAACTGACGGCGCTTCTTTTTATACTCGATATGATGACTGTCCCGGCGGGTATTCTTGAGGTCGATGACCTCAAGGATTGGGATTGCCGCCCTAGCAGCAGCGAAAGCCCGAGGTATTGCCGACGCCGAACCGCGCGTTCTCGCGATTGCGGAAGAACTCACGCTCGGTCATCGGCGCCTGATCCGGGTGGGTCTTCTGGATATGGGCGACGTAGGTGCCGTAATCGCCCTGGCCCACCATGAGGCGCGCGCCGTCGCAGATGCATTTGTTGAACGCCTTCAGGCGATCGCGAAAGTTCTGCGACGAGGCTGGTGCGGTCATGGTGTCACTCCGCCGGGGCGAGCTTGGGATCGGCTTCCAGAGCCGTCCAGCGGTCGCTGCGATAGGCCTTGAGGCAGGCCTTGGCGCCGAACACCACGATCGCCACGACGAGGCACACGAAGAACACGGCGAGCACCGTGTCGACGCGGTCGTTGAAGACGATCTTGTGCATGTCGTCCATGCTCTTGGCCGGGGCCAGCACCTTGCCCTCGGCGATGGCCGCCGAGAAGCGGTCGGCGTGGCTGAGGAAGCCGATCTTCGGGTCGGGGGAGAAGATCTTCTGCCAGCCCGCGGTCAGGGTGCAGATGCAGAGCCAAACGGTCGGGATGATCGTGACGAAGGCGTAGCGCTCGCGCTTCATCTTGAAGATCACCACGGTGGCGAGCGTCAGCGCCACCGCCGCCAGCATCTGGTTCGAGATGCCGAACAGCGGCCACAGCGTGTAGATGCCGCCCAACGGGTCGGTCACCCCCTGGTAGAGGAAGTAGCCCCAGGCGGCGACGCAGAGCGCGGTGGCCACCATGCTGGGCGCCCAGGCCGAGGTGTCCTTGAAGCGCGGCGAGAGCAGGCCGAGCAGATCCTGCAGCATGAAGCGCCCGGCGCGCGTGCCCGCATCCACGGCGGTGAGGATGAACAGAGCCTCGAACAGGATCGCGAAGTGGTACCAGAAGGCCATCATCGCCTTGCCGCCGATGGCGGAGGAGATGATGTGGGCCATGCCGACGGCGAGCGTCGGGGCGCCGCCGACGCGCGAGATGATCGAGTGCTCGCCGACATCCTTGGCGGTCTGGGCGATCGTCTCGGCCGCGATGGGGAAGCCGAGCTTGGTCGTCACGGCCGCCGCGGCGGTCTCCGGCGTGGTGCCGAGCAGGGCGCCGGGGGAGTTCATGGTGAAGTAGATGCCCGGATCGATCACGCTCGCGGCGACCAGCGCCATGATCGCGACGAAGCTCTCCATCAGCATGCCGCCGTAGCCGATGAAGCGGGTGTCCATCTCGTTGTCGACGAGCTTCGGCGTGGTGCCCGAGGAGATCAGGGCGTGGAAGCCCGAGACTGCGCCGCAGGCGATGGTGATGAACAGGAACGGGAACAGCGAGCCCGCCCAGACCGGGCCGGTGCCGTCGACGAACTTCGTCATGGCCGGCATCTGCATGTGCGGGGCGACGACGACGATGCCGAGCGCCAGACCGATGATGGTGCCGATCTTGAGGAAGGTCGAGAGGTAGTCGCGCGGGGCGAGCAGCAGCCACACGGGCAGGATCGCGGCGACGAAGCCGTAGCCGATCAGCATCCAGGTGAGCTGCGTACCGGTGAAGGTGAAGGCCGGGCCCCAGACCGGGTGCTCGTTGATCTGGCCGCCGCCGATGATCGCGGCCATGAGCAGGACGAAGCCGATGATCGAGACCTCGCCGATCTTGCCCGGCCGGATGTAGCGCGCGTAGAGGCCCATCAGGATGGCGATCGGGATCGTGGCCGCGACCGTGAAGGTGCCCCAGGGGCTCTCGGCCAGCGCCTTGACGACGATCATCGCCAGCACCGCCAGCAGGATCACCATGATCATGAAGGTGCCGAACAGGGCGATCACGCCGGGGATGACGCCGAGCTCGGCCCGGATCAGCTCACCCAGCGAGCGCCCGTCGCGGCGCATCGAGATGAACAGGACCATGAAGTCCTGCACCGCGCCCGCGAGCACCACGCCGGCGAGGATCCAGAGCATGCCGGGCAGGTAGCCCATCTGCGCGGCGAGCACCGGGCCGACCAGCGGGCCCGCGCCCGCGATCGCCGCGAAATGGTGGCCGAACAGCACGGTCTTGTTGGTAGGGACGTAGTCGAGGCCGTCGTTGTGGCGGTGGGCCGGGGTCTCGCGCTTGGGATCGAGGCGCATCACCTTGTCGGCGATGTAGAGCGAGTAATAGCGGTAGGCGATCAGGTAGACGCAGACGGCGGCCACCACGACCCACAGGGCGTTGATCGACTCGCCGCGCTGCGTCGCGACGATGGCGAGCGCCGCCGCGCCGAGCGCTCCCACCAGGGCCCAGGGCCCGTGTTTCTGTACCGCGCCCATTGACGCCTCACTCCGTGATGGCCGCATTCTTGATTAAGGCGGCCTTGACGGACCTTGTTTGGCGCAATTTTCTCCCTGAGGCCAGTTGCAGAGGCTACACACTCCGCGATCCTTCAACGGGTACTTCGAGCGCGCTCTTGCAGTCCCGGCAAAAGCCTCACTCCAGCACGATGACGCGGTTGGGCAATTCGTTGCCGGCCTTGTCCCCGGGGAAAGCCGCTTCCAGCACCCCGCCGACCCGCTCCACCGCCACGACGAGGCCGGGCCCCAGTTCGCCGCGTCCGGCCGCCGCGAGGAGATCGCCCAGGACCACGCGCCATTCCCCGTCGGGGATGCGGGCTCGCACCGCCGAATCCGCGACGATCTCGGCGTAGCGCTCGGCCAAGGCGACGTAGATCAGGACGCCGGTGCGCCCCCGCGTGGCGGGGAGCCCGTGCGCCAGGAACTCGTGGCGGGCCGCCGCGCGGGCCCGCTCGTGCCGCCAGGGGCGGGGGGTGAGGGCGATGCGCACCCGCTCGTTCAGCGTGGCAGCCAGCGCCGCGAGCACGCCGCCGGCCTGGGCCAGTGCGATCTCGGCGGCGGAGAGATGCGTCAGCAGGATCAGCGGCCAGGGCAGGGCGAGCGCCACCGCGAGCGCCAGGGCGAGGGCGGGCGAGCGGTAGAGTCCGGCGCGGGCCGCCACCAGCACCACGATTTCGCCCGCCGTGCCGGCCTCGGCCCGGCCGATCGCCCGCGCGATCCGCGCGCGCTCGGCTTCGCTCAGGATCACCGCGCTACCAGTCACCGGAGGCTCCCCCGCCGCCCGACGAGCCGCCCCCGCCGGAAAACCCGCCGCCCCCCGAGAAACCGCCCCCGTCGGAGAAGCCTCCGCCCCAGCCGCCGGATGAGCCGGGGATGAGCACGATGCCGCCGCCGCGCCCGCGCCGCCCGCCGGAATTCATCCGCGCCATGACGAGGACGACGACGATGATGACGAGGATCCAGAACCCGACCGTGACGGGATCGACGCTGTCCTCGCGCACCGGTGCGCGCCGCTGCCACTCCTCGGCATCGCCCGACAGGATCGAGAGGATCGCGTCGATCCCGGCCTCGACGCCGCCGGAAAAGTCGTCCTGCTTGAAGCGCGGCGTGATCGCGGTGGTGATGATGACCTTGGTGAGGGCGTCGGTGAGCGCGCCTTCCAGGCCGTAGCCGACCTCGATGCGGACCTTGCGCTCCGTCGGCGCCACGAGGAGCAGGACGCCGTTGTTGGTCTTGGCCTGTCCGAGCTTCCAGGCCCGGAACAGGCGGTTCGCGAAATCCTCGACGGTGAGGCCCTGGAGCGAGGGCACGGTGGCGACCGCGACCTGATCGCCGGACTTGTCGTCGTGTGCCTTGAGCTTGCCCTCGATCCGCGCCTCCGCCTCCGGCGAGAGGATGCCGGCGCCGTCGACGATGCGCCCGGTGAGGGGCGGCAGGTCGGGCTCGGCGGCCAGCGCCGGCGCCAGGGCAAGCAGCAGGAAGGCCAGCGAGGCCGCCAGCCGGGCGAGGACGCCCTGCGCGCGCGGGTTCACCCCTCGGCCGGGGCTAGAATTTCACGTTCGGCGCGCGCTCCGAGCCGGGCGTCGAGGTGAAGGTCTCCATGGGCTTCGCTTCGGGATAGAACCACGAGGCGATCCAGCGGCCGGGGATGGTGCGGATCTCGGTGTTGTAGGCCTGGACCGACTGGATGTAGTCGCGCCGGGCCACCGCGATGCGGTTCTCCGTGCCCTCCAGCTGCGATTGCAGGGCCAGGAAGTTCTGGTTGGATTTGAGATCCGGATAGGCTTCGACCGAGGCGAGCAGGCGTCCGAGCGCGCCGGAGAGCTGGTTCTGCGCGTCCTGGAACTGCTTGAACTTGGCCGGGTCGTTCACCGTCGAGGCATCGACCTGGACGCTGGTGGCCTTGGCGCGGGCTTCCGTCACCCTGGTCAGCGTCTCCTGCTCCTGCTTGGCGTAACCCTTCACCGTCTCGACGAGGTTGGGGATCAGGTCCGCCCGGCGCTGGTACTGGTTCTGCACCTCGCTCCAAGAGGACTTCGCCTGCTCCTCCAGGCTCGGCACCCGGTTGATCGCCCCGCAGCCCGAGAGGCAGAGCGACAGCCACAGGGCGGCGAGCGCGCTGGCGATCCGGCCGAGCACGGGCGTGCGGATCGCCGCCGGGGGGCTGAGGCTGACGGACATGGGCGGCATCTCTCCAGGGGGCGGGCGTCCGGGAAGCGGGGCCTTGCCGCCGGGAGATAGGTGCGGCGGGCCGCCGCGGGAAGGCGGGGGAGTGAAGATCGGGCGGACGAGGGGATTGGGGCGGGATGCATCGCATATCCCTGCCGCCATTCCGGCCTTGCGGAGGGAAGCCTGGACGAACGGCGGCGGCGCAAGGTGACGTGTTCCCCCGCCTCATCCTGGCCTAACGAACCCGTCGCGACGCGGGCCAACGGTTGACAAGGCCGGGCCGATAGGGCCGCTGTGCCTGCCATGGACGAGGCTTCCGACGACGCAATCCCGTCGCGTCCCACCCGGCCACGGGTCGCGATCACCTATTGCACGCAGTGCCAATGGCTCCTGCGCGCCGCCTGGATGGCGCAGGAACTTCTGTCGACTTTCCGCGACGATCTCGGCGAGGTCGCGCTCCGGCCCGCCACCGGCGGGGTCTTCGCCATCGAGTTCGAGGGGGAGACGATCTGGGAGCGTGTGCGTGACGGAGGCTTTCCCGACGTGAAGACCCTCAAGCAGAGGGTGCGCGACCGGCTCGACCCGAGCCGGGACCTGGGACATGTCGATCGTGCTGCGCACCGATCCTGAGACCCGCGCCGAGGCGGAGCCGTCGGCGGGGAGGGGCTCCGCTCCGGCGGAGCCCGCGGCGGCTGCCCCGGTCCGCGCGCCGCGGGAGGCGGGCCTTCGCCGCCTGCTGGCGCGGCTCGGCCAACGTGGCTTCTCCACGCAATTCTACCTGATCATGCTGGTGATCGCGCTGATCGGCCCGGGGCTGATCTTCACCGCGATCCTGCTCGCCCGCTACGCCGCGACGGAGCGCGCCCGCTTCGAGCAGGACGCCCGGGAGAACGTGCGCGGCATCGCGCTCTCGATCGACCGCGACACCGCCGGCCTCGTCTCGGTGCTCCAGACGCTCGCGACCTCGCCCCGGCTCAAGGACGGCGAGTTCACCAATTTCGAGAACCAGGCGCGTCTGGTGCGCGACGCCACCGGCCTCGACATCGTGCTCCGCCGCCTCGACGGCCAGCAGATCGTCAACACCGCCCTGCCGACGGGCGCGCCGCTCCCGGTCACCACCCTGCCGGTGGACCACGAACTCCGCGCCAGCGGGCAGCGCTCGATGGTGACGGGCTATCTCGCGGGGGCGACTCCCGATCAGGCGTCCTACGCGGTCGCCGTGCCGGTGCGGATCGACGACGCCGTCACCTACCTCCTCAGCTTCGCCGTGCCGGTGAGCCGCATCGAGGGCATCCTCGCCCGCGAGCAGGTGCGGGGCTGGGTCTCGGGCGTGTCCGACCGCGACGGCATCGTGCTGGCGCGCCTGCCCGAACTGCCCGGCGTGATCGGACGCCCGCGATTGGCGACCCTCCGTCAGAAAACGACCGGCACCCCCGGGGTCTGGGAGGGCCGCGACCGCGCCTTCAAGCCCGTCACCGTGGTGGAGGCGCGCTCGCGGCTCAACGGCTGGACCGCGGCGGCGAGCATTCCGCGGGAACTCGTGGACGAGCGGCTCCACCGCTGGCTCTGGGCCTTCAGCGGGTTCGGCCTGCTCGTGCTCGCGACCTCCTCGGTGCTCGCGGTGCATCTCTGGTCGCGGGTGTCCAAGCCGCTCCGCCAGCTCGCGGCCTCCGGTCCGGCCCTCGCCCGCGGGCAGGCGATCCCGCGCATCGCCTCGCCGATCCACGAGATCCGCCGGCTCGGCGACGTGCTGTCGGAGGCCTCCCTTCGCTTGCGCACCCGCAGTGAGGAGCGTGACCGGGCCCTGGCCGAGACCCAGCGCGGCCTCTCGGCCCTCAAGGAGAGCGAGGCCCGCTTCCGCCACATGGCCGATTCCGCGCCGGCCCTGATCTGGATGACCGACGAGATCGCTCAGGTGGTCTTCGCCAACATGCATTTCGACCATCTGTTCGGTCGTCCCGCCACCGAGATGGCGGGCTCGGGCTGGGAGTCGATCGTCCATCCACCGGACCTGCCGGTGTTCCTCGCGACCTTCGAGGAGGCGTTCGAGAGCCGCCGGCCGTTCCGGGCGGAGATGCGGGTGATCGACCGGACCGGCGAGATCCGCTGGCTGCGCTGCGAGGGCGTGCCGCGCCTCGACGATGGCGGCACCTTCCTGGGCTTCACCGGGTGCAGCGTCGACGTCACCGACGCCAAGCGCGCCGAGGAGCATCTGCGCCTGCTCATCAACGAGCTGAACCATCGGGTGAAGAACACCCTGGCCACCGTGCAGTCGATCGCGATGCAATCCCTGCGCGGCCTCGACGGCGAGGAGGCGGAGGCCGCCCGCGCGGCCTTCGAAGCGCGGCTCCTCGCCCTCGCCCGCGCCCACGACGTGCTGACCCGCGAGAGCTGGGAGGGCGCCGAACTGAAGACCGTCGTGGCGGATGCGATCCGCCCGCTGGAGGCGGCCGACGGCCAGGAGGCGCGCTTCGCCGTCCTGGGGCCGCGCCTGCGGCTCGCGCCGCGGTTGGCGCTGTCGATCGCCATGGCGCTGCACGAACTCGGCACCAACGCGGTCAAGTACGGCGCCCTCTCGCGCGAGGGCGGCAAGGTGACGATCTCGTGGACCGTGCAGCGCAAGCCCGACCTGCAGCTCTCGCTGCGCTGGAGCGAGGCCGGCGGGCCGCCGGTGAAGCCGCCGACCCGCCGCGGCTTCGGCTCGCGGCTGATCGAGCGCAGCCTCGCCCGCGAACTCGCCGGTACCGTCGAGCTGATCTACGAGCCGGAGGGTGTGGTCTGCACCATCGAGGCACCGGTGCCGCCTCCGGGCCTGCTGGAGCGCAAGGGCGGGACGGAGCTGGCGGCGGCCAAGCCCCTGCCGCTGGCGGGGTAAGCCATCGCGCCGGATGTCGTCTCCGATCCCATACCTTCGGGCGCTCGGAGCATTGGCCCGAACGCCGATGCCGACCTTTCGTGCCGATGCTCTCGGCGGAGTTACTGCAGCGTCGCCGGATCCGGCCCGATCCGCCCATCCGCCCGGTCGAGCCCGGCGATGGCGGTGTGGTCGTCCTCCGTCAGGCTGAAGCCGAATACGTCGAGATTCTCGGAGATCCGAGATGGCGTGGCGGATTTCGGGATCGCCACGAAGCCGTTCTCGACATGCCAGCGCAGGACCACCTGCGCCGCGGTCCGGCCGAGCCGGCCGGCGATGCGTGCGATCACCGGATCATCGAGGATCTGCGCCTTGCCCAGCGGGCTCCAGGCCTCGGTGACGATGCCGAGGCGGGCATGGGCGGCCCGCAGGGCGTGCTGCTGGAAATGCGGATGCAGCTCGATCTGGTTGAGGGCCGGGCTGACACCGGTCTCGGACACGAGGCGGTCGAGCTGTCCCTCGGTGAAGTTCGACACGCCGATCGAGCGGGCCCGGCCCTCCTCACGCAGGCGGATCAGGGCGCGCCAGCTGTCGAGATAGAGCCCGCGATCCGGGCAGGGCCAGTGGATCAGGTAGAGGTCGACCGCCTCGACCGCGAGCCGGGCGAGGCTCGCCTCGAAGGCGTGCAGCGTCGCGTCGTAGCCCTGGTCGTCGTTCCAGAGCTTGGTCGTCACGAACACGGCGGAGCGCGGCACGGTGGTCTCGCGCAGGGCGCGTCCGACGCCTGCCTCGTTGCCGTAGACCGACGCCGTGTCGACCGAGCGATAGCCGCTCCCGAGCGCCGTGCCGACCAGGGCGGGCGCCTGTGCCTCTTCGAGCCGATAGACGCCGAAACCGATCTGAGGGATCGCATGCCCGTCGTTCAGCGTGATCTGCGGGACGGGGTCGTGGAATGCCATGAGGCTTGCCTGTGCACGGTCCGAGACGAAGTTCGAAGAGCATCCGGGCATCGGCAATATTTTTCTTGTCGTACAGCCACCCCGCTGCCGGGGCTGGGCTGCGTCAGGATCAGGGCCGGCGGCGCTCGCCCGCCATGCTCGCGCCGGCCTCGTCCTCCTCGCCGGGCTGCCGGATGAGGTGGAGATAGGTCGGGTCGAAGTCGCAGAAGGCCCGCAACCGCCCCACATCCGGCACGTGGAGCCGTCGGTCCTGGAGCCGGACCAAGCCCTCGCTGCGCAGGTCGCGCAGGATGCGGCTCACATGGATCGTGGTGATGCCCAGGATGTCCGCGAGCATCGGCTGGGTCATCGGCATCGCGCAGTCGTTCGGGCCGGCCGCGCCGACGATCTGCTGGCGCAGCAGCAGCTCGCAGAACAGGTGGGCGATGCGCCGGTCGGCGGCGCGCTGGCCCATATTGGCGAGCCATTCCCGCAGGATGCTCTCATCGACGAGCGTCGCCCACCACAGGGCGCGGGCGAGCCGCGAGTCGCGGAAGACCAAGCTGTCGACCTTGTCCTGGGGGACATCGACGACGGTGCAGGCGGTGAGCGCCGCGATGTAGTGATCGGAAGGCCCCAGCACGATCGATTGCAGATCGCAGAAATCACCCGGCATCAGCAGGCCGAGGATCTGGCGCCGTCCGTCCCCGACGAGCTTGTAGCGGAAGGCGAAGCCCTCGACGACGAGATGGACGCCCGCCGCCGGCTCTCCGGCCCGGACGATATCCTGTTGCGGTTCCAGCGTACGCCCCGGGCGGAACAGTCCGGCGAGGAGGGCGCGGTCACCATCGTCGAGATCGACGCCGTGCCGCAGCTTGCGGATCAGCGGATTGCTGCGCGGAATCGCTACGAATGCATCCATGGGCGCACAACGCGGAAGACGCCGCTGCGTTTCGCCGGCGTGCTCCCAAAACGGTCGTTCAGGCCGCCTTCCAACGCCGGGCCGCGTTGTTGCCGAAGGCGCGGGCGTAGAGGCCGCAATAGTTGAGCGCCGCCTGGTCCCAGCCGAACTCGCGCGACATCGCCGTGCGCCGCATAGCGTTGAGCCGCTTCTTCTGGCCGAATGTCGCGAAGGCGCGGGTGATCGCCGAGGTCAGGCCCCGGGGCGAGGCGTCGGCGAAGGTGAAGCCCGTCACCCCGTCCTCGACGGTATCGTTGAGGCCGCCGGTACGGCGCACGATCGGCAGGGAGCCGAAGCGCTGGGCATACATCTGCGCCAGTCCGCAGGGCTCGAAGCGCGACGGCATCAGCAGGAAGTCGCTGCCGGCGAAGATGCGGCGCGCCTCGGTCTCGCGGAAGCCCACATGGACGCCGACATGGTCGGGATGGCGGCCGGCGAGATCGCGCAGGGCTTCCTCGAAGCGGCCCTCGCCCTGGCCGATCACCACCAGCTGACCGCCCTCAGCGACGATGGATTCCGCCGCAGCGATGCTGAGATCGATGCCCTTCTGATGCACGAGGCGGGAGACGATGGCGAAGAGCGGCCCGCGCGAGACCGCCATGCCGAACTGCTTGCGCACCTCGTCGGCATTGGCGCGCTTGCCCTTCCAGTCATCCGCCTCGAACGGCGTGGCCAGATGCGGATCGGTGCGCGGGTCCCAGCTTTCGTCGATCCCGTTGAGGATGCCGGTGAGCCGTCCCTGCGCCGCACGGGTCCGGAGCAATCCATCGAGGCCGCAACCGCCCTCGGGGGTGGTGATCTCGCGGGCGTAGGTGTCGCTCACGGTGGTGACGTGCGAGGCGTGGTAGAGGCCCGCCTTCAGGAACGACAGCTGGCCGTAGAACTCCACCCCGTCCATCTGGAAGGCGTAGTCCGGCGCCCCGATCCGCCCGAGATGCTCGCGCGGAAACAGTCCCTGATAGGCGAGGTTGTGGATCGTCAGGACGCTCGGACGGCGGATGCCGAGCCAAGCCATGTAGGCCGGTGCCAGGGCGGTCTGCCAATCGTTGAGATGCAGGAGGTCGGCCGACCAGAAGGGGTCGAGGCCGGCGGCCAGTTCGGCGGCGGCGCGGCCGAGGCGGGCGAAGCGCAGGTCGTTGTCGCCGAAATCGCCGCGCGCATCGCCGTAAGGCGTGCCATCGCGTACGTAGAGATCGGGAGCGATCAGCACGTAGACGCCGAGTCCGTCCGGGGTCGTGCCGTAGCCGAGATCGCAGGCCGGCACGCCCGCAAAGGCGCCGAGCCGGGCCACGATGGTGAGACCCTGCAGTCCGGCCAGTACGCTGGCATAACCGGGGATCAGCACCCGCACATCGTAGTGACGCCGCAGGGCACGCGGCAGCGCACCCGCGACCTCGCCGAGGCCGCCGGTCTTCACGAAATCCGCCATTTCCGGCGTGGCGTAGAGAATGCGGGGGAGAAGGGAGCGTTCGTTCTGAAGTTCGGAGCCGAATGCGGAGTGCGTCGGTAACTCGGCAGCGAGCCGCTCGCCGAGATCCACATACGCCATCGGCTCGCCCCCACGCACCTGACGACGTCTACGAACCGGTTCGTTCGCTACCGCCGCGCTCAGCATCACAATGCTCCGGAAGGGCTTCTGTTCCGTTGCATCGCACAATTCAGGCCATGTTCAGATTAACATTCGCCGCCAGACGTCTGCGGTTGCGTCATGGAACTCATGCGTTGCGCGCGGGCATCATCAGCTGGACGGATGCGCACGCAGAACCACGCCCTCGTCGGGAGACAAGTGCAGCACGTTGCCGGTCGCCTCGCCCGCGCGTCCCGGTCGGGTCGAGAGCAGGACGCTCCAGGTCTCCTGCTTGGCCGCATCGTCCTCGAGGGGAATACTCCGTTCGACGCTCCCGAAATTGAGCAGGATGCGCAAGGTTTCGTCACCCTCGAATCGCTCGTAGGCAAACACTTCGGTGGCAAGGCTGGGGGGGAGGGGGACGTTCCGCCAGCCGCCGACCGACAAGGCGGGATGATCGCGGCGCAGCGACAGCAGGCGTCGGTAGAGGGTCAGGATCGAGCGGGAATCGTCTCGCATCGCATCGACGTTGCGCCGCTCGGCATCCTCCGTCTGCGGCAGCCACGGCTCGACGGCACTGAAGCCGGCATGCCGGCTGTCGTCCCACTGCATCGGCGTGCGCACCGGGTCACGTCCGTGGCCGGGCTCGTTGCGTTCCCAGGGATCCTGCACGCGGTCCGGGGGGATCGGCACGTGACCGAGGCCGATCTCGTCGCCGTAATACAGCGTCGGCGTCCCACGCAGCGTCAGGAGCAGCATGGCGGCGACCCGCGCCTGCGCATCGCCGACACGGGCGGCGATGCGGGGGCGGTCGTGGTTGCCGAGCACCCAATTGGGCCAGCCGCCCTCGGGGAGCGCCGCCTCGTATTCCGCCACCAGGGCGGCAACGGCATCGGCCTGCCAGGGTGTTTCGAGAAGCTGGAAGTTGAACGGCAGGTCGGCCGCTTCCAAATCCGGACCGTAATAGGTCACGAGCCTCTCGACCGGCAGGTAGATTTCGCCGATCAGCACCCGCTCGCCGAACTCCCGAAGCACGGCGCGCATGCCGCTGATCACCTCGATCACCTCCGGCCGATCGCAGGAATACACCTGGGAGAACCGGTTGATGCCGGGCTGATGCGGCGCGAAGTCCGGGTTCTGCGGATTGTCGCGGAATCCCTCGTCCTTGATGAGGTGCCAGATCACGTCGACGCGAAAGCCGTCGACGCCCCGCTCCAGCCAGAAGCGCAGCACGTCGTGCATCGCCGCGCGCACCTCCGGATTGCGCCAGTTGAGGTCCGGCTGCTCGGCGAGGAAGGCGTGGTAGTAATATTGGCCGCTCGCCTCGTCCCGGGTCCAAGCCGGTCCGCCGAAATTCGAGAGCCAGTTGTTGGGCGGTCCGCCATCCGGCGCCGGATCGCGCCAGAGATACCAGTCGCGCTTCGGATTCTCGCGGCTCGCCCGGCTTTCGGCGAACCAGGGATGCGCGATCGAGGAATGGTTCGGGACGAAATCGAGGATGACTTTGAGCTTGCGCCGATGCGCCTCGGCGATCAGCGCATCGAAATCCTCGAGGGTGCCGAAGAGCGGATCGACCGCCCGGTAATCGGCCACATCGTAGCCGAAATCGGCCATCGGCGAGCGGTAGAACGGCGAGATCCACACCGCATCGACGCCGAGCCAGGCGAGGTGCTCGAGCCGCGCGGTGATGCCGGGCAGATCGCCCACACCGTCGCCGTTCGTGTCCTGAAACGAGCGCGGATAGACCTGATAGACGGTCCCGGTCTTCCACCAGATCGTCTCGGGCATCGAACCTCCCGGGCGTCGGCACCGGGGTCGTCCCAAGATGGGACGCCATCGGTACACTTTCTTACAAGTGGGGTAGGGCCGTTCAGCTAGTCTTCAAGTGAGAGGGCTCAATTCGCGGTCTGGGTCCCTGCGAAACCGGGGATCTTGTGTCAACCAGGACACAGCCTCACGGGCACGGCGCTTGCAAAGGCGATCTCGGCCCGATGTATCTCGACAAGTCTCTGCATCCGCAACACCGTGCGGGCGCAGGGCCGTCGGTCCTCGTCCCGCCACAAGAAGCGGGCAGGGTACGATGCATTTCCGATCAAATCGGCTGCGACGAAGGGGGTTAGTCCAGTGCTGAACGAAACTTTGTCCGTTCTCGTTCGGAACGGCGAAGCGGATACATCCGCTTCTTCCTCGAAATCGGTCAAGGCCGCCGCCACATATGTGAAGCCGCGCCACGCCGATGATCGCGATCCCGTGGTCGCGCTGCGCGAGGATATCCGCGCCAAGCTCATCTACGTGCTCGGCAAGACCCCGGAGAGCGCGCGCGACCGCGATTGGTTCGCCGCGACCGCGCTGGCGCTGCGCGACCGGATCGTCGATGCCTGCCACGAGGGGCAGGCCGGCACCGTGCCGGACAAGCGCGTCTATTATCTCTCGCTCGAATTCCTCATCGGCCGGCTTCTGTCGGACGCGATGAACAATCTCGGCCTCGTCGAGGCCACCAAGCAGGCCCTGCGCGATCTCGGCGTCGACCTGAACGAGGTCGAGGGGGCCGAACCCGACGCCGCCCTCGGCAATGGCGGTCTCGGGCGGCTCGCCGCCTGCTTCATGGAGAGCATGGCGAGCCTCTCGATCCCCGCGATCGGCTACGGCATCCGCTACGACCACGGCATCTTCCGTCAATCGCTGGAGGATGGCTGGCAGCGCGAGGCGCCGGAGACGTGGCTCTCCGAGGGCAATCCGTGGGAATTCGCCCGCCAGGAATCGACCTACAAGATCGGTTTCGGCGGCCACGTCACCATGACGAGCCACGGCGATCACCATATCCGCCGCCACTGGCACCCGGCCGAGACCGTCAACGCGGTGGCCTACGACATTCCGGTCGTCGGCTGGCGCGGTCAACACGTCAACATGCTGCGCTTATGGAAGGCGGAGTCGGACGCCCCCGTCGAACTCGCCCGCTTCAACGCCGGCGACCATGTCGGCGCGGTGGCGGGGCGCGCCCGGGCCGAGGCGATCTCGCGGGTGCTCTACCCGAGCGATTCCTCCGCCGAGGGTCAGGAACTGCGTCTGCGCCAGGAATACTTCTTCACCTCCGCCTCGCTGCAGGACCTCGTGCGCCGGCACGTCGCCGAGCGCGGCTCCCTGCGCACCCTGCCCGACCACGCTGCGATCCAGCTCAACGACACGCACCCGGCCATCGCGGTGCCGGAGCTGATGCGCATCCTGCTCGAGGAGCACGACTTCCTCTGGGAGGAGGCGTGGCAGGTCACCTCCAACACCCTGCACTACACCAACCACACCCTGCTGCCCGAGGCGCTGGAGACCTGGCCGGTGGAGCTGATGGAGCGGCTGCTGCCGCGCCACATGCAGATCATCTACCTGATCAACTGGCTGCATCTCGAAGCCCAGAGCAAGAACGCCAAGGGGGGCGCTGCCCACATCGCCGCCGTCTCGCTCATCGACGAGTCGCACGGACGGCGCGTGCGCATGGGACCGCTGGCCTTCCACGGCTCCCGGCGGGTCAACGGCGTCTCGGCGCTGCACAGCGAGTTGCTGAAATCGACGGTGTTCAAGGATCTCCACGAGATCGAGCCCGAGAAGATCATCAACAAGACCAACGGCATCACCTTCCGCCGCTGGCTGCACAACGCCAATCCCGAACTGACGGCGCTCGCCGTCGAGACGATCGGCGCGGGCGTGCTCGACGATCCGACCGAACTCACCAAGCTCGTGCCCTATGCCGACGATGCGGAGTTCCGCACGCGCTACGCGGCGATGCGCAAGCTGCGCAAGAAGCGTCTCGCCCAGGTGATCGCCGAGCGCACCGGCATCGCGGTCGATCCGACCGCCCTGTTCGACGTGCAGATCAAGCGCATCCACGAGTACAAGCGCCAGCTCCTCAACCTCGTCGAGACGGTGGCCCTCTACCAAGCGATCAAGAAGGCGCCGCACAAGGATTGGACGCCTCGCGTCAAGATCTTCGCCGGCAAGGCGGCGCCAAGCTACGTTCAGGCCAAGCTCATCATCAAGCTCGCGGGCGACATCGCCAAGGTCGTCAACGAGGATCCGGATGTCGGCAATCGGCTGAAGGTGGTGTTCCTGCCGAACTATTCGGTGAGTCTCGCCGAGGTGATCATCCCGGCTGCCGACCTTTCCGAGCAGATCTCGACCGCCGGCATGGAGGCCTCGGGCACGGGCAACATGAAGCTCGCGCTCAACGGCGCGCTCACCGTCGGTACGCTCGACGGCGCCAATATCGAGATCAAGGATCACGTTGGGGCGGAGAACATCTTTATCTTCGGCCTCGACGCCGAAGGCGTGCTGCAGCGCATCGACGAGCCGGCCTACGCCAACAAGGCGATCTCGGCCTCGCCCCGTCTCGCCGCCGCGCTCGATGCCATCGGCAGCGGTGTCTTCTCGCCGGACGAGCCGCGCCGCTTCGCGCCGCTCATCGACGAGTTGCGCCACCGCGATCGCTACCTGACCACCGTCGATTTCGATGATTACTGGCGCGTCCAGCGCGAGATCGACGCCGCGTGGCGCCGTCCGGCTCAGTGGTGGCGCACCGCCATCCTCAACACCGCCCGGATGGCGTGGTTCTCCTCCGACCGCTCCATGCGGGAATATGCGGAGGAGATCTGGCAGGTGAAGCTCGACTGACGCTCACGTCTCGATCGGAAACGCGAAGCGGGCAGGGGAGGCGGGTGCCTTTCCTGCCCGTTTCATATCCAAGGCTCTCCCACCCATCCCCCTCATCCTCAGGTACCGCGAAGCGGCCCCGAAGGAGGTCTCCAGGGATCGTGCGGCTGGCTGGAGCCCTTCTTCGAGGCTCCGCCTTCGGCGACGCCCCTCAGGGGCAGGGGGATTGGGTTGGATAGGCCTACGATACTGCCGATCCATCGGCCGTGCCGTGCCTTCCGAGAGAATCAGCGAGCGTTGTGCGGCCAGGCCGTGGCCGAGGCGAACAGGCCGATCCCTTCGCCCGCGCGACCACCCGCAGATCGACGGGCGCTGCGGACGAGGGCGGCGAGGAGGGTGATGATGCCCGGATCGCGGTCGATCGTCTCGACCTCCGGGTTTACGGGCTGGGCGGTCAGAATGGTCAGCATGGGCTCGGATCCCCTGTGCGGCTTGGATCCTGGGCGTCGCTCCCTTGTTGCGGTGCAATATAGGCGCTTCTCCGATGGGCGCGCCCCATGGGATGTCCGCCGCAGACCTGCATGCAGGTCATGCCGACGCGCCGAGACCTTCACAGTTTTGCAATGTTCTCCTGTCTCGCCCTGTTGACCGCGTGGCGCCGAACCGTCATCCGCTCGTCACTTCCAGGCATCACTGACGCCGCTCTCATACGACGAGCAGCCCGACGAGGAGGGTTCCACATGTCCGACGGTCAGCAGAAGGATTGGCCCGTCCACGGCCACATCACCGGTCCGATCGTGATGATCGGCTTCGGTTCGATCGGTCGCGGCACGCTTCCCCTGATCGAGCGGCATTTCACCTACGACAAGAACCGTTTCACGGTGGTCGAGCCCTCCGACGCGCACAAGGCTCTCGCCGAGCAGCACGGCCTGCGCTTCGAGCAGGTGGCGCTGACGAAGGAAAACTACCGCGATGTCCTGACCCCCCTTCTCACCGAGGGCGGCGGCCAGGGCTTCTGCGTGAACCTCTCGGTCGACACCTCGTCGCGCGACATCCTCGAGCTCTGCCGCGAACTCGGTGCGCTCTACATCGACACCGTGGCCGAGCCCTGGTCGGGCTTCTATTTCGACAAGTCTGCGAGTCAGGCCGACCGCACCAACTACGCGCTGCGGGAGAACATTCTCGACGCCCGTCGTGCGTCGCCGGGCGGCCCGACCGCGGTGTCGTGCTGCGGCGCCAATCCCGGCATGGTGTCCTGGTTCGTCAAGCAGGCGCTCCTGAACATCGCCAAGGATACCGGCGTCACCGATCCCGAGCCCAAGACCCGCGAGGAATGGGCCGCGCTGATGCACAAGGTCGGCGTGAAGGGTGTCCATATCGCCGAGCGCGACACCCAGCGGGCCAAGCATCCCAAGCCCATGGGCGTGTTCGTCAACACGTGGTCGGTCGAGGGCTTCGTCTCCGAGGGCAACCAGCCGGCGGAGCTCGGCTGGGGCACGCACGAGACCTGGAAGCCGGCGAATGCCGAGGGCCAGACCAAGGGCTCGCGCTGCGCGATCTTCCTGCTCCAGCCCGGCGCCGACACCCGCGTCCGCACCTGGGTGCCCACCGTCGGCGCGCAGTTCGGCTTCCTCGTCACCCACAACGAGGCGATCTCGATCGCCGACTACTACACCGTGCGCGAGAACGGTGAGGCGGTCTACCGCCCGACCTGCCACTACGCCTACCACCCGGCCAACGACGCCGTCCTCTCGCTCCACGAGATGTGGGGCAATGCCGGCAAGGTGCAGGAGACGCAGCATATTCTCGACGAGAACGAGATCGTCGACGGCATCGACGAGCTCGGCGTGCTGCTCTACGGCCACGAGAAGAACGCCTATTGGTACGGCTCGCAGCTCTCCATCGAGGAAACCCGCCGCGTCGCCCCCTACCAGAACGCGACGGGCCTTCAGGTGACCAGCGCCGTGCTCGCCGGCATGGTCTGGGCCCTGGAGAACCCGGAGGCCGGCATCGTCGAGGCCGACGAGATCGATTTCCGCCGCTGCCTCGAGGTGCAGACGCCGTATCTCGGCCCGGTCGTCGGGGTCTACACCGACTGGACCCCGCTCACCGACCGCCCCGGCCTGTTCCCCGAGGACATCGACACGAGCGATCCCTGGCAGTTCCGCAACGTGCTGGTCCACCGCTGAGGTGAGACGGGGCCGCCCGCGACAGGGCGGCCCCGCGATGCTACGCTGCAGGTCTTGTGGCGGAGGCTCGGGCGATGGCTGTTGCGGTTCGGCGCGACACCCGTATGCGGGTGGCCGAATACAAGGAATGGGTGGCCGCCCGGCCCGAAGGTGAGCGCTGGGAGCTGATCGACGGCGCGCCGGTGATGATGGCGCCCGCCAAGGATCGACATCACCGCATCGTCTACAACCTTCTTCGCGCGCTCGGCGACCTCGCTGATCCACGGGGATGCTGGGCGCAAACCGGCCTCGCTGTCTTAAGCGAAGCTATGGACGATTACGCTCCGATCCCGGATGTTCTTGTCCGCTGTGGGACTGAGCTGCCGGACGGCTACGCTCAAGATCCGCTGCTATTGGCTGAAGTGCTTTCGCCTTCCACCATGATCAACGATCGCGGCTTCAAAGCAGCCTTCTATCAGTCGATCCCGTCCCTTCGGACGCTTCTTCTGATCTATCAGGACGAGGCGCGGGTAGAGGTCTGGCGGCGTGAGGCCGAGTGGACCATGACGATCGCCGGCCCCGGCGAGACGATCGCGCTGCCCGAACTCGGCGGCTCTCTCTCGGTCGCGGACGTCTATGCGCGTCTCGCCGTGTGAGCGGCGCCGGTTTGCCGAGGCCCGGCCGGGTGCTAGCATCCCGCGTGGTCTCGGAGGCCCTCGATGGCGCTTGCGGTTCGGCGCGACCCCGGCATGGGCGTTGTGGAGTATCGGGATTGGGTCGCGGATCGGCCCGACGAGGAGCGCTGGGAGCTCATCGACGGAGAACCCATGCTCATGGCGCCGCCGAGCGAGCGGCATCAGGAGATCGTCCTGAACCTCGCGCGGAAACTGTCTGATTTGGGTCGCGATCGGGGATGCCGTGCCGTGCCTGGGATTGCGGTGGTGAGCGACGCCATGGACAACTTCGCTCCGATCCCGGACATCGTCGTGCGATGTGGACCGCGCCGGTCCGACGGCTACGCCCGCGATCCCGTCCTCGTGGCCGAGGTGCTCTCGCCCTCGACCATGAGCCGCGACCGCGGCCGCAAAACCGATTTCTATCGTAGCATCGCCTCGCTTCGGGTGTTCCTGATCGTCTATCAGGACGAGCCGCGCATCGAAGCGTGGCGCCGAGAAGCGTGTGGGGATTGGACGAAGCAGGCCCGTGGCCCCGGCGAGACGATCGATCTGCCTGAACTCGGCGGCCGGCTCGCCGTTGCCGACATCTATGACGACATCGACTTCTGACGCGAGCGGTCCGCCCTTGCCCCATTTCGAAGATTTCTACGCCAACAAGCTGCGCGGCTCCCTCGGCGTCACCGACGCCGAATCCGTGCTCGACCTGCGCAAGGCCAACCGCCCGACGGCGGAGGCCTCGATCGGCGACATGCTGGAGCGCAGCCGCTTCGCCAAGGGCAAGACGGTGGCGGTGCGCCTCGCCGCACCGCCGGAGGGCGGGGGCGAAACCCTGTTCCAGCCGGTCGGGCGCCTGCTGCTGGACGCCAAGCGACGGGGTTGGATCGAGCGCCTGCAGACCTTGCCGGCGGGCGACGGGCTCGGCTTCTACGTGGCGCTGGCGGGCAAGCCCGCGCGTGAGCGCGACTGACCCGGATGGCCTGGAGTCGGAACGACAACGCCCTCGAACATCTCGCCCGCTTCGGCTTCGGAGCGCGCGGTCTCGTCTATTGCGTCGTGGGCGTCCTTGCCCTGCTCGCGGCGCTCGGCCAAGGCGGCGCGGCCGGTGACAGCAAAGGCGCGCTGCGGGCCGTGCTCGGCGGGCCGTTCGGTGCCGTCGTGGTCGGGCTGATCGCCCTCGGTCTCGCGGGATTTGCGCTCTGGCGCCTCGTCGAGGGCGTCACCGATGCCGACCATCGTGGCAATGCGCCCAAGGCGCTGGCGGTGCGGGGAGCGCACCTGATCAGCGCCGTCGTCTATGCCGGCCTCGCCCTCACCGCCGGCCGGCTCGCCTTCGGCATCGGCCGAGCCTCCGCCGGCGGGGACGGGGTGCAGGACTGGACCGCGTGGCTCCTGCGCCAGCCCTTCGGGCCCTGGCTCGTCGGGCTCGCGGCTCTGGGCGTGGCGGCGGCCGGGTTCGCCTACGCAGCCAAGGCCTGGAAGGGCAATGTGACCGACCGGCTGTCGCTGCCCGGCGACGGCGAGCGCTGGGCGAAGCCCGTCGGCCGGTTCGGCTACGCGGCGCGCGCCGTCGTGTTCCTCATCATCGCGGGCTTCCTCGCCACCGCCGCCTGGACGCAGGGGCCGTCCGAGGCGCACGGCCTGTCCGGTGCCTTCGCCGCGCTGAGGGCGCAGCCCTATGGCTGGGTGCTGCTCGCGGTCGTTGCCGCGGGCCATTTCGCCTTCGGCGCCTTCGGCCTGATCCAGGCGCGCTACCGCCACATCGACGCGCCGGACATGGGGGATGCGGACGCCGCGCTGGCCCGGGCGAAGCGCGCGGTCGGGTGAACCGGGCGCCCACGCCGAACTTCGAAGCGGGTGCCGAAAGGCTTCGTGTGGGCGTGGTGGGCCGTACCGATGATGCGTGACCCTTCGCGCCGGCTATCGGCCAATGGAAAGGGCCGCCCGAGGGCGGCCCTGATCGTCGTCGCTGGGAAGCGCTCAGTACCCGTAGGCACCGTAGCCGCCGTAGCCGTAGACCGGGCGGCGATAGCCGTAACTCTCGTATCCGTCGTCGTAGCCGCCGTAGCCGACCGGAGCGTAACCCCCGTACCCGCCATAGCCACCACCATAGCCGCCGTAGCCTATGGCTGAGCCGAGAGCGAGGCCGCCGAGGAGGCCCAGGCCGAGACTGGAGCCCCGACCGTAACCGCTACGGTAACCACCGTAGCCACCGCGATATCCGCCGCGGTAGCCACCGTAGCCGCCCCGGTATCCTCCGAACCCGCTCCCACGGTAACCACCGCCGTAGCCGCGACCCGCGAAACCGCCGCCGCCGAAGCCGCGACCACCGCCGAAGCCGCGACCGCCACCGAAGCCCCCGCCGCCGCCGTGGAAGCCGCCACCGCCGAAGCCTCCGCGCGCTTCAGCCGGAGCCGCCGCGAGGACGCCGAGACCGAGGAAGGCGCTCGCCGCGAGAGCGGCCTTGCGCATCGTCATGTGATTGTGTGTTTTGCTCATGGTGGTCCAACCCACGCGTTTGGGTTGTGTTCATCGTCCGTGTGACGAAACGCACAGATTATCGGAGCGGGCGCTCACGCACGTCGACATCCTTCTTGCTTGGTCGGGCGAAAGGTTCCGAGGAACCGGGTCGAACGAGACCGCAACTGTTCCGGGAAGTGGTGGCGAGGGCGGCGGATCTCCCCCATCCTGTTCGGATCGGCTGCGCGGGAGCGGAAGCGGACGGTTGGCCCCCTCTCGATGCCAGAACGAAGCACGACCGACGAAGGGGCCGCGTTGACATCCCCCGGAGCGACGTCGATACCGCGGCCCGCATTCACAAAAAGCACCATGCAGAAGCGCACCCTCAAGACGGCGGTGATGGTCGCCCACGATCTGGCCGCCACCGCGGCGGCCGTGGTGCTGACGTTCGTCTTTCGCTTCCAAGGCGAGCTGCTGGCGGAGCGCCTGCATGCCCTGCCGCTGCTGCTCCCGCCGTTCCTGGCCTATGCGGCGCTGATCTACGCGTGGTTCAAGCTTTACCGCACCAAGTGGCGCTTCGCCTCGCTGCCCGATCTCGCCGGCATCGTCCGCGCCGCCAGCGTGATGGCGCTGACGCTGCTCATCCTCGACTACGTGCTGGTCTCGGCGAATCTCTACGGGTTCTACTTCTTCGGCAAGATCGCCATCCTGCTCTACTGGGTCCTGCAGGTCTTCCTGCTCGGCGGTCCCCGCCTCGCCTTTCGCTACCTCAAATACGCCCGATCCCGGCAGAGCCACGCCCGAACCGCCACCACGCCGACGCTGCTGCTCGGGCGGGGCGCCGACATCGAGGTGGTGCTGCGGGCGATCGAGTCGGGCTCGGTCAAGCGGCTCTCTCCCAAGGGGATCCTGTCGCCCCGCGCCGACGAGGCCGGACAGATGATGCGCGGCGTGCCCGTGCTCGGCGGCTTCCGGGATCTGGAGCAGGTGGTGGCCGATCTCGGCAATCGCGGCCTGCCAGTGCGCCGCCTCGTCGCGACGCCGAGCGCCCTGGCGCCGGAATCCGAGCCCGACGACCTGATCGCCCGTGCCCGGCGGCTCGGCCTGCCGCTCGCCCGCGTCACCAGCCTCGGCGAGGGGATGCGGGACGCCGAACTCGCGCCCCTGGAGATCGAGGATCTGCTGCTGCGCCCCACCGTCGCCATCGATCGGCCGCGCCTCGAAGGGTTCCTGGCCGGCGCCCGCGTCGTGGTGACCGGCGGTGGCGGCTCGATCGGCTCGGAGATCTGCGCCCGCGCCGTGGCCTTCGGCGCCTCGGCCCTCCTCGTGATCGAGAATTCGGAGCCGGCGCTGCACGGCGTGCTGAACAGCCCGGCCCTGCTCCAGGCCGAGGCCGAGGTGCAGGGGGCCATCGCCGATATCCGCGACGCCGAGCGGCTCGGCGCGGTCATCGCCGCGTTCCGCCCGACTTATGTGTTCCACGCCGCCGCGCTCAAGCAGGTGCCGTATCTGGAGCGCGACTGGGCCGAGGGCATCAAGACCAACGTGTTCGGCTCGATCAACGTCGCCGCGGCCACCGTGGCGGCGGGGGCCCGGGCGCTCGTGATGATCTCGACCGACAAGGCGATCGAGCCGGTCTCGCAGCTCGGCGTCACCAAGCGCTTCGCCGAGATGGTGGCCCAGGCCCACGATGCGGAGCAGGCAGGCACGGGATCGACCCGCCTCATCGCCGTGCGTTTCGGCAACGTGCTGGGCTCGGTCGGCTCGGTGGTGCCGGTGTTCAAGGCGCAGATCGCCCGCGGCGGCCCGCTCACCGTCACCCATCCCGAGATGGTGCGCTACTTCATGACCGTGCGCGAGGCCTCCGACCTCGTGCTCACCGCCGCCTCCCACGCCGATGCGGAGGGGCGGGGCGCCACGGGCGAGCAGCGTGCGGCGGTCTACGTCCTCAAGATGGGCCAGCCCGTCCGCATCCGGGAACTGGCCGAACGGATGATCCGGCTCGCGGGCTTCGAGCCCGACGAGGATATCGAGATTCAGGTCACCGGCGCGCGGCCGGGGGAGCGCCTGAACGAGATCCTTTTCGCCCGCGAGGAGCCGCGGGTGACGCTCGACGGCATCGACGGGGTGATGGCAGCCAAGCCGGTCTTCGCCGACCGCACCGTTTTGGATGCCTGGATTCTTCGCCTGCGGGAGGCCGTGGCGGCCGGCGACCGGGCGGCGGCCGAGGCGGTGTTCGAAGAGGCGATCCCGGATTTCCGCCATCGGGCGCGCAGCGTTCCGACGGCGGGCGTCCCCTCCGCGCCGACGCAGGCCGTGGCGGCCCCCCTCTAGGTCGATCGGTTCGACGGCCCTAAGTCGGCGCCTCGCACGCCTTCGCCCCGGCATAGGCGTTCATGATCGCCGAGAGCAGACCGGGGAAGCGCGCTTCCACTTCGGCGCAGCGCGAGTGGTTGCGCATCTCCACGCCGTGGCGCTCGGATCGGATCAGTCCCGCCTCGCGCAGCACCTTGAAGTGGCTCGACAGCGACGATCTCGGGATCACCCGGTCGCCGAGCGACGACACGGCTGAACAGGCCTGAACGCAGCCGGCCTGCGTGATGCTGGCAAAGATCGCGGCGCGGGCAGGATCGGCGAGGGCATGCAGGATCGCTTCCGGCCGTACGTCCTCAATCGCAGGGTGAAACAGCGGTCGCATCATTCATCCATATGGGGTCTTGAACCGCGCTCCCTTAGTTCCGAATTTCTGAACTATGGGACAAGGGCGACCGATCCGGTGCCGATCCCCGCGGAAGGGTAACACACATGGCAAAGCTCGATGGCAAGGTCGCCGTGGTGACGGGCGCCTCGAAAGGCATCGGTGCGGCGATCGCCAAGGCGCTGGCACGGGACGGCGCGAAGGTCGTGGTCAATTACGCGTCGAGCAAGGCGGGAGCGGACGCCGTCGTCGCGGCCATCGCGGCGGCCGGCGGCCAAGCGATCGCCGTGCAGGGCGACGTATCCCGGGCCGCCGAGGCGCAGGCTCTGATCGAGGCGGCGGTCGGGCAGTTCGGCCGGCTCGACATTCTCGTCAACAATTCGGGCGTCTACGAATTCGCGCCGATCGAGGAGGTGACCGAGGAGCATTACCGCCGCCTGTTCGACATCAACGTGCTCGGCGTCCTGCTGACGACGCGCGCCGCCGCGCAGCATCTCGGAGAGGGCGGCAGCATCGTCAACATCTCGTCGGCGGCCACCCGCGTCCACATGCCGACCACGGTGGCCTATACGGCGACCAAGGGCGCGCTGAACGCGATCACCGGCGTCCTCGCCAACGAGCTGGCACCGCGGCGGATCCGCGTCAACGGCGTCAGTCCCGGCCTCGTCGTGACCGAAGGAACCCATACGGCCGGCGTCATCGGCTCGGAGATGGAGGCCGGCCTCATCGCGCAGACGCCGCTGGGCCGCGCCGGCCAGCCGGACGATATCGCCGGGGTCGTCGCGTTCCTCGCCTCGGACGACGCCCGCTGGGTGACCGGCGAGGACGTCGTCGCCAGCGGCGGCGTACGCTGATCGAAGGTCTTGCATCGCATCGGCCCGAAAGCCGGCTCTCCCCTTTCGGGCCGATCCTCTAGCCACCGGCCCGCGCCAGGGCCGCGAGCCCGTCGCGCGTCGTCTGCACCGGCTGCCAGCCCAGGGCTGCCAACCCATCGGCGCGGGCGACGAGCGAGCCGGAGAGGCGGTCGAACACCTCCTGCCGTCCGGTGGTGCGGCAGGCGAGGTCGATCAGCGGGGTGGGGCAAGGCAGCAGGCCGGGCCCTCGGCCGAGGCCGGAGCGCATCGCGGCGATCATCTCGGGCAGGGTGAGGGGATCGGGATCGGCCACGATCAGCGGGCGGCCGATCGGGGCCGGCGCATCGAGCGCCGCCACCACGGCGCCGGCGAGACTCTCCAGCGAGACCAGCGAGCGGCGGCCCGTCAGGCTCGCCAGCGGCAGCGGGTAGGGGGAGCGGGCGAGCCGGAGGAGTGCGGCCATGTTGCCCTTCACGCCCGCGCCGTAGACGAGCACCGGGCGCAACGCCACCCAGTCGAGCCCGATCTCGGCCAGCGCCTCTTCGGCCGCGAGCTTCGAGCGGCCGTAAGGATCGGTCGGGGCCGGCGCATCCGCGTCGGTGAGCGGGGTCGCGGCACTGGGGCCGGACTGCGCACGGATCGACGACAGGAACACGAAGCGTCCCACCTTCGCCCGCTGGGCCGCCTCGGCGAGCTTGCGCGTCGCCTCGGTGTTCGAGTTGCGGAAATCGTCCTCCGGCGCGCCGGACATGGCGTGGGCGAGACCCGCCGAATGCACCACGGCATCGACGCCGCTGAGGGCGGCGGCCATGTTCATCGGCCGGGCGAGATCGCCCACCACCGCGCTGCTCGCCCCCTCCGGCACCGCCACGGGCCGGCGCAGCAGCACGCGCACCCGGTCGCCCCGGGCCGAGAGCGCGGCGAGCAAATGACGCCCGATGAAGCCCGTCGCCCCGGTCAGCGCGATCAGTCGTCCCGTCACGCCCCATCTCCCTGTGCCGCTCGTCGCGGTGCCGCGAACTGGCGCAGAAGCCCCGCGACCAGCCCCGCCGCCAGGGCGAGGCCTCCGAGCGTGACCGGCCAGGACGGCCAAAGCAAGGTGACGAGGGCGATCCCGGCCAGGGCGCTCTGCAGGACGAAGACGCGGGCCACCACCTGCGGCACCGAGGCGCCGTTCACCGTGGCCACTTGATAGAAATGGCTGCGATGCGCCTGCCAGATCGCCTCGCCGCGCCGCAGCCGCCACAGCAGCGTCAGCGTCGCGTCGGCGACGGGGTAGAGCGGCAGGATCAGCGCGGCGGCGAGCCCGCCCTCGGCGGCCAGACGAAACAGCAGCCACGCCACGATCAGGCCGACGGGCAGCGAGCCGACATCGCCCATGAACAGCCGCGCCACGGGCCGGTTGAACGGGGCGAAGCCGAGAAGCCCGCCGAGCAGGGCGCCCGCGACGAGCGCCGGTTCGGCCGCGTATCCGCCGACGATGCCGAGGCCGGCGAGGAAGGCTGTGAGAGGCACGAACTCGGCGACCGTCATCCAGTCGAGCCCGTCCATGAAGTTGACGAGGTTGACGAACCACAGGCCGGCGACGAGCGCCGCCGGCCCTTCCAGCCAGACCAGCCCGTCCGGCAGGAGGCGCCCCTGGGCCGTGGTCACGACGGCGGCGACCGCTCCGGCCTGGATCGCAAGGCGGATCGAGGCCGGCAATGGACGGATGTCGTCGACCGCGCCGATGCCGGCGAGCAGCAGCACGGCGAGCGCCAGAACCGGCAATTCCGGGCCGCCGCGCCCGAGACCGGCGATTGCGGCCAGGAGCATCGTCGCGATCAGCGCCGCGCCGACGATGGCGATGCCGCCGCCCTGCGGGGTCGGCACCGTGTGGCTCGATCGGGCGTTCGGCCGGGCGAGGGCGTAGCGCTGCAGCAGAGGCCTCAGCAGCACGATCAACCCGGCGGAGAGCCCGGCCGCCAGCGGGACGGCGAGGAACGGGGCGAGATTCATGCGGCGCGCGCCCCGACGCAACGGCTGCCTATGCGTTCCCGCTGCGGGATGGCGGGCGGCCGAGGGTGGATGTCGTCCGGGCGTATCATGCCCCCGCTCTACCCGGCGCCGGGCAAGCGGGCGAGGGCTCGGCTTGTTTTGGCCGCAAAGCCGCGCGATCCGCTCAGGCCGCGGACCTCAACTGAGCGGTGGGTCGGGTTCCGCGCCCTCGTGCGGGCGCCTTGCGAGGGCAGGGCTCCGCCGATACGACTCTGGCCGACCGCTTCGCCGTCATCCCGTCCCGCCGCCTCGCCTTCGCCGGTCCAAGAAAAGCCCGTTGCGCACCCTGTCCCCGGCCCTCGCGGCCCTGACGGTTCTGGCTGGCCTGATGGTCGGCCTCCTCGGGGCTCTCACGCCCGCCCGCGCGGTCGAGGCCGTGCGCGTCACCCTCGACGCGCCGGCGGTGGATCTCACGCCGATGATCGAGCGCTACCGCTCGGACGGTGACCTGATTCAGATCTCCACCGCCCCGGGCAAGGATGGGATCGTGCGGCGCATCGCGGTCAAGGCGCGCGAGCCCGGCGCCCGGCCCGACTGGATGGTGTTCGCGCTCACCAACGACACCGACGAGCAGATCGACCGCCTGCTCGTCGCCCCGCATTTCCGCCTCGTGGGCTCCGGCGTGGTCTGGCCCGATCTCGGCGGCTCGCGCATCGCCGCCATCACGGCGAGCGAGGGCATCCGCCCCGAGCGCGACGAGAGCCTGGACGCCGACCAGTTCCTGATCACCATCGATCCGGGCACGACGGTCACCTACGTCGCGGAGCTGAAGGGCCCCAACGTCCCGCAGGTCTATCTCTGGGACCAGGATGCCTATCGCAAGAAGACGTCGGGCCTAACCCTCTACAAGGGCATCATCATCGGCATTGCCGGCCTGCTGGCGCTGTTCCTCACGATCATCTTCGTCGTGAAGGGGGCGATCATCTTCCCCGCCGCCGCCGCGTTGTCCTGGGCGGTGCTCGCCTATGCCTGCATCGATTTCGGCTTCCTGCAACGGGTCTTCCCCGTCACCGAGGGCGCCGAGCGGATCTACCGCGCCTCCGCCGAGGCGGTGCTCGGGGCGACGCTCCTCGTCTTTTTGTTCGCCTACCTGAACCTGTCGCGCTGGCACGTGCGCTACAGCCACGTCGCCTTCTTCTGGCTGGTCTTCCTCGCCGGTCTGGTCGGGCTCGCGGTGTTCGATCCCCCCGTCGCGGCGGGCGTGGCGCGCATCTCCATCGCGGCGGTGGCGGGGGTCGGGCTTCTCCTGATCCTCTATCTCGCCGTCCATAACGGCTACGACCGGGCGATCCTGCTCGTGCCGACTTGGCTGCTGCTGCTGTTCTGGGTGGTGGCGGCGGGCTTCGCCATCACCGGGCAGATCGGCTCGGACCTCGTCCAGCCGGCCTTGATCGGCGGCCTCGTGCTGATCGTGATGCTGATCGGCTTCACCGTGATGCAGCACGCCTTCGCGGGCGGGGGTTTGAGCCACAGTCTCGTCTCCGACACCGAGCGCCGGGCGCTGGCCCTCATGGGCGCGGGCGACATCGTGTTCGACTGGGACGTGCCGGGCGACCGGGTCTTCGCCGGACCGGAGATCGAGGCGCAGCTCGGCCTCAAGCGCGGCGCGCTGGAAGGGCCGGCGGCCAACTGGCTCGGGCTCCTGCATCCCTTCGACGTGGAGCGCTACTCGGCGGCCCTCGACACGGTGATCGAGGAGCGGCGCGGTCGCATCGTCCACGATTTCCGCCTGCGCTCGGCGGCCGGGCCCTACGCGTGGTACCGGCTCAAGGCCCGCCCCGTGATCGGCACCGACGGCGAGGTGATCCGCATCGTCGGCACCATCAGCGACGTCACCGAGATCAAGACCGCCGAGGAGCGCCTGCTGCACGACGCCGTGCATGACAGCCTCACCGGCTTGCCCAACCGCGAATTGCTGCACGACCGGCTCGACGCGGCCCTGGCGCTCGCGAGCCAGGATCCGCGCCTGAAGCCGGCGGTGATCGTGATCGACATCGACCGCTTCAAGGCGATCAACGACGCCATCGGCCTCTCGGCGGGCGACTCGATTCTGCTCACCCTGTCGCGCCGGCTCGGGCGGCTCCTGCGCCCGCAGGACACGCTGGCTCGGGTGGCGGGGGACGAGTTCGCCGTGATCCTGCTCTCCGAGCGCGAGCCCGACCGCATCCTCGCCTTCGCCGAGATGATCCGCCGGGTGATCGCCACCCCGGTCACCTATGCGGACCGCGAGGTGTTCCTCACGGTCTCCGTCGGCGTCGCCCTGCACGATGCCGGGCCAGGCACGGCCGGCCAGCCCAAGCGTGACGAAGTGGTCAAGAGCGCCCAGATGGCCATGATCCAGGCCAAGCGCGGCGGCGGCGACCGCATCGAGATCTTCCGCGCCAACATGCGCACCGACCCGTCCGACCGGCTGATGCTGGAGGCCGACCTGCGCAAGGCGCTGGAGCGCAACGAGATCCGCGTGCTGTTCCAGCCGATCGTCCGTCTGGAAGACCGGACGGTGGCGGGCTTCGAGACGCTGCTGCGCTGGGACCATCCCAAGCTCGGGCGGATCGCGCCCGCGACCTTCCTGCCGGTGGCCGAGGAGATCGGCGTCATCGTCGCCCTCGGCAATTTCGCCATCGAGCGCACGGCTCTCGAACTCGCCGCGTGGCAGCGCTCGCTCGATGTGGAGCCGCCGATCTTCGCCTCGGTCAACGTCTCCTCGCGTCAGCTTCTGCGCCACGATCTCCTGCATGACGTGAAGACGGTGATCGCCCGCACCGGCGTGCTGCCGGGCTCGCTCAAGCTGGAACTGAGCGAGGGGCTGGTGATGGAGAATCCCGAATACGCCGCCCAGATGCTCACGCGCATCCACGATCTCGGCGCGGGACTTTGCCTGGACGATTTCGGCACCGGCTACTCGGCCCTGGCCTATCTTCAGCGCTTCCCCTTCGACACCCTCAAGATCGACCAGAGCTTCGTGCGTCAGATGGGGCAGGGCCGTACGGCGATGCTGCGCTCCCTGGTGCGGATGGCGCAGGAACTCGGCCTGTCCGTCGTCGCCGAGGGCGCGGAATCCGAGGAGGATGCGCAGGGCCTGCAGGAACTCGGATGCGACTACGCTCAGGGCGCGGCCTTCGGCGAGCCGATGACCATGCTTCAGGCCCGCCAACTCGTCGGCGCCGCGCCCGAGGCCGCCTGATCGCGCGACGGTGCGGCTGAGGCCGTCCGGTTTTTTTAAATCTCCCTTAACCATACGAGAGCAAGGTCATCGCCATGTTCATGGGACGCCGATGCGCGTGCCCAACCGGCCCGAGGATGACCGATGAACGAGGCGCACAGACGCAGGGAGCCGGTCAACGGGAGCAGCGCGGTGCGGCGCCTGATGGCGCGCCCGATCCACGCTCACATCGCTGAGGCCGCCCGCCCCAGGCCGATCGCTCCCGACGTGACCGCGTCGACCCCGGCAGACGAGAGCGTCGCTCCGGCCGCCCCTGCGACCGAGGACCTCCTGCGCCTGCGCATGGAAGTCCTGATGATGAAGGCAGCGCTCGCCGCCGAGCGCCGCGAGAGCGAGGCCCTGCGCTCCAGCCTGGGGCTTTCCGCTGCCGACACCCTCGGGGATGAGGCCCGGGCCGAGCGCGAGCGCTGGGCCGGCTTGGTGGGACGCCTGATTCACGGCGGACTCTGACGCCTCGCCCTGCGGGGCGGCGGATCGATCGACCTACCCCTTTCACAAGACAATTCGGAGCGGGATGCCCGCCATGCGTGCTCCCACGAGCGCTCGTTGCTCCCTCGTCGTGAACGGCCAGACCCTTCGGGTCTCTCCGGGGGACACCTCCCTCGAAATGGCCCTGGCCGATGGCGTGATCGCGCCCATGCAGGGCCTGCACGGTTCCGTCCTGATGGGACAGGCGGCGGCACCCGCGGCGCGGCGCCTGACGGCCCGCGCCCGGCGTGCGGAGAGCCCGACCGTCTCGGCGCCCGACGCCACCCCCCTGATCCATCCGGCCAAGGCACCGGCGCGGGCGCTCCTGCGTCGCACCGGCACCGTCGAGGTGGTGACGGCGCTCGCGCCGCGCATCCTCCAACTCGTCGTCGTGCTGGACAAGCGCCTGGCCTTCGAGCCGGGCGATCAGGTCTGCCTCACCCTCGAAGGCGGGCGGCCGGTGACGCTCGCGCCGACCCTCAGCGTCGAGGGCGGGGCCGAGTTGAACGAACTGGTCTTCCATCTGCGCGGTGAGTGTCCGGAGGATCTGGAAGCGCTGTTCGGTGCCGTTCCGGTCCCCGGCCTGCCGGTCAAAGCCAAGGGCCCCCTCGGCCACGGCACATACCGGCCCGGGGGCGGGCGCCTCGTGCTGGTCGCCGCCGAGACGGGCTTCGCCGGAATCTGGGCGATCGCCCGGGCGGCCCGCTACATCGAGCCGGCCCGGGAGATCTGCCTCGTGGCGGGCGCGCGCGATCCCCTCGACCTCTACATGCGCCCGGCGCTGGAATGGCTGCGGGCGACCGGGGTCAACCGCATCACCCTCGCCGCCGACCGCCATCGCCAGCGCCCGCCGGACGTGCGCCCCGGCCCGCTCACGGCCCACGTGCCGACCCTGCGCACCACGGACGCCGTCCACGCCTCCGGCTGCGCCTCGACCGTGGGTGCGGTAGAGGTGCTCGCCGCCGCCGCCGGCGCACGGTTCTACCCGATCCCGGTCCCGCCGGGGGCGTGAGGCGCGCGGCGGAGGATGATTCTCAGGTTGGATCGGATCTGCTTACTTGATGCCGGGCTCGCGCCTTAGCGGGGCGAAAGCCGTCCATCCCAGCCGTGCCAGATCCATGACGAATGCACGCTTCTCCCCTCACTCGGGAGGTAATTCCAAGGAACGTCCGGCGTAGAGAAGCCGCAGGATGATCACGGCACCGTCCCGTACCGTGAAGGCAATCGACACGCGACGTTCGAAGCCCGTGATGCGCAGCCCAGGCCGAATGTGATCGTATCGGGTGCCGCGCTCCGGAAACTGACCGAACGCGCGGACGTAATCATCCAAGCGGGCCATGTAAGCTTCTGCTGTCGCTTCTCCGGCCCTATCGGCGATGAAGGCATACAGCTCATCGAAATCGGCCTGCGCCTGCGCCGAGAACAGAACGTGGTGTGGCATCACGCCTTGGCGGCTTTGGATTTCCGTGCCCGGTAACGTTGGGCCGCACCGCTCAGCACCGTGTCAGCGGGCGCGAGCGGTTCCGTACCGGCCACCACCCGGTCATAGACCGGGACCACCTCCTCGTTGAGCCACCGCTCCATCGCCGCATCACGCGCCTGCAGGGCCCGCAGCCCGTCGCGGATGACCTCGCTTTCCGTCGCGTATTCTCCCGCCGCGACCTTGGCCTTGACCATCTGTGCCATCTCGTGAGGCAGGGTGATGCTCAGGGATTGGGTGGTCCGCATGGCCCGTGCTCTCGTCCGACATCCGCGACACGATTTAATCGTAACATCATCGCACGCCGCGTTCACCCACGTCCGCAAGTTCCGGTCATGTCGGCGATGAGTCGATGGTGGATATGGATGCGAGATCCGAGACGTGACGCGACTTGCCTCGCGCCCTGTATGGGCGACTCAACGGTCCAAATCGGCGTCGCAGACTCCATCCGCGACCGCCGCCCCGCACCGTGCAGACGACAGGCTAGTCCGGACCGGAACCGGCTGTCTCACCACCCTTGAGGAGGTCTCGGCGCGCCGCCGGTGCGGGTCGAGGATTCGGCCGCGGGCGATGTCGAGTCGGGGGAGGGGGCGCCGGGCCCGGGCCGCGACGGGGGCAGCGCATCGGTCAGGAAGCGCGGCCGATCCGGCGCGCCGCCGGTGGACGCCGGGCGGGGGACCGTCGGCACGGCCGGCTGCGTCGTGGCGACCGGAGCGGGCTGCGCGAGATAGGGCGGGTTCGGCGCTCCCTGCGGAACGGTTACGAGGGTGCGGCTTCCGTTCACCGCGACGGCCGGGGCGGCCGGAGCAGGCGCGTCCGGGACGGTCGGCGCGGCGGCCTCGACGGGCTGCGGCGTCCGCGGCTTCGGAGTCGCGAGGCGACGGCGGCGCAGTCCCGCGCTTGGATCGGATGTCGGGCCGAGCCGCATCCGCACCAGATCGGCGAGGAGCGCCTCGGCACTGAATTGCGGGCGACAATGGAGAACGCGCAGCGAGGCCGAGACGGGCCCGCGCAGGGCGCCGCGGCCCAGCTCGACCCGCTCGAGCCCGTCGATCCACTGCCACGCATAGGCGCAGCCCTCGCCCAGGGCGACGCCCAAGGGGCCGTAGGCGTTGTGCACCGGCCGGCGCAGGATCCGATAGGGACCGCCTTCGAGGCTCGCGAGTTCGGCAGCGATGCCGGCCCGGCTCGGCTTCGCCATCGCCGGATCGTCCCAGGTGCGGCCCGAAGCGATGGTCAGATCGATCCGACCGCGGGACTGTCCGAGGATGATGCGCTGCCGGAGTCCGGCGCTCGATTGGGTCTCGGTCACGGAGGCGGCGCCACCGCTGTTCGGCAGGGAAACGAGAGGCCGGTTGCCGGTCGTCGGCAGGGTGCTGAACGCCGTCTCGTATCGTGGCCCCGCCCGGCGGGCCGTCGAGGTCTGGCAGGCCCCGACCAGCGTGAGGCCGAGCAGGACGCCGCCGATCCGCAGCACCGTCCGTCCGGTCGGCCGATGCCGGGCTGGGAAGAGCGTCGCTTCGGTCATCGGTCCTGTCCTGGGATGCGCGCCTCGCCGCGTCCCGCAGCCGCCGTGTCGAGCGGCGCGAAACGCTGGCCGTCCCGGACTTGGAGCGAGCGCGACGCGCCCGTCTGAACGGATTTCGATGCTTCGGCCTGCGCCAGCGTACCAATCGCCGGTGCCGGCGGTCCAGCCTGAAGGCTCGCCCGATCCGTGCCGTTCCAGCCTGCCAGCAACGTGAAGCCGTAGCGCTCGTAGGGCATCGGGCCGACGCCGACGACGCGGCGGGCCACCAGCGGCGGGGTGCTGCGCACCTCGCGGAGATACTCGCCGTCGCGGGTACGGCCGGGCAGGGATCCGGGCTCGCCGAGGCGCAGCGGATTCTCGGCGGCGACGGCGATCGGAAACTCTCCGCGCAGCACCGGCAGCGGGCGGATGGCGGTCGTGGCGGCGACAGCCGGCTTGGGAACCTTCACCTTCGCGGGGGCGGCGGCGGTCGGCGCCGCCGTCGGCGCCACGGCGCAGGGGCCGGTGTCCCGCGCCTGCGGATCGGGCTCGGCGAAGATGAGACCCACCACCTTGGGGAACAAGCCGTCGTAGCGATTGACGATCTCCAGGTACTCCCGGGTCCGCTTCAGGCGGGACAGGCTGAGGGCGTAGCCGAGGACGGATGCCTCGCGGGGCTTCCAGCTCACCGCCCGCTGGAACCAGTCGGCGGCGGCGTCGAACTGGCAGGCATTGTAGGCGTACCAGCCCAAGGCCTGCGCGCCCTCGGCCGAATTCGCCGCCAGGACGACCTTGGCGAAGCGGTCGAGCCGCTCGGGTTCGAGGGCGGAGCCCGCGCTCTCGCCCAGGATGCGCTCCACCATGTCGAGGTAGAGGGCGAGATTCGTCACGGACGCGGCGCGCCACGCGAAGGCGGCATCCTCCGCCTCCCGGCTCTGGCCGAGATCGCGCAGGGACAGGGCTAGGCCGGTCGCCACGGCGGCATCGCCGCCGCGGCTCTGGGCCAGCTTGAACCATTCGAGCGCTTCGCGGAACTGCCGGCGATGATAGGCGTACCAGCCGAGCAGGGCGATCTGGGACGGGTTGCCGAGGCGGCGGGCCTGCTCGCCGATCACGGCGAGATCGGCGGGCTCGATCCGCCCGGCCTGTTCCCCATGGAGGGTCGCCGCCATGCGGGCCCGCGTCACGTCGGGGCGGATCGCCCGGAACTCGTCGATGCCGTCCGCTCCCCGGATTCCGGTGGCCAGGAGCGGTTCGACGGACGCGATCGGCATCGTCGCCATGGCCTTCTGAACCGTGGCGAGACGCAGGGCCGAGTCGGTCTGTTCCTTGAGAAGGACGCCGTAGATCGCGGAGGCTTGGGCGATGTCGCCCGTGCGGGCATAGGCTTCCGCCAAGGTCCAGGCGATGTCGATGTCGAGATTCTGGATCGGTTCCTGCGAGGCCTTCATGCGGGCGATGATGTCGTCCCAGGCTCCGTCCCGGACCGCCGTACGGGCGGCGCTGCGCAGGGTTCCGCGATTGAGCTTGCGGGCGAGATCGTCGGAGGGCTGCCAGCCTGGATCCGCCGATTGGCGCACGCTGATGGCTTGGCGCAACTCGTCGAAGCGCCCCGCCGTGAAGAGATCCCACATCGGGGCTTCCTCGGGCGGGCTCGGCTTCAAGGTGTCGAGATCGGCCGGAACCGTCCAGTTCGGATGGCGGCGGCGCAGCCGCGCGATCTCGGCCTGGACGCGCTCGCCCTGGCGCTGGGCCGCGTAGAACCGCAACGCGCTCTCGTCGATGATCTCGGCGCCACCCGAAGCCTGCGGCGTTTCGAGGATGACCGGGGCCCGGCGTTCGTCGAGCTGGAGGACGCCGGAGCGGACCGGAGCCGGTTGCGCGGCCGCCGTCAGCGGGCAGGCCAAGCTTCCGACGATGGCGAGCAGGACCGGCCCGGCAATGCGCGGCGGGATCAGCGGCCGAGACATGGCCGGTACCTCATGTTGGCAGCCGTTAAGGCCAGGAGATGAAGGGTGGCGGGGTAGTAGTTCTCGGAGGCGGCCGGTTCCTGCAGGTCCGCGGGCAGCGGCGTCCCGTCGACCGCGCAGGCGACCAGGGCGGGAATCGCCGCGTAGCCGGGCTCGTTCATGCGTCCGGCCACGGCACCGCTCGCGGTGTCGATGATCGGCAGCCCGGCTTGGTCCGCGTCGGCCCACAGCGCCAGCAGCGGCTCGTAATAGCGGCGCTCCCCGACACCCGCCATGGCGAGATAGAGCGGCAGCCGCACGGCGTTGTAGGAGAATTCCGGCGGGAAGCCGGAGGCGGGCTGGGGCTGGCCGCCCCGCATCGAGATCCATTCCGTCGGAAGGCGCGCCTCACCGAAACGCGCCCGCAGGAGGAGATCCCGCCCCGCCGCGCTCAGGCGATCCCAGTCGAATTCCGGCGCCACGGCAGCCAGCCGGGGGAAGGCGGGGAACACCCAGTAGGACAGGTTGATCACCGGACCGTCCGGCCGATCCTCGGCCGAGAAGCCGTTCATGGCCGGCAACAGGAGCGGCGGGCCCTCGGACCGGAAGAGGACCGTGCGCCGGGCGATATCGACGGCGATGCGGCGCGACGCGAGGCGATAGCTCTCGTCCGACCAGCCGTCCCCCGCCTCGGCCAGGGCCCAGGCGACCAGGATGTCGCCGTCCGTCGCGTTGTTCATGTCGGCGACGGCGGGCCGCTTGTCGGGCTCCCAGCGCCAGGCGAGCAGCGCGTCGTCCCGCACCATCAGATTGGCGCGCGTCCAGCCCCAGATCCTCTGGAAGGCATCGCGGTCGCCGGCCGCCACCGCGAGCAGCATCCCGTAGCCCTGGCTCTCGCTGTGGCTGATGCGCCCGTTCCCGGAATCGACCACGCGGCCCTGATCGGTCACGAAGCGCGTCTTGTATCGGCGCCAGCCCGGCACGTTTCCGAGGCTGTTCAGCATGGGAAGCGTCTCGGCGGTTTCGGCAAGAGCCTTTTCGGGAATGGCCTTTTCGGGAAGGGTTTTGGCGGGCGGCCGCGTCTCGGTGGGGGCTGGCTCGGCCGGTGCCTGGGCGAGGACGGCCGCGGGCGCGAGGGACATGAGCAGCGCGGCTGCCAGGGCGCGGGTCCGGTCCGCCATCATCGCTCGTCCTCCCGGTTCCCGTGTCCGATCCGGCCGGTGCCGCCGGCGCTCGCGCGCCCCACGTTGCGCAGCATCGCCGAGGTGCTGAGACCGAGGCTGATCGCGGCCGCGAACAGGATCAGCACGAAGAGGCTCGGATTGGTGGAGAACCAGCCGGCCACGACGAGACGCAGATTCCCGAGAGAGGGCGGACCGGTCTCGACGAGGCGGACCTGCTTCGCGTCGTGGACGCTGAGCGTCCCGTCGGCGGCGTCGAGGGTGGCGACACGGCCCTCGATCCGGTTCCAGATCGAGGGAGTCGTCAGGCAGAGGGCGGAGGCCTGGAGGCTCGCGGCATTCGGTGCGGTGAACACGGTGAGCAGCGTACTCGGATCGCGGCCCGGCAAGCCCTGACCGACGATGAGGGAGGCCTGCGCGCTCACCTCGATCTCCGGCTCGCGGACCTGATCCTCGGCCCAGCCGAGTGTGGTGCTCCAGCCGTCCCGCGTTGCGGCCGTGAGCCTCGCCGTGAAGGCCGCCGCCTGATCGGCGAGACGGGATTGTGCCGACGGTCGGCTCGTCCACTCGGAGGCGAGATCGTGGGTTTCCGGTTCGGAGGCCGCCGGGCGGGTGCGCGTCAGGGCCGGGTTGGGCGAATGGGGTCCGGGGGCCGGCAGGGTGCAGGCCGGCGGGCGGTCGTTGCGCAGCCGGTCGAGGCTGGCGCCGTCCATGACGGTCACGCGGCGCGTCGGCGCGCCGAGCGGCGCGGTGGCGGCCCGTCCCTCCCAGATCTGGCGGATCCGATCCGGGTTCAGTCCCACCGCCCGCAGGATCTCAGGTTCGAGGGAGCGGGCGGGCGCCACCACGACGGTCGGGGTCCGCCCTTCGAGGGCGCGATCGTTGGCGAGTTCGAAATCGATCGGTTTCTCGGCGGAGACCGCCATCTGGACGGCGAGCGTCGCCGCGGCCGACATCGACTCGCGATCCGGGTTCGGCACGACGAGGCGCGGGCGAAGCTCGGGCGCGACCTTCGGCAGGCCCCCGCCGAGCGTCGCGGCGAGGTCCGGCAGCCGCAGAGCCTGGGCGAGGCGCGGCGTCGTCAGGGTGGAGCGGTCGAGCAGCAGGAACCGCCGACGCGCCGGCCCCTCCTCGCAGACCCGGTCGGAGGCGGTCGGCAGCAGGGCCCTGATCTCGACGCGGTTGCGTCCGGGCCGCCAACGGCTCAGCGGTAGGGCCACGGTCGCATCGCGGAAGACATCGCCGTCGGCGCGGGCCAGGGGCAGGCTCGCCACGTTGCGCCCGTTCAGATCGACGACGATCTGCGCGCCGAGTTCCAGGCCCGCCGCGTAGCCGCCCGCGAGGTCGAGGGCGACCCGATCGTAATCCGCCGGCACGAAATCCGTCGGCAGGGTCACGTCGAAGCCGGTGCGGAACAGGCGACCGGCGAAATCCCGGCCCTGATGTCCCAACGTCGACAGGGCGACCGTCTCGCCGCTGCGGATGCGGACGCCGCGCGCCTGGGCGAGGGCGCCGAGGCCCTGCGAACTGCCGGCCGGATCGCGCGTCGCCGTCGCGGCGAGGATGCGCATCGCCGCATCGATGTCGGTGGGCGCGTCGCCCGCCACGAGGATCCGGGCCGCCCGCTCCCCCTGGGCCGGCTCGAAGGTCACGGGCTGGCGGGTGAGATCGGCGGCGTCCCCATCGGAGGCGCCGACGACGATGTCGAGGCCGGCCGGTCCCCCCGGCTCGGCGGCGAACTCCACCGCCGTCTGCGAGAATCCGCCCGCGAGCGCGACCCGCTGGGCGAGCCCGATCAGGCGCTCGAACGTGGCGAAGCCCGGCCGGTTGCGCAGCACGATGCGGATCGGGACGACGCCCCGATGGTCGGGGGCGATGGCGGGGAGGTCGCGCAGCGAAGCCGCCCCGATGGCGCCCGGCGCCGAGACGAGGCCGGTCCAGGCCGGCTCGATCTGGGTCCACAGCTCGTAGGTCGCGTCGAGGGAGCAATCGACCCGATGGCGCTGGACGCCGCTGATCGCGACGGCGTTGTAGCCCGGCTTCAGCAGATCGGCGGGGATGTCGAATTCGAGAATGCGGATGGCGCCCGGCGCCTTGATCTCGCTCCGGCCGATGGCGACGCCGTTGACCGTCGCGGTCAGGAAGGACACGTCGGGCACCACCGAGATCGCCGCGAGATAGCCGATGCGCAGGCGCAGGCGCTCGCGGGCCTGCGCCTCCGTCAGGTAGACGGGCCATTGCAGGCTGCTCTCCTCGCCGCTGAGCCGCAGCCCCGCCGACAGGGCCGGGAACGGGCGCTGCGGTAGCGCCGCCGCCGGAGCCGGCGCCACCGGGCCAGTTTCCACGCCCGCCCGGGCGGGGCCGCGGCTGGCCGACGGGCCGTCCGGAACGGTGAGGACCTGCGGCGCACCGCGGCCGAGGAAGCTCTGCGCCGAGGCCGGGGCAGTGGCCGCGACGAGCAGACCTGCCAGCGTCAGCGCGGTGGCGCGGTGCGGTGCGGGTTGGCGGATGGCGGGCATTGTCGGGCTCGGTCTCGACTTCGAGGACGGGTCTCGCACGCGGTGAGGCTCAGCCGGCACGGGTCGGCAGTAGCGCCGGTTCCGGCCGGTCGGCGGTGCGGCGGTCGCGTTCGGGACCGCCGGTGGCGGCCTCCGACTCGACCATCTGATGGAGCCAGCCCGGGGACCCCTCGGACGAGGGGGCCGCCGCGTTGCGGGCCTCCGCCGCGCGAGCGGATGGCGCATCGGCGGGGCGACCCGCATCGGCGGCGCGCTGGCGCTCGGCCTTGCGCGGCCGGGCAGCAGGCTCCTCGGCCTTGGGGGCGGCGGTGGTCGTCATCAGGTAGGCGAAAGCCCTGACCGGGCCGGACAATCCCCAGCGGACGAATTGCAGCGTCCCGGACACGATGTCCTTGTGGGTGCGCCGCCGCATTTGGAAGCGGCTCATCGCGCCCGCGTCGCTGTACATCAGGTCGGCAAGGGCGAAGTAGCTGCCGGGCGTGAGGGTCTCGAAGACGAGATCGCACACCGATTCTTCGCCCGCTGCGGTCACGCCGACGAGGCGCACCGGGATCGTCCGGGCATGGCTCAGGAGCGGAAGGTTGGCCTGCGGCAGCGCCGAGAGCGTCCCGACCATGGTGTCACCGCCCCGGCGCACCGGCACGACGGCGTCCATGCGGATCCGGCAGCCCGCGCCCGAAATGCGCTCGACGGTGACGTCGAGGGCCATCCCGTTGAGATTCAGCACCGCCGGCCGGTCGACGGCCAGGGAGGGGGCCTTCTCGGTCTGGCGCCGCTCGGCGGCTACGCCCAGGGCGGCGCCGGCGGTGATGAGGTTGAACAGGTTCCACAACCCGACCACCAGCATCAGGTTCGTGACCCCGGGCTCGAAGGTGTAGCGATAGGCCGATACCAGCGCCCCGATGGACAGGATCGCGAAGACGAGGAAGTAGGGCAGGGCCAGGGGCGACAGCTGATCGTGGTCGAGATTGACGTTCTTGGCCGTCACCTTGAACGTGGGCTTGCGGGGCGAGATGATGACCGAGGCGGTCGCCTTGATCAGGAACAGGCCCTGAACGTATTCGTACAGCTCCGAGACGAAGGGCCACCGCACACGGCCGTAGAGATAATTCTGCATCATCAAGTTCACGACGATGTAGGTCGCGGTGTAGGCGATCGCCTCATCGACGTTGGCGACGACGATCTTCATGTCGAAGAAGATGTACAATAGCGGCGCGGCCATGAAGACGAGGCGCGGCAGCGGGAAGAACCAGAACGTCATGCTCGAGAGGTAGCAGAGCCGCTGGATCGGCTTCAGACCGCTCTTGAGGACAGGGTTCTTCAGCAGCATGATCTGCAGCATGCCCTGGCACCAGCGCGAGCGCTGGCCGATGAAGTCCGACAGGGTTTCCGGCTGCAGGCCGGCAATCAGGGGCTTGTCGACGTAGATGCTGGTCCAGCCGCGCGAATGCAGTTCGAACGCGGTCTCGCAATCCTCGGTGATGGTGATGCCGGAGAAGCCGCCGGCCTCGTCGAGCGCCCGGCGTCGCAACAGGGCAGCCGAGCCGCAGAAGAACGAACCGTTCCACTTGTCGAGGCCGCACTGGCCCACCGCGTAGAACATCTCGTTCTCCGACGGCATCCGATCGAAGGTCTTCAGGTTGCGCTCGATCGGATCGGGATTGAGGAAGGCGTGCGGCGTCTGCACCAGGAACAGCCTGGGATCGACCGCGAAATGGCCGATCGTGTCGCGCAGGAACGAGCGGAAGGGAACGTGGTCGGCATCGAGAACGACGACGATTTCCCCGACCGAGTTCTGGAGGCCGTTGTTCAGGTTGCCGGCCTTGGCGTGCAGGTTGCGCCGGCGGGTCAGGTAGGAGACGCCGAGATCGGCGCAGAGCGCCTGCAGCACCTTGCGGCGGGCCCGCGCCTCCTCGGCCTTGCGCGGGTCGGGATCGGCGCATTTCTGGTCCGTGCCGCCATCGTCCAACAGCCAGACGGTGAATTTGCCGGCCGGATAATCGATGGACTTGGCCGCCGCGAGGGTCGTCGCGAGGATGTGCCGGTCCTCGTTGTAGCTCGGCACGAAGATGTCGACGGTCGGGAGGTCGTCGTCCTCGTCCTGCGGCGGCGGTGCCCGATACAGGGGCGCCGCATTGATCACGAGACTGACCGCCAGGATATAGAAGCAGTAGAGTTCCGCTCCGACCAGAAGCAGACCCGCACCGAAGTTGATCGGATCGCTGAGCGGCGGCAGGGTGCTGGAGAGCCGCCAATAGATGTAGCGCAGCACGACGAGACTGCCGATGGCCAGGAAGGTCAGCCGTCCGGTCTGTCCCTTGGCGACGAGCCACAGAAGGGCCATCAGCACGATGGCGCCGATGCTCATTTCGAGCTGGACGGTCGTGCTGAGCGGTTGAGACAGCAGCAGCAGCGTCAGCGCGGCGCTGATCAGCCAAGTGGCACGGGTGAGGAAGGGAGGCATCGGGCCAATCCCGGTCAGTCGATCAAGCGGGAGAGGGCGGCCCGTCGCGGCCCGCCCGTTCGGTCTCAGAAGGCGATCCGGCCGTCGATGCTGGTGTAGTATCCGCCCTTGCGGATGCGATCGAAGGCGTAGCCGGCCCCGAGGGAGAACTTCATCGGCCCGACGGCGAAGCCGGTCACGTGGCCGCCCGCCCGCCAACCGTTGAAGAAGTTGTCTCCAAGGAGCGTGACCTCCGGACCGATGAACACACCGGGTGCGATGGCGAACCCGGCCCGCGCCCGCGCATAATAGGCGTTGAACAGCGTCGAGTAGGACGCGTTCACGGCCAGAAGCGTGTTGTCCGTGGGATTGACGTAAAGGTCGGCCGCGACCTTCACGCCCAGACCCGTGCCGACCACGGGATTGCCGGGATCGACGATCGACAGCTCGTTGCTGCGCACGTTCATGCCGACATAGCCAGCGAGCGCCGCCTGCTGCCAGATCCACTCGTAGCCGAGCAGGAGCGTCCCCTCCTGCTGCACGCCGGTGACGGTCTGGCGCACTGCGGCGCCGGGATAGCTATAGGTTCCGGCCACACCCTGCAGGCGCACGCGCAGGCCGCTGTCGAGCAGCGTGGCGACCGGGGCAATCGTGGCCGTGATCGTACCGAAGGCGGAGCTGTTTGTGGTCACCGTGGCGCTGGCATCCACGGCCACGATCCAATCCTCGCGCGCGACTTCCCGCTCGACCCCCGTATACCAGTCGGCCCCGCGCGCTCCGCCCGATGGCAAATCAGCCGCGCGGGCTCCGCCCGGCGCGAGCGCCAGGCAGCCGAGTAGAATCGTCAAATGTGTTGGACTGTGAAACACGCAGGCCCCCAATGCTCGCGTGAAATCGGCTATTTTTGTGTCCGATCCAGGAAGCATTCATAGTGTTAACAAATGGTTAACGCAGTCATGAATATAGCCCATGCGATGCCGATAGAGTCATTTCGGAATTAGCCATGGCATTGATGATTCGAGCATTCGAAAAACATCATATGAAACATATCAGGAGATTTTTTCGCAATGCCTGAGCACTGCGATAGAATTGTTTCTTCGCTCTTAGGTTCGGAATATATGCTGTCGAGTCTTGGAGCCGCGGGGAAGATTTCTGCCGCAAATGGTGGCAAATCTGTTGCGATAATCGGCACAACGATGCGTTGGACGCGATGATCGGTCGAAATCATGGGCAGATTGGCCAGCCAAGCCGTCAGATTGATGGGGTCGGCGTCAACGCTTCGAACGACAGCCATGCGCCGTGAAGGTGGTGGCCTCCTCGAACGCGGCCGAGGTTTGGTTTGACCATTGGCCCGCTTGTCGCCCCTCCGCTGCCGACTCAGACAATGTCCGTTCTCGCGAGCCGAGCCCCCGGAATCCGGTCAGGTCACCCGTCCCGCCCCATCGAGACGGTGGGAGGGTGGCGAGCGCGATCCGTCACCCCGCCGCGTTCGGCTTAACCCCGCATGCGCCTTACAGGCGGCAGGTCGGTCTCCCGCGGCGGCACCCGCGCCATCTCGGGTCGCGCGGATTCGCGGATCAGCGTGACCACGCCTTCGAGGGCCGCCGCGAGCGTGAAGGCCGCGGCCTCCGTACGGGTCGGCCCAGGACCCGGTCGGCTCGAGGCCCGAACGCGATGCGACGGCACCGCGCCGCGCAGGGCCGTGGCCGGAATGCGCCCGCTTCGGCCGGAGCCCTCGGACGCGTCGCCCATGAAGGTTCCGAGTGCCGCGATCGCCGCCGTGAGGGCGCTGTCGAGGTCGGGGCCGCCGCTCTCGAGGCGTGAGGGGGCGGCCGCCGACGACGGAGGCGGGGCGGTCTGCTCCTCGCGGGCCGGCTCCATGTAGGCGCGGCTCAGGGCGTAGAGGCGGGTCGAGTCGGCGCGGCCGGCCGCAAAGCGAAGGGCGAGCCGGCGACCGGAGATGCGCTCGCCGCCCGCGCGGGTGCGCACGACCACGTCGCGCACGGCGTGCCGGTCGGCCCGAACCGTGGCGAGGGCTTGGCCGAAGGCCGGCCGATCGTCGGGTTCGAGATGGGCGAGCACATCGCTCAGGGTGCAGGCGCGTTCGGAAGCGGCCTCGTCTCCATCGGTCCAGATCACCTGCCCGGTGTTGAGATCGATCTCCCAGCAACTCGAACCCGAGAGGGTCCGGATGGCGCGAATGCGGTCGCGGCTGCGGGCCAGGGCGATGCGCTTCTCCTGGAGAAGGCGGTCCCGGCTCAGGCTCAGCTCGACGAGGGCGCGCAGGCGGGTGGTCAGATCGTGGAGGTCGCGGGTCAGGATCCAGCCCGGCCTCGACCGCCCGGTGTCATGACGGCAGAGCGCCGAGGCATAGGCGAGGTTTCGCGTCAGACATCCACCGACGAGCCATCCGAGGCCCGCCATGAGGAGGACGGCGGCGAGCAGAAGAAGGACGGGGGAGCCGGGCATGGGCGGTTCCGGCGCGCGCACGCTCACGAGCCATCCGACGCCGCCCTGACGGACATCGCCGACCGTGACGCTGGCTTCCGAGCCATAAATCTCCGGGCCGGACCGGTGGAGGACGCGTCCCGAACCGTTCAACACCTGAATCGACAGGCCCTGCGCCCCATCCGCCAAGGCCCGCCGGGCCGTGGCGACCACGGCATCGACCCAGCTCTGATCGAGCTGCACCGCGACGATACCGGCAGCGGAGGTGCCGCCGCCCGCAGGGGCCGCAACGATCAGGTTGCGCGCCACCGCAGCGCCGGCTCGGCTTCCCTCCGCCGATTCCCCGATCACCACGCCTTGAAGGGATCGTGCGAACCACGGGCTGCCGGATACGTCGCCCCCGACGATCCGTTGCGCCGAGGCTGCGAGGATCTGTCCGCCCCGGTCGGCGAACAGGATGTTGGCGTCGTCCGGACGAAGCCGGCGCCACGCGGCGAACAGGCGGCCCGCCGCATCGCCCGCCGCTTCGGGCGTCTGCGCGGCAAGGCTCTCGCCGACCAGGCTGAGATCGCGCCCGACCGAGAGCAGCGCCTCTTCGATCCGCTCCGCGATTAGTGCCGCGCTCTCTCGCCCGCTTCTGCTGCCGCGAATGCCTCCGCCGTTCCCCGCATCGCCCGTTCCGACCACGACGAGGCCGCCGAAGCCGGTGGCCAACGCGAGCAGCAAGGCGAGCAGGCTGCGGATCGAGGAGAAGAGCCCTTGTGTCACGGAATGGCCGGGCAAGAGGAGAGCAGGGTGGCAACCTCGAAGCGAAGCGGCTTGCTAGAGCATTTTAGAGAATGGTTAACGCATCGTTAACGCAGAGATATCGAGCAATTCTTGGAAGATTACGTTCGATGGAGGGCCCCGAAACGTCCATCACGGTCACTGCCGTGAGTGATACATCGAGCGTCGAAGATTCGAATTTTCTATTAGAAGCTTTTTTGAACGGGTTGCCGTCATATTCGGAAGATGTAGCTATGTAATCAATATTGAAATGGAAGTTATGGGTCGGTTTGTTGCGATTTGTCGGTGAAGTCGTTGTTCGTATGAGCGATCCTTCCAGCGGGTGAGACCCGACATCACCGTCCTCTCGGACGGTCAATCTTCGCTGACGGGCATCCGTAGCAGAGAGAGCCGAGTGGTTTAGAATAGTTCTGCTTTGTTGCGTTTAAAGCACGTATTCAATTTTGCATTATGAATCTGCTTGTTCACGTATGCGTGATGCCTTAGTCGAGAAATAGATGAGTGATCGTCTTCAAAGGTTATAACCGTTCCAAGTTGGGCGTTTAAACTTTCGCATGACGGTCCTCAATGCGAGGGCATGTGCGTGCGTGACTTGAATTCGGTGTCTCCAACAAGATCAACGTGCGCATTGATCGGTGCTGCCTCACTCGGGCTGTGCTGGATAGGCTCGGTCTCGGATGCGAGAGCGCAAGCCGCCACGCAGCTCGAAGAGATCTCGGTCGCGGGAGAGCGCGTCGGGTCCGGAAGAGCAGGGCAGGGGGTCGGGCTTCTGAGGGACTTGCCGCCCCCCTATGCGGGCGGGCAGATCGCGCGTGGCGGATCGCTCGGCGTGCTCGGCACCAAGGATGTCCTGAACACACCATTCAGTACGGTCAACTTCACCCAGCAGATCATTCAAGATCAGCAGGCACGTACTGCTGCCGATACGCTCGTCAACGACGCATCGGTTCGCCTCACGACGGCGAGCAACGGGTTCAGCGACGAGTTCGTCATTCGTGGATTTCCCGTTCAAGCTCAGGACGTCGGCCTGAACGGTCTCTACGGTTTGGTGTCCTCGAATCGCGTTGCGACGCAGTACATCGAGCGCATCGAATTGCTGAAGGGGCCGGGCGCCTTCATGTACGGCATTCCGCCGGGCGGCAGCGTCGGCGGCAGCATCAACATCGTCACCAAGCGGGCGCTCGACCTGCCCTTCGTTCAAGTGACGCCGCAATTCATCGGCGCCGGCAATTTCGGCGTCCATCTCGATGCCAGCACGCGCGCCGGCGAGAACAAGGAATGGGGCATCCGGTTCAATGGCCTGGGGCGCACCGGCGAGGCCACGATCAACGACGGCAACCTGCAAACGGGGCTCGGCGCCCTGTCGCTGGATTATCAGGGGGAGCGTCTGCGCTGGGCGCTCGATGCCATCTCGCAGAACGACGACACGCGAAATTTCCGTCCGCAGATCAATTTTCTGTCGGATATTCCGTTCATCCCCCGTCCCCCCAATGCCCGGAGCAATTGGTTTCCGGGAACGGAACTCCGGCAGAGAGACAATACGATCGCGTCTTTCCTGGAGTATGACCTGACGGATTGGCTGACCGTCTATGGCGGGATCGGCTATCGCGCCGGGAGCAACAGGCAGACCTTCCCCGATTCGCGCGTCTTCGGAATTTCGAACGGTGTCGATCAGTTCGGCAATTTCCGTCTGATCAACGCCTATTACGATTCCTACAGCAGCACCGTGAGCGGCAATGCCGGCGCGAAGGCGCGCTTCGACACCGGATTCGTCAACCACGCGATGAACCTCGTGTTCACCGGGTTCAGCCGGGAGGACGGCTACGCCTATGTCGCGAACACGCCCGACGAGTCGGTGCCGTCGAACATCTACCGGCCGTCTCCGCTCCCCGCGGTCAACGGCGCGCGCATCGCGCCGCAGCGATACGCGAACACGACGCTCACCAGCGTGGCGCTGGCCGACACGATGTCCGTTCTCGACGACACCGTCCTGCTGACGGCGGGTGTCCGCTACCAGGTCGTGGACCAGACGGGCTACGATCCCTCCACCCAGGCACGGACCAGCGGGTACAACGCCGATGCCACCTCGCCGCTCGCCGGCATCGTGGTCAAGCCGTGGAAGAACGTCTCGCTCTACGCGAACTACGCCGAGGGCTTGACCGCGGGCACCGTCGTCGGTGCCGGTTACAGCAATGCCGGTGCGATCCTCGCGCCCTTCAAGTCGGACCAGCAGGAGGTCGGGGTCAAGATCGATTGGGGCACCGTCACGACGACGGCGGCGCTCTTCCAGATCAGCCGACCCGACTTGGTGCAAACGGCAGCCAACGCCCTGGCCTACAATGGCGAGCAGCGCAATCGGGGCCTGGAACTCTCCGCCTACGGCGCGCTTCTGCCGAGCCTGCGGGGCTTTGCCAGCGCCACGTTCCTGAACCCGGAACTCACCAAGCCGATCGATCCCTTGCAACGGGGCAACCTGGCTGCCGGCGTGCCGGATCTGACCGTCTCGGCCGGTCTCGAATGGGACACGCCCTGGGTTCCGGGCCTCGCCGTGAACGGCAGGGTGCTCTACACGTCCGGCTCCTACCTCACGAGCGCCAACACGGTGCGCTTTCCCGACTGGACGCGGTTCGATCTCGGCTTCCGCTACGCCTCGCTCGTGGCGGGGCGGCCCGCCGTGTTCCGCTTCAACGTCGAGAACGTCGCGGACAACCGGTACTGGCTCACCACGGGCACCTTCGTGACCGTCGCGGCGCCGCGCACCTTCGTCGTGTCCGCGTCCTTCACCTTCTGACGGACCTGCCGACGCATCTCTGCCGGGACCGGCATTCGGGGACATGCGTGCTGGCGGCGGATCGCGAGCGATCCGCCCAAGAGCCAGTCCGTTCAATCGCTCTGAGAATAGGCCTTGGGATGCGCCGTTCCGGCGACCTTAGGCGGAGCAATCCTTGAGGTCTGCGAAGCCTGCTGTTCGGCTTCTGCGCGTACGCCTCTCCCGAGCATCAAGCTGAGAAAAACCTCGGCGCTGCTGATGGCACGGGCCACTAGTGAAGTAATTGTCTCTGAAAGTCAGATGGCGGAGGGAGCGGGATTCGAACCCGCGATACCGTTTCCGGTATACACACTTTCCAGGCGTGCGCCTTCAACCACTCGGCCACCCCTCCGGGGCCCACCGGGGACCGGCGTGAGCGTTCGGGCTCGGTGCGGTCCCGCGCGGCGGGCGTCGTGCTGTAGCCGGGGCATCGGTTTATGGCAAGCCGCTGCGTTTCCGCTTTGGGGACCATCGCCCTTCGGCGTGATCCCCGCTGCCCCGGCGTCCTGGATCAGGCGATGCGGCGGGGGCGCTCCGTCGGGGTTCCCGGCGGCACCGGGGCCGGGGGGATCGCCGACGCGGAGGCGGGCGCGGGCGATACCGAGGGCGCGGCCGCGGTCCCGGCGCCCGTCTCCAGGAATCCCGGCTTGGAGGCGGGCGTCATCGTGCCGGCCGGCAGGGCCGTCGGCGTCGTGCCCACGGAGGCCGCGGGAGGCGCCGCTGCGAGAGAGGCGGTCTCGGCCTCCGCTGCCGGAGCGTCCTCCTCCTCCGGGCCCATCAGGATCTCCGGCGGTGTCTTCCAGACGAAGGCGTCGAGGCGGCCCGTGGTCGGGGAGATCGGGGCCCAACGCTCGGAGATCACGCCGTCGGCGACCCAGGACGGATCGCGCGGCGCGCGGGCGGCGCGGGCGAGCCATTCGCGGGACCGGCCGCTGTCGGCCCCATGCTCGGCGGCCTCGATCCGCGCCATCATCCGGCAGACCCGCACGGTTGGGCGATCGTCGAGGAGGGGGGCCAGCGTCTCTCGGGCGCGGCCGAACTCCTTGGCCTCGGTCGCCGCCTGCGCCAGCACCAGCCGCGCCTCGGGATCCCAGGAGGAGAGTTTGGCCAAGGTCTCGGCCCGGGCCACGCGGTCGCGGGCGGAATCGCCCGTGCGCAGGTTGAGATAGACCCGGCCGAGCTCGGGATGCGGCGTCGCCTTCCAGGCGGCCTCGATGATCTTGGCGGCCTTGCGCAGATCGTTGCGACGGGCGAGCAGCCGCCCGGCGATGACGGCGGCGGGCACGAGGTCGGGGGCGAGCTTGACGGCCTTGAGCGCCTGCTCGGTGGCGGTGTCGGGCGCGCCGGCCTCGTTGCTCTGGGCGGCCGCCGTGAGAAGCACCGCGCGCTGGCGGCGGGCGGCGTGCTTGTCCATGAGGCCGAGCGACGCCCGCCGCTCCACCGTCTCCGTCGCCGCCGACCAGTCGCCGTCGGCGCAATGCGCCTCCATCACGGCCTCATTGGCCCAGGTGACGCTCGGGGCGAGCCGCGCGGCCTCGACGGCGTAGGCGCGGGCGGTCGTCTCGTCCTCACGGCGGCGCGCCTCGACGAACAGGCCGCGCAGGCCCAGAACCCGGGTCTCGGGATCGTCGGCCATGCTGCGGAACGCGCGCTCGGCGGCGTCCCGGTCCCCCGAGATCTGGGCGGCCTGCGCCTTGAGCAGCAGGGTGAGGGGCTGCGAACCGAGCAGGCGCTCGGCGTCGCTCGCATGCCGGCGCGCGGCCAGCGGATCGCCGGAGCCCACCGCGATCATGCCGCGGGAGAGCGAGGCGAGGCCCTTGTTGCGGCGACGCTCGCGGGTGGAGCGACTGATGCTCGCCGGCAGGCCGATGACGCCGGTGACGATCGCCCAGATCAGGGCGACCACGATCGCCGCCACCAGCACGCCGGTCAGCGCGATCGCGAGGCTCATCTGAACGTCGTAGCCGTTCCAGGCGACGTTCACGGTGCCCGGATGGTCGGCGATCCAGACGGCGCCGTAGGCCGCGAGGGCCAGAAGGGCCAGGAAAACGAGGGCGCGCCACATGGGTCAGGGCCTCCTTGGAAGCACGGCGAGCGGGCGCTCGCGGCCCGGGCAAGCTGGAAGGGGAAGCGGGCGCGCGGAACGCGGGCCCGTCGTCGGAAACAACGTCATCGGCTCGGGCGGTCTAGCGAGCCGGGGGAAGGCCGGTGAAGGCGTCGGCGAGCAGCGACTGCGCCGCCCGGCCGGCCTCGGCGCGGGCCGCGAGCCGGGTGCCGAAATCGCCGGCCTGCGCCTTGGCCTCCTCCGGCAGGGCCGCGAAGGCCGTGGCGGCGGCGGGCAGATCGCCGTTGTCGAGGGCGGTCTGGACCTGCTGGGTCGAGACCTCGCCGCCCGCGCCACCCTGGCTCGGAGCGGGGGCGTCGGCCCGCTTCACCTGGACGAGGGAGCTCGCCATGTTCATCAGCCGGTCGCCGACGCTGCCGCTCTCGGCCACCGTGCGGGCCTGAGCCGCGCGCTTGGCGTCCGCGATCTTGGCCGCGATGCCGCGGAACTCGGCCGCGAGCTTGGCGGCGGTCGGGGCGCCCTTGTCGGCGAAGGGCGCCAAAGCCGCGACGCGCTTCGAATCTGCCGGCTCCTGATTGCGCAGGCTGGCGAGCGCCTCCGGATAGGGCTGGCCGGCATCGAGCGACGTGGCGATGCGATCGGCCGCGACGATCCGCAGGGCGGATTGCACGGTCGCCGCCTTGGCAGTCTGATCGAGGGCCTTGTCGAGGCTGGCGAGCTTGTCCGCCTGCTCTTGCAGCCGGCGGTCGATACCCTTCACGCTCTCCTCGGCACGGGCCTGTCCGGCTTCCGCCGCCTGCTTGCCGGCCTGGGCCGCCTCCTGCACCGCCTGGGTCGCCGCCCCGATCTTCGCGTCGAGGGATTTCTGCACCTCGTCGAGGCGCTTGGCGAGGCCGGCATCGGCGGTCTCGTTGGCCTTGGTGCGCGACTCGATCTCGCCCTGCAGCGCCGTGAGCTTCTGCGTCAGGTCGGGCGCGGGCGCGGCATTCTTGGATGCGGCGTCCTTCGTCGCGGCTTCGACCGCCTTGAGCCTCTCGTCGAGACCGGCGAGCGCGGTTCCGTCGCCGGTCGGTGCCGCGATCGCCTTCGCCTCGGCGTTGCCCTCGCGGCCCGGCTCTTCCTGAAGCGCCGAGACCCGCTGGTCGAGCGCGTCGAGGCGCGCGGCGAGGTCGGCCGGGACAGCCGGGGCCGGCGCTGCGCCCTCCGGCGCGGGGGCGGCCGGCGCGGACCCGGCCTTCTGCAGGGCCTCCTGCGCCCGCTCGCCCGCCGACTTGGCGGCGGCCTCAGCCCGGCCGACCGCCTCGGGCAGGGGCTTCAGCGCCTGCTCGTTGGCCGCGATGCGCTTGTCCAATCCGCCGAGCGCGTCCTTGGTGGCCAAACCGGCCACCGCCTTGTCGAGATTGTCGAGGCGCGGATCGCTCGAGCGATGATAGGTCGTGACGCCGTAGAGGAGGCCGGCGCCGATCAGGCCGCCGAGGAGGCCGGAGGCCGCCACCGCGCCGAGGCCCGGTCCCGCCTTGGTCGTGGCGGCGGGCGGTGCCTTGGTCTCGCCCCGTGCCGCGTCCCGGGCGGCATCCTTGGCCGCATCCGGCCGCGTTCCGCCCTTGTCGGCCCCCTTGTCCGCTCCTTTGCCGGCCTCGGCCGGATCCGGGACGCGCTTGGCCTTCATGTCGAGGATCGGCCCGTCGGTCAGCGAGGCGGCCTCGGTGACCCGGGTCGGTCCCGCGTTGGACGGGGTGCCGGATGGGTTGCCGGCGGTGGTGCCGGACGGTCCGGTTCCCGAACGTCCGGCACCGGCCGGCGGAACCTCCGGCTTGATCGCGCTGCTTCCGGTCGCCCCCGGCTTGGCGGGGCTGTCGGGCTTGACCTCGCCCGGCTTGGCGGCGCCGGAGGCCGGCGGGATCGCGCTGCTGCCGGTCGCACCGGGCTTCAACGGCGCGGCGCCCGGGGCGGTGTTCGAGGCCGCACCGGTCGCGGAGGGCGTCGCGCCCGTCGGCTTGCCGGGCTCGGTGGTCTTCACGGGCTCCGAAGGCTTGGCGGCGGAGGCCACCGGCGGCACCGCGCCGCTGGCGGTCGTGCCGGGCTTCGACGGCGCGCCGAAGGAAGAGGTCCCCGAAGGCGGGTTCGACGGCGCGCCCGTGGACGATCCCGGCGCAACGGCGCTTGCGGGCTTGGCGGGTTCGGACGGCTTGCCCGGCTCGGACGGACTGGGGCCGGACCCGACCGGCGGAACAGGGCTGCTGCCGGTGGCGCCGGTTTTGGCAGGCTCGGAGGGGCGTGCGTCCTGCGGGCGGCCGGGGGCGCCCGTCGTTCCACCGCTCGATGAGGAGGAGCTGCCGGGCAGGGCGCTGCTTCCGGTCGCACCGGGTTTGGCGGGCTCGGATCTGTTCAATTCGGGCTTGCCCGTGGGCGGAACCGTGCCGGGCTTCGTGGGAGAGGAGGCGGGGGACGCGCCCTTGTCCGCAGGCTTCGGACCATCCTTGGGTGAAGTCACCGGCGTTCGCTCCCTTGGCCACCGCGAGGCACCGCGCTCCCATAGAGCGGTCGAGCGGCACCATCCATCCGAAATCGTTCTGCTCCCGTCCCCGAAGCTTGCGGACGTCCCTCACGGGACATGCCGCTCAATCCGGAGCCGGAAGGCCGGCGAGGAGGGCGTCCTCGCTCGGTCGTGTCGCCACAAAATGGGCCGCGAGACCGAACTCGGCCAGTCCCGCTTCGACATCCGGCGACAGGCAGTAATGCGCCAGAGCCCGAAACGCTCCGGCCAACCCCGCCTCCCGGCACAATCCGGCGGCCACCTGAGCGCTGCGCCGGGAGTAGTGGAGCGCCGCCGCCGGCCGGATTTCATCCTCGGCGCGAAGGGCCCGCGCCACCGCCTCGGGCAGGGCTTCTTCCGCGCGCGCGGCGTAGGCGTTCCACACCGTGACGGAGAACCCCGCCGCCGCGAGGCTCGCGGCCGGCTCCGGCTTGCGGTCCTCGCCCGCGGCATGGAGGAGAGTGCTGCCGGGCGCCAGCGTGTCGGCCACCAGGGCCGCGAGATCGCCCGCATCGCCCTCCGCAGAGTGAACGCGCTGGAACCCCGCGCGCCGTGCCCGCTCGGCCGTGCGGGCGCCGACCGCGAGGACCGGCAGATCGCGGGGCGCGGCATCGGTGGCGGCCACCGCGTTGCCGCTCGTCAGGATCAGGCCGTCGAAGCGTCCCGGCGGCAGGGACGCTCCGGTCGGGACGATCCGCAACACCGGCGCCACCAGAGCCGCATGGCCGAGACCCTCGAGGCGCCGGGCCGTGCGTGCGGCGCCGGGCTCGGGCCGTGATACCCAGATCCGCATGCGAGGCCCCCTGATCGACGAAGCGCGCGGCACGGAAAACCCCGAGGCCTTCCCTGTCGGAGGCCGCGATTTTTGCGTAAACCTCGCCGGTGAGGCCGAGAAGGTGGCGCGCGGGCTCCCGACGCGCAACCGCGCCGCGCCCGATGAAGGCCCGATAGAGACCCGATGAAGATCCTCGGCATCGAAACGACCTGCGACGAGACCGCCGCCGCCGTGGTGACCCTCGATGACGGCGATCGCGGGAGGATCCTGGCCAACGAGATCCTGAGCCAAATCGCGGAACACGCGGCCTATGGCGGGGTCGTGCCGGAGATCGCGGCGCGCGCCCATGTCGAGGTGCTCGATCGGCTGATCGCCCGCGCGCTCGATCGGGCGGGAACCACACTCTCGGATCTCGACGGCATCGCGGTGGCCGCCGGCCCGGGCCTGATCGGCGGCGTGCTCGTCGGCCTCGTGACGGCCAAGACCCTGGCGCTGGTCGCGCGCAAGCCGCTGCTGGCGGTCAACCATCTGGAGGCGCACGCGTTGACGCCGCGCCTCACCGACGGGCTCGCCTTCCCCTACCTGCTGCTCCTCGCCTCGGGCGGACACACCCAGCTCGTCGCCGTGAAGGGCGTCGGGGATTACGTCCGGCTCGGCACCACCATCGATGACGCCATCGGCGAAGCCTTCGACAAGGTCGCCAAGCTCCTGGGTCTTGCCTATCCCGGCGGGCCGGAGGTCGAGCGGCTGGCGGAGACCGGCAATCCCGAGCGCTTTGCCCTGCCACGGCCGATGCTGGGGCGGCGCGAGGCCGATTTCTCGCTCTCCGGCCTCAAGACGGCCCTGCGCATCGAGGCCGAGCGCCTCGCCCCCCTCGCGAGCCGCGACGTGGCCGATCTCTGCGCGAGCTTCCAGGCGGCGGTGGTGGATGTGGTCGTGGACCGGGTGCGGGTGGCCCTGCGCGGCTTCGGTGCGGTCGCGGGCCATCCGACCGCCCTGGTGGTGGCCGGAGGCGTCGCGGCCAACGGCGCGATCCGCCGCGCCCTCGCCGCGCAGGCCGGCGAGGTCGGTCTGAGCTTCGTCGCACCGCCGCTGCCGCTCTGCGGCGACAACGGCGCGATGATCGCCTGGGCCGGCCTCGAACGGCTGCGTCTCGGTCTCGTCGACGACCTGACCGCCCCGGCACGGGCCCGCTGGCCCTTCGCCAAGGCGTCGTAGCCCGCTTCACCCGGCGCCGAGCGGCCGATCAGGCGATCGCCCGGGCGGCGGCGGTCACCTTCTGAACGGAGGCATCGATCTCGCCGGCAGCGGCGGCAATGCCCTCGGCGTTGCGGCGGACGGCATCGACGTTGCGGGCGGCGGTCTGCATGTTGGTCGAGATTTCCTGGGTCACGGCGGCCTGTTCGGTCACCGCCGAGGACACGCTCATCGAGATCTCGGACAGATTGCCAATGGTCGCGGCGATCGACCGGATCGCCTCGACCGCGCGGTCGGTCGAAGCCTGAACCGCCGTGATCTGATGGCCGATATCCTCGGTCGCCCGCGAGGACTGGCTCGCCAGGGCCTTCACCTCGGTGGCGACCACGGCGAAGCCGCGGCCCGCCTGTCCGGCCCGTGCCGCCTCGATGGTCGCGTTGAGCGCCAGGAGATTGGTCTGGTCGGCGATGGAGCGGATCACCGAGACGACCTCGCCGATCCGCTCGGCGGCGGAGGTGAGACCGGCGACGATCCCGGTCGCCTCCTCGGCTCGGGCCACGGCCTCGTTGGACGCGCTCTGAGCCTGGGCCGCGTGCCGGCTGAGCTCGGAGATCGAGGCGGCAAATTCCTCGGAGCCCGCAGCGACCGCCTGGACGTTGCCGGAGGTCACGGCCACCGCGTCCGCCGTCTCTTGAGCCTGCCGCGTCACGTCCGACATCGCCAGGGTGATGTCGCCGAGGTCGCTCCGGATCGAGCGCTGGCCCTCGGCCCGACGGAGGCGATCCGCGACCTGCTCGGTGACGTCGCTGGCGAACTTGACCACGGCGCAGGGGCGGCCCTCGCTGTCGAAGACCGGATTGTAGGAGCCGTAGATCCAGACTTCGCGCCCGCCCTTCGCGATCCGGCGGAACTCGCCTGCCCGGTAGCTGCCGGAGCCGAGCGCCTTCCAGAAGCCCGCATAGTCGCCGCCCGCAACCTCCTGCGGGTCGACGAACAGGCTGTGGTGCCGGCCGCGGATCTCGTCGAGATGATAGCCCATCGCCGTCAGGAACTTGTCATTGGCGTCGGTGATGGTGCCGTCGGGGGTGAAGTGGATCACTGCCTGGGAGCGGTTGATGGCGGCGATCTGCCCCTCGTAATAGGCGTTGCGCTGCGTCTGCGCGGTGATGTCGGCGGCGAACTTCACCACCTTGAAGGGGCGTCCCCGCCGATCGAGGACGGGATTGTAGGAGGCCTGAATCCAGACCGACCGTCCGTCCTTGGCGACGCGGCGGAACTCGCCCGTGTGGAAATCGCCCCGTCGCAGGGCCTCCCAGAACGCACGGTACTCGGCCTGATCCCGTTCGGCCGCCGGCATCAGCACGCTGTGATGGCGGCCCTTCAACTCGTCGAGGCGGTAGCCGATCAGGGCCAGGAAGGCCGCGTTGGCATCGGTGATCGTGCCGTCGAGCGCGAATTCGATCCGGCCCATGGATCGATCGACGGAGGCCAGAAGGGAATCGACATCGGAACGGAACATCGGCACGGCACGCCTTCACCGGCGCCATGATTGGCTGCCGAGGTGGAAATCTTGCAGATGAACCTTATCGTTTTGTAAAAAACCGCGATCGGTCCCTATTCGACAAGAATTCGGAAGTCAGCGCAGCGATCACGAAGCCGTGCGGCTCGGTCAAATACAAAATTTTCCGGTCGGAACTAGGCTGGACTGCCTAGTCCGCTGTCCCGATCCGCCCGTCAGGGTATCAGTGTCCCTCCGGAGGCGCGTCTGGATTGCCCTCGAAGCGGTCGCGGTGGGCGGCGGTGCGAGCGAGCAGGAGCAGCGTCACGGGAGTCGTCACCGTGAAGAACAGGCCGATCAGGGCGTCGCGCAGGACGAGACGCTCCTCGATCAGCGACAGCAGCAGCATCGATCCGCACAGGATCAGGGCCATGCCCAGGGTCGCGCCGAGCGTCGGGGCATGGACGCGCTCGTAGAAGGTCCTGAGGCGGATGAGGCCGAGCGCGCCGGTCAGCGCGAAGCCCGCGCCGGTCACCGTGAGCAGGACGACGATCCACGCGGCCCAGAGGGGCAGTCCGGCGCCGTTCACTGGATCACCTCGCCCTGCATCAGGAACTTGGCGAGCGCCACCGTGGCGGTGAAGCCGATCATGCCGATGATCAGGGCCGCCTCGAAATAGAGGCCGCTGCCGGTGCGCATGCCGTGGACCACGATCGCCAGCATGCCGTTGAGGTAGAACGTGTCGAGGCCGAGGATGCGGTCCTGGGCGCGGGGCCCCCGCAGCATCCGCCAGGCGGCCAGGGCCATCGCCAGGACCAGCATGCCCTGGGCGAGGCCGAGGCCCCAATCGAGGATCGTCACGCTGTTCATGCGAAGATCTCCATCAGGGGACGCTCGTAGCGATCCTTGATCCGGCGCTCCCAGGCGCTGTCCTCGGTGTAGTCGAGGACGTGCAGGAGCAGGCAGCCGGTATCCGAATCGTACTGGACCCAGAGCGTGCCGGGCGTGGCCGTGAGGATCACCGCCAGGATCGTGAGGCCGACGGGCTCGCGCAGCTCGAGGGGGACCGTGACGAACCCGGTCTTCCGCGCGCCGCTCCGCAGGCCGAGGATGACGCGGGCGACGTCGATGTTGGAGCGGATCATGTCGTAGAGGACGAGGATCGCGAGCCGGGCGAGGGTGGCCGGCGCGCGCAGCCGCACCCGGCGGGGCTCCAGAGCGCCCATCACCGCCGGCACGGTGAGCCCGACGACGAGCGCCAGCAGCACGTTGCCGGGCGTCGGCGGGGCGTTGAGCAGCAGCCAGGTCAGGGTGAGTGCCGCCGACAGCAGCGGGTGGGGCAGGATCCGGCTCAACGCCCATCTCCTTGCGCTGCGCCGAGGACGGCCTGGATGTAGTCCTGCGGCTCAGCCAACCACGCCACCGTCGCATCGGCATAGGCGAGGACCGGGCCGCCCCATAGGGCAAGCGCCATGCAGGTGAGGAGCAGGCCCGCGATGGCGGCGAATTCCGGCGCGCGCAGCACCGGCGGCGGGTCGTCGCTCGGCACCCACAGGCTGAAGATGCCGAGCCGCACCAGGGGCATCAGGGTGCCGAAGCTCGACAGGGTCAGCGCCGCGATCAGCCCCCAGGCCGAGGCCGTCATCGCCCCGCCGGTGAGCCCGGAGAACATCGCCAGCTTGCCGACGAAGCCCGCGAGCGGCGGCACGCCGGCGAGCATCAGCGTGCAGACGAGGAAGCCGATCCCGAGGATCGCCACGGCGGAGGGGATCGCCCGGCCGATCTCGGTGGCGTCGGGGTCGTCGAACGGATCGCGGTACTCGTCGGCGAAGACGGGCTTGGCCGCTTCCGCCGGGTCGCGGCCGCGCTGGAGGATCTCGGCGAGCAGGAACAGGGCGCCGGCCGCGAGCGTCGAGCCGACGAGGTAGTAGAGCGCCCCCGCCAATGCCCGGTCGCTGCCGGTTCCGAGGGCGGCCAGCACCGTGCCCGACGAGATCATCACGGCGTAGCCCGCGGCCCGGGTCAGCTCGCGGGCGGCGAGGATGCCGACCGTGCCGAAGGCGATGGTGGCGAGCCCGGCGGCGAGGAGAACGCCCTGGGCGAAGCCGGCGGACAGGCCCTCGCCGAACAGGAGCAGGCTCAATCGCACCACGACGTAGACGCCCACCTTGCTGAGGATGGCCAGGATCGCCGCCGCCGGGGCGCTCGCCGCCGCGTAGGTGGTCGGCAGCCAGAAGCCCAGGGGCCAGGCGCTGCACTTGATCAGGAAGGCGATGCCGAGCACCGCGCAGCCGACCTCGAACAGGCCCGTCTCGCCGAGGGCGGGCGCCGCGAGGCGCCGGGCGAGGTCGGCCATGTTGAGGGTGCCGGTGGTGCCGTAGATCAGGCTGACGCCGATGAGGAAGAACAGCGAGGCGACGAGATTGACGGCGATGTAGCCGAGCCCGGCGCGGATGCGGGTCTCGCCCGAGCCGTGCAGGACGAGGCCGTAGGAGGCCGCCAGCATCACCTCGAAGAAGACGAAGAGGTTGAACAGGTCGCCGGTGAGGAAGGCGCCGTTCACGCCCATCACGAGGAGAAGGAACAGGCCGTGGAAGCGCGGTCCCGCCCGGCCCCAGCGGGCGAAGGAGAAGACGAGGGCGCACAATCCCAGGATGGCGGCGAGCGCCAGCATCATCGCCGAGAGCCGGTCGACCACCAGCACGATGCCGTAGGGCGCCGCCCAATTGCCGAGGCGGTACACCTCCGCCGTCATGCTCGCGCGGCCGACGAGCAGGAGGGCGATGCCGAGCAGGATCAGCATCGTCGCGAGGCTCAAGGCGGCCTTCAGCTCGCGGCGGCGCTCGTCCATCAGGAACATGGCGCCCGCGACCGCGATCGGCAGCACGATGGGCAGCACCACGAGGTGATCCGACCAGCCGCTGGCCTGGGTGATGGAAACGGGGCCGGTCATGGATGCGGGTTCCCCGGATGCGGTTCGGCCCGATGCGGCTCGCGGCCGTCGACATGATCGCTGCCGGTGACGCCGCGGGCGGCGAGCAGCACCACGAGGAACAGGGCGGTGAGGGCGAAGCCGATGACGAGGGCCGTCAGCACCAGGGCCTGCGGCACCGGATCGTCCACCGAGACGATCTCGGGCACGGCGCCCAGCACCGGCGGCGCGCCCACGGTCAGGCGGCCCATGGCGAAGATGAAGAGATTGACGGCGTAGCTCAGCAGCGACAGGCCGAGCACGACCTGAAAGGTGCGCGGGCGCAGCATCAGCCAGACGCCGGAGGCGGCGAAGATGCCGATCCCGGCCGACAGGACGAACTCCATCAGGCGGGTTCCTTCTCGGCGGCGCGTTCCGCCGCGTCCCGGGCCTCGGCCTCCGCCTCGGCGGCGCGGGTGCGGCGCAGGGATTGGTGGGCGAGGGCCACGAGCATCAGGGCGCTCGCTCCCACCACCAGCACCATGATGCCGAGATCGAACAGCAGCGCGCTGGCGACCGGCACCTTGCCGAGCACGGGCGGCTCCCAATAGGCGAAGAAGGCCGTGAGGTAGGGGCGCCCGAACAGCCAGGAGCCGGCGCCCGCCAGCACCGCCACGAGGAGACCGGCGCCGATCCACGAGATCGGCTGGATGCGCAGCCGTTCCTCCACCCACTGCGCCCCGTTGGCCATGTATTGCAGCATGAAGGCGACGGTCATCGCGATGCCCGCCGCGAAGCCGCCGCCGGGCAGATCGTGGCCGCGCAGGAACAGGTGCAGCGCCAGCAGCACGATGAACGGGAACAGCCACGTGATCACCACGCGGGGCACCAGCAGCGCGTCGGCGGTGGTGTGGCCGGGCTCGCGCCCCTCGCGGGCGTCGTCGTAGGCGTCGTGGCGCACCTGCTGCGCCGGCCGCTCCAGGCTGTCGGGGGCGGGGCGGAACCGCCTGAGCAGCGCGAAGACCGTGAGGCCGACGACGCCGAGCACGCAGATCTCGCCCAGCGTATCGAAGGCGCGGAAATCCACGAGCAGCACGTTGACGACGTTGCGCCCGCCCGCCTGCGGATAGGCCTCCTCGACGAACCAGCGGCTGATCCCGTCGACCGCCGGGCGCGTCATCACCGCGTAGGCGAGGCCGGCGAGCCCGAAGCCGACGAGCCCGGCGATGCAGAGGTCGACGAGGCGGCGCCGACGGCCCCGCGCCTCCTCGGAGGCCGGGACGGCGATCGCCTGATCGCGTTTGGGGAGCCAGCGCAGGCCGAGCAGCAGCATCACCGTGGTGACGATCTCCACGAGGATCTGCGTCACGGCGAGATCGGGTGCCGAGAGCCACAGGAAGGTCAGGCTGCTGACGAGGCCCGCGCCGCCGACGAAGATCGCCGCCGAGAGCCGGTGGTACTTCGCCCGCTCCGCCGCCCCGATGGCGCAGGCCGCGCCCACGAGCCACATCAGGGCGAAGGCCGGATCGAATTCGGTCATGCGTCCCGGCGCCGTCAGGTCGAGCCCGCGCGCGGTGCCCGCGGCGAGGCTCGCCGTCAGGGCGGCGAGGAACAGGATGCGCAGCTGCGGCTGTAGCCGCTCGGTGCCGAGCCGCGCCTCGAGCCAGCGGGCGCCGCGGACGAGCCCGGTCATCGCCCGCTCGAACAGCCAGCCGCCGTCGAGACGGTCCATCAGCCACGGCCCGCCGCGCGGGTTCGTGTTGATGCGCTTGCCGAAGACGAAATAGAGCACGACGCCGCCGACGAGGGCCACGACGCTCATGGCCAGCGGCGCGTTGAAGCCGTGCCAGATCGCGAGGTCGTAATCGGGGGTCCGGTCGCCGAGCACCGCGCGCACCGCGCCTTCCAGGGCCGGGCCGATGGTGAGGTTCGGCACGAGGCCGATGGCGATGCAGGTGAGGACCAGGGCTTCGATCGGGATCCGCATCCAGCGCACCGGCTCGTGCGGTTCGTGCGGCAGGTCGTGCGGGGCGGGTCCGAAGAAGGTCTGGCGGATGAAGCGCAGCGAGTAGAGCATCGTGAAGGCGCTCGCGAGGGTCGCCAGCACCGGAAGCGCGAGGTGGAGCGGGTGGTCGCCCGCGTTGTCGACCGCCTCCGATAGGAACATCTCCTTCGACAGGAAGCCGTTCAGGAGCGGCACGCCCGCCATCGCCGCCGCCGCGACCATCGCCAGGGTGGCGGTGTAGGGCATCGCCCGCCACAGCCCGCTGAGGCGGCGCATGTCGCGGGTGCCGGTCTCGTGGTCGATGATGCCGGCGGCCATGAACAGCGACGCCTTGAAGGTCGCGTGGTTCACCACATGGAAGATCGCCGCGACCACGGCCAGCGGCGAATCGAGGCCGAGCAGCAGGGTGATCAGCCCGAGATGGCTGATGGTCGAGTAGGCGAGCAACCCCTTCAGGTCGTGCTGGAAGATCGCGCTCCAGGCGCCGACCAGCATCGTCGCCATGCCGGCGGTGCCGACGATCCAGTACCAGCTCTCGGTGCCCGCGAGCACCGGCCAGAACCGGATCATCAGGAAGATGCCGGCCTTCACCATGGTGGCCGAGTGCAGGTAGGCGCTGATCGGCGTCGGCGCCGCCATGGCGCGGGGCAGCCAGATGTGGAACGGGAACTGCGCCGACTTGGTGAGGGCGCCGGCCAGCACCAGGATCAGGGCCGGCAGGTAGAGCGGGCTGGTGCGGATCGTATCGCCCGAGGCCAGCACCGTCTCGAGATCGTAGCTGCCGACGATCTGGCCGATCAGCACCATGCCGACCAAGAGGCACAGGCCCCCGGCGGCGGTGATGGTGAGCGCCATCCGGGCACCGTCGCGGGCGGAGGCGTTGTCGGACCAGTAGCCGATCAGCAGGAAGGAGACGACCGAGGTCAGCTCCCAGAACACCACGAGTTGGATCAGGTTGCCCGACAGCACGATGCCGAGCATCGCGCCCACAAAAGCCAGGAAATAGCAGAACAGGCGCGGCACCGGATCGGCGGCGGCCATGTAGTAGCGCGCGTAGAGCACCACGAGCGCGCCGATGCCGAGCACCAGCATCGCGAACAGCCACGACAATCCGTCGAGGCGCAGGATGAACCGGACCCCGAGCGTCGGAAGCCAGTCCAGCGTCCAAGTGATGGGGCCGGCTGCGCCGATCTGCGGATAGAGGCTCGCGATGCAGGCGAGGCTGACCAGCATCACGCCCCCCGCCACCGCGGCGGCGGCGTTGCGCGCCGAGCCGGGCAGGCCGATCGCCACGAGGCTGCCGAGGAAGGGCAGGACCGCGGCGACGGCAACGAGCAGGGAAGGCGAGATCGCTGAGGGCAAGAACCGGGCTCGCGGGCACGGGCGCCACCCTTGCGGGCAGGGCCGTCATCCATCGGGTATGGGTGCTTCTAGCAGAACGTCGGGCGCAGCGAACCGCATCCCCGTCGTCATTCGGGTTCGGTACCACCCCTGCGGGACGGGCATAGCTCCGTCGCGCGACAGGTTTCGGGCGCGGAGCATGGTCGCCGGATCATCGATGCGGCCCGCGCAACCTGGCGCCGCTCCGGAAACGAGCGCTCCCACGGGTGGTTACCCACGAGCGCCCCTCCGCCCGCGACGCAATGGGGCGGCACGGCACGACCGCACCCGAAAACGGCGTCGACAAAGGATCGCTGCTCCGCATGGTTGAACGCTCACGCCTGCGCGATGTCGCCCTCGTCCTGAGCGGCGGCAACGCCCTCGGCGCGTACCATGCCGGCGTCTTCGAGGTTCTGCACGCGCAGGGCATCCGGCCGTCCTGGCTCGTCGGCGCGTCGATGGGCGCGATCACCGCAGCCCTCATCGCCGGCAACGCCCCCGACGATCGGATCCCCCGGCTGCGGCAATTCTGGGAGGAGGTGACGCAGCAGACCGGGATCGGCGCTCCCGCGCCCCTGAAGCCGCGGCAATATTCCAACGCCCTGCACGCCCTGCTGACCCTGACCTGGGGCCGGCCGGGCATCTTCCGGCACCGCTTGCCCGGCCTGTGGTCGGCCCTGCCCTGGATCCCGAACGACGTCGCCCTGTTCGATCACACGCCCCTGCTCGACACCTTGCGGCGCCTCGTAGATTTCGAGCGGCTGAACGGCGGGGAGACCCGCTTCACCGTCGCCACCGTCGATGTCGCGACCGGGGAGGAGGTGTTCTTCGACACGCAGCGCCAGCGGGTCCGGCCGGAGCACATCCTGGCGAGCGCGGCGATCCTGCCCGCCTTCGCCCCCGTCGAGGTGGAGGGCCGGCTCCTGTGCGACAGCGGCTACACCAACAACCTGCCGCTCGATCCGCTGTTCGAGCGGGAGCCGGAGCGGGACCTGCTCTGCATCGCCGCGGATCTGTTCAGCCTCAGGGCACCCCGCCCCGCCTCCCTGGACGCGGTGCTGGAACGGGCCAACGACCTCATCTTCGCCAGCGCCGGACGGCGCGCCATCGCTGGCCTCGCCCGCGAATACGCCCTGCGCGAGCGGCTCGACCCGGCGGGCCCGGCCGTGACCCTGTTGCACGTCATCTACAAGGCCGGGGCCGATCAGCTGGCGGCGAAGAGCTTCGACTTCTCACCCTCCTCGATCCGGGACCGGTGGGAGGCGGGCCGGCGCGACATGACCCTCGGCGTCGAGCGGCTGGGATCGCTGCCGCCGGCTCAGGGCCGCTTCGTCTACGAGAGCGTCTGACTGTCTTCGAGGCCCGCCTCCGGTCGGCTCACATGCCGACGCGGTCGAAATCCAGCGCCGAGGCGCAGAGCGCCACCTGAGTCCGGTTGCGCACGCCGAGCTTGCGCATGATCTCGGAGACGTGGGCCTTCACCATCGAATCGCCGATGCCGAGCTCGAACGCGATCTGCTTGTTGAGCTTGCCCCGCTTGATCATCGACAGCACGTTCATCTGCGCCGGCGTCAGCGCCGCGATCCGCGTCGAGGCATCGACGGCGTCGCTCGCCTCGCAATCGTGCGTGTCGGGGAGATCGGGCACGAAGATCGAGCCCCGCATGATGCTCTCCAGCGCCTCCATATAGGTCGCCCGCGTCGCGGATTTCGGCACGAAGCCGGCCGCGCCCAGCCGCAGCGCCTCGCGCACGATCCGCCCTTCCTCCAGCCCCGAGCAGACCAGGATCGGGATGCGGGGAAAGCGGATCCGCAGGGACATCATCCCGTCGAAGCCGGTCACGCCCTTCATCGACAGGTCGAGCACGATGACGTCGATGCCGGGCCGCTCGGTCAGGACGGTCTTGGCCGCCTCGATCGAGTCCGCCTCGTCGATACGGGCATGGGGCAGCCCGAGGCGGATCGTGCTGCGCAGGGCTTCGCGGAACAGCGGATGGTCGTCCACCAGGATGATGTGCATCGCGCCAACTCGTACGGGGGGCGCCCCCGGCCGCAGACCCTGCGTGCCGGCGCGTCGCCTGAACTGTAAAAGTGATGAGCGACCCGCCTGACGAGCGTCAAGAGTGTGGTTTCAAACAAATTATTTATGACGATTGGACCGCTTCGCCAGTCATGCTGGGCAAGTTTGGCCGGGATAAACTTGCAATCATAAGAATACCATATGAGGTATGGACAAAAGTTAGCGTGCGATGGGCAATCTTTCCCGCCATACCTCTCAGCGAGCCCGGCTTCGGGACGCCAAGCTCTCACGAAGCATCCACCGCCAGCCTTCGTGGCGGATCCTCGGATGACCGGATGTTTCCGTGAGGCTCCCGCAGGTCGGCTCCCCATCAAAAGCCTAAAGACGCGGTCCGGCGCGCGGCGCCCGCGACCGCCAGGGAGAGACGCATGGCCAGGAAGACAGCGGGGCACGCGCCCCGCACGCTGATGCTCGCCACCGCTTCGTCACTGATCCTGTCCGGCCTGCTGCTCGCGGCGCCCGCCTCGGCGCAGAAGGCCGAGACCAAGGCCGAGAAGGCTTCGACCGGCGGCGGCGTGACGTGGGAGGACATCCTCAACGATCAGAACACCGACAAGGACGTGCTGATGTACGGCATGGGCATCAAGGCCCAGCGCTATTCCGGCCTCGACAAGATCAACACCAAGAACGTCAGCCTTCTCAAGCCGCGCTGGTCGTTCTCCTTCGGCGACGAGAAGCAGCGCGGCCAGGAAGGCCAGGCGCTGGTGCATGACGGCGTGATCTACATCACCGCCTCCTACTCGCGCATCTTCGCCCTCGACGCCAAGAGCGGCAAGAAGCTGTGGTCCTTCTCCGCCCGCCTGCCCGACGACATCCGTCCCTGCTGCGATGTCGTGAGCCGCGGCACCGCGATCTACAACGGCAAGATCTATTTCGGTGCGCTCGACGCCTCGATGTACGCGCTCGACGCCAAGACCGGTAAGGTCGTCTGGAGCAAGAAGTTCGACGATCACGCCGCCGGCTACGCCTATACGGGCGCGCCGAACATCATCAAGGACAAGAAGACCGGCAAGGTCGTCCTCATCCACGGCAATTCGGGCGACGAGTTCGGCGCGCAGGGCAAGCTCTACGGCCGCGATCCCGAGACCGGCGAAGAGATCTGGATGCGGCCCCTCGTCGAGGGCCATATGGGCCGCCTCAACGGCAAGGATTCGACCCCGACCGGCGACGCCAAGGCGCCGTCCTGGCCGAACGACAAGGACGGCAAGAAGGTCGAGGCCTGGAACCACGGCGGCGGCGCACCCTGGCAGACCGGCGTCTACGACGAGAAGACCAACACCTTCGTCATCGGCACCGGCAACCCGGCCCCGTGGAACCACCATTACCGCTCGGGTCCCGGCGGCGATTGGAAGCCCTACGACAGCCTCTACACCTCGGGCCAGATCTACATCGACCCGTCGAACGGCGAGCCGGTGGGCTTCTTCCAGCACACCCCGAACGATGCCTGGGACTATTCGGGCAACAACGAGATCATCCTCTTCGACATGGAGAAGGACGGGAAGACCGTTCGCCTCGGCGCCCATGCTGATCGCAACGGCTTCTTCTTCCTGACCGACACCGACAAGCTCACGGCGCGCGACGGCCAGATCAGCAAGCAGACCGCCCTGGTCGCCGCCTATCCCTTCGTCCGGGACATCACCTGGGCGACGGGCTGGGATCTGAAGACCGGTCGCCCGATCGAGGTCGAGGGTCAGCGCCCGCCGGCGCCGGAGGAGGGCCAAGCCAAGGGCAAGGCGATCAAGGTGACGCCGAACTTCCTCGGCGGCAAGAACTGGAACCCGATGTCCTACTCGCAGCAGACGGGGCTGTTCTACATCCCGTCGAACGACTGGACCGAGGATTACTGGACCGAGAACGTCACCTACAAGGCGGGCTCCGCCTATCTGGGCCAGGGCTTCCGCATCCAGCGCAAGTTCGACACCCATGTCGGCGCGCTCCGCGCCCTCGACCCGAAGACCGGCAAGATCGTCTGGGAACACCTGGAGGCGATGCCGCTCTGGGCCGGGACCATGACGACCAAGGGCGGTCTCGTGTTCACGGGCACCTCGGACGGCTTCGTGAAGGCCTTCGACGCCAAGACCGGCAAGCAGCTCTGGGCCTTCCAGACCGGTTCCGGCGTGGTCTCGGTTCCGACCACCTGGGAGATGGACGGCAAGCAGTACATCGGCATCTCCTCGGGCTACGGCGGCGCGGTGCCGCTGTGGGGCGGCGACATGGCCGACCAGACCAAGCTCGTCAGCCAGGGCGGCTCGTTCTGGGTGTTCGAACTGCCGACCGACACGGCATCCGCCCAGTGATCGACGGCGCGGGAGGGGGCACCCTCCCGCCGCCACGGCGATCCGGACCGGCGCCAGAAGGTGCCGGTTCGGCCTCGACACCCGCATGATCCAAGTCAATCGAGGAGCTGACCCGATGTCGGCCCGGACCGACGGCGCCCGGCGCGCCCTCCTGATCGCCGGCCTGCTCGTGCAGGTCTTGCCCGCGCAGGTCCTGCCCGCGGCGGCGCAGACGGTGGTTCTCAACAAGGTGGAACGGCCCGACCCCTGGCTGGTCGGCGGCTGCACCATCGGCCCCAACGCGAAATGCCCCGGTGCCGACCTGCGCCATGCCGATCTGAAGAACGCCGATCTCGGTGGGGCCGACCTCAGCGGCGCCAACCTCGCCCGCGCCGATCTGCGCGGCGCCAACCTGCGCGGCGCCGTGCTGACCGGCGCGAATCTGAGCGGGGCCCAACTCCAGATCGCCTTCATGCAGGGCGTGAAGGCGCGCGATGCCCGCTTCGTCGGGGCCAATCTCGACCATGCCCGCATCGTCGGCGGCGATTTCAGCGGCAGCGACTTCACGGTCGCGGATCTGGAGATGGTCCAGGCCAAGCGCGCCCAGTTCGTCGGCGCGCGCTTCATCGACACCGATCTGCAGGAGGCCAAGTTCTACGAGGTCAACCTGACCAATGCGGTGATGGACGGCGCCAAGATCCGCTTCGCGATCTTCCAGGACGCCTGGATGCAGGATTGCAAGGGCTGCCCGGTCCATTGGCAGACCGACAAGCCCGTCTGGGAAGCCTACCCGGCCGCGACCGCCCCGAAGCACGAGGACGAACCGCAGGCGGCCAAGTGATCGTTGGGCAAGTGATCGTCAGGCACGTGATCGCGAGGACGATGGCCCTGGCGATGCTCGGCACGGTCCTCCCACTCCTGCCGGCCGCCCACGCCGCGGGTGAGGCCGAGGCCGGGATGCGCGCGGCCTTCGCCAAGTGCCGCGGGACGGGAGACGGCGCCGAGCGGCTCGCCTGCTACGACCGTCTCGCCGCGCTCCTCGCGCCGCCCCGCTTCCAGGGCCGGTTGACCGCCCAGACCGAACCCTTCGCGATCGAGGCGCCGACGGTGCTTCGCTACGAGAGCGATGGCCCGATCTTCGTCCTGTACCTCAAGGATGCGGCCGGCGGCATCGTTCAGAACCTGCATATCGGCGGCGGGGGCACCGCCACCCACCGCATCGACGCGCCTGGAACCTACTCGCTGCAGATCAGCGGGTCGGAGACTTGGCGCATCTGGCTGGATCCGGTCCCGTGATCCGCCGCGCAACCCGTTTCCATCCAGACGAAAGGCATCCGCCGATGATCCGCACGCTTCGGGCCGCCGCCCTCGCTCTGCCGCTGGCCCTACCCCTCGGCTTCGCCGCGACGACGCTCGTCCACGCCCACGGCGACGGGGCGCCCCAATCGATCGACACGACCGGCCTGGAGCCGCTCGGCGACGATGATCGCGACAAGAATCCCTATATCGGCAACGCCAAGGCGATCGAGATCGGGGCGTCCGGCTACAACAAGAACTGCGCCCGCTGCCACGGCATCGACGCGAAGTCCGGCGGCATGGCCCCCGACCTGCGGGAGCTCGATAAGACCGAAGCCTCCGACATCTACTTCCTGACGCGCGTGCGCGGCGGTGCCCAGCGCGACGGCCGCTACCGCATGCCGCCCTTCGCCGACATCCTGAGCCAGGAGGCGATCTGGGCGATCCGCACCTACATCGAGAGCGAGGCGGACAAGGATCCGGCGATCGCCGCCAAGATCAACTGAGCGCGCGGATGTCCGCTTGGTCGGCCCCTGCGCTCGCGGTCCTCGCCGCGGCCCTTCTGATGCCTGCGGCGCCGCGCGCCGAGGTCAAGGAATATCAGATCCGGCGCATGCTGATGCTGAAGACGGATTGCACGGTGACCGGACTCGACAGCGCCCGCGTCGCGGACGATCCGCATACCCGCGAGCGCTTCCTCGCCACCTGCGAGAATGTCAGCCACTATCCCGACGGGGTCGAGATCGTCTGTCCCGAGACGGAGGACGAGCGGGACTGCACCCTGCTCACCGCCAAGCGGGAATTCCCCCATCTGAGGCTGCTGGCGCGATGAGCGGGCCGGTGCAGACCCGCTCCGGGCATTGGCCCGGCCGCGTGTCGCTCGGCCTGCACTGGGGCGTCGGCTTCGGCGTGCTCGGCCTGATCGCCTTCGGCTTCTGGCTGCGCACCGTTTCGGGCGGGCCGGATAAGACGGCGCTCGTCCAGATCCACAAATCGTTCGGTGTGATCGTGTTCGTCCTGGCGCTCGCCCGCGTGGCGTGGCGGGTGCGCGAGGGCTTTCCGGCGCCCGCCGGGCCGCACGCCGCCTGGGAGCGTCGGAGCGCGATCGCGCTGCACGTCTTCCTGGTCGTGGCGACGCTTCTGATGCCGATCTCCGGCATCCTGCGGTCGCTGGCCTATGCCCGGCCGGTCTCGGTGTTCGGGCTTCCGGTGATCCCGAAACTGTTCGAGGCCAAGCACGAGACGCTCTACGCCCTTGCCGCCAACCTCCATGACGGGCTGGCGCTCGCGCTGAGCGCGGCCCTGGCGCTCCATGTCGGTGCCGCCCTCAAGCACCATTGGGTCGACCGCGACGGCACGCTGCTGCGCATCCTCGGCCTGCATCGCGAGGGCAAGCCGTGAGGTCGCTCCCGTTCGCCCTGCTTCTCGGCCTCGCGGCGGGCGGCGCCCTCGCGGGCTCGGATTTCGACAGCGACGAGAGCACCGGCTACCGGGTGCAGAATTACCGCGCCCCGGTGACGCGCCCGGTGGAGGGCGGGGCGCGGATCGATCTGACCGATCTCGACCGCCTGCGCGACGACGGTGCGGTGCTCGTCGACACCATGCCCCAGCGCGGCGGTTACGATCCGGCCACCGGCGCGTGGCGTCTGGTCGATCGGCGCGCGACGATTCCCGGCGCCACCTGGCTGCCCGAGACCGGGCGCGGCAGCCTGGAGCCGCGGCTCGCCGCCTATTTCGCCCGCCATCTCGCGCGCCTGACCGACGGCGAGCGGGGGCGTCCATTGGTGTTCTTCTGCCTCGCCGATTGCTGGATGTCGTGGAACGCGGTCAAGCGCGCCGCCGCCCTCGGCTACACGCGGCTCTACTGGTTCGCGGACGGGACCGACGGCTGGGTGGAGGCCGAGCGCCCCCTGGTCGACGCGGTGCCGCCGCCCGTCCCGCCCCTCCACGACCGCTGAAGGCGAGGTCCCGCCATGCCCGTCCTCCCCGTCTTCCGACCCGTCGCGGGTCGGTTCGTCGCCCCCGCGGCGGCGCCGTCGAGCGGCAGCCGCGACCCGCTCGACTCGCCGCTCTGGCCGAGCATGGCCGAGCGCTTCCTCGGCGAGCGCCGTGCGGTGTTCGACGATGCGGTGCAGGTGAGGCTGCCGCCGGTCACCGAGGATCAGACCCAGGTGCCCGTCACGGTCGATGCGCGGGCGCTGGGCCGGGCCGACGAGCTGCTGGTCATCGCCGATCTGAACCCGTTCCCGCTCACCCTGCGCCTCGAGACGCCCGCGGCCCAGCCCTTCGTCGCCTTCCGCATGAAGATCGAGCAGGGCACGCCGATCCGCGCCGCGGTGCGCAAGGGCGATGTCTGGCATGTCGGCGGGCGCAATCTCGATGCGGCGGGCGGCGGCTGCTCGGTGCCGCCGGTGGTGGAGAAGAAGGTCGATTGGAAGAGCCTCGGCGAGACCCGCGCCCGGATCTGGAGCGAGGCGGACGGCCTGCGCCTGCGGCTGCGCATGACCCATCCGATGGATACCGGCATGCTCGCCAACATCCCGCTTTTCCTCGTCGAGGATCTGAGCGTGGCCGACGCGGCCGGCACCGTCCTGGCGCGCCTCACCCTGCAGGAGCCGGTCGCCGACAACCCGACCCTGACGCTACTGCCGGACCGGCCGGCTGCGGGCGAGGCCCTGACTCTGCGGGCGCGCAACACCAACGGCGCGGTCTTCACGGTGCGGGTGCCGATCCCGCCGGAGACGGGCGCGGCCGGATCGGTCGCCGGTCGGGAGGGACGGCTGTGAGTGCTGAGACGACGACTCTGACCCGCCGCGCCGGCCTTGCCCTCGGGCTCTGCGCCGCCGCTTCGCCCTGGCTGCCCGGTTTCGCCTCGGCGGCGCCGCTCGCCTACACGCTGGCCCCGATCGAGATCGCCCCGCGGGTCTGGACGATCTACGGCGCCGCGGAGCCGATCACCCGTGCCAATGGCGGGGCCATCGCCAACATCACCATCCTCGATACCGGCGACGGGGCCGTGCTGATCGATGCCGGCCCCTCGCACCGCTACGGCACGGCGCTCAAGGCGCTGGCCGAACGCCTGACGGGCAAACCCGTGGTCCGCGTCTACCTCACCCATCTCCATGCCGACCACGTGCTCGGGGCCACCGCCTTCGAGGCCGGAACGGTGAGCGGCGGCCCGGCCCTGCGCGGCGACCTGAAGCGCGCCGGCACCGACCTCACCAACGGGATGTACCGCGTCGCGGGCGACTGGATGCGCGGCACCGGCGTGCCCGAGCCGGGGCGCGTCGCGGAGGGCGGCGTCGAAACGATCGGCGAGCGCCGGTTCCGCATCCTGCCCCTCGCCGGCCATACCCGCGAGGATCTGTGCCTGTTCGAGGAGCGTTCCGGCCTGCTCTTCCCCGGCGACCTCGTCTTCCTCGATCGGGCCGCCACGACCCCCGATGCCGATCCCGAGCGCTGGCGCGGGGCACTCACGACCCTGGCCGAGATCGACCACAGCCTGCTGATCCCCGGCCACGGCCCGGTCGAGGCCGGGCGGCGGGGCATCGACCAGACGCGGCGCTGGCTCGACACGGTCGAGGCACGGATCGGCGAGGGCTTCGCCCGCGGGCTCGACGTGACCGAACTGATGGAGGCGCCGCTGCCGGACTGGACGGACGGCCTCGCGGTGGCGCGCTACGAGTTCGCCCGCTCGGTGATGCATCTGCTGCCGGGGCTGGAACGCCGCGACCTGCCGCGCCTCGCGCCGGCCTGATCGGCCCGACCATAGGCCGGAGGCGGGGCGACCCACGGAACGCGGCCACCCCGACATCGTTGTTCCGGCCACACCCCCTGCGGGGACGACAGGAGCAGCGACATGCGGATCATCGCGACGGCATCGGCCATGACGGTCGTGACTTTGATGAGCGTCGGAACGGCGGATGCGAAGGGCTGCATCAAGGGCGCCATCATCGGCGGCGTGGCCGGGCATTACCTCGCCGAGCGGGGCGTGGTCGGTGCGGTCGCGGGGTGCCTGGCCGGACGCGCCCTGGCGAACCGGCAGGCACGGCGCCAGCGTGAGATCGACTACGGGTCCCGCGTCCAGCCGCGCGGTGCGGGCTACGGCGCCCCGCAGGGCTATCCGCAGCGCAGCTACGGCTACTGAGCCGCTTCGCGAGAACCGGAGACGGGAGCGCCCCGGCGGCGTTCCCGTCCCGCCGTGCCGAGCATCAGGCAACGCTCTTGCTTGGGTGTCCCCGCCAGGCCCCCTGACCGGGTCGGATGCCGGGAACGCACGATGACGACGCCCTCGACCGCGCTCGACAAGAGCCTCAACGCCTTCCACCTCTGGGGCATCGCCGTCGGCCTCGTCATTTCCGGCGAATATTTCGGGTGGAGCTACGGCTGGGCGCAGGCCGGCACGCTCGGCTTCCTCGTCACGACGGTCGCGGTGGCCGCGATGTACGTGGCCTTCATCTTCAGCTTCACCGAACTGACGACCGCGATCCCGCAGGCGGGCGGGCCCTTCGCCTACGCGCTGCGCGCCTTCGGGCCGACCGGGGCGGCGATCGCCGGCTACGCCACGCTGATCGAGTTCGTCTTCGCGCCGCCCGCCATCGCCCTGGCCATCGGTGCCTATCTCAACGTCCAGTTTCCGGGGCTCGACCCGAAGCACGCCGCGCTCGGCGCCTATCTCGTGTTCATGGCGCTCAACATCGTCGGGGTGCACATCGCCGCCACCTTCGAACTCGTCGTCACCGTGCTGGCGGTGGCCGAACTCCTCGTCTTCATGGGTGTCGTCGCACCGGCCTTCAGCGTGTCGAACTTCGTCGTCGGCGGCTGGGCCGGGCAGGACAGCTTCAGCCTGGGCGCGCTCGGCGGCATCTTCGCCGCGATTCCCTTCGCGATCTGGTTCTTCCTCGCCATCGAGGGGGTCGCCATGGCGGCGGAGGAGGCGAAGGATTCCAAGCGCACGATCCCCATCGCCTACATCTCCGGCGTGCTGACCCTGACCGCACTCGCCTTCGGCGTGATGCTGTTTGCCGGCGCGACCGGCGACTGGAAGTCGCTCTCCGATCTCAACGATCCGCTGCCGCAGGCGATGAAGCGGGTGGTCGGCGAATCGAGCGGCTGGCTGCACATGCTGGTCTGGCTCGGCCTGTTCGGGCTCGTCGCCTCGTTCCACGGCATCATCATGGGCTATGCCCGCCAAATCTTCGCGCTCGCCCGCGCGGGCTTCCTGCCCGGCGTCTTCGCCCAGGTGCATCCGCGCTTCCGCACCCCGCACCGCGCCACGCTCGCGGGCGGTGTCGTCGGGATCGCGGCGATCTACAGCGACAGCCTCGTCAGCGTCGCCGGGCAGTCGCTCACCGCCAGCATCGTCACCATGGCGGTGTTCGGGGCGCTGACCATGTATGTCGTGAGCATGCTCGCCCTGTTCCGGTTGCGCCGCAGCGAGCCCGGCCTGGCCCGACCCTACCGGGCGCCGCTCTATCCCGTCGCGCCCGGCTTCGCGCTGGTCATGGCGGGCATCTGCCTCGTGGCGCTGATCGTCTACAATCCGCTGATCTTCGCGATCTTCGCCGCCATCATGGTCGTCGCGGTCGTGCTGGCGCGGATCGTCGGCAAGCCTGCGGCGGTGGGCCCGGTTTCGACCTTCGACCCGGCGATCTAAACCCCGCCCATGCAGATCGGCATCCTCGAAACCGGCCATCCGCCGGAGCGCCTCGGCGGGCGCTTTCCGTCCTACGGCGCGATGGTCGAGGCCCTGATCGGCGACGGGCATCGTTACGAATACTTCGACGTGACCGCGGGCCGCTGGCCCGCGGCGCCGGACGCCTTCGAAGCCTATATCGTCACCGGTTCGCCGGCCTCGGTCTATGAGCCGATTCCCTGGGTGGTCGACCTGCTGGCCTTCCTGCGCGACCTCGACCGTAAGACCAAGCTGGTCGGTCTGTGTTTCGGCCATCAGGCCCTGGCGCAGGCCTTCGGCGGCCGGGTGGAGCGGTCGGAGCGCGGCTGGGGCCTCGGGCTGCACGCCTATACGGTGATCGAACGCGCACCCTTCATGGACGACGCGCAGACCATCGCCATCCCGGTGAGCCATCAGGATCAGGTCGTGGACCTGCCCCCCGGCGTGCGGGTGTTGGCGGGCAGCGCCTTCACGCCCTACGGCGTGCTGGCCTATACCGACCGGCCCGCCCTCTCGTTCCAGTGCCATCCGGAGTTCCGCCCGGACTACGCCTACGCCCTCACCGACGGTCATCGCGCGGGCGAGCAATCCTCCGACCTCGTCCGCGCGGCACTCACCTCTCTCGAGGGATGCCCGGACAACGACAGGGTGGCCGGCTGGATCCGGCGATTCCTGAGGGACGACGCCAGCGCTCCGCCGGTGTCGTGATTCTGCTTCGGTGATCGGTGGAGGCGCGAATGGTGCGGGTAGAGGGAATCGAACCCCCACGCCTTTCGGCTGGCGATTTTGAGTCGCCCGCGTCTACCAATTCCGCCATACCCGCGACGCGGTACGCCTCATGGCACAGGCTGGGGCCTCAGGGCCAGACCGAATTTTCACATGGGGCCCCATGCCCTCGCATCTGACCGCCTTCTGTGCTGAAAGGGCGGCGCTTCCCTTCACCGGATGAGGAACCATGATCCGCCGTCTCTACGAGTGGATACTCGCGCTCGCGGCCAAGCCCTCGGCGCCCTGGGCGCTCGGGGCGGTGTCCTTTGCCGAGAGTTCGTTTTTCCCCGTGCCGCCCGACGCCATGCTGGTGCCGATGGCGGTGAGCCGGCCCGACCGGGTCTGGTTCTACGCCACCATCGCGACCGTGGCCTCCGTGCTCGGCGGATTGTTGGGCTACGCCATCGGCGCGCTGCTGTTCGATTCGGTCGGGGCGTGGCTGTTCAAGATCTACGGGCTCGCCGACAAGGCCGAGACGTTCCAGCAATCCTACGCCACCTACGGACATTGGGTGATCCTGCTGAAGGGGCTCACGCCGATCCCCTACAAGCTCGTCACCATCACCTCGGGCTTCGCCCATTACTCGCTGTTCTGGTTCACCGTCCTGTCGGTGATCACCCGCGGGGCGCGGTTCTTCCTGCTGGCCGGCCTGCTCGGGCGCTACGGCGTCGGCATCCGCGCGGTGCTCGACCGGCACCTCAACGTCGTGGCCGGCCTGTTCGCCGTGGTGATCATCCTGGGCTTCGTCGCCTTCAAGGTGCTGCTGTGAGACTGCGCCCGGTCGCGCTGGCGCTCGCCCTCGCGGCGGCTCTGACGGTCGGCGCCGCGCTCGTGTTCGAGCACGGCTTCGGCTACGTGCCGTGCAAGCTCTGCCTGACCGAGCGGATCCCCTACTACCTCGCTGCGCCCCTGGCGCTGGTGGCGGCCTTCCTGCCGCCCCGGCCGGCCCGTGCCCTGCTCGGGCTCGTGGCCCTGGTGCTGCTCTACGGGGCGGGGCTCGGCGTCTACCATGCGGGTGCCGAATGGGGGTTCTGGCCCGGCCCGACCGATTGCGGCGGTGGCTCGGGGGCAGCGCCCGAGGCGGTCGGCGACTTCCTCAAGAGCCTCGAAAGCGTGCGGCCGGTCGATTGCTCCACCGCCGCGTGGCGCTTCCTCGGTCTCTCGCTGGCGGGCTGGAACGCGCTCATCGCCGCCGCGCTCGGCCTCGCGGCAGCGGCGGCCGCCCTCGGTCTCGCTCAGCCCTCGACCGGACCGCACCAGCCGGGCAGGTAGCCGGCTTCCGGTGATTTCGCGTAGCGCATCGCCCGCTCCAACGCCGCCGTGAAATCGTCGGCGATGGCTTTGGGCTTGACCTTACGGCGCAGGAAATCGGCCCAGAGGAACTCGCTGAACGGCGTCGTGTCCTTGGCGAAGCCCCCGGCCCGGCGCAGCTCGCCCGCGAGACTGCGATACGGATCGTCGGCGAGATCCGCGATCTTCTTGGGAATGTCGGCGAAGTCGGCCCGCACACCCTTGTCGTCGTAGGGGTGGACCCAGGATTTGTGGTCCGCCACGGTCCAGAACGCGTCCTTGCTCAGCTTGTGCAGGTCGGCCACCACCGTCACCAGCACGCTCTCCACGCCCTCCGCCTGCAAGGCCCGGGCGAGGTGGTGATGGTCGATCACGTAATGGTGCTTCTTCGGCCCGAGCAGCACGGGAATCATGTGCGAGCCGAGGAAGGCCGCCTTCTTGTCCGCGTCGTGGTCACGCCAGCGTCGGCGCTTCTCCTCGACCTCGCGGTACCCGACCGTCATCTGGGTCGGGCGCAGTTCCGAGATCGGAACGGGTTTGAGCAGGGGTTCGCGCGGCGCCATCGTATCCGTCCGTGGGTCGTTGGACGGCAAAGCAAGCGCGCGCGGGCGCGACGACAAGCGGTTGAGCGTCACGTTCGCGTGAGACGCGACGCGGCTGGCCAGCCCTGGCTCCTCGGGACAAGGCGAGAGGAGCCCTCTCACTCTGCCGCGCGGAGGCTATCGGCGAAAAATCGATAAGTCGGATGTCGAGCCTTTTTCATCGTTCATTGCGTATGCGCGCTAGGTATTCCGCATCGGTCATTTTTTGAGAAGGTCAATCCACTTATCTTGCACCTCACGGTTTCAGTAGTATTCTCAGATTGCTGGAGATTTATTGTCGGCGACATGTGTTCGTCGACGTTCGACGGCTATTTCGTCTGCATAGAGCGGCGGTGCCTCGACCGGAGGCCCGAATGGTCATGCCGCTCTCCGCCACCCTGCCCGCTGGCCGCGCATCCGAAGGCTCGGCCGAACCCTTGATGGGGCTCGATCTGCTGAGATTCGCGGCGGCGGGCCTCGTCATGGCGTTCCACCTCGCCTGCACCGCCTGGCTCGTCCCCTCGAGCGAGGCGGCCGAACTCCTCGGCCGGCCGATGGCCTATCCCTGGCTCCTGCCGGTGAGCGCGATCGGATGGATCGGCGTGCCGATCTTCTTCGTCATCTCCGGCACCGTCATCGCCTATTCGGCCTCACGAGCCGGCGCCTCCGCCTTCCTCCTCAACCGGTTTCTCCGGCTGATGCCGGGCATCTTGATCTGCGCCACCGTCACTTTCATGCTGGCTCTGGCCTTCGCGCCGGATGCCCCGATGGTGCTGATCGAGCGCTACCTGCGCACCCTCGTGCTGTTTCCCGTGCCCCGCTGGATCGACGGCGTGTACTGGACCCTCGGCATCGAGGTCGCCTTCTACGGACTCGTCGCGGCGCTGCTGATGCTCGGCCGCCGCGAGCAGATCGAGCGGGTGATCCTGGCCGTCGGTCTCGTCAGCGCCGCCGCATGGTGCCTGGCCGCGAGCCCGCTCTGGCCCGGCCTCGACCGGCTCATCAGCACCCGCATCGCCAAGCTCACGCTTATCACCCACGGATGCGATTTCGCCATCGGCGTTCTGATGTGGTGCGGGATGCGCCAAGGCTGGACCGTCCCGCGCCTCGTCGGACTCACCGCCTGTCTCCTCGGAGCGCTGCTGCAGATCCGTTACGACGCGTTCACGGTGGCGACGCTTCTCGGTGTGAGTCCGTCGGTTGGCGCCGCCACGGCGATCTTCCTGGGGTCTCTGATCCTCTGCCAAGTGTCGGGGGCCGTGAACGCTCCGTTGATCGCGCGGTTTCCCGGCCTCGCCCCGCGGCTGCGCCGGCTCGGTCTGGCCACCTATCCGCTCTACCTGCTCCATACCGTCGTCGGCGTGCTGATGATGCGGCTCATGGCCGGGCTCGGTCTCTCCGCTCCGGTCTGCCTCGCCGCGGGTGTCACCGCCGCGATCCTGATCGCGCTGCTCGTGTCCGAGCATGTCGAGCCGCCGCTGCGCCGGAGGATGCGGTTGGCGCTCGCATCCGCCCAAGAGGGCGCCGCCCAGATGGTGGCCCTGCGGCGCAGGCGCTCCGCGTGAGTGGCGGGCGCGATCAGCCCGCGTAACCGCCCATGGCGCAGATCTTGGTCCACTCGGCTTCGGTGACGGGCTGGACCGAGAGGCGGGAATTGACGACGAGCATCATCGCCTTCAGTGCCTCCTCCGCCTTGATCGCATCGAGGGGCACGGGACGCGGCATCGGCGCCACCGCCCGCAGATCGACCATGCCGAAGCGACCGGATTCGTCGGTGTGGTCCGGGTAATAGGGCTTGATGACCTCGACGATCCCGACGACCGCCTTGCCCTCGTTCGAGTGGTAGAAGAAGCCGCGCTCGCCCACCTGCATCGCCTGCATCTGCTTCTTGGCGAGATGGTTGCGCACGCCGTTCCAGAACGTTCCGGCCTCGCCCGCCGCGACTTGCTGCTCCCAGGACCAGGTCGAGGGTTCTGACTTGAACAGCCAATAGGCCATGGGGGAAGGCGGCTCCGTGGACGACGCCCCCGCTTACGGGAATTGCGGCCGCGCTTGAAGCGGCAGGGCGGTGGCGACCGCAGAGGTCCCGAATGTTTCGGGCCGTCATTCCGGGCCGCCGAAGGCGAACCCGGAATCCGCGATAGGCCGCGACGTCTCATACCGCCGCGCATCACGGCGAAATTCCGGGTTCCGCGCAGCAGCCCCGGAATCACGGTGGTGGATGGGGATCTCGATGTCTAACTGAGCGCCCGCTGCCAGAACGCGAGGCTGTCCGCATTCACCGGAGAACCGGCCGCTCGCACCCGCCGCATCACCGTCTCGAAAAACGCCTGGGCCGCCTCGTCGCCGCTGAGGTCGCGCAGCGCGGTGAGGATGCGGGTGATGCGCAGGTGATTGTGGTCGTAGGGGCGCAGCCAGCCGTCGGTGTCCTCGTAGAAGCGCGCCATGCGGGCAGCGGCGGCCGTCAGGCCCGCGCGCGCCGCCGCATCGGTCCGGATGGTCTCGGCATCCGCGGGGGTGAGCACGGGCGCGCCGGGCACCGCGCGACTCGCCTCGGCCAGGGGAAAGCACCATTGGATGAAGTCGTGCACGCCCTCGATGCGGGCATCGCCGAAGGCGAGCACGTCGGCGAGGCGGCGGCCCGCGCCGTCGCGGCCGGTGCCGGCGAGGAAGGCGTGGAGCGGGCCGCTCATTCCACCTCTCCCTTGAGGGGGCGCGAGAGCAGGCGGCTCATGGCGGCATCGACCGTGAGGTCGCCCGCGACCACCGCCGCCACCGCCTCGGCCACCGGCATCTCGACCTCGCGGGCGCGGGCGAGGCCGACCAGCGCGGCGGCGGTGAAGGCGCCTTCCGCAAGCTTTCCGCCGGCGGCCTCCTGCGGGCCCGCGCCCCGGCCGAGACGCTCGCCGAAGGCGAAGTTGCGCGATTGGGACGAGGATGCGGTCAGCACGAGGTCGCCCAGTCCCGACAGGCCCATCAGCGTCTCGGCCCGTCCCCCATAGGCGCGGGCGAACCGCATCAGCTCGGCGAAGGCGCGGGCGATCAGCGCCGCGCGGGCGCTCTCGCCGAGCCCCCGGCCGGCGACGATGCCGGAGGCGATGGCGAGCACGTTCTTGCCCGCGCCGCCGATCTCCACGCCGCGGACATCGTCGGTATGATAGAGCCGGAAGGCCGGTCCCGAGAGCAGGCCGGACAGGCGCGCCGCCTCGCGCCCGTCGGTGCAGGCCAGCGTCACGGCGGTGGGAAGACCACGGGCCACATCGACGGCGAAGCTCGGGCCCGACAGCACCGCGACCGGACGCTCCGGCCCGACCATTTCGGCGGCGACCGCGCTCATGAAGCTGTCGCTGTCGCGCTCGATTCCCTTGGCGCAGAGCACGAGGGGCGCGTCGGGGCGGAAGGCGGGCGCCAATCCCCCGAGCACGCCCCGCAGGGTCTGGGCCGGCACGACGAGGAGCACGGTGCCGGCCTCGACGAGCGTGCCCGTATCGGCGGTCGCCCGCACCCGCTCATGCAGGCCGATCTCCGGCAGGTAGCGCTCGTTGATGCGGCTCGCCTGCATCCGCGCGGCGGCCGCCCCGTCGCGCATCCACAGGGTGACGGGGTGCCCGGCGGTGGCGGCGGCGTTGGCGAGCGCCGTGCCCCAGGCCCCGCCGCCGATGACGGCGACGCCCTGCGCCCTCTCCGTTGCCTGACCCATCCCGCGCTCCGCCTGTTCCGGAAAGGGCCGTCGCGGCGACGACCCGGCACGCCAGCTAGATGTGCGTTCGGGCAGGCTTGTCCATCGGGATCGGCCGCGATCGGTGCAGGTCTGCCCGGAACCGGGCTCAGGCCGCGCTCGGTCCCGTCTCCAGCGGCGCGGGGGTGCGGGTGCGGATGTCCATCGGGTTGCCGCGCCAGACGATCGCCGTGCGGGCCCAGGCGCTCGCCCAGATCGCCGGCAGAAGGGCATCGCGCACGAGGAAGGCGAGCAGGAGCCTGGGTGAGCGGGGCCAGCCGGTTCGGACGGCGAGCCCGTATTCGGCGCCGTACCAGACCGCGCCCGCTCCCGCGAGGAGGGCGCTCGCTTCGGTGCCGCCGACGACAACGGCGGCGAGCGTCAGGGGCAGCAGGGCACCGATGACGATCTCGGGAGCGAAGAATAGCGGAAAGGTGACGCGCCGCAGCCGTGCCCAGCGCACCTGCCGGGACCAGACCTCGCCGAGGCTGCGCCGCCCCAGCGGCTGGCGGAACGGCGCGGCCACGAGATGGACCCGGCATCCGGCGGCGCGCACGAGCTTGGTGGCGGCCGCGTCCTCGGCGATCTCGGCATTGAGGGCGCGGATGCCGCCCCGTGCCTCCAGGAACGGCTTGTGCCAGAGCATGCTCTTGCCCTGGGCGAAGCCGAGGCCCAAGGCCTCGCCGGCATATTGCCAGCGCGCCTGCAGGGTGTTGAGAAAGGCGCATTCCACGAGCGCGAAGAACCCGTCCGGCCGGTCGCCGATCGGGGTCGAGCAGACGAGGCCGGTATCGCTGCGCCACGCCCCCTGCATCTGCTGGATGTAGTCGGCCGGCATCATCACGTTCGAATCCGCCAGGATTACCCAGTCGTGGCGCGCCGCCTCCCAGCCGCGGACGCAGTTGTTGAGCTTCGGATTGCCGCCGATGCGCTCGTCGCCGAGGATCAGCCGCGACGGGATCCGGGGATGGTCCGCCCGCATCCGTTCCAGCATCGGCAGAATCGGGTCGGCGGCATCGGCCACGCAGAAGATCAGTTCGTAGGCCGGATAATCGAGCCGGAAGCTCGCCCGCAGCGTCTCCTCGCTGAAGGCCTCGATGCCCCGCAACGGTCGTACCACCGAGACGGGGACGCCGGGGGGAAGGATCGAGGGTCGGCCGCGCCGTCCGATCCGCACGGCCGCCACCGCGAGGCTCGCGAGGTTGACGAGCACGATGGCGAAGGTTGCGCAGAGGACGAAAACGGCGAGCGTGCCGCTCTCCGGCAATGCGGCCATGCGGGCGTCTCCCAAAGGCCCGGAATGCGGGCATGCGGCATCGGGCGCTCCGGCGCCCCTCTTCACGCCCGTAGCAGGGCCGCCGTATCAGGCGTGTGACACCGCCCCCGACATGCTCGAAGGCCGGAACCCGTCAGAACCTGTCGGAATCGTTGCCAGAGCCCATTCCCGAGCCATCGCCGTTGCCGCCGATCGTGTTCCATCCGGCCTACGAGGCCGAACTGCCGGCGGGCCATCGCTTTCCGATGGGCAAATACGGTCGGCTCGCCGCGCTTCTCCGCGAGCGGGGGCTGGTGCCGGACGGCTTCGTGACCCCTGAGCCCGCCGACGCGGCGCTGCTCGCCGGTGCGCATGATCCGGCCTATGTCGCGGCGGTTCTGGCGCTGCGGGTGCCGCCCGCGATCGAGCGGGCGATCGGCCTGCCGGTCACGGACTCGGTCGTGGCCCGCTCCCGCGCGTCGTCCGGCGGCACGCTCTGCGCCGCTCGTCTCGCTCTGGAGCATGGGCTCGCGGGGAGCACGGCGGGGGGCAGCCATCACGCCCGGCGCGCGGGCGGAGGGGGTTTCTGCGTGTTCAACGACGTGGCGGTGGCCGCCCTGGCGCTCCGGGGCGCGGGGCGGATCCGGCGGGCGCTGATCGTCGATCTCGACGTGCATCAGGGCGATGGCACCGCCGATTGTCTCGCCCGCGAGCCCGACCTGTTCACGCTCTCGGTCCATTGCGAGCGGAATTACCCGACCGACAAGGTGCCGGGCGACCTCGATATCGGCCTGCCCGACGGTCTCGGCGATGCGGATTATCTGGCGGTGCTGGAGGCACGTCTGCCGCCGTTGATCGACGGTTTCTCGCCCGATCTGATCTTCTACAATGCCGGCGTCGATCCGCATGCCGAGGACCGCCTCGGCCGGCTGAACCTCACCGATGGCGGCCTTTCGGCCCGCGACCGCTTCGTCGTCGGCCTCGCGCGGTCGCGGGGCATCCCGCTCTGCGCGGTGATCGGCGGCGGCTATGGCAAGGATGTCGACGCCATCGCGGCCCGCCACGCCCTCGTGTTCGAGGCGATGGCCGAGGCCTCGCCATAAGAGGCGGCCATCGCCGGCAGGTCCGAAGGCGCCGGCGGGGGAGCGTCCCTCAGGCGGCGTCGGCCCGCGGCACCATCGCGCGGGACCGGTGCGGGATGTCCTCGATGAGGTGCGGGATCTCCCCGGCGGGCCGTGCCGGGCTGTAGAGGAAGCCCTGCGCGCTGTTGCAGTGTTTGAGCCGCAGCAGATCGGCCTGCTGCACCGTCTCGACCCCTTCCACCGTTACGTCGATGGCGAGATCGCGGGCGATGACCATGATCGCCTCGATCACGGTCAGGCATTCGCGGCGGCTGATCAGGTCGCGCACGAAGGCACGGTCGATCTTGATCTTGTCCACCGGGAACTGGGTCAGGTAGCTCAGGGACGAGAAGCCGGTGCCGAAATCGTCGAGGGCGATGCGGACGCCGAGGCCGCGCAGGCGGTTCAGGTTGTCGATGACCGTCGGCGTGCTTCCGAGGAAGATCGTCTCGGTGATCTCGACCTCCAGGCGATGGGCCGGAAGCCCGGTCGCCCGGAGCGCCTCTTCGACCTCGTCGACGAAGCCCGGCAGGCGGAAATGGATCGACGAGATGTTGACGGCGACCCGCAGGTCGTCGGGCCAGGTCGCGGCCTCGGCGCAGGCCGTGCGCAGCGCCCAGCGGCCGATCTCGATGACGAAGCCGGTGCTCTCGGCGATCGGAATCAGTTCGGCCGGTGAGATCGGGCCTTCGCCGGGCCGGGTCCAGCGCAGCAGCGCCTCGAAGCACACCACCTCCCCGTCATCGGTCAGGCTCACCAGCGGTTGATAGTGCAGAGCCATCTCGCCATTCGTCAGCGCCGCCCGCATCGCCACGCCGAGTTCGCGGTGGCGGTGGGCCCGCCGCTCCAGGCTGGCGTCGAAGGCGTGCCAGCGCCCCTTGCCGGTTTCCTTGGCGGTGTAGAGGGCGAGATCGGCCTTGCGCAGCAGACTTTCGGGATCGGCGGCATCCTCAGGCGCGCGGGCGAGTCCGACGCTGACGCCGATCTCGGCGCGGACGCCGTCGATCCAGTAGGGCTCGCCGAGTGCGACGACGCAGCTCTGCGCCAGCGCCTCCGCCACCGCGCCATGGCCTCGATGCAGGATCGCGAACTCGTCCCCGCCGAGGCGGAATCCCTGCGCGGAGAGGTCCGTGACCGCGCCGGTGACCGCGCGGATGCGATCGGCCACCTGCCGCAGCAGGGCGTCGCCCGCGCCGTGGCCGGCGCTGTCGTTGACGAGCTTGAACCCATCGAGATCGAGATAGAGCAGGCTGGCCATTGGTCCGTCCGGGCGCATCGCGTCCCGGCAGGCCGCCTCCGCGACCTCGTGGAAGACGGCGCGGTTCGACAGGCCGGTGAGGGTGTCGCAGGAAGCGAGATAGGCGATCCGCTCCTCGGCGGCGCGGCTCGCCGTCACGTCCGAGCCGACCCCGCGGAAGCCCGCGAAGCTGCCGCGCCGGTCCTGGAACGGCTTGCCGCTGAGGCGCAGCCAGCGCAGGCCGCCGGGACCGGTCACGGCGGCGAGGCGCTCGCGGAACGGCTCGCGGGCCTCGAGGCACGCCAGGATCTCGGGCGTCCCGTCTCCCTCCTCTTTCGTGGTGCCTCCGAGCAGCATCGCGAGGCTGCCGGAATGGAGGTCCGCCTCCGGGCGGCCCAGGGCCTGAGCCATCCCCGACGAGACGTGCTGGAGACGCCCCGTCTCGTCGGTCTCCCACAGCCAATCGCTGGTGCTGGCCTCGAACTCGTTGAGCAGAAGGCCGATGGTCTGGCTCTGGTCCTCGACGCGCAGCCGGTCGAGGATGCGCTCCTGCGACAGCCGGCTCATCCGTGCGACGCTGGCGAGGATGAACCCCGCATAGACGGCGAGCATGGGGCCGATGCCGAGAAGGACCGCTTCGCCCGCACGGACGAGACCGGCGAAGCTGCCGAGGATGAGCGGCACCGCGAACAGGAGCGACACGGCCAGGAGCGGCCGGAACACGTAGGCGTCCGAGATCAGCCCGGCCACCGCCACGATGATGAGCAGTCGTTGGTTGTCGTCGGCGGAGGCGAACAGCATCATTGGCACTGTCCCCCACGCGACGCCGAGCGCGGCGGAGATGGCGGCGGCGATGCGGTAACCGAGGGTGACGCAGGTTTTCGACAGCCCTGCCGCATGGCCCCTCCGGTAGAGCCGATTGGCGTAGACCATGAAGCCGGTGACCGTGGCCACCATGCCGGAAAATCCCAACAGGTAGATCGGGGAAGCGCTGTCCCAGAACAGGGCCGAGATGGCCAATGCGAGGGCCAGATGCGTGATCGCGGCGATGTTGGCGAGCTTCAGGGTCTCGTCGAGGAGATCGGCCCGGATCTGCTGCCGATAGCGCTCCGGCGCCGGCTCGGCGAGGGCCCAGCGCAATCGGTGGGCGAGCCAGCCCTCGTCGGCTGCGCGTTCCGGCGGCCCGGCGGTGGTCTCGTTCTCAGCCGACACGACGCGGAACCACGCGCATGGGCATGCCGCCCCGGGGCCGCAGGGTGATGCGGAACTGCGCTTCCGGCATCGCGTCGCGGTCCGGCACGAAGCGGAAGGTCGGCAGGAGCGCGGCGAGTATGACGATGCATTCCGTGATCGCGAGCCCCATCCCGATGCAGACCCGCGAGCCGGCGCCGAACGGCAGGTAGGCGTAGCGATCACGCCCTGCTTGAATCGCCGGGGCGAAGCGATCGGGATCGAATGTGTCCGGCCGGTCCCACAGCGCACGGTTTCGGTGCAGGGCGTAGATCGGAATCTGGATGACTTCACCCGGCGGAACGCGCGTCTCACCGAGCCGCACCTCGGTCACGGCGCGACGCGCGATCAGGGGGGCGGGCGGGTAGAGCCGCATGGATTCCATGAGCACCTGCCGCGTGTAGGTCAATTGCTCGACGCCCGCGGGATCCTCGGCGATGGGTTTGGCGAGTCCGGCGATCTCGGCGAGCATGCGTGCCTCGATCTTGGGATGCGACGCGAGGAGCCGCAGCGTCCAGGCGAGGGCCAGAGCCGTCGTCTCGTGCCCGGCGTTCACGAAGGTGAGGAGATTGTCGATCAGGGCGGCCTCGGACAGGCCGAGGCCGGTCTCGGGGTCGCGCGCTTCCAGCAGCAGGCCGAGCAGATCGCTGCCGGCCTCGCCGCGGGCGCGCCGCCGGGCGATGGTGCGGGCGATCTCGTCGCGCATGAAGCGCGCGGCCGTGGCACCGCGGCGGGCTCCGGGATGCGGCATCCAGGCCGGCGCGTTGAACTGGGCGAGGGCGATCTTACACGGCGTCTGGGCGAGGTAGTCGTCCAAGGCGCGGCCGAAGGGGTCGACCGCGATCTCGCAATCGCCCGAGATCATGGTGGCCACGATCACCTCGAAGGTCGTGCGCATCAGCTCCGGCAAGATGTCGGTAACGGGCGCTTCCTCCGTGGCCGTCTCCTGCCAACGACGGCGCGTGGCCTCGGCCGCCGCCGCGATGACCGGCACGAAGCTGCGGATGCGGTCGGGGCGGAACATCGGCGCCGCGGTTCGCCGCTGCCCGCGCCAAGAGGCGCCGTCCGCCGTCAGGATGCCGAGGCCCAAGGCCGGGGCGAGCGCCCGCAACATGGAGTTCTCCCGCTCCAGCGCGTCCGCCTGATCGACGAGCAGGCTGCGGATCAGTCGCGGCTCGCAGACATAGGTGAAGCGCTGCCCCAGGAAGCGGACGGCCACGGAAGGCTGGGCGTAGACCTCCTCCGGCCATGCATCGATGACGCTGTTGAGTATCGTCGCCAGCAGGCGTGGCACGGCCACGGCTTCGGCAAGGGCCCCCCTCCACGAGAGCGGGCGCTCGTCACAGGGCCGGAATGTTGTCGCTGCCAAAGCCATCGTAGTCTCCGATGGCCATCAGTAAGTCTGTGAATTATAAATAACGCCTTAATACGACTTAAAATTTAATCTGGTAAATGCCTATATTGTGCGACCCGGTCTGGAAAAAGACTGAATAGGAGCAGGATTGTTCCAGTCTGTCGGTTCCTCCCGGTCTTCAGGATCCTCCCTGCGTGCCGGCCCGATCGACCCGCGCCTCAGGGCGGCTGTCGGTGGTGGCGTAATAGGGCTTGATATCGAGAAGGGGCGTGCCGTCGATGCAATCGAGGCCGCGCACGCTCAGCGTCCCATCCGCGACGGACAGAAGTTCGACCACCGAGAGGGCGATCGGGTTCGGCCGGGCCGGCGAGCGCAGGGAGAAGGTGCCGCGGCTGCCCTCGGCGTGACGCGGCTGCTGGCGCACGAGATCGCGGGCGGCCCGGTCCATCCAGTAGAGCACGATGAGATGGGTCGCACCGCTCACGTTCTGAAGGCCGGGACGGTAGCGCGGATCGACCTCCAGGGTGCAGACCGCCTCGGTCTGGCGGCCGTTCTTCGGGCATTCGGCCCGGCTCGCCCAGGGCGTGCGCACCCGGCCGATGAAGTAGAGCCCGGCATCGTAGCCTTCGGGCAGCGCGACCGTCTCCTCGCCGGGGCGGCGCTCGGCATGTTCATGCATTGCGGTCTGATCCCTCATGCGCCGTCGCCCGCTCGCCGTCCCTCTCCGAGCGGCTTGTCCGCCGCCGGGCCCGGGCCGATGTAGAGGTCGCCACAGCCGAAGGGGAGGGGGCATGCTCAGCGACGAGTTGCGGCCGATGGAGGCGATCGCCGATCCGGAGGCCGCCGTCGAGCGGCTGGAAGCCCTGCATACGGGGGCGACCCAGGCGCTCCGGGCCGCGCTCGCGCGCTACCTCGAGACGCGCCAGCCGCCCGCCCCGGAGGAGCGGCTGCGGTTCCGCTATCCGGAACTGCGCCTGTCCTACCGGCCGACGGGACCATTGCCCCGTTTGGAGCGCGCCACCGCCAAGTTCCAGGCACCGGGCCTCTACGCCACCACGGTGACCCAGCCCGGCTATTTCCGCGCCTACCTGCTGGAGCAGCTGCGCCCGCTGGTGCGCGATTACGGCGCGGCGATCGAGGTCGGCCTGTCCGCCCAGGAGATTCCCTACCCCTACGTGGTCGAGCCCGGCACCGATCTCGGCGGCAGCGGCGTCAGTGCCAGCGATCTCGCCGCCCTGTTCCCGGTGCCGCTCCTCTCCGTCGTAGGCGACGAGGTCGCCGACGGGCTGTGGGTCGAGCATCCGGGGGAGCCGCGTCCGCTCGCCCTGTTCGATGGGATCCGCACCGATTACTCGCTGCGCCGGCTCGTCCACTATACCGGATCGGATTGGAGCGAGATCCAGCCCTGGATCCTGCTCACCAATTACCACCGCTACGTCCATAACTTCGTCCGCCACGCGCTGGACCGTCTGGCCGCGGGGGAGGGGGAACGCCTCGTCCTGCCGGGCGGCGTGACGGTCTCGCGCGGGGATGCGGCCGGCGCCGACCCGGATGCGCTGATCGCCGCCTCGCCCTGGCACCGGTTTCAGATGCCGGCCTACCACCTCGTCGCCCGCGGGCCGGACGGGGCACCGCAGGGCACCACCCTCGTCAATATCGGCGTCGGTCCCTCCAACGCGAAGACCATCACCGACCACCTCGCGGTGCTGCGCCCGCATTGCTGGCTGATGGTCGGCCATTGCGGCGGCCTGCGCCAATCGCAGACCATCGGCGATTACGTACTGGCCCACGGCTATCTTCGCCGCGACCGCATCCTCGACGACCTCGTGCCCCCGGACATCCCGGTGCCGGCCCTCGCCGAGGTGCAGATCGCCCTGCAATCGGCCGCCGCGGCGGTGACCGGGGAACGGGCTGAGGCTCTCAAGCGGCGGCTGCGCACCGGCACCGTCGTCACCTACGACGATCGCAACTGGGAGCTTCGCTTCAGCCAGGAGCGACGGCCGATCAACCTGTCGCGGGCCATCGCCGTCGACATGGAGAGCGGCACCATCGCGGCGCAGGGGTTCCGCCTGCGGGTGCCCTACGGCACGCTGCTCTGTGTCTCGGACAAGCCGCTCCACGGTGAGATCAAGCTGCCGGGCTCGGCCAGCGCCTTCTACGAGCGGGCCGTGACCGAGCATCTCCAGATCGGCCTCGCCACCCTCGACACGCTGCGCGCCGATCGGGCCGGGCTGCATTCGCGCAAGCTCCGGAGCTTCGACGAGCCGCCGTTCCGTTAGACGATCAACGCGAAAGGCGGCCCCGGCTTTCGGGAGCGGTCGGACGGTCACAAGCAATGTCCCTCGGGGGAGGACGGCGCGGCGGTCAGGCCGCCCGCACCGTGGCGAGGAAGCGGGCGACCTCGCCGCGCAGCTGCTCGGACTGGCGCGAGAGTTCGCCCGCTGCGCCCAGCACCTGCATCGCCGCCGCACCGGTCTCCTCCGCCGCTCCCGCGACGCCCGCGATGTTGCCGGTCACCGCGGAGGCGCCCGCGGAGGCCTGGGCCACGTTGCGGACGATCTCCCGCGTCGCCGCGCCCTGCTGCTCGACCGCCGCCGCGATGCCGGCGGCCACATTGTCGATGTCGCGGATGCGGGTGGTGATGCCGCCGATCGCCGAGACCGCCTGACCGGTCGCGCTCTGGATGCGACCGATCTGCTGGGCGATCTCCTCCGTCGCCCGCGCGGTCTGGCCGGCGAGTTCCTTCACCTCCGCCGCGACGACCGCGAAGCCGCGCCCGGACTCCCCGGCTCGCGCCGCCTCGATGGTGGCGTTCAGCGCCAGCAGGTTGGTCTGTCCGGCGATGGACGAGATCAGGCCGACCACGTCGCCGATGCGCGCCACCGCCCCGTCGAGTTCGTGCACCATGGCCGAGGTGTCGCCAGACGCGGTGACCGCCGCCTGTGCCAGTGCGGCGGAACTCGACGCCTGCCGGCCGATCTCCTCCACCGATGCGCCGAGTTCCTCCGCCGCCGCCGCGACGGTGTTGACGTTGGCAGCCGCCTCCTCGGCGGCCGCGGCGACGGTGTTGACGTTGGCAGCCGCCTCCTCGGCGGCCGCGGCGACGGTGCCGGCCTGGCTCGCGGTCTCGGTCGCCGTCGCATTCATGGTCGAGGCGGTGGCCTGAAGCTCTGTGGCGGAATCCGACACGATGCCGACGATGCCGCCGACGGCCTGCTCGAACCGGTCCGCCAACTCGATCATCGTGCGCTGCCGCGCCTCCGCCGCCGCCGTATCGGCGATCTGGCGCCGCTCGGCCTCCTCGGCGGCCTTGCGGGCGACCATGTCCTTGATCCGCTCGACGGCGCGGCCGACCTGACCGATCTCATCGCCGCGTCGCGCTTCCGGGATATTCGCCTCGATCTCCCCCTCGGCCATCCGGCGCAGGACGGCGACGAGCCGTGCGAGGGGGCGGGTGATGCCGAACACGACGATGGCCGCCGCGAGGGCGAGCGCCAGGAGCAGCGCCACAGTCGAGCCGACGATCTGAATCGTCCGGGCGCTCGACGTCTCGTCGATGACGGCCTGCTTCTCGGCCTGCATCTCGCGATCGATCCGGGCGATATGATCGTCGATCAGTTGCCGCAGTCGGGCGCGGACCGGCGCGCCCTCTTCCTGCGCCACTTTCGTCGCGCTGAGACTGTCGTAACGCAGGCCGAGCTCGGTCGAGCGCGTGAGGATTTCAAAGAAGGTCTGAGCCGACTGGCGCATCTCTTGATTGTACGTGCGGCGCTCCGAAGTATCGGAGAGCTCGATCAGCCGGTCGATCGCGGCATAGGTTGCCTGGATCGCCTTCTCCTGGCGGAGTTTGTGCTCGCCCTTCTTCTCGAAATCGGTCTCGATGATGATGTTGCGGTTCTGAATCGTCGCCTCGGCGAGGGTGATCTGAGTCCGCAGGATGTTCTCCTGGCGCACGGCCTGGACATCGGTGAGGTGGCGGGTCTGCTCGACGACGGCATTCAGGGTCCGACCGGCGACAATCACGGATCCGATCGATGTCGCGACGAGGAAGCCGAACGGCAGGACGACCTTCAGGAGGATGCGGGTATCGGCGACAATCGTCACTTTCTCGGCCTCGGGTTTTGCTCAGTCCGGGCCGACGCTGATTGATGTAAGTTAATTTCGGCTTAGGCCGGCTCACGGTGCCGAGGCCGCGACGGCGGTTTCCACGGTCTCGGCGCGGGCGCCCTCAGCGCTCCCGCTGCCACAAGCCCGCCCGCTCGGCGCGGGCCTGATCCTCGGCCTCGATGAGGTCGGGAGGCGCGTCCTCGGTCGCCCGTGCCCCGCCGGCGGTGACGATCAGGGCGGCGAGGTCGTCGCCGTCGAGGCGGCAGCGCATCTCGGCCTCTCCCGAACAGACCACCTCGCGTCGCCTCAGGTATCGGGCGAGTTGGCGGGCCAGCGCCCCGCCTTCGCCGACGACGCCGAGGAGGCGCACCGTGCGGCCGCGAATCGAGAGGGTGCCCGTATTGACCACTTCGGGCACGCCGCGCACCTCGCCGCCGGCATTCGGGATCGGGGCAGGCGGCAGGGGGGGAGCAGGTGCCGGGGCGACCGCGGTCGCCGGCACGGTCTCGGCCCGCGCCGCCGAGGGAGCCGGGCGCTTGCGACCCTTGAGCACCTTCTGGGCCCGCTCGACGAAATCGTGGAAGACGCGGGCCGGGATGTCGCCGCCGGTCACCTTGTTCATCGGCGCATTGTCGTCGTTGCCGACCCAGACGCCGACGATCATGTCCGGCGTCAGCCCGACGAACCACGCATCGCGGAAATCCTGGCTGGTGCCGGTCTTGCCGCCCACCGCGACGCCGGAGACCCGCGCGGCCTTGCCCGTGCCCGAATCCACCACCGCCTGGAGCGAGTCGAGGATCATGGTCTGCACCTGAGCGTCCATCGCCGCGCCCGGCTTCGGCGGGCTGCGCTGGTAGAGCGGTTGCGGGACGCCGCCCTTGATCGCGCGCACGAGATAGGGCTCGACCGGCACGCCCGGTCCCAACACCCCGGCATAGGCGCGGGTCATGTCGATGAGGGTCACGTCCGCCGAGCCGAGGGCGAGGCTCGGAACGTTGGGCAGCTCGGTCTGGACGCCGAGCCGGCGGGCCTCGGCGATGACCGCCGGCATGCCGACCTCGTCGCCGAGCTGGGCCGCGATGGTGTTGACCGAGAGCGCGAAGGCCGAGCGCAGCGGCAGCGCCCCCCGGAAGCGGTTGTTGGAATTCTGCGGTTCCCACTCGCCGATCTGGGTCGGGCGGTCGACCAGCACGCTGTCGGGGAAGTAGCCCTTCTGATAGGCGGCGAGGTAGACGAACAGCTTGAAGAGCGAACCCGCCTGCCGCTTGGCCTGGGTCGCGCGGTTGAACTGACTGTCCTCGTAGTCGCGCCCCCCCACCATGGCGAGTACCGCCCCGTCGGGGGCGAGCGCCACCAGCGCGCCCTGGCCGACCTTCTTCTTGGCTCCTTCCGCATCGAGGCGACGGGCGAGCACGCCCTCGGCCAGACTCTGGAGGTCGAGATTGAGGGTCGAGCGCACGGTGATGTCGCCGGGCTCCTGCGTCAGGCGCCGCACGTCGGCCTGAAGCGCGTCGAGATAGTAATTGGCGCCGGGCGGCGTCTCGGAGGGCGTGTGGAGGGTGAGCTTCTCCTTGCGCGCCTTGTCGGCCTCGGCCTGGCTGATCGCGCCGGTCTCGACCATCGCCTGGAGCACGAGGTCGGCCCGCTCCTTGGCGCCGCCGAAATTGCGGGTCGGTGCGAGCTGCGAGGGCGCGCGCACGAGACCTGCCAGCATCGCGGCCTCCGGCAGGGTCAGCCCCTGCGCGCCGTGCCCGAAATAGCGCCGGGCCGCGGCATCCGCCCCGTAGGCGCCCGCGCCGAAATAGGCGGTGTTGAGGTAGCCGACCAGGATCTCCGGCTTCGACATCGTGCTCTCCAGGCGCAGCGCCAGGAACGCCTCCTGGATCTTGCGACGGAGCGTCTTCTCCTGATTGAGCGAGGTGAGGCGGGCATATTGCTGGGTGATGGTCGAGCCGCCCTCGCGCACGCCGCCGCCGGCGGCGTTGCGCCACAGCGCGCGCATCAATCCGCGCAGGTCGATGCCCCAATGGCTGTAGAAGCGCCGGTCCTCGATCGCCACGATCGCCTCGGCGAGCCGGGGCGGCAGGGTCTTCTCGGTCAGCTTCTCGCCCTGAAAGACACCGCGGGTGGCGAAGGTGCGGCCATCATCGGCTTCGACCACCAGGGCCCTCTGCCCGGCCTCGGGGACGACGCCGCCCAGGGGCGGCAGCGTCGCGAAGGCGGCCAGGACATAGGCTGCCAGCACCGCGATGGGCAGCAGGAGGGCGACCAGGGCCACGGCGATCAGGGGGCGGCGACGCAGCCGACCGATAAGCCCGGAGCGGATCGCGGGCGATCCGGAATTCGAGGCCGGCGCCTGCCTTCGCGCCGGCATCTCCTCTGCGGTTCGTGTCCGGGCCGGGCTGCCGTCGCGGCGGAAGATCGGCGCGGCGGCGTCCGCCGCGGATCCGGCGGCCGTACCGGCCTTTCGCGCCGCGTCCCGGCTCTGCCGCCAGAGGCTGCGGCCGGCACTGCCCGCGAGACGACCGAGCTGGCGTGCCAGCAGACCCGCGGTCCGCGCCGCCTCGCGGGCAGCGTCCTGCGCGTCGTTTCGATCGCGTCCCGCGCCGTCCGGGCTGTCCGGTCCCTGTGCCGTCATCGAGACCCGTTCACGCCCGCAACTCCCCCCGATTGAGGACCCCGAGGGCGACCTTAGCGGAGGGACGAGGGCTCGGGCTACGGGGGAAGCCCCGGCCGCCGCGCAGCAACGAACCCGGTGGCCGGAAGGACACGCAGGGCTGCCGTCATCCGCCGGTCAAGGCCGTGCGGGCGCGACCGATCCGGTGTGACGGCCCCGCAGGGAGACCGCGAGAATGAGCAACGCCACGCCGAAGGCGAACGCGTAGGCGCCGAGCCACCATGTCAGCACCAGGGCCGAGATCCCGGGATTGATCAGGAGCAGAATTCCGAACAGCACCGAGACGATTCCGCCGAGGAGGAACCACCAGCGCCCGTAATGCCGATGCAGGCGAAACGCCGCCGCGACCATCAGGCTGCCGCTCAGCAGCGCCCAGAAGGCGACGAGGTAGACGAAAGCCCAGACCGCGGCCGCCGGCACGAGGAAGGCGGCCACGCCGACGGCGATGTCGACGAGACCTTCGAGCAGCAGGAAGCCGTAGCGCTCGTGGCGCTGCGCCGCCCGGATCGCGGCGGCGATGGCGAAGGCCCCGTCCACGACCATGTAGGCGGAGAAGAACAGCACCAGCGACAGTACGAAGGCGCCGGGCGCCACGAAGGCGACCACGCCGAACAGGATCGCCAGCACCCCGCGCAGGGCCACCAGCCACCAGTTGCGGGCGAGCATCGCGCTCATCGCGTCGAGGCGTGCGGTGCCGACGAGAGGCACGCCGGAGGTCGAGGTGGGGGGCAGCGGGGAGGGGCCGGAGGTCATGGCGCCGTCTCCATGGTTCCCGGGGTCGTTCCCTGGGATTGGCCTTCGCTGAACGCTGCCCTGCGCGGCCTCGTTCCGCACCGCGACATCGCAGAAGCGGAACCGGAAGGCGGATTCGATTTTAATCCCGTGAGGCGGGTGGCTTTTTTCTTTCGCGCGAGCCTGGGCGAGTCGGCCCCTCGCGCAGGCTCCATGAACGATGCTCGACGAACGGCAGCCCCCGTCCGGCCATGCCCGGACCGACGAGACCCTGCGCGCGCCCGGCTCGGACGAGTCGCGCGCGCTCAAGGAGAGCGGCGAAGCGGCGTCCCAGGACGCGTCCGCCTCCCAAGGTGACGACACCGAACCCGAAGAGAAGCGACCCAACATCCTGCGGCGGCATCCGCTCTGGTTCGTCCTCGGCGGGATCGTCCTGATCGTGCTGGGGATGGCGGGCTATCTCTACTGGCTTTCGGCGATCCACCCTTACGAATCGACCGACGACGCCTTCGTCGATGCGCGGCAATTCGCGGTGGCCCCCAAGGTCTCCGGCTACGTCGTCGATGTGCCGGTCACCGACAACCAGCACGTGGTGCCCGGCGACGTCCTGTTCCGGATCGACCCGCGCGATTATCGCATCGCCCTCGATCAGGCGAACGCCCAAGTCGCGGCGGCGGAGGCCTCGATCCGCAACATCGACGCGCAGGTGGAGGCGCAGCGGGCCCAGATCGACGTGGCGAAGGCGCAGGTGGATCAGGCCGAGGCCGCGCTCCAATTCGCCAACGAGGACGCCGATCGGTACCGTACGCTCGCCCAGCGCGGCGCCGGCACGGTCCAGCAATCGCAGCAATCGACCTCGAACCTCCAGCAGCAGCAGGCCAATCTCAGCCGCGCCAAAGCCAGCGTCGTCGCGGCGCAGAAGCAGATCGGCGCGCTCGACGCGCAGAAGGCGAGCGCGCAGGCAAGCCTCGCCCAGGCGGAGGCCCAGCGCGCCCAGGCAACGTTGAACCTCGGCTACACCACGCTCACCGCGGCGCAGGCGGGCCGCGTCGTCCGGCTGACCGGCGCCAGGGGGCAATACGCGCAAGCCGGGCAGAGTTTGTCGATGTTCGTGCCCGACGACATCTGGGTCGTCGCCAATTTCAAGGAGACGCAGGTCACCGACATGCGCCCCGGTCAGCCGGTGGAGATCGAGATCGACGCCTATCCGGGCCGCGCGATCAGCGGCCACGTCGCTTCGGTGCAGCCCGGCTCCGGCACCGCCTTCAGCCTGCTGCCGGCGGAGAACGCCACCGGCAACTACGTGAAGGTGACCCAGCGCATCCCCGTCAAGATCACCGTCGAGGACTGGCCGCAGGACGTGGCCATCGGACCCGGCATGTCGATCGTGCCGACGGTGAAAGTCCGGTGAGCGCGGCGACCGCCGCCGACGGAACCGCGACAGCGGCGGGCGGACATAATCCGTGGATCATCGCGGTCGTCGTGGCGCTCGCGACCTTCATGGAGGTGCTCGACACCACCATCGCCAACGTGGCGCTCCGCTACATTTCCGGCGGCCTCGCCGTCGGGCCGGACGAAGCGGCCTGGGTCGTTACGAGTTACCTCGTAGCCAACGCCGTCACGCTCACCGCATCGAGCTTCCTCGCCAAGCGCTACGGCCGCAAGGCGTTCTTCCTCTGGAGCGTGGGGGTGTTCACGCTCTCCTCGATCCTGTGCGGTTTCGCCTGGAGCCTCGAATCGCTCCTCTTCTTCCGCGTGCTCCAGGGCCTCGGCGGCGGCGGCATGGCGCCGCTGGCCCAGTCGATCCTCGCCGACTCGTTCCCGCCGGAGAAGCGAGGCCAAGCCTTCGCCCTCTACGGCGTCGCCATCGTCGTGGCACCCGCCATCGGGCCGACCATCGGCGGTTGGCTCTCCGACAACGCGTCCTGGCACTGGTGCTTCCTCATCAACGGCCCGATCGGCCTCGGCGCGCTCGGTCTGATGTACTGGGTGATCGAGGATCCGCCGAAGGCGGTGGCGGAACGTCGGCGCCTTCGGGAACAGGGCGTGCGCTTCGATCTCGTCGGCTTCCTGCTGGTCGCGACCTTTCTCGGGGCGCTGGAGGTCGTGCTCGACGAGGGCCAGCGGAAGGATTGGTTCGGCTCGAACCTGATCGTGACCTTCGCGCTCATCGCCGGCCTCGCCTTCGCGGCGATGATCCCCTGGCTGCTCACCCGGGACAATCCGGTGGTGGATCTGCGCCTGATCGGACGGCGTCAGTTCGGCGCCTGCTTCCTCGTGATGCTCGCCACCGGCGCGATCCTGATTTCGACTACGCAGTTCCTGCCCCAGCTCACCCAGGAGCTCTACGGCTACACCGCGACCCTGTCCGGCCTCGTGCTCGGTCCCGGCGGGGCGGTGACCGTCGTGATGATGTTCGTGGCCGGGCGGCTGTCCGGTTTCATCCAGCCGAAATGGCTGATCGCCACGGGCGCCTGCGTCATCGCCGTCGGTATGCTCGACCTCACCCGGCTCAACGGCCAGTCGAGCTTCTCATTCTTCATGTGGTCGCGGATCTATATCGGCATCGGCCTGCCGATGATCTTCCTGTCGATCACCTCCGCCTCCTATCAGGGCATCGACAAGGGCCGGACCGATCAGGCCTCGGCGCTGATCAACGTCGCCCGCAATGTCGGCGGTTCGATCGGGGTCTGCATCGCCCAGAACACGCTGGCCTATCGCCAGCAATTCCACCAGAGCCGCCTCGGCGAGCACGTCTCCTCGGTCGAGCCCGCCTATCGGGAGACCCTCGGCCAAGCGACCGCCTACTTCTCGCAGCGCGGCTTCGCCGGGCCGGATGCCGAACGGCAGGCCCTGGCCTGGATCGCCCAGCAGCTCCAGACCCAGGTGGCGCTCTGGGCCTATATCGACGTGTTCAAGGTGCTCTCGATCATGGCGATGACCGCGGTGCCGTTGGCGCTTCTCCTCAAGAGCACCAAGCCCGGCGGGCAGGCGCCCGTCGGACATTGAGCGCTGCGGCACTCTCGGCAACGGGAAACGCCGGGAGGGCACCGGGCTTCGGCAGGACGTGGCGCGACCCCCGGAAACCCGAGGGATCACTGCACCGTGTGGGTCGCGAGGGCGGGGGCGACCACCCCGTCGAGGCGCAGGCGGGCGTCGAGGATCGGGGTGTCGGACACCTCTTCCTGCGGCTGGCCGGCCAAGGCGGCGATGGCCTGATACTGGTTCATCCGCTGATCGATCATGCCGTCGAGCCGCTCGTGGACCTCGGCCACCGTGAGGCTGCGGCGCTTGCCGCCGGCCTTGGCCGTGAAGATCGAGCGGTTGGCCCGCGCGGCGCGGCCGAACACCTTCTGGGCAACCTTGTCCGGATCCTCGGCGCTGAGCGAGAGGAATTTGCCGGCGCTCGCCGTGCCGAGGAAGTGGGCGAGGTAGAGCTCGGTGGTCTTGAGGGCGCGTCCGATCCGGGCCTCGATGCGGGCGCGGTCGCGCTTGATCAGTTCGCCCGCCATCAGCCCGGCGACGTAGGGGTCGTTGCGCAGGTCGAGCACGCGCTTGCGCAGCCCGGCATCGGCGATGGTGATGGCCCCGCCGCGACCCTTCACGGCGGCGGCCTCCGTCTCAAGTCCGTACCGCGCGCCGTAAGTGCGGATCATCTCCAGCCAAGTGCCGGTGACGAACTGGAACAGCCCCTGAGCCGAGGAGGCGGAGGACTTCACGTCGGTGTCGAAGCTCGATTCCTTGTCGGCGAGCGCCATCATGTAAACCGGATCCACGCCGGTCGCCTCCGAGGCCCGAACGATGGTCGCCGCCAGATCGCGCGAAACGCTCATGTCGCCGAAGCGCAGCACCGTGTCCTCGCCCTCGCGGGATCCGGTCATCGCACCCTGGATGCGCTGGATCGGCGTGGTCACGGCGTCGTCCTGGTCGAGGAGGGCCGCTCCGCCCCATTCGGGCTCGGCGCCGACCGGGCGGAGGTCGGCCCGCACCAGGGCCGGAATCGACGGAGCCGGCATCCTGGCGGACTCGCTCTCGAAGGACGCATCGGCCGCGCGCGGGACGGACAGCAAGAGGAGGCCCGCGAACACCGCGAGCGAGAGGCGGGCGGCAGAGCCGGCCCGAGACGCGTTGCGACGCGCGACGGCGTCAGTATCAGCGACCGACCCGCAAGGCACGAGTCGGCTCACGTCGTCGGCGCGGTGCGCCGGCTCCGGGTAAACCCCCATCGGTCTTCCTTGTTGGTGCCTCGGCGTTCTTTTCGGCCGGGCTTCTTTTGACCGGTCGGTGTTTCGCCGCCGGGTGTGACCACAATGGGACCACCTCGTGATACAAACGTGGTCGCGTTAATGGGCCGTTAAGCTACTGTGTTTACGTTATTTTAACGATATCGCGGGGCCCCCTGCGACGTCCCCCTGCGTCAAACAAGGCGCTCAGACCGCCGGAACGCTCTACCGGGACCCTAGTTGTCATGGGCCGCGCGGCGGCCAGTTAGGGTTCATCCTAAGGCGTCAGCGCCACACAGCAGAAAGTCGGGTACATGGGCATTCAGACCGGTCGACGCGTCGGAGTGGCGTTCGTTGGCATGGGCGGTGCGGTCGCGACGACCGCCATCGCCGGAATCGAGACGATCAAGTCCGGCTCGAACCGTCTGGACGGCCTGCCGCTCGCAGGTGTGCCCGTGCCGGGCATGGCCGATTACAAGGATCTGGTGTTCGGCGGCTGGGACCTGAATGGCGACGACCTCGCCTCCGCCGCCACCGGTCACGGCGTGCTGACCCGCGAGGATATCGAGAACGGCGCCCAGGCGCTCAAGGGCATCACCCCCTGGCCGGCGGTCGGCTCGGCGAAGTTCTGCAAGAACATCGATGGCGGCAACCGCATCGTCGCCAAGGACCACCGCGAGGCCGTCTCGGTCATCGCCAACGACCTCAACCGCTTCCGCAAGGAGAGCAACCTCGACGACGTCGTCGTGGTGAATCTCGCCTCGACCGAGCGCTGGCCCGACCTGTCGCAGGCGGTGCTCAACTCCTCGGAAGCGTTCGAGAAGGGGCTGGATTCGAGCGACGAGTCGATCTCGCCGGCGATGCTCTACGCCTATGCGGCGATCAAGAGTGGCGTGCCCTACGCCAACTTCACCCCCTCCGTCGCCGCCGACGTGCCGGCCCTCTTGGAGCTCGCCCGCGAGCTGAACGTGCCGGTCGCCGGCAAGGACGGCAAGACCGGCCAGACCATGATGAAGACGGTGTTGGCGCCGGCGCTCAAGGCCCGCGCGCTCCATGTCGACGGTTGGTTCTCGACCAACATCCTCGGCAACCGCGACGGCTTGGCGCTGAACGACAAGGACTCGCTCCAGTCCAAGCTCAACACCAAGGGCACCGTGCTCGATTCGATCCTCGGCTACCCGGTCGAGGACCATCTGGTGCACATTCACTATTACCGCCCGCGCGGTGACGACAAGGAAGCCTGGGACAACATCGACGTCACCGGCTTCATGGGTCAGCGGATGCAGATCAAGGTCAACTTCCTCTGCAAGGACTCGATCCTGGCCGCTCCGCTCGTCATCGAGATCGCCCGCGTGTTGGACCTCGCCAAGACCCGCGGCGACGGCGGTGTGCAGGAGCAGCTCTCGACCTTCTTCAAGGCGCCGATGGTCAAGAACGGTCATGGACCTGAGCACGATTTCGGCAAGCAGCAGCGGATGCTGTTCGATTGGCTGGGCGTGCACTGAGGAAGTCCCGCCCGTGGCGGATTCTTCTCAGATCGAGCCCGCGGCGCCCCTGGCGCTGCGGGACCTCCTCGTCGAGCTGGGCGACCTGAAGCGCGTCCGCTCGGCGGGCCGTGACGGCTCGATCGCCGAGCGCTTGTTCGCCCAGGGCTGGTCGGCCTTGACCGGCGGCGCGCGCCCCGAAACCGTCGCCCTCGACATCACCGCCAAGGCGCTTGCGGCCGCGCGGCTCTGCGATCTCGACGCGGCGTTTCTCGCCGCAGCGGGCCTTAACGAGACTCAAGCGTCCGACATCCTCGTGGCGGGGCTCGATGCGGTGTCCGAGCCGCTCGATCCGGCGCTGCGGGAGCGCCTGCGGGATGCCCTGCGCCGCCCGGCCGATCTGCCGGCCGGGCCCGTGCCCGCGTTCGTCGGTGCGCTCGCGCAGCAGCCGCGGGCGGGCGTGACCTGTCCGGGCAAGCCGCGCATCCTGCTGGAGCCGCCGGAGAACCACGCCGAGCATTGCCTCGTCGTGGCGGTTTACGGTGTCCTGCTCAGCCCGTTCTACCGGGCCGATCCGACCACCGTGTTCCTCGCCGCGATGGCGCATCACTTCCACAACGCCGCGATGCCGGATGCCGGCTTCACCGGCGAGATGCTGCTGGGCGATCACCTCTGGCCGATCGTCGGACGCTGCTCCCAATGGGCGCTCGACGAACTGGAATCGGAGCTGCGGGAAACCGTGGCGGCGGCCCGCCTCGTCCTGCCCGACGACGCGACGGCGGAGGGACGCGCCTTCCACGCCGCCGATTCCATCGACCGCGTCCTGCAGATCGCCCAGCATCTGCGGGCGGCCTCGCTCACCATGGACACGGTGCTGGGCGAGATGGAACTGGTCCATGCCGGGCCGGTGAAGGCTTTCCAGGATCGCGTGCTGACCGATATGCGGATTCCGTGACACAGCGCATCCCTCGGCTGCTCCGGCCATGATCCCCTTCGATCTGCTCTCTCCCGTGACCGGTCATCCGCTGAAGGCCGACGGCGCGCATGCCCTGCGCGACGTCGAGACCGGGGCGCGCTGGCCGGTGATCGACGGCATCCCGTATCTGCGCACCGGCCGTGAAAAGCTGATCGCGGTGGCGCTCGAAGCCCTTGATGCGGGCCGCGAGGACGAGGCGCTGATCCTGCTGCTCGCGGATCAGGACGATTGGTGGACCGGTCCGCCGGCCGATCCGGACGATCTGCGCCGGCTCATCGCCGAGCGCGAGACGACGACCCTGCGCGGGGCGGTCGATCTCCTGGGGTGGGGCCGGGTCGGCGATTACTTCGTCAACCGCTGGACCGACCCGACCTTCCTGGCGGGCTTGAGCCTGCTGGAGGCGCATTGGAACGCCCCGGTCTGCGCCTTCGAACTGGCCTGCGGCATCGGCCATTACCTGCGCGAGCTGAAGCGCCGTGACGTGAAGGTGGCCGGAGGCGACGTGGTATTCGCCAAGCTCTGGGTCGCCCGGCACTGGGTCGTCGGCGAGGAGGCGCAGTTCGTCTGTTTCGACGCCGCCTCACCGCATTGGCCGATCGCCGACGCGCCGGTCGATCTCGTGATCTGCAACGATGCCTTCTACTTCCTCGACGACAAGCCCGGCGTGCTGGCCTGCCTGCGCAAGACCGCGGGCGAGGACGGTTGGCTCGCCGTGAGCCATATCCACAACAGCGGCCGTCCCGGCTTCTCCGCCGGCAAGGCGATCTCGTCCGCCGAGATCGAGGAACTCTTCCCCGACGCCCTGGTCTACGACGATGCCGAGCTGACCCGCGCCTTGGTCGAGGCCCGCGCGCCGCAGCCGCAGGAGCCCGGCCATCTCAAGACCTGCGAGGCGTTCTCCGTCGTGGCGGGCCCCGGCATGCGTCCGGCGCCGCGCGCCGTGATCGACGGCATCACCCTGCCGCCTCCGGACGCGCAGCTCCACCTCAACCCGCTCTACGCACCCGAAGCCGAAGGCTACGCGATCCGCTGGCCGTCCGAGCGCTACGAGGCGGAATACGCCGATCAGGCCACCTACCCGCTCCGTTCCGACGGCCCGCAGGCGATCGTCTGGAAGGGCACACCCGACGCGCCCGAGGTCGATCGGGTGCGGCGGCGTGAATATGTCGATCTGCCGGAGCGGTGGTGATGGCCGAGATGACGCAATCCGTCGGCTGGGGCATCGTCGGCTATGGCTGGGTCGCCCGCGATTACATGGCGCCCGGTATCCGTGCCGCCGGGCATCGCCTCGTCGCGGTGGCCGATCCCGGCGCCGCCTCCCGAGAGGCGGCGGAAGCCGAGGGCGCACGGGCCCATGCCGATCTGGCCGGCCTGATCGCCGAGCCGGAGGTGGAGGCGGTCTACATCGCCACCCCGAACCATCTCCACCGCGGCGCCGTGGAGGCGCTCTGCGCCGCCGGCAAGGCGGTGCTCTGCGAGAAGCCGATGGCGGCGACGCTCGCCGATGCCGAGGCGATGGCGGCGGCGGTGCGCCGGACGGGCGCCTTCTACGGCACCGCCTTCGACCAGCGTCACCATCCCGGCCATGCCGCGATGCGCGCGGCGATCCGCGAGGGGCGGATCGGCACGGTGACGGCGATCCGCATCGTCTATGCCTGCTGGCTCGACCGGGCCTGGACCTCGTTCCAGGGCCAGCCCAACTGGCGCATCGACCCGGCCCAGGCCGGCGGCGGCGCCCTGATGGATCTGGCGCCGCACGGCCTCGACCTCGTCGACTTCCTCCTCGGCGAGCCGCTCGTCGAGATCGCCGCCATGACCCAGGCCCGCGCCCAGGATTACGCCGTCGATGACGGTGCCTTGCTGATCGGTCGCACCGAGGGCGGGGCGCTGGCCCAGCTCAACGTCGCCTACAATTGCCCGGACGCCCTGCCGCGCCGCCGCCTGGAGGTGGTCGGCACGAAGGGCCTGCTCACCGCCATCGACACGATGGGCCAGACCGCGGGCGGCTCGGTGACGTTCACCGACGGCGCGAGCGGCCGGAGCGTGCCGATCCGCTTCGACACCCAGGCCTCGCCCTTCCTCGAACAGGTGCGCGCCTTCGGCCGCGCCCTGCGCGAGCCGGAAGCCCGCGCCGCCTGGGACGCCGAGCGCGACCTTCACACCATGCGGCTGATCGCCCGTGCCTACGCGGCGGCCGGCACGCCGGCGGGCCGCGATGCGGCCTGACGTGATTAGGAAGGACATTCGCCCCATCCCCTACACTCCCCCTCATCCTGAGGTGCTGAGCGTCGGCTCAGCCTCGAAGGAGGCCTCCCATGATCGCAGGATTACCGGAGGCCTCCTTCGTGGCTGCTGCGCAGCAGCTCAGGATGAGGGCCGTGGATGGGAAGGGGCGGCTCTAGGATCGGAACGGACATGACCGAGACCCTCGACCGGGACGACCGCGTCCGCCACGCGACGCTCGCCGCGCCGCGCGCCTATCGACGCGGCGCCCCGCGCGTCATCGAGGGCCTGCCCGAACGGCTGCCCGAGCCGGTGCGCGCCTACCTTGACGTGCTGCCCGAGGGCCGGGTCGTCGGGTTCAACCTCGCCGGCCTCGACCGCACCGGCATTCCGGTTTGGTTCGTGGCGCTCTTCCTCGAAGATCCGTTCTATGTCGGCGCCATGCCCTCCGGCATCGGCTACGGCGCCACCGACGACGAGGCGCTGATCGGGGCGGTCGCCGAGATCGCCGAGAATCTGATGCCCTCCGTGGCGCTGCTGCCGCGCCTGCGCGCGCGGGGCGGCGACAACGAGGATCAGCGCTCCTACCACGATCTCGTGCGCGTCTACGGCGCCGGGGCGGTGGCCGATCCGCTGACGCTCGGCCTGCCCGCCGGGTCGCCGGTCGACCGCGATACGCCGCTGGACTGGACGAAGGCGATACGGGCGCGGACCGGTGAGTCCGTCTGGGCCCCCCTCGACGTGGCGGCGACGGATTACTTCGAGCTGCGCCAGGGCTACCAGCCCTTCACCAATCTCATCACCAACGGCCTCGGCGCCGGGCCGGACGTGGACTTCGCCCTGGGTCACGGCCTGCTGGAGATGCTCCAGCGCGACGGCAACGGCCTGCTGTTCCGGGCGCTGGATCAGGGCGTGATGCTGGACCTCGACGGCATCGGCCCCGAGACCCGCGCCATGCTCGATCGCCTGGAGAGCCTCGGCATCCGGGCGCTGCCGAAGTTCGCCACCGACCAATTCGGCATGACCAATCTCTACGTCGTCGGCTACGACGAGGATCCGGCCCGCACGCCGGCCCCCATCGCGCTGTCGGCCTGCGGCGAGGCCTGCGACCCCGATCGCGAGCGCGCTCTGCGCAAGGCGCTCTTGGAGTTCCAGGCGGCGCGGGTGCGAAAAACCTTCGGGCACGGGCCGCTGGCGCTCGCCGATACGGTGGCGCCCCCCGGCTACGTCGAGTCCTTCATCCAGAAGGCCCTGCCGAGCCTCGACCTGGAGGAGAGCCGTGCGCTCCAGGCCATGCTCGCCTGGATCGACTTCTCGCCCGCCGAATTGCGCGGGGTCCTGAGCGAGACGGTCTATTCGCAAGCCAGCACCAAGGCCTTCTCGGACTTGCCGACCACGTCCGCACCGGACGGTCATGCCCGCGGAAAGATCGCCCGCGAACGGCTGGAAGCGGCGGGCTTCGATGTGCTCTACGTCGATTGCTCCCCGCCGGGCGGCGGCATCGGCGTGGTCAAGGCGATCGTGCCGGGGCTCGAGGTCGAGACCATGAGTTATTACCGGATCGGCGAGCGCAACACGAAGAAGCTGATCGAGCGCGACCATCCGCTGATCCGCTTCGGCACACCCACCGACACCCTGCTGCCCGTGCGCCTGACCCCGGAGGCCATCGAGCGCTTCGGCGGCCAGCCGCTCTTCGACGTGGCGCTCGCGGAACAGATCGTCGGCTCGCATTATCCGCTCTACCGCGAGCCGGAATCGCACCACGCGCCGTTCCGCTACGAGCGCCAGGGCCGGCGGGCCGAACGGAGGTCGGCATGACCCTCCGCTTCGCCTACAACACCAACGGCACCGCCAATCACCGCATCGAGGACGCGATCCGCCTCATCAAGGATGCCGGCTACGACGGCGTCGCCCTGACGCTCGACATCCACCATCTCGATCCGTTCGCGGACAATTGGGTGGTCGAGGCCGACCGCATCGCCAGCATCCTGAGCCGGCTCGAGCTCGGCTCGGTGATCGAGACCGGCGCCCGCTTCCTGCTCGACCCCACCGCCAAGCACGAGCCGACGCTGGTGACGGCGGATGCGGCGGGCCGGGCCCGGCGGGTCGGCTTTCTCAAGCGGGCGATCGAGATCGGCAAGATCCTGAATTCCGAGGCCGTCTCGTTCTGGGCTGGCGTGCCGAAGCCCGGCGTGGACCACGACGAGGCCCGGGGCTGGCTGGTCGAGGGCCTGCGGGAGGTCGCCGCGTTCGCCGCCGAGAAGGGCATCATCGCCGCGCTGGAGCCCGAGCCCGGCATGCTGATCGAGACCCTCGACGATTTTTCGCGAATCGACGTGCCCGGGCTGCGTCTCGCCCTCGATACAGGGCATTGCTTGGTCACGCAGGAGCGCGACCCGGCCGCGGCCGTGCACGAATTCGCCCCGCGCCTCGGCACGGTGGCGATCGAGGACATGAAGCGGGGCGACCACATCCACCTGCCCTTCGGCGAAGGCGACATGGACGTGCCCGTCGTGCTCGACGCCCTCGACGCGATCGGGTTCGAAAAGCTTGTCTGCGTGGAGCTGTCGCGCGACTCGCACCGGGCCGATGTGATGGTGGGCCAAGCCCTCGAATATCTGCGCACCTGTCGCCGTCCCGGCCCCGGCCTGCCCCGGCCGGACGAGACGCCCCGCGAGATCCCCGTTCCCGGACTGCCCCATTGATGAGAATCTGCTTCGTCAGCCGCCGTTACTTTCCGGCGATCTCCGGCATGAGCGTCTACGCGCAGAACCTCCTGCGCGAGGTCGCGGGGGCCGGCCACGATGTCACGATGATCTCGCAATATCGCGGCGACGAATTCGGCACGCGGGTCTATGGCGGCGGCCCGCCCCCGGCAGTGCCGGGCGTCCACGTCATCGGCTTGGAGCAGCGCGGCGAGCAAACCAGCGGCGATTTCGAGCGCGACATCGACGAGATCATCGCCACCATCGAGGCCGAGCACGCCAAGACGCCGTTCGACGTGCTGCACGCGCAATACGGCTACCCCACGGGCTGGGCGGTGCTCGTCGCCGGCAAGCGGCTCGGCCTGCCGACGGTGGTGTCGATCCAGGGCGGCGACGGCCACTGGGTCGGCTCCTGCTGCGAGACCCACCGCGTCGCCATGGTCGAGGTGCTGGCCCATGCCAACGCCCTCCTGATCGGCGGGCCGTCCTTCGTCGAGGAGGTCTGCGACCGGTTGGGCTCGGACCCCGCCCGCTTCACCATCGTGCCCGGCGCCGTCGACACCGCCCGGTTCACGCCGGGCGAGCGCTTCCAGGCGGAGCGCGAGGACGAGGAGCCGGTGCGGCTCCTCTATCACGGCCGCGTCGACCGTCGGAAAGGCGTGCTCGACTTCCTCGACGCCCTGGAGCGGCTGTGGGAGGCCGGCCAGCCCTTCGACGCGACGATTTCCGGCATCGGCCCCGATGTGGACGCCGCCCGCGAGCGGGCCGAGGCCATCGGCTTCACGTCGCATCAGGTGCGCTTCACCGGCTACGCCGATTACGACACCGTGCCGGACCTCTACCGGCAGGCGGATGTGTTCGTCTCGCCGACCTATGCCGAGGGCTTCTCCAACACGATCCTGGAGGCGATGGCCTCGGGGCTCGCCGTGGTCTCGACCCATTCGGTGGGCGTCTCGGATTGCCTGCGCGACGGGGAGAACGGCCTCCTCGTGAATCCCGGCGACGTGCCGGCCCTCGCCAAGGCGCTCGGCCGGGTGGTGGAGGACGACGACCTGCGTCAGCGCCTCGCCCGGGACGGGCTGGAGGAGTGCCGCCGGGTCTATTCGTGGCGTGCGGTCGGGCGCCAGATCATGGAGGTCTACGCGGCGGTCGCCGGGCAGCGGCCGCAGACCGACTTCTCCGACACCCTGCCCGAGGATCCGTCCTGCCGCTTCCGCGCCGAGCCGCACCTGCTCTGATGCCGATAGCGCTCGCGATCTCGCCCCATCTCGACGATGCCGCCTTTTCCGCGGGCGGAACGCTGGCGCGCCTGGCGGCGCAGGGCTGGCAGGTCGTGATGGTGACCGTCTTCACCGCCTCGGTGGCGAATCCTGAGGGCTTCGCGTTGGCCTGCCAACTCGACAAGGGGCTGCCGCCCGAGATCGACTACATGGCGCTGCGCCGGGCCGAGGACGTTCGGGCGGCCGAGGCCCTCGGCATCGAGGCGCCGGTCCATCTCCCGTTCCGCGAGGCGCCCCATCGCGGCTACGGCTCGGCGCCGGAGCTGTTCGCGGAGCTGCGTCCCGACGACAGCGTCGGCCTCAACCTCGCCGACGCCTTCGAGCGGCTGGTGGCCGACACGCGGCCTGACCTGATCCTCGCTCCGCAGGCCGTCGGCGGCCATGTCGACCACGTTCAGGTCGTGCGCGCCTTCCGCGGCGCGCAGCCGCCCCTCCCGGTGCTGTGGTGGCGCGATTTCCCCTACACGGTGCGCGACGCCCGACCGAAGGAGCCCCTGCGGGCCCTGTTCGAAGCCTATCCCGAACGGGCGGTCCGCCTCGATGCGGAGGCCGAGCGGCGCAAGGCGGCGTCCTGCGCGGCCTATGCCTCGCAGATCGGCTTCCAGTTCGGCGGGCCCGAGGGCCTGAGCGGCCGCCTTGCCGCGGAGGAGGGCACCGAGCGGTTCCGGGTGCAGGGGCGGCTTCCGGACGGGATTTTGGACTGACGCATTCGGCCCGGACGGGCCGCGCGGTGCGTCGGCGACCTGTCGTTTCGCACAATCCCGCCGGGCGGTGCCCTCTCCCGCTTCGGCGGATGCGCATCAGGCGCGGATGACCGGGAGGAGGGCCGAGCCTTGTACGATCCGCCCGTCGCCCCCAAGAGTCTCGCCGATCCGGCCGCCCTCGACGCTCGTCGCGCGCTACTCGACGGCCCCCACATCGCTCCCCTGCGCGCGCTCGCCCGACGCATCGCCGCCGAGCGTGGCGCCCCCGTGCCCGATCCCGATCCCCTCGACGGCGGTGTGGGCGCCCGGCTGCTGCTTCTCCTCGAGACGCCCGGACCCTCGATCGGCCGCACCGGCCTCGTTTCCCGCGACAACGCCACCGGCACGGCCGCCAATCTCTTCCGCTTCCTCGGCGAGGCGGGCCTCGCGCGGGCCGACACGCTGATCTGGAACGCGATCCCCTGGGTGATCCACGCGCCGGGTGCCCTCAACCGCGCGCCGCGCCGGGCGGAGGCGGTCGCGGCGACGCCCTACCTCGCTCCGCTCCTGGCGCTGCTGCCCCGGCTCGCCGTCGTCGTGCCGGCCGGGCGCTTCGCCGCGCAGGCCGCTGCCCCCTTGGCCGATCTTCGGCCGGACCTGCCGGTGATTCCCGTGCCGCATCCGAGCCCGACCTATGTCTGCACCGCACCGAGCGTGCGCGCGCGCATCCTGGCGGGCCTGCGCGCGGCGGCGAGCCATCTTGCCAAGACCGGGTGACCGCCGCGAATTCGGCCGCAATCCAGGCGCAGGGCGGGTGTGCACCTCGAGTCCGGTCGCTGGCCTTTGGCCGACATTGACCCTAAATGCGCCGGGGCGGGCATGCAGGGCACCCGCTCGGGTCGCGACCCGCGCCGACGACTCGAGGCGGGCGACCAGCGGAGGCGTGCACCGATCTCAGATGACATTTGCCGGAAAGCATAAGCCGGCGGCTCAGGCCGAGCCGGTCGAGGCCACGTCGGGCGGTGAGGCCGGGGAGCCGCGCGGCAAGAGTGGGCGCTACGCCTGGATCGGCACGCTGGCGAGCATCGTCCTCATCCTCGCCTCGCTGTTCGTGCTGTGGAAGCTCTCGGAGGAGATCACCTGGGCCGAGCTGCACAAGGCGTTCACGGAGGTCACCAACCGCCAGCTCGCCTTGGCCTTCGGCGCGGTCGCCGTCAGCTACCTGTTCCTCACCTGCTACGACGCGCTGGCGCTCCGGCAGCTTCGGCTCAAGGTGCCCTACCGCATCACCGCGCTCGCCTCGTTCACGAGCTACGCGGTGAGCTTCACCCTCGGTTTCCCGCTGATCACGGCGGCGACGATCCGCTACTGGATCTACTCGAAGCGCGGGCTGTCGGCGGCCAAGATCGCCGCGCTCACGGTCATCGCGGGCTTCACCTTCTGGCTCGGCATGGGCGTGGTGCTGGGGCTCAGCCTCATCATCGAGGCGGGCCAGCTCGCGAGCCTCACCTTCCAGAGCATCGGGGTCAATTCGAGCGTCCGCCTCAACCAGATCCTGGGTTTCGGCGCCCTGGGCTCGGTGCTGGGCTACCTCGCCTGGGTCTCGGTCAAGCGGCGCTACATCAAGGTGCGCCAGTGGCAGCTGGAACTGCCCGGCGCCACCGTCTCCTTCAGCCAGATGCTGGTCGGCATCGGCGATGTCTGCGCGGCGGCGGCGGTGCTCTACGTGCTGATGCCCGAAGGCATGGCCCTCGGCTTCACCACCTTCCTGGCGATCTACGTGCTCGCCGCCATGCTCGGCATCGCCTCGAACGCACCCGGCGGCATCGGCGTGTTCGAGGCGACCATCCTGATCGCCCTGTCCTACCTGCCCCGCGACGAGGTGCTGGGCTCGCTGCTGCTGTTCCGGGTCTGCTACTATCTCGTGCCCTTCGTCCTGGCGCTCCTCATGCTCGGCGCCTACGAGGGCCTGTCCCGGTTGCGGCGGCGTCGGGCGGCGAACGATCCGTGACGTCCCCCGTCGCGCGCGCCGAAATCTGATCGGCATGGCTTCGGGCTCGTCGCAGCCGGCCTGGATCGGCGCCGCCGCGGCCGTCGCCGTCATCCTCTCCGCCGAGGCCCTGGCCGGGCATGTCGACACCGCCCTGATCCTGTCCGCCGGTCTTGCCCTGGGTATCGGCGGCCTGCTCGGGCGCGGCCGGCGCCCGGTGACTCTGCCGCCGCGCGAGCCGAGCCTCCCCGCGCGCCACGCGGTGGCCGAGGCGCTTCTCGCCAATATCCCGGATCCGGTCATCCTAGTCGATCGCCGGGTCGTCGTGATGGAGGCCAATCCCGCCGCACGCCGCCTGCTGCCGGGGCTCAAGCTGCGCCATCCGCTCTCGTTCTTCCTGCGCGCGCCCGACCTCTTGGACGGCATCGAGGAGGTTCTGCGCACCGGCACGAGCCTGACCATCGACTACGTCGTCCGCCTGCCGACCGAGCGCGCCTTCGCGGTCCAGATCGGTGCCCTGCGCATGCCCGACACGGCGGGCGGCGGCGAACCGAACATCGTCCTGTATTTCCGCGACCTCACGGAGGCGCGCCGTCTCGAGGCGATGCGGGTCGATTTCGTGGCCAATGCCAGCCATGAGCTGCGCACGCCGCTCTCGGCCCTGCTCGGCTTCATCGAGACGCTTCAGGGCCCGGCCCGCGACGACGTGCGCGCGCGCGAGCAGTTCCTGGGGATCATGCGCACCCAGGCGCAGCGGATGACCCGCCTCATCGACGATCTGCTCTCGCTCTCGCGGATCGAGTTGCGCGAGCACGTGGCCCCGACCCGGCCCGTCGATCTGGCCCGGATCGCGCGTCAGCTCGTGGATATGCAGGTGCCGCTCGCCCGCGAGCGCGGCGTGGATCTGCACATCGAGGCTCCGGACGCGCCAATGCCGGTGCTGGGCGAGCGCGATGAGCTGTCGCGGGTCATCGAGAACCTGATCGAGAACGCCATGAAATACGGCGGGAGCGGCGGCGTGGTCACCGTCGCCCTTCAACGGCTGCCCGGGACGGAGGGACGTCCGGACCGGATCGAGCTGCGCGTCACCGATGCCGGGCCCGGCATTGCCCCGGAGCATCTTCCGCGGCTCACCGAGCGCTTCTACCGGGTCGATGTGGCCTCGAGCCGTCAGCAGGGTGGAACGGGGCTGGGCCTGGCCATCGTCAAGCACACGCTCAACCGCCATCGCGGCCGCCTGACGATCGAGAGCGCGCTCGGCGTCGGCACGAGCATGCGGGTGACCCTGCCGGAATATCGGCCGGAGCCCGTCGAGAATCCGGCCGATCCCCTCGCGGAGCGTCAGGGGCGCGGTGGGGCGGCAGGCTCGGTCGAGGGCTGACGCTCTGCCGCCAGATGCGCCAGGAACGCCGAAACCGTCGGGCTGACCAGGCGGCGCGAGGTGTGCAGCGCCCGGACCTCGTTCGGCGGTCCGCTGCGACATCCCGGGCGACCGTCGAGCAAGCTCATCTCCCGCCCCCTGCCAAGACCGCACCGCGACCGGGTCTCCACCACCGCGGCCACCCGCGATTGCCGCGCCGCCTGATCGGACAGGAGCGGTCGCTCCGTTTCCCATCCGCGGGACGAAGGCTCAGGGCGGGAAGCGCGGCGACGATCCGATGAGGGTTGGACCGTCGGGAAAAACAGGAACGGGGCCGTACGCCGTCCGGTTGGCGGAATAAGCAATCCCTTGCCTCGCTTTCGGAGCGGCTTCGACATGACCCACCATTCCGACACGATGCAGGCCTGTCTCGATGCCTGCCTCCACTGTTATCGGACCTGCCTCGGCATGGCCTCCAACCACTGCCTTGAGGTGGGTGGACGCCATGTCGAGCCGGAGCATTTCCGCCTGATGCTCGCCTGCGCCGAAGCCTGCCGGGCCAGCGCCCAGTTGATGCTGATCGGCAGCCCGGTTCATCGGCACCAATGCGGGGCCTGCGCCGAGATCTGCGCGGCCTGCGCCCGTTCCTGCGAGGAGGTCGGCGGCATGGAGGCCTGCGTTGCGGCGTGCCGATCCTGCGCGGAGCAGTGCCGGGCGATGGCCGCCTGAGGCATTGAGCAGTTCCCGGACTTTAGCGCCTTGACCTTCCCATCATGGGAAGCACCATCTGTGCGGGTATGGACGCTGTTGCAAATCACCCCGATGCCCTCGCCGCTGCGGAAGAGCCGCGACGCCTGAGCCTGCCCGTCGCGGGCATGAGCTGCGCCTCCTGCACGGGACGCGTCGAGCGGGCGCTGGCCGCCTTGCCGGGCGCGCGCGACGTATCGGTCAATCTCGCGACCGGCCGGGCGAGCCTGACCTTGTCCGGGGATGCCTCACCGACCGGGGTCGCCGAAGCGATCCGGGAGGCGGGCTACGAGGTGCCCGAGACCGTCACCGCCGTTTCGATCGAGGGCATGAGCTGCGCGTCGTGCTCGGCCCGTGTCGAGCGCGCGCTGCTCGGGCTGCCCGGCGCGGTCTCGGCCAGCGTCAACCTCGCCACCGGGCGGGCCGAGCTGCGCCACGCCGCCGGCACCCTGGCGCTCGCCGATGTCGAGGCGGCCGTGCGCGCCTCCGGCTACACGCCCCATGCGGTCGACCGTGGTGCCGGGACGACGCCCGCGGAAAGGCAGGCGCGGGAAGAGGTGGCCCTGCGCCGCGATCTCGGGATCGCGGCGGCGCTGGCGGCCCCCATCGTCGTCCTCGACATGGGCGGCCACCTGATCCCCGGCTTCCACCATGCCCTCGCCGGCTGGCTCGGCGCGGGGACGGTGCCGTGGCTCCAGGCGGGTCTCGCCACCCTCGTGCTCGCCGGGCCCGGCCAACGCTTCCTGCGCATCGGTGTGCCGAACCTCCTGCGGGGCCACCCCGACATGAACGCCCTCGTCGCCCTGGGAGCGGGAGCGGCCTACCTCTATTCCCTGGTCTCGGTCGCCGCGCCCGCGCTGCTCCCGGCCGGCGCGGCGCATCTCTATTTCGAGGCGAGCGTCCTCATCATCACCCTGATCCTGCTCGGCCGCACGCTCGAAGCCCGCGCCCGCGGTCGGGCGGGCGCCGCCATCGCCCGGTTGATCGACCTCTCGCCTCGTATCGCCCGCCGCCTCGAGGGCGATGCGGAACGCGAGGTGCCGGTGGAGAGCCTGCGCGTCGGCGATCGTGTGCGGGTGCGCCCCGGCGAGCGGGTGCCCGCCGACGGGACCATCGTGGCGGGCGAGTCCTACGTGGACGAGAGCATGATCTCCGGCGAGCCGGTGCCCGTGCGCAAGGGCGCGGGCGCCGACGTCGTCGGCGGCACGCTCAACACCACCGGCGGCTTCGACGTCACCGTCAGCCGCACCGGAGCCGACACGGTGCTCGCCCGCATCGTCCGCATGGTCGAGGAGGCGCAGGGCGGCAAGCTGCCGGTTCAGGCGCTCGTCGATCGGATCACCCTGTGGTTCGTGCCCGCCGTGATGGCGGTCGCCGCGCTCACCGTCATCGGCTGGCTCGCGTTCGGTCCGGCGCCGGCTTTGGGCCACGCCATCGTGGCGGGCATCGCCGTGCTCATCATCGCCTGCCCCTGCGCCATGGGACTCGCGACGCCGGTTTCGATCATGGTCGGGACCGGCCGCGCCGCCGAGCGCGGCGTGCTGTTCCGCCAGGGGGCGGCGCTCCAGGCCCTGCAGGAGGCCCGCACGATCGCCCTCGACAAGACCGGCACCCTGACGGAAGGCCGCCCCCGCCTGACCGATCTGCGACCCGCTCCGGACTTCGCGCGGTCGCAGGTCCTCACGCTTGCCGGCGCGGTCGAGGCGCGCTCCGAGCATCCGATCGCCCGCGCCGTGACGGAGGCCGCGCGGGGCGAGATCGGCGCCCTCCCGGAGAGCACCGACTTCGTGGCGGTCCCCGGCCACGGTGTCACCGCGCGTGTCGAGGGGGCGGCGGTGGCGCTCGGCAGCCGCCGTCACATGGAGCGGCTCGGCATCGCGGTCGCTCCGCTGGAGCAGGAGGCGGAGCGCTTGGCCGGCGAGGGACGGAGCCCGATCTATCTCGCGGTCGAGGGACGGCTCGCAGCCCTGCTGGCGGTGGCCGATCCGGTGAAGCCCGAGGCCCGGGAGGCCATCGCGGCCCTGCGCGCCCGCGGTCTCACCGTGGCGATGCTGACGGGCGATGCCCGCGCGACGGCCGAGACTGTCGCCCGGTCGCTCGGCATCGACGATGTCCGCGCCGAACTCCGGCCCGAGGACAAGGTCGAAGCCCTGCGGGCCCTGCGCGCGGCGCACGGGCCGCTCGCCTTCGTCGGCGACGGCATCAACGACGCGCCCGCCCTGGCCGAAGCCGAGATCGGCATCGCCATCGGCACGGGCACCGACGTGGCGGTGGAGAGCGCCGACGTGGTTCTGATGTCGGGGGCGCTCACCGGTCTGGTCGAGGCGGTCACGCTCTCGCGCGCCACCATGGCCAATATCCGCCAGAACCTGTTCTGGGCCTTCGCCTACAACGCCGCGCTGATCCCGGTGGCGGCCGGCCTGCTGGCGGTCTTCGGCGGGCCGCTCCTCTCACCGGTCCTGGCGGCGGGGGCGATGGCGCTCTCCAGCGTGTTCGTGGTCGGCAACGCCCTGCGGCTGCGCCGGGCCGGAGGAACGTCATGAGCGTCACCATCGGCGAGGCCGCCCGCCTCAGCGGCGTGTCGGCCAAGATGATCCGCTACTATGAGGAGACTGGGCTGCTCGGCCCCGCCGAGCGCACCGCCTCCGGATACCGCGTCTACGGCGAGAGCGATCTCCACGCGCTCCGCTTCGTCCGCCGCGCCCGCGACCTCGGCTTCTCGATGGCCGAGATTGCCGATCTGCTGGCGCTCTGGCGCGATCGATCCCGGGCGAGTGCCGCGGTCAAAGGGCTGGCGCTTGCCCACGTCGCCGACCTGCGCCGCCGCATCGGTGAACTGGAGGCCATGGCCCGTACCCTGGAGACCTTGGCCGAGCGCTGCTGCGGCGACGGACGCCCGGATTGCCCGATCCTCGACGATCTGGCAGGCAGACAGTGACGGCGGGCCGGGACTGGATCGGCGCCCGCTCGACGGGCGGGCCGCGTTTCCGGCGCGCAGGCCCGCCAAGCCGCATTCCGACGATCACGCTCCGGCCTCGCGCGGCCGGGCGGCGAAGCCGGCCCGTCGCCCCACCCGCGGTCGGTCCGCTCAACAAGCTTCGCCGTTGACCCGGCCTTGGCCTTCTGCTTGCTGGGGACGATCCGGGACGTTCGGACGTTGCTCCGCAAGGATTGGGATCCATGCCCGTCATCGACCGCATCGCCGGCCTTGCCGATGAGATCGCCGCCTGGCGGCGCGATCTCCACGCGCATCCGGAGCTGCAATACGACGTGCACCGCACCGCCGGGTTCGTCGCGGACCAGTTGCGGGCCTTCGGCTGCGACGAGGTCGCCACCGGCATCGGTCGCACCGGCGTCGTCGGGGTAATCCGCGGCCGGGGTCACGGCTCCAACCGCGCCATCGGCCTGCGCGCGGACATGGACGCGCTGCCCATCCAGGAGGCCCGCGATCTGCCCTATCGGTCGACCGTGCCGGGGAAAATGCATGCCTGCGGCCATGACGGGCACACCGCCATGCTGCTCGGCGCCGCCAAGTATCTCGCCGAGACCCGCGACTTCGATGGGCGCGCCGTGCTGATCTTCCAGCCCGCCGAGGAAGGGGGAGGGGGCGGCGAGGCGATGGTGAAGGACGGCATGATGGAGCGCTTCGGCGTCGAGTCCGTCTACGGCCTCCACAACATCCCCGATCAGCCGCTCGGCACCTTTGCGATCCGCCCCGGCCCGATCATGGCCTCGACCGACCGCTTCACGATCCATATCGAGGGGCGGGGCGGACACGCGGCCCTGCCGCACGCGGCGGTGGACACGGTGCTGGTGGGAAGCCACGTCGTCGTCGCCCTGCAATCGATCGTCGCTCGCAACGTCAAGGCGATCGACGCGGCGGTGGTCTCCGTCTGCGCCGTGGAGGCGGGGCACGCCTTCAACGTGCTGCCGCAGCGGGCCGAGCTGCGCGGCACCATGCGGGCGCTGACGCCCAAGGTGCGCGACCTCGTGCTCCGCCGCATCCAGGAGATCGTGGTCGGGGTCGCCGCCGCCTTCGGCGCGCGCGCGACCGTCGATTTCGCCAGCGGCTACCCGGCCACCGAGAACCACCCGGCCGAGACCGAGTTCATGGCGGACGTGGCCGCGCAGGTGGTGGGCTCGGACAATGTCGAGCGGGACGTGGCGCCGATGATGGCGGCGGAGGATTTCTCCTACATGCTGGCCCACCGGCCCGGCGCCTACATCTTCATGGGCAACGGCCCCTCGGCCGGCCTCCACCACCCGGATTACGACTTCAACGACGCGGCGATCCCCTACGGCGCGTCGCTCTGGGCCCGGATCATCGAGACGGGTTTGCGGAGCGGGGCGTAATCGCTCCGCCGTCATTTCGGGTGCCGCTGCGCGGCCCCGGAACGACGGCGGAGAAGAGAGGACGCTTGCCCGTGGACCGCGTCTCCACGAGTTCATCCCCCGACACGAAAACGGGCCCCGCAGGGCCCGCCATCGTCCGAAATCGAAGAGAAGTTCTTACCGGTAGGGGTTCATGCCGGTGCGCGAGACGTAGGAGGTCGGGTCGATCCCGTCGATGAACGAGAGGTCGACATTGCGGATCGCGGTCGAACGGGCGCCGATGAACGGGCCGTTGGTGATCGGGTCGGGCAGGATGCCGTTGCCGAAGCGATCGTTGCGGCCGTAGACCGGGTTGAGCTGGTTCGAGGCGGCGATGAAGGCCGGGTTGGTGGCCGGGTTCGACACCGAGCCGTTGCCGGGCTCCACCACGTTGCCGGCATCGAGCCAGGAGCGCGGACGGATGCGGATCGGCAGGGGCTGGCTCACGCGCACATAACCGGGGTTGCCGTAGGGGCCCTGGGCCTCGGCGCCGGTGCCGAAGCCGATTGCCGCGAGGGTCATGGCGCCCAGGAGGGCGATCTTGGTCGAGCGCATGGCACACCTTGTTGATTGCGAAGGGACCGTATCGGGGCCTTCGTTAAGAATCCCGTCTTGCTGTGGAGTAGACGTTCAGGCGTGGCCGTTGTTCCCCGATTGTGGCCGCGCTTCGATCATTTCCGCCGTGCTTTCGCCGTAATGTGCCGGGCGGCACCCGTCGCCGCAGCCGCCCCGGCCATGGCCGCCACGGCGATCGATCCGGTCCGGTCGCCCGGAACCGCCTTGGCGACCGTGTCGGGCCCGCAGGCGGTCTCGCCCGTCGATCCGCCCGTCGATCCGCCTTGGCCCGCCGCCTCCCCGGCGCCGAGTGCCGCCGCGACCCGGCCCGACAGGGCGATCCGGTCGATGGCGCAGGCGACCTCCCGCTTCTCTGGGGCCTGACCGAGAATGCCGCAGAGCCAGCCATCGAGATGGACGGTGTTGAGCGCGAGACTGCGGAAGCCGGTGCAGGTCCGGGTCCCGTCGCCGCTCAGGACCGTCTCCAGGGTCTCGAAGGTGCCGTAGCGGGTCGCCACCACGCTGCGTTCGCCGGTGCGGGTCACGGCGAGGCCGCGCCCGTCGGCGGCGCGGCGCACCAGCGTCACGAACAGGCTCGGCGGCGGCTCGGTGCGGGCCCCCGCATCCGTCGCGGTCACGAGAAGCCAGGGCGCCTCGATGGCATCGAAGCCGCCCTGGCTCACGCTGTCCTCGCGCTGGCCGCGTGTGGCATCCCAGCGGCTCGGCTCCGCGCGGGGGGGCGGTGCGGACGGGCTGAAGGCGGCATCGGTCAGGGTCAGGAGGGGTTCCGTCGCGGCGATCTGCCGGGGCGCGATCCGCTCCGCCCGCGGCGGATCGGTCCAGCTCCGGGCCGGCTCCGGGGCGCGCAGGCGATCGCGGGCCGCGAGCGACAATCCGGCGATCAGGGCGGCGCAGACGCTGAGCTGGAGGACGAGGCGGGTCCGCGACAGGCGGCGGGGGCTGGCCAGACTGTCGAGATCGGGCGCGCTCTCGCGGGATCGGTCGAGCCGTCCCTCGGGACCGGCGTCGCGCATGTCCGCGACGAAACCGTCGGCAGGGGAGGGGGGCATGGCGCGGCCTCGGCGTGGTGGATGGGGTTGAGGCCATCCTGCCCCTGGACCTCCCACCGGCGGGTTGCCGCGCCGGGCGGCATCCTCGTGATTCTCGGGCGATGGTGAATCGCCCGTTTCAGCCGTCCCACTCCGTCACGACGCCGTCACGGATCATTGCCGGCCTGCGCTCCGCCCCCTTGACAGTCGGGCCCGGCGGGCATCTTGCTCCGCGCGCCGGATCTCTCGCCCTGTCCGCGTCGGGGCGGGCGCTTCGGCCTATGGATTCCCCTGATGGTCCGCTCGGCGCATCCGCCGACCGGAACGGGGAGCGGGCCGGTCATCGCGCAACAAATCCCGCCCGCGCAGCGGAGTTGGACAGATGGGTTACAAGGTCGCCGTCGTCGGAGCCACGGGCAATGTGGGCCGCGAGATGCTCGACATCCTGGCCGAGCGCGCCTTCCCGGCCGACGAGGTCGTGGCGCTCGCCTCGCGCCGCAGCCAGGGTCAGGAAGTTTCTTTCGGCGACAAGATCCTCAAGGTCAAAGTCCTCGACACCTACGATTTCTCCGACACCGACATCTGCCTGATGTCGGCGGGCGGCGAGGCCTCGAAGGAGTGGAGCCCCCGCATCGGCCAGTCCGGTTGCGTGGTGATCGATAACTCGTCGGCCTTCCGCTACGACGCCGACGTGCCGCTCATCGTGCCCGAGGTGAATGCCGACGCGGTCGAGGGCTTCACCAAGCGCAACATCATCGCCAACCCGAACTGCTCGACGGCGCAGCTCGTCGTGGCGCTCAAGCCGCTGCACGAGGCGGCGACGATCAAGCGCGTCGTGGTCTCGACCTACCAATCCGTCTCCGGCGCCGGCAAGGACGCCATGGACGAGCTGTTCAGCCAGACCCGCGCGGTCTTCACCGCCGGCGAGGTGGTGCAGAAGAAGTTCACCAAGCGGATCGCCTTCAACGTCATCCCGCACATCGATGTGTTCATGGAGGATGGCTACACGAAGGAAGAGTGGAAGATGGTCGCCGAGACCAAGAAGATGCTCGATCCCAAGATCAAGCTCACGGCGACCGCGGTGCGCGTGCCGGTTTTCATCGGCCATGCCGAGTCGGTGAACGTCGAGTTCGAGCGCCCGCTCTCTCCCGAGCAGGCGACCGAGATCCTGCGCTCGGCCCCGGGCGTGCTGGTGATCGATAAGCGCGAGAACGGCGGCTACATGACCCCGCACGAGGCGGCGGGCGAGGACGCCACCTACATCTCCCGCATCCGCGAGGACGCCACGGTCGAGAACGGCCTGAACTTCTGGTGCGTCTCGGACAATCTGCGCAAGGGCGCGGCCCTCAACGCGGTGCAGATCGCCGAGGTGCTGGTGAACCGCAAGCTGCTCAGCAAGGCCAAGCGGGCCGCCTGACGCCTCGCGCGGGATCGATGATCTTGCGAAGCGCCGCCCCTCGGGGCGGCGTTTTCGTTTGGGCAGTACCGATACAACACCCATCCCAGCATAGGACATCATTCTTGTAAACTACCAAAAGTTGTAATATGCATATCTTCCTGTCGCTCGCACAGGAGGGTTGCGGCATGAACCATCGTGAGAGCCTCCGCACCGAGAGCGCGGCCATACGAGGCCTCCTGACAAGGGCATCCCTCGAGATCGAGGCGGTCCGACACGAACGCATCCTGCGGCGCAAGTTCTCCGCCGATCAGCCGCGGGCGCCCGCGGGCCAGCCGGATGGCGGCCAATGGATCCCTGCGGGCGGCGGCCAAGCGATTGGCGTGCGATCCGGTGGATCCGGCGACGATGTCGCCCACCGCGAGCAGACCGTTCTGGAAGATGGGACGCGTGTCCTCTCGCTGCGCATCCGGTCCGGTCGCCGCGACTACGACACGCAGGATATTGTCACGGCGCCGGACGGCCAGAGCCGGATCTTCGAGACCTCGGGGCTGACGCAGACCATCCGCGACGGCGGGACCGGGGCGGTGCTCGGGCGCAGCACCTTCACCGCCGCGGGCGCGGAGCCGGAGGCGTTCGTTCAATCGACGTTTCTTCCGGCGGTCCCTGCCGCGACAGCAGCAACGATCAGGCTCGTGGGGTCGCTCTTCGCGGTCCTGTCGACGCGGAACGATCAATTCGGGAAAGCCGTCCTTGGCCTTACGGCGAACGAGTACGCGGTCGATCTGACCGAAAACACGGTGAGGGCCGCGTTCGCGGGCCGCATCGATCAGCGAACGCTCGACGCAGCCTGTCGGCGGAACGGTGAGGTCGAGGCGTTGGCTGAGCAGGCCGTTCGGAGCGTGCGCGCAAGCGGGCTGTATCGTTCGGCACAGGACTTCGGCGACAAGGTTCACGCTTGGATCGCTGCCGTTGTGAACAAGCAGGGCGATCCAAATTTTGTAGCGGAGATTTCTTTCGACAAAAACTCTGAGAAAACGTCCTATGGGGACAGATACTCAACCAGAATCGATCTTTTCGAGAGAACTGCGCCGGGAACGACCTGCGTCTACGATTTTAAGACTGGGAGCGCCACCATCAGTAGCAATCGCGCGCTCAAGCTTGTTGCCGCCGCGGGCAGGCATTTTCCTGATACGGTTCGGGTTATTGTGATTCAGGTGAAGCCTCGCTCATGACGACCGCTCGGCAGGTCCGGCGGCTTGTCCGCCCGCTCTTGAAGCGCCATCCGGACCTTGCTCTCGTCGCCAGCCATTCGCTGTGGCTGACACCCGTGACGCACGTCGCCAGGGTGATCCATATCGGACGAACTTCGTCGGCCCATTATTGCGATCCGAAGTGGTGGTTGCTCCCTCTCTTTCTTCCTAATACGAACCCTATGAAGCGCATTGGCTTTTGCTGTGTCGATATTTATCCACCGACCGATGATTCGAAATCATTAGACCTTTGGTTCTGGGATAATCCGATCATGTCGAGCGAGCTTCTTGCCCGTATCGAGAAAGCTCTTCGCCTCATGAGAACGCTGGACGACTTGCGATCATGTCGGTCATTTACAGAGGCACATATGAATTATACGTGGGGTAAGACCTTTAATGAGAATTTAGTCTATGACATTGCCATGGGTAATTTGAATCTGGCCCGATGCTGGTGGCAAAAGGTCAAGACGAGTTATCCCCGCCTCTGCGAGCGCATCCACGAGATCGGCCCGCCGCTGATGGATGACGACCGCACCGCGCTCGCCGCAGTTCTGCATCGCTGGGAGCGTGAGAACGTGGCGGGGACGGCGGTCGAGCCGTTCTGGACGCCGACGCCGTTCCCGCTTGAAAAGACCGGTTGAGCCAGCGCGTCGACGCGCTTCGTTATCACCCGTCCCGAACCGCCTCCAGCGCATCGACATCGCCGCCGCCGATCAATCGCAAATGCGCGGTGATCCGCTCCACCGGCCAGTCCCACCACGCGATCCGTTGCATCCGCGCGGCGTCCGCCTCCGACAAGCGGCGGCGCACCATGCGGGCCGGGTTGCCGGCGACGATGGCGTAGGGCGGCACGTCTTGGCTGACCACCGCATGCGCGGCCACCACCGCCCCGTCGCCGATGCGGACACCCGGTAGGATCGTGCTCTGAAAGCCGAGCCACACGTCGTGGCCGATCACCGTATCGCCGCGGTTGGGAAAGTTCAGTTCCCCCTCGAAGCGGCCGGTCCAGTCGCCGCCGAAGATCGGAAAAGGGTAGGTCGAGAGCCCGTCGAGGCGATGGTTGCCGCCGTTCATCAGGAAGCGCGTGCCCGCGGCGAGGGCGCAGAACCTTCCGATGACCAGCCGGTCCCCAATGAAGGGGAAGTGGTAGAGGATCGCGTCGAGGAACGCCTGCGGCCCGGCCGGGTCGTCGTAATAGGTATAGGCGCCGACCTCGACATTCGCCGGCAAGGGAAGGTTGCGGATGAAGGTCACGCGGTTCTGCCCCGGCATCGGGTGCAGGACGTCCGGATCCGGGCCGGGGCGATGGGGCATGGGACTCTCCTCTCGCGTCGGGATTGGGATGGGCGCGGGGGATGGCGGGAGCGCGGCGGGGTCCATCGAACCGCTTGAATTCTGCGAGCGTCGGAGCTAAGTCACGTTCCATCATTTCTGGTGCAGTCGATAGGCTGCTTGCGGGAGTGGGTCCTCCGGGGCCCGCTCTTTTTTATTTCCGCAGGCCCGTCTGCACCCGAGCAGTCACCTTTTCCTCGAGCCGAATGGGCCGGAACGACAGCATGGCGGAGCCCACCGAGAAGCGTCTGGTCGGCGAGACGGGTGTCGCCGCGCGCGTCGCCCAGGTGGTCGAGGGACCGATCGAGGGCCTCGGCTTCCGGCTGGTGCGGGTGAAGGTCTCGAACGCCAATGGCTGCACCGTGCAGATCATGGCGGAGCGGCCCGACGGCACGATGGGCGTGGACGAGTGCGAGACGGTGAGCCGGGCGATCTCGCCCTTGCTCGACCTCGAAGACCCGGTCGGCGGCGCCTACTACCTCGAAGTCTCCTCGCCCGGCATCGACCGGCCTCTGGTGCGCGTCTCGGATTTCGCGCGCTGGGCCGGCTACGAGGCGAAAGTGGAGCTGGCCGTGCCGCTCGACGGGCGCAAGCGGTTTCGCGGCATCATCGACGTCCCGAGTCCCGACGGCACGACCGTGGCGATCGACCTGCCCGACGTGAAGCCCGGCCTGCCGAGCCGGATCGAGCTGCCGCTGCGCGATCTCGCGGAGGCGCATCTCGTCCTCACCGACGACCTGATCCGGGAATCCCTGCGCCGCGGCTCGGCCCCGCCCCAGGACGGCGACGACTTCGACGAGGAGACGGAGGAGGACGAGGCCGAAGGGGCCGAAGAGGCGCCTCAGTTCCGCGTCATTCCGCAGCCGAAGCGACCGAAGCCGAAGGCCGACAAGCCGGTGAAGGCCAAGGGACTCAAGACGGCGCAGAAGCCGGGGGCCAAGGCGAAGCCCGGCGCGGGTGTCGTCACCAAGGCCGCCCGTCTGAAGAACCGCGACACCCTTCACTGACGCCAATCCGGCCGGGAACCCAGCCCCGGACGGACATCCACGAGACCGCATAAGAGGATAGACCCCATGGCCGTCGTCAGCGCCAACCGGCTCGAGCTCCTGCAGATCGCCGACGCGGTGGCCCGCGAGAAGGTGATCGACCGCCAGATCGTCATCGAGGCGATGGAGGAGGCGATCGCCAAGGCCGCCCGCTCCCGCTACGGCGCCGAGACCGACGTGCATGCCGAGATCGATGCGAAGAGCGGCGCGCTGCGCCTGTCGCGCCACCTGCTCGTGGTCGAGCAGGTCGAGAACGACGCCCGCGAGATCACGCTGGCCCAGGCTCAGCGTTACAATCCCGGCGCGCTCGTCGGCGACGTCATCTCCGACACCCTGCCGCCCTTCGATTTCGGGCGCGTCGCCGCGCAATCGGCCAAGCAGGTCATCGTCCAGAAGGTCCGCGACGCCGAGCGCGCCCGCCAGTACGACGAGTACAAGGACCGCATCGGCGAGATCCTCAACGGCGTGGTCAAGCGTGTCGAGTACGGCAACGTCATCGTCGATCTTGGCCGTGGCGAAGGAATCGTGCGCCGCGACGAGATGATCCCGCGCGAGACGTTCCGGCCGGGCGACCGCATCCGCTCCTATCTGTTCGACGTCCGCTCGGAAGTGCGCGGGCCCCAGATCTTCCTGTCGCGCTCGCACCCGCAATTCATGGCGAAGCTGTTCGGCCAGGAAGTGCCGGAAATCTACGACGGCATCGTCGAGGTGAAGGCGGTCGCCCGCGATCCGGGCTCCCGCGCCAAGATCGCCGTGATCTCCCGCGATGGCTCGATCGATCCCGTCGGCGCCTGCGTCGGCATGCGCGGCTCGCGCGTCCAGGCGGTGGTCGGCGAGCTTCAGGGCGAGAAGATCGACATCATTCCGTGGTCGCACGATCAGGCGACCTTCATCGTCAACGCGCTCCAGCCGGCGGAAGTCGTGAAGGTGGTGCTCGACGAGGAGGCCGACCGCATCGAGGTGGTGGTGCCCGACGATCAGCTGTCGCTGGCGATCGGCCGCCGCGGCCAGAACGTGCGCCTCGCCTCGCAGCTCACCGGCTGGGATATCGACATCCTCACCGAGGCCGAGGAGTCGGAGCGTCGTCAGAAGGAATTCGCCGAGCGCACGCAGGTCTTCATGGAAGCGCTCGACGTCGACGAGACCGTCGGTCAGCTCCTCGCGGCGGAAGGCTTCCGGAACGTCGAGGAAATCGCTTTCGTCGACGTGGGCGAACTGTCCGGCATCCAGGGCCTCGACGAGGAGACCGGGGCCGAGATCCAGGCTCGCGCCCAGGATCACCTCGCCCGCATCGAGCAGGAGCAGGACGACCGCCGCCGCGAACTCGGCGTCGAGGACGATCTGCGCGAGATCGACGGCGTCAACACCGCGATGATGGTGGCGCTCGGCGAGAACGACGTGAAGTCGATCGAGGATCTGGCCGGCTGCGCCACCGACGACCTCGTCGGCTACACCGAGGGTCGCGGCCCCGAGGCCGTGCGTCATGCGGGCTTCCTCGACGGTTTCGAGCTGTCGCGAGCCGAGGCGGAGGCCCTCATCATGGCGGCCCGCGTCAAGGCCGGCTGGATCGAGGCGCCCCCGGAGCCCGAGGCTGAGGCCGAAGAGGGCGAAGACGCCGAGGGCACGGAGGGCGAGGAGGTGGCCGAGGACGAGTCGCAGCCCGATTCGACCCCGGCCGCGCAGCCCGAGTCGCACAACGCCTGAGGGATGCACGGGTGAGCGGGCATTCCAGCATGCAGGTGGAGGCCGAAGAGGCACCTCCCCTCGACCGCGGCCCCGGCCGCGGCCGGGAACCTGCGCGCACCTGCATCGTCACCCGCGTCGTCCAATCGCCCGAGGCGATGATCCGCTTCGTGATGGGCCCCGACGGTGCCGTGGTGCCGGATCTCCGCGCCCGCCTGCCGGGCCGGGGCGCCTGGGTGACCGCCACCCGCGACACGGTCGCGGCGGCGGTGAAGCGCCGCGCCTTCAGCCGGGCCTTCCGCGCGAGCGGGGCGCAGGTTGCCCCCGATCTGCCCGACCGGGTCGCCGAGGGGCTGCGCATCGACATGCGACAGGCGCTGGCACTGGCCAACAAGGCCGGCTGCGTCGTTACCGGTTTCGGCAAGGTCGAGTCGGCGATTCTTGGAAGCGAGAGCGTCGCCGCCCTGATTCACGCCTCCGACGCGAGCCCAGATGGCCGTCGCAAGCTCGCCGCCGCCTTGCGACGGCGCCACGGCGACGCCATATCCGCAATTCCCGTGATCGACGACCTGTCCAACCCCGAATTGGACATGGCCTTGGGCCGGGATCATGTGATACACGCTGCCCTCGTCGCGGGAGCCGGCACCACCGGCTATCTCGCGCGTTGGCGTCGGTTCCGGACCTTCGAAGGTATGGCGTCGGCGTCCGAGGCGGGCGCCCCGCTCGGTGCCGGCGCGACCGCCTTCGATTCGCACGACGATGAAATGACGTTGACTCGGCCGGGCGCGCCCGCCGCCGGCCGCAGTGACGATGGAAGCCCTCAGGGTTCAGACTGAATGAGCGATACGAACAATCCGGGTGACAAGACGCAGAACAGGGCCCCCTCGAAGCCGTTGACGCTGAAGCGCCCGGTCGAGCAGGGGACCGTGCGTCAGAGCTTCTCCCACGGGCGGTCGAAGTCCGTCGTGGTCGAGACGGTGAAGCGGCGCACGATCGGCGCCGCCCCCGGAACGGTCACGCCCCGCGAGCCCGTCGCGGCTCCGCCGCCGCGTCCGGCCTCGGTTGCGCCCGCGCCGGCTCCGGCGGCCCGTCCTGCTGGACGCTCCGCCTCAGGGGTCGTCCTGCGCACGCTGAGTGAGCAGGAGCGGGATGCCCGCGCCAGCGCTCTGGCCGATGCCCAGCGCCGCGAGGCCGAGAACCGCGCCCGCGCCGAGGCCGAGATCAAAGCGCGCCAGGAGCGCGAGGACGCCGAGCGCCGCGAGCGCGAAGCTGCCGAGGCTCGCCGCCGCGAGGAGGAGGAGCGTCGCCGCCAGGAGGACGAGCTCCGCCGCAAGGCTGCCGAGGATTCGCGCCGCCGCGCCGAGGAGGAGGCCGCCCGCGCGGCCGCCGCTCCGGCGCCCGAGCCCGAGCCGGGAAGTCAGGCCGCTGCCCCGGCAGCTCCCGCTCCCGCCGCCGCTCAGGCCCCCGCCGCGTCGTCGGCGGCTCCCGCCGCCCGCCCGGCTGCCGCCGCTCCGGCGCGTCCCGCAGCGCCGGCGCGCCCGGCGGCTCCGGCCGCGCCGCGCCCCGCGGCGGGTGCCGCCCCGGCCCGTCCGGGCATGCCTGCCCGTCCTGGTGCCCCTGCGCGTCCCGCCGCTTCCGCGGCGCCGCGTCCGGCAGCACCGCAGGCACCGGCCGAGCCGCGTCGCGTGATCACCGCGGACAACCGCAAGCCGCGCGATCTGAACTTCATGGCCAAGCCGGCCCCGGCACCGGAGCCCGAGAAGGCTCCGACGCCGACCACCGCCGCCCGGCCTGCCGGTGCGGGGGCAGCCCGCCCCGCCGCGCGCCCTGGCGCTCCGGCGATGGAGGACGAGTCGGACACGAAGCGCGTGATCCGTCGTCCGGGCATGCCGCTCAAGATCATCACGCCGCCCAAGACGCCGAAATCGCCGGGCGGCGACCGCAACCGCGGCCGCCTCACCATCGCCAATGCGACCTCCGGCGAGGACGAGCGCACGCGCTCCGTCGCGTCGTTCCGCCGCCGCCAGCAGCGGATGAGCGGGCATCGGCACGAGGAAGCCAAGGAGAAGATCGCCCGCGACGTGACGATCCCCGAGACCATCACCATCCAGGAACTCGCCAACCGCATGTCGGAGCGGGCCGTGGACGTCATCCGTCTGCTGATGAAGCAGGGCCAGATCCACAAGATCACCGACGTGATCGATTCGGACACGGCTCAGCTCATCGCTGAGGAGATGGGCCACACCGTGCGGCGCGTCGCCGAGTCCGACGTCGAGGAGGGGCTCAGCTCCGACGAGCCGGATCTCGAGGAGGATCTGGAGCCGCGTCCGCCGGTCGTCACGATCATGGGTCACGTCGATCACGGCAAGACCTCGCTGCTCGATGCGATCCGCAAGGCGAACGTGGTCGAGGGCGAGGCCGGCGGCATCACCCAGCATATCGGCGCCTATCAGGTGTCGGCGCCGTCGGGTGATCTCGTCACCTTCATCGACACCCCCGGCCACGCGGCCTTCACCTCCATGCGCGCCCGCGGCGCCAAGGTGACGGACATCGTCGTGATCGTGGTGGCGGCCGACGACGGCGTGATGCCCCAGACCGTCGAGGCGATTCAGCACGCCAAGGCGGCGGGCGTGCCGCTCATCATCGCGATCAACAAGATCGACAAGCCGGATGCGAACCCGCAACGGGTCCGTACCGAGCTGCTCCAGCACGACATCCAGGTCGAGTCGATGGGCGGCGAGACCCTGGAATTCGAGGTCTCGGCCAAGACCGGCGACGGTCTGCCCGACCTGCTGGAGGGCCTGCAGCTCCAGGCCGAGATCATGAACCTGCGCGCCAACGAGAAGCGCGACGGCGAAGGCACCGTGATCGAGGCTCAGCTCGACCGCGGCCGCGGCCCCGTGGCCACGGTCCTGGTCCAGCGCGGCACGCTGTTCACCGGCGACATCGTCGTCGCCGGCGCCGAGTGGGGCCGCATCCGCGCCCTCATCGACGACACCGGCAAGCACGTGCCGTATGCGGGGCCGTCGGTCCCGGTCGAGGTGCTCGGCTTCAACGGCACGCCCGATGCCGGCGACCGCGTGATCGTGGTGGCCAACGAGGCCCGGGCCCGCGAGGTCACCGAGTACCGCGCCCGCATCAAGCGCGAGCGTCTGAATGCCCGCACCGGCGGTGCCAACCGCTCGCTCGTCGACATGATGCGCGAGGCCAAGGAAGGCGCCAACCGCAAGGAACTGCCGATCATCATCAAGGGTGACGTGCAGGGTTCGGTCGAGGCCATCAACGGGGCGCTCACGGCGCTCGGCAACGACGAGGTCGGTGTCCGCATCCTCCTGTCGGGGGTCGGCGGCATCACCGAGTCGGACATCACGCTGGCCAACGCCTCCAAGGCGGTGGTGATCGGCTTCAACGTGCGGGCCCATAAGGAAGCCCGCAACGCGGCCGAGCGCGACGGCACCGAGATCCGCTACTACAGCATCATCTACGACCTCGTGGACGACATCAAAGCCACGCTGTCGGGCATGCTGCCGCCGACGCTCCGCGAGGAGAAGCTCGGCGAGGCGCAGATCCTGCAGATCTTCGACGTGTCGAAGGTCGGCAAGATCGCCGGTTGCCGCGTCATGGAGGGTGTGGTCCAGCGCGGCGCCCATGTCCGCCTCCTGCGCAACGACGTGGTGATCCACGAGGGGCGGCTCTCGCAGCTGAAGCGCCTCAAGGACGATGCCAAGGAGGTCACCGCCGGTTACGAGTGCGGCATGTCCTTCCAGAACTACCAGGACATGCGGGTCGGCGATTTCATCGAGTGCTTCAACATCGAGGAAATCAAGCGCACGCTCTGAGCGGTCTCCCCTCCCACCGCCCTTCGGAAAGCGGGGCCGCGGCGAGAGCCGCGGCCCTTTCCCTTTGTATCCGAGCCTCGCGGCTCCGCTCGATCGACATGGCCCAGAAACAGAATCCGGTCGGCCCCTCGCAGCGCCAGCAGCGCGTGGCCGAACTCGTGCGCCACGCGCTCGCCGAGGTACTCCAGCGCGGCGACATCCAGGACCCGGTGCTCGGCTCGCATGTCGTCACCGTGCCGGAGGTGCGCATGTCGCCCGACCTCAAGCTCGCCACCGCCTACGTCATGCCGCTCGGCGGTCAGGACGAGGCGCCGGTGATCGCTGCGCTCGAGCGCAACCGGAAGGTCCTGCGCCAGGAGGTTGCCCGGCGGGTGAACCTCAAATACGCACCGGAGCTGCGCTTCCGCCGCGATGAGACCTTCGACGAGGCGGCCCGGATCGACCGGCTCCTGCGCAGCGACAAGGTCCAGCGCGACCTCGCGAGCGCGCCGCGCGACGACGACGAAACAGATCCGCCCGCGGGCGATTGATCAGGATCGGGGCGGTGTCCGAAGATGCCGCCACCTGACGAATCCGGGCCCCCGGGACGGGCCCGATGACGGGACGATTCTTCCCGAAACACACCCGTCGATTGAGGACAGGATGCAGGACGAAATCTCTTCCGAAGCGTCGGCCGAGGCGCCGCAGGCTCCGCGCGGTGAGGCGCGCCGCCACGACGGTCCGCCGCGTTCCGGCCGCCGGCCGCAGCGCGGGCGCCCGCGTCACGACCGTCCGAAGAAGAACGACGTGAGCGGCTGGGTCGTGCTCGACAAGGGTGTCGGCATCACCTCGACGCAGGCGGTCGCCATCGTGAAGCGCCTCTTCAACGCCAAGAAGGCCGGTCATGCTGGCACGCTCGATCCGCTCGCCTCGGGCATCCTGCCGATCGCGCTCGGCGAGGCGACCAAGACCGTTCCCTTCGTCATGGATGGCCGCAAGGCCTACCGTTTCGAGGTGAGCTGGGGCGTCGAGACCGATACCGACGACGCCGAGGGCAAGCCAGTGGAAACGAGCGATCAGCGCCCGACCCGCGAGGCGGTCGAGGCGGCTCTGCCGACCTTCGTCGGCGAGATTCAGCAGGTGCCGCCGCGCTACTCCGCCATCAAGATCCAGGGCGAGCGCGCCTACGATCTCGCCCGCGACGGCGAGGTGGTGGAACTCGTCGCCCGCACGGTCCAGATCGATCATCTGTCGGTGGTCGAGCATAGCGGCGACCGCACCGTGATCGCCGCCGAGTGCGGCAAGGGCACCTATGTCCGGGCGCTCGCCCGCGATCTCGGCCGGATGCTCGGCTGCTACGGCCACGTCTCCGCCCTGCGGCGCACCCGCGTCGGCCCCTTCGAGGAGGCGACCGCCTGCAGCATCGCAGCGCTGGAGGAGAGCACCGAGGCGCAGCTGCGGCCGGTGGAGACCGCCCTCGACGAGGTGCCGTCGGTGGCCGTGAGCCGCGACATGGGCCTGCGGCTGATGCGCGGCCAGCCGGTGATCCTGCGCGGCCAGGATGCTCCGGTGGAGGGCAAGGCCTACGCGACCTGCGGCGGCGTGCTGGTGGCGGTCGGTGACGTGGAGCGCGGCGAGCTGGTGCCGCACCGCGTGTTCCACCTCGGCGGGACCGCCCCCCAGGCACGGAACTGATCTTTTCGGGATGTGGCTGCCGGCTTCGCTCGGTAGCCGGACGAGGCGGCCTTCTCCCCAGATGGGGAGAAGGCCGGAAGGGTCGAGCAGCGGGCTCCGCGCCCGCCGTCTTGAATCACCCTCACACCTGACCCCTCCCCGGAAGGGGGAGGGGATCGGCTCCACTCAGACGCCGCGCGCCGTCTCCAGCTCGCGCAGGATCGCGTCGCCCATCTGCGCCGTGCTGATCGTCGCCTGGCCCTCGGCGGTGATGTCCCGGGTGCGGGCGCCGGACGCGAGCGCCTTGGTGATCGCCCCCTCGACGAGATCGGCGGCCTCACCCAGGCCGAACGAGTAGCGCAGGCACATGGCAAGCGAGCCGATCATGGCGATCGGGTTGGCGAATCCCTTGCCGGCGATGTCGGGGGCCGAGCCATGCACCGGCTCGTAGAGCGCCTTGCGGGTACCACGGGCATCGACCGCGCCCAGGGAGGCCGAGGGCAGCATCCCAAGAGAGCCGGTCAGCATCGCGGCCACGTCCGAAAGCACGTCGCCGAACAGGTTGTCGGTCACCAGCACGTCGAATTGCTTGGGCCGCCGCACCAGCTGCATGGCGCAATTGTCGGCGAGCACATGCTCCAGCTCGACATCCGCATAATGCTCGGCATGGACCTTGGTGACGACCTCCTTCCACAGGACGCCGGTCTTCATCACGTTGTTCTTCTCGGCGGACGCCACCCGGCCCGAGCGCTTGCGGGCGAGGTCGAAGGCCACGTGGGCGATCCGCTCGATCTCACCCGTGGTGTAGACCTGGGTGTCGACGGCGCGCTTCGAGCCGTCGGGCAGCGCGGTGATCTCCTTGGGCTCGCCGAAATAGACGCCGCCGGTGAGTTCGCGCACGATCATGATGTCGAGGCCCTCGACCAGCTCGCGCTTGAGCGCCGAGGCGTCGGCCAGGGCCGGGTAGCAGATCGCCGGGCGGAGATTGGCGAACAGGCCGAGATCCTTGCGCAGACGCAGGAGACCCGCTTCCGGGCGCAGGTCGTAGGCGATGCCGTTCCATTTCGGGCCGCCGACGGCGCCGAGCAGGATCGCGTCCGCGGCGTCCGCACGGGCCAGCGTCTCGTCGGAGAGGGGCTTGCCGTGGGCATCGATCGCCGAGCCGCCGACATGGCCGTGCTCGGTCTCGAACGAGGCCAGTCCGGTTTTCCCGAGCCAGCCGACGACCTTCTCGACCTCGGCCATCACTTCGGGACCGATGCCATCGCCGGGCAGGAGCAGGAGCTTGTAGGTGGACATGGCGGCCTCGGAACGGTTGGCAGGACGTCCCGCGCCTTATCGGTGCGGCGATGCCGCCGCAAGTCGCGCCGGCACGGGGACGCGTTGCCAGCTCGTCGCCCTTCCTGACACCGTCATTACCGGGTTCGCATGCGGCGACACGGAAGGCCTGTGACTCAGTGGGCGAAGATCGCCGCGATCTCGTCCGGCCCCAAAACCCGATACGCTCCGGCGGCCAAGTCCTCCGGCAGGGTCAGCCCGCCGACACGGTCGCGGTGGAGCGCGTCGACATGGTTGCCCATGGCGGCGAACATGCGCCGGACCTGGTGGTAGCGCCCTTCGTGCAGTGTCACCACGCAATGGGTGGCGTCCTCGGTCTCCATCTCCACCGGCAGCAGCGGCCGATCCTCGCCCTCCAGCATCAGTTCACCGGACGACAGGATCGCCGCCTCGTCGCCCTGGAGCGGGCGCGCGAGCGTCACCCGGTAGCGTTTCGCGACCTTGGCCTTCGGCGCGATGATCCGGTGCAGCAGGGCGCCGTCGTCGGTGAGCAGCAGGAGGCCGGAGGTTTCCTTGTCGAGGCGGCCGACCGTGGACAGGGCCGGGTCGCGGCGACGCCACCGCTCGGGAAGCAGAGAGTAGACGAGCGGCCCCGCCTCCTTGTGCGAGCAGGTCACGCCGAGGGGCTTGTGCAGCATCAGGCACAGGCCCGGCAGCGGATCGAGCGGTTCACCCATCACCGTCATGCGGCCCGGGAGGTCGGGGTCGAGGGGAATGCGCGCCGAGGCATCCCTCAGCGCCGCGCCGTCGCGGACGACGCGACCGGCACGGGCGAGGCCCTCCACCTCGCGGCGCGAGCCGTAGCCGAGATTGGCGAGCAGCCGGTCGAGGCGCAGCGCCTTCATGCCAAACCCCTCACTTGCGGGCCTCGAACAGCTTGTAGCCCCCTTCCGTCGCCATCGGTGTGACGGTCTTGAAGGCCGCCCGCAGGGGCGCTTCGTAGGGCAGGTGGGCGTTGGCCACGAGGTAGAGCGTCCCGCCATTGCGCAGGGCAGCGGCCGCGCGGGCGATGAAGGCCTTGCCCAGGGCCTGATCCTCGGCACCGCCGTCGTGGAAGGGCGGATTGGTCACGACGAAGTCGAGGCCGGACAGGGTGGGGTCGGCCCCCCGCAGATCCGCCCAATGCACGCTGGCGCGGGCTTCGCCGACATTGCGGCGGGCCATGTCGACGGCGCGGCGGTCGATATCGATCATCGCCAGCGACGCGACCTTGTCCGAGCGCAGCACGGCCAGAGACAGGATGCCGAGGCCGCAGCCGAGATCGGCGCCCTTGCCCGACAGCGTCGGCAGGTGGCGCAGCAGCAGGGCCGTGCCGGGATCGAGCCGATCCCAGGAGAAGATGCCGGGCTGGGTGCAGAGGGCGAGATTGTCGACATGGCGCGGGCGCCCCGCCTGGATCGCCTCGTCGAGGCCGACGGGCGCGGCGGGCCGCATGACCGTGCAGATGCGGTGATGGCGCTTGGCGTCCTCGGCGACGGCACAGCCGAAATTGCGCAATTCCTTGCCGAGCCGGGTGCCGCCCTTGTCCTTGGGCGCCAGAGCCGTGAGCTGCCCGCCGGGTTTGAGGCCCCGCAGCGCCAGGGCCAGCGCGTAGCGGCGCTCGACCGTGCCGGCGGGCGCGAGCAGCACCGCGCGATCGAGGCTGTCCGGCGCGATGTCCTCGAGGCGTTCAGACCCGGGGATCAGCGGAGAAACCTGGGCGGCGCCGTCCGGCACGGAGGCGAGCTCCGTCGGCGGCAGGCCGTGAACGATGGCGTCAGGGGCGGGCGGCATGGACTCGCATCATCATGGCTTCGGTTTTCGCGATCCTCATCCTCCCATCCATCTCCCTCATCCTGAGGTGCTGCGAAGCAGCCTCGAAGGAGGGCTCCAGGAATCGCGCGGCGGGCTGGAGCCCTGCTTCGAGGGCGCCGCTTCGCATCGCCACCTCAGGATGAGGGCAGGTGGTGGGATGGGCGTCGATCGACCAAGAGGAAAGATCACCCCGTCGGGAATTCCAGCCCCATCTCGCGGTAGCGGGCAGGATCGTCGGCCCAGTTTTCCCGCACCTTCACGTGCAGGAACAGGTGGACCTTGGCCTCGGCCACCTCGGAAATCTCGATGCGCGCGGCCTGCCCGATCGCCTTGATGGTCTGGCCGTTCTTGCCGAGCACGATGGAGCGCTGGCTCTCGCGCTCGACGAAGATGGTCTGCTCGATGCGCACCGAGCCGTCGGGCCGGGCCTGCCACTGGTCGGTCTCGACGGTGGAGCGGTAGGGCAGCTCCTCGTGCAGGCGGTCGTAGATCTTTTCCCGGGTGATCTCGGCGGCCAGCATGCGCAGGGGCGCGTCCGAAACCTGATCCTCCGGGTAGAGCCAGGGCGAGGGCGGCATCCGCTCGGCCAAGGCTTGCCGCAGGCGCTCGATCCCGTCGCCCTTGAGCGCGGAGATCATGAAGGTGTCCTCGAACGGCACCTGCTGATTGAGCGTAGCGGCGAGTTCGAGCAGGCGCTCGCGCGGGATCAGGTCGATCTTGTTGAGGATCAGAATCTTGGGTCGCTTCACCTCGGGCAGGCGGCGCAGGATCGTCTCGACCTCCTCGTCCACCCCCTTGCGGGCATCGACCAGCAGGCAGACCGCGTCGGCATCCGCCGCGCCGCTCCAGGCCGAATGCACCATTGCCCGGTCCAGCCGGCGCTTGGGCGCGAAGATGCCGGGGGTATCGACGAGGATCACCTGCGCGGCGCCCTCCATGACGATGCCGCGCACGAGCGCACGGGTCGTCTGTACCTTTCGCGAGACGATCGAGACCTTCGTGCCGACCAGCGCATTGAGGAGCGTGGACTTGCCGGCATTCGGCACGCCGATCAGCGCGACGAAGCCGGCCCGCGTGTCCTCCCGCTGGGCCTCTGGCTGCATCTCCTGAGGTTTGCCGTCGTCGGCGTCGTCCCTGTCGTCAACCATGGGTTCCGTCCTGATCCTGGGTGCCGCCGATGCCCTCGCGGGACAGGACGGAGCGGGCGGCCTCCTGCTCGGCCACGCGCTTCGAATTGCCCTCGCCGTAGCCCGGCTCGATTCCATCGACGCGCACCGCGATCCGGAAGACCGGGGCGTGGTCGGGGCCGGAGCGGTCCACCACCTCGTAGACCGGGATCGGGAGGCTGCGCGCCATCGCCCATTCCTGCAACGAGGATTTGGCGTCGCGCCCCCGCGGTGCGCCGGTCACCTCGCCCGGGCGGAAGGCCGCCTGCACGATCGCCTTGGTGGCCTCGTAGCCCGCATCGAGGAAGACCGCGCCGAGGATCGCCTCGCAGACATCGGCCAGGATGGTCTGGTTGCGCCGTCCGCCCGTCTGGACCTCGCCGGGACCGAGATTGAGATGGGGCCCGACCTCCCAGGCCTCGGCCACCGCCGCGCAGGTTTCCCGCCGCACGAGCCCGGCGAGGCGTCGCGACAGCTCGCCCTCCTCGGCTTCGGGGAAGGCCGTGTAGAGGCTCTCGGCGATGGCGAGTCCGAGCACGCGGTCGCCGAGAAATTCGAGGCGCTGATAGCTGCCGACCCGGCCGGTATGACCCGCCTTGCTGACATGGGTCAGGGCCAGCGGCAGGAGCGACGGGTCCGTGAATCGGTGTCCGATGCGGGCTTCGAGCACATCGAGGCCAGGGCGCGGCCGGTGGGCCCGCCGGGCACGGTTGGAGCGCGAGGCGCCCTCATCGGGCGCGCTCAACGCCGACCGCCCGCCGGAGCGGGGCTTCCTGTCGATGCCGCGATCACGGACGTGCAGATAGGAGTCAGTGGATCGTCGTGAAGAGGCGGTTCCAGCGCACGTCGGACGGCCAACGCCAGAGCTTCCAGGCGGGCGTGCGCTCGTCGATCGAGAAGAAGATCATCTCGGCGCGGCCGACGAAGTTCTCGAACGGCACGTAGCCGACGCTGGAGAGATCGCGCGAATCCGTCGAGTTGTCGCGGTTGTCGCCCATCATGAAGTAGTGCCCGTCCGGCACCGTGTAGACCGTGGTGTTGTCCCAGAAACCCCGGTCGCCATCGCGCTCGATCACCCGGTGAGTCACGCCGCCGGGCAGGGTTTCCATGTACTGGACCACCTTCACCGGCTGCTCGAACGCGTCGAAGGTCTCGTAATCGGCGATCCGCTCACGCTTGACCGGCTTGCCGTTGATGTTGAGCACGCCCTCGATCACTTGGATCTTGTCGCCGGGCAGGCCAATCACGCGCTTGATGTAATCGGTGGCGTTGTCCTTGGGCAGCTTGAACACGGCGATGTCGCCGCGCTTCGGTTCCGCCCCCCAGATCCGGCCATGCGCCTCGATCGGAAGATATTCGGACAGCGGAAGAGAGTATTTCGAATATCCGTACGTGTATTTCGACACGAACAGATAGTCGCCGATCAGGAGCGTCGGGATCAGCGAGCCCGAGGGAATGTTGAACGGTTGAAACAGCAGCGTGCGCACCACGAGCGCGATCAGCAGCGCCTGGACGCCGACCTTCACGGTCTCGCGGATGCTCTCCCAGGTGCCGGGTTCCGCCGCCCGGATCTCCGATTTGCTCTCGCGATCCACGCGTGCGTGTTCCATGTCTCTGTTGCCGTCGCAGCCCCTGGCGTCGAGGCCCGGCTCAAGACCGTCCATCGCAACCGCTCTGCTGGGCCGGGGGTCTAGACCATGCGCGGCCCGCCCGCAACGCGAGGATAAGACGGCCGAGCGCTGTATTCAGTTCAGGCGCGGGGCACAGGAACCGCTTCGATGATCACGAAGGCTTGCGCCAGAGGGGGTTCATCAGTCAGCGTGATATGCAGCCGCGCCTCGAAGCCTTCCGGAACCATGCGGGCCAAGTGCTCCCGCGCACCTCCGGTGAGATGCAGCGTCGGTTGGCCGCCAGGCAGGTTCACCACCTCCATATCCCGCCAGAACACCCCCTGGCCGATGCCGGTGCCGAGGGCCTTGGCGCAGGCCTCCTTCGCGGCGAAGCGCCGGGCATAGGAGGGGGCACGGGCGGCTCGCCGGTCGCATTTCGCGCGCTCGCCCTCCGTGAAGACCCGGTGGGTGAAGCGGTCGCCGTACCGTTCGAGGGAGTTCTCGATGCGGCGGATGTCGCACAGGTCGGTGCCGATACCGAGGATCATGCTGTCTTCCTGGCCTGCATCCGGACGAGCCCGGCGGCCCGGCTGCTTCCGTGCCGGGACCTCCGGGGTCCGCTCATCGCCGCGCCCGGTCCATCGCCGCGCGCATGTCGTGCACCGCCTGGCGCAGCCCGACGAAGATCGCCTCGGCGATGAGGGCGTGACCGATGTTCAGTTCGCGGATCTGCGGCACGGCCGCCACGGGACCGACGCTGTCGAGGGTCAGGCCATGACCGGCATGGATCTCGAGGCCGAGCCCGGCGCCGTGGGCGGCGGCGCGGACGATCCGGTCGAGCTCGCGGGCCACGCGCGGGGCGTCGCCCGCCACCGCCGCCTCGCAATAGCTGCCGGTATGCAGCTCGACCACCGGCGCCTTCAGGGCATGGGCCGCCTCCATCACCGCCTCGTCGGGCTCGACGAACAGCGACACGCGGATGCCGGCCTCCGACAGGGTGGCGATGCGCGGCGCGAGATGGGCGCGGCCACCGATGATGTCGAGGCCGCCCTCGGTGGTGCGCTCCTCGCGCTTCTCGGGCACGAGGCAGGCGGCGTGCGGCCGGGTGTGGAGGGCGATGCCGACCATCTCGTCCGTGGCCGCCATCTCCAGGTTCAGCGGCACCGGAAGAGCCTTCAGGGCGGCGATGTCGGCATCGCGGATATGCCGGCGATCCTCCCGAAGGTGGGCGGTGATGCCGTCGGCACCCGCCGCCACGGCCTCCTGGGCGGCGCGCACCGGATCGGGCACATGCCCGCCGCGGGCGTTGCGGACGGTGGCGACGTGATCGATGTTCACGCCCAGGCGCAGGGACGACACGGTTTGGCTTCCCACGTTCGATCGGGATCGGGGCTGCCGGTTTAGCGGCTGCGCCAGGGGCATGGAAGCGGCCCCGGAGCGGGGCTCGCGCCCGGCCTGCGGCGGCGAGCGCGGTTGCGCGGGCGGCGGAAGTGCCCAGATTGAGGCGCGGCCGTTTCCGGCCCGGAACGCGAAACCCTCGAGCGCGCATGCACGGTACGTTGTCCCGGCCGGACATCCCGCGGCCCCGGCCGGCCGCCTTCGGGCTGCCGCTGACCCTGCGCTTGGCTTTGCGCGAGCTGCGCGGCGGGCTCTCCGGCTTTCGCGTCTTCATCGCCTGCATCGCCCTGGGCGTCGCCGCGATCAGCGGCGTCACCTCGATCGCCGCCTCGCTCTCGGGCGGGCTCGGCCGCGAGGGACGCCGGATTCTCGGCGGCGACCTCACCTACGCGCTGGTCAATCGCGAGGCGAGCCCGGCCGAGCGCGCGGCACTCGCCGCGAAGGGGCCGGTCTCCGAAGTGGCCACGCTCCGGGCCATGGCGGTGGCGGGGGAAGGCGCGGCGCTGGTCGAGCTGAAGGCCGTCGACGCGGCCTATCCGGCGGTCGGCACGGTCGAGACCGATCCGGCCCAGCCCCTGGCCGATCTGCTGGCCGAGCGCGACGGGGTCTACGGCGCGGTGGCCGATCCGGCCCTGCTGACCCGCCTCGACCTGAAGCCGGGCGACCGGGTGACGCTGGGCGGCTTCCCGGTTCAGATCCGTGCCGCGCTGACCGCGGAGCCCGACAAGATCGCCGCGGGCGTCGGCTTCGGCCCGCGATTGATGGTGTCCCTGGCCGCGCTCCGTGCCACCGGCCTCATCCAGCCCGGCAGCCTCAATCAGTGGAGCTACCGCCTCCAGCTGCCGGGGCTCGACGATGCCGGGCTCGCGGCCGTCGATGCTTCGATCCAGAAGGCCCTGCCCGAGGCGGGCTTCCAGATCCGCTCGCGGGTCAATGCCGATCCGCGCTTCGCCAAGGGCATCGAGCGCTTCACCCAATTCCTGACATTGGTCGGACTCACGGCGCTCATCGTCGGCGGGGTTGGCGTCGCCAACGCCGTGCGGGCCTTCGTCGATGGGCGGCGCGAGGCCATCGCGACCCTCAAGAGCGTCGGTGCGCCGGGGTCTCAGGTGGTCGGGCTCTACCTCGTGCAGGTCATGCTGATCGCCGCCCTGAGCACGATCATCGGTCTGGCGCTCGGCGCGGCCCTGCCGTTCCTGCTCGATGCGGCCCTGCGCGACCAACTCCCGCTGCCGCTCAATCCCGAGATCGCGTTCGGGCGCCTCGCCCTCGCCGCCGCCTACGGCCTCCTCACCGCGCTCGCCTTCGCCATCCTGCCGTTGGGCCGGGCCCACGACGTGCCGGTGGCGAGCCTGTTTCGGGATAGCGTCGACCCCACCCGGCGCCGACCCCGGACGCGCTACCTCGTGGTCCTCGCCCTCGCCCTCGCGGCCTTGGCGGGGCTTGCCCTGGCCACCGCCTTCGACCGCAAGGTCGCCCTGACCTTCATGCTCGCCGCCGGGCTCGCCTTCGGCGGCCTGCGCCTCGTCGCCTCGGGCATCATGGCGGTCGCCGCCCGCCTGCCCCGACCTCGGGCGATGGCGCCGCGCATGGCGCTGGCCAACCTGCACCGACCCGGTGCGCTGACGCCCGCAGTAGTGCTCTCGCTCGGCCTCGGCACGACGCTGCTGGTGACGCTCGGCGCCATCGACGCCAACATCACCCGCGCCCTGGAGAGCTCGCTGCCCGGCCGCGCCCCGAGCCTGTTCTTCCTCGACGTGCCGTCCCGCGATGCGGAGGCGTTCTCGGGATTCCTCGGCGCCCGCGCGCCCGACGCCAAGATCGAGCGCGTGCCGATGATGCGCGGCCGTATCACCGCGCTGAACGGCGTGCCGGCCGCCCAGATCAAGCCGCCGGAGGATGCAGCCTGGGTCCTCGACGGCGACCGTGGCATCACCTACGCGGAGCTCCCGCCCGAGGGATCCCAGATGGTCGGAGGCGCGTGGTGGAGCGCGGAGGAGGGCCGGCAGGCCCTCGTCTCGTTCGAGGCGGTGGCGGCGCGGGCGCTGGGGCTCACGGTCGGCAGCACCGTCACCGTCAACGTGCTCGGGCGTTCGATCACGGCGAAGGTCGCCAATCTCCGCAAGGTGGAGTGGCGCTCGCTGGGCATCAACTTCGTGATGGTGTTCTCCCCCGGCACGTTCCGGGGGGCGCCGCATGCCGATCTCGCGACCCTGACCCTGCCGCACGGCCCCGATCCGAAGCTGGAGGCCGAGATCGTGCGCGACGCCGCCAAGGCCTTTCCCTCGGTCACCAGCGTCCGGGTCAAGGACGCGCTCGATGCCGTCAACGACCTCGTCCACAAGCTCACGCTGGCGATCCGCGGCGCGAGCGTCGTGGCGATCCTCACGAGCCTGCTCGTCCTCGCCGGAGCCCTCGCCGCCGGGCACCGTTCGAGGCTCTACGACGCCGTGGTGTTGAAGGTGCTCGGCGCCACACGCGGCCGGCTTCTCTTCGCCTATATCCTCGAATACGGTGCCCTGGGTTTGGCCACCGCCGTGTTCGGAATCCTCGCCGGAACCCTGGCGAGTTGGGGCATCGTCACGCGGGTGATGCGGCTCGACTTCCGGCCGGATCTCGGCGGGGCGTTGATGGTGGCAGGGCTCGCGGTTGCCTTCGCCGTCATCGTCGGCCTGGCGGGGACTTGGCGCATCCTCGGCCAGAAGCCGGCACCTTATCTGCGACAGTTCTGAGATTCAGACGGCAACGTCGCAAGACAAGGTTTAATCCGATCGTTCGGTCGAAAAACTTCCGCCGATAGAACGACTTGAAATCTCGGCCGTGAGCTTCAAGCCCCTCTTGTTTGTCTCCGGCCGAACGAACATATTCAGCGTCGAGGCGCGCCCGACGCGCCGGGGTTCGCGCGTGGACCTCGTATCCATCCCGCGCCGGGAGCTTCCAAGGGAAACTTTCATGGCATTCGACAACAGCCCGTTCCGCTACGGTGCCCAGCCGCAGGGATACGCTGGCTCCCAGGTCGAGGTCGACCAGGGCCTGCGCAGCTTCATGCTGGGCGTCTACAACAACATGGTCGTCGGCCTCGGGATCTCCGGTCTCGTGGCGCTCGGCCTCAACATGCTGGCCGTGGCCGGCTACCAGGGCACCCGCCCGCTGCTCACGCCGTTTGGCCAGACGCTGTACAACAGCCCCCTCAAGTGGGTGCTGATGCTGGCGCCGCTCGCTTTCATCTTCGTCTTCTCCTTTCGGATGGATCGGATGTCGGCCGCCTCGGCGCGCACGATGTTCTGGGCCTTCGCGGCGGTGATGGGCGCCTCGATGTCCACCCTCCTGCTCGTCTTCACGGGCGGTAGCGTGGTGCGGGTGTTCTTCATCACGGCGGCGAGCTTCGGCGCTCTGAGCCTCTACGGCTACACCACGAAGCGCAGCCTGTCGGGCATGGGTTCGTTCCTCATCATGGGCGTGATCGGCCTCGTGATCGCCTCGCTGGTGAACATCTTCATGGCCTCGAGCGCGCTGCAATTCGCGATCTCGGTGCTCGGCGTGCTGATCTTCGCGGGCCTCACGGCCTACGACACGCAGAAGCTCAAGGAGATGTACCTGTACAGCGGCATGGACGCTGAGGGTGCGGCCAAGATGTCCGTGAACGGCGCCCTGACGCTGTACCTGGACTTCATCAACATGTTCCAGTTCCTGCTCTCGCTGGTCGGCGACCGTCGCTAAGCGAAACGCAGCACTCGAAACGCGGAAGAGCCCCGGCCGAAAGGTCGGGGCTTTTTCTTGTGCGGCTTACCCCGCCATCGCCCGCTCCAACTCCGAGAAGACCCGCGGCTCGGTGCATTGGCCGACATTGAAGCGCAGGTAATCGCCCGCGCTCTGGCTCAAGGAGAAGACATTGCCCGGCGCCAGTACGACGCCGCGGGCGAGGGCCCGGCGGGAGATGTCTGCTGCGTCGAGACCGCCCGGCAGGCGCGCCCAGAGGAACATTCCGGCGCTCGGGACCGACTGCACCGTGAGCCCGGCTTCCGTCAGACGCCGCACCACCCGCCCGCGGGCATCGGCCAGACGCGTGCGCAGGGCGTCGAGGTGATGACGGTAACTCCCCTCGACGAGAAACCGGTGGATCGTCGCCGCCGCGAGATGCCCGTCGCTGAGCGACACCGCGAGCTTGAGGTCGACGAGGCGCTCGACCCAGTCGCCGCGCAGGGCCACCACGCCCATCCGCACCCCGGTCGAGAGGGTCTTGGAGAAGCCGCCGACATGGATCACCCGGTCGAGCCCGTCGAACCCGGCGAGCCGCGGCCCCGGCTCGACCTCGAAATCGGCATAGGCGTCGTCCTCGACGATCAGGGTGCCGTGCACCTCGGCCAGCCGCAGGATGCGGTGCACCACCATCGGTGACAGGGTCGCCCCGGTCGGGTTCTGCAGGCCGGAATTGGTGACGTAGAGCCGGGGCTTGTGCTCCGCCAGCACGCGCTCGAAGGCGGCGAGATCCGGTCCCTCCGGACCGAACGGCACCCCGACCATCCGCAGGCGGTGGGCGCGGGCGAGAGCCTGGAAGCTGAAATAGCAGGGATCGTCGAGCAGCACCGTGTCGCCGGGCTCGGTGAGGAAGCGCAGGGTCAGGTCGAGCGCGTGCGTGGTCGAGTCGGTCAGCACCAGTTGGTCGAGATGGGCGAGGATGCCCCGCTCGGTGAGGCGGCGCGCCATCAGTTGCCGCAGGGGCGCGTGACCCTGCGGCGTGTCGTAGAACATCACCGCCTCGCTGCGGCGCGCGACCTGCCGCAGCGCCCGGCGCAACGCCTCCTCGGGCAGCCAGTCCGGCGGCAGCCAGCCGCAGCCCGGCTTGAGATGATCCGGGCCCGCCTCCAGCGATTGCCGGGTGATCCAGACCGGATCGACCGCCCGGTCGAGGCGGGGCCCCAGCGCGGCGAGGCTGAGCGGCTCGGCGCGGGCGGCCACGTAGAAGCCTGAACCCGGCCGGGACAGGATGGCGCCCTGCGCCGCCAACCGGTCATAGGCTTCGACCACGGTCGATTTCGAGACCTCCATGCTCTCGGCGAAAGCCCGCACCGAGGGCAGGCGGGCGCCGGGCCCGAGCGCGCGGCTCTGGATCCGGGCCTCGATGGCCCGCATCACCGCCTCCACCCGACTGAGATTCGCCTCGCGCGGCAGCTCCGTCATGGTCGATCCTCCGAACCGTACCGATCGATGTCCCGGACAGTTCATCGGAATTGTACTGTAACTGTCCCTGTCGGAACAGAGCAGCCCCCGGTATACCCGGCCCCTGATCGGACCTGACCGGAGACCCACCATGACCTTCACCGAAGATATCCTCGCTCGCCGGAGCGGCGCCACCGCCTTCCTCGGCCGTCGCATCCGCGACCTCATCGTGCTTGCCGCCGGCGCGGCCCTCGCCCTGCCGCTGATCGTGCCGTTCGCGTGATCCGGCCCACGGTCGCCGCGCTCGACGCTCCGACGGAGACGCGGCCGACCGGTGCGCTCGTCGACGGGCTGATCGGTGTGGCGATCTTCAGCGGATCGCTCCCGGCCACGCGGCTCGCGTTGACAGGGTTCGACCCACTCTTCCTCACCTTCGCCCGCGGGGCGCTGGCCGGTCTCGCCTCCGCCGCGCTCCTGGCGGCGATCCGGCCGCCCCTGCCGGCTCGGGGCGATCTGCCGACCTTCGGGCTGCTGTCGCTCTGCGTGGTGCTCGGTTTCCCGCTGCTGACGGCGCTGGCCCTGATGCGGGTCGATTCGGCCCACGCCGTCGTCTTTATCGGCCTGCTGCCGCTCGCCACCGCCGGCTTCGGCGCGTTGCGGGCCGGCGAGCGCCCGTCGAGGCGCTTCTGGCTGTACGCTTGCCTCGGCAGCACCGTCGTTGCGGGCTTTGCCCTGCGCGGCGGGCTGACCCTGGAGCCCGCCGACGTCCTGATGCTCGCCGCGATCCTGGCCGGCGGACTCGGCTATGCCGAGGGCGGTCGTCTGTCCCGTCGCCTCGGTGGCTGGCCGGTCATCGCCTGGGCGAATGTCGCGGCACTGCCCGTCACGCTGCCGCTGGCTGCGTGGTTCGCGCCGCCGCAAATGGACGGCATCCCGGCCGCAGCCTGGGCCGGGCTCGGCTACGTCTCGCTGTTCAGCATGCTGATCGGCTTCGTGTTCTGGAACCGGGGCCTCGCCCGCGGCGGCATCGCGGCGGTGGGGCAGCTCCAGCTGCTCCAGCCCTTCCTCGGACTGGCCCTCGCCGCCCTGTTGCTGGGCGAGCGGATCGAGCCGGCCATGGTCGTCGCCGCCCTCGCCGTCGTGGCCTGCGTCGCGGCGGCCCGCCGGGCGGCCTGACGCGGCCATCTTCGGATGGGAGTAGGCGATCCGCCCATCCGGGGGCACTGGAGTCGCGTCGAGAGGCCGGGAGGGCGACGGAAAAACCGTTCAACCGTCCGCGCAATTGGCCTCGAACAGGGTCTTGGCCCGCTGCATCGCCTGGAAATCGGCGGGACTCGCAGGGCTGCGCAGCTCCGGTCCCTCGGGCAGGCGCGCCAGGACATTCTCCGAGAGATCGGCCACGAACGGGCGGGGGCCGGTATGGGCCCCCATGCGGTTGCGCAGATCGACCGTTCCGCAGACGGCTCCGGCCCGGCCCTTCCGCAGGCCGGCGATGCGGGCCTCCGGATCGCGTAGCGCGCGCCCGACCAGCATTAGGATCGTGCTGGCCGCAGCCGGCCCGACGGCGGCGTCGGAGCCGTCCACGATGGTCTGGGCGGAGGCGGGCGGTGCGCAGGCGAGGAGGGAGAGTGCCAGCAGAGCGACGGGAAGCCGATGCATCGTCAGCGTCCCCGATCAGCTGCCCTTGGCCAGGACCTCGACGTCCTCGTCCCGGCCGCTCTCGACCTTGAACTCGCGGGTATAGACCTGCCCGTCGTGGCGGGCGATCAGCACGTAGTCGCCCTCCGCCAGGGTCACGGCGGGAAAGGCACCGATCGCCTCGCGGATCGTGTCGCCACCCGGCGTCAGCACGCTGAAGGCGGTCCCGGCGAAGGCCTCGGTGCCGGGGGCGGCGACGAGCTTCAGGATCACGGTCGCGGCTTTGTGGTTGAGCGTCGCGTCGGTGATCTTGCCGGTCTCGACCTTGAGATCCGCGCGCTGGATCGCGTTCGACTCACCGTAATTCGACACGACGTGGTAGACGCCCTCGGGCAGGCGCACGATCTCGCCCGCCTTGATCCCGCTGCGCACGAGGCGCCCCTCGGAATTGGTGCCGGCCGGCACGAAGACCGAGAAGGCGAGCTGGTTGGGCGCGATGATCTGATCACCGATGGCGCCGGAGAGCTTGAGCGCCCCGGCGGCGATCTTCAGCTGCTCCGTCACCGGCTGGCCGGACAGGGTGATGCGCTTCGAGGCGCTGGCATAGCCGTAGGTCACGGTGGCGACGTAGGCACCCGCCGGCAATTTCAGCGTCGGGGCGGCATCGGTCGAGCGGGCGATGATGGCCGGACGGCCGGTCTCGCCCTTGTCCTCGAAGATGCGCCAGCTCAGTCCGGAGCGCACCGGTTGGTTGGAGCCGACGAAGCTCGCCGAGAGCGACAGGTCCGCCTCGCCCTCGGGGACGGGCGGCGGCAGCATCGGCGACGTGATGCCGGGGGAGGGCAACCCTGGGCCGAACGGGTCCTGCGCATGGGCTGCCAGCGGGCTCGCGAGGCAGACCACAACCGCGACGGCCTGCCGGCCCCGACGCCCGCGTCCCATCGTCCTGATCTCCCCGACATGCCGCCTGAACGTGGGTCGGCTCTTGAAACCCGACCGTGGCGGCGGCAAGGCGGAGGCACCTTCGGCCCGAGCCCGCGGATTGTCCATGGCCTCCTCCCCCGCTGCGACCCCCGCTGCGACCCCCGCCGCCACCCACGACATGCTGCGTACCCGACGCTCGGTGCCGCCGATCCAGCTCGACGGTCCCGGTCCCTCGGCGGAAGAACTCGACGGCTGGCTCGCCATCGCCGCGCGGGTGCCCGACCACGGCAAGCTCGCGCCGTGGCGTTTCCTCGTCATCGAGGGCGAGGCGCGCCATCGCCTCGGCGCGATTATCGCCGACACTCACGCGAAGGACTTCCCCGATGCGGACGAGAAGCGCCTCGATCAGGAGCGTCGACGCCTCGCGCACGCGCCTCTGGTGGTCGCAATCGTCTCCCGCGCCGGCCCGCACATCAAGATTCCGGAATGGGAGCAGGTCCTGTCCGCCGGTGCGGTCTGCATGAATTTCGTGGTGGCGGCCAACGCCGCCGGCTACGCGACGGCGTGGCTCACCGAGTGGTTCGCCTACGACCGGCGGGTGCTCGATGCGCTGGGTCTCGAGCCCTCCGAGCGGATCGCCGGCTTCATCCATGTCGGCCGCGCCCGCGAGGTGCCCTCCGACCGGCCGCGCCCGGACCTCGCGCAGATCGTCACCCGCCTCTGAGGGGTTTGCGATGCATTACGAAGCGGACGCCCCGAGCCTGCCGCACAATCCGCTGAAGGCCATCATCGCCCCGCGCCCGATCGGCTGGATCAGCGCCATGGACCGGCAGGGGCGGGTGAACCTCGCCCCCTACTCGTTCTTCAACGCGGTCGGCGGCGAGCCCGACATGGTGATGTTCTCCTCCTCCGGCCGCAAGGACGCCATGACCTTCGCGGAGGAGGGCGGGGAGTTCGTGTGCAGCCTCGCGACCTACGATCTACGCGAGGCGGTCAACGCCACCTCGGCGCCCCTGGCCCGGGGCGACAGCGAGTTTCCCTTCGCCGGCCTCACGCCGGCCCCATCGCGCCGGGTGCGCCCGCCGCGGGTGGCGGAATCCCCGGCGGCGATCGAGTGCAAGTGGCTTCAGACCGTTCCGCTGGTGCCGCTCGACGGCGCCGAGCCCAACAACTTCCTCGTGATCGGGCAGGTGGTCTCGCTCTACGTCGACGACCGCTTCGTGAAGGACGGGCGCGTCGATACGGGCGCCATGCGCCCGATCCTGCGGGGCGGCTATTTCGACTATTTCACCACCGAGTCGAGCAACCGTTTCGAGCTGCGTCGGCCTAAGGGCGGCGGCTGAAACGTCAGTCGACGATTCTCAGGACGCCCTCGACGCGGGCGATCCAGGCGCGGATACCTGGATACGGCGCGAGGTCGAACCCGCCCTCGTGGGCGAGCCGGGTGTAGGCGACGAGCGCCACGTCGGCGAGGCTGAGCGCCGCCCCGACGAAGAACGGCTGCGAAGCGAGCGTCTTCTCCATCAAGGCGAGCGCCGCATGGCCGCGCTCGGACAGCTTCGGATCGATCTCGGCCTCGGGCTTGCCGAGGTAGAGCCGCTGGAACCGGCGCACGGCGATGTAGGGCTCGTGGCTGTACTGTTCCCAGAACAGCCATTGCTGCATCTTCGCCCGCGCGAACTCGTCCGCCGGGATCAGCGCCGAGCCCCGGGCGAGGTAGCCGATGATCGCGTTCGACTCGGACAGCGCCCGCCCGTCCTCCAGCACCAGCGTCGGCACGCGCCCGTCGGGATTGAGGGCGAGAAAATCGGGCGTGCGGCTCTCGCCCCTGAGGATATCGACCTCGCGCCAATCGAGCCCGACCCCGAGATGGGACGCGACCCACGCGACCTTGAGGCAGTTGCCGGACTTGCGGTCGCCGTAGACGATGAGCATCGAAGAGCCCCGATCACGCGAAGCCTCAGCAGAGCTGCCGCGCAGGGCCGTGACAAGAGCTGACTTCGACCGATCAGGAACGATCAGGCCACCGAGGGCCTTGGAGCGTGCTGCTGTTTTCGGGGAAGCAGCACGATCTATCTCTTTGTGTCAAAACGGCGATTTCGGAAAACCGGATTCTACTTTTCCGCATCGTGCTCGGGTCGCACGGGGGCCCGTGATACCCACCGCATCCGCGCCTCGCGCCGCTCCGTTACGGCGATGCGGATGAGAGCGCCTCGGGATCGCGGGTGATCAGCAGCTCGAAGCCGTCCCGGCGCGCGGCCTCGATCCCGTCTGGCGCGAGCGTCACCAAGGCTGTGACGCCTGCCGCCGCCGCGGCGAGGCGCACCAGCCCGCGCGCCTGTCGGACCGTCTCGCCCGCAGCCTCGGCGCCGAGCGCATCCGCCAGAGCCACCGTGTCGAGGCCCAGTCCCGCGAGCCGGGGGCTCGCACCGACGAAGCTGCGCGCCTCCAGCACCCCGAGCGGATCGCCGATCTGCGCCAGGATCGGCAGCCCTCCGTCCGGCCAGCCATGCTCGGCCTCGTGCACCGCGAGGCGGGCGCCGAGCGCCGCCACGTCGCGGCCGGAGCGGGCCCGGTCGAGCAGGATCGCGTCCGGCGCGGTCGTGGGCAGCGCCGCATCCGGCCCATCGAGGGCGTGGATCAGCATCGCCGCCCCGATCCGGTCGCGCAGGTCCGGCGGGACCGGGCCCTCGATCACCAGCGCATCCGCCCCGCAGGCCAAGGCGGCGGCGAGGCCCCGCGCGTCGTCGCCCGCGCATCGCAGGGCCAAACGGCTCGTCCGGAAACGGGAGGGGCAAGGTACGGGGATCATTCAAGCTTTCTTTACCATACGGGGCGGAAAGTCAGTCTTCGAGGAGCCGATCGCCGGTTCCTGCGGGCTGCGTCATGTTCCTGTTCACCAATGCTCCCGTCGGCACGCGCGAGACCGGACCCGCCGTCTCGCCCGCGCGCCCGGCGACGGGCACGGCGGCGAGCGGCGAGGTGATCGCGGCGATCCGCGACGGGGCCCAGACGAGCGGCGTCGGCTTCGATTACCTGCTCGCCACGGCGCAGCGCGAGTCGAGCCTCAACCCGACCGCCAAGGCCGGCACCTCGACGGCGACCGGCCTGTTCCAGTTCATCGAGCAGACGTGGCTCGGCGTGATGAAGAACGCGGGTGGAAAGCTCGGCCTGTCCACCTATGCCGACGCCATCACGGCGCGCTCCGACGGCACCTACTCGGTCTCCGATCCCGCGACCCGACAGGCGATCCTCGATCTGCGGCGCGATCCGAAGGTGTCGGCGACGATGGCCGGCGCCCTGACCCAGCGCAACCGCGAGGCCTTGGGCTCGGCCCTGGGACGCGAGCCGACGGCGGGCGACCTCTACGCCGCCCACGTTCTCGGGGCGCGGGGGGCCACGTCACTGATCGCCTCGGCGCAGGGCAGCCCCGCCCGCTCCGCCGCCCTCGACCTGCCGGAGGCCGCCGCCGCCAATCGCGGCCTGTTCTACGACAAGGCCGGGCGCCCGCGCTCGTCCTCCGAACTCTACGCGCTCCTCGCCACCGCGACCTCGGGCGCGCCGACCCCCGTCGCGACGACCGCCGGCCTGTCCGATCCGCCCACCGCCTACGCCTCGCTGGAGGGCGGCATCCGCTCCCTGTTCCAGACCGATCGACGCCAGGGCGCGATCTCGGAGAGCGTCGCCAAGATCTGGCAGGGACGCGCCGCCAGCGTCGAGGCGAGCCGTTCCGGCCCATCCTATTTTCCGCGCTCCGACGGCACCGAGGACGTCCCTGCCGTCGTCCCGACGCCGGAACCGCCCTCGACCGGGTCTGCGACCTCCGCCGCGCCGATCGTGGTGCCGCTGCCGCCGCGCCGCCCGGCCGGCCTCGGCACCGCCGCGACGCCGATGGCTCTGACCGCCGCCGCGCCGTCTCAGACGTCCGATGCGTCCGCCGCGGCCGCGCGCCCGGCAAAGACCATCCTGTTCGACCTCTCTTCCTACCGCCTTCGGAACGGCCCATGATCCTCCGCCAGTTCCTCACCCTCACGCAGCACGCCTCCGCCGAAAGGCGAGCCGAGGCGGCCGGCACCCTGGCGCGAGCCTATCTCGACGGCAGCCTCGGGCCGGACGCCGCCTGGGAGGCCAAGACGGCGCTTCTGGCGCTCCTCGACGATCCGGTGCTCGCCGTGCGCCGCGCGCTCGCCGAAGCCTGCGCCGATTCGGCGAGCGCGCCGCGACCGCTCGTTGTGGCGCTCGCCTCCGACCATCCCGAGATCGCCTGCCTCGTGCTCGCCCGCTCGCCGGTGCTGATGGATGCCGATCTCGTCGATTGCGTCGCGATCGGTTGCGAGGCGGCGCGCTCCGCGGTCGCCGCCCGGACGGATCTGTCGAGGCCCGTCGCCGCCGCCCTCGCCGAGGTGGCGGGTCTGCCCTCCCTGGTGGCGCTGGCGAAGAATCCGAGGGCGGCCATCGGCACCGCCGCCTTCCTGCGGATGGTCGACCGCCACGGCGAGGATGCAGCGCTCTGCCAAGCACTGCTCGCCCGGCACGACCTGACCATCGAGGTGCGCCACGCCGTCGTCGCTCGACTGGCCGAGCAGCTCGCCCGCGTCGGTCAGGATGCCGGCTGGATGAATTCCGAACGCGGCGCCCGCGTCGCCCGCGACGCCCGGGACGCGGCGGCGCTTGCCCTCGGCGACGAGGCCGGCGAGACCGGGCTCGCTCGCCTCATCACCCATTTGCGGGTGCAGGAGCAGCTCACCGCCGGGTTGATCCTGCGGGCGATCCTGTCCCTGCGCCTCCCCTTCGCCGAGGCGGCGCTCGCGGAATTGAGCGGCCTCAGCCGCGCTCGCGTGGCCGGTTTGATGTTCGAGCCGTACGGTGCGGGCTTCACCGCCCTCCATCGCCGGGCCGGCCTGCCGATTCTGCTTCTGCCGGCTATCCAGGCGGCGCTGACCGTGTGGCGCGAGGCCGCCAACGGCCGCAACGGTCCGACCGGGCCGCGACTCGCCCGCTCGATGATCGAGGCGGCCTTGACCGCCTGCGAGACCCTCCCCTTCGCCGAGGCCCGTGGCCTCGTCGCCCTCCTCGCCCGCTTCGAGGCGGAGGCCGCCCGGGACGAGGCCCGATTGTTCGCCCAGGAGCAGATGGAGGCGCATAGCCGCGACGAGGCCGCCCCCCTGCTCGCCGTGCCCGAGGCCCTGGCCGCGACCGGTGCCGATGGTTGGGCGGAGATGCTGGCCGAGGCCTGGGCCGCGTCCGAGACGCGGGCGCTGCCGGAGGTGATCGAACTCTCCGCCGCGGACGCGGCTTCCGCGCCGAGCCGTGGCGAGCGCCCTGCCACCGAACCAGCCGTGCCGACCACGGCGTCGCCCGCCTCACACGAGCTGGAGGCGGGTTCGCTCGCGCTCGCTCTCCCCGAGGCGGAGGTGCCGAATGCCGACGCCGCGTGGCCGCTGTCTCCCCGGCCGGAGGAGCGCCTCGGGGCGCCGGTCGCCGCCGAAGCGCCGTCCGTAGCCTTGCCCGAAACCCTGCTGGCCGACCTCTCGGAGGCCTTGGTGGCCCACTTCCTCGCCGAGCGTCCCGCTTTGACGGCTCCGCTGCAGGCCGTGGCAGAAGGGACACCGTCGGTGGCTCCGGAGGTCCGCGCCGAGTCGAGGCTGTCGGCGCGCCCCCGCGAGATCGCCCTGGCCGTCACCGCCGGCATGATCCCGCAGGAACTGGTGTTGAGCTACCGTGACGACCGCATCCGCGAGCGTCTGGCCGCCTGACGCGCTTCCTTCGGCTCATATCCGAGCAGGTGAGTCCGCGCCTTATGCGGGTTGTTCGCCCGGTCGCTCAGGCCGCCAGATCCTGTGCCCGCCGCAGATCGTCGACGAAGGTGCGATAGGCCGCTTCCTTGGCCGCCTCGTCGGGCAGGCGCAACAGGTAGGACGGGTGGACCGTGATGAACCCGCCATAGGGACGGCCGAACTCCGCCGGTCCGCGGGCGCGGGTGATCGGGATCTGCTTGCCGGTGAGGGCCAGAACCGCCGTGGCGCCGAGCGCCACCACGAGCTTCGGGGCGACGAAATCGAGCTCCCGGTCGAGCCACCAGCGGTAATGGCTCACCTCGCCCGCCGTCGGCTTCTCGTGGATGCGCCGCTTGCCCCGCAGCGTGAACTTGAAATGCTTGACCGCATTCGTGAGGTAGGCCTCCGACCGCTCGATCCCCGCCTCTTCGAGGGCGCGGGAGAGAAGCTGTCCCGCCGGCCCGACGAAGGGCCGGCCCTGCCGATCCTCCTGGTCGCCGGGCTGCTCGCCGACGAAGGCGATGCGCGCGCCGATCGGGCCCTCGCCCAGCACCGCCTGGGTCGCGCCCGGCACCAGCGGCTCCGAGCGGGCGATGATCGCATTCAGGGCCTCCAGCGAATCCGGCTCATCCTGCGCCATCCGCTCCACGGCCCGGACGGGGTCGCGCTTCTCCGGCATCGTCGGTGCCCTCTCGATCATCGCCTGCGCCCGCGCGCCGGCAGCCCGCACCAGCGCGGGAATCGCGGCCGTCTCCGGCATGTTCCGCCAGTACTTGCGGGGCATCTCGGCGCGCATGGCGTCGAGATTGAGCCGCGCCGGGTTGAACGTACTCTCGTAATAGTCCCGCCAGCCCGCCTCGAATCCATCGCCCTCCGGCACGTCCTCCCGCCGACCCGGCGGTCCGAAGCGCAGGGTGCCGTCCCAGTGAGCGGACGCCTCCGGGGTCAGGATCGACCAGCGGAGGTTGCGGAAGCGATCGACGAAGAAGGGGGCGGCCGCCTCCAGGATGTGATTGTCGGGCTCGAACCAAGCCACGTAGCGCTCGTCTGCCCCCGGCACGCGGCGGAAGCGCAGGAAGGCGTGCATCTTGTGAAGGTCGCGACCGATCGCCTTGCGCATCCGGTGGAGGCGGTGGACCAGCGGATCGCTCGCCACCTCCATGAGGGCGCGCTCGCCCCGCGTCACGCGCCAGAGGAGCGCGTAGAGCAGGCCGTAGCGCTCGGGATCGCGGTGGGGCACCACCATCGGAATCAGATCGGTCACCGCGCGGGGCAGCGCCAGCGGCGGGGCGTCGGCGGGCGCGGCCTCCGCCCCGAACAGGCTGAGGCGCTCGGTCTGCCAGACGACGGCGTCCGGGGCGATACCGGCGGCGATCAGGCGCCGAGCGGCCGTGCGGAAGCCCGGCAGGTCGGCACCCGGGGCGAGGGTGGCGACATGGATCGCGCCGCCGGACCGTGGCCCCGAGGGACGAGGCTCCGAGAGCCGGTCCATCAGAACAGGCTCAACTGTTCCGCCGGCTCCGCCAGCTTGGTGCGCAGATCCAGCCGATCGGTCAGCGTCGTCGGACGAAAATCCTCGGCGATCAGGAAGGGCCGCGCCCGCTTGAGCCCGGAGGTCAGCCGGGCCACGTCGTCGAGGCGCAAGCGCCCGTGGCGGCGCGCCTTGATGATGGCATCCACCGCCCGCGCCCCCAGCCCCGGCACCCGGAGCAGCATGGTCTTGTCGGCCCGGTTCACGTCGACGGGGAAGAGGTGGCGGTTCTTGAGCGCCCAAGCGAGCTTGGGATCGATGTCGAGGGCGAACATCCCGTCATCGGCCGCATTCGCCACGTCGTCGGGGGAGAACTCGTAGTACCGGATCAGCCAATCGGCCTGATAGAGCCGATGTTCGCGCCGGAGCGGCGGGGCCTGCGGCGGCAGGGCCGACGAGGCGTCCGGGATCGGGCTGAAGGCGGAGTAGTAGACGCGTTTGAGATTGTAGCTGCCGTAGAGGAGCGCGCTCTTGCGGATCAGCGCCTCGTCGGTGGTGGCATCCGCCCCCACGATCACCTGGGTCGATTGCCCGGCCGGGGAGAAGCGGCGCTTCTCCTCCTTCGCCTGGACGATGCGCTCGCCGATCTGCCCCATCGCGCTCTCGATCGCCGCCCCGTCCTTCTCGGGGGCGAGGCGGATCAGGCTCGCCTCGGTGGGCAGTTCGAGGTTGATCGACAGCCGGTCGGCATAGAGCCCGGCCTCCTCGATCAGCCACGGGCTCGCTTCGGGGATCGACTTGAGATGGATATAGCCGCGAAAACCGTGCTCGCGCCGCAGCTTCTTGGCGACGCGGGTCAGCATCTCCATCGTGTAGTCGGGCGAGCGGATGATGCCGGACGAGAGGAACAGCCCCTCGATATAGTTGCGCTTGTAGAACTCGACCGTGAGCGTCACGACCTCTTCCACCGAGAAGCGGGCGCGCGCGACGTTCGAGGAGCGCCGGTTGACGCAATAGGCGCAGTCGAACAGGCAGTAATTCGTCAGCAGGATCTTCAGCAGCGAAACGCAGCGCCCGTCCGGGGTATAAGCGTGGCAGATGCCCGCCCCCGTGGTTGAGCCGAGGCCGTCGGCGCCGGCCTTGCGCTTGGGCGCGCCCGACGACGCGCAGGAGGCGTCGTACTTGGCGGCATCCGCGAGGATGCGCAGCTTGCGCGCGAGTTTCTCATCCATCGAACGGAAGATGAACACGTCCGCGTGAGGATCAATGCGGCGCGTTGCCTTTCGCACCGGAAAACGGCTTCCCCGGCGGACCGGGGAAGCCGAGGCGGCTCAGCCCTGGCTGAGGGTCTTGTCGAGGGTGATCTCGGCGTTCAGGAGCTTCGAGATCGGGCAGCCCTTCTCGGCATTGCCGGCGAGTTCGTCGAACTTCGCCTGATCGATGCCGGGGATCACGGCCTTCAGGGTGAGGGCGGATTTCGTCACCTTGAAGCCGTCGCCGTCCGGCACGAGCGTGACCACCGCCTTGGTGTCGAGGGAGGTCGCCTTGAGGCCGGCCGACTGGAGCTGGAAGGCCAGAGCCATGGTGAAGCAACCGGCATGGGCCGCCGCGATCAGCTCTTCGGGATTGGTGCCCGGCTCGTTCTCGAAACGGGTGTTGAAACCGTAGGGATTGTCCGAGAGCACGCCCGACTGGGTCGTGATCTTGCCCTTGCCGGTCTTGCCGTCGCCCTCCCAGTGGGCGCTCGCGTGGCGGTCGGTCATGCCTGTCGTCCTTGGTCGTGTGTGCGGGCCTCCCCGCCTCGGGGGCGAGGTGGGGCGATGTCTCCGGAAGTCGAGGGTTTTCGGCATCTCCTGCGGGAGGCTCTCGGCGGATCGCGGGCGCCCCGCCGTCGCCGGTCGGTCCTATAGGTCCTCGTCCGCGTCCCCACCGATGACGTCCCGCGCGAGCGGGTAGGGGAAGCCGGCCCGTGCCATGGCGGCGAGATCGCGCTCCCGGTTCGCCTCCCGTGCCCCCGGCGGACGATGGGGGCCGAGGCGGCGGCGGCGGGCATAGGCCAAGGCCGCCTTCCGCTCGGTGTCGGCCTCCTCGTCCGCCCCCGTCTCGACCCGATCCTCGGCCTCCTGCCGCTCGTCGGCGATGGCGGCGGCGATCGTCTCGGCGTCGATGCCCTTCTCGGAGAGCTTCGCCCGCGCCTGCCGGGTCGATGTGCCGCGCCGCCGCAGGCGCGCGAGGCGGGCGGCGGCGAAGCGCGCGTCATCGATGAGGCCGGCCCGTTGAGCCCGCGCCACCGTCTCCTCGATCAGCCCGGCATGGGTGTCGGCCGATTCGTCGCGGGATCGGCAGCGCCGTTCGACCCGGCGGGCCAGCACCCGGCGCAGCATCTCCGAGGAGGCGCCGTAGCGGTCGAGGTAGTGCAGCGCCACGCGTTCCAGCCACGCGGCACTGACCGGCGGCTCGGGTCTTGCCTCCCGCTCGGCCGGTCGTCCCTCGCCGTGACGATTGCGTGAACCCTTCGCCCCGATCATCCGTTCTTCACGTTCCCGCCAGGTTTTCGACCCATGATTTTCCGATGGATCGCTCTGGAATGCGAGGGCTCCGCCTGCGGGCGGCGGCCGTCCTGATGCGGCGCGAGTGGCTGTTCGTGCTGCTCGCCCTGGGCTTCGCGGCCGTCGCCGGCCTCGTCGTCACGCTCTCACGCCCCACCGTTCTCGCCGTCGCCGTCGGGCCGCGCGACGGCGCCGAGGCCGCCCTGATCGAGGCTTATGCCAAGGCGCTCGTGCGCAATCACGAAGACGTCCGGTTGCAGGTGACCGCCCATGACGACGTGCGCGACAGTGCCGTCGCCCTGCAGAAGAACCACGCGGACCTCGCCGTGGTTCGCCCCGACGTGCTCTTGCCCGACAACGGGCTGACGCTCGCCATCCTGCACGACGAGGCACTGGTCGTCGCCGCCCCCGAAGCGGCCGAGATCGAGAGCTTTTCCGATCTGTCCACGCGCCGCCTCGGTGTGGTGGTGCGCCACGACGCCGACCTGTCCTTCGTCACGAACCTCCTCGACTTCTACGATTTCAAGCGCGCGGGCGAGGCCGAACTCGCGGCGGCGGAGCCGCTCGCCGCCGGCCGCGTCGGGCTCGTGCCGCTCAAGGCGACGGAGGTGACCCAGGCGCTCGAGACCAAGCGGGTCGATGCCGTCGCCGTGATCGCGAGTCCCACCGCCAAGGCGACCCTCGGCATGCTGCGTGCCGTCGAAGCGGCCTCGCCGGATCGCAAGATCGCCCTCGTCGGCGTACCGGACGGCAAGGCGATCACCCAGCGCCTGCCGGAACTGCAGACGGTGACGCTCTCGGCGGGGACCTTCGGCGGCCGGCCCAAGCGCCCGGAAGAGGATGTCGAGACGGTCGGCGTGTCCTATCGCCTCATGGCGCGGGGCGCGGTGAGCCGCGTCGCCGTGGCCTCGGTGGTGCAGCACCTGTTCGAGTGGCGCTCGCGGCTCGCGGCGGTCGCCCCGATCGCCAACGCGATGAAGGCGCCCGACTACGACACCACCGTCACGGCGACCAGCGCGCGCCTGCCCAACCATCCCGGCGCGGTCGATTACTTCGAGCGCGAGCAGCAGACCTTCCTCGATCGCTACGAGGATTGGATCTACCTCTTCGCCTTCTTCGGCGGCACCCTCGGTTCGGGCGTGGCGTGGCTGGGCCAGCGTCTCGCCCGCAAACGCCGCGAACGGATCGACGTGGTGCTCGACCGCCTGCTCGACATTCTGGCCGAGGCCCGCGAGGCCCGCACGGTCGAGGTCCTGGACGCGCTGACCCGCGAGACGGACTCCCTCATCTCCGACGTGGTCCGCCAAGCCCGCGAGCGCGCCATCGACAGCCGGATGATCTCGGCGCTCATCCTCGCCATCGACGCGGTGAACGGTGCGCTGGACGACGGGCGGCGCATGCTCGATCCGGCGAGCGCGGCGGTCGGTGGAGCCCGCTCCCGCACCGCGCGGCTGCTGTCCCTGAGCATGCCCGCGGCGGAGTAGCATCCGGGCGTCGGATCGAAGCGCCTGTCGCGGATCCCGTAAGCAGGGACGCCTATCGGGTTTGGGAAAGGGCCGGTCCGGGCCTCGCCTAGCCCACGCCGACCGGATGCTTGACCACGAACGGCGTGCGCATCGTGACCAATTCCTCGCCGAGGGTCGGATGCACCGCGATGGTGCGGTCGAAATCGGCCTTGGTGGCCCCCATGGTCACGGCGATGCCCACCGCCTGGATGATCTCGCCGGCATCCGGCCCCATCACGTGGACGCCGACCACGCGGTCGCTGGCGCGCTCGACGATCACCTTCATGATGACGCGCTCGTTGCGCCCGGACAGCGTGGCCTTCATCGGCCGGAAGCTCGCCTTGTAGACGTCGATCTCGCCGTAGCAGCGCCGTGCCACGTCCTCGTTGTGACCGATCACGCCGATTTCCGGCGTCGAGAACACGGCGGTGGCGATCAGGCGGTGATCGACGCACCAGGGCTTGTTGCCGAACACGGTATCGGCGAAGGCGTGGCCCTCACGGATCGCGATGGGCGTCAGCGCGGCCCGCCCCGTCACGTCGCCGACGGCGTAGATCGAGGGCACGCTGGTGCGGGAATCCGCCTCCACCGGAATGGCGCCGCGGTCATCGAGGGCGATGCCCACCCGTTCGAGGCCGAGCCCCTCGACATTCGGACGGCGGCCGGTCGCCACCAGCACGCAATCGACGTCGAGTTGCTCGCCGTCGTTCAGGGTCGCGCGGATCGCGGATCCGGCGCGCTCCAGCCGTTCGACGGTGCGGCCGAGGCGCAGATCCATGCGCTCCGCATAGGCCTCGCCGAGCGCCCCCGCGATCTCGGGATCGAAGCCGCGCAGCAGGGTTTGGCCGCGATGGAGCAGGGTGGTCTTGGTGCCGAGCCCGGCGAAGACGCCCGCGAACTCCACGGCGATGTATCCGCCGCCGACCACGAGGATGCGCTCGGGCTGGGTTTCCAGTTCGAAGACGCCGTTCGAATCGATGGCGAGTTCCGCCCCGGGGATCAGCGGCTCGTGGATCGGACGCGCACCCACCGCGATCAGGATGAACTTCGCCCGTACCTGACGGCCGGAGCCAGTGAGGCGCACCGTGTGCGGATCCTCGATCACCGCGCGCTCGGGCACCACCTCGACGCCCGATCCGGCGAGGTTGCGCCCGTAGATGCCCTCCAGCCGGGCGACCTCGGCGTCGCGGGACGCCTTCAGCGCCGCCCAGTCGAAGCGCGGCGGCTCGATGTGCCAGCCGAATCCGGCGGCATCCGCGAACTCGTCGGTGAAGCGCCCGGCATAGACCATCAGCTTCTTCGGCACGCAGCCGCGGATCACGCAGGTGCCGCCGACGCGGTATTCCTCCGCCAGCATGACCTTGGCGCCGTGGCCGGCGGCGATCCGCGCCGCGCGCACGCCGCCGGAACCCCCGCCGATCACGAACAGGTCGACGTCGAAGCCTTCGCTCATCGCATTCTCACTCGTTCGATGCCGGCCGAGCCGTGACGGCCATGCGCAGCCACGCCAGGGCGGCGCCGCATCCGGCGGTCCACCAAGCCTGCCACGCTCCGTGCTCGACGAACATCACCGCCACCGCCGCGCCGAGCAGACCCAGGGCCACGGCGAACAGGCCGCGCGGCAGGGCCGCCGCCGCTCTCAAGGCCAGAAACGCCACCAGCGCCCCCAGGATCGCACCGACGAGGCCGAGTTCCGCCCAGATCTGGAGGAAGCTGTTGTGGGGATGACCCAGCATCATCATCCGCTGCATCTCCGGCCCGACCGTCGCGGCGGCCGGCACGGCGTCGAAGCGGGAGGCGGTGCCGTAGCCGGAGCCGAGGATGGGCGCCTGCGCCACCGCCGCGCCGAAGCTCTGCGCGACCGTGACGCGGATCCGCGACGAACTCTGCGTCAGCCGATCATGCGCCGCGTCCGGCATGAAATGGACGAGGATATCGCCCTCGACCGGTGCCAGGGCGAAGGCGAGGGCGAGCACCAGGGCGGCGATCGACAGGCCGACCCGCTTCGGCGTCAACCGGGCGAGGACGAACAGGCCGAGCCCGGCGAGCAGGCCCAGGGCCGCCGCGCCGCTGATCGAGCGCAGGATCGCCAAGGCCGAGACCGCCAGCAGGGCGAGGGCGGCGATGCGATGCCCCCGCAGCATCAGCAGGGCGGCCAGCGGCCCGGCCAGCAGCACGGTCGTCAGCAGGGGCCGGTTGAACATGAACAGGGCCGCCCGCTGCCCCAGCGCCTCCTGCAATGCGAGGTCGGTGGCGAGGCTCGCCACGATGAACAGGCAGGCGATGGCGAGGCCTGCGGCGGCGAGGAGGGGCCCCCAACCCGGCATCCGGCCCGGCGCGAGGCGGACCAGCAGGTAGGCGCAGAGAACCGCCGGGGCAAATTCCGAGAATGCCCGCGCCGACAGGCCGGGGAAGGGACTCCAGGCGAAGGTGACGAGGCTCCAGCCCAGGAAGGCCAGGATGGCGAGCCCGAGGGGCGCGGTCAGCGGGCGTAGGATCTGGCCGAAGGCGTCCGCGCCGCGCTCGGCCACCGCGCCCGCGAGGAACAGGCTCGCGGCGATCCCGATCACCAGCGGGCTCGATCGGTTGGCGAGCGCCATGGCCACGGGCATTAGCGCCAGCGCCACGGTCCCGGCAGCGTCGAACCGCGCGGCGACTCCCGGCCGTCCGATCCTCACTGGAGCGAGTGGCCGCGCTTGCCCATCTCGGCCCGGGTGCGGACCATGATGTATTCCGAGACCTCCTGGGTCCAATCCTGCATGGCACCGACCATGTCGTCGAGGATCGGCGGCTGGGTCTCGACGTAACGCTTGCCCGCGGGCGAGCGGAAGAAGACGATGATCTCCTTCAATTCAGCTTCGGTCAGGCGCTTGGCATAGATGCGCGCCGCGATCTCGATCAGCCGGTTCTTCTGCAGGGTCATCTCGGGCTCGAGGCCTTTCAGCACCTCGTCGAGATCCTTGCCCAGGTCGGGCCTCGTCACCGCATTCTTGCGGATCTGATCCGCCATGGTCGGAATGATCGAGTCGAACGAGCGGCTGATCCCCGAGCTCATCATGACTTCGCGGGCGAGGGCGAGATGGGAGGGGGTGATCTCGGGCTCCGCCGGGGTTTGCGGCGCGGGGGTGCCGGGTTTGGCGGTCGGCTTCTGAGCGGGCGCCGGGGGCTTGGCGGCTTGCGCGAGGGCGGCCTGCGGCGCGCCCATTGCGAGGAGGAGGCCGGCCAGGACGGCAAGACGGGGCAGCATGCGGAAAAAGCTCCGAAATGGGCGACGGACGGGAGCCGCCGGAAGAATCACGAACGACCGAGGACGGTGACGACGGCCTGCGTGCCGGAGGCCTCGGCGAGGAAGGCGGTGTCGGCGATGCCGAGGAACAGACCGTGCTCGACCACGCCGGGCACCGCCCAGAGTCGGGCCGAGAGGCCTTCCGGATCGGGAATGCGGCCCAGATGCGCGTCGAGGAGGGCATGGCCCCCATCGGTGAGGAGGGGCGCGCCCGCGGCGTCCAGCCGACGGGTGATCCGCTTGCCCGCGCAGCCGCTCTCGGCCAGCGCCGCCTCGACCGCGCGCCAAGTCGCGCCCAGGCCGAAGACGTTGACCTCGATCGGCAGGGGGAAGGCCCCGAGCGTCTCGACCCGCTTGGCCGCGTCGGCGATCACCACCATGCGGCGGCTCGCCACGGCGACGATCTTCTCGCGCAGCAGCGCCGCGCCGCCGCCCTTGATGAGCCGCAACTGACCGTCGCACTCGTCGGCGCCGTCGATGGTGAGGTCGAGTTCCGGGAGCTCGTCGAGAGTCGCCAGCCGGATGCCCTCGCGCTCGCAGGCGATCCGCGTCGCCTCCGAGGTCGGCACGCCGATCACGTCGAGGCCCGCGCGCACCCGGTCGCCCAGCAAGGCGATGAAGGCGGCGGCGGTGCTGCCGGTGCCGACGCCCAGCCGCATGCCGGGCTCGACGAGGGCAAGGGCGCGTTCGGCCGCGGCCCGGCGCAGATCGGGCGCGCTCACGGGGTCATCTCCGGGATCGGCTGCGGGTGCGTCATGGGCGGATCGGTCCCGGTTGGCTGCAAGGACGGGCAGGCCCCTAGCATGCCTCCCCGTCGCGGCAAAAGCCGGACGAGAGGCGGTGCGAGCCTGCGTCACTCCCGTGAGGGGGATGCCGCGCGAATCCCGCGCCGCCGCCTGTGTCCGCGGTTCAGGGCCGGCCCTGGCCGCCGCTCTGTCCACCCTGGGGCGGCGTGGCGCTCGGGCCGGCGCGGCCGGGGGCAGGGCCGGTCGCCGCCGCCCCCGCGCCGCTCGCGGTGCCGGCGGGCGGCGGGCCGGCCTGTTCGGTGCACACCACCAGCTCCTGGCGGATCTGCACGTAGCAGGCGCTCATGGTCCCGGTGCGGAGGTTGACCCGGTAGATGCCGGATTCGCGGGCATGGCGGGAGGCGATCAGCCCGTACTCGCCCGGCGCTTGCGGCCCGGCACCCTCTCCCGCCGCGAAGCAGAGGGTGACGCCGACGCTGTCGTCGCGCAGGCCGTACTGGCAGGAGGTTACCTCGCCGGTGGCGCGATCGATCCGATAGATCCGGTTGAGATCGACCGCCGGTGCGGCGACGAACTCGTAGGAGCCGGCGGCGCGCGCGCTGCCGGAGCCGCAGGCGAGCGCGGCGAAGAGGGCGCAGCCCGCGAGGCGGGCGGGGGAGAGGGCCGATTGGGGGCGTTGGGCCAGGGTCATGGACGATGCCGGGGTGAGGAGCGGGGATTACGGGGACAAGTCGCGGCGCGATACGACACCATCAGGCGCCGGATCCATGGCGGAGCTTGGGCGGGAGCGTGAAACGGGGGGCGGCAGGAACGCAACAGAAGCGCGCGCGCTAACGCTCGGTCAACAGCTGGGGTTGATCGTTGGGGAGACGACAGCTAGCCAGCTTGACAGTGCTTGGATCCGGGACGCCGATGACCGTTCTTCCTCCCATCGCGGTGTTCGATCTCGACGGGACGCTCGCCGAGACCGCGGGCGACCTCGTCGGCACCCTCAACGTGATCCTCGCCCGCGAGGGCCATGCGCCCTTGCCGCTGGAACAGGCCCGCGACCTTCTGGGCGCCGGCGCCCGTGCCCTGATCCAGCGGGGCTTCGCCGTGGCCGGGGCGACCCTCAGCCCGGAGCGACTGGAAACCCTGTTCGAGGCGTTCCTGGAGCATTACGGCGCGCATCTGACCGACAATTCCACCCTCTTCCCCGGCGTCGTCGCGGCGCTCGACCGGCTGGAGGCCGAGGGCTTCGTGCTCGCCGTCTGCACCAACAAGGTCGAGGCGCATGCCGTGGCCCTGCTGGCGGAACTCGGCGTGCGGGCGCGCTTCCCGGTCATCGTCGGCAAGGACACCTTCGCCTTCTCCAAGCCCGATCCGCGCCACATCACTGCGACGATCGCCCGAGCCGGCGGCGATCCGACCCGCGCCGTGATGGTCGGCGATTCCCGCGCCGACGTCGCCGCCGCCCAGGCGGCCGGCATCCCGGTGGTGGGTGTCACCTTCGGTTACACCCCGGTGCCGATGCGCGAGCTGCAGCCCGATTGGGTGATCGAGCATTTCGACGAACTGGCGGACGCGGTCGCCGCGCTGGTGCCCCATGCCTTTCGCCACGCGGTGGTGAAGCCGGCGGCTTGAGAGCCTGATCGACTGGCTCACTCGAAATCGACTCCCTGATCCTGAGCTACCGCGGCAACGGCCTCGAAGGAGGGAGAGGATCGAGATCGTCGCGGCCTCAAACCGGTTCGATTTCGAAGAGACAGGTCAAACAGGCCGTCGCACACGCCGAGTTTCCGCAGCCGTTTCTTCGGGGCGCGGCGGACCGGCCTGCGTTTCGGTCGCGATGACCATGCCCATTTCATGCAAACGAGATCCCGATCGCGATGTACGGCATCTCGGGGACCATCGCGCCTGTGCTGGCCGGCAGCCGGCGATGCCGGCGGCAGCTTCTGCGAGACGGTTCGGCATCGCTTTCTAATGCGCCTGCGATGCCGTGTCGGTGCCGCTCCGCTTGCACCGGGCCGACGGCTGCGCCACTGAACCGGGGCCGGGAGCTCCCGGCGGCGCGAGAGGCATGATGAGCGATCCGACCCCCTTCGAGCTGACGCTGGAGCGCATCGCGCTGATCCGGCGCATGGTCGTTGCCTGGAACGCGGCCAGCGAGGGCGCGCCGATCATCCATCCGGACGCGCCCTATGGCAGCTTGGATCGCGACGACGACATCTTCAACGTCACCGGGGACGACGAGGGGGCCGAGGAAGAGCACCGGGCGATGGGCGACGCGCTGGCGGTGTTCCTGCAGCACGCCGTGCTGAAGCCCGGGCGCTACCAGTATCACAATCCCCTAGCGAAGCTGTCCTCGACGGCCGTCTCCGACGTGTTCCGCGACGGCGAGACCGGCGAGACGCCCGAGCACATCACCTTCGAGGTGACGCCGGCTCACCTCGCCCTGATCCCGCGCCTTCAGGTCCGGTGGGACATCGAGGCCGATGGGCCCGCCATCGATCCCGCGCAGCCCTACGGTGCCGGGGTGGAGCCGGAATCCGAGCGGCTGCACCGCGAGATGCAGCCGGCGATGCAGATTTTTCTGCGGTACGGCGATCTCGCGCCGGGCTTCTTTCGGAAGGGCGCGGCGGGCTGGGAGACAGCGTGAACGCTGGTTCTGCGCCGCACCCCTTCACGCCGAACCTCCGCCGCCGACCACGAAAAGATCCGGGTCCCGCTTCGCGGGCCCGGAACGACGGCGGAATGCCGGATGCGGACGATCGGCCCCGGGCCGACGCCCGTCAGCCCTCGCGCTTCTTGCGCTGCGCCAGGGTGCGCAGCCGCAGGGCGTTGAGCTTGATGAAGCCCGCCGCGTCGCGGTGATCGTAGGCCACGGCGCCTTCCTCGAAGGTGACGAGATCCTGGTCGTAGAGCGAGTGCGGGCTTGTCCGGCCGATCACGTGGACGCCGCCCTTGTAGAGCTTCAAGCGCACCGTGCCGGTGACCTTCTCCTGGCTCTTGTCGATCAGCGCCTGGAGCATCTCGCGCTCCGGCGAGAACCAGAAGCCGTTATAGATCAGCTCCGCGTATTGCGGCATCAGCTGATCCTTGAGGTGGGCCGCGCCGCGATCTAGCGTGATCGACTCGATGGCACGGTGGGCCGGCAGCAGGATGGTGCCGCCGGGCGTCTCGTACATGCCCCGGCTCTTCATGCCGACGAATCGGTTCTCGACGAGATCCAAGCGGCCGATGCCGTTGGCCCGGCCCAGCTCGTTGAGCTTGGCGAGCAGGCTCGCGGGCGACAGGGCCTCTCCGTCGATGGAGACGGCGTCACCGCGCTCGAAACCGATGGAGATGACGGTGGGCTGATCCGGCGCCTCCTCCGGCGAGAGGGTGCGGGAATAGACGTAGTCCGGCACTTCCACGGCCGGATCCTCCAGCACCTTGCCCTCGGACGAAGCGTGCAGGAGGTTGGCATCGACCGAGAACGGGCTCTCGCCGCGCTTGTCCTTGGCGATCGGGATCTGATGCTGCTCGGCGAAGGCGATGAGCTGCTCGCGCGAGCGCAGATCCCACTCGCGCCAGGGGGCGATCACCGTCACGTCGGGCTTCAGCGCGTAGTAGCCGAGTTCGAACCGGACCTGATCGTTGCCCTTGCCGGTGGCGCCGTGACAGACCGCGTCCGCCCCCACGCGCTCGGCGATCTCGATCTGCTTCTTGGCGATGAGAGGGCGGGCGATCGAGGTTCCGAGCAGGTAGACGCCCTCGTAGACGGCGTTGGCCCGGAACATCGGGAAGACGTAGTCGCGGACGAATTCCTCGCGCAGGTCCTCGATAAAAATGTTTTCCGGCTTGATGCCCAGGAGCTCGGCCTTGCGCCGCGCGGGCTCGAGCTCCTCACCCTGGCCGAGATCGGCCGTGAAGGTCACGACCTCGCAGCCGTAGGTCGTCTGCAACCACTTGAGAATGATGGAGGTATCGAGGCCGCCCGAATAGGCGAGCACGACCTTCCTGACGGCTTTGTTCGGGCTGGCGTCGGACATGGGCGGTGGCTCTGGAGAGGGATCTGGCGCGTGGGCCGGGCTGATCTGCGGCTTAACAGCAGGCCGGATCGCCGCGCAACCGCGCGAGCGCTGCCCGGTTGTCCGGCTGCGGCCCGCCTTGCGCAGCGGCGCCGCATCTTTTGGTGTCGTGGTTGCGCGATCGCGCCTTGCGGATGGGCGATCCCGGAACGACGATGCGGACATCCGGTAGGAGACACGCTGAATGACGCGGCGGCCGACCCTGGAATTCTGGTACGAGTTCGCCTCGACCTATTCCTACCTTGCGGCCATGCGGATCGACGCGCTGGCGGAATCCGCGGGCGTCGCGATCCGCTGGCGGCCGTTCCTGCTCGGGCCGATCTTCGCGTCGCAGGGGTGGACCAACTCGCCGTTCAACCTCTTCCCGGCCAAGGGCCGCAACATGTGGCGCGACGTCGACCGCGAGGCGGCCCGGTTCGGCCTACCGCCGGTCACACGCCCCAACCCGTTTCCGCAGAATTCGCTCTCGGTGACCCGTGCGGCGATCTACGGCGCCGATCACGATTGGCTGGTGCCCTTCTCGAAGGCGGTGTTCGAGGCCTGCTACGCCCGAGGCGAGTCGATCGCCGAGCCGGCGGCGGTGGCCAAAGTCCTCGACCGCATCGGGCTCGACGGGACGGCGATCCTCCGGGCCGCCTCATCGGAGGCGAACAAGGGCCGCCTCAAGGTCGCGGGCGAGGAGGCCCGCTCCCGCGGCATCTACGGCGCGCCGAGCTTCCTGGCCGAGGATGGCGAGCTGTTCTGGGGAAACGATCGACTGGAACAGGCGCTGGCCTGGGCCGCGGGCGACCGGCCCGCGGGGCTGCGGTAATCATCGGCGTCTCCCATCGATCCTCCTCACCCTGAAGCGCCCGCCTTGGCGGGCCTCGAAGGAGGTCTCCAGGGATCGCCGAGACGTCTGGAGCCCTCCTGCGCGGCCGCTCACACGGCATGTCGGGATGAGGGAAGCGGGTGGGCGGGAGCAGCCGGCAGTTCCTCAGCCCCTCTTCAAGTCGCGCCCCCGCGTCTCCGGCAGCAGCAGGGCCGCCACCGTGCCGACGAGGCTGAAGGCGGCCAGGTAATAGGCCGGCATCATCCGGTCGCCGGTCGTCGCGATCAGCCAGTTGACGAGATAGTTCGTGCTCCCCCCGAACAGCGAGACCGATACCGCGTAGACGATCGACAGGCCGGCCGAACGCACGGCGCGGGGGAGCGATTCGGGAATCGCCACGATGATCGCCGCCGCATTGATCGAGGAAAGCGCCGAGAGCAGGAAGGTGACGGCGTAGACGGCGGGCGCCCCCGGCTCGCGCAACAGCCACCAGAATGCCGGCACGGCCAGGAGCAGGATCAGGGCGCGGGGCCAGATCAGCACCGGTCGCCGTCCGTAGCGGTCGGCGAGCCAGCCGCCGAGCAGGGGGAAGGCGACCGAGGCGAGGCCGAGCGCGATCGGCACGGCGTTGGCGGCCGTCTCGGAGAGGCCGAGGGTCGCACCGGCATAGACCGGCATGTTGGTACCGATGGCGTTCGAGACCGTCGAGGCGGCGATCACCAGGAAGGTGAGCCCCAGCAGCCGCCCGTGCTCGCGCAGGAGCCGCATCACCACCGCGCCGGTCGAGGCGGCGGCGTTCGGATCGTGGTCCGCCCCCGCCGTCTCGGGCAGGTGGCTGCGGATCACCAGACCGACCGGCACCACGAGGAGGCCGAGGCCGAACATCACCCGCCAGCCCCAATCCGCCATCGCGGCATCGCCCAGGACGAGGGTGAGGCCGGTGGCGAAGCCGCCCGCGAACAGGGCGGCGCAGCCCTGGCTCGCGATCTGCCAACTCGCCACGAAGCCGCGGCTTTCCGGCGGAGCGGCCTCGACCAGATAGGCGGTCGAGGGCCCCACCTCGCCGCCCAGGGCCAGCCCCTGGATCAGGCGCCCGGCGATGACGATCACCTGCGCCCAGCCGCCGAGCACCGCCGTGCCGGGACAGGCGGCCAGCATCAGCATGCCGACCGCCATCAGGCCGATGGTGAGCAGCATGGCCGGCTTGCGGCCCGCCCGGTCGGCGAAGGCGCCGATCAGCACGCCGCCCACCGGGCGCATGACGTAGCCGATGCCGAACAGGGCGAGCGAGGCGAGCAGGCTGTCCGTGGCGCTGCCCCCGGGAAAGAACGCGTCGCCGATCGCCTTGGCGAAGAAGGCGTAGATCGTGAAATCGTAGAATTCGAGGGCGTTGCCCAGCACCACGGCGCCGACCGCCTTGTGGTCCAGGCGAGGGGGCGTCGTCTCCGCCGGGGATGCGGTGTCGTGGACGTTCATTCCGGTCCCTGATCTCGCTGATGCCGAGGCATACGCGGCCGGGGCGTCAAGCGGGACGGCCCGGCGCCTGTTCCCGCAGCCCGGCCCCGCAGGTAGAACGGGCCGGCCGTTCCGCGACCGGGCGGCGATGCGGGACAGGCGCCATGCAGGACGAATTCCGACACGATCGCGCGAGCGAGGCCGCCGAGCCCGGTCGCCGCACCTTCCTCAAGACGAGTTTGGGCGCGGGCTTCGCGCTCGCGGTGCAGCCGGTCTCGGCCGCGACGGTGACGACGCCGACCGATGGACTGACCGCGGGCGAGGTGAAGGTGCCCTCGCTCGGCGTCGAGATCCCGGCCTATCGGGCGATGCCCGCCTCGGGCGGGCCGTTCCCGGTCATGCTCGTGATCCAGGAAATCTTCGGCGTCCACGAATACATCAAGGACGTGTGCCGGCGCTTCGCCAAGCTCGGCTACTACGCCATCGCCCCCGACCTGTTCGCCCGCCAGGGCGACGCCACCAAGGCCGACATCCCGACGATCCGCACGCAGATCGTGCCGAAGGTGCCGGACGCCCAGGTGATGAGCGATCTCGACGCCACCACCGCCTTCGCCGCGGCGAGCGGCGCGGCGGACGTGGCGCGGCTCGGCATCACCGGCTTCTGCTGGGGCGGCCGCATCGTCTGGCTCTACGCCGCGCACACCGACAGGCTCAAGGCGGGCGTGGCCTTCTACGGCATCCTCGGCGGCGCGGCCTCGCCGCCCTCGGAATTGAAGCCGCGCAATCCCGTCGACGTGGCGGGCGCGCTCAAGGCGCCGGTGCTCGGCCTCTACGCGGGCAAGGACGACAACATTCCGATGCCGATCATCGACCAGATGCAGGCGGAACTGAAGGCGGCGGGCAGCCCCTCGCGCATCGAGGTGTTCCCCGATGTCCCGCACGGCTTCCACGCCGATTACCGCCCGACCTACCGCGAGGAGGCCGCGACCGAGGCCTGGGCCAAGGCGCAGGCATGGTTCAAGGCGAACGGGGTCGGATAGGGCGGTTCGAACGCCCGTTCGGGCCGCCTCTCAAAAGCGCGCCCTCACTCAGAGATGCCCCTTGCCCCAAGCAAGGGGCTTCGAAGGAGGCGGGAGAGGGGGGCGGCTCGCGCCCCGTCGATGTCAGGCGGCCGCCGGAACCGCCACCCGCGGCCGCGTTCCGATGAACAGGGCCATCATCGCGGCAGCGAGGCAGAGGAGCCCCGCCGAGACGAAGGCTGAGAAATAGTCGCCGGTGCCGGTGCGGACCGCGCCTGCGGCCCAGGCGGCGCTTGCCGCGCCGACCTGATGGGCGGCGGCGATCCAGCCGAACATCAGCGCGGCGTTCTCCTCTCCGAAGACCTTGCCCGCCAAGCTCACGGTCGGCGGCACGGTGGCGATCCAGTCGAGGCCGTAGAACACGGCGAACAGGGACAGGCCGTAGACGCTCAGATCGAAGGAATAGGGCAGGAACATCAGCGAGAGGCCGCGCAGGCCGTAATACCAAGCCAGCAGCCGGCGCGGGTCGTATCGATCGGTCAGCCAACCCGAGGCGGTGGTGCCGACGAGGTCGCACAGGCCCATCAGCGCCAACACGCTGGCCGCCGTCACCGCCGGGATGCCATGGTCGTTGCAGGCCGGGATCAGGTGGGTGCCGATGAGGCCGTTGGTCGAGGCGCCGCAGATGAAGAAGGTGCCAGACAGGAGCCAGAAATCCCGCGAGCGCAGCCCCGTGGCGAGGCCCTGCAGCGCGCGCCGGGCCGGATTGATCCCACCCCGCGGTGCAGGCTGGATCGCGGTCTCGCCGAAGCGGGCCAGGCCGAGATCGGCCGGGCGGTCGCGCATCAGCCACGCGACCAGAGGCACCAGGGCGAGCGCGGCGAGCGCGACCGTGAGCGCCGCCACCCGCCAACCCTGATCGACGGAGAGGTGGGCGAGAACGGGTAGGAAGACGAGCTGGCCGGTGGCGGCACTCGCGGTCAGCAATCCGACCACGAGGCCGCGATGGCGCCCGAACCAGCGCGACGCGACCGTGGCGCCGAGCACGTTCGCCACCATGCCGGTGCCCGCTCCCACCACGAGGCCCCACAGCAGCACCATCTGCCAGACCTGCCGCATGAACACGGTCGCGGCGGTGCCGACCGCCAGCACGACCAGCGTCGTGCAGACCGCGCGGCGCAGGCCGAACCGCTCGATGATCGCCACCGCGAAGGGCCCGATCATTCCGTAGAGGAAGATGTTGAGGGCGATGCCCCCGCTGATCGTCGCCGTGCTCCAGCCGAATTCCCGCTCCCACGGCACGATCAGCACGCCCGGCGTCGCCCGCACCCCCGCGCCGACCAAGAGGACGAGGAAGGTCACGCCCGCGACGATCCAGCCGTAATGCAGGCGCGCGGGTGCCGGAGATGGGGAGGGCGGCATGGGCTCTGTCCGATGGTCCGGAGGGAGGGCGGTCAGGCGTATTGCGCCTCGCCGTTGCCGAAGGACCAGTTCTCCTTCGGGACCTCGACGAGCTGGATGAGCACGTCTTCCCGGCGCAGGCCCACGCGTTCGTGCAGACCGTCGGCCACGGCCTTGTAGAAGGCCTTCTTCAGCTCGACGCTGCGCCCGGCATTGAGGGTCACCTGGATCGTCAGGGCGTCGCCGCTGCGCGCGATTCCGAGATAGGTCGGGTCGATGACGAGGCCGCCCGGCGCATGCTCGGTGATGACCTGGAAACGGTCGTTCTCCGGCACGTTCAGTGTCGTGCGCATGGCCTCGTAGACCACGTCGCCGACACTGTGCCGGTATTCCGGGCTCTTGCCCTGGGGCAGGTCGATGCGAACGAGCGGCATGGCGGGGCTCCGGTCAGTCGGTTTGCGCGGAATTGAGGCGGGCGAGCCGGCCGGCGAGGTCGGCGACGGCCGCGGGTGGAAAGGCGGTCTCGACGCGCGCCTGCGCCGCCCGCCACAGGGGCAAGGCGGCGGCGAGGGCTGCGCGGCCCGCCTCGGTCAGGGCGGCGACTCGCTCGCGCTGGTCGGCGGCGTTGACGGTCAGCCGCACGAGGCCCCGCCGCTCCAGCGGATCGAGGTTGCGGCCCATGGTCGAGCGGTCGAGGGCCGCTTCCGCCGCGAGGCGCGTCACGCCCACCGGCCCCAGCCGTTCGAGGATGCGCAGGATCGAGAATTGGGTGATTCGCAGCGAGGCCGGCTGCAGAGCCGCGTCGTAGGCGGCGGTGACCGCGCGGGTGACGCGGCGCAGGTTCGCGCACAGGCAGGGCGAGTCGGCAGCCATGAAACGGGTATATACCCATTTCTCTCGGCCGCAAGGCGCGGCGCGATCCTGGCCGTGAGGGGGGAGGGCTAAACCGCCGAGGGGAGCTCGTCGTAGCGGACCCGTGCCTCGCGGATCGCGGGATGCGCCTGCTCGGCCCAAGCGACCAGGGCCGCCACCGGCACCAGCAGCGACCGTCCCAATTCGGAGAGCCGGTACTCTACGCTCGGCGGCTTGGTCGGGAAGACGTGGCGCGTGATGAAACCGTCGCGCTCCAGATTGCGCAGGGTCTGCGTCAACATCCGCTTCGAGATGTCCGGGACGGCTCGGGCAAGGCCGTTGAAGCGCTGCGGCCCACAAGCCAACGCGATCAGAACCAGGGTCGTCCACTTGTCGCCCAGATGGTCGAGGACATCTCGAACCGGACACCCCTCGGCGCCGCAAGCATGCATCTGCCACGTGGCGAACTGCGCCGCCAGCGCGGCCCCGGCGGTGGCGCTGTGATCGCTCATCAATCGGTTCCCCCGAGGTTACCTTGTCCCCGAAAGGTGCCTCCTTACGGCGTTTCCCGGTCTCAAATAAGAACCTTGTTCTCCTGAGAGACCGGAGCACACCCATGTCATCCACGTCCCCCACCGTGTTCGTCACCGCCGCCGGCGGTCAGCTCGGCCGCCTGACCGTAACGGCGCTGCTGGACCGGATCGCGCCCGATCGCGTGATCGCCGGCCTGCGAAACCTCGATTCCGAGGCGGCCGCCCAGTTTCGCGCCCGTGGCGTCGCCGTCCGCCTCGCCGATTACGACCGGCCGGACACGCTCGCGGCGGCGTTCGAGGGAATCGACCGCCTCCTGCTGATCTCCTCGAACGAGATCGGGCAGCGGGTGCAACAGCACGGCAACGCCATCGAAGCGGCGCGCGGGGCGGGTATCGGCATGCTCGCCTATACGAGCGTCCTGCGGGCCGACAGGTCGTCCCTTGCTCCGGCCGAGGAGCACCGGCAGACGGAGCGAATCCTGCGGGAATCCGGTCTCCCGCACGTTCTGCTGCGCAACGGCTGGTACACCGAGAATTACACGGCCTCGATCCCGAGTGCCCTGACCCATCAGGCCCTCATCGGCAGTGCGGGCACGGGTCGGATCGCCGCCGCCGCCCGCGCGGATTACGCCGAGGCTGCGGCCATCGTGCTGACCGATGCGGGCCAGGGGACGGCAGAGATCTACGAATTGGCGGGCGACGAAGCCTTCACCCTGGCCGATTTCGCCGCCGAAATCGCCCGGGCCTCCGGACGCCCCATTGCCTATCGCGACCTGCCGGAGGCGGCGTATCGCGACATTCTGCTCGGGGCGGGCCTGCCCGCGCCGCTCGCCGCCCTCATCGCTGGTTCGGACGCCGCCGCCGCCGAGGGCGCCCTCTTCGATGATGGCCATGCCCTCTCCCGGTTGATCGGACGGCCGACCACGCCGTTCGCCGCGAGCATCGAAAAGGCCCTGGCTGGCTGAACCGCGACGGCGGGGACGTTATCGGGGGGGGTCGCAGGTGCGGGACGCCGGCTACGGATCGTGCTATCGGCCCGCTCGTCGCGAGTTCCTTCGCGAAGTCTCTCGTGGCTCCTCGGACGGCCCCCTTCCTTGCGCCTCCTCGTCGTCGCCGTCGGTCGTCTGAAGAACGGGCCGGAGCGGGATCTCACCGCTCGCTACCGGGAGCGCGCCGCCGCGCTCGGCCGGGGGCTCGGCGTCACGGCCTGCGATCTGACCGAGATCCCGGAATCCCGCGCCCGCCGCGCCGCCGACCGGGTGGCCGAGGAAGCCGATGCGATCCTCGCCCTGGTGCCGGGGGACGCCGCGCTGATCGCCTGCGATGAGCGCGGACGCTCCGACTGGCCGAGCGAGCGGATCGCCGCCCGGATCGGCGCGTGGCGCGATGCGGGTCGACCCGCTCTCGCCTTCGTGATCGGCGGGGCGGACGGGCTGCACGAGCGCGTGCGGGCCCGGTCCGACCATATTCTCGCCTTCGGAGCGGCGACACTGCCCCACGGACTGGTGCGCGTGCTCGTGCTGGAGCAAGCCTATCGGACCCTCACCATCCTGGCGGGCCATCCCTATCACCGCGGCGATCCCGACGCATGAGGCATTTCCGGACGAGGGCGGCGCTCCTCCTGGCCGGCTGGGTCGCTGCCGGACTGCCGGCATGGGCGCAGGAGGCCGGGCCAGGAAACGGGCAAGGAAACGCGCAAGGCGCCGGACAGGGCAGCGGAAATGCCGACGCCATGCGTCAGGCTCAGGAGGAGCGCGATCGTCGGGCGCAGAATCTCAAGCAGATCGAGGACGCGCTGGCCGCGAGTGCCGGCAGTCGCGCCGCTTTGGAAGCCGAGATCGCGACGATCGGCTCGGATCGGGCCAAGCTCAGCACGGCGCTGCTCGATGCCGGCCGGCAGGCCCAGGCGACCGAGGATCGGCTGAACCGGCTGGAAGAGCGCCTGCGCTCGCTGACCGACAGCGACGCGGCGATCCGCAAGTCGCTCAATTCGCGCCGGGCCGTCATTGCCGAGATTCTGGCCGCGCTCCAGCGCATGGGCCGGCGCCCGCCGCCGGCGGTTCTGGTGCGGCCCGAGGACGTCTTGGTGGCGATCCGCACCTCGATGCTGCTGGGCGCCGTGGTGCCCGAGCTGCGCGGCGAAGCCGAGACGCTGGCCGGCGATCTCGCCGAGCTGGTCCGGGTGCGGGGCCTCATCGCGGCCGATCGCGAGGCCCTGCGGAAGGATCTCGCCGGCTGGGCCGCGGAGCGCCAGCGCCTCGACGCGCTGGTCGCCGCCCGGCGCGCCCGGCAGGTGCAGATCGAGAGCGACCTCACGCAGGAGCGGCGCAAGAGCACCGAACTCGGCACCCAGGCCAAGTCCCTGAAGGATCTCGTCGACCGGATGGAGAACGAGCTGTCCGCCGCCCGCCGCGCCTCCGACGAGGCGCGGGCGGCGGAGGAGCGGGAGCAGCGCAAGACGCAGGAGAAATTCGCGGCGGCCAGCGCCCGCGATCCCGCCAAGCTCGCTCCCAAGGTGAAATTCGCCGATGCCCGCGGCGATCTGCCCAGGCCCGTCAGCGGGACGCTGGTGCGCGGCTTCGGCCAACCGGACGGACAGAGCGGAACCACCCGCGGCATCTCGCTGCGGACGCGGCCGAAGGCCGTCGTCTCCGCACCGGCGGACGGATGGGTGTCCTTTGCCGGCCCGTTCCGCTCCTACGGCCGTCTCTTGATCATCAACGCGGGCGACGGCTACTATCTCTTGTTGGCGGGCATGGACCAGATCAACGTCGAAGTCGGCCAGTTCGTACTGGCAGGCGAGCCGGTGGCTGCCATGGGCGAGGGCGGCGGCCCCGCTGGCGTGTCGCAGGCGAGTGCGTCACAGAGGGACGATGATCGGAACGATCCCGTCCTGTACGTCGAGTTCAGGAAAGACGGCGGCTCCATCGATCCGGAGCCGTGGTGGGCGAGAAGTTCCAGCGAGAAGGTTCGCGGATAATGCGCAAAGTGTCCCTCGTGTTGCTCGGCGCCGCCCTCGGGATCGGTGCCTCGGCTCTCTCGACCCAGACGCAATTGCTGTCGGGCACGAGCGCGGTCGCGGCCTCCGCCGAGACCTACCGGCAGCTCAGCCTGTTCGGCGACGTGTTCGAGAAGGTGCGGACCGACTATGTCGAGAAGCCCGAGGAGTCGAAGCTGATCGAGTCGGCGGTCAACGGCATGCTGACCTCGCTCGACCCGCATTCGAGCTACATGGACGCCAAGGCGTTCCGTGACATGCAGACCACCACCAAGGGCGAGTTCGGCGGCCTCGGCATCGAGGTCACGATGGAGGACGGCCTGATCAAGGTCGTCTCGCCCATCGACGACACCCCGGCCTCGAAGGCGGGTCTGCTGGCCAACGACATCATCACCCAGATCGACGACGATCAGGTCCAGGGTCTCACCCTGAACCAGGCGGTCGACAAGATGCGTGGGCCGGTGAACTCGCCGGTGCGCCTCAAGATCAGCCGCAAGGAAGCCAAGGATCCGATCGACGTCACGCTCAACCGCGACATCATCAAGATCCGGCCCGTGCGCTCGAAGGTCGAGGGCGGCGATATCGGCTATGTGCGCCTGACCCAGTTCAACGAGCAGACCTTCGAGGGTCTCAAGACCGCGATCGACAAGCTCCAGACCGAGATCGGCAACGACAAGCTGAAGGGCTACGTCGTCGATCTGCGCAACAATCCCGGCGGTCTGCTCGACCAGGCCGTGATGGTCTCCGACGCCTTCCTCGATCGCGGCGAGATCGTCTCGACCCGCGGCCGCAACCCGGACGAGACCCAGCGCTTCTCGGCCAAGGCGGGCGATCTCGCCAAGGGCAAGCCGATCGTCGTGCTGGTCAATGGCGGTGCGGCCTCGGCCTCCGAGATCGTGGCCGGCGCCCTTCAGGATCACAAGCGCGCGACCATCATGGGCACGCGCTCCTTCGGCAAGGGCTCGGTCCAGTCGATCATCCCGCTCGGCGGCCAGGGCGCCCTGCGCCTCACCACCGCGCGCTACTACACGCCGTCCGGCCGCTCGATTCAGGCGAAGGGCATCGAGCCGGATCAGGAGGTGCTGCAGGACGTGCCCGACGATCTGAAGGGCAAGGACGAGACCAAGGGTGAGGCCGGCCTGAAGGGCCACCTCAAGCAGAAGGACACCGAGGAGCGCGGTGGTTCTTCGGCCTACATCCCGCCGGACCCGGCCAAGGACAAGCAGCTCATCGCCGCGGTCGACTTCCTGCACGGCATCCAGAAGGGTGCGGCCAACGTGACGAAGCCGGCGACCCAGAACTGATTTTTCGCAACCCGGCCGCGCGGTCGCAGCCGGGATTAGCGAAAGATTAACCATGACGGCCCGCAATGCCGGCTACAACCGGCGCTGCGGGCCGTTTTTCGTATCGCGCCCCGTGCCGGTTCTGCGAAAGGTCGCCAGAGGCGAGAGCGGGTGAGCGAGTCGGCCGACGATATCCTGACGAAGCCCCTCGGGGTCGGGGTCAAGGCCGGGGCGAAGACCGGTGGTCTGCGCCGCCTCCCGCGCCCGACGGCCGCGCACGCGGCGGGTGCGGCCTGCATCGCCCTCGCCCTGCTGGCCGGGGGCGTGGCACTCCTCGGCGATCCGCGGGGCGGCGAGCCCCGCGCCAGCGCCGTCATCGAGCGGCGCGAGCCCGCCGCACCGCCCGTCGCGAAGGTCGCCCCGCAGCAGGTGGCCGAGGCGGCTGCGAAACCGGCGGATTCTCCCCAATCCGCCCAGGAGGTCGAGCAGGCCTCGGGCGTCAGCGTGTTCCGGCCGGCCGGTGCGACGGCCCCCGATGCGCCGGTCATCATCCGCGTGCCGAACGCGACCCAGATCCGCCTGAACCCCGCCCCCGATCCGCGCCTGACCGAGCGCGGGCGCAACGGACCGCTGCCGAAGATCGGTGAAGGCAAGATCCGTCCCCTCGACGTCTATGCCCGCCCGGAAGAGCCGGGCCAGGGGCCGCGGATCGCCATCCTGGTCTCGGGGCTCGGGATCGGACACACGGCCACGATGAGCGCCATCGCCCGCCTCCCGGCGGCGGTGAGCCTCGCCTTCTCGCCCTATGGCAGCGATCTCGAGAAGGTGGCTTCGCGGGCCCGCGAGGCCGGGCACGAGATCCTGGTCCAGTTGCCGATGGAGCCGTTCGACTATCCCGACAGCGATCCCGGGCCGCAGACCCTGCTCGCCGGCTCCCGCCCCGCCGAGAATCTCGACCGGACGAGTTGGGTGCTGAGCCGGTTCCCCGGCATCGTCGGCGTGGTCAATCTGATGGGCGCGAAGTTCGCGGGCGAGACCGGCGCGCTCGAGCCCGTGCTGAAGGAGCTTGCCGGGCGCGGCCTCGGCTTCGTCGATGACGGCACCGCGCAGCGCGCCCTCGTCGCGGGGTCGGCCGCCAAGGCGAAGCTTCCGGCAGCCCGTGCCGAGATCGTGATCGACGCCACCGCCCGGCCGGAGGCCATCGATGCGGAACTCGCCCGCCTCGAAGCGCTCGCCCGTCAGAAGGGCTTCGTGCTGGCCTCGGGCAGTGCCGCCCAGCTCACCATCGACCGGCTGTCGCGCTGGACCCGCGACCTCGAAGCCCGCGGCGTGCGGCTGGTGCCGGTCAGCGCGGTCCTGCGGCAGGCCCCGGCCGCCGGAAAGCTGTCGAGCGCGTCTCCCTGAAATCGGGCCGCCGGCCTCATGCTCTCCATCTCCTGAGCGAGATCCCGGCCGCCGGACATCAGGTCGGCGTTGCCGCTGGCGCGCGCGCCGTCCTATGGTCGCGCCGCCATGGCAAATCCGAGTCACGACCATCCGAGCGACGCTCGTCCCGGCGACGACCTTCCGTCCCGGCCGGAGGGCGACGCGCTGCCCTATCGCCCCTGCGTCGGCGTGGCCCTGTTCAACCGGGACGGGCGCGTCTTCGTCGGCCGGCGCAAGTCGGAGGCCGGGCCGGAGCACGTGGCCGACGGCCATGCCTGGCAGATGCCGCAGGGGGGTATCGACCCGGACGAGCCGCCGCTCACCGCCGCCCTGCGCGAACTCCACGAGGAGACCAACGTGCCGGCCGAGGCCGTGACGCTCCTGGGCGAGACCCGCGACTGGCTGGCCTACGATCTGCCGGTCGACGTGATGAAGCAGGCCTGGAAGGGCCGCTACCGCGGTCAGCGCCAGAAATGGTTCGCCTTCGGTCTGACCGGGAGCGAGGACGTGATCGACGTCGATGCCCCCGGCGGCGGTCACCACAAGCCCGAATTCGATGCGTGGCGCTGGGAGCACCTGGAAGCGCTGCCGGGCCTCATCATTCCGTTCAAGCGGCCGGTCTATGAGGGGGTCGTCGCGGCGTTTGCCGGTCTGACGGGTTGGCACGCGGCGGGGGACGCGTCGTGAAGCAAGGGCGCGCCCGCAGCTGACGATGCGCTGGTGGACGATCCCACTCCTGGCGGCCCTCGGCTGGTTCGCCTACACCCTGACGCCGTTCTGGTCGCTCTACGGCCTCGCTCAGGCGGTGCAGACGGGCGACGTCGCCGCGGTGGCGCAGCGCGTCAATTTTCGCACCCTGCGCCTCTCCCTGGCCAAGCAGGTCTCGGCCGCGATCCGCGCCGAGGGTGCCGCCGAGCCACGGGAGCGGCAACGCCTCGCCGATGCGGCGGCGGCCCTGGCGCTGCCGGTGACCGAGGCCCTGGTGACGCCGCAGAACGTGGTCGATCTCCTCGATGACGGCTGGCCGCAGGCGCTCGACCTCCCGGAGGCCACCAATCGGCACGATCGCCGGGACGGCCTGCGCATCCCCGATGCCGCCCGAGCCCTGCGCTACTACCTCGCTTCCGAGATGCGCGGCTTCCGCTCCGTGGTCATCGCCGTGCCGCCGGATCGTCCGCGCCAGGAGCAGTTCCGCATCCGCATGCGCCTGCACGATTGGGGCTGGCGACTCACCGATATCGAATTGTCCGAGGATCTGCGGGGGCGCATCGCCGATCGGATCTCCGCCGGGCTCGCCCGCCTGCGCGATCGGTCGGGGCAGGAGAAGATGGGACAGGACAAGCCAAATCAGGACAAGCCAAGTCAGGAGAAGGCCGCCCCGGAGCCCGTTCCGCCGCGGGGGCGGTGACTTCGGGCGATCGGTGACGCGGATGTCACTGGACGAAGGTCCGGCGCAGCTTAATTGAAGCGGGCCGCCTGAGAGCGGTTACGCTTCGCGGAGCGCACCCTTGAGCGCAGCGTCGGCCCACGGTTCCACGGACAATTCCACGGACGATTCGCCCGCGGAGGATACGGATCACGGCCCGGAGCGCCGGCTCGGGGCCGGGTTGCTGCTGGCCACCCTCGGCGTCGTCTACGGCGATATCGGCACCAGCCCGCTCTACGCGTTCAAGGAGGCGGTGCGGGCGGCGAGCCACGGGGAGCCACCCACGGCGGTGGCGGTGACCGGCGCGGTCTCGCTGATCCTGTGGTCGCTGATCCTGATCGTCTCGGTGAAATATGCCGTCCTGATCCTGCGCGCCGACAACAAGGGCGAGGGCGGCATCGTCGCGATGCTCGCGCTCCTCGGAGCCCGCCACGCCGAGGCCGGCACCCGCCAGGGGCTTCTCCTCGTCGTCGGCCTCGTCGGCGCCGCGCTCCTCTACGGCGACGGGGCGATCACCCCCGCGATCTCGGTGCTCTCGGCGGTGGAGGGGCTCAAGGTCGATGCGCCCTCCCTCGACCGCTACGTCGTACCGATCACCCTGGTGATCCTCGTCGGCATCTTCCTGGTGCAGAGCCGGGGCGCCGCCTTCATCGGGTGCATCTTCGGGCCGGTGATGCTGGTCTGGTTCGTGGTGCTGGCGCTCCTCGGCATCGGCGGCATCCTCCAGGCGCCGCAGATCCTGCGGGCGATCAATCCGCTGGCGGCGGTGGAGTTCGTCGGTCATGCCGGGCTCGGCGTCGGCTTCGCCATGCTGGGGGCCGCCTTCCTCGCCGTCACCGGCGGCGAGGCGATGTATGCCGATCTCGGCCATTTCGGTGCCAAGGCGATCCGGGCCGCGTGGTTCGGCCTCGTGCTGCCCGCGCTGATGATCCATTATTTCGGTCAGGGCGCGATCCTGCTCGCCGATCCCTCCGCGGCGGAGAACCCGTTCTACCGCCTGGCACCGGACTGGGCACATTACCCGCTGATCGGGCTGGCGACCCTCGCCACCGTCATCGCCTCGCAGGCGATCATCTCGGGCGTGTTCTCGCTGACCCAGCAATCGGTGCAGCTCGGCTTCCTGCCGCCGATGCGTGTCGTCCACACCGCGCCCGACGAGCGCGGCCAGATCTACGTGCCGACGGTGAATTGGCTCTTGGCCGCCGCCACCCTCGCGGCGGTGGTGATCTTCCGTTCCTCCGACGCGCTCGCCGGCGCCTACGGCATCGCCGTGTCCCTCCTGATGGCGATCACGACCCTGCTCGCCGCACTCGTCGCCCGCAAATGGGGCTACGCCCTGCCCGCCGTCATCGCGGTCAACGGCTTCTTCCTCCTGATCGACCTGATCTTCCTCTCGGCCAACAGCGTGAAGATCGTCGAGGGCGGCTGGTTTCCCCTGGTGCTGGCCGGCGCGGTCGCGTTCCTGATGCTGACTTGGCGCAAGGGCAACCATTGCATGGAGGAGGCGCGGATCAACCAGCGCCCGTCGGAGGCCGACTTCATCGAGCGCCTGCGCACCGACCCGCCCATCACCTTGCCGGGCTCCGCCGCCTTCCTGTCCTCGGCCACGCACGGAATCCCGCTGCCGATGGTGCGGGTGGTCGACCGTCTCGGCGCGCTCCATACCCGCGTCCTGATCGTCACCGCCCTGTTCGAGGAGACGCCGACCGTGCCGCCGAGCGAGCGGGCGGAGGTCAGCGCGATCACCCCCGACATCCACCGCGTGATCCTGCGCTACGGTTTCATGCAATCCGCCTCGGTCCCAGAGGGCCTGCGCTGCGCGGTCGCCTCGGGCCAATTGCCGGAGGATTTCGTCGAGGACCTGACCGTCTTCGTCGGACACGAAACCATCATCCCGGTCTCCGACCGCCACGGCATGTCGGATTGGCGCGAGGCCCTGTTCGCGGTGATGCAGAACAACGCCGAGCGCACCGGTGCGCATTTCTGCGTGCCAGCCTCTCAAGTGATCGAGATCGGGACCGAGATCGAGATTTGAGCCCGAGGCTCAATCGTCCGGCTGTGCCTTCATCCGCAGCTGCGAGGCGACGCATTCGCGCATCGCATCCTCGATTCGGGCCTTCTGGGCGTTCGCGTAGCCCGCGACTTCGTCGATGCATTTCACGAAATAGCCGGCGGTGAAGCTCTCGTTGACGGCGACGAACGATTTGCCGAAGCGGCTGGCGAGCTGAAGGCGGTCCATCGCCGAGCTTTCTCGCCAGGCTTGCAGCGTATCGGTCATCGACAAGGCCTGGGCGGCGCCCGGCATCAGCAACACGATGGTGAGGGCGGGGATGATCAGACGGTGCATGTGCGAGATTGTCCCGGAAGAATTTTCTGATTTTCCTGGCTAAGTTCGACAGTTATGCCTATCCAAGAAGGAATTTTAATCTTGATTTTGCAATAGTATAACCTGCATCGACGCGTGCAAAGGCCGATCTTCGGTGCAAATTTCTTAATTTACCCTGGGATGATGGTGCTTGGTCGCGGCGCGATCCATCTCGCGGCCTGATTGCGAAAGCCGAGCCGACGTCTCGGTCCTGCGAGCGATCACGCCTGTGAGACCCGTTTCAAATCCTTCATCTCATCACATCCCCTCATCCTGAGGTGCCGCGCGAGCGGCCTCGAAGGAGGGCTCCAGGGATCGCGCGATTCGCTGGAGGCCTCTTTCGAGGCTTCGCTTCGCTCCGCACCTGAGGATGAGAGTGAGGGCTCGCCGGAATCTCTAGGCCAACCCGGCGGCGAGATCGGACGGGACCGGGTCGCCCGGTTGAGCCCGCTTCGCCGAGCCGGGGCGCGACGACTCCGTGCCCGTGCGATGGGCCGCCTCGGTCAGCAGGGTCTCGATCAGGTCGGATTGGGCGACGACGCCGCACAGGCGATCCTCGGGGCCGATCACGGGGAGATGGTGGTGCCCGCCCCGTGCCATCCGGACCGCGACTTCGGCCAAGGTCATCTCCGGGCGCAGACACATCACCTCGGTCGTCATCACATCGGCGGCGCAGCCATGGGGGGCGCGGCCCCGGCCGAGCGTCAGATGCCAGCGACGGGCGAGCCCGAGGCGGGGGCCCTTTCGATCCCACTCCGCCTTGTCCATCAGGTCGGTCTGGGTGAGGACGCCGAGCACGTGGGCGTTCTCGTCGGTGACCGGAAGCATCTTGATGTGATGCCGCCGCAGCAGCGCCAGCGCCTCGCTCAGCGGCGCCTCGGGGGCGATGGCCACGACGTCCCGGGTCAGGATGGAGGCGCAGGTCTCCGGGCCGGAGCGGCGGACCAGGGCGCTGAGCTGAGCCCGGCGCAGCAGCGCCTCCAGGTCGCCCCGGCCGATATCGAGCACCTGATCGAAATCTTCGAGCGCAGCGTCGATGTCTCCCGAAGTCAGGCCCATGGCGGAGGCGGGCGCCGGGGTGGCGGGCGCCGAGGCCGGCGCATGCGGATAGGACCGGCCGGTCAGGTTGTTGAACGCGACCGCCACCGTCAGGATCAGCAGGGAATTCGCGCCGACCGGCCAGAGCACGAAGCCGTAGCCGAGATCGTGGATCGCGGGGCCGCCGAGCACGGCGGTGAGGGCCACGGCGCCGCTCGGCGGATGCAGGCAGCGGAAGGCCATCATCAGGCCGATGGCGAGGCCGCCCGCGAGCCCGGCGGCGATGAGCGGGTCGGGCACGAGGCCGGCGATGGTGACGCCGACCAGGGCCGCGATCAGGTTCCCGCCGATGATCGACCAGGGCTGGGCCAGGGGGCTCGACGGCACCGCGAAGAGCAGCACGGCGGAAGCGCCCATCGGGGCGATCAGGGCCGGGAGGGCGCTGCCGGTTCCGATCGACGCGCGGGCGATCAGCCCGGTGCCGAGAAGCCCGAGGAGGGCGCCGCAGGCGGCCCGCAGCCGCTCCCGATTGCTGACGGGGGCCTGCTGCGGCAGGAGGCGACGAAGGACGACATTCACCGGCACGGGTCACCGCAGGCTTGGGGCTGGAGGACGCAGCCCGAAGGGATGAGCCGGCTCTCGGCGGAAAGCCGGGACGTGCGAGGAGAGGGCAGACGGCTTCCCCCGCGTGAGGCGCCCGGCCCGTAGGCCGGACAAGAAAGGCCGGACCGTAAGGAGGGCGGTCCGGCCAAGTCACACGGAGGAGAAAAACAGCCCGGACCTAGGTCCGGTCAAGCACTTCCGGGGCGGATCACCGTCCCGGAAGAATCATGGTCGAGAACTCAGACCGCGCGGGCCTCGTGCATCGCGGCGATCTGCTCGGAGGTGTAGCCGAGGCTGGCGAGAACTTCGTCCGTATGCTCACCGAGCAGGGGCGAAGCCTTGATGTCGACCTTCATGTCCGAGAACTTGATCGGCGAGCCGACGGTCAGGTACGAGCCGAGTTTCGGATGCGGGACCTCGACGATGGTGCCGCTGGCGCGCAGCGACGGATCGGCGGCGATCTCCTTCATCGACAGCACCGGCGAGCACGGGATGTCGAACTTGCGCAGGATGTCGACGGCCTCGAACTTGGTCTTGTCGGCCAGCCAATCCTCGATGAAGGCGAAAATCTCGAAGATCTTGTCCTGGCGGGCGCGGGCGGTGTTGTAGGCCGGATCGTCGATCCACTCGGGCTTGCCCAGCGCCTTGCAGATCGGGGCCCAGGCGTGACCCTGGATGGTGAAGTAGATGTAGGCGTTCGGGTCCGACTGCCAGCCCTTGCACTTCAGCACCCAGCCCGGCTGACCGCCGCCGCCCGCGTTGCCGCCGCGCGGCACCACGTCGGAGAACTCGCCGTGCGGATATTGCGGGTATTCCTCGAGGTAGCCGATGGCGTCGAGGCGCTGCTGGTCGCGCAGCTTCACGCGGCAGAGGTTGATGACCGAGTCCTGCATCGACACGGCGACCTTCTGGCCCTTGCCGGTCTTGTTCTTGGCGTGCAGCGCCGTGAGGATGCCGATGGCCAGATGCATGCCGGTGTTGGAATCACCGAGGGCGGCGGCCGACACGGTGGGCGGGCCGTCCCAGAAGCCGGTGGTCGAGGCGGCGCCGCCGGCGCACTGCGCCACGTTCTCGTAGACCTTCAGGTCCTCGTAGTGGTGGCCGTCGGAGAAGCCCTTCACCGAGGCGAGGATCATGCCGGGGTTGAGCGACTGGATATGGGCCCAGGTGAAGCCCATGCGGTCCAGCGCGCCGGGGCCGAAATTCTCGACCATCACGTCGGATTCGCGGATCAGCTTCTCGAGCACTTCCTTGCCCTGGGGCGTCTTGGTGTCGAGCGTCAGCGACCGCTTGTTGGAGTTCAGCATCGTGAAGTAGAGCGCGTCCGCATCCTCGACATGGCGCAGCTGATTGCGGGTCACGTCGCCGGCGCCGGGGCGCTCGACCTTGATCACGTCCGCGCCGAACCACGCGAGCAGCTGGGTGCAGGCGGGGCCCGCCTGGACGTGGGTGAAATCGATGATCCGGATCCCGTCGAGCGGCTGGGACATTGCGGCATTCTCCCTATGACGACTTCGTTGGAGGTTGTGTGAAGTCTTGAAACGAAAGGTCTTGTTCTTGTTGTGAGATGCACCCGCCTGGGTTCAGGCGAGCACGAGGGTGCCGAGCGCTTCCTCCAGCTCCGCCATCCGGCGGCGCAGGCGGCGCTCCTCCTCGAAGCGCTCGGTCTCGTCGCGGATGACCGCGACGATCCCGTCGACCTCCCCGTCGGCCCCGTGCAGGAGCGAGACGGTGAAGGCGATGGACAGGGTGTGCCCGTCCTTGTGCAGGGCCGGCACCTTGAGCAGCGTCGTCCCGTAGCGGGTCTGCCCGGTCCGCATCGTCTTGGCGTAGCCATCCCAGTGGCGCCGCCGATGGCGCTCCGGGGTGATGAGGTCGAGCGTCTCGCCCATCGCCTCGGCTTCGCTGAAACCGAAGATCCGTTCGGCGGCCGGATTCCACGTGACGATCCGGCCGTCCGCGTCGGAGATCACCACCGCGTCCCCCAGGGCCGTCACCAGCCCCGAGACATCGACGGCCGGTGGTGGGGATGTCGCCGCGGCCATGGCCTCGCGCTCCTTCCTTATCCGGGTCTGCCGGGAGGAAGCGGGCTTCCTCCGGTGGCGTCTCGTTGGCATCTGGTATACCAAATACGGAAACGGGGTCAAGGTCGCGAAAGCGCTCGGCAACAAGGCCGGGGGGACGCGGTTGAGACTGGCGGGGAGAGAGGAACGGCCATGTCGGAACGACCCAGCATCAGCATTCGGCAGGTCGAGCGCTTCGCCTTCCGCGTCGAGTTCGGCCCCGCCTTCGAGTCGCTGCTGACCGACGAGCCGGTGCCCATCGGCGCGAGCGAGGGACCCTCGCCCGAGCAGGTGCTGATCGCGGCGGTGAGCAATTGCTTGTGCGCCAGCCTCGTCTTCGCCCTCGGCAAGTATCGTCAGGACGGCGGTGGCGTCAGCGCCCAGGCGAGCGGCCGGCTCGGGCGCAACGCGGATGGGCGCCTGCGCCTGGACGGCATCGACGTCGCCATCGCCCTCGGTGCCGAAGCGGCGGCGATGGACCGGATCGATCGGGTTCTCGAACAGTTCGAGCGGTTCTGCACCGTTTCCGAGAGCGTCAAGGCCGGTATCCCGGTCTCCGTCTCGGTCGAGGATGGGCGGGGCACGCGCCTGAAATAGCCGCCCTTCGAGCGGCGTCAGAGGGAGGACGACCATGAGTGAGACGGCTAAGGAACCGGGCGATCTGGCCCGGCTGTTCCACGCGCGGGCCAATGCCGGCGATGTCGAGGGGTTGGTGGCGCTCTACGAGCCCGAGGCCGTCCTCGCGGCGGGGGAGGTGGTGGCGACCGGCCACGACGAGATTCGGCGCTTCTACGCCGATCTCCTGGCCCGGAAATCCGACTTTCCCGCCCCCGAGACCCTGCCGGCCCTGCGCAACGGCGATCTCGGCATCACCTTCGCCCGGCTGCCCAACGGCTCGCTCTCGGTCGAGGCGGCGCGCCGGCAGCCGGACGGGCGCTGGCTCTGGGCCATCGATCAACTCAAGATCCGGCCGGCCAAGAAGGACTGAGCGGGGCGAATCGATCCGAAGGGACGGGACGTGCTGCCCGGGCAAGCGCCTCTGGGCACGACCGGGACCGGGGCGGCGCGGCGCCGGATCGGACAAAAGACGGTGAGCCGGCGCGATCGCAACGTGCCTTGGCCGGACAACGTGCGGCTGTGGGCTTGCCCTCGACGCCGGCTTGCCCACTCTGTCCGCAGCGCCGCGGGTCCCGACCCCACGGGGTGTAAAGGAGACGGTGTTGAGGGGCGTAAGGGAAGACGACCTGGCGATCGGGCTGCGCATCAAGGCAGCCCGTCGGCGCCAGGGACTTGCGCTCCGGGACCTCGCGCTGGCCGCGTCCGTGACGCCCGCGCAGATGGAAAAGTACGAGAGCGGGGCGAACCCGATCTCCGCCGCGCGCCTCGCCACGCTCGCCGAGCATCTCGGGATCAGCGCCGACGATCTTCTGGGCCTCGGCAGCGTGGAGGCTGCGGCCCCGCTCGTCTCGGAGGAAGCGCAGATGCTGGCCGAGGCCTTCGACCGTTTGCCGCCGGGCCAGCTCAAGGAGGGCGTCTACCGCCTCGTTTTGGCGGCGGCCGCCGACACCGTAAAGCCGCGCTGCGACCCGCACTGATCCGGTGCCGAGGCGGATTTCATCCAAGACGGTGAGCTTGGCCGGTCAATCCTCGGTTGGATTTGTGAATTCCTGCCAAGACGGGCTAGAAGGTCTGAGAATTGCTTGAAAACGGGCGTGACTTCGGTGCGCCGCTTCCTGATCCGGTCGGGACTGCGGAGGATCTTGCTCTCGTCATGAAGCGCGACATCAGCCTCACCGAGACCCTCGACGTCCTGGCGGCGGCGCCGGACCTCGACGCGCTCAACCCGCTGCTGCTCGACCTGCGCGACGCCTACGGGCTCGCCAACATCGTCTACCACGCCACGCACCTGCCGGCCTGCCTGCAGCCCAACCCGATCCTGATGCTGTCCTACGATCCCGGTTGGGTCAGTCGCTATGTCGGCGAGGATTACTTCGCCCTCGATCCGGTGGTGCAGGCGGGGCGGAGCGGCTTCCTGCCGATCGACTGGGACGGCCTCGATCGAACCTCGATCGGTGCGCGCCACGTGTTCAAGGAGGCCGACAGCTACGGCGTCGGGCGCCGCGGCATCACCATCCCGATCCGCGGTCCGAACGGGGAGCGGGCGATCTTCACCCTGACCTCGAACATCACCCTGGACGAGTGGGAGCGGAAGAAGCCGTCCTATCTGCGCGAGTATCACGCCGTCGCTCATTTCTTCCATGAGCGGGCGGTCCAGCTGAGCGGCCTGCGCGCCGCCCGTCCGCCGCGCTTGTCGCGGCGCGAGCAGCAATGCATCCAGCTCCTCGCCCTAGGGCGGCAGGCCAAGACCATTGCCTTCCTGCTGGAGATCTCCGAACCTGCCGTGCGGCTCTATCTCAAGACCGCCCGGCACAAGCTCGGCTGCGCGACCATGACCCAACTGGTCGCCCGCGCCATCGCCCTCGATCTGATCGACGCCTGATCGATCCGCCGCCGGGCAGGACCCGGCCGATCCGTCGCCTCGTCGCCGTCCCTTCATGGGGTGGCGCCCTGCCGCGTAACGCGTCCGAGCGAGCGCCGAACGGGGCCTTCCGGCCCGTTTGACATCAGCTCGACGGCCCGTCGATCTCTCAATTTCGATAGATTGTCGAAGGCCGGGCCTCCGGGAGATCTCCTGATCACAGGAGGTTTACCCGATGATCAAAATTTTCTCCGGCGCCGACCGCGACCGATTTTCTCAAGATTTCGACCAGATGTTCCGGGCCCGCGCGGCGATCTTCAAGGATCGTCTCGGCTGGGAAGTCGATGTCGAGGACGGTCTTGAGATCGACCGTTACGACCGCTGCGACGACACCGTCTACCTCGTCGCCTCCGATGCGGACGGTCACCTCACCGGTTCGCTGCGCCTCCTGCCGACCACCGGCGACACGATGCTGCGCCACGAATTCTCGGATTTCTTCGACGAGCCGGTCGATGTCGAGAGCCCGACGGCCTGGGAATGCACCCGCTTCTGCGTCCACCCGCCCCGCCGGGGTATGCGGGCGGAGGCGATGCGCACGGTCTCCTCGGACCTGCTGATCGGCCTGTGCGAGCTCTGCCTGAACTCGGGCATCGAGCACATCGTCGGCCTCTACGACGAGCGGATGACCCGGATCTACCAGCGCATCGGCTGGACGCCGGACCCGCTCGCGGAATCGCGCTCCCACCGAGGCCACCTCATCGTCGGCCTGTGGGAGGCGACGCCCCGCGCCCTCGACCGGATGCACGCGCTCTCGTCGCGCGGCCGCACCCTGCCGGTGCAGCAGGCCGCCTGAGCCGGTCTCCCCTGAAGCGCATGCCGCCCGCCAGCGCGGGCGGCCCCCCACGCCGACCCATCACGGATGCGACGATGCCGCCGAACGCTGTCGAACAGGCGAAACACTTCTTCCGGACCTACGCGGACACGGTCATGCCGCTGCACGAGGCCCTGGTGCGGGCCTGCTGCGCCGAGGCCGAGGTGCCCGAGGACCTCGCCCTGATCCTCGAAGATATCGGGCACGATTACGTGGCGCTCTCGAACCTCATCAACGAGGCCCTGCAGGCGCGCCGCGTCCGCGAGCCGGCGTGAGACGACCCGGACGCTCTGGAGCCGAGCCCCGCTTGTGCTATGAAGGCGGTGTGATGCGCGCTCACCGCCCCTTCTGGCATGCGCTCGCCGCGATCCTGCAGATCGCGGCGCTGCTCGCGCTGTCGATCGCCGCCCCGGCCCATGCCCGAGCCCATGCTCCGGGCATCGGGGTGAATCACGTCCATGCATCCGTCGATGCGCACGCGCATGCGAACCACGCCGGGATCGACTGCGCGGGAGCCCATCACGGCCCCCATGACGGCGCCCATGCCGTGAAGGCCGGCTCCGACGCATCGGCACCGGCCGGCGACGGCCATTCGGGGCAATGCTGCGGGCTGCATTGTCCGTTCCACATCCCCTTCGTCGGCGTCGCCGACGTGACCGTGGCGCTCCGCTGGAACACCGAGCGGGCCTTCCGGCGCCCGCGCGACGCGGCCTTCGCCAGCGTCGTTCCCGAAACGCTGCCCGAACCGCCCCGATCCTTCGCCTGAGAACGGCGCGCCGATGCGCGCCTTGCGCGGCCGCCCGGCTGGGCGCCGCGCGTTCCCGCTCGCGAAGGATCGACCTCTCATGCGTGTTTCACTCGCCCCGCCCCTGCGTGCGACCGCACTGCGCGCGGCGATCGTGGCGCTCGGCCTCTGGGCCCAGACCTCGACCGCCCACGAAGGCCACGACCACGGCTCCGACACCCCACCCGCCGCCGCGGTGAGTGCCCCGCGGGGGGCATCGAGCAGCGAGAGCCTCGAACTCGTCGCCATTGCCCGCAACGGCCGTCTCAGCGTCTTCCTCGATCGGGCCGGCACCAACGAGCCGGTGACCGACGCGGCGATCACTGCCGAGACGCCGGAGGGGCCGGCGGACGCCGCGGCGATGCCCGACGGCAGCTACGGTTTGTCTGCCCCTTGGAGCCTGCATCCCGGCGAGCACGAGGTGCTGTTCACGGTCAGGACCGGGGGGGCGAGCGACATCTTTCCGGTCTCCCTCACCGTCCCGGAACCGCCCGCGCCGTCCACCGCCGGTCCCGATGCCTGGGCGCTGGGCCTCGCCGCAGCCCACGACTTCCGCCGTCATCTCGAGGAGGCCGATCCGCTGCCCTTCGCGATCGGTGGCGCGGGCTTCCTTCTCGGAATCGTGGTGACGCTGCTGATGCGCGGACGTCGGCGGGGCCCGGCCGCCGCCCTCGTCGTGTTCGCCCTCGCGCTCGCCCTGGCGCCCAAGGCCTTCGCCCATGAGGGGCACGAGGGCGGCGGAACGCCGATGGCCGCGACGGGCGGTCAGGATCTCGCCCGGCGCATGCCGGACGGCGCGATCTTCGTGCCCAAGCCCACCCAGCGGGTGCTCGCCCTGCGCACGGTCGTGACCGCCTCCGACACCCTGAGCCGCACGGTCGAGCTTCCGGGCCGGATCATCCCCGATCCGAGTGCCAGCGGCGTCGTTCAGTCCTCGGTGGGCGGGCGGCTGTCGCCGCCGGAATCCGGCCGCTTCCCGCGGCTCGGAACGCGGGTGACCAAGGGCGAGGTGCTGGCCTATGTCACGCCCCCGGTCCAGGCGGTGGACGTGTCCGACATGCGCCAGCGCCAGGGTGAGCTGGACCAGCAGATCGCCATCACCGAGCGCCGGGTCGAGCGCTACCGCAAGCTTGCGCCGGGGGGCGCGGTCTCGCAGGTCCAACTCGACGACGCGCTCGCCGAGCTGAAGGGGCTGGCCGACCGCCGCGCCGCCCTCGATGCCATCCGCCAGCATCCCGAGGCCCTGACCGCCCCGGTCGACGGCGTCGTCGCCGAGGCGAGCGCGGTGGCGGGCCAGATGGCGAGCCCCGGCATTCAGGTGTTCCAGATCGTCGAGCCGCGCCGCCTGTGGGTCGAGGCGCTGAGCTTCGACGCGCTCGCCACCGGCCAGGATGCCACCGCGCGGCTCGCCGACGGCCGGACGCTGCACCTCGCCTTCATGGGGGCGGGGCTTGCCGACCGCAGCCAGGCGGTGCCGATGCATTTCTCGATCGAGGGCGCCCCGCCAGAACTGCGCACCGGCCAGTTCGTCACCGTGCTGGCGGCCCTCGACACGCAGCAGACCGGGCTTGCGCTGCCCCGCACCAGCGTGGTCCGCGGCGGCAACGGCCAGAGCCTCGTCTACGAGCACACCGCACCGGAGCGCTTCGAGCCGCGCGAGGTGAGGGTCGAACCCCTGGATGCCGGCCGCGTGCTGGTGGTCTCCGGCGTAGCCCCGGGCAAGCGCATCGTGACCCAGGGGGCCGAACTCCTCAATCAGGTCCGCTGAGGAGGTCGCCGTGTTCACGCTCCTCGTCTCGCAATCGCTGCGCAACCGCGTCCTCGTCCTGGCGCTCGCCGCCGTGCTCGTCGTCTACGGCGCCTTCACGGTGACGAAGTTGCCCGTCGACGTCTTCCCCGATCTCAACCGGCCGACCGTGACGATCATGGCCGAGGCCGAGGGGCTCGCCCCCCAGGATGTCGAACAGATCGTCACCTTCCCCCTCGAGACGCAGATGAACGGCCTGCCCGGCGTCGCCCGCGTCCGCTCGGTCTCGGGCGTCGGCCTGTCCGTCGTCTATGTCGAGTTCGACTGGGGCACCGACATCTACCGCAACCGCCAGCAGGTCGCCGAGCGCCTCGCCATGGTGCGTCCGCAACTGCCCCCCGACGTCACGCCGATGATGGGGCCGATCTCCTCGATCATGGGGCAGATCGTGATGGCGGCGCTCAGCGGCGGCTCGGTCTCGCCGATGCAGTTGCGGGAACTCGCCGATTTCACCATCCGGCCCCGCCTCATCGCGATCCCCGGCGTCGCCCAGGTGATCCCGATGGGCGGCGAGGTGCGCCAGTTCCGGGTCGCGCCCCAGCCGACAGCCCTGCGGGCGCTGGGCGTCACCTACACGCAGCTGGAGACGGCGCTCGCGCAGTTCGGCACCAATACCGGCGGCGGCTTCACCGACCAGTATGCCCGCGAATACCTGATCCGGAATCTCAGTCGGACCATGAATCTCGACGACCTGCGCAACATGGTCGTCGCCACCGTCAACGGACGGCCGATCTCCCTGCGTCAGGTCGCGGACGTGTCGTTCGCCGCGAAGGTGAAGCGCGGCGATGCCGGTTACATGGGCGCGCCCGCCGTCGTCATCTCGGTGGAGAAGCAGCCGGGCGTCGACACCGTGCGGCTCACCCGCGAGATCGAGGCGGCCCTCGCCGACATCACCGGCAGCCTCAATGCCTGCGGTTCCGCCACGACCGAGGCGGCCGGCGAGGCCTGCGCCTTCAAGGGCGTGCGCGCCGATCGCCTGATCTTCCGGCAGGCGAACTTCATCGAGACCTCGATCCGCAACGTCGAGACGGTCCTGATGGAGGCGGTCGTCGTGGTGGCCGTGGTGCTGTTCGCCTTCCTCCTCAACCTGCGCACCACCGCGATCTCGCTCGCGGCGATTCCGGTCTCGATCCTGGCCACCGCCATCGTCTTTCATCTCGCCGGGCTGTCGATCAACACGATGACGCTCGGCGGCCTCGCCATCGCCATCGGCGAACTCGTCGACGATGCGGTGGTCGACGTCGAGAACATCTTCCGCCGCCTCGGCGAGAACCGGAGAGCCGGCAATCCGAGAAGCGTCTTCGCCGTGGTGGTCTCCGCCTCGAACGAGGTGCGCTCGGGCATCGTCTACGCCACGATGGTGATCGTGCTGGTCTTCGTGCCGCTCTTCGCGCTGTCGGGCATCGAAGGTCGGCTCTTCGCGCCCCTGGGGCAGGCCTATATCGTCTCGATCCTGGCGAGCCTGCTCGTCTCGATCACCCTGACGCCGGTGCTGGCCTATTATCTCCTTCCGGGCTTGAAGCGGTTGGAGGGGCACGAGAGCGGCCTGATCCGGCTGCTCAAGCGCCTCAACGCCGCATTGCTGCGGGCCCTCCTCGGCCATGCCCGGCCCGTGATGGTCTCGGCCGCCCTCGCGGTGGCGGCGGCGGGCCTCGCGGCGGCCTTCCTGCCGCGGGCCTTCCTGCCTCCCTTCAACGAGGGCTCGTTCACCGTCACCATGGCCTTCAACCCCGGCATCTCGCTCGCGGAGAGCGACCGGATCGGTGGCGTTGCGGAGCGTCTGCTCCTGGAGATGCCCGACGTGAAGTCCATCGGTCGCCGCACCGGCCGGGCCGAGCTCGATGAGCATGCGGAGGGGGTTCATTCCTCCGATCTCGAGATCGACCTGAAGCCCGGGGCACGGCCCAAGCCCGACCTCGTCGCCGAGATCCGCGACCGCCTCGCGGTGCTGCCGGTCTCGGTCAATGTCGGGCAGCCGATCTCCCACCGCCTCGACCACATGCTCTCGGGCGTCCGCGCCGAGATCGCCCTGAAGATCTTCGGCGACGATCTCGACACCCTGCGCAGCCTGGCCGAAGACCTTCGGCGACGGCTCGGCACGATCCCCGGCATCGCCGACCTTCAGGTCGAGAAGCAGGTGCTGATCCCGCAGCTCGAGATCCGCGTCGACTATGCCCGCGCCGCTCTCTACGGGGTGCAGCCCGCCGCGCTGATCGAGCAGCTGAGCCGGCTCTCGAACGGGCAGGTGGTGTCCCGCGTGGTGGACGGCACCCGCCGCTTCGACGTGGTGATGCGGCTGCCCGACGCGATGCGCACCACGCAGCGCCTCGGCGACCTCCTGGTCGAAACGCCCTCCGGCTGGGTGCCGGCGCGTCAGATCGCCGATATCCGCGAGACCGACGGGCCGAACCAGATCCTTCGCGAGAACGCGCGGCGGCGCATCGTGGTGCAGGCCAACAGCGTGGCCGGATCCGATATGGGGGCTATCGTCCAGGGCATCCGCCGGGAGATCGCGGCGACCGCGCTCCCCAACGGCTACGCCACGAGCCTGGAGGGCGCGTTCCAGGCGCAGGGGGAGGCGAGCCGGACGATCGGCCTGCTCTCGCTCCTGTCGCTCGCGCTGGTCTTCGCGCTGCTCTACAGCCGCTACCGCTCGGTGGTGCTGACGCTGATCATCCTGGGGAGCATCCCCCTGGCGCTGATCGGCTCGGTGGCGGCCCTATGGCTCGCCGGCCAGCCGCTCTCCGTCGCCTCGATGATCGGCTTCATCACCCTCACCGGCATCGCGACCCGCAACGGCATCCTCAAGGTCAGCCACATCCTCAACCTCGCGGTGTTCGAGGGACTTCCCTTCGGCCCGGACCTCGTGATCCGCGGCAGCCTGGAGCGGCTCGCGCCCGTCCTGATGACCGCGCTCGCGGCGGGCGTCGCCCTGGTGCCGCTGCTGATCGGCGCCGATGCGCCGGGCAAGGAGATCCTGCATCCCGTGGCGGTGACGATCTTCGGCGGCCTGATCAGCGCGACCCTGCTCGACACGGTGCTGACGCCGATCCTGTTCCTCGCCTTCGGCCGTGCCCCGTTGGAGCGCCTGCGCCGGGAGGTGCAGCGAGGCGCGTCCGACGGGACGCGAAATCCCGCATCCGAGGTCTCCGAGACCGCTCCCGCCGGAGCCTTCTGAATCCCCCTCACGCCGCTCCGAAAGCCGCTTCAGAAAAGGATCGTCATCATGCGCACCACCGTGACCGCGCTCGCGCTCGCCCTTCTCCTGTCCGTCCCGGCCCACGCCGCCGGCCCCAATGGCGGCCGGGTGACCATGGCCGACGATCACCCGGTCGAACTCGTCGTCAGCGACACCGCGCTCACCTTCTTCGTCAGCCACGAGGACGGGAAGCCGATCGATACGGCGGGGGCCACGGCCAAGGCCTATATCCAAGTCGGCGGAAAGACCGAGACGCTGCCGCTGAAGGGGGCGGCGCCGAACCGCCTGGTCGGCGATCTCAAGGCGCCCATCCCCCAGGGGGCCAAGATCGTGCTCTCGGCCAAGGTACACGGGCACGGACTTCAGGCCCGGTTCGAGCCCTGACCGAAGGCAAGCGGGATCAGGCCCGCTCCAGCCGGGCCGTCAGCGACCGTGCCGTGAGGCGAGGGGCGAAGGGGAGTCCTGCCAGGACGGCCGAGCGGCGCACCACGTCGCCGGCCCGCGGGCGGCCGACGCCGACGATGCTCTCGACCCATGCGGCGAGGCGGACGGGCGGACGGGCATGGGGGCGCCGCATCCGGCCGAGCGCCAGATCGGGCCGGGCGGTGCCGACGAAGCGGTCGAGGCTGCGGATCCAGCCCTCCGACGGGATATCGCCCGCTTCCAGGCAGAGCAGCCAGTCCCGCCTAGCGGCCGCCGCCCCCGCGCTCCACGGATCGGTCCCGGGCGGCCGGACGACGAGGCTCGCTCCGCTGCCCTCGGCGATGGTCTCCAAGGCCTCGCTCGCCGTGTCCGTAACGATCACGGCGTCGCCCACGAGCCCCGCCGCCACGCCCGCGACGAGCGCGCTCAGCGTGTCGGCGAGGCTCTCGATCGCCGCGTCGGCGGGACGTCCCACGAGGATCAGGCCGGAGATCATCGGCGCGCCAAGTATCCTGTTCCTGCCGGGATGAAGGGTCGATGCTTTCGGTGTCGCGCCGCATCGGCCTTTCTGCCAGGGCCGGCCGCTACCATTCGGGCGATGCTCTAGGCCATGCCGGCTTCACTGGCGACAGGTGTGTATTTCCGGGGATGCACGAATCTTGTGCAGTCGCGGCGTTCATGTTCATGATATGTTCCTTAGAGATACAGAAAGGGACCAGGGACGATGGGGGGTATGCCGGATGCGGCTTCGGTTCGGCTCGCCGGCAACCGCGTCGCCGCGGAGGGGCGGCGCGGGCGCGGGGCGACCGCCAACCCGGACGGTCGCTTCGAGGCGGCGCGGCGCGAGGCGTTCGACGATGGTTGGCTTCCGGACGAGGCGACGTCCCGGCGCACGGAGGTGACGGTCGAGCGCGCCCGCACCATCATCACCCGCAACGCCTCGCCGGACATCTCGTTCGACCGCTCCATCAACCCCTACCGGGGCTGCGAGCACGGCTGCATCTACTGCTTCGCGCGCCCGAACCACAGCTATGTCGGGCTCTCGCCGGGGCTCGATTTCGAGACCAAGCTGTTCACGAAGCCCGATGCGGCCGCGCTGCTGGAGCAGGAGCTGTCGGCGCCGGGATACCGGCCGCGCACCATCGCCCTCGGCACCGCGACGGATCCCTACCAGCCGATCGAGCGGGAACACCGCATCACCCGCGCGGTGCTGGAGGTGCTGGCCCGCTTCCGCCATCCGGTCGGCATCGTCACCAAGTCGAACCTGATCCTGCGCGACCGCGACATCCTCGCCGAGATGGCGGCGCAGGGTCTCGTGAAGGTGGCGATCTCGGTCACCACCCTCGATCCGACTCTGGCCCGGCGGATGGAGCCCCGCGTTCCCCATCCGGGTAAGCGCCTGGAGGCGATCGAGGGCTTGGCCGCTGCCGGCGTGCCGGTGATGGCGATCGTCGCGCCGATCATCCCCTCGCTCAACGATCATGAGATCGAGGCGATCCTGGAGACGGTACGGGCGGCGGGCGCCCGCGAGGCATCCTACGTGCTGCTGCGTCTGCCGCACGAACTGGACGACCTCGTCGGCGACTGGTTCTCGGAGCATTATCCGGGGCGGCGCGAGCACGTGTTCTCGCTGCTGAGCGGTGCGCGGGGCGGCCGAGCCTACGATGCCACCTTCGGCACCCGCATGATCGGGCAGGGCCCCTATGCCGACCTGATCCGCCGGCGCTTCGCCCTGGCCAAGCGCCGGCTGGGATTCCCGGAGGAGCCGCTGCGGCAGACGACCGAGCTGTTTCGCCCGCCGCCGCGGGTGGGGGAGCAGCTGGCGCTGTTCTGAGCCGACGGCACCTCAGGAGGAGGATGCGAGGGGGATCGATCGGTGCGGGACGCCGTCCCCGAACCGCCCCGTGAAACTCACGCGGTGATGGGGGCTGCGGCCGAGCGTCGAGAGGCCGGCGAGATGGGCGGCGGTGCCGTAGCCGGCATTGCGCTCCCAGGCATAGGCGGGGTGCCGCTCGGCGAGCCGGCGCATCAGGTCGTCGCGAAAGGTCTTGGCGACGATCGAGGCGGCGGCGATCTGCGGCACGAGCCGGTCGCCGCCGATCACCGCGCGGCAGGGCTGGGTCAGGCCGGGGATCGTGTCGCGGCCATCGACCAGCACCGTCCCGTCGATCGACAGGCGCTCCACCGCCCGGCGCATGGCGTCGAGGGTGGCGGCGCGCACGTTGATCCGGTCGACCAGGGCCCGCGATCCGGCGGCCAGGGCCACCCGGGCCCGCGCGCGGATCAGCGGCGTCAGCGCCTCGCGGGCGGCGCGGTCGAGGCGCTTGCTGTCGTCGAGGCGGGCCAGCAAGTCGGGCGGGAAGGCGAGAGGATCGAACCACACGGCCGCGACCATCACCGGCCCGCACAGGGCGCCGCGCCCGACCTCGTCGCAGCCGATCACGGCCGGATAACGCGCGGCGAGGGCGGGATCGAAAGGACGCATGCTGTTTGGATGAACCGGGCGAGGGAATAGCGCGAGGAGATTGTGGGCGGGGACCTGTCTCGCATCCCGGCCGGTGCCGGTCATCCCATGAGCCCCGAAAAAGCGGAGGACGACGCTCCGCTCAGGCGAACCGCTTGCCTTCGGCCTCATCCCGTCCCGTCAGGTCCGGTGGGGCCGCATCCCCTTCGTCGATGCGCCCGCCCGTCGCCACGCGCCGTCGCGCGTGCATCGGGCCGACGGCGTGGGCGAGGACGATGTTGTCGAAGAACTGGTTTGCGCTCTCGGCCCAGGTGTAGCGCAGCGCCTCCTGCCGGCAGCGCGCCCGCGGCACGTTGAGCGCCGCGAGTGCCGCCGCGCGCAGATCGGTGTCGAGGGCACCCGCGCCGGTTCCGCCGATCACGTCGAGCGGCCCGGTCACCGGAAAGGCCGCCACCGGCACGCCGCTGGCGAGGGCTTCGAGCAGCACGATGCCGAAGGTGTCGGTCAGGCTCGGGAACACGAACGCGTCGGCCCCGGCATAGGCCCGCGCGAGCGCCTCGCCCGTGAGCGCGCCGAGGAAATGGGCGTCCGGCGCCATCGCCTGGAGGCGAGCCCGGTCGGGTCCGTCGCCGACGACGACCTTCGAGCCCGGCAGGTCGAGGTCGAGGAAGGCGGAGAGATTCTTCTCAACCGCGAGCCGTCCGACCGAGAGGAAGATCGGGCGCGGCAGTCCCGGAAAGGCGCTGTCGTCGCGCGGGCGAAACAGGTCGGTGTCGACGCCGCGCGTCCAGCGCATCAGTCCCGTGAAGCCCCGCCCGGCCAGTTCCCGCTCCAGCGAGGGCGTGCTCACCATGGTGCCGCTGCCGGCCGCGTGGAAGCGGCGCAGCCACGCATAGCTCCAGGCTTCCGGCACGGGGGCGCGGGCGGCGAGGTATTCCGGGAAGCGGGTGTGATAGCTCGTGGTGAAGGGCTGCCCGAGCCGCAGGCAGGCCCCGCGCACCGCGTGGCCGATCGGGCCTTCGGTGGCGATATGGACATGGGTGGGGGCGAGCCGGTCCCAGCGGGCGAGGACCCGGCCCTTGGTGACGAGGGACAGCCGGATCTCGGCATAGCCGGGCATCGGCAGGGACGCGAAATCGGCGGGGGTGAGCAACACCGTCTCGATCCCGAGGCCGGCGCCGGCTTCCGTCATGCGCTCGATCGAGCGCACCACGCCGTTGACCTGTGGATGCCACGCATCGGTGGCGATGAGGAGCCGCATCGCGAACCGTCAGGCGACGGCGCGGCGGATATCGGCGGGCTCGTAGGCCTCCGCCGCCGCGCTCCGCTCGCGCAGCAGGGTCGGATAGTGCAGCACCTCCATCCGGCCGTCGTAATGCTCGACGATGCCGGTGCAGGATTCCACCCAATCGCCGGTATTCAGATAGGTCAGCCCCTCGATCTGGCGGTGGGCGGCGTGGTGGATATGGCCGCACACCACCCCGTCCGCGCCCTGGCGCTTGGCTTCCGCGGCCAGGAAGGTCTCGAACTGGCCGATGAAGTTGACCGCGTTCTTGACCTTCAGCTTGGCCCAGGCCGAGAGCGACCAGTAGGGGAGGCCGAGGCGGCGGCGGACGCGGTTGACCACGGTGTTGACGGCGAGCGCCGACGTGTAGGCCCAGTCGCCCAGATGGGCGAGCCACTTGGAGTGGCGCACCACCATGTCGAACTGATCGCCGTGGATGACGAGGTAGCGCTTGCCGTCCGCGGCCTCGTGGATCCGGCTCTCGGCGATCTCGACGCCGCCGAAGGTCATGCCGATGTAATCGCGCAGGAATTCGTCGTGGTTGCCCGGCACGTAGACGACGTGGGCGCCCTTGCGCACCTTGCGCAGCATCTTCTGCACCACGTCGTTGTGGTCCTGGGGCCAGTACCAGCCCGAGCGCAGCTGCCAGCCGTCGACGATGTCGCCGACGAGGTAGATCGTGTCGGCATCGACCTCGCGAAGGAAGTCGAGCAGCAGGGCCGCCTGGCAGCCCTTGGTGCCGAGATGCAGATCGGACAGGAACAGCGTCCGAACGCGGATGGTCGTCTCCGGATCCTGTGACACCAGCACCTCCGGCCTCAATCGGCCAGAGCCAAAACCCAATCCGATCTCAGTTTGATGACGGCGGACGCCGGAGACCGGAAGGATCCTTCCCGCAGCGGCCCGGGGACCCTGCGGGTCGCTCGAGGATGGCCGGGGCGAGGATCGGGCGTCGCCCGCCGGGGCTTCGCGCAGGGGCCGCCTGCGGGCCGCGCATACGAAAATCTTTTTGTTTTTCAGTTCAGTTTTTTCGGTTTTGCATCTTGCGCGAGGGGGCGCATAACGGCGGCCAAGGTCATCCGCCGCGCGCGGGCCGTCGAGGCTCGCGCGGGAGGCGCCCGCCAGAGGTGCAGGATGACCGCGACGGGTTGGGGACGCCGACGGCTATCAGCGGGAGCGCGCTTGAATGCGCCGCGAGGCTGACGCATCGAGGGCTCGGTTCTTTCGGAGGCGACCGGCGTGTCTGCACGCGCCGCGACGCGGGCGGGATCATAGCCGCTTCGCCGCTCCGGGCCGGTCGACGATCCGACATCGCAGAGTTACGGTTTCCTTCGGTGGACGCTTCGTGCGCGCCGCTGGGCCGATGACGTTTCGCGGCGGGCTCGCGCCCGCCATCCAGGATGGGCCGGCGCGCGGTCGCGCGGAGGCTGGCCCGCAAGTTTAAGCGGAGGAGACATTCATGGCGGCAACGAGACGTCCGGGACGCAACCACCTGTTCGTTCCCGGCCCGACCAACATTCCGGACCGCGTGATGCGCGCCATGATGGTGCAGTCCGAGGATCACCGTTCGGTCGACTTCCCGTCGCTGACGAAGCCGCTGTTCGAGGACACCAAGAAGGTCTTCGGCTCGACCGACGGCACGATCTTCCTGTTCCCGGCCTCCGGCACCGGCATCTGGGAATCGGCCCTGTCCAACACCCTCGCCCGCGGCGACAAGGTCCTGGCCTCCCGCTTCGGCCAGTTCAGCCACCTCTGGATCGACATGGCCCAGCGCCTCGGCCTGGACGTGATCGTGCAGGAGGAGGAGTGGGGCACCGGCGCCAAGCCCGAGAAGATCGAGGAGGCTCTGCGCGCCGACAAGAACCACGAGATCAAGGCCGTCATGGTGGTCCATAACGAGACCGCGACCGGCGTGACCTCGAATATCGGCGCCGTGCGCAAGGCCATCGACGCCGCCGGCCACCCGGCCCTGCTGTTCGTCGACGGCGTGTCCTCGATCGGCTCGCTGCCGTTCAAGGCCGACGAGTGGAAGGTCGACTGCGCCATCGCCGGCTCCCAGAAGGGCCTGATGCTGCCCGCCGGCCTCGGCGTGATCTGCGTCAGCCCGAAGGCCCTCAAGGCCGCGGAAGGCCAGTCCGGCCGCAACGACCGCCTCGCCCGCGTCTACTTCGACTGGGAAGACCACAAGAAGCAGAACCCGGCCGGCTACTTCCCCTACACCCCGCCGCTGCCGCTGCTCTACGGCCTGCGCGAGGCGCTCGCCTGCCTGTTCGAGGAAGGCCTGGAGAACGTCTATCACCGCCACGCCGTGCTCGGCGAGGCGACCCGCCAGGCCGTCGCGGCCTGGGGTCTGAAGACCTGCGCCAAGTCGCCGGAATGGAACTCCGACACCGTCACCGCCATCCTGGCGCCCGAGGGTGTGGACGCGGCCAAGATCATCAAGCACGCCTACGTGCGCTACAACCTCGCCCTCGGCGCTGGCCTCAGCCAGGTCGCCGGCAAGGTGTTCCGCATCGGCCATGTCGGCGATCTCAACGAGCTGTCGCTGCTCGGCGCCATCGCCGGTGCCGAGATGTCGCTCATCGACAACGGCGTGAACGTGACCCCCGGATCCGGCGTCGCGGCGGCCTCCAGCTACCTGCGCGAGAACCCGCTCAACAAGGCCTGATTTCAGAAGCGGCGCCGGTTCCAACGGCGCCGCTTCCACTAAGTAACGCCGGGTGAGGAAACAGGGTCGGCGGACGCCAGCGCCGGTCGGCCGGAAGGGGTCCAGAATGACGAAGAAAGTCGTGTTCCTTGACCGCGAGTCGCTCGATGCGAAGGTTCGCGAATTCAACTTCCCGCACGAGTACAAGGAATACGAGTCGACCTGGACGCCGGAGGAGATCGTCGAGCGGCTCCAGGGCGCCGAGATCGCTCTGATCAACAAGGTGCCGATGCGCGCCGACACGCTGAAGCAGCTTCCCGACCTCAAGCTGATCGCGGTCGCCGCCACGGGCACGGACGTCGTCGACAAGGCCGCCGCCAAGGCGCAGGGCATCACCGTCGTCAACATCCGCAACTACGCATTCAACACCGTGCCCGAGCACGTGGTGGGCCTGATGTTCGCGCTGCGCCGCGCCATCGTCCCCTACGCCAATTCCGTGCGCCGCGGTGATTGGAACAAGTCCAAGCAATTCTGCTATTTCGACTATCCGATCTACGACATCGCCGGCTCGACGCTCGGCATCATCGGCTACGGGGCGCTCGGCAAGTCGATCGCCAAGCGGGCCGAGGCGCTGGGCATGAAGGTGCTGGCCTTCGACGTGTTCCCGCAGGACGGCCTCGTCGATCTGGAGACGATCCTGACGCAGTCGGACGTCATCACCCTGCACGTGCCGCTCACCCCCGACACCAAGAACATGATCGGGGCCGAGCAGCTGAAGAAGATGAAGCCTTCGGCGATCCTCATCAACACGGCCCGCGGCGGGCTCGTGGACGAGGCGGCGCTCCTGCAGGCGCTGAAGGACGGCACCATCGGCGGCGCCGGCTTCGACGTGGTGGCCCAGGAGCCGCCGAAGGACGGCAACATCCTCTGCGAGGCCGACCTGCCGAATCTGATCGTGACCCCGCACGTCGCCTGGGCGAGCAAGGAGGCGATGCAGATCCTCGCCGACCAGCTCGTCGACAATGTCGAGGCCTTCGTCGCGGGCAAGCCTCAGAACGTCGTCGAGGCGTAGGAACAACCACCCCTGTCGTCGTTCCGGGACCGCGTGGCGGAGCCCGGAACCGGAGGGGCGCGCCAGAGGCGTGCAATCCACGACTCGGCACAACGGATCGGTGCGCGTCGCCGCATCACGGGTCGATTCCGGGCTCGCTTGTCAGCGTCCCGGAATGATGGGTTTGAAGGGGTGGCCCGGGGGCCATTCAAGGAAGCGCTCCGCGTCTCGCGCGGACACCGACTCTCAGAGGTATCATGTCCAAGAAGCTGCTCTTCCAGTTCGACACGGATCCCGCGCCGAGCGTGTTCGACGTCGTCGTCGGCTACGATGGCGGTGCCGACCACATCACCGGTTACGGCAACGTCACGCCCGAGAACGTCGGCGCCTATGTCGACGGCACGATCTACACCCGCGGCGGCAAGGAGAAGCAGTCGACGGCGATCTTCGTCGGCGGCGGCGACATGGCGGCCGGCGAACGGGTGTTCCAGGCGGTCAAGAAGCGCTTCTTCGGCCCGTTCCGCGTCTCCTGCATGCTGGATTCGAACGGCTCCAACACCACCGCCGCGGCGGGTGTCGCCCTCGTCGTCAAGGCGGCCGGCGGTTCGGTGCAGGGCAAGAAGGCCGTGGTGCTCGCCGGCACCGGCCCGGTCGGGATGCGCTCGGCGGCCCTGCTCGCCGGCGAGGGGGCCGAAGTCGTGCTGTGCGGGCGCAAGCTCGACAAGGCGCAGGCCGCGGCCGATTCCGTGAACAAGCGCTTCAAGGTGAACGTCACCGCCGCCGAGACGCCGGACGACGCCTCGCGCTCGGAAGTCGTGAAGGGCGCCCATCTCGTCTTCGCCGCCGGCGCGATCGGCCTGGAATTGCTGCCGCAGGCGGCGTGGCAGAACGAGGCCTCGATCGAGATCGTGGCGGATTACAACGCCCAGCCCCCGCTCGGCATCGGCGGGATCGACGCCACCGACAAGGGCAAGGAATACGGTGGCAAGCGTGCTTTCGGCGCCCTGGGCATCGGCGGCCTGAAGCTCAAGCTGCACCGCGCCTGCATCGCCAAGCTGTTCGAGTCGAGCGAAGGCGTGTTCGACGCGGAAGAGATCTACAAGCTGGCGAAGGAGATGGCGTGATGGCCGAGAACGAGACCATCGCGAAATTCCTCGACGGGCTGGCGAGTTCGGCTCCGACCCCCGGCGGCGGCGGTGCCGCCGCCATCTCCGGTGCCATGGGTGCGGCCCTCGTCTCGATGGTGTGCAACCTCACCATCGGCAAGAAGAAGTATGTCGAGGTCGAGGCCGAGCTGAAGGGTGTCCTGGAGAAGTCCGAGGCGCTCCGGAAGACCCTCACCGGCATGATCGCCGACGATGTCGAGGCGTTCGACGCGGTCATGGGCGCCTACGGGCTCCCGAAGAACACCGACGAGGAGAAAGCCGCGCGGGCGGACAAGATCCAGGCGGCGTTGAAGACCGCCACCGACGTGCCGCTCGCCTGCTGCCGCGCCTGCCGCGAGGTCATCGATCTCGCCGAGATCACCGCCGACAAGGGCAATCTCAACGTCATCTCGGACGCGGGCGTCGCGGTGCTCTCCGCCTTCGCCGGCCTGCGCTCGGCAGCGCTCAACGTCTACGTCAACGCCAAGGGCCTGGACGACCGCGCCTTCGCCGAGGAACGCCTCAAGGAACTGGAGACGATCCTGGGCGAGGCGGCCGCGCTGAACGAGCGGGTCTACGAGGTCGTCAAGGGCAAGGTGAGCTGACGAACGGGGGAGGGCCACGGCCCTCTCTCTCATCCTGGTCCTCATCCTGAGGTGCCCGCGCAGCGGGCCTCAGAGGAGGGCTCCAGGGATCACTGAGACGTCTGGAGCCCTCCTTCGAGGCTCCGCTTCGCTCCGCATCTCAGGATGAGGTCTTGAGTGGGATCGGCGACATCCGATCAGCCGACCGATCACTTTAGAAGCCCGCTAAGTCTTTGACGGGCAAGCAAACTAAAGCACTACAAAAGAAAATATTGAGAGCAGACCCGCTTCCCGAAAAGTAATTTTTCCGCGAAGGTCGCTCCAACGAAACGCGAGGAAACGCGAAGGAGGTCTCGATGGACGTTCACGAGTACCAAGCAAAAGAGCTGCTCGCGAGCTTCGGGGTCGCCGTACCCAAGGGCGCCGTGGCCTTCAGCCCCGACCAGGCGGTCTACGCCGCGACCGAACTCGGCGGCTCGTTCTGGGCGGTCAAGGCCCAGATCCATGCCGGTGCCCGCGGCAAGGCCGGCGGCATCAAGCTCTGCCGGACCTATAACGAGGTGCGCGACGCCGCCCGCGATCTGCTCGGCAAGCGTCTCGTCACGCTCCAGACCGGACCCGACGGCAAGCCGGTACAGCGCGTCTATGTCGAGACCGCCGATCCCTTCGAGCGCGAGCTCTATCTCGGCTACGTGCTGGACCGGAAGGCCGAGCGCGTCCGGGTCATCGCTTCCCAGCGCGGCGGCATGGACATCGAGGAGATCGCCGCCAAGGAGCCTGAGGCCCTGATCCAGGTTGTCGTCGAGCCGGCGGTCGGCCTCCAGCAATTCCAGGCCCGCGAGATCGCGTTCCAGCTCGGACTGAACATCAAGCAGGTCTCGGCCGCGGTAAAGACCATCATGAACGCCTACCGGGCGTTCCGCGACTGCGACGGCACCATGCTGGAGATCAACCCGCTGGTCGTCACCAAGGATGACCGGGTGCTGGCGCTCGACGCCAAGATGTCCTTCGACGACAACGCCCTGTTCCGCCGCCGCAACATCGCGGACATGCACGACCCGTCCCAGGGCGACCCCCGCGAGGCCCAGGCCGCCGAGCACAACCTCAGCTATATCGGCCTCGACGGCGAGATCGGCTGCATCGTCAACGGCGCCGGCCTCGCCATGGCGACCATGGACATGATCAAGCACGCGGGCGGTGAGCCGGCGAACTTCCTCGACGTCGGCGGCGGCGCCAGTCCCGACCGCGTCGCGACCGCCTTCCGGCTGGTCCTGTCGGACCGCAACGTGAAGGCGATCCTGGTCAACATCTTCGCCGGCATCAACCGCTGCGACTGGGTCGCGGAGGGTGTCGTGAAGGCGGCGAAGGAAGTGAAGATCGACGTGCCGCTGGTGGTGCGTCTGGCCGGCACCAATGTCGAAGAGGGTCAGAAGATCATCGCCGAGAGCGGGCTCGACCTCATCACCGCCGACACCCTGACGGACGCCGCCAAGAAGGCCGTCGAGGCCTGCAACGGCGCCAAGCGCTAACGGAACGGGGAGGATCACGCCATGAGCATTCTCATCGACGAGAAGACCCCGATCATCGTCCAGGGCATCACGGGCGATAAGGGCACCTTCCACGCCAAGGAAATGATCGCCTACGGCTCGAACGTCGTCGGCGGCGTCACCCCCGGCAAGGGCGGCAAGACCCATTGCGGCGTCCCGGTGTTCAACACCGTCAAGGACGCGGTGGCCGCCACCGGCGCCACCACCTCGATCACCTTCGTGGCGCCCCCCTTCGCCGCGGACGCGATCATGGAGGCGGCCGATGCCGGCCTTGCGCTGGTCTGCTCGATCACCGACGGCATCCCGGCCCAGGACATGATGCGGGTGAAGCGCTACCTGCGCCGCTATCCGAAAGAGAAGCGCACCATGGTGGTGGGCCCGAACTGCGCCGGCATCATCTCGCCGGGCAAGTCGATGCTCGGCATCATGCCCGGCCACATCTACCTGCCGGGCAAGGTCGGCGTCATCTCTCGCTCCGGCACCCTCGGCTACGAGGCCGCCGCGCAGATGATGGCGCTCGGCATCGGCATCTCGACCTCGGTCGGCATCGGCGGCGATCCGATCAACGGATCCTCCTTCCTCGATCACCTCGCCCTGTTCGAGCAGGACCCGGAGACCGAGGCCGTGCTGATGATCGGCGAGATCGGCGGTCCGCAGGAGGCCGAGGCCTCGGCCTGGATCAAGGAGAACTTCTCCAAGCCCGTGATCGGCTTCGTCGCCGGTCTCACCGCGCCGAAGGGCCGCCGCATGGGGCACGCGGGCGCCATCATCTCGGCCACCGGCGACAGCGCCGCCGAGAAGGCCGAGATCATGCGCTCCTACGGGCTGACCGTGGCGCCCGATCCAGGTTCCTTCGGCCAGACCGTCGCCGACGTTCTCGCCCGCGCGGCCTGAGCGGATTCCCCTCCCCCTCGCGGGGAGGGGCGAGGGTGGGGGTCGGGCAGACGGCACCGCTTCGCCTCGTCCGGCACCACCCCTCCCTCCTTCCCGCACGGGGGAAGGAGAGGCGCCCCGTGAATGGAGGCGATCCATCGTTCTGTGGGCACGGCCCGCAAAGTCGCAAAAAAGAACCTCGCCCGGGGGGATTTCCATGACCAAGACGCTGCACGCCCGGCCGTCAGCCGCGACCGATTCGAGCTTCGCGCCGCCGGTCATCACCGGCACCGCGACCGAGGATGCTCTCGACATCCTGTTCCACGCCCTCCTCGACGTGGCGCGCCGCCACGATCCCGAACTGGAGGACGTGCTGCACGGCCGCGCCGACATCTCGTCCTACACGCCCGAGATGCTGGCCCGCGCCCTTCAGGTGCAGGGCATCTGGTTCCAGCTCGTCTCCATCGCCGAGCAGAACGCGGCCATGCGCCGCCGCCGCCATGTCGAGCGCAGCCAGGGCCGCGAGGCGCTGAGCGGCTCCTTCGCCAAGGTGCTGGCCGATGCATCCGCCAAGGGCATCGCCGCGCCGCAGATCCACGCGCTGCTGAAGAACCTGCGCATCCGCCCGACCATCACGGCGCATCCCACCGAGGGCAAGCGCGTCACCGTGCTGGAGAAGCTGCGCCGCATCTACCTCGTCCTGCGCGAGCTGGAGCTGCCGCGCTGGACCGAGCGCGAGCGCAACGGCCTGATGAACGAGCTGCGCGACCAGATCGAGTTGATCTGGATGACGGGCGAACTGCATCTGGAGAAGGCCACCGTCGAGCGCGAAGTCGCCTGGGGTCTACACTTCTTCGACGAGTCGCTGTTCGAGATGCTGCCCGAGATGCTGCTCTCCCTCGAAGAGAGCCTCGCGCAGTATTACCCGGACGAGACCTTCGAGGTGCCGCCCTTCTTCCAGTTCGGCAGCTGGATCGGCGGCGACCGCGACGGCAATCCCTACGTCACGGCCAGCGTGACCCGGGAGACCCTCCAGCGCAACGCGCTCGCCTCGCTGCGGCGCTACCGCGACGGCATCACCCATCTCGGGCGCGTGCTCTCGATCACCGAGCGCTCGTTGCCCGTGCCGGAGAGCTTCCGCGCCGAACTGGCGAGCCTGCTGGCGGAATCGGGCGACGGCCGCGCCATCGCCAACCGCAACCCCGGCGAGGCGTACCGGCAATTCCTGTCCTGCGTGCTGCGGAAGCTCGAAGCGACCATCGCCCGCAACAAGGGGGCCCGCTCGGTCGGGCCGGATTACCCGAGCGCGGACGGGCTCATCAACGACCTGCGCACGCTGGAGAAGGGGCTCGCCGACGCCAAGTGCGGTTCGCTCGCCACCGACATCGTGCGGCCGGTGCGCCGGATGGTCGAGATCTTCCGGTTTTCGACCGTCCGCCTCGATCTGCGGGAAAATTCCACGCGGACGACCAAGACGCTGCATGCCCTCTGGAAGCTGCGCAACGGCGACCGCGAGCCGCCCGCGCTCGACGCGCCCGCCTGGAAGGAATGGCTGCTCACCGAGCTCGCCCGGCCGCGCAATCCGGAGACCGGCTTCGAGGATTACGCCGACCGCCTGCCCGACGACGCCCGCGAGACGCTGGCGACCTTCGCTCTGGTCGGCGAGATGCGCGAGCAACTCGACCGCGAGGCCTTCGGTGCCTTCATCCTGTCGATGACGCGCTCCACCGTCGATGTGCTCGGCGCCTATCTCCTCGCCAAGGAGGCCGGCATCTTCCTCGACGCGACGGGCACCGAGATCTGCCCGCTGCCGATCGTGCCCCTGTTCGAGACCATCGACGATCTGCGTGCCGCGCCCACCATCATGAAGGAATTGCTCGGCGTTCCTGTCGTGCGCCGCTCCACCCGCTGGCAGGGCGGGGTGCAGGAGGTGATGATCGGCTATTCCGATTCGAACAAGGACGGCGGTTTCGTCGCCTCGAACTGGGAGCTGTACAAGGCGCAGACCAAGCTGACCGATCTCGGCCGCCAAGCGGGCGTGCCGATCGCCTTCTTCCACGGGCGCGGCGGTTCGGTGAGCCGCGGCGGCGTGCCGACCCATCGCGGCATCGCCGCCCAGCCGCCGGGCTCGATCAACGGGCGCTTCCGGATCACCGAGCAGGGCGAGGTCGTCTCGTTCAAATATGCCAACCGGGGCACCGCGGCCTACCAGATGGAGTTGCTCGCAGCCTCGGTCTTCGAGCACGCGCTCCACTCCGAGAGCAACGGCAGCAACGGGCGCTCGGAACTCGACGACGCGCTGGAAGCGCTCTCGGGCGCCTCGCGGGCGGCCTATGTCAACCTGCTCCAGGCGGACGGCCTAGTCGATTACTTCCAGGCGGCGAGCCCCCTCGACGAGATCGCGCTCCTCAATATCGGATCGCGTCCGGCCCGACGCTTCGGCGCCAAGTCGCTGTCGGATCTCCGGGCGATCCCGTGGGTGTTCGCGTGGTCGCAGAACCGCCATGTCATCACCGGCTGGTACGGCGTGGGATCGGGTCTCCAGAGCTTCATCGACGTGCGGGGCGAGCAGGGCGAAGCGCTCCTGCGGCGCTTGTTCGAGCATTCGCGGGTGTTCCGTCTCGTCCTCGATGAGGTCGAGAAGACGCTGCTCATGGTCGATCTGGAGATCGCCCGCGATTACGCGGGGCTCGTCGAGGACGAGGGCGTGCGCGCGCGCATCTTCGGCATGATCGAGCGGGAATACGCGCTGACGAAGGCGATGGTGCTGCGCATCAGCGGCGACGGCGAGCTGGCCCAGCGCTTCCCCCAGTTCCGGGAGCGCCTGCACGGGCGCCTGCCGACCATCAATCAGGTCAGCCGCGAGCAGGTCGAATTGCTGCGCCGCTATCGCAGCGAGACCGACGAGGACAAGCGCGAGGCGGTGAAATCCGCTCTGCTCCTCTCGATCAACTGCATCGCGGTCGGCTTCGGCGCGACCGGCTAGAGCATCGGCCCGAAAGGTGAGTGCCGGCTTTCGGAGAAGCCGATGCGGCACGGGTACTCCGCGCATCGGCCCAAAAGGTGGGTACCGGCTTTCGGGATGAGGCGTGGAGGCGAACGAACAGGCTCACGTGTCGCTGGGCTCGGCTAGACGGCCGGGCCCCGCGCGCGAGATAGACGGCGCGACGCGCAGAACTTGCGGGTGCCGAGGCTAGACGGTCTCAAGAACGGAGGAATCACGATGAGCTTTACCCTGATCCAGCAGGCGACCCCTCGCCTGCACCGCTCGGAACTCGCTGTTCCCGGCTCGAACCCGACCTTCATGGAGAAGTCGGCGCAGTCCGCCGCCGACGTGATCTTCCTCGATCTCGAGGACGCGGTGGCCCCCGACGACAAGGAGCAGGCCCGCAAGAACATCATCCAGGCCCTGAACGAGATCGATTGGGGCTCCAAGACCATGATGATCCGCATCAACGGTCTCGACACCCACTACATGTACCGGGACGTCGTCGACATCGTGGAGGCCTGCCCGCGCCTCGACATGATCCTGATCCCCAAGGTCGGCGTGCCGCAGGACGTCTACGCGATCGACGTGCTCGTCACCCAGATCGAGCAGGCCAAGAAGCGCGAGAAGAAGCTCGGCTTCGAGGTGCTGATCGAGACCGCGCTCGGCATGGCCAATGTCGAGGCGATCGCCCAGTCCTCCAAGCGCCTCGAGGCGATGTCCTTCGGCGTGGCCGATTACGCCGCGTCGTGCCGCACCCGCTCGACCGTGATCGGCGGCGTCAATCCCGACTATTCCGTGCTCACCGACAAGGATGAGGCCGGGAACCGCGAGACGCATTGGCAGGATCCGTGGCTGTTCGCCCAGCAGCGCATGCTGGTGGCCTGCCGCGCCTACGGCCTGCGCCCCATCGACGGTCCGTTCGGCGATTTCTCGGACAAGGACGGCTACCTCTCGGCCGCCCGCCGCTGCGCCGCCGCCGGCTACGAGGGCAAGTGGGCGATCCACCCCTCGCAGATCGAGCTCGCCAACGAGGTGTTCACGCCCTCCGAGAAGGAGGTCGAGAAGGCCCGCCGCATCCTCGAAGCCATGGAAGAGGCCGCCAAGGCCGGCCGCGGTGCGGTGGCCCTCGATGGCCGCCTGATCGACATCGCCTCGATCCGCATGGCCGAGGCGCTGATCCAGAAGGCCGATTCGATGAAGAAGTGAGTTCGCTGCGAACTCGGGATTGAGGAGATGGCCGGGTTCGCCCGGCCATTTTCTTTGGTGAAGCGCCCGGATGCTGGATTCTCTGGCCGAGCCGACGGGAGCACCACTGCCGTACCGTATCCGCGCGTCACGCACCGCGGATGGCCGCGCTTCGGCGATCCTGGATCAAGCCGGACAGCTTGATCCGGCCGCCCGACCAGTCTGAAACGGGTGGACGGACTCGCGGCGCGTGCTGCCTATTTCTCGTACTTGATATAGGCGAAGCGCGGATCGGTCGGCGTGCCTTCCAGCGCCCCGCCTTCCGCGCCGGGCTGCCACGCCACCACCTCCTCGATCTTCTTCGCCAGCGCGAAGTCCTTCTCGGTGATGCCCTTGGCGGCGTGGTTCATGAGCCGCACCTCGACCCAGGCATAGGAGGCGGTGAGATCCGGGTGATGCCACGCCGCCTCCGCCAGATGGCCCACCGTGTTGATCACCATCAGCGTGCTCTTCCAGGAAGCGGTCTTGTAGGTCCGGCGAATCCAGCCCTCCTCCAGCCGCCATTGCGGCAATTCCTCCTTCAGCCTCCGCTCGACCGTGGCCTCGTCGAACACCGCTTCGCGCGCCTGCGTCATCGTCGTCTCCCGGTCTGCCGCTCGCTGTCGTCGTCCGAAAGGGTGCGACGGGCTGGCGGGCCGCGCAAGCGGGGGGCGGCATGAGCGGATCACGCCTGCGTGTCGCATGGGAAAGGCCGGGGCCGGCTGTGGACGGCGGGGGGGGCAGCCCTTATGAGATTCTTCAAGAGGATGGCGGTCCTGCGGGGCGCAGCCGAACAAGCGGGAGGTGACGCCGATGCTGTCACGGCGCGGAGTGCTCGCAGCCGGAGCGGCGGCGCTGGCTGGACTCGGGTCCGCCCGCGCGGGGGCGGACACGTTCCGCCTCGGCGTCCTGCCATTCGGCACTGCCTCCTGGGAGGCCGCTGTGATCAAGGAGCGGCGCCTCGACGAGGCCAACGGCTTCACCCTCGAAACCGTCAAGCTCGCCGGCAACGATGCCGCCCGCATCGCTTTCCTCGGTGATCAGGTCGATGCCATCGTCGGCGACCTGATCTGGGCGGCCCGCCTCGGCAACGAGGGCAGGGGGGTGCGGTTCACACCCTATTCCACCACCGAAGGGGCCCTGATGGTGCGGGAGGGCAGCCCCATCACCGACCTGAAGGGCCTCACCGGCAAGCGGCTCGGCGTCGCGGGCGGGGCCCTCGACAAGAACTGGATCCTGCTGAAGGCGCAAGGACGCGAGACATCCGGTCTCGATCTCGAATCCGCCGCACAGATCGCCTATGGCGCACCGCCCCTCCTGGCGCAGAAGCTGGAGACCGGCGAGCTCGATGCGGCACTGCTCTATTGGCAATATTGCGCGCGCCTCCAAGCCAAGGGTTTCAAGCGCCTGATCTCGGCCGACGACGTGATGCGGGCCTTCGGTGCGCAGGGGCCGGTGGCGCTGATCGGCTACCTGTTCGAGGGTCGCACCGTCGCCGACCGCGCCGAGGTGGTGAAGGGCTTCGCCCGCGCCTCGACCGCCGCCAAGGATGCCCTGGCGAACGACCCGGCCGCCTGGACGAATGTGCGCCCGCTGATGGCGGCGGACGACGACGCCACCTTCGAGGCCCTGAAGCGCGAATTCCTCTCCGGCATCCCGCGCCGCACGGTCGGGGCCGAGCGGGCCGACGGCGAGCGCATCTACGCCACGCTCTCGCGGCTCGCGGGGGCCCAGCTTCTCGGCTCCGGCAAGACCTTGCCGCCGGATCTCTACCTCGACACCTCCAAGGGTTGAGGGCGGCGCCCGCGATGTTCGTCCCGGCCGCCTGACCCGAACGCATGGCCCTGCTCGCGCGCCTCGCTTCGCTCGCTGTCCTGCTCGCCTTCTGGCAGGGCATCTCGGTCTATGCCGATGTCCGGACCCTGCCGGCGCCGAGTGCCGTGTTCGCCTTCATCCTGCGCGAGGCGCAGAGCGGCGCGCTGCTCTTCAATGTCGGTGTGACCCTCGCCCGCGTCGGCATCTCCTTCGTCATCGCCATGAGCCTCGGCGTGCTGCTCGGCATCGTCCTCGGCCGCTCGCGCCTCGCGGATCGACTGCTCGATACGCCGCTGCTCGTGGTCCTGAACACCCCGGCCTTGGTCGTCACCGTTCTGGCCTATGTCTGGCTCGGCCTCACCGAGACCGCGGCGATCATCGCGGTGGCGATCAACAAGCTGCCCAACGTCGCCGTCATCATGCGCGAGGGCGCGCGCGGGCTCGATCCCGGCCTGGAGGAGATGGCGCGGACCTATCGGTTCGACCGCCGAACCTGGATCGGCCATGTGCTGCTGCCGCAGCTTCAGCCCTTCATGGTCGCGGCGGCCCGCTCCGGCATCTCCCTCGCCTGGAAGATCGTGCTCGTAGTCGAGCTGCTCGGACGCCCGAACGGCGTGGGCTTCGCGATCAACTACTACTTCACGCTCTTCGACGTGACGGCCGTGATCGGCTACAGCGTCGTCTTCATGAGCGTGATGCTCGCCATCGACGCCCTGATCCTCCAGCCCCTCGACGCCCATGTCCGCCGCTGGCGCTGAGCCGACCACCGTCGCTTCGCCGGCCCTGCTGACGGTGCGGGTCGACCGCAAGGTCTATCGCCGCTCCCGCACCGAGCCGGTCGAGGCGGTGCGCGGTCTCGCCTTCTCGCTGCACGCCGCCGAGATCACCTGCCTGATCGGTCCCTCGGGCGCGGGCAAGACCACGACCCTGCGCATCCTGCTCGGGCTCGACCACGATTTCGAGGGGGCGGTGTCGCCGGATCCGGCCGCGGCCGGCATCGCCATGGTGTTTCAGGATCCGCGCCTGCTGCCCTGGCGGACCATCGAGCAGAACGTGCGTCTCGGCCTGCCGCGGGAGCGGCGCGGGCGCGATCTCGACGAATTGTTCGAATCCCTCGGGCTGACGCCGTGGCGCGGGCGCTTCCCCGGCGCCTTGTCGCTCGGCATGCAGCGCCGGGTGGCGCTGGCCCGGGCGCTGGCCTTGGAACCGCGCATCCTCGTGTTGGACGAACCGTTCGTCTCCCTGGACGACACCGCCGCCGCCGGTCTGCGCGCCCTCGTGGTCGATACGGTGCAGCGGACGCGCACGAGCATTCTCATGGTCACCCACAATGTGGGCGAGGCCTTGGAAATTGCCGACCGGTTGCTGCTGGTTTCGCCCCGCCCGGCGAGCCTGCTTGCGACGGTGCCGATCGACCGGCCGCGGGGGCAGCGTGATCGCGGCTTCCTCGAATCGACCCGTGCCGATCTGGCGGCACGCTTCCCGGGCGTGATCGCACAGTAAGACCGCCCGATTCCCCCGGTTCGCGCGATTCTGCCGCTCTCCCGCCCCCGCAGGCGGGAGGATGCGGCAAGGCAACGCACGAGGGTCCGCTCATCCACTGCCACGTTTCGGTGACTTCGGTCCGCGACCGAACCGTTAGCGGGATGAGGCGCTTGCGCCTCCGTCGCGGACGGGCCGTAGAACGCGATTTCGACCGGCGAGCTGAGCTGCGACCTATGCATGGCGTCCGGCCTATTGCCGGATTTGCCCATCGCCACATTCCGAAAGCGCATGGTGGTCGACGTAAAGCAGAGATTCTTTCCAAGTTGAAACAGTAACTTTTGCGCTGCGTACAATTTTGTGCGGCGCAATAAGGGATCTGTGACAAGAAAATTTCTCACAATGTCTTCGCTGTCCTGCGACATTCGACCAGCGAAAGCATGTTGACGGCGCCCGAAATTTTCTTAGAGTTCGTTCAAGCTTCGGACTGAGGGGGCCGCCAGGGATGCGGCTCCAGCCGGGTAAGTGGTTGATGGATAGGGTTAATCCTATGTCGTCGGTCGCATGTCGCGAGCTGCCGGAGCTCAATTGATCCCTGTCGCAAACAGCAGACCAGTCTTCAGTGGGAATGCTTTGTGCTGCCCGCTGCAGATAAAGGTCTGTCGGAGGAATCCATGAGAGCGGTCCATCTTCTCGCACTCGGTGCGGGCATCGCGGCGGCCACCCCGGCGCTGGCCAACGACAGCGTCCTCAAGTCCATCGCCAACCCGGCGGAGCAGGCGCTCCAGAC
>NZ_JAPRBT010000001.1:2006868-2529573 GCF_043352485.1 Methylorubrum sp. POS3
CGCCGATGAGCGGCGTGGCGGCGGGGCGGTTGTCGCCGAAGGTGACGAGGAGGCTGTCGAGCGGGCGGGTGCGCAGGGCCTCGACGATGGCGGGATCGACGTCGATGATCTCGTAGCGGGCCAGCACGCCCTCGGCGGTGGCGATGTCGGCACCGCCATCGATCGCCCGCGCCGTCGGACCCGAGGTCGGAAGCATCGAGCACCCCGACACCGCGAACGCGGTGACGAGGAGAGTTGCAGTGACGCGCATTCAGGTTTGCCTGACGGTTTCTCTCATGGGCTGCCTAGCGCGAAAACGGTCAAGCTGTCCGTGGCGACGCCGCCACACCGGCTTCGGGACCGTATCCTCCGTCTCGCCGTCCCCGTTGCCCACACTTGTCCCGGGCCTCGAAGGGCATTTGCCGCACGGCGCGGTTGCGCTAAGCGGAGTGCCAGGCCGAACCGCGCGGCCGATCCGCAGGCAGGGATGTCGAAACGCGTCAGCCACACACCGCCCGGCGTGCCTGATCCGCGCCCGGGCGCGGTCAGGCGACGCCACGTCTTCTACCTGCCGGGCTATGACCCCGAGGCGCGCAGCCGCTACCGGTTGCTCTTCGTGCGCGAATTGACCCGCTACGCCAAGGTGTTCGGCCAGACGCGGCGCGAGATCGGCCGGGCCGAGGCCGGGGCGCTCCGCACGACGGCGGAGGGTTCGGCGCCGGGCGGGCCTCCCGCACCAGCCCCCCTCGTCGAAGCGCCTCTCGTGCAAGCGCCTCTCGTGCAAACTTGGCGCATCGGCGCGCATGCCGAGACCGGGGGAGCCGAGACCACCTACGAAGTTCTGCTCTGGGACGACATCGTCGCCTGCGATTTCGCCCGCTCGAAGTTCCTCAGCGTGGCGCTCGCCTGCACGGCCTATATCGTGCAAGCCGGTTTGCTGATTGCGTACTACCGGCTGAACTGGAAGTTCGGGAACGTCATCGTCTACCCGCTGGTCACGATCCTGATCTTCGCCGCGGCGGCGGGCGGAATGGCCTGCGCGGCCCATGCCGTCCTGGGGGAGGGCGGTGCCATCGGCCTGAACCTGCCAGCCCTGGCCATGGTGCCGATCGGCCTCCTCGTCGTGATCGCGCTGTTCGTCGCGATGGAGGCGAGGCTCAATCGCATCTTCTTCTGGCAGCTCGTGAACGACTGGGTGTTCAAGTGGCAGCATGGCCGGGGCTCGCGCGATGATTATGAGCGCCGCCTCGACAGCTTCGCCGATCACGTGCTGGCGCGGCTGCGTGCCCCCGATCTCCCGGGCCCGCCGGACGAAATCCTGATCGTGGGCCATTCCTCGGGCGCGCTCACCGCCGTGGAGGTCGCGGCCCGCGTGATCGCCCGCGACGCCCGCCTCGGCGCGACCGACGGCCCGAGCCTCGGGCTCGTCACCCTCGGTTCCGCTCTGCCGCTGGCGGCCCTGAAGCCTCGGGCGCGGGGGTTGCGGGCGGAGGTCGCGCGTCTCGTCACCTGCCGCCGGTTGATCTGGGTCGATTACTGCGCGCCACAGGACTGGATGAACTTCCCGGGCTTCAACCCGGCTTCGGACCTCGATCTCGGCCTGGCACCGGACACGATCGTGGCCAACCCGATCATCCGCTCGGCGCGCTTCCGCGACATCATCTCCCCGGAGACCTATGCCAAGGTCCGCTTCCGGCCATTCCGGATGCACTTCCAGTTCCTGATGTCGAACGACCGACCGGGCGAGTACGATTATTTCGACATGATCCTCGGTCCGCGCCGCCTGCTCGACCGCGTTCTCGACGCCGATGACGAGCAGGATTCGGACGTGCCTACGAAGAAGAGAGAGTTCATGCGCGAGGCCAGGGCGGTCCGGCATGGGTGAGGGCGAAGCCGCCATGCCCATCGTGCTGGTGGTGACCGGGGTGTCGGGTTCCGGCAAGAGCACGGTCGCCTCGCTGCTCGCCGAGCGGCTCGGCCTGCCCTTCGTCGACGGCGACGATTTCCACACGCCGGAGAGCGTCGCGCGGATGTCCGCGGGCCATCCCCTCGACGATCAAGCCCGCGGGCCCTGGCTCGCGCTCATCCGCGGCTGGATCGACCGGCAGCTCGCGACCGGGGAGGGCGGGGTGGTAGCCTGCTCCGCCCTCAAACGCCGCTATCGCCGGGCGCTGATCGGGGACCCGACGCGGGTGCGCATCGTCTACCTCGAAGGGAGCCGTGACCTGATCGGCCGGCGGATCGCGGCCCGGCACGGCCACTTCATGCCGGCGGCCCTCCTCGACAGCCAGTTCGCTGCCCTCGAGCCGCCCGGGCCGGACGAGGATCCGATCACGGTGGGCATCGAAGAGGGGCCCGAGGCCATCGTCGCGGCGGTGGCGACCCGGCTCGGGCGTTCGCCCGGCGACCTCTGCGGATAGGATACGGAATGCGCAAGCCGGCCGGCATCGCCCTCGTCGTCTCCGACGTCGACGGCACCCTGGTGACCACCGACAAGAACCTGACCCCGGCAGCCATCGCGGCGGTGCGCCGGCTGGGCGAGGCGGGGATCGGCTTCACCGTGGCGTCGAGCCGCCCGCCGGTCGGCTTGGCGAGCCTCGTCGACGCCCTCGATCTGCGCCTGCCGATGGGCGCCTTCAACGGCAGCACCGTCTGCGGGCCCGATCTCGGCATCCTGTCCGAGGTGCTGATCCCGGAGGCGGCCGCGCGCGCGGCGGTCGCGCGGTTCGCGGCCGAGGGAATCGATGCCTGGGTCTTCGCCGGCGGCGCTTGGCACCTGCGCGACCCGAAGGCGCCCTATGTCGATCTGGAGCGGCGCACGCTCCGTGCGGAGCCGAAGGTGACCGCCGACCTCGCGCCGCTCCTGACACATGCGGCCAAGATCGTCGGTGTCAGCCGCGACCACGACCGGCTCGCCGCGATCGAGACGGCGCTTGCGGGCGATCTCGGCACCCGGGCGGCGGTGCATCGCTCGCAGGCCTATTATCTCGACGTGACCCCGCCCGGCACCGACAAGGGCGGCTTCGTGCGCGATCTCGGGCGGCGCCTGGGCATCCCCATAGAGCGGATCGCGACGCTGGGGGATGCGGGCAACGACGTGGCGATGTTCCGCGCGAGCGGTCTCGCCATCGCCATGGGGAATGCCGACCCGACGGTGCGGGAGGCCGCCCACGCCGTGACCGGCGACAACGATTCGGATGGCTTCGCGCAGGCGATCGAGCGCCTCGTCCTCGGCGCCGTGTGAGACCGCACGGGGCCTAAGGCGGCGCCGTCATCGGCCAAAGCTGTGCCATTCCGGCGACAGGGGAGAGCCAAGGCCGGGGATAGAGGGGCCCCGGCGCCGGAAATTCACGTTCCCGCCTCATTTCGACCCGACCGCTCGGGGCACAAACTGAGCCGTAGAAAAAACCACGGGTCTCGCATGCGCCTTATCCTCGCCGCCCTGCTCGCCGCCGCCGTACCGGCGCCGGTTCTCGCCCAGGCGGTCCAAGAGGGCGCGGCACGTGACAACATCGACGCGCTGATCGCCGAGCATGCCCGCGCCAACAAGGTGCCCGCCGAGTTCGTGCACCGCGTGGTCAAGCGCGAGAGCAACTACAATTCCCGCGCCAAGGGCGGCTCGGCCCTCGGCCTGATGCAGATCAAGCACGCCACCGCCCGCGGCCTCGGCTATAGCGGCGACGCTGCCGGACTCTACGATCCCGACACCAACCTGAAATACGGCATCGCCTATCTGGCCGGCGCCTACCGCGCCGCCAAGGGCGACCTGGAGCAGGCCTACCGCTACTACAATCGCGGCTACTATTACGTCGCCAAGCGCCTCGGGATCGAGGCGGACGTGCCGCAAGAGCCCGTTGCGGCGCCGACCGTCACACGCGTGGCCGCGGCCTCGACGGCGAAATCCGCCACCGGCTTCGATGGTATGTTCGCCCTGCGCGGCAGCGCGCCCGCCGTCGGCAGCCAGGCCTTGGCCTACGCTGCGCCCGGCACCGCCCCGGCCGATGCCGTCGAGGTGCCGCTGCCCCCGCGCCGGCCGGCCGCCCTTTCCGGCGCCTCCGAGCCCGTCCAAGTCGCTTCGGCCCAGTTCGCAACGACTCAGGGCGCCTTCGTTCAGACCCCTCCCGTCGCCTATACCGCCGCCCCGGCCGCCACCGCCCCGACCCAGGCGGATCCGCACACGCTTGCGGCCAACGATGCCGTCGAGGTTCCGCTGCCTCCGCGCCGTCCCTCGGAAATCGTGCTGGCCGCCGCCGCTCGCCCGGTGACCGTCGCCCGCAAGCCCGCCGCCGCCCCGGTTCTCGAAGCCTCGGCCCTCCCCGGCACGCCCTGATCCGCCCCTCGGCAGCCTGCGTAGGACACCCGCCCGGAACGACTAGCCAGTCGCCATCGGTGTCGCTATACAGCCCGCCTCGAATCTCCGTCACGCACGCGGTGCCGTCGGCGATCCTCGGATGAGGATCCCTCGGGCGCCCTATTAGCCTGAGGTACTCCCATGGCCGTTCCGAAGCGAAAGACTTCCCCCTCCCGCCGCGGCATGCGCCGCTCGGCCGACGCCCTGAAGGCCCCGACCTATGTCGAGGACAAGGATTCCGGCGAGCTGCGTCGTCCGCACCACGTCGACCTGAAGACCGGCATGTATCGCGGTCGCCAGGTGCTGAAGGTGAAGTCGGCCGAAGCCTGATCGGCCCGGCGCCTCGGCGCCTATTCGGACTTCCAAAGTCTTAGGGGCGTCAGCCCCGTTCGAAGGCCGCGGTCCGCGCGTAAAGCGCGACCGCGGCCTTCGTGCGTTCGGACCGGGCCGGACGCAGGGCCGGATCGGCGCTGACGATCAGTTGGGTGAGAAATTCCGCGAGCGGGCGTCCGCCCCGGATCCGGGACGACGGACCGGGTTGGGCCACCACGACGAGCGAACGACCCGCCGGTTTCGCATCGGCACGAACGCGATCCGTTTCGGCACTGTCCCGCGTCCTGGATCGATCCATGCTCGCCACTCCGGCTCCGACACGGATCATCGTGCAAGAGCGGGGCCGACGTTAACCGGATCTTAACCTCTTGTCGCGGGCGCCGCTGTCCGCCGCGCGCGGCGTCCGCGCGCAGCAAAGCCTTTTCTGCATGTCCGGATCGAACCGGCGCATCGGCTGCGCACGCAATCGTGTGTCCGGCTCACAAACGAGAATCGTTCTAAGCTGCTTGACGCCTTATTGGAATCACTCTAATTACAAACTTGAAGGCAACCGGGTTCGTGCCGGACGCCGCCAGAACCAACGGAGTGACCTCATGTCGAGCAACACCAGCGCCGCCTGCCAGAGCTGCCGCTTCTTCGACGAGCACAAGACCAATGCCGGCCAGGGCTCGGGCGATGTGGGCCTGTGCCGTTTCAACCCGCCGGTGAGCCAGCCCGAGCCGCAGAGCCAGGGCCTGTGGCCGGTGGTGGCTTCCAAGGATTGGTGCGGTCACTTCACCGCCGACATCACCCCGGCGGAGTAATTCGCGCCGGGGTAATGACCCGGCCGGAGACGTCTCGCGTGGAACGAATGAGGCTGGCGCCGACGCGCCGGCCCCTTTCTCGTTGAAGGCTTGGCCGCAACCCTCGCTGCGGCTGTGCCGCGGCGGATGGTGCTGGGAATTGCTTCCGGACGCCGCCATACGGTCATGATCCGGTCACCTTCCCGTTCGATGGCTGCGGCCAGACGGCAACGGGCTGCGGAAATCGAGCCCCTCGCCACCCGGACCCATCGCGGCCGGACTGATGTCGGAACGGGCGGCGCAGGCCGCCGTGCCGAAACGGGGATGACTTCATGATCTTTGGACTCTCGGCGGCCCTAGCCTCCTTTCGCACGGCTTATGGCGCGGCCGCGCTCGCCGCCCTGACGGCCGTCATGGCCGCGCCCGCCGCAGCCGCGCCGCATCGCGATCCCTCCGGCACGTGGCTGACCCAGGACGGCAAGGCGCGCATCCGCGTCGAGAAATGCGGCCCGCAGGAGAAGAACCTGTGCGGCTACGCCGTGTGGCTGAAGGTGCCCAACAACGACGAGGGCAAGCCACGGGTGGATTTCCGCAATCCCGATCCCAAGAAGCGCGCCCGCGCCTCGCTCGGGCATCAGCTCATCCTCGGGCTGAAGCTCAACGAGGATGCCCGCTACGAGGGCAAGATCTACAACGCCGAGGACGGCAAGTTCTACGACGTGACGATCTGGTCGGAAGAGCCGGAGGAGCTGACCGTCAAGGGCTGCCTCATCGCCTTCCTGTGCCAATCGCAGACCTGGAAGAAGGTCTCCGACATGGCGCCCGGTCAGCTTGCCGGCCCGACCAACGGCCCGAACGGTCCGCGCGCCGATGCCGAATGGGCGCCGAAGCCCCCGGCCGCCGCGAGCGCCAACGGCCCGACCGCCACGGGCACCACCGGTCCGGCTCCCGCCAAGCCCGCCGCGCCCAAGCCCGCCGCGCCGAAGGCCGCAGCGCCGGCGGAGTGATCGCGGAAGGGGAATCAAACCCTTCCCCGTGATTGCGGGGCGGGGCTGAAGCACACCCGTGCTCCGCATGGTTCAGGAAGGGCGCGCGGAGACCGTCCCGACGGCACGGTCCCGCCTTTTGAGGGGAGGCGCGCCCCGGATCGTTCCGGCTCTCCGCCTCGCGATGACGGGGAGAGCCCGAAAGCCGCTCAGAGCGTCGGCGCCGCCACCCGTTGGCGCAGGCCGGCAATGACCGCCTTCAGCATCTCGGCGCTGGCGATCTCCATCCCGCCGGGCATGCGCGCGGCGTAGATGCGCTCGTGCACGAAGGCGAGCTTGGCGATCACCGCGGGCGTCAGGGTGAACGGGTAGAGCGGCGGCTGGCCCATGGAGCGGTTGAGCGAGTTGACCGCGTAGGTCAGGGGCATCCACGCCTCGATCACGCGCTGGAAGTCCGGCGTCTCGTAGGGGTCGAAATCGACCGTCACCGCACTCGCCCCATCGCCGCCGTTGCGAAGCTTCGGGCGCACCCGGATCTCGAAGGCGTTGGCCGTCTCCAGCGTGTCGACGATGTGCAGGTAATGGGCGAAGGTCTCGGCGAAGTCCTCCCATGGGTGGGCGGTCGCGTAGGCCGAGACGAAGGATTCCTCCCAGCGCGGCGTCGGTCCGTTGGCGTGGTAGCGTTGCAGGCTCAGGCCGTAATCGACGCTCTCATCGCCGAACAGAGCGCGGAAGAGCGGCAGGCTCGCATCGAACCGGACCAGTAGATTCCAGAAGTAATGTCCGATCTCGTGGCGGAAATGGCCGAGCAGCGTCCGGTAGAACTCGCCGAACAGCTTGCGCCGCCGCTCGCGCTCGACGTCGTCGGCCTCCGCGATCGAGAGGGTGATGAGGCCGTCGAGATGGCCGGTCATGACCGGGGGGCCGGGAGACTGCGTCTCGGCGGGATCGACCAAGAAATCGAAGGCGAGGCCGTCGGAATATTGGACCCGCGTCACCAGCGGCAGTTCGAGCCGCAGCAGGGAGTAGAACAGCCGATGCTTGGCGGCCTCGATCTGGCGCCAGCGCACGACATTGGCCGAGACGGTCAGGTCCGGCACCACGCGGTTGTGGCGGCAGGTGACGCAGTAGGGCTCGTCGGATTCCTCCGGCACCATCCAGTTGCAGGCATCGTAGGCAGCGTTGGCACAGAAGCGGTACTTGCGCCCCAGATGCGCGTAGGCGCGAAACAGCGGCCCGCGCCCGTCCTCGCCGCAGGGCTCCAGGGCCGAGACGGCATGCCGGTCGCAGACATAGCCGAGCCGCCGCTCGCAGCTCTCGCACACGGTGCTCTCGAAGCTGACCGGCTGGTCGCAGGCCTGACACTGGAAGATTTTCATGGGTTCCGCTCCCGCCGAGAGCGTGAATCGTTCGGGCATCCGGTGAGGCGCAGAGCCCCGCAGGACTTGCGGTCCCGCAAGGATCGGGCCCCTGCAGGACTCAAAGAGCCGATCGCGGCAGCGGTTCCACCAATGTCGCTCAGGCAGCCTCCGATGCATGCTTCTTGCTTTTCCCGCACGCTCCGCCCCGCTGCGGGCGTATAAGCGCGACAGACCCATTCGGCCGGCCGCGCCGCGAGACCGTTCGAGATCAGACGAGACGCCCGGAGATTCCGTGTCGATCCAAGCCGCCCTGCACCACGTCACGCATTATCGCTACGATCGGCCGATCGCGCTGGGGCCGCAGACGATCCGCCTGCGTCCGGCGCCGCATACCCGCAGCCGGGTGCCGGCCTACGCGCTGAAGGTGACCCCCGAAAACCACTTCATCAATTGGCAGCAGGATCCGAGCGGCAATTGGCTCGCCCGCCTCGTCTTTCCGGAGAAGACTACCGAGTTCCGGGTCGAGATCGATCTCACCGCCGATCTGGCGGTCATCAACCCGTTCGACTTCTTCGTCGAGAGTTACGCCGAGCGACATCCCTTCGCCTACGACGACGACCTGCGGATCGCGCTCGCCCCCTATCTCGCCCTCGATGATGCGCGCGGGCCGGAGATCGACGCCTTCCTGAAGCGGGTGCCGGACGAGACCCACACGGTGACCTTCCTCGTCGCGCTCAACGAGCTGGTGCGCGCGCACGTCGCCTACGGCGTGCGGTTGGAGCCCGGCGTGCAGACGCCGGCCGAGACGCTGACGCTCGGCAGCGGCTCCTGCCGCGATTCGGCATGGCTGCTGGTGCAGGTGCTGCGCCGCCTCGGCTTCGCGGCCCGCTTCGTCTCCGGCTACCTGATCCAGCTCGTGCCGGACACCACGGCGGTCGACGGACCTGCGGGCACCACCACCGACTTCACCGATCTGCATGCCTGGGCCGAGGTCTATCTGCCGGGCGCGGGCTGGATCGGGTTCGACGCCACCTCCGGGCTGCTGACCGGCGAGGGCCACATTCCGCTGGCCGCCACGCCCCATTATCACGGGGCTGCCCCGATCTCCGGCCTCGCCGAGCCGGCGGAGGTCGACTTTTCCTATGAGATGAAGATTACCCGCGTGGCCGAAGCCCCGCGTATCACCAAGCCGTTCTCGGACGGCGTCTGGACGGCCATGGACGCGCTCGGCGAGCGCATCGACGCCGATCTGACCGCCCAGGACGTGCGGCTCACCATGGGCGGCGAGCCGACCTTCGTCTCGATCGACGATTTCGAATCGCCCGAGTGGAACGTCGCGGCGGTGGGGCCGACCAAGCGCGGCCGCGCCGATACGCTGATCCGGCGCCTGCGCGACCGGTTCGCGCCGGGCGGCATGCTGCATTACGGCCAGGGTAAATGGTATCCGGGCGAGAGCCTGCCGCGCTGGGCCTTCGCCCTGTACTGGCGCAAGGACGGGCTTCCGATCTGGAAGAATGCCGCGCTGATCGCGGCGGAGAACGGCCCGAAGGGCGCCACCATCGCGGATGCGAAGGCGCTGATCGGGGCGCTCGCCGAGCGGCTCGACCTCGCCCGCTTCATCTTTCCGGCCTACGAGGACGCGGTCTACTGGAAGAGCCGCGAGAGCGAGCTTCCGGTCAATGTCACGACCACGGCGCCCCGCACCGGCAGCGTCGAGGCCGATGCCCGCTTCAAGCGCGTGTTCGAGCGCGGCCTCGGCGAGCCGGTCGGCTACGTGCTGCCGCTGGCCAACCTCGCCGCGGGCGAGGGGCGGGCCTGGATCTCGGAAAGCTGGGCGTTCCGCCGGGGCGGGGCCTATCTCAGCCCCGGCGACTCGCCGATGGGCTTTCGCCTGCCGCTCGGCTCGCTGCCCTACGTGCCGCCGGATTCCTACCCCTATTACCACCCGCAGGACCCGCTCGAGGATCGTGGCGACCTGCCGAGGGAGCCGGGGGCGCCGCTGCCGAAGGGCGCCGACCGTGCCAACGGCGCCGGCATCACGGGCGTCGCCGTGCGTACGGCTTTGGCCATCGAGCCGCGCGACGGCGTGCTCTGCGTGTTCATGCCGCCGCTGGAGCGGGCCGACGATTATCTCGACCTCGTCGGCCATCTGGAGCGGGCGGCGGAGACGGTCGGCCGGACCCTGCATATCGAGGGCTACGAGCCGCCCTACGATCCGCGCCTCTCCGTCATCAAGGTGACGCCCGATCCCGGCGTGATCGAGGTGAACGTCCATCCCGCCGCCTCCTGGCGCGAGGCGGTCGACATCACCCGCGGCCTCTACGACGAGGCGCGCCAGACCCGGCTGGGCGCCGAGAAGTTCATGATCGACGGGCGCCACACCGGCACGGGCGGAGGCAACCACGTCGTGCTCGGCGGCGCGAGCCCGGCGGATTCACCGTTCCTGCGCCGGCCGGATCTGCTCAAGAGCCTCGTGCTCACCTGGCAGCGCCACCCCTCGCTCTCGTACCTGTTCGCGGGCCTCTATGTCGGCCCGACGAGCCAAGCGCCGCGCATGGACGAGGCGCGCCACGACGGTCTCTACGAACTCGAGATCGCCATGGCCCAGGTGCCGGGACCGGGGGAGGCCAACATCCCGCACTGGCTGGTCGACCGGCTGTTCCGCAACATCCTGGCGGACGTGACCGGCAACACCCACCGGGCGGAGATCTGCATCGACAAGCTGTTCTCGCCGGACGGTCCCACGGGGCGGCTCGGCCTCCTCGAATTCCGTTCCTTCGAGATGCCGCCGGACGCGCGCATGAGCCTCGCCCAGCAGGTGCTGCTGCGGGCCATCGTGGCCTGGCTCTGGCGCGAGCCGCAGACGGGTTCCTGTGTCAGATGGGGCACGGCGCTCCACGATCGCTTCATGCTCCCGCATTTCCTCTGGGCGGACTTCCTCTCGGTGCTGGAAGACCTCCGCGCGGGCGGCTACGAGTTCGATCCCCAGGCCTTCGTCGCGCAGCGCGAGTTCCGCTTCCCCGTCTTCGGCCGGGTCGAGCAGGGCGGGGTCGGCCTGGAGCTGCGCCAGGCCCTGGAGCCCTGGCACGTGCTGGGCGAAGAAGGGACCGCCGGGGGGACCGTGCGCTTCGTGGACGCATCCGTCGAGCGGCTTCAGGTGAAGGTCGAGGGCTTCGTGCCCGGCCGGCACGTGATCGCCTGCAACGGGCGACGCCTGCCGATGACGCCGACCGGCGCCAGCGGCGAGGCGGTGGCCGGCCTGCGCTTCAAGGCGTGGCAGCCGGCCTCCTCCCTCCACCCGACGATTCCGCCGCACGGTCCGCTGACCTTCGACATCCTGGACGCCTGGAGCGGCCGCTCGCTCGGCGGCTGCCGCTACCATGTGAGCCATCCCGGCGGGCGCAATTACGAGAGCTTCCCGGTCAACGCCTACGAGGCGGAAGGCCGGCGCCTGGCCCGCTTCGAGGCCATGGGCCACACCCCCGGGACCGTGGCGATGCCGCCCGAGGAGCGGACGACCGAGTTCCCGCTCACCCTCGACCTGCGCACCCCCGCGCCCCGATGAGTGCCTCGGCCGCCCTCGCGGACGGGCCCGCGCGGCCCGACCCGGCCTGGGCGGCCGACGATGCGGCGGCGCGCATCCGCCGCTGGACGGAGGGCTATGCCCCGCGCTCCGGCCTCGCCGACGAGCTCGTCGGCCCGGACGGTCGCTTTCACGGAGCGTGGCCGCGCTTCCTCGACCGGCTCGGCCGCCTCGACGACCGCGAGATCGGCGCCCGCTTCCTCTCCGCCGAGCGGCATATCCGCGATGCGGGCATCTCCTACCGGGTCTACGGCGACAAGCAGGAGCATCCCTGGCCGCTGGGCTCGCTGCCGCTCGTCATCGACGCGGCCGAATGGGCGGAGCTGTCGGCGGGCATCGTCCAGCGCGCCGGGCTGATGGAGCGCATCGTCGCCGACATCTACGGGCCGGGCCGGCTCGTGGCCGAGGGGCTGCTGCCCGCCGGCGTCGTGGCCGGCAGCCCGGAATATCTACGCCCGGCCCAGGGCATGAGCCCGCCGGGCGGACGCTGGCTGCCGATCTACGCCGCCGATATCGGCCGCGGACCGGATGGGCGCTGGCAGGTTCTGGCCGACCGGACCCAGGCGCCGTCGGGCCTCGGTTACGCCCTCGAGAACCGCATGGTGCTGGCCCGGGCCTTCCCGGACCTGTTCGCCGACCTCCACGTCGTCCGCCTGCCGGGCTTCTTCCAGGCGTTCCGCTCCGGCCTCGCCGCCGCCTGCGATCGCAGCGATCCGCGTATCTGCCTGCTGACCTCCGGCCCCTACAGCAGCACCTATGTCGAGCAGGCCGCCCTCGCGCGCTATCTCGGCTTCCTCCTCGTCGAGGGCGACGACCTCGTGGTCAGCGACGGCCTCGTCCACGTGCGCACCGTCGCCGGCTTGAAGCGCGCCGACGCGCTCTGGCGACGGATCGACGCCGATTATCTCGATCCGCTGGAACTGCGCACCGATTCGCGCCTCGGCGTGCCCGGCATCCTCGAGGTGATGCGCCGGGGCGGCGTGGTGATGGGCAACATGCCGGGTGCCGGCGTGCTCGAATCCGCAGCGCTCAGCCCCTACCTGCCGCGGATCGCCGAGGCGCTGACCGGCGAGAGCCTGCGCCTGTCCGGCCCCCGCACCTGGTGGTGCGGCGATCCCCAGGGCCTCGCCCACACCCTGGCGCATCTCGACGCCTTGACCCTGCGCCCGGCCGCGACCGCCGTGCGCGGCCCCGAGCGCGACGCGATCCTCGCGCCGGTCGCCTTCGGCGCGGCCCGCGAGACGGCGCTCGCCGCGCTGAACGAGCGCGCCTTCGATTGGGTGGCCCAGGAGCCGGTGCCCCTCTCGACCATGCCGACCTGGCAGGACGGCCGCCTCGTCGCGCGGCCCTTCGTGATGCGGGTCTTCGCCGCCGCGACGCCGGAGGGATGGCGGGTGCTGCCGAGCGCCTTCTGCCGCGTCGCCGAGCGCGAGGACGCCGATCCCAGCGAGATGCGGGCCGGCATCCGCGCGGCCGATGTCTGGATCCTGTCGGACACCCCCGTCGACGCGCCGAGCCTGGTGATCTCGACGCCGCCCCGCATCCGCCGCGTCGCCGGGCACCTGCCGTCGCGGGCCGCCGACAACCTGTTCTGGCTCGGGCGCTACCTGGAGCGCGCCGAGGCCGTGATCCGCCTCGTCCAGGCCCATCTCGGCGGTTTCGGCGAGGCGATCACCGCCGATCCCTGCGCCGCCGACGACGCGCCGACGGCCAAGCGCATCCGCGCCCTGCTGATGGAATGGCACAGCGTCGAGGCCGCCGATCTCCCCACCGCCATCCTGGCCCAGGAGGCGCTGAGCGGGCGCGCCCATTACGGCTCGGCCCTCAACCATGCCCTCGAGGCGCGCCGCATCGCCGCCTCGCTGCGCGAGCGGCTGCCGGCGGAGGCGTGGCGCTCGCTCGCGGACCTGCGCGATACGCTGGTCTTCAGCGAGGTTTTCACCCCGACCGAGGCGCAGCTGCGCGGCCGGGCCGAGCGGGCGCTCGGCCATCTCTCGGCGCTCACCGGCCTCGCCCACGAGAACATGAACCACGGGGCGGGCTGGCGTTTCGTCGATATGGGCCGTCGGGTCGAGCGGGCGATCAACACCTGCAGCTTCGCCGCCACCTTCTGCGGGGAGGATGCCACCGCCGAGGATCTCGGCGTGATGCTCGCCCTCGTCGACTCGCAGATCGCCTACGGCGCCCGCTACCTCGCCGGCGTCAGCCGCGACGCGGTCTGCGACATGGGCGTGCTCGATCCCTACAACCCGCGCTCGGCCGCCTTCCAGGTCGCCGCGATCGTCGCCCATCTCGACGCGCTCCCGGCCATCGCCGCGGACGGCCTGCCCGAGCCCCATCGCCGCCAAGCCCTGACCCTCGCCGGCACCTTCCAGACCGGGCAGGCCGCCGAGATCGACGGCCCGGCCCTGGAGCGCCTCGCCAACGAGCTGGAGCGCCTCGCCGACGGCATCGCCGGCCGCTACTTCCCCAGCGGCGCCGAGGCGTTGCGACCCGAGAAGCTGACGGGTCTCGCGTGATCTACGGACTTCGCCACCTCACCACCTACCGCTACGCCCGCAAGGTCCGCTACGCGCGCTGCACCCTGCGCCTGCGCCCCCGCGACGGGGGCGGGCAGACCGTGCTGGAGAGCAATGTCGCGGTCAGCCCCGCCCCGAAGAGCCGCTTGGAGCGGCGCGACTTCTTCGGCCTCGACACGATCAGCCTCGTCCTCGACGAGCCGCACGAGACCTTCACGGTCGAGGCCTTCTCGCGCGTCTCGGTCGAGCGTCCGCCGCCGCCGCCGCCGGAATCCGGCCCGTCCTGGGAGGCCGTGCGCGACGCGGCGCTGGCGCTGCCGAGCCTCGGCCCGGACGGACCCGCCCATTTCCAGTTCCGCAGCCAGCGCGTGCCCCTCGATCCGGCGGTGACCGACTATGCCCGCGCGAGCTTCGCGCCGGGCCGCAGCGCCTATGGCGGCGCCGTCGAGCTAATGACCCGCATCCGTACGGATTTTCGCTTCGACGCCAAGGCCACGACCGTCTCGACGCCTCTCGCCGAAGCCTTCGCCCTGAGGGCGGGCGTCTGCCAGGATTTCGCCCATGTGATGATCGCGGGGCTGCGCGGTCTGGGTCTGCCCGCGGCCTATGTCAGCGGCTATCTCCGCACCCGCCCGCCACCGGGCCGCCCGCGCCTGCGCGGTGCCGATGCGAGCCACGCCTGGGTCGCGCTGTGGTGCGGGGCGGAACTCGGCTGGATCGGCCTCGACCCGACCAACGATTGCGTGGTGCGCGACGACCATATCGTCGTGGCGCGCGGGCGCGATTACGGCGACGTCGCCCCCATCGACGGCATCGTCTCCTCGGCGGGCGCGCAGAAGCTGACGGTTGAGGTGGACGTGATCCCGGAGGACGAGGAGGCGTTCTGACAGCCTGCTCGACGCGGTTCGAAAAAGAATCAGAACACCGCGTGATCGCCCCGCTCGGCCGTCACCTCGCCCCGGATCAGCCGCGCGTAATGCTCGAACAGCGTCTGCGAGCCCGTCGAGGGGGTGGCGTCGGCGTCGTAGCGGCCGGTGGCCGGATCGAGGACGAGCATCGATTCGGTGGCGTAGTAGCGCCCGATGCGCGCGAGCTCGGCCTTGGCGGCGAGCGCGGGGACCCACCGTCCGAGCACGGTGAGGACCACGACGATCCCGTCCAGCAACCGCACCGGGACGTGCCGGAAGCGCGGCGCGCGCCCGAGCAGGGCGAACAGGGCCTCGCCCTGCGCCTTCGGCGTGATGGCCGCGCCGGGTCCGCCGATCGGCAGCACCCGGTTGCGCCGCCCGGGATCGTCGAGGCAATCGGCGAGGTAGGCACCGAGGTCGTCGTCGGAAATCGGCTTGCACGCCGTCAGCGCACCGTCGCCGAACACGAGGAACGGCTTGCCGCGCCTCACGCGCTCGACCTGCCCCGAGAGGGATTTGAAGAAGGCCGTGGGCCGGACGATCGTGTAGGCGACGCCCGAGGCGATCAGGGCCGCTTCGAAGGCGAGCTTGGCGTGCTGGAAGGCCAGAACCGGCTTCTGGACGCAGATCGCCGAGAGCAGGACGACGTGGCCAACCCCGGCCGCCCGGCTCGCCGCGAGCGCGCTCAGATGCGCGTCGTGGTCGATCGCCCAGGCGTCCTCGGGCACTCCGGTGCGGGAGGCAAGGCACGAGACCAGGACGTCGAACGCCTCGCCGCGAAAGCCGTCGCGGGCGAGCGAGCCCGGATCGGTCACGTCCGCGAAGCGGATCTCCGCGCTTGCGGGGAGGCCTGCATCGGCGTGGGCGCCGGGGCGGACGAGGCAGACGATCCTGTGACCGCGCGACACCAGGGCCCGCACGGTGGCACGGCCGATCGTGCCGGTCCCGCCGAGCACGAGGACACGGCGCGGCCCTGGGGCGGTGTCTCGATCCGCATTCATGTCGCCGGTCCGCCCCCCCCGAAACGCCCAAGGAATCGGCACGGGTTTGCCCGGACGCGTCAAGCCGTGAGCTGCGGGTGCCGGGGGTGAACCGGCTCGCGCGCGATGGACTTGCCCCCCCGTTTGGGCGTAAGCCCCGAGCCCGATCCGCCGCAAGGTACGAGGGAAGGCGACAGCCGTGGTTCAGTCGATGGCCGACGTGAAGGAGGCGATCTTCGCCTTCATTGCGGCCCGCAACCCGGGCCTTCCTCCGGGCTCGGTCACGGGCACGACCTCCCTGGTCACGAGCGACGCGCTCGATTCGATCGGCATCCTCGACCTGATGATGCATCTCGGCGATCGCTTCGGCGTCGAGATCGACGAGGACAGCTTCGACCTCGCGAATTTCGAGAGCGTCGATACGCTCGCCCACTTCATCGACGACCGGCGCGCCGCCTGATCCTCGCGATGGCGCCGAGCCTGCTGCACCACCTGCTCGACCGGGCCGGCGCGGACACGGCGGTCGCCGTCGTGGACGGCGCCGAGCACCTCACCTACGGCGCCTTCCGGGGCCGCGTCGCGGCTCTGCGCGACCGCCTGAAGGGGCTCGGCCTCGGGACCGGCGACCGGGTTGCGATCCTGCTGCCGAAATCGATACGCGAATGCGTGGCGATCTTCGCCGTTGCCGCGGCCGGCGGCGTGTTCGTACCGATTCATCCGAGTCTTCGTCCGCGCCAAGTCCGCCACATCGTCGCCGATAGCGGTGCCCGCGCGCTGCTGACCGATCCGGGCCATGCCGAGGGCCTCGACGGGGCGCTGGACGATCTTCCGGCCGTTCGCATTCTCACGGGGGAAGCGGCGGAGGCCGACGAGGCGCCACTCATCCCCGGCGAGCCGGCGCCTAGGGAGTTGGCCGCGATCCTCTACACCTCGGGCTCGACCGGCCTGCCCAAGGGGGTAATGCTCTCCCACGACAACCTGCTCGCCGGCACCCGCATCGTGCGGACCTATCTCGGGATCGGCGCGCACGACCGCATCCTCTCGGTGCTGCCGTTCTCGTTCGATTACGGGTTGAACCAGCTCCTCACGACCGTCGAGCAGGGGGCTCGGATCGTGCTGCTGACGCCGCGGCTCGGCGATGACGTCGTCCGTGCCCTGGAGAGCCATCGCATCACCGGCCTGGCGGGCGTGCCGACCCTGTGGACGCTGCTGACGCGGGCCGCGCCCCATCTCGCCAAGGCCGACCTGTCGGCCCTGCGCTACGTGACGAATTCCGGCGGCAGCCTCGCGGTGCCGACCATCGCGCGCCTGCGCCAGCGCCTGCCGCAGACGGAGGTCGTGCTGATGTACGGCCTCACGGAAGCCTTCCGCTCGACCTACCTGCCGCCCGCCGAGATCGACCGGCGGCCCGACTCGATCGGCCGCGCCATCCCGGAAACCGAGATCTTCCTGGTCACCCCCGATGGGCGGCGCGCCAAGCCCGGCGAGCCCGGCATCCTGCATCACCGCGGTCCCACCGTCTCGATGGGCTACTGGAAGCGGCCCGAGGACAGTGCCCGCGTGCTGGTGCCCGACCCGTTCCCGCCGGACGGCGCGGCGCCCGGCCTCGTCTGCCGCTCGGGCGACCTCGCGGTGGAGGATGCGGACGGCTTCTTCCGTTTCATCGGCCGCGAGGACGCGATGATCAAGACGCAGGGTTTTCGGGTGAGCCCCACGGAAGTCGAGGCCGCCCTGATGGAGACCGGCGCCTTCCGCGCGGCCGCGGTGATCGGCCTGCCCGATCCGAGCCTGGGCCAGCGCATCCACGCCGTCACCGTCCCGGCCGAGTCGGCGCCCGCGACGTCCGAGGTGCTGCAATCCTTGCGCAAGGCGCTCGCCCCCCACCTCGTCCCGCGCAGCATCGAGACGGTCGCCGCTCTGCCGACCACGCCCAACGGCAAGGTCGATTACAAGCGCCTCACCGCCGAGCGGGCGGCGGCGGAGATCCGGGCCGATGGGTGAGGCGCCTTCTCCCGCTCATCCCACCACCACCCTCATCCTGAGGTGCCCGCGCCAGCGGATCTCGAAGGAGGGCTCCAGAGATCGTCGCGGCTTCCGGAGCCCTCCTTCGAGGCTGCGCTTCGCGCCGCACCTCAGGATGAGGGGGAGGGTGGGAGGCGGCGTCGTGAGCGGCGGCAACGTATCATGAACCACACCGCCACCCCCGATCTCGCCGCCACCCTGATCGCCGAAAACTTTTCGCGCGATGCGACCGGTGTCCTCCATGTCGGCGGCCTGCCGCTGACCGCACTCGCCGACACCTACGGCACGCCGCTCTTCGTCTACGACGCCGACGGGCTGCGCCGGGCCTACCGGGCGCTGAAGCAGGCGGTCGCCGGCTTCGCCGAGGTCGATTACTCGGTCAAAGCCAATCCCAATCCGGCGGTGATCCGCGTCTTCCACGCTGAAGGGGCCGGCGCCGAGATCGCGTCGGGCGCCGAGTTCGACGCTGCCCTCGAAGCCGGCGTCCCTCCCGAAAAAATCCTGTTCGCCGGGCCGGGCAAGTCGGCCGCCGATCTCGACCGGGTGATCGGCGGCGGCATCGGCGAGATCCATCTCGAGAACCGCGAGGAGCTTTGTCGCGTGGCCGCGGCGGCCGAGCGGCACGGCACGACCGTGCGGGTGGCGCTGCGGATCAATCCCGGGGCGACGGCGCAGGGCGGGGCGATGCGCATGGGCGGCAAGCCCTCGCCCTTCGGCTTCGACGAGGAGGACTTGTCCGAGGCCGTCGATGCGGTGGAGGCCGAGCCGCGCCTTCGCCTCGTCGGGCTCCACCTCTTCGCGGGCACGCAGGGGCTGAAGGCCGAGACGCTGCTCGGTCAATGGGCCTATGGCCTCGATCTCGCGGCGCAGATCGCCCGAAAAATCGCGCGTCCGCTGGAGACGATCGACCTCGGCGGCGGACTCGGGATCCCGTACTTTTCGGGCGATGCGACGCTCGACCTCGACGCGCTACGGGCCGGCCTGCCGCCGCTGATCGAGACGGTCGGCACGAATCCGCTCCTGGCGGGCGCCCGCGTCGTGCTGGAACCCGGCCGCTACCTGGCCGGGCCGGCGGGCGTCTACCTGGCGCGCGTGCTGGCGGTGAAGGTGTCGCGGGGAAGCCGCTTCGTCATCACCGACGGGGGCATGCATCATCACCTCGCGGCGAGCGGCAATCTCGGCCAGATCGTCAAGCGCGACTTTCCCCTGGTGGCCGTCTCGGGCGGGGAGGGGGTCTCGCCCTGCACCGTGTCGGGGCCGCTCTGTACCCCCCTCGACGTGCTCGCCCGCGCGGCGATGCTGCCGACGCTGGCCGAGGGCGATCTCGTCGCGGTGCTGCAATCGGGCGCCTATGGGCTCACGGCCAGCCCGACCGGCTTCCTGAGCCATCCGACCCCCGCCGAAGTGCTGGTGGACGGGGGACAAGCCGCGATGATCCGGTCACGGGGAGACTGAGCCGAGCACCGTCCCTCTCCCCTCCACGGAAATAGGGTTTTCTCAGCGGCGCCCGCTCGCAAAGGCACAAAAAACCCCGGCCTTGCGGCCGGGGCTGGAGGTGGTCTCGGGCTCGAAATGCTCGCGGCCGCGGTGCCGCCTCGACCCGAAAGCCGTTGCGGCGCCGATCGGGCCGATCTCTCAGAAGAAGCCGAGCTTCTTCGGCGAGTAGCTGACCAGCATGTTCTTGGTCTGCTGGTAGTGGTCGAGCATCATCTTGTGGGTCTCACGGCCGATGCCGGACTGCTTGTAGCCGCCGAAGGCCGCGTGGGCCGGGTAGGCATGGTAGCAGTTCGTCCAGACGCGACCGGCCTGGATGGCGCGGCCGAAGCGGTAGGCGCGGGTTCCGTCGCGGGTCCACACGCCGGCGCCGAGGCCGTAGAGCGTGTCGTTGGCGATGGAGAGCGCCTCCTCGTCGTCCTTGAAGGTCGTGACCGAGAGGACGGGGCCGAAGATCTCCTCCTGGAAGATCCGCATCTTGTTGTGGCCCTTGAACACCGTCGGCTGCATGTAGAAGCCGTCGGCGAGCTCGCCGTCGCGGTTGCCGCGGGCGCCGCCGGTGAGGCACTCCGCGCCTTCCTGCTTGCCGATATCGACGTAGCTGAGGATCTTCTCGAGCTGCTCCGAGGAGGCCTGGGCGCCGATCATGGTCGCCGGGTCGAGCGGCGAACCCTGGGTGATCGCCTCGACGCGCTTGATGGCGCGCTCGATGAAGCGGTCGTAGATCGACTCGTGCACGAGCGCGCGGCTCGGGCAGGTGCAGACCTCGCCCTGGTTGAGGGCGAACATCGTGAAGCCCTCGAGGGCCTTGTCGAAGAAGTCGTCGTCCTCGTTGGCGACGTCCCCGAAGAAGATGTTCGGCGACTTGCCGCCCAGCTCCAGCGTGACGGGGATGAGGTTCTGCGAGGCGTACTGCATGATGAGACGGCCGGTGGTCGTCTCACCCGTGAAGGCGATCTTGGCGATGCGCGGGTTCGAGGCGAGCGGCTTGCCGGCCTCCAGGCCGAAGCCGTTGACGACGTTGATCACGCCCGGCGGCAGCAGGTCGCCGATCAGCTCCATCACCACGAGGATCGAAGCCGGGGTCTGCTCGGCGGGCTTGAGGACGACGCAGTTGCCGGCTGCCAGCGCGGGGGCCAGCTTCCACACCGCCATCAGGATCGGGAAGTTCCACGGGATGATCTGGCCGACGACGCCGAGCGGCTCGTGGAAATGGTAGGCGACCGTGTCGTGGTCGATCTCGGAGATCGCGCCTTCCTGCGCCCGCACGCAGCTGGCGAAGTAGCGCCAATGATCGATGGCGAGCGGGATGTCGGCGGCGGTGGTCTCGCGGATCGGCTTGCCGTTGTCCCAGGTCTCGGCCAGGGCGATCAGATCGAGGTTGTCCTCCATCCGGTCGGCGATCTTGTTGAGGATGCGGGCGCGCTCGGCGGGCGAGGTGCGGCCCCAGGATTCCTTGGCGGCATGCGCCGCGTCGAGGGCCTTCTCGATGTCCTGCGCGTCGGAGCGGGCGACTTCGCAGATCACCTTACCGGTGATCGGCGAGGTGTTCTCGAAATAGCGGCCGTTCGCCGGGGCAACCCACTGGCCGCCGATGAAGTTGTCGTAGCGCGCCGAGAAGGGCGACTTCGTCTTGGCGTCGGCTAAGAACTCCGGCTTGTTCATCGCGTTTCCTCCGTGGCGTTCTTGGTTCGCCGATATCGGCGTTCCGCGGGAGAGAAGGCCAGTCGGTCCATCGGATCAAGGTGGACTTTAGGCCAAAACGAAGATGCAGCGCGGCAAGACACGGAAGATCTTGGCGTTTCCGAATCAAGAAAGGAACCGTTCCAGATTTCCCGTGAACCGGTGCGTCCGCGTTCTACTCCCGATCCGATCGTCTGGCGACCCCGGAGCTGCGGGACGAGGTCCCGGCGGCGTCCGGCTTGACCCGGCCGGGCACGGCGTCGCGCCCAGGGGGCGGGCGACTCTCCGGGATCCGGGGGCAGGGGGTGTCCAGCCCGCCGCGGTGGAGGACGAGTCCGGTGGTCCGCCCGGCCCCGTCGCCCTCGAACGTCACCTGCGCGTCGAGATCCTGCATGAAGAAGCTGCGCTCGTCCTCCGGGTGGAGGAGGTGGCGGGGCTCGCCCGTCGCCTGGGCCCAGAGCCGCCCGTTCTCCAGGCCGATCGTCAGGACGAGGCCGGGTGCCAGGGCGTAGCGTCCGGCATGGGGAGCGAGCCGCGCCGGATCGACCGGAACCTCCGCGAAGCTCCGCCGCGGCTCGGCGAGGATGCGCGCGGCCTCGGCTGGATCGATGCGCGGGGCGATGCGATCACGCCCATTCTGATGCAGCACCAGACCGTTCGGCCGTCCGTCGGGCTCGGTGTCGAGGGTGATGCGCGCGTCGATCACCCGTGAGAAGAAGGTGCGGTCGCTCTCGGGCACGAAGGCGTTGGCCGGCTGCCCAGTTCCCTGCACCATCAGCCGCCCGCCGTCGCGGCGGAGATCGAGGAAGAACCGGGGCCCCAGCCGGTAGGTGCCGGCGTAGCGCTCCAGGATCATGTCCTCGAGGACGATCGGTTCGGGGAGATCGAGCGCGCCGAACCAGAGCGCCGCCAATTCGCGCGACATCTTCTGGGCCGGGGCGTTCTCGCTGTTGGCCAGCACGATCACCGCGAGCCGCTCCTGCGGATAGTAGTCGGTCATGGCGAGGAAGCCCGAGACCGCGCCCCCGTGCGACCACAGCCTGCGCCCATGGGCCGTGCCGACATACCAGCCGAAGCCGTAGCCGCGCCCGCCATCGTCGAACATCATTCGACGCGAGGCGTCGGAGATGACGCGCCCCGAGAACAACGCCTCGTCCCAGGCCAGCAGATCGTCGACGGTGGAGTAGAGCCCCCCCGCCGCGTAGGCGACGGAGGAGGCCATCGGCGCCGCGTTGCGCCACTGCCCCTGACCGAAACGGTAGCCCGCGGCGCGCCGCGGCAGCAGCACGGTGGCGTCGTCGTAGCCGGTGTCCTTCAGGCCCAGGGGCGAAAGCATGTGGTCGGAGAGGTAGCGCGCATAGGGTTCGCCCGAGGCGAACTCGATCGCGAGGCCGAGCAGCAGATAGTTGGTGTTGCTGTACTCGACCCGGGCGCCGGGTTCGAACAGCAGCGGCTCGGCCGTCACCAGCTCGACCAGGGCCTTGGGTGGCCGCTCGATGCGCGAGATCGCCGGCAGATAATCGGACAAGGCCGTGTAGTTGATGATCCCGGAGGTATGGTTGAGCAGGTGGCGCACCCGCACGCCCTCCCAGGCCTTGGGCGCTTCCGGGTAGAAGCGGACGACCAGATCGTCGAGGGACAGCTTTCCCGCGTCGACGAGCTGGAGGATCGCGGCCGCCGTGAACTGCTTCGTCAGCGAGCCGATACGGAAATGCGTGTCGGGGGTGTTCCGCGCGTTCCACTCGCGATTGGCCCATCCATAGGCCTGCCGGAACACCGGCTTGCCGTCCTTGGCCACCAGGATCACGCCGCTCATCAGCCCGGATTCGCGATAGGGCTCGATCAGGGCCGCCGCGCGCTTGGCATAGTCGGCCGGGGCTGCCCCCGCGGGGCCCGGCAGGAGTACGAAGACGGCGAGGAGAGCGGCGAGGGGACCGGCGTGCAACGGTTCCGGGCTCCGGACGTGGCGGGTCGCATCATGGGTCGCCATCGATCGGCGATCACGGTTTCGCCGCGACCCGGGGAAATGATCCCACGGCGCGTCCGGGCCGGCAACCTCCGATCGGCGGCCCCTTCCGGCCCTCGTCCCCAGGCGGGCGATGACACAGCAGAGGCAGACGATTCATGACGACATCCGCGCGCATCCTGCTTGCCGCCTCTCTCGTCGGCGCGGGCTTGCCTGCATCCGCGCTCTTGGTGACCGCGCCCGCGCTTTTGGCGACCGCGCCCGCCCTCGCCCAGAAGGCCGCGCCTGCGGAGAAGGCCATCCCGGCGGAGGCCGCGAAACCCGTCGTCCTGACCCAGGCCCAGATCGACGGTGTGCTCGCGGCGCAGCCCGAACTCGCCAAGATCGATGCTGGCTCCGCCGACCAGCCCGATCCGAAGGCCGAGGCCCGGGAGGAGGCGGAGGCGATCGTGACGCGCAACGGGTTCGCGTCGCTCGACGCGTTCCAGGACGCCAGCGAGAGCATCGATGCGGTGGTCGAGGGCGTCGATCCGCAGACCAAGACCTATGTCGGCGTGACGCCGTTACTCAGGAAGCAGCTTGCCGCGCTCGAAGCGGACACGACCCTGCCGGCCAAGGACAAGGCGGCGGCGGTCAAGGAGCTGAAGGGCGCCATCGCCGCAGGCGAGCCGGGCGGCAAGCCGCCGGAGGGCAACATCGCTCTGGTGACGCAGAACTACGACCGGCTGAACGCGGCGCTGGGACCGGATGCCGGGGGTGACGCGATGGCGACCGAGAGAGCCGGTGAGACACCTGCCGACAGGGCTGCCGGCCGAAAGTAGGCCGCGCGGCGAAGGCGGCGGACGCGACCCGGGGGCGGTGGCCGGACCGGGTGTCGGCTTGGGAACGATCGGGGCGCAGGGTGCCTTTCCGCACCGACCCGTCTCCAACCCCTCACCACAAGCGGCGGGATTCCCGCGCCCGGCCGTTTCACGCCTGGCGGTCTCAAGGCATCGCGATCGTGACATCCTCCCCCCGGCCCGATCCCGGCAGCGCGGCACCCGCGTCCGGGCCCACCTGGTCGGGACCGGGCTTTGCCGAGTTCGTCGGAATCGTCGCGCTGATGATGGCGGTCACCGCCATGTCGATCGACAATCTGCTGCCGGCCTTCCCGCTGATCCAGAACCGTTTCGCGGTCGCCGACGCTAACAGCCTCCAGCTCCTCGTCTACGTCTACATGATCGGCTTCGGGCTGGCGCAGATCGTCTACGGGCCGGTCTCGGACGCGCTCGGACGGCGCAAGGTCCTGCTCGCGAGCCTCGCGATCTACGCCGCGGGCTGCGTGATGGCGATGGTGGCCCCGAGCTTCGAGTGGCTGCTCGCGTCCCGCGTCATCCAGGGCATCGGCGCGGCGGCGGGCCGGGTGCTCTCCACCGCCATCGTCCGCGACCGGTTCGCGGGCCGCGAGATGGCGAGCGTGATGTCGCTCATCATGATGGTGTTCCTGATCGTGCCGATGCTGGGGCCCGCGATCGGCGCGACGATGCTGCTGCTCGGCTCCTGGCACTGGGTCTTCGTCTCGATGCTGGCCCTCAGCGGCGTGCTGGCCCTGTGGTTCGCCGCCCGCATGCCGGAGACGCTGCATCCCGAATATCGCCGCCCGCTCTCCCTCGCGGCGACGGTGCAGGCGCTGGGCACGGTTCTGCGCACCCGCGTCGCCATCGGCTACGCCACGGCGCTCGGGCTGATGACCGGCTGCATCATGGGCTATGTCGGCTCGGCCCAGCAGGTGTTCGACACCGGGCTCTACCATCTGGGGAGCCTGTTCCCGGTCGCGTTCGGGCTGGTGGCGGGCGCCATGGGCGCGGCGACGCTGGTCAATTCCCGGATCGTGCGGCGGCTCGGCATGCGCAGCCTCTCGCATGCGGGGGTCACCGCCTTCACCGCGGTCGGCCTCGTCCAGGTCGGGATCGGGCTGCACTATCAGGGGCAGCCGCCCATCGCGCTGTTCCTCGCGGTGCTGGCGCTCAACCAGTTCCTGATCAGCTTCGTCATGCCGAATTTCAACGCGCTGGCGTTGCAGCCGCTCGGCGCCATCGCCGGCACCGCCTCCTCGTTCCTCGGCTTCTACACGACCATGCTCGGCGCCCTGTGCGGCTGGCTGATCGGGCGCGCCTTCGACGGAACGGTGATGCCGGTGGCGATCGGCTACGCGGCGCTGGGCGGCCTCTCGCTCCTCGTCGTCGCCTGGACCGAGCGGGGGCGCCTGTATCGCGCAGGGATTTCCGGTTGATGAGCCGATCCGCTTAACCGGCGATTCAGCCTGTGGCCACACGCTCCGCGGACAGCTTTCCTGCCTCGGAGCGTCCCCCGTGTTCGGTTCTGCCCAGAACGGCGTCCTTCTCGCCGCCCGCCTCCTCATGGCCGCGGCGCTTTTGCCGACGGGCATCGCGCGGGCGCTCAACGTGTCGGGCTTCGCCCTGACGCTGGCCGGCGCGGGCTGCCCGGCCCCGAACGCGGTCGCGACGGCGGCGGTGATCGTCCAAGTGTTCGGGCCCCTCGCCCTGATCCTCGGCGTGATGCCACGCATCACCGGGCTCGTCATGGCCCTCTTCGTCGCCGCGATGGCGGCCCTGCTCCACCCGTTCTGGGTCTATGTCGGGGGCAGCGCCGTGACCGAGCGCAGCTTCTTCCTGGCCGATCTGGGCCTCGCCGGCGCGTTCCTGATGTACGCCATGACCGGCCCCGGCGCCTGGAGCTGGCAGGGCTATTTCGCCCGCTCGGGCGGCGGTTCGGAGCCGGTGCGGGCCCCGGTGCGGGCGCCCGCGAAGAAGGCGCCGGTCAAGCGCGCGGGCGGCCGGGCTCCGGCGCGGGCGGCGGCGTGAGCGGCTGAAGCGTCGAGACCGAGCCGTCGGCGGGCCGCGGCACGGCGCCGGGCCCCGCCTCGGCGCCGCGGACGCGTCGCTGACCGGACACCTCGGACCCGGCATCCGGCGCGAGACGCCGGAACACGAAGAACGAGCCCGCCGAGATCACCGCCACCGCGAGGAAGGCGAGGGAGAAATCCCGCGCCTCGATGCCCGAATGGCCGTGCCAGGCCGCCGCGCCCTCGAGCGCCAGAGCGCCGATGGACACGCCGAGACTGAGCGAAAGCTGCTGGGCGACGCTGGCGAGGCTGGTGGCCGCGCTCATCTCCCGCGACTCGAGGTCGGCATAGGCGATGGCGTTGACGCAGGTGAACTGGAGCGAGCGGACGCAGCCGCCGAGCAGCAGCACCGCGATGATCACCCAATGCGGCGTCCCGGCGGTGAACAACCCGTTCACCGCCAGAAAGGCGGAGGCGATCAGCGCATTCGTCACCATCACCCGGCGGAAGCCGTAGGCGCGCAGGATGCGGGGTCCGACGATCTTGATCAGAAGCGCGCCCGCAGCCGCCGCGAAGGTGATGAGGCCCGAATGCAGCGGATCGAGACCGAAGCCGATCTGCAGCATCAGCGGCAGCAGGAAGGGAATGGCCCCGGTGCCGATGCGGAACAGGCTGCCCCCCGTCACCGCGGCCCGAAAGGTCGGGTAGCGCAGCAGGTCGAGGCGGATCAGCGGATGCTCGGTGCGCCGGGCATGGCGCAGATAGAGCGCCATCAGGACGATTCCCGCGCCCATGCAGCCCCAGGACACCCCATCGGGCAAGAGATGGCGCCCGGTGGCGGCGAAGCCGAGCATCAGGAGGGCGAGCCCGGTTCCCGAGAGCAGGAAGCCCGGCACGTCGAGGGGCGGGCGCTCCGCCTCGCGGATGTCGCCGATATAAAGCGTCGCCAGAACGATTCCGGCCAAACCGATGGGAATGTTGATGAAGAAGATCCAGCGCCAATCCGCGTAGGTGGTGATGAAACCGCCGAGCGGCGGACCGAGGATCGGGCCGATCAGCGCCGGGATCGTCAGGTAGGCCAAGGCCCCGACGAGCTCCGATTTCGGCACCGAGCGCAGGATCACGAGGCGCCCCACCGGCACCATCATGGCGCCGCCGATCCCCTGCAGGAAGCGGGCGGCGACGAAGCCGAGGAGCGAATTCGACGCGGCGCAGGCGAGCGAGCCTGCCATGAACACGCAGAGCGCTGCGCGGAACACGTTGCGGGCGCCGTAACGGTCGGCGGCCCAGCCGGAAATCGGGATGAAGATCGCCAAGCTCACGAGATAGGCGGTGAGGGCGAGCTTGAGGGCGATCGGGTCCTCGTTGAGGCTCGCGGCGATGGCCGGAAGCGCCGTGGCGATCACCGTCGAATCGGTGTTCTCCATGAAGAGCGCGGTCGCGACGACGAGGGGGACGATCTGAGCGGGACGCATCGGCGGGGACAAGCGCGGGGCGGGGGGATCGGTTGCACCGCCGCAGGCATCGAGGCAAGCGCGACAGGAATGCGCGACAGGATCGACGGGCGGCCTGCGGGCCGGCTCGCGCCCATGCTTCGAGTTGGAGTGACTGGAAACAACGTTGCTGAACGGTCACAGGGCCGCGGATACGCCCCGGTAGAGACCGCGGGCGGAGACGGCGTCCTTCCTGCGGCGGGCCGCTACGGCTAGGCTTGCCGTCCGAGACGACACCACACTTCCGCCCCTGGGGGGACGACGCCGTGTGCGCCGGCCCCGTCCATCCGCGAAAGAGAATGATGCTGCGGTTGCAAACTTCCCGCCCGCCCGTCCGGGCGGCGCGCCTCTCGCTGGCCGTGGCCGCCCTCGGCCTGCTGGCCGGCTGCGGCGACGTGGTTCTGACCGATGGGCGCTCCCTCTCTCGCAGCGACCAGTTCGCGACGAGCGATGCGGTCGCCTCCGAGTCCAAGCTGTTCATCGACCCGACCCTGCCGACGACGGTGCGCACCGTGCGGATCGTGCCCACCGTCTTCACCGAGGCGGTGTCCGGGCCCGGCCTCAACGCGGTGGAGCGGCGGCTCATCGCCAACGCCGCCGACCGGGCGCTCTGCTACGACCTTTCCCTGCGCTACGACATCGTTTCCTCCGGACGCGCCGATCTGACGGTGCGCTCGGCGATCACCCGCATCGATCTGACCAACGTTCCGGCGGCGGGCGCCACCATCGGGGCCTCGGCGGCGATCTCCATCGCCGGACAGGTCGGCGTGGGCTTCGCCAACACCGTCGGCAAGATCCCCGTGCCGCGCGTGCCGATCGGTCTCGGCAGCCTCACGATCGAAGCGGAGGCGCTCGACGCCCGCAACCGTCAGCGCGCCGCGATGATCTGGGGCGGCGCGGCCAACGCCTTCACCAACCAGGCCCGCTTCTCGGCGGCGTCCGATGCCTACGATCTGGCGGGCGAGTTCGGCCAGGATTTCGGCTCCTACCTCGCCACCACCAAGGATCCGTTCCGGGGCGAGCTGCAGATCCCGACCTACGACCGCGTCCGCATCACCACCCTGGGCGAGGCACCCCTCGATCCCGATTGCGACGCCTTCGGCCGCGCGCCGGGCGTCGACGGCATCGTCGGCGACCTGATCGGCCTGCCGCCGGACTGGACCGACCGGGGACCGGCCGCCGTCCCGACCCGATAGGGTCCCGGCGGGCCGTCCAAGGCCCGATCGGGCGACGATGGCGCGATCGGATCGCCCCCGCGCCACCGGGAGACGGAGCGGCCGCGGGTCCGTCGCGTCACGCGCTCCGGCCGACCGGCTCCGGCGACTCCCGCGCCCCGGCGGGGTCGCCGCCCCGGCCATCGCCTGAACCGTCGGCGGGATTCGCGGCTTGCCCATCCGCCGGGCCGCCCGCATGCGCGCTGCCTTTTCCGCCCTCCTTGCCGATCGTGCGGCGGGCGCGGAAGGCCGGGCGCTGATCCGCCTCCTTCCGCTTGAGCATGGCGCGGAACTCGTCGCGGCGCTCGTGGATCGACGCGATCACGAGCCCCATCGGCACCCCGACATCGACCAGCACGGCCTCCGAGAGCTGAAGCGAGGCCTCGATAGTCTCGGGCACGGCGTCGGTCACGCCCATCTCGTAGAGCTGCGTGGCATGGCGCGCGTCGCGGGCGCGGGCCACGATGGTGAGGTCCGGCCGCTCGGCGCGGGCGGCCTGCACCACGGCCTCGACGGCGCTCGGATTGTCGAGGGTGACGACGAGCGCCCGGGCGGTGGCGATGTCGCAGCGGCGCAGCATGTCGGGATGGGCCGAATCCCCGAAATAGACCGGGCTGCCGAGCCGCCGATGCTCGGCGACCCGGGCGGGGTCGGCATCGAGGGCGAGATAGGGAATGGCGTGGCGCTTGAGCATCTCGCCGACGAGGCGGCCGACGCGGCCATAGCCCGCGACGATCACCCGGTTCTGCACCGCTTCCGGCGCCGGCTCGGCGCGGGCCCGGCCGAGCTGCGCCGTCGAGACGCGGCGACCGACGCGCCGCCCCAGGACCGCGAGCGCCGGGATCGCGATCATGGTGACGGTGGTGACGATCAGGGCCGCGCCTCCGACCGGCTCCGGCACCAGCCCGGCCGCCATGGCGCCGCCGATCAGCACGAAGGCGAACTCCCCGCCGGGGCCGATCAGCAGGGCCGTCTCCAGGGCGACGGGCCGGGGAATCTTCAGGAAGCGGGCGCCCGCCAGCACCACCCCGCCCTTGATGACGAGGAGGCCGAGGGCGAGACCGAGGATCGCGCCGGGGGCGGCGAGGAGCTGGGCCGGGTCGAGGCTCATCCCGACCGAGACGAAGAACACGCCGAGCAGAAGCCCCTTGAACGGGTCGATCGTCGCCTCGATGGCGCGGCGATACTCGGTCTCGGCGAGCAGGAGCCCGGCCACGAAGGCGCCCAGCGTCATCGACAACCCGCTCGCGGCGGCGACCAGAGCGGTCGCCACGATGACGAGCAGGCAGGCCGCCATGAACAATTCGGGCGAGCGGGTCAGCGCCACGAGGTGGAACAGCGGTCGCAGGGCCACGCGACCGGCGATCACGATCAGCACCAGGGCCACCGCCGCCTGACCCAGGGCGAGGGCGAGGGCCGCGCCGAGATTGCCGCCGTCGTTGCGGCCGAGCACCGCGATGGCGAACAGGATCGGCGCCACCGCGAGGTCCTGGAACAGCAGCACCGCGAAGCTGGTGCGGCCGGCGGGCGTGCCGAGCCGCTTCTGCTCGGCCAGGACCGGAAGCACCACGGCGGTGGAGGACAGGGCGAGCGCGAGGCCGACCAGCACGGCGCCGGCGACGGGCTGTTCCAGGGCGACCAGGATCACGGCGATGATGGCGGCGGACGCGATCACCTGGATCGAGCCGAAGCCGAAGACGAGGCGGCGCAGCACCCGCAGGCGCTCCCAGGACAGCTCGACCCCGATCATGAACATCAGGAAGATGACGCCGAATTCGGCAAGGTGCGCGATTTCGGACCGGCTGCCGATGGTGACGGCACCGAGCCAGGGATGGCTCTCGGCGAGGCGGCCGAGGCCGAACGGCCCGAGCAGGGCGCCCGCGCCGATGAAGCCGAGCACCGGGCTCACACGCAGGCGGTGGAACAACGGCACCACCACGCCCGCGGTCATGAGGAAGAGGATGGCTTCCTTGTAGCCGCCTGCCTGCGCGCCGGCCTCCGCGGCGATCTGGGTGGCGGCCTGCACGGGAACGGTCATTCGGTTCGAGGAACGCCTGTCACGGGGGAAGAGGGCCCCCGAGCAGCCGGGAGGACGCCGCCATCATGGGCGTCCCCGGGTCTACGGAGCAACCATTTTCGCTCGCAACGGCGACGGCGGATCACTGGCTTCTCGAAGGAAAGCCGTCGCCGCAACGCGAAATCGGCATCATCTTACCGATGGATGCAGGAGCAAGCTAAAGCAACCTAAAATTTGGCTTCGATCATGCTCCGATCCCTGCGGCGTTTCGTATTCGAGCCATCCACCGCGGAAGGTAGGCGCCGGCACAACTTCGGCACAATGCAAGCTTACGCTTGAGTAACGCGATGTTAGGGAATGGCCCGTTCGCCGCCCCCCGCAGAGGCCCGTCGAGATCGATGTTCAGGAAGCTGCCGAACCGGGAGGCCCAGCGCGAGCGGCGCGAATGGGCGCTCGACCAGACCCGCTGGAAGCACGAGCGCGACGTCGAGCGCGGCTACCGCATCAAGTGGGGCTATGTCGGAATCGCCTACCTCGTCGAATTCATGGTGATCGGCGCGTCCCTCGCCGGCGCATGGCTGTTCGCGGATTACTACAGCGACGGCGACGCCCGCGCCTTCTACTTCATGCTGCTCGCCCCGCTGGTCTATGCCGCGGTGGAGCTGTGCCGTGTGCCGCTCGGCATCCTGGCGCGCACGCAGCGCTCGTGGTTCGTGCGCGCGCTCGCCATGCTCGGCATCCTGTTCGCGGCGGGCGTGACCACCAAATCGGTGTCGCAGCTCGGCGAGATGATGTTCCATCCCCGCCTGATGGACGCCGCCAAGGCCAAGACCGCCCTCAAGGATGCCCAGGCCGACCGCGACAGCATCGACACCCGGATCAGCGCCGCCAATGCCCGCGTCGAGCAATATGCCAACGAGCTGGAGCAGATCGAGAAGCGCTCCGCCGAGAACGCCTCGCAGCTCGCCGGCCTGCCGGCGCAACGCTGCGAGCGGGTCTACGGCACCAACAGCCGGGGCATGCGCTACTCGAACCTGAAATGCGTCACCGACCCGCGCACCGCGACGCTGAACGCCGCCGTGGCCAAGGCGGGCACCGACCGCGGCACCGTCGTCAAGGAACTCGAGGAAGCCCGCAAGGGGCGCGGCCTCCTCGACCGGGGCGCCGCCGACCGCAAGGTCGCCGATGCCGAGCAGGCCTACCGCAACGCCGTCAACCGCTCGCAGCTTCACTCCTTCACCGCCATGGTCTACGGCGTCGATCCGATCGAGGTGAGCGACGCGCAGGTGCACGCCTTCCTGCGCATCTTCGTGTTCGTGCCCGCGCTCTGCGCCGCCTTCGCCTCGACGATCCTGGCGCTCTCGGCGGTCTCGGTGCGCAAGACCTTCATGGACGAGGACGATCTCGGCGCCGCGGTGAGCGCGGAGGCCGCGCCCTACCTGCTGGCCTCGGTGGCCGAGACCGTGCGTCAGGAAATGGCGGCCAATCCCCTCAAGCCGGCGAACCGGGAGGGCTCGGTCATCCCGCTCGACCGGCGAACCGCGCCGGTCGTGCCGCCGGGCCCGCCCGCCGCGATGCCCATGCCCGCCAGCGCCGGCGCCTAGCCTCTCGACGAGTCCTCGACCATGAGCATCCTCACCGACGGGACGCACGAGAACCTCGTGCTGGCGCAGAACGTGAACGGCAGGCTCCGGGCCGAGGCCCGCATGGCCTTCGCCCGGGCGTTCCTGCTGCGGGCGACCGGGGCGGGGGCCTTCCTCGCCCTGGCCGGCGCCGGCTTCGGCGCCGCCTCCTACGGCTACGCCACCATGAACCAGTTCGACACGGCCGCGGAGAAGATCGCCGCCGCGATGCAGACGGCCCTGGCCAACGTGACCCTCAAGACCAAGGGCGAGGTCACGCTCACCGACAACACCCTCAAGCTCGAGGGACTACCGGCCCAGAAGGCCGACGCGGTGCCGACGCCGACCAAGGCGCAGCTCGGCGCCGAGGCGGCTCCGGCCTCGAAGGCGCCGGTCAACACCACCTTCACGGTGTTCAAGCAGGTGCCCTATCTCGACGGGCAGATCGTGACGGGCTGGAACTTCAAGGCCGCCGAGGATCGGCCCTATCAGCAATATTGCTACTTCTCCCGGCGCTCGAACGAGTCGAAGGGGCAGGTCGAGATCAAGATCGATCTCGCCATGGACGGTCGGACGCTGCCGCAGCCGCAGAAGTCGGACGTGAATCTCGGGATCCTGGCCACCAACTGCGTGTGGCACGACGGAAAAGCCCTGTAACCGCCGGCGACCCGTCGGCGGCGCGCGGTTGACACGAGGGATTTTGCCTTTCAGGTCGGATCATCCTCGCACCGGAAGGTCCCATGCGCTTCACCGGAACCGACAGCTACGTCGCGCCGCCAGACCTCACCACCGCGGTCAATGCCGCGATCGTTCTGGAGCGCCCCCTGCTGGTGAAGGGCGAGCCCGGCACCGGCAAGACGGTCTTGGCCGAGGAGATCGCCAAGGGGCTCGGCGCGCCGCTCCTGACCTGGAACGTGAAGTCGACGACCAAGGCGCAGCAGGGACTCTACGAGTACGACGCGGTCTCGCGCCTGCGCGACTCGCAGCTCGGCGATCCGCGGGTGTCGGACATCGCGAACTACATCCGCCGCGGCAAGCTGTGGGAGGCCTTCACCGCCCCGACCCGGCCCGTCCTGCTCATCGACGAGGTCGACAAGGCGGATATCGAGTTCCCCAACGACCTCCTGACCGAACTCGACCGGATGGAGTTCCACGTCTACGAGACCGGCGAGACGGTGCGGGCGGAGAAGCGCCCGATCGTCATCATCACCTCGAACAACGAGAAGGAGCTGCCGGACGCCTTCCTGCGGCGCTGCTTCTTCCACTACATCAAGTTCCCCGACGCGCAGACGCTGCAGGCGATCGTCGAGGTGCATTATCCGGGCATCAAGCACCGCCTCGTCGAGGAGGCCCTGCGGGTCTTCCTGGAGACCCGCGAGGTGCCGGGCCTCAAGAAGAAGCCCTCGACCTCCGAGCTCCTCGATTGGCTCAAGCTGCTGGTGGCCGAGGATATCTCCCCCGAGACCCTGCGCGAGCGCGACGGCCGCAAGCTGATCCCGCCGCTGCACGGGGCGCTGCTCAAGAACGAGCAGGATGTCAGCCTCTTCGAGAAGCTCGCCTTCATGATGCGGCGGGAGGGGCGGGGCGGCTGAGCGCGCCCCGACCCGGTTCCCGTCCGTGTCTCAGTTCGCCCGGCGCGAGACCGAGACCGCGTAGGCCGGCGAGCGGATCGCGAACATCGGATCGTCGCTCGGGCCGGCGATGCCTTCCGGCAGGTCCACCACCGGGTCGAAGGTCCGGGCGTCGCAGGTGGCGTCCGGCTCGATCCCCGTGATCGAGAGCGTGCCGAGCGTCTCCGCCTTGCGCTGCTCCTCCGGCCACGCCACCGTCGGGTCGGTCAACGTGTCGCCGGCCTCGGCCAGGATCGCGACGAGGTCGAACTTGGCCGGCCCCTTGGCCAGACGTTCCTTCAGCTCGTCGGCGTAGAAGCTGTCGGGCTTGGCCTTCGCCTCTTCATCGGTCAGACCGGCCTTGTCGGCGGAGACGAACTTCAACCGGGCCGTCTTCGCCTCACCCTTGGCGTTGGTCAGCGTGTAGGCGTGGACCGCCCAGTAATCGACGCCCGCGTAGCTCGCCGGCACCGGGCGGGCGTTGAGCCACGCCGCCTGCCGCGTCGTCTCGGGATTGGCGGCGGCGAACGCCTTGACCTTCTCGGCATCCGGCTTGCCGTCCGGGCCCGGGGCGCGGACCTGAACGAATTCGAGCAGCTGGGCCGGAGTCTTGGTCGAGAAGACCGGCGCCGAGATCGTCACGAACACCATGTCGCCGGCATCCGCGCTCATGCGCACCGAGAGGCCGCGGGTGACCGGCTTGGTCTTGTCCGACACCTTCGGGTTGCTGCCGCCCATGGAGAAGCGAGCGGTCACCGGCACCTCACGCGCGAAGTGGGGAGCCTTCGAGAGGGCTGCGGCGCCCGCGGACGGCGCGAAGCTGCCCTTGAGGCAGACGCCCTTGGCGCCGCTGGCACGCACGCCCTTGTGGTTGCCGCCCGCCGCGAACTGCCCGGCGACGATGGCGGCCGGATCGGTCTCCTCGGCATGGGCCGCGGTCAGCAGGCAGGCGGTCGCGGCGAGGCCGCCGAGGAGCGCGCGGGTTCGGCTCATGATCGTCACGTCTCTCACATTGGAATCGCGCCAAGGAGCGCATGCTCCCTCCTGAATTGTGCGCAATCCTTTTGCAAGCAGCTTGGCCGTCACGGGTGCGTCATATCCTCCGGCAAGGCTCTGTTTCGGCCAAGCCCGGGCCGAGATCCCACCGAGCCCCGCGCTCGTCACAGAGCCGGGCCGCCGTGACGATGGCGCCGGCCGCCCCAGATAAGGGCGCGTCGCCCACCCCGCGCGGTGCTTCTCCATGAAGACGAAAAAGCTCGGCCGCACCGGCCTCGACATCTCGCCCCTCTGCCTCGGCTGCATGACCTACGGCGTGCCCGAGCGCGGGCCTCATCCCTGGACCCTGCGGGAGGAGGAGAGCCGGCCGCTGATCCGCCGGGCGATCGATCTCGGCATCAATTTTTTCGACACGGCCAACTACTATTCCGATGGCACCTCGGAGGAGATCGTCGGCCGCGCGCTCCGGGATTTCGCCAGCCGCGACGACGTCGTGCTCGCGACCAAGGTCTATTATCCGCTCACCGACCGGCCGAACGCGGGCGGCCTCTCGCGAAAAGCGATCTTTTCCGCCATCGACGCCTCGCTCAAGCGGCTCGGCACCGATTACGTCGATCTCTACCAGATCCATCGCTGGGACTACGAGACGCCGATCGAGGTGACGCTGGAGGCGCTCCACGACGTCGTGAAGGCCGGCAAGGCCCGGTATATCGGCGCCTCGTCGATGTTCGCTTGGCAGTTCGCCAAGGCGCTCTACACCGCCGACCTCAACGGATGGACGCGGTTCGCCACCATGCAGAATCATCTCAACCTGCTCCATCGCGAGGAGGAGCGGGAGATGCTGCCGCTCTGCGCCGACCAGGGCATTCCGCTGCTGCCGTGGAGCCCGCTCGCCCGGGGCCGGCTGACCCGCGATTTCGACGAGGGCAGCGCCCGGCAGGACAGCGACCTCGTCGGCAAGGGACTCTACGACGCGACCGTCGAGGCGGACCGCCGGGTGGTCGAGGCGGTGGCCGAGATCGCGCGAAACCGTGGCGTGCCGCGGGCGCAAGTCGCCTTGGCCTGGGTGCTGCAGAAGCCGGGCGTGGCCGCGCCGATCGTCGGGGCCTCGAAGCCGCAGCATCTCGACGATGCGGTCGCCGCCCTCGATCTCGCCCTCACGCCGGAGGAGATTGCGGCGCTCGAAGCGCCCTACGTGCCCCATGCCGTGGTGGGCTTCCGCTGATGCGTCGCCTGCTGCTGCTGCGTCACGCCAAATCCGGCTATCCGCAGGGCGTCGCCGATATCGATCGGCCGCTCGCGCCCCGCGGGCGCGACGCCGCCCCCTTGATGGGCGATTACATCGCCCGTGAGGGCTTTCGGCCGGACCATGCCATGGTCTCGCCCGCGCGGCGCACGCAGGAGACCTGGGAGGCCGTGCGGCCCTTCCTCGACGGTACGCGCGAGGAGACCGTGCCCTCGATCTACGAGGCGCCCTCCGCCCGCATCCTCGACGCGATCCGCTCCGCACCGGATGAGGCCGCGACGCTCCTGATCATCGGCCACAATCCGGGACTGGGCGACGCGGCCCTGCGCCTCGTCGGCGAGGGCCCAAAGGATCTGCGACGCGATCTGCGGGAGAAGTTTCCGACCGCGGCCCTGGCGGTGATCACCTTCGAGATCGAGAACTGGGCCGCCATCACCGACGGGGCCGGGACGCTCCTGCGCTACGTGCGCCCGCGCCAGCTCGCGGCGGAGATGGAGGACGACTGACGCGCGCCGCATCCGGCCCGATCGCCTCGGGCGTCCCCCCGCATTCGATGCACGGCGCCGTCTCGCGGCGGGATCGGAAGCGGGAGAACCCTCCGGCCCCGCTCGCCGTTTCCAACGGGCCGGCCTCCGTCAGACGGGCCGCACCGCCCGGTCGCCCGTTGGGGAATGCCTTGCTCCTCGAAGCTCTCCTCGTCCTGTCGATGCTGCCGCGCGAGGCCGAGACGGCCGGGCGGGCCGCCGGGCAGGCGATCCAGGCACGCCTCCCGAGCGTTCCGACGGCGCCGATCGCCCCGGCCCTGCCGCCGAGCCTCAGCCTCGTCGCCCGGGCGGTGTCGAATTGGCGGGATCAGGCCGGCGACAACCTCGCCCCGACCTCCCTCGCCCTCGTGGTGCGCTACGCCGCGGCCGAGCCCGGCTTCGTCGCCCGCTGCGTGCGGCTCAACAATTACTGGTGCGTGAAGCAGGCCCGCTGGACGGGGGAGCTCGGCGGCGACGCGGAGGGGCATACCGGCTTCGCCACCGCCGCCGACGGCGCCGACGCGGCGGCCCAGCTCCTGCGCCGCTACTATCGCGATTACGGCCGCCGCACGGCGCTCGCCATCGTCCGACGCTGGGCACCCGCCGAGTGCGGAGCGCCGCGTCCCCTGACCCGCGCGGCGGCCCCGAAAGCCGGGACAATCGCCCGCGCCGCCGCAGGGCCCGTAATCTCGGCGGGGATCGCACCGCAGGGCATCGGCCGTACCCTGCGCGCCCGTTTCCTGGCGCGCCACGGACGGGGCGGCGTGGCGCGGGCGGTGCCCCCCGTGGCGGGCGGCCTGCGGGTACAGCCCTGGTCGGCGCGGGCACGCCTCGCCGGCCATCCGGGGCGCATCCCCGTTCCCCGCGCGGCGGCGCTTCCGGCGCTGAGGCCCGCGACCGAGATCGCCACCGGGCTCACCGCGGCCTCGGCGGGTCCAGTGACGCGCGCCGCGGCGGATCCGGCAGCGCTCCTCGCTCCGAACCGGCTCGTGGTGGAATCGGCATCGCTGCCGCCGCTCGCCGCCTCCTTGCCGAAGGGTAGCCTGCTCGATCTCTCCATCCCGGCCCCGCTCTGCACCAGCGACGAGACGCGCATCCGCAACTACGCCGCCCGCATCGCGAGCAGCGTCGGCGTCGGCCCCGAGGACGATCTACGGCTGTTCGGGGAAGACGGGCGGGCGGGGGAGAACCTCCTGCCGGTGATGCGGGCGATGTCGGCGGTCGAACTCGGGACCCTGCACGCCTCGCGCGATCTCATCGCGGGGGCGGTCAAACGGCTTCAGGACCGTACGGCAACGAGCGCGGCCTCGGACAAGCGGGTCGAGGCCGCGCGGTAGGTCCCCGATCGAGACCCCGTATCCGCGGCGCCCGTCAGGCGGCGTCGCCCGGTGCCTTCTTCAATTGGCAGCCGGTGATCCGCCACTGGCCATCGACCTGCCGCTGCAGGGTGTAGAGCGCGACCCAGTCGATCCCGGCCTCGTCCTGGAGGCTCACCCCCTGGGCGATCTCGTCCTCGGCCGTCTCCTCGGCGGTCTCGAAGCGGTAGCTGCGGGGACGCAGGACCGGGGCGTAGCCTTTCTCCACCATGGCGAGGAAAGTGTCGGGGGAGGGGAACAGGTTGCGGATCTGCGGCGCGGCTTCGGCGTAGGCACCGGCCGAGTCGTTGCGCCGGAACGCCTCGATCTGGCGCTCGATGGTGGCGCGAGCGGCCTTCTGGGCGGTGTCGTCCGCCCGGGCGGGCAGGGCGGCGAGGATGAGGGCGATCAGGACGGCAGCGGTGCGCATCGCGGGGCACTCCGTTCTTCCCGCGCGGGACGATTCGGTCCCGGCGCGACCTGCTCGAAGAGAAGCAGGCGGCGGGCCAACGCGGTCAGGCCGCGCCGGGCTCCATTGGATCGTGCAGGCGCCGCCACGCGAAGACGGAGAATACGCCGACGAGGCAGGCGGCGATGCCGAACCACGTGAAGGCATATTGCAGATGGTTGTTGGGAAGATCGACCCGCAACTGCCCGCCGCGGGGCCAGCCGCCGGGATTGGGCGTCGCGTCCGCCTCGATCAGGTAGGGCGCGACATTCGTGAGCCCGCGCGCCGCCGCGATGGCCGGAATCTCGCGGGTAAACCACGCATCGCGGGCGGGGTCGGATTCGGGCACGAACATCGTGCGGACCTCGCTTCCCCGCAGCATGCCGGTGACGGACGTCTCGCCCCCGACCTGACCCGCCGCACGCGACTGCGGATCCTTCAGCTCCGTCGGCACGAAACCGCGATTGATCAGGATGGTGGTGCCATCCTCTCTCCGGAGCGGCGTCAGCACATAGTAGCCCTGGAGTGCCCGGCCGGGTTCGCCCGGGGCGAGGCCGTGCACCAGCGTCTCCCGGTCATGGAGGAGGGTGCCGACCGCCCGCACCCGGCGGAACTCGTCAGCCTTCGGATCCCAATCCGCGAAGGGCGGGGGAGCGGCCGGGGGCTCGGCATGGGAACGTTCGATGATCCGGGCGATCAGCGCCTCCTTCTCGCCCTTGCGGGCGAGCTGCCAGACGCCGAGGCCGACGAGGATCGCCAGGCAGACGAGGGCGGCGAGGCCGGGGGCGATCAGGCCGCGCAGGCGGGCGGAGCGGTCGGCGGCGGTCATGCGCGGAAGCGCCCCTGCTCGGCCTTGTTGGCGAACTGGACGGCGGCCAGCAGTCCCTTCAGGGGTCGCACCAGCAACAGGCTCAGACCGATGGCGAGGGTGCCCGCGACGAGGGCGTGGACCCAGATCGGCGGCTCGTAGGCGAATTCCATCCACAGGGCGGTCCCGGCCACGACGAAGCCGGTGATCGACATCACGAAGAATGCGGGACCGTCGGCGGAATCGAAGCGCGAGAAATCCTGGCCGCAGACCTCGCAGGCCGGCCGGACCGCGAGGAAGCCGCGGAACAGGTGACCCTCGCCGCAGGCCGGGCAGCGTCCGCGCAGGCCGGTCGAGATCGGGGAGGGATGGGAGGCAACTCGGTTCACGGGCTCGATCCTCGCGTTCCCCCGATATGGCGGGCCGGTGGCGAAAGCGCACGAAAAAGGGCGGCTCACGCCGCCCTTCGCGATCGCCGCCCGCGCCTTGCGCCCGGGCAGCGAAGAGGCGGTTGCCTCAGTGGGCGCCGCCGCCGGCGCCCGCACCCCAGACGTAGATCGCGGCGAACAGGAACAGCCACACCACGTCGACGAAGTGCCAGTACCAGGCCGCGAACTCGAAGCCGAGATGCTGCTTCGGGGTGAAGTCACCCTGGTAGGTGCGCAGCAGGCAAACGGCGAGGAAGATCGTGCCGATGATGACGTGGGCGCCGTGGAAGCCCGTCGCCATGAAGAAGGTCGACGAGTAGATCGAGCCCGAGAAGCCGAAATGGGCGTGGGCGTACTCGTAGGCCTGGCAGGCGGTGAACAGCACGCCGAGGATGATCGTCAGCCACAGGCCCATCTTCAGGCCCTTGCGGTCACCGTGAAGCAGGGCGTGGTGGGCCCAGGTCACGGTGGTGCCGGAGGTGAGCAGGATCAGGGTGTTGAGCAGCGGAAGGTGCCAGGGGTCGAACGCCTCGATGCCCTTCGGCGGCCAGACGCCGCCGGTGAACTCGACGCGCGTCGCCTGGATCGGGTCGGCGGTGTAGACCGCGGCCTCGAAATAGGCCCAGAACCACGCCACGAAGAACATCACCTCGGAGGCGATGAACATGATCATGCCGTAGCGGTGGTGGAGCTGCACGACGCGGGTGTGGTCGCCCGAATTGGCCTCGTGGGTGACGTCCTTCCACCACGACAGCATGGTGTAGAGCACGCCGAGCGTGCCGGCGCCGAACACGTAGGGGCCGATGGCGAGACCGCCGGCCGAGAGACCCTTCATCCAGAAGACGGCGCCGAAGGCCATCAGGAACCCGGAGAACGCACCGAGGAGGGGCCACGGGCTCGGGTTGATGATGTGGTAGTCGTGGTTCTTGGCGTGCGCCCCGGCCATCGCAACTGGTCTCCCTTCGCCCTAACCCGTCGTCGCATCGACGGCCCGGGCCTTGTGTGCCTTGTTGAGGATCGGGTTTCGACGCCCGGTCCCGGTGAAGCTCTACTGCGGCCCCCGCGCCCTTGTCACGCTTGGGGTCCCAGAAATACCGACGCCCTCAGAAATTCGATGTCCGTGCCGGTTTGGCGATCTCCGCCACCGGCGCCCCGTTCTTCGACGGGAAGTAGGTGTAGGACAGCGTCATTTCCGAGAGCGTGCCGATGTCGGGATCCTTCCGCATCGCCGGATCGACGTAGAAGACCAGCGGGAATTCGGCCGACTCGCCCGGCTGGAGCAGGTGTTCGTCGAAGCAGAAGCACTGCACCTTGACGAAGTAGCTGCCCATCAGGTCGGGCTGGACGTTGAACACGGCGATGCCCTTGGCGGGCTCCTTGCCGACATTCGTCACCTTGAAGAACACCGTCGCGGTCTGGCCCGGGACCGCCTCGACGCTCGATTGCTCCGGCCGGAAGCGCCAGGACAGGTTCTTGGACACGTTGGTGTCGAAGCGGACCGTGACCGGGGCCAGGGCCTCGCCGGTCGCGGCCGTCGGGGCGGCGCCCACCAGCGGCGTGCCGTTGAAGCCGGTCGCCTTGCAGAACATGTCGTAGAGGGGCGCGGAGGCCAGGGCGAGGCCGCCCATGGCGAGCACCATGCCGGCGCAGGCCGCCACCGTGCGGCGTACGCCGCGGGCCGCCCGCTGCCGTCCGTCGTCCTGGCTGCCGCTCATCGCACCGGCCTCCTCAGAGCGGACGCTGAAGGACCTGCGGTCCGAGCTTGGCGATGGTCAGCACGAAGAACAGGATCACCAGGGCCCCGAGCGTCAGCGCGATGGCGAGCGAGCGCTTGCGGCGGGTCTGGGCCTCTTCGGGCGTCAGCGGACGTAGGCCGTCGGGAAGATCACTCACGGCGGGCCTCATGCCAGGACTGCGCGGTAGAGGCCGAGCCCCTGCTCGGCCAGCAGCGCCGAGAATAGCAGGAACAGGTAGAGGATCGAGAAGGCGAACAGGCCCATGGCCGCCTTGCGCTCAGGTTCGCCCTGACGCAGGCGGAACACCTGCACGGAACCCGCCAGCATGCCGAGCCCGCCCAGCACGCCGACGAGCGCGTAGAGCCAGCCGCCGAAGCCGAGGACGACCGGCGCGAGGCCGAGCGGCGCGAGCAGCAGGGTGTACCAGACGATCTGGCGGCGGGTGGAATCGGGACCGGCGACGTTCGGCATCATCGGGATGCCGGCCCGCGCGTACTCGCCGCTCTTCACCAGCGCGAGCGCCCAGAAATGCGGCGGCGTCCAGATGAAGATGATCGCGAACAGGATCAGCGACTCGATGCCGACATGGCCGGTCACCGCAGCCTGGCCGACCACCGGGGGGAGGGCCCCCGCGGCGCCGCCGATGACGATGTTCTGCGCCGTCGCCCGCTTCAGCCACATCGAGTAGATGACGGCGTAGAAGACGATGGTGAAGGCCAGGAGCCCCGCGGCGAGCCAGTTGGAGGCGAGGCCGAGGATCAGCACCGAGCCGACCGAGAGCACGATGCCGAAGGTCAGCGCCTCGTCGGGGCGGATACGCCCGTCCGGGATCGGCCGCTTGGCCGTGCGGGTCATCAGGGCGTCGATGTCGGCGTCCCACCACATGTTGAGGCAGCCGGAGGCGCCGGCCCCGACGGCGATCATCAGGAGCGAGATCGCCGCGATCACCGGGTTCACGGTGGCGTGCGACACGACCATGCCGACGAGCGCCGTGAAGATGACGAGCACCATCACCCGCGGTTTCAGCAGGGCGAAGAAGTCGCGCACCTCGCCGCCGACGGCGGGGGCGAACGACGCGGCTTTGGTGTCGACCGTGAGGCTGTTCGACAGGCTCGTCATGAAAACCGTGTTCTGAACGCTTGGAGTGGAAACGCGTGCGTGTCCGGGATGTCGGATCGCGCCGTCTGCGACCCTCACGCCATGCCCGGCCGGCGGACAATGTCATGAGGCAAGTTCGGCGCCGCCCCTTGCCGGAAGCCTCCCGCGGCGCGGAAGAATTCCGGGAAAGGGCGAGGACCGCCGGGGCGGTCCTCGCGATCCTGTCGTTTAGTGGGCCGGCTCGTCGACGATCTTGGGGAGCGTCTCGAACTGGTGGAAGGGCGGGGGCGAGGACAGCGTCCACTCGAGGGTGGTGGCACCCTCACCCCACGGATTGTCCGCGGCGCGGGCCTTGGAGCGGAACGCCAGGGCGATGCCGATCACGAAGACCACCATGCCGAGGGCGAAGACGTGACCGCCCAGGGTCGCGACCTTGTGCCAGCCGGCGAAGGCTTCCGGGTAGTCGGCGTAGCGGCGCGGCATGCCGGCGAGGCCGAGGAAGTGCATCGGGAAGAACAGGATGTTCGCACCGACGAAGGCCAGCCAGAAGTGCAGCTTGCCCGCCCATTCGGGGATGATGTGGCCGGTCATCTTCGGGAACCAGTAGTAGATACCAGCAAAGATGATGAACACGGCGCCGAGCGAGAGCACGTAGTGGAAGTGCGCGACGACGTAGTAGGTGTCGTGCAGGTACTTATCGACCGCCGAGTTGGCGAGCACGACGCCGGTCACGCCGCCGACCGTGAACAGGAAGATGAAGCCGACCGCCCAGTGCATCGCGGCGGTGAAGCGGATCGAGCCGCCCCACATGGTCGCGATCCAGGAGAAGATCTTCACGCCGGTCGGGACCGCGATCACCATGGTCGCGAAGACGAAGTAGGACTGCGTCTGGAGCGACAGGCCGACGGTGTACATGTGGTGGGCCCACACGACGAAGCCGACGACGCCGATGGCGACCATGGCGTAGGCCATGGCGAGGTAGCCGAAGACCGGCTTGCGCGAGAAGGTGGCGATGATGTGCGAGACGATGCCGAAGGCCGGCAGGATCATCACGTACACTTCGGGGTGACCGAAGAACCAGAACAGGTGCTGGTAGAGCACCGGATCGCCGCCGCCCTCGGGGGCGAAGAAGGTGGTGCCGAAGTTACGGTCCGTGAGCAGCATCGTGATCGCGCCGGCGAGAACCGGGAGCGACAGGAGCAGCAGGAAGGCGGTGACCAGCTCGGCCCAGGCGAAGAGCGGCATCTTGTGCAGCGTCATGCCGGGGGCGCGCATGTTCAGGATGGTGGTGATGAAGTTGATCGCGCCGAGGATCGAGCCCGCACCGGCGAGGTGGAGCGAGAAGATCGCGAAATCGACCGCCGGGCCCGGATGGCCGGCCGAGGAGGAGAGCGGCGGGTAGACGGTCCAGCCGGTTCCTGCGCCCTGCGCGCCGGGCGACCCCTCGACGAAGAGCGAGCAGACGAGGCAGGCGAAGCCCGACACGGTCAGCCAGAACGAGATGTTGTTCATCCGCGGGAAGGCCATGTCCGGCGCGCCGATCATCAGCGGGACGAACCAGTTGCCGAAGCCGCCGATGAGGGCGGGCATCACCATGAAGAACACCATGATGAGGCCGTGGCCGGTCACGAACACGTTGTAGGTGGCCGGATTCGAGAAGTACTGGAGCCCCGGCTCCTCCATCTCCATGCGGATGCCGAAGGAGAGGAACGCGCCGATGGTGCCCGCCATGAAGGCGAACACGAGGTAGAGGGTGCCGATATCCTTGTGGTTCGTGGAGAGGAACCAACGGGCGAAGAAGGAAGGCTTGTGGTCGTCGTGGGCGTCGTGCCCGGCATGTGCTGCGGCTGTGGCCATCTCTATGCCTTGCTCAGATGTCTGTCGCCTCTGGCGATTGAAGGGTCGGCCGGAGCGGCGGCCCCGGCCCGTCGAAGCGTCAGCGGGCGTCCGCGAGGCGCGAGCCGTCGTCGATCGCGGCGAACTTGGTCTTCGCCTCGGTCAGCCACTCGGCATAGGCCTGCTCGGAGACCACGCGCACGGTGATCGGCATGTAGGCGTGGCGGGCGCCGCACAGCTCGGAGCATTGGCCGTGGTACACGCCCTCGCGGTCGGCCCGGAACCACCACTGGTTCAGGCGGCCGGGGATCGCGTCGATCTTGCCGCCGAAAGAGGGAACCGCCCAGGAATGGATCACGTCGCCGGAGGTGACCTGCACCTTCACGACCTTGCCGACCGGCACGACCATGTCGTTGTCGGTGGCCAGGAGCTTGGGCTGCTTGTCCTCGTCGACGTTGGCGTCGAACGTGAAGCCGCCCTTATCGCCCGCGGTCGGGTACTCGTAGGACCAGTACCACGCGTGGCCGATCACCTTGACCATCACGTCGGCCTTCGGATCGGAAAGCTGAGTGCGCAGGGTGCGGAACGACGGGATCGCCACGGCGACGAGAATCAGCACCGGAATGATTGTCCAGGCGACCTCGATCATCGTATTGTGGGTGGTACGCGAGGGCGTCGGATTCGCCTTCTCGTTGAACTTGAAGATCACGTAGACGATGAGCGCCAGCACGAACAGCGAGATGCCGAACGCGAGCCAATGCAGCCCGTTCTCGAAGAGATGAAGGTCGGCGGCCTCCGCCGTCACCGCCACCTGACGGTCCATCTGCCACGGCTCGGGCTGGCCGATCCCGGCCGCGAGGGCGGAGGACGACGTGAAGAGGAGGGCGACGAGCGCGCCGGCCCCCCACGATGACCGATGTTGCGCCTGCGTCTTCCGCATGTTCCCCGCCTGGCTCCCCAAAATACCTGTTGAGTTCTTAGCCCTTGAATTCGCGCAGCGTGGTCGCAAATCCCGCGGGCGACCCGACCGTGACGTGCCAAGCCGAGTTCTTCGGCTTGACCTGGCGCTGCCGGACGGGCGATCGCGACGTAGAACCATACTGATCATAAAACCGCAACCGCAACGGCGTCGCTTCGCGTCGGTTGGACGCGGGTCAATGGTACTGGCATGACATTCGGCGGTTTATGAAGGCGTGACGATGGATCAGGGCGGAGCGGGCACGGGTGCGGCGTTTCCGCCGTCTTCCGTCAGGGTCGGCACTTTGGTGTTGGCCTACGACGCACCGGCGCCGAAAGCCGATTCGCGCGCGCTCGCCGTCGAGACGCCGGTCAACGTGGTGTACGGGACCGTTCCCTACGCCGTGATGATGCTGACGCCTGCCGACCTGACCGATTTCGCTTACGGTTTCAGCCTGACCGAGGGCGTGGTCGAGACGCCCGACGAGATCCGCGCCGTCTCGGTGGAGGAGGGGGAGGGCGGCCTGCGACTGCTCGTCGATCTGGCGCCGGGGCGCTTGCGTGAGCATCTCGCCCGAAAGCGCGCCATCAGCGGTCGGACCGGCTGCGGGGTCTGCGGCATCGACGACCTCGCGGCCCTGCCCATGGCACGGGTGCGGGAGGACGGCGCCGTGAGCGGCCCGCGGGTCGCCCTCGGCGCGATCCAGGCGGCGCTCGATGCCCTATCCGACCGGCAGGCTCTCAACCGGGAAACCCGTGCCGTTCACGCCGCAGCCTGGGCCCGGCTCGACGGCACGCTCGCCGCCGTGCGCGAGGATGTCGGCCGTCACAACGCCCTCGACAAGCTGATCGGCGCCCTGATGCAGGAGGGCGTGCGTCCGGACGAGGGCTTCCTCGTCATCACTAGCCGCTGCTCCTTCGAGATGGCGGAGAAGGCCGCCACCCTCGGCGCCTCGGTGCTGGTGGCGATCTCGGCGCCGACCTCGCTCGCCATCGAGCGGGCGCGCTGCCACGGCATGACGCTCTGCGCCATCGCCCGGTCGGACACCCTGACGGTGTTTTCCGGACGTGAACGCCTGATCCTCGCGGGCGAGGAAGGCTGACGCCGCCGAGAATCGTCCTGACTGTCAGATCCAGGACGTTTCTCTCGGCTTCTGTTCCGCATTCGCTTTTCGCGACAGCCGGTTCCGGCTCTTCGGGCCGTCGCCCTAGTTCGCGCCGGCCTCGCCGGTGCCACCGGGGACGATGGTCGCGCCGCCGATCACCCGGACGGGTTTGCGTGCGCCGTCAGCGGGCGGATCCTGCCAAGCGCGGTCCTTCGGCGCAGGCGCGGACTCGGCCGTCTTGGCCGCCGCCGGCTGACCCGTGGGCTCGGCACTCTTCGCGGGCGCCGCATCCACGGGCTTCTCGTCCGTCTTCGCCGCCGGCGTCATCTCCCGGGGCGCCGCCGCCTCGGCCGGGCGCAGGCTGGGGGCGGGGGCGAGGGGAGCCGTGCGGGCGGCCGCGGGCTTGGCCGGCGGCGCGACCTTCGCGGTCCGGCGCGGTGCGTCCGGGCGGGAGGCCGCGTCGGGGTTGAGACCGGAGGGGTTGGCGTCCGGCGCGATCTGCGGGGCGATACCGGCATTGGCCTCCTGGCGCGGAAGCACGGGGCGCGACGGTGCCGCACGCTCGGACCGGATACGGCCGTCGTCGAGGGACGGGCCGCGCGGCGCCAAGGGGGCAGGGGAGCGGGCGGCGGAGGGGGCCATGGAGGGGATGTCGGCGGGCGGCACGAGCCGCTCGGCCTCGCGGATACGACGGGGCCGGTCGTCCTCCTCGGTCCAGCCATAGCCCGGCGCCACGGGACGCGGGCGCAGGGCGGAGGGGTAATAGGCCTCGCCCAGCGCCTCGCGGCCGATCACGGCGCCGTCGCGGGCATCGACCAGGAGACGCATCCGGGCGCCCCGCGGGCCGGTGGCCTCGACCCGATAGGCACGCCCATCGAAGCGCGGGCGCCCGATCTCGGTGAAGCCGCGATCCTGCAGGCTGCCGGCCACGGCGCGCGGCGACAGCGGCGCCTCGGCGCGGTCGTCATAGACGTCCTCCGGGCCGTAACCCCAAGAGTGCCCCAAAGAGTGACCCCAAGAGTAGGGTCTGGCGAAACCTTGGGCGGCGGCTCCCTCCAGGCCGACGCCGAGGAGGAGCGCGGCGACGCCCGCGCGGCGCAGAATCCTCGCGGCACGACCGGGGACGGGACGGCTCGGAGCCATACGGACCTCGCGAGAGCGAAACGGGAAAAGACTTTGAGCCCGGGAGCCCGCTGTTGGTCGCAGGTCTCCCGGCGCCACGGGTGGTCGCGATCCCCGCATTCCCTCCGTGTCGGCGCCGTGGGTTGAAGACTCCGAATGGGGCGAGATTGCGAAGCGGAAGCAACCGCCCCGTGCGACGACCGATGGCGGGCGGTGGCGCAAGCCGGGGCAGAGGGGCGCGTCGAGCGAATTGGGGGCATGCTCCGGCGCATGATTGAAAGGCGCGCGGCTGCGGCTCCACGCCCCTTGCTGGAAACTCTAAAATCTGGCAACGTCCCCTATAGGACAGCAACACTGTCCCATTTGTCGCGCTGGCCGCCGGGCGAGCTTTGGGGATTCCTCACGTGAACGACGTGACGTCCGAACGAGCTGACAAACCGGCGACCGTCAAGGCGATCCGGGCGAGCGACGGCTGAGCGAAGCCGGACGCTGCAGCCCGCGGGTCTCGCGGGCGATTCCGGCAGGAAGACCCCGACAGGATCCGATCGGCTAAAGAAGCGCGCGGCCCGGTCACCGTTGGTGTTCGGGCACGAAACATGCTCGCATGCGAGCAGGGTCGGAGATTGGCGGACGATGAGTGGAATTCCGTCTGAACTGTCGGTGGTCGAGCAAGAAGCCTCCATGGCGGCTCCGGCTCCCTCGCGGGCTGGTCCCGCGCCGCTGATCCTGCGCGATCCCGCCCTGCCGCGGGCGCAGGGTGCCTACGATCCGGCCCATGAGCGCGACGCCTGCGGCGTCGGCTTCGTCGCCGACATGCATGACCGGCGCAGCCATGCGATCGTCGAGCAGGGCCTGAAGATCCTGGAGAATATCGACCATCGTGGGGCGGTCGGCGCCGACCCGACTATGGGCGATGGCTGCGGCATTCTCACCCAGATCCCGCACGGCTTCTTCGCCGAGGAATGCTCGCGCCTGGGCTTCGAATTGCCGCCCGCCGGCCAATACGCCATCGGCCAGTTCTTCATGCCGCAGGCGGGCGAGGCCCGCGCGATCATCGAGGAGATCGTCGAGAAGACGCTCTCGGACGAGGGTCTGCCGCTGCTCGGCTGGCGCGACGTGCCGGTCGACTCGACCGATCTCGGCAAGGCCGTGAAGGAGACGGAGCCGCATCACCGTCAGGTCTTCATCGGCTGCCCGTCGAGCGTGACCGAGCAGGACACCTTCGAACGGCGGGTCTACATCGCCCGTAAGGTGATCTCCGGGAAGGTCTACGGCCACGGCGACCAGCGACTGATGGAGTTCTATCCCGTCTCCGTGTCGAGCCGGACCATCGTCTACAAGGGCATGGTGCTCGTGCACCAGCTCGGCCACTACTACACCGACCTGAAGGACCCGCGTTACGTCTCGGCTCTGGCCCTGGTCCACCAGCGCTTCGCCACCAACACCTTCCCGACCTGGCGCCTGTCGCACCCCTACCGGATGGTCGCGCATAACGGCGAGATCAACACGCTGCGCGGCAACGTGAACTGGATGGCCGCGCGTCAGGCGAGCGTCGATTCGGAGCTGTTCGGCAACGACATCTCGAAGATCTGGCCGATCTCCTACGAGGGCCAGTCCGACACCGCCTGCTTCGACAACGCCCTCGAATTCCTCGTGGCCGGCGGCTACTCGCTGGCCCACGCGATGATGATGCTCATCCCCGAGGCCTGGGCGGGTAATCCGCTCATGAGCGAGGAGCGGCGCGCCTTCTACGAGTATCACGCCGCCCTGATGGAGCCGTGGGACGGCCCGGCCGCGGTCGCGTTCACCGACGGCCGCCAGATCGGCGCCACCCTCGACCGCAACGGCCTGCGGCCGGCCCGCTACATCGTCACCGATGACGGCCTCGTCGTGCTCGCCTCCGAGATGGGCGTGCTGCCGATCCCGGACGAGAAGATCGTCCAGTCCTGGCGTCTCCAGCCGGGCCGGATGCTGCTGATCGACCTCGAGAAGGGCCGCATCGTCTCCGACGAGGAGATCAAGGGTGAGCTGGCCGGCGCGCACCCCTACGCCGAGTGGGTGAAGAACACCCAGATCGTGCTGGAGGAACTGCATCCGATCAGCCCGCGCGCCTCGCGCACCGACGTGTCGCTGCTCGATCGCCAGCAGGCCTTCGGCTACACCCAGGAAGACCTCAAGCTGCTCATGGCCCCGATGGCCGTGACCGGCCAGGAGGCCGTCGGCTCCATGGGATCGGACACGCCGCTCTCGGCGCTCTCCGACAAGCCCAAGCTGCTCTACACCTACTTCAAGCAGAACTTCGCGCAGGTCACCAACCCGCCGATCGATCCGATCCGCGAGGAGGCCGTGATGAGCCTCGTCTCGTTCATCGGGCCGCGGCCGAACCTGCTCGACATGGAGGGTGCCTCCCGCCGCAAGCGGCTCGAGGTCCGTCAGCCGATCCTGACCAACGGCGACCTTGAGAAGATCCGCTCGATCTCGCATTTCGAGGACCGCTTCGACACCCGCACCCTCGACATCACCTACGCCGCCGAGGCCGGTGCCACGGCGATGGAGGGCGCACTCGACCGCCTGTGCGACCGGGCCGAGGTCGCCGTGCGCGGCGGCTACAACATCATCATCCTGTCGGACCGCATGGTCGGGCCGGATCGCATCCCGATCCCGGCGCTGCTGGCGACCGCGGCGGTCCACAACTACCTGATCCGCAAGGGCTTGCGCACCTCGGTCGGCCTCGTGGTCGAGTCGGGCGAGCCGCGCGAGGTGCATCACTTCGCCTGCCTCGCGGGCTACGGCGCCGAGGCCGTGAACCCGTATCTCGCCTTCGAGACGCTTCTGGCGATGAAGGACGAGTTCCCGCCGGACCTGACCGACGACGAGATCGTCTACCGCTACATCAAGTCGATCGATAAGGGTCTGCTCAAGGTCATGTCCAAGATGGGCATCTCGACCTACCAGTCCTATTGCGGCGCGCAGATCTTCGACGCGATCGGCCTCAACGCCGATTTCGTGGCGCGGGACTTCTTCGGCACCGCCACCACCATCGGCGGCATCGGCATGGCCGAAGTAGCGCGCGAGACGGCGGAGCATCACCGCGACGCCTTCGGCGACGCGCCGATCTACCGCAACGCCCTCGATGTCGGCGGCGAATACGCCTACCGCCTGCGCGGCGAGACCCATACCTGGACGCCCGACACCGTGGCGACGCTGCAGCACGCGGTGCGCCTCGGCGCGGACGAGCGCTACCGCGAATATGCCCGGCTCGTGAACGAGCAGGAGAACCACCTCAAGACCCTGCGCGGCCTGTTCCGGATTAAGACCGCCGCCGATCTCGGCCGCGAGCCGGTCGACCTCTCGGCCGTCGAGCCGGCCGCCGAGATCGTCAAGCGGTTCGCCACGGGCGCGATGTCCTACGGCTCGATCTCGAAGGAAGCGCACGAGACGCTCGCCATCGCGATGAACTCGTTCGGCGGCCGCTCGAACTCGGGCGAGGGCGGCGAGGAGCCGCGCCGGTTCGTCACCGGTCCGGACGGCCGCTCGCGCCGCTCGGCGATCAAGCAGGTGGCGTCGGGCCGCTTCGGCGTCACGACCGAGTACCTCGTCAACGGCGACATGATCCAGATCAAGGTGGCGCAGGGCGCGAAGCCCGGCGAGGGCGGCCAGCTGCCCGGCCACAAGGTCGACGCCAAGATCGCCAAGGTGCGCTACGCGACGCCGGGCGTCGGCCTGATCTCGCCGCCGCCGCATCACGACATCTACTCGATCGAGGATCTGGCCCAGCTGATCTTCGACCTGAAGAACGTGAACCCGGCGGCCGACATCTCGGTGAAGCTCGTCTCCGAGGTCGGCGTCGGCACGGTCGCGGCGGGTGTCGCCAAGGCGCGCGCCGACCACATCACGATCTCGGGCTTCGACGGCGGCACCGGTGCCGCCCCGCTCACCTCGATCAAGCATGCGGGCGGCCCCTGGGAGACCGGGCTCGCCGAGACCCAGCAGACGCTGGTGCTCAACGGCCTGCGCGGTCGCGTGGCGCTGCAGGCCGATGGCGGCATCCGCACCGGCAAGGACGTGATGATTGCGGTGCTGCTCGGCGCCGACCAGATCGGCTTCTCGACCGCGCCGCTGATCGCGGCGGGCTGCATCATGATGCGCAAGTGCCATCTCAACACCTGCCCCGTGGGTGTCGCCACCCAGGATCCGGTGCTGCGCAAGCGCTTCAAGGGGACGCCCGAGCACGTCGTCAACTACTTCTTCTTCGTGGCCGAAGAGCTGCGGGAGCTGATGGCGGCGATGGGCTTCACCAAGATCGAGGACCTGATCGGCCGCTCGGATCTCCTCGACAAGCGCGAGGCGATCGAGCATTGGAAGGCCCGCGGGCTCGACTTCTCGAAGCTGTTCCACCGTCCCGAAGTCGGGCCGGAGGTGGCGATCCGCCATGTCGAGAAGCAGAGCCACCCGATCAATACGGTGCTCGACCGCCGCCTGATCGCGGGCGCCGAGCAGGCGCTGGCCACGGGCGAGGCCGTGACCCTCACCGACGTGATCCGCAACTCGGACCGCGCGGCGGGTGCCATGCTCTCCGGGGCGGTCGCCAAGGCGCATGGCCACGATGGCCTGCCGGACGACACCATCGTGGTGAAGCTCTCCGGCACCGCCGGCCAGAGCTTCGGCGCGTGGCTCGCCGCGGGCGTGACCTTCGACCTCACCGGCCACGGCAACGACTATGTCGGCAAGGGCCTGTCCGGCGGCAAGCTGATCATCCGTCCGAGCGAGGGGCTGAAGGCGCCGCCCGCCCGCACGATCATGGCCGGCAACACCGTGCTCTACGGCGCCATCGCGGGCGAATGCTACATTCGCGGCGCGGCCGGCGAACGCTTCGCCGTGCGGAATTCCGGCGCCATCGCGGTGGTCGAGGGCATGGGCGACCATGGCTGCGAATACATGACCGGCGGCGTCGTGGTCTCCATCGGCGTCACCGGCCGCAACTTCGCGGCGGGCATGTCGGGCGGTCTCGCCTATGTCCTCGACGAGGACGGCTCGTTCCGCGACCGCTGCAATCTGTCGATGGTCGATCTGGAGCCCGTGGAGGAGGAGGACGACATCATGCGTCGCTTCCACCAGGACGGCGATCTGGAGACCAAGGGCCGGGTGGATATCCTCGCCGACATGTCGGGCCACGACGAGGAGCGGCTCAGCCAGCTCCTCACCAACCATCTCAAGTATACCGGCTCGCCGAAGGCCAAGCAGATCCTCGACGATTGGGCGGGCTTCCGCACCAAGTTCGTCAAGGTGATGCCGGTCGAGTACCGCCGGGCCCTGCGCGAGATGGAAATGGCGCGGATGCCGGTGGCGGCGGAGTAGGCAGCGTCACACGGCTGCGTTCTTTCGGACCATACGGTCGGCGGCGATGGCCGCCGACCGCTTCACAGCGATGACGGAACGACGGCAAGGCCGCGTGGTCGAGGGATCCGCGCCTGCAAAGGGTTGATCGATGGGCAAGGTCACGGGCTTTCTCGAATACGACCGGCAGGAGCAGAAGTATCAGCTCGCCGCGGACCGGGTTAGGCACTTCCGCGAGTTCACGCTGCCGCTCGACGAGCACGACCTGTCGAAGCAGGCGGCGCGCTGCATGGATTGCGGCATCCCGTTCTGCCACGGGCCGACCGGCTGCCCGGTGCACAACCAGATCCCGGACTGGAACGACCTCGTGTTCCAGTCGGACTGGGAGGAGGCCGCGCGCAACCTCCACTCCACCAACAATTTCCCCGAATTCACCGGCCGCATCTGCCCGGCGCCCTGCGAGGAAGCCTGCACGCTCAACCTCGAGAACCAGCCGGTCGCGATCAAGACGATCGAGCAGGCCATCGCGGATCGCGCCTGGAACATGGGCTGGGTCAAGCCCGAGCCGTCCGAGACCCGCACGGGCAAGCGCGTGGCGGTGATCGGCTCCGGCCCGGCCGGCATGGCCGCGGCGCAGCAGCTCGCCCGGGTTGGGCACGACGTGCATGTCTACGAGCGCGAGCCCAAGGCCGGCGGCCTGCTCCGCTACGGCATCCCCGACTTCAAGATGGAGAAGCGCCACATCGACCGGCGCGTGAAGCAGATGGAAGCCGAGGGCGTCGTCTTCCATTACAAGGCGAATATCGGCGTCAACGTGCCCCTCGAGGAGTTGACCGCCAAGTTCGACGCCGTGCTGTTCTGCGGCGGGGCCGAGGATCCGCGCAACCCGCAGCTGCCGGGCCAGGAACTGGACGGCGTGCATTACGCCATGCCCTTCCTCGTCCAATCGAACCGCCGGGTCGGTGCCGAGCCGATGCCAGGCAACGGTGAGTTGCCGATCCTCGCGGCCGGCAAGAACGTCGTCGTCATCGGCGGCGGCGACACCGCCTCCGACTGTGTCGGTACCTCGTTCCGCCAGGGCGCGCTCTCGGTGACGCAGCTCGACATCCGCCCGCGTCCGCCGGAGCGTGAGGACAAGCTGACGGTGTGGCCCTACTGGCCGACCAAGATGCGTACGTCGTCGAGCCAGGCCGAGGGCGCCGAGCGCGAGTTCCAGGCCGCGACCCTGCGGCTCGAGGGCAACCGCAAGGGCCAGCTCACCGGCGTGGTCTGCGCCCGCGTGGACGAGAAGCGCCAGCCGATCGAGGGCTCCGAGTTCGTGCTGCCCGCCGATCTCGTCTTCATGGCGATCGGCTTCGCCGGCTCGGTTCAGAAGGGTCTGGTCGCCGAATCCGGCGTGACGGTGGATCGTCGCGGGAACGTCTCGGCCAACGAGCAGGATTACCGGACCTCGAACCCGAAGATCTACGCCGCGGGCGACATGCGCCGGGGCCAGTCCCTGGTGGTCTGGGCGATCCGCGAAGGCCGACAGGCCGCCCGGTCGATCGATGAGGCGCTGATGGGTTCGTCGGTGTTGCCGCGCTGACGGCATCGTCCGGATCGATCGAGGGGCCGTCGCTGGCAAGCGGCGGCCCTTTTTTCTTGAGCAACCGGCTTGTTCGGTTCGAAGCTCGCGCTTCGTTGACCGTTATTCCTCTTCTGGCTCAGAGCGAACGGATACCGGCACCCGCTCTTCGCCGGCCACCCAAGACCTGTTCATACGTGAGGCGGATCGAACGGAGCGGGTCACGTCACCCCGGCGGCCACCGGAAATCATCCGCCCGGCCCGGCTGGGGCAGGGGGGCGGCACCGCGCTGGAGGCTGCGCTCGCGGGTCCCGGTGGCATCGCCCTCGGAGGGGCGACCGCTGAGGAGCGTGCCGCCGGGCGCGGTCTCGGCCCGGCCGAGCGGCACAACGGGGCCCGCCGCGGGCTTGACCGGGAGCGTCGGGATGCCGGGCGGCTCGGGAAGGCTCGGCAGCATCGCGGTGATCTTGCGGTCGATGGCGGCGGTGTCGTCGAGGCCGGGAGCGGGGGTGCCCTCGGCGGGGTTGTTGGTGGCGACCGGAGCGGCGGTCGGCGGCTCGGAGGGCTGGCCGCCGCGGGCGCCCATGAGGCGCTTCAGCTCCACATCGGCGAAATGCGCGACCTTGCGAGCGCCGGCGCTGGTGAAGTGGATGCCGTCCGCCGTGCGCAACCGCGCCTCCTGACCCTCGACATCGGGGCCGGTGGCGGTGAAGCGGTTGCGGTCGTCGACGAAGCCCTGCCAAATGTCGACATAGGTCTGGCCGGCCTTCTGCACCCGCTCGCGCACGAGGTCGTTGATGCTGGCGAAGTCGCGGGTCAGGCTCTCGCTGCGCACCGGCGGCAGGCCGACCCAGACTAGGGGTACCTTGGCGTCGGCGAAGACCTTGACCACCGCATCGACCCGGGTGGCGTAGAGCTCGCGCCAGCGGTCGGACAGAGCCTCGATACTCTGGTCTCCCTCGCGGATCGCCTGCCGGTCGTTCACGCCGACCATCATCAGGGCGTAGGAGAGGTTCGCGTTCGCCTTGAGGAAATCCTCGGCGCTCTTGGCCCAATCGACCACGTCCCGGCGCACGAGGCCGCTATCGCCTCTGGAGCGATCGACCACCGCCACGTCGGGACTGTCGGAAAACGCCTCGTCGACCCCCTTGCCGAGATAGCTCGCCAGCGAATCGCCGAACACGGCGACCTGCGTGGTCGGAGCCGCCTTCGGCACGGCGGGCTTGGGCTGGGCGACGGCGGGCGGCGGGCTCGGGCGACGGCGGCGCGCGGCGCGCTCCTCCTCCGACCGGCTGGTCACCGCCGGTGCGCGGGGGCGCGAGGGACGGGCATAGCCCGGCGGCGGGGCGGCGCCCGGCGCAGCCTGGCCCGGCGGCGGAGGCGGCGGGCTGCGCGGCTGATCCTCCCATGGCCAGTAGAACGAGCGCGATTCCTGCTGGGGCTGCGGGGCGGGACGGCGGGGCTGGGGGCGGGCATAGCCGTCGTCGCGGTAGCCGCCGCGGGGGCGGCGCGGGGCATAATAGGGATCCTGCTGCGGCGCGTCGTAGGTGTCGCCCCATTGGGCCGAGACCGGCGAGGGGCCGGCGAGGCAAGCGGCGCCGAGTGCGAGAAGGCCGAGGATCGCGGCGGGGCGCGGCAGCGCCGGGCGATCGGTCGGGCAACGGGCCATCCAGAAACCTCGATCGGTGACACGCGGACCGGGTGATGTCCGACCCGGTTCGAAGGAACGAGGATAACGCGAGACGGCGCATCCGTCTAAGGCCGCCGCGCGCGGGATTGTCGCCCCGCCCGGCATCCGCGATCAGCGGCCACCCTCCAGACGTTCCAGCAGAGCGGGTCGGGCATAGCCGTCGGCCGGGATGTGTTCGCGGATCTGGTAGCGCCGGACCGCTTCGCGCAGCTTCGGCCCGGCCCGCCCGTCGGCCTCGCCGTCGTAGAAACCTTCGCGGGCGAGCCCGGTCTGCAGGCGCTTCAGTCCTGCCCCGTCGAGGCGCGCGGCGTTGTTCGGCCAGGGGGCGGCCAGCGCCGGGGCGCCGGCCAGCCGATCGGCGAGATGGCCCACCGCGAGGGCGTAGGAATCGCTGGTGTTGTAGCCGCGGATCGCCTCGAAATTCTCTGTGATGAGAAAGACCGGCGCGCCCAGCCCGCCGGGCAGGAACAGGCTCGCCTCGCCCTTCGGAGGCAGCGGCTTGCCGTCGGTGCGGCGCACGCCGCGGGCGGCGAAATCCGAGAGCGGACCGCGATAGCGCGTCAGGTCGAAGTCCTTCGGCAGGCTGACCTCGTAGCCCCAGCTCACGGCGGGGTTCCAGCCGAGCGAGCGCAGGTAATGCGCGATGGAGGCCAGCGCGTCGGCCTCCGAGCGCCAGATGTCGCGCCGCCCGTCGCCGTCGAAATCGACCGCCTCGCGCAGATAGACCGAGGGCAGGAACTGCACCTGCCCCATGGCGCCGGCCCAGGAGCCGACCATGTTCCGCGGTTCCACGTCACCGTTCTCCAGGATCTGGAGAGCGGCGAGCAATTCGTCGCGGAACAGCCGGCCGCGATGACCGGCATAGGCGAGGCTCGCGAGCGAGCGCAGGACCGACAGGCTGCCCGCGCTCGCCCCGAAATCCGACTCGACGCCCCAGAAGGCGAGGATGACGGAGCGGGGCACCCCGGTCTTCGCTTCGATCGCCGCGAGGGTGCTCGAGAGCCGCGCGGCCTGCGCCTTGCCCCGCGCGATGCGGCCCGTGGAAACCGCGCCGACGAGGTAGTCCCAGACCGGACGGCTGAACTCGTTCTGGCGACGGGTGCGGGCGATCACCTCCGGATCGGGCGCGGTCACGCCGGCGAAGGCCGCGTCGAATGTCGCTTGGGAGATGCCGCGGGCCTTGGCTTCCGGGCGCAACCCGGCAAGGAATCCAGGGAAATCGCCCTCCTGCGCCCATGCGGGCGCAGTGGCGGCGAGGAGAGCCGTGAGGAGCGCGGCGAGCCGAACCCTCACCGGCGGTTCCGCTTGGTCAGGGCATCCTCCCAGGCGAACGCCTGTCCGACGATGGCGTCGAGATCGTCGTGCTTCGGCGCCCAGCCGAGCTCGCTGCGGATGCGGTCGGCGCCGGCGATGATCTGGGCCGGGTCGCCGGCACGGCGGGGCGAGAGCCGGACCTCGAAATCGCGGCCGGAGATGCGCTTGACCACCTCGATCACCTCCAACACCGAGTAGCCCCGGCCGTAGCCGCAATTCAGGGTCAGGCTGTCGCCGCCGCGGCGCAGGTGATCGAGGGCCACCATATGGGCCTCGGCGAGGTCGGAGACCTGGATGTAGTCGCGCAGGCACGAGCCGTCGCGGGTCGGGTAATCGGTGCCGAACACCTCGAGATGCGTCCGCTGGCCGAGAGCGGCCTGGGTCGCGACCTTGATGAGATGGGTGGCGTTGGGCGTCGACTGGCCGGTGCGCCCGCGCGGATCGGCACCGGCGACGTTGAAGTAGCGCAGCACCACGTAAGAGAAGCCGTGGGCCTTGGCCGCATCGGCCAGCATCCACTCGCTCATCAGCTTGGAGCGGCCGTACGGGTTGATCGGGTTCGTCGCCAGCGTCTCGGGCACCGGCACGGTTTCGGGCTCGCCGTAGACGGCGGCGGTGGAGGAGAAGATGAAGTGCTTCACGCCGGTGCGGGCCGCGGTCTCGATCAGCGCGCGCGTCTTCACCGTGTTGGCGAGATAGTACCCCAGCGGATCGGACACCGAATCCGGGACCACGATCTTGGCCGCGAAATGGGCGATGGCGTCGATCCGGTGGCGCAGGATCGTCTCGGTGACGAGCGCCTGATCCGAGACGTCGCCGACGACGAGACGCACCTCCGGCGGCAGGGCCCAATCGAAGCCGGTGGAGAGGTCGTCCAGCACGACCACCTCCTCATGGCCGGCATCGACCAGCGCCAACACCATGTGGCTGCCAATGTAACCAGCGCCGCCCGTGACCAGAACCGCCATGAATATTCCCCTTGATGATCGCCCCGAACGCGAAAGCCCCGCCCGAAATACCGTATCCGTGGCGATGCCCCAGGCTCTTGAGTCTTATTGATAATTTTCGAAAACCGGCGGCCGTCTCTCGGGCCGGAGGCTCTAGCGGATAAAGTTTCAGGTCCGATTAATCGCGAAAAGTGTCATGCTATGCGGCAAGCGGGGCTGTTGCCGGACGCGCGCGTACTATTTCATTGACAGCGCGGCCGACGATGGTCGCCCCGCCCCACACCATCCACGGGTTCCGTCAGATGAAACCGATTCGCAAGGCCGTCCTCCCCGTCGCCGGCCTCGGCACGCGCTTCCTGCCGGCCACCAAGGCGGTACCTAAGGAGATGCTCACCGTCGTCGACCGCCCGGTCGTTCAGCACGTGGTGGACGAGGCCCGCGAGGCCGGCATCGAGCATTTCATCTTCGTCACCGGCCGCGGCAAGGCGGTGATCGAGGATCATTTCGACATCGCCTTCGAACTCGATCACACCCTGCAGGAGCGCGGCAAGACCGCGGCTTACGAAGAGCTGAAGCGGGATCTCCCCAAGGCCGGACAGACCAGCTTCACCCGTCAGCAGGCTCCCCTCGGCCTCGGCCACGCCGTATGGTGCGCCCGCGAGATCGTCGGCGACGAGCCGTTCGCGGTGCTGCTTCCGGACATGCTGAGCCGCGGCTGCATGGGCCAGATGCTCAAGGCCTACGAGCAACATGGCGGCAACGTCATCGCCGTCGAGGAGGTCAAGCCCGAAGAGACCCACCAATACGGCATCGTCGCCGTGGGCGAGACCTTTGGTCAGACCTTCGAGATCACCGGCATGGTCGAGAAGCCCAAGCAGGGCACCGCGCCGTCGAACTACATCATTTCCGGCCGCTACATCCTCCAGCCCGAAATCTTCTCGATCCTGGAGCGGGGCGAGAAGGGGGCCGGCGGCGAGATCCAGCTCACCGACGCCATGATCCGGCTGGCCGAGCAGCAGAAGTTCTTCGGCATGCGCTTCGACGGGCGTACCTACGACACCGGCTCGAAGATCGGCTTCCTCACCGCCAATCTCGCCTATGGCCTGGAACGCCCGGAACTGTCCGAGGCGCTGAAGGCTGAAATCCGCGCTCTTCTCGGGTAAGGGCTCAAAACCGGCGAATTTTCTTTGAATCTCGAAAATCGAGTGAGATCAGGACGTTAAGACGAGAATCTGGGATTCCACATTCCAGATTCCACCAATTTTGAGCGGTTCCATGCGCGAGAGCGTGCGAGCTATGCACACAGCGCAGGTGAAAACGATCTCATAGCTCTTGCGTTTTGTGCGTCGCGATGCGAATTGTGCATTGCGAGATCGCGATGGCGTCGCGGTCCCGCAGCCCTTCTTGGGCGTTTCCTCCCTAGACTTCGGGCCGCCCTCCATCGGGGCGGCCTTTTTTCTTGGCGACGCCCGCGGTTGGACGCTGTGCCTCGCGCCACCTGTGGCCTGAACCCCGGCTCTGTTCCCGATCCTTCCGCCCGGCCCCGTCGGGCCGTGGTGCGTCTACTCGGCGGCGATGCGGAGGGGCGATGTGTCGATGGTCTCGGCGGCGACTTCGGCGATCACCTGGGCGAGGTGACGGCTGAGGGGCGCGAACCCCGCGGTCAGCGCCAACGACTGCTCGTTCATGTAGAGCGCCCGATTGATCTCGATCTGAAGCGCGTGCCGTCCGAGACCGGGCTCGCCGTAATGCTCGGTGATGAAGCCGCCGGCATAGGGCTTGTTGCGTACCACCCGGTACCCCAGGGCCCGCAGACGATCCTCCACGCTCTCGGTGAGACCGGGACTGCAGCTCGTCCCGAAGCGATCGCCGAGCACGAAATCCGCCTGGGCGCTCTCGTCGCGCCCGAGGCTCGACGAGGGCATCGAGTGGCAATCGATCAGGATCGCCTTGCCGAAGGTCCGCGCCGTGCGCTGGATCAGGCCGCGCAGGGTCCGATGATAGGGCTTGTAGAGGGTCTCGATCCGCGTCACCGCCTCCTCGACCGGTAGACGCTCCCGGTAGATCTCCTGCCCGTCCGCGACGATGCGCGGCACGGTGCCCAAGCCCCCCGCGACCCGCATCGACCGGGTGTTGGCGTAGGACGGCAACCGCCCGGTGAACATGCGGGGGTCGAGCTCGTAGGGCTCGCGGTTCAGGTCGAGATAGGCACGGGGAAAGCACGCTCGCATGAGCGGCGCGCCGAGCCCGACCACGGAGGCGAACAATCGGTCGACATGGGCGTCTTCCGAGCGGCGCAGCGTCAGCGCGTCGAGGCGGGAGGCGGCGAGGAAGGCCGGCGGATAATGCGCCCCGGAATGGGGCGCGTTGAACACGAAGGGAAAGACGTGCTCGGCGGGCTCGTCCACGAGGAAAGGCGGATCGAACGTCTCGCAGCCGTCGGCGGGGAGGGGGCTCATCGCGTCGCGGACGCCGATCTGTGGCGGATGGATGACATCGGACCACTTTGGGGCGGCGGAGCCGACCTGTCTACTGCGTCCCGCGCCATCGATGGGGGTCCGGCCCTGGCCGCGACCTTAACCCCGTGTTTACCATGCGACGGCTTTATGGAATGAACACCACAGGGCGCATAGGCACCGGGACGCCGTTCGATGAAGATCCTGCTCGCGGAAGACGATAACGACATGCGCCGGTTCCTGGCCAAGGCGTTGCAGAACGCCGGCTACGACGTGCTGTCGTTCGACAACGGGCTCTCTGCCTATAACCGTTTGCGCGAGGAGCCGTTCGAGCTTCTCCTGACAGATATCGTGATGCCGGAGATGGACGGGATCGAGTTGGCGCGCCGCGCCACCGAACTCGATCCGGACATCAAGGTGATGTTCATCACGGGCTTCGCCGCCGTGGCGCTGAATCCCGACTCCAAGGCTCCCAAGGACGCGAAAGTCCTTTCCAAGCCGTTCCACCTGCGCGAGCTCGTGAACGAGGTCGAGAAGCTGCTCGCCGCGGCCTGAGACGCGGCCGGATCGGCCCTTCCCACCAGCGCCCTCATCCTGAGGTGCCCGCGCCAGCGGGCCTCGAAGGAGGCTCCAGGGATCGCGCGATACGCCGGAGCCTCCTTCGAGGCTTCGCTACGCTCCGCACCTCAGGATGAGGGCGGAGGGTCGAATGAGCGCTGTGTCTTCCCCGCAGTAGGAAGATCGGCGCCGGTCACCTATATCGGCTGCTTCATCTCCTCGGGCGCGCGAGCGACCATGCAGCCGGTCACCCTCTACACAACGGCCTGGTGCCCCTATTGCTCGGCGGCCAAGAGCCTGCTGCGCGACAAGGGCGTGGCCTTCACCGAGATCGACGTCGAGAAGACGGCGGGCGCCCGGGCAGCGATGGTCCAGCGGGCCGGCGGGCGCACGAGCGTGCCGCAGATCTTCGTCGGCGACCGCCATGTCGGCGGCTGCGACGACCTCTACGCCCTGGACCGGGCGGGCGGACTCGATCCGCTGCTCGCTGCATGAGCGACGGCACCCGCTTCATCGCCGCCTGTGTCCAGATGCGGGGTGGGCGCGATCCTGCCGCCAACCGCGCTGCAGCCGTGATGGCCGTGCGCGAGGCGGCGCGGGCGGGCGCGGCCTATGTCCAGACACCCGAGACCACCTCGCTGATTGAGCGCGATCGGACCGCCCTGTTCGCCCATGTCGGGCCGCAGGATCAGGACGCGACGCTCGCCGCGCTGCGCGAGGTCGCGCGGACGGAGAAGATCGTCCTCCAGATCGGGTCGCTGGCGATCCGCGAAGGGGACAAAATCGCCAACCGCGCCTTCCTAATCGATGCCGAGGGCGAGATCCGGGCGGCCTACGACAAGCTGCATCTCTACGACGTCGATCTGCCGAACGGCGAGAGCTGGCGCGAATCGGCAACCTATTCCGGCGGTGCCTGCGCCGTCGTGGCGGAGACGCCGCTCGCCGCCTTCGGCATCACCATCTGCTACGATCTGCGCTTCCCCGCGCTCTACCGGGCCCTGGCCGAGGCGGGCGCCACGGTCCTGACGGCCCCGGCCTGCTTCACGCGGCAGACGGGCGAGGCGCATTGGCACGTGCTCCAGCGGGCCCGCGCCATCGAGACCGGGTCGTTCATGATCTCGGCGGCGCAGGGCGGGCGACACGAGGACGGGCGCGAGACCTTCGGCCATTCTCTCATCATCGATCCCTGGGGCGTGATCCTGGCCGAGGCCGAGGGCGACGCGCCGGGTGTGATCCTCGCCGAGATCGATCTTGCCCGCGTCGCCGAGGCGCGCGCGCGCATCCCCACCCTGTCGCACGCACGCCCCTTCGACGTGCGCCGCGTCTGACCTCCCGTCACCTCTCGCCTGCGGACGCGGCCCCGAGCCGGGACCCGAGGCCCATGCCCCATGATCCGCTTCACCCTCGTCTGCGATTCCGGTCACGACTTCGAGAGCTGGTTCCCCTCAGGCTCGGCCTATGACGAGCAGGCCGCCCGCGGGCTCGTGACGTGCCCGTTCTGCAACTCGGCGAAGGTGACCAAGGCGCCGATGGCCCCGGCGGTGGCGCGCACCGACCGCGAGCGCCGGCCCGCCGCCGGGCCCCCCGGCGCGGCCGGCCTCCCGGCAGTCCCGAGCCCGCCGCCCACCGCGCCCGTGCCGATGATCGCCGAGCCGGAGCGACGCCTGCGCGCCCTGCTCAACGCGATGCGCGAGCAGGTGGTCGCGAGCGCCGAGCATGTCGGCGACCGCTTCGCCGAGGAGGCGCGGGCGATCCATTACGGCGATGCCGAAGGGCGGCCGATCTACGGCGAGGCGACCCTGAACGAGGCGCAGGAGCTTGCCGAGGAGGGCATCCCGGTCATGCCGCTGCCGCCCGCGCCGGACGACCGGCATTGACTCCTGCCCGGCCCGCCGGGCCGGGCTACAAACCCCGCTCGCGCCGCAACCGCACGATCGCGCGGTCGAGGGCGCCGAGGAAGGCCGAGCGATCGCTCTTGGAGAACGGCTTCGGGCCGCCGGTGATGGCGCCGGCCTCGCGCAATTCCTGCATCAGATTGCGGGTGGCGAGGGCCATGCCGACGGAGGCATCGGTGAAGGCCTTGCCCGTCGGACTCAGGGCCACCGCACCGGCCTTCACGCAGCGGCTCGCCAGCGGCACGTCGGCGGTGATGACGACGGCGCCGGGGCTCGCCCGCTCGGCGATCCAGTCATCGGCGGCATCGAATTTGTCCCCGACGACGACACGCTCGATCCAGGGCTCGCGCGGCAGGTTCAGGAAGGCGTTCGCAACGACGAAGACATGAAGCCCGTAGCGCGCCGCCACGCGAAAAACCTCGTCCTTCACCGGGCAGGCATCGGCATCGACGTAGATGCGGATCGGGTCGGGCGTCGTCATGCCGCTCGCCTCGCGGACAGGACGATGCGGGCCGCCGCCCGGCTCGGCTCCTCGTCGCCGGGCAGACGCATCCTGTCGTCGATGCGGCCGAGGGCGTCGAGCTGGGTCCGGCGGGCCGGGCCGCCGGCCATGAGCGGCGCCAAGGTATCGGCCAGACGCTCGGGGGTGCAGTCGGCCTGCACGTATTCCGGCATGGCGTTTTCCGAGAGGATCAGGTTCGGCAGGACGATGGTCGGCACTTGGATCAGGCGGCGCGCGATCACCTCCTCGACCCGCGAGACCTTGTAGGCCACCACCATCGGCACGCCGGAGAGGGCGAGTTCGAGGGTCACCGTGCCCGAGGCCGCTAGCGCCGCCCGCGCCCGGCGGAAGGTCGCGTGCTTGGCGGGCTCGCCGTGGACAATGCGGGGCTGGCGCTCCCAGGCGACCGCGAGCCGCTCGATCAGCGCCCGGTGGCGGCTCACCGCCGGCAGCTCGATCTCGAACGGGCCAACCCGCCGGACCAGCTCGGCGGTCGCACGGCCGAAGACCGGCATCAGCCGCTCGATCTCGGAGCGGCGCGAGCCCGGCAGCACGGCCAGCACCGGCGGGCGCCCGTCGCGGATCGCCTGCTCCTCGGTGGAGGGGCGCAGGTCCGAAAGGCGCTCGATCAACGGATGGCCGACATAAGTGCAGGGCGGGCCGCCGAGGCGGCGATGCGCCTCCGGCTCGAACGGCAGCAGGGCGAGCACGTGATCGATGAAGGGCACCATGCCCTTGGCCCGCCACGGCCGCCATGCCCAGACGCTCGGCGAGACGTAATCCACGATCGGCAGGCCGGGCAGCCGCTTGCGCACGCGGGTCGCGACCGCGTGGGTGAAGCCGGGGCTGTCGATGATGACGAGAACGTCGGGCCGGGCTGCCACGATGTCCTCGACCGTCTCGCGGATGCGCCGCAGCAGGGTGCGGGCACGGGCCAGCACCGGCAGGTAGCCCATCACCGCCACGTCGTCGATCGGAAAGAGCGATCCGAATCCTTCCGCCGCCATGGCCTCGCCGCCGACGCCGCCCAGCGTCAGGGGCGCGGGCGAGAGGCCGCGCAGGGCCCGGATCAGCTTGGCGCCGAGCTGGTCGCCGGAATCCTCGCCCGCCACCAGCCAGATTTTTTGGTGGGGGTTCACGGCGTCACCTCCAGGCCGATCAGGAAGAGACCGGCCGCATCCGCGGCCGCCACCGTCTCCTCCGAATCGATCACCAAGGTGTAGCCGGCGCCGATGGCGATGCCGACGCAGCCCGCCGCGGCCGCCCGATGCACCGTGCGCGGTCCGATCGCCGGCAGATCGATGCGCAGGTCCTGGCCGAGCTTAGGCAGCTTGACCAGGACCGCGCCCTTGGGCGGACGACCGTAGCCGAGCGGCCTGCGGTTGAGCGCGCGGGCGCGGATCAGCATCCGGTCGGTGCCCTCGGGGCCCTCGACGGCGACGACCCGCTCGGCGGCGACCACCGCCGCCTGCCCGACATCGAACGGGCTCAGCGCCCCGAGCATGGCCCGGCCGGTGGCGATCGACAGCGATGCATCCGGGTCGGGAGCGTGCCGGCCGAGGCGGCCGGGCCGGCCGAGCAGGTCGGGGGCGACCTCGTGGACGCCGAGCACCCGGTGGCCGTTCTCTTCGAGGAGCGACAGCACGGCGCGCAGCAGCCGGTCGTCACCGCCCGCGAGCCCCCGCAGGATGTCCCGGTTCTTCACGGCATGGGCGGCGTTCAGCAAGGCCGCCGGACTCGGGCGGGCCACGCCGCCCGCCGGCACCACGGCCTCCGGGGCCCAGTCCTTCAGGATGCGCAGGGTGCCCGGAATGTCGAGGAGATCGACCACCGCGTCGGCCCGGCGCCGCATCGACCGCTCGGTGAAGCCGCGCACGGCGAGCACCCGGAACGGCCGGCCCGCCCGCTCCAGGGACGCGGCGACGAGATCCGGCAGGCGACCGGCCCCGGCCACCAGCGCGAGCGGTCGGGCCGTCCCCTGCATGGCGGAGTCAGCGTGCCGCATCGGCATTGCCCGAAAGCCGGTGCCCACGGTCCGGGCCGATGCCCTAGACCGCCGCAGCGACGGCGCGGGGCGTGCAGATCGAGCGCTTGCCGCCCTCGCGGATGAAGGACAGGATCTCGTGGATCGCCGGATGGGTGTCGAACTCGGCGGCCACGTCCTCCACGCGCTCCATCAGCGTGCCCTCCTGGGCGAAGAGCAGCCGGTAGGCGCGGCGCAGGGCATGGATGTCCTCGCGGGAGAAGCCGCGCCGCTGGAGGCCGATGATGTTGAGGCCCGAGAGATAGGCGCGGTTGCCCAGCACCATCCCGTAGGGGATGCAGTCGTTCTCCAGGCCCGACAGCCCGCCGACGAAGGCGTGGTCGCCGACGCGGGCGAACTGGATCACCGCCGCGCCCCCACCCAGGATCGCGTAGTTGCCGACCGTGCAATGGCCGGCCAGCATCACGTTGTTGGAGAAGATGACGTGGTCGCCGACGCGGCAATCATGGCCGACATGGCTGTTGGCCAGGAAGGCGCAGTGATTGCCGACCGTGGTCTCCAGCCCGCCCCCCGCGGTGCCGGGGTTCATGGTGACACCCTCGCGGATCAGGCAATCGGAGCCGACGGCGAGCGTCGAGGGTTCGCCGCGATATTTCAGGTCCTGCGGCGGGTGACCGATCGAGGCGAACGGGTAGATCTTCGTCCGCGCGCCGATCGTCGTGCGCCCCGCGACGACCACGTGGCTGATCAGTTCGCAGCCATCGCCGAGCGTCACCTCGGGGCCGACATGGCAGAACGGCCCGATCCGCACGCCCTCGCCGAGGCGGGCGCCGTCCTCGATCACGCTGCTCGGGTGGATGCCGTCTCGCGAAGGGCTCACCAAGGCGCTCACTCCGTCACCAGCATGGCGCCGATCTCGGCCTCGGCGACGAGGATACCGTCGACGCGGGCCTCGCCCCGGAACCACCACATCGTCTTGCGCTGCTTCATTTTGGTCATGTGCAGCCGCACCTGGTCGCCGGGGACGACGGGCTTGCGGAACTTGCACTTGTCGATGGTCATGAAGAAGACCTGCTTGGTCTTCAGCTCCGCCGCGCGGTCGCCGATGATGTGGCGGCAGCAGATCGCGCCCGCGGTCTGGGCCATGGCCTCGATCAGCAGGACGCCGGGGAAGACCGGCATGCCCGGAAAGTGTCCGGTGAATTGCGGCTCGTTGGCGGTGACGTTCTTGATGCCGATGCAGCTCTCGTCGCGATCGATCTCGATGATCTTGTCGATCATCAGGAACGGGTAGCGGTGGGGCAGCAGCTCCAGAACCTTCTGGATATCGGCCGATCCCAACTCCCGCGGCGCTTCGCTCATCGGTCTCAACGCTCCCCGCTCAACGATACTGTGCGCGGCCGTTGCCGCTCGATCCGGCGACCCTGCCCGGTGAGGGCGCCTCATCGGCAGAAAATCGGGCGGATGCAAGACTTTTGGACCGATTCGACCTTTCGCGCCCCGGTGGACGCGCGGCGGACCCCGCAAACGATGCCGTTGGCGAACGCATCGGGGCGGCCACGCCCGCCCGCCGTCGCCCTCGAAGACGCTGCCCGGACAGTATGCAAACCCCCTGTACTCGACATCGCATCCTTAAGGCCAAGCTTTCAGCTACGTACATTGCCGCAAGTGCTGGCGAAAATCATTCCATGGCTACTGAGTTTTTTCGGAGAACCGTTTCGACACTTGCCGCGTTTGATGGCGTCTTTCGAATTCGGAGGTTACGCCAATGAGAACGGTTGCACTTGGTCTTGCTGCGTTGCTGATGAGCACTTCGGTCTACGCGCAGGGCGCGGCCGGTGCGGGCGAGCGCGGCGGCATGCAGGCGGGCAGCGAGCGGGGCGCGTCCTCAGGCGGCATGCAGAACCGCGGCGGCGACACCCAAACCCGTGGCGGCGACATGCAAGCCCGCGGCAGCGATGCCATGTCCGGCAAGGAGATGGGCAAAGGCGCCGACAGGGCCGGACGGGGCGAGACGGCCGGCCGTGAGTCGGGCAAGGATGACAGCAAGGGCGCGATGGCCCGCGACGGTCGCGGCGAGCGCGGCATGGACGGGCGCGCCGGACGCGACACGGCCGAGCGGGGGGATCGCGGCGAGCGGATGCGGGGCGAGTCCCGCAGTGAGCGCACCAACCTGCGCGACAGCGACCGCAGCCGGGTCAGCAGCCGCACCGACGTGCGCTCGACCTCGACCACGGTCGATGGCGGCTACCGCCGCGAGGGTCGCTACGTGTTCATCGGCGGCCAGCGCGTCGTCTACGGCTCGCCCGAGTATCGTCGCCTGATCGTCACTGAGCGCCGGTCGAGCGGTCCGCGCCGCTACGTCACCATCCGCGGCCAGCGGGTGATCTACGGCTCGCCGGAATACCGCCGTCTCGTCAGCGTCAGCGAAGAGCGCCGTTACGTGACGATCCGCGGCCAGCGCGTCCTCTACGGTTCGCCGGAATACCGCCGTCTCTCCACCACCGTCTCGACCACCGAGCGGAGCGGCGGGGCGATCAATGCTGGCTACAGCGAGAGCCGTTCCAGCCGCACGGACGTGCGCAGCTCCAGCCGTTCCGAGACCCGCGGGGCGGAGCGCAACGAGCGCAACGAGATGCGCGGCAACGAGCAGGCGCGCAACAAGGCGACGGGCGAGGCCCGGGGCGAGAACAAGGGCATGGAGCGCGACGGCATGCGCAATGCCGGCATGCGCGGTGGCGAGTCGGGCGATCGCGGCGGCAACAACATCCGCAACGCCTCGGACAAGGGCGGAGCCGACCGGGGTGCCGACCGCGGTTCGATGGGCGGCAACATGCGCGGGGGTGAGGCCGGCGGCATGAAGAGCGGCGGCTCGACGGGTGGCTCGGAAGCCGGCCGCGGCGGCGCTGGCGGCCGGTAACACGGGCCCTCACGGTCGCGCCCCTCCGAAAGGTTGGGGCGCGGCGTCCACCACTCTTCGTGATGTCGGCCCTCATCCGTTCCGGGTGGGGGCCGATCCCGTTTTCAGGTCTTGAGCACGGGTTCGGTCACCGCGCCGGCGCCGCGCTCGGCGAGATAGTGCGGTTGGAACAGGCACATGCGCACCGCGTCGCGGTAGCGGCCGTTCACGAAGAACTCGTCCCTGAGGATGCCCTCCGGACGGAAGCCGCAGCTCTCGTAGATGCCGGCGGCGCGCTTGTTGTCCTTGTCCACGTGCAGGTACAGCTTGTGGATGTTGAGCACCTTGAACGCGTAATCGATGGCGATGCGGGTGGCGCGCTTGGCGTAGCCCTTCCCCTGATGATCGGGGTGGATCGCGATCTGGAATTCGCAGCGCCGGTGCAGGTGGTTGATCTCGACGAGCTCGACCATCCCGGCGGGCTCGCCGCGCTCGGTGGCGATGATGAAGCGCCGTTCGGTCTGGTTGTGGATGTTGCGCTCGTAGAGCTGCGCCAATTCGGCGAAGGACTCGTAGGCCTCCTCGAACCAGTAGCGCATGATGCTGTCGTTGTTGTTGAGCTGATGCACGAAGAGGAGATCCTCGCGCTCCAGCGGTCTCAGCTTGATGGTCATGTCCGTGCTCGGCCGGGGCTGCTGCGGGAGCGTTCGCCCAGGCCTACTCCCACGGCGCCCACGACGGAATGATGAAAGCCGGCTTTGCTCCCGGAACCGGACGATGCCGGACATCGTGCCGGCAGCGGGCGCTGAGGCATTCCGCCTTCACGCGCCGCGCAGCGCCGCCTCCTCCGCCACGAGTGCCGCGACGTCGGCCTCGGTGATCGCGGCGAGACCGCAGGGCCGGCGCAGGGCACGGGTCGGCTCGCCCCAGCGCATGATCAGCACCACCGTCTCGACGCCGGGGCAGGTGGAATGGTTACAGGCGATCTCGTTGACCGAGAGCGCATCCTCCTCGGTCAGCCCGAGCGCCGGGGCGAGCAGCGCCTTGGCCCGCCGCGCCGCTTCGGCAAGCGCGGCGGAGCGGGCGCGCCAATCCTTGAGGCTGACGAAGCCCATCGAGCGTCAGGCGGCCTCCCGGCGCCAGGCCGGGAACGGGTCGGACAGGGTGCGGTAGGCCTCCGCGTCGAACCGGGCCTCTTCCGTCCCCACGAGGCAGGCATCCAGCGCCGATCGAATGGCCGCCTGATCCATCTCGCGGCCGATGAAGACGAGTTCCTGGCGCCGGTCGCCCCAATTGTCGGTCCACACCGAATGCAGCCGCTCGCGGAACACCTCCTCCTCGGGCCAGCGGCGGCGCGGCACCGCCGCCCACCAGAAGCCCATGGCGCCGACATGCGCCACCGCGCCGGCGAGGGAGAACTCGCCGACCCAGTCGGGCCGGGTGGCGAGCCAGAAATGGCCCTTCGCCCGGATCAGCCCCGGCCAGGTCGTGTCGACGAAGGCCTGGAACTTCGCGGGGTCGAAGGGCCGACGCGCCCGGTAGACGAAGGAGGTGATGCCGTATTCCTCGGTTTCCGGGACGTGCTCGTGTGCGCCGTAGAGTTCCTTGAACCAGAGCGGGTGCTCCTGGGCCTTCTCCTCGTCGAACAGGCCGGTATCGAGGATCGCCTCCGGCGGCACCCGGCCCTGCGTGGCCTCGACGATGCGGGCATCAGCGTTCAACGAGCGCACCACCGAGCGGACGAGGTCGCGCTGCGCGGGGCTCACATCCCCAGCCTTGTTGATCACGACGACATCGGCAAACTCGATCTGCTCGACGAGGAGATCCACCAGGGTCCGCGCATCGTCCTCGCCCGCGATCTCGCCGCGATCGCGCAGGAACGCGTTCGAGCCGTAATCCTTCAGGAGATTCATCGCGTCGACCACGGTGACCATCGTGTCGAGCCGGGCGACGTCGCTCAGTGCGCGGCCCGCCTCGTCGCGGAACGAGAAGGTCGAGGCCACGGGCAGCGGCTCGGCGATGCCGGTCCCCTCGATCAGGAGGTAATCGAAGCGGCCCTCACCGGCGAGGCGGCGCACCTCGGCCAAGAGATCGTCGCGCAGGGTGCAGCAGATGCAGCCGTTGGTCATCTCCACCAGCCGCTCGTCGGTGCGCGACAGGTTCGCGCCGCCGTCGCGGACGAGGTCGGCGTCGATATTCACCTCGCTCATGTCGTTGACGATCACCGCGACGCGGCGGCCCTCGCGGTTGTTGAGGACGTGGTTGAGCAGGGTCGTCTTTCCCGCGCCGAGGAAGCCGGACAGCACCGTGACGGGGAGGCGGGTGTCGGTCGAGGACATTGGAACTCCTGTGATATGTAACTTTATAACGTTTCATATCCTGGCCTCGTCAAGCCTCAAAAGCGCCCGTGGGCCGGGCAATCGGTCATCCGGCGCGGTCAGTGGCTGGTACGGACCCGGAAAGCGGTCGACTCACCGGCCGAGTCGCGAGAAAAGGCGCTTTCGCGCGGCCCTGCCGAAACCGGGAACGGGTGACGCGCGTACCCGTGAGCGGCCCCGGTGGCCGGCGGAGCGAGGAGGAACGGGGTGCGACCCTGGCGCGAGGGACCGGGCGACCGGCGCAGCTACCACCACGGCAACCTCAAGGAGGCGCTGATCGAGGCCGCGCGCCGCTTCATCGCCGAGCGCGGCATCGGTGGATTCACCCTGGTCGACGCCGCCCGTCTCGTCGGGGTGACGCCCGCTGCCCTGTACCGCCATTTCCGCGGGCGCGAGGCTCTGCTCGAAGAGGTCGCCGGCCGCGGCTTCTCCGACCTCGCCGAGCGTCTGGCGCGGGCGCTGGCCGGCCGGGGCACGCCGCTGGAGCGCTTCACCCGGATGGGCGAAGCCTATCTGGCCTTCGCCGAGGAGGAGCCGGGCTACTACGCGGCGATCTTCGAGGTGCGGGGTGCCGCCGCCCCGGCGCCCGCGCCCGACCGGCCGAACCCGTTCGACCTCCTGGTCGAGGCCCTGCGGGCGACCTTCCCCGAGGGGTTCAACGGCGTCGATCCGCGCTTCCTGGCACTCGAGGTCTGGGCGCTCTCCCACGGCATCGCCACCCTCTCGGCCGCCGGCCAATTGCCCAAGAGCGGACCGGACAAGTACGAGTTGCTGCGCGCGGGCGTGCTCGCTCTCGTGCATGGAGCCGGCGAAAGGGTGAAGCCCGCCCCTTGAAACCGCCGAGGCGGCCCCGCATGTGAATGTTGTTCACATTCACACCCCGGAGCCTTCAGCCGTGAACACGTCCTCTACGTCTCCCTGGTCCAGCGGCGCATCGCACCGCAATGGCCCGTTTCCGAAGCGCTCGATCGAGATCGGCGCGATCGTGGTGAGTTTCATCTATTTCTGGCCGGTCGCCGTCGCCTATGTGGCCTGGAAGATCGCGGGCTATCCCGCCCTCGATCAGATGCGGGAATTCGCCCGCAGCGGCGCCTGGAGCCTGGGCAGCACCAACGGTCAGTCGCGCTTTGCCCGCGCTTTCGAGGCGGCGAAGGGGGGCACCGGTTACCGTGCCCCCAGCGGCAACTGGGCCTTCGAAGAGTACCGCAAGGCCGAATTGGATCGGCTCGAGGCGCGCCGCCGGGCGCTCCAAGAGGAGAGCCAAGCCTTCGCCGACTTCGTCGAGGAGCTGAAGCGGGCCAAGGACCGCGAGCAGTTCGATGCGTTCATGGCCAAGCGCCGCTCCGAGGGCGGCGGCCCGACGATCGAGGCGTAACTCCCTCCATCGAGAGCATGGCCTTCGCGAAGGGCGCCCCGCCGGAACCGGCGGGGCGCCCTTCGCATGTCTGAAGCATTTTGCGTGCAGTGCAGCGATTCCCGGGCCATGCCCGGTTGTCGCGGGCCGGGACCGCCATAACTGCCGCTTCTGGGAACAAGCGTTGGCGCGGCGCCTTGTGAGACACGAGGACACGCCCGCCGGGCCGGATGACCTTTGACCTTCCAGCGGAGAGCGGTGGCCTGATGCGGCGCGCCCATGCGATGCGGTTCGGCAGCGAGCTTGCCGAGGACGGAGTGCGGTTCGCCCTCTGGGCCCCCACCGCGGACGACGTGACCCTCGTGGTCGACGGATCGGATCACCCGATTCCGGAGGCCGGCGAAGGCTGGCGTGTGGCGACGTTGCCCGGCGTGAAGCCCGGCGCCCGCTACGGCTTCCGGATCGGCGGCGATTTCGTCGTGCCCGACCCTGCCTCGCGCTTCCAGCCGGACGACGTCTCGGGCCTCTCCGAGGTGATCGACCCGAACGCCTTCGACTGGACCGATGCGGCGTGGACCGGGCGCCCCTGGGAGGAGGCCGTCGTCTACGAGGTGCATGTCGGCACCGCGACGCCGGAAGGCACCTATGCCGGCCTGGAGAAGCGCCTCGACGACTTGGCCGATCTCGGCATTACCGCCATCGAGTTGCTGCCGCTCGCCGACTTCAAGGGCACCCGCAATTGGGGCTACGACGGCGTGCTGCCCTACGCACCGGATTCCGTCTACGGACGCCCGGAGGATCTGAAGCGCCTGATCGACAGCGCCCACGCCAAGGGGCTGATGGTGCTGATCGATTGCGTCTACAACCATTTCGGTCCGGCCGGGAATTACCTTCATTCCTACGCCAAGACCTTCTTCACCGAGCGGCACCAGACCCCCTGGGGCGCCGGGATCAATTTCGACGGCAAGGAATCGGGCCGGATCGTTCGCGACTACTTCATCGAGAACGCGCTGTACTGGCTGGAGGAGTACCATTTCGACGGCATCCGCTTCGACGCGGTGCACGCCATCCTCGACGATTCCGAGAAGCACTTCCTGGCCGAGCTCGGCGAGACGATCCGGAAGACCTTCCCGGACCGGCATGTCCACCTGATCCTCGAGAACGAGGCGAACCAAGCCTCCTGGCTGGAGCGCGACGCGTCGGCCAAGCCGATCCTGCACAGCGCGCAATGGGCCGACGACCTGCATCACGGCTGGCACGTCCTGCTGACGGGTGAGGATGCGGGCTATTACGCGAGCTTCGCGGACAGGCCGCTGGAACACTTGGCCCGCAGCCTCGCCGAGGGCTTCGCCTATCAGGGCGAGCCATTCCCGACGCTCGACAACCATCCCCGCGGCGAACCCTCGGCGCATCTGCCGCCCTCGGCCTTCGTCACCTTCCTTCAGAACCACGATCAGGTCGGCAACCGGGCGCTGGGCGAGCGGCTGAACCACCTCGCCGATCCCGCGAGGCTGGCGCTGGCCCGGGCCGGGCTGCTGCTCGCGCCGCAGATCCCGATGCTGTGGATGGGCGAGGAATGGTCGGCCTCTGCGCCGTTCCTGTTCTTCGTCGATTTCGCGCCGGACGAAGAGCTGAACAAGGCGGTGCGCGAGGGGCGGCGGCGCGAGTTCAAGAGCTTCGCGGCGTTCGCCGACGACACCTCCGTGATCCCGGATCCCACCGAGGAGAAGACCTTCACGGATTCGAAGATCGACTGGGACGAGGCGGAACGCGAGCCGCATCGCGCGGTCTGGGCCGACACCCGCAATCTGCTCCAGATCCGCCACCAGAACGTCGTGCCGCTGACCAAGACCGCCTATCGCGGCGCGACCGCGACGTTGCCGGCACCGGGGGTGATCGACGTCGCGTGGCGCTACGCGGGCGGCACCCTGCGCTTCATCGCCAATTTCGGCGACGACGACCACGCCGTGACGTTCGCGGGCGAGCAGGTGATCTGGTCGAACGGCCTTTCGCGGCAATCCGGCCAGCTCCCATCCTGGACGGGCGTGTTCCTTCTCGGAGCGGCCCAGCGTGACTGATCAAGCGACAGAGAAGGTGGGCGTGTCCGACGTGAGTCTCCTCGAACAACTCGCCACCCTCGTCGGCATCGCCGACGGCTTCACCGACGCCTTCGGGCAACGGGTCGACACGCCGCTGGAGGTCCGCCGCGGGATGCTCGAAGCCCTCGGCTTCCCCGCGGGCGATGACGGCGCGATCGCGCGCAGCCTCGAAGCGGTGGAGGCGGTGCGCGCCGCCATCGCGCCGCCGCTGCTCGCGGCGGAGGCGCGCCGGACCCTGCGCGTGCCGCTTCGGATCGAGGCCACCGGCGGCACCGTGACGTGGCGCCTCGTGGACGAGCATGACCGTGCCCGCGAGGGCCGCGCGGCGCTGACGCCCGGCGCGGAGGGAATCGGCTTCGATCTCCCGCCGCTGACGCCCGGTTATCATCGTCTCACCGTGTCCTTCGGCGAGCGCAAGGCCAATACCTGGATCGTCTCGGCCCCGCAGCGCTGCTGGCGCCCGCGCGCCTATGCCGAGGACGGGGCCCGCGACTGGGGCCTCGCGACCCAGCTCTACGGCCTTCGCTCGCCCGACAATCTCGGCATCGGCACGTACGCCGATGCCGGGCGCGCCGCCCGGGACGCGGGCCTGCGCGGGGCCTCGTTCCTGGGTCTGAGCCCGGCCCACGCGCTGTTTCCGTCGGATCGCGGCAAGATCTCCCCGTATTCGCCGTCCTCGCGGCTGTTCCTGGAGACGCTCTATATCGAGCCCGGCGTCCTGCCGGGTTTCGCCGGGAGCCGCGCCAGCACCCTGCTCGAGAGCCACCGCTCCCGGATCGAGACCCTGCGCGACACCGCCCTCGTCGATCATGCCGGCGTCTGGGAGGTGCTGGCCCCCATCCTCGAGACCTACTGGGAGGATTCGGACGCCCGGCGCGGCGCGGATCCCGACTTCGCCGCCTTCCGCAGCGAGGGCGGCGAGGACCTCGAATCGCACGCGACCTTCGACGCCCTGTCCGAACATTTCCGCCAGAACGGCGCCCACTGGCTCGGCGACTGGCCGGAGCCGTTCCGCCGCGCGGGGACGGAAGCCGTCACGGCCTTCGCCGCGGAGAACGCCGACCGGATCGGCTACCATGTCTTCCTGCAATACCTCGCCGACAGCCAGCTGAAGGCGGCCTCCGAACTCGCGCTGGCGACCGGCATGCGGCTCGGCCTCTACCGCGACCTCGCCGTCGGCGCGGATCGCGGCGGCTCCGAGATCTGGTCTCACCCTGAGCGCTTCGCCAACGGCGTGTCGATCGGCGCCCCGCCGGATCTGCTGGCGCCCAAGGGGCAGGATTGGGGCCTGCCCGCCTTCGATCCGCTGGAGATGGAGCGCGACGGCCTCAAGGCGTTCCGTGCGCTGGTGAAGGCCAATATGCGCCATGCCGGCGCCATCCGCATCGACCACGCCTTCCAGCTCGCCCGCCTGTTCCTGATCCCGCTCGGCAAATCGGCCCGTGAAGGCGCCTACGTCCTGATGCCGTTCGAGCCGATGCTCGCCGTCCTGCGGCTGGAGAGCCACCGCGCCAAGTGCCTCGTCATCGCCGAGGATCTCGGCACGGCGCCCGAGGGCTTCTCCGACGCCCTGATGGCGTCCGGCATCCTCAGCTATCGCATCCTCGCCTTCGAGCGCGAGCATGGCGGCGCCTTCAAGAGCCCGGACGCCTACCCGAAGGACGCGCTCACCGCGATCACCACCCACGACCTGCCGACCTTCGTCGGCTGGTGGCGCGGCGTCGACACCGATACGCGCCAGTCGCTCGGCCTCTACGACGCCGAACGGGCCGAGGCCGAGCGCGTCGAGCGCGTCACCGAGCGTTGGCGCCTCGCGGAGGCCCTGGCCTCGCAGCAGCTTCTCCCCAGCGCCGAGCCGCCGGAGCACGCTCCCTTCGAGGCCGCCGCGCGCTACCTTGCCCGCGCGCCCTCGATCCTCACCGCCGTCCAGTACGAGGACGTGGTCGGGGAATTGTCCCAGGCCAACGTGCCGGGCTCGACCGAGGGTTACCCGAACTGGCGGCGCAAGCTCGACCGGAATCTGGAGGCCATCGCCGCGCCGGGCGGGCCGCTCGCCAAGCTGGCCGCCGCCCTCTCCGCCGAGGAACGGGGCCCCCGCTCGGGCGCCGCACGGCTCAGTTCGGCCCCGCCGCGGGCGACCTACCGCCTGCAATTCCACGAGGGCTTCACCTTCGCGGACGCGGAAAAGATCGTCCCCTATCTCGCCAAGCTCGGGGTCAGCCACGTCTACGCCTCGCCGCTCCAGAGGGCGCGGCCCGGCTCGACCCACGGCTACGACATCGTCGACCATTCGCAGATCAACCCGGAGATCGGCGGCGAAGAGGGATTCCGGAGCTTCACCGACGCCCTGCACGCGCACGGCCTCAAGCTCCTGCTCGACATCGTGCCGAACCACATGGGCGTCGGCGGGGCGGACAATCCCTGGTGGCTGTCGGTCCTCGAATGGGGCGGCCTGTCGCCGGATGCCAACGCCTACGACATCGATTGGGAGCGCCTCGGCGCCAACGGCAAGCTCGTCATTCCCTTCCTCGGCGAACGCTACGGCGAGGCGCTGGAGAAGGGCACGCTGGAACTGAAGTTCGACGAAGCGGCCGGCGCCTTCAGCGTCTGGCACTACGAGCATCAATTCCCGATCTGCCCGCTCCACTATCCGACGATTCTCAACCGGGCGCTCGCCGCGCTCGGCGAGATCGGCGACGACATGTCGGCGGACGTGCTCAAGATCTCCGAGCAGCTGCGCGCCATGGGGGAGGAGACGCACCCCGAGCGCCGCCGCGCCCTGCCCGAGGCGGCCGAGGCGCTCAAGCGCGACCTCGCCGGGGCCGTGCGCGCCTCGCCGCAGATCGCCGCGGCGATCGACCGGGCGCTGCACCTGCTCAACGGCAACCGCGACTATCCGGATTCCTTCGGGCCGCTGCATCGGCTGCTCGAGCAGCAGAGCTACCGACTGGCCCATTGGCGGATCGCGTCGAGCGACATCAACTACCGCCGCTTCTTCGACGTGAACTCGCTGGCCGGCCTGCGCGTCGAGCTGTCGGACGTCTTCCAGAAGTCGCACGAACTGCTGTTCCGCCTGATCCGCGAGGACCGCATCGACGGCCTGCGCATCGATCACATCGACGGGCTGGCCGATCCGCTCGGCTATGCCCGCGCGCTCCAGGCGGCGGTGGGCCCCGGCTTCTACATCGTGGTCGAGAAGATCCTGGAACCCGGCGAGAAGCTGCGGGACTGGCCGGTCGCCGGAACCACCGGCTACGACGTTCTGAACCAGCTCGACGGCATCCTCGTCGATCAGAAACTGCGATCGCGGATCGAGAAGTTCTACGCCTGGGCGACGGAGGTGGACGAGCCCTACGGCTTCCAGTTCCGCGCCGCCAAGGCCGAGATCCTCGAGATCAGCTTCGCCTCCGAACTGGAGGTGATGACCGGCGACCTCAAGCAGATCGCCGATGCGGACCGGCGCACCCGCGACTTCTCGACCAACGCCATCCGCCGGGCGCTGATTGAGATCGTGGCGCGCTTCCCCGTCTACCGCTCGTATCTGCCGGGGGATCTCGACGAGACCGAAGTCGAGGACGAGGATGTGGCCCTGATCGAGGGCGCCGTGCGCAAGGCCAAGCGCTGGAGCGCCCTGCCGGACCGCTCGGTGCACGATTTCGCCGCGAATGCCCTGCTCGGCCGGATCGATGTCGGCGGCGCCGGCCAGCCGGACCCGGGCGTGGTCCTGCGCTTCCGCCGCCGCTTCCAGCAGCTCACCGGCCCGGTGATGGCCAAGAGCCTCGAAGACACCCTGTTCTACCGCTACGTGCCCCTGCTGGCGCTCAACGAGGTCGGGGGCGATCCCGGCGAGTACGGGATCGATCTGGAGCATTTCCACGCGCTCCAGACGGCGCGGGCGCGCGACTGGCCGAACGCGATGATCACCACGGCCACCCACGACACCAAGCGCGGCGAGGATGCCCGCTCGCGCCAGCTCGCCCTGTCGGAATTGCCGGAGGAGTGGGCCCGCGCCTGGGACACGTGGCGGCGCGCCTCCGCGCCCCACATCCGCCAGGTCGAGGGCGAGGCGGCGCCCGACGCCAACGACCAGTGGATGTTCCTCCAGGCGATCCTCGGCGCATGGCCCCTGGAACTCTTGGAGGGCGACGACGCGGGCGAGATCGAGGATTTCCGCAAGCGCCTCGACGCCTATGCCGAGAAGGCGCTCCGCGAGAGCAAGCGCCGGTCGAGCTGGGTCAACGTGGACGAGGCCTATGAGGGGGCGGTCCACGGGCTGTTCGCCGCGTTGGTGGCCCCAGGCTCGGACTGCCTCGCGCGGTTGCGGCCCTTCGCCCGCCGTCTGGCCTATCTCGGCATGATCGCGGGCCTCGGCCGCACGGTGCTCAAATGCACCCTGCCGGGCATCCCCGACACCTACCAGGGCACGGAGTTCTGGGACTTCTCGTTCGTCGATCCCGACAACCGACGGCTGGTCGATTATCCGGCCCGCGAACGGTCCCTGGAGGCGGGCACCGCGCCCGCCGCGCTGATGGCATCCTGGGCCGACGGCCGGGTCAAGCAGGCGACGCTGGCGCGGCTCCTCATCGACCGCGCCGCGCGGCCCGCCTTCTACGCCGATGCCGATTACCGGCCGCTCGCCGCCGAGGGTGAGCGCGCGGAGCACGTGATTGCCTTCACCCGCTCGGCGGCGACCTCCGGCGAGGACGACCTGATCGTGGCCGTGCCCCGCCTCGTCGCCCGGCTGACGCCGGAGGGGGCGTGGGACGGCAAGGCCTTCGCCGGAACGACGCTGACCGTGCCCGAGGGCAGCCGCTGGACCGACGTGATCGGCGGCGAGACCGTCGAGGCGGCCGACGGCCGGCTCGATCTCGGTCGGCACTTCGGGACGTTGCCCTATCTGGTGCTGCGACGGACCGCCTGACGGCCCGTCTCACGACTGAACCGCCGACCATCACGCGAAACGACGCCCGAGCCAGAAGACGGAGGCGAGAATGAACGCACCGAACACCGCCGTGACGCCCGCAGCGCGGACCGACGCGGGAACCGTGGCGCTGCCCGCCGCCTTCGCGCCCCGCGCCGAGGGACCGCGCATCTACAACCTGTTCCCGCTCCTCGTCGGCACGGTCTCGGCCTGGACCGCGGAGCTGCCGCGGATCGCCGGGCTCGGCTTCGACTGGATCTACCTCAACCCCTTCCACCAGACCGGCGGCTCGCGCAGCCTCTACGCGGTGGCCGATCTCGACCGGCTCGACGACCGCTTCCGCGATCAGGACGGGACACCGGACGACGAGCAGATCGCCCGCTTCTGCAGGGAAGCCGCCGCGCAGGGCATCGCGGTGATGAGCGACCTCGTCATCAACCACACCGCCGACAACGCCCGCCTGCTCCACGAGCGGCCGGACCTGTTCGTGCGCGACAGCGAGGGCAAGCCGGTCAGTCCGGCGGCGATCGATCCCGACGATCCGAGCAAGCGCACGGTCTGGGGCGACCTGATCGAACTCGACTATCATTCCGAGCACGCGCGCTCGGAGCTGACGCATATCTTCGATGGCTACATCGCCAAATTGCAGACGCTCGGCGTGCGCGGCTTCCGCTGCGACGCCGCCTACAAGGTGCCGCCGGATGTCTGGCGCGCCCTGATCCGGTCCGCCAAGGCGCGCGAGCCGCAAACCCTGTTCGCCGCCGAGACGCTCGGCTGCACCTTCGAGGAGGCGCAGGCGACGGCGGGCGCGGGCTTCGACTACCTGTTCAACTCCTTCGCTTGGTGGAACCTCAAGGCGCCCTGGGCCCTGGAGCAGTACGAGCGCCTGCGGGTGGTGGCGCCCTCCATCGCCTTCCCCGAGAATCACGACATGGCGCGGCTGGCCGCCGAGATCCCCGGCGGGCCCGAGGCCGTGGCCGCCCGGCTCAAGGCCCGCTACGCGCTCGCCGCCTTCTTCTCGGCGGGCGTGCTGATGCCGATCGGCTACGAATGGGGCTATCGCCGCGCGCTCCACGTGGTCGAGACGAGCCCCGGCTCGCGCGAGCACGAGACCGGCATCGACATCTCCGGCACCATCGCCGCGATCAACGCCCTGAAGGCCGAGGTCCCGGCGGCCAATGTCGAGGGGGCGCAGATGCGTCTCTCGGCGCCCGACGCCCCCTTCGTCGCCCTGTTCCGCACCGATACCGGCCACGCGGCCTCCGCGAACTCGGCGACGCTGGTGCTCTACAATCCCGGGGAGACGCCCGCGCCCGTCGATGCCGGCGCGCTGATCGCCCGAACCGGCGGCCTGCTCGGCAGCTTCCTCGACCGCACACCGGATGCCGAGCCGATCGCCTTCCATCCCGGCGCCAGCATCGATCTGACGCCCGGCGAGCTGCGCATTCTCGTGGCAGAGCGCGCCAAGGTCGCCGCGCCCCCGCCCTCCACCACGCCCGACGGCCAGGGCCGCGTCGTCATCGAGGCGGTGAGTCCCGAGATCGACGGCGGCCGCTCGGCGGTCAAGCGCGTCGTCGGCGAGCAGGTGCGGGTCGAGGCCGACATCTTCTCCGACGGCCACGAGATCATCAACGCGGCGATCCTCTCCCGCGTCGTCGGCGCGGCGACGTGGCGGCGCGACCCGATGATCTTCGTCGACAACGACCGCTGGGCCGGCCATTTCCCACTGGAGAAGAACGCCCGCTACGAGTTCACCATCGAGGCGTGGCGCGACGGCTTCTCGTCCTGGGTCCGCGACACGCTGAAGAAGCGCGACGCGGGCGTCGACGTGCGGCTGGAGACGATCGAGGGCGTCGAGCTCGTCCAGATCGCCGCCGACCTCGCGGAGGGCCGCGACAAGGAGCGTCTCAAAGCCCTGATCGCGTCGCTCGCGGCGGAGCCCGAGGGCTCGCCCGCGATCCTGCAGAAGATCCTGGCGCCCGAGGCCGCCTCGCTGGTCCGGCGCAACGCCGAGCGGGTGAACCTCTCGCGCTATCCGGTGAATGTCCCGGTCATCGCCGACCGCTTGGCCGCCCGCTTCTCCGCTTGGTACGAGATCTTCCCGCGCTCGCAATCGGGCGACCCGAACCGCCACGGTACCTTCAAGGACGTGATCGCGCGCCTGCCGGAGATCCGCGAACTGGGCTTCGACGTGCTCTACTTCACGCCGATCCACCCGATCGGGAAAACCAACCGCAAGGGCAAGAACAACACCCTCAAGGCGTTGGAGGGGGATGTCGGCTCGGTCTACGCGGTGGGTTCGGAGGAGGGCGGCCACGAGGCCGTCCACCCGGAACTCGGCACCCTGGAGGATTTCCGCCAGCTGGTCGCGGCGAGCCACGCCCACGGCATGGAGGTCGCGATCGACTTCGCGATCCAGTGCTCGCCGGACCATCCCTGGATCAAGAACCATCCCGAATGGTTCGAGTGGCGGCCCGACGGCACGCTGAAATTCGCCGAGAATCCGCCGAAGAAGTACGAGGACATCTCCAACGTCCACTTCTACGGCGGGGCCTTGCCCTCGCTCTGGATCGAGCTGCGCGACATCGTGCTCGGCTGGTGCGCCCACGGCGCCCGCATCTTCCGCGTCGACAACCCGCACACCAAGCCGATCCCGTTCTGGGAGTGGATGCTGGGGGAGGTGAACGCGGCCTATCCCGACGCGATCTTCCTCGCCGAAGCCTTCACCCGGCCGAAGATGATGAAGAAGCTCGCCAAGGCCGGCTACCAGCAGAGCTACACCTACTTCACGTGGCGCAACACGAAGGCCGAGCTGACCGAGTACGCGCTCGAACTCGCCGGCGAGATGGGCGAGTACTACCGCCCGAACTTCTTCGCGAACACGCCGGACATCAATCCGTATTATCTCCAGACGAGCGGCCGGCCGGGCTTCATCGTGCGGGCGACGCTCGCGGCGACGCTCTCATCGATCTACGGCATCTACAACGGCTTCGAACTGTGCGAGGCCGCGCCGTATCCGGGCAAGGAAGAGTATCTCGACTCGGAGAAATACGAGCTGAAGGCGTGGGACTACCACCGCCCCGGCAACATTCGCGAGCACATCATCAAGCTCAATCAGGCCCGCCGGGACAACCCGGCCCTGTGGGACTTCCGCAATATCCACTTCACCGGCGCGTTCAACGACAACATCATCGCCTACGCGAAGGTGACGCCGGAGCGGGACAATTGCGTGTTCGTGATGGTCAATCTCGACCCGAAGAACCGCCAGGAATGCACCTACGAGGTGCCGCTCTGGCTGTTCGGCCTGCCCGACGACGGTGCCGTCGAGGTCGAGGATCTGCTGCAGGGCTACACGTTCGAGCTCTACGGCAAGAGCCACCGCATCGCGCTGGACCCCGCCGAACGCTCGGCGATCGTCTGGCGCATCCGCCCGCGCCGGGTTGTTTGAACCGGCTCCGACGTGAGATCGGCAGAAAGCGGCGTGTCCGTCGCGTTCTCGCCAAGAAGCGGGCTCAGCAGGCTCGCAGCCCGGCGTCGTGCGCGCCGGCCCCGCTCTCGAAGTGACGTGAGGCAGCGACGCGATGATCGATCGCAGCGATCCGCAATGGTACCGTGACGCCATCATCTACCAGATCCACGTCAAGTCGTTCTTCGACTCGACGAATGACGGGATCGGCGACTTCGAGGGCCTGACCCAGAAGCTCGACTATGTCCGCGACCTTGGCGTGACGGCGATCTGGCTGATGCCGTTCTACCCGTCGCCCCTGCGCGACGACGGGTACGACATCGCCGATTACCGCGACATCAATCCCTCCTACGGGACGATGGAGGATTTCCGGGCCTTCGTGGCGGCGGCGCATGAGCGGGGCCTGCGCGTCATCACCGAGCTCGTCATCAACCACACCTCGGACCAGCATCCCTGGTTCCAGCGCGCCCGCGAGGCCCCTCCCGGCTCGCCGGAGCGGGATTTCTACGTCTGGTCGGACACCGACGAGCCGTACGGCGATACGCGCATCATCTTCCTCGACACCGAGGCCTCGAACTGGACCTGGGACCCGGTCGCCAAGCAGTATTTCTGGCACCGCTTCTACAGCCACCAGCCCGACCTCAACTTCGACAATCCGGCCGTGCTGGAGGCCGTGATCGAGGTGATGCGCTACTGGCTCGACATGGGCGTGGACGGGTTGCGCCTCGACGCGATCCCCTACCTGATCGAGCGCGACGGCACGAATTGCGAGAACCTCCCCGAGACCCACGACGTCATCAAGGCGATCCGCGCGGCCCTCGACGAGAGCTATCCCGACCGGATGCTCCTGGCGGAAGCCAACCAGTGGCCGGAGGAGACCGCGCAGTATTTCGGCGACGGCGACGAATGCCACATGGCATTCCACTTCCCGCTGATGCCGCGCATGTACATGGCGATCGCCCGCGAGGACCGGCACCCGATCACCGACATCATGCGCCAGACCCCGGAGATCCCCGAGGGCTGCCAATGGGCGATCTTCCTGCGCAACCACGACGAGCTGACGCTCGAAATGGTCACGGCCGAAGAGCGTGACTATCTCTGGTCGTTCTACGCCGCCGAGCGGCGCGCCCGCATCAATCTGGGCATCCGCCGCCGCCTCGCGCCGCTCCTGGAGAACGACCGGCGCAAGATCGAGCTGATGAAGTCCCTCGTCCTGTCGATGCCCGGCACGCCGGTGCTCTATTACGGCGACGAGATCGGCATGGGCGACAACATCTATCTCGGCGACCGCGACGGCGTGCGCACGCCGATGCAATGGTCGCCCGACCGCAACGGCGGCTTCTCGCGGGCCAATCCGCAGAAGCTGTTCCTGCCCGCGATCCAGGACCCGATCTATGGCTACGACGCCATCAACGTCGAGGCGCAGACCCAGGCCCAGACCTCGCTGCTGAACTGGACGCGGCGCATGATCGCGATCCGCAACAACTCCGTCGCCCTCGGGCGCGGCGCGATCCAGTTCCTGTATCCGACGAACCGCAAGGTCCTGGCGTGGCTGCGCGAGCACGAGGGCGAGCGCATCCTCTGCGTCGCCAACCTCTCGCGGGCGCCGCAGGCGGTGCAGCTCGACCTGTCGGACCTGCGCGGCGCGATCCCCGTCGAGCTCACCGGCGGCAGCCAGTTCCCGGCCATCGGCGAGTTGCCCTACCTGCTGACGCTGCCGGCCTACGGCTTCTACTGGTTCTCGCTCTCGGCGGCGAATACCGGCGAGATCGGCCCGCAGCCGGCGACGCCCGAACTGTTCACGCTGGTGCTCACCGGCGGCGTCGAGACCCTGATCAAGGGTCGCGAGCGCACCGCCTTCGAGCGCACCGTCGCCCCGGCCTTCATCAATTCGCGCCGCTGGTTCGGGGCCAAGGGCTCGCGCATCAAGGCCGTGCAGGTCGACGACAGCGCGATCGTCAAGGACGATGCGGGCGAGGGCAAGTTCCTGCTGCCGCGGGTCGCCGTGACGCTGGCGAATGGCGAGCGCCAGGACTACTTCGTGCCGCTCGCCGTCGACGAGGGCCGCGAGGACGAATCCCTGCTTGATCACGCCGTCGCCCGCGTGCGGCGGGGCCCGCGCACCGGCCTGCTCTACGAGGCCGCAGCCGCCGCGCCCTTCGCGATCGCCCTGATCGAGGCGATGCGCGACGGCGCGACGATCCCCTCGGAGCGCGGCCAGATCGTCTTCTCGACGACCTCGGCCTACGATCCGGAGGTGCCGTTCGAGGCCGCCGACGTGCGCCGCCTCTCGGCGGAGCAGAGCAACACCTCCATCGCCATCGGCGCCCGGATGATGCTCAAGCTCCTGCGCCGCCTCCAGCCCGGCACGCATCCGGAGATCGAGATCGGCCGCTTCCTCACGGAGGAGGCCCATTTCGCCAACACGCCGGCGCTGCTCGGCGTGGTCGAGCACGTTGCCGAGGACGGCACCCGCACGGCGCTCGCGCTCCTTCAGAAATTCGTCCTCAATCAGGGCGATGCCTGGACCCTGATGCTGGAGGGGCTGCGGCGCGATTTCGACACCGTCGTGCTCGCCCCCGAGAGCGAGGCGCCGACGCCGGAGGAAGCGTTCGCCTCGCATCTGCGCTGGGCGATCCTGCTGGGGCAGCGCACGGCCGAGCTGCACAAGGCCTTCGCCACCCCGACCGACGACCCGGCCTTCGCGGTCGAGCCGTTCACGGAATCCGACCTCAAGGCCCTGGCCGACGACGCCCGCCATCAGGCCTCCCGCGCCTTCCGCGGGCTCGACGCGATCACCGCCTGGTCGCCGGGTTCGGCCGCCGAGGCGCTCGCGGCGCGGCGCGGCGAGGTCGAGGCGCTGATCGGAGACCTGGCCTCCGGGCCGCTGCGGGGCGCCACCAAGACGCGCATCCACGGCGACTACCATCTCGGCCAGGTGCTGGCCTCGGAGGGGGATCTCATCATCGTCGATTTCGAGGGCGAGCCCTCGCGGCCGGTCGAGCAGCGCCGGGCCAAATCGACGCCGCTCCGGGACGTGGCCGGCATGCTGCGCTCCTTCGCCTACGGGGCCGAGACGGTGGTGCGCGAGATCGCCGCCCGCTTCGGCGACAGCGCGGAGCGGGCCCGCAACGCCTCGATCGCGTGGCGCGGCATGATCGATGCAGCGTTCCTCGACGGGTACGGTCAGGCCGTCGCCGGCAGCCAAGCGGCGGTCGAGGACGCCGACACCCATCGGCGGCTGCTGCGTCTGAGCCTCCTGGCGAAGGCGCTCTACGAGGTCGATTACGAGGTCAACAACCGACCCGACTGGATCGAAATCCCGGCACGCGGGGTTCTCAACATGCTGGACGAGGCCAAGCGCGACCGCGCCTCGGCCTGATCTCTGCCGCGTGAGGGCCGGACCGGCCCCATGCCGGTCCGGCTCAAGAGACTGAACGAAGCGACGGGCGGGGCGGAGCGCGAAGCCCCCCGGCTCGTTGTCACATCGAAGCAGACCTAGACGGCGCATCGGAAGAGGTGACTGCATGACGGCTCTGGACGACAAGGCGACCTCCCCGGCGGCAGCCTCGAACGAGGGCCGCGCGGCCGCCGACGTCCCGAACAGGTCAGGCGTGGCCGAGGCGGCGTCAGCCCCCCGGTCTCCTGAATCGTCGGCCGGAGAGGGCGGCGCACCGCGCGCCGGTCGCCCCGTCTCCCAGCCCCGCGACACGCACCTGTCCCCCGAGGCCGTCGCCTCGGTGATGGCTGCCGATCACGGCGACGCCTTCGGCGTGCTCGGACCGCATCAGGTCGGTCCCGGCGCCTGGGAAATCCGCGCGATCCTGCCCGAGGCCAAGGGCGCCCGGCTGCTCACCGGCGGCCAGAGGCTGCCGTTCGAGCGCGTGCATCCCGACGGCTTCTACGTCGCCAGCGTGAAGAGCGACGGCCGCCCGCTCTACGAGATCGAGGTCGAGGCCTGGGACGGCTCGACGGCGCGCCGCCACGATCCCTACGGCTTCGGCCCCTCGCTGGAGCAGCACGAGATCGACGGCCTGCGCGAGATCGGCAGCAACCTCGTCTACCGCGTGCTCGGAGCCCATGCCGGCACCCTCGACGGCATCGACGGCTACCGCTTCGCGGTCTGGGCGCCGAATGCCCGCCGGGTCAGCGTGGTCGGCGACTTCAACGATTGGGACGGACGCCGTCACCCGATGCGCCTGTGGCGCAACGGCGGCATCTGGGAACTGTTCGTGCCGGGCCTCACCGCCGGTCAGAACTACAAGTTCGAGATCCGCGGTCCCGACGGCGCCTTGCAGCCGCTCAAGGCCGATCCGCTCGCCTTCCGGGCGCAGCATCCGCCGCAGACGGCCTCGATCCTGCACGGTCTGGGAGAGCCGGCCTGGAACGATGCCTCATGGATGGAATCCCGCGGCAAGGGCGATCCGCGCCACTCCGCGATGTCGGTCTACGAGGTCCATCTCGGGTCCTGGGCGCGGGTGCCCGGCGAGGGCAACCGCTACCTGACCTACAAGGAGTTGTCCGAGCGGCTGATCCCCTACGTCAAGGACCTCGGCTTCACCCATATCGAGCTGCTGCCGATCACGGAGTACCCGTTCGACGGCTCCTGGGGCTATCAGCCGGTCTCGCTCTTCGCGCCGACCAGCCGCTTCGGCACGCCGGAGGAGTTCTGCGCCTTCGTCGACGCCGCGCACGAGGCCGGCATCGGCGTGCTGCTCGACTGGGTGCCGGGCCACTTCCCCCTCGACGCCCACGGCTTCGGCCTGTTCGACGGCACGCATCTCTACGAGCATGCGGACCCGCGCCAGGGCTTCCACCAGGATTGGGGCACCTACATCTACAATTTCGGCCGCGACGAGGTCTCGGCCTTCCTCACCGCCAACGCCCGGTTCTGGCTGGAGCATTACCATCTCGACGGCCTGCGCGTGGATGCGGTCGCCTCGATGCTCTACCTCGACTATTCGCGCCGGGCGGGCGAGTGGATCCCGAACCAGTATGGCGGCAACGAGAATCTCGACGCCATCAACTTCCTGCGCAAGACCAACGAGGCGACCTACAGCCACGCCCCGGGCACGATCACGGTCGCCGAGGAATCGACCTCCTGGCCCGGGGTCTCGCACCCGACCTATACAGGCGGCCTCGGCTTCGGCTTCAAGTGGAACATGGGGTGGATGCACGACACCCTGAAGTTCATGTCGGAGGATCCGATCCATCGGCGCTACCATCACCACAACCTGACCTTCGGGCTGCTCTACGCCTTCTCCGAGAACTTCGTGCTGCCGCTCTCCCACGACGAGGTCGTGCACGGGAAGGGCTCGCTGCTCGGCAAGATGCCCGGCGACCGCTGGCAGAAATTCGCGAACCTGCGCGCCTATTTCGGCTTCATGTGGGGCCATCCGGGCAAGAAGCTGCTCTTCATGGGCGGCGAGTTCGGCCAGGAGCGGGAGTGGAACCACAACCAGTCGCTCGACTGGCACCTGCTCGAGGATCCGCTCCATGGCGGCCTCAAGGATCTGATCCGCGACCTTAACCACGTCTACACGTCGACGCCGGCCCTCCACAGCCGCGACGTCGAGCCCGGCGGCTTCCAGTGGCTGGTGGCGGACGATTCCGACAACTCGGTTATCGCCTGGGCCCGCAAGGGGAAGAACGAGGGCGAGATCGCCATCGTGGTCTCGAACTTCACCCCCGTGGTGCGGGAAGGCTACCGCGTCGGCGTGCCGAGCGGGGGGCGCTACCGCGAGGCGATCAACTCCGATGCCGAGCGCTACGGCGGCTCGAATGTCGGCAATATGGGTGGCGTCCAGGCGGACGCCGAGCCGAGCCATGGCCAGTCCCATTCGCTCAGCCTGACCCTGCCGCCGCTGGCCACGCTGATCCTCGTGCGCGAGGGCTGACCCGTCACGCTCCGGGACCGCGTCGCCGCGGTCCCGATCCTCGTCACGTCACCATGCGCTATCGTGCCGGCGCCGGATGCCCGTTTTGAATTATTCTTGAAATGAGGCATGCTGCCTCCAGCCATCGAAAACCGGCCCGTCGAACGAGGCCCGGCTCGAGCGCGGAGGACACATGAACGAGATCGTCAAGCCGGACTCCCTGATCGTCGCCGAGGCCGAGAGCCTGACGGAAACGTTCTTCGGAGGTTGCCCGCACGATTGCCCCGATACCTGCTCGATGCTGTTCGACGTCAAGGACGGACAGCTTCAGGGCGTGCGCGGCAATCCGGACCACCCGATGACCCGCGGTGGCCTCTGCGTGAAGCTGAAGGATTACGAGAAGCGCCACTACCATCCCGACCGGCTACTCTACCCGATGAAGCGGGTCGGCCCGAAGGGCTCGAAGGAGTTCGAGCGCATCAGCTGGGACGAGGCGCTGGACACCATCGTCACGCGCTGGAAGGCCATCATCGACCAGTACGGTCCGCAGGCCATCGCGCCCTACAGCTATCTCGGCAACCAGGGTCTGGTGCACGGGCTGAACGGCGGCGACGCCTTCTTCAACCGCCTGGGCGCGACCGTGACCGAGCGCACCTTCTGCGGCGAGGGCTCCTGCACCGCGTGGCTCCTCACGGTCGGCCCGACCGCCGGCCTCGACCCGGACAGCTACATCCACTCGAAATACATCGTGATCTGGGCCTGCAACTCGATCAGCACGAACCTGCACCACTGGGCCATCGTGAAGGATGCCCAGAAGAAGGGCGCCAAGGTCGTCGTGATCGACACCTACGCCTCACGCACCGCCAAGGCCGCCGACTGGCACATCGCGCCGAAGCCCGGCACCGACGGCGCGCTCGCCATGGCGCTCATCAATTCGATCATCGAGCAGGGGCTCGTCGATCAGGATTACGTCGACAACCACACGGTCGGCTTCGAGGAGCTGAAGGAGCGCGCCACCACCCGCACGCCCGAATGGGCCGCCGAGATCACCGGCGTCTCCGCCGACGATATCCGTCAGCTCGCCCGGGAGATGGCGACCGAGCAGCCGGTGGGCATCCGCATCGGCGTGGCGCTGGAACGGCATTACGGCGGCGGCCAGACCATCCGGGCGGTCGCCTGCATCCCGGCGCTGACCGGCGCATGGCGCCATGTCGGCGGCGGCATCACCCAGTTCGGCGTCTGGGAGCACCCCTACAAATTCGACGTCATCTGTCGCCCGGACCTGATCCCGGAGGGCACCCGCGTCGTCTCGAACCTGCAGATCGGCCGGGCGCTGACCGGCGAGATGCAGCTCGACCCGCCGATCATGTCGATGATGTGCTGGAACTCGAACCCCGTCACGCAGGCACCCGAGACCGACAAGATCGTCCAGGGGCTGATGCGCGAGGACCTGTTCATGGTCTCGGCCGAGCACTTCATCTCGGATACCGCCTCCTACGCCGACATCCTGTTGCCGGCGACGATGGGCGCGGAGATGGAGGACATGATCCTGTCCTGGGGCCACCTCTACCTCACCTACAACACCAAGTGCGCCGAGGCGCCGGGCGAGGCGATCCCGAACAACGAGATCTTCCGCCAGCTCGCGGCGCGGCTCGGCTTCGAGGAAGAGAACTTCAAATGGAGCGACAGCGAGTGCCTCGAGCACTACGTCGATTGGTCGTCGCCGGCCTGCGAGGGCATCGACCTCGCCTATATGCGCGAGCACGGCTTCGCCCGCCTCAAAGTGGGCACGCCGGACGACCGCGCGCCGCATAAGGAGGGCAACTTCCCGACGCCCACCGGCAAGTGCATGCTGAAGGTCGAGGGCGCTACGAACTTCGTCGCCCCCCCGTTCCGGCAGATGTACGAGGGCTTCCAGCCCGGCGAGGCGCTCGACCCGCTGCCCGACTATCTCGGACCGCGCGAGTCCCACACGAACGATCCGGAGCTCGCCAAGCGCTTTCCGCTCAACATCGTCTCGCCCAAGAGCCACTACTTCCTGAACTCCTGCTACGCGAACATGGAGGACAAGCAGAAGGGCCAGGGCGAGCAGTTCGTGATGATCAACCAAGCCGACGCCGACGCCCGCGGCATCCGTGACGGCGACCGGGTCCAGGTCGGCAACGACCGCGGCGCCTTCAAGGGCGTGGCGCGGATCACCGACGACGTGAATGCCGGCATCGTGGTGGCGACGCTGGGCTACTGGCGCCAGCTCAACGAGGGCACGGTCAACAGCATCTCCTCGGGCGCCTTCACCGACATGGGCCACGCGCCGTCGTTCTCGGACAACCTCGTCGAGGTCTCGCGCTCGAACTGATGGGCGCGTGTCTCCTCCCCCTCGTGGGGAGGAGAGACGCCTCAGCGTCCGGGCGGCTGCCCCTTCGCCCGGCGGAACGCATCGGCCAGCGCCCCACCGCGCTCCGGCTGGGAGGCCTGCGGCGCGGGCCGCTGCGCCACCGGAGCCGGCCGCGGCCCGGCGCTCCGCTGCGCCGCCGGCGTCCCGTCCACCGGATCGTCGAGGCGCATCGACAGGCCGATGCGCTTGCGCGGCACGTCCACCGACAGCACCAGCACCCGCACCACGTCGCCGGCCTTCACCACCTCGGAGGGTGAGGCGATGCGGCGGCGCGCCATCGCCGAGATGTGGACCAGCCCGTCCTGGTGGACGCCGATATCGACGAAGGCGCCGAAAGCCGCGACGTTGGTGACGACGCCCTCCAGCTGCATCCCCGGCTTGAGGTCGGAGATCTTCTCGACCCCCTCCTGAAAGCTCGCGGTCTTGAAGGCGGGGCGGGGATCGCGGCCGGGCTTTTCCAACTCGGCGATGATGTCCCGCACCGTCGGCACGCCGAAGCGCTCGTCGGCGAAGCGCTCCGGTGAGAGCCCGCCGAGAACGGCCGCATTGCCGATCAGCACTTTGATGTCGCTCTTCGTCGCCTCCAGGATGCGACGCACCACCGGATAGGCCTCCGGATGGACGCCGGAACGGTCGAGCGGATCGGTGCCGTCGGGGATGCGCAGGAAGCCCGCGGCCAGCTCGAAGGTCTTGGGCCCGAGCCCCGGCACTTTCTTGAGCGCGGCGCGGGTGCGGAACGGGCCGTTGCCGTCGCGATGGGCCACGATCTTGGTCGCGACCGACTCTCCGAGACCCGAGACCTGCGCCAGCAGCGGCACCGAGGCGGTGTTCACGTCGACGCCGACCGCGTTCACCGCGTCCTCGACCACGCCGTCGAGGGAGCGCGACAGCTTCTGCTCGCCGATATCGTGCTGGTACTGGCCGACGCCGATGGATTTCGGGTCGATCTTCACGAGTTCGGCCAGCGGATCCTGAAGACGCCTTGCGATCGAGACGGCGCCGCGATGCGACACGTCGAGGTCGGGCAATTCCTTGGAGGCGATGGCGGAGGCCGAATAGACCGAGGCGCCGGCTTCCGAGACCATGACCTTGGCCATGGACAGATCGGGGTTGGCCGACAGGATCTCGGCGGCGAGCTTGTCGGTCTCGCGCGAGGCGGTGCCGTTGCCGACCGCGATCAGTTCGACCCTATGGCGGCGGCAGAGCTTCGACAGGGCCGCGACCGCCTCGTTCCAGCGCCGCTGCGGCTCGTGCGGATAGGTCGTCTCGACGGCGAGCACCTTGCCGGTGGCATCGACCACCGCCGCCTTCACGCCGTTGCGGTAGCCCGGATCGAGCCCGAGCGTCGCCCGCCCGCCGGCGGGGGCGGCCAGCAGCAGATCCTTGAGATTGCCGGCGAAGACCTTCACGGCGGCATCCTCCGCCCGCTCGAACAGGCGGGTGCGCAGGTCCGCCTTGATGCCGGTGCGGATCTTGGTGCGCCACGCCACACGCACCGTCTCGATGAGCCACGCATCGGCCGGGCGTCCGCGGGCCGAGACGGCGTGGCGTCGGCAGATCGCCAGCTCGAACGGGCCGGGGATGCCGGACGGCGAATCCTCGCCTTCCGCCGCGAGCCCAATCTCCAGCACCTCCTCGGCCTCGCCGCGGAAGAGGGCCAGCACCCGGTGCGAGGGCATCCGCTCCAGGCGCTCGCGCCAGTCGAAATAGTCCGAAAACTTCTGGCCCGCCGCCTCCTTGCCCTTGCGCACCCGCGAGACCGCCTCGCCGGACTTCCAGAAATCCTCGCGCAGGCGCCCGATCAGGTCGGCATCCTCGGCGAAGCGCTCGATCAGGATGGCGCGGGCGCCCTCCAGCGCCGCCTCGGCGGACTCGACGCCCTTGTCGGCGGCGACGTAGCCCTGCGCCGCCCGCTCGGGAGGCGTCTCGGGCTTGGCCAGCAGCGTCTCGGCCAGCGGCGCGAGGCCGGCCTCCCGGGCGGACTGCGCCTTGGAGCGGCGTTTCGGGCGGAACGGCAGGTAGATGTCCTCCAGCCGCGCCTTGGTCTCGGCGCCCGCGATCGCCGCCGACAGCTCCGGCGTCAGCTTGCCCTGCGACCGGACGCTCTCGATGATCGCGGCGCGCCGCTCGGCGAGGTCCCGCAGGTAGCCGAGGCGCTCGGCGAGGGTGCGCAGCTGCGCATCGTCGAGGGAGCCGGTTGCCTCCTTGCGGTAGCGGGCAACGAAGGGAACGGTGTAGCCGCCGTCGAGCAGCTCGACCGCCGCCGCGACCTGTCCCTCGCGCACCCCGAGTTCCTCGGCGATGAGCCCGTTCACGGTCTTCGTCACGGCCATCCAGGGCTCTCCATCGCGGCGGCAGATTCGTCGGGGCCACGGGGATAAGGCGCTGGCGGCGAGACGCAAGGCGGAAGCGGATCGGGGGAGGGCGCCGGCCGCCGCATGATAGTCTGGAGGCCGGCCTTCCTCCCTCCGTCATCATGACGAGACCGCTCGTCAGCGCCTCGCGATGACGGCGAGGATGGGGCTTGCGCTCGCAGTCCTGCCGGTCAGGGCAGATCGTCGTCCGGCGCGGCCAGCAGCGCCCCCCGGCGCAGGGCGGCGCGCTCGTCCGATTCCTCGCGGCATTTCAGGACATGGCCGTCGCGGTTGACGACCTGGAGGTTCGGCGCGCCCCAATAGGCCAGCAGGAACGGCCAGGGCAGGTCGCGCTCCTCGCGCCAGACCCGGTAGAGCGGGAGCCGGTGATCGACCTCCGCGCCCCGCAGCAGGCGCTTGCCGGAGACGGCGCAGCGATGGCGCTGGCGCGCCTTCAATTCCTTGAGGTGGTCGCTCGGCGCGCACCAGAACTCCCAGGCGACGACACAGGCGGCGTGCCAGGATGCGCGGCGGCTCGGCGCGCCGTCGCCCGCGAGGTCTCGGTGCCAGCCGAAGCGGAAGACCGGCTGCCCGCAGATCCGGCAGGCGCCGGGGCCGGGGGCGTGACGCTCCTCGCGAAAGGGGGCGGGCGGCACCCGGAAGCTCGTCGGCAACCCCTCGCCGCGTCCCACCTGCCACGTCCAGCCTTCGGGCGCACCGGAGCGGGCGGCGAGGGCGCGGGCGAGGCGGTCGGCCCGCAGCACGTGATGGCGCCAATAGCTCGCCACCGCCCGGCTCGGCGTCGGCGGGGTCAGCGGCCGGCTGAGCGCATGGTGCAGGACATGGGCCGGAAAGCCCGGGTGCAGGGAGCGCTCCAGACGGGCGCGGGCCGATGCGTTGCGCGACGAGCGCCATTCCGATGTCGCCATGGCACGGCCTAACCCGACGCGGCCCCGATGCGAAAGGGGAGGGCGGCCCTGCTCCGCCCGCCTGCCGCCGAGGGTTCATCCGGCGTCGCATCGCGGCCACAGCTGATGCCGAACGTGCTCGGCCGCACCGCATGCCCGAGCATGAGAATGAACGTTCATTGACATGAGAATGAACGTTCACTATCAACCTTCACAGCGCAGGAGGTGCCGGTGAGCCCGTCTCTCGATCATCGTTGGGAAATGCCCTCGGCCCGCCCGAACCGTCTCGGGATGCTGGCCCTGCGCGTGGTCCGGGACGTCTGCACCCCGGCCAACCTCGCCCTCTGCGCCGTGGTGGCGCTCGGCTGGCTGGCGCTGATCGGCTGGACCGGTGCGGGTGCCACGGGCTGGCAGGCCCGGCTCTGCGCCGATCTCGACCTCCAGCCCCGCGCCTGCGCCGTGCTGCCCGGCGCCGCGGACCGCGCCGGCCTCGACTTGGCGCGGGCGTCATGAGCCTGGGCGCCGTCACCGCGGCTCCGATCGAGCCGACCTCCGCGCAGGCAGCGCGGCGGGCGCACATCCTCGACGCGGCGGAAGCCTGCTTCGTGCGCAACGGCTTCCACCGGACGACGATGCAGGATCTCGCCCGCGAGGCGGCGATGAGCCCCGGCAACATCTACCGCTACTTCGATTCCAAGGAGGCCGTCGTCCTGGGCCTCGCTGAGCGCGACCGTGAGCGCGGTGCCGTCCTGGTCGAGATGCTGGAGCGGGCCGGCGACCGTCGCGGCGTCCTCAACGGCATCCTCGCGGCCTATTTCTCCGAGATGACCCGCGGCGCGGCGATCCTGCGCCTCGATCTCTGGGGGGAGGCGACGCGCAATCCGGCCATCGGCGCCATGATCGCGCGCGGGGACGAAGAGGGCCGCATGTGGCTCATCGAGACGTTCTCGGCCATCGCGCCGGGATGCGATGCCGTCGGCCTGTTCGAGGCGGTCGCCCCCCTGATGAAGGGGCTGATCGTCAGCCGGGCGCTGATTCCCGACTACGATGCCGGTCCGGCGATCCGGCAGCTGCTCGCCCTGATCGATGCGGGCTTCGCCGGTCCGGTCCCCGCCGCCGAGAAGGCCGCCTGATGAGAGCCGCCCGCCGCCTGTTTCTCTTCACCGCGACGGCGCTCGCCATCGCCGCCGCGCCCGCCGCGCGCGCCGAGGTGCCGGCACCCGCGACGCCGCGCTTGCCCGCGGTCAGCGTGGTCGAGGCGGCGCGCCGCGAGATCGTCGAGCGCGTCGTCGTCACCGGGACGCTGGTGCCCCGCGACGAGATCCTGGTCAGCCCGGAGATCGACGGCTACCGCATCGTCGAATTGCTGGTGGAGGAGGGCACGCGCGTCGCCAAGGGTCAGGTGCTCGCCCGCCTCAACCGCGACCTGATCGACCGCCAGCTCGCGCAGCAGGCGGCGCTCGTCGAGAAGGCGTCCGCCGCTCTGCCGCAGGCTCAGGCGAGCATCGAGCAGGCCGAGGCCGCCGAGACCGAAGCGCGCCTCTCCTTCGAGCGGGCCAAGTCGCTCATGCAGACCGGCAACGCCACGGCGGCCGTGATGGAGAACCGCACCGCCCTGCTGCGCCAGGCCGAGGGCAAGCTGACCTTCGCCCGCAACGGCCTCTCGATCGCCCGGGCCGACCTCGCCCAGGCGCAGGCGGTGAAGGCCGAACTCGAACTGCGCCTCGCCCGCACGGAAATCCGTGCGCCGGAGGCCGGCATCGTCAGCCGCCGCACGGCCCGCATCGGCATGTCGGCCTCCTCGTCCGCCGAGCCGCTGTTCCGCCTGATCGCCCGCGGCGAGATCGAGCTGGAGGGCGAGGTCATCGAGACCAAGCTGCCGCTCCTGCGCGAGGGCTCGCCCGCCTTCATCGAGATCGGCGAGGGCGAGCGCATCGCGGGCAGCGTCCGCGTCGTCTATCCGGAGGTCGACCGGGCGAGCCGGCTCGGCAAGGTGCGCGTGCGCCTCGATCCCGATCCGCGCCTGCGCATCGGCACCTTCGTGCGCGGCGCGGTCGAACTCGCCCGCACCCGCGGCGTCACCGTGCCCCAGGCCTCCGTGCTCTATGGCGGGGGCAAGCGCAGCTCCGTCCTCGTCGTCGCCGAGGACCGGGTGGAATCGCGCGAGGTCCGCACCGGCCTGTCCGACGACGACGACATCGAGATCCGCGCGGGTCTCAACGAGGGCGAGCGGGTCGTCGCCCGCGCTGGCAGCTTCTTGCGGGATGGGGACCGGGTCCGTCCGATCTCCGTCACCACACGAACGCCGACAGTCGCCGCCGCCCCCGCGCCGCAGGCCACCGCCGACGCGCGCTGACGCGCGTCCGCCCCTGTCTTGAATCCTTGAACGGGTCGCCCCGATGCGCCTGAACGTCTCCGCCTGGGCGATCCGCAACCCGATCGCGCCCCTCGTCCTGTTCCTCGTGCTGATCGTGCTCGGCCTCGTCAGCTTCCGGGGGCTCGCGGTCACGCGCATGCCGAACGTGGACGTGCCGATCGTCTCGGTCACCATCACGCAGGGGGGCGCGGCGCCTTCCGAATTGCAGACCCAGGTGACCAAGTGGGTTGAGGATTCGATCGCGGGGGTGAGGGGCGTCAAGCACATCACCTCGGCGATCACCGAAGGCTCCTCGGTCACGACGGTCGAGTTCCGGCTCGAGGTGAACACCGACCGCGCCGTCAACGACGTGAAGGATGCGATCTCGAAGATCCGCATCAACCTGCCGCGCACCATCGACGAGCCGGTGATCCAGCGGGTCGAGATCACCGGCCTGCCGATCCTGATCTACGGCGTCACGGCGCCCGCGATGACGCCGGCCGAGCTGTCGTGGTTCGTCGAGGACAAGGTCGCCCGCACGCTCCAGGGGGTGAAGGGCGTCGGCGGCGTCGAGCGCGTCGGCGGCGTCGCCCGCGAGATCCGCATCACGCCCCAGCCCGACCGGCTGCTGGCGCTCGGCATCACCGCGGCGGAAGTGAACCGGCAGGTGCGCGCCACCTCCGCCGACATGGCGGGCGGGCGCGGCGAGATCGGCGGGCGCGAGCAGTCGATCCGCACCCTCGCCGCCTCGCGCACCATCCGCGATCTCAAGGCCACCTCCATCGTCCTGCCCGGCGGTCGCAAGGTGCGCCTCGACGATCTCGCCACGGTCGAGGACGGGATCGAGGAGCCGCGCACCTTCGCCCGCTTCAACGGCGAACCGGTGGTCGCCTTCTCGGTCTCCCGCGGCTCCGGCGCCAGCGACGCGGAAGTGGCGAAGGGCGTGGAAGCGAAGATCGCGGAATTCCGCGAGGGCTATCCCGACATCCGCTTCGAGACGATCGATTCCTCGGTCGCGGCGACCATCGGCAGCTACGATTCCGCCATGCACACCCTGATCGAGGGGGCGCTGCTCGCGGTCATCGTGGTGTTCCTGTTCCTGCGCGACTGGCGCGCCACCCTGATCGCGGCGATCGCCCTGCCGCTCTCGGTCTTCCCGACCTTCTGGGCGATGGATGCGCTGGGCTTCACGCTCAACGGCATCAGCCTGCTCGCCATCACCCTGGTGACCGGCATCCTCGTCGACGACGCCATCGTCGAGATCGAGAACATCGTCCGGCACATGCGGCTCGGCAAATCCCCCTATCGCGCGGCGATCGAGGGCGCCGACGAGATCGGGCTGGCGGTCATCGCCATCACGGCGACGCTGATCGCAGTGTTCGCGCCCGTCTCCTTCATGGGCGGCATCGCCGGGCGCTACTTCATCCAGTTCGGCCTCACCATCGCGGTGTCGGTGTTCATGTCGCTGCTGGTGGCGCGGCTGATCACGCCGCTGCTCGCCGCCTATTTCCTGCGCGACCACGGCCATGCGGACGAGAAGGAAGGCCCGGTGATGCGCGCCTATGGCCGCCTCGTCGGCTGGTCGGTGCGCCACAAATGGATCACGCTGTTCGTCGGGCTCGCGCTGTTCGTCGGCTCGCTCGCCTCCACCAAGCTGCTGCCCTCGGGCTTCATCCCCAAGCAGGACAACGCCCGCACCCTGTTCATGCTCGAACTGGCCCCCGGCGCCCGGCTGCCCGATACGATCGCGGTCGCCGACCGGGTGGTGGAGCGAATCCGCGCGCTGCCCGAGGTGGTCTCGGTCTTCGTCGACGGCGGACGGCAGGCCGGCGGCAAGAAGGAGACGCGGCTCGCGACGCTGATCGTCAATCTCAAGCCGAAGAACCAGCGCGTGAAGCGCCAGTGGACGCTCGAGACCGAGATCGCCGGCCTGCTCGCCGACGAGCCCGACATCCGCTCCTGGACCCTGCGCGACAGCGGCCAGCGCGATCTCGCCCTGGTCGTCGGCGGGCCGGACGTCACCGTGGTCAGCGAGGTCGCCGCCCGGCTCCAGCGCGACATGGCGGCGATCCCGCACCTCGTCTCGGTGATGTCGACCGCCCCCCTCAACCGCACGGAGGTGCGGATCCGCCCGAAGGAGGGCGCGGCGGCCGATCTCGGCGTCTCGACCGACACCATCGCCGAGACCGTGCGCGTCGGCACGATCGGCGACATCGGTCTGAACCTCGCCAAGTTCAACGCCGCCGACCGGCAGGTTCCGATCCGGGTGCAGCTGCCCGAGAGCGCCCGCGGCGCGGTCGCGCGGCTGGAGAACCTCAAGGTACCGGCCAAGAACGGCACCGCCGTGCCCCTCGCCGCGGTGGCCGACATCGAACTCGACCAGGGGCCGGGCGCCATCGAGCGCTACGACCGCGTCGTGCGCGTGGCGGTGGAAGCCAACATGGAGGGCTCCGACGCGTTGGGCTCGCTCATCGAGCAAGCGTTGAATACGCCCACGGCGAAGAACCTGCCGCCGGGCGTGACGATCCGCCAGGTCGGCGATGCCGAGATCATGCAGGAGGTGTTTTCCGGCTTCCTCATGGCGATGGGCGCCGGGATCATGATGGTCTACGCGGTGCTGGTCCTGCTGTTCGGCAATTTCCTGCAGCCGCTCACCATCCTGTTCTCGCTGCCGCTCTCCATCGGTGGCGCCATCCTCGGCCTCCTGATCTTCAAGATGCCGATCTCGATGCCGGTGGTCATCGGCATCCTGATGCTGATGGGGCTGGTGACCAAGAACGCGATCATGCTGGTCGATTTCGCCGTGGAGGAGATGCGGGCGGGCGTCGATCGCGTCACGGCGATCGTCGATGCCGGTCGCAAGCGGGCGCGGCCCATCGTGATGACCACCATCGCCATGGCGGCCGGCATGGTGCCCTCGGCCATGGCCTTCGGCATCGGCGGCGAGTTCCGCGCGCCGATGGCGGTGGCGGTGATCGCCGGCCTCATCGTCTCGACCCTGCTCTCGCTGGTCTTCGTGCCGGCGGTGTTCCTGCTGATGGACAGCCTCGGGAGCCTGATCGGGCGCGGGCTCGGCCGCTTCGTCGGCCCGCGCGACGAGGCGCCCGTGTCCCATCCGGCCCCGAGCGTTCACTAGAGGCCGACGGCTCACGCGCATCCGCTCGGATCGCGCGGGATGCCGGCCCGCGCGATCGCCCCCTCGCGCGGGCCGGCCGGTCGTGGCAGACCGGGGGGTAGGGGCAGGGGAGTTCTTCGCCGTGGGGCAGGTGGCAGACGCGGCGGGCGGACGGCCGGCCTCGGCGCGCCGCGTCCTTCGTCCGAGCTGGCGCCCGACCCTGCGCCAGATCCGCCTGGCCAGCGGCCTCGTGCTGTTCGCCTACGTGCTCAGCCATCTCCTCTGCCACGCGCTCGGCAACGTCTCGCTCGGCGCCCTTCAGGCGGGACTGGCGGTGAAGGTCGCCCTCTGGCGCAACCCGCCCGCCCTGTTCCTGCTCTACGGCGCACTCCTCGCCCATCTCGCCCTCGGTCTGCGGGCCCTCTACGAGCGGCGGCTGTTCCGGCTGCGGCCGGGGGAGACGGCTCAGCTGATCCTCGGACTCGCGGTGCCGCTGCTGCTGCTCAACCACGTCGTCGGCACCCGCGTCGCCTGGAGCGCCGAGGGACTGGAGCGGGACTATCCGCAGGTGCTCTGGGCGTTCTGGGTCGCGAGCCCGGGGGGCAGCGGCGTCTCGCTGACGCTGGGTCTGCTCGCCGCTTGGCTGCACGGATGCCTCGGCCTCCATTTCTGGCTCCGACTGAAGCCGGCCTATCCGCGCTTCGCCCCCTGGCTTCTGGCGGGCGCGGTGCTGGTGCCGGTGCTGGCGCTTCTCGGGGCGGTGCAGGGTGGACGGGCTGTGGCGCTCGCCGCCGCCGATCCGGCTTGGCGCGAGCGGGTGTTCGATGCCCGGCACATCGGCGATGCCGCGCAGGCCGAGCGGCTGTCCGCGATCCGCCGTTTTGTGTTCGGCGCCTATGCGGGCGCCCTCGTCCTCGTCCTCCTCGCCCGCGGCCTGCGCACGCTGATGGAGGCGCGCGGCGGCCTTGTGCGGGTCACCTATCCGGACGGGCGGATGGTGCGGGTGCCGCGGGGGGCGAGCGTGCTGGAGGCGAGCCGGCGCGGGCGCATCCCGCATGCCAGCATCTGCGGCGGGCGGGGGCGCTGCTCGACCTGCCGCATCCGCGTCGTCGACGGCGAGCGCGGTCGGTTCCTGCCCCCGCCCGAACGGACCGAGCGGGCGGTGCTGGACCGGATCGGTGCGAGCCCCGGCATCCGGCTCGCCTGTCAGCTCCGGCCGGATCGCGACCTGACGGTGGTGCCCCTGTTCACGCCCCAGTCCCAGGGCGCGCAGGCGGGCGCGCCCGAGCGGGCCGGGGCGGGCGAGGAACGCTTCGTCGTGGTGCTGTTCGCCGACCTGCGCGGATCGACCCGGCTGGCCGAGGAGCGGCTCGCCTACGATACGGTCTTCGTCATCAACCGCTTCCTCGGCGCCGTCGGCCACGCGGTGCGGGCGCAGGGCGGCAGCGTGAACCGGCATCTCGGCGATGGGCTGATGGCCCTGTTCGGCCTCGACGGCGACCCGCGCCGGGCCGCCCGCGCCGCCCTCGACGCGGTCGATGCCGTCGCCGCGGAACTCGAAGGGCTGAACCGGACGCTCGCCGCCGATCTCGGCGAGCGTCTGCGCTACGGCATCGGACTGCATGCGGGCACCGCCATCGTCGGCGAACTCGGCGACGAGGCCGATGCCCGCTTCACCGCGCTGGGCGACACGATCAATGTCGCGGCACGGCTGGAGGCGCTGACCAAGCCGATGGGGCAGGTGGCCATCGTCTCCGAGGCGGTCTACCGCGCCGCCGGGATCGAGCCCGGCGACCTGACCGAAGTGACCTTGACGGGCCGGGCGCAGCCGCTGCGGGCGCGGCTGGTCGGGGCGGGCGAGACGGTGGCCGTATGAGGCGGCCACCGTCCGCCTTCTCTTCCCCGCAAGGGGGAGGGGACGAGCCCCCTGCGATCAGCGTGCCGGCCCGGTCGAACCGGTCGCGTCGCCCGCCCCCGGCTTGATCGCCCACAGCTCGGTCGGCAGGCTCACCGGGGCGCCGGGCTTGTAATCGGCCGAATCCTGGATGTGCGAGGTCGTGACGTAGATCGTGCCGTCGGGCCCTTCGCTGAACGTGTCGGGCCAGCGCAGCTGCGGATCCTTCACCAGCGTCGTCAGCGGGGCTTCCGCCTTCGACAGGTCGCGCACCTTCACGGAATCGTCCTGCGGCGAGGTCACGTACATCCGGCCGTCGCGGCGGCCGATGAGGAGGCCGTCGGCGACGCCGTTCTCGCCGACCTTCGTCACCTTGCCCGACAGGCTCTTGTCGGAGAGCGCCTCGGGCACGAGGGAGGACGCGGCCCAGCCGGTGAGGGCGTCGGTCGGCAGGCTGTAGAGCGTCTTGCCCTTGATCGCCTGCCAGTACAGCGTCTTTCCGTCGCCCGACAGGGCGATGCCGTCGGCGGAGAAGTTCACGCCGCGCCCGTCGGGCCGGCGCAGGGGCTTGCCGTCATAGGTCACGGTCACCGACTTGTCCGGCATGGTCGAGGGATCGCCCGCGAGCAGGCGCTTGGCCGCGCCGCTGTCGAGATCGACCACGATCAGGGCGCCCTCCGCGCCGGAATCGGTGAGATAGGCGGTCTTGCCGTCGGGCGCGATGCGCACGTCGTTGAGGTAGGAGCCCTGAAGCGCGACGCTCGTGTCGAAGGGGATCGTCTTGATGACCTTGTTGGTCTTCAGATCGATCCCGACGAGCTTCGGACCATCCTTGATGACATGGGCCATGGCGGGGGAGGCCGCATCGACCACCCAGAGCCGATCCTGCGCGTCCGCCACCACGCTCTGCACGCAGACGAAATGGTCCTTGGGCGAGAGTTCGTCGGCGCGGGCGTTGCGCCAGGAATTCCAGCCCTCGTCGGGATAGGGGACCGGCTTGCCGTCCTTCAGCTCGGCGACCGAGACCGGGGCGTCCTCACTCCAGCGGGGGAAGTTCACGAAGATGCGCCCGTCGCGGGCGACGGTGACGCCGGTCACCTGATGCTCGAAACCCGCCACCTTGGTGAGCTGCGCCCCGCCCGCCGCGCCCTGGGCGTAGGCGGGCGGACCGGAGGCCGCCGTGCCGGCGAGCAGCAGGGCGGCGAGGGCGAGGGAGGTTCTGATCATGGCGGGAAGCCTCGAAGCGGGAACGTCGTTCGTCCCGGCAACCGGCGCTTCTCCGGCCAAGCTCCTTCACGATAGCGTTGGCATCCGCCGGACCGGAATCCGATCCATCGAGCCCAGCCCCCGCTCGCGCATCCGGTTGCGCTCCGGGCGGAGCCGAACGGGGGCCTGACAGAGCACGGGACGCATCCGTATCGGGCGCCCGACGGGGCTGCGCCGCGAGGCTGCGGGCCGGGCGGAACGGGCGGAGATCGTCGGCATCGCTCCGCCGCGCCAAGCCCGAGGCCTTCTGCTGCAACAGACCGGGGCGAGCGAGCGTACGGACGATGCGGACAGGCTGGAACGGTTGAGGTTCCCGCGTCGTTGAGAGCGCAGTTTTCACCCCTCTCGGAGGACGCTATGCGGAACACTCTTCTCGCCGCCGCCGCCCTGACCCTCGCCGGCCTCACCGGCGCCAGCGCTCAGACCACCGTGATCGAGCGCGACGCGCCGGATCGGGTCGTGGTCGATCGCCCCGCCACCACCTCCTCGACCACGGTCGAGCGCCGCGACAGCACCAGCACCGGCTGCTCCAGCAAGACGGTGACGAAGGAGAACGACGTCGGCGACCGCAAGACCGTCACCAAGGAATCCTGCGACTGATCTTTCGGGACCTCCGGCGTCCTGACGTAAGGAACCCGCCGCGGAGGACCGCGGCGGGTTCTTGTCTGTTCAGGCCTGTCCCATCATTCGGTTATGCGGCGGCCCCGCGCCAGGACGGTCAGGCCATCAGCGCTGGGCGAAGCCGATATCCGCGGCGACCGCCTTCAACCGCTCCGGCTCGCGCTCCTTCCGTTCGGAATAGCGATCCACGAGGTAATCGGCCCGTCCGCGGGTCAGGAGCGTGAACTTCGTCAGTTCCTCGCAGACGTCCACGACCCGGTCGTAGAGCGGGCCCGGCTTCATCCGGCCCTCATCGTCGAACTCCTTGAAGGCCATCGGAACCGATGACTGGTTCGGGATGGTGATCATCCGCATCCAGCGCCCGAGGATGCGCAGGCTGTTCACGGCATTGAAGCTCTGTGAGCCGCCCGAGACCTGCATCACCGCCAGCGTACGACCCTGCGTCGGGCGCACGGAGCCCTCGCTGAGAGGCAACCAATCGATCTGGCTCTTCATGACGCCGGTCAGAGTGCCGTGCCGCTCCGGACTGACCCAGACCTGCCCCTCGGACCAGATCGAGAGCTGGCGCAGTTCCTGGACCTTCGGATGCTCGGCGGTGGCGTCGTCGGGCAGCGGCAGCCCGTCCGCGTGGAAGATGCGCACCTCGCCGCCCATGGCTTCCAGCAGTCGCGCGGCCTCGTAGGCCAGAAAGCGGCTGAAGGACCGCTCCCGAAGCGAGCCGTAGAGGATCAAGAAGCGGGGTGCGTGCGCCAACGGCGCCGACGCCTCCACCCGCTCCGAAGTCGGCACCTCGACATGTGCCTCGGAAAGATTCGGCATCCCGTCGGCGAACGGCTGCTGGGGCTTGTCCACGCTGCGGTCATCCCATACGTTTCAACAAACGTTGGATTGATGGATCATCCATGGATGAACGGCAAGCCCTCGCGGCCTTCGCCGCCCTCGGTCAGGAGCACCGGCTCCGGGTCGTGCGCGCCCTCGTCACCGCCGGGCCGGACGGTCTCGCCGCCGGCGCGCTGGCGGCCGAGGTCGGGATCGCGAGCACCAATCTGTCCTTCCATCTGAAGGAACTCTCGCATGCCGGGCTGATCACCTCCCGGCGCGAGGGCAAGTCGGTCATCTACAGCGCCGCCTATGCCGGCCTGTCCGACCTGATCGCCTTCCTGATGCGCGATTGCTGCGGGGGCCGGCCGGAAGTCTGCGCCCCGGCCGTCGCCGCCCTGTCCGCCTGCGATTGCACGACCGGAGACACCGCCCATGCCTGAGGCCTTCGACGTCGTCGTCTATCACAACCCTGCCTGCGGCACGTCCCGCAACACCCTGGCGATGATCCGCAACGCCGGCATCGAGCCGCACGTGGTCGAGTACCTAAAGACACCGCCGCACCGCGCGCTCCTCTGGCAACTGCTCGCCCGCGCCGGCCTCACGGTGCGCGACGCGCTGCGCGAGAAGGGCACGCCCTACGCCGAACTCGGCCTCGCCGACCCGGCGCTGACCGACGACCAGCTTCTCGACGCCATCGCGGCGCATCCGGTCCTGCTCAACCGCCCGCTGGTGGTGAGCCCGAAGGGCGTGCGCCTGTGCCGACCGTCCGAGGCGGTGCTGGACCTGCTCCCGGCCCAGCAGGGTGCGTTCGTGAAGGAGGACGGCGAGCGCATCGTCGACGAGCACGGCCGCCGCGTCGCCACTGCCTGAGGCACCATGAGCACCTTCGAGCGCTACCTGACCCTCTGGGTCGCCCTCTGCATCGTGGCCGGCATCGCGCTCGGCCACGTCATGCCGGGCGTCTTCCGCGCCGTCGGCGCCGCCGAGATCGCCCGGGTGAACCTCCCGGTGGCGATCCTGATCTGGCTCATGGTCATTCCCATGCTGCTGAAGATCGACTTCGCCTCCCTGCGCCATGTCGGCCGGCACTGGCGCGGCATCGGCGTGACGCTCTTCATCAACTGGGCCGTGAAGCCGTTCTCGATGGCCGCCCTCGGCTGGCTGTTCATCGGCGTCCTGTTCCGGCCCTCTCTGCCCGCCGACCAGATCGACAGCTACATCGCCGGGCTCATCATCCTGGCGGCGGCGCCCTGCACGGCCATGGTGTTCGTCTGGTCGAACCTGACCCGAGGGGAACCTCACTTCACCCTGAGCCAGGTGGCGCTCAACGACACCATCATGGTGGTGGCCTTCGCGCCCATCGTCGGCCTGCTGCTCGGGCTCTCGGCGATCACCGTGCCCTGGGGCACGCTGGTGCTGTCGGTGGTACTCTACATCGTCATTCCGGTGATCATCGCGCAGCTCGTGCGCCGGAGCCTCCTCGCCTCGAGCGGGCCGGCCGGCCTCGACCGGCTTCTCGCCCGGCTCGGCCCCGTGTCGCTCGTGGCGCTGCTCGCCACCCTGGTCCTGCTGTTCGGCTTCCAGGGCGAGCAGATCCTGGCGCAGCCGGCGGTGATCGGACTGCTGGCGGTGCCCATCCTGATCCAGGTCTACCTGAACTCGGGGTTGGCCTACCTCCTGAACCGCGCAGCCGGCGAGCAGCATTGCGTCGCCGGCCCCTCGGCGCTGATCGGCGCCTCGAACTTCTTCGAGCTCGCGGTGGCGGCGGCCATCAGCCTGTTCGGCTTCAATTCGGGCGCGGCGCTCGCGACCGTGGTCGGCGTCCTCATCGAGGTTCCGGTCATGCTCTCGGTCGTCTGGATCGTGAACCGGAGCCAGGGCTGGTACGAGCGGGGCGCCGCGACCAGGAGAGCGTCCCTGAAGACGGCCTCCCGCGAGACCTGACCGGAGAGCCACGGCCCGGAGGGACCGTCATCTCCGTCCAGGGTCCTGCCATTCGTCGAAACGGCGGGCCGTCCACCGGAGGCGGGGCGGTTCCCATGAGGGATTCGTGTCCGGATGCAGGCGAGGGGGCTGCCGCTCCGATGGTAGCCCCCTCGTCCTCGGTCGCCGGGATCAGGCGTGCGCTAGGATCGCCAGAAGCAGCAGAGCGATGATGTTGGTGATCTTGATCGCCGGGTTCACGGCGGGCCCCGCCGTGTCCTTGTAGGGATCGCCGACGGTGTCGCCGGTCACCGCCGCCTTGTGGGCGTCGGACCCCTTGCCGCCGTGATGACCGTCCTCGATGTACTTCTTGGCGTTGTCCCAGGCGCCGCCGCCGGAGGTCATCGAGATCGCGACGTAGAGGCCGGTCAGGATCACGCCGAGCAGGGAGGCGCCCACCGTGGCGAAGGCTTGGCCCTTGCCCGCGATCGCCTGGATCACGAAGAACAGCACGACCGGCATCAGCACCGGCAGCAGCGAGGGGATGATCATCTCCTTGATCGCCGCCCGGGTCAGCATGTCGACGGCCCGGCCGTAATCGGGCCGGTCGGTCCCCTGCATGATGCCGGGCTTCTCGCGGAACTGGCGGCGGACTTCCTCGACCACCGCGCCCGCGGCGCGGCCCACCGCCGTCATCGCCATGCCGGCGAACAGGAACGGGATCAGGCCGCCCAGCAACAGGCCGACGACGACGTAGGGGTTGGAGAGCGAGAAATCGACGCTGACGCCCTGGAAGAAGCGGTACTGCGTCGGGCTGGCATTGGCGATGAAGTAGTTCAGGTCCGAGGTGTAGGCCGCGAACAGCACCAGTGCGCCGAGCCCCGCCGAGCCGATGGCGTAGCCCTTGGTGACGGCCTTGGTGGTGTTGCCCACCGCGTCGAGCGCGTCGGTCGCCTTGCGCACGTCGGAGGGCAGGCCGGACATCTCGGCGATGCCGCCCGCATTGTCGGTGACGGGGCCGAAGGCGTCGAGCGCCACGATGAAGCCGGCCAAAGCCAGCATCGCGGTGACCGCGATGGCGATGCCGAACAGGCCGGCCAGCGCGTAGGTGGCGATGATGCCGGCCACGATGATGATCGCGGGCAGCGCCGTCGATTCGAGGGAGATCGCCAGCCCCTGGATCACGTTGGTGCCGTGGCCGGTGACCGAGGATTCGGCGATCGACTTCACCGGCCGGAAGTTGGTGCCGGTATAGTACTCGGTGATGACGACGATCAGCGCCGTGATGACGAGGCCGAGCACCGCGCAGCCGAACAGGCCGCCCGAGGAGAAGGTCAGTCCGGTATTCGTCGTGAAGGTGGTCGAGAAGCCGCCGAACAGGGCGAAGTTCACGGCCGCGATCGCCGCGACCGAGAGCACGCCCGCCGCGATCAGACCCTTGTAGAGCGCCCCCATGATCGACTGGTTGGCGCCGAGGGTGACGGCGTAGGTGCCGGCGATGGAGGTGACGATGCAGGCCGCGCCGATGGCGAGCGGGTAGAGCATCATGCTCTCGAGCACCGCGGCATTGCCGGCGAAGAAGATCGCGGCGAGCACCATGGTGGCGACGACGGTGACCGCGTAGGTCTCGAACAGGTCGGCGGCCATGCCGGCGCAATCGCCGACATTGTCGCCCACGTTGTCCGCGATCGTGGCGGGGTTGCGCGGATCGTCCTCGGGAATCCCCGCCTCGACCTTGCCGACGAGGTCGCCGCCGACATCGGCACCCTTGGTGAAGATGCCGCCGCCGAGCCGGGCGAAGATCGAGATCAGCGAGGCGCCGAAGCCCAGGGCCACCAGCGCGTCGATCACCTCGCGGCTGCCCGGCGCCAGTCCGGCGCCGCGGGTGAGGTAGAGGTAGTAGAGCGCCACGCCGAGCAGCGCGAGGCCCGCCACCAGCATGCCGGTGACCGCGCCCGACTTGAACGCCACGTCGAGACCGCCGCCGAGGGATTGCGTCGCGGCCTGCGCAGTGCGGACATTGGCGCGCACCGAGACGTTCATGCCGATGAAGCCCGCCGCGCCCGAGAGCACCGCGCCGATCAGGAAGCCGATGGCGACCTTGATCCCGAGGAAGTAGGCGAGAAGGGCGAACAGGAGGATGCCGACGAGGCCGATCGTGGCGTATTGGCGCTTGAGATAGGCCTGGGCACCCTCGGCAATGGCGCCGGCGATCTCCTGCATGCGCTGCGTTCCCGCGTCCCGTCGCATCACGTCGCGGATGGTCACGACACCGTAGGCGATGGCACAAAGCCCGCCCACGATGATCAGCAAGAGTGCGGTCATTCGTGCGTCCTTGGATTGTGATGATGGTTGCCGAGCTTGGCCGGGATGGCCACGGGACGTGTTGCTCGGTTCTTTGAGGCGCCCTCCCTGAAAGAGCGGAACTTGATTGCCAAACTTCAGCGTGGAGCGCAAACGTCCCGCGCAGCTTGGAACCGCTTCAACCGCGAAGTTGAACGATAATGATTGATATCCACTTTGTGCAGCGCAGTTATTGCGGCGCACAAAGCCGGGGAATTTCATGGAAGACGAAGAATTCGAGCCTTGCCCATCGAAGCCGGACGCGAGCAACACGGGCTGTCGCGCCCGGCGCGCGGCAATGATAGACGGGCTTCCTGTCCTGCGAGCCGAGCGTTCCGTGAGCCGACCCGAAGCCGAGATCGACGTCGCCGTAGAGGATCCCCGCTGGGAAGAAGCTTTGCCCGACCTCGAAGCCTTCGTGATCCGCGCCGTCGAAGCGGGGCTCGCCATCGCCCCCGATTCGCCCTCCGGCCCCATGGAAGTCAGCGTCCTGCTGACCGACGACGCGGCCGTGCGGGTGCTGAACCGCACATGGCGTGGCAAGGACAAGGCGACCAATGTCCTCTCCTTCCCTGCGCCCGTGCAACCCTCCCATCCCGGCGCGCCGCGCCCGCTCGGCGATGTCGTCCTTGCGTATGAGACGCTCGTGCGCGAGACTGGCGAGCAGTCGAAGCCGCTGGCGCATCATCTCGCCCATCTCCTGGTCCATGGCACCCTTCATCTCCTCGGACAGGACCACGAGACCGGCGAGGCAGAGGCCGAGGCCATGGAGGCGCTCGAAATCGCCGCGCTTCGTACTCTCGACATCCCCGACCCCTACGACGGGTGAATCGCGGCCGGTCCGGCCGTCCCGACCCCTTCAACACAGAGACCGATGACCAACGACCGAAGTCGCGGCGCGGCCCTTGCCGCGCCGACCGCCGACGCCGAATCGCCACCCCGCGAGGCGTGGTATGATCGTCTGCTCAGCGTCTTCCACCTGCGCCCGCGCGATTCCCTGCGTGCCGGCATCGAGGAGGCGCTGGCCGAGCCCGATACCGGCGAGGATGCGTTCTCGCCCCTCGAACGGGCCATGCTCAAGAACGTGCTGGGCCTGCACAAGGTGCGGGTCGACGATGTGATGGTGCCCCGCGCCGACATCGTTGCCGTCGCCGTCGAGACGAGCCTCAGCGATCTGCTCAAGCTGTTCCGCACCGCAGGGCATTCGCGCCTGCCGGTCTACGGCGAGACGCTCGACGATCCCCGCGGCATGGTCCACATCCGCGACTTCGTGGAGTACCTCGCCACCAAGGCCGAGGCCGGCCCGCGCCGCGCATCGCCGCAGGCCGCGGCGCAGGCGACGGCCGCCGCGCCCGACGCGGCGGCGGAGGCCAAGCCCGCCCCGCGGCCCCGGCGCCAGAGCGCATCCCGGGCCCTGCGCGGGCTCGACCTCGGCAAGGTCGATCTCTCGGCGACGCTCGCCTCCACCCGGATCCAGCGCCCGGTGCTGTTCGTGCCGCCCTCCATGCCGGCGATCGACCTGCTCGTGCGCATGCAGGCGACCCGCACCCACATGGCCCTCGTCATCGACGAGTATGGCGGCACCGACGGCCTGATCTCGATCGAGGATCTGATCGAGATGGTGGTCGGCGACATCGAGGACGAGCACGACGTGGCCGAGGGTCACCTCGTCCACCGGCTCGAGGGTGAGGCGGAGGCCTTCGTGGCCGATGCCCGCGCCGGCCTCGCCGAGGTGGCCGAGACCACGGGCGTCGATCTCGTGGCGGCGGTGGGCGAGATGGCCGAGGAGATCGACACGATCGGCGGCCTGATCGTGACGCTCGCCGGCCGCGTGCCGTCCCGCGGCGAGGTGATCGCCGGCCCCGGCGATATCGAGTTCGAGGTACTCGACGCCGATCCCCGTCGGGTGAAGCGGATCAAGCTCCAGCGGGCGCCGGCCAAGATCGGCACCGTCGTACCCCTCGCCCTGCCGCCGCCCCGCGTGCCGTCCCCGCCGGAGGGACCTCAGGCCGCCGAATCGGGTCATTGACCCCGCGACGATCCCGCCGGGCATGACCCGGCCCACGAGGACGACCAGAGGACGCCTATGAGAACGGCCTCCGTCGGCACGGCCGACGACGGCACGCGCCCGGCCGCGGCGCGCACCGGCCTCCTCGACGCCCTGGCCCATCGGGTCATCCTCAGCCACGGCTGGGGCCGGTTCGCCTGGGCGGTGGCGGCGGGCGCCCTCGGCGCTGTGGCGATGCCGCCCTACGGGTTGTTCCCGGCCCTCGTCGTTTCGCTCGCCCTCGCCGTCTGGCTGATCGACGGCGCGGGTGTCGGCGGTTCGCTCCGGCGTACCTTGCTGAGCTGCGCGGGCATCGGCTGGGCCTGGGGCTTCGGGTACTTCACTGCCGGCCTGTGGTGGCTCGGCGCCGCCTTCCTGGTGGAGGCGGACCAGTTCGCCTGGGCGATGCCGCTCGGCGTGCTCGGCCTGCCCGCCGTGCTGGCCCTGTTCTTCGCCGCCGGCTTCGCCGCCGCGCGGCTGATCTGGTCGCGCGGCTCCGGCCGGATCGCCGCCCTCGCCGTCGCTCTCGCCTCCGCCGAGTGGCTGCGCGGACACCTGTTCACCGGGTTTCCGTGGAACACGCTGGGCATGGCGCTCGGGAGCAACCTGTGGACGATGCAGGCGGCTTCCCTCGTCGGCCTCTACGGCCTGACGCTCCTGGCGGTGGCGATCGCCGCCGCCCCCGCGACCCTCGCCACCGGCACCACCGTGCGCGGACGCTTCGCCCCCGCCCTCGCGGCGCTGGCAACTCTGGCGCTGCTCGCCGGCTACGGCGCCGCGCGGATTCCCTCAAGCCCGGACCCGACCGTGGCGGGGGTGCGCCTGCGGCTGATCCAGCCGAACGTGCCCCAGGACGCGCGCTTCCGCGCCGACATGCGCGACGAGATCGTCGGCAAGTATCTGGAGATGAGCGACCGGGCGCTCTCGCCGGAGCGCACCGGCATCAGCGACGTGACCCACCTGATCTGGCCGGAATCGGCCTTTCCCTTCCTGATCCAGCGCGACCCGCAGGCGCTCGGGCGGATCGGCGCGGCGCTTCCCGAGGGCAAGCAGCTCGTCACCGGCGCGGCGCGGGGGCGCGAGCCGCTGACCCGCGAGAACGCGGTGTTCCACAATTCCATCCTGACGATCGGCCCCGGCGGCCGGATCGGCGAGGTCTACGACAAGGTCCATCTGGTGCCCTTCGGGGAGTACCTGCCGGGGCCGCTCGACGCCGCCTTGCGGGCGGTGGGGCTGCGCCAGTTCGTGGCGGTGCCGGGCGGCTTCACCGCAGGCAGCCGCGAGGGCCAGCGCATCCTCACCGTGCCGGGTCTGCCGCCGGTGGCGGCGACGATCTGCTACGAGGCGATCTTTCCCGGCGCGATCCTGCCGCCCGTCCCGGACGATGCCGCGCCCGCGGTGCCGGGCCTGATCCTGAACCTCACCAACGACGCGTGGTTCGGCGACACGCCGGGGCCGCGCCAGCACTTCGCCCAGGCGCGCCTGCGCGCGGTGGAGGAGGGTCTGCCGCTGGTGCGGGACGCCAATTCCGGCATCTCGGCGGTGGTGGACGGCCACGGCCGCATCCTGGCGAGCCTGCCGCTCGGCACCGAGGGCGTGCTCGATTCCGCCCTGCCGCAGCGGCTCCCGGGCCGCACCTTCTACGCCCGTTTCGGCGACCTGCCTTTCGCCCTGATGTGGCTCGCCGCCTTCGCGGCCGCTCTCATCGGGCGTTTTCGCCGAGTTTGACAAGACGATCCGGAAATTGAGGCAGCCCCGGTTTTAATCCCAACACTCATCAATCGACTGAGACACTTAGCCGTCGGAGCCCATTGCAGTCTCAGACGTTCTCGTCGTTGAAGAGAGGCGCGGACGGTCACGTGACCGCACCACGTGGCCTCCGAGAACGGGAATCACATCAATGAAGCGTATTCTCATGGCCTCAGCAGCCATAGTCGGCGCGCTGGCCTTCGTACCGGCGAGCGCGGATGCACAGGGGATCGGCCTCGGCCGTGCCGGCGCCCTTGGAATTTCGGGCGGCGGCGGCGGCGGTGGCGGCTTCAGCGGAGGCGGGGGCCGGGTTGGCGGTGGCGCGATCGGCGGCGGCGGAATCGGCGGCGGCGGTTTCCAGGGTAACGCAGGCTTCGCACGCAGCGCCGGCGTGGGTGTCGGCGGTCCGGGCCGTGTCGGCATCGGCCTCGGCCAAGCTGGTGCGCTGGGCATTCCGGCCAACGGCGTCGGTGTCGGTCGTCCCAGCTACGGCGGCGGCTACGACGGACGCCCCGGCTACGGCAATGGCAACGGCGTCATCGGTGGCGGCCGCCCAGGTTACGGCTACGGCTACGGCCGCCCAGGCTACGGCAACCGCTACGGCTGGAACCGCGGTCGTGGCTATGGCTACGGTTACGGCGGCCTGGGTCTCGGCCTCGGGCTCGGCCTCGCCGGCGGCTCCTATTACGGCGGCGGCTACGGCTATCCGGGCTACGGTTACGGTGGCTACTACGACAACGGCTACTACGCTCCGGCCGGCTATTACGGCACCGAGACCGTGGTGGAAGCCGCGCCCGCGCGCGATGACGAGTACTGCGCCCGCCGCTTCAAGACCTACGACCCGGCGACCGGCACCTATATCGGCAAGGGCGGCGTCCGCCGCTCCTGCCCGTAACAGGCAAATCGGGAGGCCGGTCGATCCCGGCCTCCTGTCCAAACGAAAACCCCGCCGACCTCACGGTCCGGCGGGGTTTTCGTTTGGACGAGAGTGTTGTGCCGCATCGGCCCGAACGGTGACTCCCCTTTCAGGCCGGTGCTCGGTGCCTCGGGCGGGACGAACCGCCCGAGGGTGTCGGTTGGCCTTACTCGGCGGCGACCTTATGGGCCTGCGAGCCGTCGGTGTAGGTTTCGGCCTGGAGGCGCTTGCCCGGAGCGGCGCGGCCCGGCAGCGGCGGCAGGGCCTTGGCCTTCTCCAGATCGATCCCGGCGCCTTCCGCGACGCGGCGGCCGTAATCCTCGTCGGCGTGCCAGAAGTGCCAGACCATCCGCAGCTGAATCGGCTCCGGGCACTGCTTCATGTCGGCGACGAGATTGGCGATCAGGTCGTCACGCTCCCAATCCTGGAAGGAACGGTAGCGCACGCCGGCCTGGGTGTAGTCGTCCTCGGTGCGCGAGGCCTGATAACGGCCGAGCCGCCCCTCGACCGGCTGGTGATAATCCTTCGCGGGCTTGGGCGCCTCGCGCAGGCCTTCACCGAGGGTCGAAGGCTCGTAGTTGATGTGCTTGTTCGGGCCCGTGCCGTCCACCGCATAGGCCATCTGGCCGTCGCGCTGGTTCGAGTAGACCTTCACGCCGGGCTGCGGCGCGTTGATCGGCAGCTGGAGGTAGTTGGCGCCGACGCGGTAGCGCTGCGTGTCCGAGTAGGACAGCGTGCGCCCCTGGAGCATCTTGTCGTCCGAGAAGTCGATGCCGTCCACGAGCACGCCCGTCCCGAAGGCCGATTGCTCGACTTCCGCGAAGAAGTTGTCCGGCACCCGGTCGAGCACCAAGCGACCGACGGGCAGCAGGGGGAAGTCCTCGACCGGCCACAGCTTGGTGTCGTCGAGCGGATCGAACGACAGATGGTCGTTCGGGCCGTCGGGCATGATCTGCACGCAGAACTCCCACTCGGGGAAGTTGCCCGCCTGGATGTTGTCGTAGAGGTCACGGGTGGCGTGGCCGACATCCTTGGCCTGGATCTCCGACGCCTGCTGCGAGGTCAGGTTGCGCACACCGAGCTTGGGCTCGAAGTGGAACTTGCACAGCACCGCCTCGCCCTGGTCGTTGACGAGCTTGTAGGTGTTGACGCCCGAGCCTTCCATCTCGCGGTAATTGGCCGGGATGCCCCAGGGCGACTTCAGGTGCGTCACCATGTGGATCGACTCGGGGTGCTGGGCCACGAAGTCGAAGAAGCGCCACGCCTCCTGGCGGTTCGTCACCGGATCCGGCTTGAACGCGTGGATCATGTCGGGGAACTTGATCGCGTCGCGGATGAAGAAGACCTTGAGGTTGTTGCCCACGAGGTCCCAGTTGCCGTCGACGGTCTTGAACTTGATCGCGAAGCCGCGCGGATCGCGCTCGGTCTCGGGCGATTCCTTGGCGCCGGCCACGGTGGAGAAGCGTACGAAGACCGGGGTCTTCACGCCGGTCTCGTTCAGCACGCGGGCGCGGGTATAGGTCGAGGCCGGCTCGTTGCCGATCTTGCCGTAGGCCTCGAAATAGCCGTGGGCGCCGGCGCCGCGGGCATGCACCACGCGCTCGGGAATCCGCTCGCGGTCGAAATGGGTGATCTTCTCGATGAACTGGTAGTTCTCGAGCGTCGCGGGTCCCCGCTCGCCGACCGTGCGCGTGCTCTGGTTGTCACGGACCGGATGGCCCTGGCGGGTCGTCAGAATCGGGCGGTTCTCGCTCATGCGGTACTCTCTCCTGGAAATCCAACGGCGCAGGCGACCGGCCCGGTAGGGCGGCCCGTTGCATGGAACCATTCTGGCTCGAAGGTATGACCCGCCAATGACCCATTGGCAAATGCATCGTCACAAAGACCGTGATAGACAGAGCCTATGAACCTGTCCGGTCTCTCGCTTCGCGACCTCGAATACGTCGTGGCCATCGCCGATGAGGGGCATTTCGGCCGCGCCGCCGAGCGCTGCAACGTCAGCCAGCCGACGCTCTCGGTGCAGGTGCGCAAATTGGAGAACGCGCTCGGGCTGGCTCTGTTCGAACGTTCGAACCGCGGCGTGCTCCTGACCATGGCCGGCCAAGCCATCGTGCGGCAGGCCCGCGTGGTGCTGGCCGAGGCGCAGCGCCTCCTGGCGCTCGCGGTCGAGGGGCGCGGCTCGCCGCTGACCGGCCGGCTGGTGCTGGCCGCGATCCAGACGCTCGGCCCCTATTTCTTCCCGCTGATCCTGCGGCTCCTGCGCCAGGAATTCCCGCTCCTGACGCTGGCCTTGTCCGAGGCACGCACCGCCGAGATTCTCGACGGCCTACGCGACGGGCGCATCGACGCGGCCCTCGTCTCCCTGCCGGTGGCGACCTCCGGGCTGACCCTGTCGCCGCTCTTCGTCGAGCCGTTCCGCCTTGCCTGTCCGGCCGACCATCCCCTCGCGCAGGGTGCGCCGCCGCGAGCGGAGACGGTGGGCGGCCCCGACCTGCTGCTGCTCGACGAGGGCAATTGCCTGCGCGACCAGACCATCGCGGCCTGCGGGGCGCCCCGCGCCGCAGGCCGCCACGCCACCAGCCTGGAGACGCTGCGCTCGATGGTGGCGGCGGGCGCCGGCTACACCCTGATCCCGGCCCTGGCCGTTCCCTCGGGCCCCGATCCGAGCGGGCTGACCGTGACCCGCCATTTCGAGGGGGAGGGGCCCGGCCGCACGGTGGCTCTGGCTTGGCGCTCCAGCGATCCCCGGGCGGCCGGGCTCGCCCATCTGGCGGCATTCTTCCGCACACATGCCCCGGCGAGCACGCGGGCGTTTCGCGAGGGTGAGGTTCTGGCGGGCGGCGTTTCGGCGACCGGCGTTCGCAGCACCAGCGTCGCGGGGTGACGGCGAGGCGCTGGCTTCCGTTCCAGGTACGGGGACCGGCGCGATCCCGAGCGCCGACCCGACTCCGAGGCCGTCAGATCTTCTTCACCTCGCCCATGAAGAGTTGAACCGCGCCGGTGATCGCCTCGAGTTCGGTCTCCAAGCGCGCCGTGGCGTCCAACGCGGTGCGGGCCGATCCCGACGAATTTGCCGCGCTGACCGCGACGGCATCGATGTTCTGTCCGACGGCCACGGTCTGCTCGGAGGCCGAGCGGACGCTGCGGCCGATCTCGGCGACCGTCGCGCCCTGCTGCTCGGCCGCCACGGCGACGGTCGTCGCGCTCTGATTGACCGTCACGATGATCTCCGCGATGCGACCGACCGCGCCGCTGGTGGCGGCGGTCGCGCTCTGGACCTGGGTGATGTGTCCGGAGATCTCCGCCGTCGCCCGCGCGGTCTGGTTGGCGAGTTCCTTGACCTCCGCCGCCACCACCGCGAACCCGCGACCCGCGGCCCCGGCCCGGGCCGCCTCGATCGTCGCATTGAGCGCCAACAGGTTCGTCTGCTCGGCGATCGCCGTGATCATGTTCACGACCTCACCGATCTTGCGCGAGATCTGCGACAGCGCATCGACGCTCTCGCGGGCGTGGCCGACTTCCGCGACGGCCTGCTGGGCGGCGCGGCTGGTCTCGTTCATCTGGCGCGACACTTCGCGATTGGCGACCGTCATCTCCTCGACGGCCGCCGCGACCGCCTGGACGTTGCCGCTCGTCGAGGTCGCCCCGGCCGAGGCGCTCGAAGCAGCGCTGGAGGTCTCCCGGGTGGCATCGTCGACGGCCCGCGCGGCGCCGCGCATGGCCTCGGTCGCCTGTGCCGCCTCCGCGAAGGCCGACTGGATGCTCTGGTCGAACCGGGAGATCGAATCCGCCAGCGTCGTCACGTCCGCCCAGGACAGAACGGCCGCGACGTAGTGGCCGTCGAGGTCGCGGACGGCCGAGACATGGAGATCGAGCGTCCGCGGCCCGAGCTTGATCTTGGTGCGCCAGGGCAGGCGCGACGGGTCGGAGACGATGGCGCGCTGGTGCGCCGGATTCTTGTGAAAGACATCCATGGACGAGCCGACCATGGCGTCCGGATCGACGCCGGGGGGCAGGTGCTCGCGCAGGGCGTTCAGGGTGGTGACGCTCGGCCCATTCGCGAAAGTGATCTTTGCGGAGGCTGGATCGAGGACAAGGACATTGACGGGCAGTGCTTCCAGCACGGCCCGGAAATCGACGCCGATCGCCCGATCGAGAGCGGTCGATTCCGGTTTCTCATGACGACGAAATGCAAACATAGGCCCACCAATGACTTTCGAGCTTGGCGCGCCAAACCAACATATGTTATTTAAGAAGCTGTTACATTTATACAGTTCCAAAAGTTGCGAGGCTGACGAGATCTTCAATCACAGCATGCGCATGCGACGCAGACGAAATCGCGGCGGACAGATGTACGAAACGGCCAGCGGCAGGGAGAGCCCCCGCTCTGTCAACCGGCTTTTCCGGCCGACTGTCCTGACCGCACGCGAGATCCGACACCAATCGACCAAGTTGTGAGGTGGCATCCCTTCAACGCTCAGCCCGAACGTCGAAGGCAAAAGCGGGCAACAGCTCAACCTCGCGTTCGCGGGTCATTCGCATTAGTCCCTCATTAAATAACATGTGTTAATTTACGAGATCAATAACTATAGGTTGCAGGGATGAACTCGATCCGTTTCCGGCTTGTCGCCGCGATCATTGCTTTGATCGTCACTCTCGCGTTCAACGTCACGCTTGGTCTGTACTCGACCGCCCGGACGGGTGCCAGCATCAGCAGCCTCTACAGCGATCGCATCGTCCCCCTGCGCGATCTCAAGATCGTGGCTGACCTGTATGCCGTCAACATCGTGGACACCTCCCACAAGCTCAACAACGGCAACATCGCATGGTCCAAGGGCGCACCGTTGATCGATGAAGCCCAGGAGCGCATCGGAAAGATCTGGTCCGGTTATCTGGCCACGAAGCTGACGGACACGGAGAAGCAGCTCGTCGCCGAGACGGAACGCGCGATGATCGCGGCGAATGCGGCGGTGAAGGAGCTGTCCGCCCTCATCGCCCGTCGCGACAAGGCGGCGCTGACGGATTTCGTGACGAACCGGCTCTATCAGAGCATCGACCCGGTCAGCACCGCCATGCTGGCGCTCATCAACCTCCAGATCGACGAGAGCGACAAGATCTTCGACGATTACGTCGCCTTCTCGGAGACCTTGAAGGCTCTACGCCTGACCACCCTGGTCTTGGGTGCGATCGCCGCCGGTTTCGCCCTCATCGTGGTGTTGCGCGGCGTGGTCGCTCCGCTGCACGCCATGACGGCGATGATGCGGAGATTGGCCACCGGCGATGCGACACAGCCGGTCCCCGGTGCCGGCCGGCGGGACGAGATCGGCAGCATGGCCGCCTCCGTTCAGGTCTTCAAGGACAACCTGATCCGGAACCGCCAGCTGGAAGAGGACGCCGCCCTGGCGCGGGCGTCGAGCGAGGCCCAGCGCCGGGCTGCCATGGCCGAGATGGCCGACGGCTTCGAGCGGGCGGTGGGCGGCATCGTCGGAACGGTGTCCTCGGCCGCGACCGAGCTGCAGGCGACCGCCCAGCAGATGAGCTCGACCGCGCAGCAGACCGCGGGCCAGTCGATCACGGTGGCGTCGGCGGCGGAGGAGGCCTCCGTCAACGTCAACACCGTGGCCTCGGCCGCCGAGGAACTGGGCGCCTCGGTGAGCGAGATCGGTCGGCAGGTCGCGAGTTCCTCCGACCTCGCCCAGCAGGCGGTGGCCGAGGCCGATCAGGCGGCCACGATGGTGAACGCTCTGGAAAGCGCCGTGAGCCGGATCGGCGACGTGGTGCAGATGATCTCCACCATCGCGGCGCAGACCAATCTCCTCGCCCTGAACGCCACGATCGAGGCCGCCCGGGCCGGAGAGGCGGGACGCGGCTTCGCCGTCGTCGCGACCGAGGTGAAGGAACTCGCCGGCCAGACCGCCCGCGCCACCGACGAGATCGGCGCGCAGATCGGCCAGATCCAGGGGGCCACCGGCCAGGCGGTGGGGGCCATCGCGGCGATCACCGCCCGCATCCGCGAGATCAGCGCGGTCGCCACCGGCATCGCCGCCGCGGTCGAGGAGCAGGGCGCGGCGACGAACGAGATCGTCCGCAACGTCGCGGAAGCCTCCGTTGGAACCGCGCAGGTGACGGGCAACATCTCCGGCGTCGCCCGGGCCTCGGAGGAGACGGGGGCCGCCGCTTCCCAGGTGCTCGCCTCGGCCACCGAGCTGTCGCGCCAATCCGAGCATCTCCGGACCGAGCTGCATCGTTTCCTGTCCGGCATGAAGGCGGCCTGACCCGCAGGGGCCGCCGTGACAGGCGGCCCGAACCGGTGTAGCGCCGGGCCCACCGCCACCCACCCTGCATCCCCCTTGATCGACAGACCGCAACTTCTCGGCTGGGCGGCCCTCGTCGCGGCCTCCGGCCTGCTCGGCTGGGCCCTGAGCCATGCCGGCTTTCCCGCCGCCTTCCTGCTCGGGCCGATGCTGGTCGCGATCCTGTTCGGCGTGCGCGGCGCGCCGATCCGGGTGCCGCGCCTCGGCTTCCTGGCCGCGCAGGCGATCGTCGGGTGCCTCGTGGCCCATTCGGCGACGGGCGAGATCGCCGCGACCCTGCACGACGACGGGCTCGTCATCCTCGCCGTCGTCCTCGTCACGGTGGCGGTGAGCGGCGTGGTCGGCGTGGTGCTCACCCGCCTCCAGATCCTGCCCGGCACGACGGCGGCCTGGGGCTCCTCGCCGGGCGGGGCCGCCGCCATGGTCGCGATGGCCGAGGACTACGGCTCCGACGCCCGCCTCGTCGCGTTCATGCAATATGTGCGGGTCGCGGTCGTCGTGATCTCGGCCTCGCTGGCCGCGCGCCTGTTGGCGGATGTCGGAGCGCTCGCGGCGGCCCCCGCCGCGCCGACGCCCACGCTCACCTCGGTCGCCGCGACGCTCGCCGTCGCCCTCGTCGGCGCCGGCGTCGCCACCCTGCTGCGCCTGCCCTCGGCCGCCCTGATCGGGCCGATGCTGCTCGGGGCCGGGCTGCACGCGGCGGGGCTCGCCGATCTCGCCCTGCCCGAGCCGCTCCTCGCCGCGGCCTATGCCGGGATCGGCTGGTATGTCGGCCTGCGCTTCACGCGGCAGACCCTGCGGACCGTGATCCACGCGCTGCCCGGCATCCTCGCGGCCACGGTGGCGATCGTGCTGATCTGCGCCGCCTGGGCCTGGGGCCTGACCGGCCTCCTGTCGATCGATTATCTCACGGCCTTCCTGGCCACGAGCCCCGGCGGGCTCGACTCGGTGGCAATCATCGCGGTCGGCTCGAAGGTGGACGTGCCCTTCGTCCTCGCGGTGCAGACCCTGCGCCTGTTCGTGGTGTTGCTCACGGGCCCGATCCTCGCCCGGTGGATCGCCCGCGCCGCCCCGGCCGGGGAGGGTGCCCGGTGAGGGCGCTCTGGCTCGCCTTCCTGAATTCCTGGCGCGGCCTCGTCTTCGGGGCGCGCACCGAGCGGGCGATCCGGCTGGAACTGGTCCTGCTGGCGCTCGGCCTGCCCGCCGCGCTCTGGCTCGGCGGCTCGCTCTGGATCCGGGTGGCGCTGCTGACGAGCCTGCTCCTGATGCTCGGCGCCGAGTTCCTCAACACCGCCATCGAGAAGCTGTGCGACCACCTCCACCCGGACCGGCATGCCCGCATCGGCATCGTGAAGGATCTGGCCTCGGCCGGAGCCTTCCTCACGCAGGGGATCGCCGCGCTCGTCTGGGCCGCGGCCCTGATCGATCGGCTCTGAGACGGCGTCGGCTTGATCGCGGGCGGCGTTTACGGCTAGCCTTCGCTCATCGACCGAATGGCAACTAGGGTTCCGGGCGGCCAAGCCGTCGCTGGACCGAGCGTTGCGGAAACCGCGGGCTCCTCTCGCGGCTGCACCCAAGGGACAAAAGCCCAGGGGAGGAGAGGTCGAGATCGACCGGCACCGGACGGTGCCAGGAGGGATCTCGATGTCCGCTGCGCCGCTCCTTCTCGTCGTGCTCGCCGCCATCCTCCACGCGAGCTGGAACCTGCTGGCCAAGCGCGCGGCCCCGATCGGCCCCGTCTTCGTCGCGGCCTACAATCTCGTCGCCTGCATCGTTTACGCCCCCTGGGCCGTGGCGCTCCTGCTCGAGGGCGCCGTTCCGGTCCAGGGGGCGGCCGTGGGCCTGATCCTGCTCAGCGGGCTGATCCACCTCGCCTACAGCCTGTGCCTTCAGGAAGGCTATCGGCAGGCCGATTTCTCCGTCGTCTATCCGGTGGCGCGGGGCACCGGGCCGATGCTGTCGACGTTCGGAGCGATCCTTCTCCTCGGCGAGGTGCCGACCGGGCGCGGGGTGCTGGGCCTCGCCCTCGTGGTGATCGGCATCGGCCTGATCGCGACGGACGGTAGGCTGTCCGGTCTCGGTCGGCCAAAGGGGCCTATCGGCCTTCTCTGGGGCATGGCGACCGGAGGCCTGATCGCGGCCTACACGGTGACCGATGCCTATGCGGTGAAGGTTCTCGGCATCGCGCCGGTGGTGCTCGATTGGTTCTCGAACCTGCTGCGCCTCATCGTCCTGGCGCCCCTCGCCGTCGCGAATCCGCGCCGCGCCAATACCGCCATGCGGGGCGCGTGGCCCCTCGCGGTCGGTGTCGGCCTGCTGTCCTCCCTCTCCTACATTCTCGTGCTGGACGCCCTGGGGCGGGGGGCCCCGCTGAGCCTCGTCGCCCCGATGCGCGAGATGTCGATGATGGTCGGTGCCCTGCTGGGGCTCGTCGTCCTGGGCGAGCCGGTCGGTCCCCGGCGCCTCGGCGGCTGCGCCCTGCTGATCGGCGGCGTGATCCTGCTCGCGGCGTGAGGCCGCCCCGCGGATCGGGCCGTCACTCCGCCGAGAGCGGCATCGCTTCGACCGCCGTCTCGGAGAGGCCCCGATCCGCCAGCGAGCGGGCCAGGGCCGGCGTGAGCCCGGCCCCGCCGGTGAAGATCGCGAGCGCCTCCGGAACATGCACCGGCCCGGCCTCCGGCTCGCCCAGGAGCTGCACCACCCGGCGGGCGATGGCCGGCGCCGGATCGATCCAGGTCACCGGCCAGGGAGCGAGGCGCTCGAAGCGCGCCAGGAGCAGCGGATAGTGGGTGCAGGACAGGCAGACCACGTCGGTGCGCCGCCCGTCCGCCCGCTCGTCGAAGCAGGGGGTGATCTCGGCGAGGATGTCGGCGTCGGGCACCGGCATGCCCGCCATCTCGGCCTCGGCGTAACGGGCGAGGTTGACCGAGCCGACGAGGCTGACCTCGCAGGCCGCAGCGTAGTCCCGCACGAGGTCGCGCGTATAGGCCCGGGCCACCGTGCCGGGGGTGGCGAGCAGCGAGACCAACCCCGACCGGGTCAGCGCGGCGGCCGGCTTGATCGGCGGCACCACCCCGACGAAGGGCGTGGCGAAGCGCTGGCGGAGGGCGGGCAGCACCAGGGTCGAGGCGGTGTTGCAGGCGATCACCACGAGGTCGGGCCGGTGGAGGGCGACGAGCCGCTCCATCACGGCCAGAACCCGGTCCACGAGCTGCGCTTCGCTGAGGCGGCCGTAGGGAAAGGCCGCGTCGTCGGCGGCGTAGAGATAGGCCGCGTCGGGCCGGGCACGGCGCACCTGCTCCAGCACGGTCAGGCCGCCGAGGCCGGAATCGAATACCAGGATGACCGGCTGCGGCTGCCGCACCGGAGGCATCACGGGACGAGCCGCGGAGTGTGTCGCGGAGTTGGTCGCCCCTGCCATCAGATCGATCCGCATGACCGTCACCCGGGCCCGCTCGCGACGCATGGAAAAGCCCAGTCTCCGGGCGCGACGGTTAAGGACATCTCACTGGGGCTGCAAAAAGGCTGCGCTTGCCTGCGGCGGCGGGGTGCGACGAACGGGCCGCCGCCTTCGAGCGTTGCCCTGTAGCAAACGACATCTATTTCCGAAGCTGGACGGGGAAAGAGATTTTACGCATGGCCGCCAGCGCAGCACTTTCTCACTCGGATGCCCACCGCGCGGCCTTCCCGCCGCCGCCGCTCGATGCGAAGCCCGCGGACCGGGATGCCTGGATCGCCGCCTTTCGCACGGTGCGCGACGAGACCGAGCGGCGCGCCGCCCCCCTCTCGCCGGAGGATCAGCAGATCCAGTCGATGGAGGATGCGAGCCCGACCAAGTGGCACCGCGCCCACACGACGTGGTTCTTCGAGCAGTTTCTCCTCGCCGAGCACCTGCCCGGCTACCGGCCCTACGACGAGCGGCTGCACTACCTGTTCAATTCCTACTACGTGCAGGCCGGCCCCCGGCAGCCCCGCTTCCTGCGGGGCATGATCACCCGGCCGACCGCGGAGGAGACCGCGGGCTACCGTGCCCATGTCGATCGCGCCGTGACGGTGCTCCTGCGCGAGGCCTCGGACGACGCCCTCGCGAAGATCCTGCCGGTTCTGGAGATCGGGCTCTACCACGAGCAGCAGCATCAGGAGCTGATGCACACCGACATCCTGCACGCCTTCTCGCAGAATCCCCTCGATCCGGTGGTGGACGCCGCCTGGGCGATGCCTACGCCGAAGGCAACACCGGGCAAGGCTGCCTTCGAAAAAGGCATTACGCGGATCGGCCATGACGGGACCGGCTTCGCCTTCGACAACGAGAGCCCCCGTCACGAGACCCTGATCCTCGGCGGCGCCATCGACCGCGGCCTCGTCACCAATCGCGATTGGCTCGGCTTCATCGAGGACGGCGGCTACACCCGACCCGAGCTGTGGCTCAACGACGGTTGGCTCTGCGTCCAGCGCGACGGATGGGAGGCGCCGGGCTACTGGCGCCGCGAGGCCGAGGGCTGGTCGATCATGACGCTGGCCGGCCGCAAGCCCGTCGATCCGGACGGCCCCGTCAGCCATGTCAGCTATTTCGAGGCCGACGCCTATGCCCGCTGGGCCGGGCGCGATCTTCCGACGGAGGCCGAGTGGGAGGTCGCGGCCCGCGACGGCCTGATCGACGATGCCTTCGGCCTCGTCTGGCAATGGACCCGCAGCGCCTACGGTCCCTATCCGGGCTACCGCCCGGTCTCCGGCGCGCTCGGCGAATACAATGGCAAGTTCATGTCGGGCCAATACGTGCTGCGCGGCTCTTCGGTCGCCACGTCCGAGGGCCATGCCCGGGTCGGCTATCGCAACTTCTTCTACCCCCATCAGCGTTGGCAGTTCACGGGCCTGAGGCTCGCGGACGCGATCGCCTGACGCCTTCCAGACCTGTCTCTTACCTGTCCGCCGCTCAGACGGAGTGTCACCTTGACGATCGATCCCCGCCTGAGCGCCGACGCTCCGGCTTCGCCGCTTCCCGAGAACGGGCTGTTCCTGGCCGATGTGTGGGACGGGCTCGGCGCGCGCCGGAAGTCCCTGCCGGCCAAGTATTTCTACGACGCTGCCGGCTCGGCCCTCTTCGAGAAGATCACGGTCCTGCCGGAATACTACCCGACCCGAACGGAACTGCGCATCCTCGACGAGCGCGGGCCCGAGATCGCGGCCCGCCTGCCCGAGGGCGCCGCCTTGGTCGAATTCGGCAGCGGCTCGACGGTGAAGCTGCGTCGCCTGCTGCGGCATCTGCCCGGCTTGTCGGCCTATGTGCCGGTCGATGTCTCCGGGGAATTCCTGGCCGAGCAGGCACGGGTGCTGCGGGCCGACTTCCCGGATCTCCCGGTCGAGCCGGTGGCCGCCGATTTCACCCAGCCCTTCACCCTGCCGCCGAGCCTGTCCGGACGGCCGCTGGCCGGCTTCTTCCCCGGCTCGACCATCGGCAATTTCGAGCCCGCCGAGGCGGCCCGCCTCCTCGACGTGTTCGGGCGCATCCTGGGGGAGGGCGCAACCCTGATCCTCGGCGTCGATCTGGTGAAGGACCGGGACGTGCTGGAGGCCGCCTATGACGACGCTGCCGGCGTCACGGCCGCGTTCAATCTGAATCTGCTGCATCGGATCAACCGCGAACTCGGCGGCGACATCGATCCGGCGAGCTTCGCCCACCGCGCCCTGTTCAACGAAGCGGAATCGCGCATCGAGATGCATCTCGTCAGCCGCGTCGCGCAGACGGTGCGGGTCGCGGGCCGTGCCTTCCCCTTCGCCGAGGGCGAATCGATCCACACCGAGAACAGCTGCAAGTACACGATCGAGAGCTTCCGGGCTCTCGCGGCCCGGGCCGGCTGGTCGGCCCTCGACGCCTGGACCGATACGGACGGGCTGTTCTCGGTCCACGCCCTGCGGCGCGCCGGCTGATCGTTCGTTGCGTCGCACGGGCCGACGACGCAACAATCCGCTCGCGCGACGGCATCGGCCGGAAATGCACCGGGATCATGGTTAACGGCAACGCTTCCCCGCGGAAGCGGGCGGTCCGCTTTCGAGACGGACCGCCGCCCCGAAGACCTGCTCCCGGACCCGTCCCATGCGCTCGATCCTCGTCGCCCTCACCCTCGGTACCGCCGCCGCCACCATCGCCTACGCGCACGGCCTCGACGAGGCCGGCCCCGGCCGGACCGTCGGCACCCTGACCTGCCGGACGAATCCCGATCTCGGCCTCGTCCTCGGTCAGACCCGCGGCGCGGCCTGCCACCTCGTGACGGCCGACGGGCAGCGCCAGGGCTACGCCGCCCTCCTGCCGCCCGGCACGGACGGGGAGGGCGCCCGCACCCTGACCTGGCGCGTGACGACGGCCGATGGCCGTCTCCGGCCGGGCCTGCTCGTCGGTCGCTTCAGCGGCGATGGCGCCGTGCTCCGGGGCGAGCGGGCTGACCTCGCCCCGATCGATGCCATGGGGGAGACCGGGCTTCGGTTGGCCGCGGACGAGGCGCGGGTCACGCTCGGCGCGCGCTGAGGTTTTTCTCTATCCGCTCTCCCAACCCGCATCATGAAGTGCCCAAAGGGGCAGCTCCAGAGATGGCGCGGCCGGCTGGAGCCCTCTTTCGAGGGCGACGCTGGGCGCCGCCACCTCGGGATGAGGGGGATGGGTTGGAGCGATCCTCGTTACGCGACGCGCTCGTCATTCCGGGGCGCTGATCAGCGAACCCGGATTCCACGACGGGCCGCGAGGGCGTGAAGGGCGTCGCATCACGGGTCGATTCCGGGTTCCGCTGCGCGGCCCCGGAATGACGGCTGCGTCAAACCCGTGTCCTCAAAGCTGGCAGGCGCCGGCCAGAGCCTCGTTCTCCGCCGCCGAGAACAACCGCGAGCGGATGTGAAAGCGCTTCTCGCGGCCGTTCTCCAGGGAGAACATGCCGCCGCGGCCGGGCACCACGTCGAGGATGATGTGGGTGTGCTTCCAGACGCTGAATTGCGACCGGGAGATGAAGAAATCCGCGCCGCCGACCTGGCCGAGATGCACGTCGCCGTCGCTGGTGATGAAGTCACCCACGGGGTAGCACATCGGCGAGGAACCGTCGCAGCACCCGCCCGACTGGTGGAACATCACCGGGCCGTAGTCGGATTTCAGCTCGGCGATCAGCTCGAGGGCGGCGGGCGTCGCCGTCACCCGCAAGGGTGTGCCCGCATTGTCGGCCTGCTCGGCGGTCACCAGATCGATGGTCTCGGCCGGGTTGGACACCTGCTCGCTCATCGTCGCGTCTCCCTGTTTATCGCGTTGTCGTTATCTGAGCCCGTCCCGGCGGAAGTCCAAGAACCCCGGACGAAACCGGTCGTGAATTCGGCGCACGAATCCGTCACTTGCGACAAGATTAGCAGAGCGGATGCAGCCGCGAACATTCGTCCTTGGGCCCAAGCTTCCTGACCTTCGTCACCCTCCCGCGATGTGCCGGCCCCGGCCCGTGCGGCCGCAATACGCATGGCCACCGGCCCGATCCTTGCTCGACCTCGTCCCGTCCGGTGACCGAGAAGAATCCGCAGAGGATCCGCCATGACCCAACCGTCTCCCGCTCTCGCCGCCCCCGCGGTGAAGACGACCTGCCCCTATTGCGGGGTCGGCTGCGGCGTGCTCGCCACGCCGGACGGGCAGGGCGGCGTCGCCATCGCGGGCGATCCCGAGCATCCGGCGAATTTCGGACGGCTCTGTTCCAAGGGCTCGGCACTCGGCGAGACCGTCGACCTTCAGGACCGGCTGCTCAAGCCCATGGTCGACGGGCAGGTCGCCTCCTGGGAGGGCGCGCTGGGTGCCGTCGCCGGTGGCCTCAAACGCATCGCCGAGCGGCACGGGCCGGATTCGATCGCCTTCTACCTCTCGGGCCAGTTGCTGACCGAGGATTATTACGTCGCCAACAAGCTCGCGAAGGGCTTCGTCGGGACCCCCCATGTCGACACGAACTCGCGCCTGTGCATGTCGAGCGCGGTCGCGGCCCACCGCCGCGCCTTCGGCTCCGACACGGTGCCCGGCTGCTACGAGGATCTCGACGAGGCCGACCTGATCGTTCTGGTCGGCTCCAACGCCGCATGGTGCCACCCGATCCTGTTCCGCCGGATGATCGACGCCCGGGCGAAGCGCGGCGCGAAGATCGTCACGATCGATCCCCGCCGCACCCAGACCGGCGAGGAGGCCGACCTGCATCTGGGCCTCATGCCCGGCACGGACACCGCCCTATTCTCCGGCCTCCTCGTCCACCTCGCGGAGGCCGGACGGCTCGATGCGCGCTTCGTCGCGGAGCATACCGCCGGCTTCGACGGCGCCCTGGAGCGGGCCCGTCAGATCGCGCCCAGCGCCGAGGCCACCGCCCAGGCCACCGGCCTCGCCACCGGCGACGTGCAGGCCTTCTTCGATCTGTTCGCCGCCACGCAGAAGGTCGTCACCGGGTTCAGCCAGGGCGTGAACCAGTCGGCGCAGGGCACCGACAAGGGCAACGCCATCATCAACTGCCACCTCGCCACGGGGCGGATCGGCAAGCCCGGCATGGGCCCGCTCTCGCTGACCGGCCAGCCCAACGCCATGGGCGGGCGCGAGGTCGGGGGCCTGGCCAACATGCTGGCCGCCCACATGCACTTCGCTCCCGAGGAGGTCGACCGCGTCCGCCGCTTCTGGAAGGCGCCCAACATCATCACCGGCGAGGGGATGAAGGCGGTGGCCCTGTTCGAGGCGATCGAGCGCGGCAAGATCAAGGCTCTATGGGTGATGGGCACCAACCCGCTCGTCTCGATGCCCCGGGCCGACCGCATCCGGGACGCGGTTCGCCAGCTCGACCTCTACGTCGTGTCGGAGGCGATCGCGACCAGCGACAGCGCCTGCGCGGCGGGCAAGAAGACCGTGCTGCTTCCGGCGCTGGCCTGGGGCGAGAAGGACGGCACGGTGACGAATTCCGAGCGGCGCATTTCGCGCCAGCGCGCCTTCCTCAAGGCGCCCGGCGAGGCGCGGGCCGATTGGGCGATCATGGGCGACGTCGCCCGCCGGCTCGGCCACGGCGACGCCTTCGCCTATCGGTCCGCGGCCGAGATCTTCCGCGAGCACGCCGCGCTCTCGGCCTTCGAGAATGACGGTGCCCGCGACTTCGACATCGGCGGCCTCGCCGACCTCAGCGACCGCGCCTACGACGGGTATCTGCCGGCGCAATGGCCGCTGCCGAAGCGCGGCACGGAGGCGAAGGGCCGCGCCCGGCTCTTCGCCGACGGGCGATTCTTCACCTTCGACCGGCGCGCCCGCTTCGTCGCGGTGCAGCCCCCGGCGCTGGCGCAGGGCGTCAGCCCGGAGCGTCCGCTGGTGCTCAACACCGGCCGCGTGCGCGACCACTGGCACACCATGACCCGCACCGGGAAGAGCCAGCGGCTCTCGGCCCACCGCGCGGTGCCCTTCGTCGAGGTCCATCCCGACGACGCGGCCCGCTTCGGGCTCAAGGACGGCGGCTTCGCCCGCGTGGCCTCGGAGGTCGGCACCGCCATTCTCGAAGTCACCGTCACCGACGGGGTGCGGCCGGGCGCGATCTTCGTGCCGATGCACTGGAGCGACATGACGTCGTCCGACGGGCGCGGGGCCGCGCTCGCCCGCGGCGTGACCGATCCGGTCTCCGGCCAGCCCGAGCTGAAAGCGACGCCGGCGGGCATCGCACCGGTCGCCTACCGCTCCCGCGGCTACCTGCTGACGCGCGCGCCGCTCGCGGCACCGGCCGGCTGGTGGTGGGCGCGGGCCACCGTCTCCGGCGGCTCCGGCCTGCTCTTCGCCACCCAGGAGGGCTCGCGCGAGATGGCGCTCGCGATCCGCGGGATGTTTCCGGGGCAGGAACTCGCCGAATACGTCGATCACGCCCGCGGGCTCTACCGCTGCGCCGTCTACACGGAGGGCAGGCTCGTCGCAGCGCTCTCCCTCGCGCCGGGCGAAAGCCGGCCCGACTGGGAACTCGCCAAGCAGGTTTTTTCACGAGGAGACATCGACGCGGTGGACCGGCGCACGCTGCTGTCCGGTCGGGCGGCCGGGGCCTCGGCCGGTCCGGTGGTCTGCGCCTGCCACGGCGTCGGCCTCGACGTCATCACAGCTTGCATCGCGGGCGGCGCCGGCTCGGTCGAGGCGGTGGGGGCGGCCTGCAAGGCGGGGACGAATTGCGGCTCGTGCATCCCCGAGATTCGCAAGCTGTTGCCCGGAGCGCTTGCGCGCAACGCCGCCTGAGCGCAAGTTTTCCCCATTCGTCCCACTCTCGCCCTCATCCTGAGGTGCTGCGAAGCAGCCTCGAAGGAGGGCTCCAGGGATCGCCGCGCGAACGGGAGCCCGCCTTCGAGGCCTCCGCTTCGCTTCGGCATCTCAGGATGAGGGCGGAGATGGAACGAGCCGGTTGTCCCGGCCTCACGGATCGAGTGACGCGTCGAAGCCCATGAGCATACCCCGTCAACCCCGCGAAACCCGCGCCGGCCTCGAGCCGCTGGCGGTTCTGCCGGTCTTCGTGCCGCTTCAGGACAAGCGGGCGGTGCTCGCCGGCTCCAACGGCGGCGCGCCGTGGAAGGTGAAGCTGCTCGCCGCCGCGGGCGCCCGCGTCGACGTCTACGCCGAGGAGCCGAGCGAGGAGCTGCGCGGCGTGCCCGCCGAGATCGCCGCCGGCTCGGTGACTCTCCACGAGCGACGCTGGACGCCCGAGGACCTGCACGGCGCCGCCTTCGCCATCGGCGCCATGGAGGACGAGGACGATTGCGTCGCCTTCGTCACGGCCGCGCGCGCCGCGGGCGCCATCGTCAACGCCGTCGACCGGCCGCATCTGTGCGACGTGAAGTTCGGCGCCATCGTCAACCGCTCGCCGCTCGTCGTCGGCATCTCCACGGAAGGCGCCGCTCCGGTCTTCGGCCAGACCGTGCGCGCGCGGATCGAGGCGATGCTGCCGCGCGGCTTCAAGCACTGGGTTGCGGCCGCCCGCGACTGGCGCGAGACGGTCTCGGCCCGCTTCCACGGTTTCTCGGAGCGGCGCGGCTTCTGGGAGCGGTTCACCGACCGCGCCTTCGCCGAGCCGGACCGGGCACCGAATCAGGCCGATCTCGACGAGCTGATGGGCCAGACCGAGGCGCTGCCGATGGGCGGGGCGGTCACGCTGGTCGGCGCCGGACCGGGCGATGCCGAGTTGCTGACCCTCAAGGCGCTGCGGGCCCTGCGCAACGCCGACGTGATTCTCTACGACGACCTCGTCGCCCCCGAGATCCTCGATTACGCCCGCCGCGAGGCCCGCACGATGCTCGTCGGCAAGACCGGGCACGGCCCCTCCTGCCGCCAGGACGATATCAACGCCCTGATGGTCTCGCTCGCCAAGACCGGCAAGCAGGTGGTGCGGCTGAAATCCGGCGACCCGCTGGTGTTCGGCCGGGCCGGCGAGGAGATCGAGGCCTGCCGGCTCGCCGGCATTCCCTGCACCGTGGTGCCCGGCGTCTCGGCGGCCCAGGGGGCGGCCGCCGCGCTCGGCGTCTCGCTCACGCACCGCGACGCGGCGCGGCGCCTGCAATTCGTCACGGGCCACGACCGGCGCGGCGCGCTTCCCGAAGACCTGAACTGGGGCGCGCTGGCCGACGGCAGCGTCACCACCGTGGTCTACATGCCCAAGCGAACTCTCGGCGCCTTGCTGGCGCGGGCTGTGGCGGAGGGCCTCGCGCCGACGACGCCCGCCCTCGTGGTGTTCAACGCCACCCGCCCCGGCCAGCAGACCGTCGCCGGCACCGCCGCCGACCTCGCCGACCGGGTCGAGGCTGCGGGCTTCGAGGGACCGGCGATCCTGATGGTCGGCGAGGCGCTCGGCCGACACGAGGCTGGCACCGCACTGCCGGGGCCGGAATTGCAGGCGGCGGCGTCGTAAGAGCCGTTCGATCGCTGCTCCCACCCTGGCCCTCATCCTGAGGTGCCGCGCGAGCGGCCTCGAAGGAGGGCTCCGGAAGTCGCGCGATCCCTAAAACCCGCCTTCGAGGCTTCGCGCCTCGGGATGGGGGTGTGGACGGGAAGGAACGGAAACGTCCCATCCCTCCGGCCTCCGAGGGCCCGATCCGACAGCCTCTGAGGCTGCGTGATCGCGGCGGCGATGCGCCGCCCTGGCGCGCAGGGGGGTTGCAGGGTCGGGTCAGGCCGTGATGATGCGCGGCCAAACCCGCTCCACACGCGAAAACCCCATGCGCCCGTCCCGCCGCGTCCTCCTGCCCATCGCCGCCTTCGTGGCGGGTCTCGTCGCCCTCTCGGCGGCCGCCGTGATCACGCTGGTGCCGCAGGCGCGCCAGGGCGTGGCGGCGAGCGGCATCGGCGGGCCCTTCACCCTGGTGAATCAGGACGGACAGACCGTGACCGAGCGCGATTTCGCCGGCACGCCCTACCTCGCCTTCTTCGGCTTCACCCATTGCCCGGATATCTGCCCCACGACGCTGCAGCAGATCAGCGATGTCCTGGCCGCGATGGGCCCGAAGGCGGACCGCCTGAAGGTCGCCTTCGTCACGGTCGATCCCGAGCGCGACCGCCCGGACACCCTGAAGACCTACCTGTCGAGCTTCGATCCGCGCATCGTCGGCCTCACCGGGAGCCCCGAGCAGGTGGCGGCGGCGGTCAAGACGTTTCGCGCCTATGCCAAGAAGGTGCCGGGCCAGGGCAACGATTACACCATGGAGCACACCGCGCTGGTCTACCTGATGGACGCCCAGAACGGCTTCGTCGGCGCGGTCAACATCAACCGGCCGGCGCAGGAGACGGCCGCGGAGCTGAGCAAGCGGCTGTAGCGTCGGCCGCCCGCCTGCGGCCGAGCGCCCCGGTCCGCGAGCTGCGCGACAGGCCGTGCTCGGTCTTGTTCCAGCGGTGGGGATGCCGGGCGAGTTCGATCACGGCGAGCCACGCCGCGAGGCTAACCAGCACGAAGTAGAGCGGCAGCAGCGGCACCAGGAGCATCAGGTCGCGCCAGCCCCGGCGATGGCAGCCCACGAAGCCGGGGATCAGGATCGCCATCAGCCCTCCGAGAAACACCGTCCAGGCGCCGGCATGGGTCGCGTGGGCCAGGAGGCCGGCATCGGGGCCGGGGGCGCCAAGCACGAGTTCGACAAGCCCCGGCCCCATCATGAACGGGTAGAACAGGGCCGAGACGACCGTGCCGGGCAGGAGCGCCAGGGCGCACAGGCTCTCGACCGGCCCGAGGCGGCGCCACGCTGCCACGGGATCGCGCCCATGGGTGAAGCTCGTCTGCAGGAAGCCCTTCATCCAGCGGGTGCGCTGGCGCAGCCACGCCTTGAGATGCTTCGGCGCCTCCTCGTAGGTCGCGCTCGGCAGATCGCCGACATGGTAGCCCGCGAGCGCCAGACGCAGGCCGAGATCGGCATCCTCGGTGACATTCCACGAGTCCCACCCGTGCAGCGCCCGCAGCACGCGGGTGCGGAAATGCGTGGAGGTTCCGCCCAGGGGCGTCGGCACGCGCCACGCGGCGAGCGCCGGCCCCAGCACCTCGAACAGGGCCGCGTACTCGATGGCGAACAGGCGCGGCAGCAGCCCGTCGCCCTGGTTGTCGATGACGAGATGCCCCTGGAGGCAGGCGGTCGAGGCCGGAGCTTGGGCGAACAGGGTGGCGGCGCGGCGGAGCTGATCCGGCTCGATCACGTCCTCCGCGTCGTAGACCACGAGATGCGCGCCGCGGGCGAGGGGCAGGGCGGCGTTGAGCGCCCGCGGCTTGGTGCGGGGCTGGCCGTCGGGGACCACCACGACCTCGAACCGGGCCGGCAGCGGCACGGCGCGGAAGGCCGCGAGGGTCTCGGCATCCTCGGCTTCCAGCAGGAACTTGATGTCGAGCTTGGCCGCCGGATAATCGATCCGGCCGAGCGCCCGAACCAGCCGCGGCACCACCGCGGCCTCGCGGAAGAGTGCCACCAGCACCGTGTAGGTCGGCAGCGCCGCGTCGGGGAGGAGCGCATCGGGGGCGGATTCCGGCGCCTCGGTCGTCGCGATCCCGACCGCCGCGAGGCGGACGGTGAGGAGCGCCAGCATGGCCGCCTGGATCAGGGCCAGCAGGACGAGGCTCGTCAGGGTCGGCAATCGCGTCAACAGGACCACGAGGGCGAGGACGAGGCCGGCGAGCGTCAGGTCGACGGTCTGCGGTCCGGGCCGGCACGACCATTCCGGGCGATGCCGGGCAAGCCCGTCGGCGGCCTCCTCCGCGATCGCCCGGCCGCACTGGGCGAAGATCGCCTCCCGAAGGCGCGTCGGCGAGGTGATGGCGGGTGGGCCCTCCAGGCGCTCCGCCGCCTCGATCAGCCGGGCGACGGCGTATCCGCGCGGCGCGGCGACGAGCTTTCTGATGTTCCCGCGGGCGAGGGGCGCCGCGCCGGCCGCGACCGCTTGGCGGTGGCGCAGGCCGTCGCCGAGCGGAATGGCGTGATCCAGGAACTCGGTGTCGAGCCGGTAGGCCAGGGCACGATAGAACGCGTCCTCGGCGATCCAACCCTCATTGAGGAGCACGGTTGCGGCGTCGGTGCCGAGATGCCGCGCGAGGATGGCGGCCCGGTTCAGGGTGGCGGGCGGAACGCGGCCCGCCAGGAAGGCGATCTCCGCAGGCAGCGGCATCGATCTCGCGAGGTGGGACAGGGCGGCGGCTCCCTGCGGGCCCGCGCCGTGCTAGGGAGAGGCATGGGCCGAGACCTCTCCACGCATGCCGATCGCTCCACCGGCTCGACCCGCGCGTCAAGGCACCCGCGTGGGTTGAAACGCGCTTTGTTAATCTGTGTTAACTTTCTTGTGATGGACGTGGCCCAGGCGCAACAGCCGCCCCCGGCTCCCGCCGCCCCGGCGCCCTCCGTCACCATCCCGAACTTCTGGAATCCCCGCGCCCGCGGCGAGCGGGTGGATGCCCCGCAGACCGGTCGGGCGGTGCGCTTCATGACTGACGACGAATTCCCGCCGCTGCATTTCGCCGGCCCGGACGGGACGCCCACGGGCTTCTCCGTCGAACTCGCCCGGGCCGTCTGCGAGCGCCTCACGATCGCCTGCACGGTCCAGGCCCGCCGCTTCGACACGCTGCTCGACGCCCTCGCCGACAAGCAGGGCGACGTGGTCGCCGCCGCTGTGCCGCTGACGCCGTCCCTGCGGGCCCGCTTCCTCGCGACGCGGCCCTATTTCCGCTGGCCGGCCCGCTTCGCCGTGCGCCAGGGCGCCGACCTGCCCATTCCCTCCGCGACCGCACTGGCCGAGCGGAACGTCGGCGCGGTCGAGGGCAGCGCGCACGAGGCCTATCTCAAGGCTTATTTCCCCAACGCCGTGCGCAAGACGTTTCCCGACCTCGCGACCGCGCAAGGCGCGCTGAAACGCGGCGAGGTCGCCTACCTGTTCGCCGACGGGCTCAACCTCGCGCTGTGGTTCAACGGCCAGGATTCGGAGAGCTGCTGCGCCTTCATCGGCGGCGACTACCTGGAGAACCGCTATTTCGGCGAGGGCATCGGCCTCGTGACGCGGACCGAGGACGCGGCCCTGTCGCGGGCGCTCGACGACGCGCTCCAGAGGGTGTGGGACGACGGAAAATACGCCGAGCTGTACCTGCGCTTCTTTCCGGTGAGTCCGTTCTGAGCGCAACTGCGTCACCCGACGACCTCATCCTGAGGTACTCACGTCAGCGGGCCTCGAAGGAGGGTGCCAGGGACCGCGCGATCCGCTGGAGCCTTCTTTCGAGGCTGCTGCGCAGCAGCTCAGGATGAGGGGGTGGGTGGGGTGAGAGGACGCTTCAGCGCCCCCCGGCCGCACGCCGCGGCGCGGGCGCCATGCGCCCACCGTTCGCATTCTCTTCGAACAGCTCCGCCAGCTTCTCGGTCATCGCCCCGCCGAGTTCCTCGGCATCGATGATCGTCACCGCACGGCGATAGTAGCGCGTCACGTCGTGGCCGATGCCGATGGCCAGCAATTCCACGGGCGAGCGGGTCTCGATCTCCTCGATCATGTAGCGCAGGTGGCGCTCGAGGTAGTTGCCGGGGTTCACCGAGAGCGTCGAATCGTCGACCGGCGCACCGTCGGAGATCACCATCAGGATGCGGCGCTGCTCGGGACGGGCGAGCAGGCGCTTGTGCGCCCAATCCAGGGCCTCGCCGTCGATGTTCTCCTTGAGCAACCCCTCGCGCATCATCAGCCCGAGGTTCTTGCGCGCCCGGCGCCAGGGCGCGTCGGCGCTCTTGTAGATGATGTGGCGCAGGTCGTTCAGGCGACCGGGATTGCCCGGCTTGCCGCCGGCGAGCCACGCCTCGCGGCTCTGGCCGCCCTTCCAGGCGCGGGTGGTGAAACCCAGGATCTCCACCTTCACGCCACAGCGCTCCAGGGTCCGGGCCAGGATGTCGGCGCAGGTCGCCGCGACCGTGATCGGGCGTCCGCGCATCGAGCCGGAATTGTCGAGGAGCAGCGTGACGACGGTATCGCGAAAGTCCGTGTCCTTCTCGCGCTTGAACGAGAGGGGCTGGAACGGGTCGATGACGACGCGCACGAGGCGGGCCGGATCGAGCTGGCCTTCCTCCAGATCGAATTCCCAAGCCCGGCTCTGCTGCGCCAGCAGGCGGCGCTGGAGCCGGTTGGCCAGGCGCCCGACCACGCCCTGGAGATGGGCGAGCTGCTTGTCGAGATAGCTGCGCAGGCGCGTCAGTTCCTCGGCATCGCACAGCTCCTCCGCCTCGATGACCTCGTCGAAGCGCGGGTTGTAGACCCGGTAATCCGGACCGGTGCGCTCGTTGCCGCGGCTGGTCGGCGGGCGCCAGGATTCGGAGGCCTCCTCCGATTCCGCGTCCTCCGCCTCCTCCGGCAATTCCCCCGAAGGCGCGTCGGCGGATTCGGTGGCGCCTTCCTCCAACTCGTCGGCGGACTCGTCGGTCACCTCGATCTCGGCACGGTCGCCCTGCGATTTCTCCTCGGCCTCGCCCTCGCTCGGGCTCTGCTCGTCGTCCTGGGACTGGTTCTCGTCCTCGTCGGTTTCGTCGTCCTGGTCGAGGGGCGTCTCGTCGGCCATGTCGAGGGAGGACAGGAGATCGCGCACCGAGCGGGCGAAGCCGCGCTGGTTCTCGATCGAGCCCAGCAGGCCGTCGAGATTCTTCCCCGCCCGCGCCTCGATGTGGTCGCGCCACAGCTCGACGATCCGGGCGGCGGCCGGCGGCGGCGCCTGACCGGTCAGGCGCTCGCGCACCATCAGGGCGACGGCGTCCTCCATCGGCGCGTCGGCCCGGTCGGTGATGTTTTCGTACTTTCCGCCGCGGTGATAGCGGTCTTCGAGCATCGCCGTGATGTTGGAGGCCACGCCCGCGAGGCGGCGGGAGCCGATCGCCTCGACGCGGGCCTGCTCGACGGCGTCGTAGACGGCGCGCGCGGCGGCATTCTCGGGAGCCAGGCGGCGGTGGACACCGATGTCGTGGCAACCGAGCCGCAGGGCCATCGAGTCGGAATGGCCGCGCAGGATCGCGGCATCCTCGGCGGTCAGCCGCCGGGTCGGCTCCGGCAGGCGCGCCTTGTCGCCGATCAGGGCCGGCCGATCGCTCGCATAGGTGACCTCGATCTCCGGCCGCTTGGCGATGGCGCGCAGGCAGCCGGCCACCGAGCGCTTCAGCGGCTCGGCACCGGGTTCCTTGCGCTCACCGGACTTGTTGCGGTTGGTCAGGGCCATGGCGTTACAGGTTCACCGGCATTCGAGCGGGGAGCGCCTCGGAACGTTCGCGGGCCAAGCCCGCGACCGTCCTCAGCTCAGCGCGACGTTCAGAGCGCTCTCGGGCAACTCCTTGCCGAAGGCGCGCTGGTAGAACTCGGCCACCAGGGGCCGCTCCAGCTCGTCGCACTTGTTGAGGAACGTCACGCGGAACGCGAACCCGATATCGCGGAAAATGTCGGCGTTCTCGGCCCAGGTGATGACCGTACGCGGGCTCATCACGGTGGAGAGGTCGCCATTCATGAAGGCGTTGCGGGTGAGGTCGGCCACGCGGACCATCCGGCTCACCGTGTCGCGCCCGCCCTCGCCCTGATAGTGCGTCGCCTTCGAGAGCACGATGTCGACCTCGCGGTCGTGCGGCAGATAGTTGAGCGTGGTGACGATCGACCAGCGGTCCATCTGGCCCTGGTTGATCTGCTGCGTGCCGTGATAGAGGCCGGAGGTGTCGCCCAGGCCCACGGTGTTGGCGGTGGCGAACAGGCGGAAGCCCGGATGCGGGCGGATCACCCGCTTCTGGTCGAGCAGCGTCAGACGGCCCGACAGTTCCAGCACGCGCTGGATCACGAACATCACGTCCGGGCGGCCGGCATCGTATTCGTCGAAGACCAGCGCCACGTTGTTCTGCAGCGCCCAGGGCAGGATGCCGTCCTGGAAGGCGGTGACCTGCTTGCCGTCCTTGAGGACGATGGCGTCCTTGCCGACGAGGTCGACGCGCGAGACGTGGCTGTCGAGGTTGATCCGGATGCAGGGCCAGTTCAGGCGCGCGGCGACCTGCTCGATATGGGTCGACTTGCCCGTGCCGTGATAGCCCGTGACCATGACGCGGCGGTTGCGCGCGAAGCCCGCCAGGATCGACAGCGTCGTCTCCCGATCGAAGATGTAGTCCGGGTCCAGGTCCGGCACGTGCTCCTCGGCCTCGGAATAGGCCGGAACCTTGAGGTCGAGGTCGATGCCGAACACCTCGCGGACGGAGACCTGACGGTCGGGCAGGGAAGCGGGCGTTTCGTCGGACAGCATACGGGACCTCATCGGAGCGACCGGCGGGGGCGTCGGGCCCGGCGCGATCGCACTTTGACTCGTGTTGGGATCGTCAACGCATCGGCCGGGGGGCCGTCTTCCTTAATCGCCGGCCCTCGGCATCGCCAAGGGGGAACAGCGGGGTAACAGATACAGGCGCTCCGCGGCGATATAGGAGCCCGGCGCCGAATGTCCGCCCCATGCGGGCCGAAGAGCCCAGCGCTGCGTGCATCCTTCGTGCCGCCCCGCCGGCACGGCGTCAGCACATCCCGGCGGCGCGCAGCACGTCGTGGGCGCGGATGATGTCGCGCAGGCGCTCCTCGAAGGACCGGTCGCCGCCATTGGCATCCGGGTGGAAGCGCTTCACCAGGGTCTTGTACTGGGCCTTGATCGCCGCGGTGTCGGCGGTGTCGTCGAGCCCCATCACGTCGAGGGCCTTGGTCACGGCGGCCGAATGGCGCGGGCGCTGCGGCTCCGGCTGCGCCGCTCGGCGCGCGCCGCCGCCGAGGCCGTTGGCCCGCAGGATGCCCAGCGGGTCGGCATAGGCCCAATCGCGCTCGGCCTCCGGCTTGGCCGCCTTGTCGGCGCCGGCTCCGGCCGCGGCGTTGACGCCCATCGACCACGTCGGGCGATGGCCGACCATGGCGTCCTTCTGGTAGGCCTCGACGGCGGCGTCGTTCATGCCGTCGAAGTAGTTGTAGGCGGCGTTGTAGGCGCGCACGTGGTCGATGCAGAAGCGGTAATACTGGCCCTCGTGCCGCCGCCCCTTGGGCGCGCGGTAGAGCCCGGCGCCGGTGCAGCCCGGCGCCTCGCAGGTGGCCTCTGCGGCCGTGGTCGCGCTGGCCTTCGCGCCGGCGCGACCGCCCTTCGAACTCGCTTTGGAGCCGTCCTTGGGGTCGTCGCAGGTCGGCTTGATGCGGATGCGGTCGAACAGGGGCGAGTTGAGATCCATGACGACCCGATTATGAGGGGCGGACAAGGCGGCGGACAAGGCCGTCGGGCCTGATGACGCATGCGTGGATGCGGGCTTGACGCCCGAGCGGCGCGAAAGCGCGCTGCGGGCGATCCGGGGATGAGAGGAACCGACCAGATGACCGAGACCCTGAGGGACTGGATCGCCGGCCGCGTGAGCGACGAACTCGCCCCCACGGCGTTGGAGGTGATCGACGAATCCCACCTCCATGCGGGCCATTCCGGGTCACGGCCGGAGGGGGAGACGCATTTCCGACTGGATGTCGTTTCGCCGGCCTTCGAAGGCAAGAGCCGGATCGAGCGTCACCGCATGGTCAATGCGCTGCTGGATCAGGCCTTCCAGCGGGGGCTGCACGCTCTCGCGGTGCGGGCCCGCACACCCGCCGAGGCGGGCTGACGCGAATCGAAGGGGAGGGCGCCGTGGCGCTCGTCTGCACGCCGCAGATCGAAATCGACGAATCCGAGATCGAGGAGAGCTTCGTGCGCGCCTCGGGTCCCGGCGGGCAGAACGTCAACAAGCTCTCGACGGCGGTGCAGCTGCGCTTCGACGTGCGCCGCTCCCGCAGCCTGCCCGACGCGGTGGCGGTGCGGCTGATGCGGCTCGCCGGACGGCGCCTGACGGGGGAGGGCGTGCTCGTGATCAACGCCCAGCGCTTCCGCACCCAGGAGCGCAACCGGGCGGATGCCCGCGAACGGCTCGCCGCCCTGGTGGCCGAGGCCGCGGTGCCGCCGACCCCGCGCCGCCCGACCCGGCCGACCCTGGCCTCGAAGACCCGCCGGCTCGAATCGAAGAGCCGCCGCGGCAGCATCAAGCGGCTGCGCGGCGGCCCGGGCGACAGCGAGTAGGAGCGCCTCAGCAGAATTATCTGATCCGCTCGATGGTGATGAGACTGGCCGCAAGGCTTGGGAAGGCCTCGCAAATGTCGGCTCGATGCCCGTAGCGGATCGGCCGGCGGCGAAAGCGATCGAACCGGGCCTGGATGCGCTCGACCATCTAGCTTTGGCGGCCGAGCCTTTCACGGCTCTCGAGGCCCTTGCAGGCAAGGCGTGGCACGATCCCGCGCGCCCGGCACTCCGGCCGACAGGTCGCGGCGTACCAGGCCTTGTCGGCCTGCAGCCGGTCGGGGCGTCGAGGCGGTCGGCCCCATCGACCCGTGCCCAGCAGCAGGATGGCATCGCAGGTCGGGGCCGCTTGCGGGCGGTCGTGTCGGTTGCCGCGGTCAGCCTCAGGCCGATGGCTCGTTGAGCTCACCGTGAGGGGCGTGCCGCGAGCGTCGGTGACGCGGTGGCGCTTCGTTTCGGTCTTGCCTCTTTCCGGCAGGTTCGGGCCGATGGCAGCCCCCTTCTTGGCTGAGACACGAGCCCTGTCCAGGCTCGCCCGCCGCCAGTCGATTTCGCCGGGCCGCGTCGAGGCGGTGCAGCAGCACCGTCGGCTGGCAACTTCGCCCAGGGCCAAGCCTGAGCGCAGCATGGTTTTCGATCGCAGGCCGTCCGCCGTTTGGGTAGGGACGGGGCGGCGGCAGGAGAGGGGCAACTCGATCCAGAGCAGTGGACAGCGGAGGTCGCGCCGCACTCGACCAACGCTTCACCAACCGCATCACGCCGTTCTGTGAGGCGCTCTGAGTTCGCCGGTCACATGTTTGACCAGTGGGCCTATCCGAATGGGGTCGAGATCGATTTCCCAACCAGCCAAAACGACCGACTATGCCCCATTAAGTTGATCAATAGACGTTTACTGGCGGAATCCGTGAACGCATCATGATTTAGGTTACTGTCCGATGATTGCAAGCGTATTGTGGGCGGAGTGGCCACTACAACGAGGCTCGACCCCTCATGATCACGTGCGAGTTGCCGCTTCGAGATGGCGTCATCCAATTTATTACGACCTTTTAACTTGCATATATCGCATACTAAAAATCGTATATACTATATTTCTCTGATGGCATTACAGATATGCGATCAAATTTCTCAGTCAAGGCAAAATGACTCGCGCTTGCAACTGCGGCTAGAGCATCGTAATCACGCCTGGTACCGCGACTTTGTCGAGCACCGCACGCGCAACGGGCGAAAGCACCGGACGCTGAAGGTGATCGACGAGTTCACCCACGAGCGCAGGGCCATCCGGGTCGCGCGCAAACCAAGGGCAATTGATGTGATCTGTATTCGCTTGGATCTTTCCAGTCTGTGCGGCGTATCAAGTCGGGTCTACTGAGATAATAATTCCAAAGTTCACCGCAAATTGCGATGGATACAGGGTAACAATATCTTGTCCACATACAGTCTATATTTATCTATAAAATCTATAGACGGATGGTTTTGGCAAGAGACTTAACGCAAAGCTGCATGGCGAAGCCCTCTCTGGCAATGCATTCTACCCAATCTAAGAAAACAATACGGAAGGACTACAATACTAACTGGTGGCACCCATCCCTCAGATACCGCCCGCCCTCGCTTCAGGTCGTCATCAGGCAATCTGAAACCAAACGCTTCTGCACCAGTCACTCACCCGGCCATCGCCAAGCGTCCAACGATGCACCAACTTTGAACCAGGCTCACTGAATGGAGGCAGGCCAGCATACACCGATACATACCATCTGATGTCAAGTAAATAGATCCAAAACAAAATTATACCCCAATAATAAAAGAGGTTGTAAACGATGTCGTTTGTGTCACGATTCAAGTCGTCGATTAAGATTGAATCGCAAACAGCCAGCGAAAGCCTTTTGCTAAAGCTTCTTCAAGTTAATGGATATTTTTCACGTCGAGACGAGCGGCCAAAAAATTTTAATGCCATGCTTATGTATTTAGAAAAGCGAAGAATCGAAAAACTTTATCTCTTTGATGCTGATTTCTATAAAAGTAAATATGTCGATATACAGGGTAGCTTCATCCAGGCCTTGCGTCATTTCCTGATTCACGGTCAGTTCGAAGGCCGCAACCCTTCGCCCCTGTTTGATACACAATATTATATCTCTCAGCTGGCGGCCACGACGAAAAACGAGAGCCCTGACGTCAAGGATGCGCCCGCATTTTTACATTTTCTGAATTTTGGATGGGAGCAGGGCCTTCACCCGAGCCGGCACTTCAATACGACTTGGTATTTGAACAACAATCCCGATGTACTCGCTTCGGGCATCAATCCGCTGTTCCATTACTTGGCTCACGGCCTTGCAGAGGGCCGCCCCCCCCATCCGAATGTCGACCTACGCTGGTATGCAAACCGCTATCTGGATCGGTCTGAAAACTCCAGTGCTACCCTCATCGATTTGGTAAATAATTATCCATCAAGAGCTACCAATGAAGCCGATTATAATAACAGATTCGGCTATCGAGTTCTCTCCGGCGGCATTAAAAATTCGGATCCTTCAACTAAAGCGCACTATCAAGAAAATATTTACGCGCAGACCGCACCATTATTTAAGGATGATGAAGTAATTTTCCCAGATATACAATGCGCGAAGTTTCTCACTGTCGATATTTGGGATACAATTTTGAGAAGAAACTGTCATCCTGACGAAATTAAACTTCAGACCGCCAGAAGCTTGTTAATCAATCACAAATTGCTCCTACAGCCATACTATAATCATCCAACAATACTGTTGCGGGCCCGTTTTGAGGCCGAGCGAGAGGTTGCAACGGCCGACTATGAGTACGATCTGAAATCATCGTTCGTCCGTTGGCTTCAAATCACGACACTGCGCACAGTCGACGAAGGCGTCCTCTCGGACATCCTTCAAACCTTGCTCGATTGGGAGTTGGTCGCAGAGCAGCGATCGACCCGGCTGGACGCGCCGGCTCATCGCGCACTCAAAAACTACCAAAAATGCAAGTATTTTGCCTCAGATTTTTATGCTCCCAGCAAATTCATACAGCAAATTCTGTCTTATCACGGAGCAGGTGATCTTTTCGTCGGCGGTTTTTCTTCCTGCGAAACATTCGAGACGAAACGTAGCGGTAAACTGTACGATGTAATATCCAAACATCTGGATATAAAGCCTTCTAAGGACTGGATACATGTTGGCGATCACAAGCATGCCGATGTCGAGAGAGCTGATGCTTTCGGTGTTACGGCTAAACACTATCAAAACGATAGCGAACTGAGTCGTACGCGCTTCTTTCACGAGGCGTACGATGATTACATGAACCGGGCTGGGAAGTGTCACGAACTGCGGCTACAGGCTCTCACGGAGCACGTCGCGCGACGCTTGGAGAATCAAGGCAATCGACTGGCAGCAATCGGCGCTCGGCTCTCACCGATCGTAATCGGATTCGTTCTTTCGGTTCTGGAAGATGCGATTTCCGAGAGCATCCCTGACGTGTATTTCTTTACGCGAGAGGGCAAATTTTTCCTCGATGTCGCTCGCAAAATTGTGGCATTGGATCCGTATCATACCAAATATCCCGACCTTCGTCTTTTAGAGGTGAGCAGACGGGCAACGTTTGCAGCCTCCATCGAGGCCGGAGAGACTGATGAATTTATGCGAATGTGGAACTTGTACAGTTCGCAATCGCCGCGATCTTTTGCTGCCTCGCTCAATCTGGATATGCGAGAACTTGAGGCCGGCTGCCGACGCGTGAGCATATCGCCCGACGCAACGATCCAATATCCATGGCAGGACGAATCGTTCCGACAGCTCCTCCAGGATCAGACGTTCAAGGAACATCTGAAGGCTTCCTGTGCGGAGCAGCGTCAGCAGATCCGCGCTTATTTAGACAAAATTGGTCTGAAGGAAGCCCCGAAGAAGCCATACAGCGTGGTCGATATTGGATGGCGCGGAACAATCCAGGATAATTTAGCCCACATCATTCACCGACCGTCGCGCGGGCACTACCTTGGTTTGTTCAGATTTATCAATAAGCAGGCCGAAACATGCCTGAAATTTGGATGGATTTACAACGAAAACACCGAGCATGTCGGTTCATTCGTGTCAGAAGTCGCACCGTTAGAGATGCTCTTCAATTGTGTTGGTGGATCAATTATTAGATATCAGGAGAGTGACGGCAGCATACACCCCGTTCGACAAATCGTCGCTGGGGAGGACAAGGTTGTCTCCACATACATCGAGCCAATACAGCGTGGAATGCTGGAAGCGACGGCTGATATCGTCAATTATATCCGACTCCACGGGTTAGTGTCACGTGATCTCAGGGGACTCGCTCAATCGCTCGTCGTCGAGTTGGCAAAAAGACCACCCGTTGAGTTCGCAGACGCCTTCCTTGCGCTTGAGCATAATGAGACATTCGGGACGGGACAGCTTGAGATCATTCACAACGAGACGGAGCTGAAGCATCTCCTTCATCATCACGTCGGCGCCGACTTCCATCACCAGATGTCGTCGATTGCCTCCAAAAATCGCTGGCCGGAAGCGCTTTACGGGTGCTCGCTAGTCTCTCGATGGTGGGACCAAGAGACGACCAACCAGCGTCTCGCTGCCCCGGTCGCGATTTCGGCGTTCCAAGTGCGGCGCGGGTTGAAAGCGGATCTCGGCCGAGTTTGCGTGTACACACCGTCTCCCCTCACTGGTTCGGGGGGGCATCGGACAATCATGAGTGCGGCGAAAGCCGTGCAAGCGCTGGGCTTCGAACTGCATTGCTTCATGGATGGCGAGGGCGATGGCATCGAACTAGTTGAGGAATGGCTCGGCGATACACCGGCCATTCTGCACTCACAATGGCACAAGCATATTCCATGTGACTATGCTCTCGCCACAATCGCACATTCAGCGAGATTCGTCGCAGACTTACCTTACGCGACACACAAAGGTTACTTGGTTCAAGACTTCGAGGCATCTTTCAATCCGATGAGCAACGGGTACATCGTTGCTGAAAACAGTTATGCATACGGCTTGACGCACCACACTGTTGGCCGATGGTTATCGCACGTCATTGGGAATCTGACGGGCAGCACTGCGATCTCGTCAGGCCTGGGTGTGGATACGGGTGTGTACTTCCAGGACGAAACAGTAAAGCGGGAGCGCGCGATTTGTTTCCTCTATCAACCGGAGAAGCCGCGTCGCTTAACCGAGATGGCGCTTGCCGCACTGTCGCTTGTTAAGCAAAATGATCCAAGCATCACGATCTACGCGTTCGGAAGCAATCAAACGATCAATTCCGACATCGATATTATCAATCTTGGTCTCATACGCGATCTTAAGAAAATTAATGCATTGTACAATCAGTGCTCTGCCGGGCTCTGCTTGAGTCTGACAAATCCCTCTCGGATTCCGTTCGAAATGATGGCGGCCGGCTGCATTCCGGTCGATCTATTCCGATACAATAACCTGTTCGACTACGTAAATGATACAGCTGTGCTTGCTTACCAAAGCGCCGAATCTGTAGCGGCCGCTCTTATGGATTTACTCGCGGCGAACGATGTCCAAAGAGTGAACCGGAGCCGATACGCGCAGTCTCAGGTCCGCCGTAGGACGCTGTCTTGGGAGAGCGATGTTGTTGCCAATACCATTCTGGCCAGGATCGAAAACAGGCACATTTCTCGCGAGATCGTCCAGCCTAGCTACACGGCCGATCCGTTCCTAGCTGCCTGTGACAATCGGGATCCGGTCCGCGCGTTCTGCGAGCATCAAGTCGATCTGGCGAACACGAAGGGACGGAGGGTGTAATGCACTTTTCGTATCTGACCCTGAGTAGGGGGGCGCATGTAGGAGCGCCTTAGCAGAACCATCTGATCCGCTCGATGGTGATGAGGCTGGCCGCAAGGCTTGGGAAGGCCTCGCAAATGTCGGCTCGATGCCCGTAGCGGATCGGCCGGCGGCGAAAGCGATCGAACCGGGCTTGGATGCGCTTCACCACCTAGCTTTGGGGGCCGAGCCTTTCACGGCTCTCGAGGCCCTTGCAGGCAAGGCGGGGCACGATCCCACGCGCCCGGCACTCCGGCCGACAGGTCGCGGCGTCCTAGGCCTTGTCGGCCTGCAGCTTGTCGGGGCGGTCGGCCCCGCCGACCCGCGCCCAGCGGCAAAATGGCATCGCAGGTCAGGGCCATCTGCGGACGGTCGTGTCGTTTTGCCGCGGTCAGCGTCAGGCCGATGGCTCGTCGACCTCACCAGGAGGGGCGTGCCGCGAACGTCGATGACGCGGCGGCGCTTCGTTTCCGCCTTGCCCCTTTCCGTCGGGTTCCGGCCGGTGGCAGCCCCCTTCTTGGCTGGGACACCAGCACTGTCCAGGCTCGCCCGCCGCCAGTCGATTTCGCCGGGCCGCGTCGAGGCGGTGCAGCAGCACCGTCGGCTGGCAACATCGCCCAAGGCCAAGCCTGAGCGCAGCATGGTTTTCGATCGCAGGCCGTCCGCCGTTTGGGTAGGGACGGGGCGGCGGCAGGAGAGGGGCAACTCGATCCAGAACAGTGGACAGCGGAGGTCGCGCCGCACTCGACCAACGCTTCACCAACCGCATCACGCCGTTCTGTGAGGCGCTCTGAGTTCGAGGCCGATCAGCTCGCCGGGACCGTCGCGGTGGGCTTCGCCTCCGGGTGGGCGTCGGGCTGCGGCGCCGCCCAGCCCGAGACGTAGGGGGTGTCCTTCAGCACGATCGACAGGACGAGCGAGACGACGGCCAGGAGCGCGGCGAAGCCCGCCGGGAACAGGAAGGCCTTCTCGTCGAACCAGTGATGCAGGAAGCCGCCGAGCACCGCACCGGTGCTGAGCGCCCCCCAGAGCGGCGCCTGGATCCAGAAGGACGGCGCCGGCTTGTGCAGCAGGATGTTGGCCACGCCTGCGCCGAAGCGCACCACGGTACCGGTGACGTAGGTGAGGGCGAGGCTGCGGCCCGCCTCGTCCTGCAGGGTCGCGTTCTGGATGCCGAGCGCCAGCACGATCGGGTAGGCGTGGAGCGGGAAGGCGTCCGTGCCGAACGGGACGTAGAGTCCGATCGCGAACAGGATGGCCTGAATGATCAGCAGCACCGAGAGCCGCCAGCGGCCCGACCACGCGGCGATCAGCGTGCCGAGGAAGGCACCGAAGCAGAAGATCGCGATGACGCTGGCGAAGCGGGTGGTGCCCCCCCAATCGTAGCTTGAGACGGCGACGCCGAAGCGGGTGGTGTTGCCGCTCATGAACGACATGAACAGCTGGGAGAATTCGAGGAAGCCGATCGAATCCGCAGTTCCGGCCAATCCCGCCAGCATCAAAGCGAAGGGCACCCGTGTGACCGGGCTCGCCGGAAAGGCCTTGTTCGTCTCGTCCGCCATCGGGTCCTCAGATATTGCTTCGCAACACAACGGTATGACGTGGGAGGGGTTGCACGTATTGCGCCGCTTCCGATCAAGTGTTTGTGCAGAGCTTGCGAAGGATGAAAATCCGGCCTGGAACGTCGTTCCTGTTCTGCCGACGGATCGCGGCCGGGAGATCGGCGGCCACCGTGAGGCCGGACGCCTCCGCCGCTGCCCGCACGACCGCATCCGGATGGGCGTAACGCCCATCGGCCCCGAGCACCGGTCCGTCTCCCGTTTCCCGGGACGATGGCGGCGATTGCACGGTCAGCACCGCGTGGCCGCCCGATGCGAGGACGCGGGCGATGCCGGACAAGGCCGGCGCGAGGTCGCCGAGATAGATGAACACGTCCGCCGCCGTGACGAGGTCGGCGGAGCCGGGCGCCTCGGCGACGAGGAAGGCGACGAGATCGGCCTCGACGAGCCGCGCGTAGAGCCCGGTGCGGCGCGCCTGGGCCAGCATCGCCGGCGAGAGGTCGCAGCCGGACAGATGCCCGACCCGCCCTGCGAGGGCGCGGCCCATCAGCCCGGTGCCGCAGCCGAGATCGAGCGCGCGAGCGAAATGCTGCGGCGCAGCAAAACCGGCATCGAGGGCGTCGACCATCATCTGCGGGCCGCGATAGCCGAGTTCCTCGACGAGATGGCGCTCGAAGCGCGGCGCGTAGCCCTCGAACAGGGCCCGGACATAGGCCGGACCGATCGCGGTGGCGGCTTCCCCGGCGCCGAGATCGGCGAGGTGCAGGCGGCTGCCGAGCCCGTCCTCGGGGTCGAGGGCCAGCGCCCGTCCGAACGCTTCCAGAGCGGCCGCCCGGTCGGCCGCGTCGCCGCCATCGGCGAAGGACGCCGCCCGCGCACGGCCGACGAGGTCCCAGGCGGGGGCGAAATCCGGGGCGATCTCCAGCACCTGTGCGGCCAGATCGGCGGCCGCCGCAGGGTCGCCCTCGGCCAAGCATGCCTCGGCATAGGCGTAGCGGCGGTCGGCGAGGAGGTTTCCGGAGGAGCGCTGATGCGACATCGGTGCGGGAAGGATCGAGGAAGCGCGGATGGGCGCCCTATATCCCGTCGGATGCCGCAGCGCGCCTCCGATCTCCTCACCCTCACGCGGGAAGGGCTCTACTGCCCGCTCGGGCGCTTCCACGTCGATCCGACCCGGCCGGTGGAACGGGCGCTCATCACCCATGGGCATGCCGACCACGCCCGCGCCGGTCACGGCTCCGTGCTGGCGACGGACCAGACGCTGCGCATCATGGCGACCCGTTACGGCGAGGATTTCTGTCGCCGGCGCGAGGAGGCGCCGCTGGGCAAGCGCATGCGCATCGGCGACGTCACCGTGTTCTTCGCCCCTGCCGGCCACGTGCTCGGCTCGGCGCAGATCGCCATCGAGGGGGAAGGCGGGCGGATCGTCGTCTCCGGCGATTACAAGCGTGCGCCCGATCCGACCTGCTTGCCCTTCGAGGTGGTGCCCTGCGACGTGTTCATCACCGAGGCGACCTTCGGCCTGCCGGTGTTCCGCCATCCCGACACGCGGGACGAGGTCCGCAAGCTTCTGGACTCCGTCAAACTCTTCCCCGAGCGCGCCCACATCGTCGGTGCCTACGCGCTGGGCAAGGCGCAGCGGGTGATGGCGCTGCTGCGGGAGGAGGGCTGGGACCGGCCGATCCACCTGCACGGCGCCATGGAACGGCTGACGGCCCTCTACAAGGACGAAGGCATCCCGCTCGGGGAGACGCCGAAGGTGGTGGCCGCCGAGCGCAAGGATCTGCACGGCGCCATCGTGCTGTGCCCGCCCTCCTCGATCCAGGATCTCTGGTCGCGCAAATTCCCCGATCCGGTCACCGCCTTCGCCTCGGGCTGGATGCGGGTGCGGGCCCGTGCCCGCCAGAAGGGCGTCGAGCTGCCGCTCGTCATCTCCGACCATTCGGACTGGCCGGATCTCTGCCGCACCATCCGCGACACCGGCGCCGGGGAGGTCTGGGTCACCCACGGGCAGGAGGACGCGCTGGTGCATTGGTGCGGCACGCAAGGCATCCGCGCCAAGCCGCTGCATCTCCTCGGGTATGGCGACGACGGCGAGGCCGAGCCCGATCCGGGGGCGAACCCCGCCCTGGAGGAGGCCTCGTCGTGAACGATTTCGCCGCTCTCCTCGACCGCCTCGCCTACGAGCCGCGCCGCAACGCCAAGCTCCGGCTGCTGCAGGATTTCTTCGCCGCCACCCCCGATCCCGAGCGCGGCTGGGCGCTCGCCGCCATGACCGGGGGCCTGACGTTCCGCGAGGCCAAGCCCGCCCTGATCCGGGGGCTGGTGGAGGAGCGGGTCGATCCGGTGCTGTTCGGGTTGTCCCACAATTACGTGGGCGATCTCGCCGAGACGACGGCGCTGATCTGGCCGGGCCCGGACGCCCGGCCGGGCAGCCCCGGCATCGGCCACAACAACCCGCCCCCCCATATCCCCACCCTGGCCGAGGTGGTCGAAACCCTCGCGACCACCCCGAAGCGCACACTCCCGCAGCATCTCGCCGGCTGGCTCGACGCGCTCGACGAGACCGGCCGCTGGGCGCTGCTTAAACTCGTCACCGGCAACCTGCGGGTCGGCGTCTCGGCGCGGCTCGCCAAGACCGCGGTCGGCGCACTCGGCGGCCACGAGGCGGATGCGGTCGAGCAGGTCTGGCACGGGTTGAAGGCGCCCTACGCCGAGCTGTTCGCCTGGGTCGAGGGCAGGGGCGAGCAACCCGAAAACCGGAACCCCGCCCCGTTCCGCCCGCCGATGCTGTCGCATCCGATCGAGGAGGAGGCGGATCTCGACAAGCTCGACCCGGAGGCGTTCTCGGCGGAGTGGAAGTGGGACGGGATCCGCGTGCAGCTCGCGGGCGGGCGCGACGCCCAAGGGCAGCAGGTCGGAAAAGTCTACTCGCGCACCGGCGAGGACATCACCGACGCCTTTCCCGACCTCGCCGAGGCGATCACCTTCACTGGTGCCATCGACGGCGAGTTGCTGATCCTGCGGGAGCGCCGCGTGCAGAGCTTCAACGTGCTGCAGCAGCGCCTCAACCGGAAGGCGGTGACGGGCAAGCTCCTCGCCGAGTTCCCGGCCCATGTCCGCGCCTACGACCTGCTGGCGGCGGAGGGCGAGGACCTGCGCGCACTGCCCTTCGCCGAGCGGCGCGCCCGGCTCGAGGCCCTGGTGACGCATCTCGACCATGCCCGCATCGACCTCTCGCCGGTCGTGCCGTTCGGAACCTGGGCGGATCTCGCGGCGGCACGGGCCGACCCGGCCTCAGTCGGGGCCGGCGAGGATGCCGACGCCATCGAGGGCGTGATGCTGAAGCGGCGCGACAGCGCCTATCTGCCCGGCCGCCCCAAGGGCCCGTGGTGGAAGTGGAAGCGCGAGCCGCACATCGTCGATGCCGTGATGATGTACGCCCAGCGCGGCCACGGGAAGCGCTCGTCGTTCTACTCGGACTACACCTTCGGCTGCTGGCGCGCGGGCGAGGTGGGCGACGAGCTGGTGCCGGTCGGCAAGGCCTATCACGGCTTCACCGACGCCGAACTCGCGAAGCTCGACCGCTACGTCCGCAACAACACGGTGAAGCGCTTCGGCCCGGTGCGGGAGGTGACCCACGGACGCGAGGCCGGACTCGTCCTGGAGATCGCCTTCGAGGGCGTGCAGCGCTCGACCCGGCACAAATCCGGCGTCGCCATGCGCTTCCCCCGCGTCAGCCGCATCCGGTGGGACAAGCCGCCCGCGGAGGCCGACCGGATCGAGGTGCTGGAGCGCATCCTGGCCCGCGGCGAGCGCGAGATCGCCCCGGGGGCGAGCATGGAGACATCGGAATGAGGCAAGCGGACAAGGTCGGGCCGCTCGCGGGCTTTTCCGCGGGCGAGGTCACGCGGCAGGCGAGCGCGACGGTGACCGTCGCGACGCCGGGCCAGGGATTCACGGACATCACCGACGCGGTCGCCGCCTTCGTGCGCGAGAGCGGATTGCGTCACGGCATGGTCAGCGTGTTCTGCCGCCACACCTCGGCGTCGCTGACGATCCAGGAAAATGCCGATCCGGACGTGCGCACGGACCTGATGACGGCGCTCGACGGATTCGCGCCCCGACACGGGCACTACGTTCACGGGATGGAGGGGCCGGACGACATGCCGGCCCATATCCGCACGATGCTGACCGATTCCGGCCTCACCGTCCCCCTACGCGACGGGCGCTTGGCGCTCGGCACGTGGCAGGGGATCTACTTGATCGAGCATCGCGACCGGGGTCACCGGCGCGAGATCGTGTTGTCGGCTCTGGGTCGCTGAGGTCGGCCCGATCAGCGGTCGCGCAGCAGCAGGTAGAGGGCGTGCAGCGAGCCGGGGATGTAGAACAGCAGGCACAGCAGGACGTTGAACAGGAACTGCAATCCGAAGCCGTTCGTCATCAGCACCGAGATCGGCGGCAGGAAGAACGCGATCAGGATCTTGATCAGGGTCGACAAGGGCAGCTCCAAGCGCGATGTGCGGCTCGGGCCAAGAACGAAAGCGGAGCGGCTCGGTTCCACCTTCTCCGCTCAACCCTCTCCCGCGCAGGGGAGAGGGTCAGCGGCGAGCCCTACGCCGCCCGCTTCAGCGCGTCGTAGAAGCGCCCGCCATGGCCGGCCATCGCCAGCAGGTTGTCCGGCGGGGTGAAGCGGGCACCGTGCTTGGCCTCCAAGGCACGGGCGAGGTCCACGAAGGCGGACGCCCCCATGAAGTCGATGTAGGAGAGCGCGCCGCCGGTGAACGGCGCGAAGCCGAAGCCGAGGATCGAGCCGACATCCGCCTCGCGGGGATCGGTGATGACGCCTTCCTGGACCGTGCGGGCGGCCTCCAGCGCCTGCACCACCAGAAAGCGATGCTTCAGCTCCTCGACGTCGATGGAATCCGGGTCGAGCCGGGTCGGCTGGATCTCGGACAGACCCGGCCAGAGCTTCTTCTGGCCGCCCTCCGGGTAGTCGTAGAAGCCGCGCTTGTTCTTGCGGCCGAGGCGCCCGCGATTCTCCACCATCTCGAGGAGCAGCCTCTTCTGGTCCGGATCGATCGCGCTTGAGCCGAGCTGCGCCTCGGTGGCTTTCAGGATCTTGAGGCCGAGATCGAGCGCCACCTCGTCGTTGAGGGAGAGGGGGCCGACCGGCATGCCGGCCATGCGGCCCGCATTCTCGATCATGGCGGGCGGCACGCCCTCCATCAGCATCTTGTGGCCTTCCTTGACGTAGGCCAGGACGCAGCGATTGGCGAAGAAGCCGCGGGCATCGTTGACGACGATGCCGGTCTTCTTGATCGCCCGCACGTAGTCGAGGGCGGTGGCGACCGCGCGGTCGCCGGTCTGCGTGCCGCGGATCACCTCGACCAGGAGCATCTTCTCGACCGGCGAGAAGAAGTGGATGCCGACGAATTGCTCGGGCCGCTTCGAGACCTTGGCGAGCCCCGAGATCGGCAGCGTCGAGGTGTTGGAGGCGAAGATCGCGTGCTCCGGCAACGCCGCCTCGACCTTGCCGATGACCTCGGCCTTCACCGCCGGATCCTCGAACACCGCCTCGACCACGAGGTCGCACGTGCCGAGCGCCGCGTAATCCGACGTGGCGGTGATGCGGGCGAGCAGCGCGTCGCGGTCGGCGGTCTTGGCCTTGCCGCGGTTGATCTGGCCGGTGATGAGCGTGTGGCAATGCGCCTTGCCGGCATCCGCCGCCGCCTGGTCGCGATCGATCAGCACGACCTCCATGCCGGCCTGCGCGGTGACGTAGGCGATGCCCGCCCCCATGAAGCCCGCGCCGACGACGCCGACCTTGCCGATCCGGGCCGGCTCCACGTCCTTCGGCCGGCGCGCGCCCTTGTTGATCTCGCCCATGGAGATGAACAGCGTGCGGATCATCGCCTGCGCCTCCTTGGTGCGCAGGATGTAGGCGAAGTAGCGGCTCTCGACCTTCAGCCCGAGATCCATCGGTAGCTGCAGGCCCTCGTAGACCGAGGCCAGGATCGCCTTGGCGGCCGGGTAATTGTCGTGGGTCTCCCGGCGGTAGATCGCGTTGGCCGGCGGCCAGATCATCATGCCGGCGGGCGAGTAGACCTTGCCGGACGGCGCCTTGAACTTCGGCACGTCCCAGGGGGCGACCGCCGAACCGCCGGCCTTGATCCACGCCTTGGCCCGCTCGACGATCTCGGCGGCCGGGGCGACCTCGTGGGCCAGCCCCATGTTCTTGGCCATCAGCGGGCGGATCTGCTCCCCCTTGAACAGCATCTGCAGGGCATCGCCCGTCTGCATCAGGCGGGCGACCCGCTGGGTGCCGCCGCCGCCGGGAAACAGCCCGACCTTGATCTCGGGGAGACCCACGCGGGTCTTCTCGTCGTCAGCGAGCACCCGGTGATGGCAGGCGAGCGCCAGCTCGAACGCGCCGCCGAGGCACAGGCCCTGCACGGCGGCGGCGAACGGCTTGCCGCAGGTCTCGAGCTTGCGGAACACGAGGCTCAGGCGCCGCGACGCCTCGAAGAAGTGGCGCATGGCCACTTCCTCGCCCTCCGCCGCCTTGAGGCGCTCGTACTCGGCGCCTAGCCCCTGCAGCATGGTCAGGTCGGCGCCGCCGGAGAAGTTCGGCTTGCCCGAAGTGACGACGCAGCCCTTGATGGTCGCGTCCGCCACCACCGCATCGACGATGCCCTCCAGCTCGTCCATCACCGCCATGGTGATGACGTTCATCGAGCGGCCCGGCATGTCCCAGGTCGCGAGGGCGATGCCGTCGGCATCGGTCTCGAAGCGAAAGTTTTTCGTGGACTCGCTCATCGCTCTTCCTCGCACCTCCCGTCGAGCCGGCGGCCGGGGCCGCCCGCGCCTCGGGCGCCGGTTCCCCGACGCCCCTGTCAATCGTCGCCTGGGACCGTCCTCGCCTACGGACCTTGGCCGGGCCCGGGGCGGCCCGGCCTCCTCCGCGGCGTCGTTACGACTTGGCCCGGTTACTTGGCCGGAACCGGCATCCCGCCCGGCATGCCACCCTTCTGATCGCTCGCGGCGGCGAGCGTCAGCATGTTCAGGAGCCGCGTCACCACCGCCTGCGACAGCAGGTTGATCTCCGACTTCGGATCGGCGTTGACGGCCTGGAACTTCTGGTAGGTCGGATCCTCGTAGATGGCGCCGAGGCGCTTCAACTCGTCGAGGCTGAACTTCTCCGCATATTGCTTGGACAGGCCATCCAGCAGTTCGCCGCGCTGCTTGTCGAACTCGGCCCGGGCTTCCTTGCGCACGGTCTCGGCGCGCTCCTCGGGCATGGTCGAGACCGTCTTCTCCAGGGCACCGCCGAAGCCGGTATCGAGGTTCTTGAGCACCGTCTTCTCGGTCAGCGTCTTGGCGACGGCGAGCTTGTCGGCCGCGTCGTCGGCGCGGGCGCCGAGGGGCAGGGCCAGCGCGGTGGCGAGGCACAGGGCGGCGGTCAGGGTCTTCATCGTGGCGTCTCTCCCGTTCTTGGTTTCGGCCCGCGCCCGGCGCGAAAGGGCGCGGCGTGAGAGGCCCTTAACAGCGTTTGCCGTCGGAGGGCAGGGCGACGCGGCGCCGCCCGACCTCGCCTCACACGCGCTCGATGATCGTGGCGGTGCCCATGCCGGCGCCGATGCAGAGGGTCACCAGCGCGCGCTCCCGGCCGGTGCGCTCCAATTCGTCGAGCACGGTGCCGAGGATCATCGCGCCCGTCGCCCCGAGGGGATGGCCCATGGCAATGGCGCCGCCGTTGACGTTCACCCGGGCCGGGTCGAGGTCGAAGGCCTGGAGATAGCGCAGGACCACCGAGGCGAAGGCCTCGTTGATCTCGAACAGGTCGATGTCGGACAAGTCCATGCCGGCCCGCGCCAGCACCTTCTTCGTCACGTCGACGGGGCCGGTCAGCATCAGCGCCGGGTCCGAGCCGATATTGGCGAAGGCCCGGATGCGGGCGCGGGGGCGCAGCCCGGCGGCGTCGCCCGCCTCGCGCGAGCCGATCAGCACCGCCGCGGCGCCGTCGACGATGCCCGACGAATTGCCCGCATGGTGGACATGGTCGACCGCCTCGACATCCGGATGGGCATCGACCGCCACCGCGTCGAAGCCGCCCATCTGGCCCATCTGGACGAAGGAGGGCTTGAGCTGGCCGAGCGACTGCATGTCGGTCGAGGGCCGCATGTGCTCGTCGCGGTCGAGCAGGGTGATGCCGTTGATGTCGCGCACCGGCACGACCGAGTCCTTAAACAGCCCCTCGGCCCAGGATTTCGCCGAGCGCTTCTGCGACTCGACGGCGTAGGCATCGCAGGCGTCGCGGGAGAAGCCGTACTTGGTGGCGATGAGGTCGGCGGAGATGCCCTGCGGCATGAAGAACGACTTCACGGCGATCGCCGGATCGACCGGCCAGGCGCCGCCGGAGGCGCCGATCCCGATGCGGCTCATCGATTCGACGCCGCCGCCCACCGTCATGTCGTGCTGGCCGGCCATCACCTGGGCCGCGGCGAAGTTGATCGCGTCGAGGCCCGAGGCGCAGAAACGGTTGATCTGCACGCCCGGCACGTGGGTGCCGTAATCGGCGACCAGCGCGGCGGCGCGGGCGATGTCACCCCCGGCTTCGCCGACGGGATCGACGCAGCCGAGCACCACGTCGTCGACGCGCCGGGTGTCGAGGCCGTTGCGGTCCTTGAGGGCGCGGAGGGCCGTCTCGGCCAAGCGGAGCGCCGTGACCTCGTGCAACGACCCGTCCGGCTTGCCGCGTCCGCGGGGGGTGCGGACGTGATCGTAGATGTAGGCCTCGGGCATATGCGCTTCCTCGTGTCCGTCCCAATCCGCGCGGTCGTCCCCTCCCGGCGAGGGGAGGGGCGAACGCCACGCGTTTAAAACGCCTCCGCCGCCAGCGCCATGGTCGTCTCCGACCCGGCCTTGATCCGCGCGAGCCTCAGGGTCGTCTCCGGCAGCATCCGCTCCATGAAGAAGCGTCCGAGCACCAGCTTGGCGTCCATCCGCTCCGTGTCGCGCCCCTCGGCCTTGGCCGCCAGCGCCGCCTTGGCGATCTTGCCCCACATGTAGCCCAGCACGACAGTGCCGAGCAGGTGCATCAGGTCGGTCGCCCCGGCGCCCGCATTGTCGGGCTTGGTGAAGGCGTTCTGCATCAGCCATAGGACGGCGCCCTGGAGGTCGTTCAGCGCCGGCTGGAGCGGCACGACGTAGGGCTTCATGCCCTCGTCCTCGTCGTGGTCCTTGATGAAGGTCTGCACCTCGGTGAGGAAGGCCATCATCGCCCGGCCGCCGTCCTTGGGCAGCTTGCGGCCGATCAGGTCCATCGCCTGGATGCCGTTGGCCCCCTCGTAGATCATGGCGATGCGGGCATCGCGCACGAACTGCGACATGCCCCATTCCTCGACATAGCCGTGGCCGCCGAACATCTGCTGGGCCTCGACCGCGTTGGCGAAGCCCCGATCGGTCAGCACGCCCTTCACCACCGGGGTCATCAGCCCGAGCCGATCGTCGGCGGCCTGCCGCTCGGCGGCGTCCTGCGAGCGGTGGGCGATGTCGGATTGGAGAGCCGTCCACAGGACGAGCACGCGGGCCGCCTCGTTGAAGGCGCGGATCTGCATGAGGGTGCGGCGCACGTCCGGATGGACGATGATCGGGTCGGCAGCCTTGCCGGGCTCCTTGGCGCCGGTCAGAGCACGGCCCTGCAGGCGCTCGCGGGCATAGGCGACCGCGTTCTGGTAGGCGGCCTCGGACTGGCCGAGCCCCTGCACGCCGACGGCGAGGCGCGCCTCGTTCATCATCACGAACATGGCGTTGAGGCCGCGATTCGCCTCCCCGACCAGCCAGCCCTTGGCGCCGTCGTAGTTCATCACGCAGGTGGAATTGGCGTGGATGCCCATCTTGTGCTCGATCGAGCCGCAGGACACGCCGTTGCGCGCGCCCAGGCTGCCATCCGCGTTCACCAGGAACTTCGGCACGACGAAGAGCGAGATGCCCTTGGTGCCGGACGGCGCGCCCTCGATCCGGGCGATGACGAGGTGGACGATGTTCTCGGAGAGGTCGTGCTCGCCCGCCGAGATGAAGATCTTGGTGCCCGACAGGCTGTAGGAGCCGTCCTCGTTGGGCACCGCCTTGGTCTTGAGAAGCCCCAGATCCGTGCCGCAATGCGGCTCGGTGAGGTTCATGGTGCCGGTCCAGACGCCCTCGACCATCTTCGGGAGATAGGTGCGCTTCTGCTCCTCCGAGCCGTGGACGAGGAGGGCCGCGATCGCCCCCTGGGTCAGGCCGGGATACATGCTGAGCGCGAGATTGGCCCCGGAGACGAAATCCTGCATCACCGTGCTGAGCAGGTGAGGCAGGCCCTGGCCGCCGAATTCCTCCGGAACCGACAGGCCCATCCAGCCGCCCGAGGCGAAAGCCGTATAGGCTTCCTTGAAGCCCTTCGGCGTCGTGACGCGGCCATCCGCGTGCCGGGTACAGCCCTCGCGGTCGCCGGACAGGTTGAGGGGCGCGAACACGTCCGAGGCGAGCTTGCCGCCCTCGGACAGGATCGCCTGCAGGACGTCGGACGACGCGTCGGAGAAGCCCGGCAGATTGTCGTGGCGGTGGATGGCCAGAACGTCTTCCAGGAAGAACAGCGTGTCCTCGACCGGGGCCCGATAGCTCGGCATCGCGTCAGCCTCCCGCAGGAATTCGGGCGGACCACCCTCGCCGCCCGCAGATAGTTCATATCTAAACTATCACGGCGGATCACTGCAAGGCCCGCCCCGACGTTCAAGGTTTCAATCACGAATCGATGAATCGAAGAGGTGAAGCGCATTCCGACATCGTCCGGCACCGTTGTTCCGCGGCGGCGCGGCGAGATCTGAAACGATCTTATGATAGACAGATGAGCAAGGCTTAACGGCGAACCGTAGATCGCCCGAATTCTTCAATCGGGTCGCTTCCGGCGCGAACGATCAGGGAATGCAGTTTCCTCGTCCCGGCTCGGCTTCTTAACCAGCCATTTACCAAGATTGTTAAAGGTCGCATCAACCGTTCCGATCCTTGCCCCGTCCCTGACCGGACGGGTCAGCGTCCGGCCGGACCCCGGACGCTGCCGACACCGGATCTCCGTGCGATGAGCAAGACCGCCCCGATCAGCATCGACAGCTTCGACCCGGAGGTGCTCGCGGCCGCCCGCGAGGTCGCCAAGCGGGCGGGCGTGCCGCTGGAATCCTGGATCGAATCCGTGACCGCGCCCGGCTCCGCCCCGGAGGACACGAAGGCGGACAGTCGCTCCGGGGAATCGAGCCCGGCGCGGGAGGCCGCCGAGACGTCGCAGCCGGCCAAGGCGCAGCGCGGCGCCATGTCCGCCGCCGAGGCGGCGCCGCTCAATGCCTCCCTCGCCGCGATGATGCAGCGACTCGACGCCCTCGACCGCTCGCTCAACGAGGAGCGCGAGGCCTCCAAGACCGCCGCGTCGCGGATGATCGGCGAAATCGAAGCGCGGCTCGCCGCGAAGCTGTCCCCCGCTGCCACGGCGGAGGAGACGCCCGCCGCCGTGACCGGGCGCTTGGCCGAGATCGAGCGCCAGATGAGCGAGATCGCCGGTCAGCTCGCCGCCCCGCGTCCGCTGGGACGCCGCGGTCGGCCGCTCGCCAGCGAGATGCGCGACGCCGTGGCCGAAGTGCGCCGCCGTCAGCGGGAATTGGAGGAGGGTGCCGAGCGCCCGGCCGCCATCGCCGACGCCGCCGCGTCCGCGCGTCCCGTGGCAGGGGAGGCGGTCGGCCTGCCGTCCCCGGCCATCGTCGAGCTGCAACAGGAAACGACGCGCCTGCGCGACTCGCTCGGCGGCCTCGCCACCGGCCGCGATGTCGGCGCGCTGGAACAGACCATGCGCGCCCTGGTGACCGACATCCAGCGGGCGCGCGAACCCGGCGATTTCGCCGCCATCGCCGCCCCGATCGAGCTGATGCGGGTGCAGGTCGAGCGGCTGGCCGAGGACGTCGCCGAGAACGTCCATGCCCGGGTCGCGGGTGAGGTCGAGCGGCTGGCCAGCAAGGTCGACGGCGCCCTGACGGGCTCGGCGACGAGCTTCGCCGACCAGAGCGCGCTGGACACCGTGTTCCGCGAACTCGACGAGATTCGCCGTCTCGTCGCCGCCCTGGCGGGCCCGGAGCGGATCCAGAGCCTCGCGCAGAGCGTGCAATCGATCAGCGCTCAGATCGCGCAGCTCCAGCGCGGCAGCGACGCCGAGGTCGCCGCCCTCAAGCCGCTCCTCGAAGAGATCCGCAGCGAGCTCAAGGGCCCCGACGAGTCGCGGGCGCTGCTCGGCCGGTTCGAGGCCCTGGCCGACCGGATGGACCGTGCCGCCGAGACCCCGGGGGGCAACCCCGTCGGCGACCTGATCGGACGCCTGGAGACGCTCGGCGAGACCATGCGCCAGCAACCTGCTGCGCCGAAGGACCTCGCCTCGATCCAGGGCATGCTGGAGACGCTGGCCGAGAAGGTCGACCGCGTCGGCACCGACGACCGCGGTCTCGACGCGCTGGAGCAGCACGTCGTCGCCCTCGCCCAACGCCTCGACGCCAAGACCGCCGACCCCGCGCTCGGCCGGCTGGAACGGACCATGGGCGAGCTCGTCGCCCAAGTGTCGGCCCTCGGCAAAGCGTCGGCCCTCAGCCAAGTGTCGGCCCTCGGCCACGCCGCGGCGGGCAAGGGCGGGCCGGATCTGGAGGCCGTGCTCGACCGCGTCACCCGCGAAGCGGTGCAGGGAGCCCTGTCGGGCGTGACGGCGGCGACGGTCTCGGACGGGGCGCTCGGCCTGCTGCGCGCCGACCTCGCCGAGATGCGCGCGAGCCAGCGCGATGCCGATCAGCGTCTCCACGCCACGATGGAAGGCGTGCAGGCCTTGCTGTCGCGCCTGAGCGACCAGCTCGACCGCCCCGCCGCCGCGACCATGACATCGGCCGGGGCGCTCGCCGCGGCGGCGCCGGATCGCGCCGGCAGCACGTTCGAACTCGCGCTGCCCGAGTCGCTCGCAGAGGTCCCGTCGCGGGAGCGCGCGGCCCACGAACGGCCCGCCGCGCCGAAGGGCGCCCCGCACAAATCCGCCGCGCCGATGCCGGCTCGCCCCCGTCCCGCCGTCCGGCCGGAGGACGTGCTGAGCGAGGTGACGCGCAGCGACGACGAGCTGCTCGAGCCCGGCGCCGGCCGCCCGGCTCCCGGCCGCCCGGCCGCGGAGGCACCGCTTCCGGCAGGCTCGGACATCAAGACGAGCTTCATCGCCGCCGCCCGGCGCGCCGCTCAGGCCGCGCAGGCGGAAGCCGAAACCGAGCAGCCTCTCACGACCCGCCTGCGCGAGCGGATCAGCGGGGGCGCGAGCCACGGGGCGAAGTCCGGCGCAATCGCCTCCGAGGGCGCCCAGGAAGGCGCCGTGTCGCGGATGCGCGGCGGCTTCGAGAAGCGCCGCCGGACCCTGCTCCTCGGCCTCGCCGCGGTGGTGCTGGCCCTCGGCGCCTATCAGGCCTTCCAGCTCAACGGCGGCGCGCCGTCCGAAGAGGCCGCCGCGCCGAGCGAGCGCAACGCCGTCGCCGCGGCGCCGGATGCGACCAAGATCGCCGCAGGCAAGGGTGCCGAGGTGAAGGGTGCCGAGGTGAAGGGCGGCGAGGGCGCGACCGCCGACGCCAAGACGGCCGAGCAGAGCCCGGCGGACCGCGGCGCGGCGCCCCCGGCGGCGGCCCGGTTGCCGTCGCAGAATGCCGCGCCTCTCGCCGATCCGGCCACCACGCAATCCTTGGCCGAGACCGCGACCCGGCCCGACGAGACCGGCCGGAAAGCCGTGCCCCACGCGATGCCGCATGTCGCGTCCATGGCCGGGCTCGGCGCGGATCTGGCGGGACTTCCGACGGCCCTGGCCCCCCTCAAGCAATCGGCCCTCGACGGCGACGGCGCCGCGATCTGGGAACTCGCCGGCCGCGCCGTCGAGGGGCGCGGCCTGTCGCGCGATCTCGCGGTGGCCGCCAAGCTGTACGAGCGGCTCGCGAGCGCGGGCTACGCCCCGGCCCAGTTCAAGCTCGGCAACGCCTACGAGAAGGGCTCGGGGGTGGTGCGCGACATCGCCCAGGCCAAGTCCTGGTATGGCCGGGCCGCGGACATGGGCAACACCCGCGCGATGCACAACCTCGCGGTGCTGCACGCCGAGAACCCGGCGGCCAATGGCCGGCCCGACTTCGTCACCGCGGCGAGCGCCTTCCGCCGCGCGGCCGAATACGGCGTGCGCGACAGCCAGTACAACCTCGCGGTGCTCTACGCCCGTGGCCTCGGCGTGAGCCAGGATCTGGTCCAGTCCTACCTCTGGTTCTCCGCCGCCGCGGCGCAGGGCGACGAGGAGGCCGGCCGCAAGCGCGACGAGGTCGCCGGCAAGCTCAACCCGGCCGATCTCGCCCGCGGGCGGGAGCTGGTGGCCGGCTTCAAGCCCAAGGCCGCCGATCCCGCCGCCAACGAGGCGCCGACGCCCAAGCTTCAGGCCGCCGCGCCGCCGACCTCGCTCATCGGCGCGCCCTCGCCGAACCTGCCATCCGCCAACGCCCTTCCGAAGCGGGCGGGGGTGTAGGACGATCCCGGCGGTCGTCGACGGCCGGGAGAATCCATCCGAAAGGCGGGCGCATCGTCCCGGATCGAAGATCCAGGATCGTTGTCTAGGCCGCCGGTGCGGCCTCCGCCGGGCGCACCGGATCGTCCATCTCCGGCCGCGCGCAGGCCGTGACGTCGAAGCTGTCGTCCGGCAGGCGGGCGAGGAAGCGCTCGGCCATCTCGACCATCAGGATGTCGGGCCGCACCCGCTCGACATAGGCCCAGTCCAGGCTCGACGACCAGACGAAGTGCATCTCGCGGAACGATTCGGCGAGCAGGCTGGTGAGCAGGATCGGCGCGTAATGCGCGTAGGAATCGCCGAACAGCACCAGCGTGCGCGGGTCGGCATGGGGCGAGGGGTTCCGGTAGATCACGTGGGCGCCGACATGCAGGTCGCCGGCTCGCCCCGCCGCCTCGTAGGCCTCGACCAACGGGCTCGCGTAGCTCCGCGAGGCCTCGCGCAGCACCGCCCAGTTCACCACCGTCTCGCGGGGGCGGTCGGGCAGCTTGTCGCCGAGGTCCCACAGCCCTTCGGTCTCGAAGCGGCGGCGCTCGGCGATGTCGGGCGGGGGCACCGCGCCGCAGGCCCGCATCAGGGCGCGGTAGCCGATCAGGCAGCCGTCATAGGTCCAGTGGGAATCGGTGCGCCGGAACAGTGGCACCGGGCCGTCGCGGGCCGCCCGGAGCGGGGCGACGAGATCGACGAAGCCGCTCATCCGGTCGAGCCGACGCGCGAGGCGCCGGGCCGGAGACAGGCGCGGATCGTAGGCGAGATCGAGGGTCCGATCGTCGTAGATCGTGAGCTTCTCGGGAACGATGGTGTGGATGGCGCGGATGCCGAGCCGTTGCGCCCGGGCGGTGCGGGCCTCGATCAGCCGGGCCCAGCGCCGCAACTGCCACCAGCCGGACAGCGTGCGCCGGTATTGGTCGAGGACGCCGTTGGTGCCCCCGATCAGGAACAGCCATCCCTCGCGTCCCCGGTGGACGAGTTCTCGGTTCCTGCGGGTCATGGCGCTGTCTAATCGCAGCGCCGGCCCGTGAACAGCGCAGCCGCGTCACAGGCAACATGGCTGGAACCACGACGCGCCTGCGCCATCTCTTGCCTGATCCGCGCCTCAGCGCCGGAGGATTGCCCGCCCTATCGCTGCGAGTGCCCCCTTTCGTGCCACCTTCGCCCGAACCCGACCCGTTGATCCTGACGCTGCAGATGGATGCGGCGGCCTTCGCCGAATTCGACGGATTGCGGCGGCGCCACTTTCCGGAGGCGTTGAACCATATCCCGGCCCACGCGACCCTGTTCCACCACCTGCCGGGCGACGATCCGGCGGCGGTGATCGAGACGGTGACGGCGCTGGCCCGCACCGAGGGCCCGCCGGAGGTCGCGGTCACGGGCGTGCGCTTCACCGGGCGGGGCGTCGCCTACAGCCTCGATTCCGAGCCCCTGGCGGCCTTCCGCGGCCGGGTTGCGGGCGCGTTCCGCGAGGCCCTGACGGCGCAGGACCGGCAGGGCTGGCGCCCGCACGTGACGGTCCAGAACAAGGTCTCGCCCGACAAGGCGCGAGCGCTGCACGCCAGCCTGTCGCAGGATTTCGCACCCACGCGGTTCCGGGCGCCGGGGGTGATCCTGTGGCGCTATCTCGGCGGCCCCTGGGAGCGGCTCGCGGCGATCCCGTTCGGAGGTGCGGCATGAGGATCCCCGAACTCGCCCGCAACGGCGGCGGCGCCCTCTGGCGCGGCTCCTCCGCCTTCTGGCTGCGGCTCCACCTCAACGAGGTCGGCCCGCTGGTCTCCCTGCTCGCGGTGAGCACGCTCGGCTACGCCTTCTTCGCCCTGGCCTACGAGGTCGGCGAGGGCTCGACCGCCGCCCTCGACCGCAAGATCCTGCTCTCCCTGCGCAACCCGGCCGATCTCGCCGATCCCCTCGGCCCCGCATGGCTGGAGGAGGCGATGCGCGACATCACCGGCTGGGGCAGCGTGGTGACGATCGTGTTCCTCACGGCCGCCGCCGTGATCTACCTCGCCCTGTCGGGGCGGCGGCGGGTCGCGGTGTTCGTCCTCGCCGCGGTCGGGGGCGGGGAGGCGGTCTCGACCGTGCTCAAGCTGTTCTACCACCGCCCGCGGCCCGACCTCGTGCCGCACGGCATGGAGGTGTTCACCGCGAGCTTCCCCTCCGGCCACGCCATGATGTCGGCCATCGCCTACCTCACGCTGGCGACCCTGCTCGCCCGCGTCGAGCGGCGGGGCCACGTCAAGGCGCTGATGCTGGGGCTCGGCATCGTCATGACGATCTCGGTCGGGATCAGCCGGGTCTATCTCGGCGTGCACTGGCCAAGCGACGTGGTGGCCGGCTGGTGCGTCGGCGCCGCCTGGGCGGCCCTGTGCTGGTTCGTGGCGCTCCAGCTTCAGCGGCGCGGCGAGGTGGAGGATCCCGATCCCACCCCCGCGACGACGGGCCAGGGGGCGACCAAGGGAACCGTCCCGCCGACGTGAGACGTTCCGGCCTCGTATCGTCGGAAGCGAGGCCCACGAGCGAGGCCCATGAGCGAAGACCGGAGCGAAGACTTGCGCAAGACCCCGCACCTGTCGCGGCGCATCCTCCTAGCGGCGGGCAGCGCCGGCCTCACCGGCGCGGCTCTGGGCCTCGCCGGACGGGCGCAGGCGCAGGGCGCGCCGCCCGGTCCCTCGGTGCCGGCCGATACCGGCGCGGTGCAGGGCGAGCGCGTGGTCTTCCCGAACTGGCGCGATGCGGGCGATGCCCCGCCCCCGCCGCCGCCCGCGCCGATGCCCCCGGGGGAGCGGGTCGGCTTCGCGATCGTCGGCCTCGGCCGCCTGAGCCTGGAGGAGATCCTGCCGGCCTTCGGCGAGGCGAAGAAGGCCCGGCCCGTGGCGCTGATGTCGGGCTCGCCGGAGAAGGCAAGGCTCACCGCCCGCCAATACGGGATCCCCGACGACGCGGTCTACGGCTACGACCAGTGGGACCGGCTGAAGGCCAATCCGGCAGTCAAGGTGGTCTACATCGTGACCCCGAACGGCCTGCACCGGGACAACGTGCTGGCCGCGGCGGCCGCCGGCAAGCACGTGCTGTGCGAGAAGCCGATGGCCAATTCCTCCGCCGAGGCGCGGGCGATGATCGACGCCTGCCGTCAGGCCGGCGTCAAGCTGATGATCGCCTATCGCTGCCAGTACGAGCCGTTCAACCGCGCGGTGGTGCGGCTCGCCCGCTCGGGCGAGTTCGGCCGGGTGAAGATGATCGAGGCGTTCAACGGCCAGACTACGGCGCTCCCCGAGCAGTGGCGCCTGCGCCGGGCGCTGGCGGGCGGCGGGGCGCTGCCCGATATCGGCCTCTACTGCCTCAACGGCGTGCGCGCGCTGCTGGGCGAGGAGCCGGTCTCGGTGCAGGCGCAGATTGCGACGCCGGAGAACGATCCGCGCTTCAAGGAGGTCGAGGAGAGCGTCGCCTTCACGCTCCGCTTCCCCTCCGGCGTGATCGCGCAATGCGGCACCAGCTACGGCGTGCACGAGAGCCGCGAATTGCGGGTCCACACGACCAACGGCGCCATCGCCCTGCACAACGCCTTCGCCTATCGCGGCCAGCGCCTCAGCATCGCCCACCGCGAGGGCAGCCACGTGCAGCGCGACGAGCCGGTGCTGATCCCTAAGAACCAGTTCGCCCTCGAACTCGACCACATGGCCGAGTGCGTCCTCAAGGACCGCCAACCCCGCACGCCGGGCGAGGAAGGCCTGCAGGACATGATCCTGATGGAGGCGATTTACGAGGCGGCCCGCACCGGCGCCACGGTCAAGGTCGGGCCGCTGGCCGGGACGAAGGAGGGGCTGGACGCCACCCGCGGGCCGGCGCTGGAGGAAGGGAAGTAGGCGGCGTTCGGCCGACCCGGTCGGTCTCCGATCGGCTCCCCCGTCATCCCGCGGCGGAGCCGAAGCGAGAGGCCGAATGGCGCCCGGATCACTCTCCCCAGCGGATGAACAGGGCGATGGCGAAGATGGCGAGGATCGCGAGCAGCCACGCCTCACCGACCGTCAGCGCGTAGGCCACGAGCCCGAGGAAGACGAGGGTGATGCCGAGCATGGTCGCGACGGCGACGGGGTTCATGGAGCTCGCTCGATGGCCGCTCCCGGCGGCGCCTTCGTCGGCTGGCCGGGCTCCGAAAAATAACCCAGGGCGGGAACGTGCGTCACCGCCCATCTTCCCTCGATCCCTGCCGCGCGCGGGGCCCGGTGCGGGGCTTCCGGTCAGGCGCCGCGCAGCGCCCCGGCGATCTTGGCGAGCGGCGGCAGCCCCTTGAGCGGACCGATCGCGGCGAGCGTCGGCGCGCCGTCGAGCAGGGTCCGGGCGGCGGCGCGGGTGTCCTCGACGGTCACGGCATCGACCTTGGCGATGAGTTCCTGCGGCGGGATCACCCGGCCCCAGGCGAGCAGCTGGCGGGCATTGCGCTCGATGCGCCCGCCCGGCGTCTCCAGGGCCGAGAGCAGCGAGACCTTGAGCTGCGCCTTGGCGCGGGCCAGCTCCGCCTCGTCGAGCTGTTCGGCCGCCTCCCGCGTCGTGGCGATGGCGACCTCGACGAGTTCGGGCAGGTCCGCCCCCGAGGTGCCGGCGCCGATGCCGAACAGGCCGCAATCGGCGAACGGCCAGTGGAAGGCCTGGATCTCGTAGGCGAGGCCGCGGGTCTCGCGCACCTCGTGCCAGAGGCGTGAGGTCAGGCCGCCGCCGAGGATCTGCGAGAACAGGTGCAGCGCGTAGTAGCCCTCGTCGCGGAAGGACAGGCCCGGCAGGCCGAGCACGAGGTTGGCCTGTTCGAGGCGCTTGCTCATGCGCCGCTCGCCGCCGCCATAGACGCCCGTCACGACCGGGGGTGCCTCCACGGCCTTGAGCCCGCCGAAATGCCGCTCGGCGGCCGCGACGATCTCGGCATGCTCCACCGCCCCGGCGGCAGCCAGCACCATGCGCCCCGGCACGTATTCGCGGGCGATGTAGGCCTCGATCGCGGTTCGGTCGAACGATGTGATCGTCTCCGGCCGGCCCAGGATCGGGCGGCCGATCGGCTGGTCGGGAAAGGCGGTCTCGATGAAGGCGTCGTAGACCACGTCGTCGGGGGTGTCCTCGACCGCGGCGTATTCCTGCAGGATCACGCCCTTCTCGCGGGCGAGTTCGCCGGCATCGAACACCGAATGGGTCAGGATGTCGCCGAGCACGTCGAGGGCGACGCGGGCGTCCTCGCCGAGCACGCGGGCGGTGTAGCTCGTGCTTTCGGTGCTGGTGGCGGCGTTGATCTCGCCGCCGACATTCTCGATCTCCTCGGCGATGGCGCGGGCCGAGCGGGTCGCCGTCCCCTTGAAGGCCATGTGCTCGATCAGGTGGCTGAGCCCGTGCTCGTCCGCCCGCTCGTGGCGGGAGCCCGCCCCGACCCAGACGCCCAGGGTCGCCGTGGCCACCCCCGGGATCGTCTCGCTCGCAACGGTGAATCCGTTGTCGAGCCGCGTCACCGTGAGGCCGGGCGAGGCGCCGAACGTCGAGAAATGCTGGTTCATGGACCCTCGTTCTGTCTCGTCACACGTCCGCCGCGCCGGGAACGGGAACCCTCGCTGCCCGGGCGTTCCATGAGGCCTCTCAATCGCCCCGCGTGATCCGCGCGTGCTCGATGATGTAGCGCTCGACCGCGGCCTGATCGTTGGCGAGATTCGCCACCGTCTCGGGCCGGGTCATCAGATCGGCGAGGTGCGGCGGCAGCTCCGGGCGCCCGGCCCCGGTCGCCTGCGAGACCGCATCGGGGAACTTTGCCGGGTGGGCGGTGGCGAGCGCGACCACGGGCGTGGCCGCGTCCTTCTCCAAGAGGCGGCGGGCGGCGCGGACGCCGATGGCGCTGTGGGGATCGAGCACCATGCCGGTGCGGCGGAAGGTGCCGGCGATCTCATCGGCCACATCCGTCTCGTTCACGGCGGTGGCATCGAACTCGTTCCGGACGGTGGCGAGCACGTCGGGGCTCAGGGAGAAGCCGCCGGACTGCTTGAGCCCGTCCATGAGACGGCCGAGCGAGGAGGCGTCGCGCCCGAGCGCCTCGAACAGCAGCCGCTCGAAGTTCGAGGAGATCTGGATATCCATGGAGGGCGACGTGGTGGGCTGCACGCCGCGGGGCTCGTACGCGCCGTGCTCGAGCGTGCGGGCCAGGATGTCGTTGGCGTTGGTGCCGATCATCAGCCGCTCGATGGGAAGCCCCATGCGCTTGGCGACCCAGCCGGCGAGGATGTCGCCGAAATTGCCCGTGGGCACCGCGAAGGAGACCGGCCGGTGCGGCGCGCCGAGGGCCACCGCGCTCGTGAAGTAATAGACCGTCTGCGCGGCGACCCGCGCCCAGTTGATCGAGTTGACGCCGGAGAGCCTCACCCGGTCGGCGAAGTCGCCGTGCTGGAACATCGCCTTCACGAGGTTCTGGCAATCGTCGAAATTGCCCTCCACCGCGAGGGCGTGGACGTTGGGCGCGTTGACCGTGGTCATCTGCCGCCGTTGCACCTCCGAGACCCGCCCGTGCGGGAAGAGGATGAACACGTCGACCTGATCGAGGCCCTTGAACGCCTCGACCGCCGCCGATCCGGTGTCGCCCGAGGTCGCGCCGACGATGGTGGCCCGGGCGCCCTTCTTGCGCAGCACATGGTCCATCAGCCGCCCGAGGAGCTGCATCGCCACGTCCTTGAAGGCGAGCGTCGGCCCATGGAAGAGTTCGAGCAGGAACAGGTTGTCGTCGAGCTGCGCCAGCGGGCAGATCGCCGGATGGCGGAAGCCCGAATAGGCCAGCTCGATCATGGCATCGAGTTCGGCATCGGGAATTTCGCCGTCGATCAGCGGGCGCAGGACGCGCTTGGCGACCTCGGCGTAGCGCATCCCCGCGAACCCGGCGATCGTATCGCGGGAGATCTGCGGCCAGCTCTGCGGCACGTAGAGGCCGCCGTCGCGGGCGAGCCCGGCGAGCAGGGCATCGGAAAAGCTCAAGGGCGCGGCGGCACCGCGGGTCGAGACGTGCAGCAAGGGGGCCTCCGGGAAGGCGGCCCCTTTACACCCTTCGTGGCCGCCTGTCGAAGCGGAGGGAATGTGTCGGTGGGTGGCCTTGCCGCATACCGTCCCGCCGTCGTTCCCTGAGCCACGGAGCGGAACCCGGAATCCATGACGGGCGGCGCCGCTTCGCGAGGCCCTGCATCACGGGCGGATGCCGGGCTCCGCCGCACGCTCCGGAATGACGTCGAAGAGCGGGGCCGGCGGGCTCACCCCCGCCGCACGCCCTTCCGCTGCCTCGCCCGGCGCAGGATCCGGGAGAGATCCTCGACCGAGTAGGGCTTGTGCAGCAGCGGGAAGCCGTGATGCTGATCCTCGGCCAGGACATGGCTGTAGCCGGAGGAGAGCACCACCGGGATGTCCGGCCGCCGCTTCTGGATGACGCGGGCGAGATCCACGCCGTTCATGCCCGGCATGACCACGTCGGTGAAGACCACGTCGAAGCGCTCCGGCGTCCGCTCCAGCTCGGCGAGCGCCTGATCCGCATCCATCGCCCAGACCGTGCCGTAGCCGAGTTCGGCGAGCGCCTGGGTCGCGAAGGCGCCGACCTCGCGATTGTCCTCGACCACGAGCACGCAGGTGCCGTGGCCCGGCGCCAGCGGCTCGGGCTCCTCCACGGCCTCGGTCGGGGTGGGGGCGAGCCGGGCCCGCGGCAGGAACAGGGTGAAGGTGGTGCCCTCGCCCAGGACGCTCTCGACGGCGATGTCGCCGCCCGATTGCTTGGCGAAGCCGAACACCTGGGACAGGCCGAGGCCGGTGCCCTGGCCGACGCCCTTGGTGGTGAAGAACGGCTCGAAGATGCGGTTGAGGTCGCCGGGTGCGATGCCGGAGCCGGTATCGCCGATCGACACCGCCACGAAGTCGCCGACCACTTCCGGGTGAGTGCGCAGCGCCGGGATGCGGGTGGCATGGCCGACGCGGATGCTCAGCGTGCCCTCGCCGTCCATGGCGTCGCGGGCGTTGACGACCATGTTGACGAGGGCCGTGTCGAACTGGCTCGGATCGGCCTCGACGAGGCAGGCATAGGGCTCGCCCGCCGCGTCGAAACAGGGATCGATCCGGGTCTTCACCTGGATGCGCGCGCCCGTCAGCGTGCCGACCATGTCGGCCACCGCCGCGACGCCGCGCCCGGCATCGAACACCTCGGGCTTGAGCGCCTGGCGCCGGGCGAAGGCCAGCAGCTGGCCGGTGAGCTTGGCCGCGCGGGCGACCGTGTCGGAGATCGCCTCGACGTAGCGGCGCCGCCGCTCCTCGGGCAGGTCCGGGCGCTTCAGCAGGTCGGTCGAGGACTTGATGACGGTCAGCAGGTTGTTGAAGTCGTGGGCGACGCCGCCGGTGAGCTGGCCCACCGCCTCCATCTTCTGCGATTGGCGCAGGGCTTCCTCGATCCGCTCGCGCTCGGTCACCTCGGCGCGCAGGCGCGCATTGGCTTCGGCGAGTTCGCGCAGGCGCACCCGCTCGGCGGTGAGATCGGTGAGCACGCCGCAGAGCAGGGCGCTCCCGCCGCTTTCCAGGCGGCTCAGCGAGAGGTAGCCGGGGCGCTCGCCGCCGGCGCCGTCGCGCAGGCAGAGCTCGCCGCGGGCCGGCGCCTGGGCCGCATCCTGCTGGAGCCGGGCCAGCGTCTCCGCCTCGCCCTCGGCGACGAAGCGGGCGAGCGGTTGGCCGGTCAGCCGCTCCTGCGGGATATCCAGCATCTCGGCGAGCCGGCGGTTGCCGTAGAGCACCGTCCCGTCCGGCCCGAGGGTGAAGGCGCCCTCCTGGATCTGCTCGATCAGCACCCGGTAGGGCCGGTCGGCATTTTCCAGCGTGTAGACCAGCCGCTCGCCGGCGGCCCCCTCGACGACGACGGCGTCGAAATCACCCCGGCGGATCGCCGCGAGCGTGTCCTCGGCCTCTTCGAGGCGCGCCTCCAGTTCGCGGATGCGTGCCTGCGGGTCGGACGCGGCGGCGGTTCCGCTTTGCGGATCGGCCCCCGGAACCGGGTCAGGCGACATCGGGGCCTCCCAATCCGGGCGCCGGATCCTGCTGCTGCTGTTGCTGGGCCACCTGAAGCGACGCGGCGGCGACCGAGCCCGGGTCTGCCAGGCCGAGGGTGCCGAGGACGCGGTGCGCATCGGTCAGGTCGCCCGCGACGCGGCGGGCGGGCAGGGGGCTCAGGCGCAGCAGGGTCGGCGCCGCCACGACGCCATCGCGACCGGCCAGGCCGGGCTGCTGGTACAGGTCGACGATCTCCAGATCGCAGGCACCGGCGAGGGGCCCCTCGCACAGGCGGCGGACGCTCTCGATGGTGCGCGTCGAGCGCGGCGACGGACCGGCGACGTAGAGGCGCAGGCGGATGCGGTCGGGCGCGCTCAAGGCCGTCCGGCCTTCGCGGCGGCCGGCGACGGACCGAGATCGGACCGGATGTCGAGGCCGACGAGCACCTTCTCGGTGTTGGAGAGGTCGCCGATGATGCGCTTGAGCGGGGCGGGCAGGCGGCGCACCAGGGTCGGGATCGCCAGGATCTGGTCGCCCGCGGCGAGCTGCGGATTCTGCAACAGGTCGACCACCTCGATCTCGTAGCGGCCGGCGAGGTGTTCCTCGCAGAAGCGCTTGAGATTGCTCATGGCGGCGAGCGACTTGGCGGTCTGTCCGGCCACGTAGAGGCGCAGGCGGTAGCGGCCCTCCTCGGACTCGGCGGATTGGGTCACGCTCATCCTTCGCCTCCCCGGCGGGCGGCGCGGTCGCGCCGCTCACTCGCCAGCAACGCCTCGCGCCGCTCGTCCTCGTCGAGGAGGATCGCCTCCTCCTCGCGCACGGCCTCCAAGCCGGCACGCAACTCGTCGATCTGCCGCTCCAGAGAAAGGCGCCGCCGCTCGGCCTCGCGCTGGCGGCGGCGGTTCTCCTGCTGCCGACGCAGCGCTTGCGCCGCCTCTTCCGCCTCCCGCACCACCCGCGCCGTTCCGGTCAGCACGCCCGCCGGACCGATATAGGCGTCGACGAGGTGAAGTCCGTTTTCCGACATCACGAACTCGCGCACTTGGTTCGAGTGGCGCATCCCCCGCGCCTTGATGACGTAGAGCGTGCGCGAGCGCTCGCCGTTGGCCTCCACGTTGAGGAGCTTGATCCAAGCATCCATCAGCGAGGAGACGCCGATATCGCCGTCGCGGCCGAGTTCGCCATCCTCGCGCAGGCTGGTGAACACGGCGGTGATGCCCCGGCTCTTGAGCAGATCGGCCATGCGCAGAACCGTCGCCTGGAGTTCGGCATCCGGCCCGCGCAGCGACGAGAGCGGATCGACCACCACGAGGTTGGGGCGGAAGCGGTCGATGTCCCGCTGCATCCGGGCGAGATGCATCTCCAATCCGAAGAGGCTCGGCCGGGCCGCCTCGTACCGGAGCAGACCCGACTCGACGTGACGGGCGAGATCGAGGCCGATGGAGCGGGCGTTGCGGACGATCTGCTCGCCGCTTTCCTCGAACACGAAGGCCATGCAGCGCTCGCCGCGGGCGCAGGCGGCCTCGATCAGGCTGGCGCAGATCATGGTCTTGCCGGTGCCCGCCTCGCCCGAGACGAGAATCCCCGAGCCGCGATAGAAGCCGCCCGCGCCGAGCATGGCGTCGAGACCGGCAATCCCGGTGGCGACCACCCCCTCGGAGACGGGGTAATCGAGTTCGGCCGAGGTCACGGGGAGGACGCTGATGCCCTCGGCGTCGATCAGGAACGGGTACTCGTTGGTGCCGTGGGCCGAGCCGCGATACTTCACCACCCGCAGGCGCCGGGTGGTGATCTGGTCCTCGACCCGGTTGTCGAGCAGCACCACGCAGTCCGAGACGTATTCCTCCAACCCCTGGCGGGTGAGCTGGCCCGCGCCGCGCTCGCCGGTGATGATCGCGGTGAGGCCGCGTTCCTTGATCCAGCCGAACAGGCGCCGAAGTTCCGCCCGCAGCACGGCCTCGTCGGTGAAGCCGGAGAACAGGGTCTCGATCGTGTCGAGGACGATGCGCTTGGCACCGATCGAATCAACGGCGAAGCCGAGGCGGATGAACAATCCTTCGAGGTCGTACTCGCCGGTCTCCTCGATCTCGGAGCGCTCGACCCGCACGTGGTCGAGGGCGAGCTGCCCGCCCGCGATCAGGCCGTCGAGGTCGTAGCCGAGGGAGGCGACGTTGGCGACGAGGTCTTCGGCCCGCTCCTCGAAGCTCATGAACACGCCGGGCTCGCCGTAGCGCGTCGCGCCGTTGACCAGGAAGGTCGTGGCGAACAGCGTCTTGCCGCAGCCCGCCGCGCCGCAGACGAGGGAGGGCCGGCCGGCGGGAAGACCGCCGAAGGTGACCGCGTCGAAGCCCTCGATGCCGGTGGCGGCCTTCGGCAGGGCCGACCGGGAAGCGGGCGCAACGCCGAATGGGGCCGGAGGCTGGGTCATCGCGGGGCCTCGGCCAAGGGCGGGGTCTGTCCTGTCAGCGGTCGGGAGGCAATTCGCTTCGCCGCTCGGGCATTCCGCCGGAATACGGATCGGGGCTCGTACTTCAGGGTCGCTTCGATTGACAAGACGCCACAGCTTCAGTGCCCGACTCCGTTCGACGACGGACAGACCTTCCGCAGGCCGCGCGCCACCCTCATCTGGTACACGGGCGGACCGTGAGCCGGGTGATGGTGCCGATCCGCCTCTCCGGGCCGAGGGTGCTACAGGCTGATCTCTGGACCGTGCTTCTCGCCGTCATCCGGCACCGGCCCCTCCTCGCCCTGCCAGGGCAGGCTCTGCCAGGGCGGCTGGCCCGCGCGGGCCTCGTACACGTCGAGGCTCAGGGTCGCCTCGCCGCCCTCCGCATCCGCCACGCGGACATGGCTCGGCCGGTCCTGCTTGGGCGGGCAGAGATAGAGGCCCTTGAACGAGGTCGCCATCGTCGCCTCCGTCAGCCCAGTGTCTCGGGACGCTCGCCATCGGACGAACGGTCCTGGGACGAGCGGTGGTGGGTGGCGGGCCGGGTGCGCAGATAGCCCTTGTAGCGCAGGTATTCGGCGACGATCTCGCAGATCGCCCGATCCCGCGGCAGGCGCTCGACCGCGCAATGCTCGTCCAACGCCGCCACGACCTCCGGCGGGAATGTCAGGATGCCCGACAGTTTCGGCGTCCCGTCCGTGCCCGCCGCGTCCTCGACCGTGTCCAAGGCTCGCTCTCCTTCTCGCTCACACCCCCGCCCCGGCGGGCGGCAGCCCCTGTTCCGGGGTCGGCACCACGCCGAGGGGGCCGTCCTCGGCCCCGGTCGCACCGAGGCGCCGCAGCAGGGCCTCGTAGGTCTGGATCGCCGGCGACTGCGTCTGCACCGCCCGCGTGTCGGCGAGGAGCCGGCGGACATCCTCGACGAACAGCCGCTTGGCCTCGGCACCGCCATCGGCCGTCTCGAACAGCCGGCCGATGGCCACTTCCATGAGCCCGGCCAGCAGGCCGAGCCGCTCGATCTCGTCGGTCATCCGATATGTCTTTCAGCGCACGCCCCTCAGCCATGCGGCTGTTTCCGGGAAACAGCCGCATGGCCTATCTCACTATGGCCGCACGATGATTCCGGTTTACCAGATCGTGCTCCAGCAGCGCCTGGCCTCAGCTCGGTTGCTCCTCGACCTCTTCCAGATCCTCCTCCGGCAAGGGCTCGGCGGGGGATTGCGACGGGGTCGGCGGATCGCGGTCCGTCTCCTTGTCGTCGCCGGGCCGGGGGCTGTCCGATCGCGTCACCGTATCCGCTCCTTGATGGTTGCCGGGATCAAGCCCGCATCCGCGGCGGCGGTTCCGCGGCGGGCGATCACGGATCGAGCGCGAGGGCGGCGGTGCGCGCGACCAGGGCGGGGGGCGCCGTGTTGCGCCAGGCCGCGAGCAGGCCCGAGCGCAGAAAATCCTCGTCCACGGCGAAGAGTTCGAGGCTGGTCCAGCCGCGCTCGCCCCAGGCGCCGGGGACGGCCTCGCAGGCGTCCGGTTCCGCCTCGGTCGCCGCCGCCTGCTGCTCCGGCGACAGCCGCAGGACGACGCGCTCCTCCTCGGTCCAGAGCGTCGCGAAGATGCGCCCGCCGACGCGAAAGTCGGGGTGGCCCTGATGGGCGCCCTCGACCGCTTCCGGGAGCATCAGGGCCAGGGCGCGCACATCCTCCGGCAGGCACGACATGCCCGATCCTCCCTCGTCCCGCGCCTAGACCGGGCGGCTCGCCGGCGCCTGCCACGCGACGCCCGCATGCTCGCGCACGTCGCCGGAGCGCGTGCCGGTATCGGTGTCGCTGACCCATTCGCCGGGCTCGGCAATCTCCAGAACCTCGTCCTCGGGATAGGCGGCCTCGACGAAGAGCCGGGCCTCTCCCTCGGCGGCGGCCCGCACCGTCACGAGCGGGCGCTCGCCGCCCGCCCCGCGCACCCGGGCGATGAACAGCTTCGACATGACGGCTCCTGCCTCTTCCCGATTTCGTATCGTCTTCGGCTCGTCAACGCACGGCCCGGCCCGATGGTGCGGCGGACGGGCTTGCGCGGATTTCGCGCGGCAACCGCTTCGGTGCCCCTCCGGTTGCCTGCCCGACCTCGAGAGGACAGGACGATGCCGGACGCGCCCCAGACGATCGACCCGGACGGCCGGCTCGGCCATCCGCAGGTGCGGATCGACGGCCGGGCCAAGGTGACGGGCGCGACCCGCTACGCCTCCGACATCGCGCTGCCGGGCGTCGCCCATGCGGCGCTCGTCACCAGCCCCATCGTGCGGGGGCGGATCCTCGGCTTCGACCTCGACGCGGCACGGGCCATGCCCGGCCTTCTCGGCATCTTCACGCATCGCGACTTCGCGGACGCGATCCGGCCGGTCGCCCATCTGATGGCGGGCGGGTATGCCAACACGTCGCATCGTCCCCTCGGTTCGGACCGGATCGCCTATGCCGGGCAGATCGTGGCACTCGTCGTCGCCGAGACGTCGGAGGCCGCCCACGCCGCCGCGGGCGTCGTGCGGGTGCGTTATGCGCCAGAGCCCTTCGCGGGCGGGTTCGACGCGCCCGGCGCCGAGGCGGTACGCCTCGCCGACCTGAAATCCGATCACGCGGACCCACGCGTCGGCGACGACGCGGCGGGGTTCGCGGCGGGGCCCGTGCGGATCGAGGCCCGCTACGAGACGCCGATCCAGCATCACAATCCGATGGAGCTGTTCACCACCGCCTGCGCCTGGGAGGGCGGGCGCCTGACCGTGCACGAGCCGACCCGCTACGTGGAGGCGGTGCGCCACGGGCTCGCCGCCCAGCTCGGCATGGCGGCGGCCGATATCCGCGTGGTGTCGGGCCCCCTCGGCGGCCATTTCGGCTCGAAGCTCGCGCTGTCGCAGCACACCGCGCCGGTGGCTTTGGCGGCGCGTCGGCTCGGGCGGCCGGTCTCGCTGGTGCCGACGCGCAAACAATGCTTCACCATCGCCAATTACCGGCCGGAGAGCCGTCATCATCTCCGTCTCGCCGCGACCCGCGACGGGCGCTTCACCGCGCTGGTGCACGAGGCCGAGGTGACGACCTCGCGCTTCGATCCCTTCGCCATGGAGGGAACGGACGTCACCGCGCGCCTCTATGCCTGCCCGGCGATCCGCACAGAGGAGCGGGCCGTGCGGATCGACCGGAACACGCCGGGGCCGATGCGGGCGCCGCCGGAGGTGCCCTACCTGTTCGCCCTCGAGAGCGCGGTCGACGAGATGGCCGAGGCGCTCGGCCTCGACCCGATCGAGCTGCGCCGTCGCAACGACACCGACCGGGAGCCGATCGCCGGAAAACCGTTCTCCAGCCGCCCGCTGATGGCCTGCTTCGACGCGGGCGCCCGCGCCTTCGACTGGGCCCGGCGGGTGCCCGAGGTGGGGGCGATGCGGATCGAGACCGGGGAGGGCGCGTGGCGGGTCGGGCTCGGCTGCGCCGCCGCGGTGCGACCGGTGAAGACCGGGCCCGCGACGATGCGGGTGTCCCTCGACGCCGAAGGCGGCGCGCGGGTGGAGACGGCGCATCACGAGATCGGCAACGGCATCGCCACCCTGCTGGCGATGGGGGCGTCCGAGTGGCTGGGCGTGCCGATCGAGCGGGTCGCGGTCGGCCTCGGCGACACGGCGCTGCCGGCGGCGGGCCTGTCGGGCGGCTCCGCCACCACGACGAGCCTGATGCACACGCTGCATCTCGGCTGCGGGCAGGTGCGGGCGCGCCTCGCCGCGGCCGCGGCGACGGGACCGCTCCAGGGGGTCGATCCGGCCTCGCTGCGGCTCGCCGAGGGCCGCCTGCACGCACCGGACGGGCGCTCCCTGCCGCTCGCCGAGGCGGTGGCGCTCTGCGGCGGCACCGTCGAGACCTTGGCCGAATTCGTCCCCGAGGGCGCCAAGCCCGGCGCGCTGGACGCGGTGCGGGCCGGACGGATCGCGCTCGGGACCGGCGGGATGGGGGAGACCCTGTCCTGGGGGTTCGGGGCGCAGTTCGCCGAGGTGCATGTCCACGCGGAGACCGGCGTGATCCGGGTCGCGCGCCTCACCGGCGCCTTCGCGGCAGGTCGCGTGCTCAACCCGCTGACCGCCCGAAGCCAGCTCACCGGCGGCATGATCTGGGGGATCGGCTCGGCCCTGCTGGAGGAGAGCGTGCTCGACCGCGGGCGCTACCGCAACGACGACCTCGCCGAGTATCTGGTCGCCACCGCCGCCGACGCCCCGCGGATCGAGGCCGTGCTGGTGCCGGATGCGGACACGGCCGTGAACCCGCTCGGCCTGAAGGGCCTGGGCGAACTCGGGATCATCGGCGTCAACGCGGCCATCGCCAACGCCGTCCATCACGCCACCGGCCGGCGCCTGCGCCGCCTGCCGATCCGGGCTGAGGCGCTGCTGTAGTGCCGCCAGGGACGGACGCGATCGACACGGGACGCGCTGCGACGGGCTTCCGCGTGCCGGCTATGCTTTCGGCGCCGCCGGCCCATGCCGTGTGCGGGGGTCGCCTTCACGGTGCGATGAGCTAGACGACGGCTCTCGTCCCGCCGACAACTGAATCGGTTTCATGCCCCAAGGTGCCGTCACCTTCCTGGGCCGCGGCCTCGCCTATGTGCGCGGCCAGCGGATCGTGCTGACGATCTGTCCGGTCTGCTCCCAGCGCAACGACCCGAAGGCGGCCGAGCGGGGTCGCTGCATGTGGTGTGCCTACGTGCCCGCCCCCGCCGATGTCCGCGCCGTGCCCGGGGGCGACAAAGCGGCCTGACCGGCGGCCGAGGATCCGCTCGCTTCGATCGCCCCGGATCCCGCTCCGGCGAGAGGGTCGCGCCGTGCGACCCGTCGGTCAGAGCCCGGCGGTCGCGGTGGTCCGGCGCCGGGTCGGCAGATCGAACACACCCGCCCAGAGGCCGCGGCGGCGCCCCCAGGCGCGCTCGTCCTGGGCGACGTAGTCGGTCGAGACGCCGCGATCGGCCACGGCATAGCCGCTCTCGACGAGCCAGGCCGCGAGGTCGTCCGCCCCGAGGCGGCAATGGGCGGTCGCCGTCCCGGTCTCGGCCTCCGTGCCCCGCGCCTCGCAGGTGACGGACGACTCACCGATCCGCGCCGTGAGCGCCTCCGCCGCGACGCGTCCGCAGGCATAGCCGCGCTCCTGCGCGTCGAAGCAGGTCTGGTCGAGGGCCGGGGCGACGATGCCGTGCAGGCGCAGGCGGCGGCCGTCGACCGAGAGGGTCGCCCCATCGATCACCGTGGCGGACCCCATGATGGGGGCGGCGAGGGGCGCGACAGGCGCGGTCGCCAGGGCGGCGATCCGGGTCGCCGGCTCACCGGCCCGCGCCGGGCCGGCAGTCCCGCCGATCACGAGTGCCGCGAGCGGCAGGGCCAGGACGGCCGGGGCACGCCAGGCAGGGCGGCGCGGTTCGGGGGCGGGGCTCTGATCTCGCCGTGCCTCGGGCGTCGCGGCGACGGACGGGCTGGCGATGGCGCCGACGAGACAGGCGGCGTAGAGCAGCAGGATCGTGGTGGTCAGGGACATGCGATGACTCGTCTGCGAGAGGGAGACGCGGCGGCGGGGCCGGCGCGCCGTCTGTGCCGTCTTCTCGCAGGCGGGCTCCCGCGCCGGCCTGACGCGCCCCGTCAGCCTCGCGTCAGGGAGATTCGGGCATCCCTGACCGGTCCCGGACCCCGACCCATGCCGCGCCCGCTCCGCCTGCTCCTGCTCCTGCTCGCCCTGAACGCGGTCGTCATGACCCCGCTCGCCCATGCCGATAGCGACGGCGAGCGCGCCCGGGCGGCCCTGGAACGGGGCGAGATCCGCCCCCTCGACGCGGTCCTCGCCGCCGCCAAGACCGCCGTGCCGGGCGACGTGGTGGCGGTCGATCTCAAGCGCGACGACGGGCGCTGGCTCTACAAGCTGCGCATCCTCAGCCCCGACGGGCGTCGCCGCGACGTGAAGATCGATGCCGGCTCCCTCAAGGTCATCGACGATGACGACGACGATTGAGGCCGGGCGGACGCCCGATCCCATCCCTCCCGAGGTGCCGCACCCGCGGCCTCGAAGGAGGGCCTTACGGATCGCGCGATCCGCTGGATCCCTCCTTCGCGGGCGTGGCGGCGCGCCGCCACCTCGGGATCAGGGAGGAGGGTCGGAGAGACCGTCGATCGGTGCTCGATCGCTCTCGATGGGCCGGTTCGCCCGCCGCCCCTCCGCCACCGGACCCCATCCATGCGCATCCTGATCGTCGAGGACGAGCCGCGCATCGCCGCGGATCTGCGGGCGGGTCTGGAGCGGGCCGGCTACGTCGCCGAGATCGTCGGCGACGGCGAGGCTGCCTGGTTCAAGGCCGAGACCGAGACCTACGACGCGATGGTGCTCGATCTCGGCCTGCCGCGGCTCGACGGGCTCGGCGTGCTGCGGCGCCTGCGCGGCGCCGGCGTGCGGCTCCCCGTCCTGATCCTCACCGCCCGCGACGGTTGGCGCGAGCGCGTCGAGGGGATCGATGCGGGCGCCGACGACTATCTCCAGAAGCCGTTCCGCATGGAGGAGCTGGTGGCGCGGCTGCGGGCGATCCTGCGCCGCACCGCCGGCCACGCCTCGCCGGTGCTGCGGGCGGGGGCGGTCGAACTCGACACCCGCACCCGCGCGGTCTCGATCGAGGGCCGCGAGATCGACCTGACGGCGCTGGAATACCGCCTGCTCGCCTTCCTCATGCACCGCCAGGGCCAGGTCGTGCCCGCCGGCGAGTTGCTCGACCACCTGCACGGCAGCGACAGCGACCGCGAGGCCAACGCCCTGGAGGCTCTGCTCACCCGCCTGCGGCGCAAGCTCGGCCCCGGCGTGGTCGAGACCCGGCGCGGCCACGGCTACCTCGTGCCCGCCGATCCGGAGGGTGCGTGACACCGATCGGTGCCGATCCGTCCCCGGCATCGATCCCCCCGCCACAAGCGGGCGGGCGGGCCTCCGCCGAGCGTCCCGGATCCGACCGGCGGACGGGGGCGGGGCGGTTCGCGATGCGGCGGGATTCCCTGCGGCTCCGCCTCGGGCTCGCCGCCGCCGGCCTGATCGCCATCGCGCTGGCGCTGGCCGGCATCGGGCTGACGGTGATCCTCGATCGCGTCCTCGATGCCCGTACCGCCGACGGGCTCGACCGCCTCGCCAAGCTCATCGCGGGCCAAGTCACGGTCGAGCCCGGCGGCACGCTCGGCCTGCCGCAGGCGCCGCCGGACCCGCGCTTCGCGACGCCCTATGGCGGGCTCTACTGGCAGATCGAGGGGGGCGGGCATTCCCTGCGCTCGCGCTCGCTCTGGGATCGCGGGCTCGGCAGCGTCGCCGACACGGCGCAGGAGCCGGCGATCGGGGATCTCGACGGGCCGGATGGCGGGCGCCTCATCGCCGTGACCCGGCGGGTGACGGTCCCGGCCCGGGGCGACCCGGTGGCGCTCGCCGTCACGGTGGCCGAGGACCGGCGCGATCTGGCGCAGAGCCGGGCGACCTTCCTGCGCCTGCTCGTGCCCTCGCTGGTCGCCCTGTTCGCGGCGCTGACGCTGGCGATGGCGCTGTTCGTGCGTCGCGCCCTGGCGCCGTTCCGAGCGCTCAGGGCCGACCTCGCCGCGGTCCATTCCGGCACCCGCGCGCGCCTGCCGGAAACCTTTCCGGAAGAGGTGCGCCCGCTGGTCTCCGACCTCAACCGGCTGCTCGACGCGCAGGAGCGGGACTTGGAGCGCGCCCGGACCCAGGCCGCCGACATGGCCCACGGCCTGAAGACGCCGTTGGCGGTGCTCGACGCGCTCGCCCGCCGCACGCACACCTCCCATCCCACCCTGTCGCAGGACATCGCCGAGCAGGCCCGCGCCATGGCCCGTCAGGTCGAGCGCACGCTCGCCCGCGCCCGGGCGGCCACGGGCGGCCTCAGGCGGCGCGCCTGCCCGGTCGCGCCGGTGGCGGAGCGGATCACCGGCGCCCTCAAACGCCTGCCGGACGGGGAGGCGCTGCGCTGGGAGAGCGCGCTGCCCGAAGCGCTCGCCTTCCCCGGCGACGAGGGCGATCTCACCGAGATCCTCGGCAACCTCCTCGACAATGCCCGCAAATGGGCCCACCGCCGCATCCGCGTCTCGGGCCGGGCGGACGGGGAGGGCGGGCGCCTCGTCGTCGAGGATGACGGGCCGGGCATGAGCGAGGCAGCCATCGCCGGCATCGCCCGCGGCCGCCGCTGGGACGAGAGCCGCCCCGGCACCGGCTTCGGCATCGCCATCGCCCGCGACCTCGCCGAGGCCGCGGGCGCCGGGATCCACCTCGACCGGTCCGATCTCGGCGGATTGCGCGTGACACTGGTCTGGCCGGAGCGTCGAGACCCGTCCGGGCCTTGACGCTTCGTTCACCCTACCCGCCGCCGACCGCCGGAATGTCGGGGGCGATGTGCGCCAGCGCATGCGGGAGACGCAGGGCTTGGACCTAAAGCACTCCCTCACAAGCGTGAGGGTACTGGGGCCATGGCCTCGAAGGTTCTGTTGGTGCTGACGGTGATGGTGCTTCTGATCGACGGCCACGCGCCGCGGATGCGCGAGCTGCGCAATCCGGATTCCGAGGGTCATTCTCGCCCCGCCTTCAGCCTCAAGCGGCTCGACCCCTGATCCGGATCGCGTGGGCCGTGAGGCAAAACGTCCGTCGGAGGCGGGACTTCCACGGAAATCTTCACAAGGCGTCGGAAAGCCGGCACCATCGCCGCGGCGGATCGAGGCCGCGGGGAGGGGACGGGAACGAATGTCGGTACGCGGATCACGGCTCGCCCTCTGCCTGACGGCTTCCGTCATGTTTTCCGCGGGGCCCGCCCTGGCGCAGGACGGATCGCTCGCCGAGACGGTGCTGGGACAGGTGATGAAAGCCCGCGCCACCCTGCAGGCGCAGTGCGGCTTCGACATCCTGAGGGAGAGCCCCCTCGGCGATCTCTCCTGCAAGTCGGGCACCCGCACCGCGGTCGAGGCCTGGGACGCGGCCCTGACCGAATCCGGCCTCGCGGCCTCCGACCGCGCCGGAACCGCCGAGCGCCTCGGCCTCCTCCCCGCCCCCGAGGACGAGCCGGCGGGCATCTGGCGGGCCGATCCGAAGGACGTCGCCCGGCTGATCGCCAATCTGCGTCTGAAAGCCGGCGGCTGAGGCGGGACGCAAAGCCGCCCGAAAGCGTCGCGCCGGCGTCAAAAAGGCCTCACGGACGCGTTGACCGCTTCGGCCCGCACGCCTTAAGTGCGCTGATGCGCCCGCGCCCGCCACGCTTCGTGAACGGCCGCGCGATCATCGGGGTGATCGCGCTCTACGCGCTCGTCCTGCAGGCTTTCCTTACCGCGCTCGCGCCGACGGCTGCCCTGGCGCAGGCCCGGCCGGCGGACATTCTCTGCGCCGAGCACGCGGAAGGGGCGGGCGCCCCCGGCGATCACGGTCCGGCCTGCCTTCATCACGCCTGCTGCCTGCACGCGCAGGGTGCCGAGCTCGGCCTGCCGCCGACGGTGGCCGCCTTCGCGCAGGCCGTCTGGCCGCGCGAGACGATCGTCCCGACATGGCCGGCCGCGACGACGGCCCGCGCCCGTGCCCCGCCCGATCCGGCCATCGGCCCGCGAGGTCCCCCCGCCGCCTGAGCGATCCGTCCTCCGATCCCTCAGTCTCGGGCTACCCGTCCCATGTCCGTTCCGTTCCAGGGCAGCGCCCCGGCCGCCATGCGCGGCCGCGCGCGGCCGCTCCTGCGCGAGGCCGTCTACCGCGCGGTCTGGCGCTGGCACTTCCTCGCCGGCCTCCTCTGCCTCCCCTTCCTGATCCTGCTCGCGGCCACCGGCGCGCTCTACCTGTTCAAGGCCGAGATCGACGCAACGGTGTTTGCCCACCGCACTGTGGTGGTGGCCTACGGCGCCCCGATCGGGCCGGACCGGCTCGTCTACACCGCCATGCAGGCGGTGCCGGAGGGCGTGCCGGTCTCCTACACGGAGCCGTCCGGGCCCGAGGCCTCCGCGCTCGTGACGATGAATGTCGGCGGGGAAAAGACCCTCGTCTTCCTCGATCCCTATCGCGGCGATGTGCTCGACGCCCTGCCGGCGGCCCGGGAATTCTCCGGCGTGGTGCGGAGGCTGCACAGCCTCACGCTGTTCGGCCCGGCCGCCAATCTCGTGATCGAGATCGTGGCGGGTTTCGCCGTGATCCTGGTCGTCACCGGCGCCTATCTATGGTGGCCGCGCGGGCAGGGGGGCGGCGTGGTCTCGATCCGGGAGACGCCCCGCCGCCGGGTCTGGTGGCGCGATCTCCACGCGGTGACCGGCCTGTTCGCGGGTGCCGGCCTGCTGTTCCTCGCCCTGACCGGCCTGCCCTGGTCGGCCTGGTGGGGGCAGGAGCTGCGGGCTTGGTCGAACGCCGCCGGCCTCGGCCAGCCGCGCCAGCTCTGGGTCGACAGGCCGGTCTCGACGGTGCCGATGCGCGCCGTCCTGAACGAGCCCGGCTGGACGATGCAGGACGCCCCCGTCCCTCGCTCCGAGCCGCGCGCCGCCCCGGCCATCGGCCTCGACCGGGCGGCGGAGATCCTGCGCGCGATGGGCATGCCCGCGGGCTTCGAACTGGCCCTGCCGCTCGGCGAGACCGGCGTGTACGCCGCCGCCGCCTATCCCCGCGACGTCACCCGCCAGCGCATGATCTCCCTCGACCAATATACCGGGGAGAGTCTGGTCGACGTGCGCTTCCCCGAGATCGGCCCGGTGGGGCAGGCGATCCAGCTCGGCATCGGCCTGCACAAGGGTGAGTTCTGGGGCCGGGCGAACCAGCTCGCCATGCTGGTCTTCTGCCTCGCCACCCTCCTGCTCTCGGTGACCGCCGGGGTGATGTGGTGGAAGCGGCGCCCGGCGGGCCGGCTCGGCGTGCCGCCGCTGCCCCGCGACCGGCGGGTGATGGCGGGCGTCACCGCCCTCATGCTCGGCCTCGGCGCAGTCTTCCCGCTCACTGGCCTCGCGATCCTCGCCCTGATCGGCCTCGACCTCGGCGTCCGCGCCCTGCTGCGCCCCCGCGGCCTGCACCCGGCCGCGCACAGCGCCTGATCCGGCCGGGCGCAGCCCCCGCGCCCGCCGACACCCCATCCGCGGCCACCGCCCGTGCCGCCCCTTTCCTCCGTTCCACCGAGCCCGCCATGCCCGCCCGCCTGCGCCGTCGCGCCGCCCTCTGCCTCCTCGCCGCCCAGCCGCTCGCCGTGTCGGTCACGGCCGAAGCGGCCCCCGAATCCGTCACCCTCGAGGAACTCTCCGTCGCCGGAGAGGGCCGGGGCAACGGCGCCGGAGGGGCGCCATCCGGCGACACCCGGTTCGGCGTCGCCGCCGCCCCCGGGGCGGCGGCGCTCCCGATCGAGCGACCGGTCGGGCAGATCGTCACCGCCGTCGGGCGCGAGGCCATCGCCAACCGGCCGGCCACGAGCATCGGTTCGGTGCTGCTCGACAGCCCCGGCGTCACCGTGCGCCAGGGCAATGGCGGGCGCGACGTCGTCATCTCGATCCGCGGCAACAACGCCCGCTCCACCGGCGTGACCCGCAACATGGTGGTGCTGGAGGACGGCTTCCCCGTCACCCAGGCCGACGGCGCCTCGCGCTTCGATCTCGTCGATCCCCGGGCCTATTCCCGCATCGACGTGTTCCGGGGGCCCCAATCGGCGTTGTTCGGCAATTACGCCACCGGCGGCGCGCTGGCTTTCCGCACCCGCACGGGGCGCGAGATCAACGGCTACGAGGTGGGCGTGGATGCCGGCAGCTACGGCTATCTCAGCCGTTACTTCACCGTCGGCGGCGCCAGCGGCCCGTTCGAGATCAGCCTGTTCGCCAGCGACGTGCGCGGCAATGGCTACCAGCAGCACGCCTCCTACGACACCCAGACCGTCAACCTGCTGGCGAGCTACACCCCGACCCCGGACAACCGTTTCACCCTCAAGGTGATCAACAACGAGATCGACGCCAACATCCCCGGCCGCTCCTCCCTGAACCAGTTCCGCATCAACCCCTATCAGCGCGGCTGCGACACCGGGGTGAACGCCGCCCTGACCGGCTGCGCCACCTTCAACCTGCTCGATCCGGTCTCGGGCCAGACCGTCGCGGCCACCGCGGCGCAGGCCGGCTTCCGCCGCAACGACCGCCGCACCATCGTGGCCGGGCGGTGGGAGCACGACATCGACGCGCAGACGACCTGGCGGGTGCAGCTCGGCTTCGACGAGCGCAACTACAACCAGCCGTTCTTCACGTCCTCCGGCCGCGGCAGCCTGCCCTCCTACAGCCTGCTCACCGACCTGACCCGGCGCGGCGAGGTGTTCGGGCTTCCGGCGGTCGGCTACGTGGCGCTCGCCTACAGCGCCGTCGACGTCACCGCCTCGACCTTCACCCTCACGGCGCTCGGTGGGGCGCGGCTCGGACCGCTGGTCGCCCTGCAGGACGCCCTGCAATCGAATCTCGGCGGGCGGGCACGGCTCGAATTGGAACTCTCGCCGGAATGGAAGGCCGTCACCGGCATCTCGGCGGAGAACACGACGATCACCGGGCGCAACCGTAGCTTCGCGGCGAACGGAACCGAGACGTTCCCGCGCGCCATCGCCGACCGCCGCTTCCTCAACGTCGCGCCCGAACTCGCCCTGGTCTACCAGCCCGACCCGACCTGGGCCCTGCGCGGCCGGGTCGCCACCGGCTACGCCACGCCGTCCTACTCGTCGCTGTTCGTCACGGCGGCGGGCGTGCCCGGCAACAATACCGGCCTGAAGACGCAGGAGAATCTCGGGTTCGACCTCGGCGCCGACTGGCTCGCGATCGAGGGCCTGAGACTGAGCCTGACCGGCTTCTACGAGTTCTTCCGCAACGAGTTCGTCTCGCAATCGCCGGGGGCGGGCCTGCTCAACTACACCTTCAACGCCCCGGCCTCCGAGCATCGCGGCATCGAACTGGCCGCGACCTACGCCTTCGCGCCGGGTTGGAACGGCGTGCTGGCCTACACCTTCGACGATCAGGTCTACACCGATTACGTCGAGCAGCTCAGCGTCCGGCGCGTCGCCCCCGGACTACCGGGCGGTTTCGAGAACGTCACGCGGTCGTTCAACCGGGCCGGCAACCGCATCCCCGGCGTGCCCGATCACCAGCTGCTCGCCCGCCTCGGCTACGACGTGCCGGCGGGTCCCCTCGCCGGGCTCGGCGGCTTCGCTGAGGTGGTGGCGCAGGGCGGCTATTACGCCGACAATTCCAACCTGCTGAAGATTCCCGGCTACGCGATCGTCAACCTCAACATCCACTACGCGGCTCTGCTGCCTTCAGGATACGCCAAGCGCATCGACCTCTACGGCGAGGTCCGCAACGTGCTGGACACGGTCTACGTCGCCTCGGCCAACCCGCTCGCCAACACGCTCAACCGCGACACGGGCCTGCTCAACGGCCAGGGGGCCCTCGCCGCGACCGTGGGCTCGATCTACGCGGGCGCACCCCGCACCTTCGTGGCGGGCATGAAGCTGTCGTTCTGACGCCCGCGGGATCCGCCGTGATGGAAGGGATGGGCGGCTTCGACCGCGCATCCCGACAATCACCGCCATCCTGAAATGCGGGAGCGAAGCAGCCTGTCAGGATGAGGGGGAGGGGTGGGACGAAAGGGTGCGCGGCGAAGACCCTACCGCCCGGCATTCACCCAGCGCACGAGATCGCCGAGCACTTGGCTGAGCGCCGCGTCGAGGCCGGTCGCGGCGGTCTGGGGATCGACCTTCGGCACGGGGACGCGGGCGGTGAAGACGCGGGCGTTGACGACGCGGCCGCTGCCCTCGGCGATGAGCTTGGCGGAGAGATCGACCACCGCCTCGCCGGAACCGGAATCGATGTCGAACTCGCGGATCTCGCTGACCAGCTGATACTCCGACGGCACCTTGTCGCCGGGTCGGGAGACGGAGCGCAGGCGCCCGCTGTTCTCGAGGCTCTGGATGATCCGGGTCTGGATCAGGCGCGGCAGACGGTCGGCCCATTGGCCGCCGCCGAGGAAGGACAACGAGCCGCCCCGCTCGCGCACGATGATGCGGTCGGCCTCCATCGGCTGCAGGCCGACCGGCTCCGACACGACCAGCGAGCGCGCGGTTCCGCCGGCCCGCGGCTGGCCCGGCAGGGCGGCGAGGTCGAAGGTCAGCGGTGTCACGCTGCTGCCGCCGCAGCCGCCGAGCGCGGCCAGCATCGCGAGCCCGGCGGCGGCACGGGCCGCACGGCCGGGAGAGGCGGGGAAAACAACTCGCATCATGCGCTCGGGCACCGTCCGTTCGCTCAGGCAGGAGGCGGAGAGGCCACCCTACCACGCCAAGCTTACGGCAACGCTCCACCCCCGCAGTGCGTCCCGACACATCCTGCGTCGCGCCGCATCTCAGCGGCCACCGTTGTATTCCGGCAACGACGGCTTGCCGCCGAAGATCACCTGCGACGGGTCGCGCTCCAGGCTCCGGGCCGCGCGGCTCAGGGTGTTGAGGGTGCGCTGGCCGTCGGTGGCGAGCGCCTCGACCTCGCGACGGCTCGAGCCCGACAGGCGGTTGAAGCTCGTCGAGATGTTGGCGGTGCGCTTGTCGAGATTCTCGGACAGCGTGCGGAACGCGATGCCGGCCTCGCGGACCGAGACGGCCGCCTTCTGGATCTCGGCAAAGGTGCCCGCACCCTGCTGGCCGGAGGCCGAACCGAGGAAGCCCTCGGCGCCCTTCAGCACGCCGTCGATCCGGTCGGCGGAGGCGCTGAGCTTGGCCGCGAGGGCCCGGGCGTCGTGCAGGCCCGCCTCGATGTCGGGGCCGGCCTTGGCCAGCGAGGTCGAGAAGGTGTCGGCGTTCTCGATCACCCGATTGAGGCGCTGACCGTCCACCGCCTTGACGAGGCCGGCGATCGAGGGACCGGCCTCGGCCAGCGTCTTGGAGAAAGCCTCGACATTGGCGAGCGTCCGGGTGATCGCGCCCTCGTTGCCAGCGACCACCTTGTCGAGACGCTGGAGCACGTCGTCGGCCCGCTGGGCGATCTGCTTGGCCGCCGCCATCATGTCCTGGATGTCGCTCGAATCGGCGAAGATGGTCGGCATCTGATCGCCGGAGCCGGCCTTGAGCGGGGGCGCGTCGGCGCTGCCGCCCGAGAGCGAGATCTGGGAGACGCCCGTCAGCATCGCCGAATCGAGCCGGGCGCGGGTGTCGGCGCGGAGCGGCGTCGAGGGATCGACCTGCACCATTGCGACGACCCGGCGCGGGTCCTGCGGCAGCAGGCGCACGTCGAGCGCCTCGCCGACCTTGATGCCGTTGAACGACACGGTCGAGCCCTTGGCCAGGCCTCCGACCGAGCCGGAGAAGACGATGCGCAGCGCTTGGCTGGCCTGTCCCCGGGAGCCGCCCTGGAGCCAGAACACGAAGCCGAAGGCGGCAAGCACGACGCCGATGGTGAAAGCGCCGATCAGGACGTAGTTCGCGCGGGTCTCCATCGGACTAGCTCTGTTCCCGATCCGGAGGGGTCAGGCGGTGCGGCACCGCACGTCGACCGATACTGAGCGGCACCGCTCCCGACCCTGGGTCGGGCGCCATGCGTTCGGCGGACGCCCGCCGCCCCCAACCCTCGTCCCCTCGCCCGGGGGCGATCGGCGATGCCTGGGCACCGCCGATCGGAAGGAGCGAGCGGGTCCTACGCATGGGCGTAGGCCGGCTGCGGAGCCGGCGCGGCGGGTGCCAGCGCGCGGGCGCGCTTGCCGTGGAAGTAGGAGCGCAGCCACGGATGGTCGTGATCCAGCATCTGCTGGATCGTGCCCTCCGCGATGATCTTTCCGTCGCCGAGCGCGGCGATGCGGTCGCAGGCGGTGTAGAGGCTGTCGAGGTCGTGGGTCACCATGAAGACGGTGAGCCCGAGCGTCCGCTTCAGGGTCGAGACGAGGTCGTCGAACTCGCCCGCGCCGATCGGGTCGAGGCCGGAGGTCGGCTCGTCGAGGAACAGGATTTCGGGATCGAGGGCCAGCGACCGGGCGAGGGCCGCGCGCTTGATCATGCCGCCGGACAGCTCCGAGGGGTATTTGTCGGCGGCATCGGGTTTCAGGCCGACCATCTCGATCTTGAGCCGGGCGAACTCGTCGAGCAGCCGCTCGGACAGCTTGAGATGCTCGCGCATCGGCATCTGGATGTTCTGCTTGACGGTGAGGCCGGAGAACAGCGCTCCCTGCTGGAACAGCACCCCCCAGCGCTGCTCGAGCTGCCGCCGCCGGGCGACCGTGATCGAATCCACGTCCTCGCCGAAGATCTCGATGGTGCCGGAGCGCTTCGGCACGAGGCCGAGGATGGTGCGCGTCAGCACCGACTTGCCCTGCCCCGAGGGGCCGACGAATCCCAAGATCTCGCCGCGGCGGATGTCGAGGTCGAGGCCCTTCATCACCGCGCGCTCGCCGAAGGTCACGACGAGGTCGCGCACGCGGATGATCGCGTCCACCGCGTCCTGCGCCGCCTGAGGCCGCGAAGCTTGAGGGAAGTGAGGGTCAGCCAACTCGTCCGCTCGCGCTGTGAGTGAGGGCGCGGTCGGCAAGCGCCGACCGCCGCGCAATCCGTGCCGCGCTCCGTCCCGCCGAACCGGCCCCCGTTCGGCGATGGGCGCTCAGAAATTGATCGCGGCGAAGAAGACCGCGAAGAGGCCATCCAGCACGATCACCATGAAGATTGACTTGACGACTGAGGCGGTGACGTGGCGGCCGAGCGATTCCGCCGAGCCCTGAACCGCAAATCCCTCGATCGTCGCGATGATTCCGATGGTCAGCGCCATGAACGGCGCCTTGATCAGTCCGACGGCGAAGTGGTGGAACGACACCGCCGCCTGAAGCCGCGCCAGGAAGCCGTCGACGGTCAGCCCGCCGTAGAGCGCCGCCGTCAGCCCGCCGCCCGCGAGCGCGGCGAGCGAGCCCAGGAAGGACAGGATCGGCAACCCGATCACCAGCGCCAGGATGCGGGGCAGGATCAGGATCTCGATCGGATCGAGGCCCATCACCCGCAGGGCATCGACCTCCTCGCGCATGCGCATCGAGCCGATCTCGGCGGTGAAGGCCGAACCGGAGCGGCCCGCCACCATGATCGAGGTGAGCAGCACGCCGAGTTCGCGCAGGATCAGGAGGCCGATCAGGTTGACGACGAAGCTCTGCGCGCCGAAGCGCTGGAGCTGGAAGATGCCCTGCTGGGCGACGATGCCGCCGACGAGGAACGAGATCAGCACGATGATCGGCACGCCGCGGAAGGCGACCTGCTCGAGCTGGTTGACGAGCGCCGCCGCCCGGAACGTTCTGGGGCGACGCGCGACGCGACCCGCCGCCGCGACCACCTCGCCGAGGAAGGCGATGCCGGCCAGGACCTCGGCCCCGCCCTGGGCGACGCGCCGGCCGAGGCCGTCGAGCCCGCGCACCACCGGGTTGCGGGTGTCGGGGGCCTTCGGCTCGGCCTCGCGCAGGCCCATCTCGCCGAGCAGGATGCGGTGCTCGGGCCGTGCCCCCGCATAGGCGAGGCGCGAGCCCGCCCCCTCGATCTCGGCCCGCGTCCGCTCCAGCACCCAGGCGCCCAGCGTGTCGAGGCGCAGGACGGCGCTGAGGTCGACCAGAACCGGCTGGCCGCGGCCGTAAGCCGCGATATCGGCCGCCGCCCGCTCCACCGCCGGCCCCTGATCCGCGGTCCAGCGGCCGCGCAGGGTCACGCGCGGGCCGTCGAGATCGGCGCCCGCGGCGTCGAGCGTACCGGAGCCGTTTTCGATCCGCACGGATCACTCCCGCTGGCGCCCCGCGAGGGACGGGATCGCACTACTTAAGCGGTGCCTATATCGCATTGCCGCAGGCGGGGCCAAACGGATCGAGCCGCGTTGACTTTTGTTAGGCGCTGGTGCCTCTGCACGCCCGCCGTCCGGGGGCCTCCGCTCCCGAGCGTCCGACGACGGTTCCGGGGCGTCCGGGGCGTCGCTCCGGGCGCGACGGATCCCGTATCGGGTTCGAGGATGCGATGCCGGTTCCTGTCCGAGACCCTGCCGCGCGCTTGGCGCGCGGGACGCTCCTCCTCACGCTGCTTCTGACCGCACCGGCCGCCGGTGCCGAGACGCGGGGCGCGCCGCCCGCGGTCGGCACCCTCACGGTCTCGGCGCAGGAGGTGACCGAGAGCGAGAAATATGTGGGACGCATCCAGTCGGTCTCCCGCTACGCGGCGGTCGCCCGCATCACCTCGTTCCTCGACAGCGTCGTGTTCACGGAGGGGCAGGACGTCCGCAAGGGCGACGTGCTCTACCGTTTGGAGACGGCCCCCTTCGAGACGGATCTCGCCTCCAAGAAGGGGGCGCTGGCCAACATCCAGGCGCAGCTGAAGCTCGCCGACACCAATCTCTCCCGCTCGACCTCGCTGATGCGCGGACCGGCGGGCCTGCAGCAGAAGGTCGACGAGGATCAGGCGCAGCAGGGCGGGCTGCAGGGGCAGCTCCAGAGCGCGCAGGCCGATCTGAAGACGGCGCAGATCAACCTGAGCTACGCCACGATCGCCTCGCCGATCGACGGCAAGGTCGGCCGCACCGCGATCACCGCCGGCAACCTCGTCTCGCCGGATACCGGCGTGCTGACCACGGTGGTCAGCCAGGATCCGATGTACGTGCTGTTCTCGATCCCGACCCGCACGGTGATCGACCTGCGCAACCGCCTCGCCGCCCTCGGCGGCCTCGATGCCCTGAAGCTGCGCCTCGTCCTGCCCGACGGGCGGACCTACGGGGAAGCCGGTCACGTCAACTTCACCGACAACACCGTCTCGTCCTCCACCGACAGCTTCGCGATTCGCGGCGTGTTCGCCAACCCGTCCCGCGGGCAGAACAAGGCCGGGCACGCCGTGCGCGAACTCATCGACGGCGAGTTCGTGACGGTGATCGTGGAGAATCCCGATCCGGTCCGCCTCATCACGATCCCGCGCGCGGCCGTGCTCACCGATCAGCGCGGCGACTACGTCTACGTCATCGGCGACGGGAAGGCGGAGCGCCGCAACGTCACCCTCGGCCAGCCGATCGGCAACCGGACCACGGTGACCGGAGGCCTCAGGGACGGCGAGACCATCGCGGTCGACAACCTCCAGCGCGTGCGCGCCGGAGAGCCCGTCGCGGCCGCGCCGGCGCAGGGCGGGATGGCGCAAGAGAGCGGCCGATGAGCCGCGGGGCGCAGCGGCGCGCGGGGTCGGGCGTGGGGCTGAGCCTGGGACGGAGGGCGCGATGATCTCCTCGATCTTCATCGACCGCCCGCGGCTCGCCGCCGTCGCGGCGATCGTCGTGACCCTGGCGGGCCTCCTGGCGATGGCCCGGATCCCGGTCGCCCAGTTCCCGCAGATCGTCCCGCCGGAGGTGCAGGTCAGCGCCACCTATCCGGGCGCCTCGGCGGAGGTGGTCGAGGCCGCGATCGCGCAGCCGCTGGAGGCCGCGGTCATCGGCGTCGACAAGATGATCTACATGAAGTCGATGAGCGGCAACGACGGCAGCTACAATCTGACCGTGTCGTTCCAGCTCGGCACCGACCCGGACATCGACACCGTCAACGTCAACAACCGCGTCCAGACGGCTCTGGCCCAGCTGCCGCAGGAGGTGCGCCTCGAAGGCGTCACGGTGCAGAAGCAGGCGACCGCGATCCTGCAATACCTGATGCTCTACAGCGAGGACGGCAGCCACGACCCGCTGTTCCTGACCAACTACGCGACGATCAGCGTCCTCGACGAGCTCAGCCGCACGCCCGGCGTCGGCCAGGCGTCGCTGTTCGTGAACCAGCAATACTCGATGCGCATCTGGTTCGACGTCGATCGGCTCAACAACCTGAAGATGGCGCCGTCCGAGATCGTCAACGCCGTCAACGCGCAGAACGTGCAGGCCGCCGCCGGCCGGGTCGGGGCACGTCCGGTCAGCAACGACCAGCAGTTCCAATTCAACGTCCAGACCAAGGGTCGGCTCTCGACCGCCGAGGAATTCGGCAACATCGTCGTGCGCGCCGATCCCGACGGCTCGGTCCTGCGGGTGAAGGACGTGGCCCGCGTCGAGATGGGCGCACAGAACCTCGACGCCATCGCCCGCCTCAACGGCAAGCCCGCGGTCGCGATCTCGATCCAGCTGGCGCCCGGCGCGAACGCGGTTCAGACGGCGGACGCGGTGGATGCCACCCTGAAGCGGGTGAGCCAGCGCTTCCCGCCGGGGGTCAAGTCCAAGGTCGTCTACGACGCCACGACCTTCGTCGATCAGACCATCAGCGAGGTCGTCCTGACGATCGCCGAGGCGTTCCTGCTCGTGGTCGTCGTGGTCTACCTGTTCCTGGGCAGCCTGCGGGCCGCTCTGATCCCGGCACTCGCGGTTCCGGTCAGCCTGATCGGCACCTTCGCGGTGCTGCTGGTGATCGGCTATTCGGCCAACACCATCTCGCTGCTCGCCATGGTGCTGGCCATCGGCATCGTCGTCGACGATGCCATCGTCGTGGTCGAGAATGTCGAGCGCGTCATGGCGGAGCGGCCCGACCTGTCGGTCGCGGAGGCCACCAAGCACGCCATGCGCGAGGTCACCGGCCCGATCCTCGCCATCACCCTGGTGCTGCTCTCGGTCTTCGTGCCGCTCGCCGCCATCCCCGGCCTGTCGGGGGTGCTGTTCCGGCAATGCGCGGTGACGATCGGCGCCAGCATGGTGATCTCGGCGCTCGTCGCGCTCACCCTCTCGCCCGCGCTCTGCGCCGTGCTCCTGCGCCGCAGCGGGCACAGCCGCGGGCTCGCCGGCCTCGCCCAGAGGGTGATCGAGCGGACGCAGGCTCGCTACGCGGCGCTCGTCACACGGCTCGTTCGGGTCAGCCTCGTCGGCCTCGCGCTGGTCGCGGTCTGCGGCGGCGGCATCTACGTCGCCGCGGGCCTCACGCCGAGCGGGTTCCTGCCGTCGGAGGATCAGGGCGCCTTCTTCGTCACGGTCCAACTGCCCGACGGCGCCTCGGTGGCGCGCACCGCCGAGACCGTGACGGCCCTCGAGACCAAGCTCCTGGCGATGCCGCAGGTGGCCGACACCTATTCGGTGATCGGCTATTCCTACCTCGACACGGTGAACGCGCCGAACATGGCGTTCATGCTCGTGCACCTGAAGCCGTTCTCGGAGCGGACCGGCCCGGAGGATTCGGCGCAAGGCTTGATCGCCCGGCTGACGCGGGAGGCGCAGTCGATCCGCAGCGGCGAGGTGATCGCCTTCAACATGCCGCCGATCATCGGCCTCTCGACCAGCGGCGGCTTCGAATACGCGCTGGAGGCCATCGAGGGTCAGAGCCCGGAGGAACTGGGCAGCGTCGCGCAGGGCCTGATGGCCGCCGCCAACGCCGACCCGCATCTGTCGGACGTGTTCACCACCTACACGGCGGCCAACCCGTCGCTGTTCCTCGACATAGACCGCGACAAGGCGGCGGTGCTGGGCGTCAATCTCGGCGACGTCTTCGATACGCTCCAGGCGACGTTCGGCGGCACCTACATCAACAATTTCAACGTGTTCGGACGGACCTGGCAGGTCAATATCGAGGCCGAGGCGGGCGACCGCGACAAGGTCTCGGACCTCTGGCAGGTCTATGTGAAGAACGCCAAGGGCGACGAGGTGCCGCTCCGCTCCTTCGCCTCCAGCCGCTTCGTCGGCGGCCCGCAGGTGCTGACCCGCTACAACAACTATCGCTCGATTCCGATCGAGGGGAGCCCCGCCGCGCGGGTCTCGTCCGGCACGGCGCTGAAGGCGATGGCCGCGGTCTCGGACGCGACCCTGCCCAACGGCTACGGCTACGAGTGGACCGGCACCGCCTTCCAGGAGACCAGGGCACAGGGGCAGACCGCGCTGGTGCTCGGCCTTTCGCTGGTCTTCGCCTACCTGTTCCTCGTCGGGCTCTACGAGAGCTGGATGATCCCGGTGCCGGTGCTGCTCTCGGTCAGCGTCGGCGTGCTCGGGGCGCTGGCTGGCATCCTGGTCGCCGGCCTCTCGCTCGATCTCTACGCCCAGGTCGGCCTCGTGGTACTGGTGGCGTTGGCGGCCAAGAACGGCATCCTCATCGTCGAGTTCGCCCGCAAGCAGCGGGCGGAGGGCCATTCGATCCGCGACGCGGCGGTGGCCGGGGCCTCGGTCCGCTTCCGCGCGGTGGTGATGACCTCGATCGCCTTCATCCTCGGCCTCCTGCCCCTCGTCTTCGCCGAGGGCGCCGCCGAGATCAGCCGCCGCGCCATCGGCACCCCGATCTTCGCCGGCATGATCGCGGCCACGACGGTGGGGCTGTTCCTAATCCCGATGCTCTACGTCGTCTTCCAGAACCTCGCCGAACGTCGGTTCGGACGGGGCCGAGCCGGGTAAGGGGGTCCCAAAGGGCGAGCCCCTTGGCGGGGTCGCGGGGCAGAGCCCCGGTTTCCCTTCAGACCCGGGCTCTGCCCTGGACCCGCGAAAGGACGCGTCCCTTCGAAACCTGGACTATCTTGCCGCGGCCAGCGCGTCCCAGGCCAGCAGGGCGATGCGGGCCGCGGCCTCCAGCTCGGCGCGGGCCGCACCGTCGCGGGCCTGGAGCGACATGCCGTTCTGGACGGATTGCACGAAGCGGGCGAGGCCGCGCCGGTCCGCCACCTCCGGCAATTCTCCCTCCGCGACGGCTCGGGCCAAACGCTCGTCCAGGCGCTGCAGCGCGACGGCGCGCTCCGACAGCAGGCGCTGGCCGAGATCCGGATGGGTACCAGGGCAGACCGAGGCGAGCGTCACCATGCAGCCGCGGGGCACATCGTCTTGGAGAGCGTCGCCGCAGGAGCCCGTCAGCGCCGCCGCCGAGTCGAGAAGATAGGCCGCGACCGCTTCGCGCGCCGTGGGGGCCGCGCGAAAGCCCGCCCAGACCCGCGCCTCGTAGGTCTCCGCGTAGTGGCGCAGGGCCTCGACATAGAGCGCCTCCTTCGAGCCGAAGGCCGCGTAGAGGCTCGGCGAGCCGATCCCCATGGCCTCGGTGAGATCGCTGATCGAGGTGGCTTCGTAGCCCTTGCGCCAGAACAGGTGCGTCGCCCGCGCCAGGGCGGTCTCGCGGTCGAAGGCGCGGGGGCGGCCGCGGCCGCGGGCCTGCGCCGTGTCGGAAGCCGCTTCCGCGGGCTTCGCGGAAGCGGGTGGCATGGGTCCAGAATTCTGCATTGGTCGTTACATAATTCACTTGACGCCTCTCACCAACCCGCTTAGCCATTTCTGTGTCGACCGTTATATAAAGGTGCACAGATGAGCGAACTGGCTGGCAAGCGCGCCCTGGTGACCGGAGCCTCGCGCGGCATCGGCGCCGCCATCGCGCTGGCGCTCGCGGAGCGCGGCGCCGATGTGGCGATCACCTACGAGCGCTCGGCGGATCGTGCGGCGGAGGTGGTTCGGGCGATCGAGGCGAAGGGCCGGCGCGGCCTCGCCCTCCAGGCCGACAGCGCCGATCCGGCGGCGGTGCGCGGCTCGGTCGAGGCCACGGTCGAGGGGCTCGGTGGGCTCGACATCCTCGTCAACAATGCCGGCATCGCCCGCGGCGGTACGGTGGCCGAGATGAGCCTCGCCGACATCGACGCCCTCCTGAACGTCAACGTGCGCGCGGTGGTGCTCGCCTCGCAGGCGGCGATCCCGCATCTCCGGCCGGGCGGGCGCATCGTCACCATCGGCTCGTGCCTGGCCGAGCGGGTGCCGTTTCCGGGCGTGACGGTCTATTCGATGACGAAATCGGCGCTCCTCGCCTTCACCCGCGGCCTCGCCCGCGAGCTGGGCCCGCGCGACATCACCGTGAACCTGGTCCAGCCCGGTGGGACCGACACGGACATGAACCCGGCCGACGGCCCGAACGCCGCCGGCATCCTCGGCCTGACGCCGCTCGGCCGCTACGGCACGCCCGACGACGTGGCCGCCACCGTGGCCTTCCTCGCGGGCCCCGGCGCCCGCCAGATCAGCGGCTCCGCCGTCACGGTGGATGGCGGATTGAACGCCTGACGGATCGATCCGCCGGCGAGGCCCCCGCTTGTCCGCCGCGCATCGTGACGACCCGGGGCCCGGCTCCGGTCGTCGCACGGGACGCCCTGCAGATCCTCGCGCGAACCACGAAATCCGCCATCCTCTTGATACATCCGCCGGAACAAACCCAAACGTCGCCGTCTTCTCCCATCGACAATGGAGGGAATAACCATGCTCAAAGGTGGCCTTCTCTGGTTGATCGGCATTCCCCTACCGATCATTCTGCTGCTCTGGTTCTTTGGCGTCTTCCACTGATCCTGCACTGATCCCACTCGCTGCATCTAAGAGCTTTGAGCGGCGCAATCGCTGCTTGAAAGCGCGTGGCCTGTACGGATCGCGACATCCCTCGGGCGGGACGGCGACCGGCTCGGTCCGTCAGCCACCCCGTCCCGCGGGTGTCGCGCTGCGGGCGAGGCCGGTGAGCGCGAGCCCGGCCAGCGCCAGCGGCGCCATCATCAGGAAGGTCGCCGCCCCTCCGAACGCGCCGTAGACCGTCCCGCAGGCGAGCGTTGCCAGCGCCGAGACCAGGGCGGTGGTGGCTCCGACCGTTCCCTGCGCCCGCCCACGCGCCCCGTCCGGGGCGAAATTCGAGACCGCGTTCATCGCCCCGAGATGCGTCGCCCCGAAGGTGAGGGCGTGCAGCATCTGCAGCGGGACGAGGAGGACGAGATTCCCCTCGGCGACGCTCAGACCCACGGCGCGCGTCACCGCGGCGAGGCCGCCGAGCGCCAACAGGCGGAACGGGCTGCGCCAGCGGGCGGGGAGGCGGGCGAGCCCGGCGAACAGGACGATCTCGGCACCGACGCCGACGGCCCAGAGCACGCCGATCCAGGGTGCGGAGACGCCGTGGGCCGCCCAGCTGAGACTGCCGAAGGCGTAGATCGCCGCATGGCTGGCCTGGATCAGAGCGGCGGCGCCGATGGTGAGCCGCAGCATCCGGGGCAGGCGCGGCGGCGGGCCGTCCGCCGAGGGGCGCGGCTCGCGCGGGGCCGCCCGCTCGCCGGCGCCCAGGGCCACGAGTGCGGCGAGGAGGGCGAGGCCGGTGAGGAGCAGCGGCACCGCCACCTGGCCGCCCAGGGCGCCGAGCAGGGCGCCGCCCGCGAGATTGGCGAGGAGGAAGGCGACCGAGCCGAACATGCGGATCCGGGCGTAATCGATGCGCCTGGGGGCGCGGCGCGCGGCGGCGAGCGTCAGGTAATCGATGCTTGGCACCAGCGGAGCCTGGGCGGCGGCGTTGAGCACCACGAGCAGCCCGAGCAGGACGACGGCGATGCCGGCGGCCGACGGCATGAGGGCGTAGGTCGCGGCCAGCGTCAGGCTGCCGGCGGCGAGCAGCGTGCGCGGGCGAACGCCGCGGTCGATCAATCCGGTGAGCGGGCGCGTCGCCACGATCTTGGTGGCGATGGGCAGGGCCAGGAGCAGACCGATCAGGCCCGGATCGAGCCCGAGCGCGCCGAGCCAGACCGGCATGAACGGCATCGCCACGCCGATCTCGACGAAGACGACCGCGTAGAGCAGGCCGAGCCGCAGGGGATCGGGCTCGGCCGCCGCGGAGGGCGAACCGGCCTTCGGGGGAGGGTACGAGGACAAGGCCGCCGATCCCGTATGGTGGCGCATCGGGGACGGCGCCGCGGCGGACGCCCGTGCGAAACAGCGTAAGCAGCCGTTAAACGCCGCGTGTCAATGTCGGTGCGGTCCGTCAATCGTCGCGGACCCGCGACGCGTGCGGGTGTCCGCGTCCTTGCGGGGTGTGATGTCGAGTTCCCATTCCCTGACGACGCGAGACGCGTCCCAGTACGAACTGATCGAGGCCGCCGTCCGGGAGACCGAGCGGGGCCGCTGGTTCCTGGAAGAATATGCGCGGCGCAACCGCAACGCCGACACCGAGGTGCTGCTCGGGGCGATCCACCGGCTCGAATCGGTGGTGACGGAGGAGCGCGGCGGGGACGACGTGGTGCGCTTCCGCGGCGACCTGATGGATATGGCCGATGCCATCGCCCGCACCCGGGCGGAGGTGGCCGCCCTATCCGGCCCCGATCATGGCGAGAGCCGCCTCACCGTCGCCTCGGAAGCCCTCGATTCCATCGTGCGCGCCACCGAGCGGGCGACCTCGGACATTCTCGGCGCGGCCGAGCAGGTCCAGGAGGTCGCCTGGACCCTGCGGGAAACCGGCGCCGACGGTGCGGTCTGCGACGACCTCGACCGCCACGCCACGCAGATCTACACCGCCTGCTCGTTCCAGGATCTGACCGCGCAGCGCACGAGCCGCATCGTGCACACCCTCCGCTACCTGGAAGACCGGATCACCTCGATGATCGGCATCTGGGGGCCTGAGGAGGCCGTACCGGACCTCGACACGGATCCCCGCATCCGCCGCGACACCGCCCGGACGATGGAGGCGGCCCTCGATCAGACCGATGTCGATCGCTTCCTCGACATGGACGGCCCGGCGGCCCAGGCCGAACCGGTCCGCCCGCCGCTCACGGCGATCACCCTGCACGACGATCTGGCCTTCCTGCCCGAGGCCCCGGTCGAAGCGGCCGGGCCGGTCGGGGAGGGGGACGCCATCGACCCCGTGGCCGAGGCGCCGACCTTCGAGACCGCCGCCGATCGCGACCCGCAGGCGCCGGTCGTCGCGCCTCCGGCGGACAAAGCCGTGGCGCCGGTGGAACCGGCTCCGGTCATCGAGCCGGCGCCGCTGGTGACGCTTCCGGCCGCGATCCTCCCGGCCGCGCTCGCCGCGGGTCTCGCAACCTGGGAAGCGGCCGAGAAGCCGGTCGAGGCGTCCCGCGAGGATGCCCCGGCGCAGAGTGCCGTCCAAGGCGAAGTCACCGCGAAAGAGGCCGTCGCGAAAGTGGCGGTGACGAAGGCCCCCCTCGGCGATCTCTTCGACGTGCCGGTCGATGCGCCCGCCCCCGGAAAGCCCGTCGCCGAGACGGCAGCGCCCGAGACGGCCGCCGATGAGAAGGCCGTCGACGAGTCGACCGCCGCGCAGCCCTCCGTCGTGGTGGACGACCTCGCCGATGCCTTCGTCAATTTCGACGAGTTGAGCATCGAGGAGAAAATCGCCCTGTTCGCGTGAGGTCCGCGCCGCGTCGGGCTCCGAGCGCGACCGGCCGGACCGACCGGAGCGCGCGCCCCCGGATCGGCGCTGCGACATTCCCCGCGACGCGGATGACGGTTTCCGGCCGCGTCGGAGCGGGGTAAGCGCACGGCGCCCGCCGCCCTGCCCGGCCCGGCCTTCCCTCGCGCATGGGACATCGCAGCCTCGGCCATGGTCCTGCATCTCCTGAAGCTCTGCGTCGGCCCCGCCTCGATCGGGGAGTTGGAGGCGCGCATCGCCCGCCATCGCGACGAGGCCCTGCGGCTCGGCGGCGACACGCGGCCGTCGCACGTCACCCGGATGGTGCCGAAGCGCGCCGCCGCCATTGCCGGGCAGGGCTCGATCTACTGGGTGATGAAGGGCACGCTCAGCTGCCGTCAGCCGATCCTGGCGATCGACCCGTTCACCGGCACCGACGGCATCGACCGCTGCCGCCTCGTCCTCGACCCCGCCGTCACGGCGGTGGCACCCCGCCCCTGCCGCCCGTTCCAGGGCTGGCGCTATCTCGAGGCCGGCGACGCCCCGGCCGATCTCGACCGGGCGAGCGCGGGGGATCTCGCCGAGATGCCCGAGAGCCTGAGGCGGGAACTGGCAGCGCTCGGGTTGATCTGACGAACCGCGGGACCGGCGCTTCGCTCACCCTCAGGAAGAGCGGAGTGATGGGCGCCAGATGATCCGCAACGAAGAAGGGGGCCGTATGGCCCCCTTCGCTCGCGTGTCGGATGGGCCCTCGCCTCACACCTCGTCGAACCGGCCGCTCGCATGGGCGAGCATCGTGTAGACCTTGCCGGTCTCCGAGGTCAGGTAGGCGTCGGCGCGGCGGGTGTCGCGGTCGTTCTTGGTGACCTCGCCGAGCAGGCGCTCGAACTCGCCGACATAGCGATCCACCGTGCGGCGGAAATCGGCGTCGGCGCGGTAGCGGCGCTGGATCTGCTCGAAGGTCTGGCGGCCCTGCGCCGTGTAGAGGCGACCGTCGAACAGGTCGGACTCGCCGCGGCGGTAGCGCTGCCAGAACTCGACCGAGGCCTGATGATCGACCATCCGGGCGATGTCGGTCGAGATCGCGTCGAGGGAGATCCGCTCCCCTGCGGCCGGTGCCCCGGCCGGCGAGGCGGTTGCCCCGGTGGCGGGCACCTTGGCCGGGGCCGAATCGGCGCCGTCCTCGTCGTCGATCGAGGCGCGGGTCAGGAGGTCGGACAGCCAGCCGCGATTGTCGCGGGTGCCCGGCCGCCCCTGGACGGGCGCCTGCGCGGTAGGCCGCACCGGAGCCGTGGCCGGAGCCGTGGCGGCCTGAGGACGGGCGGCGGGCTGGGCCGGAGCCGCAGGGGCGCGGGCCGGCTGCGGGGCGGCCGACGACGGAGCGGCGGCCCGCCCGGCCTCTGCCGTGCGGCGCTGCTCGGCGGCGCGGGGCTGGACCGAGGGTTGCGCGACATCGACGGAGCGGTTGGAGCGGGCCACCAGGGCGGACAGCTCGTTCAGCGCGTCGATCTGCTCGGCCACGACGCGGCGCATCTCGCTCGTCGCATCCTGGGTCTCGCGGGGAAGCTCCAGCACACCGCGCTGAAGGTCGGCGCGGGTCGCGTCGAGCTCGCGCCGGATCTCGGCGGCCATCTCGCTCATCCGCACGACCGACTCGCCGAACCGGCCGGAGGCGGCGGTGAAGCTCTCCATCATCCGGGCGGAGGCGGCCTCGATGGCCTCGCGCACGGCGCCGGCGGTGCGTGCGCTCTCCGCGTCGGTGCCGGTGCGCAGGCGCTCGAAGTCGCCCGCCACCGTCTCACCGGCGATCCGGGCGGCCTGGGACAGGCTCTCCCCGAGTTCCTTGGCCCGGCTTTCGGCCGTGCGCAGGGTCTCCTCGACCACGCCGCCGAAGCGACCGGTCTGGGCCTCGATGGCGCGGGTGCGCTCCTCGAGACGGGCGAGGGCCGCCTCGACCGCCGACTGACGGGCGGCGAGGGTCTCGGCGAGCCGCGCCTCGACCGCCTCCAGGCTGGAGGCCGCGCCGGTCAGAGCCGAGACCTGCGCACCGGTGCGCTCGACCAGCGTGCGGCCGCGGGTGTCCAGCGTCTCGGCGAGCGAGGCCGCCTGCTGGAGCGCGCCCTGCGACGTCTCGCGCAGGGCAACGACCTGGGCCGAGACCTGCTCGGCCCCGCGGCTCGTCTCGGCGGCGATCTGGTCGAGGACCGACTGGATCTGCTCGATGCGGGCCACGAGGCCCTGCTCGACCGCGCCGAGATTGTCGCTCGCACCGTCCAGCAGCGCGGTCAGGCCGGCATTGACGCGCTCGATCCGGGCCAGCACGCCCCCGGCGGAGTCGCGCACCCGCTCGTCGGCCTCGGCGAGGGCGGCGACGGACGAGGTCGCCCCTTCGTCCAGGGCCGCGCGCAGGGCCTGGGCCGATTGGGCCGTCAGCGCCGTCAGGGTTTCGGTGCGCTCGCGCAGGATCTCGGCAAGGGGCGCGCCCTTCTCGGCGATGAGCCGGTCGAGGGCCTCCTCGCGCTCGGCGAGCGAGGCGGCGAGCGCTGCCGCCGGCCCGTCGAGGAGGCGTGAGAGTGCGGCGTTGCGCTGGTCCAGCACCGCCCCCAGGGCCTCGGCATGGGCCTGGGCCAGGGCGGCATGCCGCTTGGCGCGCTCGTCCAGGGCCGCGACCATCCGGCCCGTGCCATTCTCGACCAGGGCCGCGAAGGCCTGCTGACGCTCGCCCAGGGCGGCATCGAAGCTGGCCTGACGCTCGACGCGCTCGTCCAGGGCCGAGACGATCCGGCCCGTCCCGGTCTCGACCAGCGACGCGAAGGCGTCGTGGCGCTCCGTGAGGGCGGCGTCGAGGCGCGCATGGCGCTCGGCGCGCTCGTCGAGCGCCGCGGCGATGCGGGCGGTGCCGGCCTCGATCGCGGCGGCCTGACGCTCGGTGCGGTCGTCCAGGGCCGCGACCATCCGGCCCGTCCCGGTCTCGACCAGCGACGCGAAGGCGGTCTGGCGCTCGCCGAGGGTGTCGGCGAGGCCGGCATGGCGCTCGTCGAGGGCCGCGGCGATCCGAGCGGTTGCGGCCTCGACCAGAGCGGCCTGACGCTGAGCCCGCTCGTCCAGCGCTTCGGCGATCCGGGTGGTGCCCCCCTCGACCAGGGCCGCGAAGGCGTCGTGGCGCTGGCGCAGCTCCGCGTCGTGGACCGCCTGTTGCCGCGTGCGCTCGTCGAGCGTCGCGACCATCCGGGCGGTGCCGCCGTCGACCATGGCGGCATAGGCCTCCTGGCGCTCGTCGAAGGCCTCGGCCAGGGCGTCGGCGCGGCTCGCCACCACGGAGGCGAAGGCGCGCAGCCGGGCGTCGATGCGGGCGGTGAAGGCCGCGCTGCGCTCGTCCACCGAATGGCCGAGCAGATCCGCCTGGCTGGCGACCAGCTGGGCGAAGGCGGCGCTGCGGCCCTCCACGAGGCCGTCGAGGCTCTTCATGCGCTCGTCGAACACCGCGACCATCGCCCTGGCCTGGGCGTCGAGGCGGCCGGTGAGGGCCGTGGAGCGGTCGTCGACCAGGGCGTCGAGGGTGGCGTGGATCTCTTCGAACAGGGCGCGCAGTTCCTGCGCCCGGCTATCGACATTGCGGGCGATCTCGAGGCCGCGTCCGTCCACGAGTTCGCCCAGCACGCCGAGGCGCTGGTCGAACAGGGTGGCGATGCCCTGCGTGCGGGCATCGACCTCGCCGGCCGCGCGGGTCAGGCTGCCCTCGAGGGTGGCGACGAGGGTGCGGGCACCTTCCGTGAGACTGTCCTGCAGCGGCACAATCCGGCCCTCGAACGTCTCGTCGAGGCGGCCGGCATGGCCGTCGAGCAGCGCCCGGATCTCGCCGGTGCGGCTCTCCAGAAGGTCCTGGACGGTGCGGGCGCGCTCGTCGAGCGCCTGACGCAGGGCGCCGAGACCGGCCTCGAAGCCGCCGCGGATCCCGGACTCGCCGCCCTCCACGAGGCCGCGCAGCTCCGCCGTGCGGCTGTCGAGCAGGGCGCGGATCTCGCTCGCGCGTCCGTCGAGCACGTCCTGAACGTGGTGGGCGCGCTCGTCGAGGGTCGCGCGCAGGCCGGCCAGACCCTGGTCGAAGCGGCCGCGCACGGTCTCGGCGCCCTCGGCCACGAGGCCGCGCAGTTCCTCGCCGCGCCCATCGAGCAGGGAGCGGATCTCGTCGCGATGCGTGTCGAGGGCGGCGCGCAGGCGTCCATCGCCGTCGCCGATCAGGCCGTCGGCCTGGGTCAGGAGGTCGCGCAGGCCGGCGAGGAGCGTGCTGCCGCGCCGGTCGAGCAGTTCGCCGAGCGAGGCGCCGCCCTGATCGAGCAGGGCGCCGATCTCGGCCAGCCTTTGGCCGAGACCGTCCACCACCGCTTGGCCGCGGCGGTCGAGATCGGCCGCGACGGCACCGCCGCGCTCGCCGAACACCCGCGACAGGGCCTCGGCGCGCTCGTCGAACAGGCGCTCGATCGCCGCGATCTGGCCGGTCAGGGCCTCGCCGGTACCGGTGCTGCGGGTCTCCATCAGCCCGACGAGATCGCGGATGCGGCGGGTCAGCGCCTCGTCCACTTCGCGGGTCCGGGTCTCGATCAGGCGCACCGCCTCCAGGGCCTGGACGCCGAAATTCTCGTCGAGCTCGCGGGCGCGCTCGTCCAGGGCGGCCCAGAGAGCGCCGAGGCGGGCGAGCACGCCGGTGTCGAGGCGGCCGGCCCCCTCGTCGAGGCGGCGGGCGAGATCGTCCGCGGCCCGGTCGAAATGCGTGCCGAGCTCGGCGGCCCGGCGATCGAGGGATTGCCCGATCGCGCGGTCGCCCTCCGACAGGGTGCGGGCGATCTCGGCCGCCCGCAGCACCAGCGCCTCGTTGAGCGCGTTGGTTCGCGCCCCGATCTGGGCATCGACCTGGCCCGCGAGCGTCGCGAAGGCATCGCCGAGTTCGGCGGCTTGGCGGACCGAGCGGGCTTCGATCTCGGCGATGCGCGCGGACACCGTCTCGGTCACGGAGCGCTCGCGCTCGGACAGGGCGGCGACCAGCGAATGGCCCTGCACGGCGATGGCGCGATCGATTTCGGAGAGACGGCCGTCCACGGCCTCGCCCAGCGCGCGGGCGCCGCCATCGATCCGCTCCGCGAGGATGTCGCCGCGGGCGATGATCTCCTGCAGGGCGGCGAGGCGGTTGCCGAGCACGTCGTCCACCGCCCGGGCGCGGCCCTCGGCGGTCTCGGCGAAGGCGGCGTGGCTGCGATGGAGGGCATCGCCGACGCGGGCGGCGTGATCGGTGATGGCGAGCACGATCTCGCGGCCGGCGCCCTCGAGCTTGGCGCGGGCCTCGTCCGAATGGTGGCCGATGAGGCCGACGGCGCCGCGGCCATGCGTGCCGAAGGCGCCTTCCATCTCGCCGAGCCGGGCCGTGAGATCGGCGCTCACGCCCTGCGCGGTGCGGGCGATCTCGCCGGAAACCGCCTCGCCACGGGCGGCGATCTCGTCGCCGAGGCGGGTCAGCGCCTCGTGCAGGATGTGGAGCGTCTGGTCGGTGCGGCCGTTCATCTCGCCGCCGACCTGCTCGGCGGTGCGGGCCAGAGCGGCACTCGCCTCGGTGCTGCGGGCGGTCAATTCGTCGCCGACGCGGGCCAGCGTCTCGCGCAGGCTGTGGAGCGAGGCCTCGGTGCGACCGCCGATCTCGGCGCCGACCTGTTCGGCGGTGCGGGCGAGCGCGCCGCTGGCCTCGTCGCCGCGGGCCGCGATCTCCTGCGAGACCCGATCGAGGAGGTCGCGAAGGTCCTGGGCCGCGCGCTCGGCCCGATCGCCGAAGGCGCCGCCGGCTTGGCCCGCCGTGAGGGCGAGGAGGCCGGTCGCTTCCGCGCCGCGGGCGGCGATGTCGTCGGCGACCTGCCGCAGGAGGGCACGCAGCTCGCCCGCCGCCCGCTCGGTGCGGGCCGCGATCTCCCCGCCGGCCTGACCGGCCACGAGCGAGAGCGAGCCGGTGGCCTCGGCGCTACGGGCCGACAGATCCTCGCCGGCCTGGCGCAGGGCGTCTCGCAGGGCCTGGAGCGACTGGTCGGTACGGGCGCTGATCTCGCCGCCGGCATGGCCGGCTGCCAGTGCCAGGGCACCGGTCGCCTCGGTGCTGCGGGCAGACAATTCGTCGGTGACGCGGAGCAGCACGTCGCGCAGGCTCTGCACGGCGGCCTCGGCGCGGGCGGTCAGCTCGCCGCCGATACCGTCGGCGGCGCCGCGGAAACCGACGACCATGTCGGTCGAGCGTGCGGCGACGGCGGCGGCCGCCTCGTCGGCGGCGCGGCGCAGGGCTTCGCCGGCCTCGGCGAGGCGTCCGGCCATCTCCGCGGCCCGGTCGCGGGCCACACCGGAGGTCTCGTCCGAGACGCGGACGAGGCGATCGGCGGATTCGGTCGTGCCGGCGGCGAGCAGGGCCGCGGCGGCTTCGGCGGCCACGCGCAGGCGGCTCTCCACCTCCGCGACGCTGGCGGCGAGGGCGACGGCCGTCGCCTCCGCGCCGCGGCGGATGCCCTCGCCCGCGCTGCCGGCCTGGGCGGTGAAATCGGTGCCGAGGCGCTCGACGGTCTCGCGCAGGGTCTCGGCGGTGCGGTCGGCCTGCACGGCGAAGCCCTGGCCGAGGCCGGCGAGGGCCTGCTCGACTTGGGCGGTGGCCTGGGCAGCGTGGGTCGTCATCAGCCCGGCGACGCGCTCGGCGGTGCCGTCGAGGCCCGAGGCGAGGGCGGTGCCCCGCACCGCGATGGTCTCGTCGAGGCGGCCGGCGAGGGCCTCGATCCGGCCGGCGAGCTCGCCGCCGCGGCCGTCCACGGTCTCGGCGGCCTTCGCCGCCGCCGCGAGCAGCTCGTCGCGGCTGCGTTCCGCCCGGGTGGAAAAGTCCTGGGCGACGCTGCCGGCGGCGAGCGCCAGGGCCGCCTGGGCATCGCGGCCGCGGCCCTCGATGAGTTCGGACACGCCGGCGCCGGCGATCTCGATCTCGGCGCGCAGGGTGGCGCCGCGGGCGGTGATATCCTCGGCGATGCCGGTGCCGGTGGCGGCGAATTGGCGGCGCAAGCCCTCGCCGGTCTCGGCGAAGCGGGCGGTGATCTCGCCGCCGGTCTGGGCGAAGCGGTCGGTCAGTTCGGTGCCCCGGGAGAGGAAGGTCTCCTCCAGGCCCTTGGCCGAGCGCTCGAAGGTCTCGCGCACGCTGCCGCCCTGGCGGTCGAGGGCCTCGATCAGCGTCGTGCCGGTCTCGGCCAGGGACTTGGCCACCGCGCCGGCATTGTCGGCGAGGGTGCGGGTGAGCGCCCCGCCGGTGCGCTCGAAGGCCTCGGTCACCTCGTCGGCGCGCTGCTGCAGCGAGACGGTGAGGTTCGTGCCGATGGTCTCGAGCCCGCCGCGCACGCCCGCGCTGGTGGCCTCGAGCTGGCGCACGAGGTCGTCGCCGCGGGTCGAGACGTTGCCGACCACCCGCTCCCCGACCTCGCCCAGGGCGGCGGTGATGGCGTCGCTGCGGGCATCGAGGGCGCCGGTGACCCGCTCGCCCGCGCCGTTGATCGCCGCGACGATCCGCTCGGCCGCGCCGTCGAGTTCGCTCGACAGGTTCTCGTGCGAGCCGGCAATGGCGCCGCGCACCCGGTCGGCATTGGCCACGATCGACTCGCGCTGCGCGACGAGCTCGTCGACGAGGGTGCGGATGCGGATCTCGTTGTCCGAATAGGCCCGCTCCAGGGTGGAGATCTCGCCGCGCACCAGCGTCTCGAGTTCGCCGGCCCGCGCCAGCGCCCGCTCGACGCCATCGCCGACGGCGGCGACCTCGCGGCGCACCGTCTGCGACATGGTCAGGACGGCATCGGTGGAGAAGCTCTCGGGCTCCGCCAGGCGAATGGCCACCTCGCCGACGGCGCGGGCGACGAGGCGCATCTCGTGGGCGCGCACCGCCAGCATCGCGGTGATCAGGAACAGCACGATCGGCCCGGCGATGGCGGTCGCCACCACCGCCCCCTGGAGCGCGGTGAGCCCGGTCACGAAGGCCTTGAGGTCGCCGCCCGACTGGTTCCAGGCGAGCGCCATGAGGCCGCTCAGCCAGAGGAGGGAGGCGATGCCGGCGACGATATAGGGCTTGCGCGAGGGACGCACCCGCAGCGTCTGCTGCAGGATGCCGATGTTCTGGCGATCGTCGTTGGCCACGAGCGAGCGGTCGGGCGGCAGCAGACCGCCCTCCCGGCGGGAGCGCCCGCGCTCGGGCGGAGGCAGCTCGCCCAGATGGTCGAGATCGAGGTTCGGGATGCGCCGCCCATACGCCTCGGCCAGCGGATCGGAGAGGGGATCGTTGTCGCCGACATCGGGCAGCCGCGGCTCGACGCGGGCGGCGTCGCCCGCCGTCGGGATGTCCAGATTCAAAGCCTGCTCGATCGCGGAGAGGGCAGCCTCCGCCGGATCCTTCAGCTTCTTGTCGGTGGCCATGCAAACGCCTCGTTGTACTCACCCTGCGGCGATCCCGACCGATGGTCGCGATCACCGCGCCCGGCGGATGCCCGCCGTCCCCCGCCGCGGGGCGATCGGCGACGAAGGGATCGCCGTCGATCGACCGCCCGCAACGCCGTCCGGCCTTGGAAGCACCCGTCGCGGGCCTCCGCAGCGAAGACGGATTTACCGGTTTGACCGGGGCACCTTAGTCCTGCAGGTCCCGCTCCGGATACCCGGACCGGCCGGAGCCCCCATAAAACCTTAACGGAATGGTTACCAAGCCGGAGCCGGGCAGGGGGCGACCGCTTCGAACTCTGACGCGACGGGGGTTAAACCGGTACGCCCCGCACGGCCCTGCGCTGTGGATAGCCTCCGTCGCCCACAGGCGATGGGCCCGGGGACCGACGCGTTCGCGGATGCCGGGCCCCGCCGCGGGCTCGAGATCCCCCCGAAAAGACCGTGACGAGACGGCACGAGACCGGACATGAGCAGCCATCCCCTGATCGACCGCGAGCACCTGACCGCGCAGACCTTCGGCGATGCCGACCTCGCCCATGAAGTGCTGGGCCTGTTCGTCGAGCAATGCCGGCGCCTGATGCCGGCGATCGCCGCGGCGGAGCAGCCGGATGCGGACCGGGCCGACCTTGCCCATACCCTGAAGGGCGCGGCCCTCGGCGTCGGGGCCGCCCGCGTGGCCGCCGCGAGCGCCGCGGTGGAGGCGAGCCTGCGGGCCGGGACCGGAGCGCCGGACCTGCCGGAGCTGGAGGCCGCCGTCGCGGCCACGCTCGCCCTGATCGCGGAGGAGGGGGCGGCACCGACTCCGCCGTCCCTTGCTCCCGCATCCGGCACCTGACGCCGCCGGGCGCGTTTCCCGCGGACCGACGCGTCCATCTCGCAGCTTGCATTCTGGCGCGTCGGCCCTCAAGCAGTCGCCAACCGTCGGAACGCGCACGCGGCGCGGAAGACGCTCCCGGAGCTAGGCATGCCCAAGATCACCTTCGTCGATCACGCCGGTACGGCCCGTACCATCGACGGCGAAGTCGGTTCGACCGTGATGGAGACGGCGATCCGCAACAACGTGCCCGGCATCGACGCCGAGTGCGGCGGCGCCTGCGCCTGCGCGACCTGCCACGTCTATGTCGACGAGGACTGGGCCGAGAAGGTCGGCCCGGCCGAGCCGATGGAGCAGGATATGCTCGATTTCGCCTCCGACGTGCGCGCCACCTCGCGGCTCTCCTGCCAGATCCGCGTCACCTCCGACCTCGACGGCCTGACCCTCAAGACTCCCGCGCGGCAAGGGTAGCGGGAGGGGTAGCGGCAGAGGTAAGGCGACTTTAGTAACGGGCTCCCGACGGGCGAGCCCTTCGGCGGGTCCAGGGCAGAGCCCTGAGCGACGGAAGACCGGGGCGCGGCCCCGGTGCCCGGGCAAAGGGGCGTCCCGCCCGCCGCTGGATTCAGCGCAGCAGCGCCCGCATCGCGCCGTCGAGGCCTTCCAGCGTCAGCGGAAACATGCGGTCGGACATCAGGCGGCGGACCATGCCGATCGACTGGGTATAGGGCCAGTTCTCCGCCGGGATCGGATTGAGCCAGACCGCCTTCGCGAAGTGGTCGAGCACCCGCTGCATCCAGACCGCGCCGGCCTCCTCGTTCCAATGCTCCACCGAGCCGCCCGGATGGGCGATCTCGTAGGGGCTCATGGAGGCGTCGCCCACGAACACCACCCGATAATCCGACGGATAGGTGCGGATCACGTCCAGCAGCGGGATGCGCTCCTCGTGCCGGCGGCGGTTCTCCGTCCACACCGCCTCGTAGGGGCAGTTGTGGAAGTAGAAATGGGCGAAGTGCTTGAACTCGGAGCGGGCGGCGGAGAACAGTTCCTCGGCCAGTTCCACGTGCCAATCCATCGAGCCGCCGACATCGAGGAACAGCAGCACCTTCACGGCATTGCGCCGCTCCGGCCGCAGCTTCACGTCGATGAAGCCCTTGCGGGCGCTCTCGCGGATCGTGCCGTCGAGGTCGAGCTCGTCGGCCGCGCCGGTGCGGGCGAAGCGGCGTAGGCGCCGCAGCGCCACCCGCATGGACCGGGTGCCGAGTTCGCGGGTATCGTCGAGATCCTTGAACGCGCGCTTGTCCCACACCTTCACCGCGCGGAAATTGCGGTTGCCGTCCTGGCCGATGCGGATGCCCTCCGGGTTGTAACCGTAGGCGCCGAAGGGGGAGGTGCCACCGGTGCCGATCCATTTCGAGCCGCCCTGATGGCGCTCCCGCTGCTCGGCGAGGCGCTGCTTCAGGGTCTCGAACAGATTGTCCCAGCCGAGCGCCTTCAACTCGGCCTTCTCCTCCTCGGTGAGGTACTTCTCCGCGAGCTTCCTCAACCACTCCTCGGGAATGGCTGAGGGCTCCACCGCCTCGCCCAAAGTCTCGAGCCCCTTGAACACCGTGGCGAAGACCCGGTCGAACCGATCGAGATGGGCCTCGTCCTTCACGAGCACGGTGCGGGCGAGGAAGTAGAATTCCTCGACGCGCTTCTCGGCGAGATCCCGCTCCATCGCCTGGAGCAGAGTCAGATACTCGCGCAGCGTGACCGGAACGCGGGCCTCGCGCAGGCTCGTGAAGAAGGTGAGCAACATAGGGACCTAAACGCCCGAGGCCCGTCCGCGGGTCAAGGCGGCGCGAGACGATCGCCCGGCCCCTGTCGGTCGGCGCCGACCCGGCGCCGCGGCAGAGTCCTGTGGACCGCAGACGATTCCCGTGGATATCCTCACCCGGAGTCTTTTCGCGCAGGACACAACCGTCATCCGAGTCATTGAAGCTGCATCGCACAATGAAGAGCGAGTCCGTGACTTGACGACAGGATGAGTGCCATGCCCGTGGTCTTGCGATCCTTGAGCGATTTCAAAAAGTTCCTGCGCAAGCCAGGGGCGACGCTCCAGATCGTCCAGAACACCTTCGTCGAACGCCAGGATGCGGCGTCGCGCGAGGCCTATCGGCGCAAGGGCCTGTACGAGCCGCGCACCCTGCGGGCCCTGTCGAAGCGGGCGGCGGTGTTCGACGTGCGCGGCCACGACACCACCGTGTGGCTCTACTGGGATCGCGGGACCCGCCACTGGCGCTTCTCGGGCGACACCGTGACGGTGCCGCTGCACGCGACCCTGGGGCCGCCGGACGCCGTGGTCTACCGCTGCAGCCTGCCCGAGCCGGAGACGCGGCACCGCCCCCGCCCCCGCCCCGTTCAAGAGCCGCAAGCGGCCCAGTCGGCCTTCGGTTTCTGAACGGCTCGCAAGATCGGCGGGGAGCCCTGTACGGCAGGAATATCGGCAATCTCAATCGCGATGCTTGGTCCAACCCACTCTGGGCGACAAGACCTCTTCACAAACGCGTGATCCATCCGAATCAAGCGACGCGCGACTTCGTCTCAATCACACCTCAGCTTGCACAGAACCTCTTGAAGCCCTCGAACGAGGCGTCGCAACCGACCTGTTCGTATGAATTGTGACCCTAAACCGTTCGATTTCTCGATTTTTGCAATCACTTCCTGGGAAAATCCCCGGAAACCCACTTGAACTATCCGATAATCCTTATACTCCGAACATCGTGGGGCAAATCAGGAATAGCAGCATGTCGGAAACCAATCAGGCACCTCAACTCGATCGTGTCGAACTCGCGGCGGATCTCGTCTCGGCCTATGTCTCGAACAATTCTCTCCCTTCGGCCGAACTCGCGGCCCTGATCGGGCAAGTGCACGCGGCCTTGACCTCCCTGTCCGCGCCGCAGGCCCCCAAGGAAGAAGAGATCGAGAAGCCCTCCGCCGCGCAGATCAAGAAATCGATCACGCCTGATGCGCTGATCTCCTTCATCGACGGCAAGCCGTACAAGACGCTCAAGCGCCACCTGACCACGCATGGTCTGGACATCGAGGGCTATCGCCGCCGCTACGGCCTGCCGTCCGATTATCCGACCGTTTCGGCGAATTACTCGGCCGCCCGCTCGGCGCTCGCCAAGGATCTCGGTCTCGGCCAGCAGCGCCGCAAGCCCGCCGTCGAGGACACGGCGGAAGTCGAGGAATCCGCCCCGGCGCCGTCCTCGCGCAAGAGCGGAACCGGCGAGGGCCGCAAGACCGGCGGACGCCGCAAGGCCGCGGCCTGATCAAAACCGGGTCATATCCCATCGCGCCGCCGTGATGGGATCGCCCGGACGGCCGGATGGCTCACCGCGCCGGGCGCAGCGCGCCACCGGAGCAGGCGCACCCTCGGATCCGACGCCGTCCCTCGCGATGACGGGAAGGGGCCCCACCCCGCCATCGTGAAAGGCGCCGAAGCGATCCGCGGCCACGCGCGGAGCGGATCGGGGACGGGCGACAGAACCGGGGCCGAAAGCCCGCGACGATCGGGCGTCACGGCCCGCATATGAGCGGGCGCCCGAAGCGCGCCCCGTCAGCCGGGACGATCCTACGGGCGAGGCCGTTGAGAAGCCTTTGAACGACAGAGTGGACCGATCGGACTTGGGCCGATCGGTTTTGGACCGACCCAACCGAGCCGGGCGATCAGGCGTCCGGCATCGCCGACTGGATGAATCGGTCGGAGGAAAGATCCTCCTCGTCGTAACCCAGCAATTCGGCGAGACGCCCGCGGGCGCGGCTGACGCGGCTCTTCACCGTACCGACCTTGCAACCCATGATCGTCGCGGCCTCCTCGTAGGAGACGCCCTCGGCCCCCACCAGCACCAGCGCCTCGCGCTGATCCGGCGGCAGCTTGGCCAAAGCGGTCTGGAGATCCTCGACGTCGAGCCGGTCGCCCTGATGCGGGGCGGTGGCGAGACGCGCGGCGTAGGAACCGTCCTGATCCTCGACCTCGCGCACGCGCTTGCGGTGGTCCGAGTAGAAGATGTTGCGCAGGATCGTGAAGAGCCACGCATTGAGGTTGGTGCCCGGCTGGAACCGGGCCCGGTGCTGCCAGCCCTTCAGCAGGGTGTCCTGAACCAGATCGTCGGACCGGGCCGGGTTCGAAGTCAGCGAGAGGGCGAAGGCGCGTAGCGACGGCACCGCGGCGAGCAGGCCGTTGCGGAATTCGGGATCGACCCGCTCGCCCTGCGCCTTGAGGGCGGCCTCGAGCTTGCCGATCAGGTCGGAGAAGCGCGTCGGCGTATCCTCGCCCGCGCCCAGCGTCTCGTAGACGGTGCGCAGGTGGTCGCCGAGATGCGAGCGGATCGAGTCGGAGAGCTTGGGACGGCCGTCGGTCATCACGGGACGATCCAGGGTGGCTTCGGTGTCGTTGTGCATCGGGCTCTGGCGATCGGAAGGCGTGGGTCTCGGCCGGGCGGTCGCAGGTCCGAGCGGGGCTTTAACATAGTTGTAGCGCATCGGGCGGCCCGGTACACCCTGGCGCTGTCGAATACGGCTCCGCTTGCGCAGTCTGGGGCGTGAAAGCCACAATTCCCCAAGAGATGGCCTCGCCGAAGCAGCTCTAGAATGCGGCAAATCGGACGAGGCGATGCCCGCCCGATTGTGGATGGCTTCGACCCGGCGCGGAACAACGGATGATGGCGCGCCGCCGCCTTGAGTCCCGCGCTTCCATCGGCCGCTCGATCCCGCGATCGTCTCGCCGGTCCGCTCGGTTGCGCCGGCTCGCCGCCGCTGCGCGCTCAGTCCGCTCCGGCGGCGATCACCCGGACGTCGCCATCCGCCAACACCAGGGTGTCGCCGCGCGAGAGTTCGGTCCAGGTCTCGTCGCGGGTCAGGGCGCGGGTGGCGATCACCGTGACGATGTCGGTCGCGGAGGTCTCCTGGGCGAAATCGACCCGCCAATCCTCGTCGATCAGGGTCGCGGTGCCGAAGGGCGCGCGGCGGGTGAGGTAGCACAGCCGCTTGCCGCAATGGGCGTAGAGGGTGCGGCTGTCGGTGAGCAGCATGTTGAACACGCCCCGCTCCGACAGGGCGCGGGCGAGTTCGGCCACCGCGGCCTCCAGCCGGGCCGGCCGCGGGGCTTTCGGAAAGCGCGCCTGCAACTGCGACAGCATCCAGCAGAAGGCGTGCTCGCTGTCGGTGGTGCCGATCGGCTCGAAGCCGCCCAGCGGCAGCCGCTTCACGCCCTTGAGCTGGCCGTTATGGGCGAAGGTCCAGCGCCGCCCCCACAATTCGCGGGAGAAGGGGTGCGTGTTCTCCAGGCTCACCCGGCCGCGATTGGCCTTGCGCACGTGGGCGACCACGATGCGGCTCTTGATCGGGTAGCGGCGCAGCAGCTTGGCGAGTTCCGAGCGCGCGCTCGGCTCGGGATCGTGGAAGGCGCGGCAGCCGCGGCCCTCGTAGAAGGTGATGCCCCAACCGTCGGCGTGCGGGCCGGTCTCGCCGCCCCGCCGCGCGAGCGCCGCGAACGAGAAGCGGATGTCGGTCGGCACGTTCGCGCTCATTCCGAGCAATTCGCACATGGGTCGCCGGTGGTCTCGAGATCTTGGCGGGGAGGCCGGTTCTTGGCGGAGGCCAAGCCTGACGGGAAGGCGACATTAGAGCATCGCCCCGAAAGGGGGAGGCCGGAGGGCGGGAAAAAGCCGATGCCGGCGCCGCTCGCGCCTTCCGACGAAGCGGACACCGGCTCGTCGCACGGATGCGCCAGACGGAGAACGGGCGATGCGTGCGGCCCCGTACGTGGTCGGGCGCAGCCCTCACGGCCGCGACGAGGAATCCGCTCCTTATCGTCCGCTCATCGCAGGCGCGTCCGGGGCGCGGCGGAGGCCTCCTCGCGGCCCGGCCAGGCGGGGGTGACGGCGAGCCCCGGAAACAGGCGCCGCAGCGGCGGGGTCAACCCGATGGCGAGCCCGGCGACGCCGGCCAGGGCCAGCAGGTCCGAGACACCGATGCGGAAGAGACCGGCGAAGGAGGGGGTGACGAACCACGCCATCTCGGCGAGATGGGCCGCCACGGCCAGGGCGGCCACGAGGCGGGTGCGGTTCTCGCCCGGCCGCAGGGTGAGCGCGGCGGCCAGAGCCACGACGAGGCCGGAGGTCAGCATCAGGGCCCGCCCGGCCGGACCGCCGCGAACGCCGTACCAGGCGGCGGCGTTGGGCTCGGGGCCGAGCATCAGGAACTGCACCGCGTGCAGCCCCGCCGAGACGAGGAGCAGGACGGCGAGCGGCGTCATCCGGTCGTGGCGCCGCCGGGCCGGGCCGATATCCGGCGGGGCGATCACGATCGCGGCGGCCAGCGCGAGGCTCGACCACGCCGCCATCGCGAGGAGGCCGAAGGCGGCGGCATGGAAGCGCCCGTCCACCGCCATGACGAGATCGTCGGCGGCGAGCGTCCCGACCACGGTGTGGACGCCGAGGCCCAGCACCGCCCGCCCGTCGTCGATCCGCCCGGCCTTGCCCCAGGGCTCGCCGCCGCGCCGGGCGAAGAGGAGGGCGAGCCCGATCCAGAGGCCGAAATAGAGGGCGAGACGGCCGGCGAAGGCGGGACGCGAGAACCACAGGGCGGCGAAGGCCCCCGCCGGCCCGGGTCCGGCTTCGCCCCCCTGCGCCCACGGATACAGGAAGGGCGCGAGGAACGGGATCGGCAGGGCGAGGAGGGCGGCCACCGGCATCAGGGCGAGCAGGCCGCGCAGGGTTTCGAGCAGCGCGGTCTCGGGCTGCGGGCGCCACGCATCGGCCCGCTCGATCATGATGGCGACGGGCAGGGCCCCCGCCGGCAGGGCGAGCAGGCAGGTCCAGGCCGCGAGATAGGCCGGCGCCAGCCGTGGCAGCCCATGGAGCAGGGCGACGAGGCCGAGGCAGGCGGCGCCGACGAGCAGGGCCGCGAGGGGACGCCGGGCCGGATCGAGGAAATAGCCGCGGGCGGTCTTGGCGCCGAGCGCCTTGCGGGCCGCGGCACCGCGCTCATCGATGCTCATGGCGCGGATTCCCGACCCGTCCCGGCCCGGCGCAGGGCGAGGGGGCGGCCCGCCTTCTCCGGCAGGGCCGACAGGCGCCGGGCCCAAGAGCCGAGAGAAGTGCCGAGCGAGGTGCCGGGCGAGGTGCCGGGCGAAGTCTCGGGTGAAGTCTCGGGCGAGGGTCCATCGGCGGCCGGGACGAGGGTCAGGACGAAGACCTCGCGCCAGTCGGGAGGCGGCCCGACTTCCGGTGCCGGCTGGCGCAGATGCCATGCGAGCGCGGCGGCGGCGCCGAGGGCGCCCCCCGCGGCCGCCGCGGAGAGGGTCGGGATCGCCAGCCGCGCCCAGGCGAGGGCGGGCAGAGCCGCGAGGCCGCCGGGCGTCTCCGCCGCCAGGATGGCGGCCTGGGCGAGCAGGAAAGCCGAGCCGGCGAGCACGGCCCCGATCAACGCCGCCTCGCGCACGATCCGCTCGTCCCGGCGGAGGGCGGCGGTGGCCTCCGGCATCGGCGCCGGACCGTAGGCGTCGAGATGCAGGGCCGGCATCGGGGTTCCGAGGCCGCGCAGCCCCTCGACCAGCCCGGCCTCCGAGGCGAAGGCGGCGGCGAGCCCCGCCCGGGGCGGGGGACCGGCCCCCTCCGGCGGGAGGGCGACGGGGCGGCGGTTATGGAGGAGGGCCAGCCCGCGCAGTTCGGCGATCGACACCGCCGGTACGAGGCGGAAGGCGACGCGCAGACCGAGGCCGAACAGGGCGGCCGACCCAACGGCCATCGCCAGCAGGCCGGGGAGGGGGCTCGCCGGGCCGGAGGGAAGGTCGCTCGGCACGATCAGAAGATGGAAGGCACCGGCCCCGAGGGCGGCGAGCGCGCCGACGAGGCCCAGCGTCACCGCGCTGCGCCGCGCGGCGCCGACCCAGAGCGCCTGCGTCGGCAGAAGGCCCGCGAGCATCAGCGTCCAGAAGGCGGGCGCCTCGGCGCCCGTCAGCCGCTGCGCCACGATCGCGCGCTCCGCCTCCGTGCCGTGCAGCCCCGCGATCACCGCCTCCGTGACGTGGCAATAGAGCCCGGCGAGTCCCAAGGCCAGGATCAGGCGTCCGAGGATGTCGAGATGGCGCCCCGTGACGAAGCCGTCGAAGCCCGGCTCCCGCCGCAGGAGGGCGGCGAGCATGGCGATCAGTCCGGCCCCCGAGAGCACGGCGCCGACGACGAGGGCCACCGGGAGCAGGGTGTCGTGCCGGTCGGTCCGGGCGGCGAGCGTCAGGGCGAGGTCGGTCTGCAGAGCGAAGGCCGCCAGGATGCCGACGAGCGCTAGCGCCCGGCAGGCCCGCTCCCAGACGAACCATTGCCACGACGAGCCGTGCCAGCCGGCCGCCGCGCGGCGGTAGAACGCCGCCCGCCAGAACCCGCGCTGCGCCTCGGGGCGGTCGCGCAGGTCGGCGAGATCGGGCACGAGCGCCGCCGCCCACTGCCCGAACGCGGAGACCGTCACCGCCGACAGGGCCATCAGGAGGGTGGTCCGGTCGGCGGAAGCGGGGTGGAGCGCCGCGCTGAGGCAGGCCAGGACCGTGGACACCAGAGCCGCCAGAAGGGCGGCGGTCTGGGCGAGGCGGATGATGCCGCAGCGCCAGTCGACCCGGGCCAGAGCCACGAGCCCGGAGATCGTCAGGCAACCCGACGCGAGGCCCGCCCACCAGCCGAACCCCGCCGCGGCGAACGGCGCGCGCGCCGGGCCGGTCCCGGACAGGAGCCAAGCGAGGATCGCCGCGAGCCCACCTGCGACGGCCAGCCACCGGACCCGGCCTGCGGGTGCGAGGACCGCGCGCGCAGCCGCCGCGCCGATCCCCGTGACGGTGACGGAGGGGGAGAGGACCGCCGGCCCGCGCAGGCGCTCCTCGACGGTGCGGGGGAGGCCCGCTGCGGCGGGGGGGAAGGGCGGGCGCCGCGTCATGACCGCCGGTCCGGACCTCTGCTCATGAATGCGACGAATCCGGGCGCGCGCCGGCCGGCGCCTGCCCTTCACCCTGCTGCGGGATGTGTCGCGGCGCACCTCAAAGAGCAACCGCCATGCCCGAATGCAATGGGGCGGTCCGGCGCACCGGGCTTGCGCCGCCGTCTATCCGTGCGAAGAGGGCGGGACACGGCCTTCCTCGTCCCTCTCACGCCCCCCTCCCGTCCCGCCCCGTATTCGCCCCGAACCGCCGCGCGAGCTGCCGATGCCCCCTCGAAACGCAGCCAACGGTCTCGATTCCCGGCTCGCCACGGGATGCGTCGATGCAGCGTGACCCGATCCTGTTCGCCTGGGCCTCCGCGCCGCGCCGCCACGCGGCGGCGCTCGGGCTCGCGGTCGGACTCGGTCTGCCGCTGGCGCTGTTCGTGCTCGTCTGCCTGCGCGACCTCATCGCCGTGCTCACCCGCTCGACGCCGGACGCCCTGCCGTTCCTGCGCATCGCCCTGCCGCTGCCGGGCCACCACCTGAACGAAGCGCCGGTGCTGTTCTCCGGCTGGAGCCTGCCGCCGGCGGAGCTGCCGCTCCTGGCCCTGAGCGCCCTCATCGCCGCCGCCCTGGCGCTCGCGGCTCTGGGCGGCGGCGTGGCCCTGCTGTGCTTCTCCGCCCAGGCGCGGGCGACCGCCAGGATGCGGACGCGGGCGCGCGAGGCGATCCTCGCTTCGCCGCCGGGGGCGCGGGAGGATCTGCGGGCGCTGCCGGCCCTGGTCGGCCGGGCGCTCGCCCGGATGGGGCCGCTCGCGGCCGTCGGCATCGTCGTGCCGGGGCTGACGCTCGCGGCGATCCTGCTCGCCCTCGTGATGGCCGAACTCGCCGCCCCCCGCCTCGTGCCCGTGGTGGCGATGCTGCTCGCCGCCACGGGGCTGGCCCGCGCGCTCCTGCTCGGCCGCGCCGCCGCCCGCCGGGCTCTGCGCCGCGACGACACCACCGCCACGGAAATCGGCCTGCGCGACCTGATCCGCCGGATGCCCGCCGTGCGCGCCCACGGCGCGGCGGCGTTCGAGCGCCGCCGCCTGGGTCTGCGGGCCCGGGCCGCCCGCTCGGCCCTGGTGCGGGCCGAGGCGCGGCTGGCCTATGCCCGGGCGCCGGCGCTCGCCCTCGTGGTGATCCTGCCCGCCCTCCTCATCGCCACCGCCCTCTGGCAGGGCGAGGCGGCGACCGAGGCCGACAACGTGCTGCCCGGAGCGCTCGCCGCGGCGGCGGGCGCGTTCGGCATCGCCGCGCTGCTGATCTCGGCCTGCCTGCGCCTGTGGACCCGGCGGGCGGCGGTCGCGCCGCTGTTTCGCGACATCGCCGCCATCGTCGAGGCGCTGGAGCCGCGCTCCGTCGGCGAGGCCCGCGTCTTCGCGGATTTCCCCCCGGTCGGGGTCCTCGCGGCCCAGGGCGTCGGGGCCTACGATCCGGCGAGCGGCGAGCGCCTGACCGGCGTCGACCTCACCCTGCCGATGCCGGCCCATGTCGCCATCGTCGGCCCGCGCGGCAGCGGCGTGCGGGCGCTGGCCGCCCTGCTAGCCGGCCAGATCGAGCCGACCGCCGGGGCGCTGACCTACGGCGGCACGCCCCTGCGCGCCTTCGATCCGGCCGAGCGGGCGCGGCGCATCGCGCTCGCCGGCGCGGAGGCGATCCTGATCGAGGGGACGCTGCGCCAGAACCTGCTCTACGGTGCCCGCAGCGGCGACCGCGAGGCCTCCGGACTGGCCGAGCGCATCGCCATCCTCAAGCTCACCGGCCTCGACGCCTTCGTCTACGAGCGCGGGCTGGAGGCCTCGGTCGATCCCGAGGACGATCCCGCCACCGCGAACGCGGTGGTCGCCGCCCGCCGGGCCGTGCGCGAGGCGCTCGCCGCGCAGGGCATCGAGCGGCTGGTCGAGCCGTTCGATCCCGCCCGCTACAATCATCAGGCGGATCTGGGCGAGAACCTGCTGTTCGGCGAGGCGGTCGGCCCGGCCTTCTCGGCGGGGCGGCTCGCGGCGCATCCCTACCTGCGCGCGGTGCTGGAGGCGGAGGATCTGACCCGCACCCTGGTCGATGTCGGGCTGCAGGTCGCCCGCTCCACCGTCGAGATCTTCTCGGATCTGCCCGACGACCATCCCCTGTTCGAGACCTTCTCCCTGTTCCCGGCGGACGAGCGGGGCTATTTCGAGGACCTCGTCGCCCGCCAGCCGGATGCGCGCAGCTTCCGCCGCGGCGCGGCCGGGCAGCGCGACCGCGAGCGGCTGATCGGGCTGGCGCTCCGCTACAACGAGACCCGCCACCGCTTCGGCCTGATCGACGCCGCGCTGGAAGAGCGCTTGGTCGCCGCCCGCCACTCCTTCGCCGCGCTGCTCCCGGCGCGCTACCGGGAGAAGATCGAGTTCTACGATCCCGCCCGGCTCACCGCCGCCGCCAGCCTGGAGGAGAACCTGCTGTTCGGCCGCATCACCCAAGGGGAGGCGGGCGCCGAGGCGCGGGTGCGGTCGCTCGTGCGCCAAGTGCTGGCCGAGCAGGGTCTGGAGCCCACGGTATACCGCCTCGGCCTCGCCACCCGCATCGAGGCCGGCGCGGCGGGAGCGGCCCAGGGCCAGCGCGCGGTGCTGGGGGAGGGCGCCATCGGCCCGCGCGAGCGGGTGGCGATCGAGTTCGTGCGCTGCCTCGTGCGCCGGCCCGACATCCTGGTCGTCGGCCTCACCCTCGACGAGCGCAAGCCGGACGAGGTCGCCGCCCGGATCGCCCGCCTGCGCGCCGTCCGTGCGGGGGCGGGCCTGATCGTCTGCCTGCCGGACGAGGCGACCCTGCGCCGCCAGGCTCCGTTCGACGCGGTGATCCGGGTGGAGCGCAACACCGTGACGGGGATCGACGGGGTGCGGCTCGACGCGCCCGCGCATCGGGCGCCGGCCTGACTCGGCCGATCCCCCCACACCCTCCATCCTGAGGTTCCCGCGCGGGCGGGCCCTGAAGGAGGCCTCCAGGGATCGCGCGGCTGGCTGGAGCCCTCCTTCGAGGGCGACGCTTCGCGCCGCCGCCTCAGGATGAGGACGTGGACGGGACGAGCCGCCCCCGCAAATCCGCCTCAAACCTCGAACAGGACTCGGGCCGCGTCGCCGCGGGCGACGCCGGCCTTTCCCCGCCGGTCTCGATCGAGACGGTGCATGCTCTTCCCCGACGCCGCACGACGCCCGACGCGCCCTCTCCTGCGCCTGCTGACGGCGGCCCTCCTGGCCCTGCTCGCACTCGCGGCGCCCGCCCGGGCCGACAAGGCGAGCCAGCCGATTCCGCCCGCGACCCTGGCGCTGATGGCGGCCAAGGGCACGAGCGCGTCGGCGCCGATCCTGCTGCGGGCCTACAAGCGCGAATCCGAGATCGAGCTGTGGAAGCGCAACAGCGCCGGGCGCTACGTCCCGATCAAGACCTACCCGATCTGCCGCTGGTCGGGGCAGCTCGGGCCGAAGACCCGGAACGGCGACCGGCAGGTGCCGGAGGGGTTCTACACCGTGGCCAAAAGCCAGATGAACCCGAACTCGCGCTACTATCTCTCCTTCGACATCGGCTATCCCAATGCCTACGACCGGGCGCACGGCGCCACCGGTTCGGCGATCATGGTGCACGGCATCTGCTCGTCGATGGGCTGCTTTGCCATGACCGATCAGGTGGCGGGCGAATTGTTCGCGGTCGCCCGCGAGGCCTTCGCCGGGGGGCAGGGCGCCTTCCAGTTCCAGGCCTTCCCGTTCCGGATGACGGCCGCCAACATGGCCCGCCACCGCACCGACCCGAATATCGGCTTCTGGCGCCAGCTCAAGGAAGGCTCCGACCGCTTCGAGGCGACCGGCGAGGAGCCGGTCGTCGGCGTCGCCAACGGGCGCTACGCCTTCGCCCCGTCGAAGGACCCGGACAAGGAGGCCGCCGCCCAGGCGCTGCACCGGGACGAGACGGCGCGCATCGCCGCCCTCGCGGAAGAGGGGGCCGCCGCCGTGCGCACCACCTATTCCGACGGCGGCCAGCACGCCTTCTGGGCCCACCGCATCAGCCAGGGGTTTCCGGTGGGCGACATCAGCCGCCCGGAGGCCCTGGCCTATGCCGGCCAGGAGGTCGTGCTGATCGCCGCCCGACGGAAGCCCGCGCCGCCTGCCATCATGCCGGAGACGCTGTGGGCCGCGGTGATCGGGCCGGGTACGCCGTTCTTCCCGCGCCGGATCGCCGAGCGGCCGCCCTACGCGGGTGGGACGGTCCGCCTCGCCGCCTACGCGATGCGCTATCAGGAGACCCTGCCGACGCTCCTGCGGGCCTCGCTCGACGGGGAAATCGGGCCGCCCGTTCTCGCCGAACCGCAACCCATGGTCGAGCGGATGGCTCAGCGTTAAGCCATCGTCCTTGCCTGCAAAGCCGGGGCGCTTTTCTCGATTTCGTGCCGCAAAAGCTTTTTCGAAGCTCGGCACAGACCCTCTCGCGTCGGTGCGCGAGTTTCACACAGGTCAAAACGACGTGTGCGGGCTCGCACACGCACCCGCATGGCCGCCACCCATCTCAGCGCGGTACACTCCGCCCTATCGTAGGGCCGAAGGACCGCCGCGGATCGTCAAGCGGATGCGTGCGGCGGCGCTGTCACTGTGGAAGGCTCGGGAACCGCCCGGGCAACGGTACCGATCCATGACCCTGACGAGTCCAGCCAAGGACGACGCCCTGACACTGCGTTTCTGGGGCGTACGCGGCTCGACGCCGGTGAGCGGCCCGGAAACGGCCGAGTTCGGCGGCAATACCCCCTGTCTCGAAGTCCGATGCGGCGAGCGCCTGTTCGTCATCGATGCGGGCTCCGGGCTCGGCGCCTTCGGGCGCCAGAGCCTCGACGACCTGCCGCGGGAGATCGATCTCCTGTTCAGCCATCTTCACCTCGACCACAGCGCCGGCCTGCCCTTCTTCAAGCCCGCCGTGCTCGACGCGGCGCGCACGATCCACACGTGGTGCGGGAATCTCGACGGCGAGAGCGCCGCCGCCGCCCTCGACCGGCTGTTCTCGCCCCCGCTCTTTCCCGTCACCCTCGACATCCTGCCCTGCACCTTCCGCCATCACGGCTTCCGTGCGGGCGAGACGCTCACCTTCGCCGACGGCTCCCGGGTCGACACGATCCTGCTCGACCATCCCCAGGGCTCGACCGGTTTCCGGTTCGACCATGCGGGCAAGCGGCTCTGCGTGATCAGCGACATCGAGCACGGCGCCAACTGGCCCGACCCGACGCTCTGCCGCTTCGTCGAGGACGCCGACCTGATCGTCTACGACGGCATGTTCACCGAGAGCGAGTATTCGCGCTGCTGCGGCTGGGGCCACTCGACCTGGCAGAAGGGCGTGGAACTGGCCAAGGCCGCCCGCGCCAAGGCGCTCGCCATCATCCACCTCCATCCCTGTCATTCCGACGCGCAGCTGCGCAAGGTCGAGGCGGAGATGCAGCAGGAGATGCCGACCGCCTTCATCGCCCGCGAGCGCCAGTCGGTCGAGGTGGGCCGTCCGCTGGTGGGCTTGGCCGAGCCGCCGATGCTGGCCCTGGCGCGGCGAGCCTGAGCCGCCGGGCTCCGACGCCGGGGGAGAGGCGACCTCCTTCGACGGACGGGTCGCGGCAGGACCGGGACCCGGCGCATCGTCCGCAACGCCGAGATCAGGCTCCGGCGTCGGGCTGCCTACGATCGGAAGATCCGGAAAGTGTGGCGGGCCGTATCGCCGCGGCACGATCGGCGGTCACCGCCGGGGCGTGTGCGGGCCGATCGGTTGATGTCCCGAGGGATCGTCGGGTGCAAGGCGGCCAAGGTGTGCTATCCTTCGCCCCACGCCTCAATACTCACCCGCTGCATGCTGTCGCCCGGCGCACAGACCCATCGAACGGCAAGATCCCGGACCTCTGACGTCACATGCAACGCAAGATATCCTGTACAATCATCACGTACAATGAGGAAGACAGGATCGCCCGTTGCCTGAACAGTGTCCGCGATCTCGTCGACGAGATCATCGTCGTCGATTCAGGAAGCTCCGACAGAACGATCGAGATCTGCAAGAGCTTCGGCGCCAAGTGTTTTCACAACGCCTGGGTCGGATACGGCCAACAGAAGAGATTCGCGGAGGATCTGACCGCTCATGACTGGATCTTGAATCTCGATGCCGACGAGTGGCTGACCGACAAGACCCGAGCTCAGATTCAAGACCTGTTTCGGAACAAGTCCGACGACGAAATCTACGGTTATCAGTTCAAGATCAAGCAGGTCTACCCTGGCGCCAACAAGCCGAGACTGCTTGCCGATTATCATCTCTATATCAGACTTTACAACAAGAACTTCTGTCGTTTTCCGGACAGCGCCGTCTTCGACGAGGTCAAACTCGACCGGAAGAACATGGGCTTCATCAGTGGACCGATCTTCCACCAGTCCATCCTATCGATCCGCCACCTGATCGATAAGAACGTCAAATATTACAAACTTCAATCCAAGGAAATCAATAAATCTCACCCGTCCACCATTCCAAGGATCGCGGTGGAGCCGTTCACCGTGTTCTTCAAGTATTATTTGCTCAAGAGACATTTCACCGGCGGCGCGTACGGGTTCATCGTCGCCGCGACGATCGCGATGCTGCGCACCTACCGGCTGATCATCATCTCCTCCTCCGGCAAGGCGAAGGAAGACCTGCCCGTCCGCTGAGGCGCCCGCACGGCGCCCTGCGAACCGGCGCGGCTTCCGCGCTCACGATCGAAAGCTCAGTCGAACGCTCCCACCATGGACAAGAAAAGCGAACAGAAGCTCAGGCGCCGCAACGAACGGCGATTGTCGCGCATCGCGCGGTGGGACCGGCCCCTGCACGGGTGGAGCGACCGGCTCGGGGCGTGGATCAACATGCTGTTCGTCGATCACGGCATCTTCCGGGTGTTCTACCTGAACGCTCATTCCGTGGGCGGCGGCAATCTCTGGCGGTCGGCGCAGCCGACACCGAACCAGCTGAGGGGGTTTCACCGGAAGGGAGTGAGAAGCGTCGTCTGCCTGCGCGGGCAGAGGGAATACGGCTCATGGCCCTTGGAGAAGGAAACCTGCGCGGATCTCGGCATCGCGCTTCACGAGATCCGCATCCGCTCCCGAGAGGCCCCCGAACGATCGGAAATTCTCGAACTCAAGCGAATCTTCGAGGCGATCGAGTACCCGGCCCTGATCCACTGCAAATCGGGGGCGGACCGGGCCGGTCTGGTGGCGGCTCTGTTTCTGCTGTTTCGCGAGAAGGCTCCCGCCTCGGACGCCATCCGGCAGCTGTCGTGGAAGTATGGTCACATTCGCTCCGCGAAGACCGGCATCCTTCACGACGTCATCAAGTCGTACATGACCCGTAGCCAGACCCACCCGATCTCCTTCGAGGATTGGGTCACATCCGAGTACGACCCCAAGACGATCACGGAGGGCCGGAAGACGTGGTCGGCAGCGCGCTTCGTGACGGATAAGATCCTGCGGCGCGAATGACGCCGCCCCGATCACGGCGCGCCCTCGCGCCCTTCGCGGCGGCAACAGGCCCCGGAGGACGCGGCCCAGCCGGCGGTCGCGATGACACGCCGGATGGCCGGGCTCCCGGGCTCGGCACGGGTTCGGGAGCCTGCGCAGGTCGGGAAACGCGCTCCGGGGCCTACAGCGCCGTGGTCGCGCCCGCGCCCTCCTCGCGGCCGATGCGGCTGTGGCGGCGGCTCCAGGCGAAGTAGATGACGAGCCCGATGGCGAGCCAGATGATCAGGCGCAGCCAGGTCTCGCCGTCGAGGGACACCATCATCGCGGCGCAGGAGAGCACGCCGAGGATCGGCACCAGCGGCACCAGCGGCGTGCGGTAGGCGCGGGGCGCGTCGGGCTGGGTCCGGCGCAGGATGACGACGCCGATGCAGACGAGGATGAAGGCGAGCAGCGTGCCGATGCTCGTCATGTGGCCGAGCTGGGAGATCGGCAGGAAGCCGCCCAGCGCGCTGGTGAACACCATGAAGAACAGGTTCGAGCGGTAGGGCGTCTTCCAGGTGGGGTGGATCGCCGAGAAGAAGCCCGGCAGCAGCCGGTCCTGGCTCATGGTGTAGAACACCCGGCTCTGGCCGAGCAGCAGCACGAGGATCACGGTCGAGAAGCCGCAGATTACGCCGAAGGTGACGAGGCCCTTGAGCCAGGGGAACGGCGTCTGGGCGATGGCCGTGTTCACCGGGGCGGCGTCGCCCTTCATGGCATCGTAATGGACGAGGCCGGTCAGCACGCCCGCGAAGGCGATGTAGAGGATCGTGCAGATGAACAGCGAGCCGAGGATGCCGATCATCATGTTGCGCTGAGGATTCTTGGCCTCCTGCGCCGCGGTCGAGACCGCGTCGAACCCGACATAGGCGAAGAACACCACGCCCGCCGCGCGCATCACGCCGCTCCAGCCATACTCGCCGAAATTGCCGGTATTGGCGGGGAGGAAGGGGTCGTAATTCTGGGCTTTGACGTAGAACAGGCCCACCCCGATCACGGTGAGGACGACGACGATCTTCACCAGCACCACGACGCCGTTGACGCGGGCCGATTCCCGGATGCCGATCATCAGCAGCGCCGAGGCGGCGACGATGATGAAGATCGCCGGGAGGTTGACGAGGCCGTGGGCCATGGTGCCGTCGGCGAGCTGGTAGGTCTCGAACGGCGAGTGGACCAAGGTGCCCGGTAGGGTGATCCCCAGCGTGTCGTGCAGGAAGCGCGTGACGTAGCGCGACCAGCTCACCGAGACGGTGGCGGCGCCGACCGCGTATTCGAGCACGAGGTCCCAGCCGATGATCCAGGCGATGAACTCGCCCATCGTGGCGTAGGCGTAGGTATAGGCCGAACCCGCCACCGGGATCATGCCGGCGAGTTCCGAGTAGCACATGCCGGCGAAGGCGCAGCCGATCGCCGCGATAGCGAAGGAGATGACGACCGCCGGCCCCGCGTGCTCCGCCGCGGCGATGCCGGTGAGGGAGAACAATCCGGCCCCGATCACCGCGCCGATCCCGAGCCCGATCAGGCTCCAGGGTCCGAGATGGCGCTCCAGCTTGTTCTCGCCGTCCTCCGCGTCGGATCGCAGGCGCTCCAGCGTCTTGATCCGGAAAAGGTCGCTCGCCAAACCTGCCGCCATGTCGGTCCGTCACTCCCCTGGGACGGGACACCGCCCCGGTCCGATTTGGATTTCTTAAACTCTAGATCAATCCCGAAAATCCCGCTCGCGCAACGGGCTGAGGCTCGTTTGACGTGCAAGGGCCGGGCCGGTGCCGATGCACGGCCGGCGTCTCGGATGCGACTCCGTATCCGTAGAGACGCCGTCGGTTCGCGATCGGATTTCGCGGTCTCAGACGGCCATGACGACGCTTCGAACCGACGATCCCGGCCGCTGCGCCCCGGCGATTGCTTGGAAAGACGGGCCGCGAGCCCCCGTCTGACGTTCTCGCGGCCTGAACGGCGCAGGCCGCCCGGTCCGTCCGGCCGACGGGCGAGCTCGACGAGGTCGCCCCATCGCGGCTCGCGGGAGGGCGCGGTTCTCACGCGACTGTGACCGAAGTCCTAGAAACATCCCGTGCCGGCCATGATTGCCCGTGCGCGGCACCACGTTCCTGGTGCGCATTTCATCCCACGATCGCGAAGAGATATCGATGACGCCTCAATTCTGGCTCTGGCTCGGCTTTGCCGGCATGGCCGCAGGAGCCGCCGCCATCCTGTTCCTGGGCAAGAGGCGAACCCAGGCCGAGGAGGCGGACACGATCATCCACGGAATCGTGCCGATCATCGCCGCCTGCTCCTACTTCGCCATGGCCACCGGCCAGGGCAGCCTCGTCCTCCCGGCCGGGCCCGACGCGGCGGAGGCGACGCGCCAGTTCTACTTCGCCCGCTACATCGATTGGACCTTCACCACGCCGCTGCTGCTGCTGGGCCTCTCCCGCACCGCCATGCATTCGGGCATGCGCCGCCCGGCCGTCGTCTGGGGCCTGATCGGCTCCGATCTGATCATGATCGTGACGGCCCTGGCCTTCGGCCTGTCGCAGGTCGCCTGGGTGAAGTGGACGTGGTTCGCCATCTCCTGCGGCGCGTTCCTGGCGGTGTTCTACGGGATCTTCGTGCAGCTGCGCGAGGAGAACGCGGCGGAGCGCAGCGACGTGCGCGCGGCCTTCCTGCGCAACGCCGTGTTCCTCACCGTGGTCTGGTGCGCCTATCCGGCGGTGCTGCTCGTCGGACAGGACGGCCTCGGCCTGCTCCCGCCGGCCCTGGCCCTGGCCGTGATCGCCGTGCTCGATCTCACCGCCAAGGTGGTCTACGGCCTCATGGCGACGGTCCAGACGACCCGCGCCGTCGATCGCGACCTGGCCGAGACCCGCAGCCCCGCCGCGCCGCTGCGCCGGGCGGCGTGATGGGAAGCGCGGCTCGCCCCTTCGCGCCGCTCGGCACGGGGTCCGTTCGGGCGGGCCGCCCTCTCCGCATCGCGGGCCTGCGGCTTGCGCAGCTGGGCGCGGCCCTGGTCGCGTGCGGGCTGATCGCCTCGGCGCTTCTCCCGCGCGAGGCGTCCTGGCTCGCGGCGCTCGCTGCGGTGATCGTGCTGGGGGTGCCGCACGGGGCCCTCGACGGCGCCGTGGCGGCGCCGCTCCTGCGCCCCCGCTACGGACGGCTCTGGTTCGGCGTCTTCGCCCTGCCGTATCTTGGCCTCTCCGCGCTGGTTCTCCTGGCGTGGCAGGTCACGCCGCTTCCCACCCTGGCCGGTTTCCTCGCGCTGTCGGTCCTGCATTTCGGCGAAGAGGATGCCGGTCCGGGCCGGCCCGTGGAGGCCTTTCTGCGCGGCGGATTGCCGATCGCCCTGCCGGCCTTGCTGCATCCCGAGGCGACCGCCGACATTTTCGCGGTCGTCACGCGGGTTCCGATGGCGCAGCTGCCCGCCTGGTGGACGGCCGCCGCCTGGCTCTGGCTCGCCCTCGCCGCGATCGTGGTGCCGTTCCGGCTCGCGGCCCATCCGCCGCGACGGACGATGCTGGCCGAACTGGCCGGCCTCGCCGCGGCCTTCTGGCTGCTGCCGCCGCTCACGGCCTTCGCCCTCTACTTCGTCACGCTCCACGGTCCCCGCCACATGCGCGCCCTGGTGCGCGACCCGGTGCGGGCGCCCGGCATCGACACGATGGGGCGGGCCGTCCTCGCCGCCCTGCCGATCTTCGGGCTGACCCTCGGGCTCGGCGCGGCCCTGTGGCCGCTCTACGCCTCCGGCTCAGCCGATCCGACGGCGACGCTTCTGACCCTGACCCTGCAGATGCTCTCCGCGCTCACCGTGCCCCACGTGCTGCTCGACCGGATCGCTTCCCGCCACGCGCCCCCGCCGCCGACCTTCGCGGATCCCCTGCACCGGCCCAGCCGGTGAGATCGGGCCCGCGCGACCGGCCTGAGCAGCACCGTCGGCACGAGACGGGCGAATCCCCTTTCAGCGTTCCGAGGCCACTCTCCGCGCCCCGGCCGTGAGTTCGGCCAGGATCACCGCCGCCGCCGCCGTCGTCTCGGGTCCTGCGGCGGCCGGGCTGCCGGCCTGGAACGGCGGCTGCGGCGCGTATTCCGCCACGAGCTGCGCGGTCTTCGCGTAAGCCTCGCCGCGCAGGCGGGCGGCCAGCGCCAGGGCGAAGTCGAGCCCGGCGGAGACGCCCGCGGCGGTGACGCGGTTGCGGTCGAATACGACCCGCCCGTCAACCGGCACGGCACCGAGCAGCGGCAGGACGGCCTCGCGCACGCACCAATGCGCGGTGGCGCGGTAGCCCCGCAGCAGACCGGCCGCGCCGAGGATCAGCGAGCCGGTGCAGACGCTCGTCACCCAGGCCGCGCGCGCGGCCCGATCCGCCAGGAAGGCGAGGGTGGGCGCATCGTTCATCTGCACCGGCGTGCCGTCGCCGCCGGGCACGAGCAGGACGTCGAGGTCGCGGGCGCAGCTCTCGAAATCGTGGGTCGCCGTGATCGCGAGACCGGTGTCGCTCGCGACCGGGCCGGCGCGGGCGGCGACCAGTTGGATCGGGCCGAGACCGGCGAGGAGATTCTGGGGCCCGACCACGTCGAGGGCGGTCATGCCGGGATAGAGCAGGATCGCGATAGGCCCGGATTTCGGGCCCCCAGTCGGCTCGGCCGGGGCGGCATCGAGGGCGGCGGCCCGCTGCGGCAGGGCGAGGGCGGCACCGAGCGCCGCCGCCGCGAAGGCGCGCCGGTCGAGGCCGGGGGCCGGAGGATCGGACACGGCGTCAGACGGGCCAGGCGACATCCCGGTAGGCCCCGTCCCAGAACAGGTATTCGAGCTGGCTCGCCCGGGCATAGGCCCGGTGCATCCGTTCGCGCAGGGCGGGGGACGCGCCCTCCGCCGCCGCATCGGTGGCCGCGATCATCGCGGCGACGGCCTGGGCGAAATCCTCGCCGGCATAGGTGTCGATCCAGGCGCGGTACGGATTGTCGGGCGTGGCGCGCGCGAAGATATCGCGGCCGACCTCGGCGTAGATCCAGAAGCAGGGCAGGAGGGCGCCGAGGACGACCTCGTAGGGCTCGGCATAGGCGCTGGCGAGAAGCCACGACACGTAGTGATCGCAGGCCGGCGACAGGGGCGTGGCGGCAAAGGTCGCCGCGTCGATGCCGTAGGTTTCGAAGAAGCCGCCATGCAGCGCCCGCTCGACCACGATGGCGGTCTCGGCGCCGCGGGCGAACTGGACGATCCGGTCGGGATCGGGCGCCTTGGCGGCGGCGAGGGCGAGCGCCCGGCCGAAGCCGATCAGGTAATGCGCGTCCTGCACGATGTAGCGGCGGAACCGGTCCGGGCTCAGGAGGCCCGTCGCGAGTTTGGCGTTGAACGGCATGGTCCGGATGGCTTCGTAGGCCGCGAGGTTCCGCGCCCAGGCCTCGTCCGAGAATCGCGCCATCCGTTCCGCCATTCGCTCGATCACCCTTGTCTGATCACCCTTCTGATCACCCTTCTGATCACCCTTGCCGCTGCGCCTGCGTCACCGCCACGTGGATCAGCTCGGCCAGGGTTCGCACCCGCAGCTTCTGGCGCATCTGCGAGCAGGCATTGGTGACGGTCTTGTAGGAGACCGAGAGATCGGCCGCGATGGCGCCGTAGGATTTCCCCTGGGCAAGGCGGGCCAGGATCTGCTGCTCGCGCGGGGTGAGCTGCGTCTCCGGGGTCCGGCGCGGATCGGCGCGCAGCATCGCCACCTCGGTGGCGAGGCGCCGGTCGAGGAAGACCTCGCCGACACGCACCCGCTCGAAGGCCTGGAACAGCTCGTTCGAGGCATGGTCCTTGAGGACGTAGCCGAGCGCCCCGGCCTCCAGGGCGCGGGAGACGATGACCGGATCGTTGTGCATCGAGAAGACGAGAACCCGGGTCTCGGGCTCGACCGCGCGCATGCGCCGGATCAGGGCGAGTCCGGCGAGGCCGGAGCCCTGGAAGGTCAGGTCGCAGATCACGACCTGCGGGCGCAGGCGGTGGAAGGCGCGGTAGCCCGCGACCACGCCGGTGGCCTCCGCCACGGTCTCGATGCCGGCATCCTCCAGCACCCGGCGGCAGCCTTGGAGCACGATCGGATGATCGTCGATGACGAGGACGGCGCCGTCGGCCGCCTCGCCCGTCCCCGCGGCGCCCCGTCCGGGCATCCCTCGCGGGGCAGCGCCCTTGGGTGAAGTCGCGATCATGGCCTGCGCGTTCATGTCCGGCGCATCACTTTTCCTGCGGCACGAGCGGGGCCTCGGCCTCGCCATCGTGCTCGGGGTCGATCGGTATGGCGATCCGGACAACCGTGCCCGGTGCGCCGTTGTCAAGGGCGAAGCGTCCGCCCAGGGCCTCCACCCGCTCGCGCATGCCCGACAGGCCGAGGCCGATGCGGTGGCCGGGGGCGATGCCGCTGCCGTCGTCGCGAATGCGGATCTGCAGGGCGCGCCCGCCCTCCGCCTCCGCGATTTCACCCGCCTCGGCCCGCACCCGCGCGGCGGCGCCGTGGCGCACGGCGTTGGTCGTGCTCTCCTGGATGCAGCGGAACACGGTGAGATCGACGATGTCGCCGTAGCTCCGCGCCAGCCCCTCGAACTGCCCCTCGAAGGCGGTGCCCGGATGGCGTCGCGCGAAGTCGCGCAGGAGCAGGTTGAGGCAATCGGCGAGCGGCACCTCGCCCAGGGCGTGCGGGCGCAGGCGGTTGAGCAGGTCGCGGTTCAGGGTCTGGACCTGCGAGACGATGCTGCCGATATCGGCGGCGCGCTGGCTCAGGCGCCCCCGATCGACCGCTCCCTCGCCGGCGGCGAGGCGGGCGACGGAGGCCGCGTTGGCCTCGAGGGCGAACAGGCAGGGGCCGAACTCGTCGTGGAGTTCGAGCGCCGTGCGGCGGCGCTCGTCGTCCTGGGCGGTCAAAAGTTGGCGGTTGAGGCGACCATTGGCGGCCCGCGCCTCGGCGAGCGCCCCGGCGACGCGGTTGAAGCGGCCGGCGATGACGGCAAGCTCCCGCGAGGCCGGCGGGTCGATATGCGCGGTGTAATCGTGGCGCTCCAGCCGGGTGAGGCCGGCGGCGAGCTGGTCGAGGGGCCGCAGGATGCGCCCCAGCGCCACGATCAAAGCGGCCAGAACCGCGAGGTTGAGGACGAGGCTCGCCAGAGCCAGCGAGAGGGCATAGCCCCACACTTCCTCGATCTCGTCGAGGGGCTCGGTGGTGATCGCGGCGGTGCCGATGCGCTCACCCCGGACCTGGATCGGCAGATCGTGCTGGCGCGGGGTCGGGGCAATCAGCCAGACGAACCATTCGGGCACGTCGTGCACGTCCCGCTCCCGGTCCGCCGGACTGAACACGACCCGCTCCCCCGCGGCATCGAGGACCGTGACACGGACGTGCCGCAGGGACTGGAAGCGCAGGTCGAGGGCGTGGAGCACGCTGTCGGGGCTGGGGCTGCGCAGGGAGCGGATGGTGTCGGCCACGAGGGGCTCCACCGTGGCGAGGCTCGCCTCCATCTCCACCTGCACGGCATGGCGGGCGTTGAGGACGATGAGGCCGCAGGAGAACAGGGCCGCCAGCCCATCGATGGCCAGCACGGTGAGGATCAGGCGCGTGCGCGTCGACCAGCCGGCCCAGAACGGCGCGTTCCGGATCGCGGCCGGAACCTTGGCGGCGACCTCGGGTGAAGCCTCGGGGGCGGGCGCCTGACTCGGGGACATCTCGGCAGAGGCGGGGGCAGCGGAAGCGGGGTTCGGCACGGGGCCTCGCGATCGGTCAGGCCGCCGCCCGGGACCAGACACCCGGGATCATTCGGCAAGTCCGCATCGGTTAAAGGTCTCGAATTCCTGCGGTTTCGGCACGATCGGCACCGTGGCCGATCGGTGGACGAAAGTCTATGCCGCCCGGCGCCACGGCCACGGCCGGCGCACTGATCTTTCTCTTAGGAAAACGGAGAGGCGTCCCACGGCGCATCAACGGACGGAGGCACAGCGTGCACGCTCCGTTAAACCAGCAAATCGTAAAAGTCCTGAACCCGATCGCGTCGTCGGGCCGCCAAGTGGGACTCGGCGAGCGTCTTGACGCCCGGCTTGTCAAGATCAGCAAAGTCACGATCGATCCGGTGTCCTGAGCAGATTCGCAGTCCCATTCCCTGGGATGGCGGCGGCGCGAACATTGGATCGGCACCACAGGACATCTTGCCGCCGCATTGTCGAGGCGAAGTTGTTGCAGGGGTACAACGTGCAAGAGGCCAGCCGCATGTCGGTGGCGATCCACCCATCCGAGACTCGTCCGAACCCGGTGCCGCCGCGCTCCGGGCGGGCGCGGTCACGCCTGTTCCTCGCCGCCGGCATCCTGCTCGGCGGCACCGCGCTCGCCGGCTTCACCGCCGGGGCGTTCTCGTTCTTCTCCGGCCTCGCCGACCCGCGGGCCCGCCCCGCCCAGGTCGCGCCGGTGGCCTCGCAATGGCCCGACCTGAAGGACGGCGTACCCGCGCTGGCCGAGGGTCCGGGCGCCGAGCCGACCCGCCTCTCGCTGCCGCCCGCCGAGCCGCCGGCCGCCCGCGCGAACGCGGCCCCCGCCGCGCCGATGCCGGAGCGCATCGTGGCGAAGGCCGAGCCGATCGCGTCCGCCCCCCCCCAACCGTCGAGAAGCGAGCCAGCCGGAGCCGCGATCGCCAAGGCCGAGACTGCTAGGCCCGAGACTGCTCGGCCCGAGGCTGCCAAGCCCGAGATTGCCAAATCCGAGATGTCGCAGCCGCTGGCCGAGCCTGCCCGCAGCAGCGCGGCCTCCGGGCGCACGAACCTGCCGATCGAGCCCGTGCAGGCGCTCGCTGCCCCCACCCGCGCGGCGGCCCCCGTCGCCCCGCCCCGGACCGCCGCGACGCTGGCGCCCGCCCGCAGCGAGACGGTGCGGGCCAAGGCCGAGCAGCCGGCCCGCTTCGTCTCCCTGCCGGCATCGAAGGCCGACAGTGCCAAGGCGACCCCGAAGCCCGAGCCGAAGGCCGAAGCCACCCGCAAGCCCGTCGCCCCCGCCCGCACCCGCGTGACGTCGGCCGATGCGGCGAGTCCGGCGGCGCCCGCCGCCGCGCCCGCGCCCACCCCTGCGGTGGACGACGAGCCGGAGTTGCTCGGGGTGAAGATCCCCGGCGGCCGTCAGATCCGCGACGGCTGGAAAGCCACCGTCGGCGGGCTGATCGGCGACCAGGGGAACGGGGAGTAGGGGCTCCGGCGCCCTTCACCGGATAGCCCGCGCCGCGGCGCACCGCTCTCCCCTACGAGGAGAGGCGCTTCCTCCCGCTCGCCACGCGCGGCAGCCGGGAGGGCGCATCGTGCCGAAGATCGGATTCGGCCGATGCTCTCGATCGATGCGCCGCATCGGCTTTTTCCGAAAGCCGGTTCGCGCCGTGACTCCGGATCACCGCGACCGGGCCGTGGCGCCCGGTCCGTCGTGACGGCCTGAGCCGGTCGCGGACGCACCCGCCGCAGCGGCTCGACGCGAACGATGGCCGCCCGCTGTCGAGAAAAGCCCGAGGCCTGCCGACAATCGAGCCGCGTGACGCCTCGAAGGCGTCAGCGACGCTGCACCTTGCCGACCTCGCGGCGGTGCTTGGTGGCGCGGGGGCTCTTGGGCGCCTTGCCGGGGGCGGGGGCCTCGCCCTGCATCCGCTCGACGCGCAATTCGGCCGAGCCGCGACGGGCGAAGGATTCGGCGAAGGCATCCGCCGCGCTGCCGCGGATCTCGAAGGTGGTTTCCCGGTCGAAGATGCGGATCGCGCCGATATCGCCGCGGCCGATGCCGCCGCGGCGGGTCAGCATCGGCAACAGGCGGCGGGGCTCGGCCCGGTCGCGGCGCCCCAGATTGAGGCGGAACCAGATGCCGGGCTCGTCGTCGCCCACGCGCGGGGCGCCGACCGGCGCGCCGACGCGGGGATCGGACCGCCGCGGCGGCTCGAAGCCCGGATCGGTCACGTCCTCCGGCACGGGGATACGCGAGCGGTAGAGCCGTGCGAGCGAGGCCGCGAGGCGCTCCGGGGGGAAGCGCTCCAGCAGCGCCTCGGCCCATTCCTTCTCCCAGTCGCGATCCTCTTCCGTGTCGCCTTCGGCGAGCAGCGGATCGGCCATCATCCGCTCGCGGTCGAGTTCGCGAATCTCGTCCGCCGTCGGCGGGCCGCTCCACTCGACGTTGACCTTGGCGATGGCGAACATCTGCTCGGCGCGCCGCCGCCGGGCGGCGGGCACCAGCACCACGCTCGTGCCCTTTCGCCCGGCGCGGCCGGTGCGGCCGGAGCGGTGCTGCATCACCTCGGCGTCGTGGGGAAGGTCGGCATGGATGACGAGGTCGAGGCCCGGCAGGTCGATGCCGCGGGCGGCCACGTCGGTGGCGACGCAGACGCGGGCGCGGCCGTCCCGCAGCGCCTGAAGGGCGGCGTTGCGCTCGCCCTGGCCGAGCTCGCCCGAGAGCGCCACGGCGGAGAAGCCGCGCTCGGTCAGCGAGGCCTGGAGGTGGCGCACCCCGTCGCGGGTGTTGCAGAACACGATCGACACCGGCGCATCGATGAAGCGCAGCACGTTGACGACGGCGTGCTCGACCTCCCGCGGCATCACCCGCACGGCGCGATAGGCGATGTCGGCGTGCCCCCGGGTCTCGCCGGCGACCGCGAGGCGCACCGCGTCGCGCTGGTAACGCTCGGCCAGGGCCACGATCGCCTTCGGCAGCGTGGCCGAGAACAGCAGCGTGCGCCGCGCCGCGGGGGTCGCCGCCAGGATGAATTCGAGATCCTCGCGGAAGCCCATGTCGAGCATCTCGTCGGCCTCGTCGAGGACGACGGCGCGGAGATTCTCGGTGACGAGCCGGCCGCGCTCCAGGTGGTCGCGCAGACGTCCCGGCGTGCCGACGACGATGTGGGTGCCGGCCTCCAGCGCGCGGGACTCCCGGCGCGGATCCATGCCGCCGACATTGGCGATCACCCGCGCGCCGGTCTCGGCATAGAGCCAGGTCAGCTCGCGCTGGACCTGGAGCGCGAGCTCGCGGGTCGGCGCGATGGCGAGGGCCAGCGGCGCGCCGGGGGCGGGCAGGGTCTCGGCCTCGTCGAGCAGCGAGCCCGCGATGGCGAGACCGAAGGCGACGGTCTTGCCCGAACCGGTCTGGGCCGAGACGAGCAGGTCGCGCCCGCTCTCGGCATCGAGCACGGCCTGCTGGACGGGGGTCGGCTCGGCGTAGCTGCGCGCGTCGAGCGCCCGGGCGAGGGGAGTGGGTAGCGGCGGAAAGGGCAAGGGGTCGCCTTCACGGCCAAAAGGGCCGGATCGGGAATCGGTGGCCGCTTCTAGCGTCTCGAACGGCCGCCGACCACTACGCGGGCCGCGCGGCGGCCTTGCGCCCGGTCGGCGGCTCGACCCCTCAATCGTTATCGTCGTCCGCGTCGCGCTTTTGCTTGTCCGAGTCCTTCGACGTCTTCGCGGCTTTGGCGGTCTTCTCGGTGACGGCCCCGCTATGCGGATCCACCTTCACCTTGACGCTCCGGCCGTCCTTCACGGCCTTGCCCTCCCAGACGCCGTCATCGGCCTCGAGGCCGCGCACATCGGCGTAACCGGCCTGTTCGAGGGCGCGCACCGCCCCCTCGATCGGCATCCAATCGGCCCCCGGTCGGTCATCGGCGCGCGCCGGCGCGCTCAGCAGGCCGGCGGCGAGCAGGCCGCCGGCGAAGAGGCCTCCGAGGGTTCTGGTCATGGACAGTCGCGTCATCGAAAGCTCCTGAAGGGTCGGAACGACACCGCCTCGATAGGCCTGCGCGCCCCCCACGAGCCTGACGGCGGATGTCAGGCAAATGTCAGCGACGGACGGGCCGGCCCCGGCCTTCGCGCCCGGCCCACGATCGGCTACACCGCCCCGGTCTTGGGGCGGCCGATGAGGCCCCCAGCAAGGCCAGCGACGGAGGACCGATCGGATGAGCGCGGATCACGGCACGGCGGGGGGCGGCTTCACCGCGGTGGTGCTCGCCGCCGGGAAGGGCACGCGGATGCGCTCCGATCGGCCCAAGGTGCTGCACGCTCTGGCGAACCGCTCGATGCTGGGCCACGTGCTCGCCGCCGTGCAGGAGGCGGGCGCCGCCCGCCTCGCCGTGGTGGTCGAGCCCGGTCGCGCCGACGTGGCGGACGAGGTCGCCCGCATGGCGCCCGGCGCCAGCACCCATCCCCAGGCCGAGCGCCTCGGCACGGCCCATGCCGTGCTCGCCGCCCGCGACGCGCTGGAGGGTGAGGAGGCCCGCGAGAGAGCGGACGTGCTGGTGGCCTTCGGGGATACGCCGCTGATCACGGCCGAGACCTATGCCCGGCTGCGTGCGCCCCTGCGCGCGGGCGCGGCGGTGGCGGTGCTGGCCTTCGAGGCCGCCGACCCGACGGGCTACGGGCGGGTGCTGACCGAGAACGGCCGCGTCGTGGCGATCCGCGAGGAGAAAGATGCGAGCGAGGCCGAGCGGGCGGTGCGCCTGTCCAATGCCGGGCTGATGGCGCTGTCGGGCACGCACGCGCTGTCGCTGCTCGGGCGCATCGGCAACGACAACGCCAACCGCGAATACTACCTCACCGACGCCGTCGCGCTGGCTGTGGCCGACGGGCTCTCCGTCGCCGTGGTGAACGTGGCCGAGGACGAGGCGCTCGGCGTCAACGACCGGGTTCAGCTCTCCGTGGCCGAGGCCACGATCCAGGCCCGCCTGCGCCGCGCGGCCCAGCTCGGCGGCGCGACGCTCGTCGCCCCCGAGACGGTGTTCCTGAGTGCCGACACGGTGATCGGCCGCGACGTGACGGTGGAGCCGCATTGCGTGTTCGGCCCCGGCGTCGTCGTCGGCGACGGCTGCGTCATCCGCGCCTTCTCGCACCTGCACGACGCCCGGTTGATGGAGGGCGCCGATATCGGCCCCCATGTGCGCCTGCGCGGCGGCGCGGTGCTGGAGGCGGGCGTCCATCTCGGCAATTTCGTCGAGGTCAAGAACGCGACCCTGCGGGCGGGGGCCAAGGCCTCGCACCTGACCTATCTCGGCGATGCCGAGGTGGGGGCGGGCGCCAATATCGGCGCCGGCACCATCACCTGCAATTACGACGGCGTGTCGAAGCACCGGACGGTGATCGGCGCGGGCGCCTTCATCGGCTCGAATTCCGCCCTGGTCGCGCCCGTTACGGTCGGCGACGGCGCGCTGGTCGGCGCCGGTTCGGTCATCACCCGCGACGTGCCCGCTGAGGCCCTGGCCCTGGCCCGCGGCCGCCAGACCACCCGCGAGGGCGCGGCCCGCGTCCTGCGCGAGACATTGAAGGCGGCCAAGGCGTCCAAGGACGGGAAGCGGGGCTGAGCGCACGGGGTCAGCGCCCGGATCCGGCGGGGGCGCCGTAGGGCCGGGTCCGAAACGCGCCACGGACAGGGGACCCGCGACACCGTCCGGGGCGTCTCGCCGAGGGACGGCCGGGCCGCGAGGCCCCCAGGGCGGGACTCGGGAGCCGACCGGAAAGCAAGCGCTGGCCTTGTGCCGCCGCGATCCGATACAAGCCCGGTCGCGCGCTGTTCCCCGGCCCGTCCTTTGCTCTGCGGCAAGGCGGATGGGGCGACATCCCGTTTCGGGACGTCGGGCGCATTTCCGGCCGGACGGCGTAAGGATCGGGTCATGTGCGGAATCGTCGGCATCATCGGGCGCGAGGCGGTCGCGGACGCGATGATCGAGGCGCTGCGGCGGCTTGAGTATCGCGGCTACGATTCCGCCGGCGTCGCCACGCTGGAGCATGGCCGGCTGGAGCGTCGCCGCGCCGAGGGCAAGCTCGCGAACCTGCAGATCAAGCTGTCCCAGGCACCGCTCACGGGGGCCATCGGCATCGGCCATACCCGCTGGGCGACGCATGGCCGCCCCAACGAGACCAACGCCCACCCGCACGCCACCGAGCGCCTAGCGGTGGTCCATAACGGCATCATCGAGAATTTTCGCGAGTTGAAGAGCGCGCTCGAAGCCACGGGCGCGCGCTTCGAGACCGAGACCGACACCGAGGTCGTCGCGCAGCTCGTCAACCACCTGATGGCGCAGGGTCTCGGGCCGGTGGAGGCCGTCGCCGAGGCCCTGCCGCGCCTGCGCGGCGCCTTCGCGCTGGGCTTCCTGTTCGCGGGGCAGGAGGATTTCCTCATCGGCGCCCGCCACGGCGCGCCGCTCGCCATCGGCTTCGGGCGGGGCGAGACCTATCTCGGCTCCGACGCGCTGGCGCTCGCCCCCTTCACCGACGAGATCACCTATCTGGAAGAGGGCGACTGGGCGATCCTGACCCGCGACGGCGCCGAGATCCGCGACATCGAAGGACAGGTCGTGAAGCGCCCGCGCCAGCGCATCGCGACGCAGGCCTTCCTCGTCGACAAAGGCAATCACCGCCACTTCATGGCGAAGGAGATCCACGAGCAGCCGGAGGTCGTCGGGCGCACGCTCGCCCACTACGTCGACATGGCGGGAGGCCGCATCGCGCTGCCAGGCGCCTTGCCCTTCGACTTCGCCAAGCTCTCGCGCCTATCGATCACCGCCTGCGGCACCGCCTTCTATGCCGGGCTGGTGGCCAAGTACTGGTTCGAGACCCTGGCGCGCCTGCCGGTCGAGATCGACGTCGCCTCCGAGACCCGCTACCGCGAGCCGCCGCTGGAGGCGGGCGGGCTGACGCTCGTCATCTCGCAATCGGGCGAGACCGCCGACACGCTGGCCTCGCTGCGCTACGCCAAGGCCCAGGGCCAGCACACCCTCAGCGTCGTCAACGTGCCGACCTCGACCATCGCGCGGGAATCCTCCGCCGTGATGCCGACGCTCGCCGGCCCCGAGATCGGCGTGGCATCCACGAAAGCCTTCTCCTGCCAGCTCACCGTGCTGCTCTGCCTCGCCATCGCGGCGGGCCGCGCCCGGGGAACCATCGACGCCGCCCGCGAGCGCGCGCTTGTCGATGCCCTGATCACCGTGCCGGGGCTGATGGCGGAATCGGTCACGCTGGAGCCGCAGGTCGAGACCCTCGCCCGCGAGATCGCCAAGGCCCGCGACGTGCTCTATCTCGGCCGCGGCACCAGCTACCCGATGGCGCTGGAGGGCGCGCTGAAGCTGAAGGAAATCAGCTACATCCACGCCGAAGGTTACGCGGCGGGCGAGCTCAAGCACGGCCCCATCGCGCTGATCGACGAGAGCGTGCCGGTGATCGTCATCGCCCCCCACGACGCGATCTTCGAGAAGACGGTGTCGAACATGCAGGAGGTCGCCGCCCGCGGCGGCCGGATCATCCTGGTGGGCGATGCCCGCGGCGCGGCGGCGGCGGGCATCGACACGCTGGCGACGCTGACCATGCCGGACATGGACCCGGTGGTGGCTCCGATCGTCTACGCGGTGCCGGTGCAGCTGATCGCCTATCACACCGCCGTCTTCATGGGGAAAGACGTCGACCAGCCGCGCAACCTCGCGAAGTCCGTGACGGTCGAGTAGGCCCCCGCACGACGGCGCCGGACAGGCGCCGTCGCTCGCCTTTCCGGCGATCACGTCCGCCAGGGGTGATCCGGCAGTTCCGTGTCGCCGATCACCTGCGCACCGGCCAGGGCCACGGCGTCGTCGTTCTCCACCGAGGAGCCGCTGACGCCGATGGCCCCGGACATCTCGCCGTCGGAATCGACGATCGGGATGCCGCCGGGGAAGGTGATGAGGCCGTCATTCGAGTGCTCGATGCCGTAGAGCGAGCCGCCCGGCTGCGACAGCTGGCCGATGGCGCCGGTCTTCATGCCGAAGAACACGGCGGTCTTGGCCTTCTTCTGCGCGATGTCGATGGAGCCGACCCAGGCGCCGTCCATGCGGTGGAAGGCCTTGAGGTTGCCGCCGGAATCGACGACCGCGATGCACATCTGGGTACCGAGTTCCACCGCCTTGGCGCGGGCGGCCGCGATCGCCTTCTCGGCCTGCTCGATGGTGACGTGCATGGCATTTCCTCCGTTTACTCAGGCCTCTCGGGCCCACGGCCGAGTTATGCGCCGGTCGACCCCGATCAAGTCGCCTCGCGCGCCATCAACTCTTCCACGATGATTTACGACGGGCGGGCGCCGCCTTGACCGGGGCGTTTCAGCCTTGAGCCGTTCGATCCCAACGGCTACGTCTCTGCCCCGAGGCGGCGGGGAAAGCCCGTCGGTCTCAGGCTCCGTCGCCCGAGGTGCATGCGTGGCGCCCACCCTGTCGCCGATCCCCGAGGCCCCGGACGGCGCTCCTTCCAAGAAGCGCGTCAGCGCCCGCGGGCGCCTGCGGACCTACTTCCTCACCGGCATCATCGTCGCGGGCCCCCTCGCGATCACGATCTACATCACGTGGTGGTTCATCGCCCTCATCGACGGCTGGGTGAAGCCGCTGGTGCCGGCCAGCTACCTGCCGGACCATTACCTGCCGTTCTCGATCCCCGGGCTCGGCCTCGTCATCGCCTTCGTCGCGGTGACGCTGCTGGGCTTCCTCACCGCCAACCTCGTCGGGCGCTCGGTGGTGGAGTTCGGCGAGGTGCTGCTCGCCCGCACGCCGGTGATCTCCGGGCTCTACCGGGGCCTGCGGCAGATCTTCGAGACCCTGTTCTCGGCCAACGGCACGTCGTTCCGCACCGTCGGCCTCGTCGAGTTCCCGGTGAAGGGCACGTGGTCGGTGGTGTTCCTCTCCGCCCCGGCGGCGACCGAGGTGCGGGACGCGCTCCACGCGAAGGAGGGCGGCGCGCACGATTATGTCGGCGTGTTCCTGCCCTGCGCGCCGAACCCGACCACGGGGTTCTTCTTCTACCTGCCGCGCTCCGAGATCGTGGAGGTCGCCATCAGCGTGGACGACGCGGCCAAGCTGGTGATGTCGGCGGGCGTGATCCAGCCCGAGGATCCTCAGGCCCGGCTCAATGCCATGGCGGCGTCCCTGCGGCAGACGCAGGGGCCGGACATGGAAAAGGCGCGCCGGGAGCCGGCGCGCCAAGACGGGTGATCAGACGAGAGTTCCGAACGAGCGTTCGTTCGGCCGGTCAGTGCTGCAGCGAGGCCTTCTCGACGGCCAGGGTCGGCGGCGACGCGTCGGCAACCTGGCCAGTGGCCGGACGGGCGACGGGGCTGTTCCAGTCGTTCGCGACCTGGGCGGTGAGCAACAGCGCCAGCACGGCGCAGAGGGCGTTGGCGGCGATCCAGAACCGGCGCGAGGACTGCTTGACCGCGCTGATGAGCGCGTCCGTCGTCGTCTCGTCGCGCGTCGCGTGATCGCTGATCGGCATCAGCCAGGGTTCGACGGAGAGGGTATCGGCTCCCCAATTCTCGGAGGAACCCGGCAGGCGTTGGAACGGTGCGATCGACATGGCGACCCTCCTTCTTTCCAGTGGCACCCCGGTCTACGAGGCCGTTTGTTCATCTCCAGTTAAGGGGCAATTGGGGCAGATACAAGGTATCCTCCGATTTGCGGGCCACCGCCAAGCTTATCCGAAGCATTGAGATATACGGATAAGTACTTGCAATCATTCAGCAAACACCAATTCACTCGTTGAGTTTGCGGCATTTTGCGGATCGCTCCGGTGGCGCGCATTTTTCTGAACGCGCCGTTCGATTTCGCTCCTTCCTGAACGAAACTGAACGGATCCGGACCCTTTCCTGAACGAGCCTGAACGCCTCCGAGCGACTCACCCGGCCCCGATCAACCGGATCGCCGCCTCGCGCTCGAACAGGTAGAGCAGCACCCGGAGGGCTTGGCCGCGCTCGCTCCGCAGGCGCGGATCGCGCTCGACGATCAGCCGGGCATCGTCGCGGGCCGCCTCCAGGAGAGCGCCGTCGCTCTCGAGCCGGGCGAGGCGGAAGGCCGCCATGCCGGATTGGCGGGTGCCGAGAACCTCGCCCTCGCCGCGCAGGCGCAGATCCTCCTCGGCGATCCGAAAACCGTCCTCGCTCGCCCGCATCATCTCCAGTCGCGCCTTGGACACCTGCCCCAGCGGCCCGCGATAGAGCAGCAGGCAGGACGAGGCCTTCGACCCGCGCCCGACCCGGCCGCGCAGCTGGTGGAGCTGGGCGAGACCGAAGCGCTCCGCATGCTCGATCACCATGATGGTGGCCTCGGGCACGTCCACGCCGACCTCGACCACGGTGGTGGAGACCAGCACGCGGGTGCGCCCCGTCGCGAAGGCCTCCATCGCCGCGTCCTTCTCCGGCCCCGGCATCTTGCCGTGGATCAGGCCGACGCCCTCGCCGAAATGCTTCTTCAGGTCCTCGAACCGCTCCTCGGCGGCGGCGAGGTCGACGAATTCGGATTCCGCCACGAGCGGGCAGATCCAGTAGACCCGGTCGCCCGATTGCAGCGCCCGCTGAAGCCCCTCCACCACGTCGCCGATGCGCTCGACCGGGATCGTGATCGTCTTGATCGGCTGGCGCCCGGCGGGCTTCTCGTCGAGCACCGACACGTCCATGTCGCCGAAGAAGGTGAGGGCGAGGGTGCGCGGGATCGGGGTTGCCGTCATCACCAGGATGTCGACCGCCTCGCCCTTGGCCCCGAGGGCAAGACGCTGGTGGACGCCGAAGCGATGCTGCTCGTCGACCACCGCGAGGCCGAGATCGCGGAAGGCCACCGCGTCCTGGAACAGGGCGTGGGTGCCGACCACGATGTCGATGTTACCCGCCGCCAGGTCCGCGAGCGTCGCCCGGCGCTCGGAGGCCCGGTCGCGCCCGGTGAGCAGCCGCAGGCGCAAGCCCTCCGCGAGCGGCACCAGACGCTCGAAATGCTGCCGCGCCAGGATCTCGGTCGGGGCCATCAGGGCGGCCTGCCGGCCGGCCTCGACGGCGGAGGCCATGGCGAGCAGGGCGACCGCGGTCTTGCCCGAGCCGACATCGCCCTGGAGCAGGCGCAGCATGCGCCGGTCCGCGGCCATGTCGCCGCGGATCTCTTCCACGGCGCGCGCCTGCGCACCGGTCAGCGCGAAGGGCAGGGCGGCCTCGATCCGCGCCTTCAGATGCCCGTCGCCGGCATTGACCCGGCCGGGCTTGCGGCGCTGGCGGGCGCGCAGCAGGGCGAGGGCGAGCTGCGAGGCGAGCAGTTCGTCGTAGGCCAGCCGCCGCCGGGACGGGCTCGGCGGCACGGTCTCGCCCTCCCGCGGCGGCGGCGGTGCCTCCTCCGGGCGGTGCTCGATCCGCAGAGCCTCGGCGAAGGCCGGGAAGCGGTTGCGGGCGAGGAAGGCCGGATCCTGCCATTCCGGCAGCACCGGCAGCCGCTCCAGCGCGCCGTGGACGATCTTGCCGATCAACCGCGAGGTCAGACCCTCGGTCGCCCCGTAGATCGGCTCGACGGCGGGCAGGCTGGCCAGACCCGCCTCGTCGAGGATGCGGGAGGGATGCACCATCTGCCGGGTGCCGTCCCACAGGTCGATCCGGCCGGAGACGTAGCGGTGGCTGCCGAGGGGCAGCATCTTGTCGATGCGCCCCTTCGGCATGCCGAAGAAGACGAGGCTGATGTCGCCGGTCCCGTCCTCGACCAGCACGCGGAAGGCGCGTTTGCCCAGACCCGGCGGGCGATGCGCCACCACCGTGACGCCGAGCGTCACCGGCTCGCCGGTCGGCGCGTCGCGGATCGAGCCGCAGAGCGGCCGGGCGACGCCGCTCTGGGGCAGGTGGAACAGGAGGTCGGCGACCCGGGCCGGGCGCTCCTCCGAGCCGAGCAGCTTCTCGATGAGCGGCGCGATCTTCGGGCCGACGCCGGGCAGGCCGCGGGCGGGGGCGAAGAGCGGATCGAGGATGCTCGGGCGCAACGACGGGGCGTCGTCCCGCCGGGGCGGGGCGGGGCCCGGATCGGATGCGAGGGCCTGTTCGGATTCCGAGTTCATGGGCCTTTCGGGCGCGAGAGAACGACGGCAACGGCCCCTCCCATCCAACCCCCTCATCCTGAGGTGCCGCGCAGCGGCCTCGAGGGAGGGCTCCGGTTCGCTCAGCGATTCCTGGAGCCCTCCCTCGAGGCCGTCGCTGTCGCGCCGGCACCTCAGGATGAGGGCGTGGGTGGGAGCGAGGCTTCTGGAACGGGCCGCGGGCGCCACGATACCGCGTTTCATCGGATCTGCGCAGATGGCATCATGCGCACGCACCGTTTGCCGGGCGGCGATCGGCCCTCTACATGCCTGTCATCGCCACGAGAGCCATCTCGGAGGGAATCCTCTCCATGTCCGGCACCACACGCTCCAGCGCCGACCTCGACCCGCGCCGCCGCCGCACCCTGTTCCGGGCGTGGCACCGGGGCATCCGCGAGATGGATCTCATCATGGGCCGTTTCGCCGATGCCGAGATCGGCGATCTGTCGGACGAGGAATTGACGCAGTTCGAGGCGCTGATCGAAGTACCGGACCGCGACCTGTTCCGCTGGCTCACCGGCGAGGACGCGACGCCGGAGAATTACGACACGCCGGTCTATCGCCGCCTCCGGGCGTTTCATAAGCACGACGCGCCGATCCATAACTGAGGCGAGAGCCGAGTCTTCGTCCCATCCATCGCCCTCATCCTGAGGTGCCCGCGTGAGCGGGCCTCGAAGGAGGGCTCCAGGGATCGCGCGGGTTCCGGAAACCTTCTTCGAGGCCGCTGCGCGGGACCTTGGGCCGAGGGGACTGGTTTGGGTCGAGAGCGATCCCCCGGCGCCTGTCCCGATCCGTCTTCCTGAACTGTTCCCCCCGATGGCCAAGCCCCAGCCCAAGCCCCCCGCCGCCGCGCCGAAGCCGCAGACCGCCCGCTTCGCGCTGCCGAAATCGGCGCCGCTGACCAAAGCGCTCGACGCGATCAAACGCGGCGACAGCCCGACGCTCGCCTCCGTACCCGACGGGTTCGACGCGCTGGTCGTCGCCGATCTCGCCCGCGCGCTCTCGGGGAGTTTCGAAGGCCCGGCGGTGCTGGTGCATGTCGCCCGCGATTCCGGCCGGTCCAACGCGTTCCAGACCGCGTTGAAATTCGTCGCCCCCGAGATCGAGGCGATGAGCTTCCCGGCCTGGGATTGCCAGCCCTACGACCGCGTCTCCCCGAACGGCGCCATCGCGGCCCAGCGGATGACGGCTCTGTCGCGGCTGACCCGCTCGCGCTCCTCGGAGGAGAAGCCGCGCATCCTCTGCACCACCGTCAACGCCCTGGTGCAGCGCGTGCCGCCGCGGGCCAGGGTCGCGGTCGAGACCTTCTCGGCGGCGATCGGCAACGTGGTGCCGATGGACAAGGTCGTGGCCTGGGTCGAGGCCAACGGGTTTCTGCGCACGGGGACGGTGCGCGACACCGGCGAATACGCCGTGCGCGGCGGCATTCTCGACCTGTCGCCGCCCGGCCTGCCGAACCCGATCCGCCTCGACTTCTTCGGGGATACCCTCGAATCGATCCGCGCGTTCGATCCCGAGACGCAGCGGACCGTGGGCTCCTTGCGCTCCCTCGACCTCGTGCCGATGAGCGAGGTGCAGCTCACCACCGAGACGATCCGGCGCTTCCGGCAAGGCTATCTCACGAGCTTCGGCGCGGCGAACCGCGACGACCGGCTCTACGAGACCGTAAGCGAGGGCCGCCGCTATGCCGGCCTCGAACACTGGATGCCGCTCTTCTACGACGGGCTCGACACGCTGTTCGACTATCTCGGCGACGTGCCGATGGTGTTCGACGCGCAGGTCGAGGAGGCGGCGTCCGAGCGGCTCGCCCTGATCCAGGACTATTTCCTGGCCCGGGAATCCGCCCTCAAGACCCCGCAGGCGGGCGTCGCCCCCTACAAGCCGCTGCCGCCCCGCGCCCTCTACCTCACGCCGAACGAGTGGAAGGCCAAGGTCGAGGCCGGCACGGTCATGCGCCTGACCCCCTTCGCCCAGCCCGACTCGGACGCGCGCGCGGTGATCGATTGTGGCGCCAAAGCCGGACGAAGCTTCGCGCCCGAGCGGGCGGAGGAGGCCACGAGCGTGTTCGACGCCGTCGTCGCCCATGTCCGCGAGCTGCAGGCGTCCGGGCATCACGTGATCCTGGGATCCTGGTCCGACGGCTCGCGCGACCGGCTCTGCGGCGTGCTGACCGACCACGGCCTGAAGAAGCCGATCGAGATCAACACGCTGACGGCGGTCAACGCGCTCAAGCGCGGCACCGACGTGGCGGTGGCGGTCTGGGGGCTGGAATCCGGCTTCGTCATCGACCGGCTCGCGGTGATCGCCGAGGGCGACATCCTCGGCGACCGGCTGGTGCGCCAGAAGCGCAAGGCGAAGCGGCCCCAGGACATCATCCTCGAAGTCCAGGCGCTGCAGCCCGGCGATCTCGTGGTCCATTCCGATCATGGCATCGGCCGCTTCGTCGGCCTCAAGACCGTGACGGCGGCGGGCGCCCCGCACGATTGCCTGGAGCTGCAATATACCGGCGGCCTGCTGCTCCTGCCGGTGGAGAACATCGAACTCCTGACCCGTTACGGCTCGGAGGATTCGGAGGTCGCGCTCGACCGCCTCGGCGGCGGGGCGTGGCAGGCCCGCAAGGCCAAGATGAAGCGCCGCATCCTCGAGATGGCGGGCGAGCTCATCAAGGTCGCCGCCGCCCGCTTCGTGAAGCCCGCGCCGAGCCTCAAGGCGCCGGAGGGCCTCTACGAGGAATTCGCCGCCCGCTTCGCCTTCCAGGAGACCGAGGATCAGGCCAACGCCATCGACGCGGTGCTGGACGACCTCAATGCCGGCCGCCCGATGGACCGCCTCGTCTGCGGCGATGTCGGCTTCGGCAAGACCGAGGTGGCGCTCCGCGCGGCCTTCGCCGCCGCGATCTCCGGCAAGCAGGTGGCGGTGGTGGTGCCGACCACGCTGCTCGCCCGCCAGCATTACAGAACCTTCGTGGAGCGCTTCAAAGGTCTGCCGATCAACATCGCGCAACTCTCACGCTTCGTCTCGGCGGGGGATCAGCGCCAGAACCGGGCGGGACTCGCCGAGGGCAAGATCGACATCGTGGTCGGCACCCACGCGCTGCTCGCCAAGAACGTCGCCTTCAAGGATCTCGGCCTGATCATCGTCGACGAGGAGCAGCATTTCGGCGTGGCCCACAAGGAGCGGCTCAAGGCGCTCCAGGCGGACGTGCACGTTCTGACGCTCTCGGCGACGCCGATCCCGCGCACGCTCCAGCTCGCCATGACCGGGGTCCGCGAACTCTCGATCATCGCGACGCCCCCGGTGGACCGCTTGGCGGTGCGCACCTTCGTGACGCCGTTCGATCCGCTGCTGATCCGCGAGGCGCTGCTGCGCGAGCGCTATCGCGGCGGCCAGTCCTTCTACGTGGTGCCGCGCATCGAGGACTTGGCGGAGGTCAAGCGCTTCCTCGATACCGAGATGCCCGAGACCACGGTGGCGGTCGCCCACGGCCAGATGGCCGCCGGGCAGCTCGAGGACGTGATGACTGCCTTCTACGAGGGCAAGTACGACGTGCTGCTCTCGACGACCATCGTCGAATCCGGCCTCGACATCCCGACCGCCAACACGCTGATCGTCCACCGGGCCGACATGTTCGGATTGGCCGCGCTCTATCAGCTGCGCGGGCGCGTCGGCCGCTCCAAGGCGCGGGCCTACGCCCTGTTCACGACCCCGGCCAACCGCCAGCTCACCGCCCAGGCCGAGCAGCGCCTCAAGGTGCTTCAGAGCCTCGATACGCTCGGTGCCGGCTTCCAGCTGGCGTCCCACGATCTCGACATCCGCGGCGCCGGCAATCTTCTGGGCGATGCCCAGTCCGGCCACATCAAGGAGGTCGGCTACGAGCTCTACCAGCAGATGCTGGAGGACGCCGTCACGGCGCTCAAGGCCGGCATCGAGGAGCCGCAGGAAGAAGCATGGTCGCCGACCATCGCGCTCGGCGCGCCGGTCACGATCCCCGAGGATTACGTCGAGGACCTGACGGTGCGGCTGGGCCTCTACCGGCGCCTCTCGACCATCGAGAACGACGCCGAGATGGAGAGCTTCGGCGCCGAACTGATCGACCGCTTCGGCCCGTTGCCGCCGGAGGTGGAGCAGCTCCTCAAGATCGTGACCATCAAGATCCTGTGCCGCGACGCGAATGTCGAGAAGGTGGAGGCCGGCCCGAAGGGCGTGGTGGTCCACTTCCGCGGCAAATCCTTCGCCAACCCGCAGGGTCTCGCCGCCATGGTCGTGGAGCAGGGCTCCTTCGCCAAAGTCCGGCCCGATATGAGCGTGGTGTTCATCCGCGAACTCGACACCATCCCCGAACGCCTGAAGGTGACGACGCAGATCATGCGCGGGCTCGTGACCATCGCGGGCCGGGTGAAGAAGAAGGCGGCGTGAGGCGCCTCACGTTGTTTTAGCTGAATTCTCCTCCTTCGAGCCCGCTTCGCGGCACCTCAAGGTGAGGGGTTCGGGTTGGACGAGTTGGCCGAACAGGTTTCCGGACGAGGCACGGGGGCTCCCACGGGCCCGTCGAGGCACGCGAGCGCCTTGTCAGCGTTCAGTCGCGATGTACGTTGAGGGCGTGGTCGCCAAGAGGGGGACGCACATGACACGCGAAGCGTTCTACCATTTCCGGCAAGCCGCGCCGCTCGACACCTTCCGCGATCTCGACCGCGTGCAGTTGACGGCCGACGCCGCGACCGATGACGGGGCGACGATGCCGGCAGGCAGCGAGGGCATCGTGCTCAGCGTCTACCGGGACGGCGTGGCCTACGTGGTCGAGTTTGCCGAACCGCTCGGCTCACTGGCGACCGTACACGGCGCCTCCCTCCGCCTCGTCGAGCGCGCCACCGCTTGAGCGCGCATCCCTGGCCAAGCCTCTGGCAGGTCGCGGAGGACAAGCTCGTCAGATACTTGCTGGACATCCATCACCCGGTGGGTGGGCCCAAGGCGAAGTTCTTTCTGAGTTTCGGCTTCTCTCCGTCGGCGCCGGAAGCGTTCGCCGCCGCCCTCGCTGCGCATCCCTGGCTCAACACGCAAGGCCGGCTCATGACGCCGCCGATCGGCCTCCCCCGACTCACGTTCGAAGGTCCGCTCGCGGCCCCCGACGGGCGTGAGCCACGGGTGCGCACGGTCTGGGAAATAGTACCGGACGATACGGCCCGCTTCCTCACGGCTTATCCGTGTCGCTGAATCGGATTTTTCTCAAAAATCATCCAATAAAAAACGCGCCTTGCTAAATTTTCATTCGGGGCGCATGGTTCTCGTCATCGATACGAGGCCGGATTCTCTGGGCCGTGACGCCTCCGCAGGGCGGTTCTCTTTTTCCTTCGTCATCGATCGATTGTATGAGCCCGGCGCCTCACGGCGCATGGGGTTCTCTGCCTGCATCCTGCGGAGTCAAGGAACGTACATGAACACCGGCACCGTCAAGTGGTTCAACGATCAGAAGGGCTTCGGCTTCATTCAGCCTGAGGACGGCTCGAAGGACGTCTTCGTCCACATCTCCGCCGTCGAGCGCGCCGGTCTGCGCGGCCTCGCCGAAGGCCAGAAGGTCTCCTACGTGATGGAGACGGATCGCCGCTCCGGCAAGCAGTCGGCGGGCCAGCTTCAGGTCGCGTGATCCGCGCCCCAGACGCCTGATATCGAAGCCGCTCCACCCCGGGGCGGCTTCTCGCATTCTCCACCCGTTTTCGCCGCGGCCCACATCCGGAGCCCGGCCGATCAAGGACGCTACGTGAGCTTCACCAAACAGAATTCCTTCGACGACCGTCGTCAGACTGCGGCCTCCGCCCGCGAGGCGATGCTGGCCCGCTTCCGCGCCCGCCCGACCCAGGACGACCCGGTCGTGCAGGCCCGTCAGGCCGAGCGCCGCGCCATTGCCGCCGCCCGCGAGGAGCGGATCCAGGAGCGCGAGACGCAGCGGCGGCTCGAAGCCGAGCGGCAGGCTGCGGCGGTGGCCGCCGAGCGCGCGGCGGAAGTCGCCCGCAAGGCCGCCGAGATCGAGGCCGCGGCCGAGCGCGCCCGTCTCGCCCAGGCCAAGCAGAAGGAAGAGCGCGACGCGCGCTACGCCGCCCGCAAGGCGAAGATCAAGCTGCGTCGCTGAACCGGCCCCTCCTCCCGTGGACCGATCGTCGGTCCACGGACGTCCCGTTCCCGCGACCAAATCCGGAGAGACCGATGGCGCACAAATTCAAGCTCGGCCAACGCGTCCGCCGCACCCGCACGCACCAGACCGACGAACGGTTCGGGTTCGGCGAGGTCGGCGAGATCGTCCGCCTGATGCCCGACGATACGACCGGCGAGCCGTCCTACCGGATGCGCTCCGGCTCGGCCGAGAGAGCCGTCCGCGAAAGCGAGATCAGCCTGGCTTCGTGACAGCGGTCTGACGATACGAAAAAGGCGGACCTCCCGGCCCGCCCCGTCACCATCCCGTAATGGGACGCGCCTACAACTCCGCCTCGTTGAGCACGTAGGGACCGATCCGGCTCTTGAGATCGACCGGCGCGCCGGGGCGGGGCCCCGCATCGTCCATGTCGATCACCGGGATGCCGCCGGCCCGCATCTGCTCGCGCAGGCGTGCGGCGAGCGCCGCGATCTCCGGGCTGGCCTGTCGGGAGAGATGGAACAGGATCGCGGCCGGGCGGGCGATCACGGCGAGAACGTCGTCGGCGGCCTCGATCGAGGCTGTGACGCTCGCGTAACCGAGCCCCGCAAGGTCGGCCGAGAGAGAGCGATCGACGGCGCGATGGCCATCGTCGACGACGAGCACTTGTTGCAGCGCACCCATAAGATGAAGCGTTACCCCATGTCGCACCCCGTGTGAAGGGGCACCCCGGATAACCCACATGGCCACGATTGGTTCGCCGGCCACGCAGACGGGAGAACCATGAAACCGATGCGTTGAAGGCGTAGTGAACGGCGCCGCACCATCTGACGACAGCGTTAAAGCATCGTCGGTACGCTCATATAAATTATTGGTAATTCATATCTTTCTCTGGGATCACGCGAGCTCCCGCCGCCCTGTTCGCAGTCTCAGTCTGCGGCCGTCACGCGGGTGCAAAAAAAGTTGTTTCCAGAGCATCGGCCTCCGCTCGAAGGGCCGCCACGTCGAGCGCCGTGGCCAGTCCCGCGAACAAATTCGCGGCGTAGGGGGTCTCGCGCCAATCCATGGGGTTTGCAGTGCGGAGGGATCCCCGCTGCAGTGCCGTGACGGTGGAGGCCTGACCGCGGAAGATGATTCGCCCGCCCGCGTCGTGGCGAATCTCCAGGAGGCCGGCGGGGAGGTTGAGCCGGTCGGGCCGGCCGAGGATGGCGGCGACATCGCCGGGGCCGCCGCGGCGGCCGGACAGCAGCGCCGTCTCATCGAACACGACCGTATCGATCACGGCGTCGAGGCGCAGGGCCTGGACCCCGCCCGGCGCCCGATTGCGCGCGGGCAAGCGCGTCGGCGCCCGGTGGACGAAGGTGGCCGAGCGCAGATTCGGCGGCAGGTCGCGGCCGGCGAGATTGTCTTCCAGGAAGGCGGGAGCGACGAGATGCGTCGGGCCGGGCCTGCGCAACGCCGTGGCGAAGGCGGTACCGTCGAACACCGGCAGGACCTCGAGCGTGGCCCCGGCCACGATGGCGGCGGCGAGCCCGGTGGCGAGTCCGCGCAGGTCGTGCGGGGCGATCAGGCTGAGGATGCGCTCGCCCGGCGCGACCCGTGCGACGACGAGATGGGCCGCCGCCGCCGCGACCAAGGCCTCGGCGCTGCGGAAGATCGGCCGGTCGGGATCGCCGCCCGCGAAGCTGACGAATCCCGCCGGGGCGGGCGGGCGGTCCGGGGCCGGTCCGGCCGGCCCGTCGAGCACGAAGCGGTCGAGATTGATCACCCCATCGGGCACATCGGGGCCGAAGGCGGCGAGGTAGCGCAGGCCGAAATAGCGGGCCGCGACCGCGCAGAGCCGCTCGGCCGGGGCGGCTTCGCCCAGGCGGGCCTGGGTCAGCACCGCGCTCAAGCCGACGCCCTGGGCGGCAGCGAGCAGGCGCTCCTCGTCCCAGGAGACGGGCAGCAGCACGGCGACGTGGCCCGCCGCCTCGACCGCAAGAATCGCCAGCACGCTCTCGGCCGAGCCCGGCAGGCATAGGCCGATCCGGCTGCCCGGGGGCAGGCGCCAGCCGCGCAGGCCACGAGCGAGGCGCTCGACGATCTCGGCGGCGGCGGCGTAGGTCCAGGTGATGGCCGGGCGGTCGCTCCAGGCCGGCTTGTCGGCGGGGTCGACCACCGCAATGCGATCGGGATGATGCCGGGCGGTCGCCGCCAGCAGGGGGCCGAGGCCGAGCCGCCGAAGCGGCGTGCCGACAGGCGTCGCCGGGAGGGCGCCCCCTCCGGATCGTGTCTCTCGCGTGATCGCCCGATGCGCCGACACCGCGCTGTCCCTCGATTCGCAGTCCGGTTTGGGGCCGGCATGGTTAAGCAAGGCTTAATCGACGCCAGAGGCCGTTTCGCGCCGCGACAGGGCCGCCACGGGGTGGAAATGGTCCCGAAACGCCGTCAAAGGCATCGTGGCGGCCATCGAAGCCGCAAAAATGCCGGGACGGACGCGTCAAGCCCTCCGCCGAAGGGGTGGAATCGGCCGGGATTGCCAACCGTGCCGGAGCGCGGCACCAATGACCGGCGCGGTTCCTATCGGGGAAGGGGTCGATGCTCGACAGTCTGCGGCGCCTCTGGGAGGTCGAGAATCTCTCACCGCACGGCATCTGCCTGCTGTGGCGACCGGAGCTGATCTGGACGCACATCATCTCCGACACGATGATCGCGCTCGCCTATTTCTCGATTCCCGTCGCGCTCGCGACCTTCGTCTCCCGCCGCCGGGACGTGGTGTTCGGCTGGGTGTTCTGGTCGTTCGCGGTGTTCATCACCGCCTGCGGCGCCACGCATCTGATGGCGATCTGGACCCTCTACGTGCCCGATTACGGGCTGGAGGCGATGGTCAAGATCCTCACCGCCGCAGCTTCGATCGGCACGGCAGTGGCGTTGTGGTACCTGATGCCGCGGGCGCTCAGCCTGCCCTCACCGACGCAGCTGCGAAGCGCCAACGAGGAGCTGCTGGCCCGCATCGCGGAGCGCGATCACGCGCTCGCGGCGCTGAAGGAGGCCAATGCCGAGCGCCAGCGCACCGAGGCATTGCTGCGCCAGTCGCAGAAGATGGAGGCGGTGGGCCAGCTCACCGGCGGCGTCGCCCACGACTTCAACAACCTCCTCAACGTGGTGCTGATCAATCTCGACCGGGTGGAGCGCAGCCTGCCCGCCGACAGTCCGCTGCTGGCGCCCCTGCGCGATGCCATGCAGGGCGCGGAGCGGGGGGCCGCCGTCACCCACAAGCTGCTGGCCTTCGCCCGCAAGCACCCGCTCTCGCCGGTCAGGACCGACGTGAACGCCCGGATCGGCTCCTTCGCCGAGCTCCTGCGCGGATCGATCGGTGCCAAGATCCGGCTGGAAACCGATTTCGCGCCCGGCCTCGCCCCGCTCGTCATCGATCCGAACCAGCTCGAGAACGCGATCCTCAACCTCGCGGTCAACGCCCGCGACGCGATGCCGGAGGGCGGCACCCTCACGATCCGCACCCGCCCGCTGCCGGAGGGGGGACTGGCGCAGGGCCAGACGGGCGTCTGCGTCGAGGTCTCGGATACCGGCACCGGCATGCCGCCGGAGGTGGAGGCGCGGGCCTTCGAGCCGTTCTTCACCACCAAGCCGCTGGGGCAGGGCACGGGCCTGGGCCTTTCCCAGGTGTTCGGCTTCGCCCAGCAATCGGGCGGGTCGGCCGCCATCGTGCCGGGGAGCGAGCGGGGGACGACGGTGCGCCTGTACTTTCCCGCCGAGCCCCGGCCCGCGCCCGCTCCCGACAGGGCCGAAGCCCCGGGCCTCGGCTTCGCGCCGGGCTTCGCGGTGGCGGGTTGAGCCCTGCCGGAGCGGGGGATCGGCTTTCGATGAGCGGTGGAGCCGATCCGGGCATCGGCGAGACAGGCCGGCACCAGCTTCCGGGGCGATGGTCCGGGAGCCGCTCCGCCCGGCGGAGCATCGCAGGAAGACAGGCCGCGCGCGGCCGGGGGGAGCGTGAGACATGTCCGACAAGCGGACCGTGCTGGTCGTTGAGGACGAGGAGATGCTCCTCAGCGCCGTCTCGATGGAGTTCGAGGATGCGGGCTACGACGTGCTCTGCGCCGGCACCGCGGAACAGGCCTACGACCTGCTGCGCGCCCGGCCCCGCGTCGATCTCCTGTTCACCGACATCCGCCTGCCGGGCCAGCTCGACGGCTGGGATCTCGCCGAGCGCGCCCGCGCGTTACAGCCCGACCTGCCGGTGATCTACGTGACCGGATACAGCAACGAGCAGCCGCGGCAGGTGGCCGAGAGCGTGCTGGTGATGAAGCCCTATCGCATGTCCGCGGTCATCGACGTGGCCCGCCGCCTCGGGGTGGGGTGACGCCGGCCGCGCACCATCGAGGCGGCGGAGCAAGCGAGGATCCCGACGCATTCGCACCAGGCGGCGCCGAGGACGATGGGCCGACCTCCGCGGCAGGCGCTCACGAAACATCGCTCCATTCCAGCGGCTGCGTCACCGGCACGGCGCCATCCTCCTCGTCCGGTGCCTCCTCATATCCGATCGCCCGCAGCGTTCCCCGGGCGGGGTCGGCTTCGACGGCCAGACGCGTCATGGCGTTGAGGATCGGGGGCTGCACCCACGCGAACGGCGCCCCGGCGCGCCCCGCCCAGGTCTCGATCAGTGCGGCGCGCGCGGCACTGTCCTGCGCTCAGCCCTCCCGCGCCTTCTCCCGCAGGACGAATTTCTGCACCTTCCCCGTCGAGGTCTTGGGCAGTTCCCCGAACACCACGTGGCGCGGCAGCTTGTAGGGGGCGAGCCGCTCGCGGCACCACGCGATCAGGTCCTCGGGCGAGACGTCCTTGCCCTCCTTCAGCTCGACGAAGGCGCAGGGTGTCTCGCCCCATTTCTCGTCGGGCTTGGCGACGACGGCGGCGGCGGCCACCGCCGGGTGCTTGAACAGGGCGTCCTCGACCTCGATGGAGGAGATGTTCTCGCCGCCCGAGATGATGATGTCCTTCGAGCGGTCCTTCAGCTGGATGTAGCCGTCCGGGTGCTTCACCCCGAGATCGCCGGAGCGGAACCAGCCGCCCGCGAAGGCCGCCTGGGTGGATTTGGGATTCTTCAGGTAGCCGCGCATCACCACGTTGCCGCGGAACATCACCTCGCCGAGGGTCTGGCCGTCGGCCGGCAGGGATTCCATGCTCTCGGGATCGCGCACGTCGAGCCCCTCCAGCACGGGATAGCGCACGCCCTGGCGGGCCTTCTTCCGCGCGCGCTCGTCGGAGGGGAGGTCGGTCCATTCCTCGTGCCACGCATTGACCACCGCGGGACCGTAGGTCTCGGTGAGGCCGTAGAGATGAGTCACGTCGAAGCCGGCATCCCCCATGGCGGCGAGCACCGCCTCGGGCGGCGGCGCGGCGGCGGTCAGGAAATGAACGCGCTGGGGGAGGGGCCGCTTCTGGTCGTCGGGGGCGTTGAGCAGCGTCGACATCACGATCGGCGCGCCGGAGAGATGCGTCACGCCGTGCTCGGCGAGCGCCGCGTACATCGCGCCCGCCCGCACCTGCCGCAGGCAGACATGGGTGGCCGGCCACCACCGAGAGCGACCACGGGAAGCACCAGCCGTTGCAGTGGAACATCGGCAGGGTCCAGAGATAGACCGCGTGCTGGCCCATGCCGGCCGTGATGACGTTGCCGAGCGCGAGCAGGGCCGCGCCGCGGTGATGGTAGACCACTCCCTTCGGATCGCCCGTGGTGCCGGAGGTGTAGTTGAGCGAGATCGCGTCCCACTCGTCGTCCGGCATCGCCCAGTCGTGGTCGGGATCGCCGGCAGCCAGGAAGGCCTCGTAATCGGTCCCGCCGAGGGCGGAGCCATCGCCGGTGAATTCCGGATCGTCGTAATCGATGACGAACGGCGTCACCTCGGCCTTCTCGAGCGCGCCGCGGGCGAGCTTCGAGAATTCACGATCGACGATGAGGATTTTGGCCTCGCCGTGGTCGAGGCAGAAGCCGAGGGCCTCGGCATCGAGGCGGGTGTTGAGCGTGTTGAGCACCGCGCCCGTCATCGGCACGCCGTAATGGCACTCGATCATCGCGGGCGTGTTGGCGAGCAGCACCGCCACGGTGTCGCCCCGGCCGATGCTGCGGGCCTTGAGCGCCGCCGCGAGGCGCCGGCAGCGCGCGTAGAGATCGGAATAGGAACGGCGCAGCGTCCCGTGGACCACCGCAACGCGGTCCGGAAAGGTCCGGGCGGCCCGGTCGAGATAGGTCAGCGGCGTCAGCGGCTGATAATTAGCCGGATTCCGATCGAGATCCCGGTCATAGATCGTCTCGCGCGCCATCGGCGTCGCCTCCCTTTTCAGGAGACCTTAGCCGAGCCCTCCGCACGATCAACGACGGAAAAGGCCCCGCGGGGGTTGGACCCGGGAGCCTTTCACGGTTCGTCGTGGATTGTCGGGTGGAGCGCGGTGGGCCGCTCGGGCGGCCCGCCCGATCAGCGCTCGCGGCCGCTCAGAAGCTTTTCCAGAGCGGCGAGGCCGCTGCGCTCGGCCGCCTCTTCCGTGGTCTGCACGCGGTCAGCGCGCTGAAAGAGCTTGCCGTTTCGCCGGATCGCCCAGGTGAAGTGTCCCGCCGGGCGCTCGCAGGCTTCGATCTCGAGGGTGTAAGGGTTTGCGCTGTTATTTGCCATGAGCGGGATATAGGGTCGGCCTTCCGTGCCGGCTACCCGCCCAGCGCATGTTTGCCCTGCCCGGGCCGGAGACTTGTGTGCGGGCGCACGGAACGCTCTTCGCCGGCGGGCATGGCCGGTTCGTCGGACGAGGGCGATCGGAACGGCGGGCGCCAAGCGACAGGGGAACAAGCGACAGGGGAATTTGACAATCCCTGCGGGATCACCGACACGGCGCCCGGCCGGGGCGGGGCCATCCGTCGGCCTCGACGCAGGTCCGCTCCCGAGCCGTCGATGCCGCTTCCCCCCCGCCCGACCCGGACGCCCCCGTTTCTCGGCGCGGGCGCCACGCATCCATGACACGCGCAGGAATGACGGCGGGCGCCGGATCCGACCGGACGGAGGCGTCGGGCCCCCTCGCAGGCCTACTGCGGGCCGCCGACGGGCTGATCGCCCTCGGTGCGGCGAGCCACGGGCGCGCCTGCGCGCTGCTGCTCCTGCTCGGCCTCGTCTGCTTCCTTCCCGGAATCGCCTCCCTCCAGCCGATGGACCGGGACGAACCGCGCTTCGCCCAAGCCTCGAAGCAGATGCTGGAGACGGGCGATTTCGTCGATATCCGCTTCCAGGCGGAGGCGCGCCACAAGAAGCCGGTGGGCATCTACTGGGCGCAGGCCGCCACCGTCGCAGCCGCCGAGGCCCTCGGCGTCCCGGAAGCGCGCACCACCATCGGCCTCTATCGGATCCCCTCGCTGATCGGGGCCCTCGCTGCCGTCCTGCTGACCTACTGGGCCGCGCTCGCGCTCCTGCCGCGGCGCGGGGCGTTCCTCGCCGCCGCCCTGTTCGGGGCCTGCCTGATGCTCTCGGCCGAAGCCCGGCTCGCCAAGACCGACGCGTTGCTCACCGCCTGCGCGGTCGCCAGCTTCGGTGCGCTCGCCCGCAGCTGGCTCGGCCGCGCCCGGCTGGAGCGGCGCCGCGGCCCCGCCACGCCGGCCACGGCCGCGATCTTCTGGGGCGGCCTCGCCCTCGGCATCCTGATCAAGGGGCCGATGGTGCCGTTCTTCGTGGGGCTCGCTGCCCTGGTCCTGTGCCTGCGCGAGGGCTCGGCCCGCTGGCTCCTCGACCTGCGCCCGCGGCTCGGCCTCGCCCTGATCCTCGTCGTCGTGGCGCCGTGGTTCCTGGCCATCGCCTGGAAGAGCGGCGGCGCCTTCTTCGGCGAAGCGGTCGGGAAGGACATGCTGGGCAAGGTCGGCGGCGCGGCGGAAAAGCACTGGGGCCCGCCCGGCGCCTACGCGATCGCCTTCTTCGCGACCTTCTGGCCGGGCGCCGCCTTCGCGTGTCTGGCCATTCCCTTCGCCTGGGCGAAGCGGGGGGAGGACGCGGTCGCCCTGCTCCTCGCCTGGATCGTGCCCGCTTGGCTGATCTTCGAGGCTCTGCCGACGAAGCTTCCCCATTACGTCCTGCCGCTGATGCCGGCCGTGGCGATCCTGACGGTGCTGGCGCTCCACCGCAACACCCTCGATCCGCGCCGGCCCGGCGCGCTCTGGACCGCCGGCCTCGTCGTGCTGATCCCGGTGGGACTGACCCTGGGCCTGAGCGCCGCCGCGTGGCGGCTCGACGGCGCGCTGCCGCTCGTCGCCCTGCCGCTGCTCGTCGTGGCCTGCGCGCTGGCCGGCCTCGCGCTCGCCGCCTTCCGCCGCGGCGCGGGGGAGGGCGCGCTGGCGCTCGCCATCCTCGCCTCCCTCGCCGTCTCGCCCGCCGTGTTCGGCCTGACCCAGCCGGTGCTGCAGAGCCTCAAGCTCGCCCCGCGCTTGGCCGCGATCCGCGACGGCCTGCCCTGCGCGGCGCCGCGCACGGCCTCGCTCGGCCTGCGCGAGCCGAGCCTCGTCTTCACGCTCGGGACCGACCTCGCCATGCTGAATTCGGCCGAGGAGGCGCGCGACTTCCTCAACGGTGGCGGTTGCCGCCTCGTCCTGGTCGAGGACCGGTTCGCCGACGGCTTCGCGCCGGCGAGGGGCGGCCCCGCGGCGCGACCGGTCGGGCGCGTCACCGGTTTCAACATCAACGGCGGCAAGCCGGTCGGGGTCTCGGCCTGGGCCGTTCTGCCGGATGCGGCCCCATGAGCACGACGCCGTCCCCCTTGCGTCTCTCGGTCGTGGTGCCGGTCAAGAACGAGGCCGGCAACATCGCGGCCCTGGTCGCCGAGATCGGCAGTGCCTGCGGGCCCTTGAGCCCGTTCGAGGTGGTCTACGTCGATGACGGCTCGACCGACGACACCCATGAGGCCCTCGTTCGGGCGCAGCACAGCCATCCCTGGCTGCGGATCGTGCGGCACGATCGCAGCGGCGGACAGAGCGCGGCGGTGCGCAGCGGGGTGCTGCGTGCCCGCGCCCCCGTGATCGCGACGCTCGACGGCGACGGCCAGAACGATCCGTCCTTCATCCCGGCGCTCTACGCCGCCCTCGATCAGGGCGGTCCGGGCATCGGCCTCGCCCAGGGGCAGCGGGTGGGGCGCAAGGGACGCTGGAAGCGGTTCCAGTCCAAGATCGCCAACGGCGTGCGCGGCAAGATCCTGAAGGACGCGACCCGCGACACCGGCTGCGGGCTCAAGGTGTTTCGCCGCGACGTCTATTTCAGCCTGCCCTATTTCGACGCGCTGCACCGCTTCATGCCGGCCCTCGTCACCCGCGAGGGATTCGGCGTCGTCCATCGCGACGTGATCGACCGGCCGCGCTTCACCGGTCGCTCGAAATACGGGATGTTCGACCGGCTCTGGGTCGGGCTGCTCGACATGGCCGGCGTGTGGTGGCTGATCCGGCGGCGGCGCCCGGCACCGTCCGCGACGGAAGCGGCGCGCGACGGAAGCGGAGGTCCGTGAGTCCATGCTGATCCAGCTCGCCGAGGATCTCCCGGCCTATTTCTACGAGGTCTTCGTCACCCGGTTCGATTTCTGGCTGGTGTTCGGCGTCGCGGCGCAGCTCGTCTTCGGCTCGCGCTTCATCCTGCAATGGCTGGCGAGCGAGCGGGCGGGCAAGAGCGTCATGCCGCTCTCGTTCTGGTTCCTGTCGATCCTCGGCGGGCTGATGACCCTGGTCTACGGTTTCGTGCGCAAGGAGCCCGTCATCATCATCGGCCAGGGTCTCTCGACCGTCATCTACGTCCGCAACCTCGTCCTGATCTCCCGCGAGCGGCGGCGCGCGCGGAGCGCCCGGGCCTGAGGCCGATGCTGTCCACGATGTCCGGGGCGGGCGATCCGGAGAGCATCGCCCACATCATCCAGGTGGCGCTCGCCCCCGCCTTCCTGCTCTCGGGGCTCGCCACCCTCCTCAACGTGTTCTCGACGCGGCTCGGCCGCGTCGCCGACAAGGTCGACACGCTCTCGAGCGACCTGATCGGCGCCGGCCCGGACGAGGCGGCGGCGTTGGCGCGACGCCTCGCCTATCTGCGGCGGCGCTCCCTCCTGCTCGATCTCGCCGTGGTGCTGGCGAGCTTCGGCGGCATGCTGACCGGGATCGCGGTTCTGACGCTGTTCGTGGGCGCCCTGCGCGACGCCTCCGCAGCCTCGGTGCTGTTCGTCTGCTTCGGACTGGCGCTGGGTTGCACGATCCTGGCGATCCTCGCCTTCCTGACGGAGATTTTGCTGGCTGGGCGGGGCGTACGGATCGCGGCAGCACCGAATGGGCGGCGAGCAGAGTAGGCGGCCGGCGCACGGATGGCTGCGCGTCGTGCCGTGTCTCGGCCATCCTGCGGCCCATGCGAGTAGTCGGCACTTCTATCTGGCGAAGAACCCTGCCGATACAGTCAACGCAGGATCACCACGCTCACAGGATCGTGACGGCCAAGCTGCCACGCCCGTAGCGTTGAGTGCACTCACTTTGCCTAGAGTGAATGCATACATGCGGAGCAGATCTTAGGCTTCTTCAGCATCACAACCGTCACGCGAGAAGATATGGACTCCTATAGCAAGTTGGATGGCGAATTGCTGTTTTATCTCGCCGATGCAACCTGGCGGTCGGAAGCCATGAAGGTGTTGGGCCAAACGGACGAAACGGCAGACTTGGCGGAGTGCCCGGAAGCCCAGGGTGAGCCCGCGACCTTGCTGCGCATCGCCTACGAGGCGCGCCAGAGGGCTCTCGTCAGATGGAAAGCCGAAAAGGACAAAGTCTGATCTAGTGCTTCTTCAGCGATGCATTCGCGGCATCGATCTGAGCTTTCTGTGCCGTCTTCGCCTCGTTGAGCGCCCGTTCGATGGCATCGGCCACGGCCGGCGCGTGATGCTCCGACAAGATTTTCGCGTGGATGAGGTAATCGGCAATGATGTCGAGCTTCGTCGGCGATGACGCGCCGAGCGAGGTCTGCCCCGGCTTGAAAGAGCCGAGCTCGGCCTTGGCGGTCAGCGGGATGTTCGGATCGTCGTAGCAGCTGACAGTGCCGAGAAAGCCCAGGAAATCATGCGTCAGCGGCGTGAAGGACGGCGACGCCGCATCGAGAACCCAAACATAGACGCCGTCCTGCCGACGAAGGCGGTAATGGAGAATGAACTCGGTCTGGCAGCGACAGGCTTCCAGAAATCCCATCACGACGACATCTCGATCATCGGGATGGACAACGTCCGCCCACCCGGGGCCTAAGGCTTCATCGAGCGTCTGTCCTGTGAAGGCGCGCCATTCCTCGCTCACGAAGGTACAGAATCCGTCCTGATTGGCCACCCAGAGCATGCCTAATCCTGCTCGACCGCAACTAAATTATATTGTGACGAGAGGGTAAATCTGAGATTTTCCGCCAAAAATAACTCACATAACTTTCATGAAATAGAATCTCTTATCTACCGAAATAATCGGATCGCCGCCCACTACTCGTGATGCACCCGACCTAGACCCGTCCGGCGACAGGTACCGCCCGATGAGGAAAAAGCAATTCGGTCTGAGCGGTTGCGGTAGGCGAAGGACGCGATTTTCCTGAGAAATAGTTATCCACGAGACGCGTGTTTCTGCGATCGAAATTCGAAGTGGCCGGGGAACTTTCGTTCAGGCCCAGACCACTACGCGACGCGGGCCATGCGTGCGGCGCAGGAACGCGGGGCACGTGCCCGTGACGACAGCGGATGTCATGCGAAAACCCGATGAGACGGCGCGTCGGTTCCAGACTCCGGCGCGTCGTCCCAGGCATCGGATTCGGGACGAAGCGCGCGGCTCCTCTGCCGCAGCGGCCTTACCCGGCGGCAAGTCCGCGTTTGGCGGAACGACGCCCTAGCCCGCGTCGATCATCTCCTTGATGCGCGCGGCCAGCGTTTCCATCACGAAGGGCTTGGTGATCACCGCCATGCCGGGCTCCAGATGGCCGTTGCCGACCACGGCGTTCTCGGCATAGCCGGTGATGAACAGGACCCGCAGGCCCGGTCGCAGGGCCCGGCCGGCATCGGCCACCTGCCGCCCGTTCATCCCGCCGGGAAGCCCCACATCGGTGACGAGCAGGTCGATCCGCACGTCCGATTGCAGCACCTTGAGGCCGGCAGGCCCGTCCGCGGCCTCGATGGCGGTGTAGCCGAGATCCTCCAGAACCTCGGTCACCAGCATGCGCACGGTAGGCTCGTCGTCGACGATCAGCACCGTCTCGCCCTGCTCGGCCCGCGGCGCGGCGGCGAGATCGGGGAGGCTGCCCGCTTCCTCCGCCGAACCGTAATGGCGCGGCAGGTAGAGGCTCATGGTCGTGCCCTGGCCGAGTTCGGAATAGATCCGCACCTGCCCGCCGGACTGGCGCACGAAGCCGTAGATCATGGAGAGGCCCAGGCCCGTGCCCTGGCCGAGCGGCTTCGTCGTGAAGAACGGATCGAATGCCTTGGCGATCACCTCCGGGCTCATGCCGGTGCCGGTATCGGTCACGCACAGCGACAGGTACTGGCCCGGATCGAGGTCGCGCTCGCGGGCGGCGTGCTCGTCGAGCCACCGGTTGGCGGTCTCGATGGTGATGCGCCCGCCCCCCGGCATGGCGTCGCGGGCGTTGATGCAGAGGTTGAGCAGCGCGTTCTCGAGCTGGCCCGGATCGATCAGCGCCGACCACAGGCCGCCCGCCGTCACCACCTCCAGGGTGGTCGCCGGTCCGATGGTCCGCCGGATCAGCTCTTCCATGCCGGCGACCAGACGATTCACGTCGGTGGGCTTGGGATCGAGCGTCTGGCGGCGGGAGAAGGCGAGCAGGCGGTGCGTCAGCGCGGCGGCGCGCTTGGCCGCCCCCTGCGCGGCGTTGACGTAGCGGTCGATCTCGCCGAGCCGCCCCTGGGCCAGGCGCGTCTGCAGAAGTTCGAGGCTGCCGGTGATGCCGGTCAGGAGGTTGTTGAAGTCGTGGGCGAGGCCGCCGGTCAGCTGGCCCACCGCCTCCATCTTCTGCGACTGGCGCAGCGCCTCCTCGGCCTGCATCAGCTCGGCGGTGCGCGCGGCGACCTGCTGCTCCAGGCTGGCATTGAAGGCCTCGAGCTGTGCCTTGGCGCGCAGCTCCGCCTCGATGTTGCGCGCCTCGATCACGGTGCCGACGGGAATGCCCCGCTCGTCGCGGATCGGGCTCGCGGTGAAGGCCACGGGATAGAACGAGCCGTCGCGGTGAACGAAGATCTCCTCGCCCTGCTCCTGATTGTTCTCCGGGAAGGCCTGATCGATCGGGCATTCGTGCAGCGGGTAGGGGCTGCCGTCGGGCCGGGTGTGGTGGACGACGTCATGGAGCGGCTGCCCGCGCGTCTCCTCCAGGGAATACCCCGTCAGTCGCTCGGCGGCGCGGTTCATGTAGGCGCAGTGCTGACGCTCATCCATCATGAAGACGGCCTGGGTCGCGTTGTTCAGCACGGCGTCGAGCCGGCGCGTCGTCTCGACGAGGCGCGCCTCGGTGCCTTTGCGGTCGGTGATGTCCACCGCCGTGCCGAGGACGCGCAGGCAGCGGCCGTTCCCGCCGGGGCCGCCGTCGAACACGCCGCGCCCCTTGGCGGCCACCCAGCGGACGAGGCCGTCCTCCCGGCCGATGGTCCGGTACTCGACATCGTAGAGGGCGCGCCGGGCCGGATCGATGGCGGCGGCGAAGGCGAGGCTCGCCCGCTCGCGGTCCTCCGGATGGAGACCGGCATAGAAGTCGTCGATCGAGACCGGGCGATCCGACGCGATGCCGAACATCGCCCTGATCCGTGCCGGCCAGAACAGGCTGCCGGTCACCGGATCGTAGTCCCACAGGCCGACCTCGGCATTCTCCACCGCGAGGCGGACCCGCTCCTCGCTCTCGGCCAGGGCCATCTCGGTGGCGCGGCGCTCCTGGATGTCGACGACCGAACCGACATAGCCGAGAAAGGTGCCGTCGGCGGCGAAGCGCGGGCTCGCGGAATCGATCGCCCAGCGATAGCCGCCATCGGCGTGGCGCAGGCGGTATTCCAGGCGGAAGGCCTCCTGGCGGGCATTGGCTGCGAGGAACGTCTCGCCGGACCAGCCGCGGTCGTCGGGATGCACGGCCTCGAGCCAGCCCAAGCCGAGCGCCTGGGCCTCGACCTGCCCGGTGAACTCGTACCAACGCCGGTTGAGGTAGAGGCAGGCGCCGGCGGCATCGGTCACCCACATCATGACGGGCGCGTCGTCCGCCATGGCCCGGAAACGCGTCTCGCTCTCGGCGAGGGCGGCGTGGCCGCGGACGCGCTCGGTGACGTCGGAGCCCTCGACGAACAGGCCGCTGACGGTGCCGGTCGCGTCCCGCATCGGCTGGAAGACGAAATCGAGATAGCGCTGCTCGGGCTTGCCGCCGGGCTCGCGCAGGAGCGCCACCGGCGCGGCATGGGCCCGGTAGCTCTCGCCCGAGCGATAGACCTCGTCGAGCAGTTCGAAGAAGCCCTGGCCTTCGATCTCGGGCAGGGCCTCGCGCACCGGCCAACCGACCACGTCGCGATGGGCCACCAATTGACGATAGGCCGGGTTGGCGAAGGCGAAGACGTGGTTCGGCCCGGTCACCACCGCCACGAAGCTCGGCGATTGCTCGAACAGGCGGGTCAGGCGCTCCCGCTCGGCCTCGGTCTGGCGTCCGAACTTCACCGCCGCCGTGGTCTCGGTGCAGGTGCAGAACATGCCGGCCACCGCACCGTCCTCGCCCGGCACGGGGGTATAGCCGAAGGAGAAATGCGTCTCCTCGGGGAAACCGTTGCGGTGCATGACGAAGGCGATGTCGTCCATATACGTCGCCTCGCCGGCAAAGGCGCGCGACAGGATCGGCTCCACCCGGTCCCAGATGTCGTGCCACAGAGCCTCGAACGGGCGGCCCATCGCCTGCGGATGGCGGCCGCCGCACATCGCCACGTAACCGTCGTTGTAGAGCGTGGTGTGGGCCTCGCCCCAGACGATCAGCATCGGCTGACGCGAGCCGAGCATCACGCCGACGAGGGTCTTGAGCGAGGGCGCCCAATGCTCCGGGGCACCGAGCGGGGTCGCGGCCCAGTCGAGCCGACGCATGAGCGCTCCGGTCTCGCCGCCGCCCGAGAGGAAGGTCGCCGACTCAGCCAAAGCGGCGGTTCCGGGGAAATGACGGAACGGTGCGGGGCGACGGGGGGGCGATGGAGGAGGGGGCCAAGGGAGCGACGATGCCTGACGCGAAGCGCGGAGGGGATGAGGATGCGAGCGTGACGGCCACGTTCGGGTTCTTCAACGCATGAGGGCCGCCGCTGTGCCCTGCTCCGGGCGCATCCTCACATCCGATCTCCTGCGCGATGGACCCGTGATTGTCCAATGACTTGATGACCGATGACGCGATGCCTCACGCCTCTGCCGATCGGGCCCGTTCAGGCGAGAGGAACCGCCCGGGCATCGCGTGACGGGGAGATCGGCGCATCGTCGTTCGGGCTTGCCTACCGCCGCCGGAGCGCAGAGCATCCCGCCGCCCTCACGCCCGGAGCCCCGTTTGGACCCGCTGCCCCCGTTCTACGACGATCTCGATGCCTTTCGCGCGGAGGCGTGGCGGCAGCTCGGGGAGGGCGCCGAGCGGGGCCGCAGCCCGTTCCACGTGCCGGCGCTGGCCACCGTCGACGGGCAGGGGCGCCCGCGGCTGCGCACGGTGGTGCTGCGCGCCGCCGATGCGGGGGCGGGGACGCTGCGCTTCCACTGCGACGCCCGCTCCGACAAGGCGCGCGCGATCGCGGGCGGATCGGGCGCGGCGCTGCACGTCTACGACGCGCAGACCAAGCTGCAGGTCCGGATCGAGGGAAGCGCCCGCCTCCACCACGGCGACGCCGTCGCCGCGGCGGCCTGGGCGGGGTCGCGGGCGATGAGCCGGGTCTGCTACGGCATTGCCCCCGCGCCCGGCACGCCCCTGGAGGAGGGCGGTGCCTACCTCATGCCGGAGGAGGATCCGGACGGCCGCATCGGCCGCGAGAATTTCTGCGCGGTGGTGGTGCGGGCCGTCTTCCTCGACCTGCTCTATCTCGACCGGCGCGGCCATCGCCGGGCGGAGTATCGACGCGATGGCGACGCCTGGACGGGGCGGTGGGTGGTGCCGTGAGCGCCCCGCCTGTCGGGGTCATGTCCGGTTCGGGCGCCGGCCGGGATCGGATGTTTTGTCGGGTCTTCTAAGCCGCCGCCATCCGGGCGAACCCCGCCTCCAGATCCGCCTTCAGATCCTCCGGATCCTCCAGCCCGATATGGAAGCGCAGGGCCGGACCGCCCGGCTGCCAGCGCGTGGCGGTGCGGTAGACCGTCGGATCGAAGGGAATGACGAGGCTCTCGAAGCCGCCCCAGGAAAATCCCATTCCGAACAGTTCGAGCCCGTCGAGGAAAGCCGCGAGGGCCGCCTCCGAGACCGGCTTCAGGATCACCCCGAACAGGCCCGAAGCCCCCGAGAAATCGCGCTTCCAGATCGCGTGGCCAGGATCGTCCGGTAGGCCGGGATGGAGCACCCGCAGGACCTCCGGCCGACCTTGAAACCACGCCGCCATGTCGAGCCCACGCGCGCCGTGCTCGCGCAGCCGCAGGCCCATCGTCCGCAGGCCCCGCAATCCCAGGAAGATATCCTCGGGGCCGGGGCAATTGGCGAAATGCTCGTAGGTGCGCTTCAGCGCCGGGTAGTGCCGGGCATTCGCCGAGACGAGGCCGAGCAGCAGGTCGGAGCCGCCGCTCAGATACTTGGTGCCGGCCTCCACCGCGAGGTCGACCCCCCTCTCGTGCGGCGGAAACAGGAGCGGCGTCGCCCAGGTGTTGTCCATCACGACGGTGCCGCCGCGGGCATGCATCGCCGCGGCGATGGCCGGCACGTCCTGCATCTCGAAGGTCTGCGAGCCCGGCGCCTCGACCAGCACCGCCCGCGTGTTGTCGCGCATCAGGGCCGAAATGCCCGCGCCGATCACGGGATCGTAGTATTCCACCGTGACGCCGTAGCGCGTGAGCACGCCGTCGCAGAAGATGCGGGTCGGGCGGTAGGCGGAATCGGTCACCAGCAGATGGTCGCCGGCGCTGACGCAGGTCATCAGCGCCAGCGTCAGTGCCGAGAGGCCGGAGGGCGCCAGCACCGTGCCGGCGGCCCCCGCGACGTCGCTCCAGGCCTCGCACAGGGCATCCATCGTCGGCGTGCCCGACGTGCCGTAATTGTAGCGCCCGCGCCGATGCTTGATGTCGTCGTAGGTCGGGTAGAGGACCGTGGAGCCGCGATAGATCGGCGTGTTGACGAAGCCGTGCTGGGCCGACGGGTCGCGCCCGGCAAGAACGAGGCGGGTGTCGGCACCGAAGCGGGCGCGGTCGTGGGGCGGGGATTTTGTCATTGGCCTCGGGGCATGGCGAGAGGGCGGCGTTGCCGCCCTTTCAGCCTCCCGGGGCGGGAAGCGTCAAGCCGGAGGATTCAGCCCTTCTCCCCCTCCGGATCGTCGGCGGCGGCCTCTTCGTAGGCCTGGATCCAGGCCGCGCGGTCCTGCGACTCCTCCGGGTAGGGGCAGGATTCGATGCTCTTGCCGTAGAGCCTCGCGTTGCGACCCTGGATGAAGGGGCTGTCGCTCGCGGTCGCCTGAATGTTCACGGCGGATCCTCCTCGAATGTCCTGAAAGGGGCCGGCGCGGCGCCGACCGGATCGTGCGGTTCGTTAACGAGGCCGGACCTATTGTGTTTCCAGTTGCCTGTGCTGCGTATTCGGGAAGTATCCGCCGTGAGTCTGTCGCGCGTCATCGCCTTCGGGACGATCACCAGCCTCGGCAGCCTGAGCGTCGTCTTCGTCGCGGCCGATCGCCTCGCCCATCCGGCCATCGCCGCCGTCGCGCCGCCGGTGATGGTGCGGGCCGCCCCCGCCATGCCGGACCCCATCACCACGGGCACCGTGACCCAGGGGCCGGCGGTCGAGCCGCCCAAGGCGCGGGCGATGACGGGCTTCGACACCGAGCGCCTCAACGCCCTGATGCGGGGCGAGACCCTGCCCGGCGCCCGGAAGCGCTGATTTCTCCGTTTCGGCCACGAATGCCGGCGTCCGCGGCCCGAGGCGCCTCGCTCCGCGCCCGGCCATACGGGGCTGCCGCGCGACCACGCTGACCGGCGGGTTCGATCACGCTACAAGCGGCACCCGCCATCGCCGAGACGTGACCGTTGGGCCTTCTCTACGCGCTCGCCGCCTATTTCAGCTGGGGCCTCGTCGTCCCGGTGCATTTCCGGCTGCTCGCCGGCATCCCCGCCGAGACGATCCTGGCGCAGCGCATCGGCTGGTCGGCCCTGTTCGTGACCGGGCTGATCGCGCTGCTGCGCCGCCGCCTCGCCAACCCGTTCCCGCTGCGTCCCCGCCATGCCCTGCTGGTGGTCTCGGCGGGACTGATCGCCTTCAACTGGCTGCTCTACCTGCGCGCGGTCGAGACCGGGCACATGCTCGATGCGAGCCTCGGCTACTACATCAATCCGCTGGTCTCCGTGGCGCTGGGCGCCCTCGTGCTCGGCGAGCGGCTGCGCCCCCTTCAGGGCGTGGCGGTCGCCATCGCGGTTCTGGGCGTCGTGATCGCGGTCCTGATGGCCGGACGCCTGCCGCTGCTGTCGCTCGGGCTCGCGGTCAGCTTCGCGCTCTACGGGTTGACCCGGAAGATCGTCGGTGTCGATGGAACGGTCGGCTTCTGCGCCGAGACCTTCCTGCTGCTGCCCGCGGCGCTAGCCTACCTGCTGCTCGCCGCGCCGCCGGTGCCGAGCGATGCGCGCACATGGTCGCTGCTGGCACTCACCGGCGTGACGACGGCCCTGCCGCTGATCTGGTTCGCCGCCGCCGCCACCCGCCTGACGCTGGCGACGCTCGGGTTGTTGCAATATCTGGCGCCCACCTGCCTCATGCTGCTCAGCACGCTGGCTTACGGCGAGACCCTGAGCGACGACCGGATCGTTCTGTTCGCCCTGATCTGGATCGCCCTGATCCTCTACGCCACCGACGCGCTCCGGCACAGCAAGCGGGAGAGGACGATGCGATGACACGGCTCAACCGCATCACCGACATCGCAGGACTTCGCGTCGGTCACGCCGAAGACGCCGCGGTGGCGAGCGGCGTCACCGCCCTGATCTTCGATCGGCCCTTCGTCACGGCGGTCGATGTGCGCGGCGGCGGGCCGGGCACCCGGGAGACCGACCTGCTCGACCCGGCCGCGACCGTGCCGGCGGTCGACGGGCTGGTGCTGTCGGGCGGCTCCGCCTTCGGGCTCGACGCGGCGGCGGGCGCGGTGGCGTGGCTCGCCGAGCAGGGCCGCGGCTTCGCGGTGGGCGACGTGCGGGTGCCGATCGTGCCGGGCGCGATCCTGTTCGACCTCCTCAACGGCGGCGACAAGGCCTGGGGCCGGTATCCGCCCTACCGCGATCTCGGCTACGCGGCCGCCCAGGCGGCGGGAGACGGTGCGTTCGCGCTGGGGTCGGTCGGCGCCGGATTCGGCGCACGCACCGCCAACCTCAAGGGCGGCCTCGGCTCGGCCTCCTCCCCGGTCGCCGGCCTCGACGGCGTGCAGGTCGGCGCCCTGGTCGCCGTCAACGCCTTCGGACGGGTGACGATGGGGCGGGGACCGCATTTCTGGGCCGCGCCGTTCGAGCAGAACGGGGAATTCGGTGGCCTCGGCCTGCCTGGCACGCTGCCGCCGGACACCCTCACCTGGCCGCGGGAAGCGCCGCCCGGGGCGAGCACGACGCTCGCCGTCGTCGCCACCGACGCCGCCCTCACCAAGGCGCAGGCGAAGCGCCTCGCCCTGGCCGCCCACGATGGCTTGACCCGGGCGATCCACCCGGTCCACACGCCGTTGGACGGCGACGTGGTGTTCGCGGTCTCGACCGGTCGGACGCCGCTGGCCGACCCCGTGGCCGGGATGGCCCGCCTCGCGGCCGCCGCCGCCGACATCCTGGCCCGCGCCGTGGCGATCGGGGTCTACGCGGCCACGCGCATCCCGAGCCTGGACCTGCCGGCTTGGAAAGAACTCAAAGTCTGAGTTTCCAAAGGCATCATCCCTTTGGTGGGGTACCGGGGCAGAGCCCCGGTCTCCGTCCAAACCAGGGCTGTGCCCTGGACCCGCGAAAGGACCCGTCCTTTCGATACCCGAATTACAGGTTCGTGTAGTTCGGGCCGCCGGGGCCTTCCGGTGTGACCCAGTTGATGTTCTGGTTCGGGTCCTTGATATCGCACGTCTTGCAGTGGACGCAGTTCTGCGCGTTGATCTGGAAGCGGATGCCGTCGCTGGCGGCCTTGTCCTCGACCCACTCGTAGACGCCCGCCGGGCAGTAGCGGCCGGAGGGGCCGCCATAGACGTCGTGTTCGGACGTCTTCTGCAGCTCCATGTTCTTCACCTTGAGGTGGGGCGGCTGGTCCTCCTCGTGGTTGGTGTTCGACAGGTAGACCGAGGAGAGACGGTCGAAGGTCAGCTTGCCGTCCGGCTTCGGGTAGGTGATCGGCGTCACCTCCGAGAGCGGCTTGAGGCAGGCATGGTCCGGCTTGCCGTGGGAGAGGGTGCCGAACAGCGAGGCGTTGGCGATCGTGTTGACCCACATGTCGAGGCCGCCGAGGCCGACGCCGACCAGAGTGCCGTATTTCGACCAGAGCGGCTTGACGTTGCGCACCGGCTTCAGGTCGCGCCCGATCGGGCTGTCGCGCCAACCTTCCTCGTAGGCCGTGAGCTCGTCGCCCTGACGCCCTTGGGCCAGCGCGTCGAAGATTGCCTCGGCCGCCTGGATGCCGGACAGGATCGCGTTGTGCGAGCCCTTGATGCGCGGAACGTTCACGAAGCCGGCGGAATCGCCGACGAGGCAGCCGCCGGGGAAGACCAGCTTCGGCACGGATTGCCAGCCGCCCTCCATGATCGCCCGTGCCCCGTAGCCGATGCGCTTGGCCCCCTCGAAGGTCTCGCGGATCATCGGATGGGTCTTGAAGCGCTGGAACTCCTCGAACGGCGACAGGGTCGGGTTCTCGTAGTTCAGGTGCGTGACGAAGCCGACCGAGAGCAGGTTGTCGTCGAAGTGATAGAGCCACGAGCCGCCGCCGGCCTTGTTCGGCAGCGGCCAGCCCATGGTGTGCTGGACGAGGCCCGGCTGGAACTTGTCGGGGGCGAGCTGCCAGAGCTCCTTCACGCCGAGACCGTATTTCTGATGGTCGCTGTTCTTGTTGAGCTGAAACCGCTCGATCAGCGTCTTGGTCAGGGAGCCGCGCGCGCCCTCGCCGAACACCGTGTACTTGGCCCGCAATTCCATGCCGCGGGTGAAGTCGTCGCGGGGCTCGCCGGTCCGGGAGATGCCGAGATCGCCGGTCGCCACGCCCGTCACGGTGCCGCGCGGGTCGGTGAGCACCTCCGAGGCCGGGAAGCCCGGATAGATCTCGACGCCGAGCGCCTCCGCCTTCGCACCGAGCCACTTCACGGTGTTGGAGAGCGAGCCGACGAAGTTGCCGTGGTTCGACAGAAGCTTGGGGAAGAACACGTTCGGCAGCGTCAGGCCGCTGTTCTTGGTCAGGAACAGGAACTCGTCGCGCTCGACCGCGGTCTTGAGCGGCCGGTCGGGATCGTCGCGCCATTCCGGCAGCAGCGTGTCGAGGCCGAGGGGATCGACCACGGCGCCCGACAGGATATGGGCGCCGACTTCGCTCCCCTTCTCGACGACGACGACGGAGACCTCTTCGCCCTTCTCCGCGGAGAGCTGTTTGAGGCGGATCGCGGCGGCGAGGCCCGCGGGCCCGGCGCCCACGATCACCACGTCGAAATCCATGCCTTCGCGTTCGGGCAACGCCATCCTGTTTCCTCCTGCGGCCGTCGGCGCGCGATGCGCTCTTCGACCCGCTTCCCTGTCAAGATTTCTCTCAATCGATTCCAAGGTAGGAAGGCAAGGGCATCCGGGTAGCGGCAGCTCTGCGCATGAGAGAAGCATCGCCATAAAGCAGGATTGACCGCAGCCGCAACGAAGCAAGACCAGCGGTCGGACGCTTCTTCCTGAATACGATATACAGGGTCGACATCGTCCTGCGGCGTTCCGGGAGGCACCGCGGCGTTGCCCCTCGGGCGACGACGCGCCACATGAGATCCATGACTTCGCGCGACGCCGGACACGATCCTGGTCGGGATGCCAGGGCCGACCTGATCTCGTATCTCGACTTTCACGTCGAGGCGGGCGTCGATGCCGCCTTGGATGAGGCGCCGCATGATCGGTTCGGCGAGGCCGAGGCCGCTGCCCCGCAGCCGGAACCGTCGCCCCGCCGCACCCCGCCGCCGGCGCCGCGTGCTCCGGCTCAGGCCCGGAACGAGGCACAGGACGAGCCTCCCGCGGACGACCCATTCCGACGCGAGTTGCCGAGCCGCGATCCGCCGTCGAGGGAGGCGCCGCGGACCTACGGCAACGCGGCCTCCGCCAAGCCCGGCGAGGCGGCCGACGACGCCCGGGCGCGGGCCGCGCAGATGGAGAGCCTCGACGATCTCGAAGCCCTGCTCCGGGGCTTCGAGGGCTGCGGCCTGCGCTTCACGGCGAAGAACCTCGTCTTCGCCGACGGCAATCCGCAGGCGCGGGTGATGTTCGTGGGCGAGGCCCCCGGCGCCGACGAGGACCGGATCGGCAAGCCGTTCATGGGCCGCTCGGGCCAGCTCCTCGACCGGATGATGGCGGCGATCGGCCTCGATCGCACCGGCGCCTATATCGCCAACATCGTGCCCTGGCGCCCGCCGGGCAACCGCAACCCGACCCCGCAGGAGGTCGCGATCTGCCGGCCCTTCATCGAGCGGCAGATCGAACTGGCCAATCCCGAACTCCTGGTCTGCCTCGGCGCGCCCGCGACGCAGACCCTGACCGGCACCAAGGACGGCATCCTGAAGGCGCGCGGGCGCTTCTATCCCTACCGCCTGAGCGACGGACGCGAGATCAAGGCGCTCGCGACCCTCCATCCGGCCTACCTGCTGCGCCAGCCGGTGCAGAAGCGGCTGGCCTGGCGCGACTTCCGAATGCTGAAGGCGGCCCTCGACGCCGGCCGCTAGAGGCGTTTAAGCGGAACCGTATCGATCGCGGGCTCATTCTACAGGATTGCCTCGCCCGCGGGCGGAAAGGGTAGGGAGCGCCATGCGCTGGGATGACTTTCGCGCCTCCGAGAATGTCGAGGACCGGCGCGGCGAGGGTGGCGGGGGCGGCGGCTTCGGCTTTCCCGGCGGCGGCGCGGGGGGCCTGGGCATCGGCGCGATCGTGATCGTGCTGCTGATCTCCTGGGTCACCGGCATCAACCCGGCGATCCTGATGGGCGGCGCCGAGCAGATCACCGGCGGGCGCCAGCGCGAGGAGCGGGTCGATCCCGAGACGCAGGCCAAGCGGCGTCAGGCTCCGACCGATCAGACCGGTCAATTCGCGGCCAAGATCCTCGGCAACACCGAAGACGTCTGGAAGGAGATCCTGCCCAACCAGACCGGGCGGCAATACACGCCGACCACTATGGTGCTCTATCAGGGCGGCACCCGCTCGGGCTGCGGCCAGGCCCAGGCCGCGATGGGGCCGTTCTACTGCCCGCTCGACAAGAAGGTCTATCTCGACACCGGCTTCTTCCAGGAGATGCGGACGAAGTTCGGCGTGAAGGGTGACTTCGCCTACGCTTACGTCATCGCCCACGAGGTCGGCCACCACGTCCAGGACGTGCTCGGGATCCTCGGCAAGGTCGACAGCCGCAAGCAATCGGCGGACAGCGAGCGCGAGGCCAACCAGCTCTCCGTGCGCGTCGAGCTCATGGCCGATTGCCTCGCCGGCGTCTGGGCCAAGAACTCCAACGACCGCTGGAATTCCCTCGATCAGAGCGACATCCAGGAAGCCTTGAACGCGGCGAGCGCCATCGGGGACGACAAGCTGCAGGAGAAGGCGCAGGGCTATGCCGTGCCGGATTCCTTCACCCACGGCTCGTCCGAGCAGCGGATGCGCTGGTTCCTGACCGGCTACAAGAGCGGGCAGACGAAGTCCTGCGACACCTTCCGGGCTGCGCGGAACTGAACTTTTTGCACTTGCCGTCGCACCTCAGCGCGCGACGGCGACATGCTGACATCGTCGTGCCCGGCGAGGCACCGGTCGATCGGGCAATCGATCAGGAACGCGATTCGAGCGTGTCTTCGACTAAACGCGGGTTTCGATCGAGAAGCGTCAGCAGCACCAGGGCGGCCCCCCGCGGCTGTCGCCGCCGCGTCTCCCACTGCCGCAACGTATCGACCGGCACGCCGATGCTTTGTGCGAAATCAGGTCGGCTCTTGCCCGTACGCTTGCGGATCGCCGTCACATCCATTGGAGGCGGTGCATGGAGGACGAGACCGGGCACGGCCTCGCCTCGGGCGTGGGCAGCAGCCTGTCCAAGCCCCGCGACGATATCGGCGAAGATGTCGTCGGTCACATCCTTCACAGGCCGTCTCCTGTCTTGAGCCGCTCGCCCCAGTACCGCTTCAGTGCCTTCGTCAGATCATACATCGTGGCGATCTGCGAAGCGGTGAAATTCGCCTGCTGTCCTTTGGCCAGGATCGAAAGGAGATAGACTGGTACGGTGCCTCCAAGATAGGCCACCATGATGCGGTGACCGCCCGAACCGCCATACCGCACCTTTCTGACGCCCCCCGAACCGCGTACGAGATCGCCCGCAGATGGATCGGCAGCGACTTGATCGACGATGCCGACCCGCATCGCGTCAGTGAGCGCAAGATTCCGGCATCGCGTCAGGTAGGCTTCGGTCTCGACGACCGTATGAAGCGGTCGGTCCTTCACGGGACGGATGCAATGGCATGAACCATCGCCGCGCCCCTACTCCACCCGCACCCATCCCTGCGGCATCAGCCGCTCCTGCGGCTTGAACTTGGCCTTGTAGTCCATCTTCCGGGAGCCATCGACCCAGTAGCCGAGATAGAGATACGGCAGGCCGAGCGCCCGGGCGCGGCGGATGTGGTCGAGGATCATGAAGGTGCCCAGCGACCGTTCGGCGGCCTGGGGATCGTAGAACGAGTAGACCATCGACAGGCCGTCGGCGAGCACGTCGGTCAGGCAGACGGCGACCGGCGCGCCGACCCCGCGGCCGTGGATCGCGGTGTCGGGTCCACGCTCGCGATAGACCACGAGATGGGTGTCCACGTGGCTGTCCTCGATCATCATGGCGTAGTCGAGCACGGTCATGTCGACCATGCCGCCGTCGCCGTGGCGGGCATCGAGGTAGCGGCGGAACAGGGCGTATTGCTCCGAGGCCGGGCGATTCGGCTCCGGCGTGCCGATCAAGCCGGCATTGCGCTGCAGCACCCGGCGCTGGCTGCCGGTGCTGCGGAAATCCTCCACCACCACCCGCACGGAGACGCAGGCGCGACAGGACTCGCAGGCGGGGCGATAGGCGATGGTCTGCGAGCGCCGGAAGCCGCCCTGGGTCAGGATCTCGTTGAGGTCGCGGGCGCGGCGTCCGACCAGATGGGTGAACACCTTCCGCTCCTCCTGGCCCGGCAGGTAGGGGCAGGGGGAGGGCGCCGTGAGATAGAATTGCGGTGTGTCGCGGGGGTGGCTGGTCACGCTGCTAAAGGCTCGCCCTCGGGGCCGGCGGCACGAGCGGCCGCACCGCCGAAATCCAATGTAGCGGGATCGCGGCCGCGCTCAACCGCGATGATGCCGATGGAGGCGGACAATCGTTCGAATCGGGCGGTTGCGTCACATCATCGAGGACGGCCGGCGCGTGCCGCGCCGGCCGCCCGGAGGTCAGATCCGCACCACCGCCAGGCCGAGCAGGACGTCGTGGCCGAGGCGCCGGTCGGACCGCACGAGGCCGAACAGGATGTCGAAACACCAGAGCAGGAAGGTCGAGACCGCCACGTAGAACAGCAGCGCGTGCACCGCCGCCGTCAGCATGTCGACCGGGCGTCCGCTCTCGGGTGCCACGACGCGCAGGCCCATCATCCGCATGCCGAGGGTGCTCTGCTTCGCCCCGCCGACGGTGATGGCGCTGTAGAGGATCCCGCTGACGCCGAGGATCGGGAACAGAGCCCAGCCGAGGCCGAAGGTGACGACGCCGACGAGGAAGATCGCCGTGCCGAGAACCGCCGTGAAACCGAGAATGAACAGCAGGTCGAGCAGATAGGCGACCGAGCGCCCGCCGAGGCTCGCGCGGATATAGGGCACCGGCACGGCGCCGTAGCCGGGCATGATGCTCGGATCATGGGTGGTACCGGGGCGGTAGCCCGGCTCGAAATTCGTCATGGCCGGCGCTCCGTCGACCGGTGAAGGTTCACCCTGAAGTGGTGAGGGCGCCGCGTCCTGCCAAGGGAGTGGGCGGAGGCAGCGGGTGAAGGGAGCGCCCCCCGGTGGAGTGACGCGGCAGCGGAGCCTTTGCGCGCCGCCAGCCCACCGCAAGATCGCCGAGGCATCAGACGGCGCTTCGCAGTCGATCCGGAGGCGTTCCGCCGAAGGGTTCGGCGCCTCTCGACCGTGCCTGCGCGATGACGTCCGTCAGCCCTGTCACCGGCCACGCATCACCCGGGGGACCGGGCCCGCGTCGGGCTCTTCACCGGTTTCTCTTCGGGTTGGGCCTCGGCCTGCTCGCCGTCACCGTCCCCGGCGACCGCGTCCCCGTTCGCAGGCTCGACCGGGCCTTTGCGGCGCATGCGGCGGCGCGCCGCCCGGTCGTCGCCGCGGCGCTCGCACAGGTCAGCCCGGACGCGGTTCTGATCGTGGGCAATTCCCACGCGGAGCTCGCCGGCGCCGGCGCGCTTGCCTGCGGCCCCCTCGTCAATGCCGGCCTGGCCGGCGCGCAGGCCGCCGAGATCACCGCCTTCCTCGCCGGATTGCCGGTCACCCGCCCCGCCCGGCTCGGCATCCTCATCGTCGGCACCAACGACATCCTGCGCACCGCCACGCCGCTCTCTGGCGCGGCGCGGGCGCGCTTCACGGCGGAGGTGGCCGCGAGCCTCGCACGGCTCGGCGCCCAAACCCGCACGCTTAGGGTCGCGGCGGTGCCGCCGATCGGGCGGGATGCGGTGGGCAAGCGCGACCCTGCGGCGGTGGCGGTCTATTCGGAGATCCTGCGCGGGCTGTGCCGTCCGCCGACCTGCCGGTTCCTCGATCCGTTCGCGGTGCTGCGCGCGGACGAACCGGGTCTCGCCCGGCCCGGCGCCCTGTCGGACACGGTTCACCTCGCCGATTATCCCGCGATGCTGAATGCGCTCGATCTCTGCCCGGCCGAGCGTCAGCGGCCGCCAGGATCGGAAGCCTCGGCCTCGGGGGTCTCCAAGTAGTAATGCCGGAGAAGGTAGAGCGAGGCGCCGTTGACCGGGCCGCGCTCGGTGGTCAGGGCCGTCAGTTCGGTGCCGGGACCGAAGGTGCAGACGAGGAAGCGCACGCGCGCCTCCTCACCCTTGAGCGGGGCACCGTCGGCGCCCGCCAGCCGATAATCGACGCGCACGCTGCCGCGCCCGGAGCCGGGGCCGACCCGCAGCAGGCGCAACGCCGCCCCCTCCGGCGAGAGGGCGGGCAGGGCGCGGCGGCACAGGGTCTCCCGGCGCATATCGGTGGCGGTGTCGCAGCCGAAGCCGGCGGCGAGCCAGCCGAGGGCGAGGGCACCGGCCAGGGCCGCCCGCGGGGCCGGGCGCGCCACAGGGCTTCTCCGGGGCGTCTTTGTCAGGCGCCCGCGCGCAGGCGCTCGGCGACGCGGGGCGCGTAGTAGGTCAGCACCCCGTCCGCGCCCGCCCGCTTGAAGGCGAGGAGGCTCTCGGTCATGGCGCGGTCGCCGTCCAGCCAGCCGTTGCGGGCCGCCGCCTCGATCATCGCGTATTCGCCGGACACCTGATAGGCGAAGGTCGGCACGCCGAACTCGGTCTTCACCCGGCTGATGATGTCGAGATAGGGCAGGCCGGGCTTCACCATCACCGAATCGGCCCCTTCCGCCAGGTCGAGGGCGACCTCGCGCAGGGCTTCCGCCCCGTTGCCGGGGTCCATCTGGTAGGTGCGCTTGTCGCCGACCAGGGCCGCCTTGGTGCCGATGGCGTCGCGGAACGGCCCGTAGAAGGCGCTCGCATACTTCGCCGCGTAGGCCATGATCTGCACGTCGCGGAAGCCCGCCCGGTCGAGGCCCGTGCGAATCGCGCCGACGCGCCCGTCCATCATGTCGGAGGGGGCGATGATATCGGTGCCGGCCTCGGCCTGGATCAAACTCTGCTCGACCAGCACCGCCACGGTCTCGTCGTTGAGGATGGCACCGTCCTCGATCAGTCCGTCATGGCCATGACTGGTATAGGGATCGAGCGCGACATCCGTCATCACGCCGATCTCGGGCACGGCCCGCTTCACCGCCCGCACCGCCCGGCAGACGAGGTTTTCGCGATTGAGGGCCTCGGAACCGGTCGGATCGCGCAGCGACGGCTCGGTATAGGGGAAGAACGAGATCGCCGGGATGCCGAGCTTGGCGGCCCGCTCGGCCTCGCGCACGGCCTCGTCGATGCTGAGCCGCTCGACGCCCGGCATCGATGCGATCGGCTCGCGGCGGCCGCTGCCCTCGATCACGAAGAGCGGCCAGATCAGGTCGTCGACGGTGAGCGTATGCTCGCGCACGAGCCGGCGCGACCAATCGGCCTTGCGGTTGCGGCGTGGGCGCTGAGTGAGGCTCAGGGGGCCCGCGCCGGGTGCGGCCTCCCGCGCGGTCTCGATGGCGAGCGGGCGCGGTTCGTTCGGCAAAGCGGGCGGACTGGCGGGCGGACTGGCGGGCGGCATAGCGGGCTCCGGCCTTCGGATGAGCGGGCAGGGGCCTAGCACATCCCGAATCACCCCCGATAGCCGTCGTTGCCGCAGGCCGGGGACGCCGTCCCCTGTCAGGCAAGCCGCGCATTGACGCGTTCACCCGGACTTCGTCTAAGAGCCCCTCACACGGGACCCGATCGCCTCCCGCAGGAGACTCGCGGGGATCGGGCGCTTCCCCGAGCCCTCCTTCGAAGCCGCTTCGCGGCACCTCAGGACGCGGGGAGAGGCCGGGACGTTCGAAGCCGGGCAGGCGAGGCGGGAAAGAGGCGGCATGGCGGACGCGGCGGAGCCTGAGATCACGTTCGAGCGGCGCGGGGCGGTGGGCATCGCCACCCTCGTGCGGACGAAGGCGCTCAACGCTCTCACCCTGCCGATGGTCACGGCCCTGCACCGGCAGCTCCGGGCCTGGGCGGACGACCCGGCCGTCACCCGCGTCGCGGTGCGGGGCTCGGGCGGGCGCGCCTTCTGCGCGGGCGGCGACATCCGCCGCATCCATGCCCTGGGCCAAGCCGGGCGCCTTGCCGAGGTCATGGAGTTCTGGCGCGAGGAATACCTGCTCGACGCCTTCGTGAAGACGTTTCCGAAGCCCTATGTCGCGCTGATCGAGGGCATCGTGATGGGCGGCGGCGTCGGCATCTCCCTGCACGGCGACGTACGGGTCGCCGCCGAGAGCTACAGCTTCGCCATGCCCGAGACCGGCATCGGCTTCTTTCCCGATATCGGCGCGACCTATGCCCTGCCGCGCCTGCCCGGTCGCACCGGTGCCTATCTCGCCCTCACGGGCAGCCGGATCGGGGCCGGCGACGCGCTCCAGGTCGGGCTTGCGACCCACGCGGTCCGGGCCGCCGATTTCGAGGCCGTGCTCGACGGGTTCGCCCGGGGCGGCGACATCGCGGCAACCCTCGCCGACTTCGCCGCCGCGCCGTCGGACAGCGGCCCCTTGGTGGCCGAGCGCACGACCATCGACGCCTGCTTCTGTGCCGACACCGTCACCGCCATCCTGGAACGGCTCGACGCGGCGGCCCGGGACGGATCCGATTTCGCGGCGCGAACGGCGGCAACGATCCGCACCCGCTCGCCCACCAGCCTCACCATCGCCCTGGCGCAGATGCGCCGGGGGCCGTCGCTGAGCTTCGCCCAGGCCATGCGGGCCGAGTTCCGGCTCTGCGCGCGGGTGATGCGGGGACGAGACTTCTACGAGGGCGTGCGCGCCGTGATCGTCGACAAGGACAACCGGCCCGCCTGGCAGCCGGCCACGCTGGAGGCCGTCGATGCGGCGGCGATCGAGGCCGCCTTCGTGGACGCGGACGACGCGACGCCCCGCTTCGACGGCAGCGAGGGACCACGGCCATGAAGGCGCTCGCCAAGGTCGGCACGACCCGGGACGGACGCGGACGTCCGAGCACGGGATCGGGGGCGGTCGACCGCATCGAGGAGGCCACGCCGCGCCAGCAGACCCGCTGGGACGTGGTGCTGGTCTGGTTCATGCGCATCGCCGCCCTGGCCTGGGTCGCCAAGGGGCTCACCACCTGGGCCCAGATCCTCGACCTGTTACCGGGTGCGAGCCCGTTCGCCGACCTCTCCCCCGGGCGGCAGGCGACGATCGTGTTCTTCGCGGTGATCGATTTCGTGGCGGCGGTCGGATTGTGGCTGACGAGCGCCTGGGGCGGGGTGGTCTGGCTGCTCGCCGCGACCTCGGCGCTGACGCTCGCCGTGCTGACGCCGCAGCTTCTGCCGATCTCCACTCCGCTGATCGCAGTGCAGGCAAGCATCGTCGCAATTTACTTCGTGTTATCCTGGCTTGCGGCGCGCGATGTTGGCTGAACAAAACGTCAAAGCGAACGTTTCATTTTGCATTTACCGACAGAAGTAAATCGGAAGTTCATCCTGTCGCTTAAATCGGCTTTCATTCGAGGCACCTAGGTTCAGCCTATAAGCGATGCCGGACGAAGCAGCCGGCACGACCCGACAGAGAGGCTCGACCGATGTCCACGAAGGCCGCCAACACCGCCCGCAAGCCCGCCGAGACCGCCGAGGCCCTCGGCGCCGCCGGCTCCTACCTCGAGGCCCTGCACCTCGTGGAGCGCCTGCACCGCCGCCTTCTCGACGTGATCAAGGACGAGTTCGACCGCCGCGGCCGCGAGGACGTCAACAGCGTCCAGGCGCTCCTGCTCTACAATATCGGCGACAAGGAACTGACCGCGAGCGAGCTGCGCTCCAAGGGCTACTATCTCGGCTCGAACGTCTCGTACAACGTCAAGAAGCTGGTCGAGGCAGGCTTCCTCCACCACGCCCGCTCCAAGACCGACCGCCGCTCGGTGCGCATCAGCCTGACGAGCAAGGGCCGCGAGATCCACGACGTGATCCAGGGCCTCTACGACAAGCATTCCCGCACGATCCAGCCGATCGGCGGCATCTCCGAGGATGATTTCGGCCGCCTCAACCAGGCGCTGACCCGCCTCGAGCGCTTCTGGACCGACCAGATCCGCTACCGTCTCTGAGGAGCGGAAGCGCTCAAACCTCAGATGGGAGGCACACGTCCGGAACACCGGACCTGTGCGCGCTTCTGGACCGACCAGATCCGCCACCGGCTCTAAGGGCGGATCCTCATTCCTGAAAAAGGCGCAAGTCCGGAACATCGGATCGAGGCGTGTCTGGATCGATCCGATCCACGACTCGAGCCCGAGCGTGATTCGCGATTACCGAAACGACAAGACCCGGGCGGCTGATAGCCGTCCGGGTCTTGTCGTTTCATCAGCAGGAGATGGTCGGCAAGAGAAAGGGGCGCCGCCCTTTCGGACGACGCCCCTGATCACCGGTCAAATCCGGTGACGCCTTCTTAGTTGAAGGTGTCGATCTCAGCGGACTCGTAGGAGGTGACTTCCATGCCGACGCAGATCTCGGCAACGACGGGAGCGGACCACTTCATGACGTTTCTCCAAAGCTGGCGATTGGTGTGAGTGAGACCGGCCCGAGGGCCGGGACGACCTTCTTAGTTGAAGGTGTCGATCTCAGCGGACTCGTAGGAGGTGACTTCCATGCCGACGCAGATCTCGGCAACGACGGGAGCGGACCACTTCATGACGTTTCTCCAAAGCTGGCGATTGGTGTGAGCGAGACCGGCCCGAGGGCCGGGACGACCTTCTTAGTTGAAGGTGTCGATCTCAGCGGACTCGTAGGAGGTGACTTCCATGCCGACGCAGATCTCGGCAACGACGGGAGCGGACCACTTCATGGCGTGTCTCCAAGTAGCAATTTGAATACGAGGGTCGGTCTCATGACCGGCCCTACCTCGAACGGAGGCGGTGCCGTTTCAGTGCTCGGCCCCTCGTGTTCGACACCCTTGATATAGACTTTCCATTGGGCACAATTCAAGCGGGCCCGTCACTTATATTTCTCACAAACACCCGCTCCGAAGGCCAAGCGCTTGAGGAAACACCGGAAAAATCCTGCAGAACCGGAGATATGATGCTGCCAAGCCGACCCTGCAAGCTGGACGCTCGTTGAGGACCGCACCGCGCCCCGCTCGGATGGGCATCGAATCGGACTCTGGATTCATCTCTACGCGGAGCGATTCTCCCAGCGTTTTTGCCAGATTCTCCCGAATTCGATTGCCGCAGCGCAACATTTCTCTTAGCGTATGTGAAGGCCGCTGCCCGCGTGGCCTGCCGCTCGCCGGCGATTCCTCGTGCCTTGGAAGTTGACGCATGTCCCTACCCCGCAGCGCCGCCCTCGCCCTCGCCCTGACCCTGCCGATGGTCGCCGGCATCGGCCCCGCCTTCGCCCAGAAGAGCTCGGTCATCACCGCGCTCGACCCCGACAAGGACGGTACGCTCGATCTCAAGGAAGTGCAGGCCGCCGCTTCGGCGAAGTTCGACGCTCTCGATCCGGATAAGGACGGCACCCTCGACAAGAAGGAGCTCAAGGGCGTCCTGAGCCCGAAGCTGTTCAAGAGCGGCGACCCGGACATGGACGGCACGATCGACAAGAAGGAATACCTCGCCCTGGTCGAGGCCCTCTTCAAGGATGCCGATCCGGACAATGACGGCACCCTCGACGCCAAGGAGCTGAAGACCAAGCCGGGCAAGGCCCTGATCAAGCTCATCAAGTAATCTTTTGCGCGCGTGCGGCCGGGCGCTTCAGCGCCCGGCCGCACGCGATCCGGTTCCGACCGCTCTTGTGGTGCCGGGTGCGTTGCGGCAAAGCGGGCCCCGTCCGAGCCCCGAGAGCCGTCCATGCACGACATCCGCGCCATCCGCGAGAACCCGCAAGGCTTCGATCACGACCTCTCGCGCCGCGGCCTCGCGCCCCTCTCGGCCGAGTTGATCGCCCTCGACGATGCCCGGAAGGCGGCGGTCTCGGCGGCGCAGGCGAATCAGGAGCGGCGCAACGCGCTGTCCAAGGAGATCGGCGGCGCCAAGAAGGCCAAGGACGAGGCCCGCGCCGCGGCGCTGATGGCCGAGGTCGCCCGCCTCAAGGACGAGGCGCCGGGACTCGAAGCCGCGCAGGGCGAGGCGGCGAAGCTTCTCGACGAACGCTTGGCCGCGATCCCGAACCGGCCGAAGGACGAGGTGCCCGAGGGCGCCGACGAGCACGGCAACGTCCTGTATCGCGACTTCGCGTCTTCCCGCGAGACGCTGTCGGAGGGTCGCCAGCATTTCGAGCTGGGCGAAGCCACCGGATTGATGGATTTCGAGGCAGCCGCGAAGCTCTCGGGCTCGCGCTTCGTGGTGCTCAAGGGTCAGCTCGCCCGGCTGGAGCGGGCGCTCGGCCAGTTCATGCTCGATCTGCACACGGGCGAGCATGGGTATACAGAAGTAGTGCCGCCGGTCCTCGTACGCGACGAGGCGATGTTCGGCACGGCGCAGTTGCCGAAATTCCGCGAGGATCAGTTCGCGGCCGGCGACGGCTACTGGCTGATCCCCACGGCGGAGGTTCCGCTCACCAATCTCGTGCGCGAATCGATCCTCACCGAGGACGCGCTGCCCCTGCGTCTCACCGCGCTCACCCCCTGCTTCCGGGCCGAGGCCGGCGCGGCCGGGCGCGACACCCGCGGCATGCTGCGCCAGCACCAGTTCAACAAGGTCGAACTCGTCTCGATCACCACGCCGGACAGGTCGGCGGAGGAGCACGAGCGCATGCTCGCCTGCGCTGAGGCGGTCCTGAAGAAGCTCGATCTGAGCTACCGGGTCATGACGCTCTGCACCGGCGATATGGGGTTTGCCTCCCAGAAGACCTACGACATCGAGGTCTGGGTGCCGGGCCAGCAGACGTTTCGCGAGATTTCGTCCTGCTCGGTCTGCGGCGACTTTCAGGCCCGGCGCATGGGCGCGCGCTTCCGGGCGAAGGAAGGCAAGGCGGTCAATTTCGTCCATACCCTCAACGGCTCGGGCGTCGCGGTCGGCCGGGCGCTCATCGCCGTGATGGAAAACTACCAGAACCCCGACGGCAGCATCACGATCCCGTCGGTGCTCGTGCCCTATATGGGCGGCCTCACCCGGATCGAGGGACCGAACCACTGATGCGCATCCTGGTCACCAACGACGACGGCATTCACGCGCCGGGCCTGGAGACGCTGGAGGGCATCGCCCGCGCGCTCAGCGACGACGTCTGGGTGGTCGCCCCCGAGACCGACCAGTCGGGCGTCTCGCACTCCCTCTCGCTCAACGATCCGCTGCGGCTGCGGCAGATCTCGGAGCAGCGCTTCGCGGTGAAGGGCACACCGTCGGACTGCATCATCATGGGTGTGGCGCATATCCTGAAGGATCATAAGCCGGACCTCGTGCTCTCGGGGGTCAATCGCGGCCAGAACGTCGCCGAGGACGTGACCTATTCGGGCACCATCGCGGGCGCCATGGAGGGCACGATCCTCGGCATCCGCTCGATCGCGCTCAGCCAAGCCTACGGCGCGGGCGGGCGGGCCAGCCTGAAATGGGACTGCGCCGCCGCCCACGGGCCACGGGTGATTCGGAAGATCCTGGAGACCGGGATCGAGCCGGGCATCCTCGTCAACGTCAACTTCCCGGATTGCGAGCCGGACGCGGTTGAAGGCATCGCGGTCTCGTCCCAGGGGCGGCGCAACCAGGAGCTCCTGCGGATCGACGCCCGACAGGACGGGCGCGGCAATCCGTATTTCTGGCTGGCCTTCGCCAAGGCGCGGTTCGAGCCGGGCAACGGCACCGACCTCAAGGCGATCGCGGAGAACCGCATCTCGGTGACGCCGCTGCGGCTCGACCTCACCGACGAGCCGGAGCTGACCCGCTTCGCCAAGGCGTTCGAGGAGTAGGGTGGCCGGGCCCGACGACGCGGCGGGCCTCAGCCGGGCGATCGGCAGCGCCGCCTTCGTGCTGGCCCTGCGCGAGCGCGGCGTGCGCGACACCGCCGTGCTGCGGGCGATGGAACAGGTGCCGCGCGAGCATTTCGCGCCCGCCCCCCTGCGCGAGCATGCCCGGCGCGACATCGCCCTGCCGTTGCCGCAGGGGCAGACCATGACGGCGCCGTCCGTGGCCGCGGCGATGCTCGGCGCGCTCGACATGCGTCCCGGCGTCCGCGTCCTGGAGATCGGCACCGGCTCGGGCTACGTCACCGCCCTGCTGGTGCGGCTCGGAGCCGGCCATGTGCGCAGCCTGGAACGCTATCCCGGGCTGGCCCGCGCCGCCCGCGAGCGGCTCGGCGTTAACCTCAACGACGCCACGGTGGAGGCCGCCGACGGGCTCGGCCCCGACAGCGCCGAGCGGCACAGCTTCGACCGGATCCTCGTCAATGGCGGCGTGGCCGCGCTTCCGCCGCACCTGCCCGCCGCGCTGAAGCCGGGCGGGCGGCTGGTCATGGGCCTCTGGAGCGGTCGCGGTTGCCGCCTCGTGACGATCGCGCGCGAGGGCGAGGCGCCGCCGGCCCGCCTGGAGGGGCCGGCGCTGCGGCTCGGACCGATGACGCCGGGGCGGGGGCGCGTGTCCTGAAGGCCGCAAACGGTGGCGCACCCGCACGAAACTGACTCGCATCGGGGCCACGGGAACGGATGCTTAACCTGAATCCCGTTTGAATGGCTCCATCAGGTTGCGTCAGGTGGAACGGGTGCGTCGATGCGGGTTCGGGGTTCGGTTCTGGGCTTGAGGACGGTGTCGCGCTTCGCCCTCATCGCCGTCATCGGTGGCAGTCTTGCCGCCTGTTCGTCGGATGCCTCGCGATTGGGCGATCCCTTCACCAATCCCTTCGCCGGGATGATGGGCAGCGAGCCTGCCTCCACCGGCAGCCTCGGCGGGGAGGGGGCGGAGGCCGACATGGCGCCCGCGCCGGCGATTCGCACGCCCCGCGTCCAGGCGCAGGATCTGCCCGCCCCGAATCTCTCGCCCCGCCCCATGGCGATCAGCCCGAGCCCGACCGCCGCCGCCACCCGCGTGGCGACGACCGAGGCCACGGGCGCCGTTTCCGGCATGAACCCGTCGGTGGCCGGCATGAATCCGGATGCGGGCCGCGCCATGACCCCGCGGGCTGCCGCCCCGGCGCCCGCGCCCAAGCTGCAATTCGGAAAGCCGGCGGACAAGCTCGCCGAGAAGAAGGCCGCCGAGGCCGCCCGCGCGGCGGAGGCGAAGGCGGCGGAGGCGCGCCGCGAGGCCGAGCGGCAGGCCGCCGCCGCCAAGATCGCCGAGGCCAAGGCCGCCGAGAAGGCCGCCGCCGCCAAGGCCGCGGAATCGAAGAAGCTCGCCGACGTGAAGAAGGCGGTCGAGGCCAAGAAGCTGGCCGAGGCGGAAGCCAAGAAGGCCGAGGGCAAGCTCGCCGAGGTCAAGAAGCGCGTTCGCCCGGGCCAAACCGACAAGGTCGAGGCCAAGGCGGAAGCGAAGGTGGATCCGAAGGCGGAGGCCAAGCGCGCCGCCGAGGCCGAGGCCACCCGCAAGGCGGATGCGGAGGCCAAGCAGGCCAAGGCGGACGCCGCCAAGAAGATCGCCGAGGCCAAGGCTGCGGAAACCGCCGCGAAGGCTGCCGCCAAGGAGGCCAAAGAGGCCAAGGAGGCGAAGGAGACCAAGCAGGCCGCCGCCCCGGCGCCCGCCCCGGTGAAGGTGGCGAGCGCGGAGCCGACCGCGCCGATCGCCGCCCCGGCGGCCACCGCCGAGTCGTTCCGCTGGCCAGCCAAGGGCCGCGTCATCAACGGTTACGGCTCGGGCGGCAACGAGGGCATCAACATCGCCGTGCCCGAGGGCACGCCGGTCAAGGCCGCCGAGGACGGCACGGTGGCTTACGCGGGCTCCGACGTGAAGGGCTACGGCAAGCTGGTGCTGGTGCGGCACAACAACGGCTACGTCTCCGCTTACGCCCATAACGGCGAGCTCGACGTGCGGCCGGGTGAGAAGGTGAAGCGCGGCCAGACCATCGCCAAGTCGGGTGCGACCGGCAACGTCACCTCGCCGCAGCTGCATTTCGAGATCCGGAAGGGCGCGACCCCGGTCGATCCGATGCCGCATCTCGCCAGCAACTGATCGACTTGGAATGACGGAAACGGCGGCTCCGGTGGGAGCCGCCGTTTCCGTTCGTGCCGATCAGAGCCGATCAGCCCGGGAACAGGATCAGGCCGAGGGCGATGAGGCCGCCGATGCTTCCTGCCGTGGCCCAGAACAGGGGCATGACGAAGGAGCGCTCGCCGTGCGGGTCGGCCGCCGCCCGCACCGCGGGCGAGGCCCGGTAGCGGCGCGCCATCCGGACTTCCTGCGGGGTCGGCGGCGTGCCGCCGGCCTCCTCGCAGGTGCCGAGCGGGGCCGCGCCCACATCGCCGTGCGGAACCTTGTCGCCGGTCCGACCGGAATCGATGTCGGCCTTCAACTGCGCCGTGTTCGGCGCGGCGCTCTCCGGCGCGACGCCGAAATCGAGGCTGGCCGGCGGCGGAGGCGTCTCGGAGCGGAAGAGGGTCATCGCGCGTTCGCCCATCCTCATCGCGGCTTCGGTGCCGCGGCGGGCGGCGTGATGGCGGAGTGCCGCACGGCCGACAGACGTTCGGACATCTCGCGAAAACCTCTCCAATTTCAGGAACTCGACACCCAACGCCTGCTTCTTCGCAGCGTTCTATGCTGCGACAATTCGCCAATACAGAAAATTATCTCAGACAATCCGTTGCCCTCACTCGCAATATTGCCAGGAAACCTTGGCAAGATTTCACATATTTGCGAGGAACGGGATCCGCCGACTGGACGCCGGCCCGCCGCGCCCGATCTCGGGTCAGGCAATGCACCATGCTCGCGACCGCACGGTCATCACTGTGGCGCGGGCGACCGGCGAAGGGAGGATGGGACCGCGATGAAGACGGCCGACAAGTTTTTCATGGCCTTCGTGATCGGCGTGATGGTCATCGGGCTCGGCATCGTCGCGCTGTTCCTCAGCACCGGACCGACCGCCAACCAAGTCCGCGCCATTGACGGTCCCGCCGAGCCGGTCACCCCGCCCGGTCGCAAGCCGTAGGCCTTCGCCATTCGCTCGACGCCGCAGGAGCGCCCCGATGACCACGCCCACCGGCCCGTCCCCTTCCGCGCCGCCGGCGGATGCGACCGAGCTGACGGTCTATTATGACGGCCGTTGCCCGCTCTGCCGCGCCGAGATCGACCATTACCGGAACAGCCGCGGCGCCGAGCGGCTCGCTTTCGTGGACGCTGCGGGGGAGGGCGCGGCGCGGCTGGGTCCGGACCTCGACCGGGCCACGGCCCTGCACCGGTTCCACGTGCGGGCGCGCGACGGACGCCTCAGCGACGGGGCCGCGGCCTTCGCGCGGATCTGGCTGACCCTGCCGGGCTGGCGCTGGCTCGGGCGGATCCTCGACGCCCGCCTGTTCGGCACGCGCCCCTTTCTCATCCCGGCCGAGGCGGCCTATCGCCTCTCCCTGCCCCTGCGCCCCTACCTCGCCCGGCTGCTGTCCCGCCTGCGGCTGATCTGAGGCCCTTCTCGCCTCACCCGTCGAGCCGCTGCCCCAGCCGCCCCGCCAGATCCTGAATGAACTGGAACGCCGTGCGCCCCGAGCGCGAGCCGCGGGTGGTGGCCCATTCGAGCGCCTCGGCGCGCAGCCTGTCAGGCTCCACCGCGAGGCGATGGCGCTCCACATAGGCGCGGATCATCGCGAGATACTCGTCCTGGCTGCATTTGTGGAAGCCGAGCCAGAGACCGAAGCGGTCCGAGAGCGACACCTTCTCCTCCACCGCCTCGCCCGGATTGATCGCGGTGGAGCGCTCGTTCTCGACCATCTCACGGGCCAGGAGATGGCGGCGGTTGGAGGTCGCGTAGAACAGCACGTTCCCCGGCCGCCCCTCGATGCCGCCGTCGAGCGCCGTCTTAAGCGATTTGTAGGAGGTGTCGTCGGCGTCGAACGAGAGGTCATCGCAGAACACCAGCCAGGGATGGGGGTCCTCGCGGAGCAGGCTCATCAGTTCGGGCAATGCCTCGATGTCCTCGCGGTGGATCTCCACGAGCTTCATCGGCAGCGCGCCCTCGGGGCGGCGGGCATTGATCTCGGCATGGGCCGCCTTGACGAGGGACGACTTGCCCATGCCGCGGGCGCCCCACAGCAGGGCGTTGTTGGCCGGCAGCCCCCGGGCGAAGCGCTCGGTGTTCTCCACCAGCATGTCGCGGGCACGGTCGATGCCGGTCAGAAGGCCGATCTCGACGCGGTTGACCTTGGGCACCGGGATGAGCCGACGCTCCGGCCCCCACAGGAAGGCGTCGGCGGCGCCCGTGTCCACCTTCGGCACCGCAGGAGGCGCCGCGCGCTCAAGGGCCGCAGCGATCCGCTCCAGAAGCGGCAGAAGGTCGGCGGGCGTCGGCTCAGCGGCCATGGCGATGTCCGGTTCGGGTTCTCGGGGGAGGGCCCATGCCCTCGGGTCGCGCGGCTGTGTAGGCGCTTCCCGCAGAAATAGGGAGCCGCGGCAGCACCGTATGCTCCGGCGCGAAGAGCGCCGCGCGCAGCGGCCTCGGCTTTTGCCGAGGCATCGAGCGGAGCGAGAAGCCGAAGGCCGCGGACGCGGCCGCCGGCGCTCGAGGCCGGCAGAACCAACCACGTTGCTTTCGAATCGCCCGTGGCTATAGTCCGCGCGCTTTTCGACAGGCCCGTCGTCTCGCAAGGCCCGCCCTCTTCCATGCGCGGGCTCGTCCCCGTTTCAGGAGTTTGACCGCGTGATCACCCCCGCCTTCGCGCAAGGAGCCGGTGCTGCGAGCGGCGCGGAAGTCGCGTTGCAGTTCGTCCCCTTCGTCCTGATCTTCGTGATCATGTACTTCCTGATCCTGCGTCCGCAGCAGCGCCGGCTCAAGGATCACCAGGGCATGGTGAAGAACCTGCGCCGTGAGGACACGATCGTGACGACCGGCGGCCTCGTCGGCCGCGTCACCAAGGTGACGGACGACGCCCCCGAGATCGAGGTCGAGATCGCCCCGAACGTTCGCGTGAAGGTGGTGCGCACGATGGTCTCCGAGGTCCGCGTCAAGGGCGCGCCCGTCAAGGCGTCCTGAGACGCAGCCTCAACGTGCCGGGCCAACTCCCGGCACCAACGACAAAAAGTTCGGAACCGGGCGGATGTTGCGCTTCTCGAGAACCAAGATCATCGCGACGCTCGCCGTCATCCTGATCGGCCTGAGCCTCGCGGTGCCGAGCTTCATCCCGGCCGACAGCCGCAAGGCGTTCCTGCAATCGCTGCCGTCGTGGTTCCCGAGCTGGATCATCCCGCAGCGGGCGATCGTGCTCGGCCTCGACCTCCAGGGCGGCTCGCAGATCCTGCTCGAGATCGACCAGCCCGACCTGATCCGATCCATGACCACGGGCCTGCGCGACGACGTGCGCCGGGTTCTGCGCGAGGCCTCGGTCTCGCCCGATGGCGGCATCCGGGTCATCAACCGCGGCGTCGAGATCCGCATCCCCGACGCGGGCAACCGCGCCAAGGTGATGCCGAAGCTGCGCGAGCTGGCGCAGCCGATCAACAACCCCCTCGCCGGCCCCGGCGGCGGCCAGACGCTGGCGGTGAACGAGAACGAGAACGGCACGATCCAGCTCGTCCTGACCGATGCCGGGATCACCGAGCGGACGCGGCGGGCGGTGACCCAGGCGATCGAGGTGGTGCGACGCCGCATCGATATCGGCGGCACCCGGGAGCCGTCGATCCAGCAACAGGGCGCGGACCGCATCCTGATCCAGGTGCCGGGCCTTCAGGACCCGCAGGAGCTGGAGAACCAGCTCGGCAAGACCGCCAAGCTGGAATTCCGCATGCTCGCCGATTCACCGTCGGGCGATGTCGACCTGCTGCCGAACAAGGATGAGGGCGGCGCCAAGGTCCCGGTCGAGCGGCGCGTGATGGCCGACGGCAGCGATCTCACCGACGCCCAGCCGGCCTTCGACCCGCAGACCCACGAGCCGATGGTGAGCTTCAAGTTCAACCTGCGCGGCGCCCAGAAATTCGGCCAGGCCACTTCCGAGAATGTCGGCCGGCGCATGGCGATCATCCTCGACGGCGTGATCCAGTCCGCCCCGGTGATCCGCTCGGCCATCACCGGCGGCTCGGGCCAGATCACCGGCAACTTCACGGTGAAGGACGCCAACGACCTCTCGGTGCTGCTGCGGGCGGGCGCGCTGCCGGCCAAGCTCACCGTGGTCGAACGCCGCGTGGTCGGTCCCGGCCTCGGCCGCGATTCGATCGATGCCGGCACCAAGGCCACGCTCGTGGCCGCGGCTTTGGTCGTGATCTTCATGTTCGCGACCTACGGCGTGTTCGGCTTCATCGCCAACATCGCGCTCTTCGTGCATGTCGGCCTGATCCTCGGCCTGATGTCGGTGCTGGAGGCGACGATGACGCTGCCCGGCATCGCCGGCATCGTGCTGACCATCGGCACCGCGGTCGACTCCAACGTGCTGATCTACGAGCGCATGCGCGAGGAGGCCCGCTCCGGCCGCTCCCTGGTCTCGGCACTGCAGGCCGGCTTCGACCGGGCCTTCGCGACCATCATCGACTCGAACTCGACCATGGCGATCGCCGCCATCATCCTGTTCTTCATGGGCTCGGGCCCGGTGAAGGGGTTCGCCGTGGTGTTCATCCTCGGCATCCTCACCACGGTCATCACGGCGGTGACGCTGACCCGCATGATGATCGCGGTGTGGTACACCACCTTCCGGCCCAAGGCCCTGCCGTTCTGAGACCGCCGGCCGGCCGCGACAGCGCAGCCGGCCGCCACGCCGTTCCGTAAGGCGCGTGCCGCCTTCAGGCTTCGAGACCGACCATGCGCCTGCTCCGCCTCTGGCCCGACGAATCGCATTTCGACTTCATGCGGTTCCGGCGCTTCACCTTCCCGCTCTCGGCGGTCGTCTCCGTCGTGACCGTGGTGCTGTTCCTCACCATGGGGCTCAATTACGGCATCGACTTCAAGGGCGGCACGCTCGTCGAGCTCCAGGCCAAGCCGGGCCAGACGGCCGACGTCGCCGCGATCCGCCACACCGCCAACGAGTTCGGCTTCGGCGAGACCGAGGTTCAGGAACTCGGCGGCGAGGGACAGGTGCTGGTGCGCTTCCCGCTCCAGGCCGGCGAGCAGGGCCAGACCACGGTGATGCAGAAGGCGCACGCCGCCTTCGACGCGCAGTACGAGTTCCGCCGCACCGAGACCGTGGGTCCCCGCGTCTCGGGCGAGCTGGTTCAGTCCGGCACCGTCGGCGTCGTGCTCTCGGTACTCGCCGTGCTGCTCTACCTGTGGTTCCGCTTCGAGCGGGAACTGGCGCTCGGCGCCATCGTCGGCACCCTCCACGACATCGTGCTGACGGTCGGCGTCTTCATCGTCACCCGCATCGAGTTCAACATGACCTCGATCGCCGCGATCCTGACCATCGTCGGCTACTCGCTCAACGAGACCGTGGTGGTGTTCGACCGGACCCGCGAGCTGATGCGCCGCTACAAGACCATTCCCGTGGTCGAGCTGCTCAATCTCTCGATCAACTCCACCATGTCGCGCACGGTGATGACCTCGATGTCGACCATCCTGTCGCTCGTGGCGCTGGTGATGTTCGGCGGCGAGGCGATCAAGGGCTTCGCGGTGGTGATGCTCGCGGGCGTCGTGATCTGCACCTACTCGGCGATCTTCGTCTCGACCCCGTCGCTGATCTATATCGGCCTGACCCTGTCGGGCGCGAAGTCGGGCCAGCGCGAGACCGGGCTGGCGCCCCAGGCGGCGGAGTGAGGGGGCGATTGCGGGGATGAGCGGAGCGGATCGCCCCGGCGGTTTCCTGCCCGGCCGGCACGGAATCGACGCCTACGGCAATGGCGGCTTCCGCTTCGGCGACATGTCGCATCGGGGCTCGATCCTGCTCCTGCCCTCCGGCGTCCATGCCTGGGGCGTGGAGCGGGCGGACGCCATCGACGCGGCGAGCCTCGCACCGGTCCTGGCCGAGCGGGAGGGCATCGAACTGCTCCTCGTCGGCACCGGCGCCGACATCGTCTTCCTGCCGGACGCCCTGCGGCAGCGCCTGAAAGCCGCGGGCATCGGCCTCGACGCGATGCAGACGGGGGCGGCGGCGCGCACTTACAACATCCTGGCCGCGGAGAACCGCAAGGTCGCGGCCGCCCTGATCGCCGTGTCGTAGGTGTCTCTCACGGGAAACCCGGCCCGCGAGAGAACCGGCCGAGCCGGGGCGTTTCGTGAGGTCCGCCGGTCACGGCGGCCCCGCTTCGCAGAGATCCGCCGCGCGAGCCCCGCTGCATGACGCGACCCGAGACCCGCACCGCGCCGAGCCCCGCCCCCGAGAACGGGGGTCTCGCCTTCGCCTTCCGCCATTGCGAGGAGCTGGTGCGTGAGGGCGATCCCGATCGCTACTTTGCCACGCTGTTCGCCCCGCCCGCCTTCCGGCCGCACCTGTTCGCGCTCTCGGCCTTCAGCCTCACCGTCGCCCGGGTGCGCGAGGCCGCGGGCAATCCGATGGCCGGCGAGATCCGGCTGCAATGGTGGCGCGACGCACTCCAGGGCGAGGCGCGGGGCGACGTGCGGGCCAATCCCGTCGCGGCGGCCCTGGAAGACGCCATCGTCGCCCGGCGCCTCGGGCGCCAGCCCTTCGTCGATCTGATCGATGCCCGGGTGTTCGACCTCTACGACGACCCGATGCCGCGGGTGAACGATCTCGAGGGCTATTGCGGCGAGACCGCCGCCTCGCTGATCCGCCTCTCCGCCCTGGTGCTGGCCGACGGGGCCGAGCCCGGCGGCGCGGCGGCGGCCGGCCATGCCGGCGTGGCCTACGGCATCACCGGCCTGCTGCGGGCCCTGCCCTGGCATGCCCGCCAGGGGCAGGTCTACCTGCCCGGAGACCTCCTGCGGAAGAACGGCGTGACGCGCGAGGACATCGTCACGGGGCGCGGCGGCCCCGGCCTCCTGCGCAGCTGTGCCGAGTTGCGGGCGCTGGCGCGCCAGCACCTCGCCTCGTACGCGGCCGCCCGCGCCACCATCATCCCCGCCGCCCGGCCCGCCTTCCTGCCCGTGGCGCTGATCGAGCCCTACCTCGCCGCCATGGAGCGGCCCGGCTACGACCCGCTCAACACGACGATCGAGATCGCCCGCTGGCGCAAGATCTGGCGGCTCTGGCGCACCGCCCGACGGGGCTGAGCGACGCGCTCGGTTATCCTGCCGCATCGGCCCGAAAGCCGGCACCCACCCTTCGGGCCGATGTCTTAGCCGCGAACCCGCGCGGGCGGCCGATCCGGGAAAAAGTCCTTGTCCGTCAAGGAAGCGGCCAGCACCGCCAGCAGCCCCGCATGCACGCCGAGCGCGGCGAGGCCCGGATGGGCCAGCGACAGCATCACGAGCGCACCACCGACGGAGAGAGGCGGGCCGACGACGTAGGCCGTCCCGCGCCAGCCCGCGGCCGGCCGGGCGAGCCGCCACCAGGAGGCGGCGAGGGCGCAGGCGGCCAGAGCGAGCTTGAGCGCGGCCATGAAGCGCAAGATGCGGGCGAGATCGGCCTCGACCGCCACCGTCGCCGTGCCGGCATCGATCGCCAGCCCCCCCGCGGAGGCGAGGAACGTCGCGACGAGGAGGAGCGTGCGCGGCCCGACCCGCGGCCGGGACGCCGTCGCCGGAGCCGCGATGGCCGGAACGTGCATCGCCATGATCGCCCGCCTCCCGATTGCGGAGCGATCCTACGCCGCGGATCGAGGCCTGTCGAACGGCGGGCGGGGACCGCCCCCCTTCCTCGATCCTCCGCCGCCATTCCGGGGCGCCGCAGGCGGACCCGGAATGGCGGCGGCGTTCTCGTCGAGAGCGATCGTCAGAACCGCGCCGTCAGGAAGAGCCGCAGGTTCCGGCCCGGCAGCAGGATCTCGTCCTTCTTGAAGGAGGCCGAGTTGCGGATGCGGTCGTCGAGGAGGTTGCGGCCCTGGAGTCCGAGGGTGATCTCGCTCGCGCCGTAGACCGCCGGATCGAGGGGCTTCGTGTAGCTGATCTCCGCCCGCAGATCGTCCCAGCCCGGCGTCGGCGTCTCGATCGGCGCGGTCTCGGTATGGGCGAAGGCGTGGAGCAGGAAGACGCGGGCGTACCATCCGTCGGCCCGCAGATAGGCGCCGCCGCCGACCCGGTGGGGCGGGATGCGCGGCACGAAGCTGCCGTTGTCGAACTGGGCGCGGACGAAATCGTACTGCGCGTCGAGGCCGATGAATCCGTTGCCGACGGGAATCAGGTCGAGCTGCGCGCCGATCTCGGCGCCGTAGAACTGTGCGTTGGCCTGGGTGTAGACGATCTGGCGCAGCTCGTCCTCGGCCCCGCAGGTCGAGAATTCGTCGCCGCAAAACGTGCCGGTCTCGCGCTTGTAGATGAAGCCGGTGTAGCGGGTGATGTAGCCGGTGGCGTCGAGGCGCAGGGGGCCCACCGCCCGGCGGATGCCGAGTTCGAGGGTACGGGCGCGCTCCAGCTTCAGATTCGGGTCGCCGATCTCAAAGGTCTCGGTCGCCTCGTGCGGCCCGCGGGAATAGAGTTCGAGCACGGAGGGCGCGCGCTCGACGTAAGAAGCCGTCAGGCTCCCGACGAAGTCGTAGGGCAGATCCTGCAGCACGCCGAAGCTTGCGCTCTTCGGTGCGAAGCGGCGGCGGCGGTCGTATTCCAGCGGATCGACCGACCCGGGCAGGTAGTCGCCGGGGAAGTTCGTCGCCGTGCCGGCGGCCCGCGTCCCCTCGATGCGGCCCGCCGCCTGGACGCGCGTGCCGGAGGGAAGCGCCAGCTCCTCGAACAGGTAGAGGGCATTGGCCCGCGCGTCGGTCGGCGCGATGAGCCCGCCCGCCTCGCCGGAGGTGCCGAGCACCCGCCGGTCCGACTGGATGCCGACGGCGCCGGTGAGCACGCCGAAGGAAAGATCGACCGGCACGTGCTGCGCCTCGACCCGCCCCTCGACCTCGCGGCTCTTGAAGGTCGAGCCGATGGTGCGCAGGCCGTCGTCTTCGAGGCCGCTCTCGTTGTGCTTGTAGACCGAGCCGCCGGCCCAGAAGCGGATCACCGCGAAGGGCCCTTCGAGCGGCCGGTACTCGCCGCGGGCGAGCAGCCGGTCCTGGACGGGATCGAGCAGCACGCGCCGTTCCGCCGAGCCGCCGCCGGGGATGCCGTAGAGCGCGTCGTAATGGCTGTAGGAAATGCCGACGAAGCCGCGGTCGCCGATCACCGAGAAGCCGACCGCGCCGCCCTGCGACACGTATTGCGAGTTCGCCTGGATGCCGGCGGGCGTGTTGTAGCTGTCGCCCTGGCTGCGGAAGCCGTCGGCATGGACGGCGACGTTGCCCGCGCCCGCATCGACGCTGGCGGCCGTGCTGTAGCCGTTGTCGACGCTGGAATACCCGGTGGTGACCCGCCCGGCGATGCCGCCCACGGGGATGAAGGTCGGCACCCGGTTGTTCTCGGCGGCGACCACGCCGCCGATCGCCTGGCTGCCGTAGCGCAGGGCCGCGGGGCCGCGCACCACCTCGATCCGGTCGGCGGCGATCGGGTTGATCGGCACCGCGTGGTCCTCGGACAGCTCCGAGACGTCGCCGACGCCGACGCCGTTCTCCTGGATCCGCACCCGGGTGTTGTCGAGGCCGCGGATGATCGGGCGCGAGGCGGCCCCCGGCGCGAAGGTCGAGGCCGACAGGCCGGGCTTGTCGAACAGGGCATCGCCGAGCTGGGTCGGCTGCGAGCGCTCGATCTCGGAGCGGGTCACCACCGTCACCGACGAGAACGAATCGGTCACCACCGGCAGCACGCCGGTCGGCGTCCTCGGGAGGGGTTGGAGAACGGCCCCGGGCACGGGCTTGGCGGCGGGCTGGACCGGGCTCGCGGTGACGCTCAGCTCTTCCAGGGTCGTGGCCTGCTGGGCCAAGCCCGGCACCGTCCCGCCGGACAGGATCGTCCCGGCCGAGAGTCCGGCCAGGAACAGGCTTCGTCCGGTCCGCCTCGCCACCCGCATCACGCTTCACCCACCACGTTATAATGTTTCATTGCGTGATCGTGACACTGTTACAAGCGCGGAGTCGCCCGCCCGTCGCGAGTCCGCGCGGGCGTTGCCCGGAAGCCTCACCCTCTCGTTTCACGCGGTCGTGCGTGCGAGCGCGCACGGGGCGGAACACGGCAGCCCCGCCTCTCGGTCGCAGGCCGCCGCGCGCCGCTTGAACCGCCGGGACGAGCGGCAACATGCAGGGGACATGACCGCCGCCGTCCTCGCGAGCCTGCGCCTCGCCACCCTCACCCTCCTCCTCACCCTGGTCCTGGCCTTCCTGCTCCCGCTCGCGACCCACGCCCTGTGGTGGAACGCGAAGGGCGGGCGGGCCGAGAGTTGGTCGTCCGCCGATTGGTCGAGCGCCGGGATTCTGCCGCCGGCCGCCGCTGCGCCGGAGGCGATGGTGCGGGTCTACGCCGCCCGGGTCGGGCGCTGGCGGGGCATCTTCGCCCATCACAGCTGGGTGGTGGTGAAGGAGGCCGGCGCCCCCCGCTACACCCGCTACGACGTGGTCGGCTGGGGCCCGCCGGTGCGGACCGACGCCTATGCCCCGGACGGGCGCTGGTTCGGCAACGATCCGGAACCGGTGCTGGCCCTCGACGGCGCGGCGGCGGCGCGGGCGATTCCCCAGATCCGCGCGGCGGTGGCCGATTATCCCCACCGCAGCCTCGGCTCGTACCGGGCGTGGCCGGGACCGAACTCGAACACCTTCGCGGCCCATATCGTCGCCCGCATCCCCGACAACGATGTCCCGCTGCCGCCGACCGCGCTCGGCAAGGACTGGACCCCGGCGGGCCACTTTGCCGAGATCACCCCGAGCGGCACCGGCCTGCGCCTGTCGCTCCAGGGCTATGCCGGACTGACCGTCGGCTGGGTCGAGGGCCTCGAGATCAACCTGCTCGGCGCCGTCGCCGGTCTCGACTGGCGCCGCCCGGCGCTGAAGCTGCCGGGCTGGGGCCGAATCGCCTTGATCCCGAGCGACGACACCGCGCGCCCGGAGCCGTCGCAGAAACCCGATCCCGTCTCCGGCTGATTGGAATCGGGGTTCCCAAAGGGATCATCCCTTTGGCGGGTGTCGGGCAGAGCCCGACGATCCTGCGGCGAAGGACTTGCCGAGATCGCCGTCATGCCGGCAAGCGTGGCCGATGACCGACCTCACCATCCGCCCCGCTGCCCCTGCCGACCACGACGCCATCTGGGCGGTCCTGGAACCGATCCTGCGGGCCGGCGAGGCCTTCGCCCTTCCGCGCGACTGGGACCGGGCGCAGGCGCTAGCCTACTGGTTCACGCCGGGACATCACGTCCATGTCGCGCAGGACGGGGCTGACATCGTCGGCGCCTATTACATCCGCGCCAATCAGCTCGGGGCGGGCGACCACGTCGCCAACGGCACCTACGCAACGGGCTCCCAGGCTCAGGGCCGCGGCGTCGCGCGGGCCATGGGGCTGCACTCGTTCGAGACGGCGCGGGGCTTGGGCTTCACGGCCATGCAGTTCAACCTCGTCGTCGCGACGAACACCCGCGCGGTGGCACTGTGGACGAGCCTCGGCCTGCGCGAGATCGGCCGCCTGCCGGGCGTGTTCCGCCATCCCGCCTACGGGCCGGTCGATGCCTTGGTGATGCACCGGACGCTGTAGGCGTCAGGCGGCGCCGCGCAGCTCTAGATAGCGGCAGGCAAGCCCGACGAGGCGAGGCACCGCGTGGCTCTTGGCGTAATAGGCCACCATGCGCCGCGACACGCCGAGCTGGACGGCGGCAGCCTCGTAGGTCAGGCCGTTGCGCTCCAGGAAGGCCGCGAAGTCGACATTGGTCATCGTCTCCTCGGACAGCTCTTCGAGGCTGTCCGCGCCGATGTCGAGGTCCGGATTACCAGGCCAGAAGATCGAGGCGCCTCCCTCGCCGAGCCGAACGGCAGCGAACAGCGCCGTATCCTCCCGCAGCGGCCGAAAAACTTTGAAGGTGAGAATGATGGGAGCGAGGTCGACGACGTCGCGCCGACCGGCCCGCACCCCGTCGGCCCAAGTGAGCGCCACACCGTAGAGCCTCTCCGCCGGCTCGACCGCCGCGAGGCGCGGCAGGGGATCGCCGACCGCGATCAGGTCAGTCGCGCTCATTGAGACGCCTCCACTCGGCCATCAGCTCGTCCGTTCGCCCGCTGGCCCAGGCCACCACCTCGGCTAAGGCCCGCCGCGTGATCGTACCCCGCATGATCCGCAGATCCCGTATCCCGACAAGGGCGTGGAAATCTGCCCCGACGACGTGGACATGCGGCGGGGCGTGATCGCGCGAGCGCAGTTCCACTCGGAAGCCATCGAAGGATGCGTAGGTCGGCACGTCGAGCGATCCAGGAACTCAGATATGGTGCAACGATTGCACCGGAGCAAGACACAAACCCATTCCCCGCCCTGACACTTCACACCCGATCCGTGCCTTCCGAGGCTTCGCCGTATTGAATCCGCTTCGCGGGCGGACATCATAGTTTCACGCGACCGCGAGTCGGCGCGGAGGACGACGGCTTTGAGCTTCCTGATCTGCCTCGCGGCGCTCTTCTTCCTGATGGGGATCGCCTATCGCGGCTTCTCGGTGATCCTGTTCGCGCCGGTGGCCGCCATGGGCGCAGTGCTGCTGACCGATCCGGCCGCCGTGCCGACGTTGTTCTCCGGCCTGTTCATGGAGAAGCTCGTCGGCTTCCTGAAGCTCTACTTCCCGGTCTTCCTGCTCGGTGCCGTCTTCGGCAAGCTCGTGGAGATTTCCGGGTTCGCCCGTTCCATCGTCGGCGCCGTGACGGGGTTGCTCGGTGAGGGGAGGGCGATCGTCGCCATCGTGCTCGTCGGCGCGATCCTGACCTATGGCGGCGTCTCGCTGTTCGTGGCGGTGTTCGCGGTCTACCCCTTCGCCGCCGAGCTGTTCCGCCGCTCGAACATCCCGAAGCGCCTGATCCCGGGGACGATCGCGCTGGGCGCCTTCACCTTCACCATGGACACCCTGCCGGGCACGCCGCAGATCCAAAACATCATCCCGGCCTCCTTCTTCAAGACCGATGCATACGCCGCGCCCGTTCTCGGGATCATCGGCGCGCTCTTCGTGTTCGGGCTCGGCGTCACCTATCTCGAATGGCGCCGCCGCAGCGCCGGCGACGAGGGCTACGGCGAGGGCCACGCCAACGAGCCGCAGGCCGCCGAGGACCGGGTGACCATCCCCCCGCTGGTGGCGATCCTGCCGCTCCTCATCGTCGGCATCGGCAACAAGCTCCTGCTCGGCTGGATCACCGCCGCCTACGGCGAGACGGCGAGCGCGGCGCTGACCCCCGAGATGGCGACCCATCCGGTCACCGTGCCGGTCAAGGCGGTGGCGGCGATCTGGGCGGTGGAGGGGGCGCTGCTCGCCGGCATCCTGGCCACCGTGATCCTGGGCTGGCGCAACCTCGCGCCGCGCTTCGTCGAGGGCTCGAAGGCGGCGGTGGCAGGCTCCCTGCTCGCCGGCATGAACACCGCCACCGAATACGGCTTCGGCGCCGTCATCGCCGCGCTTCCCGGCTTCAAGACGATCTCGGACGCGCTCTCGGCGATCCCGAACCCGTTGATCAACGAGGCGGTGACCGTCAACGTCCTGGCCGGCGTCACCGGCTCGGCCTCGGGCGGCCTCTCGATCGCGCTCGGCGCGCTCTCGGGCCGCTTCGTCGAGGCCGCGCAATCCGCGGGCATCCCCTTGGAGGTGATGCACCGCGTCGCCTCCATGGCAAGCGGCGGCATGGACACGCTGCCTCACAACGGCGCGGTCATCACGTTGCTCGCCGTCACCGGGCTGACCCACCGCCAATCCTACGGCGACATTTTCGCGATCACCGTCATCAAGACGCTGGCGGTCTTCTTCGTGATCGGGATCTACTACCTCACCGGCCTGGTCTGACCCCTGGCACTCCCCTTGCTGCCCTGGCGGCGGGATGAAGGGGAGGGGCCACCCGATGACGACCACCACCGCCGCCGCGCTGCCGGCCGAGCGGACGCCGCTCCACAAGTCGCTGTTCGCGCAGGTGATCGCGGGGCTTCTCGTCGGCATCCTGCTCGGGCTCGCCGCGCCCGAATTCGCCCGGAGCCTGAAGGTTCTCAGCGACGCCTTCCTGAAGCTGATCTCGATGATCGTCGCGCCGATCGTGTTCTGCGTCGTCGTCCACGGCATCGCCGGGGCGGGCGACCTGAAGAAGGTCGGCCGGGTCGGGATCAAGGCGCTGATCTATTTCGAGGTCATGACCACGGTCGCCCTCGTGCTCGGCCTCGTCCTGGCCTGGGTCGTCGGGCCGGGGCACGGCATGAACATCGACGTCGCGAGCCTCGATGCCAGGGCGCTCGGGACGCATGCCGACAACGCGCAGAAGCTTCAGGGCGGGGGCATCTCGGCCTTCCTGCTCGACGTGATCCCCAAGACCGTCTTCGACGCGCTCGCCCGCAACGACGTGCTGCAGGTGCTGTTCTTCGCGGTGCTGTTCGGGGCGAGCCTGTCGCTGGTCGGCGGGGAGAAGGGCCAGGCGGTCTCGGAGATGATCGACGCGCTCTCGACCGTGCTGTTCAAGGCGATGGGCCTGATCGTGCGGGTGGCGCCCCTCGGCGTGCTCGGCGCGGTCGCCTACACGGTCGGCCGCTACGGCATCGGCTCGCTGACGCAGCTCCTGTCGCTGGTCGCCCTGTTCTACGCCGCGGTCGCGGTGTTCGTGTTCGGGGTGCTCGGGGCGGTGATGCGGCTGTCCGGGCTCAGCCTCGTTAAGTTCCTGAAATATCTGCGCGCCGAGCTCACCATCGTGCTCGGCACCGCCTCCTCGGATGCGGTGCTGCCGCAGATCATGCGCAAGCTTGTGCATCTGGGCGTCAAGGATTCCACCGTCGGTCTCGTGGTGCCGACGGGCTACTCGTTCAACCTCGACGCCTTCTCGATCTACCTGACGCTCGCCGTGGTCTTCATCGCGCAGGCGACCCACACGCCGCTCTCGCTCGGTGACCTGATGCTGGTGCTCGGCGTCTCGCTCGTCACCTCCAAGGGCGCGCACGGCGTGCCGGGCTCGGCGATCGTGATCCTGGCCGCGACCCTGAACGCCGTGCCGGCGATCCCCGCCATCGGCCTCGTGCTGGTGCTCTCGGTCGATTGGTTCATCGGCATGGCCCGGGCGCTGGGCAACCTGATCGGCAATTGCGTCGCCACAATCGTGGTCGCCGCCTGGGAGGGCGATCTCGACCGGGAGCGCGCCCGCCGGGTGCTGGACGGGGAGGCCGAAGCGGTGCCCGAGATCGCCTGAACCCGTGACGGCGCCTCCCCCGGTGCGCGCGGAACCCCGCCCGCCTCAGGCCGCCCGAACGTCCGCCAGGAACCGGTCCACTTCGCTGCCGAGGCGCTCGGATTGGCGGGACAGATCGGTCGCGAAGGCGAGCACCTGGCTCGCCGCCGCGCCGGTCTCCTTCGCCGCGCCCGCGACACCCGTGACATGGCCGGTGACCTCGCCGGTCCCGGCGGCGGCCTGGGCGACGTTGCGGACGATCTCCTGCGTCGCCGCGCCCTGCTCCTCCACCGCCGCCGCGATGCCGGTGGCGACGCCGCTGATCTCGCCGATGCGCGCGGCGATCCCGTCGATCGCCGCGACCGCCTGACCAGTCGAGGCCTGGATGCGGCCGATCTGGCCGGTGATCTCCTCGGTCGCCCGCGCGGTCTGGTTGGCGAGTTCCTTGACCTCGGCGGCAACCACCGCGAAGCCCCGGCCCGCCTCCCCGGCGCGGGCCGCCTCGATGGTGGCGTTGAGGGCCAGCAGGTTGGTCTGGCCCGCGATGGTGGAGATCATGGTAACGATATCGCCGACCCGGGCGACCTCGCCGCTGAGTTCCTTCACCAGGACGGCGCTGCGGCCGGCCTCGCCGACGGCGGCCTGCGCGAGCGCCGCCGAGCCGTCGACCTGCCGGCCGATCTCGGTCACGGTGGAGCCGAGCTCCTCCGCCGCCGCCGCCACGGTGGTGACGTTGGTCTCGGCCATCTCGGCGGCGGCCGCGACCGCGAGCGAGCGGCGGGCGGTCTGGTCCGCGGTGCCGGCCATGCCCTGGGCGGTGGCCTGAAGCTGAGCCGCCGCGGAGGCGACGCCGCCGATCAGGCCGCCGACCGCCCGCTCGAAACCGTCGGCCATGGCCCGCGTCGCCGCCTTGCGCTGCCTCTCGGCATCGGCGCGGGCGAGGGCGGTCTCCTCCTCGAGCGCGCGGGTGCGGGTCAGGTTGTCCTTGAACACCTGCACGGCCGCCGCCATGGCGCCGATCTCGTCGCGGCGGCCGGAGGCGGGAATCGCGACCGTCGCGTCGCCGGCGGCGAGGCGCCCCATCGCGCGCGTCATGGACCGCAACGGGCGGGCGACGTGCAGGGTGAGCCCGAAAGCGGCGGCTCCGGCGAGGAGGATGCCCAGCCCGATGAAGAGCAGAGTGTAACGGTTGGCCGCATCGTAGGCGGCCTGCGCCGCGGCGCCGGCGAGGCGGGCCTCGTTCTCGTTGGCGTCGATCAGCTTCTGCAAGTCTGCCAGCGTCGCGTTGCTGCCCGCCGACATCGTGGTGTTGTAGATGCGTTGCGCCCCGACGATGTCGCCCCGCTGGGCCAGGGCGAAGGCATCGCCCTGTAGGGCGATGTAGCTCTGCCATCGGGTCTCGAAGCCGGAGAACAGGGCCGCGGCTTCCGGGCTGGGGGACAGCGCCCGGAAGTTCTGGCGCATTTCGGCGAGTTCGCGGGTGCGCGTGGCGATGGTCGCGGCAACCTCCTGGCGCAGGGCCGGCGTGTCGGCCGTGATGAGGCGCCCCCCGTTCACGCGCAGACGCAGGACGGCGACCTGGATCTTGCCGAGGACCTGCGTGATCGGCAGGCGATGGTCCCGCAGCTCCCGCGCGGCTTCGTTGACCTGGCGCATCTGCCACAGCGAGAAGGCGCCGAGCCCGGCCACCAGGGCCACCATCAGCGCGAAGCAGACCCCGAGCTGACCGCCGATGGAGCGGGACACACGCATGCGTTCGAATCTTTCGTGAGCGACCACGTCCACGGGTATCGACCGTCTGTTCCCGATCCCTTAACGGGGGCACCCCACCGCCCGGCGGGCGATGCAGGGGCGGAATGCGGCGCGCGCCGATGAGCCTGCGCCGATATCCGCGGGAGACATGATCCGGGGCGGCCAACACGTTGCCGCACCACAATCTCCAAGACCCTTCCCGTCGGGTGCCGCGACCGTTACGCTTGCGCCGAACCCGTGATCGGATCGGGGACGCCAGAGGCAGCCCATCAGGGCCACCGAACGTCAGGGACGCGAGACCGCCGCCGCATGGACGTGTTCGTACAGCAGCTGATCAACGGCCTGACGTTGGGCTCGATCTACGGTCTGATCGCCATCGGCTACACGATGGTGTTCGGCATCATCGGCATGGTGAACTTCGCCCATGGCGACGTCTTCATGGTCTCGACCTTCATCGCGCTGATCAGCTTCCTCGTGCTGACGGCGCTCGGGATTTCCTCGGTCGCGCTCGCCTTCCTGCTCGTCCTCGTCGTCACCATGGCGCTGACGGCGCTCTGGGGCTTTTCCGTCGAGCGGATCGCCTATCGGCCCCTGCGCGGCTCGTTCCGGCTGGCGCCGCTGATCTCGGCCATCGGCGTGTCGATCTTCCTGTCGAACTTCGTGCAGGTGGCCCAAGGCGCCCGCAACAAGTCGCTGCCCTCGCTGCTCGATGGCGGGCTGACCCTGTTCGAGCGCGACGGCTACGCCGTGACCCTCTCCTACAAGCAGATCCTGATCATGGCGGTGACCAGCGTGCTGCTCTTGGGGTTCTGGTACCTCGTCCAGAGGACGCCGTTCGGCCGGGCCCAGCGCGCCTGCGAGCAGGATCGCAAGATGGCCGCCCTGCTGGGCATCGACGTCGACCGCACCATCTCGCTCACCTTCGTGCTGGGCGCGGTGCTCGCGGCGGTCGCGGGCCTGCTCTACCTGCTCTATTACGGCGTCGTCTCGTTCTCCGACGGCTTCGTGCCCGGCGTGAAGGCGTTCACGGCGGCGGTACTGGGCGGGATCGGCTCGCTGCCGGGCGCGGTGATCGGCGGGCTGATCATCGGTCTGATCGAGACCTTCTGGTCGGCCTACTTTTCCATCGAGTACAAGGACGTGGCCGCCTTCTCGATCCTCGCCATCGTCCTGATCTTCATGCCCTCGGGCCTGCTCGGCCGGGCCGAGGTCGAGAAGGTCTGATGGCCGCAGCCCAGACCCGCGCGTCGGCCTCGCCCGCCGCGATCCTCCGCGATGCCGGCCTGTTCGCCCTCGCGGCGTTCGGCCTGTGCGTGCCGATCGTCAGCTACCGGACCGATCTGGGAAACAACGGCCTCGAACTGACGCCCCGCTGGGGCCTCGTCGCGGGCCTCTGCGCCGCCGTCTTCGTCCTGCGGGTCGTCCAGCGCCTCGTGCTGGAGCGGCGGGCGGCGCGAGTGGCGCTCACCCCGTCGCCGCATCAGGCGAGCGAGCCCGTCGGCGCCGAGCCCAACGCCGGCCAACGCCTGCCGCGCCTCGGCCTGCCGCTCTTCGTGGGCTTCGCCCTGTTCCTGCCGCTGATCGCGGCGCTCGCCAGCGGCGGCCTCTCGCCCGCCCGCTACTGGATCGATCTCGGCATCCTGATCCTGACCTACGTGATGCTGGGCTGGGGGCTCAACATCGTCGTCGGCCTCGCCGGCCTGCTCGATCTCGGCTACGTCGCCTTCTACGCCGTCGGCGCCTATTCCTACGCGCTGCTCTCGACCGTGTTCGGCCTGTCGTTCTGGGTCTGCCTGCCGCTCGCCGGTCTGTTCGCAGGCCTGTGGGGGGTGATGCTGGGCTTTCCCGTCCTGCGCCTGCGCGGTGATTACCTCGCCATCGTGACGCTCGCATTCGGCGAGATCATCCGCCTCGTTCTCATCAACTGGACCGACGTCACCGGCGGCGCGGCGGGCATCACCTCGATCCCGCGTGCGACCTTCTTCGGCGTGCCGTTCAAGGCGGGGCCGGACGGTTTCTCCGGCCTCTTCGGCCTCGCCTTCGATCCGATGCACCGGATCGTGTTCCTCTACTACCTGATCCTGGCGCTGGCGCTGATCACCAGCCTCGTGACCTTGCGCCTGCGACGGCTCCCCCTCGGCCGCGCCTGGGAGGCCCTGCGCGAGGACGAGATCGCCTGCCGCTCGCTCGGCATCGACACCACCAAGACCAAGCTCACCGCCTTCGCGCTGGGGGCGATGTTCGGCGGCTTCGCCGGCTCGTTCTTCGCCGTGCGCCAGGGCTTCGTCAGCCCGGAGAGCTTCAACTTCCTCGAGAGCGCGATCATCCTGGCGATCGTCGTGCTCGGCGGCATGGGCAGCCAGCTCGGCGTCGCGGTGGCGGCGGTCGCCATGGTCGGCGGGCCGGAATTGCTGCGCAATCTCGGCTTCCTCAAGGCCGTGTTCGGCGAGGGCTTCGATCCGAACGAGTTCCGGCTCCTCCTGTTCGGGCTGGCCATGGTGGCGATGATGATCTGGCGCCCGCGCGGCCTGATCGCGGACCGGATGCCGACGGTGGCGCTCGGACGGCGCCGGGCCATCGGCAAGGACCTCGTGCGCGAGGGACACGGCTGATGGCCACCCGCCGTCCCGACGACCCGGACGCCGTCCTCACCGTCGATCACCTCACCATGCGCTTCGGCGGGCTCACCGCCGTGGACGATCTCTCGTTCCGGGCCCGGCGCGGCGACATCACCGCCCTGATCGGCCCCAACGGGGCGGGCAAGACCACGGTCTTCAACTGCATCACCGGCTTCTACCGGCCGAGCGAGGGCATGCTGACGCTGCGCCACGCCGATGGCGCCGCGCATCTCCTGGAGCGGTTGCCGAACCACGCGGTGAACCGCCGGGCCCGGGTCGCCCGCACCTTCCAGAACATCCGCCTGTTCTCCGGCATGACCGTGCTGGAAAACCTGATGGTGGCCCAGCACGCCCCCCTGATGCGCGCTTCGGGCTACACCCTGCTCGGCCTCCTCGGACTGCCGGGCTACCGCCGGGCGGAACGGGAGGCGGTGGCGAAGGCCAGCGCGTGGCTAGAGCGGATCGACCTCCTCCGCCGCGCCGACGATCCGGCGGGGGACCTTCCCTACGGCGACCAGCGTCGGCTGGAGATCGCGCGCGCCATGTGCACCGGGCCCGAACTGCTCTGCCTCGACGAGCCGGCGGCGGGGCTCAACCCGCGGGAATCGGCCGACCTCGCCCGGCTCCTACGCCATATCCGGGACGAGCACGCCACCTCGGTGCTCCTGATCGAGCACGACATGGCGGTGGTGATGGAGATCTCCGACCACGTGGTCGTGCTGGATTACGGGAAGAAGATTGCGGACGGTCCGCCGCGGGAGATCCGCGAGGATCCGAAGGTCATCGCCGCCTATCTCGGCGTCGAGGACGAGGAGATCGCCGAGGTCGATGCGGAGGTCGGGCTGACGATTCCCGTGGCCGAGGAGGCGCGCCCGTGACCGCCCCGCTCCTCAGCCTTCGCGGCGTTTCCGCCTATTACGGCAGCGTCGCGGCCCTGCGCGGCGTCGATCTCGACGTGAACGCGGGCGAGATCGTCACCCTGATCGGCGCCAACGGGGCCGGCAAATCTACCCTGATGATGACGGTGTTCGGCGCGCCCCGCGCCCGCTCCGGCACGATTTCGTTCGCGGGCGAGGACATCACCGGCCTGCCCACCCACGCCATCGCCCGGCTCGGCCTCGCCCAATCGCCCGAGGGGCGGCGGGTGTTTCCCCGCATGAGCGTGCTGGAGAACCTGCAGATGGGCGCCGCGCTCCACGGCGGCCGGTACTTCGCGCAGGATCTCGACAAGGTCTGCACCCTGTTTCCCCGCCTCAAGGAGCGCCTGTCGCAGCGCGCCGGCACCATGTCGGGCGGCGAGCAGCAGATGCTCGCCATCGGCCGCGCCCTGATGAGCCGTCCGCGCCTGCTGATGCTGGACGAACCGTCCCTCGGCCTCGCCCCGCTGGTGGTGAAGCAGATCTTCGGCGCGATCTCGGCGCTCAACCGGGAGGAGGGGATGACGATCTTCCTCGTGGAGCAGAACGCCTACCACGCTCTCAAGCTGGCGCATCGCGGCTCCGTGCTGGTCAACGGGCGCATCACCCTGAGCGGTCCGGCCCGCGCGCTCCTCGACGATCCCTCGATCAAGGCCGCCTATCTCGAGGGCGGCCACGCCCCGGCGGCGCCGGCAGGGGCGGGAGTCTAGCCGGTGTTCCAAGGCATGTTCCAAGGCATCTTGCACGAGGCGGATTCGATCCTGCCCTTCCTCCTCGTCACCGTGGCGATGGGCGGCTGGGCCGGTTGGATGGCGGCCCGCGCCGTGGCGCTCGCCTGGCGGCCCTATCTCGCCTGCCTGCCGGCGCTGCTCGGCGTCGCGGCGGCGGTGCGCTTCATCCATTTCGCGCTGTTCTCCGGCACGCTGCTCTCGGTGCCGTACTTCGCCATCGACGCGCTCGTGGTGCTGGCCATCGGCTCGGCGGCCTTCCGGGTGACGCGGGCGCGGCAGATGACGACGCAGTACCGCTGGCTCTATGCCCGCACCGGACCGTTCACGTGGCGCGAGCGCCCGGACGCTGGGCGGCCATGATGGTGCGACGCGCTTCGTCCCACGCTCTCCCTCACCCTGCGATGCCGCGACGCGGTCTCGAAGGAGGGGGAGGGATAAGGGCATGCGCCGTGCAAGACGACGCGGTGGATTTGAGGGGGACACCATGAAGCGTTTGACAGTGCTGGCCGGCCTCGCGCTCGGCCTCGGCCTGAGCGGGGCAGCGCAGGCTCAGATCAAGATCGGGGTCGGCAGCCCCGTGACCGGCAACAGCGCCGCCTTCGGGGCGCAGGTGCGCAACGGCGTCGTCCAGGCGGTGGAGGACATCAACAAGGCCGGCGGCGTGAAGGGCCAGAAGTTCGAACTCTCCACCGGCGACGACGCTTCCGACCCGAAGCAGGGGGTGTCGGTGGCCAACAAGTTCGCCTCGGAGGGCGTGAAGATGGTCGTCGGCCACTTCAATTCCGGCGTCTCGATCCCGGCCTCCGACGTCTATCTCGATGCCGGCATCATCCAGATCACCCCGGGCTCCACCAACGTGAAGTTCACCGAGCGCGGGATGTGGAGCACCTTCCGCACCTGCGGGCGCGACGACCAGCAGGGCGCGATGGCGGGCGAGTACCTCGCGACCAAGCTCAAGGGGAAGAAGGTCGCCTTCATCCACGACAAGACCCCCTACGGTAAGGGCCTCGTCGACGAGACGCTCAAGGTGTTCAAGGCCAAGGGCGGCAAGGAGGCCCTGATCGAGGGCATCAATCCGGGCGAGAAGGACTATTCGGCCCTGGTGTCCAAGCTGAAGCAGAACGGCGTCGACCTGGTCTATTTCGGCGGCTACTACACCGAGGCCGGCCTGATCATCCGCCAGATGCGCGACCAGGGGCTCAAGGCGCCGCTGATGGGCGGCGACGGCATGGTCGACCGGGAGCTCGTCGCCATCGCCGGCCCGGCCGCCGAGGGGACGCTGACCACCTTCCCGCCGGACGCCCGCAAGAACCCCGCCGCCAAGGACGTGGTCGCCGCCTTCAAGGCCAAGGGCATCGAGCCGGAGGGCTACACCCTCTACGCCTACGCCGCCGTGCAGATCCTGGCGAAGGCCGTCGAGGCCACCGGCTCGACCGAGGGCGAGAAGCTCGCGGCCTACCTGCACCAGGGCAAGCCGACCACGACCGCCATCGGCGACATCGCCTACGACAAGAAGGGCGACATCACCCGGCCGGATTACGTGATCTACGAGTGGAAGAAGGGACCGTCCGGCACCATCGACTACGCCGGCAACGAGATCACGCAGTAGGCTATCGGCCGGCGACGCGACGCGCGTCCCCGGTCGCCCCGGCGCAAGAGGACGCGTCGGAGGGAACTGGTGGAAATCAGAGAAGCGAGGCCACACCGGGCCGTGTGTCTCGCTGCCGCCGGAGACGCTGACTCGGGCACGTCGCGACACCCCGCCAAATCACATCATGCCGTCGCAACAATGTCTGGCGACGGAACGAATGGCCTCGCCGGAGGCTGGCTACGAAAGCTCACGATCCACAGCAAGGGTGGTGCGATGGACCGCCTCACCGACCGATGCGCTCCCCATCGAACGCGGTAGCATTTCCTTGACCGCAGGCGCGGCTTCGCGCCATTTCGCATAGACCTTGCCGGTATCGGATAACGGCTTCATCAAGAGACCTAGATTGATGAGCAGGGCCGCCGCGTCGGCGATCGATGTATTGCCCGGCAGCAAGGACGGGAACACTTGCACCATCAGCCCGCCGCACAGAATGACGGCGACCCAGAGGACGCCATCGAGGCCGCGTTCGGTCAGCCAGCGCAGGACAGCGATCCGGATCGTCCCTTTGAAGATGGCCTCCTGTGTAGACAGGAACTTCACCGGATCACGACGCTGCGTGAGATGGGCGATGGTTTTCTGCCAGACGAGAATCTGGCTGGCCACGTGCTCCAGTCGACGCCCGACCAGCCAGACGCTGGCCACCGCAGGGAGGGCAGCCAACAGCAACAGCGGCACCAGATCGGGGGACAGCGACAATTGCCAGATCACGACGGCGACGACTTGCGCGGGAATGCGCCAGCAATCCTTATAAACGACCTCGTAACCGCGCTTGGCCACCTCCGCCGTGTAGAGCAGATTCGAGATGTCGTCGGTCGTTCGATCCGACGGCGCGCGTGTCATGTACACGCGCTGAAGCTCTAGAAGCAGCCGGCCGTCGACTGCCTTCGACAAGATCCGTTCGCTGAATTCCGCAACGACGCGCAGCGATCCGATCAAGGCGTAACTCGGCCCGACAGCATAGGCGATCGATAGGATCGTCGCGTCGGTGGCCCGCAAGGCGCGCACGGCCTCCCCCGCGATCCAAGCGAAGGCGGGCTCCACAGATGCGCTGAACGCGAGCGCGGCCATGAGCGCCAGGATCAGCCAGCGCACCCGCATGAGCATCGAGATCATGACTGTGACCGAACGTGGAGCCGGAGGCCCGGAGACGTGCGCCTCCGGGCCAAACGGTCAGGCCGCTGCGAGAGAAACGGCCCCGATGCTGTCCCTGTCCGTGACCAAAGCCGCCGCGCCGAGCAGCGCGACGCTGCGTACGCCCTGCGGCCAAGCCCCGACCCGAACCCAGGCTTCGCCCCGCGCCTTGCTCCACGCTTCCTGGCCATTCCAGACGAGAATGCGCGTGCCGCTTGCCGTCACCCGGCACCCGTGCAGCCCACCGATGGCCGGAATGGTCGCCGCCTGGTCCGGAGTGGACACACCGCGCTCATCGACGAGGAGAAGCGATCCGCCATCATGGATCATCACGCCCTCTTTGAGGGTCACGTCGCTCCGGCGGGAGAGATCACCGCCGGCGAGCGGCCGTTCGTAGATGCCACCCTCTTCCAATGCGACGAGCAACCGGTCTCCCTCGATCGCCAAAGCATCGACCGGCTTGACGCCGAAGGCATCAACCGGAGCGAGATGCTCAGGCCGCTCGATCGAGGCAGCGAACAAGCCAGCCTTCGTGCCGAGCCAGAGGGTATTGCCGCCCACGGCCAGTGCGCGAAACTCACCGAAGTGACGGCTGCCGTGGGGAAGCTTCGGCTTCAAGTAATCGATCCGACCGCCATTGTCGCGCGTCACGAAAACCCCGCGCTGACAGAGGATGTACCACTCGCCATTCGGACCGCGCGCGGCGTGCTCGGCATCGAGCACGTCCCACTCCGCATCGGATTTCACCCAGTGCGCACCGCCGTCGCGGCTGGTGAAGGTCCCGAAGGTGCAGGCTGCCAGCACGACACCTTCGTCGAGGGCGAACAGCTTCTTGCGCTTGCCGACCGGCACCGTGGCCGTGACATCGGCCGCCAAATCACGCAACGAGCCGGTGAGCGGATCGAGGAGATAGGTGCCCTGGGCGCCGGAGACGAAGAGTCCGTCCGGCACCAGATGGACTTGCTCCGCTTCGGCGACGCGAGGGTGGAAGACTTCCATCTTGCGTCGGCCGGGTCCGGCGATCTCGATCTTGTCACCATCGACGACGAGAATCGATCCGGCATAAAATTCCGCCGCGGTGATCGGGTGCTTCTTGTATCCGCCCTTTCCGCTGCCGCGCAGGCGCGCCCCGCGCCACTTCGTGACGATGGACGTTTCGCTCACGGCGATGATCGTGTCACCGTAATCGTCCGATTCCGTCATCTGCCACGTGAGCCCGTCATCGAAGCTTTCCACCAGCGCCGGCTTGCGCTCGACCCCCTGCTTCTTAACGAACAGAGAAATACGGTCCGACAATTCGTGTACGGCCGTGACGATGCTGTCCTCACCTCCGTATAGCCGCTCCCAGCCGTCCTCCTTTTCGCGGAACAGGCCCGTCTTGGTCGCAACGAGGATGCATCCGCGGAGCGCCGAAGCAGATACGAGCTTCTCCCCCTTCGGCCCAGGCAATCGGCGGCGAACGGCGCCCGCAGCATCGGCCATGACGATCTGATCGCCGGCAGGATCAGCCTCGATATAAAGAAAGCCGTCGGCGGAAGGTCCGAGTCCTCTGATCTCAACGGGGAGATGGCCGGGAATCGGCATCAAATCGCTGCCCGGCACACGTTTGAACAAGCCAATCTTGGTACCAATCCAAAGATCGTCGCCCATGCGCCACGTCGATTTTACTTCGACGCGCGCGAAACGCTCTAACGATGTCATGGAATGTCTCGAAAAACGGACGCGCCAAATTTCAAGCGTCCGGGCCCAGGGTTGCGAGTCTGCATCCCCACGCCCACTATTTCGGGCCGCCACGCCTATGTCAACTGATATTCGGACTCATCACACGAGCATCAACAAATTGATCTCAGAAAGATATTATCGCGACATCGTTCCAATCTATAAAAAACGGATAGATTAATAATCGTTATACGTGAACCGCGCTCGACATCAAATGAACTACGCGAAAACATCCGTATTAAATTTGGTTTTTAGGTTGCGCAATTCACCGCATATTGCCTTATTATTTTTGAGGAAATTACATGCACATATTATTGATGCCTCTCTTTTGCTCGACGATTTACCCTCCGTCTTCAGTTCCCGACCTCGTCGATTGCATGATGCAATCGGGTCCTGCGATATCTGCGGCAACGATAAATCTCGCCACAGCCTCACGCGCACCAAATGCCCACGCCACCGTTGAGAACGAACCAAGCGGCCATTGATCGGGGCATGAGAGACCACAGCACTGAGCCGTAGTTTTCCAGAGCACCTCTGTTCCATCAAAATCGAAGAAACCGTATTTATGCTTCTCTCGATTACAATAAAAAGCTACATATTGCTGCCTCGCCTCGAAAACTGCAGAGAAACCATAGTCATATTTACATGCATACGCTCATATTAAATTATTTATGTTCATCGAGGTAAATTCATCAACTTCAAGCCACACCAGTACAGTGCGATGCATCCTACCATACTGATGAGGCATAGATCAGATCGAAATTCTATATGAAACGGGCAGATATTTGTCGTTAGTATAACTATAATATTCTATACTGGTGTTGACTCGACAAAATTTGAGAATTATCGCCCATTAACGGCTGATTTCCGGCGCCAAAGCATTCGCCGCCCAGACGATACAAGCATCGCCGAGATGAATCGGGCGATTCTCCGAGCATAAATCCGCACATCCCGAAAGCAACGCCAAAACGACGGCCGGCCAGAAGCATTTCGCTCCGCCAGCATCTCGCTGCCCGCCGGTTCATCAAACAAAATTCGATTTGGAGACACCTCCATGAGGCATGCTCTCGCCCCCAGGGGCGTTCCGATGCTGATGCTTGCCGTTGCGTCCGTCAGTTCAGCCACGGCCCAGGATTATCCCGCAGTTCATTTGGATACCATCGAAGTCCGACGCGGCCTGATGCGAGAGGGCGGTCTCCGCGTCGAGCATTATCGGCTGACCGAGCCGGTTCCGACCGTGACGGTTGATCGGAAAGATCTCGAATTGCTGCCCTCGGATCGTGTGAGTGACGCGCTTGCCCGCATGCCCGGCGTTCAGGTGTCGGGCCCACCCGGCGAGAAGAAGGCGTTCGGCCTGCGCGGGCTCACGCCGGACTACACCCGCGTCTCGATCGATGGGGTGCAGGTGCCATCCTCTGCCGGAGGCCGCAGCTTCGAACTCATGAACGTGCCGACCTTCCTGCTGGAGGAGGCTTCGATCATCCGCAATCCGGGAGCGGAAAACGAGGCGGATGGCATCGGCGGACGGATCTCGCTGCGGACACGACGCATGCCCACGGGCAATCACCTCGAGATCCGCGGCGGAAGCGGCGGCGTCGACAAGATCATCGACGGACGGCACGGACAATTTTCCGTCGCGGGAAGTCGCCTGTTCGACAGCGGCTTCGGTGTCCTCGGCGCGATCAACGTCGATCAGCGCCGCATCAGCAAGATCAAGGACTTCTCCGAGTTCAATTATTTCGGCGGACCGGGCGGTCGGGGCACGATTATCGATCAACGGGAAGTGAAAGACATCGGCAACATTGATATGATGGGCCAGATGGGATGGGGCTGGAAGGGCGGCAGCTTCGTTGCAAAATCGCTGTATTTCAACGAGACCGTTTTTCTTCCGAATAACAGGCGCGACGTCTATCGCCGTCTGACGCGGGAGCTGAATGGACGGGAACTGACCCGGTCGACCGAAACCAGCACACTCAGCCACAACGCATTGAGCTTCGAGCAGCATTTCTCGCCGCTCTTGTTTCTGCAGCTCGATGCCTCCTACTCGCTCGCGAACTACGATTCGCGGGTAAGGGGGCGGTCGGTCAGCAACCAATTGATTGCGACCGGCGGCTATCTCAAAAAATCGAAGATCGAGGACAAACAATACGATCTGTCGGCAAAAGCGACGACCTTGTACCAACTCGGCGGCGAACATGAGCTGAAATACGGGGTGTCGCTGCGCCGGCTCGAACGCAACTCGGACCGAAATATCGACAGTACGACAGCCACCGGGCAAATTTCCCGTACGCAGTCCAATATCGTCTCTTCGAGCGAGTCGGATTACGCGGTCGGCGAGACATTGATGGCCGGCTTCGTTCAGAACAGGGTGCGCATCGGGCGGCTCGATCTCACACCAGGACTGCGTTACGAGCAGATCGAGAATGATCTCCGAGGCAACGGCATCGCAGCCCGTCGCGAGGGTCGGGATCTGCTGCCCTCGTTGCACACCAGTTACCTGCTGACGGACGCGGTGCGCCTGAACGCCGGCGTGTTGCGCCAGCTGAATCGTCCGCAGCTTCAGGAGATTGCACCGGGCATCACCCGCCGGGGTCAACGACTTTACGAGGGAGACCCCAATCTGAAGCCCGCGCGCGCTTGGTCGTATGACGCCGGCTTGGCCTATGTGACCCCGTACGCCTTCCTCGGCGTGAATCTGTTCCACCGAGAGATCGAAGACGTCATCGAGAGCGTCGAGATCACGCGCGACCGGTTCCGAACGCGCAATGTCGGCAACGGCCGGGTCCGCGGTGTCGAACTCGAACAGAGGCTCAACGCAGCGCTTCTCGGATATGCGTGGCTCGCACCGCTGACGCTGACGGCAAACCAGACCTTCCTCGACAGCAAGGTCTACGATCCCGCCACAGGCCCACGGCGCTTCAGTGAAACGGCGCGCTTTGTCAGCAATTGGGGCGTTCTCTGGGTCGATGAAGCCACAGGTCTGCAACTCGCCTCATCACTGAGCTGGATCACGCCCCGGACGATCCTGAGCTATCAGGGGGGTGGCAGCCTGCTCTACAAGAAACTACGCACCAATTACTTCTGGGACGCGCGAATCGAGAAGGCGATCGATGCCAACATGTCCTTCTACGCTTCGGTCGAGAATATTCTTGGACAGGCACGGGATGAGTTTGAAGCGGTGCCTGCAGGCATCAGCCGCGTCGCGCGAATCGAGACCGGCCGCACGTTCATGATCGGAACTCGTGGTCGATTCTAGCTCGGAACCCGCGTCGATAGCCCGGCTTCGGCCCGGCTCGGTCGGAGCGCGATCCGTCGAGGACGCTTCCATCGGGCGGGATCGAGCCGTCGTGACGGGCCGACGACCACGACGGGCCACGGGGTGTCGGAAGGCTGCCCGCGCCTCATACACCCCGCTCGAACCGGGCTCGGTCGAGCCGGGCGCCGCGATAGGCGTCCGTCAGGGACAGGGCCCAGACGAAGAAGCCGCCGGCATGGCGCCCGACGAAGCTCGCCTCGGGGGCGGCGAACTTCGCGGTGAGCCAGAAGCCGAGAAGGGCGAAGAGGGCGAAGCCGAGGCCCCGGGTCGTCCGGCCGATCCAGACATGGCCCATGCCGGGCAGGAGCGCCGCGACCAGGAGGACGTGGCGCGGATCAGGCGGCGCGCGCATGGGCGATGGGTTCCGATCGTGTTCGCGACAGAGCGTGGGCGAGCTGCCGGGCCGCGCCGAGGGTGCCGTCGAGGAGCGCGGGCGCCACATGGTCGAGGTCGAACCGGCTGCCGCGCAGCAGCAGGTAGGCGCCGCGCCCGCCCTCCGCCGCCTGCACCACGAGGCGCAGGCCTCGCGGCGTCACCAGCACCTCCTTGATGCGGGGATCCGCCAGGATGTCGGCGAGGACCGGCGCGATGGGTCGGAGCAGCGCCTCGGCGCCGGGGGTGCCGCGCACCAGCGTGTCGGCGGGCCAGCCCGACGGCGGATCGAAGCGCCGCGGCAGGTCGGCGGGGGCGTAGAATTCGGCGCCCGCGGGCCGGCGCAGCACGTCGAGGGTGGCCTCGACGGGCTGCGGCAGGCGCAGGCTCACGGACAGCCAGAGCTGCGGCAGGCGGCGATGCACCAGCGCCTCCGGGATCAACCGGACGGCGACCGGTGCCCCGTCGTGACCGCCGTCGAGGGTCGCGAACCCGGCCCGGTCGCGCCCGAGCCGCGCTGCGTCGAGCCGCGCCGCGCATTCCGAGAGAAGCCCGGCCCGCCACGCCGCCGCGCGCCGGGCCTGCCGCCCGCAGAGCAGGGCGGCGGCGAAGGTGATCGAGGCGGCGACCAGAGCGGCGGCAATCATCGGCTCAGGAGCCCCTTCAATACCCTTTGGGCTTCGGCCAGGGCATCGTGAACTGCTCGCCGCGGCGGACATACTTGTAGCGGTGCAGCACGAACCAAGCGGAGGCCGCGATGTAGAAGGCCATCATGGCGAGCAGCTGCGTGCCGTAGCCGAGGAACACCGCGAGATAGGTGACGGTGCACAATCCCAGCAGCAGGATCGCCGGCAGCGGGTGGAGCGGGTGGACGTAGCCCCGCTGGATCGTGCCGAGCGGCCATTTGCGGCGGAACAGCACGATCGAGATCCCCATCAGCGTGTACCCGAGCAGGCCCGACAGGATCGAGAGCGTGATGGTCTGATCGAGCGGCGTCGAGATCGCGAACAGGATCGCGATGGGCACGAAGAACACGATCGCCCGGTAGGGGGTGCGGTAGGTCGGATGCACCGCCCCGAACCAGACCGGCATGTAGCGGTCGCGGCCCATGGCGAACCACGCGCGGGAGGCGTCGTTGATGCAGCCATTGGCCGAGGCCACCGTGGCGAACAGCGTGCCGAGGAACAGGAACAGCTCCAGCCAGCGGCTGCCGGTGAGGCGGGCCGCGTCGTAGAGCGGCGTCACGGCCTGGCCGAGATATTCCCAGGGCATCAGGCCGGTGGAGACGTACCAGGTCAGCGTCGCCGCGATCAGCAGGGTCATCATGCCGGTCATGGTGCCGAGCGGCAGCGCGCGGGCGGGGGAGCGGACCTCTTCCGCGGCCTGGGTCGTGCCCTCGATGCCGAGATAGAACCACAGGCCGAAATGCATCGCCGCGAGGATGCCCAGCGAGCCGTAGGGCAGGCCGACGAACAGGCTCTCGTGCTGCAGCACCGCGCCCGGCGCCCAGGGCTGGGCGGCGACGAACAGAACCACGATCGCCGCGAAGGCGGCCGCCGTGATGACGAGGTTGAGCGTGAGCGTCGCCAGCACGCCGCGATAGTTGAGGAAGGCGAGGGCCACCACGGTCAGCACCATGAAGGCGCGCTTGTCGACCGTGCCCTCCAGATGCAGGCTGTGGGCGAAGGCCTCGATCAGGTCGCCCGTCACGATGGCGTTGGAGACCTCCAGCATGGTGTAGGCCATGACGAGGTAGAGGCCGACATTGAAGGCCGCGAGCGGGCCGATGATGTGCTTGGCCTGGGCGTATTGTCCGCCGGCCGCCGCGACCGTCGAGGTGATCTCGGAATCGATCATCGCGACGCAGGTGTAGAGGATGCCGGCGAGCCAGCAGGCGGCGAGCGCCGCGATGGGCCCGCCCTTCCCGACGGCGAAGTTCCAGCCCATGAACTCGCCGACCAGCACGATGCCGACCCCGAGCGCCCAGACATGGCCCGGCCCGAGCACCCGCAGGAGCGCGATCTTCTTGGCCGCCGGGGCGGTGGCGGGTCCCGGCACGGCAGCGGCCGGCGCCAGGGGCTCGACGGTGGGCTGAAGGGTGCTCGTCATCACGACCTCGCCGCCGTCTCGCCGATCTCGGCATCCACGATCTCGCCCTCCTCCGAGGAGAGCAGGAAGCTCTCGTCGAAGCTGCGGTTGGTGCGCAGCAGGTCGAAGCCCATCCACAGGGCCAGGACGGTCGCGACCGCCCAGGCGCCCCAGTTCATCACGGCCACCATGGCAGGATCCCTCGGCTTTCGAAGTCGATGAAAGAGGTCGGGGCGCCTCGCGTCCGCACGCGCTCCCGGGGCGGTACCGGTTTCCGCGCGGGGCCGGCGACGCGGGGGGGGGGGGGGGGGGGGGGGGGGGGGGGGGGGGGGGGGGGGGCAGGGTGCGGACGGGATTCAGGGGCGCGGCGGCCCGTCGAACCGCTCGGCGATGACGTCGCGGTATTGCTTGTCCGAGTAGCGGAACAGGAACACGAAGTAGCCGACGATGATGAGCGCGGTGAACGCCATCGCGCCCCAGTTGAAGGCATAGTCGAAGCGCGTGCCGATGATCGTGGCCGCCTTCTCGGGGGTGAAGTCGAGCTTCTCCCATTGGGCCGCCATGACGGCGTTCTGCCCGAGGGATTCCCAGGTCGGGTTCTCGACCGTTTTGGTGGTGGTGCCCCCGCCCGCGAGCTTGAGCAGCAGCGGCAGGTAGAGGGTGATGACCACGAGCACCAGCATCAGCAGCGCGTCGACGATCTGGCCGGCGATCGATTGGGCCGGCGGCTCGTAGGGCGTGCGTCCGGACGGAGCGGAGGGGGGAGGGGATCCGGCCATGGGGGGGCTGGCCCTATCCGAATGGGCCATGTCAGATCTCCCCTTTGCGGCGGAGCGCCCGCAGCTGGTCGAGATAGTAGAGGTCCATCCCGTAGATCGCGGCGCGATCCTCGCCGTAATGCCGGATCATCGCGGCGACGGCGGCGGTGTTGAGCAGCACGACGCACAATCCGACGCCGACCATCAGCCCCGTGAGCCCCGCGGCCGCGATCGCCTCGCGCATGGTCCAGAAGGTGAAGGCGTAGACCAGCCAGACGACGCAGACCGCCAGAATGGCCGCGGCCTTGTCGCGGCCGAACATGGCAGAGACCCGGGGATCCTGCATGGCGACCTCCTCCGATTGTGTTCTTGAAAGGAATTGACCTTTCTTGATGAGAAATATCCTGCCGACTTGAACAGCCGTCAAGCGGGAAACGTCGCCGCAGCGCAACAAACCTGCAGGATTCACCCTCTTGTTGGGTTGTCTCACGTTCAGCCCGGGTGAGGCGAAGGTTTCGTGTCTCGCCGGACTTGCGGAGCGATTGGCCAAATCTCAATCAGAGCGCGAGGAGCACAACCCCGCCGACACCCGGTTCCGGGCTCAATCGCCTTCCTCTGATCGTGCGGGCGGCATGATCGGGATGAGGTTCCGGGCCCGAGGAACGGATTCTCCCGAAGGCACGTGCGCCGGGGGTTCACCGAACCGGCAGGCGTCGGCGAGGCCAAGGCGGCAGGGCCGAGGTCACGCGCCGGCCGTCCTTCAGGGGAGCGAGCCCGGCTCGACAGCCGAGCCGACGTCAACCGGCGCGCCGAGGGGCGCGGACCGGTGTCTGCGGGACAGCTATATCCGGGGACGTTTTCTGAACGACGGGAGCGCCGAGCGCGGCCATGAGCACGCGCAAGCCATCCACCCAGTCTTCGGCCTCCGCCAACGTGGCGAAGCCGTCGCGTCGGAAAACCTTGTCGGGCTCAATGGTCGCGATCACGTCGAACCGCCCGTCCTCCCGGTCGCTGATCGTGTAGCTCACGAGGCGAGGCATTTATCATACGTAAGGCATGGGGCGCCGGAAGAAAACCCCGACACGGAAACGAAAAGCTCGACAAAACAACGATCTAGAGCGGCCCTTGGTCACGCCGCATCGTTTGCATCGCAGCCATGCCGGATGCCGGAGCCCGTTTCCGGCCTTGCCGAAGCGGCGCAAACGGATGACCGTGGGTGGGAGTGCCGGACGTGCGTGGACGCCCTCTTGGCGGCCGGTCCGGATGTCAGCCTTCCGCGCGGGGAGGGGCCTGGGCGCAACGGTCCGCCCGGATGGTGAATCAGGCCCGACGCCCGGCGAAGAAGCCGCGCAGCAGGGCCGCCGCCTCGCTCTCGCGGAAGCCCGAATAGACCTCCGGGGCGTGATGGCAGGTGGGCTGGTTGAACACCCTCGGGCCGTGCTCGACCCCGCCGCCCTTCGGGTCGCGCGCGGCGTAGTAGAGCCGCCGGATGCGGGCGAACGAGATCGCGCCCGCGCACATCGGGCAGGGCTCCAGCGTCACGTAGAGGTCGCAGCCCGTCAGCCGCTCGTCCTGGATCGCGATGCAGGCGGCCCGGATCGCCAGAATCTCGGCATGCGCCGTCGGATCGTGCAGCGCACGGGGGCGGTTGCCGGCCACCGCGAGCACCGCGCCGTCGCGCAGGATGGCCGCCCCCACCGGCACCTCGCCCAAATCCGCCGCCTCGCGGGCGGCGGCGAAGGCGAGGTCGAACGGGTCCATCAATCGGAGGCCGACCGGACCGCGCGCTCCTGGCCCGCTTCCCGCGCCACCGCCCGCCCGCCGATATCGCGACGGCAGAACCCTTCCGGCCAATCGATCCGGTCGAGGGCCGCGTAGGCACGGGCCTGCGCCTGCCCGACGCTGGCGCCGAGCGCTGTCACCGCCAGCACGCGCCCGCCATCGGCAAGCAGCCGGTCGCCGTCGCGGCGGGTGCCAGCCTGGAACACGATGGCGCCGCCCTCGGCCTCCGCCGCCTCGACGCCCCGGATCTCGGAGCCGCGGGTGACCGGGCCGGGATAGCCCTCGGCCGCCATGACCACGGTGAGCGCCGCGCGGGCCGGATCGAAGCCGATCGTCACCCCCGAGAGGTCGCCCTTGGCGGCGGCGAGCAGCGCCGGCACGAGATCGCCGGTGAGGCGCGGCATCAGCACCTGCGCCTCGGGATCGCCGAAGCGGGTGTTGTACTCGATGAGCTTCGGGCCCGCTTCCGTCAGCATCAGCCCGGCATAGAGGATGCCGGAGAACGGCGTGCCGCGGTCCGTCATGCCGCGCAGCGTCGGGGCGATGATCGTCTCCATCACCGTGCGCTCGATCTCCGGCGTGACGATCGCGGCGGGGGAATAGGCGCCCATGCCGCCGGTATTGGGCCCGCGGTCGCCGTCATGGACGCGCTTGTGGTCCTGCGCCGTGCCCAGCGGAATCGCCCGGCTTCCGTCGCAGAGCGCGAAGAAGCTCGCCTCCTCGCCGAACAGGCATTCCTCGATGACGAGCGCCCCGCCCTCGGCCCCGTCGAGGATCGCCCGCACGGCGTCCTCGGCCTGCTCCAGCGTCTCGGCCACCGTCACGCCCTTGCCGGCGGCGAGGCCGTCGGCCTTGACGACGATCGGCGCGCCCTGCTCGCGCAGATAGGCCAGGGCCGGCTCGCATTCGGTGAAGCGCGCGAAGGCGGCGGTGGGAATGGAGCGCTCGGCGCACAGATCCTTGGTGAAACCCTTGGAGCCTTCGAGCTGCGCGGCGGCTCGCGTCGGTCCGAAGGCGGGGATTCCGGCGGCCTGGAGGTCGTCCACCAGCCCCGCCACCAGCGGCGCCTCCGGCCCGACCACGACGAGTCCGATCGCGTGGGTCTTGCAGAAGGCCACGACCGCCGGATGGTCGGAGATCGCGAGATCCGGGCGGTTCTCGCCGTGCCGGGCCGTCCCGGGATTGCCGGGGGCGACGAACAGGGTCTCGCACAGGGGCGATTTGGCGATGGCCCAGGCCAGGGCGTGCTCGCGCCCGCCGGCGCCGACGAGCAGGATGTTGAGAGAATTCTGGCTCATGGCCCCACCCCTTCCCAAAAATCACGGGCCGGGGGAAGGGCTCCTGGACGATATCGTGGGCCGCCGCGCCGGCCTCCGCAGTCCCGCCCCGCCGATTTCGCGCAGGCCCGCACGCGGGAGGCGGAACGCGGCGCCCGCTCGCTCGTTAAAGCAAGCCATGCCCCTCTGCCGCCACTCGACCAGCCCCGCGCACCCCGCCTCGTCCAGGCCGACGGCCGTGCGGCTGTCGCATTACGTGGTGACGCGCCGCGCGCTTCCGCGCGTCGCCAACGACAACCGCCGCCCCCGCGCCGTTCCGGCTTGGCCCTGGGCCGTGGCGATCGTGGCGGCGCCGACGCTGACGGCGGCCCTGATCCTGACCCAACTCATCTGACGCCGGCCAGACTGGCTTGAAGGGCTCGCCACGGCATCAGATGCCGGGCGCTTGAGAGTTGCCTGCGTGGCCGCACGATCCGGCCAGCTTGTGCGACGGCGAAGTCGCGGTTTTCCGAAATCCCTCCCCAATCTGTGGCCGCCGCGCCCTTTACCCGCCCCGGCCCGCTCCCGTAGCGTTCGGGCCATGCCGCTCGTGCCCCCGCCGCGCCCCGCCGCCGTGCCGCCGCCTCCGCCGCCAGGGGAAGCGGCGCCTGCGGCGCTCCTGAACGCCAACGCCCCCGAATGGTCGGTCGGCGACCTCGCCGCCGCCCTGAAGCGCACCCTGGAGGATTCCTTCGGGCACGTGCGACTGCGGGGCGAGATCTCGGGCTATCGCGGCCCGCACGGCTCGGGCCACGCCTATTTCTCCCTCAAGGACGGCACCGCCAAGATCGACGCGGTGGTGTGGAAGGGCGTGCTCGGACGGCTGCGGCAGAAGCCGAAGGAGGGCTTGGAGGTCGTCGCCACCGGCAAGATCACGACCTTTGCCGGCAAATCCTCCTACCAGATCGTCGTCGACTCGATGGAGCCGGCCGGGATCGGCGCCTGGATGGCCCTGCTGGAGGAGCGCAAGCGCCAGCTCGCGGCGGAAGGGCTGTTCGCCGCCGAGCGCAAGCGGCCGATTCCCTTCCTGCCGGGCGTGATCGGTGTCGTGACCTCGCCCACGGGCGCGGTGATCCGCGACATCCTCCACCGCCTCGCCGACCGATTCCCGCGTCCCGTCCTGGTCTGGCCGGTCCGGGTGCAGGGGGAGGGGGCGGCGCCGGAGATCGCGGCGGCGATCCGCGGCTTCAACGCGCTGTCCCCCCACGGGGCGATCCCCCGGCCCGACGTGCTGATCGTCGCCCGCGGCGGTGGCTCGATCGAGGATCTGTGGGCCTTCAACGAGGAGGCGGTGGTACGGGCCGCCGCCGAGAGCACGATCCCGCTGATCTCGGCGGTCGGCCACGAGACCGACACGACGCTGATCGACTTCGCCTCCGACCGCCGCGCGCCGACGCCGACGGGCGCGGCCGAGATGGCGGTGCCGGTCCGCACCGAATTGCTCGCGCAGATCCACGATCTCGGCGCCCGGCAGGCCGGCACCGTCCTGCGGCGGATCGAGCGGGAGCGTTCGGATTTCCGCGCGCTGGTGCGGGCCATTCCCAATGCCGACACCTTCCTCGCGGGCAAGCGCCAGCGCCTCGACCTCGCCGAGGCGCGGCTGCGGCCGGCGCTCGCCGCCAATGCCCGCGATTCCCGCGAGCGGCTGTCGCGGCTCGCCGACCGGCTGACACGCCGCTCGCCGGTCATCGCCCTGGCCGAGGCCCGCACGCGGCTGGCCGGCATCGACCATCGCCCGCGCACCGCCGTCCTGCGCGCGGTGGAGCGCCGGCGCGACCGGCTCGGGGCGCTGGACCGGATGCTCGGAGCGCTGAGCTACAAGGCGGTGCTGGCGCGCGGCTACGCGCTGGTGCGCGACGAGGCCGGCCTGCCGGTGCGCTCGGCGGACGCCGCGGCGAACACCGCCCGGCTCCAGCTGCAATTCGCCGACGGTGCGATCACCGCCGTGCCGGAGGGCTCCGCGCCGGCGACCCCGCCGCGCCCGAAGCGCGCCGCCCGCAAGCCGACGCCCGAGGCGGCGCCGAAGGCGGAGGCCGCCGCTCCCGTGACCGCCGCGCGGCAGGGCTCGCTGTTCTGACAGGATCGGGCCTGCATCGGCCGATCCCTCCCCCTCATCCTGAGGCTCCGCTTCGCGGAGCTTCGAAGGAGGGCTCCAGCTCGCGCGCGATCCGCTGGAGCCCTGCTCCGAGGCCGCTTCGCAGCCCCTCGGGATGAGGGGGATCAGGTGGGAGGAAGGGGGCGAGGCACCGCTCAGGCCTCGCGCCACAACTGAAAAGCCGTCCCTACCAGAACCACCGTCGCCGCCGCCCCGGTCCAGGCGAGGGCGGCCCCGTCGGCGATGTCGAGGAGACCGAGGGCGCGCACCAGGAGCGGGCCGGCGATCTGGCCGGCGGCGAAGGCGGCGGTCATCCGGGCGAGGAGCGACGTCGGATCCTCGGGCTGGGCCTCGCGCGCCCATTGCAGGCCGGCCATGGTCGCCACCATGAAGGTGCCGCCCACGAGGATCGCCGCCGCGGCGACGGCCCAGAGGGCGTGGACGAACAGGGGCAGGGCGGTCCCGAGCGCCATGAGCCCTTGCGCCGCCGCCCAGACGCGGCGGCGCGGCGTCCGGGCGAGCCAGCGGGCCGCCCCCGCCACCGACAGGGCGGCGGCGAGGCCGAACAAAGGCCAAGCCAGCCCGAACACCAGCGGATCGGGGGCGAGATCCCGGGCCATCGCCGGCAGGAACGTCGCCGGCACGATGTAGCCGAAGCCGAAGGCGCCGTAGCAGAACACCGGGCCGCCCTGCCCGCTGCGGCGTCCCACCGGGGCGACGGAGACCCGCGGCGGCCCTTCTTTCCCGCTCAGGCCCCGGGACAGTCCCCGCACGAGCAGCGCGCCGGCCGCCGCGATCATCCCGAGTTCGAACCAGAGCCGATCCGCCGATTGGCGCCCGCCGAGCCAAGCCAGGATGCCGGCGAGGGCGATGCCGAGGCCGACCCCGGTATAGATCCAGGCGCCCATCCCCTCGGCCCGTCGGCGGGCGAGTTGGGCGAGGCACCAACCGCTGGCGCAGACCAGCGCCCAGGCGCTGAACACGCCCGCGGCCGCCCGCAGCCCGGCCCCGGCAAGGATGGTGAGACGGGGATTCGGGACGGCGCCGAGGCCCGCCATCGCGAGGGTGGTCAGTGCGACGCCGAGCAGGCCGAGCCGAAGTCCGCGCCGTGGATCGTCGGCGAAGCGCGACGCGGTCAGCGCGCCGACGAGGTAGCCGACATAATTGGCCGCCGCCCATTCCGCGCCGGACACCGCGCTCAGGCTGCCGTCGCGGATCATCAGCGGCATCAACGGTGTGAAGGCGAAGCGACCGATCCCCATGGCGACGGCGAGCGCCACGAGGCCGACCGCGACGATCGGCCGGGTCGCGGAGCCGGCCGCGGCGGGGGAGGGGGCGCCGAACCGGGCCGGATCGGGCCTCACTCGGTCAAGCGCCCGACACAGGACAGATCCCCCTCCTGACAGGAGAGGTAGCCGTTCAGCCGCCGGGTCCGCTCCCCGGTCAGAGCGGCGAGGCAGCCCGCGCGCACCATCGGCTGGGCCGACCCGCCCTCGGCTCCGGAGGCTTCCAGATCGCAGCTGCGGTCGCGATAGAGCAGCCAGGCGCGCTGCGCCTCCTTCAGCCCCTGCTGCGCCTTCGGGCCGATGCCCGTCAGCAGCTTGGCATAGGCCGCATTCATGGCCGTATCGGCGCGCTTGAAGTCGGCCGCTGTGCAGGCGTCGAGATCGGCCTGAGTCGGGCCGCTGCAGGCAGCGGCGGGGCTCGCCGGGCCGAGGGCGAGACCGATTGCGGCGGCGGCAACGAACGCGCGAACCATCCTGTGGCGCTCCGGGTTGGGGCCGGCCCATTCGGCCCCTGCGGCGCAGAAGGTCAACGTGACCGTTCGGCGCCCGGCACCCCGGTCCTCGTCAGTCCGGCTCGCGCCGCCGGTAATGGTAGGCGAAGAGTTCGCGGTCGAAACCGAGACCGGCATAGAGCCGGCGGGCGGGGTCGTTGTCGGCCACCACCTGCAGGCAGGCCGCCTCGGCATCGTGGGCGCGGCCCCACCGCATCAGCGCCGCGACGACGCGGCGGGCGAGGCCCTGCCCGCGCAGCGCCTCCACGGTGCCCACCGATTCGATCACCAGGAGGGATCGGTCGAGCACGCCGTAAGCCATGGCGGCGACGGCCCCGTCCTGCCGAGTCGCCGCGAAGGCCTTGGGCAGCACGATCGTCCGGATCATGCCTTCGTAGACCGCGCTCGCCGCGGCATCCGCCCGGTTGAGGGCCGCGCGGGCACCGAGCCACTCCGCATCCGGGGAGGGGGTCAGCGCCACCGCCGGATCGGTCTCGTCCGACCTAGCCGGAAGGTCGGCGAAGAGGGTCAGCGAGCGGCCGAAGGCGCCGTAGCCCCGCCGCGTCAGGGATGCGTCGAGATCGGGAGCGATCTCCGGCACCCGGAACAGGGCGGATCGCCCGAGCGCGGCATAGGTCGCCTCGCCGGCCGCGATCACCGCCTCCGGATCGGCCCGAGCGCCGCGCAGGGGGTTCACCGAATTCGCACGCCGCGCCGTCCCACCCGAGGCCCGAAGCAGATAGCCACCGATCAGAACCTGCCGCGGCGAGGGCCACGCGTTGAGACAGGCCTCCTCCACCGTCCAGGCAAGGGCATCGTCGGATACGGCGTGAAGCATTCCCGACCTCCCCGGGGCCGAACGGAGGAGGGCATCCCACCTGCCGGGATGCAACCCCCTCCCATCGCGCGGGCGGCTTGACCCGTCCCTCCGCCTCTGCGACCGACGCGGCACGGCTCGTGCCTTCCGGGAAGCGAGCCCTGCGGCAGGAGAGGCGCGTGACCACGACGATCGATTCGGATCAGAAGCTCCACCTCGTGTTCGGTGGCGAACTGGAGGATGTCTCGGGCGTGCGCTTCCGCGACCTGAAGGGTCTCGACGTGGTCGGTATCTTCCCCGATTACGCCTCCGCCCAGACCGCATGGCGGGCCAAGGCACAGGCCACCGTCGACAGCGCCCAGACCCGCTACTTCATCGTCCACCTGCACCGCCTGCTCGAGCCGTGATGGGTCTGCCCGAATGGGCAAAGCGCTCGTCCTGCCGTCGTAGGGCCGGATGCGGTGAGCGCCCCGCGCAGCGCGCCTCGACTCTTGTCCCAGCGTCTCGCGGAGCGGGGCGCCCGCGGACGCGACCGCCGACATCTCGGGTCGACGAACGAACCACAGCGCCATCGCTCCGGCGCTGTGAAACCATTGTGACGGCGCGGCCCCGCTGTTATGAGCCCGCGCGACCGGATTGCGGCGTGGTCTCGGACGCCCGTCGTCATGCGCGTCCCACGAGTGAGAGAGCCGAGAGACGCCCGGCATGACGTCGTCGATCAAGATCATCGCTGGCAATGCGAGCCGCCCCCTCGCGGAGGCAATCGCCGCTTACCTCGAATTGCCGCTCGCGAGCTGCATGGTCCGGCGCTTCGCCGACATGGAGATCTTCGTCGAGCTGCAGGAGAACGTGCGCGGCGAGGACGTGTTCATCGTCCAGTCGACCTCGTTCCCGGCCAACGATCACCTGATGGAACTGCTCATCATGATCGACGCGGCGCGGCGCTCCTCCGCGCGGCGCATCACGGCGGTGATCCCCTATTTCGGCTATGCCCGGCAGGACCGGCGCACGTCGGGCCGCACGCCGATCTCGGCCAAGCTCGTCTGCAACCTGATCACCGAGGCCGGCGCCGACCGGGTGCTCACCCTCGATCTCCATGCAGGCCAGATCCAGGGCTTCTTCGACATCCCCACCGACAACCTGTTCGCCGCGCCCGTGATGGTGCGCGACATCAAGGAACGGCTGGCACCGGGCCAGCGCATGGTGGTCTCGCCGGATGTCGGCGGCGTGGTGCGCGCCCGCGCCCTCGCCAAGCGGATCGATGCCTCGCTGGCCATCGTCGACAAGCGCCGCGAGCGCGCTGGCGAGTCGGAGGTGATGAACATCATCGGTGACGTGGAGGGCCAATCCTGCATCCTGGTCGACGACATCGTCGATTCCGGCGGCACCCTCGTGAACGCGGCCGAAGCCCTGCTGAATGCGGGCGCCAAGGACGTGTCGGCCTACATCACCCACGGGGTGCTCTCGGGCGGCGCGGTCTCGCGCATCGCCGCCTCGCGGATGAAGGAACTCGTCATCACCGACTCGATCCTTCCGACCCAGGCCGTCAAGCTCGCTCGCAACATCCGGGTGATCTCGATCGCGCCGCTGCTCGGCGAGGCGATCGGACGAACGGCAACGGAATCGAGCGTGTCGAGCCTGTTCACCTGACGGCGCGGGCGGCCTCGAAGGGCACCGCATCGATCGGGCAGGGCGCGACGGGAGATGTCGCGTGGTCGCCCGGGGACGAGCAATCCGGTTCCGCCCGCCGGCGACGTCGGAGCCGGTTCCGGCAAACCGCTCGATCGAGATGATCCGGGGCATCGGTCGGAAGGCGTCAGCCGATCGTCGTGGAAAACTACGCAACGGGGACTTGAGACTCCGTCATCGATGGAGCGGCGCAAGTCGCAATCCTCCGGTCGAAGGGTCCTCTTGCGAGCGGGCCCGAGCCGTCCGTCACGGGTCCGATGCCGATGCTGCAGTGCAACCGGAGGACGCGTTCGAATTATTCCAAAATACGAAACGATTTTTCCAGCCGAACCGTCAATGGTCGGATATGGCTTAAGCCATTATGCTAGATGCGAAGGGGCTTGCGTAAGCTATTGGGCATAGGGCTCAGCGCAACCTCACGTATTGTGTAGGCGGGCCGCGGAACAATGTCGCAACCTCAACTGCTGCGCGACATGGCGCTCTTCGTCGAGGTTGCGCGTCGTAAGAGCTTCAGTCAGGCGGCGGCGGCCCTCGGCATGCCGATCTCGTCGCTGTCGCGGCGCATCACCATGTTCGAGTCGGCGGTGGGCCTGCGCCTCCTCGATCGGACCACCCGAAAACTGGCGCTGACATCCTACGGCGAGGCCTATCTCGCCCAGATCTCGCGGCTCGTCGATGAGGCACAGCGAACCTTCGACGACATGACGGCGGTGGCCAAGGGACCGAGCGGGTTCCTGAAGATCGCCGCGCCGCCGGATTTCTGGGTGCTGCGCCATCTCTCCGGGGTGATCACGGAATTCTCTGGGCGGCACGAGCACATCCACGTCCACGTCGATCTCAAACCCGCTCCGGTCGACCTCGTCGGCGACAATTACGATCTAGCCGTCGCGATCGAAGAGCCGCGCGAAACCTCGTTGATCGTGCGCAAGGTCGCGGAAGTGGAGAACGGGATGTTCGCCGCGCCCAGCTATCTCGCGGAGCGGGGCGAGCCGACGACGCCGATCGATCTGGAACGTCATCAGGTCATCGTGCCGACGCAGGGCACCAGCGCCCTCTGGTCGTTGAGCCGCAGCGGCGAGACGGTGGCGATCACCGTCGGTGGGCCGATCTCCTGCAATTCACCGAGCCTCGCCCGCCGCTTCGCCGTCGCCGGTCAAGGCATCACCACCGCCAATGTCATCAACGTCGATGACGATCTGGCGGGTGGCCGCCTGCGGCGGGTCCTGCCCGATTGGACCCTGCCGGCGACACCGGTCTATTTCGTCACCACCTCACGATTGCTGCCGGCCAAATCCCGCAGCTTCATCGATTTCGCGACCAAGCGGCTCGCCGCGGTGCTGGCCAGTGCCTCGCGCGATTCGAACCATCCCGCCGCCGGGCGCGCTCGCCCTGTCGAGAATGTCATGACGACCTGACGCGGTCGTCCTCGGCCCGAACGGTTCGAGCGAACCACGACAAAGGGCTGCACCCGCGGGATGCAGCCCTCTCGACGAAGCGACGAAGTCCGGCTCAAGCGTAGACGCTGCTCGGAGCCTGCGGAAACTTCTCGGCCAGCGCCCGACGCAGCTTCTCGAGGGCGCGGTTCTCGATCTGACGGACGCGTTCCTTCGAGATGCCGAGCCGGTGGCCGAGCGCTTCGAGGGTCGCCTGATCCTCGGCGAGCCGACGCTCGCGCAGGATACGAAGCTCGCGCTCCGACAACACCGTGAGGGCCTGACGCAGCCAGATCAGGCGGCGCTCGCCGTCGACGCGCGCCGAGACGGTCTCGTCGGGTAGGGCGGCGCCGTCCACGAGGAAGTCCATGCGCTCGGAGGAGGCGTCGCTATCCTCGCCGACGGGGGCGTTCAGCGACATGTCGGGGCCCGACAATCGGGCGTCCATCAGGGCCACATCCTCACGCGACACGCCGATGGCGGTGGCGATGCGGCTGTGGATCTCGGAGCCGACCTGTTCCTCGGTGGATTGCATCAGCCGGGCGCGCAGGCGGCGAAGGTTGAAGAACAACGCCTTCTGCGCCGAACTCGTCCCGCCGCGCACGATCGACCAGTTGCGCAGGATGTAATCCTGGATCGAAGCACGGATCCACCACGTGGCGTAGGTCGAGAAGCGCACGTCCCGCTCCGGCTCGAAGCGGGCGGCGGCCTCCATGAGGCCGACATGGCCTTCCTGGACGAGATCGGCCATCGGCAGGCCGTAATGGCGGAAGCGGCCGGCGAGCGCGATCACGAGGCGCATATGCGCGGAGATCAGCCGGTGGAGGGCGCGCTCGTCGCGGGCCTCCTTCCAGGCTACGGCGAGCCCACGCTCTTCTTCCCGCGCAAGGAACGGCGCCTCCATCGCTGTTCGAACGAACTGACGCCGCATCCCCGCGATCTCTGCCATGCCCGCCTCTCTCGTGAGCGTTCTTGGATAGCGTTCTTGATCGGACCGCGGGATGATTCTCGTTCGCGACAAAGCCCGCAGCTGCGGACGCGAACGCAACCCGGGTCGGGCCATTCGTGGCCCAGGCACAACGAACTACCGCCGGGGTGGTTCCCAGCGAGCGCGTGGAACCGATCACAAGAAATTCAAGAGGCATGCGGAACGCGCATGAAAAAAGGGCCCGGCTTGCGCCGGGCCCCCTCGATCACACGAGCGAATCGTGGGCCGGGCGTTTTCCGCCCGGCGGCGCCCTCAGGCGGCCTCCTCCACATCACCCTCGTCGCCCTCGGCCTCGGCCTCGGCCTCGGCATCCGCATCGGCCTTGGCACGGCGCGGCGACTTGGCGAGGCTCTGCTCGATCAGCTTGAGCGCCTCGGTCTCGGTGATCTTATTCACCGACGAGATCTCGCGCACGACGCGGTCGAGAGCCGCCTCGTAGAGCTGACGCTCGCTGTAGGATTGCTCGGGCTGGGCTTCGGAACGGTAGAGATCGCGCACGACTTCGGTGACGGAGATGAGGTCACCGGAATTGATCTTGGCTTCGTATTCCTGGGCGCGGCGCGACCACATCGTCCGCTTGACGCGGGCGCGGCCGGTCAGCACGTCGAGGGCCTTCTTGACAAGCTCGGGCTCGGCGAGCTTACGCATACCGACGCTGTTGGCCTTCGCGGTGGGCACGCGCAGGACCATCTTGTCCTTCTCGAAAGAGACGACGAACAGTTCGAGCTTGTAGCCGGCGATCTCCTGCTCCTCGATCGCGGTGATCCGCCCGACGCCATGCGCCGGATACACGACCGCCTCGCCGGTCTTGAAGCCTTGGCGGCCAGCCGTCGTCTTCTTGGCTGTGGTCATGCGGAATGAGCCTCCACTGTCATCCACGCGGGTCTGCCGCCCGCGCGCTCGTCGCTTCCGGGGTGGGACACCCGGCGCACGCCTCGCCCGACAGGCCCGATCCGAAGGCCTGCCGGTTCCCGGGCACTGGTCGCGCGCTGCTTACACCCCACGAAAGAACGCGCCGGGAGCGAGATGCTTCCGGCGGTCGATCGCAGCCAACCTCGTTTCCAGGAAGATGGAACCCGCCAGGGCGGTAACGGAGGAAGCGCATCGGGCGTGAGCGACGGCGACCATTCCTATAGCACGAATGGCCGGCGAATCAAAGGATTGCCGGCGCTTCAGGCGCATATCCGCAGGGAATGAGGGCGGGGCGCGGAGCCCCGCGGCCGGGTCGTCCGGCCAGCCTCGCGCGGGAGGCCGGCGGGCGGGTCAGTCGCCGGATCCGGGATTGGCCGAGAAATGTGCCGCGAACTTGTCGGCCACGCCGTCCCACTGCTTGGCGTCGGCGGGCGCGTCCTTCTTCTGGGTGATGTTCGGCCAAGACTTGGCGTAGTCGGCATTGAGCTTCAGCCAGGATTCGAGGTCGCCCTCGGTGTCCGGCTTGATCGCCTCGGCGGGACATTCCGGTTCGCACACGCCGCAATCGATGCATTCATCGGGATGGATGACGAGCATGTTCTCGCCCTCGTAGAAGCAATCCACGGGGCACACCTCGACGCAGTCCATGTACTTGCACTTAATGCAGTTGTCGGTGACGACGTAGGTCATGGGCCGTTCGGTCCTGCAATCCTCTCCCGCGCCGCGTCGGGCGCCGCCCGCTCCGGGCCGGCTGCCTTCCGCGGGACGGTGTCCGCGCCCCAGGCGCCGCCGCCGCCCGGTCGGCCAAGCGCTCTAGACCCTGGCCGATAGGCTGACAAGCGCGGTTCCGGGCAAACCTGCTCCGCAACCTCATGCCGGTCCGGCGGGGAGGGCGGGGCGTCTCGTTCTCGAGGGGAACCGGGCGCGCCCAGGACAAGATCCGGGCTGCCTCGACGCACCGTCCTGCGGCGATGCCGCAGCCGGTGCGCGCAAGGAGCGCATCCGCAATGCCCGAACGCGCCGGCCCCGATCTCGACCGCCGCGCCTGCGGACTTCCACCAAGTCGAGGGAAAGCCGAAAGGTCTGCGTAGTCTAAGTCGTTGGTTAATTTTACTGTCTTCGACAATCGCGCTTGTTCACGACGCAACCTTGGCCGCACTTCTGGCGTCGAGAGGAGCGTGCGCCGGATCGGCGGCGGCGCTCGACACCTCACGTATCGCGTTCGCCGAGGACTTCGTCATGGCCGCTCACTCCCGCTTTCCTGCCCGTCTTCCCGCTCTCCTCGTCGGATCCCTCGTTGCCCTGTCGGCGATCGCCCCCGCCCAGGCCGGCGGCGGCTGCGCCAGCGCCGAGTGCTACCGCCGCGTCACCACGCCGCCGGTCTACGACACCGTGTCCGATCAGGTGCTGGTTCAGCCCGCGCGGACGGTCTACCGCTCGACGCCCCCGGTCTACGACACCGTCTCGGAGCGCGTGCTGGTCGCCCCCGGCGGGCGCCGCTGGGAGACGCGCATCGATGCCTATGGTCAGCTCGTCGGCTGCTGGGTGACGACCCCGCCGCGCTACGCCGTGCAGACCCGCCGGGTGCTCGTGCGCCCCGCCGAGGTAATTCCGGAGACCCTGCCCCCGGTCTACGCCACGACGCAGCGTCAGGTGCTCGTGCAGCCGGCCCGATCCGCCTGGGTCCCGGCCGCCGCCCCGGCCTACGGACCTCGCCCCGGCTACGGTCCCCTGGGCGTCGGCTCGATCCCCGACGCCTTCGGCCTCGCCGGAGCCTCCGCCACCGACATCTCGGTCGGTCTCGGCTTCTCCCGCGGCAGCATCTACGACGGCTACTGATCGTACGGCCTCGTCCGCACGCTCATCGGGGACAGCCTTGACAGCGTCCCCCGCCGCCGCTCCCTTCCCCGAAGGCAATCGGGGGAGCGGAGCATGGCGGCGTTCAAAGCCTGGGTGATCGAGAAGGCGGAAAGCGGCCAGACGCTGGCCCTGCGCGACGTCGAGCGGTCCGAATTGATGGACGGCGACGTCACCGTCCGGGTCTCCCATTCGGGCCTGAACTACAAGGACGGGCTCGCCATGACCGGGCGGATGCCGGTGGTGCGCCGCTTTCCCATGATCCCCGGGATCGACTTCGCCGGCACCGTCGAGGCCTCCGAGCACCCGGACTACAAGCCGGGCGACGCCGTCGTTCTGACCGGCTGGGGTGTCGGCGAGACCCATCTCGGCGGCCTCTCCGAGGTGGCCCGGGTGCGGGGCGACTGGCTGGTGCCGCTGCCCGAGGGCCTGTCGCCGGCCCATGCCATGGCGATCGGCACCGCCGGCTACACCGCGATGCTGTCCGTGCTGGCCCTGGAGCGGCACGGCCTCACCCCCGCCTCCGGCCCGGCCCTGGTGACGGGCGCCGCCGGCGGCGTCGGCTCGGTGGCGGTCGCGCTGCTGAAGCGGGCGGGGTGGCACGTGATCGCCGCGACCGGCCGGAGCGACGAGGCCGATTATCTCACGCATCTCGGTGCGGCGGAGATTCTGGACCGGGAGGCACTCAGCGGCGAGCCGCGCCCGCTCGCCAAGGAGCGCTGGGCGGCGGGCATCGATGCCGTCGGCGGCAAGGTGCTGGCCAACGCCCTGGCGATGACCAAGGGGGGAGGGGCCATCGCCGCCTGCGGCAATGCCGGCGGCATGGACCTGCCCTCCTCGGTCGCACCGTTCATCCTGCGGGGGGTCTCGCTCCTCGGGATCAACAGCGTGACGACGCCCCTGGCGCCGCGCCGCGCCGCCTGGACGCGGCTCGCCCGCGATCTCGATCTCTCGCTCCTCGACGGGATGACCACGACCGTGCCGCTCGATGCGGCGGGCGGCCGGGCCGAGGCCCTGCTGGAGGGCCAAGTGCGCGGCAGAACGGTCGTGGCGGTGGCGTGAGGACTTGCTCGTGAGAGCTTGACTGTAAGGGCTTGGCAACGGGTGCTCGGTGATGAAAGCTTGACTATCGAAGCTTGGACCGAGGACCTCGTGTGATGTCCCGAAATGAAAAGCTGGGCGGAACTCTCCGCCCACCCCGTGCATTGCCGCGCCCATGAGCAGAGCATTCGTCCGTGAGCCGGAAGGGGGCGAGGCCTTCGAGGACCTGCCCGACCGGCCGATCTCTCCGCACCCCAATTTCGTCACCCCGGAGGGCCTCGCCCGGATCGAGGCCGAGGTGGCGCGGCTGGAGGCCGAACTGTCCGGTCTCTCCCCGGAGGACAAGGTGGCCCATACCCGGGTCTCGCGCGATCTGCGCTACTGGAGCCTGCGCAAGAACTCCGCCCAACTCGTGGACGAGAAGACGGACGGCGACGCGGTGCGCTTCGGCTCGACCGTGACGGTCCTGCGCGAGGACGACAGCCGCCAGACCTTTCGCATCGTCGGCGAGGACGAGGCCGACCCCCATGCCGGCACGATCTCCTACGTCGCCCCGCTGGCCCGTGCGCTGACCGGCAAGAGCGTGGGCGACACGGTCACCGTGAACGACCACGAGTTCGAGATCGCCGAGATCCGCTGACCGCAGACATCGATGCGGCGGGCCCGCTGTCGCAGACCCGCCGCATCTCAGTCACCCTCGAAGGTCTTCGACGTCTCAGCGCGCGGCCGGGGCGCTGGTGGCGCCGTTGCTGTTGTTGCTCTTCGGGTGGCCGATGGCGCCGGTCGTGTCCTGGCTGGGATTTCCGGCCGGCACTTGGCCGGTCCGGCCGACCCCCGCCCCGTCATGCCCTGCCCCGTGCGGGCTCCGCATGCTGTCGGTCGCGGTCGTGCCCGGTGCGGGCGTACCCGGCGCGGTGGCGCCCTGCGCCCAGGCACCGCCGGCCGAACCGAGAATGAGCGCGGCGGCGAGCGCGGGCATGGCAATCCGTGTGGTGATCCGCATGGCGAACATCGTCCCTGTTGTGATTGTGTCCCCTAACCCGCGACCCGGCTATTGGGTTCTCCGAAACCCGCGCGAAGCCCTGCGCGGACTCGCCTCACCTCCGCCCGTGCCGGTTTCCGCGACCGACGTCGCACGGGAGGCGCCGCGTGGCGCGGAGACGGCTCCGACCCGGCCTCCGCCGAACCGTCATGCGAAAAGAATCGCCGAACAGCGACGATCCGCTTGCGACCCCGGAAAGTGCCGTCTATAAGCCCGCTCGTCGCCCCTCGGGGCGGCTTCGGAGTGTAGCGCAGTCTGGTAGCGCACCACGTTCGGGACGTGGGGGTCGCAGGTTCAAATCCTGCCACTCCGACCAAGCAAGACGAGAACCGTCCATCCAGGACGGCACGACAACATAAGGGCGCCCGTAGCTCAGCTGGATAGAGCACCAGACTACGAATCTGGGGGTCAGAGGTTCGAATCCTTTCGGGCGCGCCATACACTTCCAAGCCATTGCTTGGTAAGAGTTTCTGGGAACATCAGCACTTGAGGCGGCCGACGGTCGTACTGATAGGCGGCGCAAGCGGGCCGTGAGGCTGATGTCGTGCCCAATCCAGGATCGTTGATGCGCGATGACAGGGTTCCGCGGTTTTGTGCGGGAGCCTCTTGCCTCGCTGCGCTTTGTCTCTCGGGCGGCACTTCTGAGCGGCCAGCCCGGAGGACGGACCATGTGCGTCGGGCGCGGTGCGAGCCGAGCGGGGGAGGGCGGCGCTCGGCGCGGGCTCCCTGAGGTCCATTTCCGATCCCGTGGCCCCAGCCGCCAGACCGCCAACGACAACCGGCGGGCGGCGCAGGGACCGGAGGCCATCGTTCTCTCGGCCATCAAGCTGGCGGCGATGGGCACGGCGGTCTTGGCCGGGTTCGCGCTCAGCCTCCTGCCGTCATCCTCCTGAGGCAGGTCGCCCACCCGATCGACATCGCGGTGGGATGAAGGGAACCGGGGGCGGATCGAGCGGACATCCCCTACGTGGGCGTGTCCCTCAGGGCGAAACGGACGGTGCGGAATGCTCCGTGCCGACGCAAGAACCCGCCTCGGCAGACACGCGCCTCACGCGCCCGGATCGACGGACCAGCCGGTCAAGCCGCATGCCTTCTTGAGCCGGACATCGGCCCTGGCGAGGCGCCGAGCGGCCTGCTGCACGTCTCCCCTGGCCTGCGCCTTGTCGGCGGCGGCCACGTCGTGACGAACCAATCGGCACACGAAATAGGTTCGGAGATTACGAAGCAGGCCCAGCATCGTCAGCCCCCCGACAGAGCGGGCCCTACCATGCAAGTCTTGCGCGCGAATGGATTGTCGCCCCCTGTCATCGCGACGCAGCGCGCTCTCGACCTCGAACGAGGCAGCGTCGATCCCACGGAAAAACTCCGCCTCACCTCCTTCGAAAACGCTCGTTTCGTGAGCGGCCCTCGGAGCAGAGCGAACCGACCCCGCCGAACATCATCCGTCCGTCTCAGGTTACCGCGAAGCCGCTCGAAGACGGCGGCGTGGACACGCTTCTGGAGAGAGTGATGCGAAAGACCACCCTGTTCATGGCAGCCCTCGTGCTGTCGACGGGAACCGCCGCGTGGGCCGGCGACAGCTCGGGGAAGGGCGAGGGCCGGATGCAGGGCTCGCCCAATGCGGCGGGCTTCAAGGGCGAGGGTGGAACCTCGTCGTCCGGATCGGGCGGCGGACGCTGAAGCAGAGGCCGAGAGGCCGGACGCGCGAGATCCCGAGCGTACTCTTGCGTCCGGCTCCAGGAAGACGAGGGGGGGACAGCGAGGCCCGACGCGGGTTGCGACGGTCCCGGGATACCAGCCCGGCCCCACGAGCCCGGAACGCGATCCGGCGCACCCGGTTGGGCAGACATGATCCGTTTCCCCCTCGTCGTAGCCGTGACCACCGCCCTCGTCGCATCCACCGGGATCGGATGGGCTCAGGGCGACTCCGTATCGGGAAGCGGCAGCGGCGCGGCGCCGATCGGGGGCAGCTCGTCGTCGAGCGGCAGCGGCGGGGTGGGAGGCTCGACCGGGTTGCATTCGCCCGGCGCGACGGGCTCGGGCGTCGGGGGCGGACCTTCCCCGAGCGGCTCGGACGCGGCGACGCAGGGTGGCGGCGGTGCCGGACATCGCCCGCCCGGCGGACAAATCGGATCGGGCGCGGCGACCGGGACCGGCGCCGGCGCGCAGGACATGAGCCATGGCGGACGGGACACGACCGCCATAGCGCCGCCGGCCCGCGCGCCCGCCGAGACGACCGGACCAGCAGGCTCGAACACCGGCATGCCGCGCTAGAGCATCGTGTCGGATATCGGATCCGGCACGATGCTCTCGGTTATTGTGATGCATCGGCTTTTTCCGAAAGCCGGCTCCCACCTCTCGGGCCGATGCTCTAGCCCCCTGCCAACGCTTCGGAATCGGCTCAGGCGTTGATCCTTGTTACGGCGCCCCCCTTCCGCACGAAGGATGATGTGGGACGCATGCCCCGTGGAGTCGCCTTGTATGACCGTCGAAGTGCCCCCGCTGCGGTGCCGCTTCATCCACGCGATGGTCGGCCTCCTGGCCGAGAAGATGCCCCTCTCGCCCGCCCGTCGGGAGGAGGAGATCTTCCGCCGCCTGATCGAGCTCGAGATGCAGGCCGAGAGCGGTGGCGCCTCCGAGACCTCGTGCCGGGTCATCGCCTCGGTCCGACGCATGGCCGGAAACGCGATCATCCGGAGCGACCTCCCGGTCATCCGCGGATCGTGAGCCCAAGACCCGGAGCATAAGACCCGGAGCACACGGCCCGGGCCGCGCCGCGACGCCGCGAGGGACGCCCGGCCTCGCCCAGATCCGCGAACTCGTGTCCCGTTCGCCTGCACGACGATCCGGAGGACGTCGCGGGGGATCCGCGATGATGGATCGCAGGGCTGGCCAACTCTGCCGCGGCAGCGCTTTCACGACGATGGCGGTTGAGAGTTACGCATCCGGGGCGGGCGCCTGCCGTGCCCGATCACCCGCAATCCGAGAAGGACACGCCTCATGGCAGAGCCGGCCCCCGCGAATCCCGCCTCCCCGTTCGAGCCAGGGCGAACCGCCATCGTCACCGGGGCGGCGAGCGGGATCGGGCTGGCCGCCGCACAGGTCTTCGCGGCGCGCGGCCTGCGGGTCGTCCTCGCCGACTTGCCCGGCGAGGCCCTGGAGCGCGCCGCGGCCGATCTCGCCGCAACGGGTGCCGCGGTGCGGGCGGTGCCGACCGATGTCGGCGACGGCGCCGCCATGGAGGCCCTGGCCGAGGCGGCCTCGCAGGACGGGCCGCCCGCCATCGTGATGCTGAATGCCGGCATCGAGGCGGGCGGGCGCCTCTTCTCCGACGCGGCGACGTGGCGGCGCATCCTCGACACCAACCTGTGGGGCGTGATCCACGGCATCCGCGCCTTCGCGCCCCGCCTCGTCGCGGGCGGGGAGCCGGGCGCGGTCATCGTCACCGGCTCGAAGCAGGGCATCACCACGCCGCCGGGCAATGCGCCTTACAACGTGTCCAAAGCCGGCGTGAAGGCCGCCACCGAGGCGCTGGCGCACGAGCTGCGCGAGAGCGGCGCCCCGGTCAGCGCGCATCTGTTCATCCCCGGCTTCGTCTATACCGGGCTGGCCAAGGCCCGCGGCATGACGGAGAAGCCCGAGGGCGCCTGGACGCCGGAGGAGACCGTGGCGTTCATGCTGGAGCGCCTGGAGGCGGGCGACTTCTACATCCTCTGCCCCGACAACGAGACCACCCGCGCGCAGGACGAGTGGCGCATCGCCTGGGCGGCGGGCGACATCATCGAGAACCGTCCGGCCCTGTCGCGCTGGCACCCGGATTGGCGCGACCGCTTCGCCGCCTTCGCCCAGCGGACCGACCGCTAGGCATCGGTCCGAAAGGGAGGATGCCGGATTTCGGGCCGACGCAGCTCAAGAACCGAGAGACGCATCCTGGATCTCTCGTGCCGGGGATCGGTCCGGTCTCCGATCACGGCGGGACACCCTCCTGGAGCGGGGGCATCGCGGGGGCGGATGGTCGGACGCCCGCGCCGTTCCCGATGAGGGGCGGACCCACCGGAGCAACCCGAAGTATACCGAAGACGACCATGCGTCGCCGTTGGATCTCGGCTGCGATGCGGGTCGCTGTGACAAATCGAGCGACCCCCGAATATCGGAACTGACGTGCCATAGCGTCGTTGGAGAGGGATATCGCAATCGCGAAAGGCACCCCATGCGGAAGGCTCATCTCGCTCTCACGGCCGCGGCCGTGCTCGGTCTCGGAACGATGGCAGCGTCGACGGCGCCGGCGGAAGCCGGCTGGCGTGGCGGATACGGTCACGGCGGATATGGCTACGGCGGATACCGTGGCGGTTACGGCGGCTACGGCTATCGCAACGTCGGCTATCGCGGCGGCTACGGCTATCGTGGATACGGTCATCGCCGCGGCATCGGTGCCGGTGCAGCCATCGGCCTCGGGATCGCGGGCCTCGCGGCCGGAGCCATCGCGAGCAACGCCTATCGTGGCTACGGGTACAGCTACGGGCGGCCGGTGGGCTATTACGGGGGCTACGGCTATGGTCGCCCCGTCGGCTACTACGGCGGCTACGGTTACGGTTCGGGCTACGGCTACGGCTGGTAACCGTCCGGATCGGACATATGAGAGTCAAGCAGGGTCCCCTCTGGGTGACCCTGCTTCGTCACGATTCGAGGACAGGCCTGCGACGCTCACGGTTGGGTCGGCCATCGGGCTGCCACCTGACCACGTCGTCACGGCGACAGCCTTCATGGCGACGGCCTTCACATGGCGAAATCCAGCTGCCGCGGTCTGCCATCGTCGGATCGGGGATGCAGCGATGAGAGTGCCGTCCCGATCAGTCGCACGCTCCGGCGCAGGGGAAAGGCGTCCCGCAGCAATCCGAGACTGACCTGCTCCAGCATCGCGCGGTCCGCCAGCGGCAGCGTGAGGGAGCGTGCCCGCGTGATCTGGGCGAAGTCCGAGAATTTCAGCTTCAGCGTCACGGTGCGCGCCGCCAACGCCTTCGCGGCGGCCACCGCCCAGACCTTGTCGAGGAGCGGCTGCAGACGCTGGGCCAGCACCGCGTACTCGCTCGTATCCTCGGAAAACGTCGTCTCCGCGCCGATCGACTTGCGCTCGCGATGCGCCCGTACCGGCCGATCGTCGATCCCCCGCGCCACTCGGTGATAGTACTCGCCCGCGCTGCCGAACGCCGCCCGCAATTCGTCGAGGGAGCGTGCCTTCAGATCGGCGCCGGTCTGGATGCCCAGGCGCCGCATCTTCGCCTCGGTCGCCGGTCCCACGCCGCGGAATTGCCCGATGGGCAGGGCCTCGACGAAACCCGGTCCCATCGCCGGCGTGATGACGAACAGCGCGTCGGGCTTCCTGTGGTCGGAGGCCACCTTGGCCAGGAACTTGTTGTAGGAGACCCCCGCCGAGGCGACGAGCCCCGTCCGGGCGAGGATCGTGGCGCGGATGTCCCTCGCGACCTCGGTCGCGGTCGGCAGGCCCTTCAGATTGTCGGTGACGTCGAGATAGGCCTCGTCGAGCGCCACCGGCTCGATCAGGGGCGTATGCTCCTCGAACACGGCTCGGATCTCGGACGAGACGGTCTTGTAAGCCTCGAAGCGCGGACGCACGAACACCAGATCGGGGCAGAGCCGGCGCGCGGTGGCCGACGGCATGGCCGAGCGCACGCCGAAGGCCCTCGCCTCGTAGCTCGCCGCCATCACGACGCCGCGCTCGCGCGAGCCGCCGACCGCCAGCGGCCGATCCCGCAAGCTCGGATCGTCGCGCTGCTCGACGGAGGCGTAGAACGCATCCATGTCGATGTGGATGATCTTGCGCATCGGCGTCGATCCGGGATTGCATCGCTGGGCCGGGCGGCCCCGCCCTGCACCACCGCCCTCTGTTCATCTTTCGTTCGCGATGACGACGCCTCGGTCAAGGCTTCGCACGGCGACATCCACGGCGAATGAACGGGGCCAGCCCGCCCGGTCGTTCGGGCTGCACGCCCGGAGCGCGGGGTGCCGGCCCCACCGCGCGATCCCCCGGTGGCGGCAAGGCTGCCGCGCCGGGCTCGGCGCGTTCAGAGGCGCGCGGCGATCCCGTCGGCCACCCGCAGGGCGTTGGCGATGATGGTCAGGGTCGGGTTCACGGCGCCGATCGAGGGAAAGAAACTCGCATCGGTGACGTAGAGGTTGTCGATCCCGTGCGCCCGGCACTCGAGGTCGAGGACGGCATTCGCCGGATCGGGGCCGAAGCGCAGGGTGCCGGCCTGATGCGCCGTGCCGCCGATCGGCGTGTCCTTGCCGAGATAGAGCGTTCGGTCGAACAGGTGCGGGTGGATGTCGAGCCCGTCGCACATCGAGCGCAGTTTCTCGCGCAGCCGGGTCTGGGCTTCGCCATTCGTCACCGTCAGGTCGAGATGCACCCGGTCGTCGCGGTAGAAGATGCGGTTCTCCGGCCGCGGCAGATCCTCGGAGGTCAGCCAGAAATCGATCGAGTGCTTGGCGATATAGTCGAACGGTCGCGTCGGCAGCCATTGCAGGAAGCCCGGCAAGCCCTCCGCCTCGATCTGCATCCCGTCGGATTTGCCGACCATCTGGATATGGCCGAGGGGGAACTCCCAGTCGTTCAGCGGGCTGCGGTCGTGGCCGTGATAGAAGTCGTTGAGGCCGAGCGTCTTCTGGAACTGGGTCGGGTTGGGGTCCTTCGAGATCGCCAGCACGGTGGTGTTGTTGTGGCGCATGTAGTTGCGCCCGACCTGGCCCGAGCGGTTCGCCAATCCATCGGGATGCGCGTCGTTTCCGGAACGCAGGAACAGCAGCGCCGAGGAGAGCGCGCCGCAGGCCACCACGAACAGGTCGGCCGTGAGGATGTGACGGCGCCCCTCGAGGATCACAGCGACGCCGGTGACGCGGCCTCCGCCCGCATCGGTCAGCAGGCGCTCGGCATAGGCGTTGCGCAGGAGCGTGACGTTCGGATGCGCGGCGAGCGTCGGGTCGATGGCGATGATCTGCGCGTCCGCCTTGCCGTTGGTCAGGCTCGGATAGCCGTCGAACGGATCGCAGCGCAGCAGCGGCGAGTGCGGCAGGGTCCCGCCCTTGCCGTCCTCCTCCATCAGCGCGCCCATCGGCAGGTGGAACGGATGGTGGCCGTGGCGGGCGAGGTCGTCCGCGAGCTTCTGGATGCGGGGCTCGTGGCTGATCGCGGGCTTCGGGTAGGGATGCGGCGAGGGCGGCTCGGTCGGATCCTCGCCGCGGGCGCCGTGGACCTGGAACAGCTCCTCCGCCGCTTGGTAATGGGGCGCGAACACGTCGTATTTCAGCGGCCATTCCGGCGAGATGCCGTCCGGATGGCGCTGGGCCTCGAAATCGCTCTCGCGCAGGCGGAACAGCACGCCGCCATAGACCTTCGAATTGCCGCCGACGAAGTAGTGCAAGCCGGGCTTGAACGTGTCGCCGTTCGAGGAGGTCCAGGTCTCGTCGGCTTGGTAGCGGGCCTTGCGGAAGACCGCGTCGGTGTCCCAGTTCTCGCGCTCGCGGGGGAGATAGTCGCCCCGCTCGATCACGAGGACGCGCTTGCCGGTCCGGGCGAGGCGCCACGCCGCGGAGCCGCCGCCGGGCCCCGAGCCCACGATGATCACGTCGTAACGATCGTCGCGCATCCGCCTCGCTCCGTCTCCCGACGCGCAACGGGTCACGACCGGCCCCGTTCCGGATGACGGGAGCGGCGAGGTTCTGCGAGCCATGCGCGAACCGCATCGTCCCGGCGACGTTGGCAGCCGGAAGACGCCCTCCGGAGCCCGAGGATGACCATCGAGGTGCTCGCCGCCTTCGCGGCCCGAGCCAGTCTGGTGCTTCTGTTCCTGCCGTTCAGCGCCCTCGACAAGGTTCTGAACTTTTCCGCGGCGGTCGGGCAGGCGCGGCAAGCCGCGAACTCGCGCCCGCTCGCGACGGCGCTGATCCTCACCGGGCTGTTCGTCGAGGTCGTGATGTCGGCGGGCGTGCTCACCGGCATCGCCGACCGCTTCGCCGCCTTCGTCCTCGCGGGCTATTGCGCGGTCACCGCGCTTCTCTGGAAGCCGTTCTGGCGCAAACCGGATTTCCGTCTGCGCGGCCCGAGCCAGGGCCGTGAGACGTTCTGGGACTTCCTCAAGAATTTCGCGGTCGCCGGCGGCTTCCTCGCGATCGCCTGGAGCGGGCCGAGCGCGCAGGGCGTCGCGGCCTTCCTGCACGACCCGTTCGGATCGACGCATCCTTACACAGCACCAATTTCGGAGACAGGCCGATGAGCGAGCAGGGCGATACGCCGTCCGTCCCCTACTGGCACCTCTACACCGACGCGGACGGCATCAGCCGCCAGATCCGCTGCGCGATGACCGCGTTCCACCTCGCCTCGATGAAGCCGCCGGCCTCGCCGCAATGGCAGGGGGAGAAGCACCACGACGGCATGACCACGATGATCACGGTGCAGCCGGTCGGCTGGGAGGGCACGTGGCACGAGAACCCGGCGCCGCAATGGATCATCCCCCTGAGCGGGCGCTGGTACGTCGAGTCGATGGACGGCACCCGGGTGGAGATGGGCCCGGGCGAGATCTCCTTCGGCGAGGATCAGGGCTGCCGGACGCTCGACGGCAAGACCGGTCACAAATCCGGTACGGTCGGCGACGCGCCCGCCGTCCTGATGGTGGTGCAGTTCGACACCAAGCGCGCGGTGACCACGCCTTGCCGGTTCGGGTGAGGCGATGGACGGGTTCGAGATCTACGATCCCCGCTTCCGCCACTACGTGCTCGACAATGCCGGATTGGAGGAGATCGCCGCCGGCTTCCGCTGGGTCGAGGGCCCGGTCTGGATGGGGGACTGGAACTGCCTGCTGTTCCAGGATCTGCCGCGCGACCGCACCATGCGCTGGAGCGAGGCGGAGGGGTTGTCAGTCTATCGCGCGCCCTCCGATTACGGCAACGGCCAGGCCCGCGACCGCGAGGGGCGGCTGATCGCCTGCTCGCATCACGGCCGCTGCCTCACCCGGACCGAGCATGACGGGCGCGTCACGCGCCTCATCGACAGCCATGCCGGCCGGCGGCTGAATGCGCCCAACGACGTCGTCGTGAAATCCGACGGCACGATCTGGTTCACGGACCCGGTCTACGGCATCGCCAACGATTACGAGGGCGGTCGCCAGACGTCGGAACAGCCGCCCGCCCTCTACCGGTTCGACCCCGCGACCGGTTCGATCCGCGTGGCGGCGGGCGATTTCGACGGGCCGAACGGCCTCGCCTTCTCCCCGGACGAGCGGCGGCTCTACGTCTCCGAGACCGGCGACCAGAGCCACCCGAACCCGCGCCAGTACATCCGCGTGTTCGATGTCGCCGCGGACGGGACGCTCACGGGCGGCGACATCTTCCACACCATCGCGCCCGGCTATTGCGACGGCATGAAGGTCGACGAGGACGGCAATGTCTGGTCCAGCGCCGCCGACGGCGTTCACTGCCTCTCGCCGGAGGGCCGGCTCCTGGGCAAGGTCCGGGTGCCGTACCGCGTCTCGAACATGACCTGGGGCGGGGTGCACCGGAACCGCCTGTTCATCGCCGCCTCGCAGCGCCTGTTCTCGATCTTCCTCAACCGCCGGGGCGCCCCGCTGCCGGGGGCCGGACGATGATGTCCCCTCGGACGCCCCCTCGGACGGGCTTGCGCATCGCCGCGATCCGCCTCCTCTGTCCGGATCCGGCGGCGACCGCCGCCTTCTACGCGGCGGCCTTCGGCGCCGTCATCGCCCCCGGCGGCGCCCGCCTCGCGCTCGGGGCGCAGACGATCGAACTCGCTCCCAGCTCGGACCGCCGGGACGCGCCCGCGCCCTCCAACGGCACCGGCTTCCAGCACTGCGCCCTCATCGTCCCGGACATGGACGCGGCCTACGCGCATCTGCGCGGGGTGCCCGGCTGGACGCCGATCTCGCGGGCCGGGCCGGAGCGGTTGCCCGCCGCCTCGGGCGGCGTCCGCGCCTTCAAGTTCCGCGATCCCGACGGGCATCCGCTCGAATTCCTGGCCTTCCCGCCCGACGCCGTGCCGCCGGTCTGGCGCGGGCGGTCGGGTCGAGCGCATCGGCCCGAAAGGTGGGTGCCGGCTTGCGGAGACAAGCCGATGCGGCAGACGAACTTGGAGAAGCGTCCCGGATCCGAGATCCAGGACGCTCCCCTCGTGCTCGGGATCGACCATACGGCGATCACGGTCACCGATACGGAGCGCGCGGTGGCGTTCTACGCCGGCCTCGGGTTCCGGGTGACGCAGCGAGGGGTCAATCGGGGGCCGGAACAGGCCCGCATGGACGCCGTCGACGACCCCGTGGTCGAGGTCACCGGCCTCGCGCCGCCGGGCGGGGCTCCGCCCCATCTGGAGCTTCTCTGCTACCGCGCGCCGGGATCGATCCCGAGCGCCTGCGCCGACGACGCGCCCCTGGCCACCCGGATCGTCCTGACCGGCGACGGCGATGCCTCCGGCCTCCTCTCCGATCCGGACGGCCACCGGCTCGTCCTCGCGGCGGACCGGCCCTGATCGGACGCGGTTCGGATCCGAGGGGGGCGCCGCCGCGTCCCATCCTCTCAAGCGCGGCCGGGCTCGAATTCCCCGTGAGCGGTGCGATGAAGACCGAGACGCATCGGCGCCAATCGTGCATCTGCCGTGCGTCGGCGGCGGCGCGTTCGCGGGAAACGCTCCGTGTTCCGGCCGGGAGCGGTTCGCCCCGCACCACTCTGCAACAGGATGCGCGTCTGCAATGAGACAGGGCGACAGGAGCCCCCCCACCGACCGCGTCGGAACGATCTGCCGATCCCTGCGGAGGGCCATCGTCGAGCGGGCCCTGGCCCCGGGAGACCGGCTGCCGGAGGACGCCCTCGGCGAGCGGTTCAGCGTCAGCCGCACCATCGCGCGCCAAGCGCTCGGCCAGCTCGCGGGGGAGGGGCTGGTCGAGCTGCGCCGGAATCGCATCGCGGTGGTCGCCAGCCCGAGCTGGGAGGAGGCGCGCGACACCTTCGACGTGCGCATCAGCCTGGAGCGGCTCGTGATCCAGCGGCTGGCCGGCCGGCTGAGCGCCGAGCAGCGCGCCGCGCTCGAAACCCATATCGCGGGGGAGGAGCGGGCGGGCGGCGGTCCGGAAGCGGTCTCGATCCGGCTCGCGACCGAGTTCCACCTGCTGCTCGCCGAGATGACCGGCAGCCCGGTGCTCGCCCGTTACGTCGCCGAACTGGGCTATCGCTGCGCCCTGATCCTGTCGCTCTACAGCCGGCCGCACTCGTCCGACTGCGCGGTGAGCGAACACCGGGAGATCGTGGCGGCGCTCGTGGCGGGCGATGCCGGCCAGGCGGTCGCCCTGATGGACCATCATCTCGACGCCGTGGCCGAGCGGGCCCGCATCCTCGACGAGCCCCGGCGCGAGCGCGACCTGATCCGCCTGCTCGCCCCCTACGTCGAGGCCTGACCGGTCAGGCCGGCACGCCCTGCCGGTCGAGCAGCCGCTCGGCGCTGTCGTTCCACACCTCCATGGAGACGATCAGGCCGTCCCGCACGGTGAAGCGGTCGACGTAGCGGTTGCCCTCGAACGCCGTGCCGTCCGGCCACGCGCCGTAGAGCGTTCCGAGGCTGTAGACGGTGGTCGCGTCCTCGCCCGGCACCACGTCGAGCCGCTCCATCCGCTTCTTGACCCAGGCGTAGCGCCCGGCGTTGAAGGCCGTGACCTCCCGCGGATGCCGGAACACCCGGCCGCCGGTGAAGACGATCGCGATGCCCGGCGCCATGTAGCGCGCGGCGGTCTCGGGATCCGGCACCATGGAGGCTTCCAGATAGGCGGTCACCGCCGCCGCGTCGCGCGCGGGCCCCGCTTCCATCGTGTCCATCGGAAATCCTCCTTCGGCCCGTCATCCTACGCGCTCGCGCAGGATTCAGCATGCCGGAGGCGGCACATTCTTGCATGCAGAAAGTGTATGCACTTAGGCGCAGTTTTGTGCACAATGTCTGGGCAATCTGCCCTCGACCTGGAAAAACCCTGCACTTTCAACGACCCTTCGACTGGCATGGCTGTTGCGGTCATCGGTCGACCACAGACGGGACCGGATCGCCATGCCTCGCCGCCCCCTTGATGCCCGCGCCCTGACGCGCCGCCTCGCCCTCGGCGCCCTCCTGGCGGGCGTCGCGGGGTCCGCGGGTCTGAGCCCGGTCCGGGCCGCCGAACCGGTCAAGATCGGCCTCGTCACCGCCCTCAGCGGCCAATCGGCCAAGTCGGGCGAGGCGATCTCGCGCGGGATCGGGCTGGCGATCGAGGAGATCAATCGCAACGGCGGCGTCCTCGGGCGGCCCCTCGAACTCGTCGCCCGCGACGACGAAGCCAATCCGTCCAAGGGCGTGCTCGCCGCCCGCGAACTGATCCAGCGCGCCGGCGTCGTCGCCCTGATCGGCGGCCTCGACACGCCGGTCTCGATGGCGATCGTGCCCATCGCCAACCAGCTGAAGGTGCCCTTCGTCGGTCCCTGGGCCGCCGGCACCGCCATCACCCGCAACGGGGCGGCCGACAATTACGTGTTCCGCGTCTCGGCGGTCGACGCGCTCGTCGACGAGGCCCTCGTCGCCTACGCGGTCAAGACCTACGGCGCCAAGAAGCCCGGCGCGATCCTCGTCAACAACGCCTGGGGCGAGTCGAACCAGCAGGGTCTCGTCGCCGCGCTGAAGGCCGCGAACCTCCCCAGCGCCGGCATCGAGAAATACGAGGCCAACGACATCGACATGGTCCCGCAGCTCTCCCGCCTGCGGGAGGCGGGGGCCGACGCCCTCTTCCTCGTCGGCAATGTCGGCCCCTCGGCCCAGGTGGTGAAATCCCTCGACCGGATAGGCTGGACCGTGCCGGTGATCTCCCATTGGGGCCCGGCGGGCGGGCGGTTCGACGAACTCGCCGGACCCGGCGCCGCGCGGGTGCATTTCGTCCAGACCTTCACCTTCGCGGGCAACGACAGCCCGAAGGCGAAGACCGTGCTCGACGCCCTCAAGGCGAAGTACCCGGCGATCAAGTCCATGGCCGACGTCACGCCCGCCGTGGGCATCGCCAACGCCTACGACGCCACGCACCTGATCGCGCTGGCGATCCAGGCGGCCGGCGCCACCGACGGGCCGAAGGTCCGCGACGGGTTCTACAAGGTCCCGGCCTATGCCGGCCTGATCAAGACCTACGAGGCGCCGTTCGCCCCGGACCGGCACGACGCCCTGAAGCCGGACGATTACATCTTCGCCAGCTTCCGCAACGGCGAGATCGTCGCGGTGGCGAAGTGAGCCGTCCTTCGCGCCGCCACGCCCCTCGCCCGGCGGGGAGGCCCGCATGCTGACCGGAACCCTCGTCAGCGGTCTCGGCCTGGGCAGCATGTACGGGCTGGTGGCGCTCGGCTTCCACATCACCTTCGCGGTCTCCGGCACCGTGAACTTCGCGCAGGGCAGCGCCGTCACCCTGGGCGCGGTGCTGGGCTACGCCTTCGGGGTCCAGCTCGGCTGGCTGATGCCGCTCGCAGCGGCGGCGGCCCTCACGGGCTGCGCGCTCCTCGGCTTCGCCGTCGAGCGCCTGCTGGTGCGCCCCTTCGTCGTGCGCGGCTCCGATGCGTGGCTCCTGGCGACGGTCGCCGGCGGCATCATCGTCGACAACATCCTCCTGTTCACCTTCGGCAAGGAGCCGCGCAGCCTGCCCTCCGCCCTGGTCTCGGCGCCCGTCCAGGTTCTGGGCGCGGGCATCTACCCGCTCCAGCTCCTGATCCCCGTGGTGGGGATCGGGGCGGCCGTGGCCATCCGCGCCGTGTTCCGCGGCACGGAGCTCGGCCGGGTGCTGCTGGCGGTGGCGCAGAACGCCGAGGCCGCGCGGCTGATGGGCATCGACGTCGCCCGCACCGTGGCCTGCGCCTTCGCGCTCTCGGCCGTGCTGGCGGGCGCGGCGGGCCTGCTCATCGCGCCGCTCTTCTCCGTCTCGGCCGAGATGGGTGCGCTGTTCGGGATCAAGGCCTTCGCGGTGGCGATCCTCGGCGGGATCGGCTCGGCCACCGGCGTGGTGCTGGCGGGGCTCCTCTACGGCCTCGTGGAGGCGGGCGTCACCGCGACCCTGGGCTCCGGCGCGACCCAGATCGTGGTCTTCTCGGTCATCATCCTCGCCCTGGCTCTACGCCCGAACGGCCTGCTCGGCCGCGCCGCCGTCAACAAGGTCTGAGAGCATGCGCGCGCTTCTCCGGGGGCCGGCCGCGATGCCGCTCGCCATCCTGGCCCTGACGCTCGCGGGCCTCGGCCTCGTGGCCGCGACGAGCGGCTACAGCCACTTCGTCATCGCCCTCGTGGCGCTGACGGTGCTGGCCGGCACCGGCCTCAACGTCCTGCTGGGGCTCGGCGGCCTCATCTCCTTCGGCCATGCCGGGTTCTACGCGTTGGGCGCCTATGCCAGCGCGATCCTGACGCTCAAGGGCGTGAGCTTCTGGCTGGCGCTGCCCGCCGCGACGGCCATCGCCGCCCTGGTCGGTGCGGCGCTGGCCGTGCCCGCCATGCGGGTGCGCGGGCCCTACCTCGCCATGGTGACGATCGCCTTCGGCTTCCTCGTCGAGCACGCCCTGATCGAGGGCGGCGAGCTGACCGGCGGGCAGAACGGCCTCGTCGTCGCCACCGGCCCGAGCCTGTTCGGCCAGCCCCTCGGCGAGCGCGACCTCGCGATCCTCGCGGTGATCGCGGCGGGCCTCAGCCTCTACGGCTTCCACCGGCTCCGTCACGCCCGCCTCGGCCAGGCCCTGCGCGCGGTGCGCGACGCGGATGTGGCCGCCGCCTCTTTGGGCTTCGATCCGGTCCGGGTGAAGACCGCCGCCTTCGCGATCTCGGCGGCGCTCACCGGGCTCGCGGGCGCAGTATTGCCGCCACTGATGCTGTTCATCGCGCCGAGCTCCTTCCCGTTCACCCAGTCGATCCTGTTCGTCCTGGCGGTGGTGGTCGGCGGGGCCGGCACCGTGCTCGGGCCCCTCTTCGGCGCGCTGGTGACGGTGCTGCTGCCGGAGGCGCTGGCGGGGCTCGCCGAGTACCGGCTGCTGTTCTTCGGCCTGACCACCCTGGTGGTGCTCTGGCTGGTGCCGGCGGGCCTCGTCGGCAGCCTCGCGCGCCTGCTGCCGCGGGGCGGGGCGGCACGCCCGGCCCCGCAGGCCGAGGCACCGGACTTCCTGCGCCGGACGGAGGGCGAGCCGCTGACCGTCGAGGGGCTCGGCATCGCTTTCGGCGGGATCCGGGCGGCGGACGGCGTCGCCTTCGCGGCCCTGCCCGGCGCGATCACCAGCGTCATCGGCCCGAACGGGGCCGGCAAGACCACCGTTCTCAACATGATCTCGGGCTTCTACCGGCCGAGCGCCGGCACGATCCGCCTGGGCGCGCGCGAGCTCGCCGGGCGGCCGGCCCACGCGATCGCCCGCGCCGGCATCGCCCGCACCTACCAGACGACGCGCCTGTTCGGGTCGCTCAGCGTGGCCGAGAACGTGATCCTCGCCCGCGCCCCCGGGCGCCTGCTGCGCCGGGCGGGGGCGCGGGACCGGCAGGAGGCGGCGGCCCTGCTGGCCTTCGTGGGCTATGACGGCGCCCTCGACCGGCCGGCGGCGGAACTGCCCCATGTCGACCGGCGGCTGGTGGAGATCGCCCGCGCGCTGGCCGGGACGCCGCGGGTGCTGCTCCTCGACGAGCCGGCCGCCGGCCTCGCCCGCGCCGAGACCGACCGCCTCGGCGCCCTGCTGCGCCGGATCGCGGCCTGCGGCATCGCGGTGATCCTCGTCGAGCACGACATGCCGCTGGTGATGAGCGTGTCCGACCGCATCCTCGTCATGGATGCCGGGCGCCCGATCGCCCGCGGCACCCCCGCCGAGGTGCGCCGCGACCCCGCGGTGCTGCGGGCCTATCTCGGCGCCGCCGAGACCCCGGCCCGGCCGCGATCCGCCCCCTGGGACGGCCCGGCCGACCCGGTCCTCGCCGCCCACGGCCTGCGGGCCGGCTACGGCGCCGCACCCGTCCTCGACGGGATCTCCCTCGCGGTACGGCCCGGCGAGACCGTGGCGCTGCTCGGCTCCAACGGCGCCGGCAAGTCGACGGCGATGCGGGCGCTGGCGGGCCTGCTGCGCCCGGTCGACGGCGCGGTGGTGCTGGCCGATGCGCCGATCGCGGCGCTGCCGGCGCACCGGATCGCGCGCCTCGGCCTCGCCCTGGTCCCGGAGGGCCGGCAGGTCTTTCCCGAACTCACCGTCGTCGAGAACATCCGCCTCGGCGCGTGGAGTCGCTCCGACAGCCGCGGCGGCCGGATCGACCCGGCGGAGGTCGAGGCGCTGCTCGACCGCTTTCCGCGCCTGCGGGAGCGGGCGGACAGCCGCGCCGGCCTGCTCTCGGGCGGGGAGCAGCAGATGCTCGCGATCGCCCGGGGGATGATGGCGCGGCCGCGCATCCTCCTGCTCGACGAACCCTCCCTCGGGCTCGCGCCCGCGATCATCAACGCCCTCTACGCGACCGTCGCCGACCTGCGCGACGGGGGCACGACGATCCTGATCGTCGATCAGATGGCCGCGCTCGCCCTGACCGTGGCGGACCGGGGCTACGTCCTGGAACAGGGACGCGTCGCGGCGGCGGGCACGGCGGCGGAGCTCCGGGCGGACACGGCGCTCGAGGCCGCCTATCTCGGGGCCGCTTGAAGCCGACCCCATTCCCGAACACAGGATCGAGACCCTCCCCGTGCCCCTTCCCGTGACCCATCCGGAGCCGACCTTGTCGCGTCATGGCCGCTACCCCTATTCCGCCCTGCCGGACCGGCCGGTCTACGACTGGCCGGACGGCAAGCGCCTCGCCGTCTACCTCGCCCTGAACCTCGAGACCTTCGAGTTCGGTGACGGCCTGGGCGCCGAGCTGGCGCCGGGCGGACCGCAGCCGGACGTGCTCAACTACGCTTGGCGCGACTGGGGCAACCGGGTCGGCGCGTGGCGCATCCGCGACATGCTGGACGACCTGCGGATGCCGGCGAGCCTCCTCGTCAACAGCCGGATCTACCGGGACTGCCCCGGCCTGATCGAGGCCTTCCGCGCCCGCGGCGACGAGATCGTCGGGCACGGGCGCAGCAACGCGGAGCGGCAGGGCACGCTGTCGGAGGCCGAGGAGCGGGCCCTGATCGCCGAGGCGACCGCCGTGCTGACGCGGGAGGAGGGCACGGCGCCGGCGGGCTGGCTCGGCCCCTGGATCTCGCAATCGCGGGTCACGCCGGACCTGCTGGCGGAGGCGGGCTACCGCTACCTGCTCGATTGGTGCCACGACGACCAGCCGACCTGGTTCGCCACCCGCGGCGGCGGCCGCATCCTCTCGGTGCCCTATCCGCAGGAGCTGAACGACATCCCGGCCATCGTCGCCCGCAAGGAGACGGGGCGGGCCTTCGCCGAGGCGATCATCGACGGCTTCGACGAGATGCTGGAACAGTCGCGCCGCGCCCCGCTCGTCATGGGCATCGCCCTGCACCCCTACATCGTCGGCCAGCCGCACCGGCTGCGCCCGCTGCGGCGGGCGCTCGACCACATCGCCCGGCACCGGGACACGGTCTGGCTCACGACCGCCGGCGCCATCGCGGCGCATGCCGCCGACCGGATCGAGGCGCCCGGCCCCGCGAACGGCCGGACCTGAGGGGCGTCGTCCGCGTCGCTCCGACCGTTTCGGCGCCGCCCCGGCGCCGGACCTCAGCGAACCCCCGGAGGTGCCGTGATGGATCGAAGCGACGACGACCGCAGCGAAGGCCATCGAAGCGATCGGCCTCGACCCGCCGCGCCCACACCCTCGCGGCGCGCGCTGCTCCTGACCTCCGCGGCTGCCCTGGGTGCGACGACCATGCCGACCCGTCCCTTCGCCGAACCCGCCACCGTCACCGAACCGGGCGCCGCCCGCGGCGCCCTCGCCCGATCGCGCCGGGGCATGGTGACGAGCCCGCACGAACGCGCCAGCGAGGCGGGACGGGAGGTGCTGCGGGCGGGCGGCAACGCCATCGAGGCGGCGATCGCGGTCAATGCCACGCTCTGCGTCACCTATCCGCATTTCTGCGGACTCGGCGGCGACGCGTTCATGATCGTCAGCGACCGCGACGGTGCCAGCTTCACCCTGTCCGGCATCGGGCAGGCGGCGGCGAACCTGCCGGAGGAGGGTCGGCCGATCCCGCTGCGCGGCCCCGGATCGGCCATCACGGCGGCGGCGGCCGTCGACACCTGGGAGCAGGCCTTCACCTTCAGCCAGCGGGCCTGGGGCGGGCGGCACTCCTGGAAGGGGTTGTTCGGGCAGGCCATCGCCTGCGCGACGGAGGGCTTTCCCCTGACGCCGTCGCAGCGCTTCTGGGCGAATTTCCGCGCCGACGCGATCGGCACATGGCCCGATGTGGTCCGCGTGTTCACGGCCGACGGCCGCATCCCGGATGTCGGGGAGACCTTCCGCCAGCCCGACCTCGCCCGCTCGCTCACGACCCTGGCGGAGAATGGCGGCCGCGACTTCTACGAGGGCGAGTTGGCCCGCCGGATCGTCAGCGGCCTGCAGACAGCGGGTTCGCCCCTGACGGCGGACGACCTCGCCCGCTGCCGCGCCCGCAACGAGAGCGCGCTGCGGGTTCCCTATCGGGGCGGGGAACTCGTCAGCCTGCGTCCGCCGACGCAGGGCCTGACCACCCTCGAGATCATGGGCGTTCTCGACCGCTTCGACCTCGGCGCGATCCCCGAGGGCAGCGCCGATTACTACCACCTGCTCGTCGAGGCCGTGAAAACGGCCTTCATCGATCGCAACCGCTACATTGCCGATCCCGATTTCGTCGATGTTCCCGTCGACCGCCTGCTGTCGGCCGCCCATCTCGATGCGCAGGCCCGCCGCATCGATCCGCACCGGGCGGCACCCTGGCCGCATGTCTTCCAGACCGGTGACACCGTCTTCATCGGGGTCGCCGACGGGGAGGGCCGCTGCGTCAGCCTGCTGCAGACGATCTATTTCGATTGGGGAAGCGGCGTCGTCGCGGGGGAGACCGGCATCCTCTGGCACAACCGCGGTGCCGCCTTCAGCGGGGAGGCCGGAAGCATCAACGCGCCGCGTCCGGGCAAACGCCCGTTCCACACCCTCAATCCCGGCATGTACTTCACGAACGGACGTCCGAGCCTGCTCTACGGAACGCAGGGAGCGGATGGGCAGCCGCAGACGCTCGCGGCGGTGCTGACGCGCCTGATCGATTACCGCATGGACCCGCTGACGGCCCTGGCGCGCCCCCGGTTTCTCCTCGGGAAGACGTTCTCGGACAGCCGCGACAGCCTGAAGCTCGAACTCGATGCGGGGCAGGAGGTCTTCGCGGAGCTGAAGCGGCGGGGGCACGAGATCAGCCCGATCCCGGCCCAGAGCCCGCTGGCCGGCCATCCGGGCGCGATCCGGATCGAGGCCGACGGCGGCTTCGTCGGCGCCCATGATCCCCGCAGCGACGGCTTGGCCCTCGGCCTCTGACGTCACCGACGATCGATCGGCTCCGCGGGGTCGCCCCACCGGCGCCGCGACAGCCTCGCCGGGCGAGGTCGGGCGGCGCGCTCCCGCCCCAACCGGCGCTTCCCGGCCAGGATGCCCGACGCGATGCGGCGCCCCACCGGACAGGCTTCATGCAATATTCAGAAACGCGAACTTAGCTTTATGGCTTCCAGAAACGGGGCACGAGCTCTTGCGTGATTTGTCATCGCCCGGAAAATCCCAGCCTTCCGCGATGATATCCTTCAAATTCTCGATACCAGTGCATCGATATCAGTGACATCGGCTGCCGGTGTCCCATCTCGTGCTGACGCTGACACAGCCTCGTCTCCGGCCGGTGCGTCGTTCCTTCGCGACCCGATCGCGGGGGCCGATGCGGGAGCCGGCCCCCGATGACCCCTCACTCTCACGGAGTTGCCTTCATGATCGCCCGACGCCGGCTGACCGGATTCGGTGCCCCGCTGCTCGCCCTGACCCTCGGCCTCCCGCTCTCCACCGGCACCGCGATGGCGGGGCCGTTCGACGGCGCATGGTCGGTCCAGGCCATGACCGTGACCGGCCGCTGCGCCGGCCCGCACCGTTATCCCATCACGATCCGCAACGGGGTGCTGAAGGAGGCGGGCACCGACGGCATCGATGCCACCGGGCAGGCCCGCGCCGACGGGCGCGTCAGCGGCACGATCCGCACCGGCCTGTCCCGCATCGCCGTGACCGGACGGCTCCGCGGCGCGAGCGGGTCGGGCGAATGGTCCCTCGCCGGCCTGACCGCCTGCACCGGCCGCTGGACCGCGCAGCGCACCGGCTGATCCGCGGGCGGCCTCATCCCCGCCCGCCGGGAGGCCCAGCAACGCTCAGCCGAGATCCTGCAGGTGGCGCGCGGCGATGATCGAGGCGGCGGTGCGGTTCTCCACCCCGAGCTTGGCGTAGATGCCTTCGAGATGCTTGGTGATGGTGCGCGGGCTCAGGGTGAGGATCTCGCCGATGTCGCGGTTCGACTTGCCGCGGGCGAGCCAGAACAGCACATCCGCCTCGCGCGCGGTGATCGGCAGGCGGGTGCGCAGCAACTCGATGCCGGCGGCGGTCGCGTCCCGGGAGAGACGCAGCAGCACCTCGTTGCCGGTGCGGCCGACGAAGCTCACCGTATGGGCCGCGCCGGACAGGTCGGTGAGGGTGAAGGCTCCCGTCTGCCCCCCGGCGAGGCAACCGCGCAGCCAGGCCCGTCCGGCGGGCGGCAGCCCGTAGGCGTCGTCCGCCCGGGGGGCGCAGGCCGCCAGAACCTGCGAGGCCTGCGGCGTGGCCCACAGCACGGCTCCCGCGGCATCGACCGCGAACAGGGTGCGCCCGGTGGTGTCGAGCGCCGCCCGCAGGCTCTGCGCCGCCCGCGCCCCGGCCATGTGGACGCGGATGCGCGCCAGGATCTCGTCGGGGGCGATCGGCTTGGTCACGTAATCGACGCCGCCGGCCTCCAGCCCCTGGACGATGTGCTCGGTCTCCGACAGCCCGGTCATGAAGATGACCGGCACGGTCGCCACGGCGGGCTTCGCCTTGAGGCGGCGGCAGGTCTCGAACCCGTCCATGCCCGGCATCATGGCGTCCAGCAGGATGATGTCGGGGGTGATCTCGTCGACGAGGGCCAGCGCCGCCTCGCCCGCCACCGCGACGAGGACCGTGGCCCCGGAGCGCTCGATCGCCTCGGTGAGGAAGCTCAGCGTGTCGGGGGAATCGTCCACCACGAGGACGATGTCGCGTTGACCGGGTGCCTCAGGCATCGGTGGCTTCCCGGACCGGTTGTTCGCCGGCGGCGTCCTTGAGCACGCGCATGTAGGTCGGCAGGTCGAAGGCGACGACGAGGGTCCGCAGGCGCTCCGCGAAGGCGGCGGCAGCCGGCTCGGCATCGGCGATCTCGGCGAGCCGGGCCTCGATGGCGCGGACATGGCCGATGCGGCCGAGGCGGAGGAGCTCTTCGAGGACGGGGAGGGGCAGGCCGCCGCGCGCGGCGGTCACGGGGTGCGGCGCCCCTTCTTTCGCCCGCGGGGCGGACGAGGGGGCGGGGACGCGCGGCGCGCCCGGCCCGGCCTCCGCCGCTTTGGCCACGGGCGGCGTCCCCTCGACCCAGTCGAGACCGAGCAGACGGGTGACCTGATCGAGGAAGTCGCGCAGGTCGAACGGCTTGGCGATGATCGCGTCGTGGCGGGCATCGATACCCCGGGTCGGGCTGATCTCGTGGACGTTGGCCGACATCATGGCGATGCGCAGACCCGGCGCGAGGGCGCGCAGGCGCTCGGCGACGGTCCAGCCGCTCATGCCCGGCATGGCGATGTCGAGGAGGACGAGGTCGGGCGCGGCGCTCGCCCCGGCCGGGTCCCACAGGGCGAGGCAGGCCGGTCCGTCGGAGGCCTCGGCGACCTCGATCCCGAGGGGCTCGAGGATGTCGCGCATCAGAGTGCGGTGGGCCGGATCGTCATCGACCACGAGGACGCGGCGCTGGCGGCCGGCGTAGCGGCGCGGGGCGGCGGAGAGGGCCGGCACGGCGGGGGCCGCGGGGGTGGGGGCAGGGCGGTTGACCGAGGACAGCATCAGCCGCACCCGGAAGCGGGTGCCGCGCCCGACCTCGCTCTCGACCGTGATCTCGCCGCCCATGACCTGCGCCAGCAGCCCGGCGATGGTGAGCCCGAGGCCGGTGCCCGGCTGGCTGCGGGCGGCGGGAATCGAGCCGCGCTCGAACGGCTCGAAGATGCGCCCGAGATCGTCCGGCCGGATGCCCAGCCCGGTGTCGCGGATGGTGAAGACCGTGACCTGGCTGCGATAGGTCACGTCGAGCCCGACCTCGCCCGACGGCGTGAACTTGATCGCGTTCGACAGGAGATTGAGCAGGATCTGGCGCAGGCGCTTCTCGTCGGTGGCGACGACCGCGGGCAGGATCTCGGGGCGGGTGAAGCGGAAGTGCAGGCCCGCCGCCTCCGCCTGGAGCCGCACCATGTCGACGATCTGGTCGAGGAAATCCGACAGCCGAATCTCGTTGCGGTGGACCTGGAGGCGCCCGGCCTCCATGCGGGAGATGTCGAGCAGCCCGTCGATCAGGCCCGACAGGTGCTGGGCGCTGCGGCGGATCACCTGCAGGCCCCGCCGCCGCTGCGCCGGGATCTCGGGATCGACCTCGAGGAGCTGGGCGTAGCCGAGCACGGCGTTGAGCGGCGTGCGCAGCTCGTGGCTGATGCCGACGACGTAGCGGCTCTTGGCGAGGTTGGCCGCCTCCGCCGTCTCCTTGGCCTCCTGCAGCTTGGCATCGGTGATCTTGTGGGCGGCGATCTCCGCTTGGTAGAGCGCGGTCTGGCGCTCGGTCTCGGCCTGGGCGACGCGGCGGCTCTCCTGAGCGAGGACGAACAGCCACGCGACGATGCCGAGGATCAGCACGAAGATGAAGAACACGCTGGTGAGCGCCGCCCGCAGCAACTCGCGATGCTCCGGATGCCCGCTGCTGGCGCCGGCATGGACGATGCCGAGGATCAGCCCGATCACCCCGACGAGGCAGAGCATCAGCGCGAGGTAGCGCCCGAGGGGCGCGCCGATCCAGGCGGCGACGGGGGCCGGCACGAAGCGCCCGAGGCTCGCCTGGGCCTGGGCGTCGAGGCGACCGTGCGGCTTGCAGAGGTCGCCGCAGCGGGCGTCGAGGGAGCAGCAGAGCGAGCAGATCGGCCCGGCATAGGCGGGGCAATGCGCCATGTCCTCGCCCTCGAAGGGCAGCTCGCAGACCCGGCAGACGATCTCCTCGCCGATCCTCTCGCCGCCCGCCGCCACGACGGGCTCCGGGACCCGCGCGATGTAGAAGCGCCCCCCGGTGCCCCAGGCGATCAGCGGGGCGGCGACGAAGGCGGCGGCGAGCGCCAGCAGCGGCCCGAAGGCGGCGGCGAGCGTTCCGAAGGCGCCCGCATAGGCGAGCCAGCCCAGCGCCAGGCCCAGCGCCATGGCCCCGGTGCCGACCGGATTGACCGCGTAGAGATGGGCCCGCTTGAACTCGATGCCCGGCGGCGACAGGCCGAGCGGCTTGTTGACCGAGAGATCGGAGGCGAGCGCCCCGACCCAGGCCGAGACCACCACGGCGTAGAGGGGGAGGGTGCTCTCGATCGTCTTGTCGATGCCGAGCTCCATCAGCATCAGGGCGATGGCGACGTTGAAGACGAGCCACACCACCCGGCCGGGATGGCTGTGGGTGAGACGCGAGAAGAAGTTCGACCACGCGATCGAGCCGGCATAGGCGTTGGTGAGGTTGATCTTGATCTGCGAGATCGCGACGAACCCGGCCATCAGCAGCAGCGCGCCCTCCCGCGAGGGCGTCACGTAGCCGAAGGCGACCGCGTACATCTGGGTCGGCTCGGCGGCCTGCGGCGCCGGGATGCCGTGGCCGAGGGCCAGCACCGCGAGGAAGGCCCCGAGCAGCACCTTGAGCAGGCCCGGCCCGATCCAGCCCGCTCCGCCCGCCAGCACCGCCGACCACCACGCGACGTCCCGCGGGCCCTTCGCCGGCGGGACGAAGCGCAGGAAGTCGACCTGCTCGCCGACCTGGGCGAGCAGCGCCAGCATCACGCTGGTGGCGAGCCCGAACCGGAGAGGGTCGAACCCTGCTCCCGCCGCCGGATCGAGGCCGGGGAAGGTGACGAGCCGCCCGAGGGTGGCCGCGGCGTCCGGGCTCGCGGCGAGGAAGCCGAGCGGCAGGAGGTTGAGCAGGACCCAGACCGGCTGCGACCAGATCTGGAACCGGCTGATCAGCCGGATGCCGTAGACCACGAGGGGGATGACGAGGCCGGCGCAGAGGATGTAACCGAGCCAGAGCGGCAGGCCGAAGCAGAGGTGCAGGGCCAGCGCCATGATGGCGGCCTCGATGGCCAGGAACAGGAAGGTGAAGCTCGCATAGATCAGCGAGGTCACCGTCGAGCCGAGATAGCCGAAGCCCGCACCGCGGGTGAGGAGGTCGAGGTCGATCCCGTAACGGGCGGCGTAGACGGTGATCGGCACGGCGGTGGCGAAGAGCAGCACGCCGACGAGGAGCACCGCGGCCAGCGTGTTGGTGAAGCCCGTCGCCAGCACCAGCGTGCCGCCGATGGCCTCCAGCGCCAGGAACGAGATCGAGCCGAGCGCCGTCTGGGCCACCGCGAGCGCCGACCAGCGCCGCGCCTTCTTGGCGGTGAAGCGGAGGGCATAATCCTCCAGCGTCTCGTCGGCGACGAGACGGTTGTAGGCACGCCGGATCGGGATGATGTGCTGGCGGCCGTTCATGCGTGACGTCTGTCGTCGATCCCGTACGCGACCGCCTGACGAGCCCTGGCGGAGCCCCTGCCGGGCGCGGGGGCAGGATGGTCCCCCTGGCGCTCCGCATGCAAGGACACCCTGCGGGAGCAGCGTGCAAGTGCAGCAAGCAAGACACAGGCCTGTGGCGCGGCGCGCGCCGGACGACACGCCCGCCTCGGGTCGAAGGTAGGCCATCGTGCCTCCGCCGACCCGCGCGGACCATACGCAGAACAGCGTATATGCTGCGACGCAACGAGCAGCCTAGCCTGCACCTCGTCGATCCGCGGCCGTTCCAAGAGCCGTCGGACGTGAGGTCACAGGGCTGGCAGAATGGCGAAGGACACTTCCGACACCGAGAACGGCCTGCGCTCGCCGCTGCGGCGCAAGCTCCTGATGGGCATGGCCGGCCTGCCCGCCCTAGCGATGATGCCGCGGCCGACATTCGCCGCCGCACCGACCTCGGCGGTCAACACCACCGGTCTCGCGGTCACCGACACCGAGGTCACCGTCGGCATCCTGCATTCGGCGACCGGCACGATGGCGATCTCCGAGACCGGCACGATCCAGGCCGAGAAGCTCGCCATCGCCCAGATCAACGAGATGGGCGGCGTGCTCGGGCGCAAGATCAAGATCATCCAGGAGGACGGCGCCTCCGACTGGCCGACCTTCGCCGAGAAGGCCAAGAAGCTCCTCGTCAACGACCATTGCGCCGCCGTGATGGGCTGCTGGACCTCCGCCTCGCGCAAGGCCGCGCTGCCGGTGTTCGAGCAGTATAATGGGCTGCTCTACTACCCGACCTTCTACGAGGGCCTGGAGCAGTCCAAGAACGTCATCTATACCGGCCAGGAGGCGACGCAGCAGATCCTGGCCTCGCTCGACTGGGTGAGCAAGGAGAAGGGCGCCAAGAGCTTCTTCATGATCGGCTCGGATTACATCTGGCCGCGCACCTCCAACAAGATCGCCCGCAAGCACATCGAGAACGTGCTCAAGGGTACTGTGGTCGGCGAGGAGTATTATCCCCTCGGCCACACGCAGTTCAACTCGGTCATCAACAAGATCAAGCTCAAGAAGCCCGACGTGATCTTCGCCGACGTGGTCGGCGGCTCGAACGTGGCGTTCTACAAGCAGCTCAAGGCGGCGGGCATCGACCTGTCGAAGCAGACCCTGCTGACGATCTCGGTCACCGAGGACGAGATCGACGGCATCGGCGGCGACAACATCGCCGGCGCCTATTCCTGCATGAAGTACTTCCAGTCGCTCAAGAACCCGAACAACGAGAAGTTCGTCGCCGCCTTCAAGAAGATGTGGGGCGAGAAGACCGTGCTCGGCGACGTCACCCAGGCCGGCTATCTCGGGCCGTTCCTGTGGAAGATGGCGGTGGAGAAGGCCGGTTCCTTCGACGTCGACAAGGTGGTCGCGGCCTCCCCCGGCATCGAGTTCAAGGAGGCGCCGGAAGGCTACGTGAAGGTCCACGAGAACCATCACCTCTGGTCGAAGACCCGGGTCGCCAAGGCCCTGCCGACGGGTCAGTTCGAGGTCGTCTACGAGAGCCCCGAATTGATCGAGCCGAACCCGTTCCCGAAGGGCTACCAGTAGTCGGCCCGCGACTTGCACAGCCCATCCCATCCACCGCCCTCATCCTGAGCTGGCCGCGTCAGCGGCCCTCGAAGGAGGGCCCCAGGGATCGCAACGACGTCTGGAGGGCTCTCTCAAAGCCCTCCGCTTCGCTCCGGCACCTCAGGATGAGGGATCGGATGGGATGATCGGCTCGCAGCCATTGCCAGCCGGATCGGAGATCCAATCATGTTCGGCGATTACTCGCTCGCAGACCTCAGCTCGATCTTCGTGATGCAGGGCTTCGCGGGCCTGATCCTGTTCTCGGTCTACGTGCTGATGGCGCTGGGGCTGGCGATCATCTTCGGCCAGATGGGCGTCATCAACATGGCCCACGGCGAGTTCATGATCCTGGGCGCCTACGTCACCTATCTGTGCTCGACCTTCTTCCAGGAGCACCTTCCGGCGCTGTTCTCCGCCTACTTCTTCGTCGCGATGGCGCTGGCGTTCCTGGCCTCCGGGGCCTTAGGCATGCTGGTCGAGTGGGCGCTGATCCGGCATCTCTACAAACGCCCCCTCGACACGCTGCTCGCCACCTGGGGCCTCTCGCTGATCCTGCAGCAGGCCTACCGCTCGATCATCGGCCCGCGCGAGGTCGGCGTGGAATTGCCGACCTGGATGATGGGCTCGATCCCCGTCACCGATTCGATCGAGGTGCAGATCAACGGCCTGTTCGTGATCGCGGTCACCACGGTCATCACGCTGGGCGTCGCCGTCCTGATCTACCGCTCGCGCTTCGGCGCGCAGATCCGGGCGGTGATGAGCAACCGCTCGATGGCGGGCGCGGTCGGCATCGATACCGAGAAGGTCGATCGCTACACCTTCGGCCTCGGCTGCGGCATCGCCGGCATCGCCGGCTCGGCCTTCACCATGATCGGCTCCACCGGGCCGACCTCGGGCCAGCTCTACATCGTCGACACCTTCCTGATCGTGGTCTTCGGCGGCGCCGCGAGCCTGCTCGGCACCATCGCCTCGGCCTTCTCGATCTCGCAGACCCAGTCGACCCTCGAATTCTTCCTCTCCGGCTCGATGGCCAAGGTGCTCACCCTGCTCGCGGTGGTGGCGATCCTGATGCTGCGGCCGCAGGGCCTCTTCACCCTCAAGGTCCGTCGCTGAGGAGCGCACCCCGATGACGAGCCCGAAAACGAGCCCCGAGAAGAGCTCTCTGCAGAGCCTGTCGAAGGCGGTCACCGTCAACGACAACCCCTTCATGAAGCCGATCGAGTGGGTGAGCCTGCTGCTCCTGGCCGGCGTGATCCTGGTGGTCCTGCCGCTCGTCCTCGACGGCTTCCGCCTCAACCTGGTGGGCAAGTACCTCACCTACGCCTTCGTCGCCCTCGGCCTCGTGATCTGCTGGGGCTATGCCGGCATCCTGTCGCTGGGACAGGGCGTCTTCTTCGGCCTCGGCGGCTATTGCATGGCGATGTACTTGAAGCTCGAAGCTTCAAGTGTCGAAAATACGAAAATCCAGTCGACGCCGGGCATTCCCGACTTCATGGACTGGAACCAGATCACGTCGCTCCCCTGGTTCTGGCAGCCGTTCCACTCCCTGCCGCTGACGCTTCTCCTCGTGATCGCGGTGCCGGTGGCCTTCGCCTTCGTCATCTCGGTGGCGATGTTCAAGCGGCGCGTCGGCGGCACCTACTTCGCCATCATCACCCAGGCGATCGCCGCAATCCTGACGATCCTGATCGTCGGCCAGCAGGGCTATACCGGCGGCATCAACGGTATCACCGACCTGCGCACCCTCCACGGCTGGGACATCCGCACCGACAGCGCGAAGGTCATCCTCTACTTCGTCAACGGCGGGCTCCTCCTCGGCTGCATCCTCATAGCGCAGTACGTAAAGAAGTCGAAGCTCGGTCGCATCCTCGTCGCCATGCGCGAGAAGGAGGACCGGGTCCGATTCTCGGGCTACTCGGTCGCCGGCTTCAAGGTGTTCGCCTTCTGCCTGGCCGCGGCCTTCGCGGCGGTGGGCGGCGCGATGTTCACCCTCCAGGTCGGGTTCATGTCGCCCTCCTTCGTCGGCATCGTGCCCTCGATCGAGATGGTGATCTACGCCGCGGTCGGCGGGCGGATGTCGCTGTTCGGCGCCGTCTGGGGCACGCTGCTGGTCAACTTCGCCAAGACCTCGTTCTCCGAGAGCTTCCCCGATCTCTGGCTGTTCGGCCTCGGCGCCCTGTTCATCGCCGTGGTGCTCGCCTTCCCCAACGGTCTCGCCGGCCTCTGGCGCGAGCATGTCGAGCCCCGCCTGTTCCGCAAGGCCAAGGGCCTCGCGCCGACCCCCACCCCCGTGCTGCCGGCCCACGGCGCCCCCGCCGAGTGAGGACGAGACCCATGAACGCGGCCATTCTCCCTTCCGCGCCGATCGGCACGCCGGCCGACGACAAGAACTTCCTGCTGGCGGTCGAGGGACTCACCGTCTCCTTCGACGGCTTCAAGGCGGTCAACGACGTGTCGTTCTACGTCGATCCGGACGAGATCCGGGTCATCATCGGCCCCAACGGCGCCGGCAAGACCACGGTGCTCGACCTGATCTGCGGGCGCACCAAGGCGAGTTCCGGCTCGATCAAGTACAAGGGCCAGGAACTCACCAAACTGTCCGAGAGCGCCATCGTCCAGGCGGGCGTCGGGCGCAAGTTCCAGACGCCCTCGATCTACGACGACCTGACCGTCTTCGAGAACCTGGAGATCTCCTTCCCCCGCGGCCGCTCGGTCTTCGGCGCGCTCACCTTCAAGCGCGACGCCGAGGTGCGCGACCGCATCCACGAGATCGCGCAGACGATCTTCCTGAAGGATCAGCTCGACGAGCGCGCCGAATTCCTGAGCCACGGCCAGAAGCAGTGGCTGGAGATCGGCATGCTGCTGATCCAGGACCCGGAGCTTCTCATGCTCGACGAGCCGGTCGCCGGCATGAGCGTCGGCGAGCGCATCAAGACGGCGGAGCTCCTCAACCAGATCATCAAGGGCCGCTCGGTGCTCGTCATCGAGCACGACATGAAGTTCGTCGAGGACATCGCCCACCGGGTCACCGTGCTCCACCAGGGCAAGGTGCTCTCGGAAGGCTCGATGGAGCGGGTCAAGACCGACCCGAAGGTCGTCGAAGTCTATCTCGGTCACTAGAGATCACCCTGGATCACGATCCAGGGTGATCTCTAGGTTCCTGTGCCGCATCGGCTTTTTCCGAAAGCCGGTTCCCACCTTTCGGGCCGATACTCAGAAGGCCGCCAAATCATGCTTCAGACCGTTCCCCAGACTTCCTCCGTGCCGCCGGTCATGGCCGGCGCCGCCCCGATGCTGGCGATCTCCGACCTTCATTCGGCCTATGGCCAGAGCGAGGTGCTGCACGGCATCGACATCTCTGTCGCTCCCGGCGAGATCGTCGCCGTGATGGGCCGCAACGGCATGGGCAAATCGACGCTCATGAAGACCCTGATGGGCATCGTGCCGACGAAGTCGGGCCGGATCACCGTCGAGGGCACCGACGTGACGGCGATGAAGAGCCATGCCCGCGTTGCCGCCGGCCTCGCCTACGTGCCGCAGGGCCGGATGATCTTCTCGACCATGACGGTGCAGGAGAACATCGAGACCGGTCTCACCGTCACCGGATCGCGCAAGGTGCCGCAGGACCTCTACACGATGTTCCCGGTGCTCCTGGAGATGAAGGGACGGCGCGGCGGCAACCTCTCGGGCGGCCAGCAGCAGCAGCTCGCCATCGCCCGGGCGCTGGCCAGCAACCCCAAGGTGCTCCTCCTCGACGAGCCGACCGAGGGCATCCAGCCCTCGATCATCCGCGAGATGGGCCGGACGCTCAAGAAGATCCGCGACGAGCGCGGCCTCTCCATCGTCGTGTCCGAGCAGGTGTTGAGCTTCGCCATGGACGTGGCCGACCGGGTGCTCGTCATCGAGAACGGCTCGATCGTCCACGAATCCCTGCGGGCCGACATCGACGAGGCGCAGGTCGCCCGCTTCCTGTCGGTGTGAGGGGGATCGGAATGGCCGATTACGACATCTTCGAACTCGGCGACGTCGTCCTGCAATCCCGGCAGACGATCCGCGACGCGAAGCTCGCCTACAAGACCTACGGCACCCTCAACGCCGCCAAGGACAACGTCATCGTCTACCCGACCTGGTATTCGGGTCAGCACACCGAGAACGAGTGGCTGATCGGGCCGGGCCGGGCGCTCGACCCGGAGCAGTACTTCATCATCGTGCCGAACATGTTCGGCAACGGGTTGTCCTCGTCGCCGAGCAACACGCCCGCGCCCTTCGACGGACCGCGCTTCCCCAAGGTGACGGCCTACGACAACGTCATGCAGCAGCACCGGCTGGTCACGGAGATGTTCGGCATCGAGCGGATCCGGCTGGTGACCGGCTGGTCGATGGGCGCGCTCCAGACCTTCCACTGGGGCGCCCTGTTCCCGGACATGGTCGAGCGCATCCTGCCCTTCCAGGGTTCGGCCAAGTGCTCGCGGCACAACTTCGTGTTCCTGGAGGGCGTCAAGGCGGCGCTTCAGGCGGATGCCGCCTTCGCCGACGGCTTCTACACGGCGCAGCCGCAGAAGGGCCTGCGCGCCGCCGCCCGGGTCTATGCCGGCTGGGGCCTGTCGCAGACCTTCTACCGGACCGAGGGCGACCTGAAGCGGCTGGGCTACGCCTCGCTGGAGGATTTCCTCGTCGGCTTCTGGGAAGGCTGGCTGCTGGCGAAGGATGCCAACAACCTGCTTGCCATGCTCTGGACCTGGCAGAACGGCGACATCGCGAACAACGCGCTCTACGGCGGCGATTTTGCCAAGGCGCTGGGGGCCATCAAGGCCAAGGCGATCGTGATGCCGGCCTCGACCGACCTGTACTTCCCCCCGGAAGACAGCGCCATCGAGGTCTCGCACATGCCGAACGCCGAGCTGCGCACGGTCGAGACCGATTGGGGCCACTTCGCGGGTGGCCCCGGAACCTCGCCCGACGACATCCGGGTGCTCGACGCGGCCCTGAAGGAGCTGCTCGCGCGCTGAACACCCTCGGCGGGGCGCCCCCAGCGGCCCGCCCGCACCGGTCCGGCGCTCGCTGCGCCGGATGCACGAAGAACGAACGATCGACGATCCGCCGGGGCGGCCGGGCAACCACCGGACACGCAACGGGGACGGCTGGCCAAAATCCAAGAGGAGCGCGCGAAGGACATGCCCGAGACGCTGATCAAGGTCGATCTCACGCAATCGGCCTACGACAACGACATGGTGCACAATCGCTGGCACCCCGACATCCCGATGGTCGCCACCGTCAAGCCCGGCGACGACTTCATCGTCGAGACCTATGACTGGACCGGCGGCTTCATCAAGAACAACGATTCCGCCGACGACGTGCGCGACATCGACCTGTCGATCGTCCACTTCCTGTCGGGCCCGATCGGGGTCGAGGGCGCCGAGCCCGGCGACCTGCTGGTGGTCGATCTCCTCGATATCGGCGCCAAGCCCGAATCGCAGTGGGGCTTCAACGGCTTCTTCTCGAAGAACAACGGCGGCGGCTTCCTCGACGAGCACTTCCCCCAGGCCCAGAAATCGATCTGGGACTTCGAGGGCATGTTCACCAAGTCGCGCCACGTCCCCGGCGTGCGCTTCCCCGGCCTGATCCATCCCGGCCTGATCGGCTGCCTGCCCGATCCGAAGATGCTGGAGACCTGGAACACCCGCGAGAAGGCGCTGTTCGACACCAATCCGGAGCGGGTGCCGGCGCTGGCGACGCTTCCCTTCGGCCCGACCGCGCATATGGGCCGGCTCAAGGGCGAGGCGAAGGACAACGCGGCGGCGACCGGTGCCCGCACGGTGCCGGGGCGCGAGCACGGCGGCAATTGCGACATCAAGGATCTCTCGCGCGGCTCGAAGATCTACTTCCCGGTCTACGTGCCGGGGGCCGGCCTCTCGATGGGCGACCTGCATTTCAGCCAGGGCGACGGCGAGATCACCTTCTGCGGCGCCATCGAGATGGCGGGCTGGGTCCACCTCAAGGTCAGCCTGATCAAGGACGGCATGGCGAAGTACGGGATCAAGAACCCGATCTTCAAGCCGTCGCCGGTCACCCCGAAATACGACGATCACCTGATCTTCGAGGGTGTCTCCGTCGATGAATACGGCAAGCAGCACTACCTCGACGTGACGGTCGCCTATCGCCAGGCCTGTCTCAATGCGATCGAGTACTTGAAGAAATTCGGGTATTCGGGGGCGCAGGCCTACTCGATCCTCGGCACCGCCCCGGTCCAGGGCCACATCTCCGGCGTCGTCGACATCCCGAACGCCTGCGCGACGCTCTGGATTCCGACCGGCATCTTCGATTTCGACATCAACCCCTCCGCCGCGGGACCGACGAAGTTCCTCGACGGTTCGGTCCAGATGCCGCTGTCGCCGGATCTCTGATCATGCCGGTCTACGACTATTCCTGCGAATCCTGCGGACCGTTCACGGTGCTGCGCCCGATGGCGCAGTTCAAGGACCCGCACGATTGCCCCGATTGCGGCGGGGAATGCCAGCGCGCCTTCCTCACCGCCCCGCGGATCTCCGGCATGGATGCGGGGCTCAAGGCGGCGCACGCCACCAACGAGCGCAGCCGCCACGCGCCGCGGCGCTCCGGCAGCCACGGGGCGGGCTGCGGCTGCTGCTCGCCCAAGAAGACGGCGACCGCACCGGCCGCCGCCAAGAGCTTCCCGAACGCGCGGCCCTGGATGATCAGCCACTGAGCATCGGCCCGAAAGGTGGGAGACGGCTTTCGGAAAAAGTCGATGCGTCACAATAACCTAGAGCATCGTGCCGGATCCGATATCCGACACGATGCTCTAGGACCGGAGATCTCCCCGACTCCCCTCATCCTGAGGTGCGCAGCCGGAGGCGGAGCCTCGAAGGAGGGCTCCAGCCGGCCGCGCGATCTCTGGAGCCCTCCTTCGAGGCTGAGCTGACGCTCAGCACCTCAGGATGAGGGCGCGTGTGGGGAAAGTGCCTTGGGGCGGTCGGCGCGATCCGGCCCCTCCCGCGGACGAGCCCGAACGGGCCGACGCGCGCCATCCGGGAGGATGTTTTCGCAGACGAAACCGCTCCGCGAGGGAGCCGCCGGCCGACGCGACAAGCGGGCACCCAGCCCGTGGGACAGCCGGCGCAGACCATGGGTTGGGGATTGACGATGCAGCATGCGACGACACGAACACAGAGACCCCGCCGAGGAAGGACCGGCCTCGGCGCCGCCGCGCTTCTGGCCGCGGGTCTGGCCTTGGGCGGGACGGCGGCGCAGGCGCAGCAGCCCTCGCCGGTGGGCCAGCTCAACGATCAGACCCAGCCGCGCACCGACCCCAACATCGCCGCCAAGCCCGCCGACCCCGTCCGCGTCGGTCCGCTCGCCCCCTGGGCCACCGACATGGCCGCCCGCGGCCTGACCTTCGACGTCAACATCTACGACTTCTACCAGGCCAACCCGACCATGGGCCTGCGCCCCGGCGAGCAGTCCAACTCCGCCTACTTCGTTCGTCGTGGACGCGATAGATCAGCGGAGAATTCGCCGCCTCCAGGGTCTCGGCGGCGGCGACGTTGGCCTGGATCATGAACTCTTCGATGAGGCGATGCGCTTCCAGGCGCTCCGGCACGATCACCCGATCGACGCCGCCCTCCGGTGTCAGCAGCACCTTGCGTTCGGGGAGATCGAGGAAGAGCGGCCCGCGGGCGTCGCGCGCCCGCTTCATCGCCTCGTAGGCCGCGTAGAGCGGGCGGAGCGCCGATTCCAGGATCGGCCCGCTCGTCTCGTCGGGCCGTCCGTCGATGGCGGCCTGGGCCTGAGCGTAGGCGAGCTTGGCGTGCGAGCGCATCAGGATGCGGTGGAAGCTGTGCGTGCGCTTCACCCCGTCGGCGCCGATGACCATGCGGACGGCGATCGCCGGGCGGTCCTCGCCCTCCCGCAGGGAACAGAGGTCGTTGGAGATGCGCTCGGGCAGCATCGGCACGACGCGGTCCGGGAAATAGACCGAGTTGCCCCGGAGCAGCGCCTCGCGGTCGAGGGCCGAGCCCGGTCGAACGTAGGCGGCCACGTCGGCGATGGCGACGGTGACGAGGAAACCGCCCGCATTGGCCGGATCGGGATCCGGCTCGGCCATCACGGCGTCGTCGTGGTCCTTGGCGTCGGGCGGATCGATCGTGATGAGCGGCGCCTCGCGCCAATCCTCGCGCCCCCGCTTCGTCGCACGCTTGGCCGCATCGGCCTCCGCGAGCACGGCCTCCGGAAAGACGTGGGGGATGTTGTGGACGTGGAGCGCGATGAGGCTCACGGCCTTCTCGGAGCCGAGCGCACCGAGCCGCTCGCGCACCCGGCCGCGGGGCAGGCCGAAGCGGGTCTCGCGCTCCACCGCGACGCTGACGAGATCGCCGTCGCGCGCCTCGCCCTCCTCGCCGGGCGGGATCGCGATCTCCTTCCCTTGCGACTTCTTGTCGACCGGCAGGATCCGTCCGCCGTCGCGCCCGGCGCGATAGATGCCGACGATCTCCGCGCGGTTCTTGCCGATCACCTTGATGATGCGGCCGGTATAACGGCCCGGCGCTTCCCCGTCGGGCGTGACACGGATCAGAGCGCGGTCGCCGAGGCCGGGTGCCGGGCGATTGCCCCTGCGATCCGCCCGCGGCATCTCGACGACGATCTTGGGCGCTTCGCCCTCGCCCTCCCACTGGGCCGGCCGGGCGACCAGATCGCCATCGCGGTCGCGCGCGGAAATGTCGGCGACAACGACATCGGGCAGGCGGCCGCCCTCGCGAAAACCGCCGCGCTTGCGCTCCAGGCTACCGTCGCCCTCGATCTCCTTGAGGATCGCCTTCAATCCGATCTTGTCGGCTCCCTTGATGCCGAACGCCTTGGCGATCTCGCGCTTGCCGGCGGGGCCGGGCGATTCCGCCACGAAGGCGAGAATCTGCTCGCGGCTGGGGAGGGAAGGGCGCTTGCCCTGCGGGTCGATGCGTTTGGCCAAGGAAAGGTCCGCCGCGGCGCCTCTTCAGCAAGGCAGCGCGGTCACTGTGAAGGAAAGAGAACGGTTCGGAACCGTGATGTCTGCCCAACATGGGCTCTTCCGCGCCCCGCCACAACGTCCGGCACCATCCCGCCAACAGTTTAACCCGGATCAATACCGCGCAGGCACGAACATGTCCGGCGGCACCGGATGTCGCAAATAGTCTGCATGGCGCACCCGATCCGGCAGGACCACAGGCGGATGCTCCACCGTTCCATAGGGAACCTGATCGAGCAGGTGGCTGATGCAGTTGAGCCGCGCCCGCTTCTTGTCCACTGCCTCGACCACCCACCACGGCGCCTCGGGGATATGGGTGCGGGCCAGCATATCCTCCTTGGCGCGGGTGTAATCCTCCCAACGACGTCGCGACTCGACGTCCATCGGCGAGAGCTTCCACTGCTTGAGCGGGTCGTGAATGCGCATGCGGAAACGCATGGCCTGCTCGGCATCGGTGATCGAGAACCAGTACTTCACCAGCACGATACCGGAGCGCACCAGCATGCGCTCGAATTCGGGGACGGAGCGGAAGAATTCCTCCACCTCGGCCTCGGAGCAGAACCCCATCACGCGCTCGACCCCGGCACGGTTGTACCAGGAGCGGTCGAACAGCACGATCTCGCCGGCGGCCGGGAGGTGGGCAACGTAGCGCTGGAAGTACCATTGCGTCCGCTCGCGCTCGCTCGGCGCAGGCAGCGCCGCAACGCGACAGATGCGGGGATTGAGCCGCTGGGTGATGCGCTTGATGGCGCCGCCCTTGCCGGCCGAATCGCGCCCCTCGAACAGGACGACGATGCGCAGACCTTCGGTCTTCACCCAGTCCTGGAGGCGGATCAGCTCGTGCTGGAGGCGCAGCAGCTCGCGGAAATAGGTTCGCCGGTCGAGGCCGACGCCGACGGCCTCGTCTCCGAGCCGGTCGAGGCGTGCCTCGTCGAGTTCCAGCTCCCATTCCTCGTCGTAGCTGTCGGCGATCTCGCGGCGGATCGCTTCGAGTTCCGCGTCGCCGAAGCGGCTGCCGTCCTGGCTCATCGTCGAAGTCTTTGCGTAAAGGGGTCGTTCGTCCCGCCGCTTAGACCACCCTCGTATGACAGGCCGGCGAAGCCGGTTTTGCCCCTTCGATCTGTCGACGTTTGGCGCACGCGACGCGGCGCGACAGGCAAGCGGACCAAGGAGCCCTCGACCGCGCGCCCGCGCGGTGCCATGCGGAGCGCATGCCGAACCGCCGACCGATCCCGACGAGGCCCGCATTGTGACCCGCGCGCTGATGATCCAGGGCACCGGCTCCGATGTCGGTAAATCATTGCTGGTCGCCGGCTTGGCGCGCGCCTTCACACGTCGAGGGCTCTCCGTGCGTCCATTCAAGCCGCAGAACATGTCGAACAACGCCGCCGTCACCGCCGATGGCGGCGAGATCGGCCGCGCCCAGGCACTGCAGGCCCGCGCGGCTCGCGTGCCGCCCTCGGTCCACATGAACCCGGTGCTCCTGAAACCCCAGAGCGATGTCGGCTCCCAGGTGGTGGTGCAGGGGCGGATGATCGGCACCGCCAAGGCCCGCGAATATCAATCGTGGAAGCCCCGCCTGATGGCCTCGGTGCTCGACAGCTTCGGACGCCTGTCCGCGGAAGCCGACCTCGTGCTGGTCGAGGGCGCCGGCTCGCCGGCGGAGGTGAACCTGCGCCGGGGCGACATCGCCAATATGGGCTTCTCCCGCGCGACCGGGACGCCGGTGGTGCTCGTCGGCGATATCGACCGCGGCGGGGTCATCGCCAGCCTCGTCGGCACGCAGGCGGTGATCGACGCCGACGACGCGGCGATGATCCGGGGCTTCATCGTCAATCGCTTCCGCGGCGATCCGAGCCTGTTCTCCGACGGCATGGCGCTGATCGCCGAGCGGACGGGCTGGGCATCTCTGGGCCTCGTCCCGTTCTTTCCCGACGCCGCTCGCCTGCCGCCGGAGGACGCGCTGGCTTTGGACGCGCCCGATGCACATCGGACGGCGGGCGTTCCCCTGGTGGCGGTCCCGGTCCTGCCGCACATCGCCAATTTCGACGATCTCGACCCGTTGCGGCAGGAGCCGGGCGTGGCGGTCACCTTCGTGCGACCGGGCTCACCGATCCCGGCGGACGCCGCGCTGATCGTCCTGCCCGGCTCCAAGACCACCATCGACGACTTCGCCTTCGTCCAGGCCCAGGGCTGGGACATCGACATCCGCGCCCATGTCCGCCGTGGGCGACCGGTGCTCGGGCTGTGCGGCGGCTACCAGATGCTCGGCCGCACCATCGCCGATCCCGATGGCGTCGAGGGCGCCCCCCGAACGCTCCCCGGCCTGGGCCTCCTCGACATCGAGACGGTGATGCGGGGCGAGAAGCGCCTCATCGCCGTGACGGGCGCGACCTCTCGCGATGGATTGCCGTTCTCAGGCTACGAGATGCATGTCGGCGACACGACTGGCCCCGACACGCGAAAGCCCCTGCTGCGCTTTGCCGATGGGCGGCCGGACGGGGCGGTCTCGGCCGACGGGCTCGTGGCCGGCACCTACGTGCACGGCTTGTTCTCCGACGACCGGCAGCGCGCCGCTTGGCTCGCGCGGTTGGGTGCGTCCGCTTCATCGGACAGTTACGAGGCCGGGATCGAAAAGGTGCTCGACCGTTTCGCGGACCATCTGGAAGCGCATCTCGACTGCGACCGTCTGCTCGCCCTGGCGGAGCCTCAGCGCAGACCGGGCACGGTGTAGCGCCGCGGCGCGCCATTCTTCAGGCTGTCGAAAAAGACGAGCACGCGATCCGGCCCGACGAGCGTGATCGCCTCGGGCTTGCCGCGGCTCTCAGATTCATCGAGCGGCGCGAGGCGTCCCAGGGCGACCGGGCCGTCCGTACCCTTCGGATCGAACCGGAACAGGCGATAAGGCACGTCCTGAAATTGCGCCGGGCCGGTCAGCACGAGCAGATGCCCGTCGGGGAGCACCGTCAGGTCGCGAATACCCGCCCCCTCGCCGACCTCGATCGGGATCACCCGCGGCGTGCCGGTATAGGGTTCATGGCCCGCCGCGAAGAGAACATCGACGGGCACCACCACGAGAAACGCCTTCCCACCGAGCGAGGGCGCCCGCAGACCGGCGTAGAGATCGGGACCGATGACGGCGAGGCCCTCGATGTTGAGGCCGTTCGCGGTGGTCAGATCCTTGAGAAAATGGTCGCTGACGATCGGAGCCCGCGCCAAGGCATCCCCCAACCGCCACGTGGTCTCGACCGCCGCCTCCGGCGCCTCACCCTCGCCCACATCCGGCTTGCCCTCCGCGGTCATACGGAGACGGGCGAGCAGCATCGCCGAGAGGGTGAAGGCCTGCGAACGCCGCCCGCAGCCATGCGAGCCGGTGACGTAAAAGTGAGGCGCGGCATAAGCGACGCCCTCGCCGTCGAGTTCCTTGAACTTCTGCCGAGCATCCGGACAACCCGGCCCCTTCGGCTGGCGGCCAAGCGTCTCCGGGTTCGGGCCTTCGCCGATGAGATCGACCCGCTTCTTCGGTGCGATGCGGTTGCCCTCGATCGCCACGAACTGCGCCTTGCCGCCCTCGTCGTTGACGAGCAGGCAGCGCCGCTGGCCGCCACCCAGATCGATGCAGGCGATGCCGCTGATGTCCTCCGCGACGTTCTTCCGTCCCGCCTCGTCACGCCCCGGCGCCCAGAGGTCGTCGACGAGTTCGTAGCGCTCGGGATCGGGTTGCAGGATCGGCTCGGAGGCCATGGTCGGCGTCACCGCGAGGAGGGCGGACAGAAGGGTCGCAAGGCAGGGAAGCGAATGCAACGGGCTGGTCCGATCGGCTTGAGCGAAGTGTCGGGGGAGGACGGGCAACCTGTCAACGCGGCCATGCTTCCCTCACAATCCGAAAGCGATGCCCACAGCCGCGACGATCCCCGCGAACATCAGCCCGCAGGCCCGGCGGTAGAGCCGCAGCGCCCGGTCGATATCGGCGGGTCCGGCCTCGGCCCGGCCATCGCCCATCCAGGCATCCTCGACGCGGGTCGCGCCGTAGACCCGCGGCCCGGCGAGCCGCAGGCCCAGCGCCCCGGCCATGGCGGCCTCGGGCCAGCCGGCATTGGGCGAGCGATGGCGCCCCGCATCGCGGCGCAAAGCCCGCCACGCACCGGCGGCGGAGGCGTCGCGATCGAGGGCCGCGGCGGCGATCAGGAGCAGCGCCGTCAGGCGGGAGGCCGGGAGATTGACGAGGTCGTCGAGCCGGGCGGACGCCCAGCCGAAGGCCTCATGGCGCGGGGTGCGATGGCCGATCATGCTGTCGGCGGTGTTGATCGCCTTGTACAGCGCCCCGCCCGTCAGCCCCCCGGCGCCGATCCAGAAGGCCGGAGCAACGACGCCGTCGGAGAAGTTCTCCGCTAGGCTCTCGATCGCGGCCCGGCACACGGCGGCCTCATCGAGGCTGTCGGGATCGCGGCCCACGATCATCGCGACGGCGCGCCGCCCACCCACCACCCCCTCGTGCCGAAGGGCGGCGGCGACGCGCGCCACGTGGACGAAGAGGCTGCGCTGCGCCGGCAGGCTCGCTGCCAGACAGGCCAGGATCAGGATGCCGACGATTTCCCCCGCGAAGCCGGCAAGAACGCTGACCGCGAGCGTGATCGTGGCCACCGTCGCCAGCAGCAGAACCAGGGCCAGCACGCCGGCGCGGCGGCGCGCCGCGAACGCGCCGCGGTTCAGCCCTGCCTCGAGCCGGGCGATCAGCGCCCCGATCCAGGTGACAGGGTGACCGAGCGCCCTGTAGAGGCGATCCGGGTAGCCGCAGACCGCCTCGATCGCCAGCGCGAGCGCGAGGATGGCGAGAGCGTCGGGCGGATGAGTCAGGGCGTTCCAGGACATCGTCGGTGCGGATCGGTAGGGGAGACGGCGTGGCGGACGAGGCGGAGGCGATCCCGCATGGCGGCGATCTCGGCGCGGCGCGCCGGTCGTTTCCGGATGCGCCCGAGCCGTGGATCGACCTCTCGACCGGCATCAATCCGGTGCCCTACCCGCTGCCGCCCTTCGAAGCCAGCACCCTTCACCGCCTGCCATCCCCCGACGACCTCGCAGGCCTGAAGCGCATCGCCGCAGTCGCCTACGGCGCGCCGAGCCCGGACCACGTTGCGGCGGCACCCGGCACGCAGATCCTGATCGAGACCCTGCCGCGCCTCGTGCCGTGGAGCCGCGTCGCAGTGATCGGCCCGACCTATGCCGAGCACGCCGCAGCCTGGGCGCGGGGCGGCCACGCGGTCGAGGCCGTGCCCGATCTAGCCGATGCGGCCGACGCGACGGTCGTGGTCGCGGTCAGTCCCAACAATCCGGATGGCCGGGTCGTCGATTCGCGGGCGCTGCGACGGGCGGTGGCGTCGGACGGGCTCGCCGTGCTCGATCAGGCATTCGTCGATCTCGAGGACGCGGAACAGGCCGCGCCCGGTCCCGGCCTCGTGATCCTGCGCTCGTTCGGCAAGACCTACGGGCTCGCCGGACTCCGGCTCGGCTTCGCCCTGGCCGAACCCGCCCTGGTGCGTCGGCTGGAGGCGGCCCTCGGCCCCTGGGCGGTCTCGGGCCCGGCCATCGCGGCGGGCTGCGCGGCCCTGGCCGACGAAGCATGGCGCCGGGACGCCGCCGCGGCGCGGGGCCGGGATGCGGCGCGTCTCGACCGCATGATCCATCGTGCGGGCGGGCGGATCATCGGGGGAACGCGGCTGTTCCGCACCGCCGCCTTCGACGACGCGCCCGGCCTGTTCCGCCGCCTGGGCGAGGCGGGGCTCTATGTCCGACGTTTTCCCGAACGGCCGGATCAACTTCGCTTCGGTCTGCCACCGGACAAGACCGCGTGGTGCCGGCTCTCCCGCGTTCTCAGATGAGTCGGCTCAGCCGACGGTTCTGGACCGGTCGAGCAGCGCGACACCGAGCGCCGCCAGGGCGCAAACCCCACCCACGGCGCAGACACCCAGCCAGCCGGCATGGAGGAAGGCCCTCGACCCGCAGAAGGCCCCGATCGCACCGCCGACGAAGATCGCCGTGAACAGCACCGTGTTGATGCGACCGCGCGCGCCGGGCACGAGGGCGTAGGCGCGGGTCTGATTGGCGATCAGCGCGCCGTTGAGGCCGATATCGATGAGGAGCACGCCGATGGCGATGGCGACCAGCGAGGTCTGCCCGGCATAGGCGAGCACGGCAAAGGCCGCCGCCACGAACACGCTGCCGGCGATGACGACGGGCCGAGCGCCGCGCCGGTCGCTGTAGCGGCCGGAATGCGGCGCGATCAGCGCTCCCGCCACGCCGATCACGCCGAACAAGCCGGCTCCGGCGGAGGTGAGGCCGAAGGGCGGCGCCTCGACGAGGAGCGCCAGGGTGGCCCAGAACGCGTTGAAGCTCGCGAACAGCAATGCCTGGGTCAGGCTGGCCATGCGCAGGACCGGCTGCGTCCGCACCAGATGGACGAGGGACAGCATCAGCGCTCGGTAGCGCAGCTTCTGGCGCGGCACGATCCGCGGCAGGGTGCGCTGGGCGAGGATCGCGAGGGCGACCGAGACCACGGCCGCTGCGAGGAACACGCTGCGCCACCCGAAATGGGCGCCGACGAGGCCGCTCGCGGTCCTGGCCAGCAGAATGCCCGACAACAAACCCGTCATGACCCCGCCGACGATGCGGCCCCGGCTCTCGTCGGGGGCGAGTTCGGCCGCGAAGGGCACCGCCTGCTGCGCGGCACAGGCGAGGACGCCGATGGCGAAGCTCGCGAGCGTCAGCACCGGGAGGTTCGGGGCGAGGCCCGCGACCACGAGAGCGACGGCGAGCCCGAGGAGTTGGCGAACGATGAGGTCGCGCCGGGCCAGCGCATCCCCGAGCGGGACTAGGAACAGGATGCCAAGCCCGTAGCCGACGAGGCTCGCCGTCGGTACAAGCAGAGCGGCCCGCTCGCCGAACTCGGCGACCAGCACCGCCAGCAGCGGCTGATTGTAGTAGATGGTCGCCACCGCCCCGCCGGCGATCAGGGTCAGCCCGATTCGGGTCGGCCGGGAAAGGTCGCGCGCGCTGGTTTGCATGGCCGGCGGTCTACGCCGAACGCAAGGCCACGCGCCAGCCTCTCCCATGGCCACGCTGGCATGGATTGTGATGTTGCCTATATGTTTCGGGTCGCGCTGCTTCGTCCGGCGTTCAGGAAAGCACCGGTACAGCGGTGACTTCGTGCGCAGGACACTCGGTGTCAGTCGATTCGGGAGAAACGACTGACTGATCCGGGGCAGGCGCGCGACACGATCACGACACGATGGAGCCGTGCATGTCGAGCTACCGCATTCAGTTCGCGAAGGAGATTTTCGGCGTTCCGTTCACCGTGGGCCATGTCGATATCGTTCGGGCCCGCGATCCCGGTCGGGCGTTGCGTGCCGCCGAGATCCGCTTTGCCCGCTCGCACGGCATCACGGATTGGCGCGAGCGCGCCGACATCGTCGCACTCGCCGACGAACGATCGGGCGGGTGAGGCCGGCGAGTTGTCGTGGGGGGTCGACGAGGTCAGGTCAACTTGGCGTTGCACTTCGTGCCATTGGGCAGAATGACTTCGGAGTCGAGCCCCGTTCCCTCGCTCTGTCCACCGCGAACGGGCCAAGCGACAGTTTCCGACCAGTTAAAATTGAAATTCACTGTCTTCATCAAGCGACCGAGAATCGTGGCGAACAGCGGCTGATAGCTCATCTTGACTTCGGAGAGGATATAGCGCGCGCCACTCCTCTGGAAATTCGTCGGCACATCGAGGTCGGCGGCTTTGCCGACGGTGCGGCTGCCTCCGCTCGTCGGCCAAGTCGAGCAGATGAAGGTCGCATTGTTGGCGTTGACGCCGATTGCGGAGATCTGAATCGTCGCAAGCGACGCGTCAAATGGGGCAAGGACAGGTCGGGCCGCCCGCAGGTTGTCATTCATCGTAGCGGGCATGATCTGCTGCGTGCTGTGCTGTGAGGTCAGATCCGCCAAGGTACGGGCGAGTTTGCTGACCTTGTTCCGATGATCGCTGGCGTTCACGTATTCGGCGACGCCGTAGATCAGCATCAACAGGATCGGAAACAGGATCACGAATTCGATCGTCGCGACGCCGGATTCGTCGTCAGTGAAGCGCCGCAGGCGGGGGGCAGGTACGAAGCGACGCATCAGCAAGCTCCGGTCAGGCTCTTGTCGTACGGCTCGACCCGAAAGACCGAGGCCGATTGCAGCAGCACCGCACCATCGCTGAAATTTCTCATTCCGAGTTGCAGGAAAAGAGGAGCGATCAGCGGCAGCTTTACCGCAGCACGCACGATGGCAATGCTCTGCGAGCCGGGACATTGATAGTTCTGACCGAAACTCTTCGACCATCCTCCGCTCTTGGAATCGACCGCGGAATCACTCCAAGCATTCGTATCGAAGCTGGTCGTAGAGACTTGCACGTCGACCTTGAGGTTATCGCAATTGAAGAACACCACCGGTGCGTTGCTTCCGCCGCACATCAAGGCGCGCATGTTTTGCAAGGTCTTTTCGGGGGTGAGCGTCGCTCCGTTTGAGCTCTGGAACGATCCGGTCAGCAGGGCGCGTGTCGCGACTTGAAGCGAAGCGTCCAGGTTCTGGCGCGCGAGGTGCACGAACGCGTACTGGAACAAAATGAGGATCACAGCGACGAAGAGAGAGCCGAAAAAGGCAAATTCGATGACGTAAGCGCCGCTCTCGTCTTCGATGAAACGGTGCGCGAGGCCCGCGCGTGGCGTGCGCGACGGGCTCACTTCGACAACCTCACGAGCTTGTATCTTTTGTAGATCTCCTTGAACGCGTCGCCGACCGATGCCGTGGTCGCGGCATTGACGTACATGGTCGGCGCGCTCGCGCAGGCTTTGAGTTGAGGCACGATGTCGTCGAAGCGCGTGCCCTTGCCGCCGACCTGGCTGGGCTGGCCCAAGGTCGCGAGGTAGCCCCAGTCCGGCGACAGGTCGATATAGGGGGCGTAGAGCACGCCGACCGAGACGTTCGGGTCGAGCTTGCGGCAGTCGCTCGGCGCGAAGGGCCGGACCTCGGCGCGCAGCGGCGTGTTCCAGGTCCAAGTCCGGTTGGGATCCTGCACGCCATCGGTGGCGATGATGACCAGCTTCCGCGGAGAGGAACTTCCGTCGCCCGGCGTGCCGACGACCTTGGCGAAGGCGGGCATGACATCGGAGAAGTGGGTCGCACCCTCGTACTCGCTCGACGAGTTCGGGCTTTTGGGGAGCGAGGTCAGGGCGTTGTTCAACACCGACGTCAGCGGCACGATCTGTGTCAAGTCGTTGCTGAATGAGTGGACCGAGATGCGCAGACGCTTGCTGGCCGCGGCTTGCTGCATCAGATCATTGACGAAGTCGGTAATACCATTGTTGATCTCGTTGATGCGCAAGTTGACGTTGTTCTTCTGCGCCCAGTCGAAAGAATCGGCATAAGTAATTTTTGTGGTCCTCTGGTTGCGACCAGTGCCGGTCGTGACCGTGTCCGTCACCGGCTCGTTGTCGTGGCAGGCGAAGGCACAGCCGAAACGCTTCTGAAGCTTGGCGATATCATCGCTGGTCGCACCGATCGCCATGGATCCCGAGACGTCGATGAGCAGGTAGATATCCACGAGGGGCGACAGATTCACGCTCGCCGAGGCGTTTCCACTGATCGGCAGCGACTTGAATCCAAGCACCCCCAGCATGGTGGTCGGCATCGACGAGGTGTAGGTCGCCCCGATGCTGGCGACACGGTCGGTGAGCTTGACCTCGATCTTTCCGACGGTGCCGGTGGGCAAATTCTTCATGGCACCGAAATAGTCGGCGCCCGCCTTCTCGGCCGCACTGCGCACTTCGGCGTCCGACTTGCCGGCGCTGTCGGCATCCTGCGCTGCCTTGGCCGCTACGAGCACGGCGCCGTCCATTGCCGTGTTGATGCGGGTCCGTTCCGCGACGGCATGCCCGTAATCGACCGCGCCGCCGACGACACCGGCCATCGGCAGCATCATGACTGCGAGCAAAATTGGAATAGACCCCCGGTCGTCTTGGGTAAACCGCGCGATTCTTTTAAAATTAAGCATCTGAGCCACAGCGGATTGGAGCAACTGGTTGCGTCCCAAGTAATCTCGGTCAATTGAAAAATGCTTAAGTCGTCAGTCAAGAATCGGGGGCATCCCTAAGATTTTACTGTCGATTCCTCGACGTTTACCGTGATCCTACGTGGCAATCGGAGCTCGATACGCATCGATGCGATCACTCCGGCTTTTGCCGCTGGCTGAGAGAGCGGGCGTTGTGCCCAAGGGGAGCCTTTGGCATCTCTCGATCCAGCGATGCGCTCGGCTCAAGTGTGGGTCGATCCCATGTCGGCGCTGGCGCACGGCTCGGCATGGCTCTAGTTTGGAAACGAGGCTTGGCCGCCCGTCCGGGGCGCCGGCCGGGCTTTCAGGGGCCTGTCGGTCATGGCGGCGATCTCGTTTCTCGGCGATCTCATCCAGACCATCAGCGATCGCGGTCGCGACCTCATCAGCTTCGGCCGCAGCGACCTTGCACGCGCCGCGAGCGCGGCCGACCTCGCCAAATTGTGCGAGGATCTGATCTCGCGCCGCGGTGAAGCTTCGGGCGTGGCGCTGGCCCGACTCATTCTCGATCGCTACGCCCTGCTGCCCGAAGACGAGCGGCTCGCCTTTCTCGAACTCGTCGCCGCGGAATTCGGCGCCGACCATGCGGCGGTGGAGGAAGCGATCGCGGCCTATCGCGACGAACCGAGCCGGGCCCGGCTCGGCGTGTTGCATGAGGCCGCCGAGCCGCGCTCTCAGGAACTGATCCGACGTCTGAACCTCGCCCGCGGCGGCACGCTGGCGTTGGTCCGAATGCGCGAGGATCTGTTCGTGCTGCGCAAGTGCCTCAAGGACCGGGATGCCTCACCCGACCAGCGCGATGCCGCGGACAGTCTCGACAGCGATTTCGAACACCTGTTCGCCTCGTGGTTCAACCGCGGCTTCCTCGTGCTGCGGCCCATCGACTGGTCGACGCCCGCCGACATCCTGGAGAAGATCATCCGCTACGAGGCGGTGCACGAGATTGCCGACTGGGACGAACTGCGCCGCCGCATCGAGCCGCCGGACCGGCGCTGCTTCGCCTTCTTCCACCCCGCCTTGCTCGACGAGCCGCTGATTTTCGTCGAGGTGGCGCTTACGTCCGGGATTGCGCCGGCGATCCAGCCGATCCTCGCCCACGAGCGGGAGTCGGTGCCTGCGCGCCTGGCGACGACCGCGATCTTCTACTCGATCTCGAACTGCCAGAAGGGATTGGCCGGCGTCACCTTCGGCAACTTCCTGATCAAGCAGGTCGTCGAGGATCTGGCCCGCGAGATCCCCTCGCTCAAGACGTTCGTGACTCTCTCGCCGGTTCCGGGCTTCCGCACGTGGCTCGATCGCGAGCGGCGGGCCGATGCGCCGCAGGGGCTGACGCGGGAGGATGTCGAGACCCTGCGCCTGCTCGACGGCGACGCTTGGCGCAACGACAAGGCGACCTGCGAGGCGGTGCGCCGGGCGATGCTTCCGGCGGCGGCGGCCTATTTCCTGCGCGCCAAGAACGAGCGCGGACGGCCGCTCGATCCGGTCGCCCGGTTCCATCTCGGCAACGGGGCAAGGTTGGAGCGGATGAACTTCCTCGGCGACGTCTCGGGCAAGGGGATGCGCCAATCCTACGGGCTGATGGTCAACTACCTCTACGACCTCTCGGCGATCGAGAAGAACCACGAGACCTACGCCAATCTCGGCACCGTGGCGGCGTCCTCGGCCGTCAGCCGCGAGCTGCGCTCGAACCTCCCGCCGCCGCGGGCCGTGGTGCTGGCGGAGGCGGGGTAGGGCGGTCCAACAGCCCATCCTTCCGGCAATCCGTGCCTTTTTACGCTGCAACGCGGGACCGATCCTGTCCCCGAACGTTCTCCTCTCCGATGCCGGTCCGTCCGCTCGCGCGGCGGCGGACCCGTGAAGCACGAGGAGTTGCACCATGGTTGACACGGATCGCATCGTCGGGGCCGCCAAGGATCTCGGCGGACGCGCACAGGGAGCGGTCGGCGATGCCGTCGGCTCCGACCGGGATTCCGTGGAAGGACGCTACCGCGAAGCCGAGGGCCGGGCGCAGCGTCTCTACGGGCAGGCCAAGGACACCGTGCGCGATGTGGCCGACGATGTCGGCGACTATGCCAGCGACGCCTATGACCGCGTCGCCCGCAACGGCGGCACCTATCTGCGCGACGGACGCGAGCGCGTTCAGAGCCAAGTGGGCGAGAACCCGTTCGTGGCCCTGCTGATCGCCGGCGCGGTCGGTTACGGCCTCGCCCTGCTGCTGCATTCGCGACGTTGATAGGAATTGCGACCGGCGGGTCGGACCCGTCGGTCGCGCAAGAAGGGCGGAGCTACTGCGCCGTCCAGCCGCCATCCATGGCGAGGTTGGCGCCGGTGATCTGGCTGGCACCGTCGCCGCACAGAAACACTGCCAGGGCTGCGACCTGATCAACGGTCACGAATTCCTTCGTCGGCTGCGCCTTCAGCAGCACATCCTCGATCACCTGTTCCTTGGTGAGCCCGCGCGCCTTCATCGTGTCGGGGATCTGGCTCTCGACCAGAGGCGTCCAGACATAGCCCGGCGAGATGCAATTCACCGTGATGCCGAAGGTGGCGAGTTCGAGGGCCGCGGACTTGGTCAGACCGGCGATCCCGTGCTTGGCCGCCACGTAGGCCGACTTGTAGGGCGAGGCGACCAGCGAATGCGCCGAGGCCGTGTTGATGATGCGGCCCCAACCCTTGGCCTTCATGTGGGGGATCGCCGCCCGCATCGTGTGGAACGCCGAGGACAGATTGAGCGCGATGATCTGGTCCCACTTCTCCAGCGGAAACTCCTCGATCGGCGAGACGAACTGGACGCCGGCATTGTTGACGAGGATGTCGACGCTGCCGAACGTGTCGGTGGCGAGCGCGATCAGGCCGCCGATCGCGTCGGGCTTCGTCAGGTCGGCCGGTGAATAGGCCGCCTTCACATTGAACTCGGTCTCGATCCCTGTGCGCGCCGCCTCGATCTCCTCCGGCTTGCCGAACCCGTTGAGGACGACGTTCGACCCCTCCTTTGCGAAAGCGCGGGCGATCGCGAGCCCGATGCCGCTGGTGGAGCCGGTAACGACGGCGGTTTTCCCTGTGAGGCTCATGGATCGTCCCTCCCGATGCACGCCGCGCGGGCAGTCGGCTCGGACATGCCTCAAGGCGCACACGAAGTCGACTTTAGGGCGCAGGCGGCCGCTGACGGTCGGCGGCGGTTGACACCCGCGCCTGCTTTCCCGACATCACGCCCCACCGCGCAGGGCGCGGCCGCAGAGCTGAATTGGACTGGACCGACATTCGATGGCGGCGACGCGCTCCTATCTCGACTTCGAAAAGCCCGTTGCCGAACTCGAGGCGAAACTCGAAGAGCTGAAGGCGCTCGGCCAGCGCGACGGCGCCGTCTCGATCAGCGAGGAGGTCGGGCGCCTGGAAGCCAAGGCGGCCCAGGCGCTCGCGGAAATCTACGCGACGCTGAGCCCCTGGCAGAAGACGCAGGTGGCCCGCCATCCCCAGCGACCGCACTTCGTCGATTACTGCGCCGGGTTGATCGAGGAGTTCACCCCCCTCGCCGGAGATCGCAGCTTCGGGGAGGACGAGGCGATCATCGGCGGATTCGGTCGCTTTCGGGGGCGGCCGGTGCTGGTGCTCGGTCAGGAGAAGGGGGCGACGACCGAAGCGCGTCTGCGCCACAATTTCGGCATGGCCCGGCCCGAGGGCTACCGCAAGGCGGTGCGGCTGATGGAGACCGCCGACCGCTTCGGCCTGCCGGTTCTCGCCTTCGTCGACACTGCGGGCGCCTTCCCCGGCATCGAGGCGGAAGAGCGCGGGCAGGCGGAGGCCATCGCCCGCTCGACGCAGGCCTGCCTCGCCCTCGGCGTGCCGAACGTCGCTGTCGTCATCGGTGAAGGTGGATCGGGCGGAGCCATTGCCATCGCCACCGCCAACACGGTGCTGATGCTGGAGCACGCGATCTACAGCGTCATCTCGCCGGAAGGTGCCGCCTCGATCCTGTGGCGGGACCAAGGACGGGCGCACGAAGCCGCCACCGCCATGAAGATCACCGCCCAGGACCTCCTGCGGCTCGGCATCATCGATGGCGTGATCCCCGAGGCGACCGGCGGCGCGCATCGCGACCGTCAGGCGGCGCTGTCCGCCACGAGCGACGCCCTGTCCCGCGCCCTCGCCGAGTTCGACGGCCTCAGCCGCGACGAGATCCGTGACCGGCGCGCCCAGAAGTTCCTGGAAATCGGCCGCAAGCTGTGAAACAGCGCGCCGCTGATCGAGCGGCGGAAGATCCGGGGCTTCGCGCTTTCGCGCTCAGAAGACGATCACGCGATATTCTGTGTCGTGCGCGGAGAGCCTGTCCTGAGGACGGCTTCCTGCGTCCTCGCGACGAGTCCGAGGTTTGAGCTTTCCCCGCGATCCACAAGCCGTCTTCATCGCGAGGTGCGCAAAGCCACCCGACGGCTGGATGGAAGCGATGCGGAGCCAGTGATCCAGCGCCGGATGCGGAACGCCGCCGCGCTCAGAAGGGCGTAGAGGCCGCCTTCGCCGTGTTATTTTCATCGGCGATACCGCTTTCAGTGCCTCCAGGGCCCTTGAGGGTCATTTGCCAGGGAACCGTAACCGCCGGGCAACACACGTCGACCAAATGCGGCACCGCCTTGTGGTAACACCTGGGTAAGTTTACCCGAGCTATGGGTTAGGGGAGTGGCGTCCGCGAACGGGCTGAAGTCCGGCGGACGAATGTATTCGAGGACGGATTCCCCATGGCTGTGCGTCCGTTGGCGGCGGCTGCCGCCGTTCTGGCGACGACCCTCGCGATCTCTCTCGGCGGCTGTAACGACAGCGCCATGCTCGGCGGCGCGTCCACCCGCAGCCTGACGCCGATTCCGACTCAGACCCTCTCGCTTATGCAAACCAAGGGCATGAGCCAGGGCGACCCGATCCTAGTCCGCGCCTTCAAGAAAGAGGCGGAGATGGAGGTTTGGAAGCGAACCGCCACGGGCCAGTACGCGCTTCTGAAGACCTTCCCGATCTGCCGCTGGTCGGGCCAGCTCGGTCCCAAGACCAAGCAGGGCGATCGGCAGGCGCCGGAAGGCTTCTACACGATCACGCCGGGTCAGATGAACCCGAACTCCAGCTACTACCTGTCCTTCGACGTCGGCTATCCCAACGCTGTCGATCGGGCCAAGGGCGGCACCGGCAATTACATCATGGTGCACGGCACCTGCTCGTCGGCAGGCTGCTTCGCCATGACCGACGCCTCGATGTCGGAGATCTACGCCCTGGCCCGCGAGGCGTTCAACGGCGGGCAACGGGCCTTCCAGTTCCAGGCCTATCCGTTCCGGATGACGGCGTCGAACATCGCTAAGTTCCGCAACGATCCCAACGCGCCGTTCTGGAAGAATCTCAAGGAGGGTTCGGATTACTTCGAGGCCCTCAAGGACGAGCCGCGCGTGGCCGCCTGCGGAACGAAATACGTCTTCGGCGGTGCCGAGGTGGCGGCGGGCAACTGCACCCCGCGCGTCGATCCGCTGGTGGCCGAGAAGCGCGACCGCGACAATCGCGAAGTCGCGGAGCTGATCGCCAAGGGCACGCCCGCGACCCGCGTGGTCTACGAAGACGGCGGCCAGAACCCGGTCTTCCGCCCTCAGCCTGCGCCGACCACCACCTTCGCGAGCCTGACCGAGTCCGACAAGGATAAGGACAAGGAACTGGCCTACACGGCCAAGGATTACGGCCGGCATCACCTCGGTGAGATCAGCCGGCCGGAAAGCCTCGCGCTCGGCCCGCAGGAAATCGAGATCGACGCCAAGGGCAAGCCGATCCTCGTCGCCGCGGCCCCCGCCGACGCACCGGGACCGACCAAGGCCGCCGCCGCCCGCAAGGCGAGCGAGAAGCCGACGACCGTCGTCGCCGTGCACGCGCCGTCCAAGGCGGAGGATGGCAAGGCCGGAGCGTCCAAGCCGGCGCGCATCACCGTGGCCGATGCCGATGGTGACACCAGCGCCTATCACAAGCTCATGGGCAATATGGCCGGCAAGAAGGGTAAGGAGGCCGCTCCGGTCGTCGCAGCGGCTGCCACCGCAGCGGTCGCCGAGACGGCGGCATCCACGCGCAAGCCCGCCGCCCCGGCACCGCACGCGAAGCCGAAGCCCGCCGCATCCTCGAAAGAGGCGGCCCCGTCGACGAAGCCCCAGGCATCGGTGACGACGACGGGCTCGCTCAAGAACTGATTCATCTTGGCCGCAGGCTTCGCTGCGGCTCTCCTTCCGCGAAGGTTGCGGCCAGGCGAAAAACGACGGCCTCGGCCGAACGGCCCATCGTCCTCCTTCTGGTCGGGCGGAAGGGCAATCGCTCGACAGGTGAGACGGTCAATTGCCGATCCGATCGTCACCGATCCTGGGTCAGAAACGGCATCCGTTCTCGAGCCACGGCAGCGCGCTTTCCGCGTCCGGGACCGACGGAACATCCGGGAGGGCCGGGGGCTGCACGATGATGACGGGAATCCCGAGCCGGCGCGCCGCCTCGATCTTCGGATAGGTCGCAGCTCCCCCGGAATTCTTCGTCACCAGCACCTCGATGCCGGCCTCGCGCATCAGCGTCGTCTCGTCGTCGAGGGTGAACGGTCCGCGCGCGCGAAACACCTCCACCCGCGGCACCGGCAGCGCGTCGCCGACCGGCTCGATCGTGCGCACGACATAGGCGTGCTGCGGCGCGCAGGCGAAGACGCTCAGCTCCTGACGGCCGATCGTCAGGAACACGCGTTTCGGACGGATCCCCAGCAAGGGGACGCAGGCCGCGACGCTCTCCGACTCGGTCCAGTCGTCGCCCGGCTGCTGCTTCCAGCACGGACGGCGGATGGCCAGGAACGGCACGGCACGGGCACGACAGGCCGCGACGGCGTTGGCGGAGATGCGGGCCGCGAAGGGATGGGTCGCGTCGATCACAGCCTCGACCGCATGCACGACGAGCCATTGCGCGAGTCCGTCCGCCCCGCCGAAGCCGCCGATGCGGGTGGGCACCGGCTCCGGCCGGGGCGCGGTTGTTCGTCCGGCGAGCGACAGCGTCACCGCGAAGTCCGGTCGCCCGGCGAGACGAGCCGCCAAGGCGCTGGCTTCCGTGGTGCCGCCCAGGATGAGAATTTTCAGAGGACGGGCGCTGCCGAGCCCCGACCGACCCTGGTCCGTGGCCTTCGTCATTCGTACACTGCCGGAGAGAAGCCCTCCGGAGGCGGAGAAGGCGTACCATGTCCCCCTTCTGCCGCGATTGCCTGACGTCGCAAAGTCAGAACGCCCGGCGCTGCCACGCCTGCGGTTCCCCCCGTTTGCTCGATCATCCGGAGCGCGACAGCCTGACCATCGCGCATGTCGATTGCGATGCGTTCTACGCTGCGGTGGAGAAGCGCGACGATCCCGCCCTGCGGGACCGGCCGCTCATCGTCGGCGGCGGCAAGCGCGGCGTGGTCGCCACCGCCTGCTACCTCGCCCGCATCTCCGGCGTTCGTTCCGCCATGCCGATGTTCGAGGCGTTGAAGCGCTGCCCCGACGCGGTCGTGATCCGACCCGACATGGAGAATTACGCCCGCGTTGGCCGCGAGGTGCGGGGGACGATGCTCGCGCTGACGCCTCTGGTCGAACCGGTGTCGATCGACGAAGCCTTTCTCGATCTTTCCGGCACCGCTCGCCTGCACGGGACGAGCCCGGCACTGACGCTCGCCCGCTTCGCCGCGCAGGTGGAAGCCGAGATCGGCATCACGGTGTCGGTCGGGCTCTCCGTGAACAAGTTTCTGGCCAAGATTGCCTCCGATCTCGACAAGCCCCGGGGCTTCTCGATCATCGGCGGCGCGGAGGCGGCCGCCTTCCTGGCGGACCGCCCGGTCGGCATCCTGCCCGGTATCGGCGAGAGCGCGAAGACGCGCCTTGCCGGTCTCAACGTGCATCGGGTCGGCGATCTGACGCGGGTCGGCGGTGAGCGGTTGCAGGCAGCGCTCGGCCGTGACGCCCTTCGCCTGCTGGCGTTGGCGGAAGGGCGGGACACCCGCCCCGTGCGCCCGACCCGGGAGGTGAAGAGCGTCTCGGCGGAAACCACCTTCACGGCGGACATTGCCCGTTTCGACGAATTGCGCCCGATCCTGTGGGGGTTGTGCGAGCGGGTCTCGTCTCGGCTGAAGCGGGCCGAACTCGCCGCCGGCAGCGTCACCCTGAAGCTCAAGGATGCCCGTTTTCGCCTGCGCACCCGGACCCGCGGCGGGCTGCCGCCAACCCAGCTTGCCGAGAGCCTCTTCCGTGCCGGTGAGCCGATGCTGCGGGCAGCCTGTGACGGCACAGCCTTCCGCCTGATCGGCATCGGCGGCAGCGATCTCTGCGCCGGCCTCCATGCGGATCGGGGCGATCTGGCCGATCAGGGCATCGAGCGCCTAGCCCGTCGCGAAGCCGCCCTGGACCGTCTGCGGGAGAAATTTGGCAACGGGGCGATCCAGCGCGGGCTGGTGTTCAGCGGCGAGGGCGAGCGACGCGGCGGCTGAGACAGCCCATCAGATCCGCACGGCGTCTGATGTCGAATTGAACCCGGCATTGACGGCGAACCAGACGAGGTGCGCGTCGGTGCGCGCACCTCGTCCGGATCAGCGACAGGTTGTTCCCAACTGGCTGCAGGCTAGGGAGCAGCGCCCGCACCGCCGCATGATCGCCCGTCTCGCCGGCATTGCGCTCGATCGCTGGACTTCACGCGCCCGGACATCATCGACACCGTCGTCCCCGCAGCGATTTCACCCTTCGCAATCGCCCGTACAGCGGCTCTGATCGTAGCCTCCGCGTTGCGAAGCACGTCAGCGGTCATCTTGGGGAGCTGCCGGGGCCAACGCGCCCAGCTGGCAAACGACCCTTGTGCGCGCAGTCAGCGCCGACAATCCGCGTCCGACTTGGCGTCGCCCTTGCCCTTGTCCTTCGTCAGGTCAAGCTGGGTCAGGTTCCCGGAGATGGCGAAGTCGCCGTAATCGAGATTCAGCCGGCCGCTGACGCCGTTCTCGTAGAGGTCGAAGGTCAGTGTGTAGATCGGCGTGCGCTCGCCTTCGCCCGCGGTGAAGTAGCTGAGCGTCACCGGCCAGCGGCGCATCCCGGCGAGGTCGCCCTCGCGCAGCGGCTTGTCGCGCTCGGTATCCGCGGCGGGCGCCGCGCTCGCCCGTCCGATCACCGCCAGGGTGTCGTAGACCTTGCGGCCGTCATCGGAGCCGTCGAACACCTTGGCCGAGACGGTCGTCTCACCGGCCTTCGCCGCCTTGAGCAGGCGCAGCATATGGCGGACCGGGAACATCACCTCGCCGCCGGACTGGAACTCCGCGCGCTTCGGCTCCTTCAGCTTTACCTTCAATGCCTCGCTCCCGGCCTCGGCAGTGCCGTCGATCGCGGCCGACGGGACGTTGTTGAGGAAGGTGGCCGTACGGAAGCGGAAGCTGGCGCCGTCGCCGCTCTCGAAGGTGGAATTGCGCAGATCGGAGGTGCGATTCCCGGATTCGGAGGAATCCAGCATCGTCACCTGCCGGGTCTGCATGGTGAAGCCGCGGCAGGCATCGCCGGAAAAATCGATGACGATGCGTCCGCGCACGCTCTCCACCGAACGCGTCCCCTCGGACCGGGCGAGCGACAGGTCATAGACCGCCCGGTGATTGACGAGATGGATCGCCGCCTCGTTCGGAACCGGAGCGGCGGGGCTCGCCGCTCCCGCGCCGGTCGCAGCGGACGAGAGGGAAGCGACGATCAGGAGGGCCGGTGCGAGGCGCAGACGCATGCGAACTCCGGAATTGGGACCGGCCGTGCGGCCGAGTGCCCGACAGATAGTCGAAGCGTCCGAACAGGCAAATCCAAGCCCTGTCTGTCGCTTCGTCCTCGGCTTGCCGGGAGCGGGCACACGGGGAAACGGGGCCATGATCCTCGATGGGAGATCCGTAAAATTATCGATATCTCAGAATATCTTATCAATGATCTTGCGGCGCCGAAGCGATGGTTCGGGCGGAGCGGCCGGGCGATCGGACGATTGGCGGTGGAAACCGCCGCCGGGGTCGCCGCGGCGCTTGCTCCGCGGTCGAGCTGTCCTGTAGTCTGCCTCAGATCGCCGAGCGGATGTTCGGTCCGTGTTAACCGATCTGTGCAGGGCCGCGTCGACGGCTCGCACAAAACGGCTTTGCGCCGTAGGCGGATGCTTGGGCCGGCGGGATTTTACCGGCCATGGCGATCCGGAACGTTGTGGAGGGGGCAATGACGGAAGCGGTCCCGAGCTGGACGGATGAGCGCGTGGAGCTGCTTCGTCGCCTATGGGATGACGGGCTCAGCGCCAGCCAGATCGCCCTGCAGATCGGCGGCGTCTCCCGCAACGCCGTGATCGGCAAGGTTCACCGGCTCGGACTGGCCGGTCGGGTGAAACCGCTCGGGCAAGTCGCCGCCAATGGGCGACGCAAGGGCGACGAGGTGGAGATCGAGGCCAGCGAAACCGTCGTGATCGTCGAGGAACCGACCGTTCCCGAGCCGCCCGCGATCGTCACGCACCGTCCCGCCGCCGATTTCCCGCTGAACCCGCTACCCTCCGCCGCGCCGCAGCCCGTGGCCCTCGCGGTGTCCGAGCGTGTCACCATCATGGACCTGCGGGACTCGATGTGCCGCTGGCCGATGGGCGATCCGACCAAGCCGGATTTCCGCTTCTGCGGCGCTCGCTCCATCACCGGCCTGCCCTATTGCAGCCAACACGCCCAGATCGCCTACCAGCCCGCCGCCGAGCGCAAGCGCGACCGTCGCGTCGCGGGCATGCGCTGAGGTCGAGAGAACACGGACGAAAATCCGGGCTCCCCTCGCATAGTGAGCCGCAGTTCGCACCTGTCGTTGGCGCTCGCGCCAACGGTCAGTGAGCCATCGGATCGGGATTGGCTTGCGTGCAAACGTCCGTCAGGGACCGCCCGTGACGGGCTGACCCGGATCAGAGAGTTGGATCGTCCAGTTCTTCTGCTGGCCGGTGTCGACTTCGATGAAGCCGTTGCGATCGAAGCCGCGTGCGAGGCAATCCTCGACGCCGCGGATCGTGAAGGCGGTATCGCGGGTGCACATCATCGCCCGCCCACCCCATTCGCCGCCCCGCGTGTAATCCACCGCATAGACGTAGTAGAACTGCGCTGCGAGGGCGCCCTTCTGCAGGGTTTCGCAGCTGCGCGGCTTCAGATCCCACCAGCCCTCCGTCACCCAACCCTGGGCGTCGCGGTAGCCCAGCGTCACCCCGACCTTGCTGGCGGTCTGGTTGCACAGGCGCAGGTCGGCGCGGGCCGAACCGGGCAGGAGCGTGAGCCCCGCCGCGAGACACAGGGCTAACAGGGAAATCCAGCGACCGCCCGCGCGCCGCTCCTCGAATGGCTTCGAGAGAGTCGAGGCGGGGCGGCACTGGCCGCGATGGCACCGGGCACCGCTGGTTCGTCCGAGCGCCCCTTCCTGGGTCAAAACACTATCCGACGAGGATGACGCGGCAATCGTTGACATTCGTGCGGGTCGGACCGGGCTGTACGAGATCGCCGATGGTGGCGAAGAATCGCGTCGAATCGTTGTCCGTCAGCATCGCCTGCGGATCGAGGCCGGCGGCGCGGGCGCGCTCCAGCGTCGAAGCGTCGACGAGACCGCCGGCCGGATCGGTGGCCGCGCCGCGTCCGCCATCGGTGCCGTCGGTGTCGGCGGCGATCCCGGCGATGCCTTCGGCCCCATTCAGAGCGAGGGCGAGCGCGAGGGCATATTCCTGGTTCGGCCCGCCGTCACCCTCGCCGCGGATTGTGACGGTGAGTTCGCCGCCGGAAATCAGCGCGACCCGCCGCCCGGCCGCCTTGGCATCGAGGGCCAGACGCGCATGCTCGGCGGCGACCTCGCGGGCCTCGCCCTCGAGGTCGGATCCCAGCATCACCGGCTCATAACCGGCCCGCCGCGCCGCCTCGGCCGCGGCTTCCAAAGCGTCGATCGGGCGGGCGATGATGCGGTACTCGGCCCGCGCGAAAGCCGGATCGCCCGCCTTCGGGGTCTCGTTGGCCGGATCGTTAAGGAGGGCCAGGGCGGATTCCGGCAGCGTGATGCCGCGCCGCTCGCAGATCGCGCGGGCATCGGCCAGGGTCGAGGGATCGGGCACGGTCGGGCCCGAGGCGATGACCGAGGGATCGTCGTGCGGCACGTCCGAGATCGCCAGGGTGAGGATCGACTTGGCGTTCCGCGCCGCAACGGCGAGCCGGCCCCCCTTGATGCGCGAGAGGTGCTTGCGCACCGCGTTGATCTCGTTGATCGGCGCGCCCGAGCGCAGCAGAGCCTTCGTGATCGCCTGCTTTTCCGCCAGCGTCAGATTGCCGGCCGGTGCGATCCAGTTGGCGGAGCCGCCTCCGGAGAGCAGCACCAGCACCTCGTCCTCAGGACCGGCGCTCGCGGCGATGGCCAGCGTTTCCCGGGTGGCCTCGATGCCGGCGGCGTCCGGCACGGGATGGCCCGCCTCGACCATGCGGATGCCCGGAGCGTCCTCACCGTAGCCGTGGCGCGCCACGGCGAAGCCGACGATGCGGTCCTCCGGCACGCCGTGCTCCTGGCGATAGAACCGGCTCGCCACAGCGGCCATGGAGCCGCCGGCCTTGCCCGCACCGAGGATGATGAGACGACCCGGCGTCGGCGCCGGCAGATGGCCGACGAGGCATTTGCGCGGGTGCGCGGCAGCGATGGCCTCGTCGAGGATGGCGGACAGCAGGGCGCGCCGCTCCCGGATGGCCGGATCGGACGGGGCAGGGGCGGTCATGGGCGTCCTCGCGGCAGCGTCTTCAGGTCTTGCTTGGCTTCGTGCTTGCCCGAGCCCCGGCGGCACGGCAAGTCTCCGCCGTTTCACAAAACTTTCGCAGGGCGCCGCATTCTTTTTGTAGGGGCGGTCGCCGGACCGGACCGGCTCCGGCACCGATCCCGCATGGCGGCGTCCGCTCGGCCGTCGGCCCTGTCGAAGAAGCCCGGCCTGCCCAGATAGACGCCATGTTCAGTCCCGATCCCGCGACCACGCTTCGCCCCGAGGAACCCGTCGAGACCATCGCGGGCGATCCGGGGCGCGGCTTGCTTATCCTGTGCGAGCACGCCTCCAACCACGTGCCGGACGACCTCGACCGCCTCGGCGTGCCGGAGCGGGAATTTTCCCGCCACATCGCCTACGACATCGGCGCGGCGGCGGTGACGCGCCGGTTGGCGGCCCTGCTCGGCGTGCCGGCCGTGCTGACGCGCTTTTCCCGCCTCATCATCGATCCGAACCGGGGGCGACGCGATCCGACTTTGGTGATGCGGCTGTCGGACGGGGCGATCGTACCGGGCAACGCCCGCATCGATGCCGCGGGCATCGCCGAGCGGATCCGTCGCTTCTACGCGCCGTTCGATCGGGCGGTGGATGCCGGCGTGGCCCGGGCCGAAGCCGAAGGCTCGCCGCCGATGATCCTGACCATGCACAGCTTCACCCCGTTCTGGCGCACCATCGCCCGCCCGTGGCAGGTCGGCGTTCTCTACGACCGCGACGACCGCATGGCCCGCCCGATCATCGACGCCCTGATCCGCGATCCGGCCGGTCTCTGCGTCGGCGACAACCAGCCCTATGGCGGGGGCCTTCCGGGCGACACGATCGACCGCCACGCCACCGCCCGCGGCCTGCCCAACGCCCTGATCGAGATCCGCCAAGATCTGATCGGCGGGCCGGAGGGCCAGGAGGAATGGGCACAGCGCTTCGCGGCGCTGCTCCGGCCGATGCTGAAGCCGCCGGCTTGACGGCTCGCCGCCGGGGAACGACCTGAGGGCGACAGTCCCACCGACAGGATGCTCCCCGATGAACGACATCGATCCCGCCACGCAGACCGAACTGGAGGCGGCGGTGTTCCGTCGGCTCGTGTCGCACCTGCGCAACCGCACCGACGTGCAGAACATCGACCTGATGAACCTCGCCGGCTTCTGCCGGAACTGCCTGTCGAACTGGCTCAAGGACGCCGCCGACGAGCGCGGCCTCGGCGTCACGAAGGATCAGAGCCGCGAGCACGTCTACGGGATGCCCTACGAGGAATGGAAGCGGCAGCACCAGACGGAGGCGAGCTCCGATCAGCAGGCCCGCTTCGACACGGCACAGGCCAAAGGCCACTGAACGGCGTCACCGGGCGACCTTCGGCGGGCGATCGACGCGGTTGCCGGCGACCCGCGCCCCGGCCAAGGAAGGCGGCATCAACCGCTGAGTAAGGTTGATGGGCTACCCCCGGACGATCCGGCGCGCCGGCCCGTGGGGGTCGGCCCGCCACCGCACGAAGGAGCGCCGCCATGGCCGCATCGCCTGCCCCCGCCGTCGACCCGTCCTCGGTCGCCGCCGACCAGCTCAAGAGCATCATCGAGCGCATCGAACGCCTCGAAGAGGAGAAGGCCGGCATCGCGGGCGACATCAAGGACGTCTATGCCGAGGCCAAGGCCAACGGCTTCGACGTGAAGGTGCTGCGCAAGATCATCTCCCTGCGCAAGCGCGACCACGACGAGCGCCAGGAAGAGGAGGCGATCCTCGAACTCTACCTCCAGGCGCTGGGCATGGCGTAGGCGCGTCGCCCAGTCGTTCGGCTCTCACGCGCGTTTCCAGCGCGACGTCCCTTCGGCCGGCGGCGTGGTCCCACGCTGTCGCGACGCGCTTCGGCTGTTGACGGAAGCCGTCGAACCCTTCGGTTCGGACGCATCGAACCGCCCCGCCCGGTGTTAACCTGCGCTTCGCACACCGGACGGGGTTGTCTCATGAGCACATCGGGCCGTTACGCCACCCTTCTCGTCCTCGCCGCCGGTGCCGCGCCGCTCGCAGCCCGGGCGGACTCCGATCCGCGGCTGACCGGATTGTGGAAACTCGTCTCCTATGAGGTCGAGGTTCGCACCGACGGGACCAAGATGCCGGTGATGGGCGAGCGGCCCACGGGCTACGCCTATTTCACCCCAGAAAACCGGGTTTTCTTCGTGTTGACCGGCGAGGGCCGCAAGCCCGCCGAGACCGACGCGCAGCGCGCCGACCTCTTGGGCACCCTGGTCTCCTATAGCGGCACGTTCCGCACGGAAGGCGACCAATGGACGGCGAAGCTCGACGTGGCCTGGGACCCGAAATGGGTGGGCACCGAGCAGACCCGCATGTTTTCTCTCGACGGCGAGCGGCTGCGGGTGCTGACCCCCTGGCGGGTCATGCCCAACTGGGCCGACAAGGGCGAGACCCGCAGCATCGTGACGTTCGTGCGCGGGAAGGATTGAGCGCGGCGCCGCGCCTCAGCGGGGCAGGGCTATCGCGGGCATCGTCTGCTCGCTGACACGAGCGGCGGACACGGCTGCCGAGATCCAGAAGGCCCCGGGAGGCGTGGCATCGGGCATCAAACGCACCTGGGCGACCCGCACCGGCGCGCTCGGACGCGCGACAGCCTGCGCCGTGGCCACGAACAGGCTGCGGACCTGCTCGCGCGGGTCGGCATCCGCCGGGACCAGCGGGACGGGGGGCTCGGCGGTCTCGCGCTCGGCGGCTGCCTCCACGACGGCCACATTGGCCATTCCGGCGAGCCCGGAACCGTCGAGCGAGGCGAGTTGGACCGGGCGGCGCGGCGGCAGCGGCACGTTGTGCAGTCCCGCCACGGCGATGAGTTCCGTAGGACGGCGCGGCGGCAACGGTGCGACGATCGATCCGGCGGGCACGGCCATCCCGGTCAGAAGTTCCTTTGCCGATGGCGTACCCTGCTTGAGGGTCGCGTTGCGCAACGCTTCCGAGGCGTTCGGAGCGGCATAGGCGAGCGCTTGGCCGGTCGCTTGCGTCGCGGCCTGGGCTGCGCCGGTACCGTCGGACGGATCGGCGCTCGCCACCACGACGCTGGATTTCGTCCGCCCCTTGGCCGGAGCCGGCGCGCTGGCGACGGTTGTCGTCGACGACGGGCTCGCGCCGCCGCCGAACAGCGAGGCGAAGAAGCCCTTCACGCCGGGACCGTCATCCATCTCCTCGGCGCTCGCGACCATCGTCTGGCCGAGCACGGTGCCGCCGCGGGCCAGGATCTCGGCGCGCGCCTCTTCGTAGCGGGCCAGGGGCTTACCATCGGCCGGGAGGTGAACGGTCTTGCCGTCGGGGAACAGGCGGGCGAGCTGATCGCTCGTCATCCGTGGCCAGGACCGCACCGAGCCGACATCGAGATGGACGAAGGGTGAACCGGACCGGGGATACCAGCCGACGCCGCCGCGCTGCAGCCGCATCCCGGCGGCGCGGATCTGGTCGATGCTGGCATCGGGAAGGAAGAAATCGATGGCCTTGCCGGCCATGTGCTGGCTGGTCTCGGCGACGCCGGAGGAGCGGCGGCGCAGCATCCCGTTGGTCTTCGAGCTGCGATAGCCGCAGACGATGCGCAAGGGCGCTGTCGATCCGATGGAGCGCTGCGCCTCCCAGATCACGTCGAACAGACGCGGATCCATCTTGGTAGCTTCGTTCTCGCGCCAGTCGCGCAGGAGCCAGTTGAGCTGATCGAGGGCGGATCGGTCGTAGCGTCCGTCACGCTTGAACACGACCGTGACGCTCTCGCCGGTATGCTCATGGACCATCGAAATCTGGCGGGTGTCGCCATTGGCGACCGCGTCCTGCGTGCCGCCGGTACCGGCGAGCAGGACCGCGGCGACCGAAGCCAGGACCGTGACGAGGCGCCGCCGGCCGGAGACCGGAGAGGGGGCAGGCACGCGGTTCCGCAGAAGGATCTGCAGCATTGTCCTCACCTCCGCCGGGCAGGTCTCACAGGCCCGCCTGTTGGGCCGCATACCGACCATCCGAAGGACGGGTAGGGGGCAACCATGGCGATGCTGGGGGCCAACCGTGGCGGAAACGTGCCGCGCAAGAGCGTCGGCGCACCTGAACGCCGAAACCGTTGTGAATTGCGAGGACGGTGGAGTTCAGCGTGCTCGATCCGGGCGCGGTTCATCCTGACACGCCTCCGGCCCAGACCAACGGCATGTCAGGAACGAGATGGACGCGCAGCTCCAAAATCGATGAAGCCGGTCTACCAAAAGCTACGGGATTCGCGGCGCACCGGCTCGGGCGGCCAGGGCTCACCGAACATGTCCACGTTGCGGCGGGGCTCCGTCCGCACGGCCTGACGCGGCGCGGGCGCGGGGCGCGGAGCCGGACGATGCACATCGTGGGCGACCGGAGCGGCGCGTGAGGCCGTGACCTGCTTGGCCGAGCCCGACGGGGCACGCGCCACCGCCTCGGAGCGCGGGGCGAGGCCGAGGGCGACCTTCATCGGACCATCATAGCCATACAGGTCGGTGAGGGTACGGTAGGACCCGAACTCGTCCACGGTGGCGGTGAAATAGGCGAGGTGCACCGGGAGCTTCGCCGGCAGGCGAAGGGTGCGCTCGCCCTTGCCGATCAGCTTCTTCAACCGCTCCTCGGTCCAGTCGGGCAGCACCGCGTCGGCAAAGCGGAAGGGATCGTCCACACGCACGCAGCCATGGCTGAAGGCCCGGGTCGAGGCCGAGAACAGCGACCGGTTCGGCGTGTCGTGCAGGTAGACCGCGTGCTGGTTCGGGAACATGAACTTGATGAAGCCGAGCGCGTTGCGCTCACCCGGCGGCTGGCGCAGCGAGATCTGACCGCCCCGGCGGACCACCTCGAACCCGGCGGTGCGGCCGGAGGCCAGCATCTGCTTGAGGATCGAAGGCGGCACGTACCAGGACGGATTGACGACGGCGTATTCCATCAACCCCGAAAAGGTCGGGGTCGGGCTCTCGGGCTTGCCGACGATGACGCGCGTCTCGTCCTTCAGGCTGCCGTTGCGGAAGACCCGCAGCTTGAACTCCGGCACGTTGACGAAGACGTAGTCCGAGCCGAGTTCGGAGGGCAGCCAGCGCCACCGCTCCATGTTGACGATGAGGTCCGCCTCGCTACCGCTGCTTTTGGGAACACTGGAATCGGCGAGGGCCGCGACGGTAGCGCGGGTGAGCGTACCATTGGCGGGCAGACCCCGGCTACGCTGGAAGCTAGCGACGGCGTCCGCCACCGCCCGGTCGTAGGCATCGGCCGGCTTTCCGGTCTCACCGGCGGCTGTGTCGCCCATCCCGGTCGGGCCGCTCCCCAGACCGAACCGGCTGCGCAGCAGCGGCACCCGCGGATCGCTCATGCCGAGCTTGAGTACAGGCCCCGCCGGCAATCGCACGGTCGGCGTCCCCTGCGGGCGGCCTGCCCGCAGGGAGGCGAGTCGCGCCTTGAGTGCGAGATAACCGGGCTGATGCGGATTGTAGCCCTGCAGGATCTCACCCGCCTTCGGTCCGGCGCCGGCGACGCGAGCCAGGGTCGCGTCGGCGGTCGGCAGATCGAGGCTCGGCGTGACGAGCTTCGAGATCGAGGCGGGATTGACGCGCCCGCCCCGGGCGTCGCGGGCATAGAGGGCGATCGCCGCCGAGAGTTTCAGGTCGGCATCGGCGATCTCCGCATCGGTATCGGGACGGCTGAGCTTACCCAGTACCGGCACGGGGTAGGCGTTCGGATCGAGCCCATCCTCCTCTGCGGCGCGCAAGCGCCCGATGGCGGCGTTGGCCGCCGCGGTGAAGCTGTCGTTCTCGACCCAGGCCGGCTTGAAATTGCCGAGGGCGTAGAAGGCCTGCATGGCCTCCCGGTCCTTGCCCGTCAGCCGTTGGAGCAGGGGAGCCGGATCGTTGAGGCGAGCGAAGACGGCGGCCGGCAACGGCTCGCTCGGCGCCACGGGGGCAGCTGGAGCTTCCGCAGTGGGAGCCGCTGCGTCCGGCGGCGTGGAACTCTGGACCGAAGGCGGCGCGGGCGTTCCCTGGTCGGGAGCTGCCTCGGGCACCGCCGGGTTCGTCACGGCTGGTGGATCGGCGGGCGTCTCGACCGCCGCTTTCTCGATGGCCGATCTGGGAATCGTGGCGTCGCCCGCGCCGAACTCTTCGCCCCGCACGGCCGGAGCCAGAGCGAGAAGGGCCGCGAACGCGACGGACAGGGTCCGCAGGACGCTCGATCCGGCTCCGGTTTCAGCGTGCATGGCGGCAACTCCCAGGAAACGGCCGAGTTTGCCGCAACCTTCATTAAAGATCATCGTTCCAAGCCTGACCGTGCGCAACCGCACGGTCACCCGGTATCGGATCGTTGTTTTGGGCGAGGACCCAGCTGTCTCGTCGGCCACGACGCGGACCACTGGCTACTTTGCCAGTTTTGTGCGTCCATTCCGGGCCCGAACACCTTCCGCCCATCGTCGAAGACGCTCCGCCCGGCACGCAGACGGAACGAAGTCATTCGTGCGGCGACCGCGATCAGGCTGCGTCGTCGGCGCGCTCGTCCTCGTCGAGCCCAAGTTCCTTGAGCTTGCGATAGAGCGTGGATCGGCCGATTCCGAGGCGGCGGGACACTTCGGACATTCGGCCGCGGTAGAATTGCAGGGCGAAGCGGATCGCCTCTGCCTCGATCGCTTCCATGGTCTTCATCTCGCCGGTGTCCTCGACCACGAGGGACATGGCGTGAGGATCGCGCACTTCGACGCGCACGATCTCGCGCACCGGCTCCATGCCACCGGCCGGCAGGGCCGACTGATTCGGCGCCGGCGGGATGCGCACGTCGAAACCTTCGACCTGCGCGGCGATCTGGGGAAATTCGGCGACGGTCAACTCGTCGCCATCGGCGAGCACCACGGCACGGAACAACGCGTTCTCCAACTGGCGGACATTGCCCGGCCACGGATAGCGGGTCAGGAGCGCCATCGCCTCCGGAGTGATGCCACGCAGGCGCTTGCCTTCTTCCGCGGCGAAGCGGGCACAGAACGAGCGCACGAGATCCGGAATGTCCTCCCGGCGCGCTCGCAGGGGCGGCAGGGTCATCGGGAAGACGTTGAGACGGTAATAGAGATCCTCGCGGAACTTGCCCTGCTTGACGAGGTCGAGCAGCGAGCGGTTCGTCGCCGAGATCAGGCGGATATCGACGCGTACCGCGCGCTTGCCGCCGACGGGATCGACTTCGCCTTCCTGAAGCGCGCGCAGGAGCTTCACCTGCGCGTCGAGGGGCAACTCGCCGATCTCGTCGAGGAACAAGGTGCCGCCCGATGCCTCGACGAACTTGCCGACATGGCGCTCGGTGGCGCCAGTGAAGGCTCCCTTCTCGTGGCCGAACAGGGTGGATTCCACGAGATTGTCGGGGATCGCGCCGCAATTCACGGTGACGAACGACTTGCCGCGGCGCTCGCCCGACCCCTGGATCGCCCGGGCCAGCACCTCCTTGCCGACACCGGATTCGCCCTCGATCAGCACGGGAATGTTAGACTTCGCCGAGCGCTCGGCGAGCCGGATCACCCGATCCATGTCCGGGCTCTTGGAGGCGAGATCCTTGAAACCCAGCGATCCCGAGGCGCGGCGGCGCATCCGCCGCACTTCCTCTTCGAGCTGATCGACGCGGAGCGCGTTCTTGATCGAAACCTGCAGCCGTTCGGCGCCGGCGGGTTTGACCACGAAATCGACGGCGCCGGCCCGCATGGCGTTCACGACGGCGTCGATGGAGCCGTTCGAGGTCTGGACGATGACCGGCGTGTCGATGCCGCTCTTCCGCATCTCGGCGAGGACGGCCAGCCCATCCATGCCGCCGGGCATGACGAGGTCGAGGAGAACCACGTCGATGCCTTCGCCCGCCCGCAGCAGGTTGAGACCGTCGAGACCGTTCTCGGCGATCCGAGCCTCGAAGCCGAGGCGGCGCACCATCGCCTCGGCGAGGCGGCGCTGAACGGGATCGTCGTCGATGATCAGGACGGTGGTGGACATGCGGGGCGCCTCGCTTTCCGCTTTTCCCCGGCCGTCCGCGCGCAGCTTCCGCCGGGGCGGGGCCGATCATGCGTGGGGCGGGCTGTTTCGTTTCGGCGCACAAGGTCGCTCAGATGCGTAAAGCGCCGCTTAACGACACGGGCACTTTCCGCGCAAAAGGGCTTGGAGTCTGACCGGGATCGCCTTTCGTGCCGGGTCGCCCGTTGCGACCGCGCGGCGGATCCGAGTTGATCGGCGGCCTTGACCGCTCGATATCAGGGGGCGGGAACGCGGGCCGGTTTCCGAGCCTTGACCCGTCTCTTCGCGAGGAAGCTGCACATCATGTCGAGCCGAGCCGTCATCGCCGCCCTGTCACCGGAAATGGCGAGGATCCCGGACGGTCTCGCGGCCCTGCGCAGCGCGGCGCAGGCTGCGGATCTCGGCACCCTGCCCGAATGGGACCTAAGCGATCTCTATCCCGGCATCGATTCCCCGGCCTTCAGTGACGACCTCGCGCGGGCCGAGGCCGAGGCACAGACCTTCGCGGAGCGTTATTCCGGTCGCATTGGCGAGATCGCGCTGAGCGCGGACGCCTCGTCGGAGTTGGGACGCGCGGTTGCGGCCTTCGAACAGATCGAGGATCTGATGGGTCGGCTGATGTCCTATGCCGGCCTCGTCTATTCCGGCGACACGACCGACGAGACCCGCGCCAAGTTCTACGGCGACACCCGCGAGCGGCTGACCGCGGCCTCGGGCAATCTGCTGTTCTTCGGGCTGGAGCTGAACCGCGTCGAGGACGCGGTCATGGATCGAGCCATGGCGCAAGGCGCGCTCGCCAAGTACCGCCCCTGGATCGAGGATCTCCGGGCGGAGAAACCCTACCAGCTCGATGATCGCACCGAGAAGCTGTTCCTCGAGAAGTCGGTCACCTCGAACGCCGCCTGGGACCGGCTGTTCAACGAGACCATCGCCTCGCTGCGCTTCTCGGTTCAGGGCGAGCAGCTGACCCTGGAGCCGACCCTCAACAAGCTTCAGGATCGCGACGGCGCCGTTCGCCAGGAGGCGGCCCTCGCCCTGGGCGACACCCTGCGCTCGAACCTGCGCGTCTTCGCGCTGATCACCAACACACTGGCCAAGGACAAGGAGATCTCCGATCGCTGGCGCGGCTTCAAGGACGTGGCGGATGCACGCCACCTCTCGAACCGCGTCGAGCCGGAGGTCGTCGCCGCGATGGTCGAGGCGGTCCGCGCGGCTTATCCACGCCTGTCGCACCGCTATTATCGGCTCAAGGCCAAGTGGTTCGGCGTCGAGGCTCTGCCCTATTGGGACCGGAACGCGCCTCTGCCGAAGGTCGAGCAGCGGACAATTCCCTGGGCGGAGGCCCGCGACACCGTCCTCGACGCCTACAACGCCTTCTCACCGGACATGGCGGGGATCGCCAAGCGATTCTTCGACGGCGGATGGATCGATGCGCCGACCCGACCGGGCAAGGCACCGGGCGCCTTCGCCCACCCGACTGTGCCCTCAGCCCATCCCTACGTGCTGGTCAATTACCAGGGGAAACCGCGGGACGTGATGACGCTGGCGCACGAGCTCGGCCACGGCGTCCATCAGGTGCTGGCGGCTCCCAACGGTGCCCTGATGGCGCCGACGCCGCTGACGCTCGCCGAAACCGCGAGCGTGTTCGGCGAGATGCTGACCTTCCGCAAGCTCCTGGCCGAGACCACCGACCCGACCCAGCGCCGCGCGATGCTCGCGGCCAAGGTCGAGGACATGATCAACACGGTGGTGCGTCAGATCGCATTCTACTCGTTCGAGCGGAAGGTGCATCTCGCCCGCACGAAGGGGGAGCTGACCGCCGACGAGATCAACGCCCTGTGGATGTCGGTGCAGGCCGAGAGCCTCGGGCCGGCGATCACCCTCGACAAGGGCTACGAGCCGTTCTGGGCCTACATCCCGCACTTCATCCATTCGCCGTTCTACGTCTACGCCTACGCTTTCGGCGACTGCCTCGTGAACTCGCTCTACGGCGTCTACGCCCGCGCCGAATCCGGTTTCGTCGAGCGCTACTTCGCCCTTCTCTCGGCGGGCGGCTCGAAGCCGTACGGCGAACTCCTGAAGCCGTTCGGGCTGGATGCGCGCGACCCCGGCTTCTGGCAGATCGGGCTCGGGATGATCGAGGGAATGATCGCTGAGCTTGAGGCGATGGAGGACGCATAGTCGCTCTTAAAAGAAGGCAACTCCGTGCATGTTCTGGTTGATCGAACATGCACGGAGCCAACGTCGTGAGGGCCAAAAATTCAAGCGTTGGCGATGCTCTCGGCCTCATCCTTCCGAACGACCTTTTCGGCAGGCCTAAGCTGGATCAGGGCGCATCGCTGTACTCGGCGGTGAATATCGACGGCACCTTAAACCTCTCGTCGCACGATCCAGCCTTCGTGAAGGGTCTTGAGGTCGCCGAAAAAGCGATGGACACCGACCGGGGCGCCCTGCCCGAGCGGAAGACGCGGGGAGGGTGCAACGCAATGGGCGAACGGTTTCGCTCGGGCTGGTCAGGCCGCCCCCGCCGAATTCGCAGCAACTGACCTCAAAGGTAAGTGCCGCGGCGCGCCGTCCCAGCGCCCTGGGCGCGGGGAGGGCGCGCGCCTATTTCGGATCACATCTTCATCAGGATCGATCCGTCAGGCCATGGCCGAAACCGACCGCGAAGCCAACCGCTTCTCCGCCCGCGCGAGCCGCTACGCCAGCGTCGGCGCCAATGTCGGCGGCGTGGCCGCCCGGATGGCCGCCGCCCGCCTGTTCGGCGGCAAGGACGGCGCCGCGCCGAGCAACGCCGCCGCCCTGGCCCAGGCGCTCGGCGGCTTGAAGGGGCCGATCATGAAGGTGGCGCAGTTGCTCGCCACCGTGCCCGACCTGCTCCCGCCCGAATATGCCGCCGAACTGCAGAAGCTTCAGGCCGATGCGCCGCCCATGGGGGCCGCCTTCGTCAAGCGGCGGATGATGGCCGAACTCGGCGCCGACTGGCAGAGCCGCTTCACCCACTTCGATCTCAAGCCGGCGGCGGCAGCCTCCCTGGGCCAAGTCCATCGGGCCGTCTCGCCCGACGGTGCGCCGCTCGCCTGCAAGCTCCAGTACCCGGACATGCAGTCGGCGGTGGAGGCCGATCTCAAGCAGCTACAGGTCGCCTTCGCTCTCCACCGCCGCATGAATTCCTGGCTCGATACGACGGAGATCGCCAAGGAGATCGGCGCCCGCGTGCGCGAGGAACTCGATTACGAGCGCGAGGCCAAGCATGCCGCGCTCTACGGCAATGTCCTCAAGGACATCGATTCGGTCCGTGTGCCGCAGGTGCACAAGGACCTCTCGACCAAGCGCCTGTTGACGCTCGGATGGCTCGACGGCGAGAAGATCCTGACCTTCGCCCAATCACCCATCGAAGTCCGCAACCGGCTCGCCCAGGCGATGTTCAGGGCTTGGTGGCACCCGTTCAGCCGTGCCGCCGTCATTCACGGCGATCCGCATCTCGGCAATTACACCGTCTTCTCCGAGGGTGGGGAGCCGCAGGGCATCAACCTGCTGGATTACGGCTGCGTGCGCATCTTCCACCCGCGCTTCGTCGGCGGTGTGGTCGATCTCTATCGCGGCCTGTTGGAAAACGACCGCGACCGGATCGTCCATGCCTACGAAGTCTGGGGGTTCAAGAAGCTCGACCGCGAGACCGTCGATATTCTCAATATCTGGGCGCGCTTCATCTACGGGCCGCTCCTTGAGGATCGCACCCGCACCGTCGCCGACGGCATCGAGCCAGGTGCCTATGGCCGACGCGAGGCGTTCTCGGTTCACCAGGCACTGAAGGAGCGTGGTCCCGTCACGGTCCCTCAAGAATTCGTGTTCATGGACCGCGCGGCGGTCGGTCTCGGGGCGGTGTTCCTCCACCTGCGCTCTGAACTGAATTACCACCGACTGTTTGAAGCGGAAATCGAACGGTTTTCCCTCGATGCTCTCGCGGAGCGCCAGGAGACGGCATTGATGGCGGCGGGATTGCCGCTCCCCGCCTGAACCTTCACCGGAAAACCCGTCATCCGATTATCAACCAGTCGGTCAAGCTGATTGCTCCCCGCCAAGCCTTGCGCTAAATCCGCGCGTGACAAGCAAAACGAAGTCAGGGAACGGGCGCGCAATGGCGGACACGAAGACCCTCACGGGCCTGAATTACAGCCCGGCGATGGATGAGAAGACCCACGAGCAAACCTATCGGGGCTTCGTCCGCTTCGTCGAGATCGGTACCGTTACCGTTCTGTGCTGGGTGGCGGCGCTCGCGATCGGCGGTGTGCACGAGGCGTGGATCACCGCGATCATCGGCGTTCTGGTCTCCTGGGGTCTTGCCGCGCTCGGCGCTTTCGTCCCAGCCATCGGCTGGAAGGCGCAGGCCGGCCTCTTCCTCGTCCTCCTCGCCATCCTCTTTCTGAGCTGAGTTTTCGGCAAAGACCGGCCCGTCAAACGGGCCGGTCTTGCCGCATGACAATCTAGCCGTCCACATAGCTCGGATACCGGCACGCCGAATGGGCGGCTGTAAGAACGGGAGCAACCGAATGCGCATCGCCGTCTTGACGGAGACGGATCCCGCGGAACCGCGGGTCGCCACCGTCCCTGAAACGGTCAAAAAATTCGTCGGCCTTGGCGGCGAGGTCGTGGTTCAATCGGGGGCAGGCCAGAAGGCCGGCGTTCCCGATGCCGAATACGAGGCGGCCGGCGCGAAGATCGCGTCCTCCGCCGAGGAGGCCCTGTCCGGCGCCGACCTCGTCCTCAAGGTCCGCCGACCGAATGCCGAGGAACTCGGCAAGACGCCCAAGGGCGCGACCGTCATCGCCATCATGGATCCCTACGGCCGCGAAGACGAGCTGAAGGCCATGGCCGATGCGGGCGTGAACGCCTTCTCCATGGAGCTGATGCCCCGCATCACCCGCGCGCAGGTGATGGACGTCCTCTCCTCCCAGGCGAACCTCGCCGGCTACCGGGCCGTGGTCGATGGCGCCGCCGAGTACGGCCGCTCCCTGCCGATGATGATGACCGCCGCCGGCACCGTGCCCGCCGCGCGCATCTTCATCATGGGCGTCGGCGTGGCGGGCCTTCAGGCCATCGCCACCGCGCGGCGCATGGGTGCCGTCGTGACCGCCACCGACGTGCGTCCCGCCACCAAGGAGCAGGTCGAGTCCCTCGGCGCCAAGTTCGTCGCCGTCGAGGACGAGGAGTTCAAGTCGGCCGAGACCTCCGGCGGCTACGCCAAGGAGATGTCGGCCGAGTATCAGAAGAAGCAGGCCGAACTGGTCAAGGGCCACATCGCCAAGCAGGACATCGTCATCACCACGGCCCTCATCCCGGGCCGGCCGGCACCGAAGCTCGTCTCCGAGGAGATGGTCGCCTCGATGAAGCCCGGCTCGGTGCTGGTCGATCTCGCGGTCGAGCGCGGCGGCAATGTCGCGGGCGCCAAGGCCGGTGAGATCGTCACCGTCGGCAATGGCGTGAAGATCGTCGGTCATACCAACGTGGCGGGCCGCCTCGCGGCCACGGCCTCCAGCCTTTACGCCCGCAACCTCTATGCCTTCGTCGAGACCCTGGTCGACAAGGAGTCGAAGGCGCTGGCGATCAAGTGGGACGATGAACTCGTCAAGGCGACCAACCTCACCCGCGACGGTCAGGTGGTTCACCCGAACTTCCAGCCCAAAGCCTGACGATCGCGGAGGATCCAGACATGGCTAACGTACCCCTCCCTGCCGCGGAGCAGGCCCAGGCCGCGGCGGCCGCCGCGCGCACCGCGGCTGAAGTGGCCCAACAGAACGCCGCTCAGGCCCAGTCCATCGCCGACTCCCTGGCGCACGGCATCTCCGCCGCCACCCACGGCGCGGTCGATCCCACCGTGTTCCAGCTCGCGATCTTCGTGCTTGCGATCTTCGTCGGCTACTACGTCGTCTGGTCGGTGACGCCCGCGCTCCATACGCCGCTGATGTCGGTGACCAACGCGATCTCGTCGGTCATCATCGTCGGCGCGCTGCTCGCCGCCGGCGTGCCGCTCATCGAGAAGGGCACCGGCTGGGCCCGCTTCTTCGGCTTCATCGGTATCGTGCTCGCCTCCGTGAACATCTTCGGCGGCTTCCTCGTCACGCAGCGCATGCTCGGCATGTACAAGAAGAAGGCCTGAGGCGATGTCGGAAAACGTCTCTTCCCTTCTCTACATCGTCGCCGGCGTCCTGTTCATCATGGCGCTGCGGGGGCTCTCGCATCCCACCACGTCGCGGCAGGGCAACCTGTACGGCATGATCGGCATGGCGCTGGCCGTGCTCACCACGCTCATCGGCCATCCGCCGGCGGGCTTCGGCGCCTGGATCCTGGTGTTGCTCGGTCTCGGCATCGGCGGTGGCGCCGGCGCGGTGATCGCCAAGCGCGTGCCGATGACGGCGATGCCGCAGCTGGTCGCGGCCTTCCACTCGCTCGTCGGCCTCGCCGCCGTGGCGGGCGCGGCGGCGACCCTCTACGCCCCCCAGGCGGTCGGCATCCTCGAGAACGGCCACATCCACAAGCAGTCGCTGTTCGAGATGGCGCTGGGCGCGGCGATCGGCGCGATCACCTTCACCGGGTCGGTCATCGCCTTCGCCAAGCTCGACGGACGCATGTCGGGCAAGCCGATCATGCTGCCGCAGCGGCATGCCATCAATATCGGCCTGGGCATCGCACTGGTGGTGCTGATCGCGATCTTCATCGGCAACGAGAGCAAGCTGATCTTCTGGCTCATCGTGCTGCTGTCGTTCGCGCTCGGCGGTCTGCTCATCATCCCGATCGGCGGGGCCGACATGCCCGTCGTCGTGTCGATGCTCAACTCCTACTCGGGCTGGGCGGCGGCCGGCATCGGCTTCACCCTGGGCAACCTCGCGCTCATCATCACCGGCTCGCTGGTCGGCTCGTCGGGTGCGATCCTGTCCTACATCATGTGTAAGGCGATGAACCGCTCGTTCATCTCGGTCATCCTCGGCGGCTTCGGCGGTGATGCCGCGGCGGCGGCGGGTGGCGGCCAGGTCGAGACGCGCCCCGTGAAGCAGGGCTCGCCGGACGACGCGGCCTACATCATGAAGAACGCCGAGCGTGTCATCATCGTCCCCGGCTACGGCATGGCGGTCGCCCAGGCGCAGCATTCGCTCCGCGAGATGGCCGACCTGCTCAAGAAGGAAGGCGTGGACGTCAAGTACGCGATCCACCCGGTCGCGGGCCGCATGCCGGGCCACATGAACGTGCTGCTGGCCGAGGCCAACGTCCCCTATGACGAGGTGTTCGAGTTGGAGGACATCAACGGCGAGTTCCCGCAGGCGGACGTCGCCTTCGTGATCGGCGCCAACGACGTCACCAACCCGGCCGCCAAGACCGACAAGGCCTCGCCGATCTACGGCATGCCGATCCTCGACGTGGAGAAGGCCAAGACGGTCCTCTTCATCAAGCGCGGCATGGGCTCGGGCTACGCGGGCGTGGAGAACGAGGTGTTCTTCCGCGACAACACCATGATGCTGTTCGGCGACGCCAAGAAGGTCGTGGACTCGGTCCTCAAGAACCTCTGAGCGACGCGACGAGCGGACGACATCGGCGGGGCGGGCGAGACGATCGCCCGCCCCGTTGTCGTTTCCGGGGCGCAGCCAGAAGCGAGCGAAGCGGCTATGCTCCGCTCCGTGCTCGCCTCAAATCTCATCCCCACCGAAAAGAACGTCCTCGACGTGGCGGCCTCCGTTTTGGGGCGCCCCTGGCGCGAACGCTGCGCCGATCCCGGCCTCCAGGCCTTCGCCACGAGCATGACGCAGGGATACGGCCTCCCGGATCTCCTCGCCCGGGTCCTTGCTGGGCGCGGCGTCCGACCGGCGGAGGCGCAAGCCTATCTCTCGCCCCGTCTGCGCGACTTGATGCCGGACCCGTCCGTCCTGATCGCCATGGAGGCGGCGGTAGAGCGGCTGGCTCGCGCCGTGAGCAAGCGCGAGCCGGTGGCGATCTTCGGCGATTACGACGTGGATGGGGCAGCGAGCGCGGCGCTGCTCGCCGAATATCTCCGCGCCCTCGACGTTCCGGTGCGCATCCACATTCCGGATCGGCTGACCGAGGGCTACGGCCCGAATATCGGCGCGGTGACAACGCTCGCGGCGGAGGGGGCGAAGCTGCTCGTTTGCGTCGATTGCGGCACCGCCGGCCACGAGCCGCTGGCGGCGGCAGCGGAGCTCGGCCTCGACGTGCTCGTCCTCGACCATCACGGCGCGCCCGAGTCGTTGCCGCCGGCGCGGGCGGTGGTGAACCCGAACCGCCTCGACGACCTCTCGGGACTCGGCCATCTCTGCGCGGCCGGCGTGGTGTTCATGACGCTGGTGGCCCTAGCGCGCCGGCTGCGGGGGGAGGGCGCCTTCGGTGCCGGTGAGGGGCCACGGCTCACCGATTCCCTCGATCTCGTGGCGCTCGCCACCGTCGCCGACGTGGTGCCCCTGATCGGCCTCAACCGGGCCTTCGTCGTCCAGGGGCTCGCGGTGATGCGCGGACGCGGCCGCCCGGGCCTCGCGGCGTTGCTCGATGCGGCGGGGCTCACCGAACCGCCGGAGGCGTGGCATCTCGGCTTCCTGCTCGGACCGCGCATCAATGCCGGGGGCCGCATCGGCGATTCCGGGCTCGGTGCTCGCCTGCTCACCACCGCGGATCCCCTCGAAGCGCGGGGCATCGCCGCCGAGCTCGATCGGCTCAACCGCGAGCGTCAGGCGATCGAGGCCCAGGCCGTCGCCGAGGCCGAGGCCGACATGGACCGTCGCCTTTCCGCCGATCCCGATCGGCCGGTGCTGATCGCCGCATCGCCCGAATGGCATCCCGGCATCGTCGGGTTGATCGCCGCTCGGCTCAAGGAGCGCTTCGGTCGTCCGGCCTTCGCCTTCGCGATCAAGTCGGACGGAACGGCGGTCGGGTCGGGCCGATCGGTGGCCGGCGCCGATCTCGGGGCGGCGGTGCGCGCGGCGGTCGAGGACGGCCTCGCCCTCAAGGGCGGCGGACATGCCATGGCGGCAGGCGTGACCCTAGCTCCGGACCGACTCGAAGCGTTCGGCGCCGGGCTCGACCGGGCATTGTCCGAATCCGTCGCCCGCGCCCGCGCAGCGGAGGCGCTTCTGATCGACGGAACGGTGAGCGCGGGCGGTGCCACCGCCGAACTCGTCCGGTCGATCCAGAGAGCGGGGCCGTTCGGACAAGGGGCGCCCGAACCGATGATGGCCTTGCCACGTCACCGCCTCGTCGATGCGGCGATCGTCGGCAACGGCCATGTCCGCGCGCGCTTCGCCAGCGGCGACGGCCAGACGCTCGGCGCCATTGCGTTCCGGGCCGCGCAGGGTCCTGTCGGGATCGCCCTCCTCGGCGGCATCGGCCGGACGTTCCACGCGGCCGGTACCCTGTCCTGCGACCGGTGGCGCGGCGCCGAGCGGGCGCAGCTGCGGATCTGCGATCTCGCGCCCAGCGGCTGACGGCTCTCTCGGGGCCGCACGAAACGTGGCGCCCCGGCGTGCCGTTTTATGGATGTGGGCGAGCGAGACGTGAATGACGGACGCAAGCCGCGAAGGATCGGTTGACACCCGCCCGCCGCCTCACCATAAGGACGACGCCCGCTGCGGAGCGCCAGTCTCTGGCCCGCGGTGACAGCGGTTTGGGGGAATGTCCCGAGCGGCAAAGGGGGCGGACTGTAAATCCGCTGCGTAAGCTTCGTAGGTTCGAGTCCTACTTCCCCCACCAAACCTTTCTGTCCTTCGTAACCATGAGACACCACGACTGGGCGACTAGACTCGTCCAGCGACCAATGGTCCGTGCAATCGCGCGGTCGTGTCTTGCAACTCTTGCGATTTAACTTTGTTGAATTTCCACGGCTCCGTTGACGGCTAGGTTGCCGCGAATTCGTAAGGAAGCTCCGTGGTCAATCCTCTCGTCCGCAAGCTGGAGAATTTCGTCCGTCTTTCCTCGGAGGAAAGGCAGGCGCTGGATCGTGTCGTTCAGAACACGCGCCGATTAGGCCCACGTGAGGACGTGGTGCGCGATGGCGATCAGCCTCGACACGTGAATTTGATTCTCGAAGGCTGGGCTTGCCGTTACAAGCAATTGGAGGACGGTCGGCGACAGGTGATCTCGATCTTCTTGCCCGGAGACATGTGCGATCCGCATGTCTTCGTCTTGAAGAACATGGATCATTCGTTGGGGACTTTGACATCCTGCCTGATCGCCGAGGTATCGGAACCGTCGATCCGCGAGATCACTGCGGAGAGCCGCAAGATCGAGGAGGCTTTCTGGTGGGAGATGCTTGTCTCGGCCGCAATCCAGCGCGAGTGGACCGTCAGCCTTGGGCAGCGTCTTGCGACGGAGCGGCTCGGACATCTGTTCTGCGAGCTGTTCATGCGGCTCGACGCCGTCGGCCTGACCAACGGCACGAGCTGCGAGTTCCCGATCACTCAGGCCGATCTCGGCGATGCGATGGGTCTCTCGACCGTGCATATCAATCGCACCCTGAAGGAATTGCGGGCCGCCGGATTGATCCGCCTGCGCGGACGCCAGCTCACGATCCCGGATTTTCCGGCCCTGTGCTCTGCATCCCTTTTCGATCCATCCTACCTGCATTTCGAGCGCGACAGGTCCGCATCGGCAATCGGCGACAATTGAAACAGCGGTGGAGCGCCAGCCACATGCGGGCGAGGTGGATGGCAAAGCGATGAATCACGACACTCCTGAGGCCCGCATCGCGGAACTCGAGGCCGAGAACCGGCGTCTGCGCCGTTTTCTCGACGAGAAGGGGCTGCCCGCCGAGCAGCGCCATCAGGTGCGCAACACCTTGGCGATGCTGCGCGCCATCATCCGGCGCTCGGCCGAGACCTCGGACAGCGTCGAGACCTATGCGGCCCATCTCGATGGACGGCTCGACGCCATTGCCCGCGTCCTCGGAGCGCTGATGCGAAGCGTGGCCGAAGGCGTGGCCCTGCACACGTTGATTGCCGACGAGTTGCAGGCGCATCTGGCCCGCGAGGGCGATCAGGTCGTCATCTCCGGGCCTAACCTGCGCCTACGCGCCGGTGCCGCCGAGATCGTCGCGCTGGCGATCCACGAGTTGACCGTCAACGCCATCGAGCACGGTGCCCTGATGCTGCCCCAGGGGCGCATCGCCATCTCATGGTCGGTGGTTCCACCCGCACCGGGCGGGCGTCTGACCTTCGTGTGGACCGAGACCGGCCTGGAGAACCTGTCGGCGGAGCCGCCGCGGCGCGGGTTCGGTTCGGAGGTGCTGGAGCGAAGCCTGCGCTACGAGCTGAAGGCCGAGACCGACCTCGCCTACGAGCGGAACGGATTGCGCTGCACGATCACCCTGCCGCTGCCGCCCCAGATCACCCTGATCGAGGACGACGAGTAGGGGACAAGGTCGACCGCGCACTCACCATTGCTTGAGGCAGCGGCACGGTCGGCGTGACCGGGTAGCCCTGGCTGGCATCGACAGGTAGTTTACCCTTCGATGCTTGAATGGAGGCATCGCCTTCGGCCAGTGAGCACGGACCCGCCCGATCGTATGACCGTCCGGAAGTATGGCTCGCTGCGTTCACCCGTCATCGGTGGCGTCTTCCTCTCGGCCGTGATGGCGGCAGGCTTGCCGCAGCCCGCCGCCGCGTTCGACCTGTTCGGGCTGTTCGGCTCGGAAGAGGAGCCGCCCACACCGACACCGTCTGCACTGCCCTACAGCGTGCGCATCACCGGGACCGACGATTCCGATGTCCTGACCGCCCTGCAGGACACCTCGACCCTGTACCGTCTGCGCCAGGAAGCCCCGCCGGATGGGGAAGGCTTGGTGCGTCGGGCCGAAGCGGACCTGCGGCGGCTGACAGACGTCCTGTCCGGATACGGCTATTATCAGGGCACCGTCTCGATCCGGATCGACGGCGTCCCGGTGACGGGCGATGCCTCCCTGGCCGCCGCCGCCCGCGCCGCGGAGGGCTCGCGCGCCCGAGCATTGGTGCCAGTCAAGATCGCTGTCGACCTCGGCCCCGCCTACACCGTACGATCCGTGCGCGCCCTCGACCCACGGGGGCGGCCCTTCCCGGCCGAACTGCTGCCCGAGCGCTTCGTTCGCCCCGGCGACGACGTGCCGGCTCGCTCGGCCACCGTTCTGGCCCGCGAGGCCAGGATCGTCGACCGCTTCCGGGCGCTGGGCCATCCCTTCGCCAAAGCGGTCTCCCGCGATCCGGTGGTGGACGACGCCGCCCACGTCATGGACGTGACCTTCACCATCGATCCGGGACCGAAGGCGGGCCTCGGCGAGGTGGCCGTGAGCGCGCCGGAGGGGATCGACCCCTCCGTCATCCGCTCCTTCATCTATACTGAGCCGGGCGATCCCTACTCGCCGAAGGCCGTGGCCGACATCCGGCGTTCGGTGGCTCGCATTGAGGGGCTCGGCGCAATCCGCGTGCGTGAAGGCGAAACTCTCGACGCACAGGGCAATCTGCCGATCTTCGTCGAGGTCAGCGAGCGCGAGCGGAATCTCATCGGGGTCTCGGCCCGCTACTCCACCGTCGATGGGCCGGGAATCCGCGCCTATTACGCCAACCGCAACCTCTTCGGCGGCGCGGAGACCCTGAGGCTCGACGCCGATATCTATTATCTCGGCCTCGGCTACGATCCGTTCGCCCAGCAGCGCAAGGCGGCCGGCATCGACACCACGGGCCTGGGCGGGCGCCTCTCGGCGACGTTCGTCAAGCCGGCGCTCTGGGGCAGCCGCAACGATCTGCTCGCCAATGCCTTCGTAACGCGCGAAGTCCAGCAGAGCTATTTCGTCGACGCGGCGGGCGCCTCGGTGGCCGTCCGCCATCGCTTCTCCGACACGTTCTCGGCGCAGATCGGGGTCGACGGGCAGGTGGGCCGCTCGAAGGACGCGCTCGGCACCGTGAATTACCGGCTCATCGGCGTGCCGGTCTCGGTCACCTACGATTCGACCGACAACTTGCTCGACCCGACGCAGGGTTTCCGCTTCCAAGCCTCGGCCGCGCCCTATCCAGGCTTCCTCGGCTCGGATCCGGGCATCTTCGTTGCGAAGGCGCAGGGCTCGACCTATTACGCGCTCGACGAGGACGCGAATTACATCCTGGCCGGACGGCTCGGCTTCGGCTCGGTCTCCGGCGCCCGCCTCGACGAGATCCCCGACAATTTCCGCTTCTTCGCGGGCGGCGGCGGCTCGGTGCGCGGCTTCGCCTTCCGCACCCTGGGGCCGCGCGGACCGTTCAACCTGCCGATCGGCGGGCGCAGCCTGTTGGAAGCCTCGATCGAAGCGCGCATCAAGGTGACCGATACCATCGGCATCGTCCCGTTCTTCGATGCCGGGACCGCCTTCGCCTCGACCCTGCCGGATTTTGATGAGCGTATCCGCAAGGCGGTCGGCCTCGGGCTCCGGTACTATACCGGCATCGGCCCGATCCGCGTGGACGTCGCCTTCCCGCTCGACCGGATCAAGGGATACCACGAGCGTCCGGTCGCCCTGTACATCAGTCTCGGACAGGCCTTCTGAATGGGATTTCTTGGCAGGGCATGCGGCCAGAACTCTTCCCAATCTGCGGGGGAGGGTGCCCGCGGCTTGAGCAGAAGCCTCGGCGGAAAGGAACGAGGAGCCTTCGCGGCACTCGCCGCGCTGATCCTGCTCCTTGCCGCCGCTCTGACGCCAACCGGTTTCCTGAGCGCTGCCGACGGTGAGAAAACCGTCCTGGGCGGCATCCTCTCGAAGGCCCTGTCGAGCGACGCTTCCCAGGTCTCGATCGGCGCCGTCGATGGCGCTCTGTCCTCGGATGCGACCATCCGCGATGTCGTCATCAGCGATGCCGACGGCCCCTGGATGAAGCTCGACCGCGCACGCCTCGCATGGCGCCGCCTCGCCCTCCTGTCGGGACGGCTGGAAGTGGACAGCCTCGAAATTGGCCGGCTCGAAATCCTGCGCAAGCCGGTGTCCGGTCCGCCGCCCGCCGAGGCCGAGCCGCCGGACGGCTCCCTGCTGCCCGATCTCCCGGTCAAGGTGGAGATCAAAGCGTTCAAACTCGCCGAACTGCTTCTCGGCGAGGGCATCGCCGGGCAGCCCGCGCGGCTCTCGGCCGATGGCAAGGTCAAGCTCGGCAACCCGTCCGAGGGCCTCGACCTCGCCGTGGTGGCCCGGCGCCTCGACGCCGCCGGCCTGTTCGATGCCCGGCTTCTGTTCGTGCCGAAGGGCGAGAAGCTGGAAGTGAAGGCGGCGCTGACGGAACCCGAAGGCGGGCTCTTGTCCAAGGCTGCGAACCTTCCCGGAACGCCGCCCATCGTCTTCAACCTCGAAGGGCGCGGCACGCTCGACGCCTTCAATGCAAGGCTCGACTTCGACGCCGGCCCCGACATCGGTGCCAAGGGCGGAGCCCGGCTTTCGCGCATCGGCACGGATCGGCGGCTGAGCCTCGACCTCGCCTCACGGATCGAGGGCCTCGTGCCGGGCCCCCTGGCCGCGATCTTCTCCGGGACGACCAAGCTCGACGGCGGCATGGCGTTCTCCGATTCCGGCGCCTTCCGCATCGACCGGCTGGATCTGACCTCGCGTACCGCCCGCCTCGGCATCGGGGGCAGTCTCGGCGCCGACCGCGTGGCCGATTTTCGCGTCGAGGCCCGGGCATTGCCGACCGAGGACGGCGTGACCAAGGCGGCCGAGACCGAGTTGCGGACGCTGATCTTCGACGGCAGCCTGAAGGGGCCGCTCGCCGCGCCGCAGGTGAAGGGGGCCCTGAAGGCATCGGGCCTGCGTACCAGCGCGTCGTCCCTCGACCGCATCGAGGCCCTGCTCTCCGTCGAGCCGAACGGCACCGCCGCGGCCCGTCGCTTCGCGATCCGCGCCGACGGCACCATGGAGGGGCTCTCCCTGGCCGATCCGGCTCTGCGCCGGGCCATCGGCGAGCGGGCGAAGCTCACGCTGCGGGCGGATGCGGGATCGGACGGGGTCGTGGATGTCGCCGACCTCACCCTCGACGCCGACACCGCTCGCCTCTCCTATGCCGGCAAGGTCGGGCAGAACACGCTGGCGGGCACGCTGCAGGCGGCGCTTGCCGATATCGGTGCCTTCTCCGGCGTCGCCGGCCGGACGCTGGCCGGGCATCTCGAGGCGAAGGCGACGGTGAGCGGCGATCCGGCCCGCAAGGCGCTCGCTGCCGATCTCGACCTGCGCGGCGGTGGCTTGGTGCTCGGCCACGAGATTGCGGACCGCCTGGTCGGACGGACGCCCACACTCAGGGGCCGTGTCTTTCAGACCTACGACGGATACGGCTTCGACCGCCTGCTGTTCGAGGGCGCAGAACTCGTCGCCACGCTCCAGGGGCAGGCGACCGCGCGAAGCGCCGACGTGACCGGCCGCCTCGACCTCAAAGACCTCTCGGCCTTCGACGAGCGTTTGGCCGGCGCCGCGAGTGCCGATGCCCGTCTCACCGGCTCGCTGCGGAGACCCGACCTCACCGCCGCGCTCCGTGCCCCCGATGCCCGCGCGGACGGAAAGCCGATCCGGGACCTCCGGCTCGACGCGACGCTCTCCGATCTGACCGGCGCCCTCGACGGCACCCTGCGTCTCACCGGCGATGTCGCCGGCAAGGCGCTCAAGGCCGACGCGCATGTCGCGCGCCCCTCGAAGACCGATTACGCCCTCGACCGTCTTGCCTTCGCCCTCGGCTCGGTGGCCATCGACGGCCGCGCGGTGGTGGATCCCCACTCCCTGCTCAGTGAGGGCGCCCTGACCGTCCGAGCGGGCGACCTCGCCGATCTCTCGGCGGTGGCGCTCGGGCAGATGGGCGGGTCGCTCGATGCCGCGGTGACGCTGACCCGCGATGGCGGAAGGCAGGACGCCACGATCCGGGCGACCGGCGCGCATCTCCGCTACGACCGTTTCGGCCTCGCGAAGCTCGATGCCGATCTGGTCGGACGCGATCTGCGGGCGCATCCCGCCCTCGACGGCCGGGCGAGCCTCGACCGGGTCGTCGCCGCTGGGCAGACGATCGACACGGTGCGGCTCACCGCCACCGGCACGAGCCAGGCAAGCGACCTCGTCCTCACCGCCCAGGCCCGCGGCTTCGCCCTCGACGGAGCGGCCCGACTTATTCCGGCGGAGCGCACCCGCGTCGAGATCGTCCGCTTCTCGGCCCAGCGCGGCAGCGACCGCCTTGCTTTGGCCGGTCCCGCCGCGATCACCCTCGACGACGGCTCGGCGCTGATCGAGAATCTCGTGATCGCCGCCGGCTCCGGCCGGGTCAGTGTCCAGGGACGGGCCGGCGAATCCCTCGATCTCAAGATCGGCATTCGCGCCCTTCCACTCGCGCTCGCCCGCATCGCCTCCCCGAGCCTAGCCTTGTCCGGCACGGTGGACGGTGAGGCGGATCTGCAGGGCACCGCTTCCCGCCCCGAGGGCCGCTACGCTCTCAGCGTCGCGAAGCTCGTGACGCCGGAGACCCGCAGGGCCGGCCTGCCACCGATCGATGCGCGGGCGAGCGGGACGCTGTCCGACGGCGCTGCCAGCATCGACGGGCGCATCTCCGCCGGCCGTGGCGCCGAGGTCACCGTGGCCGGCGCGATCCCCGTGGAGGCGGGCGGCGCACTCAATCTGAAGGCGCGCGGCACCCTCGACGCTGCCCTCGCGAATTCTCTTCTCAGCACCGGCGGCCAGCGCGTGGCTGGCCGTGTGGCCTTGGATGCGGGCGTCACCGGCTCCCTCGCGGCGCCCCGTGTCGAGGGTTCGGCGACCTTGTCGGGCGGCAGCCTGACCGATCCGCTGAACGGCATCCGCCTCACCGACATCCAGGGCCGCCTCACCGGTCGCGGCGACGCGATCCAGATCGAGCGGCTCACCGCCGCCACCCGCAATGGCGGGCGCATCGCCATCGACGGCCGGGTCGCGGTCGAGCCCGCCTCCGGCTTCCCCGGCGCGCTCCGGATCACGGCGGACCGGGCCGAACTGGTGTCGAGCCCCCTGATGACGGCGGTGACGAGCCTCAACCTCGCGCTGTCCGGCCCGCTCGCCCGGACACCGAAGATTTCGGGACGGGTCGACGTCGTCTCGATCGACGTGTCCGTGCCCGATCGCCTTCCCGCCACCGTGCAGCCTCTGCCCGGCATCCGGCACGTCAACACCCCGCCGGCGGTGCGTGAGCGCCTCGCGCAGCGCGGCGAGCGCAAGGCACAGATCGCGGCCCTCAGCCGCAAGAAGACGACCGCGCCCTTCGATGCCAGCCTGGACGTGACCGTGAATGCGCCGAACCGCATCTTCGTCCGCGGACGCGGCATCGACGCCGAACTCGGCGGCGAACTGCGCGTCATCGGCTCCTCCCGCGCTCCGCGCGCCGACGGCGATTTCGAGATGCGTCGCGGACGCCTGAGCCTGATCGGCCAGCGGCTCGACTTCACTCGCGGCCGGATCACCTTTGCGGGCGATCTCGCGCAACCCGATCTGGACTTCATCGCCGAGACCAAGGCCGGCGACGTCACCGCCCGCGTGGCGGTGAACGGCCCGGCCTCACAGCCGGTCTTCGCCCTCTCCTCGGATCCGAGCCTGCCTCAGGACGAGGTGCTCTCGCGCATCCTGTTCAAGAAGGCGGCGGGCGGACTCTCTCCGTTCCAGGCTCTGCAGCTGGCCCAGGCCGTGGCGCAGCTCTCCGGCGGTGCGGGCGGGCCGGACGTGTTCGAATCCGCCCGAAAGAGCCTGGGGCTCGACAGTCTCGATGTCTCGACGGGGGCGAGCGGCGGACCGGCGGTCGGCGCCTCGCGCTACATCAACGACCGCATCAGCGTCGGCGTGAAGGCCGGTGCCAAGCCCGCCGACACCGCCGCGACGATCAACTACGACGTCACCCGCCGGATCAAGCTCAACGGCGAGGCCGGGAGCGATGGGCGGACGGCGGTGGGGGTCGGCGCCGAATGGGAATGGTAGGGGCGGCCTGAGGCACTCGCCGTATCGGTCGAAAGGGATTTCGGCCGGTGGGAGACCGGATCGCCGCGCCTGGCCGCCATTCCGAACGATCCGGCCTCGACCGATCGATCGACCGGCAGAAGAGCTCGTTCAGCCGGCGGCCTCGCGGGGCCGGGCGAGGGCGCGCGTGTCTTGAGGGGGCAGGGCAACCGCCCGTTCCAGGGTCGCGACCGAAAGGCGCCGGCCTCGCCCCCGCAGGGCATGGCTGCCGAGACCCCGGGCGGTGATGTCCTTGGGCAGGCGCGGCAGCCGCGCGAGCAGATCCTCGGAGATCAGCGTGTCGACGCCGAGGGGGCGACACAGGGATTCGGTTCGGGCGACGACGTTCACGGCATCCCCGAAATAGGCGATCTTGTGCCGGTCGACCCCGACTTCCGCCGTCACCACCGGGCCGCCATGGAGCCCCGCGCGCAGCCGCGGCACGGTGCCGAAGCGGGCCTCCCAGGCGGCGGCGTCGGCCTCGATGCGGTCGCGCACGGCGAACAGGCAGGCGACGCAGCGCGCATCCTTCAGCCCCCGCTCCATCGGCCACGTGATCATGGCGAGGTCGCCGATGTAATCGTCGACCGACCCGTGGAAGCGGCGCACCGGTTCGGCGAGGGTGGCGAAGACCGCGCTGAGATATTCCTGTGCCCGCAGGTCACCGTGGGTCTCGGCGAAGGCGGTGGAGCCGACGACGTCGAGGAACAGGAAGATGCGCTCCTCCTCCACCGGGCGGTGATAGCGGCCGACGAGGAAGTTGATGAAGACCTCGCCGCCGATGAGGTCGCGCATGCGGATGACGAAGACGAGAAGCGCCGAGACGGCCAGCGCGTAGGCGAGCACCCGCGGGGTCGTGCGCACCGCCTCCACCAGCGGATCCTGGGTGAGCCCGAGCAACCAGACGACGAGACCGCCGAGCGCGTTGCCGGCCACGATCATCGCCACGTAGGACAGCTCGGCCGCCACCACGTAGAACCCGGCGGGCAGGCGGCGGATGCGCGCCTGCAAGCCCGCGAGCAGCACCCCGCGATCGAAGGCCAGGGCGGCGATGCCGACGCAGAGACCGTAGGTGAAGCCCGCCGCCGGGCTCGCGCCCCCCGCGAAAATCACGTTGTAGAGAAGACCCGCCCCGCCGGTGGCGAGCAGGATCAGGAACCAGAACCAGCGATGGTGCGGCAGCATCAGGGGCGGCTCCGGCGTCCGGCGAGGGGCACGCCCGGCCTGTACGCACCGGCCCAGGGGCCAGCGGCACGACGGTCGGGCAAGGGGGAGGACACGGGGGCTCCTTCACGAGCTGGGAGGCGGCGGCGCGCGCTCCCGTCTCATCCAAGGCTCATGCCCGCAACATGGCGCGAATGTGGCAAGCCACCGCGCCCCCGCGAACCGAGCCCCGCGATGGCGTGGTACGGGAATGAATGTCCCGCCCGACCGGGAGGTTTCGGACGATCGGCGTCTACTCGCCGAGCCCGAACAGCTTCTCGAGGAAGTTGCGATCGTCCTGGCTCGGACCCTGCCCACGACCGCCGGGCACGGAACGCGGCGGCGGCGGCACGGAAGCGGTGCGGTCCGGCTCTCCGAGGAGGGCGCCGATCAGCCCGCCGGGACCGCCCTCGCGCTCGCCCGCATTCGCCACCTGAGGCCGAGCGCGCCAGCGATTGAGACCGGGCAGCCCCACCGGCTTGTCGGCCTTCAGCGCCGTCGTCATGTAGGTCTTCCAGATCTCGGCGGGCAGGCTGCCGCCGGAGGCCTTCTTGGTCGGCTCGCCGTCATCGTTGCCGAGCCAGACACCGGTCACGAGAGTGGCCGAGTAACCGATGAACCACGCATCGCGGAAATCCTGGCTGGTGCCGGTCTTGCCGGCGAGTTCCCAGCCCGGAATGTCGGCTTTCTTGGCCGTGCCGATGGCGAAGACGTCGTGCATCATGGCGTTCATCATGCCGACGGCGTTGGGATCGATGACCCGGCCGAGGCCGCCTTCGCCCCGCTTGTACAGCACCTTGCCGTTCGCCGACTTGATGCTGGCGATGACGTAGGGAATCACACCGGTGCCGCCATTGGCGAAGGCGCAATAGGCGCCGACCATTTCCAACGGCGTGACTTCCGAGGTGCCGAGCGCGATCGACCCATTGGCTTGGAGCGGCGAGGCGATGCCGAGGCGCTGCGCGGTCTGCACCACCGCCTTCGGGCCGACTTCCTGGCCGAGCCGGACGGCGACGGTGTTGAGGGATTGCGCCAGCGCCTCCCGCAGGGTCACCGCGCCGCTATAGCTGTGCGAGTAGTTCTCCGGCGCCCAGTTGCCGATGCGGATCGGCGCGTCGTCGCGCACGGTGTCGGGCGTCAGCCCGCGCTCGATCGCCGCCAGGTAGACGAAGGGCTTGAACGACGAGCCGGGCTGCCGCTTGGCGGTCGTGGCGCGGTTGAACTGGCTCTGGGCATAGTCGCGGCCGCCGATCAGCGCGCGGATCGCGCCGTCCGGCCGCATCGAGACGAGCGCGCCCTGCGCAACGTTGTAGCGAGCGCCCTTGGCGTTCAGCTCGTCGGTCAGCGCACGCTCGCCCACGCTCTGGAGGCCGGCATCCACCGTGGTGGAGACGACGATGTCGTCGTCGAATTTCGGAAGGAAGTCGTCGAGGACGTCCATGACGAGGTCGGCGACGTAGTTCGGCGATCCGCCGCCCCGGGTCGAGGCGGGCCGCGCCGGCTGGGCCAGGGCCACCTTCGCGTCGGGGGCCTTCGCGAAACCGAGATCCTCCATCGCGGCGAGGACATGGGCCGCCCGCGCCTGCGCCGCCTTGAGATTGCGGTTCGGGGCGAGCCGCGAGGGTGCCTGGACGAGTCCGCCGAGCATGGCGGCCTCCGCCAGCGTCACGTTCTTGGCAGGCTTGCCGAAATAGCGCTGCGCCGCCGCCTCGACGCCGTAGGCGCCGGCGCCGAAATAGACACGGTTCAGGTAGAGTTCGAGGATCTCGTCCTTCGTGTATTTGTGCTCCAGCCACAGTGCGAGGATCGCCTCCTGGATCTTTCGCGAGGCCGACCGCTCCGGCGTGAGGAACAGGTTCTTGGCGAGCTGCTGGGTCAGCGTCGAGCCGCCCTGCGCGAGGCCGCGCCGGGTCAGGTTCTGGGCAACGGCGCGGGCGATGCCGACCGGATCGACGCCGAAATGGTCGTAGAAACGCCGGTCCTCGATCGCCACGAAGGCGCGCGGCAGGTAGGGCGGCAATTCCTTGATTGAGACGACGCGCCCACCGGTCTCGCCGCGATTGGCGAGCAGGGAGCCGTCGCTCGCCAGGATCGCGATGTTGGGCGGGCGCTTCGGCACCGCCAACTGGTCGATCGGGGGAAGCTGCGAGGCGTGGTAGGCGATGAGGCCGGCCAGTGCGATCACGCCCCAGATGCCGAGCACGACGACGCCGTGAACGATTCGGCCGAGCCAGGATCGCCGCCGCCGGGGTGGCTTGCCGCCGCCGCCCGAGGCGCGTTTCCGTGAGGCCCCGCGGGGCGCCGCCTTCGCGCCGCCTCGCTGTGCCGCGCCGCCCGCCGAGCGGTCCCCGCGCGACAGGCGCACATCGAGGCGTGCGGGATCGCTCCCCTCCGGGATGTCGAAGCTCGGTTCGCTGCGCGGTCTGCGTCCGGCTGTCTTCGCCATGCGATCCATGTGGGGCCGGCAATCCCGCAGGACCGCCACCCGCTTCCGTTCCATCTCGGCCGCCGTCGCGCCTCGCGGCGCATCGGTTCCGCCTCCGTTCGGCAGCCTAAATGCGGCGGGTTTAAGGGGGTGTTAAGTCACTGGCTGCACCCGTGCCCGGCCTTTACTGGATCTTCACGGACGATCGAATCGGACGCTGATCCCGAACCGGCTTCCGTGACGGCGCCGGCCACGCTAAATCTCGGCGCTCCCGATTCGTCCAACGTGTGGACGAGGGAGCAAGGCTTCTGCAACTCCTTCGTTCAGGGGAGGTGCCCGGGACAGGGGCACATGGTTGACGGAAGGTCCTATTAGGATCGGATTTCGGGGATCGATGGCGCGTTCGGTTTTCGTCCTGCTTCACCGATGGGCCGGCCTGACGGTGGCGGCCTTTCTTTTCGTCGCGGGCCTCACCGGCGCGGTGATCTCGTGGGACCACGAACTCGACGATTGGCTGAATCCGCATCTGCACGAAGTCGCGAGCCGTGGGACCGCGATCTCCTCGCTCGACCTTGTCCGACAGTTCGAGGCGCGGGAAACCAGAGCGAGGGTGGTCTACTTCAACACGGCGGCCGAACCGGGCGAAGCGCTGAATCTGTTCGTGATGCCGCGGGTCGATCCCGCGACCGGTCAATTGGCCGTCCTCGGCTACAATCAGATCTTCCTCGATCCGGTGAGCGGCGCCGAAACCGGCCGGCGGGAATGGGGCCAGGTCTGGCCGATCACCCGTGAGACCCTGATCTCGTTCCTGTACAAGCTGCATTACTCTCTGCACCTGCCCGCGATGTGGGGCGAGGACCGCTGGGGCGTCTGGCTGATGGGAATCGTCGCCATCGTCTGGATGATCGATGGTTTCGTCGGCTTCTATCTGACGCTGCCGGTGCGCAAGGCCGCCAAACCGGACCGTCCGGCGAGCCCTCGCCCATCCGGCCGGGATTGGTGGAAGCGGTGGAAGCCCGCCTGGAAGGTCAAGACCTCGGGCAGCGCCTACCGGATCAACTTCGATCTCCATCGGGCCGCGAGCCTGTGGACCTTCGCCCTGCTGTTCCTGCTCGCCTTCACAGCATTCTCGCTCAACCTCTATCGCGAGGTGTTCCTGCCGCTGATGTCGAGCATCTCGCGGGTGACGCCGGACCCCTCCTTTACCCGACCGATGGTTTCGCCGCTGAAGCCGATCGAACCGAGCGCCTCGTTCGCCGACATTCTCGAGGCGGCCCAGGCGGAGGGGCAGCGTCGGGGCTGGTCCGAGCCGGTCGGAGCGCTGGCCTACAATCCGTTCCAGGGCTTCTACACCGCGCGCTACTTCCAGCCCGGCGACGATCATGGTGCCGCCGGCGTCGGACCGGCGGCGGTCTATTTCGACGGGGCCGACGCCAAGGTGATCGGCGACCGTCAGCCCTGGATCGGCACGGCCGCCGATCTCTTCGTGCAGGCGCAGTTCCCGGTCCATTCCGGCCGCATCCTCGGCCTGCCCGGACGCATCCTGATCTCGCTGATGGGGCTCGTAGTGGCGATGCTCTCGGTGACCGGCGTCGTGATCTGGTGGCGCAAGCGGGCCGCCCGCGTCTCGGTGCGCCGCAAGGCGGCCCCGCGGCCATCCGCGCGGCCCATCCCCGCCGAGTAGCACCTCACCGTCCACCGACGGGCAGGAGGCGCCGGCCCTCCCGCGGGAGCTGCGTCGCGAGATCGGGGAGGTCGTCGTGGTGGAGCAGGAGCACACCCGTCGTGCCGGCGAGCTTGCGCGCGGCCGGTGTGAACCCGGCATTCGAGACCACCGCCGCCCAATCGGCGGACCAATGCAGAGCGGCGGCGGCAATTTCCTGCACCGCGGCGTTGCCCACGGGGCGGCCGTAGCGCTTGCACTGGACTACGAGGCGCAGTCCGTCGCGCTCGGCGATCACATCGCAGCCCTGATCACCGCTCGCCTGCGTCGGGCGTGCGCGCCATCCCGATTCTTGCAACAAACGGGCACAGAATCGTTCGTAGGCGATGCCGTCCTCGGGGCTGCCATCATCGTCGGGAAGGGCGTATCGGCGGGCGACGCGCTCGACGATCTCGGCCATCACCTCGTAGCGGGTTTCGGCATCCTCGGCGAAGCCGCGGGTCTCGATCTGCGGGAGAAGGGTGCGCTCGATGAAGTATTCACGCTCCCGAAGCCAACCATCCTCGATGGTGTTGCCGTAAGCGTCGACGAAGCATTCCTGGCGCCGGCGCAGAGCCAGGGTCTCGGCATGACGCTGGCTGACACGGCGCACGAAGGTGCGAAACCGCCTTGGGCGGTCCAGGCGATGCAGCAGGATCGCCAGTGAGGCCGCGCCTGTCGCAGCGAGGGCGGGAGGCCCGTACCAGAAGGCAACCGTAGAGCCGGCGACGAACGTCCAGAATAGGCGAACGGCGGTGGGCGACCGGCCGGACATTGCAACTCCTCGAGGGCCGGGGATACCGGCAGGGGTCGCGACTGTTCCAGGCAGGCGTTGCCCGACCTCTAACGGGTCGGGCAGGTGCGTGGGGGCGGGCTGCGCGCAGCCCGATCCCCTGTGGACAATCCCCGCGGGCGCGGCTCAGACCGCGGCCACGGCTTCCGACTTGTTCTTCGCCGGCCATTTGCGGCGCTGCTGGCCGAGCCCCATGGTCCGGGCCAATTCGGACCGGGTCTGCGCGTAGCTCGGCGCGACCATCGGATAGTCGTCGGGCAGGTTCCAGCGGGCGCGATACTCGTCCGGCGAGAGATTGTAGCGCGTGCGCAGGTGGCGCTTCAGCGATTTGAACTTCTTGCCGTCCTCCAGGCAGACGAGGAAGTCGGGCTGGATCGAGCGCTTGATCGGCACGGCCGGAGTCAGCGGCTGCACCTTCGGCTCGGCGGCGCGGCTGGTCAGGCCGGAGAGCGTGCCGTGGACCGCAGCGATCAGTCCGGGAAGCTCCCCGGCTGCCAGGGAATTATGCCCAACGAACGCCGAAACGATGTCGACGGTCAGTGGAATGTAACCCTCGCCAACGGCTTCTTCGAGAGACATTCTAAACAACCTCCTACGATACGGACGAAGACAGTCACCGGCCGCCGTCATCATGACGAAACGACCTGAGACCGAAGCGAAGTCACTACAGTGAACCGAGAGGGATTTAACGCTACGCTGGAAAATGCGCAAGACCGATTTCTATCATTTGTTACAAACCGGGTGCAGCGTGCCCATCCGCACAATCTACGGTCTCTCTGACAAGCCTCAGAGAATGGCCACTTAGTTTACAACAGTTGTAATCTGGCCAGCTCGGTACGAAGAAGCGGATCGCGAGCGGATCTCGGGGCGAGGAGGCATCGTCGGAGAAACAAAGATGATGCGCCCCAGCTAGGCAAGAACTGGCGTATCGGTTTTGGGGGCGCTGCGTTGCGTCGCGAACAGCTCAGCTGTGGAGCGCCCGGCATGGCTCGGACGCCTGGCCGAGTGGAGCGATCAGCGTTCATGACGCAGCCTCGTCCGGCGCGGCCAACGTCGGGCGACATGACACTGGTTTCGGTCGCGCTCCGGCGGATCCGGCGGTTCGGACAAGGCGAAGCCTATCCCGAGGCGGTGTCCAACGCGGGGGATGTCACGCGACGGTGCTTTCCGGAGCAGAAGGAAGTCGTGTTTCGCCGCGTGGAGACCAGGGACGGATCGGGAAAGTCAAACTACCTGAGGTAGTCTGACACGCCTCACGGCTGCGACCGCTATGGGTGTCATGATGCATGCGTCGGCGGAAACAGTGTCCGTAAGCGGATTCGGTGCGTCAGAAATTGCCCTCGCACCGCCGGTCCTGCTCGCGCTTCGTTGTCGGCGACGCGCTAATGGCCCGCCTTGTCGCGCGGTCCGTAGGATTTGAAGCGCTCGACGGTCTCGGTGACTTCGGCATCCGGAAGCACCACCGGGGTGCCGACCTGCAACGCCAGAGCGTATTGGCGACACAGAGCCTCGACCTCGACCGCGAGCCACAGGGCCTTGGCGAGGTTCGGCCCGGTGGCGATCATGCCATGGTTGGCGAGCAGGCAGGCGCTGCGCCGATCGAGGGCCCGGAGCGCGTGTTCCGAGAGAGCCTGGGTGCCGTAGGGTGCGTAGGGGGCGCAGCGGATGTTCGGCCCGCCCGCCATGGCGATCATGTAGTGCACCGCCGGAATCTCGCGCCCGCAGATCGCGAAAGCCGTGGCGTAGGGTGGGTGAGCATGCACCACCGCGCCGATCTCCGGCCGGGCCGCGAGGATGTCGCGGTGAAAGCGCCATTCGGAGGAGGGGGCGAGCGGGTGATCGTAATGCCCGTCCATATCCATCTCGACGAGGTCATCGGGGCTCAACTGCTCGGCCGGGATGCCGGATGGGGTCACGAGCAACCCATCGCCCCAGCGGACCGAAACGTTGCCGGACGTGCCCTGGCTGAGACCGAGGCTGAGAAGGCTGCGCATGGCCTCGACGATGGCTTGGCGGGTCGCGAAGGGGGCCACGAACGATTCCTTTTGCTCGCGGTTAACGGTGCCGGGAACCGCCCCTCACCGGGCTCACGCCATTCAGGTGCCGTTAGGTCGGCCATGGATAGCCTCCCGCATAACAAATATTCAGGGTTGCGTGTCGATGCAAAACGCATGGATGAGCCTGTCGGACTTGGCCGAAGCGCGGGGAATCTCTTTGCAGGAGGCGCGCGCCCTGGCCGATCGCGAGCGTTGGCCCAAAGTGTTCAAGCGCCATGACACCCTTGTGCTGCCGCCCCGCCACGCGGTCTGACGCTGGCAGGTCACGAGCCGGGCCCGGTGCCCAGGCCCGGCCGGATGGTGTAACGCCTGACCGACTGAGGCATCTTTCCGGCGAGCGATGAGCACCTATCGATTCGACGCCTTGCTCGCCCCGCGCCGGATCGCCGTCGTGGGCGCCGGAGACCGGCCCGGCTCGGTCGGCCGCGCCATCATCGACGGCCTGCGGGCCGGCGGTTTCTCGGGCGAGATCGTTCCGGTCCATCCCCGCGAGGCCAGCGTCGACGGGCTCGCTTGCGTCTCCCGGATCGCCGACCTGCCAACGCCCCCCGACCTCGTGATGATCGCCACGCCCCCCTGGGCGGTGCCGGACATCGTCGAGGAGGCGGGCCGCGCGGGTGCGGCGGCGGCGGTGGTGCTCTCGGCCCATCTCGGCCATGGCGAAGCGGCACCGCTGGGCGCCGCCCGCGCCTCCGCCCGGCGCCACGGGTTGCGGCTGATCGGGCCGGACAGCGTGGGTCTGAGCGTCCCGGCACACCACCTCAACGCCACCCTCCTGGCCCGCCCGCCGGCCCCCGGCGACCTGGCTCTGATCTCGCAATCCGGCACCGTCGCCTCGGCCATCGCCGAATGGGCCGGCCGGCGCGGCGTCGGCTTCTCGGCGGTGATGACCCTCGGGCGGTCCGCCGATGTCGACGTCGCCGATTGTCTCGACCATTTCGCCGAGGACTACCGCACCCGGGCGATCATTCTGTCCCTCCACCACGTCGCCGATGCGCGGAAATTCCTGAGCGCCGCCCGCGCGGCCGCCCGGGCCAAGCCCGTCGTGGTCCTGCGCACGGGCCGACACGACGGGCTCGACCACGCCCCCAAGACCCATACCGGCGCGCTGGCACGGCCCGGCGCCGTCTACGAGGCCGCGTTCCGCCGGGCCGGCATCCTCACCGTCGACGGGCTCGACGCCATGTTCTCGGCGGTCGAGACGCTGGGGCGCCAGCGCCCGTTTCCGGGGCAACGCCTGATGATCGTCTCGAACGGGCGCGGCATCGGGGCGCTCGCCGCCGACGGTCTCGCCGATCGCGGCGGCGCCCTGTGCGCGCCGTCCGACGAAACCCTCGCCGCGCTGGAGCCGGTGCGGCATGGCGGGCAAGCGAACCCGCTCGATCTCGGTATCGATGCGGTGCCGCGCGACTTCGCCCGCGCCCTCGAACCGCTGCTCGCGGACCGGGGCAGCGACGCCCTGCTGGCGATCCACGTCCCGACCGCTCGGGCCGGCGCCCGCGACGTCGCCAAGGCCGTGACCGATACGGTCGCCATGGGGCGGGCGGCCGGGCGGCGTAAACCGGTCTTCGCCGTCTCGATCGGCGAGGACGAGGAGATCCGCGCGATCTACGGCAGGGCCAAGATCCCGCTCTTCGCCACCGATGCCGACGCGGTCGACGGCTTCCTGCATCTCGTGCGCTATCGCGAGGCGCAGGACGACCTGATGCGTACGCCCGATTCGCTGCCGCGGGACTTCTCCCCGGATGTGGCGACCGCCCGCGCCGTGGTGGAGCAAGCCCTTGCCGAGGGCCGAAGCTGGCTCGATCCCAACGCCGTGGCGGCGCTGCTCGCCGCCTATCGCATCGAATCGGTGCCGAGCACCCTGGCCCCCGATCCCGATGGGGCGGCCGCGGCGGCGTGGCCGCTCATCGCCGCCGGCAGCACCGTGGCGCTCAAGCTGGTCTCGCCGGACGTGGTCCATAAGTCGGAGGTCGGGGGCGTGCGGCTCGGCCTGACCTCGGAGGCCGATGTGCGCGAGGCCGCCGCCGCGATGATCGCCCGCGTGCGGGTGATGCGGCCCGACGCGCGCATCGCCGGTTTCGCCGTGCAGCCGACGGTGCGCCGGGCCCAGGCACGCGAGCTCATCGCCGGGCTCGCGGAGGATCCGGTCTTCGGTCCGGTCGTGGTGTTCGGGCGCGGCGGAACGGCCGTCGAGGTCATCGACGATCGGGCGCTTGCCCTGCCGCCCCTGGACCTCGCCCTCGCGGGCGAACTCATCGGCCGCACCCGCGTCGCCCGTCGCCTCGTCGCCTATCGCGATGTGCCGGCGGCCGACACCGATGCCATCGCGCTGACCCTCGTCAAGCTGGCTCAGCTTGCCGCCGATCTGCCGGCGGTGCGCGAGCTCGATATCAATCCCCTGCTCGCGGATGCCGACGGCGTCGTCGCCCTCGACGCGCGGGTGCGGGTCGAGGTCGAGACCGGACCCGATCGCCGCCGCGGCAACTGGCATCCGCGCTTCGCGATCCGCCCCTATCCGGCCGAGTGGGAGCGGCGGATGATGGCGGGTGATCGCCGCATCTTGGTTCGCCCGGTGCGACCGGAGGACGAGGACATGTTCCGCGCCTTCTTCGAACAGGTCGATCCGGAGGATGTGCGCCTACGCTTCTTCGCCCCCGTGCGCGATTTCAGCCACGTCTTCCTCGCCCGGCTGACCCAGCTCGACTATTCGCGCGCCATCGCCTTCGTGGCGACGGAGGAGGGGGCGGACGAATCCCGGCGCATGCTCGGGGCGGTTCGTCTGCATGCCAATGCCAATCACGATACGGGCGAGTTCGCGATCCTCGTGCGCTCCGACATCAAGGGCACCGGGCTCGGCATCGCCCTGATGCGGATGATGATCGACTGGGCCGGTGCGGAGGGCATCGCCTGCGTCGAGGGCGACGTTCTCTCCGAGAACAAGGCCATGCGCGCGGTCTGCCAGCATCTCGGATTCGAGGAGCATCCGGCGCCGGACGAGCCGGGCCTCATCAAGGTGAGGCTGCGGGTGGGCGAGATCAGTGGATCCTGACGGGCTCGCCGGCACGCGAACTGGGCCACATGCAATTGTGCAGGACCTGTTTCGACGGACGGACGGTGCCGAGCCTTCAACCTGAAGACGACAGGTCCCGACCGACGCTCGGCCGCTGGTCCGTTCGCATGACCCTGTCGGACGTTTTCGACGAAAAAGCCGCCGATCCTTGCGAATCGTCGGCGGTATAGGTCGGCTGACAGCGAGAACCCGGCAAGCCCATGCGGCCTGCGGCACCGCAGCCTAGCGGGCACCTTCCATCCTCTGATCATCCGGCCGGGCTCTGAACGAACCCGATCCGACGATTCTGCCTACCAGTTGGCGCGCATCCCCCGCGCTACCGCGAGGACGATACAGGAAGGCCGCCTGAGCGTTCAGTGACCGCTCTCGGTCGCCTCGCGGGTCGACTCGTAGAGGAACCACGTCCGCTCCTCGGACTGGTCGATCCACTCCTCCAGCAGGCTCGTGGTCGAGACGTCGTTGGCCTCGTCCGTGACGCTGTGCAGTTCGCGCATGTTGGCGGTCAGCGCCTTGTTGTCGTCGCGCAGCTCCTTGAGCATCTCCAGCGGGCTGACATACTCGGCGTTGTTGTCGGTGACGCGCTTCAGCAGTTCGGCCTGGCCGAGGGAACGCAGGGTGGTGCCGCCGATCTTGCGGGCCCGCTCACCGACCGCATCGATGATCGCGAAAATCTGCTGAGACTGCTCGTCGAGGAGCAGGTGGTAGTCCCGGAAATTCGGGCCGCTGACGTGCCAGTGGAAGTTCTTGGTCTTGATGTAGAGCGCGAAGAGATCGGACAGCAGCACGGTCAGGCCGTGGGAAATCTTCGTCACGTCCTCGGGGTTGAGGTCGGTCGGCGTATTGAGCCGATCGCTGGCAACGCGAATCTTGGCTTTAGCCATTGGTAAAATCCTTAGACTGCTTACAAAAATGCGTCCGGCAATGAAGGGCGCCGACGCTTATCGGGCAGAATGAGGATTTAGGCCAATTGTTCCGGCACGCATGGCAGCTTCGCTGTGGGCGGGACGCCGCGTCGCAGACGCGAAAGGCATCGATCAGGTCCGCCCTCCGACGAGGCCCGGCGGCAGCAATCCGGGCTCGGTGGGCGCCCGCTCCACCGGGGGCGCGCTCCGGCGCGCCTGCGGCTTCGGGGCGGAACCGACCGGGGCCGGCGCTGCCGTAGCGGGCGACGGGGCCGGTCGCGCTGTTTCCGGCTTGGCGGTCACGGGTGCGGGGCGCGGTGCGGCGGTCTCGGGCTTGCGCGGAACCGGGGTCGCGCGCGGCGACAGCGAGCCGGTGGTGGCAACGTCGGGCACCGCGGCACCGGGCGCGGCGGGCGTGTCCAACCCGTAGATGTCGTCGCGGAAATGCACCCGCCCGTCCGACGTGGCGTAGCCGGTCAGGTAGACGAAGGCGACCGGCGTCGGCTTCACAAGCTTGATGTCCCGGCGTTCCCCGAGGGCGATGCCGGTCTCGATCTCGATCGGCCCCCAGACCGAGCCCGGCCCGTTCGGCCCTTCCGTACCCTGGAGCAGCCAAGCGGCGAATTCCTTCACCTGCCCGACCCGCACGCAGCCATGCGAGTGGAACCGCCCCGAGCCCGCGAACAGCGATTTCGACGGGGTGTCGTGCATGTAGACCGCGTAGCGGTTCGGCATGTCGATCCGGACTTGGCCGAGGGAATTATCCAGGCCGGAATCCTGGCGCAGCGTGTAATTGGCGGCCTTCTCGGTCGACCAATCGATCTTCGTCGGATCGACCTCGACGCCGCCTGGGCCGAGGATGCGGATGCGGTTCTTGGCGAGATATCCCGGATTCTTGCGCATCGTCGGGATGATCTCGTTCTTGATCACCGAGATCGGCAGCGTCCAGGTCGGGTTGAGGTTCACGTCGGTGATGCGGGTCTCGACGGTGGGCGTCTGCTTGTCGGTCTTGCCGACCACCGCGACGTAGCGGCGCGTCACGCTCCCATTCTCCACCGCCTCGACGGCGGCCGAGGGGATGTTGACCGCCACGTAGCGTTCGCCGAACGGGAAGGTCGAGCCCATTAGCCGCTGCGCCGAGGCTCGCAGCTGCCGCTGGCGGATATCGGCCGGCACGTTCAGCGCGTTGAGGGTCAAACGCCCGAGGATGCCGGAATCCGGCAGGCCGTGGCGGGCCTGGAACGCCTTCACCGCGGCCACCAGCGGCGGGTCGTAGCGGTCGGAGGGCGGGGCATCGGCGGGCAGATCGCCGGTCAGCGTCAGATGATGGCGCAAGGAGGGGATTGCCGCGTGGCTGTCACCGGGCTTCGGCGCGAAATCGCCCGGCAGCGTCTTCCAGCCGCCCGCTTCGGCGTAGATCTGGTAGCGCTCGGCGGCGCGCATCGTGTCCATGAAGGTCTGCGCCGTGTAGGTCGGCAGCGGATCCTCCGAGACGCGGGCATAGACGGTGGGCGGCAGCTCCCGCGACACTTTCTTCGCGGGCGTCGGTGCGGCCTCGGCGGCTCCAACTTCCGCCTTGTCGGTGGTGGGCTTCGGGTCCGGCTTCAGTTCCGCTTTCGGCTCGGGCTTCGAGTCCGCATGGGTCTCCGCCTTGGAATCTGCCTTGAGTTCCGGCTTCGCCTCGGCCTTGCCCTCGACCCGCGGCTCGATGCGCAGGTTGATCCGGGCATCCGGGCGTTCGGCGACGGGCTCCGCCCGCAGCGGGGTGGCGAGGATCAGGGCCAGGGCGGCGCCGGTGCTGCCGAGCAGGCGGGCGCGGCGGCGGCCTTGCGGCGCGCAGGACGAACCCCGCGGGGCGGACGGGCCGCGCGGGGCGGAGGGAACGTGCGGCATCGCGGATCTCGTCGGGGTCACGCGCCGATTGTCCGCGGCGATGGTTACCATCTCCCTGCCCGGTCGCGGAGCGGATTGTGCCGAGACGCTCCGTCGATCCGGGGCTCCTGCTCCTGAGCGGTCGCGCCGCGGTGGTGCCTGGGCGCGGGATATGCAAAACCGCAGGGGCCGGCCGCCCCGCGAGACCCCCGTGAGCAAAGCCCGACCTTCCGAGAAAACCCTGCTGACGCCGGAGCGCCGGCCGGACGATGTCGACCAGTCGATCCGTCCCTTGAGCCTGTCCGAGTTCATCGGACAGCGGGCGGCGCGCGCCAACATGCAGATCTTCATCGAAGCCGCGAAGAAGACGGGTCAGGCCCTCGACCACGTGCTGTTCGTCGGCCCGCCGGGGCTGGGCAAGACCACGCTCGCCCAGATCGTCGCGCGCGAACTCGGCGTGAACTTCCGCTCGACCTCAGGGCCGGTCATCGCCAAGGCCGGTGACCTCGCCGCGCAGCTGACGAACCTCGAAGAGCGCGACGTGCTCTTCATCGACGAGATCCACCGCCTCAACCCGGCGGTGGAGGAGATCCTCTATCCGGCGATGGAGGATTACCAGCTCGATCTCATCATCGGCGAGGGCCCGGCCGCCCGCTCCGTCAAGATCGAGCTGCCGAAGTTCACGCTCGTCGGCGCCACCACCCGCGCCGGCCTACTGACGACGCCGTTGCGCGACCGTTTCGGCATCCCGATCCGGCTCGAATTCTACGAGATCGATGAATTGGAGCTGATCGTGCGCCGCGGGGCGCGGGTGCTCGGCCTCGGCATGTCGGAGGCGGGAGCCAACGAGATCGCCAAGCGGGCGCGGGGCACGCCGCGCATCGCCGGGCGCCTGCTGCGTCGGGTGCGCGACTTCGCCATCGTCGAGGACGCGCCGACGGTGACCCGCGAGATCGCCGACCGGGCCCTGCAGATGCTGGACGTCGATCCCGTCGGCCTCGACGTGATGGACCGCAAGTACCTGACCCTGATCGCCGCCTCGTTCGGTGGCGGTCCGGTGGGGATCGAAACCATCGCGGCGGCGCTCTCGGAGCCGCGGGATGCCATCGAGGACATCATCGAGCCCTACCTGATCCAGAAGGGCTTCGTGCAGCGGACTCCGCGGGGGCGGGTGCTGACGCCGCATGCCTTCCGCCACATGGGCTTCGCCGAACCCCGGCGCGACCCGAGCACGCAGTTCGGCCTGTTTGCCGGTGACGACGACCCGGACGCCTGACCCGGCCGTCTCCACCGGCGCGGCGGTTCACGTCACCCGGCGCAGGGTGCTGACCGGCCTCGGCGGCGTCACGCTCGCGGGTCTCGGAACTGCCGCCTACGGAATCGGCATCGAACCGGCGCGCCTCGTCGTGACGCACTACCGGCTGCGCCCGCTCGGCCCCTGGCCCTCGGGTTTGTCTCTCCGCATCGTCGCCCTGGCCGATCTCCATGCCTGCGAGCCGTGGATGCCGGTCTCGCGGATCGAGGGGATCGTCGCCACGGCGAACGCCCTCGGCGGCGACGTCATCGTGCTGCTCGGCGATTACGTGTCGGGCATGAATCTGGTCACCCGCTACGTGGATGCAGCCGAATGGGCGCCCGCCCTCGGGAGGCTCTCGGCGCCGCTCGGCACCTACGCGATCCTCGGCAACCACGATTGGTGGGAGGATCGCACGGCCCAACGCCGTGGGGGCGGTCCGACGATCGCGGGCACCGCCCTGACCCAGAACGGCATCAGCGTTCTGGAGAACGAGGTCTTGCCGCTCTCCCTGCGCGGCCACACGGTCTGGCTTGCGGGTTTGGGCGATCAGCTGGCGCTCTTGCCCGGGCGCAAGCGCTTCAAACATGCCCGCATCGGCCACGACGATCTCCCTGCGACCCTGGCGCAGATACCGGACGGAGCGCCCGCAATCCTGCTGGCGCACGAGCCCGACATCTTTCCGCAGGTGCCACCGCGGATCGCGCTCACCCTCTCAGGTCATACCCATGGCGGGCAGATGCGCCTGTTCGGTCGGTCCCCGATCGTGCCGTCCCGATACGGCGCGCGATTCGCCTACGGGCATGTGCGCGAGCAGGCCGATCTCATCGTCTCCGGCGGCCTCGGCATGAGTATCGCCCCCGTTCGGCTCGGTGTGCCTCCGGAGATCGTCGTCGTCGATCTCGGAGCGGAATGACCCAGCAAGCCATGCATCATACGCAATGCTCATGGGAGTCGAGAACAACCGGAACAACGGCATCCAACAGTGTTCGGTTTTCGCATCCTTCCCGTAAGCGCCAATAAATCACTGACCAACAACAATTTTTATGCACATAGACGCGTGACATTACCGATCCTGTGATCCGATGATCCTGTGTTCACAGGTTCGTGCGCATGCGGAACACGCAGGATTCACGGCTGTTCTCGGCGCGACCACGCTCCTTCGAGAGCGCCGGCAAACGACCATCGAACAACAATCTTCGAAGGAAGACACCGCCATGAAAACGACCGTCCTGGCCGCACTCGGTCTGTCCGTCGCCGCCCTCGCCACGCCCGCCCTGGCGCAGGATGCCCTGCCGCTGCGCATCGGCACGGACGCGCCGATCGGATCTGCCGCTACCTCGACCCCGGAATTTCGCGCCGAAGCCTTGCGCTCGGACGCGACCAGCATCGAGGCCAGCCGCATCGCCCTCGAGCGTTCCCGCAATCCGCGCGTGCGCAACTATGCCAACCGGGTGCTGACGGAGCGTGAGGCCACCACCAAGGCGCTCCTGCCCGAGGGGACCTCGCTGAGCGCCACCGGCCGCGTCGTACCGGACAACCAGGGGATCCAGACCCGCCTCGACAACCCGGTCGGCCTCGTCCTCGCCCCGGTGACGATTGCGGCCAATATCGGCACCGGCATCGTCGGCGGTGTCCTGGGCGGCGTCGGCCTCATCGACAACAGCCCGGCCGAGCCCGGCCGCCGCGTCGCCATCGGCCCGAACGGCCAGAATCGTCTGGAGCGCCTGAAGGCCGCCCGCACTGCCCGCGAGTTCGATCGCACCTATGTCGAGCAGCAGGCCCGCTCGGACGCCCGGACGCTCGCCCTGTACGACAGCTATGCCCGCAACGGTGACAGCGCCGCCGGCCGCACCTTCGCCAACGAGGCGCTGCCCTACATCGCCAACGAGCACGCCCAGTCCGCCTCGCTGGCCGGCCGCATCGGCGGCTGATTTCTTTACACATGCGGATGACGGCAGGGCCGCCCCTCGGGGGCGGCCTTCGCATTTTTTGAATTTGGCCGAAGCGATAGAAGATCCAACCAAGACCTATCATCCCACCCACCCCCTCATCCTGAGGTGCGAGCGAAGCGAAGCCTCGAAGGAGGGCTCCAGGGATCACGCGACATCTGGAGCCCTCCTTCGAGGCGGCTGCGCCGCACCTCAGGATGAGGGGGATGGGGTCGAGCGGCGTACGATCGGTTCTTGATCTAAAGAGGGCTTCATCGCCATCCGAGACGCGGCACCCCGAACCGCGGAAACCCCTAGCGTGACTATGACCGTGACCGGCACTTTCGCGGACGGCGCCCACCGGCTGCCCTTACGCGTCTATTACGAGGACACCGACTTCTCCGGTTTCGTCTACCATGCGAGCTACCTGCGCTTCATGGAGCGCGGACGCACCGAACTCCTGCGCAGCCTCGCCGGTGACCAGTCGGCGATGCATCAGGAGGGCGCCGGGATCGTCTTCGTCGTGCGCAAGATGAGCCTCGACTTCCTCAAGCCCGCCCGGATGGACGACCTGATCGACGTGGTGACGTGGTCGAGCGAACTGCGCGGAGCCTCCATGCATCTCGCGCAGGAGGTACGCCGCGGCGAGGAGGTGCTGGTGCGCGCCGAGGTCGTCGTCGCCTGCGTCCGCGACGGCCGGGCGATCCGCCTGCCGGACGGGTTGCGCGCTGCGCTTTCGCGAACGCACCGCACCATCGCAACCGATCGTTAACCCTGACGGGTGCTTAAACGTCCCTTGCGAAGGGGAGCCGTCGAACCCTGATCGGGGCGCGACGCAACCCTTACTTTCGACAGATTCACGAGTGATCTCAATCATCATCGCTTAACGGATCGGTCGGGCTCATCGGCGCGCAGCGGCGCAGCCCTGACGACGCGAGGGATCTCATGACTCCAGCCGATGCCATGCAGGCCGCCCCCGCCGTGGATATGAGCCTGTTCGGCCTGTTCTGGCAGGCCCATTTCGTCGTCAAGATCGTGATGGTGGGGCTGCTCGGCGCCTCGATCTGGTGCTGGTCGATCATCGTCGACAAGACGCTGCTGTTCCGTCGGGTCGAGGCCGAGATGGACGCCTTCGAGGAGGCGTTCTGGTCCGGCCGCTCGCTGGAGGAACTCTACCGCTCGTTCAACGATCGCCAGCCGACCGGCCTCGGTGCCCTGTTCGTGGCCGCGATGCGGGAATGGAAACGCTCCTTCGAAGGATCGGGCCGCCAGATCCATTCCTTGTCCCAGCGAATCGACAAGGTGCTCGACGTGACGATCCAGCGCGAAGTCGAGCGGCTCGATTCGCGGCTGCTGTTCCTCGCCTCGATCGGTTCGGCCGGCCCGTATATCGGCCTGTTCGGAACGGTGTGGGGCATCATGACGGCCTTCACCTCGATCGCGGCCTCCAAGAACACCTCGCTCGCCGTCGTGGCGCCGGGCATTGCCGAGGCGCTGTTCGCCACCGCCATCGGGCTGTTCGCGGCGATCCCGGCGGTGCTCGCCTACAACAAGCTCCAGGCCTCGGTCGCCAAGTCGCAGTCGCGGCTCGAGGGCTTCGCCGACGAGTTCTCGGCGATCCTGTCCCGCCAGATCGACGAGCGCATGTCGCTCGCCGCCTGATCTCGTCCGACGACAGGAACCGATCCCATGTCCATGACGCACGGCGCGGCAAAGGGTGGCGGCAAGCGCCGCCGTCGCGGACGGCGCGGAGCCGGCGCCATCAACGAGATCAACATGACGCCGTTCATCGACGTCGTGCTGGTGCTGCTCATCGTCTTCATGGTGGCCGCGCCGATGATGACCGTCGGGGTTCCCCTCGATCTGCCGCAATCGAAGGCGAGCCCCCTCAATTCCGACGTCAAGCCGATCACTCTCTCGATCCGCCGCACCGGCGAAGTCTATCTCGGCGAGGCGGAGCTGCGCGACGACGATATCGTGCCCCAGCTGATGCAATCGGCGAAATCCGGCACCGAGGACCGCGTGTTCGTGCGCGGCGACAAGCGGGTCGATTACGGCCGCGTCGCGCAGGTGATGGCGATCGTGACCGGCGGCGGCTTCAAGAAGGTCGCCCTCGTCACCGAGCCCGACAATTAAGGGAGTTCGCGGACCCGTGGCTCTGCGCTGGCCCCTGAAAGACTTCGACCGGAAGGAACCGGGCGTCTGGATCTCCGCCGCCGCCCATGCCGCGGTGCTGGGCGTCGCCCTGTTCGCGGTGGCCGCCCCGGCCCTGCCCGACGCCCAGGAAGGCGTGCCGGTCGAGGTGATGACCGAGCAGGAATTCTCGCAGATGACGCGCGGGCAGCGCGACGCCGAGAAGCCGGAGAACACGCCCAACCGCGCCGAGCGGGTCTCGGAGAAGATCGAGGAGCGCGAACCGGAGAACGCGAAGGTCGATGCGCCCGCCGCGCCGACCCGGACCGCGGACATGAAGGTCGCCTCCGTCGATGCGATTCCCCTGCGTGCCGACACCGCCGATCCGGTGAAGGAGGAGGCCGAAGCGGCCGCCGCCAAGGCCGCCGCCGCCAAGGCCGAGGCGGCCAAAGCCGAAGCCGCTAAGGCGGCGGAGGCGAAGGCCAAGGCGGAGGCTCGCGCCAAGGCCGACGCAGCGGCCAAGGCGGAAGCGGCCAAGGCCGCCGCCAAGGCCGAGGCCGAGAAGCGCGAGGAATTGCAGAAGTTGATCGAGCGCGAGCAGGCCGAGGCGGAAGCCGCCGCGAAGGCGGAAGCCGCCGCGAAGGCGGAAGCGAAAGCCAAGGCTGAAGCGAAGGCCGAGGCCAAGGCCAAGGCCGACGCGAAGGCCAGGGCCGAAGCGAAGGCCGAAGCCCAGGCCAAAGCCGAAGCGCAGGCGAAGGCCGAGGCGGAAGCCAAGGCCCGCGAGGCCGAGCATCAGAAGCAGCTCGCCGATGCCAAGGCTAAGGCGGACGCCGCGGCGAAGGCGGAGGCTGACGCCAAGGCCAAGGCCGAGGCGGCGGCGAAAGCCAGGGCGAAAGCGGTGGCGGACGCGAAGGCCAAGGCCGACGCGGAGGCCAAGGCGCGCCAGCAGGCCGAACTCGCCAACAAGTTCAATGCGGGCGACATTCGCCAGACGCTGGCATCGCACGCGGCCTCGCAATCGACCGGCTCGACCGGTCGCGAAGTGCAGCGCACCGCCTCGTTGGGCGCGGCGAGCGGCACCTCGCAGAAGCTGTCGCCGTCGCTGCGCGATGCCCTCGTCGGCATGCTGCAGCAGCAGATCGAGCGGTGCTACTCGGCGCCGCCCGGCGCGGCGCAGGGCGTGGTGCTGCCGATGCTCGACATCCGCCTGAACCCCGATGGCTCGCTCACCAACGAGCCGCGGATCATGCGCGGCGGCGCCAACGCCGTCGACCAGTCGATCGCCCAGGCCGCGTTGCGCGCGGTGCGGCGTTGCGCGCCCTACAAGATCCCGGCCCAGTACGCGCCCTATTACAACGACTGGAAAGCCATCAACGCCGAGTTCGAGTTCTCCCCCGTCTGATCCGACGGGTTCGGCGCCTTCCGTTTCCCAGCGAGCCTCCGGACGACTTCCCATGCCTGGAACAGCCTTCACCCGGCGCGCCCTCCTGCCGGCGCTCTCGGCGGCCCTCGGCGTTCTCGCCCTGGCGCTGCCCGCTGCGCCGCCGGCTCATGCCCAGCTCCAGCTCCGCATCGGCAGCGGCGCCTTTCAGCCGATGCCGATCGCGGTGGCGGATTTCGCGGGCGACGCGAGCCTCGGCACGCTGGTGGCGAGCGTCATCACGAACAACCTGCGCCGCTCGGGCTATTTCACACCGTTGGAGAAAGCCCGTTTCCCCGAATCGCCGAGCTTCGACGCCGCCCCGAACTTCGAGGCCTGGAAGGGCGCCGGGGTCCAGGCGCTGGTCACCGGTCGGGTCGGGCGCGACGGTTCGGGACGACTCACCGTCGCCTTCCGTCTCTGGGACGTGGCCTCGGGCCAGCAGATGGCCGGCCAGCAATACGGGACCGACGTCGCCAATGCGCGCCGCACCGGTCACCTCGTCTCCGACGCGGTCTACACCAAGATCACCGGCCTCGGCCCCTGGTTCGACAGCCGGGTTGCCTTCGTCGACGAGTCGGGGCCGAAGGAGAACCGCCGCAAACGGCTGATGGTGATGGACCAGGACGGCGCCAATGTCCGGGCGCTGACCGGTGGCGGCGATGTCGCTGTGGTGGCGCCGCGCTACTCGCCCGCCGGGCAGGACATCGCCTTCATGACCCAGGCGACCGGCCAGCAGCCCAAGGTGCAGATGATCGACCTCGAAACCGGCCAGCGCCAGACGGTCGGCAATTTCGCGTCCATGAGTGCCAGCCCGCGCTTCTCGCCGGACGGGCGCCGCCTTGTGATGAGCGTGCAGCAGGGCGGCAATGCCGACATCGTCACCGTCGATCTGGCCTCGAAGGCGCAGAAGCCGATCACGCAGGGGCTGGCCATCGACACCTCGCCCACCTATTCGCCCGACGGCAGCCAGATCGTGTTCGAATCGGATCGCGGCGGCTCGCAGCAGATCTACGTGATGGGCGCCGACGGCTCGAATCCGCGCCGCATCTCGTTCGGCGAGGGCTCGGCCTCGCAGCCGGCGTGGTCGCCGCGGGGCGACCTCATCGCCTTCACGCGCCAGCGCAAGGGCGGCTTCGCCATCTGCGTGATGAAGCCCGACGGGTCGGGCGAGCGGGTACTCACCGAAGGCTTCCACAACGAGAGCCCGACCTTCGCGCCCAACGGGCAATACGTGATGTTCTTCCGCGACCCCGGCGGCCAGGGCGGCGGCAAGCTCTACATGGTCGACATCACCGGCAAGGTCGAGCAGCCGGTGCCGACTCCGAGCTACGCCTCCGACCCGACTTGGTCGCCGCTGCTGGCGGGACGGTGATCGCGGGCCCGGCGATCCGCGCCCCGCGGCGCGGACAGTCCGTCGGGCCATTCTCCACGACGAGAACCGCGCGGGCCCTTCGGGCCTGCACGGCGAAACGAAAACCGCGATTTGAAGACGAACCGCGGCGGAAGCGCTCCGCAGGTGGGGCTGATGCGTGTTCGAAGACGTGCCGTGTCGGCCGCTTCTGCGCCCCTAGGGAGTCGCTTCCGTCCGGTGCTCGTCGTTGGCCGCTCAGTCCGGGACCGAACTCAATCCCGGGCCGTCACAGCGGCTACCTGCTGCGGTGGAGTCATCCCTGTCTCCTCCAGCTTTTACCAAGCAACCGCGCGCGGACAGCGCCGTTTCTTGGCCGATATGCTTGCTGTCGCGAAGCACCTAAGAAGGTTGCGACCGTATTGATCGCACGTCAAGACGGAAAAAGCGCGGCCAAGCTCTTATGATTGTGCTCCCTAAGATACAGATCGATCAAACGGTCGATCCGGCAACGACTTAGGAGGCCGAACTTTTTATGCGGCATCCAACGGCCAACGGGGCTCGGCGGAAGCGCTAGCGACCGTCGAGCATGCGGTTCTTCACGAGGTAGCGAATGCCCCGGTCGAACGACTCGTCGGTGTTGCCGCGCAGATCGACACTATAGGCCTGCTCGGGCGCACCCTCTTTCAGCGGCTTCACGTAGACGTTGATGTTGAGGATCAGGTTCGAGACCTTCTGAACTTCGCCGGTGATGGCCGCGTCCGCGCCGAGCTTCCGGGCGAAATCGTCGGCGCAGCCATTGCAGGCGCGCAGGTCGGAGCTCTTCTTGACGTCCTCACGAACCGGATCGGTCGAGACGATGCGGTAACGTCCGCTTTCGGCGAGCAACGTGCGCAGGGTGTCGCTTGTCCGGCGCAGGCGTGCCCGCTCCGCTTCGTCCGGCTCGGTTGGGCTATTGCGGGCGAACTGGAAGTCGAACACCGCGGCCTTGTCCGGCTCGGCAAAGGCGGGGCCGAGGGTCAAGCCGATGAGGCCGGCCGCGACCAACGTCGATGATCGGCGCATCATATCCTCCCGAAAGCGTACTCGCTTCAGCGAGACACGGGGAGGGAACCGACGAGCGCCGGACTTTGCTCAACCGTTCGGAGAGGAGAAACATTCCAGCATCAATTGCGTCGCAGGATGTCGCTCTGACCCCGCTGCTCTCCCCCGAAGGCGGGGCAGGCCGACGGGCCGGCGCGATGTCTTCCCCCGGCAAAGGCGCCGGCCCGCCGGCACCGCCAAACCGGCCGGCCCGAACTCGGTATCCGGGTCGATGGCATCCGTGGCCGGCGGCTGTCGTGTCCACCGAGCCGCGCATTCACTTGCTGAACCGGCGCCCACTTCTCGCGGATCGCGCTTCAAATTGCCGAGAAGCCCCGCTGCACCGCCGGGCGCTTGAGCAACGCATCGCGCCAACGACGGACGTTCGGCAACGTATCGAGCGCCACACCCTGCTTCTCGTGGAACTTCACCCAAGTCAGGCAGGCGATGTCGGCGATCGAGTAGGCGTCGGCGAGAAAGTCGCGACCCGCGAGGCGCCGGTCGAGTACGCCGTAGAGGCGCCGCGATTCTTCGGTGAAGCGATCGACGGCGTAGGGAATCTTCTCCTGCGCGTAGATGCGGAAATGGTGGGCCTGCCCCAGCATCGGTCCGAGGCCGCCGACCTGCCAGAACAGCCATTCGTCCACAGCGACGCGGGCCCGCTCATCGGTGGGATAGAGGCAGCCGGTCTTGCGCCCGAGATATTGTAGAATCGCCCCGGATTCGAAGACCGAGATCGGCTGTCCGCCCGGTCCTTCGGGATCGACGATGGCGGGAATCTTGTTGTTGGGCGAGATGGACAAAAAGTCCGGCGCCATCTGCTCGCCCTTGCCGATATTGACCGGCACGATGCGGTAGGGGAGGCCGCATTCCTCCAGCATGATCGGGATCTTCCACCCGTTCGGGGTGCTCCAGGTGTGGACCTCGATCGGCTGCGCCGTCGTCACCGCCATGCTGGCATCCCGGATTGCGGCCTCCCTTCCGATGCGTCGGGAGGCGCGCGACGGGCCCATGCCCGTCCATTCCGAAGGACGTAGCGCGGTTCGGGCTCGGGGCTCAAGCGCTCCGGCCACGCTTAACGCAACGAGTGCGCAGCGATGGAGCCGTAGCAAGCCGGGCGGGCGCTTGCTCTTTCAACTTGAATACGGCTGAGATGCGCCCCGCGGGCCGCGGGATCGCCGGCTCGGCCCACCGGAGTCGTCCCCCATGCTCTTTCGTCTCCTCGCCGCGGTCGCGCTCGCCGCGCCGCTCCTGCTAACGCCGGTCCTTTCGCAGGCCGCGCCCGCCGCTTCGGCCGCCAAGGAGGCCGCGAAGGAGACGAAGGAGCCGAGCGTGGCACAATCGGCCGCCCGCGAGCGCCAGAAGAAATGCGGCTCCGAGTGGCGGGGCCTCACGGCCGCCGAGAAGACCGCACAGGGGCCGAAATGGCCGCAATATTACAGCAAGTGCGTCAAGCGCCTGAAGGAGAAGACGGCCTGACGCCCGTGCGGGGCCGTCGCGCGTGAACCGGAGTCGATTCGTCCGGGTTGGGAGCCCGTTCGGTCCGAGCCGGGAGCCTCGACACCATGCAGCGTGAGCGCCGCACCCTCCAACGCACGGTGGCGCTCGCCGCGATCCTGCCGATCGCCGCCGGACTCTACGGTGTGCTGTTTGGGATCGACGGCATCGGCACCAACCCGGCGGTGAACGTCTCGGCGGACAGCCATTTCCGCTATTTGTCCGGCCTGCTCACCGGCATCGGATTCCTGTTCCTCACCTGTGTGCCGGGGATCGAAGACAAGACCACCCTGTTCCGGTTTCTGACCCTGGTCGTCGTTCTCGGCGGCCTCGCCCGGCTCCTCGGCCTTGCGCTGACCGGACTGCTTTCGGTGACGATGCTGGCGGCCCTGGTCCTCGAGCTCGGCGTCGCGCCGTTGCTCTGCCTCTGGCAGACACGGGTGGCCGGGCTCGCTCGCGACGCCACCCTCCTGAATGGACCGCGACCATGAGTCGGGCGGAGGCCGGCGCGACGGGCATCGGCGCGCGTCTCGTCGATGCGCTCGACCGATGGGTTCCGAAGCCGGCGGCCTGGGCCTTCGCGCTGCGCATCTGGATCGCCATGATGCTCGCGCTCTACGCCGCCTTCTGGCTCCAGCTCGACAGCGCGTCCTCGGCCGCCGTCGGCGTGGCGATCCTGGCCCAGCCGAAGCGCGGACAGGCCCTGTCGAAGGCGTTCTATCGTTTCCTCGGCACGCTCGTCGGCGGCATGGTCGCCATCGTCCTGATGTCCCTCTTCGCGCAGGACCGGGTGCTGCTTCTCGTCGGGTTCGCGCTGTGGCTGGGGCTCTGTGTCTTCGTCGCCCAGTTCCTTCAGGACACCCGGGCCTACGGGGCGATGCTCTCCGGCTATACCGTGGCGATCATCGCCATCGCCCATATCGATGCGCCGCAGACCACCTTCGACGCCGCCGTAGGTCGCATCGCCGCCATCGCGGTGGCGATCGTGGCGATCACATTCATCAACGATGCCCTCGCCTCGCCGAGCACGTGGCACGCCCTGAATCCCCGCTTGGCCGAGGCCTTCTCCACGGTCCGAGCCTTCGCCCGCGAGGCGCTGACCCATGGCGATCCCGGGCCGGAGAGGACGGCGGCACTGATCGGCCGGATCGCGCCGATGCGGGCGGATGCCAGCGCCATCGCGGGCGAGCTCGACGACGGCGTGAACCGGGCGGCGGGGGCGCGCAGCGCCATCGCCGCGCTCTACGTGCTGGCAGCGGCGAGCCGAGCGCTGGCCGCCGCCATGGCCCGCATCCCGCAACCGGAGGGGATCGTGCGCGAGGCTCATGCACTGGCCCTGCGCACGGTCTCGGACGGACGCTCGGCGGCCGATCTGGAACGCGATGGCGACCGTCTGCGGGATCTCGTCGACGAAGGCCTCCGCAGCGGCGAGCGCCCCATCGACGAGGTGATGGCACTGCAGCGGGCCCTCGATGTCGCCAACGCGGCGACCTTCGCGGAAGACGGCCTGCGGGCGCTCGGCGATGGGCACCGGCCGCTGCGGAACGTGGCGCTGCCGACGCATCGCGACTTTCAGGTGGCGTTGCGCGCGGCCCTTCGCGTCGCCATCGCCTTCGGTGTGACGGCGGGCTTCTTCATTCTGGCCGGGTTGCCCCAGACCTCCTTCGCCCTGGTGCAGGTGGCGGCAACCTGCGCGCTGTCCTCGGTGACGCCCGACCCGCGGAAATTCGCGCTCGGCGTCCTGATCGGGATGCCGCTCGCCGCGCTCTGCGCCGGCACGATCCTGTTCGTCTTCCTCAACGGCAGCCAGGGCTTCCCGCTGCTCGCCATCGCCATGGCGCCGGTGGTGTTCCTGGCCTGCTTCCTGTCGCTCAACCCGCCGACCTTCACGGTGGGCTTCATCACCCTGGTCTTCACCCCCGTCCTGATCTCGCCGGAAAACCCGCAGAGCTACGACCCGCAGACCTTCCTGATGAATGCACTGCTCGTCGTGATCGCGGCCATCATCCTGTTCCTGACGGTGCGCCTCGTCCTGCCGATCTCGGCCTCGCAACACCGGGCCTTCGCCCTCGAAGAGGCCCGGCGCGATCTCGCCGAGGCGCTGACCGGGGAGGGGGGCGACGCCACCGCCCGCACCAGCCTGAATGCCGACCGGCTGTTCCAGTTCTCGGCCTGGAACTCCGGCAGCGGCGCAGTGCGCCGGGCAAGCCTGCATCACGCCTTCGCCGTGGCCCAGCTGGAGGCCGCCGCCGCCCGCGCGCACGCGCAGCTCCGCCAGTTGCGCCATGTCGGCGACTTAACCGAACGGGTGGGCCGGGCCCGCGAAGCGCTCGCCACCGGTCGCTGCGACGCGCTCGACAGCGCCGCTACGAGCCTGATCCGGGCCGCGAGCGGCCAATCCCGCGATGTCCGCCTGATGCTGGCCCGCGCGGCCACCGATCTCGCCATGGCCTCGCGCGTGATCCGACGCCACGGGCGCTTCTTTAGGCGCCTCTCGCTGCCGAGCGCGTGAGTGATGACCGGTTCCGGCCTAACGGCTTCGAAGCGTTTTCTCGTCCCCGCCCGGGCAACCCCTGCCTCGACAAAGACTTGAGTGCGGATGCACCACGACTTGACCATCGGCGGCATTCTGGTCTCGCCCTTCGTCCTCGACGCGCTGGTCGCCTTCGCGATTCTCGTGGCGCTTCGCGTCCTGTTCCGCCGCATCCGCTTCGCGCGTTTCGTGGCCAATCCCCCGCTGGCGGAGGCCGGTATCTATGTGTGCGTCCTCGCCCTCGTCGTGGTGCTGCTATGAAGAGCGATGACCAGACTCGGACCGATGTCGAGGAGGCGGCGCCCGAAGACGAGCCCCGCGCCGCGCGTGAGGCCGCGCGCTCGGCCGAGAAACCGCGGGCCGGGCGGCGTCGGCGCTTCGGCAAAGTCCTGCGCCTCGCCGCCACCGCCGCGATCCTCGTCCTCGCTGTGATCGCCGCCGGGCTGGTCTGGCAATTCTACGTGACCGCGCCCTGGACGCGGGACGGCCGGGTGCGGGTGCAGGTGGCCAATATCGCGCCCCAGGTTTCGGGGTCGATCGTCGCGCTGAAAGTCGTCGACAACCAGGAGGTCAAGGTCGGCGACGTACTCTACGTCATCGATCCGTTCGATTTCGAAGTCTCGGTCACCTCGGCGGAAGCCGAGGTCAAGAATCGGGAGGCCGATCTTCAGGTTAAGCAGGCACAGGCCGCCCGCCGGGCCGCGCTCTCCACCGTGTCCACCTCGGTGGAGGAAAAGCAGCAATATGCCGGCACCGCCAAGATCGCCGAGGCTGCTTTGGAGACCGCGCAATCGCAGCTGGCCCAGGCCAAGAAGAACCTCGAGCGCACGCAGGTCCGCTCGACGGTGAACGGACGCGTCACCAACCTCCTCCTGCGGGTCGGCGACTTCGCCTCGATGGGGACCGCCAACGCCCGGGTGATCGACACCGATTCCTTCTGGATCGACGGCTACTTCGAGGAGACGAAGATGGCCCATATCCGCGTCGGCGCCGCCGCCGAAATGGCTCTGATGGGCTATGCGGTGCCCCTCCACGGCACCGTGGAAAGCCTCACCCTCGGCATCTCCACGGCCAATGCCGCGCCGAGCACGCAGGGACTGCCGAATGTCGATCCGGTCTATACCTGGGTGCGGCTGGCGCAGCGCGTACCCGTGCGCATCCGCATCGACCGCGTGCCGCCGGAGGTCACGCTGGTGGCCGGAATGACCGCGACGGTGGTGATCGAGGACGGCGCCGGCAGCCGCCCGGTCTGGGCTGAAGCCCTGCGTCAACGGATCCTGGGGCTGGCCTACGGGCATTCGGAGACTGTGCCGAAACCCTGACGGCCGCAACCGGACGCCGCTGCCTCGCTTTTCGGCATAATGCTCTATTTACCTGCAAACTCTCGGTGTTCGACTGAATTTTCGAAAGATGCCCGATCAATCTTACTGTCGGTTCCGGAAATTTAACTTTGCCTGCGCTTCCATAGCTGTCGGGGCAGTCATCGCCCCGATGAGGTCGGCCGACGATGCGGAGTGTGGAGACCGGGGCGGACGCCGAAGCGTTCGAGGGGGTCGGCCTCTTGCTGCGCCACGCCCTGCGGGCGAGCGGGCAGGCCGGAGACTTTACCCGTGAGATTCGCCGCCAGACCCACGGCGTCGACCGGTCGCTGGCCGCCACGCGCGACAATGTCGGACGCGACACCGCCGCCGTCACCGCCGAGCGCCTGCGCCAGGAGCTGACCGGGGCGGTGGCCGAAGCGATGCACACCGTCACCGCCGAGATCGGGCGGATCGGTGAGCGGATCGACGCCAAGGCGGCGGAAGCGGCCCGCGCGGCGGCTGCCATCGACCGCATCGGCGCGACGATCCGCATGCTCTCGCTCAACGCCACCATCGAAGCGGCGCGTGCCGGTGAGCACGGGCGCGGCTTCGCCGTGGTCGCGGCGGAGGTGCGCGAACTCGCCGATCAGACGCGCGAGAGCGCGCGACAGGTCGCCGCCACCATCGATTTCACCGATGTCCGTGCCGAGTTGCAGGCGCTTCGCATCTCGACCGACCGGGCGCTCGACGGCCTCGGCTCGGCCGTGCGCGCCACGGCCGACCGGATCGAAACCCTGCTCGGGGGGGTCGGGGGCGAACTCGCCGCGATCAGCGCCAGCAACGCCTCGATCGGCGAGGCGCTCGGCGCGATGCAGACCTCCATCGAGCGGACGGAGACCAAGGTCCGGCGGGCTCTGGACCTCTCGGTCGAGGGGTTGGAGGCCGCCGGCAGCGGATCGGCGCCGGACGTGACACGCCACGGCCTGGCCCGCCTGACGCCCGGCTTCGACCGGCTCGACGAGGTGCGGGCCCGCGGGCGCCTGCGGGTCGCCATCGAACCGGCCTTCAAGGGTCTGTCCTTCCGCCAGCGCGAGGGCGGCCCGCTCCTCGGCCTCGATGTCGAGTACGTCCAGGCCTTTGCCCGCCATCTCGGCGTCGCCGTCGATTTCGTCGAATGCCCGTGGGACCAGTGCACGGAGTTGCTGGAAGCCGGGATGAGCCCGAACGAGGCGCCGGCCGACATCGTCTGGTCGGCCCTGCCGCCGAGCGAAGCCTTTCCGGGCGTCGCCTATTCGAAGGCCTACACCTACCTGCACTACGTCCTGGCGCGACGGGCATGCGATACCCGCATCCGCAGCCTGTCCGATCTCGAAGGTCGGACGCTCGGCGTCATCAACGATCCGAGCGCCTACGCCACGCTCACCGCCGCCGGCATCCGCTGGGGCGACACATGCGCCGCCAAGGGGCGCCGGGTGGCGACGCTCGCGAGCCTCGTGCCGATGACCGATCAGGGACGGATTCACGACGCGCTGGCCGACGGCATCGTCGATGCCTTCGCGGTCGATGCCCCGATCATGCACTGGGCGTCGACCCATCCGGACAGTCCCTGGCGCGGACGGATCGAGATCGTGCCCGGCAACATCGCCCCGGCCCCCTGGTCCTATGCCGCCGCCGTCGCCGACCACCCGTCATCCTGCCGTCTGCTGATGGCGGTCGATGCGTTTCTCGACGGCTTCATGGCGACCCCGGAGCGCGCCGCCATCGAACGCCGCTGGCAGGGCGCTCCGGTTTCCGGCACGGGCAGCTACCGCGACGAGCCGGGCCACCTGCGCGGTGCGGCGGAGCTGATCGCGACCTACCGGGCCGAGATCGGCCGTGATCCGCTCCCAATTATCGGACAGGCGACCCGGCAGGCGGCGTAAAGCGGGGGCGTCACCGCATCACGAGACACCCGACAATGCCTCGTGGCCCCGACGAGAGCCGTTCGGTGCGCCCGCGATCTCGACGCGCCAATCGGTGGTGTGCCGGGTCGGGGACACTGAGGCAGCAGGATCGTTTGCAACGCCCATTCACGTGAAGCGACCGTCTCCCCGATGCAGGGCGGGTGCAGCGCCCGAAAAACTTGGGTAGACGGACGGCATGGCCACCGCTCCCCTCGTCCGCTTCGCCCCCTCGCCGACGGGCTTCCTGCATATCGGCAATGCCCGTCCGGCGCTTCTGAACGCTCTTTACGCCCGGCGCCATGGCGGCAAGTTCCTGCTGCGGCTCGACGACACCGACCGGGAGCGCTCGAAGCAGGAGTTCGCGGAGGCCGTCGAGACGGATCTCGCCTGGCTCGGGATCGTGCCAGACCTGTTTTTCCGTCAGAGCGACCGCACCGCTCTCTACGACGCGGCCGCCGAGCGCCTGAAGCAGGCGGGCCGGCTCTATGCCTGCTACGAGACGCCCGAGGAGTTGGAGCGCCGCCGCAAGCGCCAGCTCGGCCGTGGCCAGCCGCCGGTCTACGATCGCGCCGCTCTGAACCTCACCGAGGCCGACCGCGCTGCCCTGGAGGCCGAGGGCCGGCGCCCGCATTGGCGCTTCCTGCTCGACCACCGCGTGGTCGCCTGGACCGACCTCGTGCGCGGCGAGAGCCACGTTGATTGCGCCTCGCTGTCCGACCCCGTCCTCGTGCGGGCCGATGGCAGCTACCTCTACACTCTGCCCTCCGTCGTGGACGATGCGGATGTCGGCGTGACCCACGTGATCCGTGGTGAGGACCACGTCACCAATACCGGCGTGCAGGTGCAGCTGTTTGAGGCGCTCGGCGCGCCCGTGCCGGTCTTCGGCCACCACAATCTCCTCACCACCGCCGAGGGGGAGGGACTCTCGAAGCGCCTCGGCCATCTGTCACTCCGAAGCCTGCGCGAGGCGGGCTACGAGCCCGCTTCCGTGCGCTCCCTCGCGGTGCTGACCGGCTCGGCGGAGGCGGTGCGGCCGGTCGACTCCCTGGACGAACTGGCGACGCTCACCGACCTCGCCCATCTCTCCCGCGCCCCGGCCCGGTTCGACCCCACCGAGTTGGACAGCCTCAATGCCCGCCTTGTCCACGATATGCCCGTCGCCGAGGCTCGCGAGCGCCTGACCGCCATGGGGGTGCCGGACGATCGTGCGGAACAGTTCTGGCTGGCAGTGCGGGCCAACCTGACCCGCGTGACCGACGCGGCCGAATGGTGGCAGGTGGTGACCGGGCCGGTGACGCCGGTGATCCACGATCCCGCCTTCATCGCCGAGGCGGCCCGCCTGCTGCCGGACGATCCGTTCGGCCCGACCACGTGGAAAGCCTGGACCGACGCCGTGAAGGCCGCCACCGGGGCCAAGGGCAAGGCGCTGTTCATGCCGCTGCGACAGGCGCTGACGGGCATGGATCATGGGCCGGATCTATCCGCGCTGCTGCCGTTGATCGGGCGGGAGCGCGCGCTGGAACGACTGCGTGGAGCTTGAAGACAGGAACTGGCCAACCCCGCATAAGGCGCAGTATAAAAGGTCGCTCTCGGATCGATAGACTACCTCCATGCCTACACCACTCCTCATCGACTCGAACGATCGACCCGACGAAGTATGGGCCGATCCGGTCAGAGGACGTTTTCGTTGGCGCACCCTGTTGTCTTCCGATGTGACGGCCAGCGACACTTTCACCGCCGGCATCATGTCGCTTGAGGCCGGGGAACACTGGGCTGTACATCGCCACGCGGAAGCCGAATTGTACTTTGGCCTGGCCGGCGAAGCCGATGTCGAGGTAGACGGCAAAATATACCGGCTCAAGCCAGAAACTTTACTTTATATACCCGGAAACGTCTTTCATGGCATCCCGACCACATCTGCCTCCCTGCGATTGTTTTATACATTCGCCAGCGACAGCTTCGATACAATAAAATATACCTTTCGAGATGAGCAATAACCAGACGACAGCCCCTCAATTATAAAAACCGCATTCAATCTTCGAATCGAAGTCTTCGGGTGCGGAGTGACTGCAAGAGAATTTCAAGCAACCCCATCGACCTCCGCCACGACCATCATCACGTCGAGCGTGAAGCTCCCGTCCCCCTCGACCGCGTAATGCGCCCGCACCGCGTCCGGCGCTTCCTCCTGCAGGGTTCGGATCATCGCGGCCTTGGCGACCGGCGTACCCATTCGAGCGATCCATGAGGAGAACTCCATGCGGTTGCGCCAACTCTGGGCCGGGCCCGGCACGAAGCCGGCCTCTGCCAGCATCGCGCGCCATTCCCCCTCACTGTAATCGCGGACATGCGATGGGTCGCGCAGCAACTCCCAGGACTGAAGGTGGGTGTCGAGCAGCGGCGAGCCAGGATGGATCACATCGACGACACCGAGGCGTCCGCCGGGCTTGAGCACGCGGTGGGCCTCGCGGAGCGCCGCCGGCACATCGGTCCAGTGGTGGGCGCTGTAGCGTGTCAGCACCCAGTCGAAGCTCGCATCCGCGAAGGGGAGGGACTCCGCCGCGGCCCGGCGGGTCACGAGATTGGTCAGGCCGCGCCGGGCAGCTTCCGATCCGACCGCGTCGAGCATCGCCTGCGACAGATCGAGGGCGGTCACCGAACGGACATGCGGCGCGACGGCGTAGCCGACATGGCCGCCGCCGCAGCCGAGATCGAGCACCGTCGCGTACGGAGCATCGCGGCAGAGGGCGGCAAGGGCTTCGAGATCGGCCCCCGCGCCGTGGACGGCGCTGGCGACGTAGTCGGCGGCCCGCGCTCCGAACTGGCGGTCGACCTGCGTTTCGTGACTGTCGGACGCGCTCATGATGGCCTCACGAGAGGGGCAGTGGCGGCAGACGGGTCAGCCGCAGGGCGACGAGGAGGGCGGCAACGTAGAGGCTGGCGAAGAAGCCGGCCACGCCCCCCCAGCCGTAATGCAAGAAGAACCAGCCGCCGGCCGTGCCGAGCAGCGAAGAGCCCAGATAATACATGCAGAGATAGATCGCCGAGGCCTGTGCCCGGTCGCTCGAGGCGCGTCGCCCGACCCAGCTCGACGCCACCGAATGCGCCCCGAAGAAGCTGACCGTCACGATGACGATGCCGAGAATGATGAGGATCAGGTTCTCGGCCATCGTCAGGGCGATGCCGCCGAGCCCGAGCAGGATCGCCAGCCACAGCACCTTGCGGCGCCCGAGCATCCCGGCCACGTGCCCGGTGACGGCCGAGCTCGCGGTGCCGGCGAGATAGACGATGAAGATCAGGCCGATCGCCGTCTGGCTCAGGGAGTAGGGCGGATCGAGCAGGCGGAAGCCGATGTAGTTGTAGACGCAGACGAAGCCGCCCATGAGCAGGAACGGCGCCAGAAACAGCCAGGGGAGGCCGGCATCGCGGAAGTGATGTGTGAAGGTGCCGGGCACCTCGCGCCAGCGCATCCGGTGGGCCTGGAACCGCTGGGAGGCCGGGAGGCCGAATTGGAAGGCGACGGCGGCCAAGAGGGCCAGCACGCCAATGGTGCCGAGCCCCCAGCGCCAGGACGCGTGATCCGCGATCACGCCCGCCAGCAGCCGCCCGACCATTCCGCCGAGCGCATTGCCGCCGATGAGGAGACCCATCGACAGGCCGATGGCGCGCCCATGCATCTCCTCGCTCAGATAGGCCATCGCCACGGCGGGCAGGCCGCTCGCCGCGAGGCCGGTGAGTGCGCGCAGCGCCAGGAAACCGTGCCAATCGGGCATCAACACCGCGCCGATGGTGAGGAGTGCGGAGGCGAACAGCGAGGTCGTCATCACCGGCTTGCGGCCGAACACCTCGGACAGGGGACTGACGACGAGGAGCGCGATGGCCAGTGTCGCGCAGGGCAACGACAGGGCGAGGCTGCTCTCCGCGGGCGAGACGGAGAATTGATCGGCGAAGACCGGAAGAAGCGGCTGCACGCCGTAGAGTACGGCGAAGGTCGAGAATCCGGCGGCGAACAGAGCGAGCGTCGCCCGGCGGAAGGCCGGCGTCCCGGCCTCGATCAACCGGTCGCTGGCATTCGACATTCCACGTGATCCTCAGCGTCCGGAATCGGCCCCGAGGGATGAGCGCCCGGCCGATAACTTCAAGTCGTTGTGCCCATTCAGGGGCCCGACAAGGGTATAGGGGACGGCCCTCGAAAGGCAGGCAAAAAAAACGAGCGCTGGTTTGGGGACCAGCGCTCGTTCTTCGTTCTGCATGGCCGGCCAACCTCTCCCGCAGGCGGGAGAGGTTCAAGCGCCGTCGATCACTGCGGAGGCGCCGATTGCGGCTGACCCTCCGCCTGCTGCTGCAGCAGCGGGGTGATGCGGCGGACCGTGACGCGGCGGTTCTCGCGGTTCGCTTCCTGCGTGTTCACCTTCAGATATTGCTCGCCATAGCCTTGGGTGGTCAGGTTCTCCGGCGGCACCTGGAAGTTCTGCGTCAGCACCGCGGCGACCGATTGGGCGCGACGATCGGACAGAGACAGGTTGTCGACTTCCGCGCCGACCGCATCGGTATAGCCCTCGATCAGGAAGACCTCCTGCGGATTGGCCTTGACCGCCTGGTTGATCGCCGCCGCGATGGTCGACAGGCGCTGAGCCTGATCGGGGGTCACGGTGAACGAGCCGGTGTCGAACGTGATGGTGTTGATGTCCACGCTCGGCATCCGGGCGCGCAGCTGCGGCGAGTAGCGCACCTGATCCAGGGTGTAGCGCCGGTCGACCGGCACCACCGGCGGGGCGGAGAGTGCCTGATAGACGGTGCGCTCGTCGGCCCGCTCGTAATCGACGATGTAGCGGTCGCGCGGGATACGGATATCCGGCGGCGGCAGGTCGACGACATCTTCGTAGATCGGACGCGGAGCACCGCCATAGGCGTTGTTGATGAGGAAGACTTCGCGCCCATCCGCGTAGCGGCGCGAACGGCGCAGCAAGCGTCCGTCATCGTCCACCACCGTGATGATCTGACCGCCCGCCGGGCTGTCGACGTAGCTGTAGATCTCGCCGCCCCGGCGTTCGCTGCGATAGCCGCGATCACCGTAGATCGTCCGGAACCGCTCGTTCTCGTCGTGACGGATGAAGTAGCCGTCGCGGTCGCGGACGATGATGCGGCCCGGCTCACGATAGTACGTCCGACCGTCCACGTCGTATTCGCGGCGGTCGCGCCGGATCGTCTCGTAATCGCGGATCCGATAATCGTCGTCGCGGAAGCCGCCGGGGATGTAGGCCGGCGTGCCGGGCACGTTGAAGCGGTCACGGCCGTAGCGATCATCGCGGTCGCGTCCATCCCGGCCGAGGCGGTCGTCCCGGTCACGTCCATCGCGACCGAACCGGTCGTCGCGGTCGCGCCCGTCCCGGCCGAAGCGGTCGTCACGATCGCGTCCGTCGCGGCGGTCATCATCGAGGCGCCCGTCGCGCCCACCGGGTTGCACCGCGCCGGGCGCACCGGGCGGAGGGGGCGGCGGCGTACCGACGCCGGGCTGGGGCGGCTGGCCGGGTTGTTGCGCATTCGGCGGGGTACCGGGCGGCTGAACCGGGCGACCCGGAACGCCGGGCTGCTGGTTCGGCGCCACCGGCCGGCCGGGCACGCCCGGCTGCTGATTCGGCGGCGTCGCCGGATTGGTTCCGGGTTGGTCCGGGCGCTCAGCGCTCGGCGGGGTGCCGGGCGGCTGAACCGGGCGACCCGGAACGCCGGGACGCTGATTCGGTGGCGTCTCGGGACGATCGGCGTCGCGCCCACCGCGAGCCGGCTGGTCGCGATCGGGCGTGTCGCGGCCCGGACCCGGACGATCTGGAGTGGCATCACGGCTGGGGCGGGCGGGCGTATCTGGGGTCGCATCACGGCCCGGACGGTTCGGGCCGTCGCGATCCGGACGGCCGGGAGCATCGGGGCGATCGGCGTCGCGACCACCACGAGCCGGTGCTTCGCGATCAGGACGAGCGGGCGCATCGCGGCCGGGACGATCCGGCGCCGCGTCGCGGCCGGGGCGGGCGGGCGTATCCGGGGTCGCATCACGGCCGGGACGAGCGGGCGTCTCGCGATCCGGCGTCGGTGCACGCTCCCGCGCCGTCGGCGGCGTCGGCCGTTCGGGACGATCCGGGGTGTCACGATCAGGACGAGCAGGAGCCGCAGGGCGATCGGGCCGCTCCGGACGTTCAGGGCGATCGGGACGCTCAGGGCGATCCGGCCGCTCCCGCGCAGCCGGAGGCGCCGGACGTTCGGCGGGCGCAGGACGTTCGGGGCGGTCAGGGCGGTCGGGCCGGTCAGGTCGCTCAGGCCGATCCGGCCGTTCGCGGGCGGCCGGTGGGGCTGCACGCTCCGGCTGGGCCTGCCGAGGCTCGGGACGTTCACGCGGCTCCGGACGCTCACGGCCGCCACCGGGACCGCCGGGTCCGCCGGGTCCGCCCGGCCCACCGCGCTCCGGCCCCCCTGGGCCACCCGGACCGCCGGGTCCACCGGGACCGCCACGGCCACCACCACCCGGTCCTTCCGGATCGCCCCGCTGCGCGAGTTCGATCCGTCCCGTCGCCGCTTCGCCGAGCGAACGTGCAAAGGTCAGGTCTGACAGGAGGAGAGCCGGCAGCATGGTGCCGGTGAGGAGCAGGGAGCGGGTGATCCGCATGTAGGACGGCCTCGTGAAACGCGATCGGCGGTTCCGAACACTGTCGGGCCGATATGGTTCCCGGTCGCGAAGCGTCAAATCATCGGTCGGAATCGGCGTCGGCCGCCGGGTCGGGCGGGCGGTGACGGGTCCTTCGGCGAGACAAGCGCGCCTCTTGGCGCGCCCTCCGTCAGGGTGTTGCGGCGTTGACCGGAACCGGGACGAGGCCCGGGACGATGACGCGGATCGCGCCGCTGCGAGCCTCTGCGGCGGCAGCGGTGGAGCCGGTCGCTTCCGCAGCCTCGGGCTGGACCACTACACCTTCGCGGCTCGCGGCATCGGCGGCCAATGTCGCCGCCGTCCGGTCGGCGCGACCGACCAGGGTTAGACGCACCTTCGGCGCCCGCGAGAGCCGCTCTGCGGTCATCGGTGTGACGAAGATATCGCCCTTGTGCCGGACCAACATGCTCTCGGCCTTGGCGAGAGACTGCGCCCAACTCTGCCCTTCCTTCTTGCACGAGCAATTCGGCGTGAAGCTGGTGCGGAACTTGAACGCCGTGGGCGTCGCCGTGTAGGCGCGGCTGCCCTTGAGGGTCGCGGCGTATTTCAGCGCGTCGTCGCCGTGCGGCATCGAGTAGGCCAGAGCCTCCGTGCCGGGGCACAACGCCTGGCACATCTCGTCCGCGCCCTCCCGTCCATCGGGCAGGTTGGCCATCGGGAAGTAGGACCCGTCGCAGGTCTTCACGCAGATCACCTGAGCGCCGCCCCGGGCGGTCTGAGCGCCGCCGACGCGCGCTTCCTGACCAGGTTCCGGCATGACGCCGCTGCAGGCGCTCGATACGGATGCCACGAGCTGACGGCGGCGTGCCGCGACCACCTCGCCGTCGCCGCCACCATAGGTGGCGTTGAGCGAGCGGATGCGGGCCTCGACCGCTCCGCATTGCGGGGGCCGGGTATCGAAGAACAGGAACCGGCCGCCCTCGCAGTTCAGGCTGCGGTAGTAGGTCTGAAGCCGTGCCACCTCGCTCTGAAGCGCGGCGGCCGTGGAGGCGCTGGCATTGAGATTGGCCAGTTCCGTCTTGTAGCGCTGGCACGCCCAGACGTCGCCTGCAGCGGCGGGCGCCGCCTGCGCGAGGACGAGGGCCGTTGCCGCGGCAAGCGCGGAGAGGGCACGGCGAAGCTGCATTCCGATCGGCGGCATGGGGGGATGCTGGGATCTCGGGCAGGAGGTCGCGGAAACGGCCAGGCCGGCGTGAAGCGGCCGACCGCCTCACGCACATGTTAATACCCCTCGCCGTCGGGGGACAGGGACACCATGTGTTTACGGCCAGGCTTTGAGGGGATTGCGTCGATGATGTGGCTCAGGGGCACCATGGGGAATGCCCGTCGTGTGATGGTGGCGGCCGGCCTCGCCGCCGCAGCGCTGCCGGGCGTCGCCGGGGCGGCGGACGATCCGGACCGGATCTTCGACAAGTCGACGGTGTGGCGCCCGCTCACCCCGAACGACAAGCTCGTCGTGTACGGCATCGACGATCCGGCGGTGGCGGGTGTGGCCTGCTGGTACACCCAGCCCGAGAAGGGCGGCATCAAGGGGACGCTGGGCCTCGCCGAGGACGTCTCGGACATCTCGCTGGCCTGCCGCCAGATCGGGCCAGTGCAGTTCAAGGACAAGTTCAAGCAGGGCGAGGTGGTGTTCAGCGAACGGCGGTCGCTGATCTTCAAATCGATGCAGATCGTGCGGGGCTGCGACGCCAAGCGCAACACGCTGATCTACATGGTCTATTCCGACAAGGTGGTGCAGGGCTCGCCGAAGAATTCAACCTCCAGCGTGCCCTTGGCCCCTTGGGGAACAGAGGCGCCGCCGAAATGCGGGGACTTCGTGAAATAGCCCCCGACAAACGTCACTGTCGTCGTTCCGGAGCGCGGCAGGCGTATCCGGAATGACGACGCCGAAGAGAGAGAAATTCAGTCCTGGCAGGTGATGCGAAGCGGACGGGCCGCGTTCGGCGCCGGCATCGGGGCGGCCGGGATCGCTCCGGTATACTCGTCCTGGGCGGCGACACCGTAATTGACGGCGCTGGCGTAGCCCTGCGACTCGCACCACGCATTGGCGACCACCTGACCGCACTCGCTCGGACCGGAGCTGAGGCACTCGCCGACGCCGTAGCCCTCTTCCGCCGGAATCAGGAAAGTCTTCTCGACATGCGCGCGGGCCGGGGCCGCCTCGCCGGCATGGGCCTGATGCGCGGCCGTGGTCAGGACAAGGGCGAGGAGGGCGACGACCGGACGGCGCATGGTGAAGACCTTGTTGACGGGTTCGCTCGATTGCGGAGTGTTCGGACGGCTCGGTAAACAAACTCTTGCGTGTCACGGTCACGGTCGGTTGAGCCGTGGCCGGGGCGCCGTCGTTCTCGAATTCCTCACGGTTCTGGGTTAGCTGAAGGCACGACCGGCGACCGTCGCGGCGGTGCAACAGCGAGCGGGAGCGGCTCGGGCGGCAATGCGGCGTTCGGTTGAGACGCCACCCGCGCCGGACGGTCGAACGCGCTGCAGCGCAAAGAGAAACCGAGGACGGCTCGTGGCCGTCGCGAAGGCCGGACGGTTCCGGCGGGACCATTTCGATGACCCCGATGTTGCGGCTCTACAACACGCTGACCCGCGAGAAGGCGGCCTTCACGCCGATCGATCCGGCGCATGTGCGGATGTATGCCTGCGGCCCGACGGTCTACGACGCGGCCCATATCGGTAACGCCCGGCCGATCATCGTCTTCGACCTGCTGTTCCGGCTGCTGCGCCATCTCTACGGCCCGGCGCACGTCACCTATGCCCGCAACGTCACCGACGTAGACGACAAGATCAACGCGCGCGCGCGGGAGCGCGGCATCACCATCCGGGAACTCACCGACGGTACGTTGGCGCAGTTCCACGCCGACATCCGCGCCCTGGGCGTCCTGATGGCCGACGATGTGAACGTCGCGGGCGAGCGCCTCCGCTTCGTCGAGCCGCGTGCGACCGACCATATCGGCGAGATGCACCGCCTGATCGAGGGCTTGGTGGGCGCGGGCCACGCCTACGTGGCCGAAGGGCACGTGCTGTTCGACGTGCCGTCCATGCCCGATTACGGCGCCCTGTCGAAGCGCCCCCTCGACGAGATGGAGGCCGGCGCCCGGGTCGAGGTCGCGCCCTACAAGCGCTCGCCGCTCGATTTCGTGCTGTGGAAGCCGTCGAAGGAGGGCGAGCCGTCCTGGCCGTCACCCTGCGGCATCGAGGCGAGCGGCCGTCCCGGCTGGCACATCGAGTGCTCGGCGATGTCGTGGAAGCATCTCGGCGAGACCTTCGACATCCATGCGGGCGGCATCGACCTGATCTTCCCGCACCATGAGAACGAGGTCGCCCAATCCCGCTGCTGCTTCGGCACGAGCGTGATGGCCAATGTCTGGCTCCATAACGGCTTCCTCCAGGTCGAGGGGGAGAAGATGTCGAAATCGCTCGGCAACTTCATCACCATCGGTCAGGTGCTCGCCGATTGGCCGGGCGAGGTCGTGCGCCTCAACATGCTCAAGACCCACTATCGCCAGCCGATCGATTGGACCCTGCGGGGATTGGAGGAGTCCAACCGCATGCTGGAGCGCTGGTACGACGCGGCGGGCGAGGCGGCGCCGACGGATTCAATCTCCGACGGCGTGATCGACGCGCTCTGCGACGACCTCAACACTCCGGCCGCGATCGGCGAGCTGCACCGGCTCGCGGGCACGGACGCTTCCGCGCTCAAGGCGGCGGCCGGGCTGATGGGATTTTTGGGGGAAACCAAGGCTCAGCGCGAGGCGGCCCGGGTAAGCGCAGCGGGTGTCGATGTCGCCACGGTCGAGGCGCTGATCGCCGAGCGCAAGGCGGCGCGGGCCGCCAAGGACTGGGCCGCCTCCGACCGCGTGCGCGATGCCCTGGTCGCGATGGGTGTGAGCGTGAAGGACAACAAGGACGGCACCACCACTTGGACGGTGGCGGGCTGAGGGTAGGGCGACGCTCCGATCCAATCCATCGTCCTCATCCTGAGATGCTGCGCAGCAGCCTCGAAGGAGGCTCCAGGTCCCGCGGAGGCTTCTGGAGGCCTCCTTCGAGGGCGACGCTTCGCGCCGCCACCTCGGGATGAGGCATTTGGTTGGGAGGCAGTGGGTGGCTCGTTACGTCGTCTCGGCCGGTGACGTCTCCTCGCCCTCGCGCCGCAGGCGCTTGCGGTACTGCACGGCGCCGAAGGGGATGACGCAGAGATAGCCGAGGCTCACCGCGGCGAGCGCCTCGAACGGGAACGAGATGACGAGGCCGAAGGCCACCACGACCACGAGGAAGATCGGCAGGACGAGGTCGCGCGGGACGCGCTTGCCCCAGGTCTTGCCCGAGAAGGTCGGCACGGTGGAGACGACGAGCAGCGCGATGACGAGCTCGTAGGCCAGGATCAGGCCCGTGCTCCATTGCGGGAACGGTACGTCGAGGAAATGCAGGTAGAGCGGCAGCATGCCGGTCAGCGCCCCCGCCGGCGCAGGCATGCCGACGAAATAGTCCTTCTTCCACTCGGGCCGATTGGGATCGTCGAGCATCGCGTTGAAGCGGGCGAGCCGCAGGCACATCGCGATGGCGAAGACCAGCGACACGATCCAGCCGACCGACTTCAGGTTGTGCAGCGCGAAGCTGTAGAGGATCAGCGCCGGGGCGCAGCCGAAATTCACGAAATCGGCCAGCGAATCGAGCTCCGCCCCGAAGCGGGACGTGCCCTTGAGCAGGCGCGCCACCCGTCCGTCGATCCCGTCCAGGCCCGCGGCGACGACGACGGCGAGCACCGCGGGCTCAAACCGCTCCTCGAAGGCGAGACGGATGGCGGTCAGCCCCAGGCACAGTGCCAGCAGGGTGATCATGTTCGGCGCGATCATCCGGAACGGCACCGGGCGAAAACGCCTCGGGCGGTCGTTCGGATCGGGCGCGAAGGGCGGGAAGAGATCGTCCATATCGCTTCTGACTCTGCTGGCTCGGCCGCGCTCAGATCCGACGGAAGCTGCGCTCCGGGCCGCCGCCGAGATCGGCCAGCACCGTCTCGCCCGCCACCGCCTTCTGGCCGAGCCCGACCAGAACCCTGGTGCCGACCGGGAGATAGACATCGACCCGCGATCCGAAGCGGATCAGGCCGAAGCGCTCGCCGACCTGCTTCGACTCGCCCGCCGAAACGAAGCCGACGATGCGCCGGGCCACGAGACCGGCGATCTGCACCACACCGATGCGCAAAGGCTGGCCGCGATGCGTCGTTTCCATGACGATGCCGTTGCGCTCGTTGTCCTCGCTCGCCTTGTCGAGTTCGGCGTTGAGGAACAGGCCCGGCGTGTAGTGGATCTGGCCGATCTTGCCGCTGACCGGCACCCGGTTCACGTGGCAGTCGAACACGTTCATGAACACGGAGATCCGCAGCATCGGCTCGTGCGAGAGGTCGAGCTCCGGCGGCGGCAGCACCGTCGAGATCAGGTTCACCCGCCCGTCGGCCGGCGAGATGACGAGGCCTTCGCCGACCGGCACGACGCGCTCGGGATCGCGGAAGAAGTAGCAGACCCACAGGGTGAGGATCAGGAACACCCAGGCGAAGAACTGCGAGAAGAGGCCGGCGCCGACGGTGAGCACGATGCCGATCAGGATGAAGGGATAGCCCTCCTTGTGGATCGGTACGAGCGTCCGGCGGATGGTCTCAATGAGGTCGGTCATGGGCTCCGATGGGGCTCCGGCGAGGCCAATTCACCCTGCCCGATGGCAGGGGGCCGGGCGAACGTCAACCGCGGGTGATGCGGGGCTTTTAGTCAGGGGTGTCTCAACCGACAGGCTCGGGCTCCGAGGCTGCCGCATCCGACAGCGCCCGCTCGTCCTCGGCACGCTTCAGCGCCTCGCGCGCCGCATCCGCCTGCCGCTGACGGTCCCACAGGGCGGCGTAGACGCCTCCCCGTGCCAGCAGGCTCGCGTGGTCGCCCCGCTCGACGACCCGGCCCTGATCGAGCACGAGGATCTCGTCGGCATTCACCACCGTCGACAGACGGTGGGCGATGACCAGGGTGGTGCGGCCGCGGCTGACGCGGTCGAGCGCCGCCTGGATTTCGCGTTCGGTGAAGGAATCGAGGGCCGAGGTCGCCTCGTCGAGAACGAGGATCGGCGGCGCCTTCAGAATGGTTCGGGCAATCGCGACCCGCTGCTTCTCGCCGCCCGACAGTTTCAGGCCGCGCTCGCCCACCGGCGTTTCGTAGCCCTCCGGCAGGCTCTCGATGAAGCGGTCGATCTGGGCGAGGCGCGCCGCCTCGCGCAGTTCCGTTTCACTGGCGTCCCAACGACCGTAGCGGATGTTGTAGCCGATCGTGTCATTAAACAGGACGGTGTCCTGCGGCACCATGCCGATGGCCGCCCGCAGCGAATCCTGACGGACCGTCGCGATGTCCTGCCCGTCGATGGTGATGCGCCCGCTCTGCGGCTCGTAGAAGCGGAACAGCAACCGCGACAGCGTCGATTTGCCGGCACCCGAGGGGCCGACGATGGCGACCGTGCGTCCGGCCGGCACCTCGAACGAGACCCCCCGCAGGATCGGTCGCTCCGGGTTGTAGGCGAAGCGCACGTCCTCGAACCGCACGATTCCCGCGGGCACCGCGAGCGTCGGCGCACCGGGGCGGTCGGCGATCTCGGGATTGCGATCGATGATGCGGAACATGTCGTCGATATCGACGAGGGCCTGTTTGATCTCCCGATAGATCATGCCCATGAAGTTCAGGGGCATGGAGAGCTGCACCAGCATCGTGTTGACCAGCACGAAGCCGCCGATAGTGGTGCGACCGGCTATGATGTCGCGTGCGGCCAGGATCATCACCGCCGTCATGCCGATGGTGAAGATGACGGCTTGGCCCGCGTTGAGCACCGCGAGCGAGACGTAGGTCTGGGTCGAAGCCTTCTCGTACGTCGCCATCGAGGCGTCGTAGCGGGCGGTCTCGCGGCCCTCCGCGCCGAAATACTTCACGGTCTCGTAGTTGAGGAGAGAATCGACCGCCTTCGTCGTGGCGTCGGTGTCGGAGTTGTTCATCCGGCGGCGGATGCCGATGCGCCACTCGGTCGCCTTCCAGGTGAAGCCGAGATAGGCGGCGATCATGGTCGCCACGACGACCGAGTAGAGCCAGTCGAATTCCCAGGCCAGGATCCCAAGCACGAGAGCGAGCTCGACGATGGTCGGCACCAGCGTCAGCACCATCAGGCGCGACAATTCCTCGATGCCGTTGCGGCCGCGCTCCAGCACGCGGGTGAGACCGCCGGTCTTGCGCTCGAGGTGGAAGCGCAGGGACAGGCGGTGCATGTGCTCGAAGGTGAGCAGGGCGAGGCGCCGCACCGCATGCATCGCCACCTTCGCGAACAAGCCGTCGCGCACCTGCGTCATGGCCGCCATGGCGACCCGGGACAGGCCGTAGAGGCCGATCAACAGGAAGGGCGCCGAGATGAGCCCGGCGGGGACGGCGCTCGCATCCTTGCCGGTGGCCGCCACCAGGGCATCGGTCGCCCATTTGAAGGTGAAGGGCATCACCATGGTGGCGGCCTTGGCCAGCATGAGCAGGCCGAAGGCGAGGAAGATGCGGCGCTGGAGATCGCCACGGGCCTGCGGCCACAGATAGGGCCAGAGGCGCCGGTATGTTTCGAGAAGGCCGGGTCGTTCGAGCGGCGCGGACGCGCTCGGCGCCGCCGGCTCGGATGCGGTTGCCATGATCGGATCGGGAGTGGATGCGGGAATGATGACGGCCCGAGCCTGGAAAGGCAGCCCGCGTCGTCCGTTGTCCGCATATAGGGCTTACGCCGCCGCCGTGCATCCCGTGGGAACGGCGACACCCTGCGCGGCCCTGCCGGGCCAGATGCGCTCCCTCAGGTGCGTTTGGGCGCGGGGTTGTCCGCCGCGGCGGGCGCATCCTTCGGCAGAACGAAGATCTGTCCGGGATAGATCAGGTCCGGATCGCGGATCTGCTCCTGGTTGGCGTCGTAGATGACCGTGTAGCGATTGCCCTTGCCGTAGGTGCGCCGGCTGATCTGCCACAGGCTGTCGCCGCGGGTGATCCGTGCGGTGCTGATCTCGGGCACGAACACGGTGCCGGCGCCGGGCTCATCGGCCGTTCGCCGGTCCTCCCCGGGTGCCGCGCTCTCGGGCAGCTTCGGCGACAGAGCGGCGGCGGTGGCACCGTCTCCGGTGACGCTCGGGCTGCCCGGACCGCCGGCGGCCGCCACCGAAGGCGTACCGGGCGTAGGCATCCTCGGCACGGGCGTGCCGGGTGAGGGCACAACGGATGCGGGCACACCAGGGTTGGGCCCGGCCGAGGTAGGCGGCGCCATGGGCGAAGCCGGATTGCCGGCGAGGCTCGGCGCGGGCCGGGTTTCGGGCGCCGATTCAGGCGTGCGGGGATCCTGTCGCGAGGCTTGGACGGACGACGACCGCGATGAGCCCGCCTGTCCCTCGACCGGCTCATGACCGCCCGTGCGGCCTGCCGGGATCGCGTGCTCGCTCCCAGGCGCATTCGGTCTCGCGCCCGGCTTCGCCGCCGATTGTCCCGTCATCGGTTGGGTCGCCGCGGCCGGAGGCGTCGCAGGCGGAGTTGCGGCGGTTTTCGGTGCGGGCAGGGCGGGGACGCCGCCCACCGGCTTCTCCGCGGTGGCGATCCGGGTCGCCGCACTCTCGGGATAGGTGAAGGAGACCTCGGCGCGCCGCTGAACCTTGCCGCCCGCCGGATCGACCGAGTCGATACGGATCTGATAAGCGCCCGGCCGCACCCCGCGGCCGATCGTGAAGGCGATGCGCCCGTCCGTCCCGGGATGCCCGGAAGCCACCAGGGTGTCGTTGAGGTAGAGGCGAAGAGTAGCGCCGGGAACGGCCTGAGCGGTCACGTCGAGTCTGCCGCCTTCCTGAGCGTCGACACTGACGATCCGCGGCGCTGCCTCGGCCCCGGGGGCCGTCGCCGGGACGGCGGAACCGGGCTTGCCCTTGGCCGGAACAGGCGTCCGGGCCGCCTCGCGCGTCGGCGCGGCGGAGCCTCTTCCCTCGATGCCGGGTTTTCCTCCACCGTGACTCGCTCCGCTCCCCTCGACCGGGGCCTTGCCGGGCGTTTCTGCGAAGGCCGTGGCCGTACCGCCCTGACCGCTCTCGGGCATGCCCGGCTGCGACAGCACCCGCGTCGGCGCGTCGGGGGCACTGAGCGCGATCAGCGGCTTGGCGTTGCGCTTCTCCGCCACGACCACGGTGACGCTCTCGCGACCCGTCAACGGCCGTCCATCCGGCGATGTGGCCCGCAGGGCGATCTCGCTCGATCCTACCGGAAGGTCGGGCGGGGTCAGGGCGAACTGGCCGGAGGCATCGGCGATCGCGCTGGCATAGGGACGCCCGTCGCGCAGCAGCTCCACCTTCGCATTCGGAACTGTGCGCCCCGCCACGACGCTCGCCCCATCCGGCTCGACGCGCACGATGTCGAAGGTCGGCGCGCCCTCGGGCGCAGCGGGCGCAGGCTCGATCGCAATGCCGGGGACCGGCCCCGCCTCGCGAGCCGGGATTTTTCCTTGCGGCGGCGGCGTGAGAGCGGCAAGAGGAGCAGCGTTGTCCGATCCTACGGGGGGCGCCGCGGCCGGCGCCTCGGCGGAGGAACCGCCCGCGACATTGCGCTTGAGGAGTTCCCCCGTTCCAAACAGCGCGACGACCATGGCGAAGCCGCCGAGCAGGCCCGCGACCGCGAGCACGATGCCTCGCCGCACCTCAGCCGTCATGGTCCTCGAACTCCTACTCAATTCCGCAGTCGCGGTGACGCGCGGGCTTCAGTTCGCGCGCCGACCGTCGACAACCCGTCTAAATCCCGTGACATATTAACGAACATGAGAAGAACACCAAAGCTCGAACCTGCCGCCCGACCGGATTCGCGAGGATACTCAGCACTTTTCCGTGCGTATGGCGCGGGCGAGTGCTTGGCGGTTTCCCAACGCGGGGGCGCCTGATGGATCGTCTCACATCCGTCTGCGTCTATTGCGGCTCCGGCTTCGGTGGTGATCCGGCCTTCGCGGAAGCCGCACGCACCCTCGGCACGGCTTTGGGGCAAGCGGGCATCAATCTCGTCTATGGCGGCGGCAATGTCGGCCTGATGGGCACGGTCGCTCAGGCGGCCCTTGAGGCGGGCGGCCACGTCACCGGCATCATTCCGGACTTCCTGAAATCGCGCGAGCGCATGCTGGACGCCATTCAGGAGACCATCGTGGTCTCCGACATGCACACGCGCAAGAAATTGATGTTCGACCGCGCCGACGCCTTCGTGGCCTTGCCCGGTGGCATCGGCACCCTCGAGGAACTGGTGGAGCAGATGACCTGGGCGCAGCTCGGGCAGCACGCCAAGCCGATCCTGCTCCTCTCGGTGAATGGCTTCTGGGATCCGCTCATCACCCTGCTCGACCACATGCGCGGCCACGGCTTCATCCGCGAGGGCCTCGATCTCAATTACCTCGTCGGCGACGATCCCGCCGCAGCGGTGGAAATGCTGCGCAAGGCGCTCGCCCAGGCGGAGCCGGCCCCGCAATCCGAGGCCCTGATCGCCAAGCGCTTCTGAGAACGACGCCCTGCGACGGCAGACCTCCGTTCGGATTTCTGCTGCGCGACTTCGTCCAGTCCCAGGCGATGGCCGAGTGTTCTCGGAGAATTTCGACGACCCACCGCATCGCCCGAAACGAGAAAGGGCCGCCCCGAGGGGCGGCCCTTTCCGCATTCGGACGAGGTCCGAAGCGTTTAGCGCGAGTAGAACTCGACGACGAGGTTCGGTTCCATCTGCACCGGGTACGGCACCTCGGACAGACCGGGGATGCGGGTCACGCGGGCGGTCATCTTCTGGTGATCGACCTCGATGTAGTCGGGCACGTCGCGCTCGGCGAGCTGCGAGGCCACCACGACGATCTCGAGCTGACGGGAGGCTTCCTTCACCTCGATCAGGTCGCCGACCTTCACTTGGTAGCTCGGGATGTTGACCCGGCGACCGTTGACCTTGACGTGGCCGTGGTTGACGAACTGACGCGCGGCGAACGGGGTCGCGACGAACTTCGAGCGGTACACCACCGCGTCGAGGCGGCGCTCCAGCAGGCCGATCAGGTTCTCGCCGGAATCGCCGCGCAGGCGGATCGCCTCGGCGTAGTAGCGGCGGAACTGCTTCTCGGTGATGTTGCCGTAATAGCCCTTGAGCTTCTGCTTGGCGCGCAGCTGCGTGCCGAAGTCGCTCATCTTGCCCTTACGGCGCTGGCCGTGCTGGCCGGGGCCGTATTCGCGGCGGTTCACGGGGCTCTTCGGGCGGCCCCAGATGTTCTGGCCCATGCGGCGATCGAGCTTGTGCTTCGCCTGGACGCGTTTGGACATTCGCTGTTCCTCTGGAACAAGATACGTGAGGAACGCGCCCTCCTTTTCCTCTTCGGCCGGAGCTGTCCGAGGACGACAGAGCGGACGTTGCCGCTCGCGGGTGCGCATGAAAACGACGCGGGGCCCCGCTGAGGAGCCCCGTTCGTCCGCGCCTGCTAGACGAGAAGCGGCCCTGCGTCAATTCGAGAGGATGGTCCGATTGCCAGGGACGAGACCGCGTCACCCTTCGTTAACCCTCGTGTCGCCTGAATCAGGCTCGAAGACGCATCCGATAAGCCGGAGACACCGGACCATGCCGACGCCGACCGTTCGCGCCAGCCTGATCGCCATGGCCCTCGCCGCAGGGCTGTCCGCCATTCCGGCACGCGCCGACTTCCAGTCTTGCCTCGCCGGCATCCAGGCGCAGGCGGCGGGCGCCGGGGTCTCCGCCCAGACGTTCCGGGCCGCCACGAGCGGCATCGTCTACGACGACAAGGTGATCGAGCTGTCCCAGGCCCAGCCGGAGTTCAAGACACCGATCTGGGACTACATGTCGGCCCTGGTCGACGAGGAGCGGGTCGAGGACGGTCGCGCGGCGATGCGCCAGCATGCCCAGGCCCTCGCGAACGCGGAGGCCCGCTACGGCGTCGATCGCCACACCATCGCGGCCGTCTGGGGCGTCGAGTCCAATTTCGGCAAGAATCTCGGCAAGATGCCGCTGGTGCAATCGCTGGCCACGCTGGCCTGCTCGGGCAATCGCCGCCGCGACTTCTTCCGCGGCGAATTGATCGCGACCCTGAAGATCATCGAGCGGGGCGACATCGAGGCCTCGCGGCTGACCGGCTCCTGGGCCGGCGCCTTCGGCCAAACCCAATTCATGCCGACGACCTACCAGAGACTGGCGGTCGACGGCGACGGCGACGGCCGGCGCGACGTGGTCGATTCCGTGGCGGATGCGGTGGCCTCGACCGCCAATTTCCTAAGGGTCGCCAAATGGTCGAACGGGCAGCCCTGGGGCTACGAGGTGAGGCTGCCGCGCGGCTTCAACGTCGCGGCCGCCGGCCGCAAGAACAAGCATGCGGTCGGCCACTGGACGTCCCTCGGCGTCACCCGCGTCGATGGGCGCCCGCTGACGGGGGAGGGGCCTGCGGGCATCATCGCCCCCGCCGGCATCGACGGTCCTGCCTTCCTCGTGACCAAGAACTTCGACGCGATCTACTCCTACAACGCCGCGGAATCCTACGGGCTCGCCATCGCCGTCCTGTCGGACCGCCTGCGCGGACGCCCCGGCGTTCAGGCCGAGTGGCCGACCGACGACCCGCCGCTGTCGCGGGCCGAGCGCCGTGATCTGCAATCGCGCCTGATCGCCCGCGGCTACGATGTCGGCGAACCGGACGGCAAGGTCGGCGCCAAGACCCGCGACGCGATCAAGGACGTGGAGCGCCAGCTCGGTATGCCGGCCACCGGTCGACCGGGTGGCAAGGTCCTGGCGGCGCTACGGCGGGGGTGATGCTGCGGGCTCGGCTTCGGCTGAGGGTCCAGGCAGCGTTCGAACCGGTCGTCCCGGCATTCTACCAGGGATCCTGTCGCCCTGACGGCAAAGCGAGCCCACGATCGAGTCCCGGCCGCCTCTAGCCATGACCCAGGGTGCATGACGTTGCGCGGCCTGGCTACCTGCCAGGCCGCGTCCGCCCCCATTCTGGCGGGAGGTGAAACCGGACCGGCTTTGAGACGACGTTCTGGGTCTGAGGCGAAATCCTGAGCAGCCCCGAAGACCTCACGCTATATAAGTTGGTGAGGGCGGCTACTCAGTTGGAAAGGGAAAGCCGCCTCGTCCATCTTCCCGCAATCCGAAGATCGGTCCACGTGGATGAGAGCGCAACCTGATCCGCGATGCCGATGATCGGCGACGGGCAAAAACAAAAAACCCGCCCCGAGCATCTCGGAGCGGGCCTCGATCGGATCGGCGCGATACGCCGAAACGATTACTCGGCGGCGGGAGCCGCCTTCTGAGACTTGGCAGCCTTCTCGGCGCGGTCGCTGCGCTCGACGATACGGGCCGACTTACCGCGACGGTCGCGCAGGTAGTACAGCTTGGCGCGACGGACCTTACCGCGGCGGGCCACCTTGATCGAGTCGATCATCGGGGAGTGCACGGGGAACACGCGCTCCACGCCCTCGCCGTAAGAGATCTTGCGAACGGTGAAGTTCTCGTTGAGGCCGCCGCCGGCGCGGGCGATGCAGACGCCCTCGTAAGCCTGGACGCGGGTGCGCTCGCCTTCCTTCACCCGGACGTTGACGATCACGGTGTCGCCCGGCTCGAAATCCGGAATGGTCTTGTTGAGGCGGGCAATCTCTTCCCGCTCGATCTGCTCGATGATGTTCATGGTAAGCTCCTGCCGTTGCGCCCGTCCGGCGAGGGCCGGGCGTCAGGATTTCGGCATCCTGTTGTGAGTTGGGCCGCGCTGTATCCGATGTCGTCCGCTTTGTCGATGGCCTCGCCCCGATCGTCGGGATACCCCTGCCGCGGCCCCGATCCGGCTTCGTCGCGAGAAGCCGCGCATCGATCGGTGCCAGCTCCGGTGACGGTGCTGCGCCTGCACCCGCAGTTGAGAATCCGTCCCGTCCGGTCCACATGGGAAGCGGAGGCGGATCGCCCGACGCGACTCGCCACCGTTCCCGGCCGGCCTTGAACCGGCGCCAGCGGACGAGGATTTCTGAGCCATGTTCATCCAGACCGAAGCCACACCGAACCCCGCAACCCTGAAGTTCCTGCCCGGCCGGGTGGTCTTGCCCGAGGGAACCTTCGAAGCCCGCGACGCGGACAGCGCCGAGCGCTCGCCCCTGGCCTCCGCCCTGTTCGCGGTGCCCGGCGTGTCCGGCGTCTATTTCGGGCACGATTTCATCTCGGTCACGAAGGCCGAGGGCGTGAATGAGTGGCCGCAGGTGAAGCCCGCCGTGCTCGGGGCGATCATGGATCACTTCCAGTCGGGCCGCCCGGTCCTCGCCGCGGGCGCGGTTCTCGAAGAGGACGACACCACCGACGAGTTCTACGACGAGGCCGACCACGACACGGTGGTGACCATCAAGGACCTGCTCGAGACCCGAGTACGGCCGGCCGTGGCGAGCGACGGGGGCGACATCACCTTCCGGGGCTTCCGCGACGGTATCGTCTACCTCGAGATGAAGGGTGCCTGCTCGGGCTGCCCGTCCTCCACGGCCACACTCCGGCAGGGTGTGCAGAACCTGTTCCGCCACTTCCTGCCCTCGGTCCGCGAGGTTCAGGCGGTCTGATAACGGCCCCTGGCTCCACGGCAACACCCGCGCGGCTTCCTGGGGAGGCCACGCGGAGATGCGCTGACGCGGCCGATCGTTTCGGCTTAGAGTGACGGACCGGGCGCCTGCCGATCCACGGCGGGCGCTGCGGAATCGAGACCTTGGGACGACGATCCGGCGGACCGACGACCAGCCGCCGTCGATGGGTGTGACGGATTGCGGATTCTTGCCATCGATACGGCGCTCGACGCCTGCGCCGCCTGCATCGCGACCGACGCGAGCGACGATTTGCTGGCCGAGGAATCCATGCCGCTCGCCCGCGGCCATGCCGAGGCCCTGCTGCCGCTGATCGAGCGGGTGATGGCGCGGGTGGACGGCGGCTTCTCCAGCCTGTCGCGCGTCGCGGTCACCGTCGGCCCCGGAAGCTACACGGGGTTGCGGGTCGGCCTGTCCGCGGCGCGGGCCGTCGGGCTCGCAGCGGGCATCCCCGTGGTCGGAGTCACGACGCTCTCGGCCCTGCTCGCGCCGCAACTGGCGCTCGACGGTGAGGCGTTGATCGTCGCGGCCATCGATGCCCGCCACGGCGCCCTCTACCTGCAGGCCATGAGCGTGGCCGAGGGCGTGGTCATCCCGCCCCGCCATCTCTCCATCGCCGAGGCGGTGACCCTGCTCGGGCACCGACGGACCATCATCACCGGCACCGGGGCTGCGGCGCTCGCGTCGGCCGCGGAGGCGGCGGGCCTGCCCGTCGAGATCGCCGCCACCGGCGCGCCGCAGATCGCCTGGGTCGCCTCGCTCGGCCTCGTCGCCGATCCGGCACAGGCCCTGCCGCGCCCCCTCTACTTGCGAGGCCCGGACGCTCGGCCTCAAGACCATGCCAGGATCGCGCGGGCATGAACCGGCCGCTCTCCCCGTTCTGGGCCCTCGATTGGTGGTCGGCATGGTGGGACGCCTGGGGCGCGACGCCCTATGTCGCTCCCCTGCGGGACGCTGGCCAGGCCGCCGCCTTGGAGGCCTTGCATGCCACCGCCTTCGCCCGCCCCTGGGCGGCCCATGAATTCGAGCGGCTGCTGTGCGAGCGCTCGACCGAGGCGCATGCCCTGCGGCGCGGCGGCTCGGTGATCGGCTTCGTCCTCTCGCGCAAGGCGGCGGACGAGGCGGAGATTTTGACCATCGTGCTGGCACCCTCCGCCCGCGGCGGCGGCCACAGCCACCGCTTGCTGCGCGAACACCTGACCGCGCTCGCCTTCGCCGGCATCCGCACGGTTCATCTCGAGGTCGACGAGGGCAACGCCCCGGCGCTCAAGCTCTACACGCGGGCCGGCTTCGTGAAGATCGGCGAGCGCAAGGGCTATTACCCGCTGCCCAACGGCAACAGGGCCACGGCACTCACCATGAGCGCGGCGCTCGCGTGATCGGCCCGTCCCTCGTCCGATGACCCGGCTCGGCATCGGCCTGCGTCTGGCGGTGCAGGCGCTAGCTTTCCTGCTGGTCATCGTCCCGCATATGGTGAGCCTGAAGTTCGGGCGTGGACGACTCGCCGCGCGCATTCCGGTCTGGTTTCACCGCCTGTTCCTGCGCCTGTTCTCGGTGCGGGTGACGCAGAGCGGCACGCCGCCGCCTCCGGGCGAGCCGGCCCTCGTTCTCGCCAATCACGTGTCCTGGCTCGACATCGTCGCCCTGGGTTCGTTGCGCCCCCTCTCCTTCGTGGCCAAATCCGAGATCGAGGGCTGGCCGGTGATCGGCGGGCTCGCCAAGCTTCAGCGCACGGTCTTCATCGAGCGGGCCAAGCGCGCCGCCACCGCCCAGGTCAACGCCACCGTCGGGCAGCGCCTCGCCTCGGGCGATCTCATTGTGCTGTTCGCCGAAGGCACGACCGGCGACGGCCTGCACCTTCTGCCGTTCCGCTCTTCCCTCGTCGGGGCCGCCCGCGCGGCGCTCGCGGCGGAAACCGGCGGCCTTGCCCGCATCCGGCTGCAGCCCTTGGCGCTCAGCTATCCGCGCCGCAACGGGCTGCCGGTGACGCGGGCGGAGCGGCCGGAGGTGGCGTGGTACGGCGACATGGAGCTCGCGCCCCATCTCGGCCTGTTCGCCACCCGGGGGCCCATCGACGTTCACATCGCCTGGGGTCCACCGATCGCGTTCGACGCGGCCACCGACCGAAAGCTGGCCACGGCGCAAGCCGAATCGGCGGTGCGGCAGGCTCTGCGCGAGACGCGGGGCGGCACGTCCCCGGCGCGACCGACGCGTCCGGCACCGGCTCACGAGGGTGCGGATGTCTCGGCGCCGGGTGTCGCTGCGATCTGAGCGGAAAGACCGATCCGCGAACGGTTCGCTCACACCGCGATCGGAAACGTGGCCGCCTGCCCATGGATGCGTCCCGCCGCATCGACGAGTTGCCACACCACCCCGTCCGTGATCGGGAAACGCCGGCCGGATTGAGCGATCCGCACGCCGCGGTAATCCGCGACGAATCCATCGCGGGCGACGGCGTCGAGCAGGCGTTGGCGCTCGGCCCGTTCCGGCGCCTCCGCCGACAGTCGCGAGGGCATGCCGATGATGTCCTGCCAATCGTAGCCGAAGGCGGCCTGCGCCGCGCGATTGGCATAGACGAAGAGCGGATCGGCCGAGGTGTCGTGGGCGAGCACGGCGAAGGGCGCCGCCGCGTAGAGCCAGGCCGCATCGGCCGTCTCGTCCGACACGAGCGGGCGCCCGACGAGGCGGCGATAACTGCCGGTCAGCAGGGCGAAGAAGGCGGAATCGTTCTGCAAGTTCACGGGTCAGGCCTTCACAATCGGCGGGAGCATCGTCCTTCGGGCGTAAGCGTGCTAGAGGGCGCGGCAGTCGAGTCCATACCGCTTCGAACAACGACACCGCCCGAGCCGGCGGCAGGGTCTGCGATCTTGAAGAAAGCCTACGTCAAATCCTACGGCTGCCAGATGAACGCCTACGACGCCGGCCGCATGGCCGACGTGCTGGCGGCCGAGGGGTATGCCCCCACCGAGACGGTGGAAGAGGCCGACATCGTCGTCCTCAACACCTGCCACATCCGCGAGAAGGCCGCCGAGAAGGTCTATTCGGAACTCGGTCGCCTGCGCGTCCTCAAGGGGGAGCGCGCGGAAGCCGGCCAGGAGACCCGCATCGTCGTGGCAGGCTGCGTCGCGCAAGCCGAGGGCCGCGAGATCTTGTCCCGTGCGCCGGCGGTGGACGTGGTGGTGGGCCCGCAGAGCTATCACCGCCTGCCCGACCTGCTGCGTCAGGCCCGCGAGGGCCGCGTCGTCGACACCGAGTTCCCCCTCGAGGACAAGTTCGATCACCTGCCGGCCCGTCGCAACCGCGGCGTCACCGGCTTCCTCACCGTGCAGGAAGGCTGCGACAAGTTCTGCGCCTTCTGCGTCGTGCCCTATACCCGTGGCGCCGAAGTCTCGCGCTCGGTCGCCGCGGTGGTCGAGGAAGCGCGCCGCCTCGTCGAGGGCGGGGTTCGCGAGATCACCCTGATCGGCCAGAACGTCAACGCCTATCACGGAGACGGCGCCGACGGCGCTCCGGCGACGCTCGGCGCGCTGATGGATGCCCTGGCCGCGGTGCCGGGCCTCCTGCGAATTGGCACAGACGGTCGGCGGCGCACCTTCAGCGCCGCGTCCAGCCCGATCCGGGCGGGTTTTTCTTGAAATCACTGCTTGTAACGGCAATTGTTAAGTATCGGCGACGGTAGAGGTTGAAGAGAATCACGCGCTGCGTAATTTGCCTTGGATGCCGAACCTCCCGGAAGCTAAGGTCAAATTGCCAAGCCTCCTGCTACCCGCAGCTGGGTGCTGGCCGGTTGATCGGAGATGATCGGTGCGCGCACTCAATATCTTGGCGGCAACCCTGTTTGCTTCGCTCCTTCCCTCCCTGGCCCACGCGGCGCCGCGCGAGCCGTTCGAGGTCGTAAAGGGTTGGGAGGTCGAGCGGACGATCGGCGATACCGGTCCCAATCCATGCTTGATGACGTATGCTTACGAGGACAAGGATGACAACAACGCCGTGAACGCGGTGGTCTTCGCCCTCGACAGCAACAAAGCAACCCTCGTGTTGGTCTATCAGGGTTGGAATTTCGACAAGGACGAGGCGGTGAAAGTGCCCCTTTTCCTTGACCGGAAGGCGATCAAGACCAAGGCGACGTGGACCGGTGATGATAAGACGCTCCGAGCGCAGTTTCCGGATAGCCTCGTTCCCGACCTGCTCGCCGCAAAAACCGTGATTCTGCGGTTCGATGACGGCGACGCTGATTTCCGGATACCGGATTTCGCCGCCGGCTACGAAGCGCTTCGGCGGTGCGATGCCGCTCCGGCGAAGGCGGCCCCGAAGGCTGCGACGCTCGCCCTTCCCGCGCCGTCTTCTCCCTCCGAAGCCCGGATCGCCACCTATGTGGTCGGTCTCGCCGTCGAGCGCGTCCTCAAGGAATGCGACGTCCGTTCGACGGGCCGTCAGCGCACAGCCGTCGAGGGCCGGATCGCCGCTCTCCAGCCTGAGATGGCGCCCATCGAGGCGACCTTGCGCAGCGAATTGCAGAAGAAGGGCTTTTCCTGTCCCCCCGCAGACAAGGAGCCCGATTTCCAGGAGGTGATGGGGCGCTTCATCGATCTTTCGCCCGACGCCTTCGCTGCGACTATGGAGCAGAAGGTTGGAGCGGAGAAATCCGCAGACGCCACTCCTAAGCCGTAGCGTTCACGGGACGAAAGAACGGCTGATTTCTCGATATCAGCTCGAACAACAAGGTCTGTCGAGACGAGCTGAACCATAAGTCAAATAAAGGCTGGGATCTTCAACGCAGGTGAATGATCTCGATCCACCCTTCGTGCGATAAGGAACTCAGACCGGACCTCGTTCCGGTCTGACCCCGGTGGCTTGATCGTGCTTGGCCGCCGGGGCCGGTTTCTCCCGAGACTTCAGCTCCGCGGCCACACGGCGCGCGGAGCATTTTTTGGTCAAAATCGCTGATCCACATCAACGCGTCGCGAAAGGCGCAGGACTACTCTTCGTCCCGAGCGAGGAGGCGACGATGATCGGGCAGGACCCTTCGGATCCACTCAGCGACCGGGAACTTTGGGTGCCGTACATTCTCGGGGCGCTGCTCGCCTTCGAGGGCATGATCCTCGTGATCAGCCTGATCTGGCTGTGATCGACGCACCGATCCTCACGGCATCCGAACATCGCCGCCCCCCGATGGATGCGCGGCGATGTCGGTGGTCGTATCCGGCACCGGTTCCTCTCGGAGACCGGTGCTGCGTCCTCACGCACGGCTTGGATAGTTCGGGCTCTCGCGGGTGATCGTCACGTCATGGACGTGGCTTTCCCGGAGTCCGGCATTGGTGATGCGCACGAACTGGGCCCGCTCCTGGAAATCCGGCACCGTCGCGGCGCCGACATAGCCCATGGCGGCGCGCAGACCGCCGGCGAGCTGATGCAGCACGGCCGCCACCGGGCCCTTGTACGGCACCTGTCCCTCGATGCCCTCCGGCACGAGCTTGTGGGTGTCGTTGACCTCCGCCTGGAAGTAGCGATCGGCCGAGCCGCGGGCCATGGCGCCCACCGAGCCCATGCCGCGGTAGCTCTTGTAGGAACGGCCCTGGTACAGGAAGACCTCGCCCGGTGCCTCGTCGGTACCCGCCAGCAGCGAGCCCAGCATCGCCACCGAGGCGCCCGCCGCGATCGCCTTGGCCAGGTCGCCCGAGAACTTGATACCGCCATCGGCGATCACCGGAACATCGGCCCCCTGAGCGGCCTCGACCGCCTCCATCAGGGCGGTCAATTGAGGCACGCCGACGCCCGCGACGATGCGGGTGGTGCAGATCGAGCCGGGGCCGATACCGACCTTGATCGCATCCGCGCCCGCATCGATCAGCGCCCGGGCGCCCTCGGCCGTGGCGACGTTGCCGGCGATGATCTGCACCGCGTTCGAGAGCTGCTTCACCCGGGCGACGCTGTCGAGCACCTTGCGGGAATGGCCGTGTGCGGTGTCGACGACGATGACATCGCAGCCGGCATCGATCAGCCGCTCGGCCCGCTCGAACCCGGAATCGCCCGTCGTGGTCGCGGCGGCGACCCGGAGGCGACCCTGCTCGTCCTTGACGGCGCTCGGATAGGCGACCTGCTTCTCGATATCCTTGACGGTGATCAGACCGATGCAGCGATAGTGATCATCGACCACCAGCAGCTTCTCGATGCGGAACTGGTGCAGCAGGCGCTTGGCCTCGTCCTGCGTCACGCCCTCGCGCACCGTGATGAGCCGATCGCGGGTCATGAGTTCGGCGACGGGCTGGCCGGTATTGGTCGCGAAGCGCACATCGCGGTTCGTCAGGATGCCGACGAGCTTTCCGCGCGAACCGTTGGGGCCGCGCTCGACCACCGGAATGCCGGAGATCCGGTTCTTCTTCATCACCTCGAACGCGTCGGCCAGCGTCTCGTCGGGGTGAATGGTGATCGGGTTGAGCACCATGCCCGATTCGTACTTCTTGACGAGGCGGACCTGCTCGGCCTGCTCGGCCGGCTCGAGATTACGATGGATGACGCCCAGCCCGCCATTCTGCGCCATGGCAATGGCCATCGGTGCCTCGGTGACCGTATCCATCGCCGAAGCGATGATCGGCAGATTGAGGCGGATCGTGCGGGTCAGCCGCGTCGCGACGTCGACTTCCGTCGGCATCACGGAGGATGCGGCAGGGCGCAGCAACACATCGTCGAAGGTGAGGCCCTCGATGATCGAATCTGCGCTAATACGGGCCATGAACCAACTCCGGTGACGAAGAAAGCGCCGGGCCGAAGCGTTCGGCCAGCGGGATCGGGTTGGCAGGGGCCAGTATCACGCGGCGCGGCCTGCGCCTAGCGGCGCACGCGCGCACATGTGCATGGCTGGCCGGATGTTTTTCGCTGGCCGCCGGTTTCTGTTGCCGCCGCCGCCGTTCCGAAGGCTCTCTCATCCCTAGAAGCGTCTATCGACGGTACGGATGCGATTTCGTGTGAGATTGCGCGTCAGGAGAGAGCTTTAGGGTCTTCGACCGAGAGCGACCCGATCACCTGCAATCCCGACGCCGAGGCCGTTCTGGGCATCGGACAGGTTCTGCCACCGCCGGCTTCGTCCACATCTGCGGACGGTTTAGCCTCCCGGGCAACAGACCGTTAACCCTTACGCTCCACGATCTGGGCGGGCCGCCCGTGTCTCGTTGCGGGAAAGCATGGCCCCGGAGACGAGCCCCCGCCATGATGTCGCGCGCCGAACGCAGCCCCCTGGCCGATTGGTGGTGGACGGTGGATCGCGGCCTGCTCGCGGGCCTCGGCTGCCTGATGGTGGCCGGCCTCGTCTTCCTGATGGGCGGCGGGCCGCCGGTGGCCGAGCGAATCGGACTGCCGACCTTCTACTTCCTGAACCGCCAAGCGCTCTATCTCGCGCCGACGATCCTGCTCATCATCGCCGTCTCGTTTCTGTCCGTGCGCCATATCCGCCGCTTCGCGCTGGTGACCTGGCTCGTCGGCGTGGCGCTCTGCATTGCGGCGGGAAAGATCGGCCCGGAGATCAAGGGCGCGCATCGCTGGATCCAGTTCGGTTCCTTCGGCCTCCAGCCCTCCGAATTCGTGAAGCCCGCCTTCGTGGTGGTGGCGGCCTGGGCGTTCTCCGAAGGGGCGCAGCGCCGCGATATGCCCGGCGGGCTGCTGGCGATCCTGCTCCTGCCGGTCACCATCGTTCCGCTGATCCTCCAGCCGGATTTCGGCCAGACCATGCTGATCACGATGGTGTGGTGCGCCCTCTTCTTCGTCGCCGGCCTGCACTGGTTCTGGGTGGCGGGTTTGGGCGCCCTCGGCCTCACTGGCGTGTTCGCCGCCTATACTTTCCTTCATCACGTGCGCGAGCGCATCAACCGGTTCATGGATCGCGATTCGGGCGACAGCTTCCAGGAATTCTGGTCGCGGGAGTCCTTCAATTCCGGCGGTTGGTTCGGCACCGGACCGGGCGAAGGCGTGGCCAAGCGTCACCTGCCCGATGCGCATACCGACTTCATCTTCTCCGTCACCGGCGAGGAATTCGGCGTGCTGGTCTGCCTGGGCCTCGTGGCGCTCTTCGCCTACATCGTCATGCGCGGGCTCAAGCTCGCGCGCCGCACCGACGACACCTTCGCGAGGCTCGCCATCACCGGTCTGACCACCCTGTTCGGCCTTCAGGCCTGCATCAACATGGCCGTGAACACGCAGCTCATGCCGGCCAAGGGCATGACCCTGCCGTTCGTCTCGTATGGCGGCTCGTCGCTGATCTCGTTGGCGCTCGGCATGGGCTTTCTCGTCGCGCTGACCCGCAAGCGTCCGCGCACCACGGTGATGAGCCAGCGTCCGCCCGGCACATTGCCATCGGCGGTTCCGGGGATCATGCAGTGACCGTTTTCATCCCCCTGGTCCTGGTCTGCGCGGGTGGGACGGGCGGACATCTGTTTCCAGCCCAGAGTCTCGCCCACGCCCTGAAGGAGCGCGGCATTCGCGTCGCGCTCGCCACCGATGCGCGAGTCGATTCCATCGCGGGCGATTTCCCGGCGGATGAAATCGTCACCATCGCCTCGGCGACGCCCTCGGGCCGCTCGGTGCTGCGGCGGGCCAGTGCCTTCGCGACACTCGGGCGCGGCTTCGGGCAGGCGGCGCGCGCGGTGCGCCGGCTCAACCCGGCCGCCGTCGTCGGATTCGGCGGTTACCCGACCGTTCCGCCGATGCTGGCGGCTCAGCTTCTCAAGGTGCCGACGATTCTGCACGAGCAGAACGCCGTGATGGGTCGGGCCAACGGTTTCCTCGCCAAGGGCGCCCGCGTCATCGCCACCGGGTTCAAGGAGGTGCGGGGCGTACCGGAGAAAGCGACGGCGCGCCGCGTGCATACCGGAAACCCGATCCGCCCGGCGGTGCTCGCCGTCGCCGACGCGGCCTATCCGGCCCTCGATGCGGATTCTCCGCTGCGCCTTCTCGTCTTCGGTGGCAGCCAAGGGGCTCGCGTGATGAGCGAGGTCGTGCCCGCGGCGCTCGAGAAGCTGCCGGGCGATCTGCGAGCCCGCCTTCATCTCGTTCAGCAGGCCCGGCCCGAGGATCTGACGGCGGTACAGAACCGCTTTCTCGCCATGAAACTCGGCGGGATCGAAGCGGCACCCTTCTTCAAGGATCTGCCCGGTCGCATGGCCGCCGCGCATCTCGTCGTGGCACGTTCGGGCGCCTCGACCGTCTCGGAACTCGCCGCGATCGGCCGACCGGCGATCCTGGTACCCCTGCCGGGCGCCCTCGATCAGGATCAGGCGGCCAACGCCGCGACATTGGCCGGGATCGGTGCGGCTCTGTCCATCCAGCAGAGTGCCTTCACGCCGGATCGCCTCGCCGCCGAACTCGTCGATTTGTTCGGCGCGCCCCGGAAATTGACCCAAGCCGCGGCGGCGGCCAAAACCGCCCGCATCCTCGACGCCGCCGACCGCCTCGCCGCTGTCGTCGTCGAGACGGCCGCCGCATCATCCTAGGTGCGACAGGTCCACTGGACCCGTCGCGTCCGGCGGACGATCGCCGCCCCGCGATCGCGGGGGCGGATCGCGCACCGGCGCGATCCGATCAAGAGTTCATCGGGGCCCGCTTGCGCCCAGGTCCGCGAAGGTTCGTGACATGAAGCTGCCCGAAAAGCTCGGCCCCATCCACTTCATCGGCATTGGCGGCATCGGCATGTCCGGCATCGCCGAGGTGATGGCCAATCTCGGCTACACGGTGCAGGGCTCCGACGCGAACGACAACGCCAATGTCCGCCGCTTGTCCGAAAAGGGCATTCGCACCTTCGTCGGCCACCGGGCCGAGAACGTCGAGAATGCGGCCCTCGTCGTGGTCTCGACCGCGATCCGCCGGGACAATCCGGAATTGGTCGAGGCCCGCGAGCGCCGCCTGCCGGTCGTGCGCCGCGCCGAGATGCTGGCCGAGCTGATGCGCTTCAAGTCCTGCGTCGCGGTGGCCGGCACCCATGGCAAGACCACGACGACCTCGCTCGTGGCGACCCTGCTCGACGCCGGCAACCTCGATCCGACCGTGATCAACGGCGGCATCATCAACGCCTACGGCACCAATGCCCGCATGGGTGCGGGCGACTGGATGGTGGTAGAGGCCGACGAGTCCGACGGCACCTTCCTGAAGCTGCCGGCGGATGTGGCCATCGTCACCAATATCGACCCCGAGCATCTCGATCATTTCGGCTCGTTCGACGCCATCAAGGACGCCTTCCGGCGCTTCATCGACAACATCCCGTTCTACGGCTTCGCGGTGATGTGCATCGATCATCCGATCGTGCAGGACCTCGTCGGCCATATCGAGGACCGGCGCATCATCACCTACGGCGAGAACCCGCAGGCCGACGTGCGTCTCCTCGACATCGACCTGAAGGGGGGGCAGAGCCGCTTCCGGGTGATGATCCGCGATCGTCGCCCCGGCTTCCGCCTCGAAATGCAGGATCTCGTCCTGCCGATGCCGGGCAAGCACAACGCGCTGAACGCCACCGCGGCTCTGGCGGTGGCCCACGAACTCGGGGTCTCGGAGGACGCGATCCGCAAGGCGCTCTCGGGCTTCGGCGGCGTCAAGCGCCGCTTCACCCGCACCGGCGAGTGGAACGGCGCCACGATCTTCGACGATTACGGCCATCACCCGGTGGAGATCGCGGCGGTGCTCCGCGCGGCCCGCGCCTCGACCGAGGGCAACGTCGTCGCCGTGGTCCAGCCGCACCGCTACACCCGGCTGCAATCGCTGTTCGAGGATTTCTGCACCTGTTTCAACGACGCCGACACGGTCATCGTCGCTCCGGTCTACGCGGCGGGCGAGGCGCCGATCGAGGGCTTCGACCGCGATTCGCTGGTGGCTGGCCTCAAGTCGCGCGGCCATCGCGACGCGCTGGCCTTGAACGCGCCGGACGATCTTGCCGGGCTGGTTGCCGGCCGCGCCCAGCCGGGCGACTACGTCGTGTGTCTCGGCGCGGGCACGATCACCCAATGGGCCTACGCGCTGCCGGGGGAGCTGGCAGCGCTGAAGGGGTGAGTAGTGTGAGCCGGTCTCACGCCTCGGCCGGCTCCGGCATCAGATCCTCGGCATCCACGCCGAGGATTGTTGCGAATCGCCCGTTGAGCGCGGGATCGGCCAAGCGCTCACCTCGCTCGATCGCTGCGAGCCAATCCGACCGGATGGGCGCTGCCTGCGCCAGCGCGTTCGCCGTCATGCCGCGCCGCTCGCGCCAGAAAGCCAGTGGGCTCGGCGCGGCGCGCAGGGCATCGAGGTCGGCCTCATCCAGCAACTCCTCGGTGCCGGCCTGCAGGCGCGCTTCGGATGCATCGACGGAGCGGGCATCGAGCGAGTCCTCGGCGAGTTCTGGCAGCCGCTCGAATTCCGCCTCAGGCAGGATCACGATCGCCTCGCCCAACGGGGTTTGGGTGCGCACGATGGTCATCGGGCTCGTCCTATCCATAGATCGAGCCCCGCGGGCCGATCTCGTGGACAATGATCCGATCCGGCTCGATGGTGAAGACCGCGCGCCAATCGCCGACCCGCAGGCGGTAGCGTTCCGCCCCGCCTTTCAGCGCTTCGATGTTTTTGGCGAGCGCGGATGGGTCGTTGGCGAGCTGACGGAGCTTGCCGCGGATCAATTCCTCGCTATTGCCGGCATCCGGCTCAAGACGCGCGCGGCGGCGCGGGTGAAGACCACGCTCCTGCCCAAACCCGCCTCCCGTCGATACCGACCGCTTCAGGCGATAGGCTAGCATGACTTCGAACCTCACCGACGCCATCCGCGCCGCCGCGCCGAATCTGCGCGGCCGTCTCCTCGAGAATCAATCGCTCGCGGATCTCACGTGGTTTCGCGTCGGCGGGCCGGCGCAGGTGCTGTTCAGCCCGGCGGATGAGGAGGATCTCTCGGTCTTCCTGGCCGCCCTCGACCCGGCCGTGCCGGTGACGGTGATCGGCCTCGGCTCGAACCTGATCGTGCGCGACGGCGGCATTCCCGGCGTCACGATCCGGCTCGGCGGCAAGGCATTCGGTTCGATCGAGATTGACGGAGACTCGATCCGCGCGGGCACCGCCGTGCCGGATATGCGCCTCGCCAAGGCCGCGGCGGAGGCCTCCCTCGACGGCCTCGCCTTCTTCCGCGGCATCCCCGGCTCGGTCGGCGGGGCGCTGCGCATGAATGCGGGCGCCCATGGCGGTGAGACGACCGACGTGCTCACGCAAGTGCGCGGCATCGATCGGACGGGGGCGGCGCGCAGCTTCACCCATGCCGAGATGGGCTTCCGCTACCGCCATTCCTCGGCACCGGACGACGTGATTTTTACGGGAGCCACCTTCCGAGGCCGGGCCGGGAACCGCGAAGCGATCGAGGCCGAAATGGATCGGGTCACCGCCGCCCGCGAGGCCGCCCAACCGATCCGCGAGCGCACTGGCGGCTCGACCTTCAAGAATCCCGAGGGCGGCAAGGCCTGGCAGCTCATCGACGCCGCCGGGTGCCGGGGGCTGACCCGGGGCGGTGCCCAGGTCTCGGAGATGCATTGCAACTTCCTGATCAACCGTGGCGGCGCCACGGCCGCCGATATCGAGGGCCTCGGCGAAGAGGTCCGCCGCCGGGTGCGCGAGACGGCGGGCGTCGAGCTGCACTGGGAGATCAAGCGGATCGGTGTCGACCCCACCCAAGCAGACCGGTAAGATGTAAGACGTAGAGCCAACCGAGCAATTTCGTGTCGCAGCCTGTCCGCACCGCCTATTCCAAGCTGTCGGTGAAGAGCCAGACGGTTCTGCCCGCCGAACTGCGCGAGCGACTGAGCATCGGGCCGGGTGACCGGGTGCGCGACCTGTTCACACCGGACGGCGTCCGCATCGATAAGGCGCCCGCCGAGGGCGAGGACCCGTTCGTCGCCTTCACCGAATGGGGTGGTCCCATCGACGACGCTGATTATGCCGATCTCTAGCCCCTCGTTCCGGGCCGGCACCGTCGTCGTGCCGTTTCCTTACTCGGACCGGCTGGCAGAGACGCGACGCCCTGCCGTGGTGATCTCGGGTGAGGCGGTCGGTCGAGCGGGCTTCGTGTGGATCGCCATGATGACGAGCGCACGCAACCGACCCTTTGGCCGACGATTGGCCGATCCACGATCTCGCAGCGACGGGCCTCGTCGTCCCCTCCGTGGTCCGGCCGGTGAAGATCGCCTGCATCGAGCCTTCGCGGATCCTGCGCGCCGTCGGTGCTCTCCCCACTGCGGCGACTGACGACCTGTGCACGCGCCTGCGCGCCCTTATCGGTCCTTCCTTCCTATCCCTGACCCTCACGACGCCCGGAGCCACCCCATGTCCAAGCACGTCGCCGTCCTGATGGGCGGCTGGTCCTCCGAGCGGGAGATCTCGCTCCGCTCCGGCACCGCCTGCGCCCGAGCGTTGGAAGGGGAGGGGTTTCGGGTGACGCCGGTCGATGTCGGGCCGGACATCGCCACCGTGCTGACCGCGCTCGCCCCCGACGTGGCGCTGAACGCGCTGCACGGACCGGCCGGCGAGGACGGGACGATCCAGGGTCTCTTGGAGATCCTGAAGATCCCCTACACCCATTCGGGCGTGCTGGCCTCGGCGCTCGCCATGCACAAGGAGCGTGCCAAAACGGTCATGAAGGCGGCCGGCGTGTCCGTTCCGGAGGGGCGCGTCGTTAACCGTCATGATGCGGCGAAGTCACACCCATTAACTCCTCCCTATGTCGTGAAGCCCATCGCCGAAGGCTCCTCGATGGGGGTCATCATCGTCCGCGAGGAGCGCTCGCATCCGCCCCAGATTCTGGCTTCGGACGCCTGGACCTACGGCGAGGAAGTCCTTGCAGAGACTTACGTTGCCGGCCGCGAGCTGACCTGCGCCGTGATCGGTGACCGGGCACTGGGCGTGACCGAGATCAAGCCGGTCTCGGGGGAGTGGTACGACTTCGACGCAAAGTACGCCGGAGGGGGGTCGATCCACGTCCTTCCGGCGGACCTTAAACTAAATGTTTACCAGCGTGTCCAAGAGTTGGCGTTAACGGCGCATCAAGCACTGGGATGCCGTGGCGTCAGCCGTGCCGACCTACGTTACGACGATACGCCGGGGGGAACCGGCGCCCTCGTCGTGCTGGAGGTCAACACGCAGCCCGGCATGACCCAGACGAGCCTTGTGCCGGAGATCGCGGCCCATGCGGGCCTGAGTTTCGGTGAACTCGTCCGATGGATGGTGGAGGACGCTTCTCTCAGCCGCTGAACGCTTCCGGTCTCGGAAGCGGCGGAGCCCCCACGGGGTTCCGGCTGCGGCTGCCCCGGGTTCTGCGGCGGTTCTCCTCCGCCCGGCGCCTGCGCGCGGCTGCGCCGATCGAGCAGCGGGTTCCGCGGCTCGCCGGCACGGCCCTGATCTCCGGTCTGGCCGGTGCCGTCGCGCTCGCCGGTTTCGTGGCGAGCGGACGCTACGACGCCTTCACGGCCGAGCACGGCCGACCGCTCGACATTCTCGCCCGCATCGCCGGCTTCGGCGTCGAGCGCGTGACGATTTCCGGCATCTCGCGGATGTACGAGCGCGAGGTGCTGAGCGCCGCCGGGATCGACTGGCGCTCCTCCGTCCCCTTCCTCGATCTCGACAAGGCCCGCGAGCGCCTGCTCGCCGAGCCGCTGATCGCCAGCGTCTCCGTGCGCAAGATCTATCCGAACGAGATCGTCATCAATCAGGTCGAGCGGGAGCCCGCCGCCCTCTGGCAGCGCAACGGCGAGATCCAGGTGATCGCCGCCGACGGCACCGTGATCGACGAGATGCGCGACGAGCGCTACGTCAACCTGCCCCTGGTGGTCGGGGAGGGGGCCAATGCCCGCCTTCCGGAATATCTGGCGATGATCGAGGCCGCCGGGCCGCTGGGCGCGCGCATCAAGGCCGGCACCTTCGTGTCCGGACGACGCTGGACCCTCAAGCTCGACGGCGTCGACATCCGCCTCCCGGAGACCGGGGCGGCCGACGCGCTGACCCGTCTGGTGCGGATCGAGCGCGAGAACCGCATCCTCGAGAAGGACATCATCGCCGTCGACCTGCGCATGGCCGACCGCGTCGTGGTGCGCCTCACGGAGGAGGCGGCCGCCGCCCGCGCCGAGAGCCGCAAGAAGCCGAAGAAGGGCACGCCCACATGAGCACGCCCCGTACGGCCCTTCGTTCCGCCCTTCGCTCCGTTTCCCGCCGCGTTTCCGCAAAGTAGCGTCCGATGCAGACCCCCCACTGCCTCACGCCGCGCCTGAAGCCGCTCTCCGCCCGCCGGAGTGCGACCATGTCGGTGCTCGATATCGGCACCAGCAAGGTCGTGTGCCTCATCGCCGAATTGCAGCCCGCCGAGGCGGTCTCGACTCTGCGCGGGCGCACCCATCTCGCCCGCATCATCGGCATCGGCCATCAACGCTCCCTAGGGCTGAAGGGCGGCGCCATCGTCGATCTCGAAGCCGCCGAAGGGGCGATCCGTCAGGCGGTCCACGCCGCCGAGCGGATGGCCAAGGCCGAGGTCCAATCGGTCATCGTCAATATCTCCGGCGGCCGCCTCGCCTCGCAGCATTTCGAGGCGCGGGTGAACGTCCGCTCCGGCACCGTCACCGGCGCCGATGTCGAGCGGGTGCTGGAGAGCGCGAGCGCCCACGGCGTGAGCCCCGGACGCGCCGTGCTCCACGCCCTGCCGACCGGCTACGCGCTGGACGGCCAGGGAGCGGTGATCGACCCGTCGGGCATGATCGGCGACGCCCTCGGGGTCGATCTCCATGTCGTTACGGCGGAGGCGGCCGCGGCCCGCAACCTGATGCTGGCGGTCGAGCATTGCCATCTCGGCGTCGATGCCGTGATCGCCACCCCCTATGCTGCGGGCCTCTCGGCCCTCGTGGACGATGAGGCGGAACTCGGCTGCGCGGTCGTCGATATGGGCGGCGGCACCACCAGCGTCGGCGTCTTCACCGGCGGCCATCTCGTCCATTGCGACGCAGTCGCGGTCGGCGGTCACCACGTCACCATGGACATCGCCCGCGGCCTCTCGACCCGCGTCTCGGTCGCCGAGCGGCTCAAGACCCTCTACGGCTCGGCCATCGCCACCGCGTCCGACGAGCGGGACATGATCGCGGTCCACGGCGTCGGCGAGGACGAGGGCGAGGCACCCTCGCACGTCCCGCGCTCGCAGCTGGTGCGCATCGTCAAGCCGCGGGTCGAGGAAGTCCTCGAACTCGTTCGCGACCGCCTGCGCAACGCGGGCTTCGGCGCTCAGGCCGGCCGCCGGGTGATTCTGACCGGCGGCGCCAGCCAACTCGTCGGCATGCCCGAGACGGCACGGCGCATCCTGCAGGGACAGGTTCGCATCGGCCGTCCGCTGGGGATCCGCGGCCTGCCGGAGGCCGCGAAGGGCCCGGCTTTCTCGGCCTCGGTCGGAATGCTGGTCTACCCGCAGGTCGCGCATGCGGAGCATTTCGAGCCGCGGGGGCAGGGCGCCTTCGCCGGCACGGGAACGGACGGATACTTCTCGCGGGTCGGTCGCTGGATCCGCGAAAGTTTCTGAAGAACGACCCGCCCGGCCGGAAGGTGAAGGGCGGCACAGACATCAGGGCAGGCGTCCCCAGGGCGTCGATCAGGCAATCGCTTAAAGCAGTCACGAAGGGCACGACCACCATGGCCATCTCTCTTCAGGCACCCGACATCCGCGAGCTCAAGCCCCGCATCACCGTCTTCGGCGTCGGCGGCGCCGGCGGCAATGCCGTCAACAACATGATCGAATCGGGCCTTCTCGGCTGCGAATTCGTCGTGGCCAACACGGATGCCCAGGCCCTGACCTCGTCGAAGGCCGAGCGCGTCATCCAGATGGGCATCGGCGTCACGCAGGGCCTCGGTGCCGGCTCGCATCCGGAAGTCGGCTCGGCGGCCGCCGAGGAGGTGATCGACGAGATCCGCGATCAGCTCTCGGGCGCCCACATGGCCTTCATCACCGCCGGCATGGGCGGCGGCACCGGCACCGGCGCGGCCCCGGTCATCGCCCGCGCGGCACGTGACATGGGCATCCTGACGGTCGGCGTCGTGACGAAGCCGTTCCAGTTCGAGGGCATGCGCCGGATGCGCACCGCCGAAGCCGGCATCCAGGAGCTTCAGGCGGCGGTCGATACCCTGATCGTCATCCCGAACCAGAACCTGTTCCGGGTCGCCAACGAGAAGACCACCTTCGCCGACGCCTTCGCCATGGCCGACCAGGTGCTCTACTCGGGCGTCGCCTGCATCACCGACCTGATGGTGAAGGAAGGCCTGATCAACCTCGACTTCGCCGACGTCCGCGCGATCATGCGCGGCATGGGCAAGGCGATGATGGGCACGGGTGAGGCCTCTGGTGAGAACCGCGCCAACCGCGCGGCGGAAGCCGCCATCGCCAACCCGCTTCTCGACGACGTGTCGATGAAGGGCGCCCGCGGCCTGCTGATCTCGATCACCGGCGGCAGCGACCTTACCCTGTACGAGCTCGACGAGGCCGCGACCCGCATCCGCGAGGAAGTGGATCAGGACGCCAACATCATCCTCGGTGCCACCTTCGACGAGAGCCTCGACGGCATCATCCGCGTCTCGGTGGTCGCCACCGGCATCGAGCCGGCGCTGATCTCGGCCGATTCGCCGAACAACCCGGAAATCGCCCAGACCGAGCAGCGCATCGCCGAAGTCGCCGAGCGTCTGCGTGCCGAGGCCCGCGCCCGGGCGTCGGCCGCGCTCTCGCCCGCCAGCCAGACCGCCGCGCCGCTCCACGTCCAGCGTCCGGCCCCCGAGCCCCTGCGGGTCGAGCAGGCTCCGGCGCCCCGTCCGGTGATGCCCGAGGCGACAGCGCCCGAGCCCGTGCGCGCCGAGACCTTTCGTCCCGAGCCGGCCCCGATGATGCACCATCATGACGTGATGCTGACTCAGGCGCCTGCCCGCGTCGCCGCCCCGGCCTACGAGCCGCCGGCCCCGGCCGCCCCGATCCAGGAGACGGCTTCCCTCGGTGCCGGCCCCTACGTGCCGCCGCGTCCGCAGCTCGCCCGGCCCCCGCGCATGCCGCAGATCTCGGACCTGCCGCCCCACACCCAGGCGCAGATTCTCAAGAGCCGCGGCGATGAGCAGGCGCCCGAGCCCGCCCAGGACTCCAAGCGCATGACCCTCCTGCGCCGTCTCGCCACCGTCGGCTTCGGCGGTCGCCGCGAGGAGGCCGAGGCCGCCCCGATGCCGCCGGCCCCGCGCGCCGCTGCCCCGGCGCCGACGATCCCGGCCCCGCGGGTCGAGCACGCGGTCCGCGCCCCGGCGCCCCAGGCGCCGCAATACCGCCCGGCTGCCGGCAATCTCGATCCCCAGGGTCGTGCCATGCCGCCGCGGATGATGGAGGACGATCAGCTCGAGATCCCCGCCTTCCTCCGTCGTCAGGCGAACTGAAACCAGCCCGGCTGACGGCCTGACGCATCGCGTCAGGCGTCACTGGGACATTTCCGCCACAGACCCGGGACCGGAAGGTCCCGGGTTTAGCTGCTTGTTAAGACATTGGTGCTCAACTGTTTTTCAATGTTCGTGGCAAAACCGTGGCTGTAACAGACCGTAAGAATCCGTGATTTGGCCGGTCTGTGCACCGCAGTTATACCACCTGCGGAACGACAGAAGGCGCGAACGGCGGCTACAGCCGGAGCGCTCGCAGTGGCTTCAAGCAGCGGACGGACTTCTCGCATCGCGCCAGATTCAAGGGTGCGCGGGAAGGATCCTGGCCGAGGGCTAAGGTATGCGGACGAACCAACAAACAACGATCAAAGCGTCCGTGACCCTGACCGGCATCGGCGTCCATTCCGGGAACCCGGCGGAGATCACCCTCCACCCCGCACCCGCCAATCACGGTATCGCCTTCCTCCGCACCGGAACGCCCACCGGCAACGACCGGCTCATCAAGGCCCACTACGCCTGCGTTTCCGCCACCGAACTCTGCACCGTCATTGGCGATAACGAGACCGGCGCGGTCGCCACCATCGAGCACCTGATGTCCGCCCTTTACGGTCTGGGCGTCGACAACGTCCTCGTCGAGATCGACGGGCCCGAGATGCCGATCCTCGACGGCAGCGCCCGCCTCTTCGTCCAAGCCATCGACGGTGTCGGTCTCAGCCCCTGCGGCGCAGCGCGCCGCTGGATCAAGGTGCTGCAGCCGGTCCGGATCGAGGTCGGTCGCGCCTTCGCCGAACTCCGCCCGATCGATCGCGGCTTCCGCCTCGACGTGGAGATCGACTTCGAATCCCCGGTGATCGGCCGCTCGCGCAAGGCGATGGACCTCACCCCGGCCGCCTATCGCCGCGAGATCGCGGGCGCCCGTACCTTCGGCATGATGAAGGACGTCGAGCGCTACTGGAAGGCCGGCTTCGCCCTCGGCGCCTCCCTCGACAACACGGTCGCCGTCGGCGAGACCGCCGTCGTCAATCCCGAAGGCCTGCGCTACCCGGACGAGTTCGTCCGCCACAAGCTGCTCGATGCCGTCGGCGATCTCGCCCTGGCCGGCCTTCCGCTCCAGGGTGCTTACCGCTCCTATTGCGGCGGTCACCGCATGAATGTCGGCATCCTCCAGGCCCTGTTCGCCGACCGCGCGAACTACGCCATCGTCGAGGGCCAGAACACCCGCCGCGAGCCGGCCCGTGCCGAGTACGGCGCCGCCCTAGGCCTCGCCGCCTTCGCCGCCGAACTGTAACCGGCAAGACACAGGTCCGCTGCTCCGGCGCTGCACACGGGATTCCTTAACATCTCGTGGGAACCTGCCGCTTTCGCGCCAGAATCGGACCCCAACGCTAGAGCCTGCGCGTAGGACGCGTGCCCCCTCTCGGGTGGCCCGTGCCTGACAGGGATTTGACCGCGATGCCTCTGACCTTCCCGACCCGTGGCGCGATGGCGGCCGTGCTCCTCAGCCTCGGCGTCGGCCTCGGCGGCTGCGATGCCCTCGATCCGACCAACCTGTTCGCCGAGAAGTACAAGCCCGAGGCGGTTCCGGACACGCCGGCCGACAAGCTGTACAGCGACGGCTTGGCGAAGATGGAAGACCGCGACTTCGAAGGCGCTTCCAAGACCTTCGATCAGCTCGACAAGCAGTACACCTACTCCGACTGGTCGCGCCGGGCACTGCTGATGACCGCCTACTCGAATTACGAGGGCGCGAAGTACGACGACGCGATCACCGCCTCGAAGCGCTATCTTCAGCGCCATCCCGCCAGCAAGGACGCGGCCTACGCGCAGTACCTGATGGCGATGTCGCAGTATAAGCAGATTCCGGACGTGACCCGTGATCAGGAGCGCTCGGAGCGCGCCCTCGTCGCGCTGCAGGAACTCGTCCAGAAGTACCCGAACTCCGAGTACACCAACGACGCCAAGTCGAAGATTCAGATCACCCGCGATCAGCTCGCCGCCAAGGAGATGGAGGTCGGTCGCTTCTATCTCGAGAAGCGGTCCTTCCCGGCGGCGATCAATCGCTTCCGCGACGTGATCTCGAAGTATCAGACCACCCGCCACACCGAGGAGGCCCTCGAGCGCCTCGTCGAGGCCTATATGGCGCTCGGCATCACCGCCGAGGCGCAGAATGCGGCGGCCGTGCTGGGCCACAACTTCCCGGACAGCCCGTGGTACAAGGACGCCTATGCGCTCCTGCAGACGGGTGGCCTGGAGCCCCGCGAGGAGAAGTCCTCCTGGCTCAGCCGCGCGTTCCGTACCGTGACCGGCCAGAAGACCGCATCGGCCAACTGAGTCGGATCGGCGCAGATCGAAGCGAAGGGCGCGGCGCGGGCCGCGCCCTTCGCTTTTTAGGGTGAAGTCCGGCGCGTGCCGCCGTATGAGACGCCGTCCATTCCAGGATTGATCCACGCAGGAATTCTCGGCGCGGCATGCTCGTCCAGCTCGCGATCCGCGACATCGTACTGATCGACAAGCTCGACCTGACCTTTTCCGGGGGGCTCACCGTGCTCACCGGCGAGACCGGTGCGGGAAAGTCGATCCTCCTCGACGCCTTCGCCCTCGCCCTGGGCGGTCGCGGCGATGGTGGCCTCGTGCGCCATGGGGAGTCGCAGGGCGGCGTCACCGCGGTCTTCGATGTGGCGACCGACCATCCGGCCCGGGCGATCGCGGCGGCGGCCGAGATCGACACCGACGGCGATCTCATTCTGCGCCGCACGCAATTCGCCGACGGGCGCACCCGTGCCTTCGTCAACGATCAGCCCGTCGGCGTGCAGACCATGCGTGCGATCGGGACCGCCCTCGTGGAGATTCACGGTCAGCACGACGATCGTGCGCTCGCCGATCCCACCACGCACCGAGCGATTCTCGATGCCTTCGGCGGCCTCCAGGGTCCGCTGGCGGCGGTCGCGACTGCCGCCAAGCGCGTGCGCGCCGCGCGGACGGCCCTGTCGGAGCAGCGAGCGCGGGTCGAGGCGGCGCAGAAGGAGGCCGACTTCCTGCGCCACGCCGTGGAGGAACTCGGCAATCTCGATCCGCAGCCCGGTGAGGAAGCGAGCCTGGCCGAGCGCCGGACGGTGATGCAGCAGGGCGAGAAGGTTGCCCGCGAGTTGAACGAGGCGCTGGAGCTCGTCGGCGGAACCGGCTCGATGGTGCCCCACCTTTCCTCCGCCGTGCGCCGCCTGGAGCGTCGCGCCGCCACCGTACCGAGCTTGGTCGAACCGAGCATCGCCGCCCTCGATGCTGCCCTCAACGCCCTGGACGAGGCCCGCAGCGCCCTCGATGCCGCTGTGCTCGCCGCCGAATTCGATCCACGCGAATTGGAGCGCGTCGAGGAACGCCTGTTCGCCCTGCGGGCAGCCTCTCGCAAATACGCCGTCCCGGCCGACGATCTCGCCGATCTGCGCAGCCGCTACGACGCGGATGTCGCCGCCCTCGATGCGGGTGAGAAAGCCCTCTCCGGGCTGGAAGCCGAACAGAGCGCGGCGGAGACGGCCTATGAAGCGGCGGCCAGGAAGCTCGGCGACGGGCGTCGCCGCGCCGCCAAAGCCCTCGATGCGGCGGTGCAGGCCGAACTCCCACCCCTGAAACTGGAGGGCGCTCGTTTCATCACGCAGATCAGCGTCGATGAGGCATCGCGCGACGCATCGGGGACCGAGCGGGTCGAATTCTGGGCGCAGACCAATCCCGGCACCCGCGCCGGTCCGATGATGAAGGTTGCCTCCGGCGGCGAACTGTCCCGCTTCATGCTGGCGCTGAAGGTGGTTCTGGCCGGCAAGGGTTCGGCGCCGACGCTGATCTTCGACGAGATCGATACCGGTCTCGGTGGCGCGGTCGCCGACGCCATCGGTGCACGGCTCGGGCGCCTGGCCGCTCAGGTTCAGGTCGTGGCCGTCACGCACGCACCTCAGGTCGCTGCCCGTGCGGGCACGCATTTCCGGATCGCGAAGGACAGTGTGAAGGGTGAGAAGGGGGCGGCCAAGGGGGTGGCCAAGGGCGCGGCGAAGGGTGTGAAGGCGGAAGAGCGCGTCACGACACGTGTCGTCGGTCTTGCCGCCGATGCCCGTCGGGAGGAGATCGCCCGGATGCTCGCCGGCGCAACCATCACCGACGAGGCCCGTGCGGCCGCCGCCCGGTTGTTGCAGGCGGCGGAAAATTAAACCGCTAATCGCCCTCGTCGAGTTCGATGCCGTACTCGGCCAGAACCCAGAAAATCGCTTCGAGATCGTCCGCCGTCACATCGCGGGGCGGCAATGCCTCTTCGAGATCATCATACGTCAAGGACCGTCGCCGCTCGGCATCGGCCTTGGCGAGCAGCCGATCGACCGTCATGCGGATATCGGCCGGCAGGGCGTCGTGACTCGGCAGCACCATCCCACCCGCTGGGCGGAGGGCGTCGCTGAGCAGGCGATCGATGATCGCCTGCCGACGCGCATAGGCTGCATCCGGTCCATCCATGGATCGGAATATGGACCGGCGCGGGCGTCCGTCGAGTCCGATCCGGTGCGCCGTTCGGCCCTTCCGCTCAAGCCCCCCCTGGCGCCGTCTGCATGGCTGACCGAGTGACGCGCACGGGGATGGCCTTGGCGGCCGGGACCTTGGCCTGAGCGTCGTGGTGCCACAGCGGGATCAGCACGTTCAGTTCCGGGTAGTAACCGCCGCAATTGCCCTCGGGGATGTCGTAGCGGACGATTCGCAGCCCCTTCACCTCGCGGTCGAAACCGTCCGAGGCATCGGTGGCGACGTCCACGATTTCGCCGTCGGCCAGCCCCAGGCGGGCGATGTCGTTCTCGTTCATGAAGAGGATGTCGCGCGTGCCTTTCACCCCGCGAAAACGGTCGTGATAGCCGTAGACGGTGGTGTTGAACTGATCGTTCGAGCGCAACGTGATGAGGTCGATCACCTCGCGCCCGCGAGCGGGCATGTCCGGATCCTCCTCCAGCCCGTCCGGCGGCAGCACGAAATTGGCCTTGCCCGTCGGCGTCTCCCACTTGCGGTGGCGGGCGGCCAACGGTTTGTGCACGCCGCCCGGCTCGAACAGGCGGGCGTTGAAGTTCTTGAATGTCGCCGGATAGGTCGCCTCGATGGCGTCGCGGACCTTCGCGTAATCACCGACCCAGCCATCCCAATCCACCTGAGCGGGAGGGGGCAGCGTCGCTTTCGCCAGCTGCGCCACGATCCACGGCTCCGAACGGACGTGATCGCTGACCGGGCTCGCCACACCCTTCGAGCCGTGGAAGCACGAGGTCGAATCTTCCATCGACACCGCTTGCGGCCCGCTGGCCTGCTCGTCGATCTCGATGCGCCCGAGGCAGGGCAGGATGTAGCTGACTTCCCCATGCACGAGATGCGACCGGTTGAGCTTGGTCGAGACCTGCACGGTGAGGCGCTGGCGACGCCATGCCTCTTCCATTCGCCGCGTATCGGGGACCGCGCGCACGAAGTTGCCCCCAAGTCCGATGAACGCTTTCACGGTGCCGTCGAGGATCGCTTCGCAGGCCTCCACGGTGTTGAGCCCCTTCTCCCGGGGCGGCTCGAAGCCGTACAGTTCCTTCAGCTTGTCGAGGGGCACGAGGGCGGGATCGTCGGCGATGCCGACGGTGCGCTGGCCCTGTACGTTGGAATGGCCGCGCACCGGACAGATGCCCGCGCCGGGTCGCCCGATATGCCCGCGCAGGAGGAGCAGGTTGACGAGCATCTGCACCGTCTCGGTGCCGCGGCGGTGCTGGGTCAGGCCCATACCGTAGATGCCGATGACGGCGCTGGCGCGGGCATAGACGGCGGCGGCGGCTTCCAAACCCTCGCGTTTGAGGCCGGACTTGACCTCCAGCGCCGCCCAATCCTGTCGATCGCAGAACGCCTCGAACTCCGCGAAGCCGTGCGTATGCTCCTCGATGAAACCGACATCGAGGATGCGAGGACGGCCCTGAGCCTTCGCTTCGCGGTCGGCCGCGAAAAGCGCCTTGCAGATGCCGGTGATGGCGGCGATGTCGCCGCCCGCCTTCACCTGATGGTACTGCGTCGAGATCTGCGTCGAGGATTTCGTCAGCATCTCGATGGGGGATTGGGGGTTGGTGAATCGCTCCAGGCCCCGCTCCCGAAGCGGGTTGAAGGTGATGATCGGGACGCCCCGGCGGCGGGCATCCTGAAGCGGATGCAGCATCCGCGGCGCGTTCGATCCGACATTCTGCCCGAAGAACAGGATCAGGTCGGTCGTCTCGAAATCCTCCAGCACTGTCGTCCCGACGGACACGCCGATGGATTGCGGCAGGGCCTTCGAGGTCGATTCGTGGCACATGTTCGAGGAATCGGGCAGATTGTTCGTGCCGTAGATGCGCGCGAACAGCGCGTACATGTAGCTGGTTTCGAGCGAGGCTCGGCCGGAGGCGTAGAACACGACCGAATTCGGGTCGAAGCCCTTCAGTTCACGGCCGATCTCATCGAACGCATCCTCCCATGAGACCGGGACGTAACGGTCGCGTTGTGCGTCGTAGCGCAGGGGATGGGTGAGGCGGCCCTTCCCCTCAAGGGCGTAGTCCGACCATGTCAGCAATTCGGTGACGGTGTGGCGTTCGAAGAAGTCCGGGCCGATCCGCTTGCGTGTCTGTTCCCAGGCGGTCGCCTTCGCGCCGTTCTCGCAATACTCGAAGGTCGAGGGTTTGGCGGGCTTCGACCATGCGCAGGATACGCACATGAAGCCGTCGGGCTTGTTCTGCCGCATCAGCATGGCGGCACCGGTGACCGGGATTTCTTCGCGGGTCAGGATGTCGACGAGGGATCGGGCTGAACCCCAGCCGCCGGCCGGGTCGGTATAGGCTTCGATCTTCTGGTCGGACGTCTGCTCGGTCTTGGGGCCGGTCATGGACACTCGCGAGGCTCCGGGGGACCTCGGCGCAACATGGATCGCCAAAGTCGGGTTCCGGCCCGCGACGATGCCGACGCGAAACCGCTACGGATCGGAGAAGGGGTCCCCGCCGCCGGCCGCGTCAGGATTCACGCCCTCCACTGCCGGCTTCGGCCGGCGCGGCCGCGGCGCCGTGTTGGAGGCCGTCGGGGCTGCCGTGTTCGCGCCGAGCCGCGCCGCCAGGGCGATCGCCCGCGCCTCGGTGTAGCGCAGGTGGCAATAGCCATGGGCACCCTCGCGGGCATAGGTGCGGCAAGCCTGCTCCCGGTCGGACGAGAAGGCGGCCTGCTCCTGCACGATCGGCCGGACATCCTGGCCGCGCGCCCTCTGCGTCATGATCTTGAAATTGTCGCGCACCGCCTTGTCGGCGATGCCGCGAGCGGTATCGAACTCGCCGGCCAGAGGCATGAGCGTCGCGGCGGCCGGTCCCCACAAGCCGGTCGGGGTCGTGGCGCAATCCTGCGCGGTGTAGGTGCAGAGCTTGTCCTCGAGCGGCGTCACCAGCACGCTCCCTTCGAGTATCTCGAATCGCAGCGGGCACTCGGGCACGCTGGAGGAGAAGCGCGAAACCCCCTGCGAGCGCCCTTCGGCCGCAAGCGTCACCGGCTTGCCGGCATTCAGCTTGACCGTGCACGCCTCGGTCGGCTGCGAGACCTTGGTACCGGGCAGCGTCATCGCGGCGGTATAGGCCGCCCCCGACTTCTCGATCTTGAGCGACCCGTTCAGCCCGTTGAGCTGAAGATCCTGACCGGCGACGTTGTCCTCCGCCGGAACCTTGAGCACCACCGGTTGGCGTGGCGCGGCGGGGGCGCTCGGCCGCGTTTCCGCGCCTTCGCCGGGGGCGACGGGCTCCGCCGGGGCGGGGCCGGGCGGCGGCTGGACCGGGACATTGCGCGGCGGAGCCGGCGGCTTGGCCGCGCGGCCGATTCCGAACAGTTCCTCGAAGAAGCTCTGGGCCTGGGCGCCGGCGGGACAGAATGCGAGGAGACAGAGGAGAGCGACGACGGCGACGCGCGGATGGGGGGCGGCGCGCGCGGCGGAACTCACGGAGACGGGCAGTCGCATCAGGCTGTCGCGATCCTGGCTCGGGGCCGGTCGGGGAAGGAAACTTTAACGGTCTCTAGCACGTCACCCGTGGCGCGGGCGTGGCAGCCTGGCAACTGCAAAGGCCCGCCCGACCCGTCCGCTGCGGGAAAAAACTCCGTGACAATGCCGGATTGTGGGACGTGTCTCGCACGTCGCGCGTCGTTCTTGCGGCGGCGTAGCCGTCTTCTTATATGCGGCGGGACACGGGACGAGGCCTTGGAAGCGCATCCTGCCCAGGCGACGCGCTTCGGATCCATCCCGTTCTCAAACCTGGAAGTTTTGTACCGCCATGGGTCGAGCTGCTTCGGGGCTCGGCGGTCTGCTTGAAACATCGAACAGAGGGATCCCACCATGGGTAAAGTGATCGGTATCGACCTCGGCACCACCAATTCCTGCGTGGCCGTCATGGAAGGCACGCAGCCGAGGGTCATCGAGAATGCGGAAGGCGCCCGCACCACCCCGTCCATCGTCGCTTTCACCGACGACGGGGAGCGCCTCGTCGGCCAGCCCGCCAAGCGGCAGGCCGTGACCAATCCGGAGCGCACCTTCTTCGCGATCAAGCGCCTGATCGGCCGTACCTACGACGATCCGCTGACGCAGAAGGACAAGGGTCTCGTTCCCTACAAGATCGCCAAGGGCGATAACGGCGACGCCTGGGTCGAGGCCGATGGCAAGCGCTACTCGCCGTCCCAGATCTCCGCCTTCACCCTTCAGAAGATGAAGGAGACCGCCGAGTCGCATCTCGGCCAGCCGGTGACGCAGGCGGTCATCACGGTCCCGGCCTACTTCAACGACGCCCAGCGTCAGGCCACCAAGGATGCCGGCAAGATCGCCGGTCTCGAGGTGCTGCGCATCATCAACGAGCCGACGGCTGCCGCGCTCGCCTACGGCCTCGACAAGAAGAAGGCCGGCACCATCGCGGTCTACGATCTCGGCGGCGGCACCTTCGACGTCTCGATCCTCGAGATCGGCGACGGCGTGTTCGAGGTGAAGTCGACGAACGGCGACACGTTCCTCGGCGGCGAGGACTTCGACAACCGCGTGGTCGAGTATCTCACCAGCGAGTTCAAGAAGGAGCAGGGCATCGACCTGACCAAGGACAAGCTCGCCCTCCAGCGCCTCAAGGAGGCTGCCGAGAAGGCCAAGATCGAGCTGTCCTCGGCCACCCAGACCGAGATCAACCTGCCCTACATCACCGCCGATGCCTCGGGCCCGAAGCACCTCGCGCTGAAGCTCAGCCGCGCCAAGTTCGAGTCGCTGGTCGATGACCTCGTCCAGCGTACGATCGAGCCGTGCCGCAAGGCGCTCAAGGATGCCGGCGTTTCGGCCTCCGAGATCGACGAGGTGGTGCTCGTCGGCGGCCAGACCCGCATGCCCAAGGTGCAGGAGGTCGTGAAGTCGTTCTTCGGCAAGGAGCCCCACAAGGGCGTCAACCCGGATGAGGTCGTCGCCATCGGCGCCGCGGTCCAGGCGGGCGTGCTTCAGGGCGACGTGAAGGACGTTCTGCTCCTCGACGTCACCCCGCTCTCCCTCGGCATCGAGACGCTGGGTGGCGTGTTCACCCGCCTGATCGACCGCAACACCACGATCCCGACCAAGAAGTCCCAGGTCTTCTCCACGGCGGAGGACAACCAGAACGCCGTGACGATCCGGGTCTTCCAGGGTGAGCGCGAGATGGCGGCGGACAACAAGCTGCTCGGCCAGTTCGACCTGATGGGTATCCCGCCGGCCCCACGCGGCATGCCGCAGATCGAGGTGACCTTCGACATCGACGCCAACGGCATCGTCAACGTGACGGCCAAGGACAAGGCGACGAACAAGGAGCACCAGATCCGCATCCAGGCCTCCGGCGGTCTTTCGGACGCGGATATCGAGAAGATGGTCAAGGATGCCGAGGCGAATGCCGAGGCCGACAAGCGCCGTCGCGAGCTCGTCGAGGTCAAGAACCAGGGCGAGAGCCTGATCCACGCCACCGAGAAGTCGGTGTCGGAATACGGTGACAAGGTCTCGGCGGCCGACAAGGGCGCCATCGAGTCCGCCATCACCGCGCTCCGCACGGCGCTGGAGGGCGAGGATGCCGAGGGCATCAAGGCCAAGACCAACGACCTGATGCAGGCTTCGATGAAGCTCGGCGAGGCGATGTACGCCGCCTCGCAGGCCGAAGGCGCTCCGGGTGCCGAGGGGGCTTCGACCTCGGCCGACAAGAAGGACGACGTTATCGACGCCGACTTCCAGGAGGTCGACGAGAAGGACCAGAAGAAGCGCGCCTGATCCGGCGCCGGCCGGGAGCGATGCGCGAGCGCCGCTCCCGGTCTTTTTTGATCGCGACGCCGCTGCGGTGGCTTGATCCCCGGGCCCTGCTCGGGGATCAACCTTATGGGGCGTCTCACCACATGCGATGATCGATTCTCAGGGTCCGCTCGGTGGCGGAGCCGCGAGAAGGGGCGCGGGCGAGAATAGCCGCAGCCGACGCGCAGAAACGAGGCTCCAGAGGCCGGAATGTCGAAGCGTGACTATTACGAGGTCTTGGGTGTCTCCAAGACCGTCACGGAGAGCGAACTTAAGGTCGCCTTCCGCAAGCTCGCCATGGTCCATCACCCGGACCGCAATCCCGGCGACAAGGAAGCCGAGATCAAGTTCAAGGAAGTCAACGAGGCGTATCAGTGCCTCTCCGACGGCCAGAAGCGCGCGGCCTACGATCGGTTCGGCCATGCCGCCTTCAGCCAGGGGGGCGGGGGCGGCCCCGGATTCGGCAACGAGTTCGGCGACTTCATGTCGGACATTTTCGAGAATTTCTTCGGCGATGGACGTGGGGCTCCCGGCGCCGGGGCCGGCCAGCGGGGGCGCGGCCAGCCGGGGCGCGAGCGCGGCGCGGACCTGCGCTACAATCTGGAGATCAGCCTGGAAGAGGCGTTCGCCGGCAAGACCGAGACGATCCGCATCCCGACCTCCATCGCCTGCGAAGTCTGCTCGGGTACCGGCGCCAAGGCCGGCTCGAAGCCGCGCACCTGCCCGACCTGCGGCGGCTATGGCCGGGTGCGGGCGGCACAGGGTTTCTTCGCGATCGAGCGGACCTGCCCGAATTGTCACGGCCGCGGCGAGGTCGTGGACGATCCCTGCACGGCTTGCTCCGGTGCGGGCCGCGTCAACCGCGAGCGCACGCTCTCGATCAATGTCCCGGCGGGGGTCGATGACGGTCTTCGCATCCGGCTCGCTGGGGAGGGGGAAAGCGGCCTGCGCGGTGGACCGGCGGGGGATCTGTACGTCTTCCTCTCGATCAAGCCGCATCCCTTCTTCCAGCGCGACGGAGCGGATCTCTTCTGCCGCGTGCCGATCTCGATGGTGACGGCTGCCCTGTCGGGCGAGATCACCGTACCGGTGATCGATGGCTCGCAAACGCAAGTCCGCATCCCGGCGGGCACGCAGACGGCCAAGCAGTTCCGCATCAAGGGCAAGGGCATGCCGGTGCTGCGCTCGCGGGAAATCGGCGATCTCTACATCCAGGTCTCCGTCGAGACGCCGCAGAACCTCACCAAGCGCCAGCGGGAGCTGCTGCAGGAGTTCGACCAGTCGGCTTCCGACGAGAACCACCCGGAAAGTGCGGGCTTTTTCTCCAAGGTGCGTGACTTCTTCGTGAGCGGGGCGGGCCGGACGTAAACACGGGTCAAACACGGGCCGCTTGGGATCAAACGTGAAACCAACCCGGTTATGCACCCGGTCGCTTCCATCGAGCGACGGCGGGTGTCCCCGCAATGCAGGAAGGCCGACCTTGACGGGGTGCGGGTTTTCGTCGTCTAGAACGCTCCCCGCACGAAGATGCGCCGCCCCGGCGCGCGCGTCTTCTTGGCCGGGAATCGCGTCACGCTCCGTGCAGGGTTTCTTGCCCAACCTCCTGTCGCGTTCTCGGCCGCTGACCCAGGCGGCCCGTCACATCCGCCCGCGTCCCGCGAGCGGCTTCACCCCCTCCTTTCATTCCTGACCCGGGGATCATCGGTCGTGCCGCCGCTTCGCCGTTCCAGCGCCCGAGCCGTCGCCGCGACCCGCCTGAGGGAGCGGCGCGATCCGCTGGAGGACGAGGCGCGGTTCCTGCGCTCGTGGTTCGAGCGCCCGCTCGTCACCGGGGCCGTGACCCCGTCGGGCCGGATGCTCGCCCGCACCATGGCGTCCTACGCGGACCCGTCGGTGCCTGGTCCCGTCATCGAACTCGGGCCCGGCACCGGTCCGGTCACCGAAGCCCTGATCCGGCGCGGTTTCGATCAGGAGCGTCTGATCCTCGTCGAGTTCAATCCAGATTTCTGCGCGTTGCTGCGCCGCCGCTTCCCCCGTACCACGGTGATCCGGGGCGACGCCTACAGCATCCGCGAGACGCTCGGCAGCGTGGTCACCGAACCCTGCGCCGCGACGATCTCGAGCCTCCCGCTCTTCACCAAGCCATTGGAGAAGCGCCTGGAGCTGCTGCAGGACGCCCACGACGTGATGCAGCCGGACGCGCCCTTCGTGCAGTTCACCTACGCCGTCGTCCCGCCGATCCCGGCCCGGTGCGAGGCTGGCAGCTACACGGCGAGCCGTTCCAACCGGGTGTGGCTCAACCTGCCGCCCGCGCGCGTCTGGGTCTATCGCCGTCCTGGCAAGGCGCCCGCCTCGGTCTGATCCGGGTTCGCTCGGGAATGTTTCCAATTGTAGACGCCTGTCTCAGGCGCGGTTCATTCCCCGGCTCATAACCTCCCGATCCTTGGCCGCCATAGGGCGGCCGGACGAAGGGAGAGTACCGATATGTCGGACGCCATTTCGACCAAGCCCCTCCGCCGCGGCCTCGCCGTGTTGGCAATCGTCGTCGGCGGAGTGCTCGGCGGTTCGGCTGCGCAGGCTGCTCCGCTGGCGGCTCCGCCCGCCGCCGCGCTCGCCTCGGATACCGCCGTCGAGACCGTGCAATGGCATCACCGCCATCACGGCGGCTGGGGACACCGCGGCCATTGGGGTCATCACCATGGCTGGCGCCGCCACCATCACCATCATCATGGCTGGGGTCATCATCGCCGCCATCATTGGGGGTATCACCGGCACCACCATTGGGGCCATCACTACGGTGGGCGTCGGCACCACCACTTCTACTGAGGTGAACGGGTGACGGGGACCGCGCGCTCAGCGAGATGCGCGCGGTCCCGCTCCTCAGCCGAGGCGATCGATGATCGCGACCCGTTCCATCGGGGTCGCCTCGCCGATTCGATAAGCTGACCGCAGGGCCACCTCCGCCCGGTCGGCCGCAGCGTCGTCCGCTGCATGGACCATGCCGATGGGATCCCCGCGATTGAGGCGATCGCCGGGGCGGATCAATCCGGTAAATCCCACCCGCGGATCGATGTCGTCCTGCGGTCGACTGCGCCCGCCGCCGAGGCCGATGACCGCGAGGCCCACGGCGCGAGTGTCCACCGCCTCCACCGTTCCGGTTTTTGCGGCCACCACCGGCCGTGTCACTGGCGCCCGCGGCAGGTGACGGTCGGCCCCTTCCAGCAGATCGCCCGGCCCGCCGAGAGCCGCCACCATGCGGGCGAAGGCCTCGGCCGCAGCTCCCGTCTCCAGGGCGGACCGCAGACGCGTCTCTGCCTCATGGGGATCGACGGCGAGATTGCCGAGCACCAGCATCTCGCCGGCCAGCGCCAGGGTGACCGCGTGGAAGCGCGGTTCTCTCATGCGCCCCGTCAAGTAGTCGACGGCGTAGCCAACCTCGACGGCGTTGCCCGCAGCGGAGGCCAGCGGCGCATCCATGTCGGTCAGGAGGGCACGGGTCGGAAGGCCCGCGGCATTGGCGACGGTGACGATGCTGCGCCCGAGATCCCGCGCCTCGTCGATCCCCGCCATGAAGGCGCCGGACCCCGCCTTCACATCCATGACGAGGCCGTCGAGGCCCGCGGCGAGCTTCTTCGACAGGATCGAGGCGGTGATCAGGTCGAGCGACTCCACTGTCCCGGTGACGTCGCGGATCGCGTAGAGGCGTCGGTCGGCGGGCGCGAGATCGCCGGTCTGCCCGATGATGGCGCAGCCGGTTTCGCGCACCACCGCCCGGAAGCGGTCGAGGCCCGGCGCTACGTCGTAGCCGGGAATGCTGGCGAGCTTGTCCAACGTGCCGCCGGTATGTCCCAGGCCCCGGCCCGAGATCATCGGGACGAAGCCCCCGCACGCCGCCACCAGAGGGGCGAGGACAAGGCTGACCGTGTCGCCGACGCCGCCGGTGGAGTGCTTGTCGAGGATGGGGCCGGGGAGGTCCCAGGCGAGAACCCGGCCGGAATCGCGCATCGCACGGGTCAGGGCCACCCGCTCGTCGAGCGTCAGCCCGCGGAAGAACACGGCCATGGCGAAGGCCGCCGCCTGTCCCTCGGTGACGCGCTCTTCCGTGAGACCGCGGATGAAGTCGCCGATATCGGCATCCGCCAGAGTCCTTCCGTCGCGCTTGTCGCGGATGATCTCCTGCGGAAGTCTCATCGGTCGCTCCCGAGGACACGAGTCAGATCGTCCAGCAGGGAACTGGCCCCCAGCCGGAACGTCGCCGAGCGCGCCCAATCCGGGCCCATGATCCGGTCGGCAGCCGCGAGATAGGTGGCGGCGTCCTCGACGCGGCGCAGGCCGCCGGACACCTTCAGACCGACGGTTCGAGTGCCGCCCCATTCGCGGATCACGGTCAGCATCGCCTCGGCTGCCTCGGGCGTGGCCGAGACCGGCGTCTTGCCGGTCGAGGTTTTGATGAAGTCGGCCCCCGCCTCGAGCGAGAGCTGGCTCGCCTGCGTGATCATCGCGATATCGGGCAGCATTCCGGTCTCCAAGATGACCTTGAGCAGCCGGTCGTGGCAGACCTCGCGAACCGCCATCACCATGGTACGGGCCGTCGCCGCCTCGCCGTTGAGCAAGGCGCGGTAGGGAAGGACGAGGTCGATCTCGTCGGCACCGTCGGCGATCGCCGCGCGGGTTTCCGCCACGGCAGCGGCCGTGTCGTCGGCGCCGTCCGGAAAATTGACCACCGTTGCGATCCGCACATCGCTGCCCGCAAGAACCCGCCCCGCGAGAGCGACGAAGCGCGGCCAAACGCAGACCGCCGCAACCGCGTTCGTCCGCGCCCGGGCACAGAGCGCTTCGACCGCGTCCGATGTGCACGTCTCGGTCAGGTCGGTCAGATCGAGGAGCGGCAACGCGCGCCGCGCGATGTGGGCGGCGTCCGAGGGGTGAAGGGGATCGGCCTGCTTCATCCTGAGAGTCTCACGGTTCGGGAAGCTGCGCCACGAAGGCGGCGGCAAGGCGGGCGAGATCGGCACCGGCACGGGCCGCGACCGCCTTGGTCTCGGCGTGATGCGGGTCGCCCCCCGAGATTCCGGCGGCGAAGTTCGTCACCGCCGAGACGGCCGCGACCTCCAGCCCGAGAAAGCGCGCCAGGATCGTCTCCGGCACGGTCGACATGCCGACGAGATCGGCCCCGAGCCGGCCCGCCATGCGGATCTCCGCTGGCGTCTCGAAGCTCGGGCCGGAGAACCACGCGTAGACCCCCTCATGGAGGACGATCCGCTCCCTCTCAGCTGCACGGTGGAGGGTGGCGCGCAGGCGCGGCGCGTAGGCGTTCGTCATCGGCACGAAGCGGCCGTCGCTCGCTTCACCGATCAGCGGGTTGAACCCGGAGAGATTGATGTGGTCGGTCAGGACGACGAGACTGCCGGGACCGGCATTCTGCATGAGCGAGCCGGCGGCATTGGTCAGGAGGAGACGCGTCGCCCCCAGTGCCGCGATCGCCGCGAGGGGAAGCCGCATGGCGCCGGCATCGCCCCGCTCATAGGCATGGGCCCGTCCCTCCAGCACCAGCACCGGCCGTCCCGACAGGGTGCCGCGATGCAGGTGTCCGCCATGGCCGGAGACGCCGGGTGCCGCAAAGCCGGGGATCTCGCCATAGGCGATGCTGGTTCGGTCGGTGAGCGCATCGACCAGGGCCCCCAGGCCGGTTCCCGTCACGATCGCCAGGGCGACGGGGCCGGCGAAACCCCTTTCGCGCAGAAGCGCGACGGCCGCCTCCTCACTTGGCATCGACGATGTGCTCCGGCAGGTGATCGGGACCGAACGAGGCGGGCAGCAGGGCTTCGAAGGTGAATCGAGCCCGCAGACCCGCGGGACCCGCCGCGAGGATCGGCGTATCCGGCCCCGCGAATTCCCGGATCCGCTGACGACAGGCGCCGCAGGGCGTGACCGGCGCCGGACTGTCGGCCGTGATGAGGATGGCTCGGATGCGCCGTCCGCCGGACGCGATCATTGCGGCGATGGCGCCGGCTTCGGCGCAGGTGCCGACCGGATAGGCCGCGTTCTCGACGTTGCAGCCGGCATGGATGCGTCCCGCATCGTCCAGTAGGGCGGCGCCGACCGCGAAACCCGAATAGGGCGCGTGGGCGCGTGCGCGCACGGCGGAGGCCGCCGCGAACAGGGCATCGAGATCGTGGCTCGCAGGGAAGTCGCCGCTCGCGGTCATGATCCCGTTTGGCCCGAGCATGGGGCCCCTGTCGAGGGGCGGTCGACAGAGGCGGGCCGGCCTTCTAATGCAGGATCTTGCGGGTGCTGCAGGGAGCCGGCGACATGCTCGGACGCTACGATCGGGGATCGAACAACGGCGAGGCCAAGGTCGAGTACGGCGATGGCACCATGCGGGTGGTCAAGCCCGGCACCTTCGTCCGCTGCGCCGTGACCGGCGAGGAGATCCATCTCGACGCCCTGCGCTACTGGAACGTCGATCGACAGGAGGCCTATGCCAGCCCCGAGGCGGCGATGCAGCGCCTCAAGGAGATCGGTCGCGCCCCGTGAGGCGATCCGCCAGCTGACGCCGCAAGGCCGCGGGATCATCGAAGGCGAGGGTGACGCGCAGCACCGCAACCTTCACCCCGGCTGGTAATCGCACCGCGTCCTTCTCGGTGGTGACGAGGCTCGCTCCCTCGCGGTCCGCCAGCCTCCTAAGTGCGTCGAGGTCATCGGCCCGGTAGGGGTGGTGATCCGGAAAGCCCCTGGCTCCGACGATCCGTGCGCCGAGATCCGTGAGCGTATCGAAGAACTTCTGCGGGCGGCCGATCCCGGCGAAGGCGACGACCCGTCGGTCTTTCCATCGCTCGGGTCCCTCCGGGACGAGCCGGGCGCGGTGCACGGGCAGACCGCGGGTGACCGCTTCCTGGGCAACGGGGTCGCCGGCCTGCCCGTCTCCGATCACGATCAGTCCTCCGACATGCGGCCATTGCCGCGCGAGCGGAACCCGCAACGGGCCCGCCGGGAAGGGCAGTCCGTTGCCGATACCTGCGCCCGCATCGACCACGGCAAGGGCGAGATCCTTGCGCAGATGCGGGTTCTGCAGCCCGTCATCCATCACGACCGTGTCGGCGCCGAGTTCGGCGCAGAGGGACGATCCGGCCAGGCGGTCGCGGGACACCACGGTGACGGCAGACTGAGCCAGGAGCAGCGGTTCGTCGCCGATCTCGGCCGCTCCGTGCAGAGTGGGATCGACCACCACCGGTCCTGCGAGGCGCCCACCGTAACCGCGGCTGAGGAAGGCCGGATGTCGGCCGAGTTCGTCTCGCAGGATGCGGGCGAGGGCGAGCGCCGACGGCGTCTTGCCGGCCCCCCCCAAGGTGAAGTTGCCGACGCATAGCACGGGGCAGGGGCCGAACGTACCGGGGCGATCCATTCGCCGGGCCGTCACGGCGCCGTACACGTATCCGGCCGGTGCCAGGAGCCGCGCGAGGGGATGGGACGGAGCCCGGGTCCAGAAATCCGGTGCGCGCATCAGGCCCGTTCGCGGGCGGACAGCTTCATCTGTGCGACGTAGGGGTCGAGCACCGCCAAGGTGCGGGCCACTGCGCCCTCGAACTGCGCCAGCGCTGACTGGCCCCGCTGCGCCATCGCCATCGCTTGCGGCGGATCGGCCACGAGTTCTGCCACCGCGGCCGCGAGGTCGTCTTCGCCCGATACGCAGCGGGCGCCGCCGGCTTCGTCCAGGGCGCCGTAGGCCTCGGCGAAGTTGTGGATATGAGGACCGTGCAGCACGGCGCCGTAGAGCCGCACCGGCTCGATCGGATTCTGCCCGCCATGCTCCACCAGGGAGCCGCCGAGGAAAACCAGAGGGCAGAGCCGGTAGAACAGGCCGAGTTCTCCCAGCGTGTCGGCGACGTAGAACTCGATACCGGCTTGCGGGCGCCCGTTCTGCGCGCGCCGGCTGGTGCTCAGGCCGAGTTCCTGGGCAACCCGCGCGACTTCCTCGCCCCGGCGGGGATGACGCGGCACCGCGATGGTCAGCAAACGGGGAAAGCGGCTCTTCAGACGGGCGTGAACGCGGGCGACCGTCGCGTCTTCACCCGGATGGGTGCTCGCCGCGACCCAGACCGGACGGTCGCCGACTAAGTCGCGCAGATAGGCGAGTTGCTGTTCATCGGCGGGGGGAATGGCGGAATCGTATTTCAGGTTGCCGACCACGCCGAGGCGCGGAGCGCCCAGGCGGGCGAAGCGCTCCGCATCGGGCTTCGTCTGGCACAGGCAGATGGCGATGCGCGACAGCAGCGCCCGCACCGTACGCGGAGACCGCGTCCAGTTCTCGAACGAGCGCTGTGACATCCGCCCATTGACGAGCACCAGGGGGATGCCGCGCTCGTACAGGGAGATGACCGTGTTCGGCCAGATCTCCGATTCGGCGATGACGGCGAGATCGGGCTGCCAATGGGCGAGGAAGCGATCGACCCAGCGCGGCGCGTCCAGGGGCATGTATTGATGCACGGCGCCCGCGGGCAGGCGCTTGCTGAGCAGGTCGGCGGCGCTGCGGGTTCCGGTGGTGACGAGAACCGAGCAGCCGCGGGCAATCATGCCCTCGATCAAGCCGACGAGCGACAGGGCCTCCCATCGACCAGGCCGTCTTCCGGTAGGTGAGGATCTGCTTGAAGTCGTAGCCCCAGCCCTGGACCAGCCGCACCGCCATAGGGACGAACGGCCCCGGCGCGTGGACGTAGAGATGGCCCTCACCGAGTGCCCAGGCCGCCACCGGCATCGCGGCGATCTCGGCCTCGGTCATGGTCGCGTAGGGCGGGCGTTGATGGGCCGAGACGCTCTCGTCCTGCCAGGGCGGATCGAACACCAGGGTGGCGAACCGGGCCTGGATCGGGGCCAGCCGGCGCACCCGTTCCAGATCGGCCAGCCGCCGCATCCGGTTGAAGGCGTCGTGGATGTTCTCCGAGCGCTCGAGGTAGTCGACCACCGGGCCGAACAGGGCCGGGTCGGCCTCGGCCGCCGCGTAGATCGCGTTGCATTTCTCGGCGAGCACGCCGGAGACGCCAGCCTGCCGCCCGATCAGCTCCCGCACCCGGCCGGTCTCGAGCCTTACACCCTCGGACAATTTGCCGGGGGTCCGCCCCGTCCGCACGCGGGCTTCGGCCTGCGCCCGCTTCAGCGGGCCGAGCACGAGCCACAATTCTCGAATCTCGCGGGGGGACAGACGTGCGCAATTCCGCATGCGGGCACCCGATAGGAATCGATTCGGATTCTGAGTCTGGGATGGGCGGGAGGGGGTGTCCCGCCCGGAGCTCATGCGCTCGCGCGGCCTGTCGGGGCGGTCATGGCGCCGTGCTCCGAAAGGTGACGCCGCAGAACGTCCAGCGCTCGGCGTTCTGCGCCATCTCCGCCTGGGTTCGGGCCAGCTCGTCCTCGAGATGCGTCTGATCGGCGAGGATCTGCGCGCCGGTGAGCCATCGCTCCTCCGCGTTGGGCAGCACGGCGGCGATCAGGGCCGGCCCGTAGGCGACGACGCAGAGCAGGAAGTTGCGGCCGTTCGGAAGCGCCTCGCGCCTCAGCATTTTTTCCACGCTGTCGAGCGGGATTCCGGTCAGCGCCGCGCAATGCTCCGCCGGCTTGTGCGGATGCTGCGCCCGGATGAAAGCCGCGAAGGCGGCGGGCTCGACCGTCAGCCGGCGCGGCACCGGCCGCGGCGTCACGAGGTTTCCGCCCTCCCGTCTCGGCGCGGTGCCGCAGGCTGAATCCGGCGCGGCAAGCGCGGGAGGCGCGTCGTGTTCGGGAAACAGCCCCTCGATCACCGTCGTCAGCTCGCCGACCGCCGCGACGGCCTCGTCCGGCAGCGCCCGGATCCGCGCCAGCGCCCCGGCGAAGCGCTGGGCCACCGCGTCGCCGGCCTCCTCCGAGATGTCCTGCAGCCGGGCGAAGGCCGCCGCGATCGGCGCGGCCCAATCCTCGGCCGTCATCTCCGTGATCGTGTCGGCGGCCTCGGCCACGTCTTCGCGCAGATCGTCGAGCCAGTCCGGACTCATCGTGCCCTCGCGGCGAGGGTCACCAGAACGGCAATGGCCGCCGAGGCCAGGGCGAGGCGCCCGGCTTCGGCAATGGCTCGGCCTTGCTGCCCAGAGCGGAGGGCAGAATCGATTCTTAGAAGCAGCGGTAGGGCTGCGATCACTAAAACTGCAGCGGCCATGAGAGTGAGGGTATGCATCGCGCTGCACTTAGCGAGCATGGATACGCAGGTCGGCAGATCCAACAGGCCGGTCCATGCGATCGTTAATCGGCTCAGATCGTAGGTATTTCGCGATAACGACAACCAAGAGCATCAGGCAGCCCCTCTTGTCGTGATTGCTATGACGCGCTGCTCCGACTGCACATTCGGATAAATATCTGGCCGCAACTCATGACGATGGATTCCCAGTTTCTTTTCGATTTCGAGAACCATTTCGGCCGGAACTCTGTTCTTTTCCCAGCGCATAAAAGTCGTCTTGTGGACACCGAACATTGCCGACGCTTTTTCAAGCGTCAGCTTGGTTCGCGCCCGATAAGTTCGCAGGGGGCTGGGAATCGCCATCCGCCGGAAGTTGCATATTGCGCAACTATAGGTCAAGCGGATGGTTGCGGTAGGGACTAACGACCCGAACCTATCCACGTGCCACTCGTTGCACATGTTGCAAACGAGGGTAGCTCTTATGGAGACGCTGCCGCCCCGGCGGCACTTCATCCCCGAATGGGCGGTGAAGTTCGGGCTGCGACGTGCCGACTTGGCTCGAGCTACCGGCGCCGACAAGGCTACCGTTACGCGTTGGTTCAAGGGCACTGCCCCACAAGATCAGTACCTTATGACGTTGGCAAAATTGTTCGACGCTAGCGTGCCGGACCTGTTCCGACACCCGGATGAAGTGTGGGTTTCACGGTTCTTAGAAGGCCGTAGCGAAACTGAAATCCAACGAATCAAGGCGACACTCGAAGCTGCCTTTCCGCGCTGAGTTGCGTTTCAAGCAACTTTTGTCTTGACCTTGCGTTGCATATTTTGCAACTTCGACGCCACCGCATGTTGCGTCGGGGGTCGAAGCCATGCTCCTGCACGAAATTCGTCGTTCTGCTGTTTGCCGTAAGCGAATCCGCTTCCACGCGCCGCCGCGCCAACTGGCGCTTGCTCTCGCTGCCCATCCCGAGTCCGCCCGCGCCACGCCGGAGGCAGCTCGAAAAATCCTGATTCGCGAGTTCGACGCGGCCGATATCGCCGCCGGCCTCGACGAGGCGATGGAGATGGCCCGCACCGGCCTCGTGCTCGCCGCTTCGAACCACCCGCTCGCCCTGGCGCTAGGCCACGCCCGGGATGTTGTGGCCCTCGGCGTATTTCTGATCGGCGGCTTCGCGCTCTGGGCCCCGCTGCCGTGACCCGCCCGGCCTACTTCCTCGCCCGGCTCTACGACTTCGACATCGCCCGCGCCGAGGACGGCTCGGAGCGGCGGCCCGCCCTCGGCGTCGTCAGTGCCGTGCTGGACCCGCGCGATTTCGGCACCTTCCTCACCTGGGTCGGCGCCCTGCCGGCACCGGCGGATTTCTGGGCCGCGCCGGATCTGGCGCCGGGCCTAATGATGCTGCCCTGCCGAGTGACGCAGCATCCCGACACCGACGCGCAACTCGCCGCCGACGCCTTTCTAATCGCCCTGGAGCAGGCCTGCGCCCACGCCCGCCTCGTCCCCACCGAGGATCTCCTGCTGCGCCTTGCCGCGCTCACCCGGTCGATGGCCGCGCGCGCGGAAGAGATCGGCCTCATCGAGCGCCCGTCCCCGTAGCCGCCCACGCCCATCGAAAGGTTCGCCGCCCGTGAATGCCCACGATCCCCAACTCAGCCCTCCACCGCCCAAGCACGCGACCGAGGCGGACCGTCTGATTGGGCTGCGCCTCACGGCCCTGCGCAAAGCGCGCGGCCTCTCTCAGGCCGCCCTCGGCGCCGCCGTCGGCATCACCTTCCAGCAGATCCAGAAATACGAGCGCGGCCGAAACCGCATCGGCGCCGGGCGGCTGCAGACCTTCGCCCGCATCTTCGAAGTGCCGGTCGCGACCTTCTTCGAGGACCAGGGAGACGAGCTGAGCGGCGAGCCGGCGGAGGTTTTCGGCTTCCTGCGCGAGCCGGGTGCGATCGATCTGCTCCGCATCTACGCGGCGATCCCGGACGAGGGCCTGCGCCGCGAGATCGTCGCGCTGGTGCGTTCGACGGCCCGACTGAACCGGGCCCCCTCCCCCGAGGCGGAGGTCGGCGCCTGATGTACGATCTGGTGAAACAGCGGCATCCCGGCGCGCCCTGCGCCCTCGGCGCCCGCGTGCGCCGCCTCTCCGACGGTTCGATCGGCACCATCGCCCCGCCGCGCCCGGGCGTTACCGGCCTCTGTGTCCGCTTCGACGGCACCTGGCCGCCCGCTGACGTGAACCCACGGGATCTCGAATACCTCACCGCGCCCGTAGCCGCTCTCGGCGGAGTGGCCCGGTGAATGCCCCCGCACCGATCGGCGCGGCCGAGGCTCTGCGCGCCTTGGCCCGGCTCCTCGGCATCGCCCAGGACACGATCGGCACCGACACCGTCGCTGCCTTCGAGCGCGACGCGAGCGCAGCCCTGGGCCTGACGCAGGCCCTGCGCTTCTTCTCCGACCCCTACGCTGCCGCCTTGGTGCGGGCGTTCCTCGACGTCGAAGACCCCGCCGGCCGCCGCGCCATCGCCAACACCTGCTGCGCCATCGCCGGCAGCTTCACTGTGCGGAAGGCGGCCGAGGGAGCCAAAGGCTGATGCCGATCTCCCCCGAACGCCAGAAGCTCTACCCGGGCGGGTCGATCCGCTCGGTGGAGTGGCTGCGCGACTACCGCGCCCCGATCCTCGAGCGCGCCGGCCACCGCTGCGAGGGCACGGCCCAACGGCCGCACTGCCGCGCCGAGAACGGCAAGCCGCATCCGGAGACCGGCTCCACCGTGGTGCTGACCATCGCGCACATGGATCAGGACCCGGGCAACAACGATTGGGCGAACCTGCGCGCCCTCTGCCAGCGCTGCCACAATCGCTGGGACTCGGCCGCCCGCACCCGCAACGCCGCCGCCACCCGCGCGCGCAAGCTCGGCGCGGGCACGCTCGATCTGTTCACCTGCGAGGCCCTGCCATGAGCGCGTCACCCGCTCCCGCCGTCGACCTGTCCTCGGTCGCCGCCGACCAGCTCAAGAGCATCATCGAGCGCATCGAGCGGCTCGAGGAAGAGAAGGCCGGCATCGCGGGCGACATCAAGGACGTCTACGCCGAGGCCAAGGCCAACGGCTTCGACGTGAAGGTGCTGCGCAAGATCATCGCCCTGCGCAAGCGCGACCACGACGAGCGCCAGGAGGAAGAGGCAATCCTGGAGCTGTACCTCCAAGCGATCGGGATGGCCTGATCATGACCTCACTTCGGGCGCTGATCGAGCAGGCCTCCGGCTACGCGGAGACGCTGTTCGATCCGGAGAGCATCCTCACCCCCTACTACATCGCCGAGGCGGCGAATGGCGGGCTCACCGTGATGGCTCTCGCCGCCGTCGGGCCGAAGCTCGACGCACTCCGGCGATCGGTCGAATTGCGGCTCACTCTGGAGGGCATGCGCCGCTGGGTGTTCTTCTCCGAGGCCTTCATCGCCGAGTACGCGGCTGGCGAAGCCGCGCAGGTCGAGCCGGTCGATCATCCGGAGCGCATCGAGGTCATCCTGTTCGATGCCGTCGAGGTGCAGGCCGGCCGCCGCCTGACGGCGACGCGCCAGATCCTCGATGCGGGTGGCGCGAAGCGTCTGATGCCCCTGGTGGTCCAGCGGCGCCTCGGCGCCTTCCGGCCGTCGGTCGCAGTGGGGCGCTGATCGTGGATGTTGTCAGCCTCCGACCGTCCAGGCCGTCGTCGAACTCCAGTTTGCAGCCGCCGCAGCGCCGGATGCTGTTGCGAGCCGAGGCGGCCTCATACTGCGGTCTCGGGCCCAATGCCGCCATTCCCGTCGCACCCAAGCGCGTGCGCCCAGGCAGCCGAGGCCTGCGGTGGGATGTGCGCGACCTCGATCGATGGCTCGACACCCTGGAATCAGGGCAGGTGGACGAGTCGGAAGATGAATTGTTGAACAGGCCGAGCCGTGACAAAGGTCCGCGTACCAGGCGTTAAGATCTACGCCTCGAAGGGCATTCTCTACGCTTATGACCGGGCCAGCGGGGAGCGGCTGACGCCTCCGCACACCATCGGTACCCCCGAGTGGTGGGAAGCCCTGCAGAAGATCCGCGCCCGCACGAAGCCCACTCCCGCCCCGAAGCTTGGGACTTGGGGGGCATTGGTCACGTCCTACCGCGGCAGCGAGCGTTTCCGCACGGAATTGGCACCCCGCACCCGCGCCGATTACCAGCGCGTCCTCGATTGGCTGGCGACCTGGGATGACGTTGCTCTCGAGCGATGGACGCGCAGCTTCGTCGCCGGGCTGCGGGATCGGGCCCAACGCGAGCATAAGAGGCGGTTCGCCAACTACGTCCTGTCCGTCGTCAGCGTCGTCTTTGCCCATGGCCTGGAGCGCGAAAAGGTCGAGCGGAACCCCGTCCGCGACGTTGCCAAGGTCCGCCGGCCCAAAAACTTGGAGCGGGCCAATCGACCATGGTCCATCGAGGAGTGGGAGGTCGTCACCAGCAAGGCGCCCCCTCACCTCCTCGCGCCGATCGTCCTCGGCGGCATGCTCGGCTACCGCGAGGGCGAGATGGTCAGTGTGAAGCGGGACACCTGGAATCGGAAAACCGGTATGCTCACGCGAATCTCGGCCAAGAGTGGCAAGCCGGTGCGTGTGCCGGCGCCCGAGGTGGTCGAGCGCGCCTTGACCGCCCTCCCCGATCACTCTGCCCTCACGCTCCTGGTCACCAGCCGCGGGCACCCCTGGAAGCTAGACGGTTTTCGGGGATCGTTCTTTCGGTTCATTCGCAAGCTCGAGGCCGACGGCCTCGTTGCGGATGGTCTCACCTTCCATGGCCTGCGCCACCGGACGGCAACGATGATGCGCCAACTCGGCTACGACACGCGCACGATCGCCGACATGCTCGGCCAGGAGACCGAAGGCATGGCTGCACATTACGCCCGCGAGGCCGACCTCGAGCCGAAGCTCCGCGGCGTCGTCAAGCGGCTCGATCTGGAGAACAGGCGGGGCACGAAGGTTGTCTAACCGCCGGACACAAAGTGTCTAACAGGGCTAGAAACGAACTGCGAAATTCGGGCTAAGTGCTTGTTGGAAAAGGTTGGCTGGGGGACCTGGATTCGAACCAGGACTAGCGGAGTCAGAGTCCGCGGTTCTACCGTTAAACTATCCCCCACCGGAACGTCGTCGCGCGAGGAGCGAAGCTCCAAGGCGCGGCGTCAGGATCGCGGGGCGACCCTCGTACGCGGCGTTGGGCGCTCAGATAGGCTGGCTTGGGCGCGGCGTCAACAGAATCCGGCGGCATTGCGCTCCGCAGGGCGCGATCACCTCGTTTTCTTCCGATCATCGAGATCGGCGCGCGCCCCCAACGCCGTTCGCAGCGAACACGAATGTGAAGGATTCGGCGACGAAGGCTGTTCCGTTGGGTTGCGGATATGGAGATAGGAAGGGGGCATGGTCGTCCGCGCCTGCCTATCACGGCGGTGCGTCGATGCCGCGCTTGCGGATGGCGCGGGCGGTGGATGTCGTTCGGAGGGACGTCGGTGATCGGAACGCTCGGTCTTGCCGGTCTTGCCGGGCTGCTCTCGGTGTTGTCGCCCTGCGTGCTGCCGCTGCTGCCGCTCGTGCTGGGCGCGGCGGCGGCCGAGCATCCGCTTGGGCCGGCGGTGCTGGCGGCGGGGCTTGCCCTGTCCTTCACGGTGATCGGCCTGTTCGTGGCAACGCTGGGCTTCGCCATCGGCCTGGACGGCGCCGTGTTCCGAGGCGTCGGCGCCGGCCTATTGGTCGCCGTCGGTCTCATTCTGCTGGTACCCTTTGCCCAGGCACGGCTCGCGGCCGCCGCCGGACCTCTGGTCGACGCGATCGACCGCCGCCTCGGTGGGCGCTCGACGGCCGGGCTGCCCGGTCAATTCGGCCTGGGCCTGCTGCTCGGAGCCGTCTGGAGTCCCTGCGTCGGGCCAACCCTCGGAGCCGCCTCGCTTCTGGCCGCCCAGGGGCGCGACCTCGCCGCGGTCGCCGCGACCATGGGGGCGTTCGGTCTCGGCGCCGCCTTGCCCCTGCTGGTGCTCGGAAGCCTGTCGCGGAGCATCATTTTGCGCGCTCGGGGCAGCATGATGCGGCTCGGACAAGGATTGAAGGCGGGACTCGGACTGATCCTCGTCACCATCGGGCTCGCCGTCCTCACCGGTCTCGACAAGGCGCTGGAGACGTTCCTCGTCGAGGCCTCACCCGAGTGGTTGAACACCCTCACCACCCGATTCTGATCCAGTGCGCGCCGCGGCGGTGCGCCGCCTTGCCCCGCGCCCTGCCCCGCGCCACCTCGCCGGTCTCAAGGGACCGGGCATGGCCGTCTTCTTCACCGCCGATACCCATTTCGGCGACGCTCATATCTTGCGCCATCGCGGGGATCGCTACGCGAGCATCGAGGCCCATGACGAGGCGCTGATCGCCCGATGGAACGCCGTGGTCTCCGAGGCCGACGAGATCTGGCATCTCGGCGATTTCGCCGCCCACGCCGATCCGGCCTACTGCGCCGCGGTCTTCGACCGGCTCAACGGAATCAAGCGTCTCGTCCGCGGCAATCACGACAGCAACCGCGTGCTGCGTCTGCCCTGGGTCGATCCACCGGTGGAGAGCGTTCGTATCGGCGTGCGGGATGCGGAGGGCCGGACCCAGCGACTGTTCCTTGCCCATTACGCGCATCGCGCTTGGCCGGGGCTGTGGCGGGGCACGCGCCATCTCTACGGACACACCCACGCGACGCTCGCCGACACCACCCGTTCCTGCGATGTCGGGGTCGATGCCTGGGACGATGCGCCGGTCGGGCTCGCTGCCCTGACGGCCCGGCAGGACGCCGCAACGCTTGTCCCTGAGGAACTCGTGCGTGACGGGCGCGGTGAGGCCTGAACGGCCGAGCTTTCAGCTTCGGTTCAAGTGCCGCGGCGCAGCGTGCCGATATCGCGCGACCGGTGCCCTGGACGACATGCCCGCCTTCTCGACCGCCTCATCCGCTGCGCGCCCCCTGCCCTCGCCGTCCCTGTCGCTCGCGGCGTTCCTGCCCAGCGTGATGCCGGCCCTCGACGGTGCTTACGGTCTCGACGTCGATCCCGATCTCCCCGAGGATCTCGCCATCCTCGTCGCCCGTCTCGAGGCCGGGCCGGAGCGCATGTCGGACGCCGCACCGGCCCTATCGGTCGTACCGGGATTGCGATCCGACGGCGAATCCGTGCCACGGTCATGTGACCAATCGGGTCAAGCGCCGATGGTGGAGTCTTTGCCCGTCGCGGCCTGATCCCGGCGACGTTGCACTCCGGCAAAGTCTCGCAAGGCCGCCTCCACCATCACGGCGATCTGGCTCAGGTTGCGCGGTTGCCGGATCACGAGGCTCGCCAGCACTTCCGGATGCCCGCGCCGCTGTTTCGGGGTCCGGGCATGGTTCGAGAGGCGCAGGCGGCCCGGATCGTTGCCGCGCGCGAGATAGAGGCTGTCGCCGCGCGCGTTGCGCGCCACTTCGTGAAAGCCGCGTTGAGTCAGGAGCGCGCTCGCGTGGGCGAGCGCCGGACCGGGTGCCAGGGCGTCGTCGCCCACCGCCGGGTCATTTCGGGATCGCGCGGGCATGTCATCTCTCCCGATCGGGCTCTCGCCACCCCCTGCAAAACGCAGGTGCTGGAACGAAGCGCGAGACTTGTCGACCCGCTGCGATGACCGGCGGATCGGTCTGCGCCGACATCGCGCAGCCATGCCGTGACGTTGCGATCAGGACGTGAAGATCGGGCTAGGCGCATTGAAAGGTGATCTGTCGATGGATCGGTTCGGACCGGGTTGCTCCTGCGGCCCATCCTTGCGGGTTTGCCTAAATATCCCATGATAGGAAAATAAATTACAAGATATTTTGCAGGTAGTTACCGCAAGTTTTTGCCGAAACCTCCCGCATATTGACGCGAAAATCAGCGCTCTGCACAGTGTTCCGGCAAAGGTGGGACGAGGTGAATGCAGGTGCGCTTGCAGACGTCTTTTCCGCTGTCAGCACGCGTCGCGTGACGCCGTCTCGAGCTGAAGGAGTGCCACCGTTCAATAAAAAATTGGCGAGGTCCGAAGACCTCGCCGTGATCGGAATCATCTTTCTAGAATGTTGAGTCTAGAGAGATCTCTAATCCCAGTCGCAAACAAGATAATTATCAACGAAAGGGCGGAATTGTCAATGAATGGTTCCTAATTTCATCGGATGAAGCTCATATAATATGCTTATGGTATTGTGGCATTTGGCTCGATGGGCAACAGCTCTTCGAGTTTTTGGTTGTTTTTATGTATTGTAAGTATAAATAAAATATATATCTACGGAACTTATGCTTTTATTATTGCCTTTCGTCCTCGATGCCTTATGTCTCGCTGTGTCGATCCGATTGTCGCCCGTCGCGGGCAGGCAGAAGGGGCGGCCGACTCTGCTTCGGTCTCGGGCGGGCGTCGTCTCCGGTGATGAACCGGCAAAACCGACAACGATCACAGCAAGGCAGCAGGCCGTTCCGCATCACGGACGAACGTGGCCGGAACCGGACCTCATGCGGAGGAATCCATGAGAGCGGTCCATCTTCTCGCACTCGGTGCGGGCGTCGCGGCGGCCACCCCGGCGCTGGCCAACGACAGCGTCCTCAAGTCCATCGCCAACCCGGCGGAGCAGGCGCTCCAGAC
>NZ_JAPRBT010000001.1:2529673-2653195 GCF_043352485.1 Methylorubrum sp. POS3
GCACGGGCAGCGCCGTGCCGCGGATGTCGAAGGCGTGCGAGACGGCCTCGACCGCGAGGCGCGATCCGGCCACGGCGGCGATGGTACGTTCGAGCGTCGCGGCTACCATTGCACCAGCCCCTTCTGCCAGGAGAGCACCCGATCGCGTAAGCGAAACAGCAGGCTGATGAGGCCCGAGCACATCAGCGCCATCACGATCAGCGCGGCGTAGAGGTTGGCGTAGGCCGCCCAGCCTTGGGCCCATTGCAGGTACCAGCCGAGGCCGGCCTTCACGCCGAGCATCTCGGCCACCACCAGCACGGCGAACGCGCCGCCGAGCCCCATGAACAGCCCGACGAAGACGTGCGGCAGCGCCGCCGGCACCGCCACCCGCAGCACGAGGAAAGCGGGCGAGGCGCCGAGCGTGCGCGCCACGTCGAAATAGGCCTTGTTGACGCCGGACACCCCCGACCACGTCAGCACCGTCACGGGAAAGCCGGTGGCGAGGGCGATCAGGAAGGTGCTGGCCGACCACGACGAGGGAAACACGAAGAAGGCGAGCGGCAGCCACGCGGTGGCGGGCAGCGGCCCGACGAAGCGCAGGATCGGATGGGCCCAGTAGCTCACCGCCTTGGACCAGCCGATGGCGACGCCGAGCACGAAGCCGAGGCTCGCACCGATCAGGTAGCCGCCGGCCAACAGCTTCAGCGAGGCCAGGATGCTGCTGCCGAGCCGGGGCCAGTCGTCGAGGAACACTTCCAGGATCGCCTGCGGCGGCGGGAAGAACGGCATCGGCAGGAGCGCGAACTTCGCGGTGATCAGCTCCCAGGCGAGGAAGCCCAGCGCCACGAGCGTCAGCCACGGCGTCCAGTGCGCGAGCGCGGCCCCGGCCCGGCCGAGGCGGGCCGAGAGGGCGGCGAGCGGCGCGAGCGCGAGGCCGAGGGCCAACGCACCGGCGGCGAAGGTCGCGGTGTAGGCAAAATCGCCTTCTTCCGGCAGGGCGTAGGTCGCTGCTGCCAGCGCGAGCCACGCCGCCCCGAGGGCGAGCGCCCGCAGCGGCAGGCCGGGCAGGCGCGCCGCGCTCGGCAGGGTGACGGCGAAACCCGTAAGATGGGCCATGGGTCGCGCCCTCAGCTCAGCACGTCGGCGTAGACGCGCTCGGCGAACTTGGCCGTGTCGGTCGAGCGCTTGAGGACGTTCACCTGTTTCAGCTCGTCGCCGTAGAGCACGAGCTGACGCTTGAGGTCGGCGCCGACCGGGCGGTCGCCGTGGTGCTGGCTGCGCAGCATGGCGGCGAGATCCTCGACCGAGCCCTTGCCGCCGTAGCCGGAGAAGATGCGGGCGGCGTCCTCCGGGTCCGCGTGGACGCGGTGGCCCGCCTCCAGCACGGCGCGGGTGAGCGCGGTGGCCGCCGCGCGGTCGTTGCGGATCAGGCTGCCGCGCACCGCTACCACGCAGCAGGTGCGGTCGGCGTAGTCGCCCGAGAGGTTGGTCGCGACCTCGGAGAATTTCCGGTCCTTAAGCCAGATCCAAGTGCGGGGATCGGAATCGGCGAGCGCCTGCGCCTCGCCCTTCTCGACCGCGAGGTTGAGGAGGTCGGCCGGATAGGGCCGCCACTCGACGCCGGTCTCCGGGTCGATGCCGGCCTTGGCCAGCAGCAGGGCGAAGAAATTCTTGGCGGGGCTCGCATGATCGCTGATCGCGATGGTCTTGCCCTTCAGCGCCGCGACCTCGGTGATGCCAGCCGACTTCGCCCCGAGCAGCCGCAGGCAGCCGCCGTGCAGGCCGGCGGTGATCTTCACGTCGAAGCCCTGCTCCAGGGGTTTCAGCCAGCGCAGCGCCATGCCGATGCCGGCATCCGCCTTGCCGGTGGCGATCGCCTCCAGCAGCGCCTCGGTCGAGCCGCCGAAATTGACGAACTCCACGTCGAGCCCGTGGGCGGCGAAGATGCCGCGCTCCTTGGCGAGCGGTGCCGCGGCGGTGCAGATCGCGGTGGCGTTCCAGGCGAGCTTGATCGGCTTGAGCGGGCCGGCAGAGGCTTCCGCGGCGGCTGGGCGACAGATCGGACCCGGATCGAACGGCACGCCGGGCCCGGGCCCCCAGGCCCGCACCCCGCCCATCCCGAACCCGAGGGGCAGCGCCGCGGCGGCGGCGCCCGTGCGCAGCAGGGACCGGCGCGACGGCAGGAGGCCGGGGCGCGGGGGCTGGTCGGTCATGGTCGTCTCCGAGAACGGGCGCACGAAGTAGGGGCGCACGCGCGAAGGCCGCCCGGCGAGCCGGGACGGCGTGGCGCATCGATTGGGGGAACAGCCTCGTTGCTCGGGCCGCTGTATTCAGTCTTCAGTCTGACTCGGTGGAAGTCAATCGAAGTATCTTTCCAAGATACGGCGCGTTTTGTGTCGAAAATCTCCCAGCTTGGCTCGAGCGAGAAAATTCTCCATCCGGCGGCTCGGCTCGGTAGCGATTGACCGCACATCGTCGGACCAAGCTGCGAAGACGAGCCGATCCCGGATGAGACTTGGCCGGGACTGCTTCCGCGGCAGATGTCCTGCGCGTCGGCGGCAGGGCAGAGCGTGATCTTCCGGCATTTCGCCCAGCGCGGGCAGAACCTCCTTCCGGTGGCCCCGACTTTGGAAACACGTTTCGTTGACCGCCCGGCGCCGCGCCCCGAGCATAACAAGGCCGGTCGAGAAGCCGGCCGTCAATGGTCTCCGCGCCTCGACCCAGCCGCCGACTCGCCCCCTCCGGTCCCATGCCCCCTCGATGACCACGGCCGCCAGATCCCTCGACATCGCCAAGACTCTCGCCGAACGGTTCGCCGCGAGCGCGGGCGAGCGCGACCGCAGCGGCGCCTTCCCGCACGAGCCGATCGCGGCTCTGCGCGAGGCCGGGCTGATCGGGCTCGCCGTGCCGGAGCGGCTCGGCGGCGGCGGGGCCGGGCTCGCGCAGGCGGCCCAGGTCGTCGGCGCGCTCGGCGCGGGCGATCCGGCCGTCGCGCTGGTGCTGGCGATGACGCTGCTCCAGCACGGGCTGATCCATCGCGCCGGCACGCCCTGGCCCCGCGCGCTCGCCGACCGGATCGGGCGCGAGGCCGCGGCGGACGGCGCCCTCATCAATGCCCTGCGGGTCGAGCCCGATCTCGGCACGCCCGCCCGCGGCGGCCTGCCCGGCACGCTCGCCCGGCGCGACGGCGACGGTTGGCGCATCACGGGGCGAAAGATCACCTCCACCGGCGCGCCGGGCCTCGCCCACGGCGTCGTCTTCGTGCGCACCGACGAGGTGGAGACGCGGGTCGGCAACCTGCTGGTGCCGATGTCGGCGCCCGGCATCCGCATCGAGGAGACCTGGGACCATCTGGGCCTGCGCGCCTCGGGCAGCCACGACGTGGTGTTCGAGGAAGTTTACGTGCCGGGCGACCACGCCGTCGACCTGCGCCGCCCGGAGGAGTGGCGTCGGTCCGATCCGTTGCAGCAGGCCTGGAGCTGTGTGCTCCTCGCTGCCCTCTACGACGGGGTCGCGCGGGCGGCTCAAGGCTGGTTCGCGCGCTTCCTCCACGAACGCGTCCCCGGCAGTCTCGGCGCGCCGCTCGCGAGCCTGCCGCGCTTTCACGAGGCCCTGGGCGAGAACGAGCGGCTGCTGTCGGTCAACGCCCGGCTCGTGGCGAGCCTCGCTGCCGAGACGGATGCGGGCGCGCCGCCCGCGCCGCAGGAGGCGGGCTTCGTCAAGATCACGGTCACCGAGAACGCGATTCAGGCGGTGCAGCGGGTGTCCGAGCTGTGCGGCAACGCCGCGCTCTCCCGAAAACATCCGCTGGAGCGGCACCTGCGCGACGTCCTGTGCGCGCGCATTCACTGGCCGCAGGGCGACGCGGTGCGGGTCGCCGCCGGTCGCACCGCGCTCGGCCTTTAGACAAGGAGAACCCCATGAGCCTGCTGCCGCCGGACGCCACCGAGTTCATCGGCTTCGTCGCCCCGCACGAGGTCTCCGAGTCGCGCCCCGCCCGCGGCCCCGCAATCGAACCCGATTACCTGCGCCTCCTGGCGCAGGCGCACGAGCGCGGCGGGTTCGACCGGGTGCTGGTGGCCTTCTACGCGACGGCGCCCGATCCGCTCCTGATCGCCGCCGAGATCGCCGCCGCCACGAAGCGGATCGGGCTGATGATCGCCCATCGCACCGGCTTCACCGCGCCCACCGTCGCGGCCCGCCAGTTCGCGACGCTCGACCGGCTCACCGGCGGACGGGTGGCGGTCCACGCGATCAGCGGCGGCGACGACCGCGATCTCGCCCGCGACGGCGACCACCTCACCAAGGACGAGCGCTACGCTCGCACCCACGAGTTTCTGGATATCCTGCGCCTCGCCTGGACCTCGGACAGGCCGTTCGACTACGCGGGCGCGCATTATCGGATCGAGGGCGGCTTCTCCGAAGTGAAGCCGGCGGAGACGATCCCGGTCTATTTCGGCGGTGCCTCGCCCGCCGCGCTCGCGGTGGCGGGCCGGCATGCCGACACCTACGCGCTCTGGGGCGAGACCCAAGCGCAGGTGCGCGAGCTGATCGGCCGAGTGAGGGCAGCCGCCGCTCCGCACGGGCGTTCGCCGCGCTTCAGCCTGTCGCTGCGCCCGATCCTGGCCGAGACCGAGGAAAGGGCCTGGGCGCGGGCGGAACACATCCTCGCCGAGACCCGGCGGCTGCGCGCCGCCCGCGGCCTCGGGCCCGCTCCCGTGCCGGAGAACGAGGGCTCGCGTCGGCTGCTCGCCGCGGCGGCGCAGGGCTCGCGCCTCGACAAGCGGCTCTACACCGCCATCGCCGCCGAGACCGGGGCGTCGGGCAACTCGACCGCACTCGTCGGCACGCCCGAGCAGGTCGCCGACGCGCTCCTCGACTATCACGACCTCGGCGTGCACACCTTCCTGATCCGCGGCTTCGACCCGCTGGAGGACGCGATCCAGTACGGGCGCGCGCTGCTGCCCGCCTTCAGGGATTTACTTTCCCGGCGCGGCCTTGCGGCGGAGGCCGCGTGATGGCCCGCCTCCTCGTCCTGATCGCGCTCGCGCTCGCTACCCTCGCTCCGGCCCGCGCGCAGGAAACCCTGCGCGTCGGCGACCAGCGCGGCAATGCCCGCGCCCTGATGGAGGCCGCGGGCGTCCTCGACGGCCTGCCTTACCGGCTCGAATGGAGCGAGTTCCCGGCCGCCGCACCGCTCTTGGAGGCGCTCAACGCTGGCGCGATCGATGCGGGCGGGGTGGGCGATGCGCCCTTCACCTTCGCGGCCGCCGCGGGCGTGCCGGTCAAGGCCTTCCTGGCCTTCCGCAACCGGCAGGACGGGCTCGCGATCCTCGTGCGACCGGATTCTGCCATCCGCAGCGTCGCGGATCTGCAGGGAAAGCGCATCGCCACCAATCGCGGCTCGATCGGCCATCAGGTCGTTCTCGCAGCCCTCGAAGAAGCAGGGCTGCCCGCGGACAGCGTGCAGTTCCGCTTCCTGCCCCCAGCCGACGCCAAGCTGGCGCTGGCCTCCGGGGCGGTCGATGCGTGGTCGACCTGGGAGCCCTATACCTCGGCGGCCGAACTCGCCGGCCTCGTCCGGGTGGTCCGCGACGGCAACGGCATCACGCCGGGGCTCAGCTACGCGGTCGCGAACGACTCGGCGCTCAAGACCAAGCGCGCCTTGATCGCCGACTACGCCGCCCGCCTCGCCAAGGCGCGGGCCTGGGCGCTGACCGACCCGGCGCCCTACGCCGCCGCGTGGTCGAAGCTGATCGGCCTGCCCGAGGCGGTGCCCCTGCGCTGGTTCGGACGCGCGCAGTACCGCACCGTGCCGATCGACGAGAGCGTCATCGCCGACGAACAGCGCATCATCGACCTCTACGTGCGCGCCGGCCTGATCCCCGCGGCCCGCGCCCCGCGCGCCGAGGCGATCCTCGACGCGGGGTTTTCCGACGCGCTCGCCGTCATGCGATGATCGGGCAGGAGATATTTTCACCATGCACGACATCGGCGACGGCCACAGCCATGAGCACGAGCAAGAGCACGAGCCAGAGCACGAGCCGCGTACCCACGATCACGATGAAGGCGCCGCCGCGCGCTGGAAGCACGACGGCGTGCGGGTGATCCCCGGCGACCGGCTCGACCCCAACACCGCTCAGACGCCCGGCATGTTCCGGCAGGCGGCGGTCAACGCCGCCCGCGTCGGCGCCCAGAAGATCTGGGCCGGCACGGTGGCGATCGAGCCCGATGCCAAGACCGGGGTTCACCATCACGGCGCCCTTGAGAGCGTGATCTACATCGTCTCCGGCCGCGCCCGGATGCGCTGGGGCGAGCGGCTCGAATACGTCGCCGAGGCCGGCCCCGGCGACTTCATCTTCGTGCCGCCTTACGTGCCGCATCAGGAGATCAACGCGTCGACCGACGAGCCCCTACATTGCGTGCTGGTGCGCTCGGACAACGAGGCGGTGGTGGTCAACCTGCCCGACGTCAACGCGGCCGAGCGGCCCGAGACGGTCTACTGGGTCGATCCGATCCACCAGCACCCGTGAGGCTCCAAGGCTCTCAATCCGAGCAACGAAGCAGTCACCCACGATCCCCGTCCTGCACCGTCATTCCGGGGCCGCGCAGCGGAACCCGGAATCGACCCGTGATGCGACGCCGCATGTTGCGTCACGGCCAGTCGAGGATTGCACGCCGCTGGCGCGCCCCTTCGGGCCTGGGTTCGCCTTCTGCGCCCCGGAATGACGATGGGGGATATGCGGTCGGGCGAAGCTTTCGGATCGAGGGACTCTCGCGGCGACTAGAAATGTCGTGAATGAATTTCGCCAATCGATCCCCTATTGCGAATAAAATTACCTAACCCTTACAAACAACGAAATCCGCTTTCGTTGACTTCGCGCCGGATCCGCCGATCATCTTGGACTGTTCTTCCAAGGGAGCCGCCGATGTCGAGCCAGACCCCCGCCTCCGTTCACGCCGAAACGCTGGCGCTGCATGCCGGCTGGCGGGCCGATCCGCAGACCGGGTCGGTCGCGGTGCCGATCCACCAGACCACCTCCTACCAGTTCCGCGACACCGACCACGCCGAGAGCCTGTTCGCGCTCCAGGAACTCGGCAACATCTACACCCGCGTCACCAACCCGACCGTCGACGTGCTGGAGCAGCGCCTCGCCGCGCTCGAAGGCGGGGCCGCGGCGCTCGCCCTCGCCTCGGGGCAGGCGGCGTCGGCGCTCGCCGTCCAGAACCTCGCGCGGGCGGGTGACAACATCGTCTCCTCGACCGACCTCTACGGCGGCACGTGGAACCTGTTCGCCCACACGCTGAAGGAGCAGGGTATCGAGGTCCGCTTCGTCGACCCCGCCGACCCACACAACTTTTCCCGCGCGACCGACGGCAGGACGCGGGCCTACTATGCCGAGACCCTGCCGAACCCGAAGCTCGCCGTGTTCCCCATCGCCGAGGTGGCGGCGATCGGCCGGCCGCTCGGCATCCCGCTCATCGTCGACAACACCGCCGCCCCCTTGCTGGCGCGGCCGCTCGATCACGGCGCGGCGGTCGTCGTCTACTCGACCACGAAGTATCTCGGCGGCCACGGCATCGCCATCGGCGGGGCGATCGTCGATGGCGGGCGCTTCGACTGGGCGGCCCATCCCCACCGGCAGCCGGCGCTGAACACGCCGGACGACAGCTATCACGGCGCGGTCTGGACCGAGGCGGCGCAAGCCATCGGCCCGATCGCCTACGCGCTCCGCGCCCGCGTGCGGCTCCTGCGCGATCTCGGCCCCGCGGTCTCGCCGCTCAACGCCTTCCTGACGCTGCAGGGCATCGAGACGCTCCCCTTGCGCATCGAGCGTCACAGCCGGAACGCGCAAAGCGTGGCCGACTGGCTCGGGCGGCGCCCGGAGGTCGCTCGGGTGATCCACCCCTCGGCCCAGACCGGCACCACCCGCGAGCGGGCCGACCGCACCCTGAAAGGCGGCTATGGCGGCCTCGTCGGGTTTGAGCTGGCGGCGGGCCGAGCCGCCGGGCGACGCTTCATCGACGCGCTCCGGCTGTTCTACCATGTGGCCAATATCGGCGACGCCCGCAGCCTCGCGATCCATCCGGCCTCGACCACGCACTCGCAGCTGACGCCCGAGGAGCAGCGCGCCACCGGCGTCACCGACGGCTATGTCCGCCTCGCGGTCGGGCTGGAACATATCGACGACATCCTGGCCGATCTCGATCAGGCGCTGGCCGCCGCCGGCTCCCTGGCGCGGGCGGCCTGAGATGACGGCCTCCCTCCCGATCCTCGACCTCGCCCGGCTCGATGCGGGCGAGACCGAGAGAAAAACTTTCCTCGAGGACCTGCGCAGAGCCGCCCGCGACGTCGGCTTCTTCTACCTCGTCGGCCACGGCATCCCGCCGTCGCAGATCGCGGGCGTGCAGGCGCTGGCGCGGCGCTTCTTCGCCCTGCCCGCGGAAGAAAAGCGGGCGGTCGCGATGGTGAACTCGCCCCATTTCCGCGGCTACAATGCGGCCGGCGCGGAGATCACACGCGGGCGGGCCGATTGGCGCGAGCAGTTCGACATCGGCGCCGAGCGTGCCGCGCTCCCGCGCGAGTCCGGCGCCCCGGCCTGGACCCGGCTGCAGGGCCCGAACCTCTGGCCCGCCGCGCTGCCGGGACTGCGGGTCGGCCTGCTGGCATGGCAGGAGGCGGTGACCGGCGTCGGCATCCGCCTGCTCGAAGCCTTTGCCCTGGCGCTCGGCCAGCCCGCCGACGCCTTCGCGCCGATCTACGCGGGCGCTCCCAACCAGCACATCAAGATCATCCGCTATCCCGGCCGCGAGGCGACGCCGGACGACCAGGGCGTGGGCGCCCATAAGGACAGCGGCTTCCTCACGCTGCTGGTGCAGGACGGCGAGGGCGGCCTCGAAGTGGCGGACGTCAATAGCGGCTGGATCGCCGCGCGACCGGTCGAGGGCGCCTTCGTGGTCAATGTCGGCGAACTCTTGGAACTGGCCTCGAACGGATATCTACGCTCCACGATCCACCGGGTGGTGACGCCGCGAGCGGGGCGCAACCGGCTCTCGGTCGCCTTCTTCCTCGGCGCCCGCCACGACGCCACCGTGCCGCTCCTCGACCTGCCGGCGGACCTGGCCGCGCAGGCGTGGGGACCCGCGAGCGACCCCGACAATCCGCTCTTCCGCGAGGTCGGCCGCAATTACCTCAAAGGCCGCCTGCGCTCACACCCCGACGTGGCGGCCGCCCACTACACCGACCTGCTCGACACCGAAGCGAGGGCCGCATGAGAAACGTTCTGATCCGCATCCGCGCCTACCTGCGCGCCCTGGACCTGCCGGCAGAGGCCGGCCCGCTCCCGCTGGCGGCGGGCGCGATGCTCAGCAACGAGTGGCTCGCCCCGCACCTCGTCCGCCTGCCGGTTTCGCCTTCGAGGGATCGCCGCCATGCCTGATCCTGTCCAGGCGCCGGTCTACCACGAGGTGCTGGCCGCCAACGACGCTTACGCGGCGGGTTTCGACAAGGGCGATCTCGCCCTGCCGCCGGCCCGGCGCTTCGCGATCCTGACCTGCATGGACGCGCGACTCGACCCGGCCAAGTATGCCGGCCTCGGAGAGGGGGACGCCCACGTCATCCGCAATGCGGGCGGTCGGGCCAGCGACGACGCGATCCGCTCGCTCGTCATCTCGCACAAGCTGCTCGGCACGAACGCGTGGTTCGTGATCCACCACACGAATTGCGGGATGGAGCTGTTCACGGATGAGGTGATCGGCGACCTTCTGGCCGACAACCTCGAGACCGCGGAACTTCGCGACGGCGCCTGGGTCAACCCGGCCCACGGGGGCGGTTCGCCCGCCGGCCGCAGCATCGACTGGCTGACGATCCCGGACCGGTTGGGCAGCGTCGCCGCCGACGTGCGCCGCATCCGCGCCCACCCCCTCGTGCCCGGGCACATCCCGATCTTCGGCTTCGTCTACGACATCGCGACCGGGCGCCTCAACGAGGTCGAGGCCGCGAGCGAGGCCGGACGACCGCGGACGGTTCCCATCGGCTGAAACCGGAACGGCGCCGGTCCGACCCGCGGCCGGATGCGGCGCCGCTGATCTCAGTGCAGGTGAAACTCACCGGAGACCGACTTCAGCTCGGCCGGCTTGATCAGGCGGCTGTGCATGACCCGCACCGAGTGCAGCGGACCGTCGAGCCGCTCCTGCCAGAGGGCCAGGAACCGCTTCAGCTCAGGGAAGCGCGGGAACAGGTCGAGCTGTTGCCAGACGAAGGTCTGGAGCAGGTGCGGGTGATCGGGCAGGTGATACAGGATCTCGGCCGTGGTCAGGCCGTAGCCTTCGAGCCTGCGGCGAAACTCCGATGACAGGGCCATGCATCCACCTCGTCGAAGCAGGGTGACCCGACGGGCCCCGGCCGGGGCCGCGTCGTGAGTGGCCCGATCCGGACGGAGCGGGCCGAGGCAGTCTGAGCAACAACGGTGCCGCCAAGCTTGCCGGGCGGCGGACGGCCGCTGCCCGGCGAGACACGCTCAGAAGTCCGGGCCGCCGGGCAGCGAGGGCGGCGCCTTCTCCTTCGGCCGGTCGGCCACCAGCGCCTCCGTGGTCACGAGCAGGCCCGCGACCGATGCGGCATCTTGCAGTGCGGTGCGCACCACCTTGGCCGGATCGACGATGCCGGCCTCGACGAGGTCGCCGTAGGTCTCGGTCTGCGCGTCGAAGCCGAAAGTCTCGGATGAATTCTCGAGCACCTTGGACACCACGATCGAGCCCTCGACGCCGGCATTGGCCACGATCTGGCGGATCGGCGCTTCGAGGGCCTTGAGGACGATGTTGATGCCGGCCCGCACGTCGGCGTTGTCGGTCGTGAGCCCCGCCACCACCGCCTTGGCCCGCAGCAGCGCGGTACCGCCGCCCGGCACGATGCCCTCCTCGATCGCCGCGCGGGTGGCGTTGAGGGCGTCGTCCACCCGGTCCTTCTTCTCCTTCACCTCGACCTCGGTGGCGCCGCCGACGCGCAGGACCGCGACGCCGCCCGCGAGCTTGGCGAGGCGCTCCTGCAGCTTTTCGCGGTCGTAGTCCGAGGTCGTGTCCTCGATCTGCGCCTTGATCTGGCCGACGCGGGCGTCGATCTGCGCCTTCTCGCCGGAACCGTCGACGACCGTGGTGCTCTCCTTGTCGATGCGCACGCGCTTGGCCTGGCCGAGCAGCGGGATCGAGACGTTCTCAAGCTTGATCCCGAGATCCTCGGAGATGACCTGCCCATTCGTCAGGATGGCGATGTCCTCCAGGATCGCCTTGCGCCGGTCGCCGAAGCCCGGCGCCTTGACCGCCGCGATCTTCAGCCCGCCGCGCAGCTTGTTCACCACGAGGGTGGCCAGCGCCTCGCCCTCGACGTCCTCGGCGATGATGAGCAGTGGCCGGCTCGATTGCACCACCGCCTCCAGCACCGGCAGCAGCGGCTGGAGCGAGGACAGCTTCTTCTCGTGGATGAGGATGTAGGGATCGTCGAGTTCGGCGATCAGCTTCTCGGTGTTCGTGACGAAATACGGCGAGAGGTAGCCGCGGTCGAATTGCAGGCCCTCGACCACGTCGAGTTCGGTCTCAGCGGTCTTGGCCTCCTCGACCGTGATGACGCCCTCCTTGCCGACCCGCTCGACGGCTTCCGCGATGAGGCGGCCGATCTCGGCGTCGCCGTTGGCCGAGATGGTACCGACCTGGGCGATGGCATCAGACGCGGTTACCTTGCGGGCGCGGCCGGTGATGTCCTTCACGGCCGCCGCCGTCGCGAGGTCGATGCCGCGCTTGAGGTCGAGCGGGTTGAAGTTCGCCGCCACCGCCTTGGCGCCCTCGCGCACGATCGCCTGGGCCAGCACGGTGGCCGTGGTGGTGCCGTCGCCCGCGAGATCGTTGGTCTTGGAGGCCACCTCGCGCACGAGCTGGGCGCCGAGATTCTCGAACCGGTCCTCCAGCTCGATCTCCTTGGCGACGGTGACGCCGTCCTTGGTGATGCGGGGCGCCCCGAAACTCTTTTCGATGACGACGTTGCGGCCCTTCGGCCCGAGCGTCACCTTCACGGCATCCGCGAGGATGTCGACGCCGCGCAACAGGCGCTCGCGCGCGTCGCCGGAGAATTTTACGTCTTTCGCAGCCATGGGGGTTCTCCCGGTGGGTTGGTGGGGGCTCAGGCGGCGATCACGCCCAGAATGTCGGTTTCCTTGAGGATCAGCAGGTCCTGGCCGTCGACCTTGACCTCGGTGCCGGACCACTTGCCGAACAGCACCCGGTCGCCGGCCCGCACGTCGAGGGCGTTGACGCGGCCCTGCTCGTCGCGGGCGCCGGGGCCGACGGCGACGACCTCGCCCTCCTGCGGCTTCTCCTTGGCGGTGTCCGGAATGATGATACCGCCCTTGGTCCGCTCGTCGCTTTCGACGCGGCGCAGCAGCACGCGGTCGTGCAGGGGTCGAAACGCCATGGTTTGGGCCGTCCTCTCTCCGTCGAAGGCCGGGCCGCAAGCCCGACCGAGGCCGTCAAGGTGTCGGCCGTCGTTCGTCAAGTCAATGGAATTGTTCTTTTTAAAGAACGCTACATGAGAGATCTGCCGATGCCCTGCAACGCGCTTTGAGAGAAGATTTACGCGAAGTCGTAGCGGCTCATCTGATCGTGCGAGTCGAGAATCGCAGAGGAACATAATCGACAGGTTTCGAAGCCCCGGTCGGGTCTAGCGAAAACATTCTGCATTCCCGCTTGATCTGCGAAGTTTCTTCCTACCGTCCTTCAAAAGAAACAAATCCGTTCCGGACAAGCTCCGCTATACGTTGTTGGATACGATATCCAACGGCGGAGGCATGCGATGACCGGGGCTCTCGACAGGCGTGGTTTCCTGAAACTGTCGGCCGCGCTCGCCGCAGGCTCGGCGGCCGGGTTCTCCTGCATCGAGGTGGCGCGTGCCGCCCCCGTCGAGGTCCCGACCGTCGATACGTTGTCCCTGCGTGTCCTGATCGATTCCGCGCACGACCAGTTCCTCAAGCCCGCGACCGTCCAGGGCGTGCGCCATCAGCCGCCGGGCAACGGGCGCGGCGCCGACTATCGCAAGGTGCTGCACAATCAGTGGGGCCTCTCGCTGTTCGCCGAGTCGAAGGCGGGCGAAGAGGCCCGCACCGTCCTGCTCGATTTCGGCTACAGCCCCGAGGCGCTGCTCAACAACATCGAGATCCTGAAGGTCGATCCGACCAAGGTCGACGCCCTGATCGTCAGCCACGGCCATCACGATCATTACGGCGGCCTGACCGGTTTCCTCGACAGCTACCGCGACCGGCTCTCGCCCGAGCTGAAGCTCTATGCCGGCGGCGAGGACAATTTCTGCCACCGCCTGTCGCCCAGCGGGGTCCAGGGCCAGTTCACCGATTTTGGTCAGCTCGACCGGCGCGAGCTGACCGCACGGCGCATCAGCACCGTGCTGTGCGAGGCGCCGACGGTCATCGCCGGCCACGCCTTCACCACCGGCCAGATCAAACGCACCTCGTCGGAGCGCATCCTGCCCAACACCTTCGTCGAGCGCGGCATCAAGGACGGGCTCGGCTGCGATGCCAGCCACTATTCGCCGGCCGAGTTGCAGGGGAAGATCATCGCGGACGAGCACGTCCACGAGCACGCCACCTGCTACCACGTGCGCGGCAAGGGCCTCGTGGTGATCTCGTCCTGCGGCCATGTCGGCATCGTCAACTCGGTGCGGCAGGCGCAGGAGGTTTCGGGGATCGAGAAGGTGCACGCCATCGTCGGCGGCCTCCATCTCGGACCGGCGCCGAAGGAGTATCTCACCCAGGTGGTGGCCGAGATCGGCGCCCTGAAGCCGGACGTGGTGATCCCGATGCATTGCAGCGGCCTGAACTTCGCCCTCGAAGCGCAAGCCCAACTCCCCGACCACGTCATCGTGCCGACCACCGGCAGCCGGCTCACCTTCGGTGCGTAGCCGCCTCACGGCCTGCCTGATCGGCCTCGCGCTGCTCGGACCCTTGCGCGCCGAGGAGGCACCGCGCCGCTCGGCCGCCGAGCTGATGGACGTGCTGATGTGGAACCGCGAGCCGGTCGGCGGCCCGTTCGCGCTGATCGATCAGGACGGGCGACCCCGCACCGACGCGGATTTTCGCGGCAAGCTCGTCCTCCTCACCTTCGGCTATACCGGCTGTCCCGATGTCTGCCCGACCGACCTGATGGCGATCGCCCAGGCGCTCAATCTTCTCGGCGAAGCGGGCGCGGCGATCCAGCCGGTCTTCGTCACCCTCGACCCGGCCCGCGACACGCCGGCGGTGCTCGCGGAGTTCGTCCCGAGCTTCCATCCGCGCTTGGTCGGGCTGACCGGCAGCGAGGCCGCGATCGGCCGAGCGGCGGACGCCTTCAAGGTGTTCTATCGGCGGGGAGAGGATGCCATCGAGCACTCGGTCTTCGTTTACCTGCTGGACGCGCAAGGCCGCTATCTCGGTTTCTTCCCGCCCGGCACCTCGGCCGAGCGGATGCTGACGATCATCCGGCCTCACCTCGGGGCGCCGCAGTCGCAAAAGCGATGAACTGCGCCGAGGACCAGACGCGGCTGCCGTCGCGCTGGCGCCCCGAGAAGTAGACCGGTCGGAAGCCGAAGGCGGCGTTCTGGGGTTCGACCGTGATGTGTCCGGCGACATCCCGCGGCAGCGGCGCCTCGGTCATCCGCTCCAGCGCGAGGAACAGCCCGGCCCCACCGAGATCGCGGCGCAGGGCGCCGGAAGCGATCAGCTCGCGGCCGGTGATCTCCCAGGAGAAGTCGGGCGCGTGGACGAAGGGGGCGGGCCGGCGCGGATCGCCGACCTTCACGAAGCCGCCGATCGTCCCCTCGACGCGGATGCGGCACTCGCGGAGGTCGCCGATGTCGATCTCGATGGTGTCGCTGTCGCCGTAGGTCTCGGAGCGGAAGGCGATCTCGGTCGGGCCGGCGCGCCACGCGGTCTCCTCCGGATGCTCGAAGCCCTGGGTCGCGACGCGGCGGATCGTGCCGTTGAGGATGCGGATGCGGCCTTCCCAGGCAGCCCAGCGGTAGCGGTCACGGATGCGCGCGCCGCCGAAGCGCAGGCGCACCAGGCGCTGCGAGAACCCAAGTTCGGCGTGAAGATCGCGCCGCCAGATCTCGCCGGTATGGTCGTGGGCGGTCAGTTCCTCGAAGCCGGCGTCTCCCAGAAAGCGGTAATTGAGCCGGGCCGGGCCCTCGTGGGCGAAGGCGTCGCCCTGGCGGTGCGGGCCGCAGGTGACGAGCAGCGCGCTGCGCTCGCCCGTCGTCGCGAAGGTGTGGCGCGCCCGCAGGGCCCTGCCGACCGCGCGGCGGTCGAGGCTGTCGGCGAGGATGCCGGTCAGCCCCCCGCGCACGCCGAAGACTTGGACGCCCGGCGCGCCGCCGCCGGGGCGCCCGCGATGCTCGTCGCCGTTGGCGCAGACGCCGAGCCGATAGCCGCGGGCGATCACGTCCTGGTAGAGCCAGTCGAACTGGCCCCAGGCCGAGGCGATCTCGACGAGGCGCTCCAGTTCGGGATGGTGCCAGTCCGGAATGTAGCGGCGCCCGCCGACATGCGGGATGACGAGGTGGTTCTCCGGATCGTGCGCGTAGGCCGCCCACAGATCCTCGACCGGCCAGCGCCCGACCTCGACGCCGGTGCTCCCCATGCTCTCGTTCCACAGGAAGGTGCGGTTGTGCTCGCCCTTCTCGTTGAAGGGGAAGCCCGGCGGGTCGTCGCCGAGGAACAGCACTTGATGGTCGCCGCCCGCGGTCGAGCTGCCGCACCATTCCTGCACCGCGTAGGCGACGAACCGGCCCGGCGCATCGAAGCTCGCCGTGACCGCGACGCCCGCGCGCCAGCCCTCGTCGGTGATCTGGAAATCGTTGGCGGTGTAGCCGTAGACATCGACGCCCGCCACGTCGCGGGCATAGGCCGCGTTGTAGGCCGGGCTGTTGGTGCCGACCGTGTCGTGGGCGTGGACGTGCAGGTCGCCGTAGAGCGCGCGGGGGACGGGTGCGTCGGGTAGGCCCGTGACATAGGCCACGCCCTCCGACCCTTCGTGGGCGGCGGCGATGCGCAACGCGCCGGCGACGACCGGCAAATCCTCGATCCTCAGGCACGCCCAGCCCTCCGCCGGCAAATCGTGCCGCCGGGCGTAGACCTCGCGCTCGCCCGAGAAGGCCGTGACACCGAGCGACCCGCCGCAATCGCGGGCGACGTTGCCCCAGCGATCGAGGAGCGCCGCCGTCACGGGCGGCGCGACGCCCTCCGCGACGAAGCGGGGCGCAGCGATCTGGACCCGCTCCGGCGGCCCGGCGACGACGGCGATCACCGGGTCGTTCGGCACCGCGACGTAGCGCGAGGTGCCGAGCGGATCGACGTAGCAGCGGAAGCGGAAGCCGTCCTCGACGAAGGTCTGGACGCGGGTGCCCGGCCCACCGGCCCGCCGGTCGCCGAGGCGAATGACGATGCGGTCGCCCGCATTCAGGTAGCCGTCGATCACGTCGACGATCACCGCCTTCTGGAACGGGCGCTCGTGGCCCTTCTGGTCGAAGCGCACGCTGAGCGACTGCACGGTGGCGGGCGATTGGCCGGGCAGCAACGGGCCAGCCTCGTACTCCGCGCTCACGTAGTTGGCGGCGCTCGAGTCCGCGGTCTGGAACAGCGCCCAATCGGAATAGAACTTGAACGTCGCCTTGAAGGTGGCCCCGTCGGCGATGCCGCAGGCCCCGACCTCGTAGGTCAGCACGATCTCGTGCCAGCTCCCCGCCACCAACCGGTCGTGGCTGCACCGGACGCTTCCGAGGAAGGGCCGCGCCTTGATCGCCGCGTAGAGGCCCTCCGGCGCCACGTACGCGCCTAGCAACTCCCGGCGCTCGCTCTCGTCCTGCATCGCCCGTTCGTCCCGTTCTCGTCCGCCCATCGGCAGAGGCTATATTCCTGTCTTCGCAAGCAGTCTTGCGTCCCTGTATGATCTGTTCATAATACAAATAGATCTAGATAGATCTTGCCTCGATCTCTCAAAATAAAAGAACGATCATGTCGTCGCGCATCATTCGGTGGGCCATTCTTCTCTTCGCGATGTTGGGTGCCTCCACCGCCGCCTGGGCGCAAGGCCAAGGGCAGGCCCTGGCTGTGCGAATCGGGGCGATTCCGGTACTCGGCGCCGCGCCGCTGTTCGTGGCCGAGCGCGAGGGCTGGCTGTCCGCAGGCGGCCTGAAGCCGGTCGTCGCGCTCTACGATTCCGGGCCGAACGCCGTGCAGGCCGCGGCGAGCGGCACGCTGGACGTCTATATCGCCGGGATCACGCCGGTGGCGATCGGGCGGACCCGCGGGGTCGATCTGCGGGTCGTGGCGGCGACCGCAGTGGGCGAGAACGTGCTGGTGGCAGGCCCCAAACTCGCCGGGCCGCTCACCGACGGCACCGCCCCGGCCGAAGTCTTCCGCCGCTTCCGCGCGGAGAACGGCCGGCCGGCCAAGATCGCGACCCAGCCGCCCGGCTCGATCCCCTACACCAACCTGTCCTACTGGCTGCTCGAGGTGCACCGGGTCGATCCGGCCGACGTGCAGATCCTGACGCTCGGCATCGATGCGGCCCAGCAGGCGATCCTGGCCGGCGCGGTGGAGGCCGCGACGGTGCGCGAGCCGGGCCTCACCATCATCCGCGAGCGCAACCCGCAGATCCGCCTCGTGGCGGGCGGCAGCGACCTGTTTCCGGGCCAACCCGGCACGGTGGTGGCGGTGCGCGGCGCCTTCCTCGAACAGAACCCGGAGGCCGTGCGCACGCTCGTCCGGGGGATCGTGCGCGCCGTCGATCTGATCAAGCGCGAGCCGGAGCGGGCGCTGCCGGCGGTGGAGGCGGCACTCGGCAAGGGCATCGTCACCGCCGCGACCCTGCGGGCGGCGCTCGCCTCGCCGGCCACCCAGTACGTCGCCGATCCCCGCACCATCGTGGCGGCGACGCGGGCGATGCTGGCCTTCCAGACCACCCTCGGCGTCAACGAGACGACTCCGCCGACGGACGGCCTGTTCGATCCCCGCTTCTTCGAGGCGGTCCAGACCGAGGCGAGCGCGAAGTAGATGAGCCAGCGACTGGAAAACCGCCGCAGCTTCCTGCGCCTCGCCGGAGCCGGCATGGCGACCGGCGCCGCCACGGGCGCGCTCGCAGAAGCAAATGCCCTCGACGTGCCGCTCTGGACCCGCGAGCAGGGCGCGACAGCCCCCGGCTATGGCCTGCCTGCCCGAGGAGAAAAACTCGCGCGCTACCCGCGGCTGCCGCCGCGCTTTCCCGGCGCCACCTCCACGGTGACGCCGCTGCAGGGCCTGCACGGCATCGTCACACCGAACGGCCTGCATTTCGAGCGCCATCACGCCGGCATCCCGGCCATCGATCCGGACCGGCACCGCCTTGCTATCCACGGCCTCGTCGAGCGCCCGCTGATCCTGACCATGGACGACCTCGTGCGCTTTCCCGCGGTGTCGCGGCTGCACGTCCTCGAATGCTCGGGCAACACGCCCTGGCTCGGGGCCAAGCCCGACTGGACGGTGCAGGACAGCCACGGCCTAATCTCCTGCGCCGAGTGGACCGGCGTCGAACTCGCGACGGTGCTGGCGGAAGTCGGGGTGAAACCGAGCGCCGCGTGGCTCCTGGCGGAGGGGGCGGATGCCTGCGCCATGACGCGCTCGATCCCGCTCGACGGCCTCGACGGGGCGATCCTCGCCTACGCGCAGAACGGCGAGCGTCTGAGGCCGGAGCAGGGCTATCCCCTGCGGCTGTTCCTGCCGGGGCTGGAGGGCAATCTCAGCATCAAGTGGCTGCGCCGGATCAAGCTCGGCGACCGGCCGTTCCAGACGCGGGAAGAGACCTCGAAATACACCGACCTGATGCCGGACGGCACGGCGCGCCAGTTCACCTTCGTGATGGAGGCCAAATCCGTCATCACCGCGCCCTCGGGCGGCCAGCACCTGCGCGAGCCCGGCTTCCACGAGATCCGCGGGCTCGCCTGGACCGGGCGCGGGCGGATCGCGGGCGTCGAGGTCTCGACCGACGGCGGCGCCTCGTGGCGAGAGGCGCGACTGGAGGGGCCAGTTCTGCCCCGCTGCTTCACCCGCTTCCGCCTGCCCTGGCACTGGGAGGGCGGGCCGGCCCAGCTCCTGAGCCGGGCGCGGGACGAGACCGGCTACGTCCAGCCCTCGCGCGACGCGCTGGTGGCGGTGCGCGGCACCCGCTCGTTCTACCACAACAACGCGGTGTTCGGCTGGAGCGTCGGAGCGAACGGGGCGGTGACCTATGCGGCGTGAGGCCCTTCTCCCCCTGATCCTGTGTCTCGCCGGCCCGGCCAGCGCCGAACCGCTCGGCATCGGTCGTCCGGCCCCACCGGAAACAATCGCGGCTTGGGACATCGACGTGCGCCCCGACGGCCAGGGCCTGCCGCCCGGTCACGGCAGCGTGCGCGACGGCGCGGCGCTCTACGCCGCGCGCTGCGCCGGCTGCCACGGCGCCCGCGGCGAGGGCGCCGCCGCCGAGGCCTTGGCCGGCGGACAGGGCAGCCTCGCCAGCCCCAAGCCCCTGCGCACGGTCGGCAGCTACTGGCCCTACGCCACGACCCTGTTCGACTATGTGCGCCGGGCCATGCCGTTCGACGCGCCGCAATCGCTCTCGGCGGACGAGACCTACGCGGTCAGCGCCTACGTGCTGCACCTCAACGGCCTGCTGTCCGAGGAGGCGAGCCTCGACGCCGCCGCGCTGCCGCGGGTCGCCATGCCGAACCGCGACGGCTTCACCGCCGATCCGCGGCCGGACGTCCCGCCGCCCGCGGCCCGCCCCACCGATCGCACGGAGGCCCGATGAGCCTGACTCGCCGCCATCTCGCCGGGGCGCTCACCGCCGGCCTCGTCCTCGGCCGATCCGGCGCGGCCCGCGCCGGGCGGACGGTGCGCCTCAGCTACCAGCGCTCCTCGACGCTGCTCACGGTGCTGAAAGCCAAGGGTACCCTCGAGGAGCGGCTCGGCCGCCAGGGGTTCGGGGTGAGCTGGCACCTGTTCACCAAGGTCCTGGAGCCGATGAACACCGGCGCGGTCGATCTCCATGCGGATGTGGCCGACGCGGTGCCGATCTTCACCCAATCGGCGGGCGCGCCCTTGACCTTCTACGCCATGGAGGCCGGCTCGCCGCGGGCCGAGGCGATCATCGTGCCGGAGGAATCATCGATCCGCACGGTCGCGGACCTGAAGGGCCACAGCGTCGGCGTGTCGAAGGGCTCGGGCTGCCACTTCATCCTCGCGGGGGCGCTCAAGCGCGAGGGCCTGCGTTTCGCCGACATCCGCCCGGCCTATCTGGAAGCGCCCGACGGGCTCGCGGCGTTCGAGCGGGGCGGCATCGAAGCGTGGGCGATCTGGGACCCGTTCCTCGCGATCGTTCAGGCCAAGCGCCCGGTGCGGGTGCTGGCCGACGCCACCGGCCTGTCGAGCTACAACCGCTACTACACGGTCAACGACAGTTTTGCCGTCGAGCAGCCGGAGGTGGTGGCCACCGTCTTCGCCGCGCTGGTCGAGGCCAAGCAATGGGTGAAGGCCAACCCCAAGGAGGCCGTGGCCCTGCTCGCACCGACCTGGGGCGACCTGCCACCGGACGTCGTCGACACCGTCAACGCACGGCGCTCCTACGCGGTCGGGGCGGTCGAGCGGGCCGCACTCTCCGAGCAGCAGGCCATCGCCGACACCTTCTTCGAGGCCGGCTTGATCCCGCGCCGGCTCGACGCCACCGCCGTGCGGCTGTGGCAGCCGCCGGGCGGACGGGGCTGAGACCGATGACGCATCCGCTCCGCTTCGGCGTCTGGGCCCCCGTCCACGGCTCGCGCGCCGCCCGCCACGATCCCGACGAGCCGCACGACGCCTCCTGGGCCCGCAACCGCGCGCTCGTCCTGGAGGCCGAGCGCCTCGGCTACGACAGCATCCTCGTCGCCCAGCACACGGTGAACCCCTACGACGAGAGCCGCGACCAGTTGGAGGCCTGGACGGCGTCCGCCGCGCTCGCGGCGGTGACCGAGCGCATCGAGATCATCGCGGCGATCAAGCCGGGGCTCTATCACCCGATCGTGCTCGCCAAGATGGCGCTCCAGATCGAGCACATCAGCACCGGCCGCTTCGCCCTCAACCTCGTCAACGCCTGGAACCGCGCCGAATTCGAGCGGGCGGGCCTGCCGTTCCCCGCCCACGACGAGCGCTACGCCTACGGCCGCGAGTGGATCGCGCTCGTCGACCGGCTGCTGCGCGGCGAGCGCGTGACCTATGAGGGTCGCCACTTCCGCGTCGACGATTACCAGCTCAAGCCCGCCGGCACGTATCGGGCGCGGCCGACCCTCTATGTCGGCGGCGAGTCCGAGCCGGCCCGCGCGCTGGTCGCCGACCACGGCGACGTCTGGTTCATCAACGGCCAGCCGCTCGACGCGGTCGCCGATCTGCTCGCCGACGTGGCCCGCCGCCCGGCCGCCGCGGGCCGCCTGCGCTACGGCCTCTCAGCCTTCGTGATCGCGCGGGACACGGAAGCCGAGGCCCAGGCCGAGTTCGCCCGCCTGCTCGATTTGAGCCGCCGCGACGAGGCCATCCGCGCCGACACCCGCGCCCGCACCGACGCAGCGAGCGTGATGTTCGCCAAGACCGATGCGGCGGCCTCGCACCATGTCGGCACCAACGGCGGCACGGCGGCTGGGCTCGTCGGCAGCTACGATGGGGTCGCGCAGCACATCCGCGCCTTCCACGCGGCCGGCATCGAGCTGTTCATGCTGCAATTCCAGCCGTTCGAGGCCGAGATGGCGCGCTTTGCCGAACACGTCGTTCCGCGGGTGCGAGGATGAGGCCGGTCGATCCGATCCCCGGCGCCGCGCTCCGCGACGGCGTCGATGCGGTCCCGCCCGCGCCGCGGCTGTTCCTGCTGGGGCTCCAGCACGTGCTCGTCATGTATGCCAACGCCATCGCGGTGCCGCTCATCGTCGGCGGGGCGCTGCAACTGCCCAAGGACCAGATCGCATTCCTCGTGAACGCCGACCTGTTCGCCTGCGGCATCGCCACGCTGATCCAGACGGTCGGCATCGGCCCCTTCGGCATCCGGCTTCCCGTGATCATGGGCGTCACGGCGGTCGCGATCCAGCCGCTCTTGGCCATCGCGGCGATGCCCGGCGTCGGGCTCACCGGCATCTACGGCGCGGTGATCGTCGGCGGCCTCTACGGCCTCCTCGTCACGCCCTTCATCGGCCGGGTGATGCGCTTCTTCCCGCCGGTCGTGACCGGCACGATCCTCCTCATGATCGGCATCGCGCTGACCCGCGTCGCCGTCGGCTGGGCGGGCGGGGGCGCGGGCAAGCCGGAATTCGGCGCGCCCGCCACGATCGCGGTGGCGGGCTTCGTGCTCGCCGCGACCCTGCTGATCGCCCGGTTCGGACCGGGCTTTCTCGGGCGCATCGCCGTGCTGCTCGGAATCGGGCTCGGCACCGTCGTCACCGTGGCGCTCGGCTGGACGAGCTTCGAGGGGCTTGCCGCCGAGCCGTGGCTGAGGGTGGTGCTCCCGTTGCAGTTCGGTGCCCCGACCTTCCACCTCGTGCCCTGCCTGATCCTGTGCCTCGTGATGACCGTCGTGTTCATCGAGGCGACCGGCATGTTCCTGGCCCTCGGTGTGATGACCGGGCGCCCTGTCGGGACGGAGGACATCCGCCGGGGCCTGCGCGCCGACGCCCTCGGCACGCTGATCGGCGGCCTGCTCAACACCTTCCCCTACCTGTCCTACTCGCAGAATGTCGGCCTCGTTGGGCTCACCGGCGTGCACAGCCGCTGGGTCTGCGCCATGGCCGGCGCGATCATGCTGGTGCTCGGCCTCGTGCCGAAGGTAGCTTTCCTCGCGGCCTCGATACCGCAGGCCGTGCTCGGCGGGGCGGCGCTGGTGATGTTCGGCATGGTCGCGGCGACCGGCATCCGCATCCTGGCGCAGGTCGATTACGCCCGGGCCGGCAGCCGCGACGCGCTGATCATCGCCGCCTCGCTCGGGATCGGCCTGATCCCGATCGTGCAGCCGCAATTCTTTCGCGCGGTGCCGGACGCCTTCGGTCCGATCGTCAAGGACCCGATCCTGCTCACCGCGATTGCAGCCATCGTCCTCAACGCGCTTCTCGGGGAGACGCGGGCTCAGGCGGGAACGGAGAAATCCGGCAGCGGGATCGGAGCGTCGGAGCCCGAAATCGCAGCCTCCAACAGGTCGAGCCTGTCCTGACCCCAGAACGGCTCGTCGCGAAAAAAGAAGAACGGTGCTCCGAACACCTGCCGCCGGATCGCCTCGAGGGTCAGTGCCGTCTCCCGCTCGCGTAGGGATGGCTCGTCGGCGCGGGTGAGCAGCCGCGCCCCCTCGAGCCCGGCCGCGTCGGCCAGGCGAGTGATCGTGGCAGGATCGGCGATGTCGAACTCGTCCGCCCAAACGGCGCTCAGGCCCGCATGGACGAAGTCGGCGACATCCGCCCCCTCGTCGAGGGCGGCGAGCAGGACGCGATGGGCCAGCGACGGATCGGCCGGGTAGAATTTTGGGTGCAGGGTGAGCGGGATGCCACGGATACGGCGCCAGCGCTGCATCTCGACGAGGCGGTAGGCCTGTCGCTGCAGCGGCCGCTCCTTGACCGGCTTGCCGCCGCCCGCCGCGAAGACGGCGAGCAGATCGACCGGTTTATAGACGACCTCCGCGCCGGTTCGCTCAGTGAGCGCCCGGAAGGCGCGGCTGCCGACATAGGACCACAGCGATAGGAAGCTGAAATAGTAGGTGACGCTCGGCGTCGAGGAACCGTGCGCGACCACGGGCGGCACCTCCAGCATGCGACAATCCTTACGGCGCAGGAACGGGGCGATCTATACGCCGATCGGGCTCAGCCGCGCGAGCGGCAGGCCGCCCGGCGCGCTCCGCAGCAGCGTGAGGCAGCGCTGCTTGATCGCCGTGAAGCGCGGATCGGTGATCAGCCCGCGCTCGCGTGGGCGGCCGAACTCGAGGGGGATGTCGTCGAGGATGCGGCCCGGTCGCGGCGTCATCACGATGAGCCGGTCGGCCAGGAACAGCGCCTCGTCGATGTCGTGCGTCACGAACAGGATCGTGGTGCGGTGGCGGGCCCAGATGTCGAGGAGCAGTTCCTGCATGGTCAGCCGGGTTTGCGCGTCGAGCGCCCCGAACGGCTCGTCCATCAGCAGGACGCGGGGCCGGTTGATCAGCGCGCGGGCGATCTCGACGCGCTGCTGCATTCCGCCCGACAGCTCCGCTGGGTAAGCCTCCAGGAAATCGGACAGCCCCACTTGGGCCAGCAGCGACCGAGCGCGCTCCCGCCGCTCGCCGCGGGCGACGCCCTTCATCTTCGGGCCGAAGGCGACGTTGTCGAGGACGCTGAGCCACGGAAACAGGGTGTGCTGCTGGAAGACGATGCCGCGATCCGGATGCGGGCCGGTCACCGCCCGTCCGTCGAGGCTGACGCGACCGCGCGACAGGGCGAGATGGCCGGCGACCGCGCCGAGCAGGGTCGACTTCCCGCAGCCCGAGGGCCCGAGGATGCAGACGAACTGGCGAGCCGGAATGTCGAGGTCGATACCCTCGACGACATCGAAGGCCGAAGCACCCTGCCCGAGGCGGATCGCGCCGCCGCGGATGGCCACGTGGCCGTCATCGGCCCTGTCGTCCACTTGGAGTTCGGCGAGTGCGGCGCTCATCGTTGGACTCCCGCGCCGACCCACGGCGTCGCCCAGGCGCCGAGCCAGCGCACGACGAGGCTCGATCCCATCCCGAGCAGCCCGATCAGCAGCATGCCGACGACGATGTCGTCGTAGTTCTGCAGCGTGTAGGATTCCCAGGTGAAGTAACCGATCCCGTACTGGCCGGAGATCATCTCGGCAGTGATCAGGCAGAACCACGCCGTGCCCATGCCGATCGCCGCGCCCGTGACGATGCTGGGCGCCGCTCCCGGAAGGATCACCTCCCGCAGGATCGCGGCATCCCCCGCCCCGAGGCTGCGAGCGGCGGCGACCAGCCGCGGATGGACCGATTCCACCCCGTGCACGGTGTTGAGCAGGATCGGAAACAGCGCCCCCGTGAAGGTGATGAAGGCCATCGACACCTCGGAGGACGGGAACATCAGGATCGCCAGCGGAATCCAGGCGACGGCGGGAATCGGCCGCAGGACTTCGAGCGGCGGGAGCAGCAGGTCGTGGGCGCGCTTCGAGCGGCCGATGGCCAGTCCCAGGACGACGCCGACGCCGAGCGCGGCGAGGAAGCCCGACAGCACCCGGGCGAGGCTTGCCGCCAGATGCGTCGGCAGCGCGGGCGCGTGCAGCAACGCCCAGGCGGCCTGCGCGGCCGCCGTCGGCGTCGGCACGTTCCGGAAGGTGAGGACGCCGAGATCGAGCCGGTAGGTGGCCGCGAGATGCCACGCGGCGAGGCTGAGCGCCAGGGCGAGGCCGCGCAGCGCGAGGCGCCGGAGCGGCAGTGTCCGCGGGCGGCTCGCCCGGGCCGCCGGCCCGCGCGCCGTGCGGAGTGCCGGCGCCGTCTCGATCGCCGAAGCGCTCATCGCGCGGACAGCTTCGGATGGCCGGCCCGGACACCGGCGAAGTCGAGCACCTCGCCGCCGTGAGCCGCGGCGTAGCCTTGCGCGTCGCCCTTGAGCAGGAAGGCGCCGAGCTGGCCCTGCCCGTCGCGCACGTACCAGGCCTGAGTGGCGAACAGCTTGATGCCGGTGTTCCGATCCTGCGCGTAGACCGCACGAGCCTCGCGGCCCTGCTTCTCGAGATCGGCTAGCGCCGCGAATGCTGCTTCGGGAGTGGCGTAGTGCCGGACTTTGGACTCACCGCGGATCCAGAGCTGCGCGACGCGGGACGGATCGGTGATCGGCTGCCCCGTGGCGGCGTCGTTCGTGGTCAGCGCGCTGGGCGCCTCGTCCTTCAGTCGCGCCTCGTAGTCGAGCCCGGCCTGGGCCGCGGCCGCGCGGATGAAGCGGTCGTCGATGAAGCGGTCGAGATCGATGTCGGAATCGGCCTTCTTCAGGAGTTTCAGCGTCTCGAACGCGGTCTTCACCGCCTGCCGGTAGGCGGGCTTCCAAGTCACATCGCGGGTCTGGAGGCCGAGCGGTCCGTGGAACAGGTACGAGACCTCCGCCTCGATCCCGGTCACCCGCTCGATCAGCTCCGCGTACTTTTCCGGCTCGGCGGCGATCAGGCGGTCTGCCTCGATTGCCGCCCGGAGATAGGCGGTGACGATTTCCGGGTATTTCTCGGCATAGTCGCCGTCGGCCAAGGCCCCGTGGAAGGTCGGGGCGTTGGCCTGCGCGCCGTCGTAGATCTTGCGGGCGAAGCCGCGCCAGGGAAACAGCTCGGCGAAGGGTACGAAGTCGGCATGTGCCTCGATCTTGTTGGCCAGCAACGCCGCGCCCGCCACCTCTGGTGCCTGGGTGATGATGGTCACATCGCGGCCCGGCTCCCAGCCCTGCGCCTTCACTGCCCTCAGGAGCAGCCCATGCGCCGTCGAGGCGAAGGGCACCGAGATGGTCCGGCCCTTGAGGTCGCCGAAGGACTGTACGGCTGATTCCTTCGGCACGACGATGCCGTTGCCGCTGCCGCGCAGGGAGCCCGAAAGGACCGAGATGAACAGCGAGCGACGCCCGGCCTTGGCGAAGGCGTAGCCGTTGAGCGAACCGGGGAACTCGGCCATTGCCCCGAGATCCAGCTTGCCCGCCACCATCTCGTTGGTGAGCGGCGCCCCGCTGGTGAAGTTGCGCCACTGGATGTCGTAGGTCGCGTCCTTGTACTTCCCGTCATGCGGGAGAAACTTTTCGAGCAGCTTCAACTCGCGGATCAGCAGCCCGCCGGTGGCGCAGTTGATGGTGGTGTCCTGCGTGCCGATGGCGACCCGGATGGTCTCGGCGCGCGCCGACACGGGCGCTGCCGCGCCGAGGGCGGTCGCTGCCACGAGCAGGGTGGCGAGGCGGCGGGTGAGCGGAAAGCGTTGAGGCACCGGAGGCTCCGTGAACGGTTTTCGTCGACCGCTCACGAGGACGGCGACGCCGCCGTTCTGCGACCGGCAGGCGCGCCGGAACGAGCAATTAATTTCGTTGATCGGATAAGATCTTTGCTCGCCCACCCCTATTCTTGATACCCCGGAATTCTCTTCTCGCAGGATGTTCGATTGGAGAAGATCATCTTGCCCAGTGCCGCTGATTTGGAATTGCTCTCAAGCGTGCCGGGCCGATAATCGAGCCCGGAGACGGATCGAAACACCGGACGTTCTCCGTGAAGGTTTCGCCCATGTCCTCCGCACCGCTCGCGCTTCCCGAGCGCCGCCCGGCGCCGCTGATCGCCAGCGCCCTGTTCCTCAGCGAAACGGTCGAGGGGCTCGACGACGGCGCGAGCTTCCTCGACGGATTGACGCCGGCCGAAATCGCCCGCGTGCGCGCCGCCGGCCGATCGGTGGTCCTCGCGCCCGGCGAGAGCGTGTTCACGCAAGGGGCACCGCACGAGGGCATCTTCCTCATCGAGGAGGGGCGGGTGCGGGTGTTCTATTCCGGCCCGTCCGGCCGGCAGGTGACGCTGGCCTATTGGACGCCGGGCCACTTCATCGGCGGCCCGAGCATCCATGGCGGCGGCTGCCATCAATGGTCGGGCGTGGCGATCGAGCCGGTGCGGGTCACCGTGCTGTCGAGCCCGACGCTCCGCAGCCTCATTCGCCAGATGCCCGGCTTCGCGCTGTGCCTCATCGCGGCCCTGGAAGCCAAAGGCCGCTGCTACACCGCCATGGCGCAGATGCTGGGCACCCGCTCCGTTATCGAGCGGCTGGCGCAACTGCTGCTCAACCTCGGCGACCTCTACGGGACGCCGGAGAACGGCACCGTCGTCATCCGCCGCCGCATCACCCACGACGAACTCGCGGCGCTGGTCGGCTCCACCCGGCAATGGGTGACGATGATGCTCAAGCGCTTCCAGCGCGAGGGCATCGTGGCGATCGACGCCGCGCATATCCGGCTGCTGCGGCCGGGCCGGCTGCAGGAAATCGTGCTGACGGACGGGTGAGGACGGGCGCGCGACGCAGCGCGTCGGCGGATCGATCCGCCCTTCCCCCACCCGCTCCCTCATCCTGAGGTGCGAAGCGAAGCGGAGCCTCGAAGGACGTCTCCAGGCTCCGCGCGCTGGCTGGAGGGCTCCTTCGAGGCCGACGTTCCGCGCCGGCACCTCAGGATGAGGCTTTGAATGGGAGAGGCCGGGTCGGCGTGAGGCGCAGCCTTACGCCGCCAGCCGCTCCAGCGCCCAGCGCGCGGTCTTGCGCACGTCCGGGTCGGGATCGTTGGCGATCCCCTCCAGCCCCGCCCGCGCCGCCGGGTCGGCGATCTCGCCGAGCGCGGCGGCCGCCTCCTTGCGCAAGCCCGCCATCGCGTCGGAGAGCGCAGCCAGCACCGTCGGCACCGCGCGGCGCGCCTTGAGCCGGCCGAGGCTGCGCAGGGCCTTCTGGCGAACCTGCCACGCGGGGTCGTCGAGCGCCGCGATCAGCACCTCGGCGGCCTCCGGATTTCCCGCCCGGCCGAGCGCCTCGGCGGCGGTCTCGCGCACGCTCCATTCGGGATCGCGCAGGGCGCCGGCGATGGCCTCGACCGCGCTGGCGTGGCGCGAGAAGGCGAGCCCGCCGATGGCCGCGCGGCGCACCTCGGAATCCGTGTCGCGGGTCGCCGCGATGAGCGAGGGCAGCGTCTCTTCGCGCTTCAGGTAGGCGATGACGCCGACGCCCTGCGCCCGCACCGCCGGCTCCGCATCGCCGAGCGCGGCGACCGCAGGGCCCAGCGCCTCGGGCAGGCGCAGCCCCCGCAGGGCGCGCAAGGCGGCGGCCCGCACGAAGGCGTCGGCATGGCCGGCGAGCGGCAGCAGCGGCCGGCCGGCGGACGCATCCTTCAGCTCGGTCAGGCTCTCGGCGGCGGCCGCCGCGACCGAGCGGTCGGGATCGGCGAGGGCGCCGGCCAGCGCGGCGGCGGTCTCGGTCCCGTCGAAGCCACCGAGCGAGAGCGCCGCCTGACGCCGCACGTCCGGGTCGGCATCCGTGGCGGCCCGCGCCAGATGCGGCACGGCCTCCGGGTCGGCGGTCTCGGCCAGCGCCAGCACCGCGACGCGGCGCACTGCCGGGTCGGCGTCGGCGAGGCCCTGAGCGAGATCGGCGACGTCGCCGAAATCCTCGAACGGATCGGTGACGGGCTGGGTCTTGGGCATGGCGGTCACCGCAGCAGGTAGGGGATCTGGACGGTGACCGCGCCGGTCGGGCAGTCGGTCTCGCAGGGCATGCAGTACCAGCACTCGTCGTACTTCATGTGGGCCTTGCCGGTGAGGTCGCTGATCCGCAGCACGTCGAGCGGGCAGACATCGACACAGACCGTGCAGCCCTTGTCGGCGATGCATTTGTCCGGGTCGACGGTAACCGGGACCGTGCTGGGCTGGTGGGCGAGGGGCATGGGTGTCTCCTGAAACGGGTGCCTTCCTCCCATCCATTCCCCTCATCTTGAGGTGCCCGCGAAGCGAGCCTCGAAGGACGGCTCCAGCCGGTCGCGCGATCCCTGGAGCCCTCCTTCGAGGCCTCCGCTGCGCTCCGGCACCTCAGGGTGAGGGGGGTTGGGTGAGAGAAGGCGTGTTGCGCGGCGTGCCCTTCAAGCCTGCTTTCGGACGCGCTGGCGGTCGTAGGCGCCGCGCTCGTCGGCCTCGATCGGCACGATGTACGGCGTGATCGGGCGTTTCTCGCTCACCATGCGCCCGTCCCGCTTCCGCAGGATGGTGTGGCAGAACCAGTCCGCGTCGTTCTTCTCGGGGAAGTCGGTGCGGTTGTGGTAGAGGCCCCAGCGGCTCTCGGTGCGGAACAGCGAGGCGTGGGCGGCCATCTCGGCGCAGTCGAGGATCGAGGCGGCCTCCAGCGCCCGCATCAGCTCGTGGCTGTCGCGGGCGACCATCCGGGTCTCGAGATCCTCGCGGATTTCACCGAAGCGGCGCTGGCCGATCTCCATCTTGGCCGTCACCTTCGGCGGCTGGAGGTAGTCGTTGACGAAGCGGCGGGTCTTGTACTCGATCTGGTTGGGCGGGATGCCGTCCTCCCGCTTCGTCGGCGCCAACACCCGCGCCCGCTCACGGGCGACCTGTTCGGCATCGATCGCCGGGAGATCGATCTCGCCCGCGAAATCGATGGCGTGCTCGCCCGCCACCGCGCCGTTGGTGAAGGCGCCGAGCATGTAATTGTGGGGGACGTTGGCCATGTCACCGGCCGAGTACAGCCCCGCTACGGTGGTGCGGGCAAATTCATCGACGAACACGCCCGACGCGCTGTGGCCCGAGCAGAAGCCCACTTCCGAGATGTGCATCTCGACCATGCGCTCGCGGTAATCGGTGCCGCGGTTCTCGTGGAAGCGCCCGCGCGAGGGCCGCTCGACCTTGTGCAGGATCGTCTCGATCTCCGACACGGTGTCGGCGTGCAGGTGGTCGAGCTTGAGGAAGACCGGGCCGTTGCCGCTTTGCAATTCGTTGTAGAACTCCTGCATCATCTGGCCCGACCAGTAGTCGCACTCGATGAAGCGGTTGCCGGCGCTGTTGGCGGTGTAGGCCCCGAACGGGCCGGCAACGTAGGCGCAGGCCGGACCGTTATAGTCCTTGATCAGCGGGTTGATCTGGAAACACTCGAGGTTCGCCAGCCCCGCGCCGGCATGATAGGCCATCGAATAGCCGTCGCCCGAATTGGCGGCGTTCTCGTAGGTGCCCCAGAGATAGCCCGAATGCGGCAGGCCGAGCCGCCCGGCCGCACCCAGGCACAGGATCACGGCCTTGGCGCGGATGGTCAGAAACTCGGCGGTGCGGGTGTTGACCGCAACGGCGCCGGCCGCCGCGCCGTCGGGGGCATTGAGCAGGCGGGTCGCCATGAAGCGGTTGGAGATCAAGACCTGCGCCTTGCGCAGCTGACGGTAGAGCGCCTTCTTGACGGTGTCGCCGTTGGGCATCGGCAGCACGTAGGTGCCGAGATGATGCACCTTCTTGACGTCGTAATCGCCGTTGCCGTCCCTCTGGAAGCGGATGCCGAACCGGTCGAGTTCCTGAATGATCTCGAAGCATCGCTCGGCATACTTGTAGACCGGCGCTTGATCGCAGATGCCGTCGTTGGCGATGGTGATTTCCTTGGTGTACTGCTCCGGCGTGGCGTAGCCGGGAATGACGGCGTTGTTCAGCCCGTCCATGCCCATGCTGATCGCGCCAGAGCGCTTCACGTTGGCTTTTTCCAGCAGCACTACGCGGGCGGCCGGGTTGCGCAGCTTGGCCTTCAGCGCCGCCATCGGCCCGGCGGTGCCGCCGCCGATCACCAGCACGTCGCAGGCGACCTCGGAGGTCGCGTCGTGAATCTCGTCCATCACCGTTGCCCTCACGCCGTCGCGCCGTCGGCCAGCGCCCGCAGGTACGGCCAGGGAAAGATTCCGCGGTCGTGCCCGTCGGAGAAGGCGAGATTGACCGCGTAAGTGCCGACCGGCTCGACCGCGGTGATGGCGAGGTCGTCGGGGAGCGCGGGCGGTAGCCCGTCGATCCCGGCCCGGACGGTCTCGGCGCTGCGGCTGTGCGACCGCAGGGTCGCAGCGGGCAGCCGCGAGGCCGAGCCGTCCTCCCAGATCACGTCGAGGCGGCGGCGCCCCTCGGTGAGCCTGATCTCGCGCGGGATCCCCGCCATGTCCTTACTCCTCGACCAAACCGAGGCCGTCGCAGGGCGACCCGGCCGATGCGGTTAGACCGCCGGGCAGAGAACGATTGAAGCAAGGAATTGCCTTCCGGCATCGGAATGCGGGGGGCTTGCGAGGTTTGTTGAGCCCACAAAGACGAAACGCATCATTGCCCCATCGTTACGCGGAATATTCTCCCCGGAGCTGAGAGATATTTGGATTTTGCATTCATTGATCTTGCTGCCGTCGATCGGTCATCTTGACCACACGCGGCCCACGGTGCCGACCGCAGGCCTTCGAGCCCAAGGAGGTGCGGGCTGCGCCCAGTTTCCGGAACCGATGACGCGTCCCAGCCCCCACCCTTCAAGCCCCCATCTCGCCCTCGCTTCGGTCGCCTACCGCTATGGACCCGCGCCGGTGTTCGAGCGCGTCGATCTCGCGGTGGAGGCCGGCGAGCGCGTCGGCATCCTCGGCCGCTCGGGCGTCGGCAAGTCGACGCTGCTGCAGGTCCTCGCCGGGCTCGCCGCCCCGTCCTCCGGCGCGGTGCGGATCGATGGTGCGGATGTGCGCGGCCCGGTGCCGGGCTGCACCGTAATGTTCCAGCGGCCCGCGCTGCTGCCCTGGGCCACCGTCCTCGACAACGTTCTGCTGCCGGCCCGGCTCGGCGGACGTTTGGGGCGCACCGACGCCGGGGCGGAAGCCCGCCGCCTGCTCGAGGATCTCGGCCTCGGCGAGCGGGCCGAGGCCAAGCCGCACCAGCTCTCCGGCGGCCAGCAGCAGCGCGTGGCGCTCGCCCGCGCGCTGGCGAGCCGGCCGCGCATCCTGCTCCTCGACGAGCCGTTCTCGGCGCTCGATCCCGAGATGCGCGCGAGCCTGCGGACCGACGTGCTGCGGCTCGTCGAGGCGCGCGGCCTCACCCTGATCGTCGTCACCCACGACCTCGCCGACGTGGCGGCGCTCGCCCGCCGCGCCGTGGTGCTCGCCGGCCGCCCGGCCCGCATCGCCGACGATTTCTTGTTGGGTGACGACGCCGAGGCCGAACTTCGCCGCCGCCTCGGCCCGACCACGCCCCAGCGCGCCGCCGCCTGACCTCCCAAAAAGTCCCAAAAAAACGAGACCCGATGAGCGCCCCCGACGACCTCTCCGCCCTGTGGACGCACGAATGGACCCGCGCCGACTGGACCCGGCGCGATACCCTCGACGCACTCGCCCGCGGCGGCCTTGCGGCGCTCCTCGGCGGCGGCGCGCTCGGCCTGTCGGGCCGGACAGCGCATGCGGCCGACGACGAGACCGTGCGCATCGGCTACCTGCCGATCACCGATGCAACCGCGCTGCTCGTCGCCCACGCCAAGGGCTACTTCGAGGAGGCCGGCCTCAAGGTCGCCGAGCCGACGCCTGTGCGCTCCTGGTCGGCCCTGGTCGAGGGGTTCGCGGCCGGCAAGTTCAACCTCGCCCATCTGCTCAAGCCTATCCCGGTCTGGATGCGCTACAACAACCAATTCCCGGTCAAGGTGCTGGCCTGGGCCCACACCAACGGCTCCGGCATCGTCGTCGGTGGCAAGAGCGGGATCGAGGATTTTCGCGGGCTCGCGGGCAAGCGCGTTGCGGTGCCGTACTGGTACTCGATGCACAACGTCGTGCTGCAATACGCCCTGCGTGAATCCGGTGTGACGCCGGTGATCCGCGGCGAGGCCGGCGCAAGCGAGTGCGCCCTGCAGATCCTGCCGCCGCCGGAGATGCCGGCGGCGCTCGCGGCGGGCAAGATCGACGGCTACATCGTCGCCGAGCCGTTCAACGCGCTCGGCGAACTCAAGGCCGGGGCGCGGATGCTGCGCTTCACCGGCGACATCTGGAAGAACCATCCCTGCTGCGTCGTCGTCGCCCACGAGCGGCAGGTGAGCCAGAACCCCGAATGGACCGGCAAGGCGGTCGAGGCCATCGTCCGCGCGCAGGCCTATTGCGTGAAGAACCGCGAGGAAGTCGCCCGCCTCATCTCCAAGGAGGGCCGCGGCTATCTGCCCATGCCGGCCGACGTGGTGATCAAGGCAACCACCGATTACGGGCCGGCCTATGAGCGGAGCGGCGCGATCCGCCATCCCGATTGGGCGGCACGCCGCATCGATTTCCAGCCCTGGCCCTATCCGTCAGCGACGAAGCTCATCGTCGAGGCGATGGGCCACACCGTGGTCGAGGGCGACGCCACCTTCCTCAAAGGCCTCGATCCGGATTTCGTCGCGCGCGACCTCGTGGACGACCGCTTCGTTGCCGCCGCGCTGAAGCGTTATACCGAATGGCCGGGGGCGAGCGATCCGGCCGCGCTCACCCGCCAGGAGACCCTGAGCCTGTGAGCGGGGGCGCCACCCTCGCCGCCGGGGCCGCGACCGTGCCGCCGCGCCGCCCGGCCCGGATCGGCCCGGTGCTCGACCGGCTGGCGCCGCTCCTCGGCCTCGCCGGTCTCGGCCTCGTCTGGTTCGCCGCTGGCCTCGTGCTGGAGAGCGTGCCGGGCTACGCGGCCTTCGCCGGCTTCGCGCCCGGCCCGGCGCTCGCTTCCTTCGCCGAACTGCTGACCTCTGGCGAGGCGTGGCGGGCCGCCGCCCCGAGCCTGTTACGGATCGGCCAGGGGCTCCTCGTCGCCTTCGGGCTCGGCGCGCCGCTCGGGCTGCTGATGGGCTCCTCGTCCTTGGCCGAGCGCATCCTCCAGCCGCCGTTCCAACTGCTGCGGATGATCTCGCCGCTCGCCTGGATGCCGGTGGCGGTGCTGGCCTTCCCGAGCTGGGACGGAGCCATCGTCTTCCTGATCGCGGCGGCCGCGATCTGGCCGATCCTGTTCGCCACCGCCGCGGGGGTGAAGCGGGTCGATCCGGTCTGGCTCGCCATGGCGCGCAACCTCGGCGCCGGCCGCCTCGCCACATTGCGCACCGTCGTGGTGCCGGCCGTGCTGCAGGACATCCTGACCGGGCTTACGCCTGGCACTGGGCGTCGCCTGGATCGTCTTGGTGCCGGCCGAATATCTCGGGGTCACGAGCGGGCTCGGCTACGCCATCAACGACGCCCGCGACACCCTCTCCTACGACCGGCTCGCCGCCCTCGTCCTGCTGATCGGCCTGATCGGCTACGCCCTCGACGTTCTGCTCGGGCGGCTTGCCGCCCGCGCCCGCTGGATTCCCGCAACCTGAAGGATTCTTTTCAAGATGACCGCGACCGCCCGTGAGATCGTTCAGACCTTCGAGACCATCGACCGCGACAAGCTCCAGGCGCTGTCCGAGAGAGGCCGGGCCGACCCGTCCGTGGTGAAGACCGTACGCGCGAAAACCATCGCCGAGGGGCGCCGCTTCCGCCATCTCAACTACGTCCGCAACCTCGACGCCCACGTCGTCGACGAGCCGCCGGCCCTTCTCGGCGACGACACCGCCCCGAACCCGACCGAGGCGCTGCTCGCCGCGCTCGGCACCTGCGTCGCGGTCGGCCTCCAGGCCAATGCGGTGGCCCGCGGCTGGACCGTGCGCGGCATCACGATCGAGTCGGAAGGCGACATCAACATCACCTCGGTCTGGGGCACCGGCGATCTCTCGGAAAAGCCGGTCGGGCTCACCGCCGTGAGGCTCAAGGCCCATCTCGACATCGACGGCGCGAGCCCGGAGGAACTGGACGCTCTGGTGGCGCACGCCGCGCAATGGTCGCCGGTGCTCAACACCGTGCAGAACCCGGTCCCCGTCACCCTGGCCCGGGGCTGACCCTGCCATGGTGGCAAGTGCCCGCATGGCGCCCTCGCCCCGCACGGTCGCAGACATCGTGCGCGAGGACCTGCGCCCCCGCCTCGCGGCGATCGATGCCGGGCAATACCCGGACGACGTGCTGCACGCGCTCGGGGCGGCCGGCGCCTACGCTCACCATGTCGCGGGCGCGCCCGCGGGCCTCCTCGCGGCGATCGAGGCGATGGCGCAAGCGGGCGAGGCCTGCCTCTCCACCGCCTTCTGCATGTGGTGCCAGGATGCGCTGGTCTGGTACCTCGCCCGCTCCGAGGAAGCGGGTGCGCGCCGCCATCTCGCCGCCTTCGCACAAGGCGCGGGCCTCGGCGGCACCGGGCTGTCGAACCCGATGAAGGCGTTTTCCGGCATCGAGCCGCTGGCGCTGCGCGGTGAGCGCGAGGGCGCGGGCTACCGGGTGCGCGGGCGCCTGCCCTGGGTCTCGAACCTCGCCCCCGGCCACCGCTTCGCCGGCATCTTTTCGCTGCCGGACGGGCAGCGGGTGATGGGCTTGTTCGAGGCGGGCAGCGAGGCGGTCGCGATCGCCGCCAACGCCCGCTTCGTGGCGTTGGAGGGCACCGGCACCGTCACGGTGATGGTGCGCGACGCATACCTGCCGGACGCCGACGTGATCGCCCACGACGCGGGCGCTTTTGTGCCGCGCATCCGCAACGGCTTCGTCCTGCTCCAGACCGGGATGGGGCTCGGCCTCGTCCGCGGCGTCGCCCGCCTGATGCGCGAGGACGCCCGTGGCCGCCACGACGGCCGATTCCTGCCGCTCGGGCCCGAGGAAATCGAAGCGCGAGCCGAGGCTCTGCGCGAAAGAATTGCTGCAGCGGCCGAGCGTCATGCCGAGACCGACCGCGCGATTTTCCTGGACACCCTGCGACTTCGCCTCGACGTGTCGTTCCTGGCGCTGGAGGCGGCGCAATCCGCCATGCTCCAGTTCGGCGCCCGCGGCTATCTCGAAGGTTCGGAGCCGTTCCGCCGCCTGCGCGAGGGGCAGTTCGTCGCGCTGATAACGCCCTCGGTGAAGCACATCACGACAGAACTCGCGAGGGTGGCCTGACCCGCCGGGACCGTGTCTGACCCGTACCCGGTAGCGGTGCCGTCACGGGACCCGTGCCGCATGTTTCGACGCGATCTCGGTCCCTGGACCAATCCCTCACGTCAACGCGCTGTCACGAGCGAATACTCCGCCCCCCTCGCCCAAAGCGGCGCTGATACGCCGATGCTGGTGCGATTTCCTTCCACGTCGACTTGCGCGTCCATCTGCCGGCTAAAACGCCAGCCTTTGTCGATTGCGAGGTGAGGCGTTCAAGGCGGAGCAGCTAGCGGAGCAGTTCTCCAGCAACTTGGAATGACTTATCGGGCCACCGAATTGGCCGACAAGGCTTAGAAATACAAGCAGCTTATGTATGCGAACCTGCTGAAATTATAACTGCCGTGAATAGATCTGCTTCTTGCTCCATTGCAGACATTTTTATAGGCTAAGCTGATAGTCCGCTTGGGGGCGAAAGCGGCGGTTCTGCGCATGTCAGTCCAAGGTCGGCTAATGGCGCACAGCCGAACAGTTGGTGTGCGAACTCCTGACCCCAAGCGGACTCTCGGGTGACGGCCGCTGAAGGACCGGATGGGGGTGGGAAGCGGTAGTTCGTGTGCCCAGAGATGAACGTCCGGACTGTGGGATAAGGCAGACCATTCGTATCAGGATCGAGGTTGCCGAGATCATGATGCTTGATCGTCATGGCCTATCGCGTCTGTGGCGGTATAGAAGCCATCAATGCGGATTTGAGCCCGTCGATGAACCGACGAACGCGCGCTGGCATGTGCTGTCGGGTCGGGAGAACGGCCCAGATGGCCAGTTGCTCCGGCTCGGCGTCGGAGAGCGCGAGGGCCCTTAGGGTGCCGTTGGCCAGGTCCTGCGCCACGTCCCAGTAGGTCAGCATCGCGAGCCCCGCCCCGGCGACGCAGGCGGCATGCACCGTATCGACGCTGCTGGCGGCCAATCGACCCTTGATACGCTTGGCAACCGGATGCCCGGCTTGGCGGAACGTCCAAGCGTCCATCGCATGCAGCGTCAGACAGGCGTGGTCGTCGAGGTCGGCGAGGCGCTCTGGACATCTGTGCGTCGCCAGGTAGGCGGGCGCGGCGCACAGGATGCGCGGGTTGTCCGCCACTTGCACGGCGACCAGCTCAGAGGCCTGCAGGGTCGCCACGATGAGCCCTGGGACCGGGCGATGGACACTGAAACGAGAGCAGCCCCCGAAAGGGGGCCGTCCAGCCGGGATCGGACTTGGGGCGAAGCTCTCGGGGGATACCCTGACCCCTTCCGGGGACCGAGCCCATAGGCCCGATGGCGCCGGCTCTCCCACGCCCGGGGTCCGGATGTCTGGTCGGCGTCCCCGGCGGCGGGACCTATGCGCGCGCTTCCGTCTCGAACGGACCGCCCCGGTGATGCCTGCCGGTCGCGCTGCGTCCCTGACGGAGGCGACAGATCCCGGGAGGATCGACCTCGAATCGGTGCGCCGCAAGGGGCGATGGATTTGGTCTGAAGTGGTACGCTGGTGGTACGCTCGGTTTCCGGCGTACCACGGCCCCCAGCTAAGTGCTTAAGGGGATTGGAGCGGGCGATCGGGATCGAACCGACGACATTCAGCTTGGGAAGCTGACGTTCTACCACTGAACTACGCCCGCACCGGCAAGCTCCGCCGGTGGCCCGGAGGTGGGCGGAGCGTTGCGCGTTCTGGTTCTACGACTTGGCGGGCGGCTGTCCACCCTAAAAATGCGTCAGACCCCGTCCGGCCGGCGATGCGCGCCCGCGGTTCGGCCGGCGATCAGCCCATAGACCAAGCCGGAAGCCGCGCCCGTCGCGAGCAGGAGAATCGAGAGTCGCGCTTCGGCGACGGCCGCCGCACCGGTGGGTGGGGGGACGGCACCGCGGGCGAGCCAGGGCAAGGCGGCCGTCAGCGCGGCGCAGGCGCCGCCGTACCAGAACGGCGAGCGCAGACCGAGAATCTCACCGATCGCCGCCGTCAGGAGCGGCGGCAGCGCGAGTAGAAGGGCGAGCGCCTGGGCCAGGATCGCCAGCATCGCGGTGGCCATGTCCGGCGGGAGCCCGGCCGCGAGGTCGGTGAAGCCCACCAGAAGTCCGGCGAGGCCGAGGCGACCGAACGCGTCACGCAAAGCCGGATCGAGCAGGGCTCCGCCGGCGAAGACGAGGACGCCCGCGGGCAGCGCCAGCAGCAGGGCCAGGACGCCCGTGACAAGACGCGTCAGCATCCGCGGCGCGATCGGCCTCAGCCGACGCCGGTCGGACCGTCGATCACCCGGCGCACCCGGCGGGCCAATTCCATCCGCTTGTAGGGCTTGTTGATGATCTCGAACTCGGTGCCGCCCGCATCGGTGCGCTCCAGGGAGGCCTCGGCATAGCCCGTGGTGAGCAGAACCTTGATCTTCGGCTGCCGCTCGCGGGCGGCGCGCGCCAGCATCACGCCGTTCATGCCACCGGGCATGATCAGGTCGGTGAACAGGAGGTCGATGCGCGCCTCGCCGTCGAGCACTTCGAGCGCCGCCTTCGGGCCGTCGACGACGGTGACCTTGTAGCCGAAATCCTCCAGGATCGTGCCGGCCGTGGCGGCCACGTCCGGCCGGTCGTCCACGACGAGTACGGTCTCAGTGCCGTGCCGGTCGACCGCGCGCTGGGTCGGCAGACGCTCCTCGTCGATCTTCTGATCGGAGGCGGGAAAGAGGATCCGCACGGTGGTGCCGTGGCCGACCTCGGAATACAGCTTGACCGAACCGCCCGACTGCTTGGCGAAGCCGTAGACCATGGCGAGCCCGAGCCCGGTGCCCTTCCCCTCCCCCTTGGTGGTGAAGAACGGCTCCATGACGCGCTTGAGGATCTCGGGCGGCATGCCGGTGCCGGTATCGGTCACCGACACGACGACGTAGGCGCCGCGCGGCACCGTCTTGTAGAGGGCGGCGTCGTCGTCCTCGATCAGCAGATTCTCGGTGCGGACCGTGACGGTGCCGCCGTCCGGCATGGCGTCGCGGGCGTTGATGAGCACGTTGAGCAGCGCGACTTCGGCCTGAGTCGGGTCGATCCGGGTCGTCCAGAGGTCGGGCGCCAGAACGCTCTTGAGCACGATCGTCTCGCCGAGCGTCGTGCCGGTCATCTCGCTCATGCTCTCGACGAGGCCGTTGAGATTCAGGAGACGCCCTTCAAGGCGCTGCTTGCGCGAGAAGGCCAGCAGCTGATGCGTGAGCTTGGCGGCCCGATCGGTCGCCGCCCGCACCGCCTCCCCGGCCCGCCGCAGCCGCACCGGGTCGATCTCCGGGCGCTCGAGTTGGGCCAGAATCACCTCGTTGTGGCCGGACACGACCTGCAGCAGATTGTTGAAGTCGTGGGCGATGCCGCCGGTGAGCTGGCCGAGGCTCTCCATCTTCTGCGCTTGATAGAGGGATTCCTCCGCGTCGCGGCGGCGTGAGACGTCGAGCTGTGAGCCGAAGAAGTAGACCAGATCACCCTGACGGTTGAAGACCGGCGAGACGAACAGCGCGTTCCAGAACGAGGAGCCGTCCTTGCGGTAATTCAGGATCTCGGTGGCGAATTCGCGGTGTTCGGCGATCGCCTCGCGCACCTCCGAGACCGTATCGCGATCGGTATCCGGCCCCTGCAGGAAGCGGCAATTGCTCCCGATCAGCTCCTCGACCGTGTAGCCCGTCATGCGCACGAAGGCGCGGTTGGCGAAGATGATCGGATTGTCCGGCTGATGGGGGTCGGTCACGATCATCGGCATCCGCGTCGTCTCGACGGCGGCGAAGAAGATGTCGTGGTGCTGATCGACGACGCCGGACGGCCCGCTGCCGGAGACCGACGGATTTTTGCCGGGCGTCTTCGGCTTCTCGGGTGAGGAGGGCATCGTGTCGGAATTCCCGCGGGTCGCGACCCTCGGGGGCCGGTTCGCCTCTCAATCCGACGATGCCGGAGGTCGTTCCACGGGTAAAGGCTATGGAGACAACCGGTCAACGATGCAAAGTCACGCACCCACGAATGAAAAATTGAACCGGATGCCAGGGAACTAAAACAGCATTTGGCCAAGTCACCATTGTATGAAATCATACAGTGGTGGCTTGGCGATGCCGAAGAGACCGGGAAGACGCTCCGGTACCGGCCATGCCGGCTCCGGAACGCTCTCCGCTCAGACGTGGATCGCGCGCTTGTCGACGGCGAGCGCGGCTTCCTTCACCGCCTCGGTCAGGGTCGGGTGGGCATGGCAGGTGCGAGCGATGTCCTCGGCAGAGGCCGCGAACTCCATCGCCACCGCGACCTCGGCGATCAGGTTGCCGGCATCGGCCCCGACGATGTGGACCCCGAGCACGCGATCGGTCTCAGTGTCGGCCAGGATCTTTACGAAACCATCCGTGGTGCCGTTGGCCTTGGCGCGGCCATTGGCCGTGAAGGGAAACTTGCCGGTCTTGTAGGCGATCCCGTCCTTCTTCAGCTCCTCCTCGGTCTTGCCGACCGAGGCGACCTCCGGGAACGTGTAGACGACGTTCGGGATCACGCCGTAATTCACGTGGCCCGACTGGCCGGCGAGGATCTCGGCCAATGCCACGCCCTCGTCCTCAGCCTTGTGGGCGAGCATCGGCCCGGCGATCACGTCGCCGATGGCGTAGATGCCGGTGACGTTGGTGGCGTAGTGGCTGTCGGTCTGAACGCGGCCCTTCTCGTCAGTCGCGACACCGACGGTCTCCAGCCCGAGCCCCTCGGTGTAGGGGACCCGGCCGATCGCGACCAGAACCACGTCGGCCTCGATCGTTTCCGCCTCGCCGCCCTGGGCGGGCTCGACGGTGACCGTCGCGCCCTTGTCGGCCACGGCGACGCCGGTGACCTTGGTCGAGAGCTTGAAGGTCATGCCCTGCTTGGCCAGGATGCGCTGGAACTGCTTGCCGACTTCGCCGTCCATGCCCGGCAGGACGCGGTCGAGATACTCGATCACGGTCACCTCGGCGCCGAGCCGACGCCAGACCGAGCCGAGTTCGAGGCCGATCACACCTGCGCCGATCACCACCAGCTTCTTCGGGACTTGAGCGAGTTCCAGGGCGCCGGTGGAGGAGACGACGGTCTTCTCGTCGATCTCGACGCCGGGCAGCCGCGTCACGTCCGAGCCAGTGGCGATGACGATGCTCTTCGTCTCGAGCATCTGGTTGCCGCCGTCGTCCGAGATCACCTCGACGCGGCCCGCGCCGGCGATGCGGCCGCGGCCGTGATAGCTGTCGACCTTGTTCTTCTTGAGCAGGAACTCGACGCCCTTGGTGTTGCCGTCGACTCCGCCCTGCTTGAAGGCCTGCATCTTCGTCAGATCGAGCTTCGGCGTGCCGACATCGATGCCGAGCTCACCGAAATGCTTGTTGGCTTCCTCGAACGCCTCGGAGGCGTGCAGCAGCGCCTTGGACGGGATGCAGCCGACATTGAGGCAGGTGCCGCCATGGGTCGCCCGCTTCTCGACCACGGCGGTCTTCAGCCCGAGCTGGGCCGCGCGGATGGCGCAGACATAGCCTCCGGGGCCGGTGCCGATGACGACGAGATCGTAGGACATGCGGGTCTACCTGAAACGGCGAAGGGGAAGGTGGATCGGCCGGTGCGTCGCGGAAATGCCGACGGCCGGCGTCAACGAGAGGCTGCCAGGAACGACGCCGGGGATGGGAACAGGAGCGATCCCTGCAGCGGCTCGATCATCGCCCGCCGCGGAAGCGGGCCCGCTCGGGAGAGCGGACACCGCCGATCGGTCGATCTCAGAGATCGAGGACAAGGCGCGCCGGATCCTCCAGCGCTTCCTTCACCCGCACGAGGAAGGTCACGGCCTCCTTCCCGTCGACGATGCGGTGGTCGTAGGACAGAGCCAGATACATCATCGGCCGCGCCTCGATCTTGCCGTTGCGAACGACCGGCCGCTCCTCGATGCGGTGCATGCCGAGAATGCCCGATTGCGGGGCGTTGAGGATCGGGGTCGACATCAGCGAGCCGTAGATGCCGCCGTTGGTGATGGTGAAGGTGCCCCCCTGCATCTCCTCGATGGAAAGCTTTCCTTCGCGCGCCTTCTTGCCGAACCCGCTGATCTTCTTCTCGATGCCGGCGATCGACAGGTCGTCGGCGTCGCGCACCACCGGAACGACGAGGCCCTTATCGGTGCCGACAGCGATGCCGATATGATAGTAGTTCTTGTAGACGAGGTCCTGCCCGTCGATCTCGGCGTTGACCGCCGGCACGTCCTTGAGCGCGCCGATCACCGCCTTGGTGAAAAAGCCCATGAAGCCGAGCTTCGTCCCGTGCTTCTTCTCGAACACGTCCTTGTACTGGCTGCGCAGGGCCATCACCGCGCCCATGTCCACGTCGTTGAACGTGGTCAGCATCGCCGCCGTGTCCTGGGCGGACTTGAGACGCTTGGCGATGGTCTGCCGCAGCTTCGTCATCCGCACGCGCTCCTCGCGGGCGGCGTCGTCCGGAGCGGACGGGGCGCGCGGGGGCGGCGGGGCTTTCGCCTGCTGAGCCGGCGCCTTGTCGCCGCTCGAAGAACCGCCCTTGGCGATGGCGGCGAGCATGTCGCCCTTGGTGGCGCGCCCGTCCTTGCCGCTGCCGTTGAGGGAGGCCGGATCGACCCCCGATTCACGGGCGAGCTTGGCCACCGCCGGGCCGCTCGCATCGGCCCCGCGTCCGGCGGCGGGCGGAGCATCGCCGTGGCTGCCGTAGGAAGCGGAGGATTCCTGAGCCGGCTTCTCGGCCTTGGCGGAGTTGGCTTCGCCCGTCTCCTGACGCGCCTCGGCCTTGGTCTCGGCGGGCTCCGCGCTCTTCGGCGCAGCCTTGGCCTCGGACTTGGGCTCCGACGAGCCGGCGCCCTTGCCGCCTTCGACGATCGAGCCCAGCACGGCGCCGGGCTCCACCGTCTCGCCGTCCTTGACCAGGATCTCGCCGAGCTGGCCCGCGGCCGGGGCATTGACCTCGAGCGTGACCTTGTCGGTCTCGAGTTCCACCAAGGGCTCGTCCGCGGCGACGGTGTCGCCGGGCTTCTTGAACCAGCGGCCGATCGTGGCCTCGCTCACGGATTCGCCGAGCGTCGGGACGAGGATATCGGTTGCCATGCTCTGTTCGCGCCCCCTCTTCGGGGGCCTCCTGTCAGGATCGGGATGAGGGAAAAGCGGGCCTCAAGGGATGCTCACGGCTGCCGCAGGATCAGGGAGGGGACGGACGCCGCCGCGTAGGCGAAACCGGCACGGGCCGCGATGACGGGATCGTCGGCGCCGAGGGCCAGCGCGCTGGCCTCGTCCTCGGCCTCGACCAGCGCGAGCCCCCAGGTGCTGTCGGGCTCGAACACCGGGCCCACCGCGATCGCCCTCCCCTCCCCCGCTCGCGCGATCCAGTAGGCCGCGTGCTCGGAGAACAGCGCCTTCTCCGCCTCCGTCGCGTCGAACGGGAAGCTCGGACGCGGCGGGGTCAATCGGAGGAGGAAGTAGGGCATCGCCTTTGGCCCGTGCGTTCCGACCTGTCAGTTCGCCAAGGCCTCGTTGAGGAAGGCCTGGAGCTGGGCGAGGTGCTTCGACATAAGGCCGACGGCGGTCGAAGCCGAGGCCGGGCGTCCGACATAGCGCGCGCGCTTCGAGGCGGAGCCCGCCTGTCCCAGCACCCAGTCGAGATAGGGCTCGACGAAGGTCCAAGAGCCCATGTTCTTGGGCTCCTCCTGGCACCACACCACCTCGGCGTTGCGGAACCGGGTCATCTCGGTGGCGAGCGCCTTGAGCGGGAACGGGTAGAGCTGCTCGACGCGCATCAGGTACACGTCGTTGACGCCGCGCTTCTCCCGCTCGTCGTAGAGATCGTAATAGACCTTGCCGGAGCAGAGCACGACGCGGCGGATCTTGTCGTCGCGCACGAGCTTCACGCCCGACTCGTCCTGCTCGGCGTCGTCCCACAGGATGCGGTGGAAGGTCGAGCCCTCGGCGATGTCCTCGATCTTCGACACTGCCCGCTTGTGACGGAGCAGCGATTTCGGCGTCATCAGCACCAGCGGCTTGCGGAAGTCGCGCTTCAGCTGCCGGCGCAGGATGTGGAAGTAGTTCGACGGCGTCGAGCAGTTGGCGACCTGCATGTTGTCCTCGGCGCACATCTGCAGATAGCGCTCCAGACGGGCGGAGGAATGCTCCGGCCCCTGGCCCTCGTAGCCGTGCGGCAGCAGCAGCACGAGGCCGGACATGCGCAGCCACTTGCGCTCACCGGACGAGATGAACTGGTCGATGACGACCTGCGCGCCGTTGGCGAAGTCGCCGAACTGCGCCTCCCACAGCACGAGCGCGTTCGGCTCGGCGAGCGAGTAGCCGTACTCGAAGCCGAGCACCGCCTCCTCGGAGAGCATCGAGTTGATGACCTCGAGGATCGCCTGGCCTTCCTTCACCGAGTTCAGCGGCGTGTAGCGCTGCTCGTTCTCCTGATCGATCACCACGGCGTGGCGCTGCGAGAAGGTACCGCGCTCCACGTCCTGGCCGGACAGGCGCACCCGGTGGCCCTCGGTCAGGAGCGAGCCGAAGGCGAGGGCCTCGGCCGTCGCCCAATCGATGCCGACACCCGTCTCGACCGCCTTGGAACGGTTGTCGAAGAAGCGCTGGATCGTGCGGTGCAGGTGGAAGCCGGGCGGGGGGGTGGTGATCCGCTTGGCGATATCCCGCAGGGTCTCGGCGGGCACGCCGGTGCGCCCGCGGCGGGGATCGTCCACGTCCTCGCGCACCGCCTTGAAGCCGGACCAGCGCCCGTCGAGCCAGTCGGCCTTGTTGGCCTTGTAGCCGCCGGCGACGTCGAGCTCGCTCTCCAGCATGGCGCGGAACTCGGCCTTGCGGGCATCGAGCTGCTCCTGAGACAGGTCGCCCTGCGCGACGAGCTTCTTGCCGTAGGTCTCCAGCGCGGACGGATGCTTCCGGATGAGCTGGTACATCTTCGGCTGGGTGAAGGCCGGCTCGTCGCCCTCGTTATGGCCGAAGCGGCGGTAGCACAGCATGTCGATCACGACCGGCTTGCCGAATTTCTGTCTGTACTCGGTCGCGACTTTCGCCGCGAAGGTCACCGCTTCGGGATCATCGCCGTTACAGTGGAAAATGGGCGCCTCGACCATCTTGGCCACGTCCGACGGGTAGGGCGAGGACCGCGAGAAGCGCGGATCGGTGGTGAAGCCGATCTGGTTGTTGATGATGAAGTGGATCGAGCCGCCGGTGCGGTGGCCCTTCAGGCCGGACAGGCCGAAGCACTCCGCCACCACACCCTGGCCGGCGAAGGCCGCGTCGCCGTGGATCAGCAGCGGCAGCACCCGGCGGCGCTCGACATTGGGCTTGGCCTTCTGGTCCTGCTTGGCCCGCACCTTCCCCAGCACCACCGGATCGACGATCTCGAGGTGGGAGGGGTTCGCCGTGAGCGAGAGGTGGACGTTGTTGTCGTCGAAGGTGCGATCGGAGGAAGCACCGAGATGGTACTTCACGTCGCCCGACCCCTCGACCTCGGCCGGCGAGGACGAGCCGCCCTTGAACTCGTGGAACACCGCCCGGAAGGGCTTGGCCATCACGTTGGTCAGCACGTTCAACCGGCCGCGATGGGCCATGCCGAGCACGATCTCCTCGACGCCCAGCGCGCCGCCGCGCTTGATGATCTGCTCCATCGCCGGGACCATCGCCTCGCCGCCGTCGAGGCCGAAGCGCTTGGTGCCGGTATATTTGAGATCAAGGAACTTCTCGAAGCCCTCGGCCTCGATGAGCTTGTTCAGGATGGCCCGGCGCCCCTCGGGCGTGAAGGAAATCTCCTTGTCCTTGCCCTCGATGCGCTCTTGGATCCATGCCTTCTCCTCGGGATCGGAGATGTGCATGAACTCGACGCCGAGCGTCTGGCAGTAGGTCCGCTCCAGGATTCCGACGATCTCGCGGATCGTCGAGAATTCCATGCCGAGCACGTTGTCGAGGAAGATCTTGCGATCCCAGTCACTCTCCTGGAAACCGTAATGCTGCGGGTGCAGCTCCTCGTGGTCGCCGCGGGGGGCGAGGCCGAGCGGGTCGAGCTTGGCGTGGAGATGGCCGCGCATGCGGTAGGCGCGGATCAGCATGATCGCGCGCACGGAATCCTTGGTCGCCTGCTCGACCGAGACGCCGGTCGCGGCCACGATCGCCGCGCCCTTGGCCGAGTCGCCGGGCTTGCCCGGCTGCGCCTTGGCCTGGATCTTCTCGCCGAGGGCCTTCTCGAGCGCGCCCCAATTGCCGTCGAGGGCGGAGACGATCTCGCCGTTCAGCGGCACCGGCCAGTTGGGCTTTTCCCAGGAGGCACCCTCGGCGTTCTTCTTGACCAGGGCGTCGTCCTCGCCGAGTTCGGCGAAGAATTTCTGCCACTGGGGATCGACCGAATTCGGATCGCGGGCATAGGCCGCCTGAAGCTCCTCGATCCATGCGGCGTTGGCGCCGTAGAGGAAGGAGGTCTCGAGAAGCGCTTCGTTCGCGTCCTGGCGTGCCATGGCTGCCTGTCCTGTCCGCTCGGGCGGCCCGCGCGTCGTGCGGGCGGCCACGGTCCAAGTCCGATCCGGCGCGCCGTCGGTCGCGGAGCCTAGAGCCCCGCGTCGCGCCTCCGGATGGAATCGGGGCACGGATGCGCCCCGACGATCTCGCTCATATGGGTGGCGCGCGTTTGCGTGCGGTGCAACACAGCCGCGCGGAACCCGGTTACAGAGGTGCTCAACCCTTCAGCACTTCGACGAGGGTGCGGCCGAGCCGCGCCGGCGACGGCGACACGCGGATGCCCGCCGCCTCCATCGCCGCGATCTTGTCCTCGGCGCCGCCCTTGCCGCCGGAGATGATCGCGCCGGCATGGCCCATGCGGCGGCCCGGAGGTGCCGTGCGGCCGGCGATGAAGCCGACCATCGGCTTCTTGCGCCCGCGCTTAGCCTCGTCGGCCAGGAACTGCGCCGCCTCTTCCTCCGCCGAACCGCCGATCTCGCCGATCATCACGATCGACTGGGTCTTCTCGTCGGCCAGGAACAGCTCCAGCATCGAGATGAACTCGGTGCCCTTCACGGGATCGCCGCCGATGCCGACCGCGGTGGTCTGGCCCAGGCCCTCGACGGTCGTCTGGAACACCGCCTCGTAGGTCAGCGTGCCGGAGCGCGAGACGATGCCGACGGAGCCCGGCTTGAAGATGTTGGCCGGCATGATGCCGATCTTCGACTCGCCCGCGGTGACGACACCGGGGCAGTTCGGGCCGATGAGCCGCGACTTCGAGCCCTCGAGCGCGCGCTTCACCCGCACCATGTCGAGCACCGGAATGCCCTCTGTGATGCAGACGATCAGCGGGATTTCCGCCGCGATCGCCTCGCAGATCGCGTCCGCGGCGCCCGGCGGCGGCACGTAGACGACGGAGGCGTTGGCGCAGGTGGCCTCGCGGGCCTCGGCGACGGTGTCGAACACCGGCAGGCCGAGATGCGTCGAGCCGCCCTTACCCGGGGAGGTGCCGCCGACCATCTTGGTGCCGTAGGCGATGGCCTGCTCGGAGTGGAAGGTGCCGTTCTTGCCGGTGAAGCCCTGGCAGATGACCTTCGTGTTCTTGTCGATCAGAATGGACATCGGTCAGCTCAGCCCTTCTTCACCGCGGCGACGATCTTCTGCGCGGCGTCGTCGAGATCGTCCGCGGGGATGACGTTGAGGCCCGAGCCGCGGATGATCGCCTTGCCCTCCTCGACGTTGGTGCCCTCCAGGCGCACGACGAGCGGCACTTCGAGGCCGACCGCCTTCACCGCCGCGAGCACGCCGCGAGCGATGACGTCGCACTTCATGATCCCGCCGAAGATGTTGACGAGGATGCCCTTCACCTGCGGATCGGCGGTGATGATCTTGAACGCCGCCGTGACCTTCTCCTCCGAGGCGCCGCCGCCCACGTCGAGGAAGTTCGCCGGCTCCTCGCCGTAGAGCTTGATGATGTCGAGGGTGGCCATGGCCAAGCCCGCGCCGTTGACCATGCAGCCGATAGTGCCGTCGAGGGCGATATAGGCGAGGTCGTACTTGGAGGCCTCGATCTCCTTGGCGTCCTCCTCGGTCTCGTCGCGCAGCGCCACGATCTCCGGGTGCCGGTAGAGCGCATTGGAATCGAACGAGATCTTGGCGTCGAGGCATTTGAGATGGCCGTCGCCGGTGAGGACCAGCGGGTTGATCTCCAGCATGCTCATGTCCTTGGCCGTGAAGGCCGCGTAGAGCTTGTTGGTGAGTTCGCCCGCTTCCTTGGCCTGCGGCCCGGAAAGCCCGAGAGCCTTGGCGACCGCACGGCCGTGATGCGGCATGATGCCGGTGGCCGGATCGACCGAGAAGGTCACGATCTTCTCGGGCGTGTCGTGGGCGACCTGCTCGATGTCCATGCCGCCCTCGGTCGAGACCACGAAGGCGACCTGTCCGGTCTCGCGATCGACCAGCATCGACAGGTAGAATTCGGCGGCGATGGCCGCGCCTTCCTCGATATAGAGGCGGTTGACCTGCTTGCCGGCGGGACCCGTCTGGATCGTCACCAGCGTCTGGCCGAGCATCTCGGAGGCGAATTGCTTCACCTCGTCGATGGACTTGGTGACGCGCACGCCGCCCTTGGCGCCCTCGGGCGCGCCCTTGAAGGTGCCCTTGCCGCGGCCGCCCGCATGGATCTGGCTCTTCACCACCCAGACCGGACCGCCGAGCTCGTTCGCCGCGGCTTCCGCCTCTTCCGGCTTGAAGATCGCCACGCCGCGGGAGACGGGCAGGCCGAACTCCTTCAGGACGGCCTTGGCCTGATATTCATGGATGTTCATCGGGACCCTCGTCGGACGGGCAAGTGATAAGGCGCGGCGGGCGGCCCTCCCGCCGCCCGGTCTCCGGCCGGATGGCGTTGGCTCAGGCCAGCTTCTCGTTGATGCCCTGGCAGGCGGCGATCAGGCCCTTCACGGCGCCGACCGACTTCTCGAACATCGCCTTCTCGTCGTCGTTGAAGGTCACTTCGAGAACGCGCTCCACGCCGTTCTCGCCGATCACCACCGGCACGCCGACATAGAGGCCGTCGACGCCGTACTGGCCCTCGAGATAGGCGGCGCAGGGCAGGACCCGCTTCTTGTCCTTGAGATAGCTCTCGGCCATGGCGATGGCGGAGGCCGCCGGGGCGTAGAAGGCCGAGCCGGTCTTGAGCAGGTTGACGATCTCGCCGCCGCCCTTGCGGGTGCGCTCGACCATGGCGTCGAGCTTCTCCTGGGTGGTCCAGCCGAGCTTGACGAGGTCGGTCAGCGGCACGCCGGCCACGGTCGAGTAGCGGGTGAGCGGCACCATGTCGTCGCCGTGGCCGCCGAGCACGAAGGCGGTCACGTCCTCGACCGAGACCTTGAACTCCTCCGCGAGGAAGTGGCGGAACCGGGCGGAATCGAGCACGCCAGCCATGCCGACGACCTTGTTGGCCGGCAGCCCCGAGAACTTCTGCAGCGCCCACACCATCGCGTCGAGCGGATTGGTGATGCAGATGACGAACGCGTCGGGGGCATGCTCCTTGATGCCGGCGCCGACGGCTTCCATCACCTTGAGGTTGATGCCGATGAGGTCGTCGCGGCTCATGCCGGGCTTGCGCGGCACGCCCGCGGTGACGATCACCACATCGGCGCCCTTGATCGCGGAATAATCGCTGGCGCCCGCATATTTGGCATCGAAGCCGTCGACGGGGGCGGATTCGGCGATGTCGAGCGCCTTGCCCTGCGGCACGCCGTCGACGATGTCGAACAGCACGACATCACCCAATTCCTTCAGACCCGCGAGATGGGCCAGCGTGCCGCCGATCTGTCCGGCGCCGATGAGGGCGATCTTGCTGCGTGCCATGGGTGGTCTCGCCTCCGGTCGTAATTCGTGACGGTTCGGTCCTGCCCCGGTCTCGTGAATGCTGCGGTGCGGCCGAACCTTTGCCGATCAACGCTGATGCGGCCGGTGTTTGGCCGAAAAGCCACAGGGCATCAACCCGACCAAAGGGGAGGTAAGCAGGTGTCGGGCCAGCCCGCGAAAAGCGAACGACCAACCGACCCGCGATAGAAACTGATTTAAATCAATAGTTTGCTGCGCATCCGTCCGCCGCCGCACGGCCGACGAAGTGTCCGTGACACAACTTCGTGTCTGTCATTCGAACCGGAATGCCCGCTTCGCAACGCAATGCCGTTCTCAGAACGTACCGGTGCGCAGCGCCCGCTGGATCGACTGGATCACCGCACCGAGGCGGGCGTCGAGCAGGTCGCGCGGCACGTCCGAATCGTGCTGGATCGCGACCGGATGGGTGAAGCGGTAGCTGGCATCGAAGATCACGGCGATCGCCCGTTCCCGGTCGCGGGCGGCGAACACGCCGGTACCGATCCCCTCCTCGACGATTCGCTCCACCAAGGCCCGCAGGCGCACCCGGTGGCGCCGGGCGATCGGGCGGGCCGCGACGGCGGCGTCGAGATGGACGGCGAACAGGTGCGGCTCGCGCACCAGCATCTCGCTCTGCGCCGTGGCCAGCGCACCGAGGAAGCGCTCGATCTTGTCGTCGGCCGGGTCCGGCGCGTCGGCGATGTCGGCGAGTTCGGTTTCCAGCTCGCGCAACCAGCGCCCCGCCACCGCATCGAGCAGCGCGTCCTTCGAGGGGAAGTAGCGGTAGACGTTGGCGTGCGTCATGCCGGCCTCCGCCGCCACCGCCACGACGGTGACGCGTTTCGGCCCGAGGCGGGCGAGATGCTCGCTGGCGATGGCGAGAAGGCGCGCATCGGTCGAGATCGGGGTCGGACGGGCACGGGCGGCAGGGCCGCTGAGACGGGGAGGACGCGATTGGTTTCCCCGTGGATCGTTTCCGGAACTGACCGCCTCGCGATCACTGTCGTTCAGGGTGAAGGGGAGTGAGACGTTTCCGAACGGCAGCATGATATCCCGGGCACGAAGCGACAAGCGTGGGGGCACTCGACCGGACCCGGTCGAGAGCGGTGCCGTCCCACGCATGCGCGAGCCTTCCTGCCCGCGCCGCGCTTGGCAAGTCTTTCCGCACAAGGAATCGGTGTGGAGGCTGCGCTCTATGCGCGCAAAAGCTACGCAGCCCCCCGTGCGGGGCTTCCGGCGCCGGGCCTCGCACTGTACCCGGACGGCTTCGCCGCTCCCGCAAAACCGTCTATGACCGCCCGATGACCGCCCCCGAGACGCCGGCGCCCCTGCCCGGCGAACCGATCGAAGCGCGCCTGCGCCGTGGCCTCGGGGCCCGGTCGATCGTGCTCGTCGGTTTGATGGGGGCCGGCAAGAGCACGGTCGGGCGCCGCCTCGCCTCGCGCCTCGGCCTCATGTTCAAGGATGCCGACCACGAGATCGAGGCCGCGGCCAAGCTCACCATCGCCGACATCTTCGCGATCTATGGCGAGGCGAGCTTTCGCGAAGGCGAAGAGCGGGTGATCGCGCGCCTTCTGCGCGAGGGACCGATGGTGCTCGCCACCGGCGGCGGCGCCTTCATGCGCGAGGCGACCCGCGCCCGGATCGCGGAGGGCGGCATGTCGGTCTGGCTCAAGGCCGATCTCGACGTGCTGATGCGCCGCGTGCGCAAGCGCAACACCCGTCCCCTCCTTCAGACCGAGGACCCCGAAGCCACCATGCGCGCCCTGATGGAGGTGCGCCATCCGGTCTATGCCGGGGCCGATCTCACGGTGCTCTCCCGCGACGTCTCGCACGATCGGGTGGTGCAGGACGTGATGGAGGCCCTCGACCTGCATATGAACCCGTCCGCCCCCCGCAGAAGCCCCGCCATGCCACAACCCTTGCGTGTCAACGTTCCGCTGAACCAGGGCCGCGATTACGACATCCGGATCGGCCGCGGCCTGCTCGACGAGATCGGGATCGAAGCGCGCGATCTCGGTGCCCGCGCCGCCGGTATCGTTACCGACGAGACCGTGGCGGGTCTCTACGGCGAACGGGTCCAGGCGAGCCTGGAGGCGGCGGGCCTGCGCTGCGGGATGATCACCGTTCCGCCCGGTGAGGCGTCCAAGAGCTACGCGGAGTTCGCCCGCGTCAGCGACGGGTTGCTCTCCCACAAGATCGAGCGCGGCGACCTCGTCGTGGCCCTCGGCGGCGGAGTGGTCGGGGATCTGGCAGGCTTCGCTGCCGCGAGCCTGCGGCGGGGCGTCCGCTTCGTGCAGGCGCCGACAACCTTGCTCGCACAGGTTGATTCGTCCGTTGGCGGCAAGACCGGGATCAACTCGCCGCTGGGCAAGAACCTGATCGGCGCGTTTCACCAGCCCCGCCTCGTGCTGGCCGATACCGCGACTCTCGACACGCTGTCGGAACGGGAGATGCGGGCCGGCTACGCCGAGGTGGCGAAGTACGGTTTGATCGGCGACGCCGAGTTCTTCGAATGGTGCGAGACCAACTGGTCCGGCATCTTCGCCGGCGGCCCGGAGCGAGACGAGGCGGTGGCCGCCTGCTGCCGCGCCAAGGCCGGCGTGGTCGTGCGGGACGAGCGTGAGGATGGCGAGCGGGCCCTGCTCAATCTCGGACACACTTTCGGGCACGCCCTGGAGCGCCTGACCGGCTACGATTCCGCCCGTCTGGTCCATGGCGAGGGCGTCGCCATCGGGCTGGCCCTGGCCTTCCGCTTCTCGGCTCGTCTGGGCCTCTGTGGCGGACAGGATGCCGGCCGGGTCGCCAACCACCTCGCCCTGGCGGGTCTTCCGACGCGTCTGCAGCAGGTGCCCGGCGGGGTCGGCGACCCGGACGCGCTTCTCGATGCCATGGCCCAGGACAAGAAGGTGCGCGACGGTCGCCTCACCTTCATTCTCGCCCATGGCATCGGTCAGAGCTTCATCGCACCGGATATCGATCGGGCGGAGGTGCGGGCGTTCCTGGAGGACGAGCTGCGCGGGTAACCCCCTCCCCCCTCGTCCCGCCCATCACCCTGGGGTGCGAAGCGAGGCGCCGCATCGAAGGAAGGCTCCAAGATCGCGCGAGACGCTGAAGCTCTCCCTCATGGCCCCGCCGACGCGGGCATGTCGGAATGAAGGGGAGGGACGGGAGAGGCGCTCGCCTCAGGCGCGCTTCAACCGCCTCCCGAAAATTGCGGTACCGACCCGCACATGGGTCGCCCCCATCTGGATCGCTGCCGCGTAATCCGCGCTCATGCCCATCGACAGGATCGGCAGGCCCTGTTCCCGGGCGATGCGCGCCAGCAGCGCGAAATGGGGCGAGGGCGGATCCTCGGCGGGCGGAATACACATCAGTCCGTGGATCGCGAGCCCATGGGTGTCGCGGCACTCGGCGAGCAGCGTCTCGACTTGATCCGGCGCGACGCCGGCTTTCTGCGCCTCGTCGCCGGTATTGACCTGGATCAGAAGTTTGGGCGCCCTCCCCGCCCGGTCGATCTCCTTCGCCAGCGCCGCGGCGAGGGAGAGCCGATCAAGGGAATGGATCACGTCGAACAGGGCCACCGCCTCACGAGCCTTGTTCGATTGCAGGGGGCCGACGAAGTGCAGCTCCGTCTCCGGAAATTGCTCCTTCAATGCCGGCCACTTCGCCGTCGATTCCTGCACGTAGTTCTCGCCGAACAGGCGCTGCCCGGCGGCCAAGGCCGGCAAGATCCCCTCCGCCGGTACGGTCTTTGAGATTGCGATCAGGTGGACGCTGGCCGGATCGCGCTCGCTGTCCTGCGCTGCGCGGCGGATGCCGGCCTGCACCTCGGCCAATCCTGCAGCCACGTCGGCCTCACCGACGGGAGGCATGGCGTCGAGGGATGTCGGCTGTTCGCTCATTCCATGTTCCTTGCCGTATTCTTTAGCCGTCTTCCTGGGGCGCGGGTCGCTGGCGTTCAAGGCAGGCCCCAGCGTTTCGTTGACCCTTCGCGGGACGGATATGCTAGGTGCCGATCCCGAAGGCGATGCCCCCTCGGGACCCGCCCCCGTTCTCCGCTGATCCGGCGCCGTTCATGACCGACACCGCACATCCCGCCCCGAGCCTCGAACGCTACAACGCCAAGGACGCCGAGCCGCGCTGGCAGCAGGCCTGGGACGAGGCGAAGCTGTTCGAGACCCAGAACGACGACCCGCGCCCGAAATACTACGTCCTGGAGATGTTCCCCTACCCGTCAGGGCGCATCCATATCGGTCACGTGCGCAACTACGCCATGGGCGACGTGGTGGCCCGCTACAAGCGCGCCAAGGGCCACAACGTGCTTCATCCGATGGGCTGGGATGCCTTCGGCCTGCCGGCCGAGAACGCCGCCATGGAGCGTAAGGTCAACCCGCGCGACTGGACCTATGCCAACATCGCCACCATGCGCGGGCAGCTGCAGAGCATGGGCCTGTCGCTCGACTGGAGCCGGGAGATCGCGACCTGCGATCCCGACTACTACAAGCATCAGCAGCGCATGTTCCTCGATTTCCTCGACAAGGGGCTGGTCACGCGCCGCACCGCCAAGGTGAACTGGGATCCGGTCGATCACACCGTGCTGGCGAACGAGCAGGTGATCGACGGACGCGGATGGCGCTCGGGGGCCTTTGTCGAGCAACGTGAACTGACGCAGTGGTTCTTCAAGATCACCGACTTCGCTCAGGATCTCAGCGATGCCCTCGATGGGCTGGAGCGTTGGCCGGAGAAGGTCCGGCTGATGCAGAAGAACTGGATCGGCCGCTCCGAAGGTTTGGAGGTCCGGTTTGCCCTCGCCGCCCCCTTCGCCGGCACCGAGGAGCTGACGGTCTACACGACCCGGCCCGACACCCTGTTCGGCGCGAAGTTCCTTGCGATCTCGGTCGATCATCCCTTGGCGAAGGCACTTGCCGAGATCGGCCCGGACGGTGAAGGCCTGAAAGCCTTCGCCGAGGAATGCCGACGCATCGGCACCGCCCAGGAGGCGATCGATACGGCGGAGAAGCTCGGCTTCGACACGGGGCTCAAGGTCCGCCATCCGCTCGATCCGTCCTGGGAGCTGCCGGTCTATGTCGCGAACTTCGTGCTGATGGAATACGGCACCGGTGCCGTGTTCGGCTGCCCGGCGCATGATCAGCGCGACCTCGATTTCGCGAACAAATACGGGCTCGGCAACACGCCCGTGGTCTGCCCCGAAGGCCAGGACCCTGCGAGCTTCACGATCACCGACACCGCCTATGACGGTGATGGCCGGATGATCAATTCGCGCTTCCTCGACGGCATGAGCACGGACGACGCGTTCCGTACCGTTGCCGATCGGCTAGAGGCAGAGAGCCTGAACGGCACGCCGGTCGCGCGTCGCAAGGTGCAGTTCCGCCTGCGCGACTGGGGCGTCTCCCGCCAGCGCTACTGGGGCTGCCCGATCCCGATCATCCACTGCGAGTCCTGCGGCCCGGTGCCTGTGCCGGTCGAGGATCTACCGGTGAAGCTGCCGGACGACGTCTCTTTCGACCAGCCGGGCAACCCGCTGGAGCGCGACCAAGCCTGGCGCCAAGTGCCCTGCCCCCGCTGCGGCACGGCCGCCCGGCGCGAGACGGACACGATGGACACCTTCGTCGACTCGTCCTGGTACTACGCCCGCTTCACCGCGCCGTGGCTGGCGGATGCACCGACCGACCGCAAGACCGTCGATCACTGGCTCGCCGTGGACCAGTATATCGGCGGCGTCGAGCACGCGATCCTGCACCTCCTCTACTCGCGCTTCTTCATGCGGGCGATGCGGGCGACCGGCTGGGCCGGTATCTCCGAACCCTTCGCCGGCCTGTTCACGCAGGGCATGGTGGTTCACGAGACGTATAAGGACCCGGCCGGTGCCTGGGTGCCGCCGGCCGATATCCGTTTCGAAACGGAGGGCGGCCAGCGCAAAGCGTTTCACGTGAAAACCGGCGAGCCGATCGAGATCGGCCCGACGGAGAAGATGTCGAAGTCGAAGAAGAACGTGGTCGACCCCGACGACATCATCGCCAGCTACGGCGCCGATACCGCACGGTGGTTCATGCTCTCCGACTCACCGCCCGAGCGCGACGTGATCTGGACGGAGGAAGGCGTGCAGGGCGCTGCCCGCTTCGTGCAGCGCGTATGGCGTCTCGTCCACGGAGCGGCGGCCGCAAACGGGGAGGGAGGGGCTACCGACCTCGTCCTGCGCAAGGCGGCCCATAAGGCCCTGGCTGCCGTCGGTGAGGACGTGGAGCGGCTCCGCTTCAACCGGTGCGTCGCCCATATCTACACGCTCGCCAACGCCCTGGACGAGGGTTTGCGTACCGGTGCATCCCGAGCCGCGACCGGGGAGGCGGCCCGCATCCTCGTCCAGCTCATCGCCCCGATGATGCCGCACCTCGCCGAGGAGTGCTGGCGCGTGCTCGGGCAGACCGGACTCGTCGCCGACGCGCCGTGGCCCGAGGCGGATCAAGCGTTGCTGGTCGAGGACGAGATCACCCTCCCCGTCCAGATCAACGGCAAGAAGCGTGCGGACGTCACCGTCGCGCGGGACGCCGATGCCAAGGCGGTCGAGGCCGCGACCTTGGCGCTCGATGCCGTGCAGAAGGTGCTGGAGGGACGAGCGCCCAAGAAGGTCATCGTCGTCCCAGGGCGGATCGTGAACCTCGTGGTGTAACCGATGCCCCCTGCCCTGCCGGAGCGGGCCGACACGATCTACGCTCCTGCCAGCGGCTTCGGTCGTGCGGCGGTGAGCGTCGTCCGGATCAGCGGTCCGGCGGCCGCCGCCGCGCTCTCTGCCCTGGCGGGCGACCGCCCGGAGCCGCGGCGGCTCTCGCTGCGTCGCCTACGCGATCCTGCGTCGGGTTCGTTGCTCGATCAGGCTCTCGTCGTTTGGCTGCCTGGCCCCGGTACGGCCACCGGCGAGGATATGGCCGAACTCCATTTGCATGGCGGAACCGCCGTGCGGGAGGCCGTGCTGCAGGCTCTGCGTTCCGTGCCCGGGTGCCGGCCTGCGGAGGCCGGTGCCTTCACCCGCCGTGCCTTCCTCAACGGGCGGATCGATCTGACCGAGGCCGAGGGCATCGCAGACCTGATCGATGCCGAGACCGAGGCGCAGCGGCGTCAGGCCCTGCGCCAACTCGATGGTGCCCTGGGTCGTCAAGTGATGGCTTGGCGCGACCGAGCCATCGATCTCCTCGCCGCCGCCGAGGCTGCCCTGGACTTTGCCGACGAGGGTGACGTGGACGAGGTGGGCCTCGACGCGGCGCAGGCCGAACGCGCGGCTTGCCTCTCGCAGGAAATCCGAGGAGCGCTGGCCGATGGGCGCCGGGGCGAACGTCTACGGGAGGGGTTCTTCGTCGTCCTGGCCGGTCCGCCGAATGCCGGCAAATCGACCCTGCTCAACGCTCTGTCCAAGCGCGATGCCGCCATCGTCTCGGAGATTCCCGGCACCACCCGCGACGCCATCGAAGTCCGCTGCGATCTCGGCGGCTTGCCCGTGACCCTCGTCGATACGGCGGGGCTGCGCGAGACGGACGATCCGATCGAGGCCGAAGGCGTGTTCCGCACCCGACGACGCATCGAGACGGCGGATCTTGTTCTGCACCTGATCCCGGCGGATGCTCCGGAGCCTGCATCGCTGGGGGGAACGACGACGATCCAGGTGCACACCAAGTCCGACCTCACGACAGCTCGGCCGCTGGAGGAGGGTGCTCTCGCGATTTCGGCACGCACCGGTGCCGGTCTCGATGCCTTGCTTGATGCGATTCGCCAGCAGGCCGAGGCGTCTCTCGGGGGCGACGCATTGGTGACCCGCGAGCGCCATCGCGATGCGCTCAACCGTGCCATCGTTCACCTGGATCGCGTGGCGAGCGCGGCCCCCGACCATCCGCCCGAATTGATCGCCGAGGATCTGCGCTTGGGTGTCCGAGCCCTCGGCGAAGTCGGTGGCCATGTCAGTGTCGATGACATGCTGGATCGACTCTTTGCCGGCTTCTGTATCGGCAAATAAAAGTTATTTGCCGGCTTATGTATGACCTTAGGTTCGGTTTGACGTCCGTATCCTTCGGTCATCCTCCCGCGGCTCGAAGGCATCGTGACCCCAATCACTCGTCCGATTGCGAATCGTCACAGCCTACCCAGTCCCTCTCATCTCACCCACAAGCATCGACGGGCAGGGCAGCCGAAGAGGGAAGGACGAGAAGCAAGAACACAGCCTTCGTTTCCCCAAGACAAACTCTCTCCGGATCTATGGCCACAGATGGCGACGAGGTGGAGGAGGCATCAGACGCCGTGTCGACGAAGTCAGATCCCTCCCCTGTCGAGCGCCCGTGATTCGAACGACGAATCGCGTTGACCGCGCGGCGCACCCACGCGTAAGCAACCGGTCATGCACCCTTCTCTGACGAGCTACGACGTCATCGTCGTCGGCGGCGGCCATGCCGGCGTCGAGGCTGCGGCCGCTGCGGCGCGGGTCGGTGCCCGCACCGCCCTCGTGACGCATCGTGCCGCGACCATCGGGGCCATGTCGTGCAACCCCGCCATCGGCGGCCTCGGCAAGGGCCATCTCGTGCGCGAGGTCGATGCCCTCGATGGCTTGATGGGCCGCGTGGCCGACGCCTCGGGAATTCAGTTCCGCCTTCTCAACCGGCGCAAGGGTCCGGCGGTGCGCGGCCCTCGCACCCAGGCCGATCGAGCCCTCTACGCCCGTGCCATGCAGGCGGCGATCGCCGAGACGGCGGGTCTCACGGTGATCGAGGGCGAAGTCGACGATCTGATCATCGAGGGTACCACCGTCGCCGGTGCGATGTTGGCGGATGGGCGACGTCTGGCGGCACGGGCCGTTGTCCTGACCACCGGGACCTTCCTGCGTGGGCTGATCCATATCGGCGAACGGCAGGTTCCAGCCGGCCGCGCCGGGGAGGGGCCCGCGCTCGGGCTGGCCGAGACGCTCGATCGTCACGGCTTCCGCCTCGGCCGCCTCAAGACGGGTACACCGCCGCGGCTCGACGGACGCACCATCGATTGGACCGCCCTGGAGATGCAGCAGGCGGACGAGGATCCGGTCCCGTTCTCGACCCTCACCGAACGGATCACGACGCCCCAAATCGCGTGCGGGATCACCCGCACGACGCAAGGCGTGCACGATCTGATCCGGGCGAACCTGCACCGTTCCCCGATGTATTCCGGCGGCATCAGCAGCCGCGGCCCGCGCTACTGTCCTTCGATCGAGGACAAGGTGGTACGGTTTGGGGACCGTGAAGGCCACCAGATCTTTCTGGAGCCCGAGGGTCTCGAGGATCCGACCGTCTATCCGAACGGCATCTCGACGGCCCTACCCGAAGAGGTTCAGACCGCCATCATCGCCGCGATTCCGGGCCTGGAGCGGACCCGTATCCTGCGGCCCGGCTACGCCATCGAATACGACTACGTCGATCCGCGCGAGCTCGACGCGACGCTTCAGACCAAGCGGCTGCCCGGCCTGTTCCTGGCAGGACAGATCAACGGCACCACGGGCTACGAGGAGGCGGCAGGGCAGGGGCTGGTCGCAGGCGTGAATGCCGCGCGCTTGGCCGGCGGCTCCGATCTCGCCGTGTTCGACCGGGCCGAGTCCTATCTGGGCGTCATGATCGATGACCTCGTCACCCATGGGGTGAGCGAGCCCTACCGTATGTTCACCTCGCGCTCGGAGTATCGCCTCTCGCTCCGCGTCGACAATGCCGATGAGCGGCTGACACCCCGCGGCGCGGCGCTCGGTTGCGTCGGGGCAGTCCGGGCCACCCATTTTGCCGCCTCTCAGGAGGATCTAAGGGGCGCGCGCGCCCGGCTCGATGCCCTGAGCCTGACCCCGAACGAGGCGGCCGGTCACGGCCTATCGCTCAACCGTGACGGTCTGCGTCGCAGCGCGTTCCAACTGCTCTCCTATCCGGAAATCGGTTGGGAGCGCCTTGCCGCGATTTGGCCGGATCTGGCGGAAGTGCCGCCGCGGATCGCCGAGCGCCTTCGCACGGATGCGACCTACGCGGTCTATCTCGACCGACAGCAGGCCGACATTGCCGCGTTCCGTCGTGACGAGGCGGTCCGCCTCCCGGCCTCCCTCGACTATGCTGCCATTGCCGGTCTGTCGAACGAGATGCAGGTCAAGCTCGATGGCGTCCGCCCGACCACGCTGGGGCAGGCCGCGCGTATCGAGGGGGTGACACCTGCGGCGCTGACTCTCTTGGCCGCGCATGCGCGACGCGGGCGCCTACAGGCATCGGCGTAGGTCGAAATGATCCCAGACCCGTATCGACGATCTGTACCTGGGATGCCTGGCGCGACCCGGGACGGGAGGGGCATCCATTCGGCTGCCTGCCACTTTCAGTCTCTGATGAGCATCGTCGAAGGGTTTCGTTTCGATGCGTTTCGCCATTCGTGACCGCCAGATGACCTCCGACCAGCGCGAACGCGTTCTCGCTGCGCATGATGTTTCACGTGAAACAGCATCCGCGCTCGATATCTATGTGGAGCAGCTTGGACGTTGGCAGAACGTCAAGAACCTCGTCGGCCCAGCAACGCTGAGCGAGGTCTGGCATCGGCATGTCGCGGACGCCCTCCAGCTCCTGTCTCTAGCACCCACCGCGAACAGCTGGGTCGACCTCGGATCCGGTGCAGGCATTCCCGGCCTGATCCTAGCGATTGCCGGACGGGAACGGCCGGACTTCCATGTTGCGCTCGTTGAGAGCAACGCGCGCAAATGCGCCTTCCTCACCGAAACGGCTCGGCTGACCCGCGCGCCGGTCACCGTGCATAATGGGCGGATCGAAGCGGTCATCGGCAAACTTGCCGGTGCGGACATCGTCTGTGCCAGGGCGCTCGCGCCGCTGACTCAATTGCTGTCCTGGACCGAGCCTCTGTTGAAAAGGGGAACAGTCGGTCTGTTTCCGAAGGGCCGTGATGCAGCCGTGGAATTGACCGATGCGGACAGAGAGTGGACATTCGCCCGCGACCTGATTCCGAGCCGTACCGACTCGCAGGCACGAATCGTGCGCGTCACGTCGCTTTCCCGCGTGGACTCATGACCGATTCTTCACAGCCCAAGCCGCTCCGGGTGCTGGCGCTCGCCAATCAGAAGGGCGGCGTCGGCAAGACCACTACGGCGATCAATCTGGGCACCGCGCTCGCCGCCATCGGCGAGCAGGTGCTGGTGATCGACCTCGATCCCCAAGGCAACGCCTCGACAGGCCTCGGCATCGACCGCCGTCGCCGTCGGGTTTCGACCTATCATGTCATGGCCGGCGAGGCGCCCTTGGCGGAAGCGGTGACGCCGACCGCCGTTCCGCGCCTCTCGGTCGCGCCCTCGACCATGGATCTGCTCGGCCTCGAACTGGAATTGGCGAGCGCTCCGGATCGCGCCCACCGCCTGCGAAACGTCCTGCGCGATCTCACGCAAACGCCCGGCGCGGAGCCGATCACCTACGTCCTGATCGATTGCCCACCCTCGCTCAATCTACTGACGATCAATGCGTTGGCCGCATCGGATGCGGTGCTGGTGCCCCTCCAATGCGAGTTCTTCGCGCTCGAAGGCCTGAGCCAGCTTCTGCGCACCGTCGAGCAGGTGCGGGGCGCCCTGAACCCGAAGCTCCAGATCCAGGGCGTGGTGCTCACGATGTACGACCCGCGCAACAACCTCTCGGCCCAGGTGGTGGCGGACGTGCGCGGCTTTCTCGGCGACAAGGTCTACGAGACCATGATTCCGCGCAATGTCCGCGTCTCGGAAGCCCCGTCCCACGGCAAGCCGGTGCTGCTCTACGACCTGAAATGCGCGGGATCTCAGGCCTATCTGCGCCTCGCATCCGAGGTTATCCAGCGCGAGGGCCGGGCACCGCCGCCCGCGGCCGCCGCGTAACAGACCCAACAGAGTAACGGAGTTTTCCAGTGGCGATGGCGGATGATGCGGCCCGGCCGCGGCTCGGACGTGGCCTCGCGGCCCTGATCGGCGATTTCTCCGACGACGCGCCGCGGGAGGATTCCCGCCCGCCCCAATCGCAGCGCAAGGTGGCGGTGGAGTTCCTGCGTCCGAATCCGCGCAATCCCCGGCGCCGGTTCTCGGAGCCGGAACTCGATGAGCTTGCGGCCTCGATCCGCCAGCGCGGCGTCATTCAGCCCATCGTCGTCCGGCCCCTGCCCGCCGTGCCGGGGACCTTCGAGATCGTCGCCGGCGAACGCCGTTGGCGCGCCGCTCAGCGAGCCGGCATCACCGAGGCGCCGGTCGTCGTCGTCGAGATCGACGACCGTACCTCGCTCGAATACGCGATCCTCGAGAACGTTCAGCGGACCGACCTGAACGCCATCGAAGAAGCCGCCGGCTATGAGCGGCTGATGGGAGAATTCCAGTACACCCAGGCCGAATTGGCGGAGTTGTTGGGCAAGAGCCGCAGCCATCTCGCCAATACGTTGCGGCTGCTGCAGCTCCCGCCCGCGATTCAGGATCGGGTCACAGCCGGAGAGATCACCGCCGGCCATGCCCGCGCGCTGCTCTCCGTGCGCGATCCGGAGGGAATCGCTCGACGCATCGTCGCCGAGGGCCTCTCCGTCCGCGAGGTCGAGGCTCTCGCCGCGGCGGACAATTCTGTGTCCGAAGCACCGCGACCCGGACGACCCCGACGTGCCTCGGGCAGCGATACGACCCTTCGATCGCTGGAGGATGTGCTGGGCCGCGCTCTCGGCCACGCGGTGGCCGTGAAGGACAAAGCGAGCGGGGAGGGGGAGATACGCATTCGCTACGGCAGCGCCGAGGAGCGCGACGCGCTCTGCCGCAAACTCAGCGGCTCGGGTGCGGAATCGTAAGCCGATACGCTTTACTAGTCGCTGTCAGATTTGATTTGCCGATTAAGTTCGTATGATAGATTGGATTAAATTATCCAAGTAATCGTGCAGGTTAATCCGATCGACAGCGCAGTACTCCTCGTCTAAGAGCCTCCGGCCCTTCCGCTCGATGCGGAAAGCCGCTGGAGGTACGACCATGTTCAACATGTTCAAGTCGCAATCGTCCCTCGACCTCACACCACGCAATTGCCTGACTGTCGCTCTGCTCTATTGCATGGGTTCCGACGGGGAACTCGATCCTGAGGAGCTGGGGCATCTGATGTCCGTGCTGGGCCGAAACACCACCCGGCAACAGCTCGACGCCGCCCTGCGCTACGCCCGGTCCACGCCGCCGCAGCAATTCCTGGCCGATGCCACGCCGCGGCTGCGGCCGGATCAGCGCCTCTGCATCGTCCTCAACATGATCGACAGCGCCATGGCCGATGGCGAGGCGGAGCCCGGCGAGCAGCGTCTCATCATGGATTTCGCCCGGAGCTTCGGTCTGAGCGAGGTCGATCTGACCCCGCATTTCCGGACCCTCGTCGCGAAGAACGACCGCGCGGTTCTGGACCGCTGAGGGCACCGCCTCCCTTGCTCAGGGCCGCCGCCGGGCCGCCTCGATCGCGATGCGCAGGAACATCGCCTGCGCCTGAGCGTGGGCAAGGTCCGGCTCGGCGCGGCGGCAGGCCAGCACGCCGTCCTGCAACCATGCCACCGCTTGACGCAGACCGTCCGCCGACCAGCGGGCGAGCTGCGTCTCGGCGGTCGCCTTGCGACGGAAATGGAGGCCGCGCCAATTGGCGACGAGTTGGCTCGCGCTGCCGCGGGGATTGTCGAGGCGCAACGACAGCAGCGTCATGGCATGGCGAAGGCCCGCGCCGAGCATCGCCGAAGGATCCATCCCCTCGTGGCGGAAGCGGCGATAGGTGCGCTCGGCCTCCCCCGGGCGGCCGGCGAAGGCCGCATCGATCAGCACGTTGAGGACGCTGGCACCGACATCGCTGACGATCGCTTCCACGTCCTCGACGCCGACACTGCCCTGACCGCGGGCATAGAGGGCAAGCTTTCCGATCTCGGACAGGCTGGCCCGGCGGTCGCTGCCCAGGCTGCCGACGAGGAGATCGCGGGCATCCCGGTCGATGCGCAGACCGTCGTCCTGCAGCGTTCGGTCGATCAGATCGGCGAGCGTGCGCTCGTCGTCCGGATAGCAGGGGAGGGCGAGGGCCTTCGGTGACCCTTCGCAGAGCGTGCGCAGCGGCGCGGAGCGGGCAAGGTCGCCGGCCTCGACGACGATGCGAGCGCCCTCGATCGGCGCCTTGAGCACGGCATCGACCGCGGGAGCGTAGTTGCGGCTGCCCGAGCGCACCCAGATGGTGCGTGCACCGCCGAACATGCCGAGGGTGCCGGCCTCGTCCACGAGACGTCCGGGATCGCCCGCCAGCACGTCGCCGTCGAGACGGATCAGGGCGAAGGGATCGTCCGGATCCGCCACCAGCTTGGTGATCAGCCGCGCCGCCCGATCGCCGACGAGGCCGGTATCGGGGCCGTAGAGCAGAATGACCGGCACCCGCGGATCGGGGCCGCGCCGGATCAGCCCCTCGACATCGCCAGCCTTGACCGCCGTCATGAGGTCGCCCTCATGGGCTCAGCTGTTCGGCTTCACGGCGAGGACGGAGGCGATGCGGGTCTTGATCTGCTCCGCCAGCACCTTGGCCAGCCGGATCTCGGCGTCGCGGGCGGCCCTCAGGGAGGCGAAGCGCTGGATCGACCGGTCGTAGGTCGCGGTCGAGGTCGCGACGCCCTCGGTGATGACGCGGCGTCCATCGACGCTCTCCAGGGCGTAGCGCACCGTTCCGACGATCGTGCCGGCCTCGGCGCGGGCGGTGGTCGAGGAGACGATCGGGGTCTGCACCTGCTCGCTGCCCTGCATCTTGAGGCGGTAGCGCTTGGGCGGACCGGCTTGGCCGGAGCCGTCGAGGGCGAAGATCAGCTCGCTGCGCAGGTAATGTCCCAGACGCTCCTGATCCTGCGCCATGACGACGTCGTCGACCTGGATCGCCGCCAGAACTGTCTGCATCGACTCGCCCGAGGCGGTCGGTCCGTAGAGGGGACGAAAGCAGGCGCCGAGATTGAGCGCGAGCCCCAGGGCGAGCGCGAGCCGCGCGAGCCGGGCCCCCGGCCTGTCCGTCGCCACACCCATCCGATGCCTCACGGCTGCTCCTCGACCTTACGCGTGCACGGCCCCGCTTGTACGGCAAGCCGCCCGCCCGGTCATCCTGCCAGAACCATGCTTTACGAAACCTCTGCGGCGAGACGATGATCGTCCGGCGGGTGGGTCGCGCGCTTGCGCGCGAGGCGGCCGATCCCCATTTCTCCTCTACCGCAACCACGCTTCGATCAACGCCTTGACGCTGGACGAACGCGCGGCGTAAATTGGAACAAATGGCGAACAAACGAGCCCTGTCCTGGTCGGTTGCGCTGCGCGACCTGAGGGACGACCGAACCCGGAGAGCGGATGTGCGCGAGGAGCGTCTGCGAACGATGGCGGGCCTGCGTGGCAGCCCGGCCCTATCCCTGAGCGCGTGGCGCGGACGTTCGGGCCGGCGCTACGTCGTCGGCGTTCACGATCTTGCGGCGCCCGATGTCGCCCCCGCAGAGGTGGCTGAGATGGGTCCGGCGGTGCTGATCGCGGTCCGCCGCGATCGTGCCGGCATCGCCCAGCCCGTCTCGGTGACGGCCACCAGCGAGAGCCCGCGTGAGCGGCTGACCCGTGGTTGGCTCACCCGGGTCCGCCAGAAGGGCGCGACCGAGATGCACGTCCACCGCCTCGCCGAGGGCGAGGAGGAGCGTCGTGCCATCGTGGCGGATCTGGCGCTCGATGATGAGGCGGCCTCCGCCTGAAGCACCCGTCGCGGCGTTCCGCTGCGACACAGCGCACTTGCCTTGCGCGCGCCCGATCTCCAAACACGGGCGCGCCCGGATGCTTCGCCGGGCCGCGCAGGACGAGGCCGATGGCGCAGATTGACTCTCCGATCCCCGGCGGAACGGCCGAGCGGCCGCGCAGGCGGATCGGCCTGTTCCTCCCCTATATCCTGCTCGCTGCCCTCGTGCTGGCCTGGACGGTCGGCTGGTTCGTGATCCGGGCGCGGGCCGAGAGCGAGATGGATGCGTGGCTCGCCCACGAGGCGCAGGAGGGCCGCCAATGGACCTGCGCCGACCGCTCCATCACCGGCTTCCCGTTCCGCCTCGAACTTCGCTGCGCATCGGTGCGCTTCGCCCGCTCGGACGGCCGCTTCTCGCTCGGGCCGATCACGGCGGTCGTGCAGATCTACGATCCGCGCCACCTGCTGCTCGAGGCCACCGGCCCGTTCCGGGTCGAACAGGGCGATCTGAGCGCCGATGTGAGCTGGAACGCGCTGGAAGCGAGCTTCCACGGCGCGTCCGATGGTTTCACACGGGCTTCCCTCGTGCTGGATGCCCCGAAGGGCGTCGTGAACACGCCCGATCCCGGTCCGATCGATTTCGCCGCGCGTCATCTCGAACTGCATGCCCGCCCGACGCCCGGCCGCTTCGCCAGCGATGGCGCGGTCGACGTGAGCCTGCGCCTCGCCCAGGCCGCCGTGCCGCGCCTCGACGTTCTCGCGGGCAGCACCGACCCCGCCGATATCGACCTCGACACCACCATCGAGCAGGCCGCCGTGCTGCGCACCGGCACGGTGGCGAACGAATTGGAGACGTGGCGGCAGGCCGGTGGACGCCTCGACGTCACGCGTCTCTCGATCGCCAAGGGCGAGCGCCGGCTTCAGGCGAAGGGCGCCGCCGCGCTCGACCCCGAACACCGCCCGGAGGGCCGATTTGAACTGCGCGCGGTCGGGTTGGAGGCACTGGTCGGGCAGGTGATGGGCCAGCGCTACGGGGCGGATAAGGGGGCGCTGATCGGCAATCTTGTCGGCCAGTTCCTCGGCGGCCTGCGCCGGAAGGAAGATGGCGAAGGCCGTGCGGCGGAGACCGGGACCGACGCGCTCAAGCCCCTGCCGACGCTCAAGCTCGGCGATGGTCGCCTGATGCTCGGCCCCTTTGCGGTGCCGAACGTGGTGGTGCCGCCGCTCTACTGACGCTGCGGGCCTCGCCCTCGTCGCCGACGGGCTGCCTCGGAGCAGCCCCCATCGCCGCTTCATCACGGCCTCATCGGATGGCCGTGCCGGCTATCGGATGGTGCGGCTAAGACCCGGCGCCGTGACGCGACGTCCCCGCTGCGACGTCGGGGAGGGGGCTCTCGCTGCGGACAGAACCGGACGGCGCGCCGCCGCGGGCCCGTCCGAAATCCGCCTCCGCCGTCTCCTGGCCCATGGCGACGATGCCGCGGCGGATCGTCCGGGTGCGGGTGAACAGCTCGTGCAGCGCCTCGCCGTCCCCCCAGCGGATCGCGCGCGACAGGGCGGACAGATCCTCGTTGAAGCGCCCGAGCATCTCCAGCACCGCATCGCGGTTGGTCAGAAAGATGTCGCGCCACATGGTCGGGTCGGAGGCCGCGATCCGGGTGAAATCGCGAAAGCCGCCGGCGGAGAACTTGATCACCTCGGACTGCGTGACCTCTTCGAGATCGGCCGCCGTGCCGACGATGTTGTAGGCGATCAGGTGCGGAACGTGGCTGGTGATGGCGAGGACGAGGTCGTGGTGCTCCGGCGTCATGGTCTCGACGATGGCGCCCAGGCCCTGCCACAGGGACCGCACCCGTTCGACCGCGGATGCCTCCGCGCCCTCGGGCGGGGTGAGGATGCACCATCGGTTGGAGAACAGGGTGGCGAAGCCCGAATCCGGCCCGGAATACTCGGTGCCCGCCACCGGATGGGCCGGCACGAACGTGTTGGCATCCGACAGATGCGGCGCCACGGCGGCGACCACCGCCGCCTTGACCGAGCCGACATCCGAAACCACGGCGCCGGGCTTCAGATGCGGCGCGATCGCCTCCGCCACCGCGCCGATGGCGCCGACGGGCACGCACAGGATCACGAGATCGGCGTCCCGCACGCCCTCGACCGGATCGCAGGTCGCGGTCTCGGCGAGGCCGAGGGCTCTCACCCGCTCGATCACCACCGGATCGCGGTCGATGGCCACGATGGTCCGGGCGAGTCCGTAGGTGCGGGCGCCGCGGGCGATGGAGGAGCCGATCAGACCCAGACCGACGATGGCGATCCGCTCGACCACCTCGCTCACGCGCGGTCTCCGCGGAGGAAGTCGGTGAGGGCGGCGACGAAGGCCCGGTTGGACTCCGCGCTGCCGACCGTCACCCGCAGGGCGTCGGGCAGGCCGTAGGCGGTGACGCGACGCACGATCACGCCGGCCTTGGTGAGATGCGCGTCGGCCTCCGCCGCGCTGCGGCCGGGGGTGTCGGAGAAATGGACGAGAAGGAAGTTGCCGACGCTCGGCGTGACGGTCAGACCCAGAGCGTCGACCTCTCGGGTGAGCCAGACGAGCCACTCGTCGTTGTGGGCGACGGCCGCAGCGATATGGGCCTCGTCGGTGATGGCCGCAGCCCCCGCCGCGATGGCGCCGGCCGACAGGTTGAACGGGCCGCGGATGCGGTTGAGCGCGTCGACCACGCCCTCGGGACCGACCATCCAGCCGATGCGCTGCGCGGCCAAGCCGTGGATCTTCGAGAAGGTGCGGGTCATCACGACGTTGCCGGCTTCCAGCGCCAGTTCCAGGCCGGCGCTGTAATCGTTGGCCCGCACGTATTCGGCATAGGCCCCGTCGAGCACGAGCAGCACGTTGCCCGGCAGCCCGGCATGCAGCCGGCGCACCTCGTCGAAGGGCAGGTAGGTACCGGTCGGGTTGTTGGGGTTGGCCAGATAGACGATGCGGGTGCGCGGCGTCACTGCGGCCAGGATTGCATCGACATTTGCCGTGAGATCGGTCTCCGGTGCCACGACCGGCGTGCCCCCCGCCGTCAGGACGGCGATGCGGTAGACGAGGAAGCCGTGCTCGCAGAAGATGCCCTCGTCGCCGGGGCCGACGAAGGCGAGCGCCAGCAGGGTCAGGAGTTCGTCCGAGCCCGCACCGCAGACTATCCGGGCCGGATCGAGCCCGTAACGCGCCCCGATCGCCTCGCGCAGGCGCGCGGCACTGCCGTCGGGATAGAGCGCCAGCGTCGCGGATTCCGCCCGCAGCGCCTCGACGGCGCGCGGGCTCGGCCCGAGCGGCGTCTCGTTCGAGGACAGCTTATGGATCTTGGCCACGCCCGGCGCAGCGCTCTTGCCGGGCACATAGGCTTCGATGGCAAGCACGCCCGGACGGGGGAGGGGGCGAAGCGCGGAGGGAGATGAGGACATGGTGGCAGCGTGGGGCGGCGAAGACGATGGCCGTCCCTCTACAGCATTTCGGGCCGGCGCGAGAGCCGGCCTATCGCTTGGCCGATGAGCCGACAGGTGTCGACTCATGCGGGATCGTAATCCAGGCCCCTGATCACGGCCCGCCCAGCTGATCGGTCGGACCGGAACGCCGCAGGTTATTTCGGCTTCGCCTCGGGGGGCGTGGTGCCCGGCGGCAGCAGAAGGTTCTTGGCCACCGAACCCTCCGGGCCGTACTCGCCGGCCACCGCGAGACAGGCCTGCTCGCGGTTGAGATTCATCTGGTTCGACATCAGCGTGAAGATGCCCATCACCCGGTTGCCGAACGGCCCGCGCGGGCTGACATCCTCGGGCTTGGTGTTCTGCTTGGCGAGCAGCGCTTCGAACTCGCTCGTGCTGAGCACGTAGCCGCAGACATTGACCGCCGAGAAGATGTAGGCGGCGAATTCCAGCGCACGGGGGCTGGGCGCATTGCGGATCGGCCGGGGCGGGGCGGCGTCTTGCGTGCTGCCCTGCGCGGGCGGCGTCGCCGCGGGGGGCGTTGCCGGCTCCTGCGCGGCCGCAGGAGAGAGTAGGCCGCCGACAAGGGCGGCGGCGAGCAGAAGACGGGCGGTCATCGGACGTTCCTCGAAGCCACGGATTCTCACGATCCGCTTAGGAAGAGAGACCCGAGATAGTCCGACGCGCCGTCGTGTCAAAGCCGGGCCAGGGCCCGGAAACGGGCCCTGCGGCGCTTCACCACTTGTAGCTGATGCTTCCGAGGACGCGGCGTGCTTCGCCGTAGAAGCACTCGTTGGCGGAGATACAGGAAGAAACGAACCGCCGGTCACCGATATTTGTCGCGTTGATTGCCGCGCGCCAATTGCCCCATGTGTAATGCACCTGAGCATCGAAGAGCACATACTCGGGGACCACCAGCGTGTTGGCTACGTTGGCGAATGAACTTCCCACATAGCGCACGCCGCCACCGAAGCCGAAGCCGCGCCAATCACCACTTGGGATCGTGTAATCGGCAAAGATTGATGCCAATACCTCCGGGATACGGGTCGGCGTGCGCCCAACCTGATCCGCTTCGCCCTTGAGCGTGACGAGGTCGTAGGCGGTAAAGGCGCCGACGATGTTGAGTCCCTGGGCAAGATTGGCGACGGCTTGAACCTCGACGCCGCGCGAGCGCACCTCTCCGAGCTGCGAGCTGAAGAAGGTCCCCGGTACGGGCTGCACCACGTTCTGCCGCACGAGATCGAAGGCCGCGGCTGTCAGGAAGAAACCGTAGCCGATCGGCTCGAACTTGACACCGACCTCGACCTGTTCGCCGTATTCCGGCGCAAAACTGCGACGGTTTGCGTCCGAGCCGATCTGCGGCTGGAATGATGTCGAGTAGCTCACGTAGGGCGCAAGACCATCGACAAAATTGTAGATCAGGGCCGCGCGGCCACTGAAAGCCTCGTCACTGCGTTGGCTACTATTGGCGGGGGTCAGTCGGTCCCGCACAACGTTGTCGGCAAAATCCTGCCGTCCACCGAGCACGAGGGTCAACTGATCGGTAAGCTTAATCTGGTCCTGCGCGTAGATGCCGATTTGCTGGAAGGTGTCGGCATTCACAAGATAAGGCGCCGGCCTGCCGCGGATCTGTCCGTAGACCGGGTTGATAATGCTCAGGCCCGGCACGGGATAGAAGTTCGTGAAGTTGGTCCCTTGATTATCGTGCAGGTCGTAACGCTTGTAATCAAGCCCAAGAAGAAGATCGTGCCGGAAGTATCCGTCGAAGAAACGTGCCTCGGCTTGATTATCGACCTGAAAGATGCCGACCTTGGAGCTTGTCAGGAACTGGTAGCGGTTCAGAGTCGTCTCAGCCGCATCCACGTAGCCGGTCTGATTGAGGTATGAGTTCTGGAAGCCGTCGCTGAATGAATAGCGAAGGTTTTGCCGGAAGGTCCATGTCGCGTCGATGGCATGCTCGAATTCATACCCGGCAAACACCTGCTCGCGCTGGAACGTGTTGAGCGCCGGATCACCGACGTTGAGCGAGCGTGGGATACGCAGACCGCTCGCATTCGGACGTACCGTTCCCGAATAGGGCAGGAAGTTCGCCGTAACGGCTGTCGAGTCGCGCTGATAGCTCGTCAAAATGGTGAGCGATGTTCCTGCATCCGGACGATAGGTGAGGGCTGGAGCGATATAGCCACGGTCGTCAGGCGCACCATCGACCTGCGTACCACCCTGACGGCCAAAGCCGGTCAGCCGATAGAACCATTTGCCCGAATCATCGGCAGGGCCGCCGATGTCGAAGGCGCCATAGACCTGACCAAATGAGCCGCCGCCGACCTCGACATAGCCGAACGGTTCGGCTGTCGGGCGTTTGGTGATCTGATTAATGATACCGCCGGGATTGCCGGCGCCGAAGAGAACGGCAGCGGGACCGCGCAACACCTCGATGCGCTCCAGGCCGAACGTCTCTACCTTGAAGGTGCCGAAGCCATAGTTCAGCACCTGAAGCCCATCACGGTAGATACCGTAATCGCTCGCAATGAAGCCACGCAGCGTGAAGTAATCAACACGGGTATCAGCACCGAACGTACCGGAATATACACCAGCCGTGTATTGCGTCGCCTGCGTTAGCGTTTGTGCCTTCTGTGCATCGATCTGCTCGCGTCCCACCACAGTGATCGATTGCGGCGTTTCGATCAGCGGCGTGTTGGTCTTGGTCGCCGTCGCCGAGCGGGTCGCGACGTAGCCATCGACGGGCCCGCGCGGGTCCTCGCGCAGCGGGCGTCCACCGGCGACGGGCGGGCCGGGGACGGTACGGCCGGTTGCGGCATTGCCGCCGGCGCCACCGCCCGCGACCGAGATCTCTTCGAGCTGCGTGCTCTGTTGCGCGTGGGCGCTGACGGTCAGGGCCACCAGCGAGGCGCTCGCCAGAGCCGCCATTCGCAGTCTGGACGAGCCGATGAGTGTGTGAGCCGACCGCATCGCCGTGATTGTCCCATTTGCCCGAACCAGCGGATCCAGCCGATTGCGTGCCCCACACGCGACCGAATCTCCAGTTTGGAACTATGCTAAACTACTGTTATTACTGGCTTTTTGTAAGCTCAGCTGTAGTCAGGCAAGACGGGACGGACAAGGCGCCGGCCGGAACAGCAAGGGTGATAGCCGGGGCCTGTAGCAGGCACGCCACAGGATTGCGCGCAATTCGCGCATCGGCCGCCTTGGCGATCCGCGAAGTTGTACTTTGACGAAGATCCTCAATCCCGCCGTTGCGGCGAGCGGTGCGGAGGATTTCTTTCAAGAGATCGAGCCGGGTGGGCGATCGGTTCGAGGCCCCTTCACTGGCACAGCCCGCCAAGCGGCCTCGCTTTCGATGAGTCCGCTACACCGTCACCTGCGTCCCGACCTCGACGACGCGGCCGGTGGGGATCTGGAAGAAGTCGGTGGCGTCGTTGGCGTTCTTGGCCAGCGTGATGAAGATCCGGTCCTGCCAGAGCGGCATGCCCGAATGGGCGGCGGGCCGGATCGAGCGGCGCGAGAGGAAGAACGAGGTCGACATGATGTCGAACTTGAAGCCCTCGCGCTTCAGGAGCGCCAGCGTCCGGGGGATGTTGGGCGTCTCCATGAAGCCGAAGCGCATCACCACCCGCGAGAAGCCCGGCCCGACGGGCTCGATCCGCACCCGCTCGGATTCGGTTGCGCGGGGCCGGTCCATGGTCTCGACGGTGAGCACCACGTTCTTCTCGTGGATGACCTTGTTGTGCTTCATGTTGTGCAGCAGCGCCGCCGGAGCGATGTCGGGATCGCTCGTCAGGAACACCGCCGTGCCCTTCACCCGGTGGTAGGAGGTGCTTTTCTCCAGCATTCCGACGAGCTCGATCAGCGGCACGTCGGTCTTGCGGGTCTTGTTGACCAGGATCGCCACACCCCGCACCCAGGTCCACATCATCAGCATCAGGCCGCCCGCGAGCAGCAGCGGCACGTAGCCGCCCTCATGCACCTTGAGCAGGTTCGAGAGCATGAAGAGGAATTCGATGACGATGAAGGGCGCGATCGCGATCGCCGCCACGATCGGCGTCAGGCGCACCACCTTCCACAGCACCACGTAGGCCATGGCGGCGGTCAGCAGCATCGTGCCGGTCACCGCGATGCCGTAGGCCGAGGCGAGGGCCGAGGACGAGCGGAAGGTCACTGCCAGGATCACCACGCCGAGGGCCAGCAGCATGTTGATCTGCGGCAGGTAGATCTGGCCGGAATGCGCCTCCGAGGTGTGGCGGATCTCCATGCGCGGCAGCATGCCGAGCTGGATCGCCTGCCGGGACAGCGAGAAGGCGCCGGTGATGACCGCTTGGCTCGCCGTGACGGTGGCGATGGTGGCGAGCAGCACCATGGGGATCAGGCCCCATTCCGGCACCAGCTGATAGAACGGATCGGTCGTGTCGGGCTTGGCCAGCACCAGGGCGGTCTGGCCGAGATAGTTGAGCACGAGGCAGGGCGCGACGAGGAACAGCCACGCCACCTGGATCGGCCGACGCCCGAAATGGCCGAGATCAGCGAACAATGCCTCCGCCCCCGTCACTGCCAGGAACACCGCCCCCAGCGCCACCAGCGCGCCGGTGCCGTGGCCGAGGAGGTAATGCAGGGCGTACCAGGGATTGAAGGCGGCGAGCACGCCGGGATTGCCGACGATGTAGGGAATCGCGGCCGCGGCCAGCGCCAGGAACCAGATCACCATGATGGGACCGAAGAAGGTCGCGACACGGGCGGTGCCGTGGCTCTGGACGGCGAACAGCCCGACGATGATCGCCACCGTGATCGGCAGCACGTAATGGTCGAAGGCCGGCGTGACGAGCTTCAACCCCTCCACCGCCGAGAGCACCGAGATCGCGGGCGTGATGACGGAATCGCCGTAGAACAGCGAGGCCCCGAGCAGGCCCAGCATGAACACGACCTTCGAGCCGCCGAGCGCTTGGCGGGCCTTGGCCATCAGCGAGAGGATGCCGCCCTCGCCGTTGTTGTCCATGCGCAGGAGGATGGCGACGTACTTGATCGTGACGATCAGCAGGAGCGCCCAGATGATGAGCGAGGTGGTGCCGATCACCTCCTCGGGTAGAAGGATGCCATCGACGCGGGAAGGCGCGAGCGCCTCGCGGAAGGCATAGAGCGGGCTCGTGCCGATATCGCCGTAGACGACGCCCACGGAGCCGACGGTCAGGGCCCAGAAGCCGGTGCGGGCGTGGCCGTGGGCCGAGGCTGCGGAGGCGTCGACGGCGCCGGCGGCGGTCGCGACCGGACCGCCCTCGCCGGGCGCCGGCCCACCGACGACGGGGGCTGCGGTGGAATCGGCCGGCAGGCTCGGGCTGGCTGGCTGGGTCATCGGACCGTAGGGTTCGGGTGCGCGCGTCGTCCGGAAGCGTCTGCCGGAGCCGCGTGAAGGGAATGCGTCGGTCGCCCGGATGAGCGCCGACCCGCCGCCGGTTCGGGCCGCGGAGTCATGCCCCGTGCCGTCGCCGCGGGGCGCCCGGGCAGGCCGGGCATCGCCGTGCCCGGAAGCGCGGGGTCGGGGACGGCAAGGTTCAGGCCGGGCATCGCGGCCTCGCGGGGCGGGCGGATCGAGCCAGCGTTAGCATGGGGTGCGACGCCCGGAAACGCCCCTGACGGGTTCCGGGGCCTGGCCCCCTCACGTCGGCCATCCGTCGGCAGAGCGCGCTCACGCGCGCTCCGGCTCACTCGGCGGCGTCGCGCTTGCCCTGGCCGAAGCGACGCTCGATGTAGTCGATGACGATGCCCTCGAAATCCTTGGCCAGCGTCGCACCGCGCAGGGTCATCGCCTTCTTGCCGTCGATGAAGACCGGCGCGCTCGGGCTCTCGCCGGTGCCGGGAAGCGAGATGCCGATATCGGCATGCTTCGATTCGCCCGGCCCGTTGACGATGCATCCCATCACCGCGACGTTCAGGCCCTCGACCCCCGGATAGGTCTTCTTCCATTCCGGCATGGACGTGGTGATCCAGTTCTGGATGTCGCGGGCCAGTTCCTGGAACGTCGTGGACGTCGTCCGGCCGCAGCCGGGGCAGGCGGCCACGAGCGGCACGAAGGTGCGGAAGCCCATGGTCTGCAGGAGTTCCTGCGCGGCCTTGACCTCGACCCCGCGGTCGCCGCCGGGCTCGGGCGTCAGCGAGTAGCGGATCGTGTCGCCGATGCCGTCCTGCAGCAGGACGCCGATGGCGGCCGAGGCCGCGACGATGCCCTTCGAGCCCATGCCGGCCTCGGTCAGGCCGAGATGGATCGCGTAGTCGGAGCGGCGCGCCACCTCGCGATAGACCGCGATCAGATCCTGCACCGCCGAGACCTTCGCGGAGAGGATGATGCGATCCTTCGGCAGGCCGAGCGCCACCGCGCGATCGGCGGAGGTGAGGGCGGACTGCACCATCGCCTCGCGCATGACCGCGCGGGCATCGATGGGGCGGGGCGACTTGGCGTTCTCGTCCATCAGATGCGTCAGCAGCTCGCCGTCGAGCGAGCCCCAGTTCGCGCCGATGCGGACCGTCTTGCCGTACTTGATCGCCTGCTCGATGATGGTCGAGAACTGCGTGTCCTTCTTCTCCTTGAAGCCGACATTGCCCGGATTGATCCGGTACTTGGCCAGCGCCTCGGCGCAGGCCGGATGGTCGGACAGGAGCTTGTGGCCGATATAGTGGAAGTCGCCGATCAGCGGCACGTGCACGCCGATCCGGTCGAGGCGCTCGCGGATCTTCGGCACCGCCGCGGCCGCCTCGTCGCGGTCGACGGTGATGCGCACCAGTTCCGAGCCGACCCGGGCGAGCTGGGCGACCTGAGCCACCGTGGCATCGATATCCGCCGTGTCGGTGTTGGTCATCGACTGCACGACGATCGGTGCGCCGCCGCCGACGGTGACCGAGCCCTCGCCCTCACCGATGCGTACGCCGACGGTGCGGTGGCGCGGGGCGGGCCCGGCGATCTCCGGACCGCGCAGGTTCGGGCTCTGAGCCTCGATCGGGTTTGCCAGGGCGTCGGGAGCTTCCATGACTTCCATCGTGCCTTCGCGGGTCGTCTGTTGTCCGCGCGTGCCAGCCTCGGGCGTTCCGCAGGCGCGGATGGGATCTTATCCGAATCCGGCGCGATCCGCGACGTGTCGCCTCAAGCCCGCGCGAACGGATGCGCGACGCGCCTTGCGCTCAAGGCCGCTTCCATGTCGCATCCCAGGCGGGATGTCGAGCGTGGGTGCCGTGAATGCAAGGATGTCCCTGCGCCCACGCGCGTTAACCTGTATGCATCGGTCCTCCGCGAGGCAAAGAACCGCACGGAACCGATTGCTGCTTTGCACCATCTGTGGAAGCACCGCAACAATCGTGCGAGATCCGATGGACAGGACCAGCCCAGAGACGAGCGCCGCCGCCGTATCGCCGGAAACGTCCCGTGACGACGCTCACGACGACGCTCACAATCCCGTGACCGCGGTCCCGAGCCCGATCGCTCACACCACCCGCCCCGGGGAAGACTTTCGGGGGCTGGCCGGGCCGCGAGCCGAGAAGGCGGTGTCGCTGGCGCTTCAGGGCGGCGGCTCGCACGGGGCCTTCACCTGGGGCGTGCTCGACGCGTTGATCGAGGACGGACGCGTCGCCTTCGAAGCGGTCACCGGCGCGAGTGCGGGGGCGATGAACGCCGTCGTCCTCGTCGACGGCTGGCTCGCGGGCGGGCCGGAGGGGGCACGCGCCGCCCTGGCGGCGTTCTGGCGCGAGGCGAGCCTGGATGCCGATCTCAAGCCGGTGCAGCAGACTTGGATCGACGGGCTGTTCCACGTCTGGAAGGGCAATCCCTTCGTCGAGGCTTGGCTGAAGGTGCTCAATCCCGGGCCCTATGCGGCCAATCCCCTCAACATCAATCCCCTGCGCGGCGCCCTGGAGCGGGTGGTCGATTTCGAGCGCCTGCGGAGGGCCAGCACCGCGAACGTGTTCGTCTCGGCCACCAATGTCTGGACCGGCAAGCTGGCGGTGTTCGATCGGGAGCGCCTGACCGCAGACCACGTCATGGCCTCGGCCTGTCTGCCCACCGTGTTCCAGGCGGTCGAGATCGACGGCGTGCCCTATTGGGACGGCGGCTATCTCGGCAATCCAGCGCTCTATCCGCTGCACGAGGCGCGCACCCGCGACATCCTGCTGGTTCAGATCAACCCGGTGGAGCGCCGCGAGACGCCCCGCTCCCCGCAGGACATCCAGAACAGGCTCAACGAGATCACCTTCAACGCCAACCTGATGCGGGAATTGCGTGCCATCGATTTCGTGCACGGCCTGATCGAGGAAGGTGGCCAGCAGGTGGAGGGGCTGGAGCGGGTCTTCCTCCACCGCATCGACGGGACCGACCTGCTCGACGATTATGCCGCCTCCTCGCGCCTCGACGCCCGCTGGCGGATGATCGAGCGCCTGCGCGACAAGGGCCGCCAGGCCGCGCAGACTTGGCTCGCGGAGGGCTACGACGAGGTCGGGGTGCGCTGCACCCTCGATCTGAAACAGGCATATCAGTAATGCGGAGGCCCCGTGCGGATACCGGGATCCCCGCGGGGCCGATCCTTCCGTCAGGCGGAAGGACGGAGGCTTCAGCTCTTCTTGCGCTGAGACGCATCCTTCGGCGGGGTGTAGGCGTCGATCGCGCGGCGGCAATTCTCGGAGAGTTTGGACCAGTTGGTCTTGAAGCACTGATCGGTGGCCGGATCATCCGGATCGAGATTGCCGCAATAGCTCAGGTAATCGCCGGTGCAGTACTTCTTCAGGGTCTCGTTGCCGCGCTTCGATTGCTGCGCCTGCGCCGGTGCGACCAGGAGGGCGGTCACGCCCGACAGCACGAGGGCAAGGGACGTCAGCTTCAAGGCCATGATGTTCGCTCGATCGCGGTTCAAGGGATAGATCCGGCGCGATGAGCCTGCCGCATGTCCGAAACAAGGCGGGCCGCGACCATCGCGAAATGGCTTTTCCTGTTACGGATTTGGACACAGGCCCGCAAGGGAGCCCACGGACCCGGCACATGCGCCCGAGGCGGGAAGGTGCCGCCGCGCACGAAGGATTTTCGCTAGGCGTGCGCCTCGGGACCGACGCGAAGGCGGCGTCAGCGGTCCGCCATGGCGGCGGCCGGGAAGGCGCCGACATTCGGCAGGTGATCGCGCCGGGCCAGGGCGTCGGCCACCTCGCCGATGCGGCGGCGCAGTTCGGCGGTGTCGTCGCCGCGGGCGGCCAGGGCCGACCGGGCCTCATCCAATTCCGCTCGCAGGGCCTCCCGCTCGGCGCGCAGGGCCGCGATATCGGCCGGCGCCGGGGGCGCGTCAGGGGCCGCCTGCGGATCGGCGGCCTGGCTGCGACGGGCGGCCTTCAGGCTGTCGAGGACGGCGCGATGCGCCTCCTCCAGGGCGTGCAGCGTGGCGAGGCCGGCTTCGTGCTCGTCCCGGGATGAAGCGAGATCCTGATCGAGACCGGCGATCCGCTCCTGCGCGCGGGCGAACTCGGCCTCGCTGCGCAGCCGCGCCGCGATCGCGGTCTCGGCCTCCATGGTGCGGGCCCCCAGAGCCGCCATGTCGGCGTGGCGCTTGGCGGCCGCGGCTTCGGCCCTGCGCTCCAGCCGGCGCTGCGCCACCGCGAACTCGGCGCGCAGATGGTCGCGCTCGGCGGCGACCTCGGCGGCGCTCACCGGCAGGGTCGCCTCGATCCGCCGCCGGGCCAGCCGGGTCGCACGGGCATTGACGGTGGGTAGGGCGATCAGGGCGCACAGGCTCGCCAGCAGGAAGCCGAGGCCGAAGATCATCACGGTCTCGATCACGCGGGCAGCCCTCGTGCGGCGTTCGGCCGATCCATCCGGCCGCGGGTCTTTTGCCCGGGTTGCCGCCGCGGAGGCAAGCGTCTCCCCTTAAAACGGGTTCCAGGTCGCGCGGCTCGTAAATTTGAGGTAGCCGACATTGATGCCGAGCCGGGCGCCGACGCCGGAGCGGATCGGGACCACGACCACGTCACCGTCGGTGACGGCGGTCATGCCGAAGCCGCCGATGAAATAGGCCGAGCCAGCGACGCCGCCGAAGCGGCGGTAGAGGGCGGGCAGGGCCGGCAGATTGTAGACGAGCATCATGGTGCGCGCGCCGTCGCCGCCGACGTCGAATCCCAGCGTCGGACCCTGCCAGTAGATCCGGCGCTGCCCGGCATTGCGGGTGTAGAGCGTGCCCTCGCCGTAGCGCAGGCCGCCGACGATCGCGCCCGAGGCCTCCTGGCCGAGGATGTAGCCATTGGGCTCGCCCCAGCGCCGGGTCGCCTCCTCGATGGTCAGTGCGAGCCCCCGCGACACGCTGCCGAAGAAGCGGTGGCCGTTGTCGATGATCTCGGAGGGGCGAAAGGATTCGGGGCGTCCCCCGTCATCGACGGCGGCCGCCGGGGCGGCGGCGGCCATCAGGCCGGCGGCGAGGCCGAGCAAAGCGGCGCGGCGGCTCGTGCTCCGGGTGGGATCGTGCGGCATGGTCGGTCTCCCTCGGCGGCGCCCGATCCTCGGCGCCGGAGGCCCCGTGCCGGGACGCGACACGGGCGCTCCGGCCGGGCCGGGCCCGGGGAGAGAGCGCGCAACGATGGCCCGATCAAGTCAAGTTCCGGTTAACGAAGGGTTAAGCGCGCCCGCCTCACCCCCGCAGGCCGACGTCGAGCGCTTCCCCGGCGCGGCGGCGGTCGAAATAGGTGACGGCGGTGTCCCGCGGCAGGTCGAGGTCGTCGCGGTAGCGGGCCGAGCCAAGGGCGGCGAAGGGGCCGTTCCGGTAGAAGCGGGCGTAATGCCCGTAGGTGACGATGCCGCCATCCGGCCCGACCACGTGCCCGCCGGCCATGGTCAGCACGTGGTCGCCGGCCGCCGTATCCCATTCCATGGTGGGGGCGCAGCGGATGTAGATGTCGGCCTCGCCCGCGGCGATCAGGCAGAATTTCAGCGCGGAGGACGTCACCCGGCGCTCGCCGACGGCGAGGCGCTCCAGGCAGGCATCGGTGGCACTGTCGCCGTGCAGGCGGCTCACGAGGGCGACGAGGCCGTCGGCGGGCGCCTCCCGCACCGTGACCGGATGGAAGGCGGTGGGGCGCCCCTCCCGGATCGAGGCCTCGCGGGCGGTGAGGCCCGCCGCCCAGACGCGGCCGAGGCCGGGCGCGGCGAGGGCGGCGGCGACCGGCCGGTCACCCTGCACGAGGCAGATATTGACGCAGTACTGCTCGTTGCCGGCCAGGAAGTCGCGGGTGCCGTCGAGGGGATCGACGAGGAAGAACAACGGAGCGGGCGGCGCCGTGCAGGACGTCTCCTCGGCGATCACCGGAATGCCGGGAAAGCGCGCGGTCAGCGCCGAGACGATCAGTTCCTCGGAGCGGGCATCGGCGAGGCTCGCGGGCGAACCGTCCGGCTTGACCACGTGCGGGCAGTCGCCGCCGTGGAAGCCCCGCAGGATCCGTCCCGCCTCGCAGGCGATGCCCGCCAACGCCTCCGCCACGGGATCGCGCAGAGCCTCCGGCACGGGGGCCGTCGGGGAAAGCGCGGGGAGCGGATCGGGGGGGGTCATCGCGGGGTCATGATGCGGTTAGGGTCGGGCGATCGATCGGGGGCAGGGCACCTGGGCGGGCGCCGGGGCGACGCGGCACGGTTCGGCAAGCAAGGGCCGGGCAAATGGCGCGTCCCGGCCTGACTCGTTGCTGAACGGCGTCCCGCACGTCCCGGCGGATCGACCCGCGCAGACCTCTTCGGGCCCGATTTGGGACAATTCGAGACGGGTCGGTGCCATTTCGGGCTGCCATCCGGTTGAAGCGTCCGCCCAAGCAATCGTGAAGGAAACCGTCAGGGGATCGGGAGGGATCCGTGGGGTCGGGCGCTCCCGAGCGATGACCGCATCGGCGCCGAAGGAAGGCGCGATCCCGCCTTGAGCGTCGAAAGGGCAGGCGTGTCGCCGACAGCGCTCGCCGGTCGGGCGGGGCGGGTGCGCCTTCCCAAAGCCGCCTTCCATGACTATCGGTGCCCGGGTGCCCGCGCCGAACGCAGCCTTGCGGCCGCGGACCGGCGGGCGGCGAACTTGGACAAGAACGCGCGGCTTGCCGCGACATCCGGCATCGGAGCCGGCAACGGAGCGTGCCATGAGCGGCCCCAGCACCAGCCTCACCCTCGACGCCCTCGACCTGTCGGCGCTCCTGTGCTCCCGCGTCTGCCATGACGTGATCAGCCCGATCGGCGCCATCGTGAACGGACTCGAGGTGCTGGAGGACGACAACGACCCGTCGATGCGCGAATTCGCCCTCGACCTGATCCGCAAGAGCGCCAAGACCGCCTCGGCCCGGATTCAGTTCGCCCGCATCGCTTTCGGGGCGGCGGGCTCGGCGGGCGCCTCGATCGACCTCGCGGATGCCGAGAAGGTCTCGCGGGCGATGTTCGCCGACGAGAAGACCCAGCTTTCGTGGAGCGCCCCGCAGGCTCTGTTTCCGAAGAACAAGGTCAAGCTGCTCCTCAACTTGGTCGTCATCGCCTCGACCGCGATCCCCCGCGGCGGCCATATCGACGTGAAGGTCGCCGGCGACGGCGATGCGCCGACCTTCACCCTGCGCTCCAAGGGCAGCCATGCCCGCATCCCGAACCATGTCGAGGCGCTGATCGCCGGCACGCCCGAGGGCGGCACGGTGGACGCCCACGGCATCCTGCCGTTCTATGCCGGCCTCGTGGCCCGGGCCGCCGCCATGGACGTGCGCTTCGTCATCGAGGGTGACGAGGTGACGGTCAGCGCCACGCCGACCGAAGCCAAGACCGGCTTGCCCGGCGCGCCCGCGCCGAGTGTCGAGGACGAGCGCCCCTCCGACAGCGCGCCGCCCTCGGACACGCAGCTCGCTTAAATCGTGGCGGGCGGAATCTCTTACGGCTTATCTGTGCTTTCCGCCCTTCACGAAACCCTTCACTAACTTTCCAAGGCGAGAGTGCTCGGCGCACATCCTTTCGTGCGCGTTTGACGAGTGCCTGTCATGGACGATCTGCTTCGCGAGTTCCTGGTCGAGAGCGCCGAGCATCTGGACACGGTCGACGCGGAGTTGGTCCGTTTCGAGCAGGATCCGAACAACCAGCAGATCCTGCGCAACATTTTCCGCCTGGTTCACACCATCAAGGGCACCTGCGGCTTCCTCGGGCTGCCGCGGCTGGAGGCTCTGGCCCATGCCGCCGAGACGCTGATGGGCCGCTTCCGCGACGGCTATCCCGTCAGCGGCGCCTCCGTGACCCTGATCCTGGCGACCCTCGACCGCCTCAAGGCGATCCTCGCCGACCTCGAAGCCTCCGGCACCGAGCCCTCCGGCTCCGACGACGACCTGATCGGCGCCCTCGATCGCATGTCGTCCGAGGAGGCGCCGGCCGCCGCCCCGGCCCCCGTCGCCGCACCCGCCGCAATCGTGCTGCCGCCGCCGGTGGAACGCGAGCTCAAACCCGGCGAGGTCTCGCTGGACGAGCTGGAGCGCGCCTTCCTGGAAGCGCCCGGCCCCGACGACTTCGCTCTCGAACCCGCTCCGGCCCCCGCCGCCTACGCCCTGGCCCAGGAGCCGGCCCGGGAACTGCCTGCCTTCGAGATGGCCTCGGACATGGCCGCCGAGGAGGCGCCCGAGCCGGCCGCCCCCCGCGCCTCCGCCGCCGCCTCCGGACCTGCCGAGGGCGGCGAGGGCGCCATCGCCAAGGCGCAGACGATCCGCGTGAACGTCGACACCATCGAGCACCTGATGACGATGGTGTCGGAACTGGTGCTGACCCGCAATCAGCTCCTCGAGATCGCCCGGCGTCACGAGGATTCCAGCTACAAGGTGCCGCTCCAGCGGCTCTCCCACGTCACCGCCGAGCTGCAGGAGGGCGTCATGAAGACGCGCATGCAGCCGATCGGCAATGCTTGGCAGAAGCTGCCCCGCGTCGTGCGCGATCTCTCGGCCGAACTCGGCAAGGGCATCGAGCTGGTGATGTCCGGCGCCGAGACCGAACTCGACCGGCAGGTGCTCGACGTCATCAAGGACCCGCTCACCCACATGGTGCGCAACTCGGCCGACCACGGCATCGAGGCCACCAACGAGCGCATCAAGGCCGGCAAGCCCGCCCGCGGCACGATCCGCCTGTCCGCCTATCACGAGGGCGGCACGATCACGATCGAGATCGCCGATGACGGCAAGGGCCTGGACCTCGCCGCGATCCGCAAGAAGGCGGTCGAGCGCAACCTCGCGCCCGCCGCCGAGATCGAGAAGATGACCGACGCGCAGGTCGCGAAGTTCATCTTCCACGCCGGCTTCTCGACGGCCAAGGCCGTCACCTCGGTCTCCGGCCGCGGCGTCGGCATGGACGTGGTCAAGACCAACATCGAGACCATCGGCGGCGTGGTCGACATCGCCACCGAACTCGGCCGCGGCACGACCTTCACCATCAAGATCCCGCTGACTCTGGCCATCGTGTCGGCGCTCATCGTCAAGGCCGGCGCCCAGCGCTACGCGGTGCCGCAGATCGCCGTGCTCGAACTGGTGCGAGTCGATGCCAAGGGCGCCAAGGAAGGCGCCAACGCCATCGAGCGGATCAACGGTGCGCCGGTCCTGCGCCTGCGCGAGCGGCTCCTGCCGATCGTCACCCTCGACGGGCTGATGCGCGGACAGGCGACGGTGGAGGAGGGCGAGGTCGTCGAATCCGGCTTCGTGGTCGTCGCCCAGGTCGGGCGCCAGCGCTTCGGCGTCCTGGTCGACGAGGTCTTCCATACGGAAGAGATCGTCGTGAAGCCGATGTCGTCCAAGCTCCGCCACATCCCGCTCTTTGCCGGCAACACCATCCTCGGCGACGGGGCCGTGGTGCTGATCGTCGATCCCAACGGCGTCGCCCGGCTCGTCGGCCAGAGCGCGCAGTCGGGCGCCGCGGCGGAGAGCGAGGTCGAGGAGGTCGAGACCGGCGACGCCAAGGCGACGCTCCTCGTGTTCAAGAGCGGCGCGGGCGGCTTCAAGGCGGTGCCCCTCTCCCTCGTCACGCGCCTGGAGGAGATCGACGCCACCAAGATCGAGTGGCTGGGCGGTCGTCCGCTGATCCAATATCGCGGCCGCCTGATGCCGCTGGTGCCCGCCGACCCGTCGATCCCGCTGCGCTCGGAGGGCAGCCAGTCGCTCGTCGTGTTCTCCGACGGCGACCGGGCGATGGGTCTCGTGGTCGACGAGATCGTCGACATCGTCGAGGAGCGGCTCGACATCGAGATCGCCGCGGACCGCTCCGACCTCATCGGCTCGGCGGTGCTGCGGGGCCGCGCCACCGACATCATCAACATCGCCCACTTCCTGCCGCTGGCCTACGACGACTGGGCGCGGGGTCCGCGCAAGACCACCACCAAGGCGCCGTCCCTCCTGCTGGTGGACGATTCGGCCTTCTTCCGCGACATGCTCACCCCCGTGCTGAAGGCGGCGGGCTATGCCGTGAGCGCGGCGGCGAGCGCCGACGAGGCCCTCAAGACGCTCCTGTCCAACCCCTCCATCGATGTCGTGGTCAGCGATCTCGAGATGCCCGGCCGCAGCGGCTTCGACCTCGTCGGCGCCATGCGCAAGGCCGGCGGGCGCCTCGCCGAGATGCCGGTGGTGGCGCTGACCGGGACGGTCGGCCCCGAGGCGATCGAGCAGGCGCGCAGCCTCGCCATCAGCGACCTCGTGGCGAAGTTCGACCGCTCCGGTCTGCTGGCAGCCCTCTCCGAGATCGGCGAGCCCGCCCTCGCCAGCGCCGCCTGATCCCGTCCTGTTGTGAGAGAGTCGACCGCCATGCAGGCCGCCAACGCCAACATCGCCCCCGCCGACACCACCGACTACGTGACGGTGTTCGTCGGAGAGACCATGTTCGGACTCACCATCGACCGGGTGCACGACGTGTTCGTGCCCGCCGGCATCACCCCGGTGCCCCTCGCCCCGAAGGAGATCGTCGGCCTGCTGAACCTGCGCGGGCGCGTCGTCACCGCCCTGTGCCTGCGCCGCCGCCTCAGCCTGCCCGACCGCGAGGCCGGCGCGGCGCAGATGGCGATCGGCCTGGAGCAGACGGGCGAGACCTTCGCGCTCATCGTCGACGGCGTCGGCGAGGTGCTGAAGCTCGGCGCCGAGACCCACGAGCCGGTGCCGATCAATCTCGATCCCCGCTGGCGCGACATCTCGCTCGGCGTCCACCGTCTCGACGGACGCCTGCTCGTCATCCTCGACGTCGACGCGCTGCTCGCCTTCGGCGAGGCCGGCCGCGACGCCAAGGTCGCGTGAGGGGAGATTCGATGAGGACCGGTCTCGTCGTCGACGACTCGGCGGTGATCCGAAAGGTCGCCCGCCGCATCCTCGAAACCCTCGACTTCAGCGTCCGCGACGCCGAGGACGGGCAGAAGGCCCTGGCGCTCTGCGCCGAGGAGATGCCCGCGGTGGTCCTGCTCGACTGGAACATGCCGAACATGGACGGCTACGACGTCCTGCGGCACCTGCGCCAGTTACCCGGCGGCGATCGTCCGAAGGTGCTGTTCTGCACCACCGAGAACGATATCGGCGCCATCGCCCGGGCGCTGCGCGCGGGCGCCGACGAGTACATCATGAAGCCCTTCGACCGGGAGATCATGATGGCCAAGCTCGATCAGGTCGGCTTCACCGTGCGCCTGCCCGAACACGCCTGAGCGGCCCCGGCCGGCGGGCGCCGGACGCGCCGACGCTCCCGAGCCAGCCGAGCGGCCCGGGGAGGCCGCAGGGCTTCTCTCCCCTTCCTCCCACGGAGGCACGAAACGCATGTCGGCCATTCCGGCCTTCGCCCCTGGAACCGCGCCGCGCAGCGCGGTCAAGGTCCTGGTCGCCGACGATTCCGCCGTGGTGCGCGGACTGGTCTCCCGCTGGCTCGGCGAGGCCGGCCACGACGTGGTCGCCACCGCCCCGAACGGCCGCGCCGCCGTCGACGCGCTGGCGCGCTGCGCCCCGGACGTGGTGCTGCTCGATATCGAGATGCCGGAACTCGACGGCATCCAGGCCCTGCCGCTGATCCTGGCGCGCCAGCCCGGCGTGCAGGTCGTGATGATGTCGACGCTGACTCAGCGCAACGCCGACGTGTCGCTGCGCTGCCTTTCGCTCGGCGCCGTCGACTACATCCCCAAGCCCGAGAGCAATCGCGGCGTCACGACCTCCGACGGCTTCCGGGCCGATCTCCTGGAGCGGATCCGGGTGTTCGGCGCCGCCCGCGCCCGGCGCCGGCCCGTTCCCGCCGCGGTCGAACCCACCGCCTCGACGCAGCCCGCGCCCGCCCCGGTCTCGCGCCTGTCCGGTACGGTGACCCTGCGCCCGCGGCCGCGCACGATGACCGCCCCGCGCGTCCTGCTGATCGGTTCCTCGACCGGCGGCCCGAAGGCGGTCGGCGAGGTGCTCGAGAAGATCGGCGCGGCCACCCTGCGCCGCCTGCCGGTGCTCATCGTCCAGCACATGCCGCCGGTCTTCACCGCCGTCTTCGCCGACCATCTCGGCGCTCGGGTCGGCCTGCCGGCGGCCGAGGGCAAGGCGGACGAGCGGGTGCAGCCCGGCCGCATCTACGTCGCCCCCGGCGGCCGTCACATGCGGCTGTCGGGCACCGCGTCCGAACCGGTGATCCGCCTCGACGACAGCCCGCCGGTGAATTTCTGCCGCCCGGCGGTGGACGTGCTCTTCCTCGACGCCGCCGCCCTCTACGGGGGGGCAACGCTCAGCGTGATCCTGACCGGCATGGGCTCGGACGGCACGGCGGGATCGCGCGCCCTCGTGGAGGCGGGCGGTCAGTTGCTCGCCCAGGACGAGGCCACCAGCACGGTGTGGGGCATGCCCGGAAGCGTCGCCAAGGCCGGCCTGTGCCACGCCGTGCTGCCGCTACCCGAGATCGGCCCGGCCCTGCGCACCGCCCTCGGCGGGAGCGCGGCATGACCGAGGCGGATTTCGCCTTCCTGCGCGACTACCTGAAGAAGCGCTCCGGCCTCGCCCTGGGACCGGAGAAGCGCTACCTCGTCGAGAGCCGGCTCTCGCCGGTCTGCCGCCGCTTCAATCTCGCGACCCTGTCCGATCTCGTCGGCACGCTGCGCCTGTCGCGGGAAGGCCCGCTGGAGCGGGCGGTCGTCGAGGCGATGACGACCAACGAGACGTTCTTCTTCCGCGACCGGGTCCCCTTCGACCTGTTCCGCGATGTGCTCCTGCCCCGCGCGATCGCGGCGCGCGGGGCGACCCGGCGCCTGCGGATCTGGTCGGCGGCGGCCTCCACTGGCCAGGAGCCCTATTCCCTGGCGATGCTGGTTCACGAAGCGGCCGCTCAGCTCGCCGGCTGGCAGATCGAGATCGTCGGCACCGACCTCTCGACCGAGGTGCTGGAGAAGGCCCGGCTCGGCCTCTACAGCCATTTCGAGGTGCAGCGCGGGCTGCCCGTCCAACTGCTGGTGAAGCATTTCACGCAGGTAGGCGAGCAGTGGCGCATCAGTCCGAAGCTCGCCGGCATGGTGAGCTACCGGCCGCTCAACCTGCTGCAGCCGTTCGAGCATCTCGGGCAGTTCGACATCGTCTATTGCCGCAACGTGCTGATCTATTTCGACGCCCCGACCAAGGCCGACGTGCTGGAGCGGATCGCCAAGGCGCTCGCCCCCGACGGAGCGGTGCTGCTCGGCGCCGCCGAGACGGTGATCGGACTCACCGAGGCGCTGGTGCCCGACGGCCAGCATCGTGGCCTCTACCGCCAGGGGGCGACGCACCGGGCGGCCGCGCCGCAGAGGCTCGCGGCGGGGTTCTAGGCCGAAAAACACCCGCCTTCCCAGGCGTTCGCCTTCTCCCTGGGGGTGAGCCGCAGGTGAAGCGTCACAGGGTAAGGCGGGACGCCATCCTCTGCTCGGCCGTCATTCCGGCTCCCTCGCCGCAGGGGAGAGGGATTCCGCCGTTCACCCGAAATGCCGCGACAGCACCTCGCGCACGGCCTCGACCATCCGGTCCACCGGCACCGAGACCTGGGCGGGCCGGGCGGCCTTCCACTCGGCGTTGCTGGCGATGGCGGCGGCCGCCTGGGCGCCCTGGATCAGATCCTTGATCTGGACTTCGCCGGCCTCGCGCTCGTTCGAGCCCTGGATCACCACGGCCGGCGCCCGGCGGCGGTCGGCGTACTTCATCTGCGCCTTCATGCCGGCAGCGCCGAGATAGAGTTCCGCCCGGATGTTGTCCGCGCGCAGGCGGGCGACCAGGGCCTGGTACTCGGCGACGTTCTCGCGATCCAGGACCAGCACGACCACGGGGCCGGGCTTGGCCGCACCCTCGACCAGGGGGCTCTTGGTGAGGCGCAGCGCCGAGAACAGCCGCGAGACGCCGATGGAGAAGCCGGTCGCCGGCACCGGCTCGCTGCGGAAGCGGCCCACCAGCCCGTCGTAGCGTCCGCCGCCCGCGACCGAGCCGAAGCGCACGGTCTGGCCGTCCTCGTTGGTCACGGGGAAGGTCAGCTCGGCCTCGTAGACCGGGCCGGTATAGTATTCGAGGCCGCGCACCACGGAGGGATCGGCCCGCACCCGGTCGGGGCCGTAGCCCGCCGCCTCGCACAGCCGCATGATGGCGTGGAGTTCGGCGATGCCCTCCCGGCCGGTCTCGGAATCCCCGACCACCGCGTGCCAGGAACCGAAGAACTTCTCCCAGAAGGCCAGCCGGTCGGCGCCCTCGTGCGGGGCGGCCTCGAAGCCGACATAGGCGAGGATGCGCTCGATCGCGTCGTCGGCGAGTCCCGCGCCCTTGGTGAAATCGCCGCTCTCGTCCTTCCGGCCGGGTCCGAGCAGTTGGCGGACGCCGTCCGCGCCCAACCGGTCGAGCTTGTCGATGGCGCGAAGCACCGTGAGCCGCTGGCCGGCCTTGTCGGCCCCGGCGAGGCCGATCGCCTCCATCACGCCGTCCAGGACCTTACGGTTATTGACCTTGACCACGTACTGGCCGCCGAGCCCGAGCCGGTCGAGCGTATCGGCCATCAGCATGCAGGTCTCGGCATCGGCCGCGACCGAGGCCGCCCCGACGATGTCGGCGTCGAACTGCATGAACTGGCGGAAGCGGCCGGGACCGGGCTTCTCGTTGCGGAAGACGTAGCCGGCCCGGTAGCTGCGATAGGGTTTGGGCAGGACGTCGAAATTCTCGGCGACGTGCCGGGCGAGCGGCGCGGTGAGATCGTAGCGGAGCGAGAGCCACTGCTCGTCGTCGTCCTGGAACGAGAACACCCCCTCGTTCGGCCGATCGAGGTCGGGCAGGAACTTGCCCAGCGCCTCGGTGTACTCGACGAACGGCGTTTCCAGCGCCTCGAAACCGTAGAGTTCGAAGGTCTGCCGGATCGTGTCCAGCATCCGGCCTTGCGCGAGCAGGTCGGCCTCGGTGCGGTCGGGAAAGCCGCGCGGCAGGCGGGGTTTCAGGGTCTCGGCCTTGGCCATGTCGTCGCCGATCAGAAATTCTTCGAAAATGAGGCCCGGCTCTATCGCAGGCGGCGGCGCGGCGGCAAGCCGCGGCAACGGAGCATGGGCATCCCATTCAGCCCCCTCAGAACAGCCGGCTCCCATCCGGTACGGGAAGGTCGGGGCGAAACAGCACGACGGCGCCGGCCGCGTCGGCGAAGCCCAGCGTCAGCACCTCGGACAGGAACTTGCCGATCTGACGGGGCGGGAAATTCACCACCGCGGCCACCTGCCGGCCGATCAGGTCGTCGGGCGTGTAATGTTCGGTGATCTGCGCGCTGGCGCGCTTGTGGCCGATCACCGATCCGAAATCGATCACGAGCTTGAGGGCCGGCTTGCGGGCTTCCGGAAACGGCTCGGCGGCGATGATCGTGCCGATGCGGATATCGACGGCCAGGAAGGCGTCGAACCCGATTGTCTCGGATTCCGGCGCCTGCGGATCGTGGGTGACGTGCATGTCAGGCGAGCAGACGGTAGGCGAGGAGGGCTGCCAGCCCGAGCACGGCGAGCGGCATCTGGAACGGGCGCAGCCGCTCGAAGAACAGCGGCGCCTCCCCGCGTCGCGCCGCGATCGGATCGAGCACCGCGATGGCGACGTAGCCGACGATCAGGAGCCCGAGGGCGGCCACGACGAAGCCGAGGGCGAAGGCCACGAGCGCGCTGAAACCGAGGAAGAACAGCCCGAGCATCGTGACGATCTGCGAGACCCTGGCCCCGCCCTCGGTGCGGAAGCTGACGCCCCGGCGCACGCCCGACAGGAACAGCAGGATCGCGCAGCCCCACAGCAGGGTCAGCGTGAAGATCGCCGCGCCGGCCTCCCCGCGCAGCAGCCAGACGAGGGCGCCGCCGGCCAGGAAGGGCAGCATCGGTCCATAGCCGAACACCACGCTGAGCCAGGGCACGGCCCTGGGCTCGTAGGCGTGGATCGTGCGGCCGTCGCGGCGATCGGTCAGGGGGCGGTTCATGGGGTCCGTCGCTGAGGCATTCCCGCCGGAAACGGGCGGGTCGTCCGCCTGTTCCGGTGGACTCGGACGAGCGGCGCTCCGGCGATGCCCCGGAGGGCCATCCGGGCTACGGGGATGCCTCAGGCGGCTCCCTCGGCGGTGCGGGCCTCGCGGCGCGCGGTCCGCCGCGCGTGGCGGCGCTGTGCGCCGCTCTCCTCCGTGGTGGCGGCGAGCCACCAGACCAGGCCGAACGCCGCCACGCCCGCCGCACCGAGGGCGAGGAAGCTGCCGGTCCAGCCGAGCCAGCCCTGAGCGAGCCCGCCATACCACGCCGAGAGCGCCCCGCCCGCGCCCTGCACCGCGTTGACGCAACCCAGTACGGTCTGGGTGCGGCCGGTGCCCCAGGTGAGATCGGCCACCACCACGGGCACGGCGACGCCGATGATGCCGGAGCCCACGCCGTCGAGCACCTCGGCGAGGATCAGCCAAGTGGGGTCATCCACGAAGGCGCAGATCGCGGCGCGCACCGGGAGCACGAGGCAGGCGGCGATGAGAAGCTGGCGGCGGCCGCGCCGGTCGGCGAGCGAGCCGGCCAGAAGCGCCACCGGCACCATCACGAGCTGGGCCACCATGACGTAGCGGGCGGTCCAGGCGACCGGATCGCTCGTCGTGTGGACGAGCTTCTGCCCGAGCAGGGTCAGCATCCCGCCATTGCCGAGCTGGAACAGGGCAAGCGCCACGGCCAGCACGAGGAGGCGGGTGTCGGAGAAGATCTGGCTATAGGACGAGCGGTCCGGGGCCTGCTCGTCCTCCTCCTTCCAGCCGAAGGAGCGGCGGCAGTTCCAGGCATCGGCCGGCATGGCGAGGGTCGCCGCGATGGCCGCCGCCGCCATGGCGCCGAGCACCCAGAAGGCCACGGCCGGTCCGAACCGGGCGGTCCCCAGGGTGATGAGGCCGGCGGCGAACAGGATGCCGAGATGATTGAAGGCCTGGTTGCGGCCCTGCTGGCGCGGAAAGGCCTCCTTGCCGACGATGCCGAGGGTGAGGGCCGTCACGGCGAGCAGCAGCAGCGTGCCGCCCGCCGCCGCGAGAAACTGCGCCGCCAGCACCGGCACGAAGCCGTGGGCCGGCATCAGCAGCAGGGTGCCGGCCAGGATCGCAGCGCAGGAGAGGATCACCAGCAGGCGCGGACGCTCGACCCGGTCGACCAGAGCCCCGAAGGGCCCGCTCAGCAGCAGGGCGCCGCCGCCGACGAGCGTGGTGACGAGGCCGATCTCCGACGGGCTCCACTGCCGCTGCTGCGCGAGCCACGTGCCGAGGAATGGCCCGAGCCCTCCCTGGATGTCGCCGATGAAGACGTTGATCAGGGCGAGATGGGTCGTGGGCGTCATCGGATCCTTCGGTCGAGCCTGGAAGACGCCCCTCCGCTCACGCGGCCCGGGCATCCTTGCTCGGCCATAACGCCCGGAGCAGAAGGTTTTCTCATTCGTGGGTCGGCGCGCGTCGCATCCCACGGGCAACCTGGGCCGTAAGCGCCTAAACAGGCAGGCGTTTCGCCCGGCTGCGGCCCCGTGCCTCAGCGCGGCCTTCGGGCTGCCACACCGCCCTCTATCGCCCCGGCGGACCATCACCGTCCGAGCGATTCCCGCGCCGCCCAGCGCGACAGAAAAAAGCCCCGGCGCGTCGGCGCCGGAGCTCGTGTCGTGGACGGACGTCGCTTCGCTCAGGAGGCGAGCGGCGCGCCCTGGCCCTGGGCGGCCTGGGCCTCTTCCATCTTCTGACGGTAGAGGCCGACGAAATCGATCGGATCGATGTAGAGCGGCGGGAAGCCGCCGTTGCGCACGGCTTCGGCGACGATCTGGCGCGCGAAGGGGAACAGCAGGCGCGGGCACTCGATCATCACCGCCGGATGGATCTGATCCTGCGGGATGTTGCGCATCCGGAACACGCCGCCATACTTCAGTTCAAACTTGAACAGCACGTCGTTCTTGATCTTGGCATCGCCTTCCAGCGACAGCTCGACCTCGAAATCCGCTTCGGCGAGTTGCTGGGCGTTGACGTTGACCTGAATGTTGATCTGCGGCCCACCCTCCTGCGGCTGCAGCGAGCGCGGCGCGTTCGGGTTCTCGAACGAGAGATCCTTGGTGTACTGCGCCAGCGCGTTGATCGCGGGGGTGAGGTCGCCGTCCTGGGCGCCGTTGCCGTTGGGTGCCGCGGTGTCGGCCATGACGAGTGTCTCCTCCTCGCGTCGTTGCTGCGCGGCTTCGAGGGCCGGCGCGCCTGACCGGCGCGGGCAGCGCGCTAACATGCCGCTTTCCCGCGAACAAGCCGGTGCCCTCGACCCTGTGTCCTGGCCCCCGCGCGAGAGGGCAGTGGAGCCGCGCGGTGCCGGCCTGCAGCGATTGCTCCGCCGGTCCGCCTGGAATCGCGCGCGGTCTCACCCATATCACGGCAAGGTCACGCGGTTCTCGACGCCGGAGACATTCACCTTCAAGATGCTGCGCCTCCGGCTCGATCCCCGCGCCGGGCTCGGCTAAGAGCTTCGAAAGCCTTTCGCGAGACGTCCCCTCGGGCCGCTGGCGGCTGCGGGTGCGTCGCCCCCGGGCCAGGCCGCGAGATCGGATCGCGCGGGGTCTCCCCTCCGGCAGCCCTCGGGTGTCAGCCTCACGCGTGCGACGGGCACGATTCGGATCGGTGATGCAGGATTCCTTCGACGCAACCACCCTGATTTTCCTGGCGCTCGCCGTCTTCGTCATCTGGCGGCTGCGCTCGGTCCTCGGCCAGAAGACCGGGACGGAGCGCTCGCCCTTCCGCCCGGTGGAGCGCAACCGCACCGAAACCCCCGGCAACCGGTCCGAGGGCGACAATGTCGTGCGCCTGCCCGGTGCCGATCGCGGCCAGCCCCCTGCGGCGCAGAGCGCGGCACCGCGCGACTGGCGCGGCATCGCCGAGCCGGGTTCGGCGGTCGCCCGCGGCCTGGAGCAGATCGTTCAGGTCGAGCCCGCCTTCGATCCGCGGGCCTTCCTGGAGGGCGCCAAGGGCGCCTACGAGGCTATCGTCACGGCCTTCGCCACCGGTGACCGCAAGACCCTGCGGGCGCTTCTGTCGCGGGAGGTCTGCGAGGGCTTCGAGCGGGCGATCTCCGAGCGCGAGAAGCGCCGCGAGACCGCCGAGACCACCTTCATCTCGATCGACAAGGCCGAGATCGTCGCCGTCGAGGTCAGGAACCGGGTCGCGCAGGTCACCGTGCGCTTCCTCTCGAACCTCATCACCGCCACGCGCGACGCCGAGGGCAAGGTGATCGACGGCAATGCCGAGACCGGCGTCGAGGTGCCCGACGTGTGGACCTTCGCCCGCACGCTCGGCGCGCGCGATCCGAACTGGCAGCTCGTCGCCACCGACGCGGGCGGCTGATTCCCTCTCGGCGCGATGTCGTTCCGACACGTTCTCCCTCGGGCCGCAGCGGTCTTCGTCGCTGCGGCCCTTTCCGTTCCGCTCGCCCGCGCGGAGGCACCGCCGCGCGTGGGCGACGGGGTACTGGAGCCGGTAGCGTTCTCCGCCCTTGCCGGCTGGCGCGAGGACGATGCGGCGGCCGCTCTCGACGCCTTCCGCCGTACCTGCGCCGCGCCGGGGCCGAACCCGCCCCAGGCCACGAACGTCACCGGCGACCCGGCCGACCTCGCCGCCGCCTGCGCGGCGGCGGCCGACCTGCCCGCGGACAAGGCCAAGGCGTTCTTCGAGGCGCGGTTCTCGGCCTACCGGATCGTGCGGCCGGCCTCCGGCGCCGAGCCCGAACGGCGCCTGGGCTTCCTGACCGGGTATTTCGAGCCGGAGCTGGTGGGCTCGCTCGAGCCCGGTCCCGGATACACCGCGCCCGTGCTGGCGCGCCCGGACGACCTCGTGACGCTGGCGCCCGGCGAGACCACGCCGGGGCTCGATGCGATCTACAAGGCGGGCCGCCGCACGGCGACCGGGCTCGAGCCCTATCCCGACCGCGCGGCCATCGAGGACGGCGCCATCGCGGCCCGCACCAAGCCCGTGCTGTGGCTGCGCGACGCGGTCGATCTGTTCGTGTTGCAGGTGCAGGGCTCCGGGCGGGCCCGCCTGCCCGACGGGCGCTCCGTGCGCGTGCTCTACGACGGCAAGAACGGACAGCCCTACACCTCCATCGGCAAGCTGCTCGTGGCGGAAGGGCACTTGCCGCTCAACGGGTTGAGCCTGGAGCGCTGGACGACGTGGCTGCGGGCCAACCCCGACCATGCCCGCCGGCTGATGCGGAAGAACGCGTCCTACGTCTTCTTCCGGGTCGAGCCGGTGGAGGATGCCCGCCTCGGGCCCCCCGGCGCCGCCGGCGCGCCCCTGAGCCCCGGCCGCAGCGTGGCGGTGGACGGCACTCTGTGGCGCTACGGCCTACCGTTCTTCCTCGAGGGCAAGCTGCCGGGTCAGCCCGGCCGCGGGCATCTCGTGATCGCTGCCGATACCGGTTCGGCCATCGTCGGCCCGGCGCGCGGAGACCTCTATGTCGGCACCGGTGCCAAGGCCGGAATCGCCGCGGGCGACCTGCATGACCGCATGGGCTTCGTGGTGCTCCTGCCGAAACCCGGAGCGACGCCGGCGATCGCGGAGCCCCGGCCATGAGGCCGCCACGGCGGCGCTCGCTCTCTCGCGAGGAGGCCTATCTGTGGGGTGAGATCGCCAAGCTGATCACGCCCCTGCGGGCGCGGGCACGGCCGAAGAAGCCGGCGCCCGAGGCCGGGCCGGACGCGGTGGCACCCGTGACGCCGGCTCTCGCCGATCCCTCTCTCGCAAAATCAGCCGCCGCCAAATCTACCCCCGCCAAGTCTGCTCCCGCCAAGCCTGCCACCCCTCGGCCCGCCACCCCCAAGCCGAGCCCCACGAAGCCGGGCCTCGCCAAACCCGATCCCGCCGCCGCGGTGCCGCCGACGGTGCGGCCCGCGGCCCAGGCGACCCCGCCCGCCGCCAAGCGGCCGGTGAAGCTCGGCGATCTCGCCGGCCTTCCCGCCGGTCGGCCCGCGGCCGCGCGGCCTCCCGCGGCTGCGCCTCCGCCGGGGCTGGAGCGCAAGGAGCGCCGCGGCCTGGAGCGCGGCACCCTGACGATCGAGGCGCGCATCGACCTGCACGGGCTCTATCAGGCGGAGGCGCATGCCGCCCTCGTCGGCTTCCTGATGCGGGCCCGGGCGGCCGGGCATGCTCGCGTCCTCGTCGTCACCGGCAAGGGAGGAGAGGCCTTCTCCGATGCGGGCTTCTCCGAGCGCGGCGTGCTGCGCCGGAGCGTGCCCCACTGGCTGCGCGGTCCGGAATTGCGCGGCCTCGTCCTCGGCTTCGAGGAGGCCGCCCGCCACCATGGCGGCGCGGGCGCGCTCTACGTGCGGCTGCGACGGCGCTGAGATGGCTCGTCCCACCGCCTACCCGGCTGCTTGGAACCTGCGCGCGGGACATTCGCTGCCCGGCACCCCTTGAGCCGCCCCGCGAAACGCGATAAGGACGACTGCTTTCCAATTGCAGCCGTGTCGCATCCCTGGGGCTTCTTCCAAGCCAAGAGGAACCGATGCGTGGGCCGGACCGCTGCGCTCGCAGACGCGCCGGACCTGGGGCGTCTCCCCGGCGCCTAGCCCTGCTTTCCGACCGGCCGATCCTTCCCCCGCCTTCGTTGGTTGCATCCCCCCACATGACGTCACAGAACGACGCTCTCGCCCCCGTCGATGCCCCGTCCGAGGACGGCCCCGTGGCCGTCGAGGCCGCGGTGCGGCGCGAGGTGCGCCTGCAGGATCTCAAGTCCAAGTCGCCGACCGAGCTCATCGCCTTCGCCGAGGAGGTCGAGGTCGAGAACGCCTCGACCATGCGCAAGCAGGAGCTGATGTTCGCGATCCTCAAGCAGCTCGCGGCCAACGAGACCGAGATCATCGGTGCGGGCACCGTCGAGGTGCTGCAGGACGGCTTCGGCTTCCTGCGCTCGAACGATTCGAACTACCTGCCGGGCCCGGACGACATCTACATCTCGCCGACCCAGATCCGCCGCTTCGGCCTGCGCACCGGCGACACCGTCGAGGGCCCGATCCGCGGACCCAAGGACGGCGAGCGCTACTTCGCCCTGATCAAGGTCAACACGATCAACTTCGAGAACCCGGAGAAGATCAAGCACAAGGTCCATTTCGACAACCTGACGCCGCTCTTCCCCACCAAGCGGTTCAAGCTCGAGCTGGACAACCCGACCAAGAAGGATTTCAGCCCCCGCATCATCGACATCGTCTCGCCGATCGGTAAGGGCCAGCGCGCCCTGATCGTGGCGCCGCCGCGCACCGGCAAGACTGTGCTGATGCAGAACATCGCGCAGTCGATCACCCTGAACCACCCCGAATGCTACCTCATCGTGCTGCTCATCGACGAGCGCCCGGAAGAGGTGACCGACATGATCCGCTCGGTGAAGGGCGAGGTGATCGCCTCGACCTTCGACGAGCCGGCCACCCGTCACGTGCAGGTCGCCGAGATGGTGATCGAGAAGGCCAAGCGCCTCGTCGAGCACGGCCGCGACGTGGTGATCCTCCTCGACTCGATCACCCGCCTGGGCCGGGCCTACAACACGGTGGTGCCGTCCTCCGGCAAGGTGCTGACCGGCGGCGTCGACGCGAACGCCCTGCAGCGGCCCAAGCGCTTCTTCGGCGCGGCCCGCAACATCGAGGAGGGCGGCTCGCTCTCCATCATCGCCACCGCGCTCATCGATACCGGCTCGCGCATGGACGAGGTGATCTTCGAGGAGTTCAAGGGCACCGGCAACTCCGAGATCATTCTGGACCGCAAGGTCTCGGACAAGCGCATCTTCCCGGCCATCGACATCACCCGCTCCGGCACCCGCAAGGAGGAGCTGCTGGTGCCGCCGGATGCGCTCAAGAAGACCTACGTGCTGCGCCGCATCCTCAACCCGATGGGCGTCACCGACGCGATCGAGTTCCTCATGGACAAGCTGCGCCAGACCAAGAGCAACAGCGACTTCTTCGACTCGATGAACACCTGAGGCGGCGCTATCCGCGCCGCACGAGCAAGAGCCACAAACGGAATGGGTCGGGATCGGCGTCAGGCGCTTTTCTCGGCCCCGCCGCTTTCGAGCGGATCAGCACCGTCGAGGGGGTTTGACTGACGGCGGAGATCCGGATCGGAGCCCACCCAGGAACGGACGCGCATCACGGCAGACAAGTACGGCCGCGAGTCGTTCTCTGACGACCAGCAACATCCTGCATCCTTTGTGAAATTCGCGTAAGGCGCGAACCATCGCCCCGCGCCGACGTTGGCCCGCATCGATTGCCCGCGGTCACCGGGGAGACGGCGCATGGCCTCCGACAACGTATCCGACCTCATCGTCGAGACCCTCCAGCTGGCGGGCGTGCGGCGGATCTACGGGCTCGTCGGCGACAGCCTCAACGGCATCACCGAGGCGATCCGGGCGCGCGACGTGATCGAGTGGGTCCATGTCCGCCACGAGGAGGTCGCGGCCTTCGCCGCTGCGGGCGAGGCGCAGGTCACCGGCGAGCTCGCGGTCTGCGCCGGCTCCTGCGGACCGGGCAACCTCCACCTCATCAACGGCCTGTACGACGCCCACCGCACCCGCACGCCGGTCCTGGCGATCGCCGCGCATATCCCGTCCTCCGAGATCGGCCTGAACTACTTCCAGGAAACGCGGCCCGAGCAGCTGTTCCGCGATTGCAGCCATTTCTGCGAGCTGGTCTCCGATCCGGCGCAGCTCCCCAACGTGCTGGAGGCCGCGATCCGCAGCGCCGTCGGGCAGCGGGGCGTCGCCGTCATCGTCATCCCCGGCACAGTCGCGCTCAAGCCCGCGCCCGAGCGGACGCTGGCGGCGGCCTCGACGCTGCGGCCGCGCGCGCCGATCGTCGTGCCGCATGCCGACGAGCTCGAGCGTTTGGCAGAGCTCCTCAACAACTCGAAGAAGATCACGCTGCTGTGCGGGCGCGGCTGCGCCGGGGCGCATGCCCCCCTGATGCGGCTGGCCGAGCGCCTGAAGAGCCCGATCGTCCACGCGCTGGGCGGCAAGGAGCATGTCGAGCACGACAACCCCTACGATGTCGGCATGACCGGGCTGATCGGCTTCTCCTCGGGTTACGCGGCCATGGAGGCCTGCGAGACCCTGCTGATGCTGGGCACCGATTTCCCCTACCGGCAATTCTATCCCGAGCATGCCCGCATCGCGCAGATCGACATCCGCCCGGAGAATCTCGGGCGACGCTGCCGCATCGAACTCGGCCTCGTCGGCGACGTGGCGGCGACCATCGAGGCGCTGCTGCCGCTTCTGTCGGGCAACGACAGCACCCGCCACCTCGACGCCAGCCTGAAGCACTACGTCAAGGCCCGCGAAGGGCTGGACGATCTCGCCACCGGCAAGCCCGGCCGCCGGCCGATCCATCCGCAATACCTGACCCGGCTCCTCAGCGAGGCGGCGACGGACGACGCGGTGTTCACGGCCGATGTCGGCACGCCCACCGTCTGGGCGGCGCGCTACCTCGCCATGACGGCCGGGCGGCGGCTGATCGGCTCCTGGGCGCACGGCTCGATGGCCAACGCCCTGCCGCACGCCATCGGCGTCCAGGCGGCGAGCCCGGGCCGGCAGGTGATCTCGCTCTCGGGCGACGGCGGCTTCGCCATGCTGATGGGCGACATCCTCACCCTCACGCAGGAGAAGCTGCCGGTGAAGGTGGTGATCTTCAACAACGGTACGCTCGGCTTCGTCGAGCTGGAGATGAAGGCCGCAGGCTATCTGGAGACCGGTGTCGAACTGCAGAACCCGGATTTCTCCGCGCTCGCCCGTTCCGTGGGCATCCATGCCCGGCGGGTGGAGGATCCGGGCGATCTGGAGGGTGCGATCCGGGATGTGCTCGCCCATCCCGGCCCGGCCCTCCTCGATGTCGTGACGAACCGGCAGGAGCTCGCCATGCCGCCGAAGCTTCAGGCCGAGCAGGTGAAGGGCTTCAGTCTCTACGCGCTGCAGGCGGTGATGAATGGGCGGGGCGACGCCATCCTCGATCTCGCGAAGAGCAACCTCATCCGCTGAACATCCCGATCAGCGGGCGTCGACCATCTCGATCCGGCAATTTCTCCCATCCTCGTCCTCATCCTGAGGTGCTTCGCCGAAGGCGGAGCCTCGAAGGAGGGCTTCAGGAATCGCGCGTCAGCTGGAGCCCTCCTTCGAGGCCTCCGCTTCGCTCCGGCGCCTCAGGATGAGGGAGTTTGGTCGGAGAATCCGATTGGGACGGCTTTCACGAGCCTGGGGAGCCTACGGTTTCCTCCTTCTGCTGGACGGATTCCACCCGCAGCACCGTCCCCTCGACGCCGGACACCCGGACCTGTGTTCCGGCGGGCAGGTCCGGTCCGGCGACGCGCCAGAGGGTGTCGTCGAGGCGGACGCGCCCTTCGCCCGCGACGATGCCGTTCTCCAGCCGGAAGCTGCGGCCGATCAGGCGGTGGGCTCCCAGATTCAGCATCGGCGCCCGCTCCCGGTTGAGGCGGCTCGCCAGCACCACGGCGGCGACGGCGAGCACCGAGAACAGCAGCAGCTGTCCCTGCCAGGGCAGCCCGAAGGCGGCCTCCGCCAATCCGGTCAATCCGGCGGCGAGGCCGAGCCAGACGAGGAAGACGCCGGGCAGGGCGAGTTCGCCACCCACGAGCAGCAGCCCGGCGATGATCCAGATCCAGGCGGGCCCGAGCGCGTCGAGAGCCGCCACGGATCAGACCTTCGGGGGAGCGGACGGGGTGGCGGGGACGCGCGGCGGCAGCCCGCCGCGGCCCGCCCCGCCGCTTCCGCCCTCTCCGAAGACCGAGCGGGTGATCTCGGCGATCCCGCCGAGGGTGCCCGCGAGCCCCGCCGCCTCGATCGGCACCACGACGACGCGCTGGTTCGGCGCCGTCGCCAGCGCGCGGATCGCCTCGACATATTTCTCGGCGACCAGAAAATTCGCGGCCGCGAGATCGCCCTTGGCGATCGCCTCGCTGACCATGGCGGTGGCCTTCGCCTCGGCCTCCGCCCCGCGCTCCCGCGCCTCGGCATCGCGGAAGGCGGCCTCGCGGCGCCCCTCCGCTTCCAGGATCGCCGATTGCTTGCGCCCTTCCGCGCGCAGGATCTCGGCCTGGCGCTGGCCTTCGGCCTCCAGCACGGAGGCACGCTTCTCGCGCTCGGCCTTCATCTGCCGGGCCATGGCACCGGCGAGATCGGCGGGAGGCAGGATGTCCTTGATCTCGACGCGGTTCATCTTGACGCCCCAGGGCGCGGCGGCCGCGTCGAGCACCCGCAGCAGCCGCTCGTTGATCTCGTCCCGGTGCGACAGCAGCTGGTCGAGATCCATCGAGCCGACCACAGTGCGGATGTTTGTCATGGTCAGGGTCAGGAGCGCCATCTGAAGGTTCGAGACCTCGTAGGAGGCGCGCGCGGCATCGAGGACCTGATAGAACACCACCGCGTCGATCCGCACACCCGCATTGTCGCGGGTGAAGGCCTCCTGACTCGGCACCTCGACGACCTGCTCCATGATGTTCACCCGCCGGCCGATCCGCTCGACATAGGGGATGATCAGGCCGAGCCCGGAGCCGAGCGAGCGGTCGTAGCGCCCGAACCGCTCGACGGTGTGCACGTGACCCTGCGGGATCGTGCGGATCCCGATGGCGAGCGTCACGACGACGAGCAGGGCGAGGACGACGGCGAAGGCGCTCAGGCCGAGCGAGATGGTCATGAGCTCCCGTCTGTCCGTTCGCCGCGCGAATCGTGCGCCGCGTGCAGTGTAGAGCATCGTCCGGCAGACGGTATCCGGGCCGCCGCGCCTGGCCGCGCGGCCGCTGCCCGGTTTATGCGCCGGTCGCCCTCCCGACGCAGGCGCCGGCGGATCCAGGACGCGGGCTCACCGCTTCCACACGCCCAGCCGCTCGGTGCGGGCATGATCCTCGGCGGCGACGAGTTCGGGCGTGGCCTCCGAGGAGGCACGGCCGCCGCCGTTGAACAGCACGACCTCCGACAGGTCGCGGCCCTCGACGGTGCAGACATGGGCGCTGCTGCCCGCCGCCGGCAGGCAGGTGACGGGCCGTCCGCGCAGGTATTTCGCGAGTTCGTCGGCCTGTCCGCCGCGCACCCATTCGACGCCGAACAGCCGCACGAGCTTGCCGCCGACCCGCAGGGTCGCGGTGTCGATCACCTCGGCGGCGCCGACGACGGCGTTGGCATTGGCGGTGCGGGGTGGCTCGGCGGGGCGCTGCTCCGTCTCGGGGGGCGGCGTTCCGGCAGCGTTGGGAGCCGCGTCCGTCGGGGCGGCATCGGGCGCGGATTCTCCGGCGGGTGCCTGCGGGGCGGCATTGCGCGAGGCCTGCCTCTCGGACTGCGTCTCGCCGACGCCGTCCTCCCGCCCGGTCAGGACGAGGGCGGCCACCAGGGCCGCGCCCGCCAAGGCCCCCAAACCCATGAGCACCACCGGCCGGCGGCTGCCCGCCGCCAGCCCGTCATCCACCCAGTCGCGCAGCCGCACCGCCGTCTCGCGGGACCGGGCGGAAGCGGTGCGCAGGCCGCCACTCAGACGGTTCCTCAAGGCGGCTCCGCCGAGAGCGGGTCCGGCCAAGGCCATTCCGAAGCGGGCGCCGTTCGCGGCCCCGCCGACCGGCGGGGGGGCGGACGAGGAGGTCGTCAAGGGAACAGCGAAATCGGGCGTCGTCGATGCCACGGGGGACGGCGCGGCGGGTGCCGGACGAGCCTTGGCCCTGAACCGCTCGGCCAAGCGGTGGCGCCAGCCCTCGACGGTTTCGCTGGCGGCACTCGCGAGGGCCCGGCTGCGCTCCGCCGAGGTGTTGGCCAGCGAGCGCGCCAGGGCGGATTGCGTCTCGACGAAGCGGGCGCCCGCCGCCCGCACGTCGGCGATCGGATCGCGCGGCGGCTCCGCAGGCTCCGGCGGCGGCAGGGCCGGCAGGACCAGGGCCGGGTGCTGTTCGGCCAGTTCGTCGACGAGGTCGTGGATGGTGAGCGGCACTCCTGCGCCTTCGCCCTCGCCCCGCAATCGGACCGCGCCGAAGCGATCGACGATGCGGTAGCCGGGCAGCCCGTCGGCGGGCTCGACGAAGCCCTCGGCGATCAGGGCGAGCGTGCGGCGCGCCACCGGACGGACCCGGCGGCGGTCGAGTTCGGCCAGGATGATCTGACGAATGCGGCGGTCATCCTCCGAGACCGGCATCTCGGGCGGAGATGCGATCTCCGTCCCGCTCCTCGCTGCGGCCTTTGCCGATCCCTTCACGCGCGGGTCACTCCGTCTCGCCGGCCGCTTCTCGGACCGGTCCCGGTCTCGCGCCTCCTCCTAGCACAATCGGGCGGGCCGGGCGGAACCGCAGGGCGGAGCCAAGCGCCGCCTTCCCCGCGGGAACCGCCGGTTGGAGGATCGCCCGCCGCCGTGCCACGCCCCTGCTGCCCCGTACCGGTCAGGCGCCGCCACGTCCGCCGACCGAGGCGCTGAGGGCACCGCGGCGCAGCACCCGGCTCGTCTCCTCGACGATGACCGGGCGCCCGCTCGCGAAGCTCACCGTCAGCACCAATTCACCCACCCCCTGCGAGCGGGCGCCGCGGCCGGGGCTTTCGGCGGTGAACTCGTGGATCGTGCGCACGAGGCAGGTCGCGGTTGCGGCATTGCACGAAACCCGCGGATCACCCTGCGGCTCGTAGCGCCGCTCCGGCCAGCGCCGGGCGAAGCGGCGCTTCTCCGCCATCAGCGCGGCGAGCGACATCATGCGTCCATGGAAGCGGACCTGGGGGGCGTAGAAGCGCGGCGCCGCCGCAGCCATCCCGTCGCCGGGGCTCGACACGCTATCGAGATAGGCATCGCTCAGGCGCTGGGCCGAACCGGCCCATTCGGAGAAGCGCGGATCCGGTTCCGCGCGGGCCATGCCCTGCATCTCCCGCGGCGGCGGCGTGAAGACCGGCGGCGCGACGCGGGCCGAACGCGGCGCCCGGCCCGCGGCCTCGCGGGCCGCCGCCTCCCGGGCCGCCTGCCGCCGGGCCTGCCGCTCCTCGCCCACGCGGCGGGTGCCGCGCGCCGTGCGATGCGCGGCCGGGGTGTCGCCCGTGGCCGCCGAGCGGGTCTCGCGCCGGGACGGGGCCGTCGCCTCCGCAGGGGATGAGGCCGAGGGAGGGGTCTCCGACCGTGTCACCGGCGGCAGCTCAGTCTTCGGCTTGGCCGGCGCATCCGCTGCCTTGGCCGGAGGATCGACCCAGCCCGGTCCCTGCTGGGCGGCGACCGGCGACGACAGGGCAAGGACCGCCAGGGCGGTCGTAACGAGGAGGGGGCGCATGGCATCACCGATCGGTCGGGCGCGACCTGAAGAAACGCGGCCCGTCGCATGCGCGGTTCCCGTCCCGCGCTGCCGTCGGCGCATTCTCCGGAACCGTTGCTGATTTGCATCGGACAAGGCGGCCGGTCCTTGCCGACCCTTGACCCTTGCCGGATGCCGGTCCTCCTCCCCGAACCCTTTGCCCCAACCCTTGCCCTCCCGCCGGAACCTCCCACCTTGGGCGGGAGCCTTCAACCGGATCGCCGCTCCTCCTCGTTGGAGCGAGGGCGCGGTGGGCTCTCCAGAGACGGGTCCGGGCCCCTCTGGCGGCCGAGGCGTCGGTCGCGATGTCGGACCCCTTCGCGACCCGAGCGCTGACGCGGCGCGACTGCGTGCGAGACGATCTTGCCGGCCGCGATCAATCTGCCACTCGCCCTCCGCCCCCGAGCCCAGGGAGGCATGCCATGAGCCGGGCGGACGGAACACCGCGCCGCGCCCTGCTGCTCGTCAACGGCAAGGCCCGCAGCGGCGGGGCATCCCTCGATGCAATCCGGAACATCCTGCGCGAGGGCGGGCTCGATCTTGTCGAGCCGGAGAACAACCGCGACTGCCACGAGACCATCACCCGCCACGCGCCCTCGGTCGATCTCGTGGTGCTGGGCGGCGGCGACGGCACGATGAACGCCGCCGCGCCCGCGCTGGTGGAGACGAAGCTACCCTTCGGCATCCTGCCCCTCGGCACCGCCAACGACCTCGCCCGCTCCCTGGGCCTGCCCCTGGAGCCGGAAGCCGCGGCGCGGGTCATCCCGACGGCCCCGGAGAAGGCGATCGATCTCGGCTGGGTCAACGGGCATTACTATTTCAACGTCGCGAGCATCGGCTTCTCCGCCGACCTCGCGGGCGAACTGACCGCCGAGGCGAAGAAGACCTGGGGCACGGTGGGCTACGCCATCGCGGCCTTCCGGCTGCTGCGGCGCGCGCGGCCCTTCACCGTGACGATCGAGCATGACGGCACCACCGAGAAGGTGACCACGATCCAGGCCTCGGTCGGCAACGGGCGCCATTACGGCGGCGGCATGACGGTGCAGGAGGATGCCACCGTCGATGACGGCAAGCTCGATTTCTACAGCCTCGAGGTCGATCATTGGTGGCGGCTGGTGGCGCTGCTGCCGGCCCTGCGCCGCGGCACCCACGGGCAGGCCGAGGACGTGCGCGCCTTCGAGACGACCGAACTCAAGCTCACGACCCGCAAGCCGCGGGCGGTCAACACCGACGGCGAGTTGACCACCTGGACGCCGGCCCACTTCAAGGTGATGCCGAAGGCGGTGCGCGTGCTCGCGCCCCCGATCGAGACGGGGGCGAACCGCATTCCCCTTCCCTTCAAGCTCTGACGCCGGACGGACCGACCGTGGACAGCCTGCTGCAACTCGCCGCCGACCCGACCGCCTGGGCGGCGCTCGCCACCCTCGTGGTCATGGAGGTGGTGCTCGGGATCGACAACCTCATCTTCATCTCGATTCTGACCAACAAGCTGCCGCCCGAGAACCAAGCCAAGGCCCGGCGTATCGGCATCGGGCTGGCGCTGATCCTGCGGCTGGCCCTCCTCGGCACGGTCGCCTGGATCGTCCACCTGACCGAGCCGGTCTTCGAGGTGTTCGGCAAGGGCTTCTCCTGGCGCGACCTCATCCTGATCGCCGGCGGCCTGTTCCTGCTCTGGAAGGCCACCAAGGAGATCCATCACACCGTCGATCCGAACCCGGAGGAGAAGGCCGGAAGCGGGGCGAGCATCGGCTTCGCCGCGGCGATCGGCCAGATCCTCGTGCTCGACCTCGTCTTCTCGATCGACTCGATCATCACCGCCGTCGGCATGACCGAGCACGTGCCGATCATGGTGATCGCGGTCGTCACCGCCGTGACCGTGATGCTGATCGCCGCCGATCCGCTCTCGCGCTTCATCGCGGCGAACCCGACGGTGGTGATGCTGGCGCTGGGCTTCCTCATCATGATCGGCATGACGCTGATCGCCGAGGGCTTCGGGGCGCATGTGCCGAAGGGCTACATCTACACCGCCATGGCCTTCTCGGCGGGTGTGGAGGGCCTCAACATGCTGGCGCGCCGCCGTCGGCAGAAGAAGGCCGGAACCGCCTGAGCCGGCGGCGGCGCAGGATCGCCGCCGCACCGGACGGCACGGGACTGCCGGGGCCTCGCTCCGGCGGTCGACGCGGCAGCGAGCGGGTTCGAGGGCCGGATCAGCCGCCCGCCTGCCCGCGCAGCAGCGGGCAGATACCGGCGCATTTCCCATGCCCCGGCAGGGCGTGGCGCAGGCAGCAGACCCGGCGGCGCGGCGCCTCGAGCCCGGCCAGGGCATCAGCGCGCATCAGGGTGAGGGCGGTGCAGGCCTCCTGCGGCCAGCGGAGCGCCCGCAAGGCTTCCTCCACCTCGCCGGCCCGCTCCGGCGTCTCGCGGGCCAGGGTCCCGAGCGTCCAGAACAGGTAGCCGCCCGCATTCTCCCACAGGAGACGCACCGACAGCCCGGTCTCGGCGCGCAGGAGTCGCACCGCCGGGGCGACGCATTCGGCGAGCAATCGGTCGACCTGCATCGGCAGCGGGGCCGGGAGCGGACGTTCGGGCCCGAGGTGGAAGGCTTCGGGCAAGCCGTTCCCGGCGGCGAGGCGCAGGCGATCCGGTGCCAGCGCCAGCCCGAGCCGCGCCCCGGCGGCGAGCCCCGGTGCGATCAGTCCGGCGAAGAGATAGGCGCTCCACAGCGACGCCACCGCCCGGCGCTCGCCCCCGGGATGCGTGTCGGCGAAGATCGCCAACGCATCCGACAGCGCGCCGCGCGCGGCCAGTTCCGGCAGCGTTCGCGCTTCCGGATCGGGATCGAGGCGCAGCCGGCCCGCGAAGACGGCGAAGCCTTCCGGCAGGGCGCCGTCGAGGGCGGCTTGGGTCGGAGGCCTGAGAGGACGGCTTGTCTCACCAGCGATAGATCAGGCTCCCGATCACCGTTGCCGGCGCGCCGCGATAGCAGTAGCCAGCTTGGCAGTTAAAGTAGTTGCGATCGAGGACGTTATAGCCGTTGATCTGCGCGCGGAAACCTTTGTATTTCGGGTCGATCGCGGCAAAATCGTACGCCACCAGCGCATCGAACAACGTCACCGTCGGGTTGCGGAACGTGTTGAGTTCGTTCCCGAAGCTATGGGTCGTGAAGCGCGTGCCGCCACCGATGGTCAGGCCGGCGAGCGGCGAGGCAGGCGGGAACAGGTAGGTACCGAAGGCCGAGAACGTGTCGCCTGGGATGCCGGAGAGCGCGTTGCCGGAGATATCGATCAGCCGCGTCGAATCGTTGGGATCCGGCGTCGACTGACGCAGATAGCGCAGATCGAGATGGGTGTAGGCCAGCGTCAGATTGGTGCCGGGCGCGAAATTGGCGATCAACTCCATCTCGAAGCCGCGCGAGCGCACGGCACCGGACGCGATCTGCGCGGTGAGATTGTTCGGGTCCGTGCGCAGCACGCTGCTCTGCACGATGTCGAAGCCGGCGACGTTCGCCTGAATGTTCGTGTTCGGGATCAGATACTTGACGCCCGCTTCGATCTGATCGCCGGTTGTCGGCTTGAATGCGCGTTTGGCGGCATCGAAACCGATCTGCGGCGCGAAGGTCGTTGCATAACTCGCATAGGGCACGAGACCGGGCGCGAGCAGGTAGCTGAGACCCGCGCGGCCCGTGAAGGCTCGATCGTCCTGGGGCTGAGTCCCTGGGGTTCCTTCCGCGCGGTTGGTTTGGAACACCCAATCGTGCCGTCCCGACAGCGTCAGGATGAAGCGGTCGAGCTTGGCTTGATCTTGAAGATAGACGCCGACCTGATCCTGACTCTGGAAGTTGCGCGGGCCGAGCGGTGGTGCCGCGATGGATTGGCGCCCGTAATTCAGGGTGAGAAGATCGAGATCCGGAGCGACCCCAAATCCGCTGCGGGTGTTGAAGTCGTAATGCGCGTAGTCGACGCCAGCGAGAAGCGTGTGCTGGACCGGGCCGGTCGCGAGATGGGCTTCGATCTGGTTGTCGAGCGTGACTTGGCTCAATTGTTCCTTCAGAAAGCCGGTTCCTCGGTTCGCCAGCGTGCGCGCATCGTTCAATGAATTGATCTGCACATAGGCGTAGGAATTGGCGACGCCATAATAGCGGGCGTTCTGGCGGAACACGAGATCGGGCGAGAAGCGATGCTCGAAGGCGTAGCCGATCCGGCCCTGCCGCTGCTTGAAGTCGGTGAGCGCAGGATCGCCCGAATAGAGCCGGGTGATCCGACCGTTTTCGTTAAAGAACGCCGGGTTTCCAGGCAGCTTGTTCTCTTGGTACTCGCCCAGGAACGTCAGAGTGGTATCGGCTGAGGGCTTCCAAGTAAAAGCCGGAGCGATGTAGGTTCGGTCGTCGATGGCGCCGGGTAGGAAGGTGTCGGCCTGCCGCCGGATGCCGGTGACCCGGTAGGCCATCGTGCCGCCGCTTCCCTCGACCGGGCCGCCCAGATCGAAATTGCCCTGGAAGCGGTTGTAGTTGCCGCCTTGGAACTGCACTTCGCCGAAGGGCGTGAAGATCGGGCGCTTGGTCGTCGCATCGACGATGCCGCCGGGCGAGCCGAGTCCGAAGAGGCCGGAGGCCGGGCCGCGCAGAATCGTGGCGGCCTCCAATCCGTAGGGCTCGATCCGCGGCAGCGTCAGACTGGAGCCGATCTGGCGCAGACCGTCGCGGAAGATTCCGTTGTAGGTCAGGTCGAAGCCGCGCACGTAGAAGGAATCGAAGCGAGGATCGAAGCCGAACACGTTCGATGAGGCACCGGCGACGTAGCCCAGCGCCTCGGTGACCGTCTGGACATTGCGGTCGTTCAATTGCTCGCGGGTGACCACCGTGACCGATTGCGGGGTCTCGATCAGCGGCGTGTTGGTCTTGGTCGCCGTCGGGCTGACCTGCGCGGTGTAGCCGACGACCCCGCTCGGCCCGCCCCCGCCACCGCTCGTGACGGCACCGTTGCCGAGGGCTGGCCCTTCGGTCAGCTTTGCCCCGGACTCGACCGTGATCGTCTCCAGCGACGTGCTGGCCTGTTGGGCGAGGGCCGGGCTCGTCAGTGCGGTGCTGGCGACGAGTAGAGCGGCGAGATGCGCGGGGGCGTGGTGGCGGGTGGATGCAGGCATGGACGACTCGTAAGGCGGCAAGCCCCCTCGGTGCCGACGTCCACGCGCGTCATCAAGAGCAATACAATTGCTAGATGAATCTATAATAATTATAAATCTAACCGCCGCGGCGATTGATAAACAAAATCAGAATACTGCAACGCAAAGCTCTAAAGGGGCAATCAGCAGAACTGTCCCGCCTGTGACCTGAGCGCAACAGATCTCTCCACTCAGAGAAGGGGTTGGCGAGCGGCGGCGTCCTCGCGGGCGCAGACCGCCGGGTCGGGCTTGGCACCGCCCGCCGCGAGCGCCTTCTTCAGGTCGGCCCTGGCTCGCTCGAGATCGGCACGGAAACCGGTATCGGCGAGCAGCACCGCGACGAGCGCCGAGGCGCCGGTGCGGGCCGCGACGACGTCGCTCAGCCAGTGGACGCCGCACACCACCCGGCTCTCGCCGTAGAGCCGGCTGCGCACGAGGAGCTGCGTCGCCTTTTCCGGGATCAGGTTCGCCATGATGAGACCGTAGGCCCAGCCCTGGCTCGCATGCCCGGAGGGATAGCTGTAGCTGTCGGCGAGTTCGGGCGAGCGGGCGACGCAGATCGGCGCGTCGTTGCCGACGAAGGGCCGCAGGCGGCGGTAGCGGCGCTTGGTCTCGCGGGTGGCGCGGGCGATGTCGAGACGGGCCCGGTCGAGCAGTCGCATCAGGTCGGGCACGCGGGATTGTTCGAGCCGCTGGCCGAGGACGCAGGCATAATCCTCCAGCAGGGCCGCGCCGCCCTCGGCGACGTCGTTGGTGGCGAGCGCCCAGCGCTCGCTGCCCTGATAGGCCCGCGTCGCGTTGAAGGCGGCCCGATCCGCCGCCTCCGCCACCGAGTGGCCGGCGGGGGGCGGGGGCAGGATCGCGACGAGGTTCGGTGCGGTCGCGTCGGTGAGATAGGCCTTCGGCGCCGGCGCCCCCGGATTCAGCTTGTCCCGGTCCAGCGAGGGCGCGGATGTCTCCGGAGGCGGAGCCGCCTGCGGGGCCTCGGTCTGTGCCGCCAGGGGCAGCGCCGAACACAGGGTCGTCAGAAGGACGGTCAGCAGGGCGGCGTGGCGGACCGGCGGACGGAGCATCGAACGAGGCACTTTCGAGAATCGGATACTGATCGAATCCGCATTTCTCTATGATGGACGTACGACAGCTTTGTCACAGTCCTGCAACATCCTGTTTCCTGACAGCTTTTCCGCGTTGTTCCCGATTTCGTGACCGCCGTGTCGTTCGGAAAATGGCGGATCAGACGGCTTTCGGGCGATTCCGGCGAGCGGCCGGACCGGGGCCGGAGCCGTATCCGACCCCGTTTCATCGGGCCGACATCGCCGGCCCTTGCCGTGCCGCTCTGTCCCGCGACGAGCCGCCTCTATTCCGTCGGGGCGGGCTCCGGGCCTCAGCCGCGGATCGCCGCGGCGACCTCCCGGGGAAACTCCTCATGCGGGCTGAGAGCCCCCGGCACGGTGCGGGCCTCGACCCCGGCGGTCGCGATCAGCGCATCCATCTCGCCGCCCGAGCGACGGGGCGCCCGTTCCGGCCGCAGCACCCGCACCGGCGGAATATCGCTGCCGAACAGGGCCAGGAATTCCGCGCGGGAGCCGACCGGATCGAGCCCGCCGGTCACGAAGGCCGCCGTGCCGAAGCGTCCGCCGCTCTGGCGGGTGATGCGGTGCTTGGCCCGGATCACCTCGGGGGTCACGTGGGCGGCCTCCGCGTAGACATGGGCGCGCATCATCCGGCCGATGATCGGCGGGCTGATATTGATCCGGTAGAGGGCCTCGCCGACGAGCGGCATCTCGATGGCGCGGCGGATGCGCCCGAACCACCGGGCGCGCCGCTCGCCCATCGCGGTCGGCAGCGGCCCGCGCCAGGTCGGCGCCACCAGAACCAGCCGCCCGAAGGCGTCCGGGTGGCGCCGCGCGGCCGCCACGAGATAGGGCGCGGCGTGGCCCGCCGCGACGGCCAGCGCGTAGGGTCCGGGCGCGGCGGCGAGCAGCGCGTCGAGGAAGGCATGGTAGGTCGCAGGCGCGAGCGGCACCCGGGCGCGGGCCTGCGCGCCGAAGCCCGGCCAGTCGGGCACAAGGCAGTGATGCCCCCCGGCCAGTTCGCGGGCGAGGGGCCGCATCTCCTCCCGGGCCGAGATCGAGGACAGGGCCGGCAGGAGCAGGGCGGCCGGTCCCGTGCCGATCTCCGTGCAGGGCGTCGGGACGGATTGCCCCGCGACCGTGAGGTCGAGAATGCGGGTCGTGAGCGTTGGATGGGAGGTGCCGGCCGTCGCCATGATCAAGCGGGTGTCCTGCTCGTCGAGCCGCCTCCGACCTGATCGCATCAGGCCGGCGGCCCTCAGTTCCGGTTACGTCGCGCGTTTCGACGAATCGGCATCCGCTTCATCGAAACCGCCACCGAACGATGGACGGCCCGCGCGAGGATGTCCGCCGCCGGGAGGGAAGCGGCGGGACGAACGGACCCCCGACGCGTCGCGGGCGGGCCGATGCCGCCGCGACGCGATGGCCGTCGTTCCATCACGGCGTGCGGAGCGCCCCGCACACCGTCCCGCGCCTCAGGTCCGCAGCAATTCGTTGATGCCGGTCTTGGCGCGGGTGCCGGCATCGACGCGCTTGACGATCACGGCGCAGTAGAGACCGGGGCCGGGCGTGCCGTCGGGCAGCGGCTTGCCCGGCGTCGTGCCGGAGACGACGACCGAATAGGGCGGCACGCGTCCGTAGAAGGTCTCGCCGGTGGTGCGGTCGATGATGCGGGTCGAGGCGCCGATATAGACGCCCATCGACAGCACCGAGCCCTCACCGACGATCACGCCCTCGGCCACCTCGGCGCGGGCGCCGACGAAGCAATTGTCCTCGATGATGACCGGGTTGGCCTGGAGCGGCTCCAGCACGCCGGCGATGCCGGCGCCGCCCGAGATGTGACAGTTCTTGCCGACCTGGGCGCAGGAGCCGATCGTCACCCAGGTGTCGACCATGGTGCCTTCGCCGACATGGGCGCCGAGATTGATGAAGCTCGGCATCAGCACCGCGCCCGGCGCGATGTAGGAGCCGCGGCGCACGAAGCAGCCCGGCACCGCGCGGAAGCCGGCGGAGCGGAACTCGGCCTCGCCCCAGCCCGAGAATTTCGACGGCACCTTGTCCCACCACGGCGACGAGCCGGGGCCGCCCTCGATCGGCACCATGTCGTTGAGGCGGAAGGAGAGCAGCACCGCCTTCTTCAGCCACTGGTTCACCTGCCAGGACTCGCCGGCCTTCTCGGCGACGCGGGCCTTGCCGGAATCGAGCAGGTTCAGGGCCTCCTCGACGGCCTCGCGCACCGCGCCGGTCGTCGCGGTCGAGACGTTCGCGCGATCCTCCCAGGCGGCTTCGATGGTCTTTTCGAGATCGGCGTGGGAGGCGGCTTGGGACATCGTCAGGTTCCGGCGGTTCGCGACGCGAAGGATCGGGCGTGCTTACAAAAGCCGCACCCTCCTGTCACCGCTCTCTCGGCACGAGATCCCGCAGGCGCCCGCCGACCCGCGAGAACCCCTGAACGAGGTCGCGCAACTCCCCGGCGATGCCGTCATGGACCGCCACTGCAACCTCGGGAAACTCGCGCAGCACGCGGCTCATCACCGACGGCGTCAGGCGCATCACGTCCGCCGTCTCCACGGCCCGGGCGTCCGCCGGCCGCTCGACCTGGCGGAACAGGGCGTTGCGCCCGATCAGCCCGGAGCGGGCAACCAGGGTCGCCGGCGCATCGTCGCGGCGGGACTCGACCGCGATCGTGCCGGACATCACCACGTAGCCGCCGTCGGACGGCTCGCCGCGGGCGAACAGGCGTTCGCCGGCCTCGAGCTGACGCCGATCCCCGGCAAAGCTCAGGAGGCGCAGGGCGTCGCGATCGAACAACTCGAACACCGGAGCGGCGGCCAGGATCGCGATATCGTCGTCGAGCCCCAACGCCTGTCCCGCCCCTCGGCCGATCCCGTCACGGCCCGGTGAAGCTTAACCGATACGGGACGCGCGCGAAACGCCGCCGCCGATTTCCTTTGCCGGGGGGCACGAAGACTGCCCCGCGCAGCGGCCTCGGCTCTGCCGGGGCATCGCGCGAAGCGAAGAGCCAACCAGCGGCTGCCGGCGCCTGAGGCTCCTCAGGGCAACAGCTTGTACCCGCCCCCCTCGGTGACGAGGATCGCGGCGGTGGCCGGGTTCGGCTCGATCTTCTGGCGCAGCCGATAGATATGCGTCTCGAGGGTGTGGGTGGTGACGTGGGCGTTGTAGCCCCACACCTCCGCCAGCAGCGTGTCGCGTCCCACCACCTCACGGCCCGCCCGGTAGAGGTAGCGCAGGATCGCGGTCTCCTTCTCGGTGAGCTTCAGCTTGGAGCCGCGCTCGCCGACGAGCAGCTTGGCGCCGGGGCGGAAGGTGTAGGGACCGATGCGGAACACCGCGTCCTCGCTGGCCTCGTGCTGGCGCAGCTGGACGCGGATGCGGGCGAGCAGCACCGCGAACTTGAACGGCTTGACCACGTAGTCGTTGGCGCCCGCCTCCAGGCCCTCGACCATGTCGTCGTCGGATTCCTGGGCGGTCAGGACGATGATCGGGCCACGATAGCCGTTGCGGCGCATGGCCCGCACGGCCTCGCGTCCATCCATGTCGGGCAGGCCGACATCCATCACGACGAGGTCGATGCGCTCCTCCGCCACCCGGGCCATGGCTCCGGCGGCGGTGCCCTCGCCGATGACGGAAAATTCCTCGTAGGCGTCGATCTGTTCCGTCAGTGCCTCGCGCAGGGCGTCGTCGTCATCGCAGACGAGGAGGCAATAAGGGTTCGACATCGACGACGTGACTTTCGGCAAGCTCATCCGGTGACCCGAGCCCAGAGGCTCGGGCAGGCGACAGAAAGGAGATCATGACGGAGGACTGGTCCGAGAGCATGTGCCCAAAGGTCCACCGTCGGCAGCGCCCGTACGGCCCTGCCTGAGCGTTAATTTAGATCATTCACGCCTCTAGACCATCCAGCACGTATGCTTATGCAGCATTTTCGCCATGTTCGACGGTCTGTCTCGCGCGCTAACGCACAGCCCGGACGGGCAAAAGGGCGACAACGCTTCGGTGAAGGAACGAACCGGACATGACGCATGTCGGGCCGGGAACGGGCGGAAAGCGGAGGCCGGCGGCGCTGGCGATGGTGCGGGTGCATCCTCTGCCGGGCTCGCCCGATGCGGGCCGGCTCGTGGCGGGGGCGGCGGTCATCCCCTGCGCGCTCGGACGCTCCGGGGTACAGGCGGTCAAGCGCGAGGGCGACGGGGCCTCGCCCCGCGGCGTGTTTCGCCTGCGCGGTGGGTATTACCGGCCGGACCGCTTTCCCGTGCGGCCGGCGAGCCCGCTGCCGCTGCGGGCGACACGTCGGGACGACGGCTGGTGCGACGCCGCGCAGGATCGACGCTACAACCGGCCGATCCGCCTGCCGAGCTCGACCAGCGCCGAATCGATGTGGCGCGACGACGGGCTCTACGACCTCGTGCTCGATCTCGACCACAACCGCGGCCCGATCCGCCCCGGCCGGGGATCGGCGATCTTCATGCACATCGCCCGCGAGGGGTTTCGGCCCACGGAGGGCTGCGTCGCCCTCAGGCCCGCGGATCTCCGCCGCCTGCTGCGGCGGCTCGGGCCGAAGACGCGGATCGCGATCGGACCGGTGCCGGCCCGCCCGAAACGGTCGAAAGGCCGTTGAGCGCCTGATCCGGGGCGCCCTCTTTCGGCGAGGCGGCCTCCGCTGCATCGGAATGCGCTCCGCGCGGCCGGCGCATTCGCGTTCGCGGACGAATCCGCGTATATGAGAGAAATTCCAGCTACCAAGGTCATTTCCATGGCGACGGCGTCGTTCGACACCGCCCGGCGCGAGACGCGCGCCGTTCCTCCGATCGAGAAGGCCCCCGAGGTCACGGCACTCTCACGCCTGCCCGGCCGCAAGCGCTCGCTCGTCGGTCTGTCCCGGGCCGACCTGAAGCAGGCATTGCTCGAAATCGGCGTGGCCGAGCGCGAGACGCGGATGCGCGTCTCCCAGGTCTGGCACTGGATCTACGTGCGCGGCGCCCGCGACTTCGCCGAGATGACCAATGTCGGCAAGGGGCTGAAGGCGCAGCTTGCGGACGCCTTCACCCTGGACCGGCCGGAGGTCGTGAGTGAGCAGGTCTCGCGGGACGGCACCCGCAAATGGCTGCTGCGCATGGCGCCGACCGGCGCCCACGATCACAATCGCGGCGCCGAGATCGAGTGCGTCTACATTCCCGGCGACGATCGCGGCACGCTCTGCGTCTCGTCCCAGGTCGGCTGCACGCTGACCTGCTCGTTCTGCCACACCGGCACGCAGCGCCTCGTGCGCAATCTCTCGACGGCGGAGATCGTGTCGCAGCTCGTGGTCGCCCGCGACGCGCTCGGGGATTTCGCCGGGCAGATGCCGAGCAAGGATGGCGGCGAGGTCGGGCGCCTCGTCACCAACATCGTCTTCATGGGCATGGGCGAGCCGCTCTACAATCTCGACGCCGTGATCGACGCGGTGGCGGTGATGTCCGACCAAGAGGGCCTGGCCCTGTCGCGGCGCCGCATCACGGTCTCGACCTCCGGGGTCGTGCCGCAGATCGAGCGGCTGGGCCTCGAGGCGAACGCCATGCTGGCGATCTCGCTGCACGCCGTGCGCGACGATCTGCGCGACGAGCTGGTGCCGCTGAACCGCAAATACCCGATCGCCCAGCTGCTCGAGGCGTGCCGAAACTATCCGGGGGTGAGCAATGCGCGGCGCATCACCTTCGAATACGTGATGCTCAAGGGCGTCAACGATTCGGATGCCGATGCCCGCGCCCTGGTGCGGCTCCTCAAGGGCATTCCGGCCAAGATCAACCTGATCCCGTTCAATCCCTGGCCCGGCTCGAAATACGAGTGCTCGGACTGGGAGCGGATCGACCACTTCTCCGAGATCGTCTTCAACGCCGGCTACGCCTCGCCGGTGCGCACCCCCCGTGGGCGCGACATCCTGGCGGCCTGCGGCCAGCTGAAGAGCGAGACGGAAAAGCTGCGCGCCCGCGCCCGGATGATGCTCGAAGAGGGCCTCGGCGCCGAGGGGTTTTACGCGGGCGGGGAGGATTGAGGAGTCCCCCCTCCATCCCGTCCCCCTCATCCTGAGGTGACCGACCAGCGGGCCTCGAAGGAGGGCTCCAGATATCTCAGCGAGCCCTGGAGCCCTCCTTCGAGGGCGCCGCTTCGCGCCGCCACCTCAGGATGAGGGCGGTGGGTTGGGATGAGGATCCGGCAGCCGGTGAGACCCGGCTGCCTGATTCTCGAAGAGAAATCAGAACCCGCGATTGGCGATCGAGGGCAGCGAGGGCTGCGTGTAGGCGCGGTTCACGTCCTTGCGGTCCATCGTGCCGTTGGTGTCGTTCGAGCGGCGGTAATTGCCGGTGTCGAAGCTCTGCGACAGGCCCGAATTGCCGGACTCCGTGCTGCTGCAGGCGGCGAGACCGCAGGCCAGGGCCGCGGCGAGGACGAGGAGCGTGGGGCGCATCGGACTGTTTCCTGAAGGGGCCGAAGCGTCGCCGCTCCGGCCGGTCCGTCGGCTTGCCCCGCCGGGGCCCGACCCGGCAAGGGCAAAGTGCCGGCGCGGGGGCGATCCCGCGCCGGGTGTGACCTATTCGGCCGCCGCCTTGAGGTACCGGCCGGGATCGTAGTTGAGGATCGGCCCGAGCCAGCGCTCGACCTCGGCCACGTCCATGCCCTTGCGCAGGGCGTAATCCTCGACCTGATCGCGCTCGACCTTGGCGACGCCGAAGTAATGCGCCTGCGGGTGGGCGAGGTAGAGGCCCGACACCGACGAGCCCGGCCACATGGCGTAGGACTCGGTGAGCTTCACGCCGATGCGGCGCTCCGCCTGGAGCAGGTCGAACAGCGTGACCTTCTCGGTGTGGTCGGGCTGGGCCGGGTAGCCCGGCGCCGGCCGGATGCCGTCGTACTTCTCGTGGACCAGCTCGTCGGGCGTGAAGGTCTCGTCGGGTGCGTAGCCCCAGAACTCGCGGCGGACGCGTTCGTGCATCCGCTCCGCAAACGCCTCGGCGATGCGGTCGGCGAGCGCCTTGACGAGGATCGAGCGGTAATCGTCGTTCGCCCGCTCGAAGCGCTCGGCAATGCGCACTTCCTCCAGCCCCGCCGTCACCACGAAGGCGCCGACGTAGTCGGCGATGCCGGTCTCGACGGGCGCCACGAAGTCGGAGATCGAGGTGTTGGGACGCCCGTCGCGCTTCGACAGCTGCTGGCGCAGGCCGTGGAAGGTGGCGAGCTTTTCCGAGCGGCTCTCGCCGGTATAGAGCGCGATGTCGTCGCCGACGCTGTTGGCCGGCCAGAAGCCGATCACCGCCTTCGGGTTGAACCAGCGCTCCTCCACGATCTGTTTCAGCATCGCCTGCGCGTCCTCGAACAGGGCGCGCGCCGCCGGGCCCTGTTCGGGATCGTCGAGGATCGCGGGGTAGCGCCCCTTGAACTCGTAGGTCTGCAGGAACGGCGTCCAATCGATATACGGAACGAGGTCGGCGACCTCGTAGGAGCCGTAGACGCGGGTGCCGGTGAAGCTCGGCTTCTTCGGCTGGTAGCCGGACCAGTCCACCTTGAAGGCGTTGGCGCGGGCCTTGGCCAGCGGCAGGCGCTGCTTGTCGAGTTCCGAGCGGGCATGCGCGTCGGCGACCTTGGCGTATTCCGCCCGCACCTTCTCGATGGTGGCCCCACGCGTCTCCTTCGAGATCAGGCTCGACACCACGCCCACCGCGCGGCTCGCATCGGTGACGTAGACCGCCTGCCCCTTGGCGTAGGACGGATGGATCTTCACCGCGGTGTGGACGCGGCTCGTCGTGGCACCGCCGATGAGAAGGGGCATGTCCATGCCCTCGCGCTCCATCTCGGCGGCGACGTGGACCATCTCGTCGAGGGAGGGGGTGATCAGGCCCGACAGGCCGACGATGTCGACCTTCTCGCGCTTGGCGGTCTCCAGGATCTTGGCGGCCGGCACCATCACACCGAGATCGATGATCTCGTAGTTGTTGCAGGCCAGCACGACGCCGACGATGTTCTTGCCGATGTCGTGGACGTCGCCCTTCACGGTCGCCATCAGCACCTTGCCGGCGGCCTGGCGCTGACCGGTGCCGCCATTGGCCCGCTTCTCCTCCTCCATGAAGGGTTCGAGATAGGCCACCGCCTGCTTCATCACGCGGGCGGACTTCACCACCTGCGGCAGGAACATCTTGCCCGAGCCGAACAGGTCGCCGACCACGTTCATGCCGGCCATCAGCGGGCCCTCGATGACGTGGAGCGGGCGCTCGGCGCCTTGGCGCGCCTCCTCGGTGTCCGCGACGATGTACTCGGTGATGCCGTTGACCAGCGCGTGCTCGATGCGCTTCTCGACCGGGGCCTCGCGCCAGAAGAGATCGGCGGTCTTGGCCTGGGCCGAGGCGCCGGACTTGAAGCGCTCGGCGGCCTCCAGCAGGCGCTCCGTGGAATCCTCCCGCCGGTTGAGGACCACGTCCTCGCACAGCTCGCGCAGCTCCGCCGGGATCTCGTCGTAGACCGCGAGCTGGCCGGCATTCACGATGCCCATGTCCATGCCCGCCTTGATGCAGTGGAACAGGAACACCGCGTGCATCGCCTCGCGCACCGGCTCGTTGCCGCGGAAGGCGAAGGACAGGTTGGACACGCCGCCCGAGATATGGGCGTGGGGCAGCGTCTCGCGGATCGTCCGCGTCGCCTCGATGAAGGCGACGCCGTAGGGATTGTGCTCCTCGATGCCGGTGGCGACGGCAAAGATGTTCGGATCGAAGATGATGTCTTCCGGCGGGAAGCCGACCTGCTCGGTCAGGATACGATAGGCCTTGGTGCAGATCTCGACCTTGCGCTCGTAGGAATCCGCCTGGCCCTGCTCGTCGAAGGCCATCACGACCACCGCCGCGCCGTAGGAACGGCAGACCTTGGCGGCCTCGATGAACTTCTCCTCTCCCTCCTTCATGGAGATCGAGTTCACGATCGGCTTGCCCTGAATGCATTTGAGGCCCGCCTCGATCACCTCGAACTTCGAGGAATCGACCATCACCGGGACGCGGGCGATGTCGGGCTCGGCGGCCACGAGGTTGAGGAACTCGACCATCGCCTTCTGGCTGTCGAGCAGGCCCTCGTCCATGTTGACGTCGATCACCTGGGCGCCGGCCGCGACCTGATCGCGGGCCACATCCAGCGCGGCGGCGTAATCGCCGTTGGTGATGAGCTTCCTGAACTTGGCCGAGCCGGTGACGTTGGTGCGCTCGCCGACATTCACGAAGGGAATCTCCTTCGTGAGCACGAAGGGCTCCAGGCCGGAGAGCCGCATCAGGCGCGGGATCTCGGGAATCGGGCGCGGCGTCTTGCCGGCGACGGCCTCCGCGATGGCGCGGATATGGTCCGGCGTGGTGCCGCAGCAGCCGCCGACCATGTTGACGAGGCCCGACTCGGCGAACTCGCCGACGAGCTTGCCCATGGCCTCCGGGCTCTCGTCGTAGAGGCCGAACTCGTTCGGCAGGCCGGCATTCGGATAGGCGCAGACCAGGGTGTCGCAGAGGCGGCTGAGCTCGGCGATGTGGCCGCGCATTTCCTTGGCGCCGAGCGCGCAGTTGAGGCCGAAGGTCAGCGGCGAGGAATGCCGCAGGGAGTTCCAGAACGCCCCCGGGGTCTGGCCCGAGAGGGTGCGGCCGGACAGATCGGTGATGGTGCCCGAGATCTGGATCGGCAGACGGATGCCGGTCTCGTCGAAGACCTGCCACGCGGCGGCGATCGCCGCCTTGGCGTTGAGCGTGTCGAAGATCGTCTCGATCAGGATGAGTTCGGCGCCGCCGTCGATCAGGCCGCGCACCTGCTCGACATAGGCCTGCTTGACCTGATCGAAGGTGACGGCGCGGTAGCCGGGATTGTTCACGTCCGGCGAGATCGACAGCGTGCGGTTGGTCGGGCCGATGGCGCCGGCGACGAACCGGCGGCGGCCGTCCTGCTTCTCGGCCAGTGCGGCGGCCTCGCGGGCCAGCCGCGCGCCCTCCGCGTTCAGCTCGTGGATGATCGATTCCATGCCGTAATCGGCCTGGGCGATCGTCGTGCCGGAGAAGGTGTTGGTCTCGCAGACATCGGCGCCGGCGAGGAAATAATCGAGGTGGATCTGACGGATCGCGTCGGGCTGGGTCAGGATCAGGAGGTCGTTGTTGCCCTTCTGATCGTGACCGTGGTCCTTGAACCGCTCGCCCCGGAAATCCTCTTCGGAGAATTTCAGGCGCTGGATCACCGTGCCCATCGCCCCGTCGAGGACGAGGATTTTCTCCGCCGCGCGCTCGCGGAGCGCGCGCTCGATCTCGGTGCCGTCGACGGGGGGGAAGGTGGTCATGTCGGACGATCCTGGATTTTCCGGGATGGCGATGGCCGAAAGCGTCGGTCCCATCAACCCACCTCATCCCGAGGTGCCGGAGCGAAGCGGAGGCCTCGAAGGAGACCTCCGGAAGGCACGGTGAACCCTGGAGACCCCCTTCGCGGCTGAGTTGACACTCGGCATTTCAGGAGGGGATCAGGGGGGAGAAGCGGGCGGTTACGCCGCCTTCGCGGCCGCCTTCGGGGCCTGCGAGCGCAGGCCGAGCAGGTGACAGATGGCGTAGACGAGGTCGGAGCGGTTCATCGAGTAGAAGTGGAAATCCTCCACGCCCTGGTCGACGAGGTCGAGCACCTGCTCGGCGGCGACCGCGGCGGCCACGAGGCGGCGGGTCTCGACGTCGTTCTCCAGCCCCTCGAAGCGGGCGGCGAGCCAGTAGGGCACGGAGGCGCCGGTGCGGCGGGCGAAGTTGGCCGCCTGCTTGAAGTTCTGCACCGGCAGGATGCCCGGGATGATCGGGATCTCGATGCCGGCGGCACGCACCTTGTCGAGGTAGCGGAGATAGATCTCGTTGTCGAAGAAGAACTGGGTGATCGCCTGATCGGCGCCCGCATCGACCTTGGCCTTGAGGGCGTCGATATCGGCATCGAGCGAGGCGGCCTCCGGGTGCTTCTCCGGATAGGCCGAGACCGAGACCTTGAAGTCGCCGATCCGCTTGATGCCGGCCACCAGATCGGACGTCTGGGCGTAGCCGCCGGGATGCGGCCGGTAGGTGTAGCCGACGCCCTCGGCCGGATCGCCGCGCAGGGCCACGATGTGGCGCACGCCCGCATCCCAGTAGGACTGCACCACCGCGTCGATCTCCTCCCGCGTGGCGTTCACGCAGGTGAGATGGGCGGCGGGCTTGAGGCTGGTCTCGCGCACCATGCGGGCCACGGTGTTGTGGGTGCGCTCGCGGGTGGAGCCGCCCGCGCCGTAGGTCACCGAGACGAATTTGGGCTGCAGCGGCGCCAGTCGCTCGATCGAGGACCAGAGGATCTTCTCCATCTCCTCGGTCTTGGGCGGAAAGAACTCGATCGAGACGCGGATCGGGCGGAAGCCGTCGCGGCTGGCGCGGTGCTGGGAAGCGCTGGGCATCGGATCTCGTCCCTTCGTGTCCATTCGGTCTTGTTGTCGGATCATGTCTCAGTCGTGTCGGCTTGGCCGTATTGATCTTGGCCGTCTCGTCTTGCCCGTCTCGTCTTGCCCGTGACGAAATCGCGTCGGGCCCCGATGTCAGGCCACCGCCCGCTCATCCTGCGCCGCCGGACGGATCGCGGCATCGTGGGCGAGCCAGAGCGTGACGGTGAGCGGATGCTCGGTGCCGTCGTCGGGGGCGAGATGGCGGCTCTCGACCCGGCCGAGGCCCGCCTGGACCAGCCAGCCCGTCACCTGCTCGGCACTGAACCCGAGGCGGCGATGGGCCTGGGTCTCGCGCAGCTGTTCCAGGCTGTGGGGCGCGAAATCGACCACGAGAAGGCGTCCGCCCGGAGCGACGAGGCGGGCGGCCTCGCGAAGCGCCCGGGCCGGATCGTCCAGATAATGCAGCACCTGATGCAGCACCACGAGATCGAAGCCCGCCCGGCCGAAGGGCGGCGCGTGCAGGTCGCCCTGGCGCAGATCGACCCGCGACAGGCCGGCCTGCTCCAGGTTCGCCCGGGCGACGGAGAGCATGGCGTGGCTCGAATCGAGTCCGGTGGCGCGGCCGGCGCGGGGCGCCAGCAGGGCCAGCATCTTGCCGGTGCCGGTGCCGAGATCGACCACGTGACGGATCGGCCGGTCGCCGAGGGCGGCGAGAACCGCCGCCTCGACGGTCGCCTCGGGGACATGGAGCGAGCGCAGCCGGTCCCATTTGGGGGCGAGGCGGGCGAAGAAGGTCTGGGCGGCCTCGGCGCGCTGCGCCCGCACCGAATCGAGCCGGGCCCGATCCTCGGAGAGCGGCGGCGCCTCGCGCTTGAGCGCGGCGATCAACGGCTCGACGAAGCCGATCGCCGCCTCCCGCAGGCGGAAGAACGCCCAAGCCCCCTCGCGATGGCGCTCGATCAGCCCGGATTCGACGAGAAGCTTGAGATGGCGCGAGATGCGCGGCTGCGACTGACCCAGGATGTCGGTGAGGTCGGAGACCGACAGCTCGCCCTCCGCCAGCAGCGCCAGAATGCGCAGGCGTGTCTCCTCGGCGGCGGCGCGCAACACGGCGAGGGCCTCGGCAAAGGGCACCGAAGCCGTTGGCGAAGCCGTCCCGGGGCTGCTCTCGCTAGACATAAAGATATCTTTATATTCGTAGTCGAAGGGGCGCAAGCGAATTCGCATGGGCCGGAGACCCGCAGGCCAGGATCCGCCGCGGCGGCCCCGCGCCGGGCCCCCGTTTCGGTTCGCCCGCTTGAGCTTCCCCCGGGCAGTCTTTAACCAAGTTGGGCAGCCTCCCGCGGCCGGGAGCCCGGCGAGCGCGATCGTTCCAGCCCACCGGGCGAAGGCCGAAACCGAGGCCAGACGTGGGCCGAGACGCGGGCCAAGACACTGGCCAAGACACTGGCCAAGACACTGGCCAAGACACTGGCCAAGACACTGGCCAAGACACTGGCCAAG